>CBDANP010000007.1:1090000-1491991 GCA_965197685.1 Dehalococcoidia bacterium
ACGCGAAAGACAAGAAAGTGCAGCCAACCGACCGGTACCTGGACAACGGCCCCCTCCGCCTTCACTACCTCGACTACGGAGGCGCGAACCAGCCGCCAATGCTCCTCCTCCACGGTATGCGCGACTCCGCCCTCAGCTGGGACATCTTCGCCCGCTCAATGTCGAGCGAGTACAGGGCGCTCTCGCTCGATAGCAGGGGACACGGCGACAGCGACAGCGCCGGGCCGCGCGGCTACCGCTTCGACGACTACGTCTCTGATATAGAAGCGCTCGCCGACAGCCTCGATCTTCGCCGTATGATTCTGGTCGGCCACTCCGCTGGCGGCAGATACGTCTGGAACTACGCCGTCAGGCATCCCGAGCGGGTTCGCGCGCTCGTAATAGTGGACATAGACCCCGACCCCCAGAACCCCCAGACGGTCAGGGACTTCCAGGCCATCTCAGCCGAACCCGAATCGTGGGAGTCGCTGGACGCCTTCGTCGCTCACCTGAAGACGCGCCAGATTTACACCCCGGGCGACGTTCTCAGGAAGCAGGCAGCCGCGCTCTCCAGACCGGCCCCAGGCGGAGGTTACGTCTGGAAAGCCGACATCAGGATAGTCACCGAGTACGAACGCCCCGACCTGTGGGAGTCCTGGGGCGGTATATCATGCCCCGTTCTCCTGGTCAGAGGCCGCCAGAGCGCGCTGCTGACCCACGAGACAGCCGTGAGAATGAGAGAGGCCCTGCCCACCTCTCAGGTGCGCCTGGCAGAACTGGAGGGCGGCGGCCACTGGTTCTACCAGGACTTCCCCGAGGCATTCGAGATAACCGTACGCTGGTTTCTGAATGACCTCGTGACCGCACGCCCTCTATGAGGAGAGGCTATAATTCACGTTCGCTCAGGCGGGCTGAAGCGTTCTCTGGGTGGAACGACGGACGCTGGCGGAGCGCGCCATCGCGCCCGACACCATCCGCGCCGCGCTCTCTACCGACAGGCGGTTCATGTTTACCGTCATGTCATACCGGGCGCTGTTCAGCGGATGCACTCCGAGCAGGCTCTTGTGCATGGAGATGAACTCCCGGTCCGCACGCCTCAGGATCTTGAGTGCATACTCCGGAGCCAGGCCGTCCTCGAATTGGGCCTTTTGCGCGCGCCGATCCAGTGGCATATCAACGAACACGTGGAACGTCGATCGGTCTTCGGGAATGAAGAGCGGCGCTCCGTATTCGTGCAAAACTGCGGGCGCGTCCGCGACCAGTTCGCGTATCACCGACTTCAGTCCGGTGAGATACTCCTCCTTGGTCAGGTAGTCGAAAGGCTCGAGCGTCAGATCATACTGGATTGGGAACGCTCCTATAAATTCCGCCGAGGAGTCCATAGCGCCATAGCGTTCCCAGGGCGCGAGCATCGCCCTGAGCATTCGCGCCCATACCGAGGTATAAGACGCTTCCAGCGCCTGTATCTCGCCGACTGTCCGATCCGTCTTGTCCGAGAGCGCCTCGATGATGTCCCTATCCACGAACTTCGCCTTGATTAGCCTGGCAATCTCCGACGCGACATTCTCAGAACCGCTTCCGGGCAGGCCGGTTACGGTTACGATTGGAGATAGCGCCCCCTGCGCGGATGCGGGCTGCATCTTACGGTTATGGTACTCGGCGGATTGCAGGGCAAGGGTCGTTGTCCGAAGCCTGCCCCCATCCCGGGCGACGCACAGAGATGAGTCGCTGACCGGCGCGAAGCCGAGCCTGGTGAAAAGTCGCAGCGCGGCAACGTTGTCCTGTGGAACGCTTACCCAAGCCTGCTCGATGTTGTAGTCGTAGAATATCCGATCCAGAAGCTGGATCGCGGCGGATGCGCCGTAGCCATGCTGCCACAGGTCGCGGCGGCCAATAAGCAGCGACATTTCCACGTCGCCATACTCGTCGAACACAGCCTGGCACTCGCCGATATGACCTTCGTCCCTGGAGTAGATCGAGAATATCAGGTGTCCCCGATTCTGGTCGAATACGCGCACCCAGTCCTGGTTGTTCGCGTTGAGCATCAGGCCCGGCTCGTATCCGCGGTGAACAGGGTCGCCGCAGGAGTAGTGGCCGAACCAGCGAGATGCGACCTCTTCATCACTCAGCCAGTGGGATATTCGTTCTACGTCGTCTTTTGTTACGTGTCTCAACTGGACTATTGGCAACATGATGTCAATTCCTCCTGTTGGCTGAAAAAGCTCCGGTTGACAGAGCCTGTTTCTACGTTATCGTGGATTCTTACTGTATTCGCTCCATTGCGGAACTCTCTCTGGCGACTGTGAGGGCGCGCGCTATTTGCTGAAGGCGGCGGGCCATTACTTCGGACAGGGAGCGCATGATTCGGAAGCCCACGTCCGGGTTCAGCTCCATAGCCCTGCGCAGCAGCGACGCCCTGACGACCAGCAACTGGGACTGCTCCCATGCGGTCGCCGACAGTGTGTATCGGTAAGGTTCGACCAATGCGGACCAGCCCACTATCTCGTCGGGGCAGCAGAACGCTATGGTGGCCGCGCCGCGCTGGGACAGTGTGCGGTGATCGCCCAGGCTCTTATGCAATGCTATCCTTCCGTCGGTAACGATATATATCCTCTCCGCCGCCTGGCCTTCCAGAAACAGGCGGTCGCCTTCGGCCAGACGCATCCTGGAGCAGATGATCGCTATACTCGACAACTCTTCGTCATTCAGCCCGCTGAGTAGTTCACAGTCCCTGAGCGGAAATATCGTATCTATCACGATTTGTAATATCCTCATTCCCTAATGCGATAAATCTCGTGGATAAGAGGATAGAGGGATAGAATCAGTCTGTCAACATTGTGCGCCAAAGTACAAATCGCCCCTCCACTCCATAGGCGTGGAGGGGGCGAAAGTGGGCCGCATCCGGTAGTGGCGCAGCCCACTTTATTTGACACTCTTGGGGGCGTCAGCCTTCGTTTACCACGAGTCCAAGCGTGACGCTGAGGCCATCGAAGCTCTGGAGCTCGGTATGGGCATCCTCGGGCGGGGCGGTTTTGAGAAGGTCTGCGCTCAGGGTTTCCTGCCTTACGTAGTCGCCGTGCTGCGCGAGCATCTCGTCCAGATCGTCGCCAGTGTAGTAGGTGATGATGTGGTCGGCAATGTCGAATCCGGCGTCCCTTCTCATGTTCTGAATCCTGTGAACGAGTTCGCGAGCCTGCCCCTCGAGCAGAAGGTCAGGTGTAATGCTGGTGGTTACGGCCACCGTGTATCCGGCGTCGGAGGATACGCTCAGGCCCGGCCTGTCCTCTGTTGATACGAGGATATGTTCAGGCTCAAGCTCGAATTCTCCGAGCGAGACGTTATGTCCGGCGTTGACCGAAGCGGCCACCCGCGCCGGATCCGCGTCCGCGATGGCCTGCCGCACTTCGCCGACCATTCTTCCGTACAGCGGGCCAAGCAGCGTGAGGTTTGGCCGGATGACGTACTCCACAAGGTCGCTGTCCTCGACGGCTTCCAGCGTTCGCACGTTCAACTCGTCCAGTATCTGGGGAGCGGCTGGGGACAGCAGTTCGCGCTCGGCGGCTGTGCGTGTCTTCACCAGTACCTTTTCGAGCGGCTGCCTGACCTTGATCTGCGACCTGCTGCGCGCGGCGCGTCCCATGGAAGATACCCGCTGCGCCAGACGGGTTACGTCATTCAGCCTGCCGTCCACGAGCAACAGGTCGGCGGCTGGATAGTCCTCCAAGTGGACACTCGCGCGCGAGTAGTTGACCAGGTTGCGGTACATGACGTCCGTCACGAACGGGATTATGGGAGCCAGCAGCCTGGTCAGTGTCAGCAGGATGTCGTAGAGCGTCGCGTATGCCGAGAGTTTGTCTGCCACATCTTCATTGGACGCGGAGCCGTTTTTTCCGTCCAGTAGGCCGCTCTTCCAAAAGCGGCGACGGCTCCGGCGCACGTACCAGTTGGACAGCGACTCGACGAACTCTTCCGACCGCCGCGCCGCTGTTTCAGGATTGAAGTTCTCCAGGCTGTGAGTAACGTCCGCGATAAGCTGGTGGAGTTCGGACAGTATCCACCTGTCGAGGTCGGGACGCTCGGATACGGGAGGCGGCTCGACGGCGGGGTCGAAGCGGTCAATGTTGGCGTATGTCACGAAGAAACTGTACACGTTCCAGAGCGGTATTATGAAGCGCCTGCGTACCTCGTCGGCGGCGGCGGACCCGAAGTTGATGTTGTTCGCTGGGTGGTGTCTGGCGAATGTCCATCGCATTGCGTCAACGCCCATGTTCTCCGCGGCATCCTCGAACCAGATGGCTGTGCCCTTGGACTTGTGCATCTCCTCGCCGTTTTCGTCGCGCATCAGCGCGTAGCTGAACACCAGCTTGAACGGCTCTGTCTCCTCAAGCACCGCGCCCATGGTAAGCAGGCTGTAAAACCAGTTTCTGAACTGGCCCGGGAAGCTCTCGGATATCCAGTCCGCGGGGAACCACTCCTTCCAGTAGTCGGGATCGTGCCGGTATTCGAGGGTGGAGAACGAAACGATTCCGGCGTCGAGCCAGGGGTTGCCCACATCGCGTATTCGGGACATCTTCTCGTCGCAGTCGTTACACTGAATTTTTACCGCGTCAATCCACGGGCGGTGTGGCGAGTGTCCCTCGAACTCTTCCCAGCCCTCGACGGCGCGTTCGCGCAGTTCGTCCTCGGATCCCATTATCTCGAAGCTGTCGCAGTCGGCACACTTGTATATGGGCAGCGCAAGGCCGTAGTAGCGCTTCTTTGAGATCATCCAGTCGTCCATGTTTCGCAGCCAGTCTAGTTCGCGCGCCTTTCCGAAATCGGGAACCCAGCGTATGTTTTCGGTGATGCTCATAAGCAGGTCGCGGATGGGATCCATGCTGATGAACCACTCATCCACGAGCCGGAAGACCAACTCGGTGCCGCATCTCCAGCAGACGGGATAGCGGTGGGAATATCGCTCGACATGGTAGAAGACGCCCTTCTTGCGAAGGCTTTCGTATATAGGCTCGTTCACGTCGAACACGCTCATCCCGGTCAGCCAGTCGAAGCCGCTGACGAATACACCCTCATCGTCGAGCGGAGCTATCACGGCCAGGCCATGTTCCTTGCCGAGCGCGAAATCTTCCTTGCCCGCACCCGGCGCTGTGTGGACGATTCCGGTGCCCTCGCTTTCGGAAACCTCGTCCCATTCGAGGACGAAGTGCCGGACTCCGGCCTGCGCGGGCAGTTCGTCGAACGGACCTCTGTATTCAAGACCCGCGAGCTGGCTGCCGGGCATCTCTTCCAGGACTTCGTACTCACCCCGCAGAACCGACAGCCTTCCCTTGACCAGGTAGAGTACGTCGTCGCCGTTTCTGACCTTTACGTAGGTGAGTTCGGGGTGAACGGCGGCGACGACGTTGGACGAGAGCGTCCAGGGGGTGGTGGTCCATACGAGGAGCGATTCGTTGTCGCGGTCCACCAGCGGGAACTTGACGAAAAGGCCGGGGTGGACGATCTCGACATATCCCTCGGTCACTATCTCGTGTTCGGATAGCCCTGTGCTGCATCTCGGACACCAGGGCATGACGTCGGTGCCTTCATACACCAGCCCTTTTTCGTGGCAGGTCTTGAGGAATCGCCAGATGGTGTAGTTGTTCTCGTCGGACTTGGTGTGGTAGGAGTTTTCCCAGTCCATCCAGTAGCCGAGCCTCTTGGACTGTTCGGTGATGGTGTCGGCAAAGCGGTCAACACGCGCCTTGCACAGTTCGACGAACTCTCCGATGCCGAACTCCTCGATGTCCTTCTTGGATTTGAAGCCAAGCTCTTTTTCGACCTCGACCTCTATCCACAGGCCCTGACCGTCGTAGCCGTTCTGGAATCGCTGCCGGTAGCCCTGCATATTTCGGAAGCGCAGGAACAGGTCCTTGTAGCTGCGGCCCCAGGCGTGGTGCACTCCCATCGGGTTGTTCGCGGTAATGGGGCCGTCTATGAACGAGTAAGTCTTCTTCGCGTTTTCGTTGCGCTTGCGATACTTCAGAGGAATATCGCGCTCATTCCACAAGTTGATTGTGTCCCGCTCCATGGCGACAAAATCCACTCTGGAGCTTACAGGATCAAACATCATCACACCTCCATATCATCATCATCGTTGTTTACGCTCTTGCTACCAGCCACATAACGAGAGAATCTATGCTGGGTTCTCCCAATCGGGATTCGGAATCCGCCCGCCTGCCGTAGCCGCGCAGATATTCCCATCCGGCTTCTTCCAGCAGAGACTTGAGTTCGTGCAGGCTGTACAGCCGGTGATTCATGTCCAATTTCAGGCGTATATTGAGATGGTTGTTCTCGCGTTCAAAGAACTCCCAAGTGTTCATGATAGTCGAGGTCTCCAGATCGAGCCTCCGATTTTGCAGGATGCGAACGTTTCCTGCCGTTTCCATGCCCTCGGCGGAGAAGTTCTTGACTATGCAATCGCGGTTGGCCGTGAGTACGACAAGAATCGCGCCCGGCGAGGCAAGTTGTCTCAGTCCGCCGAACATCTTCAGGTCTCCCTCCCTGCCGTAGTAGCTGTGGGAGGTGAACATATTGATGATGGCGTCGAACGGGGGAGTGCCGGTCAAGAGGTGTTCCACTTCCAGCGCGTCGCCCACGATGAAGTCGGCTTCTACGCCCTCTTCCTTCGCGTACTCGCGCGCCTTCTCGATAAAGAGTGGCGAGAGATCAACGCCGGTTACCCGGTAGCCTCTCTTTGCCATGAGAACGCCGTGCCTGCCAATGCCGCAGGCAGCGTCCAATACTCTTCCACCGGTAGGTACGCCGAATTCCTCGAACAGATCGGACAGAACGGTCGCTTCGTGCAGCGCGCGCTGCTTTGCCTGCTCCAGAAAGGGCAGGTAGAGGTCTGCGTTTTCCACAAAGAGCCTGTGTGTCCAGTGGACTTGCTGCTCATCTTTCTGCATAAGGCGTCTCCCGATAGTCTCGACAGCTAAAACAAAAACTCCCGTCCCTCGATTCAGGGACGGGAGCGTATTCTTAGAATAGCCACAATTCCCGCGGTACCACCCAGATTTCCGCCGCCGGCGGACTCTCAGCCCCGGCAGCGGCAACGCAACCGGGCCGCCCGTATAACGTCGGGCGATTCCGTCGGAATCTACTCGCCCCTCGCGCCTTGTTTACTCGGCGGCGAGGCTTTCGGTCCGAAGCTCGGGAGGGATATTCGGAAGGCCGTCCGGCGCCTGCTCTCAGCGTACCAGGCTCTCTGAGCCGGGGGATGCCTTCCTACTCGTCTCCGTCTTGGCCGTATAACATCTAATTATTGAGTAAATCCAGCTTAGTCAAGCGGGATTCGGGCTGTCAAGGCGTTAGGCGAGCGACACCGATTCCAAGCTGATCTCGACGCCCGCCAGGGCGCGGGAGATGGGACAGCCTGCCTTGGCAGTCTCAGCCGCCGCCGCGAACTCGTCTGCGCTGACGCCGGGGACGCTTCCGGTAACGCTGAGTACGCTGGTTGTGACGGTCGGCGCGCCGTCAACCATGTCGAAGGTCACGCTCGCGCTTACGTCGAGGCTGTCGGGCGGGGTGCCGGCCCTGGTGAGTCCGGCGGACAGCGCCATGCTGTAGCAGGATGCGTGGGCCGCGGCTATCAGCTCTTCGGGGCTGGTGTTACCTTCCGACGCGCCGCTGCGTGTGGGAAGCGTTACATCGAGGTCGGTGAAGGTGCCGGAGGTTACGGCGGATACCTTTCCGCCTCCCTCGGTTACGCTGCCTGTCCAGACCGACCTTGCGGTTCTTACTTCTGCCATTATGTTCCTCCTAGAAAGGTGAGATGATGTTATGAGGGCGGGCGACGTCTATGACCAAGCCGCCTGCCGGAGTCAATTGTATCACTTTGATAGGGACGATGTATTTTCAGGTATTCGGCTGCCGTATTATTCAAGGTCGCGGTATTCGTTTGCAAGTCGTATGAAATAAGGATCTGGACGTTGCTGGGGATTGAATGGGAGATGGACTGAGCCGAGCGTTAACCTAAAGTCCTCAACTCCTCCCGTCAATCCCAGATGCCGGAGTTCGTCCACGGCTTTGGAATTTAACCGCATCACCAAGATGTCGCCGCTATCGTCCAGATAAATCAATCCGTTGTCGAACGCCCGGTGATAGGTAGGCGACAATGCTATTCCGTTGCGTACATCGTCAATACTCCTTGCACCCGCAGCTACAGGCAGAATGTGAGCCGCGTCTACCAGACGCAGTTGTTGTCGAGTAACCGCACACCTGTTTTCATACGCGCTTAGCACCTGCCGGCGAAAGTTGGCTGAGCGCGACCAACGTGAAGTCTCTTGGACGATAACCCTGCGTTGCTGAGTCAGATCCGATACCTCCACGGCGGTAATCTCTTTCAACTCGGAAGCGCGTTTGAGGAAATCGAGAGATGCGGAGTCTTTCCCTAACCTATGGAGTTCGGATGCATATTGGCTATAGAACAGCAATAGGTCGCTTCTGAATCCAATTACGATTTCGTTATTGGATTTGGTCTCAAATGACAGACCGTTCTGCAATGCTCTGTTGAGTGTTTCTATATTTACCTGTACTGAAGGTGAGCCTGAAGTAAATGAGGTGTGACGGGCTAGGTCATAGCCAGCAAATACATTCCGATTTGGTTCATAGCCGAGAAGAACAGTGTATCCGTCTGGGTTGATTGGAAGTGGTGAACGTACCGAAGTCATCTGTATGCGATACTCATTAGGCAGTGAAGGACGACCACCGGGCGTTAACATCCAACAATATACCCACATTGAGAATTGCCGACTGTCTTGTACCATCAAGTATTGTCTTGGGTGAGCCGACAGTCTTGGCATGAGTAGCCCCACGCTCTTTGCTTCAGCTATCGCATCAAGAATCGCGCGGTTTACGATTTCGCGAGATGGCATCCTCATATCACTTGATGACCTTATACGTAACGATTAGGAGGTTCATTCACTCCTCGATGGACGAGTCTTGCCCCCATCCTCAGGAAGGGGCAGATCAATTCTATCTTCCCACAGTAGTCCGGGACGGTTGATGCTATAGCTTCGCGCTTCCTTCTGAGTGGGCCTCTTGGGCTTATTCGCACCATTTGGCAGGAATCGTCCTTGAGCGCCCAGAAGGTACTGTTCCTCAATCTCCCCACATATCCATCGCCTTCCTAGAGTTTCGGCGACTTCTCCCGTGGCGCAACTTCCCGCAAACGGGTCAAGAACCAGATCTCCTGGATCGGTCAAGAATCTCACGAAGTACTCAGGAATCAATGTCGGGAACCTTGCCGGATGGACCGGCAAGGCATTATCTTCACAGTACCTCAGATACTGTGAGTTGCTTTCTGTGTTGGCAACCGCCAGCAAGTTAGGTGGAATCGCCGCGCCGTTGTCCGTAGAAAAATTCTGGCTGATGTCGTGTCCACTAGGCCGTCTCTTTGAGCGATACCCTGTTTCCAGCAATTGGCGCATACTTTTGCTATATGGAGTGAGAATTCTTCGGTTGCTTGCCTTTGGCCAAGGCGTGCGCGACAACCAAAATATGTTGTTTACTGCATCCTTCACACGGATCCTCCTAATATTAACCCACTCGGCAGGAGTGGGAAGACGGGAAGGGTTCCACCAGAAGAACTCCTGGGCAAGATAGAAGTCGAACTCTTTGCATAGCGCAATTAGAAGCTCGTATTGATAGAGGCTTTTAGTGGGCATTCCAGATTGCCAAGCGCCTCCAATATCAATAACGAGCGAGCCATGCGGCTTGAGTATCCGGACAAAATGCTTTGCAAATGGCCTGAACCATGTCAAGTATTCATCTGCATTTACATTCCCGTACTCTTTCTTACGTACCAACCCGAATGGCGGGCTGGTCATTATTAAGTCAACTGTTTCATCTCCAATCACGCCCGTATCCTTATCCATCAAGTCAATGGAGTCCGCCCAGTACGCGGTACCCTGAAGAGTCCGGATACGTACTTCAGGTTCTTTAGGACTGCTGGTCCGTGGCCAGTTAGTAGTCGGTATGCTATTAGGCTGTGCGTGTCGGGTCATGGCTGCATCGCTATCGAAAGGGGTTACGTCAGTATGGCAGACCCGTCATTGGGTGTCATGCATACTGCACGACCCTGTTTTTCTACATTCGGCTGGGGAGCCGCGAGGCATGAAACGCCGCACGGCTCCCGGATTCAGTCCGCCATCAGCTCCGCTATCCTACGCGCTCGAATATGGTGGCTACGCCCTGGCCGCCGCCAACGCACATTGTCACCAGTCCCAGGTTCTGGTCGCGGAGTTCTATTTCCTCGAGCAGCTTTACTGTCATAACCGCGCCGGTGGCTCCGACCGGATGCCCCAGGCTTATGCCGCTTCCGTTGACGTTGGTCTTTTCGAGATCGAGGTCAAGCTCTCTCATGCAGTAGAGGGCCTGGGACGCGAACGCCTCGTTCAGCTCGACAAGGTCAATGTCTTCGACTTCCATGCCGGCTCTTCCGAGCGCCTTCTTAACGGCTGGCACCGGGCCAATGCCCATTATGGCGGGTTCAACCCCGGCGACTCCCCTGGAGCGCCAGCGCAGCTTGGGCGCGATGCCCAGTTCCGCCGCCTTGCGTTCGGACATGATCACGACCGCGGCCGCGCCGTCGTTGATGCTGGAAGCGTTGCCAGCGGTTACCGTGCCGTCCTTCTTGAATACGGGCCGCAGCGTTGCCAGCCGTTCCAGGCTTGTGTCTGCCCTGGGGCCTTCGTCGGCGCTGACGACAACCGGGTCGCCGCGACGCTGGGGGACGGACACGGACGTTATCTGGCCATCGAATCGCCCGTTTTGGATGGCGGACACCGCTCTCTGATGGCTGACGAGGGCCAGTTCGTCCTGGTCCTCGCGGCTCACGCCGAAACGCTCCGCGACGTTCTCCGCGGTAACGCCCATGTGATAGCGGTTGACCGGACAGCCCAGCCCTTCTACCAGTCCGTCCCTGACGGTGCTGTCGCCCATTCGCAGGCCGTCGAAACGGACGCGATAGTCGAGCATATAGGGGGCCTGGGTCATGTTTTCGGTTCCGCCCGCGACCGCTATGTCCACTTCGCCGGTGCGCACAAGCTGGACGGCCATGTTGATGGCTTCCAGCCCGGAGGAGCACTGGCGGTTGACGGCGATTGTCGGGGTTTCCTCGGGTATTCCGGCGTTCAGGGAGGAGAGGCGCGCGGCGTATCCGGCCTCGGCCGCCTGGAGCGCGTTGCCCATGACGACCTCCTCCACCATGTCCGCTGAGATGTTGGCTCGCTCGAGGGCCGCCCTGATAGCGGTCGCTCCCAGGTCGGGCGCGGCCACATCCTTGAATGCTCCGCCGAATCTGCCCATCGGCGTCCTGGCTCCGCTTACGATAACTGCGTTCTCCATAACTTTTCTCCTTGCTGAACCGGCTGTGTCGGGATCTGCCCAGATTATACGCTATTCTCGCCCGCTTCCAATCCCGTCATACTATGCAGGACAGGGCCTTGGCTGTCGGCGTTGTGTCGTTCTCAGGTCAATCGTATCTAAATTTCATCAGGCCGGACAGTTTTATATATTCCCGTTTTCAGAGTCAGTAATCAGCCGGTGTGGGTCGAATCAGCCCGAACATGAGAGAAAAGCTCTGTTCGACGCGGTTGCATATACCTGGATTTATAATTGTCGAGTGACCGCTGGGCATACGCTGGGCGATTAACGGGGGGACGCTGGGGGGACGCTGAGGCCATTTTCACCCAGCGTTTCCCAGCGTTTCCCAGCGTTTGTAGCTAAGAGAAATTTTTCTCACGCAGGGAAACGTGATTGATAAGTTCCCATTTATGGATAGTGTGTCGTAGAAGTTGTTTTTCATGCGTACATTGTAGCGCGTTGTAGGTATGTTTGTATAGTAGAAGAGAAACTCAGGCTGACTTTGAAAGACCCTGGGCCGACAGCGCGATTTAGATGCAATCGCCCTGCCGCTTGTCGGGCGATGATTTACGATTTGGCCACGCTCTGATATGCTTTCCTGAATTCAAGGCGCGACCGTCTTTCGGGGACATTCTCATTTGGATATTCAGGAACCACAAGCCTCCACAACTGGCATAGGCCGGTTTCTCAATATGCCCCCTGCGCTCAGGTATCCGAAATACCGCGCCTACTGGCTTGGGACGCTGGCGTCGGTGGGCGGCTTCCAGATGCTCATGTTCGGGCAGGGATGGCTGACGTTCGAGCTGACCGGCTCTCCTCTCTATCTCGGATACATCGGTCTGGCCAACGCCTCGTCTGCGATTGCTCTCAACCTATTCGGAGGCGTGTTCGCGGACAAGCTGGACAAGCGCAGGCTCATATTCGTGACCCAGCTAATTACCGCGTCGCTCATATTTTTGCTTGCCGCGCTGACACTCACTAATGTAGTACAGGTGTGGCACATCATAATCATCGCCTTTGTCACGGGAGGTGTGAACGCATTCGACCAACCGGCGCGGCAGGCTTTGTATCCCCATCTCATAGACCGGAAGGTGATGGTGAGCGCGGTCGCGCTGAACTCCGCCATCTGGCAGGGGACGCGGATTGTTTCGCCTGCGATAGCCGGATTCGTAATCAGTCTGACAGGCACGGCGACGGCCTTCTTTCTGGCAGGCGCGGGCTTCGTCACGATGGCAATAGTCATAGCCCTGCTGAAAGTTCCCAAAATAGAGTCCGCCTCCAGGGGCAACCCGATGCAGGACATGGTAGATGGTCTGAAGTTCATCGGCGGCAGCGCGGTGTTCTCGTTCCTGATAGGAATGACCTTCTTCAACAGTTTCTTCGGAATGGCGTACATTATGATGATGCCCGCGTTCGCGGTTGACATTCTGAAGGTTGGCGCGGACGGACAGGGGGTGCTGATAGGCATAGGCGGAGTGGGCGCGCTCGCGGTAACGATGGTACTAGGCTCTACGAGCGGATCGGCGCACAGGGGCCTGATGATAGTCGGCGGCGGCGCGGCGTTCGGCCTTTCGGTGGCGGCGTTCGCACTCACAGCGCGCTATGTAGGCTCCTTCCCTCTCGCGCTGACCTTGATGGTGATTATGGGAATATCGAGCTCGACGTATATGATCTCGATAATGAGCTCTCTGCAACTGCTGGTGCCGGACAATATGCGCGGCAGGGTGATGGGCTTTTACGGGATGACCTGGAGCATAATGCCGCTCGGCGCATTTCAGGCGGGGGCGATAGCGGAGTTCGTGGGCGTTCCTGTGGCTATCGCCATCGGCGGCGCGCTGGTCACGCTTTTCGCGCTCGGGCCTGCGATGATAAACCGGCAGGTGCGAAATCTGGGCGTGATACTCCAGGAGCGCGAACTGCGGGCCGTGAGTTGAGGGCCGGCCGGGCCAGGTTATTCAACATACCCCCGGCGCTCCGGTATCCGAAATACCGCGCTTACTGGATTGGGGCGCTGGCGTCGGTCGGCGGTTACCAGACACTCATATTCGGTCAGGGGTGGCTGACATTCGAATTGACCGGATCGCCTCTGTACCTGGGCTACATCGGCCTCGCCAGCGCCTCATCCTCGATAGCGCTCAACTTGTTCGGGGGCGTGTTCGCGGACAAGCTGGACAAGCGCAGGCTCATTGTCATAACCCAACTCATAACCGCCTCGCTCGTATTTTTGCTCGCGTTCATTACGCTGTTGGGGGTGGTGCAGGTATGGCACATCATACTCATCGCGTTCGTCGCGGGCGGTGTGGGCGCATTCGACCAACCGGCTCAGCAGGCGTTGTATCCGCACCTGATAGATCGAAAGGCGATAGTGAGCGCGGTGGCGCTGGACTCTGCCGTCTGGCAGGGAATGCGGATTGTGGCGCCCGCGGCGGCGGGATTTGTGATCAGCCAGGCTGGGACAGCGACGGCGTTCTTCATCGCGGGCGCGGGGTTCGTCACGATGGCCGCGGTCATGCTTCTGCTGAAAGTTCCCAGAATAGAGTCCTCTTCAGGCGGCAACCCTATGCAGGATATGGTTGAGGGACTGAAATTCATCGGCGGCAGCGCGGTGTTCTCGTTCCTGATAGGAATGACCTTCTTCAACAGTTTCTTCGGCATGGCATATATGATGATGATGCCCGCGTTCGCGGTTGACATACTCAAGGTGGGCGCGGACGGGCAGGGAATGCTGATGGGCGCGGGCGGGATAGGCTCGCTAACTATAACCATGGTCATGAGTTCCATGAGCGGCTCAGCTCACAGAGGCCCGATGATAGTTGGCGGAGGCGCGGTATTCGGACTCTCGGTAGCGACGTTCGCCCTAACGTCGCTCTACGTAGGATCTATCCCTCTCGCGCTGACGATGATGTTGATTATGGGAGTATCGAATTCGATATACATGATCTCGATAAGAAGTTCGCTGCAACTGCTGACACCGGACAGTATGCGCGGCAGGTTAATGGGGTTTTTTGGCATGACCTGGAGCATCATGCCGCTGGGCGCATTTCAGGCGGGAGCGATAGCGGAGTTCGTGGGCGTTCCGGTGGCGGTCGCGACAGGCGGCGGTCTGGTTACGCTGTTCGCGCTGGGGCCGGCGCTGATGAACAGGCAGGTGCGTAATCTCGGCGTGATACTTCAGGAGCGCGAACTGCGGGCCGCGAGTTGAGATTTGGACAATGGCGATTCTCAATCCGTTATGTACAATGACATCGGAGAGCGTTATGCTCAAACTTAGACACTGACCTTACGCAGTTGAGAGAGATTTCGTAGCTGAGCTGGCTCATTCTCGTTTAGGAATTCATAGCTAAGTGCGTAACATCAGTTAGACATTATGATGTTCTGCCGACGCCGGAAGAGGATGCCGCTGTCAGGGCTGGCATCGCCGCCGACTCTGATACCTTTGAGGCGGACGAAGAGTGGTTCAGTCGCGCGAGGCCCGCAATCGAGGTGGAACCGGAATTTGTTGAGCGTTGGCGTAAGACTCGTTCCGTGTCGCCTATCCAGCGGCGGAATACAGTATGGTGACAATGCGCCTGAACCAGGGCCAGTCGTCAGTACACTGACCTTTCTGCCAGTCTTCCAGATAGGTATTTGTGAAGTACGCTCGCTATGAGAGTCTGGTAGGGCATACCTTCCTCAATCGCCCGCTTTTGTATCGCCTCCAGGTCTCGACCGGAGATTCGTATATTCACGCGCTTATCCTTCCTGAGAGTGGCGCGGGCGTACTCCTGGTGGCGTCTGATCTCATCATCGAGATTGGCGACTGACTTCCATTCGCCCCTTTCGTAGGATTCCTGCAAGTCCCGCTCTTCGGCGTCCAGTTCAAGTTGTCCGGCTTCCACCTTTCTGATGGCTTCGTCCTGTATCATAAATCTGTTCACGGCTACTCCTTGTTACTCTAGATTTATGGGTCCAGATAGATTCTCTTGGCTTTCTTGTTTGGATAGGCAGTCTTCAAGAATATATTAGAGTCATCTTGGATAAATGGCACTATCCAAGCATAGTTTCTCATATGTATGACATATTTGCGTTGACCCGGATAATTGGGATTGTCAAGTATATCTAATACATCTCCGCTATCTATATGAAAGATAACATCCTCAAATGATATGCCCCGTTCTTGTTTCAGCCACTCGTTCTTGTCGTTTGACCAGTAAAAATTTGCAGGTCTGCTAATTATAGGTAACCTCCTCAAAAATAGTATGCCTACATAATGTCACAATGTGTGCCTTTTGTCAACAAAATTCCTTCGATAATTCTCCACTCACGATGTCTAGTGACGACTTTTGCAGGATTGCCATGTACAATATCGCCAGATTTAGCAAGCCCAACAAGCGGAATGAATAAGACGATGCCATCATCACGAGACATATCGAAAGAGACGTTGCGGGCGCAGGCCCGGATTATCGGCCTCGACATTGACGGGACCGAACTCGACAGCCTGGTCGAGCGAACCAAGGCCGCGCTGGACGACATAGACGCGCTGGACGAACTTGACGTCGGATCCCATGAGCCTGCCGTTGCGTTCGGCCACGCGCGGGGGACAGGGGAGGCCCAATGAACGCCGAAGAACTCTGCTTTCTATCAATCTCCGAGGCCGCGGGACTGATAGAGTCGCGGCAGATGTCCCCGGTGGAACTGACGCGGGCGCACCTTGAGCGCATCGAGCGCACCGAACCCGTTCTGAACGCCTTTATCACGCTTCTGGCAGAAGAGTCCCTGGAACAGGCCGGAACCGCGGAGCGTCAGATAGCGGGCGGTGAGTACAGAGGCCCGCTGCACGGCATTCCCGTCGGACTGAAGGACCTCTACTACACCAGGGGTATCCGCACGACCGTCGGCACTAAGATACTGCGCGACTTCGTTCCTGAGTACGACGCGGCTGTGACCGAGCGGTTCGCGGACGCGGGCGCGATACTGATGGGCAAGCTGCAAATGCACGAGTTCGCGCTCGGCGCTACCAGCGTCAACCCGCACGACGGTCCCGCGCGCAATCCATGGAATCCCGACAGGATTACCGGCGGTTCGAGCGGCGGTTCGGGAGCGGCGGTCGCGGCGGGGCAGTGTATGGCCGCGCTCGGAAGCGACACGGGCGGCTCAATCAGAATACCGGGCGCGCTCTGCGGAATCGTGGGCCTCAAGCCGACATTCGGCAGAATATCCAGGCACGGCGTTTACCCGCTGTCCTGGAGCCTGGACACCGTAGGCCCGATGACCCGGAGCGTCCGCGATTCGGCGATTGTCCTCAGCGCGCTCGCGGGATACGACCCGCGTGACCCGTCATCGGCCAATGTTCCAACCCGGGACTTCACCGACGGCATAGAAGACGGGCTTTCCGGACTCAGAGTAGGCATACCGGAAGACTTCTTCTACGATGTCATTTCTCCCGAGGTGTCGGAGGCTGTGTGCATGGCCGCGGGCGTTCTCGCGGAGCTGGGCGCACAGGTCGAGAGCTGCTCGATACCCGCACTGAATCACGCGCTGGGCATATCGAGCGCTATCCTGGTTACCGAGGCCGCCGAGACTCTCCTGGACAAACTCAGGGATAGGCCGGAAGACATAGGCGCGGACGTCCGCGCGCGCCTCCGGCTCGGCGCGGTTACGCCCGCCGTTGACTACATCAAGGCGCAGAGAGCGCGGAGCGCGTACAACGCGCAACTCGATGATGCGATGGAGCGATACGATCTGCTGCTGGCGCCCGCGGTCGCGGTCGGGGCGACCGGCATAGACCAGGAGTTTGTAGAGATAGCGGGCAGACAGGAAAACGCGCTGTCGCTGATGTCGCGCCTCACCCGCCCGTTCAACCTGACCGGGCAGCCCACGATTTCGGTCCCGTGCGGTTTCACGTCTGAGGGTATGCCCGTCGGGATGCAGCTTGCGGGAAGACACTGGCAGGAATCAACGCTTCTGCGCGCCGCCCACGCCTACGAACAGGCCACCGAGTGGCACACGCGCAGGCCAACCTTGAACGCTGAATAGTGAATTTAGAATGATTCGGAGATGAAAACGTGACAACAACTTCAGAGAACCGGGGACTTTCCCTGCACGCCGCCGCCCGGGCCCAGGGCGTAACTTTCGAGCGCGAGGCGGCGCCGGAGGACAGATTCGTCAAGGCCAACGGGATGAAATTTCACTACCTCGACTGGGGCAACCCCGACGCGTCCGATATGCTGCTCCTTCACGGCTTTGCGCAGACCTGCCACTCCTGGGATTTCGTGGCCCTCGCGTTCTGCGACAGGTTCCACGTCGTCTCCCTCGACCAGCGCGGACACGGCGACAGTGATTGGTCGGAGGAGGGAGACTATTCACCCGAAACCCAGCAGGCGGACATAGGCGCGGTCGTCGAGGCCATCGGGTTGAGTAATTTGGTTCTGATGGGCCTCTCAATGGGCGGACGGAATTCGTTCACCTACGCGGCCAACCACCCGGACGACATACGCGCGCTGGTCATCGTGGACGCAGGCCCTCAGAATATGCGCTCGGGTTCTCAGAACATACGCACGTTCGTTCGGCAGGAGGACGAACTCGACTCGGTGGACGACTTCGTTCAGAGGGTACTCAAGTTCAACCCCCGGCGCGACCCCGTGCAGGTGCGCGGCTCAATTGTACATAACCTCAAGCAGCTTCCCAGCGGCAAGTGGACGTGGAAGTACGACAAGCGATTACGCGAGCCCGGGGGACGCAACTTCAGGCACGACCCCGAAATGACCGCCCGCCTGTGGGGATACCTCGAAAGCCTTGCCTGTCCGACGCTTGTCGTGCGCGGGGCGCAGAGCGACATTATCGCCCTGGACACTGCGGGCGATATGCACAGCCGCATTCCCAACGGACGCATGGCGACCGTCGAAAACGCGGGCCACCTGGTTATGGGCGACAATCCGTCCGGGTTCGAGCGGGCCGTAACAGAGTTTCTGGCAGACATCGCCTAGCAACACTTCACCGGAGAGTATTGTTATGACTCAAGCGCTCCAAGCGCCACCGCGAACGACGCGGGAGATTCTACCTATTGTTCTCAAACTTCACCCGGTCATTGATCTTACCGAGGAGCAGTTCGCCGTGTTCTGCGAACAGAATCGGGAACTGCGCATCGAGAGGACAGGCACGGGAGAGTTGGAGCTTATGTCGCCGACTAAGGGATATACTGGGAATCAGAACGCTGAGATAGTTAGGCAGTTGGGGAATTGGACGCGACGCGACCGCACGGGCACATTCTTCGACTCATCCGCCGGGTTCACGCTGCCCAACGGTGCGATGCGCTCTCCTGACGCTTCCTGGATTCTCAAGACGCGGCTTGCCGAGCTGACTCCGGAGGACGAGAATCGCTTCATGCCGATATGCCCGGACTTTGTGGTGGAACTGCGCTCGGCCACGGATAGACTGAGAATTCTCCAGAATAAGATGGACGAGTACGTGGAGAACGGGGCGGGACTCGGCTTGCTGATTGACCCGCTCGAAAAGCGCGTATATGTCTATCGTCCGGGTGCGCGTGTCCAAGTTCATGATAACCCTGAGACCATCTCGGCGGATCCCGAACTGCCCGGGTTCATACTGAACATGAATGACATTTGGGAACGCGCGTTACGTTATAGGACTAGCACTCGCCCCGATTTATGATAGTAGCAATCCACACTTCCTATCCTACACGAGCAGCATAGGGACGGCCGTATCGAGAAATGATCGCGACCATAGCCAGAAAAGCGCGGCAACTCTCCCTGATTCTCCGACCGTTCGGCTTCCGAGCGTCGGGAAGTCTGAAGATTGGGAAGATTGGCAGGTTCAACTCGCTCTGCGAGGCCGAACACGCTTCCACATTCGCCAAACACACCAGAGACTCATTTGAAGAACCGTACTCCATCGTGCTAAACTTAAAGGCGAAGAAGAAAAGAAAATCATACTAGGAACCCAGGAGACGGGATTGGACGCGGCTGAAAAGCAAGGCATAATCACTGAGTATAAGACGAGCGATAACGATACGGGATCCACTGAGGTTCAGGTGGCGTTGCTTTCGGCCCGAATAAATCGTCTGACCCAGCACCTGAGAGAAAACAAGCATGACGAGTCCACACGGCGTGGACTCCTCAAGATGGTAGGCCGGCGCAGAAGGCTCCTACGGTATCTGAACCGTGAGGATGTGAGCCGGTACAGAACGCTTATCTCCAGGCTTGGCCTGAGAGGATAGTCCCCCTCATAGCGCCCGCGCAAAGGGCGCTTTTTCTTCTTCCTATGGGTTCCATGCACGTAGGAGGCATTGAGTTAATGACAACCCCCTTTCAAACTGACATCGGGAGCGGAACGCTCTCATTCGAATGCGGCAAACTGGCGCAGAAAGCCAACGGGTCGGTACTCGTCAGACACCACGACAACGTACTCCTGGTTACCGCGACATCGTCGTCGCCCAGAGAAGGCATAGACTTTTTCCCACTGACCGTGGACGTAGAGGAGCGACTGTACGCGCGAGGCAAAATTCCCGGAAGTTTCCCCAAACGCGAGGGACGACCTTCCACACACTCGATACTGATAGCCCGCCTTACCGACCGACCGATCAGACCACTGTTTCCCAAGGACTTCAAAAACGAGGTCCAGATCATAGTCACACCGCTCTCGGTAGACACGATAAACCCCTACGACACCACCACCATCATCGGCGCGTCCGCGGCGCTGACTGTATCCGACGTCCCATTCGAAGGCCCAATTTCAGCCACACGGATCGGATACCTGGACGGCGAGTTCGTCGTCAACCCGACCTATGAAGAACTCAACCGCAGCCTGCTCGACCTGGTTGTCGCCGGTTCGCGCTCCGGCGTGATTATGATGGAGGCGGGCGCGAGCGAGGTGTCCGAGGCCATCGTTCTGCAAGCCATAGAGTACGCGCAGGAGATGAACCTGCACGGAATAGAGCTCCAGGAACAGCTTGCCGAAGAGTACGGCAAGCCTCCAATGGTGTATGTCCCCAGGGGATACAGCGCGGAACTGACCGAAAAGGTCGCCGAAGAGGTATCCGGGCCGCTGAACGAGGCGCTCGCTCTGCCCGCTGAAGAGAGCGATGAGAAGGTCGCTGAGATCGAGAGCGGTATAGCCGAAAAATTCGGCGAGGACCACCAGCCGCAGGAAATCGCGGCGGCTCTCGACGAAGCCATGGAGGTCGCCTTCAAGCAGAGGGTTCTCGACCTGAGCGAGCGTCCTGACGGACGCGACCTGAACGAAATCCGTCCATTATCCAGCGAAGTCAGCCTGCTTCCCCGAACCCATGGCAGCGGTCTGTTCACCAGGGGCGAGACGCAGGTACTCGGTGTCTGCACGCTCGGCTCGGTTGGCGACGCTCAGAAGCTGGACAACCTCACCCCCGAAGAGACCAAGCGATTCATGCTTCACTACAACTTCCCGCCCTTCTCCACCGGCGAGGCGCGTCCCCTTCGCGGGACTGGACGCAGGGAGATAGGACACGGAGCCCTGGCCGAAAGAGCCTTGGCCTCGGTCCTCCCGGGCGAGGAAGAGTTCCCCTACACGATTCGAGTAGTAGGCGAGTGTCTGAGCTCCAACGGTTCTACCTCGATGGGCACGGTGTGCGCCAGCACCCTCGCGCTCATGGACGCCGGAGTTCCGATAAAAGCGCCCGTCGCGGGCATATCCATCGGGCTTGTAACCGGCGAGGGAGGTCGCTACGTAACCCTCACGGACATACAGGGTAAGGAAGACCATCTCGGAGACATGGACTTCAAGGTAGCCGGCACCTCCGAGGGCATAACTGCCATACAGCTCGACATAAAGGTCAAGAGCATCGGCTACGACGTGATTCACGACGCGCTTCGCCAGGCCAAGGAGGCCCGAGGCGTTATTCTGGAGAACCTACAAGAGACCATCCCCGCGTACCGTACCGAGCTGAGCCGCTACGCCCCGCGCATGGAGTCAATCCAGATAGCGGTTGACAAGATAGGCACGGTCATAGGCCCGGGCGGCAAGACTATACGCGGCATCGTGGACGAGACCGGCGCAACCGTTGACATACAGGACGACGGCACGATCATCATAGGATCTAGCGAGGGCAGCGCCTCCGCTAAAGCCATCCAGATGATCAAAGACCTCACCCGCGAGATTGAGATAGGCGAAATATACACCGGCAAGGTCGTCCGCACCACGGACTTCGGAGCTTTCATCGAACTGCTTCCCGGAAAAGACGGCATGGTTCACATCAGCGAACTTGCCAACTACCGTGTGCCGTCGGTCGAGGACGAGGTGAAGGTCGGAGACAATGTTACCGTCATGGTAATCGAAGTTGACTCCACCGGACGGGTCAGGCTGTCCCGTCGAGCGCTTCTGAGCGATGGCGACAGTGACGGCGATCCCCTGGAAGCCGCGCGAGCGCGCCAGCGCGCGGGCCGCGGTAGTGGAGGCCAGAGAAGAGATGGACCCGGGGGCCCGCGTGGTAGAGGCGGCGACCGCGACGGCGGCGACAGAGGCGGCTATCGCGGTGGCGGCGGCAGAAACAGGGGCGATGACCGCGGCGGCTCCGGCTATCGCGGCGGCAGAGATCGCGACGGCGGTGATAGAGGCGGCTATCGCGGCGGCGGTGATAGGGGTGGCTATCGCGGCGGCAGAGACCGTGATGGTGGCAGAGATCGTGACGGCGGTGATAGAGGCGGCTATCGTGGCGGCGGCGGTAGAGGCAGAGGCGGCAGGAGTGAAGGCAGAGGGTATCGCGACTAGGTCGCATAAAGTGACCTGATAACCAAGTGAGGGCGGCCCCATCGGCCGCCCTCATGCTGATATACTGCATACACATCAAGGAGGTATCTCATGTCGTCCATAAACGTCGCCGTACACGGAGCGCTCGGCAAGATGGGGCAGGAAGTCCTCCGCGCCGTAACCAACGCGCCCGATATGAACCCGGTCGGCGCAGCCGACGGGATGGCGGAACCCGGACAGCTCTCGCTGCCGGACGGCTCAGGCAGTGTCCCGCTGTCCAACAATCTTGCCGACGTTCTATCCGGGGCGGATGTCGTCGTGGACTTCTCCAGTGCGGAAGGCGCGATGTCGGTCATCAGAACCGCTTCTGCTCACAGTGTGAACGTGGTTGTAGGCTCCACCGGCCTCTCGGAAGCCAACTACCAGGAAGCCGACGAACTCGCCAACGAACACTCCGTCGGCGTCATCATCGCGCCCAACTTCGCCATGGGCGCTGTGATCATGATCCACCTCGCCAGGATAGCCTCCGAGTTCTTCGACTATGCCGACCTTACTGAGATGCACCACGAGGCCAAGATAGACGCCCCATCGGGGACCGCGCTCGCAATCGCCAGGGCTGCGGTCGAGGGGAAGGGCGAAGATTTCACCAACGTCAAAGCTGAAAAAGAGCTGATCGCCGGTCCCCGTGGCGGCGACTTCCAGGGCGTCAGCGTACACAGCGCCAGAATGGTCGGTCTGGTGGCGCATCACCAACTCGTATTCGGCGCGCTCGGCCAGACGCTCACCATAAGGCACGACTCCATGAACCGCGAGAGCTTCATGCCCGGCGTAACAATGGCCGTCCGCGAAGTAGTCAACCGCACCGGCCTCACCGTCGGCCTCGAAAACATCATGGGCCTGGGATAGCGCTGATTGATTTAAGGTGTAGTCTTGTCCCGATAAGATGGAGCTATACCGTATTGTGTACATAACGTAAATCCAATGAACATGGAAGAGGCGGTGTTGAAATATAGTAGCGGCTTAAAACAGAGGAGCGATTATCTGGATCGTATATTATGTGGCGATTCCGTTAGGGTGATGTCTCACCTTCCTGATGAGTGTGTGAACACAATTGTGACCAGTCCTCCGTATTTCGCACAGAGAGACTATAATCATCCCGAGCAGGTCGGCTCTGAATCTAAGCCGGAATTATATGTCTCTCGAATACAAAGAGTTTTCCGAGAGGCGTATAGGGTGCTCAAAAATGACGGGACTTTATGGCTCGTTTTGGGTGATAAATACTTGGACGGGAGATTGTGCGGGCTGCCATGGCGATGCGCGTTGGCCCTGATTGAAGATGGATGGATCCTGCGCTCTGACATTATCTGGCATAAGCCAAACGCTATGCCGTCTTCTGTGAAGACTCGTCCTACGACTGATCACGAGTACATATTCCTATTTTCGAAGTCTGATAATTACTACTATGACGCAGATGCGATACGGGAATCTCATACTACGTTTACAGAACATTCACGCATGAAGGGAGGACGCGGGCACTTCGGAAAAATAGGCGGAACCCCCGAGAAAGGCAAGAATCAAGATAATCCCAACCTACACAGAGGAAGATGGGATTTAGCATTTCATCCAAAAGGACGAAATAAACGAACTGTATGGAGCGTACCTCTATCTAAGTTTCGCGATACACATTTCGCCGTGTTCCCTGAAAATCTGATTGAACCCTGTATTCTGGCAGGGGCGCCAACAAACGGAGTAGTACTTGATCCTTTTATCGGGTCAGGCACAACTGCTTTAGTGTCTAAAAAAAATAGTAGACATTACATAGGGATAGACATAAATCCAGAGTATTGCAATATGGCATCTGATAGATTGGATAGGCTATTGATATAGACACACTTGTCGTATGTAATCAATTATTCCAAGTAATTCTCTTTTCAAAAATTCTTCAACTGTGTTAATTTGATTCGGATTTATATTTATGTAGATTGTTTTTTCACAGTTAAGGGACTCCAAGTCTCCAGTCCACGATTCTGCTATTACTATGGGAACACATATATGTCCAGCCTCATGGGCCACAGAGATTGACTTATGAATATCTCTGGTGAAAAGTAGTGCATGGCCCCCTCCCATGGTTTCCCGCGTTTTGACTGGCATCAGTACAGTTCCTTTCGCACCGTGTATAGAAATATCGTAAGTTTCTCCTCCCAGTTGGACTTCTGATTCGGAAATTTCTATTCGAGAAGCTTGACCTTCAAATATTTCTCTCAAAATCCTGCGAACGATTCCCTCAAGCAAACTTCCCCTGAGCGACCTTCTGCTCCCTTCCAGTCTATCAATGATCACTTCTCGAACATTAGACCATTGCCAATAAATATCGTCTGGGAATGATGAGGTAACATCCTTCCTGACAATGTTCAGTAGTCGAGCGCGTCTAGCATTGAGGGTAGTATCACTCATTGATGATACCATTGGACGGAGACGTTGTTCTGGCGCGTCCCGAAATAGCCATCCCAGAAACAGCCATTTTGCTCTGATTGAAGGATATGGCCTCGCTATGCCGTCGTAAAGCACTACACCTTCAGGAATATCCCGGTTTAGATAATCCAGGATCGTCTCAAATCCTATATTATCGTCTCCATCCGAGATAAAAGCATATATGGATTGGTACCCTCTATTGACAATGAAGTTCCTGAAATCAATGAAGAAAGCTTGGTTCAGGTCTGCTATTGCAGCCAGTTCTCTCAATCGTATATTTTCATATGCGAAATCCACTACATCAAATCCTTCACATCAACGTGTAGTGCGTTAGCTATCTTTGATATGTTTATTAAACTTATGTTGCGTTCTCCTCTCTCCACCCCGCCGATATAAGTTCGATCAAGACCACACTCTTGTCCTAGCCTTTCTTGAGATAATCCTCGAGAAAGGCGAATTTCCCTTACTCGCGCACCAAACTTCATTTTGATATTCTTATGTTTCTGTGATTCCATTTACTAATCATCCTGTATTGATGACTTTGAATCTACGGACTTTAAGTATCATGTGGGTATCCCACATTTAGCCAATCCACCTGGTAGCCCCCGTATCCCTTGCTAGATTTACTCCTGTCGAAAGCGGTATCATTATCAAGTAACATCCGTGTACAGGAGAAAATTAGATTGAACGAGTGTAGCATCGCTATAATCGGCGCGACCGGCGCCGTCGGACAGGTTTTCCTCAACATCCTCGAAGAGCGCGACTTCCCCCTGAAGTCTGTCCGCCTTTGCGCCTCCGAGCGTTCCGTCGGCAAGAAGTTCAAGCTAAGGGGCGAGGAGATAGCCGTCGAGCTTGCGACCCCCCAACTGCTGAGCGAGGTTGACTTCGCGTTCATCGCCGCTTCAACAGCGGTTAGCCGCGAGATGGCCCCGATTGCGGCCGAGAACGGCGCAGTCGCCATTGACGACAGCTCCGCCTTCCGAATGCAGGACAACGTGCCACTCGTGGTGCCCGAAGTCAACGGCGACGACCTCAGATTTCATGAGGGCATCGTCTCCATACCGAACTGCAGCACAACCCCTCTCGTCATGGCTCTCAAGCCCTTGCACGAGCAGAACGCGGTCAGGAGGGTCATCGCGGCCACGTACCAGTCGGTTACCGGCACAGGGGCCGCCGCCGCGCAGGAACTCCGAGACCAGTCTGGCGACATTCTCGCGGGTAGAGAGACGTCCGCCGAGATATACCCGCACCAGATAGCCTTCAGCGTCATCCCGCACGTCGAGCCGTTCTGGGATAACGGCTACACCAACGAAGAGATGAAGATGCAGAACGAGACGCGCAAGATAATGCACGCGCCCGACATAAGGGTCTCTTCCACCTGTGTTCGCGTGCCGGTGGTGGTCAGCCACAGCGAGGCCGTGAACGTCGAGTTCACAGACGCCATCAGCCCGGGAGAGGCGCGAGAGATTCTGGCCGGAGCCCCCGGCATCCGCGTGGTGGACGATCCCGGCTCAAACGTGTATCCTACGCCAATCGAGGCTGAAGGTCAGGACGATGTGTTTGTTGGACGCATTCGTGAGGACATCGCGCTCGATAACGGCATAGCTATGTGGATTTCGTGCGACAACCTGAGAAAGGGCGCCGCCCTGAACTCCATACAGATAGCCGAAGAGATTCTCGAACGAGACCTGCTGCTGAAGTAGAACGCCGACCGAGGAGGTTGAAATGGCTGAGATTGGACGCCTTCTGACTGCGATGGTTACGCCCTTCGACGAAGAGGGTGAGATTGACTACACAAAGGCGCGCAAACTGGCGCGCGCGCTTCTGGACTCAGGCTCGGACGGCCTGGTTATCGGCGGAACGACCGGCGAGTCGCCGTCCATGAGCGACGATGAGAAGATACGCCTGTTCGCCGAGGTGAAAGAAGAGATCGGCGACGAGGGAGCCGTCATAGCCGGAACCACCGACAACAACCACAGGAAGTCGGTCGAATTGTCCATCGAGGCCGAGAAGGTGGGTGCGGACGGCCTGCTTCTCACGGTTCCCGCCTACAACAAGCCGACCCAGGAGGGCCTGTACCAGCACTTCAAGGCGATTGCCGAGGCCACCTCACTGCCCGGAATCCTGTACAACGTCCCATCCCGGACGTCGCTGAACATGACCGACGACACGACGCTCCGCCTCGCGGAGATAGACAACATCGTCGGCGTGAAAGAGGCTTCCAGCGATCCGGTGCAGATAACACGAATCATAGACGGCGCGCCGGACGGATTCCGCGTCTGGTCCGGCAACGACGACGAAACCTTCTCTATAATGTGCACCGGCGGCTACGGCATAGTCAGCGTCGCGGCGCACATCGTCGGCCTTCAGATAAAGGCGATGATGGGCATGATACTCGAGGGCGACATCGAGCGGGCCGCCGCCGAGCATCGCAGGCTGCTGCCGATATTCAAGGGCATCTTCTGGGTCACCAATCCCATCCCCATCAAGTACGCCGTCAACCGCGCCGGGTTCGACATAGGCGCGCCCAGGCTCCCGCTGTGGGAGGCGGACGAAGGCTTCACCAGCAAGTTCGACCCCCTGATGGACGAGTACCACATAGACCTTCCGGTCAACGGCTCGTAAGTAGAAGCGCAGTATTCAGCAAAAGTGAAGCGGGCGGCCATGATGGCCGCCCGCTTTCTGATCTAAAAATAACAAGGAACATATCGGTATGTGCTGAGTACCGAACTACGCGACAGGTACATACTTGGTTTAGAAACGGCCATGACTGAGACGACTGAACTCAAATCCGAACCGACCTGGGAGCCAGGTACACAGATTCTCCAACAAGATCTATGGAGGAACCGGCTTGTGACTTCTCGACCCGTAACTGTCGTGAAAGATATGCCTGAGTATTTGGCGCTATATACGCACCCGAATGCGCCATTCCGATCTAACGTAATCAGGGACCGCTATTCAATGTCGGTCTCTGATCGCATTGATATATACATGGACATGATCAATCCCGGCGTCGAACAACTCGAGGAGCGGGTGTCTGGAGATTATCACGTACTGACCCTTACTCCCCCAAACTCCTGGCACTCGATTTGGCTATTCTGGACGGTCGAGTGGAAGTTCGAGAGATGGTACGTTAACCTCCAAGCTCCAATACACCGAATGTCCCGGTGTATCTTGGTGCGGGATTACGCATTGGACATCGCTGTGAATCCCGATATGTCGTGGTCGTGGAAAGACGGGGATGAATTCGAGGAATTGATTGGCCGAGGATTCTTCACTGAATCGCAGGTTTCGTCAATCCAGGCTGAGGCTGACCGAATAGTTCAGGTAATCGAAAATAAGGGTTCCCCGTTTTCCGACGGGTGGGAGAAGTGGAGACCTGACACGAACTGGCCCGTTCCCGAAGTACCGGAAGGCTGGCATATTCTCGACTGTGAGTCTCCACCCGGCGCTACGCTACAACCTGCATCATCGCGCGTACCTTAACGGTCTCGTCGCGGTGGGGTCCGGTGGAAATCACGTCTATGGGGCAGCCGATTAGCTCCTCCAGCCGTTCGACATAGTTCCTGGCGGCCTGCGGCAGGTCTTCATAATGCCTCACGCTGGCGGTGGGCCGGTCCCATCCGGGCATCTCCTCGAACACCGGCCTGACTTTTCCGAGAGCCGCGACGCCGCCCGGGAAGTCGTCCGTCTTCTCACCGTCCTCGGTGATGTAGTGGGTGCAAATCTTCACCGACTCGAAGCCGTCCAGCACGTCCAAGCGTGTAAGCACCGCGGAAGTGTACCCGTTTATCAGGGTACTGTACTTCGCGGCGACCGCGTCGAACCAGCCGACCCTGCGCGGCCTGCCTGTGGTCGTTCCGAACTCCTGCGCCAGTTCGCGGATCGTATCACCGGTCTCGTCGGTCAACTCCGTAGGCAGGGGGCCGGTGCCGACCCGCGTGGTATAGGCCTTGAACACGCCCGTAATCCCCTCGATGTGTGTCGGGCTTACGCCCGCGCCGACGGACGCGCCGCCAATCGTGGGATTCGACGAGGTTACGAACGGATACGTGCCATGGTCGAGGTCGAGCAGGACGCCCTGCGCCCCTTCCAGCAGCACGTTCTCGCCCGCGGCCAGAGCCTGGTTGACTATCTTCTCCGCCGGGCCGATGTATTGCGCCATGCGCTCGCTCCACTGGCGGCACTTGTCGAACACCTCATCGAACGAAATCGGGTCTCCGCCGTATATCTTGGTAATGACCGCGTTGGTGTATTCCAGAATTCCTTCCAGCCTGGGAATGAGCGCCTCTATATCCAGAAGGTCGGCGGCGCGGATGCCGGTTCTGGCCGCCTTGTCCGCGTAGGCAGGCCCGATGCCCTTGCCCGTCGTGCCGATTCTGGACGCGCCGCGCGCCCGCTCGGAAAGTTCGTCTATTATGACGTGGTAGGGCATTATCAGGTGGGCGCGCTCGCTCACCACAATCCGGTCGGATACGTCAACCCCCCTTGTCTTGAGGTCGTCTATCTCCTGGAGAAATACGTCGGGATCAATCACGACCCCATTGCCGATTACATTCAGCGCCTGCGGCCAGAACACGCCGCAGGGTATGAGATGGAAGCTGAACTTGCCGTCGTCGTTGACGACCGTATGGCCGGCGTTGTTCCCGCCGGCGAATCGCGCGACCACGTGCGCGTCCCGGGCAAGATAGTCCACTATCTTGCCTTTGCCTTCGTCACCCCATTGAGCACCCAAGACTGCGTAAGCAGGCATCCCTTACCCCTAGTATCTCTAACTCAAGTCCGTCCGACATCTATTTCGGCGCGTGCCAAGCCCCATTAACGACTGAATCTGTGAGAGGGGACATGGCGCATACGACCACACACGTCTGTCATTATATCAAATGAGAAGGTGAACAAACACCCAATTTTGCGGACGGAGCCTGTATCAAAGGCAAGGTGGACCTGATGACATCCATTGTCACAAGGTCCGAGAATGAAAGAATGGCAGAAGCCATCATCGCCCTGGAAACCCGGAGAGCCTCAGCCCCGAGGGAGCAACGAGAGGCCCGACTGCCAGATTGATACAGACTCTACGAAACCCTGAGCGACCTTCCAACCCTGCCGAATGCGCGGTCCAGCTTGGCCGCGAGTTCGTCCGCCTCGGCTTGCGTGATGCAGAGCGGGGGGCCGATGGTTACCCTGTCTCCCCGGCTCTTTAGAATGAGACCCTCGGCCTCGAACGCCTCATTCAGCCTTTCGCCCATGCGCGCGTCCTCTGGGAAGCGTGTTCTGGCATCCCTGTCGGCCACTATCTCCATACCGATCATCAGCCCAATCCCTCGCACGTTGCCGATCATCGGATGTTCGTCAACGAGGCCTTGCAGATTTTCGAGCAAATGCGCGCCCACCTCACGCGAGTTGTCCGCCATCCCCTCCGACTCCATTATCTCGATGTTCTTCAGCGCCACGGCCGCCGTAACCGGGTGGCCGCCGAACGTCAGCGCCTGCTTGAAGATATTATCCGTCCCCGCGAACACATCCGCGACCTCGGAGGTCACAATCGTGTTCGCCATAGGCAGATAGCTCGACGTTATCCCCTTGGCCATCGTCATTATGTCCGGGACAACGCCCCAGTGCTCCATTGCGAACATCTTGCCGGTTCTGCCAAAGCCGGTTATCACCTCGTCCGCAATCAGTATCACGCCGTGCCTGTCGCAGATCTGTCGGAGCATCGGCCAATACTCGTCTCCAGGGACGGCGGCGCCCGCGGAGGACGACACTGGTTCGGCCACAACCGCCGCGACGCTGGACGCGCCATGAAACAGTATCAGGTCCTCGATTGCCTGCGCCGAGCGGACGGCGCACTCCGAGTCGCTCTCTCCCCGACCGGAGTTGTAGGCGTCGGGCTGTGGAGCATAGACCATTCCGGGAAAGGCCGGTTCATAGTCCTCGCGTCCGCCGTTTCCGCCCAGCCACATCGTCGCGCCGAGCGCGCCGTGATACGACTCTTTTCTGCTGATAATCTTGTAGCGTCCCGATTCGCCCCGCCGTTTGTGGTAGGCGCGCGCTATCTTGATAGCCGTCTCGTTCGCCTCCGACCCGCCCGTCACCGGCCACGACCGCTCCAGGTTTCCCGGAGTGATTTCCGCCAGTTTCTCTGCGAGTTCGATAAGCGGGCGTGTGGTCGTGCCCTGCGGGAAATACACCAGTTGCGACATCTGTTCGCGCATGGCCTCCGCGAGTTCGCGCCTGCCATAACCTATATTGACGCACATATAGCCGCCGTTGACGTCTATCCACTCGCGGCCCTCCGCATCTGTGACACGTATGCCATTGCCCCCGCTTATCAGCGTCGGGCCGCCCCCTTCGGCGGTCGCCGTCCAGCTGCTGTTGTGCATCCACAGGTGTTCGAGCGCGGCGTCGCGCGCGTTGGAAGTGCCGGTAATTGTGGTCGCTGCTGTATCAGGCATATTGTCCCATCCCCAGGTCGCCCTCCAGTTCCCACAGGCTGAGATCCAGGGCGTGTATTATCTCGTCAACTTCCGACGTCGTTATGCACAGGGGCGGTCCCATGTTGATTATCGGGCCGCCAACCCGCAGTATCAGGCCGTTCTTCTTGAAACTCTCGTTCAGGCGGTCGGCAACGCGGTCTTCGGGAGCGAACGGCTCCTTTGTTATCCGGTCCTTCACAAGCTCGATAGCCACCAGAAGCCCGATTCCGCGCACGTCGCCCATCGAGGGGTGGTCGCTCATCATCCCCTCCACCTGCTCCTTGAAGTACGCGCCGACCCGCGCGGCGTTTTCCACCATGTTTTCGGTCTCGATAATCTCGATGTTCTTCAGCGACGCCGCAGCCGAGACCGGGTGCCCGCTGGAAGTAAGCACGTGTCTGAGGTAGTCGTTCTCGCCCGCGAACACGCCCGCCACCTCCTCGGTCGCTATAGTCGCCGCCAGCGGAAGGTACGAGCTTATAATTCCCTTCGCGACCGACATAATATCGGGAACGACGTCCCAGTGCTCTACGGCGAACATCTTCCCCGTCCGGCCAAAGCCGTTGATAACCTCGTCCGCGATCAGCAGAACGCCGTAGCGGTCGCAGATTTCGCGCAGCATCGGCCAGTACTCATCGCCCGGCACCACAGCCCCCATCGGCATTGCCACAGGCTCCGCTATCACCGCCGCCACCGTCTCCGGCCCCTCGAACTTAATCAGCTCTTCCACCGCCTCGGCGCAGCGTATGGCGCACTCCGAGGGCGTCTCATCACTCAGGTACGGAAGCGGCTGTGGCGCATAGACCATTCCGGGATAGGCCGGCTCGAAATCGTCGCGCGTCGTCGTCGGGGTTCCGCCGAGCCACACGACCCCGGCCGTCGTTCCATGGTACGATCCCATCCGGCTGATGATCTTGTACCGGCCCTTGTAGCCCCTGCGACTGTGATACGCTCGCGCTATCTTGATAGCCGTCTCGTTCGCCTCCGACCCGCCCGACACCGGAAACACGCGGGACAGCGTTCCGGGCGTTATCTCCGCCAGCTTCCTGGCCAGCAGCGCGGTCGGCTCCGTCGTCGTCCCGTTCGGGAAGTACGCGATGCGGTTCATCTGCTCATAGGCGGCGTCCGCAATCTCCTGCCTTCCGTAGCCCACGTTCACCGAGTTATAGCCGCCGTTCACGTCTATCCAGCTATTGCCCTCGGAGTCAACGATCCTCACACCGCTGCCCTCCACCGCGATCATAGGCTCGCCCTCTTCCGCCATCTGTATCCAGTCGCGGTTGTGCATCCACAAGTACCGCACGGTACTCTGTCTCAGGACTTCATCAGTTCTTTGCGCGACCATAATCTCGACTCCCTAACTGTATGGAGATGATTCCACGCCCAAGTGTATCCCTGCCGCGCTAATGTGGCAAGCCTCGCCCCGATTTTTCGCACGGCCTTACAGGCGATGATGCCGTCTGGTCTTATAACCCTCTAAGATGTAACATTGCGGGTAGTATGAAGATTGGGGTTAGGTCAACCTGATCAAGATGTTCGTTGACGGCTACGAATGGATACTGCGAATATCTAGGGCAATAGACCATTTGAAATCCGTCGTCCAGTCTAACAGTGAAAAATTCGCTCTCGGTGGTGTCTAGCCGAAATAGCGGCTGGCTATCATAGATGGGAGGAAACGGATGGTTAGCATTGAAGCCAACAGAAGTGGAACGCTGATGTCTAGCGTTGAAGATGTGGAAGTTGAGGACACGGAGGATAATTCTGTTGCGCCAGTGCGCTATGAGATCACCAGTTTCGGGATAGACTTCGACGTAGATGGCCTCAACCGCCGCCTTCAAAGAGGCGAGATAATAATTCCGGGGTTCCAACGAAATTATGTCTGGAACCTTAAAGATGCTTCCAGGTTCGTAGAATCCCTGTTGCTTGGGTTGCCAGTTCCAGGAATCTTCCTGTCGCGAGACCCCTACTCGGGCAAGTACATCGTCATTGATGGACAACAACGCCTAAAGAGCATTCAGTTCTTCTATGGCGGAGTGTTCAACCCATCACCCGAAGCAAGGACCCAAAGAGCATTTAGATTGACTGGCGTTCAGCAACAGTTTGAAGGGCTAACGGTAATTGATTAGCGGGTTGCGGAGTGGGCGGAAGAGAGTCAGAGGGAACGGGCCGGCAGAGGAGCGCCGCCGAACACATCGCAGAGCGCATCCACCAGCGTATCGTCATCAACCTTCCGCGCCAGAGTCCTGATCACGCTCGTGAACGCAGAGTACGCCTCAGCCCCTTCGTCGGTCTTCGAACACTGCGACACCTTCCGAGCTATCACCGCCCCGCGCAAGGCCCGTTCCGCCCGATTGTTGGTAGGCTCTATTCTCGGATCATCCAGAAAGCGCAGCAGGCTGCCACGGTCGTTGTGCCTACCAAGTTCGTTCAGCAGTCTCTGATTGTCCGGGTCCGGCATCTGACGATCTCGCAGATGGCGGGACACCTCCCGTTTCAACCGCTCAGCCTCACCCACAAAGTCCGCCGCCTCTCCGCGACGTTCCGACTCCCGCAGCTCAATCGACTCTCTCAGAAGTTCGATCAACCGCTTTCCGAAGCTGCGACCTCTGCCCACCTTGGTCTGAACCACCTCACCGATAGAACGTATGACGTGCACCATGCACTTCTGCTGTCTGACACCGGACAGGATACGGGAGTCATAGCTCCGGCCCCTGTCCGTAACCATCACTCCGCCATAGCCTGAGGGGATCAACTCTCTGACCTCCTCGTTGCGGTGGCGAGCGCGTATCTGGTACACGGTCGTCTCATCGGTCTCGAACGCCATCAGGTAAGCAGGCTCTCCGCCCACACGCCAGCCCGTGTCGTCGGTGTGTACGAACGAACTTGAGCGCACTGAACCGCGCAGACTGCGGTAGGCGTCTCCCACCTCTCCCTTTGCGCGGCGCAGAGCGTCCTGTGTGATCGCGCTCTGGGTTATCTTCACCCCGGTCAGAGTCCTGAGTATAGATGGAATCTTCCTCACCGGGACCCCCGCGCTGTGGTGCAGTATATGGGCCGCCGACATCACGCGCTTGCCCATTCTGTGAGCGCTCGCGCCATACTGGTCAGGGGCGACTTCCCGATTACTACCACGAACCCTCTTGCCGCAGGACCGGCAACGGCATATCTGCACTCTGTATCCCTTCACCTCGGGCCTGGGCATCGGGGGAATGTCGGTGATGTAGGCATAGCCCACTCCCTCGTGTTCGAGCGCGCCTCCGCATCCCGGGCAACTCTCCGCCGACACCGAAACGTCAATGATCGGTTCTGTCAGTTCATCGACAGAGGGGGGCTTTCGGAAGCTGAATGACCCTGTTCCCGGCTTTCGGCCCGGCCGCCTGGGCTTTGCGGCTCGCTTGCCCTTGGAGAACGGAGCGGCCTGGCGCTTTCCCGCTCGCTGAGCCTCGGCGAGTTGCTTCTGTAACTCTCGGATCGTCGCCATCTGCCGCGCAACTTGCATTTGCAGCCGGTTGACCGCGGACGTCAGTTCGTCGCGTTCAGAGGGAGAAAGGTCTTTGTCCGTACACATAGCCGCAGTATAAGAATATGCTCGGCCCGACGCAATCCCACGAGAATGCCGCTAATCAATTACGGCTAACGTACCAGGACCTGGCGCCAAAGGACCAGATTGACCTTAACAATGCAGTCATTCACGCTACAGTTGTCAAGCAGGATTCCCCAGCGGCAGACGATACGAGTGTGTACCACATCTTCGACAGGATCAACAGTAGCGGGCGCCGTTTGACTCAACAGGAGATCCGCAGCGCCCTCTATCATGGCAAGTTGATAGACAATCTGGGTACCATCAACGAACATTTAGCCTGGCGGTCGATCTTTGGCAAGGTTCATTCACGTCAGAGAGATCAGGAGCTCATACTCCGATTCCTAGCTTTTTTCTTTGAAGAGGAGAGCTATAAACCTCCCTTGGCGGAATTCCTAACACAGTTCGTGGGGAAGCACAGGAATCCCCACGACGACTTCTTGGATGAAGCCTCCTCAATATTCTTCAGAACGATGGAGGCTTTTGAATGTGCATTGGGAGGAAGGGCATTCCGTCCGGAAAGAGCCCTGAATGCTGCTGTGTTCGACTCGATGTCCGTAGCCTTAGCTCGGAGAATTGATTCATCTGTCAACTATCCGAATACAGAAGAAATGAAATTAGCATATCAGGAACTCCTCCAGGATGCCGACTATGTGGAAGCCGTGTCTAGTGCCACGGCAGATGAACAGTCTGTGAAAATGCGTATGAAGAAAGCCGCTGAACGCTTCGCCACCATATAGCAATGCAAAACTTGAGACTTACTACAGCCCAACTCAACTCACTGAAATCACTATTAGACCGCACAGAAGCGGCAACTGGCGGCGACATCGAACTCATCGGTCATTGGGGAAGATATCTCTGTATCTTGACTGCTGGATTTCTAGAAACCGCTCTTCAGGAAGTATATGGCAACTTCGTGAAGGGTGCGGCGAGTCCACAAGTGACAAGATTTGCCATAGTACAATTGGAGCGTATCTCCAATCCGAAAGCAGGCCGTTTTGTTGAGACCGCACGAATCTTCAACCCTACATGGGCTACCGAATTGGAAACGTTTCTCGATGAAAATGATGGCCAACGGCGCAATTCCATCGATTCGATCATGAACAACCGGCATCAGATTGCTCACGGAGGAAGTGTTCAAATATCCGTTGGGCGTGTCCGGGATTACCTGCCCGGCTGCATTGAAGTATCGAGTTTTTAGAGGATCAAATGAACCCTGCCTGATTGATCTGACACATACTGATGTACTGCCTCTGAACTGGTTTCCCAGATATCCCTATCATACATAATTGACTAATACATCCGCGACGCCGTTAGCGGCCGCCTTGAATCCTATATGGAGCCACTCCAACTAAACGCATCATTGCTATTGCCGCCATCCTTCTCACGCTTGTGTTACTCGCGGCCTGCGCCGAGAACACATCACAGTCGAATGGAGCAGTGCCCCGTGCACCTACTACCTCGGTTCCCATCCCCAGGGTCTTTTCGTTTTCGTCCCGTCATTCCCGTAAAAGCGGGAATCCGCCCCACCGATATGAATAAATGTAGGTGAATCGTCAATCCAGCCGTGGGACATAAGCAACCGACACAGTAAAATCACGCCAACCAGAATAATGAAAAGACCCTGTTCCCATCCCCAGGGTCTTTCGGTTATCCAGATTCACCGGTTCAATGACCACCGTCATTCCCGCTTTCGCGGGAATGACGGTGGTGGAGTGCGGGAATGACATATAGGCGCGGGCTTTCCGATTCGCAAATAACCGAAAGACCCTGGTTTAGGTACTAGGTGGCGTTGACATTTATCGTCATTGGTATGAAAATGAAGATGTCAGGCGGCTTGGAGAGTGACCTGATAGCCTAGGCGTTCAATTCCTCTGACGTATCGGTGGATAGCGTTGTTGCGATTACGTTGGTCAAAGTAGTTGCCTCCCAAGTCGTGGTACGCGGTACCGTCTCGAAGCATATGGTAGATGACTTTGATTATGGTGTGAGCCACCGCCGTGGCAGCGCGTTTGCTCCCTCGCCGCGTCGCTATTCTGCGGTACTGCGCCGACAGATAGGTGTCTTTGGTTCGGGCCGCTGACTGAGCCGCCTCGGTCAGAGCGGACTTGAGCCATGTGTTTCCATGTCCGGTATGGTCGCTCCTGCGCCTGCCTGCGCTCTGGTAGTTGCCAGGGCTGAGCTTCGCCCATGACGCCAGATGCGCCGCCGATGGAAATCTTGACATGTCCGCGCCTATCTCGGCCATGATATCCTCAGCGTTGCGACGACCTATTCCGGGTATGTCGTCTATCCGGTCAATCGCATCCTCTAAAGGGATCAGCCGAGACCTCACCTCCTCGTCCAGACGCGCGATCTCCGACTCCAGTGTCTCCAACATGCGCAGTTGACTCTCCAACATGAAGCGCTGGTGTGTCCCCATTGTCCCCTCAAGAGCCCACTGTAGCTGCGGCAGTTTCTTCCTGAGCAGACCACGCGCCATGTTGGCCAACTTCTTAGGATCCGTCTCTCCGTCTATTGTGGACATCAAGGCCGCAACATCGTTCATAAAGAACTTTCAAAGTCCATCACCTCCATATTAGGTACCGGCTGGAGGGCGACCATGCATCATCGCAAATTGGTATACGCGCTCTCCCACAAAAGGGAGGCAACAGCTTGTTGTTCAAGTGTGGTCGCCGGTGTCAGATTCCCGCTCGGGCTCAAAGCGCCAATGACTATCGCACTCCTTCGCCAACCGGTCCGCGACCTATTTTCATTGATCGTTGTGCTGAGTGCAACCTGCATGGGTGATTCCCGCGAAAGCGGGAACCCCGAAGGGCTCGCCGCTCGGCAATCCAGAGGGGCGGACTGTGGCTACATAAGTCGCATTCACGCCTGTTTGGAATTCTGAAAATCCGATCATAGACTGAATGACACGATTAGGTTCCGAAGTAATTGATTAGCGGCTGCGGATTGCGATTCTCTGACCATATTCTTATACTGCGGCCATGTGTTCAGACAAAGACATCTCACCCTGTCAGCATGGCGACCTCATAACCCAAGTCAACAGGCTGGAGGAGCGGAACGCTCGGCAGATGGCGACGATCCGAGAGTTACAGAAGCGACTCGCCGAGGCTCAGCGAGCGGGAAAGCGCCAGGCCGCTCCGTTCTCCAAGGGCAAGCGAGCCTCAAAGCCCAAACGTCCGGTCAGAAGGCCGGGCAGGGGATCGTTCAGCTACCGAAAGCCTCCTTCCCATGGTGACCTGACGGAACCGATCATTGACGTTTCAGTGTCGGCGGAAAGTTGCCCGGGATGCGGAGGCGCCCTCGAACACGAGGGAGTGGGCTATGCCTACATCACCGACATTCCCCCTATGCCCAAGCCCCAGGTGAAGGAATACAGGGTACAGATATGCCGGCGCCGGTCCTGCGGCAAGAGGGTTCGTGGCAGCCATCGGCAAGTCGCCCCTGACCAGTATGGCGCGAGCGCTCACAGAATGGGCAAGCGTGTGATGTCGGCGGCCCATATACTGCACCACAGCGCGGGGGTCCCGGTGAGGAAGATTCCATCTATACTCAGGACTCTGACCGGGGTGAAGATAACTCAGAGCGCAATCACCCAGGACGCTCTGCGCCGCGCTAAGGGAGAGGTGGGAGACGCCTACCGCAGTCTGCGCGGTTCGGTGCGCTCAAGTTCAGTGGTTCACACCGACGACACGGGCTGGCGTGTGGGTGGAGAGCCTGCTTACCTGATGGCGTTCGAGACAGATGAGGCCAGCGTGTACCAGGTACGCGCTCGCCACCGAAACGAGGAGGTCAGAGAGTTGATCCCCTCAGGCTATGGCGGAGTGATGGTTACGGACAGGGGCCGGAGCTATGGCTCCCGTACCCTGTCCGGTGTCAGACAACAGAAGTGCATGGCGCACGTTATACGTTCCGTCAGTGAGGTGGTTCAGACCAAGGTGGGCAGAGGTCGCAGCTTCGGCAAGCGGTTGATCGAACTTCTGAGAGAGTCGATTGAGCTGCGGGAGTCGGAACGTCGCGGAGAGGCGTTGGACTTTGTGGGTGAGGCTGAGCGGTTGAAACGGGAGGTGTCCCGCCATCTGCGAGATCGTCAGATGCCGGACCCGGACAATCAGAGACTGCTGAACGAACTTGGTAGGCACAACGACCGCGGCAACCTGCTGCGCTTTCTGGATGACCCGAGCGTAGAGCCCACCAACAATCGGGCGGAACGGGCCTTGCGCGGGGCGGTGATAGCTCGGAAGGTGTCGCAGTGTTCGAAGACCGACGAAGGGGCTGAGGCGTACTCTGCGTTCACGAGCGTGATCAGGACTCTGGCGCGGAAGGTTGATGACGATACGCTGGTGGATGCGCTCTGCGATGTGTTCGGCGGCGCTCCTCTGCCGGCTCGCTCATTCTGACTCTCTTCCGCCGACTCCACAAACCCGCTAATCAACTACCAATTAGTCTATAATTGCATCCCAGAAGAATCTGAACGGGAGACGAGGTCAGATATGGTAGCAAAGTTCCTGACGACCAGCGGCATAACTCATGAGCTGGAGAAGATCATCAGAGGATCGGAAGGTGGCAGACTGCTGCTTATCAGCCCTTACCTCAAATTCAACAGCCGCATTAAAGGCTTGCTTGAAGACCAAGCTCAGAGGTGGAAGACAGACATCCGTGTTGTCTATGGCAAAACCGAGCTTCGCTCCGAAGAAACAAAGTGGTTGGCTGATAACGATATAAGAACCAGTTTCCGGGAACATCTCCACGCCAAATGCTACATGAACGACAGCCACGCGCTCATCACTTCAATGAATCTCTACGAATTCTCTCAGCAGAACAACGACGAGATGGGCATCCTGGTTTCAGCGGAAGAGGACCCTGAGCTCTACCGAGAAATCAGGGAAGAGGCCGATCTCATCCTGAGGCAGAGCCCCAATGTCAAACTTGAAGTAACACAAGTTGACGACGGCGACGAGGATCCTTCCGCGGGCAAGCGGGATAATCCAGTCCGAACCCTTTCAGGAAGACCCAGCCGACAGCCCGCGCTCCCAGAGCTTGGATTCTGCCTGCGGTGCGGTGAGGAAATACCATTCGACCCGGAGCGTCCGTATTGCAGTTCGGATTATAGAAGTTGGGCCAGATACAAGAACGAAGAATATGAGGAGAAGCGTTGTCACGCCTGTGGAGACGAGCACAGTACCAGCATGGCGAAGCCCGTGTGCATATCCTGTTACCGAAGATACCGTAGCGCGCTCAGGACCGCCTGCTAACAGATATGCGTTTCGCCGCGCTCTTTGTGGGGACGAACAGAAAAATCGGCGGCGCGGACACCGCCGGATGCGACTTGAGGCCTGACACTCCGTCTGTCGGCCCAGGCGCGCCACCTCCGTTCGTTTCGGGAACTCTTCGGGTATCCCAGGGGAAGCAGGGCTTTCCTAAAACAGAACTCACAGGAGAGATCAATAGCGGGCGGTTCCCCTGCGATCCGCCCGAAAACCGGCGCTTCGGCCAGTTTGTGAGAATTTCAGGCACCGATAGAGTCAGAAATCGATAATCGCGATTCAATGGCGCTGGGTCCGCAGAGCTATACCTATGGTTTCTGGCCTCCGAGAAGATTCTTGGAATGTCCAACTCTCTTCGTTCCCGGGGCCACGAGTGTACCGGATGCCTCTTGCCATGCGGATTGATACCCCAGTCTGACGCCAGTTGTACACTAGTGGGTGGCGCAGTGCCCACTCTCATCCCCGTTCAAACGTCCAGAGCCATTCCAACCGAAAGTCCCGCTCAGGAGACGAGGCTAGAAGTCAATCATCGAGCATCCCCGTAAACACCGCCCTGGCGTACAAACCGGCACCGAACGCGGCCCCGGGAACTACGGCTCCCAGGAGCAGCGCCAATCCCTCCAGCGGAGTCCAGGACGCCAGTCCTAGAAGGAAGATGCCGGCTGTGGCCGCGCCAATACCGAGGCTTCCCCCACGAATCTTCTCCCGGCTGGAGATGTAGGGAGTCGCCCTGAACTGTCTCACAACTTCAGGCTGTTCTGTGCGCCGTGTCTCACGCTTGAAGTCCGCCTGCGATACTGGAGCGGATGGGGGGGTCAGCGACCGACTCGGCGCCAACCGAGCGTATCTCGATCTAAACTCCCCATCGGTCATCATCCCCTTGCGCTGATTGCACGGCTTGCAAATGACCTGGAGATTGGATTCGTCATTCGACCCGCCCCTCACGACGGGTGTCATGTGATCGATGTCCATGCTCCTGGCCGTGCGGTGGGTACCGCAGTATGAGCAGGTGTTGGATTGCCGGCGCATCAGTTCGTTCTTAAGTCCCTTGCGCCACCCGGTGCGCCTGGTCGCCCTGACCGTGCGCTCATTCTTGCGGGTGGACCTCAGAACGACAACTATGAGGTCCAGGACCCACAGGACCGCGGCCCAGATATGCAGCCATACTCTTTGAGCAGTATCCATGTCTCCGAAAACCTCCAAAAGCTGGACAGGATTGGCCGGGGAGGCTACTACAGTTGTCTATAGTAGCTCCTGATCTTGGCGGCCATGAGTACCCTCCGCTTCTGCAAGAAGTCGTTGTACTCCTCGACGCCCGCTGACTCCATTCCCTCGGGAAGACACTGAGAAGCAAAGTTCTCTCTCAGCTGATCGCTGTCTGTTATCGCGCCGTAGCGCGTCTTCCCGATCCGGCACTGCTCCCATAGCTCCGTGAAATACTTGGCCGGGGGAGCGTCTCCTATCGCAATGTTGATTTCGCTCTGCATCGCCACATAGTTTGCTATCTGGTTGTAGCGCCGGGGCGGAAGGCCGTTCTTGCGAAGGTAACTGCGCGGGAATATGTGATGGATGTTCCACTGGCCCTCTATGAGATCTCTAACGGTCAGTGCGTCTGAGAGGAATCCCTTGTCACTACCCTTGACCTGGCTGGCGAGGAAGACGTTGAAGTAGGGGCTGCTCGCCACGGAGGTATCCATCTGCTGCGGCAATCCCACCTCCCAGAATGCATCCGACAGGTCGGCTCTTTCAATCGAATCGAGGTATGCGTCAACACCCAGTCTGTGAACGTTTCCGATATCGAAGCCAAAGGCGGTTTCGGGGGATCCCGTGTACCTGCCGGTGAGCACCGACATCACAAACCACCGCCGCACCAGCTTCTCAATCTTCTCCGGCCGCTCTCCCTGCGCCCGAAGCGTCAGATAGATTATGTAGGCGAAATTTACGGTGTTCTGGGACCTGACCAGCGCCTTGCTCACGAAACCCGCCGAGCGCAGTATCATCGTGAAGCGCTTGAAATTGGTCTCGTTGATGCAGCGCATGACACTGTCCGATAGCTTCGCGAAGGGGATTATATACTTAACTTGACATAGCCTCGTGTCAGCTAAACTTTAATCCCCATCCCTCTCTGCCTTCGCCCTCTTCTCCCCACTACGGAATATCGCCTGGGCTAGTTCCTTCGGCGACTGTGGTAAACGCGCACCATCCGGTATCTTGACGGGCTTTTGATCTTTAAGAGTTCGGCGTTTCATTGATTTCCCCCGCAACTTGACATTGTTGAAATTTCAACCAGATAATATAACCAGAGACCCCCGCGATTGGTACTCACGGGGGTCTCAAAATGGCCTTGCCGATGTGATGTAATTGGTAAACATGCAGCCTGGCAAACTGTTTATTGCGGGTTCGAATCCCGCCATCGGCACCAAGACCTTTTAACGATAGTAACAACGATTAGGTCTGACTGTCAATATCCTGTACGGTTGACTATGATCCTTACTGCGCCACTTACATGAGTATTATGAGACCTACAGAGTGGAATGTCAAGTTGAATTTCAAACATTGTCTAATTCTCTTTGAACCGCCCTCGCATCTCCCCGTCGTCGCGCTTTGCTCACGCCTCGTTTTGTTCGAGACCGCTCCATCGGGTCGTCGAATCGGACTGAACCATCCCTATACTGCTGGTAGGCGCGATAGCCCGCTCTGCGTGGAGTGCGGGAATCCGGCACGGCGGAGAATGTTCGGCGGCTGATTCGGTATGTTCGGGACATGGTTGAGACCCTGGGTTGAGATTTCGCGTACAACGGCTTTATTCTACGGAATAAGTAGTTAGGGGTTTAATGCCTCAATCAGCCTGTCCATGCTGTCTGGGCCAAACAAACATTCAACCTTAGTCCGAGTTACATGAGGTCGAACGCCGAGGGCAGGGTCATTGATAACTCCGCGAACTGCACTATCTCGGTTGGGAAAGGCTGACAGGAAGTGAGACCAATTGACCTCAATCCGCGCGATGTTGAGATCGCTTGTACGCACAAAAATCATGGCTCCTGGACCAAACCGGAATCTATGGTCAGTATTGCTATCGTTAAGCCCGATGTACTCCGATGGGAACGCTTCCCTAAGCCTGTCCAGCACAGTCTGTCCTGTCACGGTGTTTCTCCCTCCGCCCATTCGTGGCTATGGTCAAAGTCCCTAACTACTTATTCCGTTATTCTAAAACCCTACGCTAGTCCATTGTACTGGTCGGGCTGTCCCGCGCCTAGTCAGGATTGAGACCGCGCCTGTTCCTGCCGTAGTTCCTCTAGCGCGGTCTCCACCGCTTCCGGGCCTAACTTAGTCAGCAGGGATTTCAGGCGGTCAATGTCCGTCCGTTCTCGAAGCTCGGTAACTACGTGTATCGCCGTCCAGATTGCTTGAAAGTGTGGGTCGTCGTCCGAGGCGTCCGGATTTTCTTTTCTGTACTCGGATGCGGTGTTTGACAGGTCAAGCAATGTTTGGACATAAATGCTGTCTGGGACGTTACGACCCAACGCGCCCAGGGCGATAGTTTCGCTCATCATCTGCATCCAAACGCGAACTGCATAAGCGCCACACTCAAAACTGACGCCGCCACGACGAGGGCGCTTCCTGTCAGCGTCCAGTCTCTTACTCTGATTTCGCTCCAGTTCATTTTCAGAAAGACAATTCACCTTCCATGATTATTCTCATTGGGTACTTTCTCAGTACAAGGTAACGTCCCGCTACGCTCGTCTAGCATCTCAATGTAGTAAGTATTGGCGGGCTCGTAATCCCGCGTTGAAAGCAGTTGATTGCAGTTGCCGCACACCAGGTCGACCATCTCCTCGGTTGGCGGGTTGGCGAATAGGAACCGATACCTTGCCTTGCAGTTCGGACATTCGCGTACCATGGAACCCCTCCCAGTCCAAGGCTACCATAGAAATGCTGGAAGCGTGTACGGGCTTCTGGTAGGATTTGGGGTATCTCAGTCTAAGGAATCCTTGATGCCCGAATCAGACTTCAATCCTGAACTTATCCCTCACGAGACAGCTACGTTTATGAAAGCTCTTGCGGCAACCATAGCAGGGCTTCCAGACGTTCTCGCTCTCTCGCACGATGAGCCTGAACCTCTTCAATTTCTTCGGGCGTTAGAGATTCGTTATACGAAGGAAATAAATATCGAAACGTCAGGCGATCCAGTCTTTTTTCGTTCTCGGTACGAGGTAAGCCGAGAGATTCTTCGTAGCTTAGGTCGGCAAGTTGGCGACGCGGCTTTGTGGTAGCCATAACCTACTCCCTGTCACCGTTCAGTTTCTCAATCATGCCCGTGTATTCGTTTAGGGCTTTCTCCAGCCCTTCGTGCGCTTCTAGGATTTCATTATACTCGGCGTCATCAAGTTCGTCCAAGTCTAGGATTTCGTCGCCACTTGTACGCGCAGTCTCAATCAGGGGATAGGTCTGCGTTTCGTCCGCCATCTCCGCCGCAACGTCCAAGAACTCACCCATGTCCGCGTCCTGGGGCAAGTCCTTAAGGATTTGCCATGCCTTGATAATTCGTCTATCCATGATTACCTCTCAGAAAAGATTCTCTGAGATATTATCGGCATGAAGGCTGATCAAGGCTCCTTCATCATAGAATTCGTTGATTCTCGCGCCGACACTGCGTTGTCGTCAAGACGAATTCTGCCTTGACAGATTTTCTCTCTCCGTATAGTCTTCCTGTTGAACCTGCCAAAGTTCCCTATGTCCGCGTGGACATTCGCCTAGCGCGGCTATGAGTCTGCCCATTGGCTTGGGTGGGGCATCTCTGCCCCCTTGAGGCTCATAGCCGGACGCAGGCAACTTTGGCAGGTAGCTTACATCCAAGCCGCAAGGGGGTTATCTATGAAAAGCAAACAAACCGCAGTCCTTTTAGCGTGGCTGTTCAATCCTGCCTGCGATTTCTACCTCGGTAAGACGGGCAAGGGAATCGCCAAGTTGGTTACAATAGGCGGCCTCGGTATCTGGGCGTTGATTGACGCTATCAAGATCACAACCATGTCGGAGGAGGATTTCAACAGGCAGTACAACGGGTAGGGAGGTGCTTGATGAGGATAATTCTGATTTCCCTACTGCTACTGTTCGGCGCGGTCACGCTGGCCGCCGAACATGACTGCGAAACCGAGTCTAGTTCGTCAAGCTCCGCGCCTACGCCGATACCTGAATCTACGCCAATTCCCGGACCGACCGCAACGCCTGAACCCACTCCGATTCCTGAGTCCAAGTACAATTGCCGAGACTTGGAGTTGGAGTACAACAATGTGAGCACGCTGATGGACTATGAGCTTACTCTCCAGCACGTTGCAAACATAATGAACATCAAGGACGAATTCACTACGTTCAACACGGCTGGCGATGCTGAACGCGAGTTACAGAAGTGCGGCATAATACCGTAGTGAGTACAGCGTAACCGACTTCGGCTATCCTGTGATTGTTTTGGTAGAGCGAACTCGGTATCCGCTGAGTTAGGGATTGCGGAACGCGATCCAAAGGCCCCTCCTAGGAGGGGCCTTTTTCTATTCCTTCCCAATAAGCGCCTTGTAGGTCAGTCGCTTGCCGACCATGAGATTCGCGGTTGCGGTCATCTGCGCGATGGTGTCGAGGTCTCTGACATTATGCCGCCCGGCGAACTCCACCGCATAACGGTGAAGGTGGTCGAAACTCATCTTGTGATAGACGCCGATATACCCGCGCTTGAGCATGGACCAGAACGATTCCATCCCATTAGTGTGCGCTTGTTCAATCACATACTCCTGTACGCTGTGGCGGACGGATTCATGGTGATAGTGCTTGCCCAGGTTCCTGTACCCAGGGTGTTCATCCGTGTACACGGTGGAGCCCGCCTGTACGTGTTCCCCGACGAAATCCTCCAGGGTCATGGTATCAGTTTTCAGGATATGCTCCACCTTGACGCGACCAGTCTCGCGGTTCTTCACTCCGATCACAGGGGCTTTCCCGGCAGTACCCCGCCCCTTCAACTGTGCGCGTTGCCAGCCGTGCATGTTGGACCTCTTGCCGCCGACATAGGTCTCGTCAACCTCAACGACCCCGGTTAGCTGTTCAGTATCGTCTAGCCATGCTTCGCGGATGCGCTGGGTCATAAACCAGGCGGTTTTCTGCGTAACCTCAAGGTCGCGGTGCAGTTTCATACTGCTCACGCCCTTGAGGTTCGTAGCCATCAAGTATATCGCTATCACCCACTTACGGAGCGGGATTCGGCTTTCCTCCAACACGCTCCCTGTACGGACGCTGAAATACTTTCGGCAGTTGGAACACCTGAAGGGCATGGGCTTGCGACCACGTACCTCGTGGGTACGCTCGCTCTCGCAACGGGGGCAGGGGCGGCAACCATCTGGCCAACGGGTAGTCTCGAACCAATCGGTTGCGGACTCCTCGTCGGGAAACATCTCGAATAGCTTTATCAGACTAATGCCTTCACGATGAGACTTGCCGGGTGCGCTAGGCATAGGTTAGGTCTCCTGCTATACTCTGAATCAATTAACGTGACTAAAGTATAGCAGGTCTTGACGGCTATGTCAAGTTAAGTATATAATCCCCTTCGCGAAGGACTCTTCGGCAATAGCCTCCTCATATGTCCGGGTCTCAAAGTTGCGACCCGACAGCAGCGCGACAAGATCCTCGAGACGACCGCGCCTGAACTGGGTCGTGAAGGCCACACGCAGAACGTCTACGTACGACGGGTCATAGAGATCATCCTTCTCATTCCTCAGCCAGCGCATCGCCTGGAAATAATTCGTGTCGGCAAAGCTGTCGTCCCCGGACAGGTCGTCATACGCCTCCGGCGCGATGGCCAGGTGGCAGAAGTAGTCGATGCACTTCCGCAGCAGATGTCCGTTGTGCTGTTCTCCTGCCGCCAGCTTGGACATAGCGAAGTCCGCGGCGTTGAGAGCTACGCCCTGGGAGTTGATGCGGATGAAGATCTCGGCGACTGTCTCCACATCGAGGTCGGGGTTCAGCTCGATGAGACCGAGTGAGTTGTTGAGTATCCCACGAAGACGCTCGATATGTTCGTAGACGCTGTCTCTATCGGAGTCCGGGTTGACTTTGCAATAGCCGTCCAGAAGCTGGAGCACCTTCATGTCTGGCGAGAAGACTGTGGAAATGTCGGCAATCCATCCGCGGTCCCTTCGAATGGCCGCGTTGGCGACCTCGAAACGCTCCTCGCCGGGATGGAATGCTATGGCTATTCGCGTCCTTTTGTAAGACCTGGTGACCACCTGTTCTCCCAGTAGGGCAGCAAGCATCGCGGTCACCCTCTGTTGGCCGTCGATCAGAATGCGCTTGTCCACCGACGGGGAGCCATCCTTGAGACGCACGTCGGGGTTGCGCCATGCGATAAGATAGCCCACCGGATATCCCTGATAGAGTGAGTCGATGAAGTCGCGAACCTTGGCGGCATTCCAGATGAAGGGGCGCTGAATCTCCGGAATGGCGATCTCATCGGACTTTATCCAGGAGAGCAGCGTTTCGACAGGATGCTGATTCACTGAGTACCGTTGGATGGACAATAGATTTCCTCCACATAGTTTTCCCGTGGACGCTGTTGGAGATGGTCCCGAATAAATCTGTTACATACGGAAGAGCAGAATACAGCCTACACCAGATGAGGCGTCGTCTGCCAGTTGACAATTTGACAGTAACCGTCCCACAGGCGGTGGGGAATCTCAGACGGAGTTCGAGAGGGACATCGTCCCTCACTCAGACCCTATGCCCTACGCGCCGACCAACTCACCCACCTCAAGACCTTCCTCACCGCTCCATGCCCATTGGGTCAGTCCAAGTCCGTTCATCATTCCATCCATACTCTTGTATCCCCTGATCGTCTTGTATCTGATCTTGCTCCTTCCTATCACTCGTTCCGTGCAATTGTTCGTGCTTGGGACTCCTCTCTCACGTCTGTGACATAACAGGCTCCTCCACTTGCCGCATAAGTCCACCACCAGCCTTCTCAGCTTCGGCTCGCCTCTCACGTATCGCTCCATACCCAACAGTTCCCTGCCTCCCGACTCCGGCAACTCATTCAGCATCCCCCATATCCTCTCCTTGTATCTGTCCCAGCCCTTTATCTCATCCAGTCTGTTGGACACGTTCTTTCTCACATGAGCCAGACACACCTGGTGTTCCACTCCGAGTCGTTCGACCACCGGCTTGTACGTGGACAGGTCATCGCTCACTATCACTCTCACTCCCAACCCACTCACATAACCCTTCAACCACCTCACAAACCCCGCGCTGTCTCTTTCCAACAGTATGTCAATTCCCACAAGCCTGCCGGTTCTGGCATCCGCAACGAACCCCACCACTGCCCTGTTTCCTCTCACCTTGATCACAGTCTCGTCCGCCCCCATCACTGACACCCTTCCACGCATCCTGCCGAGCAATCTGCCCACAGCATTCGAACCCGCTTCCTGAACGTCTCTCCAACTGCTCATTCGAGACAACTCACAGCCCAGCGCTCTCAGAATGTGGCTGACCGAACGATGGGACAATCCCAACGCCCAACTCAGAGACGCCAGTCCTCTCAGCCTCTTGCTCTGAACGTGGCCGTCCACACCATCCGGGTAATGTCTGAATGTCCTGCCGCATTCGACGCACAGGTATCTGATTGCAGTTACGCGGCTGACGTAGAGGTCCTTGATGGTCTTTTCGACCAAGCCGTGCCGATGGAGTATCACTCCTTCGCAGTGTGGACACGATGACGGACGAGTATCCGGATACTCCTTGACCTGTGGCAGTGTGAATCGTACTCTGGTCATCGGCGGGAACTCCTGGGTTTTGGCTTCATTACTACTCAAAACCTTATCAGGATTTCCCGTCATTTTCCCTTCCCACCGACTATGGGACGATTACACTATGTTCTCGCGCACGTCAATCCCCTTATCATTGCGAACAACGCCTTCCCGAAGTCATTCTCGGTTTCCCATACTACACACAGTCAGTTCATTCTATGATACAATATCCCCATGCCAAAACAATCCGAAAATCAAGAACTAACTACTATCAACTATAAATTGACAGTTATAATTGATGACTCACCCGCCCGAAAAAATTTCTCTCCATAGCTAAACACTGGTGAATTCAGGTCATTTGCAGGTGAAAATCGCACCAGTTCCCCACCAGCAGTCACCTGCTAAGCTCACCTGCACTCACCAGCGCAACTATAAGTCAAACTATATGAGACGCCCCCAATCCCCATTTCACAATTCCAAATTCGCCATTCCCAATTCGTAATTGATTAGCGGCGTCGGCTTGGGGATTGCGGTTCTCTGAACATATTCTTATACTGCGGCCATGTGTTCAGGCAAAGACCTCCCACCCTGCCAGCATGGCGACCTTCTTGTCCAGGTCAACCGACTGCAAGACCGGAACGCTCGACAGTTGGTGACTATCAGGGAGTTGCAGAAGCGACTCGTCGAGGCTCAGCGAGCGGGAAAGCGTCAAGCCGCTCCGTTCTCCAAGGGCACACGAACCGCAAAGCCCAAACGTCCGGGCCGAAAGCCGGGCAGGGGATCGTTCAGCTACCGAAAGCCTCCTTCCCATGGTGACCTAACGGAACCGATCATTGAGGTGTCGGTAGCCGGGGACAGTTGCCCGGGATGTGGGGGCAGACTCGAATATGAGGCAGTGAGCTTCGCCTATGTGACCGACATTCCCCCGATGCCCAAGCCCGATGTGAAGGGATACAGGGTACAGATATGCCGGTGTCAGTCGTGTGGAAAGCGGGTTCGTGGTGGTCATAGGGATGTAGCCCCTGACCAGTACGGCGCGAGCGCCCATCGAGTGGGCAAGCGGGTGATGGCGGCGGCCCATGTACTGCACCACGGCGCGGGCGTTCCGGTGAGGAAGATCCCCTCCATACTCAGGACTCTGAGCGGAGTGAGGATAAGTCAGAGCGCGATCACGCAGGACGCGCTGCGCCGCGCGAAGGGAGAGGTGGGTGACGCCTACCGCAGGCTGCGCGATTCGGTGCGCTCAAGCGCGTTCGTCCACACCGACGACACGGGCTGGCGTGTGGGTGGAGATCCCGCCTTTCTGATGGCGTTCGAGACGGATGAGACGACCGTGTACCGGGTACGCTCTCGCCACCGCAACGAGGAAGTCAGAGAGTTGATCCCCTCAGACTATGGCGGGGTGATGGTTGCGGACAGGGGCCGGAGCTATGACGCGTGTACTCTGTCCGGTGTGAAACAGCAGAAGTGTATGGCGCATATCCTGCGCTCTATCAGTGAGGCTCTTGAGACCAAGGTGGGCAGAGGACGAAGCTTTGGCAAGCGTCTAATGGAACTGCTGAGAGAGGCGATTGAGCTGCGGGAGTCATACCATCGTGGAGAGTCGGATGACTTTGTCGCCGAGTCTGAGCGGTTGAAACAAGAGGTATCCTACCATCTGCGCGAACGTCCGATGCCGAACCCGGACAATCAGAGACTTCTGAATGAACTCGGTAGGCACAACGACCGCGGCAACCTGCTGCGCTTTCTGGATGACCCCAACGTAGAGCCGACCAACAATCGCGCTGAGCGGGCATTGCGTGGAGCGGTGATAGCTCGGAAGGTATCTCACTGCTCGAAGAACGACGAAGGGGCTGAGGCGTTCTCGGCGTTCTCGAGTGTGATCAAGACGCTGGCTCGGACGGTTGACGACGAGGCGCTGCTGCTGGATGCGGTCTGTGACGTCTTCAGGGGCGCTCCTGTACCCAGCCGTTCCCTCTGAATCCTTCTCCATCCCCAACCCGCTAATCAATTACAAACAATGTTTCAAAATGTTTCAAGAGGCTTGTGCAACAGCTCATGATCTGAAGACTGCCGTTCCCGGAGCCAAGTACCTACTTATCTGTGAATGGCTGGACATGACGCCGATCAGCACGGGAGGAACAGACATAGACGAAGTACTCATCCTACGAAAATCTAGACGGATAGGTTCTCAGGTTCGCAGTGCGTTCGCAACACACCAAGGGCGTATTGCTCGCAGGGCTGCCTATTTAGAATACCTCAAAGAAAATCCATTCGCTCTTGATGTGTTTGAGAGATTGATTTCACACATACGAGTGTTGCTAGAAGACCAAGTCCCTCAAGAAGGAGATGCTCTTGTAAGAGGCTACTTCTAATGAAAGTCATACAGACCGTCGCCGACTTCCGCGCTGCCGAGCGCACATATCCTCGCCCGCTTGGGTTGGTGCCTACTATGGGCTATCTGCATGAGGGACACCTGTCACTTGTGGGACGGTGTCGGGCGGACAACGCGACCGCTGTCGCCAGCATATTCGTCAATCCCGCGCAGTTCGGCCCGTCCGAAGACCTGTCCACCTATCCGCGCGACATGGAGGGCGACCTGGCCAAGCTGAAGGCCGCGGGCGTGGACCTCGTTGTCGCGCCGCAGACCTCGGAGATGTACCCGGTCGGATTCGATACGACGATTGACGTCGGCGGCATCGCCAATAGACTGGAGGGTGAGCATCGCCCGGGGCATTTCCAGGGAGTTGCGACCGTCGTGTGCAAGCTGCTGACGATTGTCAGGCCGGACAATGTGTACTTCGGACAGAAGGACGCGCAGCAGTGCCTGGTCATAAAGCGGCTCAACTCGGATCTCGATCTCGGCGCCGAGGTTATCGTAATGCCCACAGTGCGGGACGCGGACGGCTTGGCGCTGTCCAGCCGCAACGCATACCTGTCCCCGGAGGAGCGCGAGGCCGCGCTGTCGCTGTACCGCGCCCTGAGCCTGGCCGAAGCGATATACGCGGACGGGGTTCGTAACGCGGACGCGATACGCCGCGAGATGCTGTCCTTGCTTGGAGCCGAGCCTCGCGCGTCCGTGGAGTACGTGTCAATCGCGGATGCCGAGACACTGGCCGAGCTTGACTCCGTGGATCGCCCCGCGCTGGTCTCGCTGGCGGTGCGCATCGGCAAGGTCAGGCTGATAGATAACGTGATACTGGGGAGATGACCTGCGTCAGCGGCTTTCTAGATACAGCGGCGCGAGCATCCCGTCCACAGGAACAAAGTCGTCTGTGAGAACGGACTTGTCGCCGTCCTCCATCCAGCGGGCGAACTCGGCGTCCGGCATGAAATGGGTTACGATGGCCCCCCTGTCCAAGATGTGGTTGGCGGCCGCGAGGTCAGGCTGCGTGATCGGCTGTCGAGACGAGGTTACGACGAATGTGTAGCGGTCGTCGCTGTTCCATTGGGTATTGTCCCTCATCACATAGACATAGGGAAACGTCTGCCGAAGGGTGGCGACGACCGAGCGCAGAAAGCGACCGCTGTGCATCTTGTCCACTATGTTGATCGCGTAAACGCCATCCTCGGCCAGAAGCCCGAACACCATCTCGTTGAACTCCAGGGTCGTCAGGTGATACGGCACCGATACGTCGTTGAAGGCGTCGCCGACGATGAACTCGTACTTGCCTTTTGGCAACTCCTGGAGCTTGGTGCGCGCGTCCTCGGTGTAGGTCACGATGCTCGTATTCAGCGGAAGCCCAAGATACTCGGTAGCCACCTCTGTCACTTCAGGGTCTATCTCCACTACCTCGACACTCGAATCGGGGAACATCACCTCAAGGAACCTGGGCATCGTATAACCGCCGCCGCCTATGAACAGGGCATCCATACCGGGGTTTCGCTGCGCGACCGTGGTAGCCACGTCGCCGAAAACCCTCTCGTATGAGTAGTGCAGGAACAGCGGGTCTTTGATATCAACGTAGCTGTGCAGCAGCGCGTCGAGATAGAGTATTCTCACCTCGCGGTCGTCTATGTCGCGCGCCCTGACCTTTATGCAGTAGTAGTTGCTCTCGCGTTGGCAGTCGCTGTCCAGCCCGTCCACCCATACGCTGGCAACGAGGACTGCAACGAACAACACTCCGAGGGCCGCGCCCGTCTTCCACGCGCGCGAAAGATTGCCGAAAACGACGGCCATCGCAACAAGTATCAGCGACACGATGAGAATGACGAGCCGGGTGCCGAGAAGCTGCACCAGCACAAAGCCGGTCAGGAACGTTCCCAGGATGCTGCCCGCCGTGGACACCGCGTATATCTTGCCCACGACGTTGCCGGTCTGGGCCAGGTCGGAGAGCCTCAGCTTGATGACGACCGGCGTTACCATTCCCAGTATGACACTCGGAATCAGGAACAGTGCGACAGTCAGCATGACTATTCGGGGTATGATGGGCAGCGCGAGAAATGCGTCGGACGCGAACTGGTCAATGGGCAGGATGGCGATGCTCGCCACGCCGCTCGCCAGAAGTATGACGCCCAGGGTCGTGGGATACGGGTATCGGTCCGCTATCCGTCCGCCCGCGTAGTTGCCGACGCTGATTCCCGCGAGCACTATGCCTATTATGCTCGTCCAGGTGTACAGCGAGACCCCGATGGTGGGCGCCAGTATCCTGCCCGCGACAATCTCGATTATGAGAGTACACGCGCTGGCGGTGAACACTATCAGATAGGGTTTCAGGGTATTGTAGAGGTTCGTCAATGCGGTCTTGTCCTAATGCGCTGGGTCGGTGTCCGGGTACATCTGGATAGAGATTGTACAACACGGAGCGATACATGGCGCGGCGCATACTGCCCTCACTATCGCGGAGCATGGCCTTTTTGGGGGTATAATGTCGGGAGTATCACGCAAACGACAGGAGCGCAAACGATGGCAGACGACTTTCTTTATATATCGCGCAACAAGATGGAGATGAACCGCGGACTTCGGCATTCGTACATGGGCGACGTGCCTGCGCCGGTGGTGTACGGAGTGCAGGGTAATCTGAAGAGCTACTACGGCGTCGCGGAGGACGCGGCTCCCATAGCCTCCACGCTCGACCATATCGTGTCCGCGGTGGGCGGTTGAATGTACGGCACACTGCGGCGCGCGCTGGAAGCGCGCGGAATAGAGATAGCTCCCGAAGACTACACGGCCGAGGTCGAGGGTCGAATCGAAGGCACAGGACGCACCATCAGGATTACCAGTATCAATATGCGCTACGAATTTCCAGTTCCAGCGGACAAGCGCGAGGCTGCGGAGCGCGCGCTCAGGGTGCACCCCCAGGGCTGTCCGGCGCACGAGAGCGTAAAGGACGCTATCGAAATCACCTGGACAGCCGACATCCGCGAAGTCTAAAGACGGAGTTTCCGAGCTGATATTACCCGGCCATTGGGAGCGCGTTCACGCTGTCGGCGCCCGGGTGTCCGGGCATACCGAACATTGGGCAGCCGCTGCAAGACATCCGCTCGCCGCAGGGCGCGGCGGGGGTTGAAGCGCTTGCGGCGGTCTGTGACCTGCGTTTCTCCCTCGCGCCCTCGCCGAACAGGTCCATCCTGAGCTGCTTGGATCCGGGCGGACGATGACCCGGAAACGCGAGGAACGGCCAGGCCCGCTTTTTCACCACGCCCATGGCGGTGAGGTCTCTCCAGGTGTTTATGCTATGCCTGCGCCTGTTTCGGACGATGCGCTCAGCGGACGTGGGGCCGACGCCAGGCACGCGCAGCAACTGGTCGCGCTCGGCGTGATTCACGTCCATCGGGAAGGCGTCCAGGTTCTCGACCGCGATTGACGTCTTCGGGTCCTGATCGAGCGGCAGGAAGCCGTTGTCAGCGAAGGCCAGGTCAAGCTCGGAGTTGGAGAAGCGATAGACGCGCTTGAGCCAGTCCACCTGGTACAGCCTGTGACTTCTGGCCATGGGAGTCGGCGGATGCTCTTCGAGTGGGGTGTAGCGCACTGGTCGGAAGGGAGCGTAGTAAATGCGTTTCAGCTTCCACTCGGTGTATAGCTGGTCCATGCGTCCGAATATGTCGCGGTCCGACTCGTCCGCCGCGCCGACCACAAGCTGAGTCGCCTGTCCGACCGCGCCGTTGGTGTGGCCCTCGGTCAGCTTGTGCACCCACTCCATCGGGTCCAGGATGTCCTTCTGGAGGTCTTTCATCGCGCTGAGCTTTTGCATATGCTCTACCGTGGGAGTCTCCATATTGACCGAGAGCCTCGTTCCCAGCCGGTAGGCCGCCTCGACATACTCGTACTCCGCGCCGGGCATGACCTTCATGTGGATATACCCCTTGAAGCCGTACTTGTTGCGCACCGCGTCCACGACCTTCACCAGCCGCTCCGTTGTCTTGGAGCCGTCGCCCGCGATGCCCGAGCTCAGGAAAAGTCCGCTGACCGTCTGTCGCCGCACGAGTTCGGCGAAGGTGCGAGCCAGTTCGTCAACCTTGAAGGCATAGCGCTTTCTCGGCACCCAGTGGCTGTTCGGGCAGTACGCGCAGTCCATCTTGCAGAAGTCGGTGAACATGACGCGCATCAAGTTGATGTACTTGCCGTTGGGCATCGAGGCTCGGTAAACCCCGTGTGTGGGATTCTTGCTGGGCGAGGGGTACGGCCCCCTGCGTCCGCCGCGGCTCTCAGGCTGGGTGAGGATGTCGTCGGTCGCCATTCCGCCGAGTATGCGTAGCTTTTCATAGGCGTCGGGAGTGTGTTTTATGAGCATGATCATGCCTCTCTGTTGTGATAGAACTTATGTTCCTATAAGAGAGGTCGGTTTGTCAAGGGGTAGACGCTATTCTGAGAAAATTGCACAAGCCCCTCATCTCGCTCACTTGTCGTTCCCGCGAAGCTCGTCCTCGTGGAAACGGGGAGCGGGAACCCCCGAAGGGGCTCGCCGCTCGGCAATCCAGAGATTGGCGGCCCCTCGACTACTATAATTCACTTATGCAATCGGGCGCACGGGATGGAAGACTGCGCAATCGCCCATTGTCCAATTTAGTGACTGATGTTACGCACTTAGCTATGAATTCCTAAACGAGAATCAGCCATCTCAGCTACGAAATCTCTCTCAACTGCGTAAGGTCAGTTAGTGATATATTTGAAGGGTGGGGAGATATGGGTAAGTTTCTCAGGGGACTTCGTGTTTCGGTGATGAGTGTCCATGAGGGATAGTGGTATGCCTATCTCGTGGTGTTTTTTTCGCAGATGGCTGGTTGGACAGCCATGGTGGCGTGGGACGAGGCTGTCTATGGTAGCCATACCCGTACCTTCGAGTACCTGAGAGTCGTTGGACAAGATTCGTCCCCAATGGTCCAGATGTTCGTGGTGAACACCATTGGCATTGTTGAATTAGGGAGGCTGGTTATGGTTTTGGCTCAGGGTATGTCAGATAGACTTAAAGAACGTAGAAAAGAGTTCCGGGCGGGACTCATAGCTGAGGGAAGGGCTGAACTGGCGACTGAAATCGCTGCCTGGAACAAACGCCGATTAGAGGCTGATGCTCGTGGAGAGAAGTTTGACGAGCCGCCCCCCATGGAGTAAGCGCGACAGCCCCAGCTATACCATTGGAACATGAAAGCGGTGCCGCATCCTAGCGATACCGCTTTCAAGAATCCGCAGCTATGTGATTGTGGAATCGGTAATGCGGACCGTGTAGTGGAAAACCTCGTTGAGGAAGTCAATCCAGTCCTGTCCATCGTGGGCAAGATCGTCCAGGAGAAAGACTTTGGTGACGCCCATGTTCCCGAGTCGAGATTCCATTTCGGGCGTGATGACGCCGGCGATCAACATATTCACACAGCCCGGAGGAGTTTCCTCGAAACTTTTCTGTACGGCTCCAAGCCGTTCGAGCGCGCCCGCCGGGTCTTTTCCTCCCTTTATCTCTATCGTCGCCACAATTTGAGTTGTCTCGTTCATCTCTTTCTGGAAACGAATATCGGGTTCTGAGCCATATCGCATAGAATATCCGTTTGGCAACTGGAACTCAGTCTCCTCATCGTTATGCTCGGTGATAAGGAGACGACTCGCCAGCCAACTCTTGATACGGTTTCTGATCAAGCCTTCAGCATCCCTGCCTATGATGTTCCGGAAAGTTCCGTCCAGTCCGATACCCATGGTGGCAATGATGTTTCTGTAACCGTTTTCGAGCGTCCAATTAGTAGCGCCTTCGATTATGGACGAGATGACTGCATTGTAAAGTCGCGCTACGTCCTTGCTACGGCGTTCAGAGATAGGCGCTTTTCTTGTTCCATTCTCCCAGGAATCTACTGAAACCGCCATGTCTGAAATTCGCTTGCGAGGCAAAAGCGCAATCCCGCGATAGTACTGCGAGACCGATGGATGTTTGCGGAGAAGCTCGGGGTGGGCGAACACTAACTTGGGGTCTATATTGGACGCCTCTACGTGTTTCCACGCTTGGCCGCTAATCATCAAGTCCTCCAACGGGCAGAAGGTTAGCGTATCTTGATACTGAGTTATCAGTTCTCGAAGCGCCAAATCCGTTCTTTGTCGAATACGCTCCGATATCAGGGCAGACCTTATCTGGGCATCGCGCAGGTTAGTCATGCGAGCGCACCCACTGATATACACACTTCCGAATTTCCCGACGTCCGAACCGGCGCATCTGCTGGCTAGAATTCCCCTTGCCGCGTGGAAGCGTCCATATTTTCTCGCACCTGAACCCCGAATGTTCCGCAAAGTCAGACAGTATCATGTCCACCGGAATCTCTTCGCCGTGGTACTGGACGTTATCGTTCACCATAATCACAACGCCACCCGGATGCAGAACACGTCCGAACTCCGCGATGATGACGGCCATTTCAAGGAAGTAACCTTCAATCAGGCGAATCACGTGCCTGTTTCCCAGCTCGTCAATATGCTGTCTGAGTATGGTCAGCGCCTCGTGAATGGCCCCCTGCTCGTCGTACATACGGAAGGCGTTGTTCAACAATTCAAAATCGTCCTGGTATATCTCTTTCAGCCACTCCCGCTTGGACCTGTTCTCCACCGTTGCCGATAACATACTCTGTCGCAATGCCAAGAAATCGTTTTGTTCATACCCGAGCCAGGCGAGCTCGAGCGCATAAGTTCTCGTATAGTCATATCGGTTCGCATAAGGCGGGGACGTAATCGCCATATCGAAACTCGCTTCGGGTAGATCACGTAATAGATCGAGACTCGAGCCCGTGATGAGGTCGGGATAGCCTCCGCCATAATTCTGCTTCAGGGGTTCGATGTCCTGGAGCATCTCGAACAGGCGAGCGCCCAGAGCCTGGTCAAATGGCAGAATGAGGCCCTTGTCAACTCTGGACCTGAGAGTTCGGCCAGATCGGTAATCCCAACGCAGGTACTGGCCGTCCTTGCGGGTATAGCTCACGTCTTCCAAGACAGTCATACAGGCAAGGTCGAGAAGCGTTCGCACAGCCGGATCGGAGACGTTAGCGATGAAATGCCGCGCCCTGGCGATTGCGGCCTCTGTTTCTTCAGGGAAGGCGGATTCCGTGATCCTTACGTGGCGGAACGCGTACTTGCATGGAGTCTTCCCCCTGGATTTCACCGCATCGAGTAGTTCCGCACCGGACTTTTCAAGTGTCTCCCGCGAGACTCCATTAGCCGCACGGGCGATTCCATTGCCGACCAATACACCGACAGGCATAATCTCAATGCCCGTCGCCCGCAAGCCTCTGCCCGCGGCTATCAGAGGGGTGGTGCCGATGCCCGAAAATGGATCGAGAACCGAGGCGGGGCGGAACTCGTCAAGGAGGCTCTCCACCAGCGCTTGGGAGAACCCCTCCTTGTATTTCATCCAGCGAAAACCCGGAACGCGGCGATTCCCCTGATAGGACACTATCTTGCGAGTCAAATGGGGATTGACTGCCAGCCGTCCCTCGAAACGCTCTTCGAGTTCCCTTCTTTTCCGCGCGCTGCCGCCATTCGGTGAGATTGCAGTCTGCATCCGTTCAATTCCTCATACACATCCGACCATCACAGATCCGCTTGGTGTTTACGCTACGTCAGTTCAATACCATAACGCTACGTGAGCCACGATCCGTATTCACGCGTGATGATCAACGGATTGGCGGTCCCGCCGCGACTTTCCGGCTGGGCGAAAACAGCGCGGCAGATGGGCGCAATCAAGCTTATCTCGCTAAACGAACACATATTCGCATCATTGAGATAAATTTGTCAAGGAGCGCGCAGATGCGCTCTATCGTGAGGCGCGAACTCTCTTCCCATTCAGCATAGTCCCGACCGGCGTGTACCGGACGCCGAGTTGGTAGAGGACCAGCAGGATGGCCGTTGTTCCCATACACACCAGCGCGAACTTTACGTGAACGCTGACAGGCCAGTCGGTCATCAGCCTGAAGGCCGCGAGAATCAGGGGTAGATGCCAGAGGTACAGCCAGTAGGAAGCGTCCGACATATAGCGCACCCAGTTGCGCTCTTTCGAGGCGACCAGCCGGAACAGGCCAATCAGTCCGAAGCACATGAGCCAGGCGTAGCCGACCTGAAGTGGGACAGACGTGAGTATCGCCCATTCAGTCTTGGTTTCGTACATCAGCCCAAGCGCGGGCCAGAACACAACGGTCAGCGCCGGCACAAGGGCCATAGCCCACCAACTTCGCATTTGTATTTTACGCTGGTAGAAGAACGCGCCGAATACGAAGAACAGCGCGTAGTAAACCAGAACGACCGGATGCGGAACCAGGGTATCTGAGGTGTCGGGACCAAATACCGGCTCGGTCATCTGAAACTGCGCAACGAAAGTGAGCGGAATCGCCAGCCACCATAACCATGGATGATCGAACCTCACGCCCAGCCGGACAGCGAGCATAAATGCCCCGGCCAGCCAGAGCAGGTGCCACAGGAACCATAGATGCGTGAGGGTACTGAGCCACACAAAAGGCCACCAGATGAGTTCGAAGTCGTCCGGCACGAACAGCCATATCGTGACGGGAATGACCGTCATCGTTCCCACCAATAGTGGAAGGCCGACACGCTTGAGCCGGTGCTTTCCGAGTTCTCTCAGATCCCTGCGCCGCCACAGCATCGCGGTAAAGAAGCCGCTGAGCAGGAAGAACACAGGCATACGAAAGCCGTGTATGGCGAAAAAGAGGATGGCGTAGCCGTCCGATACATCATCAGGATAGTCGGTGGACCACACACCTGGGATCAGAAACACGGCGGCGTGCAGCACGATTCCCAGCAGCATAGCCACCGCACGGAGAGCGTCGAGTTCATGGAACCTGACAGACACGGCCCTCACACCGACCGATTCAGATCGGGACGAGGGCCGCGACAATTCAGGCATCACAAAAATCTTGCGTTTATTGCTACTGGTGGACCGCGCCCAAGGCTCCGCCGCCAGCGGCGATAACTTCGCCGGTGACGCACTCAGCCTTGGGCGAGGCCAGGTACGCCGTGAGCCACGCAAGCTCCTCCGCCGCAACCACCCTGCGTATGGCGACGTTCTGACTGACCGAGGCGTTTACCTCGTCGCGCGATATGCCCTGCTGTTCGGCCTGGCTGTCCAGCCGTTCGTTTATCGTGGCCGTGAGGGTCAGGCCGGGGTGAACGACGTTCAGCGTAATCCCGTCCGGGCCGAGCTGGTCGGAGAGCGTCTTGGTCAGGTGTACTACCGCCGCGTTGCGGAGGCCGTATATCGTGGACTGACGCGCCGATACTCCGCCGATGCTTATGACGCGGCCCCACTTCTTTGCTCGCATATGCGGCACGACCGCCTTGATGCTCCTGAAGTAGCCCACTACCTTCGTGTCCAGGTCTTCTATCAGGTCTGTCTCGTCCGCCTCGTCAATCGTACCGCGCACCTGTCCACCCACCATCGCCGCGCTGTTGACCAGAATGTCCACGCCGCCGAGTTCGGAGACGGTCGTCTCGACCATTCTCTGCACGTCGTCCCAGCTTGTGGTATCGGCTGAAATGGCGACGACCTTTCTTCCGGTCTCCGAAGCTATCTCCCGCGCCGCCTCGTCCAGCGTGTCCTGGGATCGGGCGGCGATAGCCACGTCCACGCCCTCCCGCGCCAGTTCCAGCGCGATGGCCTTGCCGATTCCCTTGCTCCCGCCCGTCACGAGCGCGGTCTTGCCTTGCAGTTCGAGATCCATCTGTATTTTTCTCCTATCTTTGATGTGAAAATCAGTCCGGTTCATTGTACAACTTTCCTCTGCCACATATCCTCTTCGGGAGTCAGGAGTTGCGGATTTGGAATCGGGTAAGAGTCAGGCTTCGCGTTTGAAAACAGCAGGGCGTTTTCAGAGTCAGTAATCAGCCGGTGTGGTTGAATCAGCCCGAACATGATAGAAAAGCTCTGTTCGATGCGGTTGCATATACCTGGATTTATAATTGTCGAGTGAACCGCTGGGCATACGCTGGGCGATTAACGGGGGGACGCTGGGGGACGCTGGGGCCATTTTCACCCAGCGTTTCCCAGCGTTTCCCAGCGTTTGTAGCTAAGAGAAATTTTTCTCACGCAGGCGAATGTCATTGATAAGTTCCCATTTATGGATAATCTGTCGTGAAAGTTGTTCATCATGCGTACATTGTAGCGCGTTGGAGGTATATTTGTATAGTAGAAGGGAAACTCAGGCCGACTCTGAAAAGACCCTGCTTGACTGTCCAAGGGCTTTTCATTATTGAGAGATTGGAAAAGCTCCGACGAGTTCGCGGCCCAGGTATGTCAGTCCCGGGTGTGACTCACCGGGAGACAAGCGATAACTTTGTCGTAGCGCACGCCGATGTCACAGCCGAGCGTGATCAAAGCCATCCGCTACTTCGAGGTGAAGTCTCCCTCCAGCATGAGCAGAAATATCTCCATATTCAGGCGATCCGCTTTCGGCTTGTCCGAGAGCTTACTTAACTGACCTTACGCAGTTGAGAGAGATTTCGTAGCTGAGCTGGCTCATTCTCGTTTAGGAATTCATAGCTAAGTGCGTAACATCAGTTACTTAAGCAATCCTCGCAGTACCATCCCTCTTGCAGGAGCGGCTGAGCGTCCACCCAGTAGAAACTCGCGGCGGCGTATCTGGCGTAGCCTACGGCGCAGTTGTCATTCGAGCAGGCATACTTGGGAACCGGCAGAGCCGCCGCTTCCGGGCTGTTGAGCAGATCAATTCCGGCGTATTTTTCAAGAGTGGCGGCGGCGGCGGCAATCCTGCGCCGTTCACGTATTCTTTCGACGACGCCCAGCTTCATGATATTCTCCCAGGCTCCTAAGTAGATGTTGAGGATCCCAGCGCCGAACGGAATCGCCGCATATACCAGTATTGATACCCGGTTCTCTGGGGTTCCAAAAACCACCCATGCAGCCATGGTCAAGGCCCAGAGAACCATGATGAGCCCTACAACGCTTGCAATTATACCACCGTATTTTTGCCACCATGACATCTCTTACCACAACTCCCGGATGCTCGACCAATTATATCCTAACTCGCGCGCGCATACTTCGGCGTGAGGCAATTCATTATCCGCTTCACTCGGTTTCCCACCCATACATATCATATTCCTTTCACGAACCGGGCGAATACGAATGTCACGGCAACGGCAAATTCGTTCAGTATGAGCCATCCTGTCATCGTACCGTATCTGGTTGAGGTCGAAGTCGTGCCACGAAAGACCGCAATGCCAGTTATTCAAGATTCTGAAGGGGATGTTAGAATGAGAGGGATGTCAAAAGCCCTCATCATCCCGTTAACTCCCGCTAAAGTGAATAAGGTTTGAGCATGAATCTGCCCACATTCCCCAGGGAACGCCGTGAAAAGCGTTGTTTTTTGCTGGATGCCGTCGAGACTGTGCGGGACACTGTGGCCGCCAGCGCGGACGAGTCGGAGCGGCTTGGCACACTCGCGCCTGCCGCCGTTGACGCAATCCGAGACGCCGGTCTGTTCACTCTCAAGCTGCCACAGTCTCTCGGTGGAGCCGAGGCGGACCCAGTCACCCAGATCGAGGTCATAGAAGCTCTGGCATATATAGACGCTTCCGCCGGCTGGTGCCTGATGATTGGCGCAACGGCAATCGGTCAGCCCGGAGCGTTTGCGGCAGACGACGCCATTACCGAGATTTTCAGTAACGGGCGCATCCCCACAGCCGCTACGTCCACCGCTCGCAGAGGCACAGCAATTCCCGCTGATGGAGGATACATACTCTCCGGCAGGTGGCCCTTCGCAAGCGGTGTACGCCATGCCGAGTGGATGGCGGCCGGAGCCACAGTTCAAGCTGACCCTGACGCAGAAACTGTCAACATATCCCTTGTCTTTCCCGTCGTGAAAGGGCGCATCCACGACAACTGGTATGTATCGGGTCTTGAAGGCAGCGGCAGTAATGACATCTCAGTAAGCGACCTCTTTGTGCCCGCCGCATTCAGCTGGGACACTTCAGTGTGGGAGTCCAAGCGCGGCGGCGCCATTTATCGCATGGGCAGGCCGGGATTCGTCGCCAACGAACATTCGGGAGTTGCGCTCGGAATCGCCCGCCGCGCGCTCGACGAAATCATAATGAGCGCTCCAATCAAGAAGCGCGGCAATCCACCCTCCGCGTCCCTGGCAGACCGCGAGGCGTTCCGCGGAGCCATCGCCGCGTGCGACCTGCGCCTCCGCTCCGCCCGCGCGCTCGCCCACGAAGTGTATGAGCGCGCCTTCCAAACCGCTTGCAATGGACAGGTGCCAGACGCCGCGGCACAGTCAGAGATGCGCGCCGTCTCAACGTATGTGACCGAGGTCGCAGTGGATGTCGTCACCACCGCATTCCGATACGCCGGCGGCTCAGCCATACATCGAAGCAACATCTTGCAGCGCTGCCTCCGTAACATCAACGCCGCCGCCCAGCACTTCATGGTCAGCGACACCGCCCTGGAAAACTACGGCGGCGTCCTCCTCGACCTTCCAGATGTCAAGCCCATGGCATAACGCCGCAGTGAAGAGAAACAACAGCGGCCTCAGCGTCTGATCATGGCATCCTCATCTTTAGCAATGGAATAGACCCCGTGAAAATAGGGGCCTGCTTGACATAGCGGGTTTGCCTGTCAGTAAGTATTCTTGTACAGGGACTTCAGGCGTATTGTGCGTCGCGTGAGGATACATATGGCCAACCTATCGAATCCGATGAGGCACCGCTGGGCTATCATGGGCCTGTGGCTTTTGGCGAGCGTGGCGGGCTTTATGATGGTCATAAGCGTCGGATTACTGCTGCCCTCAATCAGCGCCGACCTCGGTCTCACTCCCACACAGCAGGGGTTTTACGGCTCGGCGGCGTTTCTCGGAAACCTGTTCCTGACGCTGCCCATAAGCTGGTGGGTGTCCAGGTACAAGCCGAAGATTCTTACGACTGTTACCTTCACGCTGAGTTCGGCTCTGATGTTTTTGCAGGGCTGGGGACCCAACTTCGGCGTCCTGCTGCTCGGACGTTTGGGTTTCGGCATCTCGACCCTCGCGCGCGAGCCCGCCCGCGTCCTGCTCATGCACAGGCTGTTCACGCCAAGAGAGTTCATCGTGGTCTCGAGCGTGTACAACCTGCTGTTCGGGATAGTGGTTGGCGGAGGACTGATCGTGACACCGCTGATTCTCAGCCGCGTCGGAGACGATTGGCGAAGGGTCTTATTAACTTTCGCGGTAACGCTCGGAGTCCTGGCCATTCTATGGACGGTCCTTGGAAGCAATGGCGAGGACGATTCCGAGTTCGAGCAGCGGGAGACCGACCCCGACGGCGGAAGACTGGGGATCATCAAGCGGGTGCTGGGATACAAAGAACTATGGATTGCGGGCGTCGGCTCCATGGGTACGACGATGGCGTGGTCGTCATTCGTGAACTTCTATCCCACGCTGATGCTGGACGTGTACCAAGTATCGCTCAACTGGACCGGGATACTGCTGGCAATCGGCATCGCCGTGGGTGGGCCGTCCGGACTCGCTCTAAGCCGAATCGTTCCACTGGTGAGTGGGAACAGGCGCCGGAACATACTCCAGGGCATCGGGGTCGTAATGGTAGTGACTTATCTGGGAATGACTCTCACAGACTCGATTCCCATGCTCCTCGCCATATCCCTCATTAATGGTCTGGCGCAGGGCTACTGGCCGATCTTGAACTCGCTGCCGTTCTATCTGCCCGGCATAAGGCCCCGGGAGTCCGCTGTCGCGCTGTCCCTCATGATGACGCTCGGCACGTTCGGCGTCGCCACCGGCCCCGCGCTGGTCGGCGCGCTCCAGGACAGAATCGGCGACCTGAGACTCGCCCTGATATTGGTCAGCTTTGCCCCTGTCTTGCTGGCCGTAAGCAGTATGTTCATAAACATACGCACCGACCGCAGTGGCGATTGAGCCGAAGAAGAAGGGAAAACCTCCGGCCTGAGAATGCGTAGGGACAATCACTCCGAGCGACTGTCCCACTTGAGCATCAGGTTCTCCAGTTCAAGGGATGTCGTCAACTACGAGGGCGCGGGTGGAACCGGGCATTTTGCTCTATTTTGTCCCGCAATATTTGTTGTTGCTCATCCGACCTGCAAGTTATAAAGGGCATTCTTCCCGCAGAAATGTTTGACGGGCGGTAAGTGCTGCTCCCCATATGCGATGCCTAAGTTATGTACCCAAGTCACTGAGCGGGTAAGGTGTCCGAGCAGTTGCACGAAGAATTGAAAGAACACTTTTTCGGGTTCTTTGTCGGACACGCTTAAATATAGTTGCTGGTCACGATCCCACATATCAGTGGCTTCAACGAAGCCGTTATCAGCATTCTTGGTCGAATACCAAACTAGACCGTGACCAAGCGCACACAACTCTGAAATCATATGGTCACGCTCAAGACGACCGTTAATGTTACCGAAGCGAAGAGCCAGATCGCGAAACGACACTCCTTTCTGTATTCCTGTCGCCAGCACAACCGTGCGCAACAGATTCAACACAAAGCCTGGCTTGTCTAGGAAACGCAGATGCTGGTTCTCTGTAATGTGCCCATATTGCTGAAGGGGCCGATTTAGGCGGGAGACCCTAACGAGGTTTTCCATTGCTTCGTCAAGTTGGCGAAACCCCAACGTCTGCTTGACTTCAATCGCCGCGTATATGCTCTCAACGGGAAAGTGAAGGCGTTGCGACGCGGATGTCGCACCAAGCTTAATTGCAGGTGCCCATATTCCATTTCTGACTAGGGCGTGTTTGCAAACCCCAATGTAGGGGTTAAACTGGATTGAGTGAGTAGAGGAAGGGGTGAGGGATATGGGACGAGGGGACTTGACAGACCGGTAGTAGCAGCATCTGGAGCCGTTGTTGCCGGCGCAGAAGCCACATACCGGTCGGCCCAGCAAAGACCATCGCATAGTCATCAATGGTATCTTGTGGGTATTGCGTACCGGCGCTCCCTGGCGGGACCTGCCGGAGAGATATGGTTCCTGGCGTACCGTAGCCAGCCGGTTCTACCGCTGGAGGAAGCAGGGAGTGTGGGAGCGGCTCCTGGCCGGGCAGTCACTCATCCAACTCTGTGTATCTATCTGATACAGTTTGTATTGTTGCGGAGCCACGAACCCTGCTTCTTGCCCCCTCGATGTGTTGTACCATAGCCGCAAATTCATATATGGAGGCGCATTGTGATTACACGTTTGTACACGGGCGGCGACGGACAGTCGCACTTCGAGGAACTGGATATGGATTCGGGGCCGTTCGCGTGGGGAGAGTTGAAGTCGGCGACGGGCGTCATGTTCCGGCAGAGTGTGCGGGGCGCGTTTTCGGACTGGCATACCGCGCCGAGGCGTCAGTTCGTCATCACGCTGACGGGGGAGATGGAGATAGGGCTGGTGGACGGCACTCTGCGTCGTTTCAGGGCCGGAGACGTCCTGCTCGCGGATGACACGTCTGGCCAGGGGCATACGACGCGAGACGTTGGAGACGTTCCGAGGGTTACGGCGTATATTCCGCTGGAGTAGGCGCGCGCGATATACGCGGCGCAGTATTGCGTCAGGGGAAAGCAGGCGAACTATTTCGCCGTCCGAGGAGTGTGAATCCCGCGCATCGGGTTCGAGTGAGCGCGGGATTTATGTTTGTGTCCTGGGTCGCGTCGGACGATGGCCCGGAGATGGGCGGAATTTTAGCCCTAGGGCTTGTGCTTGTCCACCAGGTCGGCGACGCGGCTGTCTATTTCGTTCGGGAGATCGCGGCCCGCGTCGTGGAGCGCGATGGCCAGGTGAGCGTCGCGGTGGAGTTGCTCACGCTCGGGCTTTTCTTTGTAGTTGTCCTCTATTTCGCCGAAAAGGGCGTCAATGTGTTCTTTTCTGAAGGCTGGCATTGGTGAATACCTCGTTCTGGGGCGCTCGGTATCTTACAGAATCAGTTAGGGGCCGGCCCCAGTACCGGGTTCCGGCCCCTTATGCTCAGTTTCCTATATGACCTCCGCGTTGGGAGGAGTCGGTTCTACTCGTCTCCGCGGGTGGTGTGGCCTACGGTGAGGATCTCGTCAAGCTCGTTTACGAAGTCCATGACCTCATCAGTGGAGGGCTTGTTCTTGCTCTGGAGCTTGGCCTTGAATTCCTCGAACAGCCACTCTTCCTGTGTTCCATGAGGAATATCGAAGAATTCCCTGTCGAACTTGGGCAGTTTGCCCGGGCCGAAGTAGCCCTTGTCGCGGAGTTCGTAGCCTTCGAGGTTGTCGGTGCCCTTGCCGAGGATTTCGCCATCGGTCTGGACGTAGTGTTCCATCACGGGCTTCATGCCATAGCGCTGTACGGGGCAGACCTTCATGCAGACGGCACAGCCTTCGTAGCGGGCCATGACGGGCCTGCAGCGGTCGTAGATGAGCTTGTTCTTCTCTACGCCCCTGTACCAGACCTTTTCCTTGACCAGCGCTCTGCCCGGGCAGCGGTTCACGCAGACCTGGCATTCCTGGCAGAGCTGGTGGATGCCGTAGTCAACAGGCTCGTCGTATGTTACGGGCGCGTCGGTGGTGATAATCATCAGGCGCGCGCGCGAGCCGAAGTGCGGAGACAGAAGCTGACCGTTGGCTCCGAGCTGTCCGAGTCCGGCGGCAACGAACATGGGTATGTACGCCGCGCTGTTGTCGTTGGGGCTGTGTACCTGGGCGTGGTAGCCCTGCTCGCGGATGTAGGCGGCGAGTTCAAGACCCATGGCGCCTTCCTGCTCGTAGGTGCCGAAGTGAGCGAACTCGGCCTCGAGGCTGGGAATGGTCTGTGTCTGCCAGTAGTCCTGTTCAAGGGCCAGACAGATGGCGTGTTCGTACTTGATCCACCTGCGCTTGCTCTGGTAGGCGTAGTGGCGGTCGAAGCGTGTGAAGCCGACTTCGCCATAGCCAAGTTCGCGCGCCCTGGTTCGAATGTCCTCGGTCATGTTCTTGCCGATTTCCGGTGTGCTGGTAGGTTGTATCTCGCCGGATACGAGCGCGGCGTCCACTAGGGGCTGGTTCACCCTGTCGTGTTCCTCGCGGTACTGTCGGATATCATCCGTATATACGGTCCATACCCATTCGCGGTCTGCCGCCTTCTCGATGTTCTGAGACTCGATAGGGTACACCCTAGTATAGAAGGAGACATCCTCGTCGTTCTTGCGTATGCCCGGGACTGTTGTCAGACTCTCTGGGACCGGAATATCGTAATCCGGATCGCCATGCAGCCTCCCCGGACGCTTTACAACGTGATGTACCTCTTTTGCGACCATAACTCTCCCCTCTCCTTTTGGAGTGTGTCTGTTGCGGAGTTTACGCACAATTTAATAACAAGTCAAGATAAAATTTGCATGAATTAGGATTGGTGTATTGGCAGCCGGGCAGCCGCAGGCTTCATAGCGGGGTTGCGGGTCCGATTCAGTCTAGTCCCCGGAAGCGTGGGCGCCTGTCCGGGAAGCGAGCTTTCGCGAGCGGCGCGCTCGCAGGGCTTGTCTCAGCAGGAACAGCATTGCGCCGATGATTATGATGCTGACGTAGGTGATGGAGCGGTCAACGATTGTGGTGGCGGCGGCGGCCGGCGCGGTCAATTCGATCAGCAGAAGTCCGGTTACGCCCGGCTCGACGGCGCCGACCCCTCCCGGGGTGGGTACGGTGCTCAGGATAGCGTGGCCGACAGCGACGATTGGAATGAGCACCAGGCCGGAGTCTATTCCGAGAGCGGCGAGGACGAAATACAGCCGTCCCATTTCCAGCAGCCATCCTATCAGGCCGAGAAGCATTGCCAGGGGCATACGCTGAAAGCTGTCCAGGGTTCCCTGTCGGAAGCGGCGGTAGGCGGCTTTTATTCTGTTGGGCAGAAAGTTCGCCGCGCGGTCTCCGTATGCCTTCATAAAAAGGGTAAGCGCGATGATTCCGGCGGTCATAACGAATGCCATGACGATTATGTAAACGGAGACCGCCTGCCCGCTGGTCACCGCCAGAACGGCGACGGCCGTCAGGATGATGGCGGCGACGATGACCATGTCCATAACACGCTCGGCCAGCAGTGTGCCGAGACTCCATGAGAAGCTGCTGTCCGAATCTTCGGCGAAGGCGTACGCGCGGTATGCGTCGCCCATTCTGAGCCAGGTTACCGAGTTGACGAACCAGCCGATGACTATGAGTTGTGAGGTGTGAAGCGTCGAGGGTACACGGGGTTTTTCGAGGCTTGACTCCGCGGCGTTGGTCGCCAGCATTTTCCAGCGCATTCCCCTGAATATGAAGCTGAGATAGTAGAGCGCGAGGGCGAGAAGGTAGAGCCACGGGTTCATGTCGCGGATGCCGCGCCAGGTCTGGCCCCAGTCCAGATCGAACCTGGTGGACAGAAAGAGTATGAAGCTGAGGGCGATTCCGAACGACAACAGCGTGGGAATCGAGAATATGCGTCTCGTGATAGATATGCGAGGCAGCGCGTTTTCTTTGTCTTGTCTCATTCGGGTTTCATGGAATGTCTATGGTGTGCGGACGCCGAGCAGCGGGCGCTTGGCCGGGATGCCCGGACGGCGCGGGTAGTTGGAAGGGGTACTGTCCACCTTATCTATAATGACCAGGGTTTTGTTGTCTCCACCGGCTCTGACGATGTCGCGTATCGCTCCGCCCATGGTTTCTATGGCCCTGTGGGCGGCGGCTATCTCGGCGGCGGCGGCTTGCGTCTTGTGGAGGGCGACGACGCCTCCCACCTTGCAGAATGGCAGTGTGAGTTCGGCGAGGACGGGCATGGCCGCCACCGCGCGCGCAAAGACGAGGTCGAAGCCTTCCCTGGCATTCTCGCAGTGCGCCAGCGTTTCGGCTCTTGCGTGCCGGACTTCGATATTGGACAGTTCCAGGTGGGCCACTATATTTCTGAGAAACTCGACCTTCCGCGCGGTCGCGTCAACCAGCATTCCCGAAATGCCTGGAAACGCTATCTTCATCGGGATGCCCGGGAATCCGGCTCCGGTGGCTATATCAACGAAGCTGCGCGCGGTCAGCACTTCAGATGGGAGCGCGCGCGCAAGAGATAGCGAGTCCATGAAGTGCGTCTTCTGAACGTTTTCCCACCCCGTTACGGTTGTCAGGTTCATCCTCGAATTCCAGCGGGCCAGTTCGCGGTAGTATTGCCGAAACTTGTCCAACTGCGCGGGATCGAGGGATATTCCCATTCTGGCTGAATCCCTTTCCAGTCCTCGCGTATCTAATGTTTCATAAGAATAGCGTATAGTGTTCGGTTCTCGATTCCTAACCATATCGCTCCCGGTTCGTTTTAAGTGTTCAAGGGAATGCTATATCCGGCGTGGTGTGAGTCTGAGTGACGCTGATCCTATCCGGTGGGGTGAAGAATCTGGGCATTGTCCAATATCGTATAGAAAGGCGAGTGGGTCCGAACAGGGTCTGCCTGATGGTGTGAACCATGGATTATGAGCAAGCTGAAGACAAGAGTCTGATGGAGTGTATCAGCAACGGAGATAAAAATGCTCTCGAAGCGCTGTATTCAAGATATTCGAGGCCGGTCTATTCTCTGACGATACATATGCTGAGAGACCCCAGCGCAGCCGAAGAGGTTACCCAGGACACATTTTTCAACGTGTGGCGGCGGGCGGGAAGCTACAAGCCCGATAGGGGCAAGGTAACGAGCTGGCTTTTCAGCATCGCCCACAATCGAGCGATAGACGAGTTGCGCAAACGCCGCAGGGAGTATAACAGAGTCCAGTACGACGTTGACCTCAGCAACAGGCCAACGGAGTCCCGGTCGGACGATCCAATGGAGTATGTGACAATTCAGTACGAGGGAACCCGCTTGAAGTCGGCGCTGATGAAGCTGAGGCCGGAACAGCGGGAGGTGGTGGTACTGGCCTACTTCGGGGGGCTGACGCACTCGGAGATATCGAGAAGGCTGGATCAGCCACTGGGGACGGTGAAGACGCGAATGAGACTGGCGATGAAGAAACTCAGGGAAGTTCTGAGGCCGCAGATCCAGGAGTCTGCCGAGCATGGGTTGTAGCGATGTCGAGGAGCTGATAGTTCCGTATCTTCTGGGCGCGCTGGATGGCGATGAGATTGCGAGGCTGGAGGAGCATATCGGCGTGTGCCGCGATTGCAGCCGGGCTATGGCAGTGGAGATGGTATCGGACCTGGCTTTTGCGGTGCCCCAGATGGACGCTCCGCACAGTGTCAGAGAGAGGCTGTTTTCCAGGATAGAGTCGAAAGTCCGCATGGGCCGCGCCATATCCGCGACACGGAGTTGGGTGTCCGAGCAGGCGCGTCAGTTCGGGCAGGAGGCGGCGCGAGGGTGGCCCAGGGCAGTTGCCGCGGCGTTGGTGGTCGCGCTGCTGTCGTCCGGCGTATGGTTCAACGGCAGGCTGAGCGAGGTTTCCAGGGACGCCGAACAGCTTTCGGACGAACTCGCGCTGGCGCGCGAGCGTGAGAGTGAGGTTATGACGGCGGTGAGGGAACACCGGGAGGCTACCTACGAAGTGATGAGAATGTCCTCGACGCCCGGCACGTCTGTGAACACGCTCATAGGCACCGGGCCGTGGTCGTCGGCGCGCGGGATAGTAATGGTGTCTTATACTTCAAACCGGGGCGTGCTTCTCGTCGTTGACCTGCCGCCGCTGCCGCCCGACAGGATTTACCAAGTCTGGCTGATGAGGGATAGAGGCAAGTACAGCGCGGGCTGGTTCACCGTTGATTCGACGGGATACGGCCAGACAATAATCATACCGCTGGCGCCGTTCGGTCAGTTCGACGGGATGGGTATAACGATAGAGCCGAGCGGCGGGAGCAGTGATCCGACGGGCGTGAACGTTCTGAAGGGAGACCTCTAGCCGCCGATGTGGTACATCTCGACCTTCTTGCGCGGCTCGTCGGTGAACAGGGTTCTTATCTCGGAATAGCGGTCGTCCCTGAGTCCCCATATACCGCGTATGATGTCCTCTATCTCATCGTCGGTCGCGCCGTCGCGCAGCGGGGTTCGCAGGTCGTTGCCGGAGGAGGCGAACAGACAGGTCACTATCTGGCCTTCCGGCGATAGCCGCATACGGGTGCAGTCGCCGCAGAAGGGCTTGGTGACCGAGGCTATCACTCCCACTTCGCCCTCGCCCTCTTTGAATCTGTAACGGAGGGCTACCTCACCCTTGTAGTTGGCCTCGACAGGCTCCAGCGGCATTTCGGCGTCTATGCGCGCCACTATCTCGTCCGCAGGCACAACATCGTCCATCTTCCAGCCATTGAGCGTTCCGACGTCCATGTACTCGATGAATCTGACGATGTAGTCACGCTCCTGGGCGAAGCGGGCCAGGTCAACGATTGTGTGCTCGTTCACGCCGCGCTGTACGACGGCGTTTATCTTGATTGGGCGCAGGCCCGCCCTGTCCGCTGCCTCGATACCTTCCAATACCCGCTCGGCGCCGAAATTGCGCCCGTTCATATGTCTGAAAACCGCGTCGTCGAGCGAGTCCAGGCTGACGGTGATGCGGCGCAGGCCGGCGTCTTTCAGCTTGCCCGCGAACTGGGAGAGCAGGAATGCGTTGGTGGTCATGGTCAGGTCTTCTATGCCGGGCGTCCGCGCGAGCATTGAGATGAGCTTGTCTATTTCGGCGCGCACCAGCGGCTCGCCGCCGGTTATGCGGACTTTGACCACGCCGAGTTTAACCAGGATACGGGTGAGCCTCGTTATCTCCTCGAAGGTGAGGAGCGACTCCCTGGGGAGAAACTGGTATCTGTCCCCGTATATCTCGGCGGGCATACAGTAGGGGCAACGGAAGTTGCACCTGTCCGTTACGGAGATACGCAGGTCTCTCAGCGGCCTTCTGAATCTGTCGAGCAGGGGTGTATGCGCGGACTCTGAACTCATAATACATCCATTATACAGCCAAATGTTCCTAAGCGCAGGGCTTTTTCATATTCATGTGTATAGGGGCGCGAGTCGTGTTTTTCATGAGCATAGGGAGTATCCACGCAACAGGGTCTGGCTTTTCACGGATGCGTTCAGTGTGTCGGCGGGATAACCATAACCGGGTCTCCCGAATTGCGGACTAAGGTGTCGGTAACCGAGCCTGCAACCAGTCGTTCGAGACCTGATCGTCCGCGTGTGGTCAACACAGTCATAGAGCCGGGCGTTTCGCGGGCGAACTCGACAATGCGCGAGGCCGCCTCACCCCGCAGAATACGAGTTTCAACGGCTAACTTCAGGGACGAAAGAGACTCTGCCCTATCGTCCAGGTACGACTGGATATTCCGATCCGACTCGGCTTCCACATCCACATTTTCCGTAATTGACAAGGCGACGGTGCTTATCGGTGTATGCGCGCCTGAAATGTTGGTAACCCTTACCAGAACGATCTTCAGTCCAAGCCGAGTCGCCAGCTCCACAGCCGGGCGCAATGCTCTTTCCGCCGCTTCCGACCCATCCAAAGGGACAATCAAAGTTTCCAGCCGCTCGGATAGCTGAGCGACCGAGCCGGGCGCAACCACGAGAACAGGCACATCGGAGCTTCTCAGAACTTCGTCGGTAACGCTGCCGAGCAGTCCACGCCGGATACCCGCCCTGCCACGAGTCGCCATTGCAATGAGGCCGAATCCGTCGCGCGCTTCGCGGACAATAGTTTCTGCCGGCTGTCCAACGCGCACAATAGCTTCTGTTTCAGAGTCCTCGGACGCGATGTATTCCGAGAGTCTGTCAATAAGACCGCGTCGCAATCCACTTTCGCCGGTGTCGAGGGCAGCGCGCTCGTCCGCGCTCAGCGATTCAGGGTCCATGACGGATAGCAGAGTCAGGCTGCCTTCCATCCTTGACGCCAAGTCATGGAAGAACCGGACAGTCGCCTCGGGGGTGTCCGGCCCGGCGGCAACCGGCGCCAGGATTTTGGTCAGCGATGTTTCGGACATGACGTTTTCCCTACCTGTTCAAAATAGTTGCTCACAAGCCATTTTGACTTATGAAAGGCCGTAAGGCAAGCGCGGATTCAGAGGATATAGAGATGTGAGAGCTATCCCCGTCCGTCAGGACAGAGTCCTGAGCGCTCGCGCGGCCTTTCGCGCGGCCTCAGCGCGGTGACTAAGCCAGTTTTTCTGTTCTGCCGACAGTTCTGCCATTGTCAAGCCAATTTCGGAGAAGTGGAAAATCGGATCGTACCCGAAGCCGTTGTCGCCGCGCGGCCTGGACACTATTCGCCCTTCGCACGAACCCGAGTGCAACTCGGTCGGACGTCCGGGTTCGGCTATGGCTATCACGCAGCGGAAGCGGGCCGTCCATGTATCAGGTGGAGTGCCGTCCAGCTTGCCCAGCAGGAACTCTATGCGCTCGGTATCGGTGACATTGGGGCCCGCGTAGCGCGCGGAGCGCACGCCCGGTTCGCCATCCAGCGCGTCAATCTCCAGGCCGGAGTCATCAGCCAGCGTCATAAGTCCAGCCAGTTCGCAGTAGGTCACGGCCTTCAGAATCGCGTTCTCCTCGAACGTGCTCCCGGTTTCCTCGACCTCTTGATGGATGCCCAAGTCGTCCAGCGAGACCAGTTCGTAGTGAACGTCTCCCAAGAGTTCGGTAAGCTCACGCAACTTGCCCTTGTTGCGTGAGGCTATGAGCAGTTTGGGGCGGGGTGTCAATGCGGTCTGTCGGATACGATTCTCGCTTCATAATGAGCCTATCTTAACACTTCTCAGACACCCTCTTATACCGTTTCAGGCTGATGTCGGCATGAAAGATCTGGTCGTAGTCTGATACTTGGTTTATGCTCAGTCTAACACAGGCGTTGGAGGGCGAAGATGATCGGACGACCGCTCAGGATACATTTACCTCGGGTCAGATGCGGCTAGATTGAAGTCCAATGGACTTCGTACGGATTTCCCCGCCAATCGGCTCCTGCGTCCCGAAACCAATCTTGACTGCCGTAGGATTCCAGGACGATCCCGATCAGGAGAGCCAAGGTTTGAAGCGCCGAACTGTAGGGATTCGAACATGGTGGAGCCGGCCCCGATCGGTACTACTGGCAGAATCACTGAGCAACTATAGGTGGCTCAATTCTAACCCTTAATTTTTGGCTTATAACTGACCCGTAATTGACAATTGCCCACACCGCTGGACACTCGCTGGCTCCTGTGTTACAAACGCCCCATCCCGCCGGAGAATGACAGTATTGCTTAGTTTCGCGAAACTCCTGCTTTTGGTTACGATTCTCTACAACATCGTGGAGGGGATTATCGCGCTATGGTCGGGGATCGCCGCGAGCAGCATCGCGCTGGTCGCCTTCGGCGCCGACAGCTATATAGAGGTGGCCGCAGCTTCTCTCGTGCTCTGGAGGCTGGGTATCGAGGACGGCGAGTACGCAGAGGTGGTGGAGCGGTGGATTGTACGATTCATCGGCTGGACTTTCCTGCTCCTGTCGGCGGCCATAGTGTTCAGATCGGCGTGGGCCCTGGTCGACCGCAGCGGCGCCGAGGAGTCGCTGGTGGGCATCGGGCTTGCGATAGTCTCCGTGACGTTTATGCCCCTGGTGGCTCTCTGGAAGCTCCGGATCGCTGCGAAAGGCAATCTGCAATCCATTGCCATCGAGGCGAAGGAGACGATTGCCTGCTCCGCCCTCTCCCTCACCCTGCTAATCGGCCTGGTTGCCAACGCCATACTAGGCTGGTGGTGGCTGGACTCCGTAACGGCCCTGCTGCTCGTGCCCTGGCTCCTGAGCGAGGGATTGGAGGGCATCCGCGGCGAGGAGCACCACGACGAGGTGCAACTATGCTCCTGCCGCGCCTGCCTATTCGGCCTGAGGGTATGTAAAGCCGCCTGCTGCGCGCCCTGACAATCCACCGCCTCGACAAATACCAGCTCGGCGCTGGATTGGCGTTGACGCTTGGTGTATTGTTTGCTTAGAGGAGGACTGCCATGCCTTTACAGCTAGACCACACTATCGTGCCCGCCTACGACAAGGTGAAGTCCGCGGAGTTCATCGCTCGCATCTTCGGACTGAAGTACGAGGGGACCTGGGGACACTTCGCGCCTGTCAAGATCAACGACACATTGACGCTCGACTTCGATAACTCGGACGACCCACGCTCCAATCACTACGCCTTCCTGGCTTCGGACGAGGAGTTCGATGCGGCGCTACAGCGCGTCAAGGACGAGGGGATCCCCTTCGGGAGCGGGCCAGGCTCGCGGACGGACGGCAAGATCAACCACAAGCACCAGGGACGCGGGTTCTACTTCGACTGCGAGAACGGCCACGTGTGGGAGGTTATCACCCACACATATATCACCGATTAAGATGCATTGCCATGGCGGGGGAAGCGGTTCGCTGCTCACCCGGCGGGCTGCCCCCGATGTGTTTGTATCATCTGCCGTATTGATACTACAGGCACAGGAAGGGGGTTGGTCAGCGGCGGGTTCTTTCTCCCTGAAGCGCCGGATCTTCGAAGACTTGGCAAGATCGAATGGGACGGTCATTGGTTGGCTGATCAATCAACAGTGCAGGCCACAACTTGGAGCACAGCCACATGAACAAGAGTATATGCGATATTCTCATTCACAACGGCCAGGTCATCACCATGGATTCGGAGCGCAGGATCTATCGTCCGGGCGCGGTGGCGATCACAGGTTCGCGCATCGTGGAGGTTGGAGCCGATTCCGAGCTGCGACACCGCTTTGATGCGAGGAAGACGGTGGACGCCGAAGACGGTATCGTGCACCCTGGCTTTATAGATGCTCACAATCATATTGTGCATACCTCATGTCGGGGGGTCTTCGGCAACGTCCACGACACAGGCTCGTCGCCCGTCAATTTCGCAGACTGGAAAGCGGGAGTCACCGATGAAGACGAAGCTGCTGCCACCGCCATGGCCAGTCTCGAGATGCTCCGAAGCGGCTTTACGATGTTCATCGAGCCTGGCTCGCTGTTCTCGACCGAGGCGGGTGCGGAGGCGGTCGAGCGTGTGGGCTTGAGAGCGCTTTTCGCCCCGCTCTATCTATGGGATAGGCGCGAGTCCTTCGATGCGATTCCCTCGCTCGTGAGTTCGAGCCTGATAGCTCGCGCACCCGTCAACCGCGACCGGTCATTGGAGCAATTGGATGTGGAGCTTCACCGCAATAAAGACCCCGAAGCGTTGGTTCGCGGGTACATCTTCGTCTATGGTTTAGGAACTGCCTCGCCTGATCTGTTGCAGGCCGCGCACATATGCGCTCGCGACAACAACGTACCTCTGCATCTACACGCCGGTTACGTTCCCAGGGAGGCCGAGATCTATCGTGCCACGACCGGCGCCAGCCAACTCGTGCACTTGCAAGAGCTGGGTGTCCTCGATGAGCGCACCGTTATCGTCCATGCGAACGTACTGGACGAGGCGGAGGAAAACGCGGTTCACGAAACGGGCTGCCAGATCGTATGGTGCCCGGCTGCCTTCTTCTCGCTCGGACTCGGACGAAACGCGAGATTCAGGATGGCGGAGCGATATCGCAGGGGAATCCGCGTCTCGCTTGGCGCCGACGCTGCCAGGGACTGCACACCGGGGAATACCATGCTCGCGGCGCGCTACGCATCACAGACCTACGAGGATCCTCTCTCCCCTGGAGCGTTACTGGAAATGCAGACCATCAACGCCGCCGCCGCCGCCGGACTGGATGCCGAACTGGGAAGCCTGGAGTCCGGCAAGCGCGCGGACGTCGTGGTGAGATCCGCGCGAGCGGCTGAAGCCTATCCGGCCAATAACCCAATTCACCTGCTGGCGTTAACGATGGGGAGCGGAAGCGTGGAGACGGTTCTGGTTAACGGCGAGGTCGTCTTCAGTGGAGGACATTCAGTCCGGGTGGACGAGACCGAGGTTTACCGAACCGTCTCTGATTCGGTCGCTGAGCGAGCGAAGCGTCTCGGTATCGCTCTGGACCCTGAGTGGCCAATCCTAAACTGATGGATGTACCTGATAGAACAGCGTCATCTGTATCGACGAGTGTTCCAGCCAGCGCGAGAGGTAGTTTACCTGTATCCCGTTCATCAGCAGGTGCCGGGCGTAGCTGTACCGCAGTGTGTGGCTCGAATTGCGCCGTCCAGACGGTATCGTACCCCACTCCTCGGCCCGGGCCCCAGCAGCCCTTACCCATCGGTCCGCTGTTGATCTTGATGCTTTGATCAGCCTGTCCCCCTGAACTATATTGCCGGACTGGAGCGAGCTGGACGCTGCTTCCACCGACCACCCGATCATGATCGTCCATAACTCCGGACACATATTGGCCGCCAACTCCACCGCGTTGGAGATGGCCGGAATCCACGACTGGACAACGCCTCTTCCACAATTTCATTGCTGTCATAGCCTTTGTCCGCCAACAGATGTTCCGCCTTGATGTCCTCGATCAATGGAATTGCCTGAGAGCAGTCTGCTGTGGTTCCCTCAGTCAGAATCATACATACCGGCATACCATGGGAATCTACCGCCAGGTGCAGTTTGGTATTGAGCCCCCTTTTGTACGGGCCATCTCCTGATTCCCTCCCACCGCGCCCGTCGCGTCGGGATGCACCTTGACATGACTGGAGTCTATCATCAGCCACTCAAAATTCGGCTCGTCAATCACCTCATCCAGCAGCTTTCCCCACACGTCCCGGTCCCGCCAACGGCAGAAACGGCGATGGGTATTCTTGCCGTCTCCATAGTCTGGGGGCAGATCACGCCAGGGCGTAAGATCCAAAATACGGCATTCAGAAACAGGCGGATGGTCGGCAGACCGGAGTCCAGCGACAGGTCGCGGACTTCGAGCGCGAATCGAACTTGTACAAGGACACATCACAGAATTGGCTGCATCCTTATCCGGGTGTGTGGGTCGCCGCGAAGTCGGGAATGGCGGTGGGCAGGGTAATCGAATGACCGTAGTACAGCATCCACTTATTTCTGCCATGTAGAAGTCTGCCGCAGCCTGTGGATTCCCGCTTTCGCGGGAACGACGGTGGGGGCGCGGGAATGACGAAAAATGGTCGGCGTATGGCATATTCAGGTGGAAATGGTAGTAAGCTCCACATCAGGGTCTTTCAGTTATAATTTTTCAGTTATCGGACAATCTCTGCCCAAGGCTCTTTCGTCAGGGTAGGAGACGCTTTCAATCAAAGGTCGAAACCTGCGAAACGAAGCGCGAGTCTATGTTGAGGAGGATAACCGAATGACCCTGGCGTTCAGCGGCAGCGTTTACGGGAGATTGGCGTAAAAGTCGGGCGTTTGCGCCTGACCTGGGTCGTTGATAAAATCGGCGTGCATCCGATCCGCCCGCGTCCGAAGGTGAACGTTAGGGTTCGGAGTGTGCTGTAAGGTCTCGCGCCGTTCGCCGTCCTGCACGGTTGGTCAGGACTCCCTGAAGCGCCGGGCGACCTTTTTTCGGAGCAGAGTGAAGACTTTCTGTACTATCGCTGGAGATGATTTGTGGAAGGCTTTGGAATAACATCCGTGCGCGGCATCCGGGTGGGACACTACACCGACTCCCGCAATGCGACCGGCTGTACGGTCGTCCTCTGCGAGGACGGCGCGGTGGGCGGGGTTGACGTTCGCGGCTCCGCCCCGGGCAGCAGGGAGACCGACCTGCTCTCGCCAACCGCCATGGTGGATCAGGTTCACGCAGTTCTTCTCAGCGGCGGAAGCGCGTTCGGACTCGATGCCGCCGCCGGCGTCGTGCAATACCTCGAAGAAAACGGAATCGGCATAGAGTTCGGCAATGCCAGAATCCCGATTGTGCCGGGCGCGATACTGTTCGATCTTGGGCTTGTAACCGAAAAGGTGCGCCCGGGCGCGCGAGAGGGACGAATGGCGTGTCTCGATGCTGGCACAGAAAGCGTGGGCGAGGGGAGCGTCGGAGCGGGAACGGGCGCGACGGTCGCCAAACTGCTGGGACGCGAAAGGTGCCTCAAGGGCGGAATCGGAACGTCGAGTCTCGATCTGGGTGACGGACTCAGGGTTGGCGCGATTGTGGCAGTGAACGCGGTAGGCGGCGTGGTGGACCCCGAAACCTCGGACATAGTGGCCGGGCCGCTGGCCGACGACGGCGTTACCATGCTCGACTCCATGGCGCTGATAACCGCGCCCGGATTCGGGGAAATGCGCGTGCGCGCCGGAGAAAACACCACGATTGGCGTCGTCGTCGCCAACGCCAAACTCACCAAGTCGCAGGCGAACAAGCTCGCGTCGGTCGCCCACGACGGGCTTGCCATGGCCGTTCGCCCCGCGCACCTTATGAGCGACGGTGATACCATGTTCGCGCTGGCGACCGGCGAATACGTAGGTGAAGCCAGCATGAACCGCCTGTGCGCCGCCTCCGCCCTGTGCGTGAGCCGCGCGATAGTCCGCGCCGTCAGGAAGGCGACCGGAATCGGCGGTGTGAAAGCGGTGTCTGAACTTGCAAACAAGAAAGATTAGAGGAGCAAGACCCTTGTGAGTCGTGACGAGCTCGCAGGGGTTCTCAGTCATATGTAATACAAGGCAACATGACAGCTTTCGACAAATCCACATCCATAGGCTTCATAGGCGCCGGAGCGGTCGGCGGCTCTCTGGCAGTCGCGCTTCACAACGCGGGCTACCCCGTCGTGGCTGTCGCCAGCAGGACACACGCCTCCGCGCAGACGTTTGCCGCGCGTGTTCCGGGATGTACGCCCTATCGCAGTATCCAGAAGCTGGTTGATTCCGCCGGATTCATATTCATCACCACCTCCGACGACGCGATTGGCGCGGTCTGCGACTCTCTCCACTGGAAAGAAGGGCAGGGGGTGGCGCACTGCTCGGGCGTAACAGGACTCGACCCGCTTCACGGCGCGGTCCAAAGCGGCGCGATGTCCGGCGCGTTTCACCCGCTTCAGGCATTCTCCTCCGTCGAAGAAGGGGTGAAGAATATACCGGGTACGACTTTCGGAATCGAGGCAGGCCCCGACCTGCACGACTACCTGGAGCGCATGGCGCTGGACATAGGCGGCAGGCCCATATTCCTGAAGCCGGAGGACAAGGTGCTGTACCATATCTCCGGCGTGCTTATGGGCAACCTGCTTTCGGTTCTGGCCTCGGTCGCGGCGTCGGTGTGGCCCAGGTTCGACCGCAGCCGCGACGAAGGTATCCACGCCCTCACCCCTATGATGGTAGCGGTGGCCCGAAACATGGAAGCCAACGGTGTGCCGCAGGGCGTCGCAGGCCCATATCCGCGCGGCGATCTGGGTACGATTCGCAAGCACCTGGACGCACTCAAGGCAAGCGCGCCCGAATATCTTCCGCTATACTGCGAACTGGCCCTTGCGGGACTTCCCTTCGCGGTCGAAAAGAGCGCGCTGAAGCCCGAACTGGCCGAGGAGATAGCGCGAATAGTCAATAGTTATCGGTGAAAAATACGGACTTCACTCTGCATGAGGAGGTACCAGCAATGCGGGTAACGATAAGAGACCTTAAACGAATGAAGCGGGACGGTGAGAAAATCCCCATGATAACCGCCTACGACTACACCTCGGCCTGCCTGGTCGAGAAAGCGGGCATCCCGCTGATACTCGTCGGCGACAGTCTGGGCCAGGTTATGCTCGGTTACGACTCGACCGTGCCTGTAACAATGGACGACATGATCCACCACATAAAGACGGTCGCGCGCGGCGCCAAGCGCGCGCATATAGTCGGCGACCTGCCATTTCTCAGCTACCATGTTTCACTGTCCGACGCCATCCGCAACGCGGGGCGCATTCTGATGGAAGGCGGCGCCCAGTCCGTGAAACTCGAAGGCGGCAGAAGCCAGGCTGAAACGGTGAGCCGCATCGTCGAGAGCGGCATCCCCGTTATGGGCCATATCGGGCTGACGCCCCAGTCGGTCAACCAGCTCGGCGGCTATCGTGTTCAGGGCAAAAGCCTGAAGGCCGCGCTCCAACTCATGGAGGACGCGCGCGCGCTGGAAGAGGCCGGAGCCTACGCGATAGTGCTGGAGTGTGTGCCGGCCCCCCTGGCCCGCATGATAAGCGAGCGCGTGAAGGTCCCGACCATCGGGATCGGCGCCGGAGTCGGCTGTGACGGCCAGGTGCAGGTGTTTCACGACCTGCTCGGACTGTATCAGGATTTCACTCCCAGGCACGCCCGAAAGTACGCGAACCTGGGCGACGCCATAGTAGAAGCCACCTCGGACTACATCAGCGACGTTCGCGCCGACCTTTTCCCGACAGACAAGGAGAGCTACACGCTAAGCCAGAAGGTGCTGGACGCGCTGTCCAACCACTCCGCCAGTCCGGTCTAGCCCTATGGTGACCCCCCCGCCCGGTCCGGCTGAACTTGACAGGACTATCGAGAAGATGACCGAGGCCATAGCACTCGATCAACAAGACTCGATGGCATACTTTCGACGCGGAAACGCCCACTCGAACAAGGGCCGCTACATTGAGGCGCGTGAGGATATGCGGCAAGTTATCGCGCTCGACCCCGCAAACGCCATGGCGCACAACAACCTCGGCGTCGCCAACCTGTGCCTGGGCGAATTCGAGGCCGCCGCGCTCAATACCACCGCGGCCATCGCGCTCGACCCCGAATACCGCGACGCCTTCCATAATCGCGGCCTTGCCCACTCCGAGACTGGCAAGCTGGCCCTCGCCCTCGCCGACTTCGACCGCGCCATAGCCCTCGACCGTGCATACTGGCCCGCCTACCGCCACAGAAGCGTAGTCCACCACCTGCTCGGCAACTCCGACGCATCGTACAAAGACTTTCTCAAGGCGAGAGAACTTATGGAGTCTTCACCCTGAAGACGCCGTTGTTGCCCAGCGCCGCCTGCTGCCGCTACAATTAACCAAGCACGATGAGTTTCCCTCATCCGTCGGCTTCACTCACGGAGGGGTGGCCGAGTGGACGAAGGCACCTGTCTTGAAAATAGGCATAACACATGATAATCCCGGTTAGTGGGGGTCAGTGAGAGACATTTCAGCTACAATGTCCAAGTCCATCAGGTCAGTCCGGGTCAGTGAGAGTCGCATAAGGGGTGGGCAAAATGTGGGCAGAGCGTCTCAATTCTCGCCAATGCCCACGCCAGAAAGTGTTCGGCTTTCCAGACCCAAATCTTCTCAGACCCGGCGCTGCCTTGCGACCGCCGAGTCCGTAATTCAGATGTCGTTTGGACATCTTCCGAGGTCACGTCAAATTGTGTGTAAACGACATCAGGCGGCGACCTCTTCTGCGGTCTCTATTCCTACTCCGTCTTCGCACTTCTCACCGTTATAGACGGCCTTCATCATCTCCGGCGCGTTCAGCCGCCTGAGAATCGCCGCTCAACCACCATCAGCATCTTCCAGATGACCGCCATCGCCCTATCCACTCTCTTGTAGCACTTCGCCGCGTCTGTCCTCAGTCTCAATGACGCGAACGGACGCTCCACAGGGTTGGTCGTCCGAAGGCGCCTCCAGTATTCCTTATGATATCCATAGAACGCGACCATCCTCTCCCAGTCCCGATCCAACGCCGTCGCCGCAGACTCATGTCCACGCTCTTCACACCACCTGAGAATAGCTTTCTTAGACGATCCGATTCCTCCCCAGTCTCAGCGCACGGGATGCGTTCGAGCGTCATCTTCGCCTGAGCCTGATCCCGTCTGGGCAGCCTGTCCAGCACGTTGAGCAGCTTGTGGTTCCAACATCTCTGTTCGTCTGCCTCGGGATACACGTTCCGCAGTTCTCCCCATATACCGAGGTGTCCATCCCCAACAACCAGCCTAGGACAGTTCATCCCACGACTCCTGATGTTCCTGAGAGTCTCAGACCAACTCTCCACAGACTCTCTGTATCCAGGCTCGGCGCTCAACGACAGCTTGCTCCGGTCGTTCAGCGCGGCTATGACAACCAGGACCGCCGCCGTCTCTCGCTCCAGTCCGGCCTTGACGTACACACCGTCAACCCGCACGTACACCACCTCCAGATCGTCCGGACGGCGACTGCGCCACTCCGACAGTTCGTTGGTCCACCTGTCCTTCAACCTAGCCACCGTAGCCGCGGGCATCGGCGCGTCTTCTCCCAGAAGGACCCTCAACGCCAGGTCGAAGTCTCCCTCGGGCAGGCCATGAGGATACAGTTGGGGAATCAGCTCCGACACTTCGTTGCTTCTTCGCGTGAACAGAGGCAGCAGCCTGCTCTCGAACTTCTCCTCGGCGTTTCTGACCGTGGGTCGGTTCACCTCTATCGTTCCTGAACTCAACGTCAACCTCCTGGGTCTTGGGTGTCCCGTTCCGATAGCCGCTGTCGCTGGTGGCAAGACAGGTACTACAGGGCTGTTGACGTGTTCTAGGCCGGGAAGCTCCCCCTGAACCATGTCACTCAGTCGTCCCACAGGCGCGCTTGTGTCGAGCTCCGTGGGAAGTGCGCCCTGCACTGGGCGAGCACGCATTGTGGCGACGGGTTGCGCAAGGATTGCCATAGGCTGCCGGTCAGCTTCCGTTGGTATAGGGCGATCTTGCCACGCTTTCACGAAAGGAACCAGGGGGTGTTTAAGTTCCTGTCCACGTTGGATGTATAGACTATGCACAGCCTCGAAGCCGCGACTTACGATGGCTTCTTGAGGCAACTCATTGTCATCTTCGTCACGTATGTGAACTGTTGCCTGGCCGCGTGTCCCTATCAGAGAGTTGAGTGTATTCAGGCATAATGTGTCCAATGGATCCAAGATTTCAAGTCTGCTTGGGTTTTCGGCCAGCCAGAGTTGGAGGGAAAGTCCATCTCTGCCATCGTCGCCCGTGATGGCAACTTCAAGTTCTGAGAAAACGCGTGCATATTCACGCCGTGCCTGCGTCATGTAAGGGTCAAATATGTCGGCGGCCAGTTCCTCGGTGGTTGGTATTCGAGGTTCAACCTTGGTCTCAGGGTACAGTTCCCTCCAAGTTCTGCGCGCCAGTCTTGGAAGGTACCTATTCAGTCTCACAATCAACCTCGGCCCAGACTCCCTTGTCGCATATTTCCATCCATACTTCAGATGGCAGCCTGCCATAGTTTGCCTTGACGCACTTGAGGACGGGTTGCGATTCGCCATCCGATCCGTCGGACTTCGGCTTATCATAATCGAGCGTCCACATGAACCGCGGTCCCGCCTCCCAGTCTGTCGAGCCGGAGTAGGCCGCCCCGGTGGTCTTTGGGGGATGCGATATGATCAATACAGCGCAATCGTTGTTTCTTCCCCACTTGTCCCAATTTGCCAGGAACGCCCTCACAAGGCCTCGGTCGTTCTCGTTCGAGGCGAAGGCCGCCGCGAGCGGGTCGAGCACGAGGAGTTTGGCTCTCTGTTCCTCAGCGTATTCTCTGAGGCGTCTTCCCGCGGGGGTTATGTCCGCCATTGTGGACACGTGCGCTCCCTGCCCGGGTCCCCAGACCGGCCCCTCGCCGCCATGTCCACGTAGTGCAGCCTGTCGCCGAGGTCGTTGAGGTTCAGGGAGAACGGATCGCCGTCCAGGTGCGAGGTGTCGCAACTGGCGTGGGGAGTCGCCAGGGCGCGCAGCCTTCGTCCGACCTCATGTCGGTCGTCCTCCCAACTTGCAAACACCGCGGTCTGGGCGCCTGTTAGGATTGTGCGGCGGCTGATGCCGTACGCTGTGGGCGGGACCTCCGAGGAAATCGTCTCTACCCGAGGCCATGGCTGCTGCGAGCTGGAGCGCGAGTCTCGACTTTCCTCTCCCTCCCTGGCCGGAGAGTATCCCGATGCGTCCAGCCGGCAGCCACCCATCGATAATCCATTCGAGCGGATCGGGCGCGAACGCCGCCCATTCGGTCTGGGTGTCGAGTGGGCGGCGCTCTTCCGCCCAGAACAGCAGTCTGTCCATGGCGTCGTTTCGCTGCGCCGCGTCGGGCGCGGTGAGCACAGCGTCCGCCATGTCCAGTCCGGAGAGCGATGTCTGCGAATTCGCCGCGCGGAGCGCGTCTCTGATGGCCCTGAGCCGCTCGAGGGCTTCGCCTTCGGACGGTGAATCCAGGAGCGGGGCGATCTCCCTGAGTTCCTCAGCCCAGGCATCGGGGGCGACCAGTTCCTCCGTGGTGTCCAGATACATTCCGTTCTCGTCTGCCATGTCCGTCTCCATCGCTGAATTCTGTCTGTCTGGTGGTATAAGCTCGTCCACGTATCGTAAGGGCCACCGCCAAAGTCTATTGTCCGATTTCGGGGTACTCAGGGGCAATCGGTATGACGGCCTTGAAAATACTCTCTGGGGACTGTTACTCGTGGTTGTATGCAGGCGCTCCTGCTCTATACTTCCGGTCCGCGCAACGCGCCCCGATCAGCGGTGGCCGCAGGAGTTATGCTTGAGCGTGGCACGTGAATTAGTGCCTACCCACAAGATAGGTGTGGTACATCGCGGCCTAATTGTCCTTCAGGATCACCGTGAACGACTATATCGCGCTTTCTCACCAATGCGCTGTTAGTCCATCTGTTCAAGATAATCCTCAAGCGCCATCGTCACCAGGTCCACAATGGTAGTTTCACCGATCACTGCCGCCATTTTGACTCGTCGATGCAACTTGGCTGGAATCTCAACGTTCAGGCGCTTGGTGGGTTCTGCGGTAACCTCTGCCATAGCCTCTTCTTTGGCGTCAGATGGTCGTTGATGGGTCTTAGCCTGTAGAATCATTTAGCATAGCCTCAATTTCGTCTCGAATCGCTTCTATCTCGCGGGCTGCAGGGCTTGTTGGATCGTCAAATACTGTTCCGCCGGTGGCTGCTGTTGTGGGGTACGCTACTCTCTGGGTGGTACGAGCATCGAGCACGGGCAACCCAGAGGCTTTGAGGGCTTCTGACACCTGGTTCGAAAGTTTAGTGTTAGTGATAGCCCGGCTTACGACAAACGCCACGTGTGGCAAGCCGTTGGTGACTGTCCTACGTGCATCCAGTATGTCGACTAAATCGGCGCACGACCAGATATCGTATGGGCTTGGTTGAACGGGGATAAGCACAGCGTGAGCAACCTTCACCGCGGAGGCGCTTATTCCCGCAAGCTGAGGGGGACCGTCAATTACAACCATGTCGTAGGATTGTGTTATCGCAGGCAAATCTCGCGCGAGAGTCTCCCTGTCGAGCCCTATGACTGAGCATACACCAACCGAACTATTTTCGCTCCAGTCCCGGGCGGTTCCCTGTGGGTCCGCATCGACAATCATCACGTCCTTCCCTTGGGGCTGAAAGGCGTGAGCCAAGTTGACGGCGATGGTTGTCTTTCCCGATCCCCCCTTTTGATTTAGCACCGCGATCACACGTAGTCGCGAATTCCTTTGTTTCTTGCCGATCCTGTTCATGTGTTGTTACCCCCAGGTTACTCAGCCGACGTCACTGACTCTCATTATATCATTCCCATAAATGAGGGTGCCTTCATTTACGGGAATACTTTTCCCCTCTTTTGCCGTAGACTTCATTTGTTCTGACCATCCGTTGCTGTTTCCTTCATCAATTCAAATGCTGGCTCAATGCGATCCCAAAGCTCCGGACCGCACGATGGTGTAAACGCCATAAACTGTGGAGTCTGGTATGAGGCTGAGAGGTGGTTTGCCTGAACTTCAACCGAGGGGATGGCAGGGCTGAATTCCTCGCTGTTCCTGTTCCTGCGAGGTCTGTCCAAGCTCGATCAACCCAAGCGAGTTGATCATTCCCTGCACACATCATTGTATCAACCCCATAAAGGCGGGCTCCGTCATTTATGGGGATACGGGTTACCCCCTTTACTGTTAACTTCATTATTTCATAAATTCATACCAGCGTATCTTCACATGAACCTTCTTGCATTCCTATTGCTATATTTGGAGGTGTCGGCACTACATATCTCCGAGTGCGCGAAGAGATCTGCCAGGAACTGGCGAGGTCATTACGATTACACATGGGGCATTTCGGGTTAAGCTCATTCTGCATTGTTCGGCATGGGAGGATGGGTACAATCTGCGGGACCGCGTTGAATGGAATTGGTTGGGCGCTCACGGTCGACAGGAAGAGGGATTCTATATATAACCCCGCACACGATGGATGATCTGGTTCTGAGGGTCCTTTCACGACTGGCTGTCCGGTGGGCTACTTCCTGGTGTGACTGTGCTGAGGGTGCCTTTAGGTAACCCTGGAGGTGACTAGATCTCCGGCATCCGATGAGACGACGTGGTAGAGCGTGGACATACCGACCAGAAGATGTAACCTTGTGGGCTCCCAATTAGCGGGAATACTAACGATCCGACCCTGGTGTGTATGCCGCCCAATTCGGCGAAGGTATAATAGCCCGAGCTCCAGAATGTGCTAAGACTGCGAACCGACCTCTCGTTTCTTGCCAGTGAGACAGGTCGAGGCGATCTCTTCGTCCTCATTGCGAGCGACTGGCTTAGGTTGCCGGAGGCGATAAGCCAGTCTTTAACAGGTCGGAGCGCGTTGCTAGGTTTCCTTCCGTTTCCCCTGGCGGCTTGGGTGCAGACAATGAGATAGATACCATTCTATGTTCGAGGATCTATCAGATGATCGTGGATCAGGGACTTGACCCACAATTGCTCGACGACTATATAATTGTGTCGAGCGGGATGTGTGCTGGTTAGGATGGATGTGCAACCTATCGAGCTTCAGGTGTTTCGTTCGCCTGGGCACAGGGGATTTGAACAGGTGGGTAATGTGAATTCCCTGGGCTTGGACGCTGGAGCATCCCGCGCGACAGCATGAGAATGGCTCGCAGTACGGAGAGCAAGCTACATTGCATCCCATATCCAGCCTTTTCGTGCCAATATTAGAAAGCGATTATTCAACGTCGCTAAAATACACTTCTACAATGTCGGGTCGGCCTGTTATCTACTCATACTGAGAATGAGTGGCAACTTGCCACCCACCCACTTCGTGGGGATCTCATTGAGAACGCTGTCGTCTCTGATAAGCTCAAGTGCAGCCTCAATTAAGGTAACCACCCCAAGCTCTTCATCTTCTGTGATTCTAGGTGTTTGGACTGCGCCCTTCTCTGTGAGACTTGCTATGGTATAGGGGCTGTCAAGATTAGCTCTGCCGCTACTGTCCCCGCAGACCATTTTCCTTCGCCGCACCGCATTGCCGCATTGATTCGCATTGTCCCCACCAAGGCCGTCCAATACGGCGGCGCGATTCGCCCATCACCAAACGGCTGTGAAGTTGTGTCTCCGGCGGACATATTTTGAATTCGCGCACGGCTTGAAAGTGGTTGAGTTATTGCCACCGGAGTATGACAGGGGCACCCCGACCATTTCGCTGACGGCAACGCGGCAAATGAAAAACAGTGTTCCTGTAGCTTTACCCGGCGCCATAGTACCTGGCGACCGCCCCGCGCCCGGCCTCCTCGGCGCGGGTGTAGTGGGCTGGCATCTCGTGGCTCTTCCAGCGTCCGGCGTTCATCAGCGCGGTCAGCTCCGTTCCCGCGCGCACCAGGTCTCGCGCCATCCCGACCCGCGAACTGTGGCCGCTGTATCCCTCGCCGAGTCCCGCCGCCCTGGCCGCCGCCTTTATGCGGTTGGTCATCTGAACCACCGACAGCCCGAATATCCGGTCATCTGTGGCCGCGCCGTTCCGGATCTCGGCGAGAGCCGCCATCGTCGTCGCGGAGACGAACAGCGTCGCGCCCCGTCCCTCCCGGTCCGTCTTCGATCTCCGGACGCTGAGCCGTCCTGAGCCGTCCGGCTCTGCCGCCAGGTCCGCCCAGGTGAGCGCGGCGGCCTCCCCGATTCTGAGGAGCGCGTCCCGCATGAGCGACACCATCGCTATGTCGAACTGCCCTCTGGCACGGGCGTACGCCTCGGTTTCGAGCCTGCCGCCCCGTCCCCTGCGCGGGAGGTGGGTGGTCGCCCTGACCGCCGCCATGCCCTCCGCGGTGATCGCCGCCGCCTGCTTCTGGCCGCGCCCGTACTGCTCGGACAGCCCCCTGAGTGTCTCTCGCGCGCTGGCGGTTATCGGGCTCGGAAGTTCATGCGTCGCGTGGACGTGCGCTATCGCCGCCACCGCCAGCCTGAGCGTGGAGGGCTTGTACCCGAACTCAGCGCGCTCGGAGAGATACGCCTCTATCATGTCGGGGTGGGCGGGGAGTTCGCTCACGCCGCGGTAGCGCGCCCACTCGCTCCAAACCCTCCACTGCGAGCGGTAGTTGCGGCGCGTGCTGTCGGCGCGCGCGCGGCTCCTGGCGTTTCCGACGCGCGCCCTGTCTGAGGGCGTGAGCGCGGCGGCGGGCTCGCCGCTTCTCTCGATTATTTCACTGTCTGGACGCCGGACGAGCGGTTCGAGCATTACGGCTCCGTTTTCGGACTAATCTAATAAACGTAATTGATTAGCGGGTTGCGGAGTGGGCGGAAGAGAGTCAGAGGGAACGGGCCGGCAGAGGAGCGCCGCCGAACACATCGCAGAGCGCATCCACCAGCGTATCGTCATCAACCTTCCGCGCCAGAGTCCTGATCACGCTCGTGAACGCAGAGTACGCCTCAGCCCCTTCGTCGGTCTTCGAACACTGCGACACCTTCCGAGCTATCACCGCCCCGCGCAAGGCCCGTTCCGCCCGATTGTTGGTAGGCTCTATTCTCGGATCATCCAGAAAGCGCAGCAGGTTGCCGCGGTCGTTGTGCCTGCCGAGTTCATTCAGCAGTCTCTGATTGTCCGGGTCCGGCATCTGACGATCTCGCAGATGGCGGGACACCTCCCGTTTCAACCGCTCAGCCTCACCCACAAAGTCCAACGCCTCTCCGCGACGTTCCGACTCCCGCAGCTCAATCGACTCTCTCAGAAGTTCGATCAACCGCTTTCCGAAGCTGGACCTCTGCCCACCTTGGTCTGAACCACCTCACCGATAGAACGTATGACGTGCGCCATGCACTTCTGCTGTCTGACACCGGACAGAGTACGGGAGTCATAGCTCCGGCCCCTGTCCGTCACCATCACTCCACCATAGTCTGAGGGGATCAACTCTCTGACTTCCTCGTTGCGGTGGCGAGAGCGTACCTGGTACACGGTCGTCTCATCGGTCTCGAACGCCATCAGGAAAGCAGACTCTCCGCCCACACGCCAGCCCGTGTCGTCGGTGTGGACGAACGCGCTTGAGCGCACCGAATCGCGCAGACTGCGGTAGGCGTCTCCCACCTCTCCCTTTGCGCGGCGCAGAGCGTCCTGTGTGATCGCGCTCTGGGTTATCTTCACCCCGGTCAGAGTCCTGAGTATAGATGGAATCTTCCTCACCGGGACCCCCGCGCCGTGATGCAGAACATGGGCCGCCGACATCACGCGCTTGCCCATTCTGTGAGCGCTCGCGCCATACTGGTCAGGGGCGACTTCCCGATTACTACCACGAACCCTCTTGCCGCAGGACCGGCAACGGCATATCTGCACTCTGTATCCCTTCACCTCGGGCCTGGGCATCGGGGGAATGTCGGTGATGTAGGCATAGCCCACTCCCTCGTGTTCGAGGGCGCCTCCGCATCCCGGGCAACTCTCCGCCGACACCGAAACGTCAATGATCGGTTCTGTCAGTTCATCGGCAGAGGGAGGCTTTCGGAAGCTGAATGACCCTGTTCCCGGCTTTCGGCCCGGCCGCCTGGGCTTTGCGGTTCGTGTGCCCTTGGAGAACGGAGCGGCTTGACGCTTTCCCGCTCGCTGAGCCTCGGCGAGTTGCTTCTGCAACTCTCGGATCGTCGCCATCTGCCGCGCAACTTGCATTTGCAGCCGGTTGACCGCGGACGTCAGTTCGTCGCGTTCAGAGGGGAAAGGTCTTTGTCCGTACACATAGCCGCAGTATAAGAATACGCCGCTAATCAATTACTAATAAACTTATTATCGCCAATTATATAACTGATGTTACGCAGCTTTCCAGTTGAGTTCGTCAAAGGCATATCGGACAGCCTTTGAGCTCCACTGGGTTCTCAATGCGGTAGTGATTCAGTTTATGCCTCACGCTCAGCCACTCCAGACGACAGGCGAGTAGATGGGCGCGTGCTGTCGGCGCGCGCGCGGCTCCTGGCGTTTCCGACGCGCGCCCTGTCTGAGGGCGTGAGCGCGGCGGCGGGCTCGCCGCTTCTCTCGATTATTTCGCCGTATGAACATGTTCTCCTTGGACGAAAACCAACTGTCCGCCAGAACATACCGATACCTGAGACCATTGTTCTCTGGACGCAGACTCTTCCGAGCATCAACTCGTTCTTTACCTCGCTCCTGCGCTTCTGCTCCGTTTTCGGACTAATCTCATAAACTTAAACGCATTATAATGTCAATTATATAACTGATGTTACGCACTTAGCTATGAATTCCTAAACGAGAATGAGCCAGATCATCGCTACGAAATCTCTGCCTCATCAGCTCCTTCATCTGCGTAACATCAGTTACTAACTGACCTTACGCAGTTGAGAGAGATTGCGTAAGGTCAGTTATATAAAGCTTATACACTTGTTCTGCAAGGGGCAGGAAGGCGGGTTTTCGAACCATCGACCCGCCCCGTCAATCACGCAGGTGAGGAGAACCGCGCCGCGCGGTGAATATGCGTCAGAGGAGCGGAACATCCTCCACCGGCCGATGAGCGGCTCGGCAACCGCCGCCCTTCCCGAGAGGGGCTCGGTTATTCTCAGGTGGGCAGGCGGCCTCGATGCTGTCTTCGGATTGACTTCCGACCTCAATCCCAGACCAAAGTGGAGCGGACATTTTCCCTGAACTTCGACACATCCGCTGACTCACGGGATACCGATTAAATATCTCTCGAGCTGGCCTGGACACTCGAGCATCCAGACGACGCTGATATACTTGGAACTGGTTCCGGACCCGACGGGAAGCCTCTCGCAGCTGCGCCGTGAGGGCATTGACAAGCGGACAAACGTTTAACTCATGGGAACAGACAAGATATATACCATTGGATTCAGCGGCAAGACCGCGCGAGAATTCTTTGACCTCCTGAACTCGACGGACGCCAAGTATCTGGCGGACACGCGATTGAACAACAACTCACAGTTGGCCGGTTTCACAAAGAAGGGCAGCATAGAGTTCTTCGTCGAAAGGCTGACCCACCTGACCTATATGGAGTTGCCCCTGCTTGCGCCCGAGAAGGATATGTTCAGAGAGTACCGCAAAGACGGCGACTGGGAGCTATACGAATCGAGGTATGTCCGGCTGCTGAAGCGAAGGTCGGCGGCGGAATCCATAGAACGTGCCATAATCGAAGAAGGCGTTATACTGCTATGCAGTGAGCGGACAGCCGAGCGATGCCACAGAAGGCTGGCCGCCGAATATCTGAAGGCGAACGGATTTCCCGAGGTGGAGATACTGCACCTGTAGCGGTGAATCATGAGAGAGCCAAGGGCCAATGCGGAGGTGCCGGATATGCTGGCATTCGCCATGCCGGGGTTTTCACTCGTCGTTTGCGGAGCGTTCCTACGGCATTGTCATGGACCCGCGGGGTGGCCGCGGACGAAGGGCTTGATCTGAATTTCGGTTTGCGCTTCCTTCCATTCAGGTTGCGGAAGAGAAGTGGCTGACCAACTGGAAAAAGAGGATTCCACGCCGGACGCCGGACGAGGTACAGGGAGAATCGGCGCTGTTGCAGGTGTGGTTCCCGCCGTCGGACTCGGCGCGCTGCGCGTTATCGGCGCAGCGGGACCCGAAGCCACCGCGCGGCTTCAGTTTGCGGGCGGCATGGCGTTGCTCCTGATATATGGTTCCCCGTATGTTCTCACGTAACTGATTAGTGGATCAGGTCTGCAGAAGACATTCAGGACAGGGAACGGCCAGGGACAGGAGCGTCACCGAAGACCGCATCCACCAGCGCCTCGTCGTCAACAGCTCGTCTAAGCGTCCTGATCACGCTCGAGAACGCCGAGAACGCCTCAGTCCCTTCGTCGGTCTTCGAGCAGTGAGATACCTTCCGAGTTATCACCGCCCCACGCAATGCCCGCTCAGCCCGATTGTTGGTGGGATCTGCGCTCGGGTCATCCAGAAATCACAGCAGATTGTCGCGGTCGTCGCGCCTACCGAATTCGTTCAGCAGTCGCTGATTGTCCGGGTTCGGCATCGGACGGTCGCGCAAACGATAGAACACATCCCGTTTCAGCCGCTCGGCGTCCGCCCCGAAGTCTAACGGCTCCGCTCGCCGTTCCGACTCCCTCATCAGTTTCGTAAGACGCCTGCCGAAGCCATGTCCTCGACTCTGATTGGGGGCGCGTCCTCTGCCCACATTGGTCTCAGACTCCTCGCTGATGGAGCGCGGAACGTGCGCCATGCGCTGCCGCTGTCTCACTCCGGACAGGGAATGGGAGTTATAGCTCCGGCCCCTGTCCGCCACCATTGTCTGAGGGGATCAAATCTCTGACTTCCTCGTTACGGTGGCGAGAACGTATCTGGTACACAGTGGCCTCATCTATTTCGAACGTCATCAGGAAAGCAGACTCGCCAGCCCGTGTCGTCGGTGTTTGAGCGCGCCGCATGGGGGATTCGGTTGCGTCCGAAATGCCCATACTATAGTTGCCAAGGCCCGTCGTTCCCATCTGCCTGAGCTCGACTTTGTACATTCAAGCTGCATAGGCTAGCGATTCTATGAACCTGTTGAACAGGGGCGTCGGGATTTGTTGCATATCGGGTTTCTGCGACGACGTGCAGAAAGTCGCTGAAGCGCTCCACAGGTGACGACGCACCAGGGCTATGGCGTCAACGAAAGTCGGCTCCGACCTGGCATACCAGGCGGCTGATCGTGGAGTCCCCAGACATTGATTGCCCAGCAGGTGGGCTGCGAGAGTTATCCAGGAGAACAGTCCCAACAGCACAGGAGTAGTACGTGCTATAGCGAGGTTCGACCACTGGCGTTGGGTCTCCACTCCAAGGTGGGCGCGAACTTCCTGGAAAGTAACTTCAATCCGCCAGCGCAGCGCGAACCAATGGATGACCTGAACAGGGTCAACCGTGGTCTCTGTACACAGCAGAGCCTGTGTGCGCAACTGTCCGAGAGGGTCTTGAATGAGTACCCATCGAATGGGCACAGGGGGCTTGCCCGCATGATACCAGAGCGCTGTTTGAGAGCTGAACTCCATAGTCCGAGTAACACCGTCGTACCACGCGAGCGCCGCGCTCATCCAGCGTGTATCGGGACAGTCCAGGAGTGTCCTGAGTGTGGGCAGACGATGGCCCTTGAGACGCGGACGCCCCATCTGGCCGGGCCGGCGAGGCGGAGCGGGTTTATAGAGTGCGGCGTCGAGACGCAGTCTGGTAATGAAGGTGACCGGATGAGTCATAGACTGACAGAAGTGGAGCAGGTCGAGGGCAGCATAGCTGCTGTCGGCGACCACCACGATGTGTCGGTTGGGCAGCCAGCGGCGCAGTTGAAGTATCATCCGGCGCGCCCAGTCGGTGATCTTCTTATGGGGTTTGCCTATCCTCTGATGGTAGCGTTCGGAGGGAGCGAGCGCTGTGATGACAGGGAGCGCCCAGGTTCGATGCGCCCAGGGAATGTTGGCGAGCCACATGAGGCTTATCCATCGCAGTCCACTGGCCTTGACCAGGTGGGACTCGCTGGAACGAGCGGCGTCTCGGTAGATGCCTCTGGCCTTGATTCGTCTGCCCCAGCGCCGCTCAATGGTCTCGTCTATGCCGAACACCAGAGTCTCATCACCCTGTGCGAGACGCTGTACCACAAGCAGTAGCATAACCCGGCTCAGTTGAAGGGGAGAGAAGACAGCGCGGTTTAGAACGTGGTGGTACTTTGCGAAGCCTGAGTCGTCGCTGAGACCCATTATTCGGAGCGCCGAGGTGATGGTGCGCTTGCGCGGACTGAGGATGGCGCCGACTAGAAGAATCTGAGCCTTTGTCCAGGTCCTCTGCTGGAACAGAGTTGAGAAAGGCTGGAGTATAGGTACAATGGCATTTGGCGGGGTGAACATGGCCAGACCTTTCGTCGTGGTTTGGTCCGGTTAGCTTACCCTGCTTTCATATTCTGTCTAGCTTATGTACAAAGTCGAGCTGAGCCGATGGCGAATTGTTCATGTTAGAATATACTGGCCAACTGACGTTACGCGCTTAGGCATGAAATCCTAAATGAGAATGAGCCAGCTCAGCGATGAAATCTCTCTCAGCTGCGTAAGGTCAGTGACTAACCTAACGGAGGTTCGCCATTGGTCAGCATCACAGTGAAGGACCTAGATGAGATTCTCGAACAACGTCTTCGACTCCGGGCAGCCGAGAAGGGTGTTTCGGTTGAGCAGGAGGTGAGAGATATTCTAAAGACGGCGCTGAGCGAAGAAACTCTGACCGCCGGAGATCTGGCAAGCTCGATTCGCGCCAAGTTCGCGCCCTTCGGCGGTGTTGAGTTGGAATTGCCGATCCGCGCTCCGATCCGCGGCACGCCCCGATTCCACTGAGGCGCAGGTCATGATTATCCTTGATACTAACGTCGTCTCGGAACTGATGCGTCCCAGGCCCACCGAGGGCGTAGTTGAATGGATCGTCAGCCAGGATTCCCGCAGCCTTTACCTTTCGACCGTAAGCGAGGCCGAGTTGCGCTTCGGTGTTGAGATACTGCCGACAGGTCAGCGGCGCGAGGGGCTTCGTGTGGCAATGGAAACCATGTTTCGAGAGGATTTTGCGGGGCGCATCCTGCCCTTCGACAGCGCGTCTGCCCGAGCATACGCGGTGATCGCGGCCTCTCGGCGGGCAGCGGGGCAGCCCATCAACCACGCTGACTGTCAGATAGCGGCTATTGCGAGTACGCTTGGCGCCTCGGTTGCAACCAGAGACGTAACCGACTTTGAGGGGTGTGGCGTCGATGTGATCAATCCGTGGGCACAAGGTTAAGATCGTTGGCAGCCTACCTTACCCAGGCTATGTCCAACCGCCGTCAGTGGCCCGCGTCCCGCGCCGTGTCCTCAGTTGTTGCCATCTAACACTCAGGCGTTACAGCCGACCACGTTCCACGCTGTCGAAATCTGGCCCCATAGCTCGACTTTATACAAAAGCTAGACAGAATATGAAAGCAGGGTAAGCTAACCGGACCAAACCAACGACGAAAGGTCCGGCCATGTTCACCCCGCCAAATGCCATTGTACCTATACTCCAGCCTTTCTCAACTCTGTTCCAGCAGAGGACCTGGCAGAAGGCTCAGATTCTTCTAGTCGGGGCCATCCTCAGTCCGCGCAAGCGCACCATCACCTCGGCGCTCCGTGTCATGGGACTCAGCGACGACTCAGGCTTCGCAAAGTACCATCACGTTCTCAACCGCGCCGTCTTCTCTCCCACTTCAACTGAGCCGGGTTATGCTACTGCTTGTGGTCCAGCATCTCGCACAGGGTGATGAGACTCTCGTGTTCGGCATAGACGAGACGATCTGGAGCGGCGATGGGGCAGGCGAATCAGCGCCAGAGGCATATACCGCGATGCCGCTCGTTCCAGCGAGTCCCATCTGGTCAAGGCCAGTGGGCTGAGATGGATAAGCCTGATGTGGCTGACCAACATTCCCTGGGCGCATAGAACCTGGGCGCTGCCGGTCATGACAGCGCTGGCTACCCAACCGACACATCATCGTGGTCGCTGACAGCAGCTATGCTGCCCTCGATCTGCTCCACTTCTGTCAGTCCATGCAAAGACCTGTCACCTTCATCACCAGACTGCGTCTCGATGCCGCGCTCTATGAACCCGCTCCGCCTCGCCGGCCCGGTCAGATGGGTCGTACGCGCGTCAAGGGCCAGCGTCTGCCCACACTCAGGACACTCCTGGACTGTCCCGATACGTGCTGGATGAGCGCGGCGCTCGCGTGGTACGACGGTGTTACTCGGACTGTGGAGTTCAGCTCTCAAACAGCGCTCTGGTATCATGTGGGCAAGCCCCCTGTGCCCATTCGATGGGTACTCATTCAAGACCCTCTCGGACAGTTGCGCACACAGGCTCTGCTGTGTACAGAGACCACGGTTGACCCTGTTCAGGTCATCCATTGGTTCGCGCTGCGCTGGCGGATTGAAGTTACTTTCCAGGAAGTTCGCGCCCACCTTGGAGTGGAGACCCAACGCCAGTGGTCGAACCTCGCTATAGCACGTACTACTCCTGTGCTGTTGGGACTGTTCTCCTGGATAACTCTCGCAGCCCACCTGCTGGGCAATCAATGTCTGGGGACTCCACGATCAGCCGCCTGGTATGCCAAGTCGGAGCCGACTTTCGTCGATGCTATCGCTCTGGCGCGTCGTCAGCTATGGATTGCTTCAGAGACTTTCTGCACGTCGTCGCAAAACCCGGATATGCAACAAGTCCCGACGCCCCTGTTCAACAGGTTCATAGAATCGCTAGTACCGCAACCAGCTGATTTTGCAATAGTTTAAGAAAGCGGTTAGTCTTGCTAGCAAATCTTCTGTAAGGACGTAGCAAGACATGACTGCGAGCAAGTATAAAGTTGAACTGACAGATGCCGAACGAAAGCAGTTAACCGGTGTGGTCCGCGGGGGCAGGTCGCCCGCTCGCAAGATAAAGCGTGCGCTTGCGCTGTTGAGAACCGATCAGGGTCTATCCGATAGGCAGATAGCCGAAGGACTCGCGATCAGTCCGGCTACCGTTGCGCAGTGCGCACAGGCTTCTGTGAGGAGGGACTGGAGAACGCGCTGAATGAGCGACCTCGTCCGGGACAGAGGCGAAAGGCTGAATGGAAGAGCCGAGGCGCACCTTGTCGCCATAGCGTGCAGCGACCCGCCCGAAGGACATACTCACTGGACGCTGAAGCTGCTCGCCGACAAGGTGGTTCGGATGGAGCTTGTCGAGAGCGTCTCCCCTGAGACAGTGAGACAGATCCTGAAAAAAACGAACTCAAACCCTGGAGGAAGAAAGAGTGGTGCATCCCGGAGGTGAGCGGTGAGTTCGTGGCTCGAATGGAAGATGTGCTGGACCTGTATGAGGAGGAGTACGACCCTGAGCGTCCGGTGGTCTGCTTCGACGAGACATGTTCTGATTGAGGATACAAAAGAGCCGATAGTCGCAGAACCGGGACGAGTGAAACGCTATGACTACGAGTACAAGAGGAACGGAACGCGCAACCTGTTCGTGTTGTGCGAACCGAAGGGTGGATGGAGACACCTGGAAGTTACAGAGCGCCGCACCCTGTGGACTTTGCTGAGCAGATGAGGTCTTGTGGATGAGGCGTATCCGGATGTGGAGACAATCAGAGTGGTGTTGGACAATCTGAACACCCACAAGTTCGGTTCGCTATAGTTCGAGCCTGCCGAAGCTCGGCGCATAGCCAGAAGGCTTGAACTACACTTCACGCCGAAGCACGGGAGTTGGCTGAACATGGCGGAGATAGAACTGAGCGTGTTCAGCAGGCAGTGCCTGAGGCGTCGAATCGGCGATGAACAGACTTTGAGACGGGAGATAGCGGCTCTGGAACGTGAGCGCAACGCGACCCGCGCTACCATAGACTGGCGGTTCACCACTCAGGACGCCCGTACCAAACTCCGACATATCTACCCAACATAATTACATGGTTGCTGTACTAGCCTACGCAGCATGAATGTACAAAGTCGAGATAAGAGACTATCTCAAAACAATGGTGAATGTTCAATGCTTCGATTAAGCTGTACGCAGAACTGAATCGAAGGAGGACACACAATATGTCCGAGCGGGATACTCTCGATACGATATGGGAAGCGCCGGATGACCTTTGGGATGAGATTGAGGTGGTGCTTGGAGAACTCGATCCCCCAAAAGCGACCGGACCCTCGTAAAATGCTGAACGCAATCATCTTTCGGATGCGCTCCGGCTGCCAGTGGAACAAGCTGCCCAGCTATCTCGGTGATGACAGCACAATCCATCGCACCTTCCAGAGGTGGGAGTAGGCCGGAGTATTCCCCAGAGTCTGGGCTGTTATCCAGTCCCATTGTGATGAGCTGGGTGGTGTGGACTGGGAGTGGCAATCGGTGGACGCTGCGATGGGCAAAGCGCGTATGGGGGGGATGCGGTCGGACGGAATCCGACTGACCGAGGCAAGCCCGGAACCAAGCGCAGCATCCTCGTGGAAGCAGAGGGTGGTCCACTGAGCATTGTGGTGTCAGCGGCGAATGTCCACGATACCAAACTGCTGGAGAAGACTCTGGAATCTGTCGTGGTTGAGCGTCCCGCTCGAAGCAGAAAGCGTCCTCAACACCTGTGTTTGGATAAAGGATATGACAACCCCACAGGTTGGAGGGCAGCATCGCTGTACGGATATGAGGCGCACATCCGGCGGATCGGTGGAGGAGAAACTGGACGCATCAGGGCAGAAACGCTATCCTGCGCGTCGCTGGGTGGTGGAGAGAACGCTTGGGTGGCTCTCGAAGAGTCGAGGCATCCTGGTGAGATACGAGAAGAAGGCGCGGAACTACCTTGCCTTGGTTCAACTGCAGGGCCTTTGCAAAGTCATGAATTATTGAGGACGATGGATGGTTGTGCGCAGAGTCTTTGAGACCTGCCCGTGAGAGGTTCCTGGCAAGACCACAGAGAACACACTCCCCTGAGCAAGCTTACCGCGACGTTCCTAAGCAGGCTGAGAATTTCTCCACTGCTATATTGGTGCATCACGTGTCGATCTTCCCCGAAGCTGTCGTCTTTGACATGGAACAGGCTGTTTTCTATGCTCCAGTGTCCTCGCACCAGCGACAACGCCCTTGAAGGAGACAGTTCGGACAGACTGCTCACAGCGTACTGGACGCTTTGGACAACCCGACCATCTTTGAGATACTCCACCCGCTTTGCAATCTTGATAACGCTCGCCAGTCCGGGAAATTCGCTGTAGCCACACAGTTTCAGACACCCACACTTTTCTACGCTCCAGCCTCCCGTGGCCTTTGTTAGTCGCATCCAGATCGGGTTCGGTCGGCTCTGAAAAGAGCAGTTCTACGTCTTGATAGAGTTGAGGCTGGTTTTTTTGAGCTTGACCACGTAGTCCTTGCCCTCGGCCAATATCGCCTCGGCAAGGTCTGCGTGCACATAAAGCGCGTCGCCGGTCAGAACACGTAGACCCGAAAAGCTCCCCGACACCCGCTTCACCCACTCCAAGGCCGCCCTCGGTTCGTCAGCGTGCGATTCTATCTTCATCTGGTCCAGCGCCAACGCTCCCTCTCAACTGAATACGTGCAGTGTCCTAAGCTGATCTCCTTCCTCCCTGACCCCTCTTACTGTCTTTCCGTCCACACATGCCACTGTCTCATCGCATCCGCGCAACCTCACCAGTTGTCTCATGAAGTTCAACAATGCCTCACGCGCTTCGGACACCGACACCTTCCTGAGCAGCCTCGACAGAGTGGCAACGGACGGACTGCACCTCAACTCTAACGCACACAGTACAGTTGGGTGAGTATCGCCAAATCTGTGAATCGCGCTCAGAGAGCGTTGACCGCACATCAGAGCCAACATCGTCAGCGTCAATACTCCGCCAAGAGGGTGGACCGTGCCGCGTCTATGGCGTCGGTCGGGGATCCTTCCCAGTTCCTCCCTCAAAAGACTGAACTCATCCGGCAATGTTGACAAGCGTTCCATCACTCACCTCCATGCCGCTATGTTCTTACTTTTCTTGGACTTTGAAAAGGCCCTGGTTCAACTGGCGTGCTCACTGATATGGTATCGCCGGTGGTATAGACTCAAGGTTTTGAGATAGTCTCTTAATAGTCGGGATCAACTTCCCGCATGGTCTGTTGCTCAAGCGCTGCACTTGATTTCTAACTCTAGTATGAAGTTGCAGTATATTCTAAACTTTTAGCTCCTAAAGTTAGAATATACTAATCAATTGCAACCGGAGTTTCAATATACAAAATACAGTGTCCCTGTAATACGCGAATCCCCGTATCTGGCGCTTTGACGCGTTGCGACAGGACCGAGGACACTGTTCGACGCTCCGCGAGGACGCCATTGCTGGTATGCTGGCCGGGACGCTTATGGATGATGCACCGACATACCCGCCCGAGTTCTTTCGTCGCATGGACGAGTCCGACGACCGACTCTTCTATACGGAGCCTCGCCTGGTTGTGCATATAGACGACCGGGCCATCGCCGCGATAGGAAGGTATTTTGCGGAGACGCTGCCGGAGGACGGCGTGATTCTGGACCTGATGAGTTCCTGGCGTTCCCACCTGCCGCCCGATTTCCACGCCGTCCGCGTGGTTGGGCTTGGCATGAACGAAGTCGAGATGCGCGAGAATCCGCAGCTTGACGAGTACGTGCTGCATGATCTCAACGATGAGCCGCGCCTGCCTTTCGACGGCGCCGCTTTCGATGCGGCAGTGGTCACCGTCTCGATTCAGTACATGACGCGCCCGGTGGAGGTGTTCGCCGACGCGCACCGGATACTGAAGGACGGCGCGTCCTTTCACGTCATATATTCCAACCGGATGTTTCCGACCAAGGCTGTGGCGGTGTGGCAGTCGCTCGACGACCGGCGGAGAGGGCAGCTTATAGGCTCGTACTTCTCCGCAAGCGGTGGCTGGGAGGATGTAGTCCTGTATGACATCAGCCCGAATACCGGAGCGTACTCCGACCCGGTGTACGTCGTTTCCGCGCGAAAGGCGGGGGCGTGATATATAATGGAGGTTGGGATTAGTGACGAGTCACACGGAAGGGCGTGAGAAGTGGAGCGAGACAGTCTGTTAAGCCAGTTCGCGGAAGTAACCGACAGGCCGGATTATGAGATTGACGTTGCGCGGGCGGCGATGCTGCTGGCGGTGGCTGAGTATCCGCGCCTGAACGTAGAGCGTGAGCTTTTCGCTTTCCAGCGTCTGGCCGGAGCCATATCGAGCAAGCTGCTCGATGACGACGATCCGCTGTACTGTGTCAACACGCTCAGCGAGTATCTATTCGACAGCATGGGCTTCAGAGGGGATTGGGATAACTACTACGATCCGAGAAACAGCTACCTGAACCAGGTTATGGAGCGGCGCACCGGCATTCCAATAACCCTCGCGGTGGTCTATATGGAGGTGGGCAGGCGTCTGAAAGTGCCACTGCTGGGGATAGGAATGCCCGGTCACTTCCTGGTGAGGCACAGGGAGATAGAAAACCTATTCGTTGATACATTCAGCGGCGGCATCCTGCTGTCGGAGGACGAGTGCAGGGATATTCTCAGGGAGCGGACGCACGACGCGTTTGACTGGAGCAGCGCCTTGTTGAAGCCTGTATCGAACCGGGAGATAATCGCGCGCATCATACGCAATCTCAAGGCGATATACATGGCGGATCAGGACTTCGTTCGCGCGCTGACGATCTCGGAGTTCGCGCTCAAGCTGGACCCGCACTCGGCCATGGACAGGCGTGACCGAGGAATCGTCCACTACCAGCTTGGACACAGTGCAGAGGCGCTGGACGACCTCGTTTACTACCTGGACTTCTCCCCGAGCGGCCCGGACGTGGAGGGTGTCCACGCCCTGGTCGCAGAACTCCGCTCTTTCCTGGATGACTGATTGTTAGTGATTAGTTTTTGGTTGTCAGTTGTTAGAGGGGGGTCTGTTGGGTATTGAACGGAAGGTGAAGTCGCTGGCGCTGTCGGTTGGGTTCGACCGGGTTGGCATTACGGACGCGGCGCCGTTTGCGCGGGACGAGAAGGCCGCGGCCCAGCGTGTGCGCGACGGGCTGATGGACGGGCTTCCCTGGTACACGGAGGAGCGGGTTCACCGGATGAATCGTCCCGAACTGTTGCTGGAAGGCGCGCGCTCGGTCATAGCGATGGCCGCGAATTACAATACGGGCGCTCCGCCGGACGGGACCGGAGCCTCGGGAACTCCAAATGGCAGGGTGGCGCGGTACGCCTGGGGGCGTGATTATCACAGTGTGATCAAGGGCAGGCTGCGGAGATTCGTGCGAGAACTTCCCGATACGGTCGGTCGGCCCGTCCGCGCGCGCTATTTCGTGGACGACGGGCCGATGAACGACCGGGCAGCCGCGGAGCGTTCCGGGGTGGGATGGTTCGGGAAGAACACGAATATACTGACGCCAACGCATGGCTCCTGGGTGTTCCTGGCGCAGATCGTTACCGATCTGGATCTGAGGCCCGACCCGCCACTGAAGAAGACCTGCGGCGAGTGTGTCCGCTGCATTCCGGCGTGTCCGACCGACGCGATAGTCGCTCCCTACGTCATAGACAACCGTAAGTGCATATCGTTCCTGACTATCGAGCTTCGCGGCCCTATTCCGCGCGAACTGCGGCCCATGATGGGCGACTGGGTGTTCGGCTGCGATATATGCCAGGAAGTATGCCCTGTCAATCGCAAAGCAGTCCTCAGCGGTGAGCCGGACTTTGGTAAGCGTCACGACTTCGACGCGCCCGACCTCATTCCACTGCTCGACCTGGACGATGACGCCTTTCGCAAACGCTTCGAGGGCAGCCCTATCCGCCGCGCGAAGAGGGAGGGGCTTCAGAGAAACGTCTGCGTCGCTCTCGGCAATATAGGCGACCGAGTGGCGGTTCCCGCGCTGGTGAATGCGCTGAACGGGGGCGAGCCGCTGGTCAGGTCGCACGCGGCCTGGGCGCTGGGCCGTATTGGAAATGGTGAGGCGATGGACGCGCTGGCACGCGCGATGGACACGGAAGCGGACGTGAACGTCCAGGAGGAGATAGCGGCGGCGTTGGCATGACAGCCAGCCGACGGTTCACACGGGGAAGACGCGGATTCTGGCGGCTATGTCGTAGCTGAAGACAACCTCGTCGCCGCCGCAATCCAGGGTGATCACGCCCCTGGTCTCGGCGGTCTCCTTGACGCGGACTCTCTGGCCGGGGAGTATGTTTTTCTCTACAAAGTATTCGAGGAGCGCCTGATCGTCTTCCGGCACGGAGTCTATGATCATGTCCTCGCCCTGCATGGCCATATCCAGCGGCTTGGCGTTCTTGTTGGGCTTGTAGTTGCTGCCGGGTATGGGATGTCCGAACGGACAGGTATCGGGGTTGTTCAGCACCGCCACGATACGGTCTTCGAGGTTTGGGGAGATGGCGTGCTCGAGACGGTGGGCTTCCATGTGAGACTCCTGGAGTTCCATGCCGAGCAGGTCCACGACCAGCCTTTCGGCGAGGCGGTGCCTGCGGACGATGCTCTGGGCAGACTTCCGGCCGCTTGTGGTAAGCACGACCTCTTTGTTCGCCTTGGTTTCGACCAGTCCCTCGCGCGCCATGCGCCTAATCATCCCGCCGACGGAGGGCAGGGACGTTCCCAGCCCCTCGTCCGTCGGAAGCGTCTTGAGATGTTCGGACAGGATGGTCAGTGTTACGCGAGTCCGCTGTTCGTTCAGCCGGAATATGGACAGCAGGTAGTTCTCGGTCGCCATGGAGAGGCGGTCCGCGGAGTTGGAGGTCTTTCGTGTGCGTGATTTGGGCGCGGTGGGCATGGTATCTATATTATATCACTACTGCATCATTATGTGCGGCGTCCGCCAAACCGATACAGCCTCTACTACGGCGTGAGTCTGGTTCGCTTCAGCGAAATGTTGTATTGTTACTATAAGTCGCAAGCCACATTATGGTCGAGGAGTTCCATCATGACACAACAGATTTGGAGCGGGCTACTCGAATCAGATAGAGTTGCCAGATACTACTCAATGCTGTCAGACAGACTTAGGTGGAGACATAATATACTCACGGCCATACTGATAGTATTGGCAACTGGCGCTGCCGCCTCGTTGCTTGCGCAGCTACCAAACTGGATATCTGCCATTGTCATCTTCCTGACAGCCTGCATATCCGCTTGGTTGTATGTGTTCGACTACTCAGGAAAAGCCACAGCCGCAAGTTTGTTTAGTGACCAGCTGACGTTACGCACCTAGCTATGAATTCTTAAATGCGAATGAACCAGATCAACTACGAAATCTCTCTCAACTGCGTAAGGTCAGTGACCAGTATGGACGGTTACATACCAAATGGGCGCAATTATGGTATTCAGAGGCTCCCACTATCGAGGAAATACGCGCATTGCAAGACGATTATAACAACATTGCCACCGGCTTTATTCTGGATACCAACGAGGCATTGAATGATAAAGCGCAAAAGGAAGCCTACACATCTGCGCCAAACCAATTTGGTCATTCGGAAAGGCGGTCCGCCACAACCACGTCCTAATCTTACGCCATCGCCACCACCGCCGCGTCCTGGTCTGCTGCGGGCTTAGGCAATAGGGTCGCGCGCATATAGACTTGACTGCTCACTTATACACTTGGGCGCCCACACCCCCTGCAAACCGGCTGTTGCGCATGGGATCAAGAGCGGGACCGGACAGTCAGATGGTCGAAATGATGGCGCTCGACGCAGCCGTCCAGCGACTGCTCCATCTGTATGGTTATATGGGCGATTCCGAAGTCCTGGTAAGCAATCTGCTGCATCCGGAGTCGCAGAGTTTCAAGCTCGCCCGGATAATCGGGGTCAATGAGTACGTGGGCAGTGAAGGACTCATAGCCGGATGTAATAGTCCAGGCGTGAATGTCATGGAACCAGTGTCACGCCTTCCAAGTCCTCCAGCTCGCTGCAAAGCCGGCGCATATCCAATCCGACCGGCACACCCTCCAGCAGAACTTGAAAGACCTTGACCACCAAACGCCAGGAGCTGACCAGAATAAGAAGGCCGATGAGTACGCCAAGAATGGGGTCGGCAATCCACCAGCCAAAGGCCAGCGTCAGAATGCCGGAAACAACCACGCCGATTGACCCCATAAGGTCTGCCAGCACGTGTCTAAACGCGCCTTCGACGTTGAGGCTATGCCCGGCGGAACGGCGGAGTATCCAGACGGCAGCCAGGTTGACGCCGAGTCCCACCCCGCCGGCGAGCAGCACAATACCGCCTTCCACCTCAGGGACATCGCGAAAGCGATGATACGCCTCGAAGAAAATCCAAGCAGAAACCAGCCACAGGCTAAGAACATTGAACAACGCGGCCAACACCTCAGTACGGTAATAGCCGAAAGTGCGCTCGATGGAGGCCGGCCGGTTCGCAACCCAAATGGCGAAAATGGCCAACCCGATGGCGGCTGCGTCGGTGAACATATGGGCTGCGTCGGACAAGAGGGCCAGGCTGCCGGAGAGAATGCCTGCAACTATCTCGACCACCATGTATCCGGAAATCAGCGCAAGCGCAATCGTCAGGCGTTTGGCCCTGCGATGGCCGTAAGAATGACCGGTATGGTCATCGCGCGCGGAGTGATGGTCAGATGTCATTCCCAGCCTCTCGGATGGTTAGTTGTACCCAGGAGCTTGTTTGTCATCACCCAGGGATTTCTCTGGCTTCCAAATGTCCAACGTGGTGATTTTCGGTACAGTCCGACGCCGACTGCTCTATCTGTATAGTGATATGGTGAATGCCGAATTCCTGGTAGGCGATTCGCCGCAGACGACGCAGGAGCGGTTCAAGTTCCCTCCGATAATCGGGGTCAATAAGCACATGGGCGGTGAGGGCATCGTAGCCGGAGGTAATAGTCTAGGCGTGAACGTCATGAACCAGGGTTACGCCTTCCACGTCTTCAAGCGAGCTGCAAAGCCGGTACATATCCAGTCCGGCCGGAACGTTCTCCAGCAGCACGCGGAACACCCTGATAGCCAGACGGCAAGAGCTGACCAGGATAAGTATGGCGATAAGGACGCTCAGGATGGGGTCAACAATATCCCAATCGAAAAGCAGCGTGAGGATGCCGGATATAACCACGGTGACTGAGCCCAGAAGGTCCGCCATAATATGCCAGAAGGCGCCTTCGACAATGATGCTGTGCCGCGACGAGCGGTAGAGCGTCCATGCCGACAGCAAGTTTATGGCAAGTCCGACGGAGGCGACAATCAGCATTAACCCGCCTTCCACCTCGTGTCCGTGGCCTTCGGCGTGTTCGCTAAACCTCTGGTAAGCCTCGTAGAAAATCCAGCTCGCAAGCACCCACAGGGCAAGAGCGTTGAACATCACTGCCAGCACCTCAGTGCGATGGAAGCCGAAGGTGCGCGTGATGGTGGCCGGGCGTTCCGCGATCCACATAGCGAACAAGGCTAGGCCAACAGCGACTGCGTCGGTAATCATGTGGGTGGCGTGGGCCAGCAGTCCCAAGCTGCCGGAAAGTATGCCGCCGACTATTTCGATCACCATGTGGCAGGAAATCAGAATCAGGACAATTATCAGGCTGCGACGACCGGCGTCCCGATAGTCGTGGTGATGATCGTGTCCGGCGTTACCGTCTCGACCGGGGCGTTCGGGTGTCATCTTGTGCCGCCTGCCAGTTGATGGTTTTCAAGACTTTCTGTTTCAGCGGATATTGTAGCATAGCATGGGGATGACTATGCAGTTACCTGAGAAACACAGGCGGAATTTGAACAGGCCCTGACAGGGAATGCGCGCGTATGGCGGCGTTATGGAGACCTGGTGTAATATATAATGGACATACGGTTGCACATATTATCTCAGGAGGAGACGATGATCTACGAGTACCGCGTATATGAAGCCGCGCCCGGCAAGCTGGAGGCGCTGAACTCCCGATTCCGCAATCACACGCTGGGGATATTCGAGCGTCACGGCATAAAGAACATAGGCTACTGGACAGCCGGGGTCGGCGATTACAGTGACCGGCTGATCTACATAGTCGCGTTCGAGGACGAGGGACAGCGGGCGGAGGCGTGGGCGTCGTTCCGCGCCGATCCCGAATGGAATCGCGTCAGGTCTGAGTCGGAGGCGGACGGACCGCTGGTGTCCAGGATCAACAACTCGATCCTGAACCCGACAGACTACTCGCCACTGGGATAGGACCGCCGGAGTATGCTAGGCAGGGATAAGGCCGCCGAGATAATCCGCGAACATGGCTCCAATGACCTGTACGAGGTCATCCACGCCGAGGGCTTGTCCATAGCGCGGCTCGACTTTGGCGGGGCGCGGTTTCGTGAATTCTACGTGGACGGAGTCATCTTCCTGCCCTTAGACACCGAATCGGAAGCCGAGGAGCGTTCGAGTCTCGCTCACGCCCTCGGCCACCACTTTCTTCACGTTGGAAACCAGTTCTGGATGCGCGGGCTAGACAGTATGTGGAGTTGGAAGCAGGAACGGCAGGCGGAGGAGTTCGCGGCCTGGTTTCTGATACCCGAGTCCGAAGAGGCTGGCCTAGAAGGGATCTCGTCCTACGAGATATGCGACCTGTTCAGCGTGGACGCGCGCATCGCGGCGGTACGCGCGGGTGAATGGCGTCGCTCATCTCTCGAATAGCCAAGGCCTGTTAGTTCACCAGTCCCTGCTTGTCAGAATTCGCCTCTAGCTTCCATCATAATAATGTCCAGGATGTCACGGCTCGCGACTGAGCCGATAAACTCGTCCTTTTCTCCGTCCACCACAGGAAGCACGCTCAGCGAACCTTCCGTCATCCGCTGTAAGACATCCTCGATGAACTCATCCAGCCTAGCATTCAGCATATAGTGGCTCAGCACATTGCGAAGTGGGGTGTGGTTCCACGAACTCTTGGGAAGGTAACGCAGTTTTCTCAGCGACACTACTCCGACGAACGCGCCCTTATCGGTTACTACATAGTCCTCTTGGTGTGGAACTATCCAGTTGTCAGCGAAATCTCTCACGGTCAGCTCTGCGTCCGGGTAGTTGGGAGTATAGTCCATAATATCTTTGACTCTCAGGTCGTCCAACGCGAATCGCGCGAGCGGAGCGGGAATCACCGGAGGCATGAGGCTTGAATCCGAAGACTTGGCCCTGTTGACGGCAAAGGTAATCATCGGGGGTATGACCACGAAGTATCCGAACATGATGAGTGTGAGAAGCGAAAACACTTCTTCCCCTATCAGGTGATTATGGAACATGATCAACAAGAGGGCCATCTCTGCGGCTCCCTTCGCCATTAGCCCGGCCGCCAAGGGGAACGATATTCCCGTTCTTATCACATATGCGCCGATGAACGCTCCCGCAAACTTTCCCATCACGGGTACGATCACTAAGGCGGCTATTGTCCATAGTGGCAAGCTGGTAAAAGCCAGGCTCAGGTGCAATCCTATTGACGCAAAGAAGAGGGGCACGAACAGTCCATCCGCCGTGCTGCGTATGCCTGGCATGACGTCCTGTCGCACATGATGTGGAATGCCGGACAGAGCGATCCCGAAAAGCAGCGCTCCTATCGTGCCGTGGAGTCCCATCTTCTCCGCCCCGACAACCATAAGGAAAAGGGCGCCCAGGAGAAGCCCGAACGAGAGATGAGGCGCTTTCAGGACACGCTGAAGCAGAACGATCAGAGGAGGCATGACCTTCCTGGACAATATCCATGCCGTTAACGTGAACCCCACTATCTGGGCAAGTACGGTAAGTATGCTGAGCGCCCCCAGCGAGCGGCCGAGTTCGCCTATGGTGAATCCCACCACTAGAAGAGCTAGAAGTTCCGCGATGATCACTATGGCGAAAATTTGCATTCCAAGCGGTTCTCTGAGGTGGCCTCCGTCTGAGAGCACTTTCGCCACGACGCCGAGACTGGACAGCGCCAGAATGCCCGCGACAGACAGCGAAACGGTGAAATCGAGCCCAAGTTCGAAGTCGAAAAATATGTCTGTGGTAACCGCCATGCCCGCGAACAAAGGCACAATCAGGGATATAATCGCGGCAACGAAAAACCTGCCTCGAATCACCGACACGAAACTCGAAACGTCTATCTCGTCTATGCCGATTAAGAACTGACCTTACGCAGTTGAGAGAGATTTCGTAGCTGAGCTGGCTCATTCTCGTTTAGGAATTCATAGCTAAGTGCGTAACATCAGTTAAGAAGAAGAACAGGAACACCCCGATGGTCAGGAGCATTTCCAGTTCTACGGTCGGCTCGACTATACCCATAACCGGGCCTAGTACCACGACCAGTTAGTTTTGCCATACATAATCCTGCCTCAACCCATAACCGGGCCTAGTACGACGCCTGTCGCGGCGTAGGCGACGATGGAATTTATCCTGAAACGCCTGAGTATGCCCTCGGCAAGTTTGGCGGCGACTATCAGAAGCCCGATTGAGAGCAGAGCTTCTTCGATCATAGGGACTTTATCGGCTTGATGGCGCTGAGTACAGGTGGGTCTGATACAGTCGTCGCTGGGTGAACACGCATACCTTACCCCATATCCGGTTCTTCATCGGAGTTGAATTGACCGAGAAAGACGCGGGTCAGTATATCAGTATCTCTCACCGACTGGGGAGCGCCTTCGTGTACGACGCGTCCCTTGTCCAGGACGTAAGCGCGGTCCACTATGTCCAGAACGCCCTTGATGTTGTGTTCGACGACGAGGATGGTGGTATTGAGCGTGTCGCTTATCTCCGCGACCTTCTGAAACACCTCAGTCACGATGATGGGCGCAAGCCCCAGCGTGGGTTCGTCGAGCAGCAGCACATCCGGTCCGGCCATGAGTCCGCGCCCAAGCGCCAGCATCTGCTGCTGGCCGCCGGACATCTGGCTGGCAAGGTCGCCGCGCTTCTCGGCGCAGGATGGGGAATAGCTCCATAACCGAGTCCATGCGGCGGTCTTTCTCAGCGCTGTCGTTCAGGTACAGACAGCCCATCTCGAGGTTTTCCTGGACGGTGAGATGTGTGAAGACCCGCCTGCCCTGCGGCACGAACGCGATGCCCTCTTTCACTATTTCGTGGGTGGCTGCGGCCAGTGGGCGACTTTGCCAGTAAACGCTGCCGCCGACCACGGGCGCGAGTCCCATGATGGCTTTCAGGACGGTGGACTTGCCCGCCCCGTTTGGCCCCATAACCGCGACTACCTCGCCTTCGTGGACGCCCAGCGATATTCTGTCCAGGGCGATCACCGCGCCGTAGTGTACGGATATGTCGGCCAGATCCAGAAACCCCGTTCCGCCGGGGTCGCCGGAATCCGGGCTATGCGATCTGTCTGTGTGTTCTGTGGAGTTCATGCTTCTGTCACGTCCCTATATGGCGTTCGAGGCTAATTGGGGCGGTTTCATATATTTCAATTTATGACTGTGCAGGTGAGCGCAGGTGACATTAACAGGTGACTCCAGGTGGGACGCTGGTGAGGATGCAGGTAGATTTTCACCTGCATTTGACCTGTATTCACCAGCATTTATAGCTAGAGAAAAAATTCTCTCAGTCGGGCGAGTCGCCATGGATAACCTTGTATTTATGTATTCAGCGATGTAGGTCGTTTGTTTCATGCGGGTATTGTAGCATATAACGGGGATGCAAATATAGCGATATGGGAAACGCATGGACGCTGTATTACGTCCCCAAGTACGCCTGTATGACCTCATTGCTGGTCAGGACGTCCTCCACCTCTCCGGCGGTGAGCAGCCTGCCGCTGTCCAGCACTATCAGGTGGTCGGTAAGCTCACGGACGATGTCCATGTTGTGAGAGATGAAGATTATGGTGTGGCCCTCGTCCCGCATGAGTCTCATTATATCCTTGACCCTCTCCAGCATCTGGGGAAACAGGCCGGCGAAAGGCTCATCGAACAGGTAGGTGCTGACGTCCATCGCCATTGCGCGTCCTATCTCGAGCAGCTTTCGCTGCCCGTATGACAGCTCCATAGCCAAAGAGTCCCGCTTCTCCCACATTCCAACGTTCTCCAGGATGGCCTGCGCCTTATCCCTTCGCTCGGACCTGGTTCGCTCCATAAGCGCGGAGAACACGCTGCGGCTGGTCAAGACCACCATGATGTTGTCCAACACGCTTATCTGGTCGAACAGCCTGACCTCCTGGAAGGTGCGGGTGATGCCGTGCGCAGGGGTTTCGTGGGCGTGTACAACTCTGAGACCGGCTCCGTTGACGATTACCATTCCGCCGTCCAGCGGAAGAGTGCCGCTGAGCAGGTTTACGAGGGTTGACTTTCCCGACCCGTTGGGGCCGACTATGCTGGTCATACCCTTGCGGGGAATGGAGAGCGACAGCCTGTCCACGGCCCTGACCGCGCCGAAGTGTTTTGAGATCTCGGATGTCTCGAGGGCGAACTGCGCGTCATTCTCAACTTGGCGAGCGTTCATAGCTTATATCTCCCGACCAGACCCTGGGGTCTGAACAGCATCAGCAATACTAGGAGTATGCCCAGCACGACCTGCCGCGCCTGGCCTATGTACTCGACCGGCATGAATGGCAGAAAGCGCATTCCCTCTTCGAGCAGAACGAAAGCCATCGCGCCGAGAAGCGCCCCCCAGATCGTGGCAAGACCGCCCAGGATTACGATAGAAACCAGCAGGATTGACTCCAGCAGGATGAACGAGAACGGATCAATAAAGCTGGTCCAGCTGCTGAACAGCCCGCCCGCGAGTCCGGTCATCATGGCCGATATGACCCATACGGCCAGCTTGTAGTGGGTTGCCCGATAGCCGAAGACCTCTATCGCGTCCTCGTCCTCGCGTATGGCGGTAAGCACCCGCCCGAATGAGGACGTTACTATGAACCACGCTATCAGCATGATGACGGCGAGGAACGCGAGGACAAATAAAAGGAACGGAAGTTCGCCGTCGAATACCCATCCGCCTATCTCCGGCCTGGCTATCTCGTGAATGCCGAACGCGCCCCTGGTCAGGCCGCGCCAGTTCAGAAACACGTTGAAGGCGATTATCGCGAACCCGAAGGATACCAGCACGTAGATGTCGTCCCTGAACCGATTGAACACGACGCCCACGACGATAGCGACGAGACCGGCCAGCAGCACGCTGACTGGCAGCGCGGCGAAGAAGGGCCAGCCAAAGGTTGGAATGGCCTCGGTGCGGAGTTGTTCGTAGGCGGGGTCGGAGCTGAGTATCGCCATCGCGTAGGCTCCGATTCCGAAGAAGCCGATGTGTCCCACCGACAGCAGGCCGGTGTATCCCACCACCAGGTTCAGGCTGACGGCCAGTATGGCCCAGATAGCGAATACCGTTCCCACGGTTATGGCGAATCCGACGCCCTGCCACAGCATGAACGCGGCGGCCCACGCTATCACGAACAGGCTTGCCCAGAGCTGGATGTTGCTCCTGGACGCGCGCCAGAACTCACGCGGGTCTCGCGCCAACTGGATGGCGTCTTTCAAGCGACTTGTGTTAATCAGCATGAGGCTACTTCCTCGGGAGCAGGCCGTTGGGCCAGAAGGACAGGAACAGTATGAGAAGGATGAATGATATGGCGTCTTTCCACTCGCCCGCGAGGTCCCAGATACCGAACTGTTCGATAAGTCCGAGCGCGAATCCGCCGACAATCGCGCCGTACAGATTCCCGATGCCGCCGACCACCGAGGCTATCCACCCCTTGAGGAGCAGCAGCAGTCCCATCCGGGGCTGTATGGCCGTATCGTGTCCGCTCAGAACTCCACCCAGGGCGGCGTATATCGCGCCTATGAAGAACACGACCGCGATGATGACAGTGGTGTTGATTCCCACCACCTTCGACACCTCTTCGTCGTCTCCTATTGCCCTTACAGCTTTACCGAAGGCCGTATTTTTGAGCAGCAGGAACAGAGCGACGAATCCAACGACCGCGACCGCGATGGTGAAGACGTTGAATCCCTTGATGTTCGCGCCCGCGATTCTCCAGGGCGCGCTGCCGAAGGCGTCCGGCAGAGGGCGCGGAGCACTCTGGAAAACTATCGTGGTGAACGCGGTGATGGCCAGCAGAATGCCGAGCGAAGCCACGAGCATTATCAGCGGCGACCGGGCCTGTTCACGCATATAGACGTACAGCCCCCTGTAAAGCGCCAGGGCGACGAGGCCAGCGAGCAGGCAGGAAACGCCCCAGCTGAGATAGAGTCCGGAGCCGGGCGCGTCCGCTATGAGAAGGGCGCAGTACGCGCCCAGTCCGACTCCCACACCCATGCACACTCCTCTGACTGCTGCGACTAGAGCAACACTCCCACGGGGGAGTATGCGCCGGTATCCGCGATAGAGCAGCCAGGCCACCGCGACCGCCACAATCACGCCGACGGCCGGGCTTAGTATGGTGTGCATCTGGGCAGGAAGGCTGAGGACGAACCACATATATATTCCGGCCGCCGCGCCCACCAGCCCGACTATGACTCGAAGCGCGACCGTGTTTATGCGGTCGCGGAGACGTGGCTCGAAGGCTGTATGAAACGCCCAGGCGACTACCCCGACAGTCACCGCGACGAACACGAGGTTGACGATGGGTTCGTTGACCTCGTAACGCCCGCCAAGCGTGTCGTGGGAGCGAAGATAGAATACGCCGTACGCGCCCAGGGCGGAGGCCGCGCCGTAATACAGGTCGAAGAACCAGACGGTGCTGTAAACCAGTGTGAATCCCATTGCTATAAGCGCGTACACCGCGCCCACGGAGAGGCCGTTGAAAGCGAATTGCAGGGCCTGGTCGGGGGACTGGGTGATTTTCCAGATGAGGTAGAGCGCGGCCAGCGTGGTCAGCGCCATAGCCAGGGCCGTGCCCCAGTTATCACGGTATCTGAGCAGCATACAGCCCCCCTCGATTTCATCGGTTCCCGCCCGGTCTCACCCGGCAAGAGTCCCAGTTCCCGGTTGGCGCGGAACCGACTATGTTTGTTTATCACAGCGTGGGGCGACCCGCAATGATAGCGGGCCAGCCCCATGAATGTCGCTGATATGCTGAGTGGACTACTGTATCGGAGCCGGTCCGAGTACCCTGTACCCCTGGTTGTCCTCACTCCGCTCGGCGAGCGGCAGTACCTCGATAACCACGTTGGACAGGCCGGCCACGTCGCCGTTGGCGTCAAAGCTGTAGTTGTCGCCGATGGAGCCGCTCCAGGTGAGGCCATACAGACAATCCCGGAACCCGTCCGCGTCCTGGTCGTCGCCCGTCTGCCTCAGGCACTCGGCGGCGATATAGACGTCGTCGTAGGCCGAACCCTGGAACCAGGGCAAGGTGGCGACGTCGCCATAATGGGCCTCATAATTAGCCAGAAAATCCTCGCCCGTGGCGGTGCGAAGGTCGGGATCCGGGACGATGGCTTTCAGTCCGGTGGCGGCTTCGCCCGCTATCTCCAGCGCCTGGGGTTGCGTGGGCACGACTTCGGAATATATCGGGCCGGTGTAGCCCAGATCCCGGGCTTGCCTGACAATGGTGCCGCCGGAGAATTCGCTCTGCGCGGCCAGAAGCAGCGCCTCCGGGCTCTCGTTAATCAGTTTGGTAACCTGAGAGCGAAAATCCGTAACGTCGGAGGAGTAGCTTTCCGCCGCCACTACCGAGCCGCCCAGCTTCTCGAACTGCGCCACGGAAGTGCGACGAGCGCCCTCGGCATAGTCCGTGGCCTCGGTGATAGTGGCTATGACGCGAATGCCGTCGGCCCACAACGTATTGCCGGTGTCTATGCCCAGATTCAGGTCGTTGATGGCAGTGCGGAAGATGTAGTCGCCGGCGGTGGCGATGTCCGGGCTGGTGGCCGATGGAGAAAGCATAATGACACCTTCTCTTTCGGCCAGGGGAGCGGCGCCCAGCATTGCGCCGCTGCAGGTGGTGCCAAGAATAATCTTCACGCCGTCAACGTCGGTCAGCTTGTTGTAGGCGGTAATGGCGTCCTGCGCGGCGCACTTGGAGTCTTCGGGCACGAGTTCCAGCATCCGTCCATTGATGCCTCCGGCGGCGTTGATTTCCTCGACGGCCAGCAGTTTGGCCTTGAGGATGGGGTTGCCGTAGGTTTCCGCGACGCCGGTAAGCGCGTCCATAGCGCCAATGCGGAAGGGTTCGTCGGACACACTGCCGGGCGACGGCGCGCCGATCATTTCCATCGCGTCATCGGACGAAGGGGCGGGGCCGAGTACCATGTATCCCTGGTTGTCCTCGGTCCGGTCTGATGTCGGCAGAACTTCAACGACCACGTTCGCCAGTCCAACGACTTCGCCGTTCTCATCGAAGCTGTAGTCGGTGCCGATGGCCCCGCTCCACGTTATGTCGTACATACAGTCCCTGAACCCGTCCGCGTCTTGGTCGTCTCCGGTCCGCTTCAGGCACTCGGCGGTGATGTACACATCGTCGTATGCCGAACCCAGATACCAGGGGAGCGTTACGTAGTCGTACTTGGAGCGGAAGTTGGCCAGAACTTCCCGCGCCTTGGAGTTGGCGGGGTCGATATCCGTAATGATAGCCTTCACGCCCGTCGCGGCGTCTCCGGCTATCTCCAGAGCCGTCGTGCCGATTACCACAATCTCACTATATACCGGCCCTTCATAGCCCAACTCGCGAGCCTGCTTGACTATCGCGCCGCCCGAGAATTCCGACTGCGATGCGATGTGCAGGCCATCAGGGTTCTCGCTGAACAGTTTGGTGAGCTGCGATCTGAAGTCAGTCACGTCGGATGCGTAGCGTTCCTCCCCAGCTACCTCGCCGCCCAGCTTCTCGAACTGCGCCACCGAAGTCCGCCTCACGCCCTCGGCGTAGTCTGTGGACTCAGTGATAGTCGCCAGCCTGCGAATGCCATCAGCCCACAATACGTTGCCGGTGTCTATGCCCAACTGGGCGTCGCTCAGTGAGGTTCGGAAGATGTAGTCACCCGCGTTGGCTATGTCCGGGTTGGTCGCTAGACCGGAGAACATAATCACGCCGTCTTCTTCAGCCAGCGGTGCCGCGCCGAGCATCGCGCCGCTGCAGGAGGTTCCGAGGATTATCTTCACGCCGTCAACGTCGGTCAGCTTTCTATACGCCGTTATCGAGTCCTGAGCGTTGCACTTCTCGTCTTCGACTATCAGTTCGAGCATACGTCCGTTGATACCGCCCGCCGCGTTGATTTCGTCCGCGGCCATCTGTTTGGCCTGAACGGCGACGGTTCCGTAGGTCTCGCCCGGTCCGGTGATCGATTCCATAACGCCTATTCTGAACGGCTCGTCGCCGGACGGCTGTGCCGGGGGAGAAGTGGCTGCCGCGGGCGCGGGCGGAACTGTCGTTGGCGCCGCGGCCATCTGTGCGGTCGGTGCGGGAGATACAGCCTCTTCACCACCGCAGGCTACTGCTGCCAGGGCTATTGGAAGCGTCAACAGCAACAATATGGCCATCCATTTCAATGACGTAGCTCTCATAGTACCCATCCTCTCAAGATGTATTCTCGCGGAAGTCAGGCTTATTGGGGTGGAATTACTTTCATGGCTATGCGTTTCATGCGCGAATCACTCTCGGTCGCATCCAAGCGAACCAAACTCACCTTAAATTTATCACTGAAATAAGCCAAGCCGCAAGTAAAAATGATACAGAATACGTTGCGCGGCCTATTCCTGAACTCAGCCGGAATTCATGGTTGGCGACCGGTCTCTATGTGTTGGGCGAAGCCGTTGTTAGAGATAAACAGTTATAACCGCGCGCCGCCCGTGTAGAACGCGGGCGGCGCGCGAAGTGAAAAGACTGGCGGGTGAGCTAGGCCAGCTTTCTGCCGAAGAAGTCGAACACCTTTTCCCAGGAATCCATCGCCTGTTCGGGGCGGTAGATGGCGCGGTCGTGATACCAGAAGCCGTGTCCCGCGCCGTTGTAGCGATGGAATTCGTACTCCTTGCCGTGCTGTTTGAGAGATTCTTCGAGCTGGTCCACCTCATGCGGAGGCGGGGCCTGGTCGTCGTTACCGAATATGCCCAGCACCGGGCAGGACAGGCCCTCGGTCAGGTCTATGGGCGCGACAGGCTGCTGCGGAGTGAGTGTGTCGGGGGCCATAACGACTCGACCGCCCCACAGGTCCACCACTGCGTCGAACGCATTCGAGCGACACGCGACCATATAGGAATGTCGCCCGCCGGAGCAGCTGCCGATGACTCCGACCTTGCCGTTGGTGTAGGGCAGGGAGTTCAGGTAGGCTGCCGCGCCCTCGGCGTCGCCAAGCACGCTGTCGTCGGACACACCACCCTGTCCGCGCGCGGCGGATGCGATGTCGTCCGGCGTACCCTGTCCGAACCGCGCGAACAGGTCGGGCGAGCAGACAACGTATCCGTGATGGGCGAACCGGCGCGCGAACTCTCTGTAAAGCTCGTCCCAGCCGGGCAGGTGATGCACCAGAACTATGGCCGGATACGGGCCGTCGCCCAGGGGCCGCGCGAAGTAGGCATTCACCCTGTCCCCGTTATATCCCGCGATGGTTATCGTCTCGGCTATCTGTCCCTCGTAGTCGGCTGTATTGAATTGATTCCACATTTTCTTTCCCCCTAGGTGTAATAGCGCGTACTGAATCTGGCGGCATGAAAAGCATACACTGATGCCGGCGCGCATTGAAGCCTCGCCAATAGTGCGAGATTATCAGCGTCGCCCATTTCAGTCAACGCCGTGTCAGGATGGGCCTATGATACAATCCCCCTGAGTAAAATGAGGAATTCAGATGGTCGAGGCACATAAGCAGACGGTGAATGGACCTTTGGGTTGCGGTGCGTCTTTGCATGACTCGAAAGACGGTGAAACGTCTGAATCCGAGGAGTCCACGCTCCCCTTGAAAGATTACGATACGCTTGACTTCAAGGAAATGCTCGCGGCCTGCCCACTTGATGGAATCGAATTGACCCGAGTGCGCGACTTCCATATTCATCTGAATATGACAGACACCGACCATTTTTCTTTGCGAAAACGCAGAGATGGGTGTCTTGGATTCGACTTGAGCAATTCGTAGTTCTCTCTTGCAACTTCTTGCACCGACTCAGAGAGGCGGTTGAAAGACCTCCAGAAGCGGGGACCTGTTCGATGCACTAAAGTTCTCTCAGTAGGCCATTCTCTTTGTCTTCAAGCACCTCGGCAGCGAGGAAGTCCAAAGCGCCGTTTTCTGAATCCTTTTCAATTTGCTCGTCCCATCTATCCCAGTCATGTTCGAGCAGTCATGCTTTCAGTTGGCGATATTCGTCTTCAGACAAAGCGGTAATTGCCTGCCGAATTTCTTGAAGAGGCTCTTCTGCAAGGGTTGCTGGAACCCCGCGAAGTCCAATTCCACTCATGTGTCCCTCTGTTGCCATGTGCGTGTCCTCCGGCTAGTACAGCCTTGTGTTGACGTTGGCCCCAGTATAGTCCCAGGGGGCATAAATATCCATTCAGGGCTGGGCCGTGATGCAGCAGTCAAGTCCTCTCGGCTGCCATTGGCCTGTGAAATGATCGTCGCATCACTCACACGCTCTGCATACTCTGCACTTACTATATCTGTCCGGTAACGCGCATAGATGTTCAGGATTTGGGGGTGAATCTGCTCAATCCTTTCTCAAGCTGATCGCAGACCTCTGAAACCCAACCCTTTTTACAACAGGCTCCGGGCGCGGCGGCAGGATTTGGCCGTTCTATGAACCTATTCGTTCCTTCTGTGTCTATTCGGGTCTATCCGGCACGAACCAGCCGTCGTCGTTCTGCAAAAGCGCGCGTGATCGGTTGATCTCTCCCGCGTGGTACAGGTCGTGTTCTATCATGGTGACAATGATGTGCCGCGTCGGCACGAGGCCGCCCCAGTGCGCTTTTCTCGGCGCGTCCAGTTCCGAGTCGTCGGCAAGCTCGCGGACGCAGCCCGTGAGGTAATCGTGCCCCTCGCGCAGGTGCTCCATCGCGGCCTCGACCGAGGCCAGCCGCTCGGGCGCCGGTGTCGCGGGCGGGTCGCCGTAGTCGTAGTCTCCCGCTCTGAAGCCGTGGTTAGCGTACATGAACTTGAACATACCGACGTGCGTCACGATATTCTGGATGGAGCGTTTGCCGCCTTGTGGGATCTGTGTCCACGAGTCTTCTCTTACGCTAGACAGATTCTTGAGCAACGAGTGTTCGCTGTCCATGAAAACGCGGTCCATTAACAGCAGCAGTTCTTGAATCTTCGGTCTTGGCATCCGGGTTTATCCTCCCGTCGGCGGTCATATCTGGTAGAAGTCACATCTCTTGGGAATTCAGGCTTGGGGGGCGTTCTGTTTGAGGAGTTCTATGAAACGGTCGAGGCGTTTGTGGTCGAATAGATGCTCGCCGCCCCAATAGCCGTAGTTCATATCCGAAACATCTTTCATCTCGTCTCCGCATAAGTGTCGGAATTCGTCTTCGGGTATGCTGAAGTGTTCCAATATACGGTCATGCCGAATTCTGAGGACGAGGCCAATCTCCTCAGAACTCCAGCCCGGGATTATTGAAATGGCTGCATTATTGCCTATGTTGAAGACCATGGTCGTTTGAGAGGTGATGGGAGACCTACGGAAGATCGAGATGAACTCATCAACGGCCTTATCACACAGTTCCCCTACGCCGCTGTCCTCAGCAATTCCACGCAGTTCTTCCAACGTGCGATTCGGCCTTCGCTTGGATGTTCTTCTGGTTTCGGCTCGCGTCTGTACGGCAGCTTCTTCGAGAAGCATTGAGCGTCCTATCAGTTCTTGATTGTTGGAATTAAAATAAGAAAATGTAGCTACGTTGATATCCACGCTATGAGTTTCAGAAAGGTACCCCACTATTCTTTCGGTGGATGAGTCGAGAGAGGACGCGACGATGTACATACGATGCGCCTGGTTCACGAAATCAGGTAGGTCATGTCCAAACTTTTCCCTGAATGAATCCTCCAGGCTCGTCCCATCGAGAAGCAACTGTCTTATCTGTCAAGATTTTGGGATGATCGGATCCCATCGCTGACCCGTTCTCACCATGCTGTTGAGGATGGTCAGCAACTTCCTCATACACGCGGTGAGGGCCACCTTCTTGGGTTTGCCTGCTTCCAAAAGGCGTTGGTAGAACTCACGCAGGACAGGGTTGCGCCGACTCGCCACCAACGCTCCCATGTACAGTACCGAACGCACTGTGGCCCTACCGCCCCATACACTGCGCTTCCCTCTATGAGGCCCGCTGTCTCGACTGAAAGGAGCAACACCTACCAGGGCGGCGATCTGCTTGCGGTTCAACGTGCCCAGTTCCGGCAGGTACGCAAGCAGCGTCAGCGACACCTGCGGTCCCACTCCGGGAACACTGCGCAGCAAGTCGTCCTTCTCACGCCATACAGGGCTATGCAGTATCCTGTGGCGCAGATCGGTGTCCAGGTCGTTCAACTCCTGCTGTAGCCAACCGATATGAGCCTCTATGCGAGGGCGAACTTGTGCTGTGGCGCGGCCAAGGCGGTTCTTCTCAGCTACCAGGATGTCCGTCACCTGCCGTCTGCGCGCCAGCACTGCCCCGAGCGCCTGGGTGTCGGCATCCCTCAGTGGACGTATCGCCGGACGTACTGCTTCACCGAAGTGTGCCAGTACCTGAGCGTCCAGCCGGTCAGTCTTCGCCAACTGACCGGTGGACCTGGCGAAGTCGCGCACCTGGCGGGGATTAACGACTGCCACAGGCAGCGATGCCGCGGCCAGAGCCGCAACCAACTTCAGCTCAAGGCCACCGGTGGACTCTGTAATCACTGCGACGGGCTTCAGACTATTCAGCTGTGCCACAAGACCGTCCACACCGGCCTCGTCGTATCGCACGCTCCAACTTCTGCCAGTGGGTCGAACTGCGACATCAACCTGGTCCTTTGCCACATCGATGCCAACGTATGTGTGTTCCTCAGACATGCTCACCTCCTTGATACTGGCCCTACCTTGCAGATACGGGCTTGGTTAGCCCTGGCAACCGTTCGGGCTCTGCTGGAATGAGTGCGGCGACCCTCGCTTTTCGACGGTCTACTACGACCAATGTCCGATCGGTCTGCCGCGCTCGGAACTGTCTTTGTCAGTAAATTATCCCCTGCATATCAAAGATACAAAGTCCGAGTTTGAAGCAATCTCCTGAATATCCGAAAGCCCCAGATTCTTAACGTATGAGGCATAGTCCAATATCTGCGCCACGATGTCCCGCGGTGTCCTGTCCCTTTTAAGTTCCATAATCACCAGGTTGGCGTCGGAATCAATTGCAAGCAGGTCTATTTCTCCCGTGTGTTCTGTCGAAACCTGCTGGCCGATGATGAGAAGCCCGTCGTTGACCAAGCCGACATCTTCCCGTATCCAGTCCTCAAGCCGAGATTCTAGGTCCAGCGTATCCTGAGAGACTGGCCTGGGCGTATTCCCTTCTATCTGCCAGAGCTTGATTTCGGACGGCATTGCATATCCTCTGCCTGACTATCCTGACACATTCACTCGATAAACGACCTCGGCATCCCAGAGGCGCGTTCCGTCCCTATCTCTCAGAACATCCAGGTACAACTCTATGGCCTCTGTGACGTTCTGGAGTGATTCATCCACGGATTCGCCTTGAGAGTAGCAGCCCGGCAGCGAGGGAACATCTACCCAGAATCCGCCTTCCTCCGCGCTGTGGACTACGACCGAGTATTGCATCGTTCCACCTTGTCCTGCCAATCCTAAAATCCTGTAAATCCTGATTCAGACTAAAGAGAATCCAGCCGCGCAACTGTCTCTTCGGGCAGTTCGATGGACGCGGCCTGCGCGTTGCTTTGGGCCTGTTCGGGCCGCGACGCGCCGACTATCACGGAGGTTATCTGCGGCCTCGAAAGCGTCCACGCGATGAGAAGCTGAGGCACGCTGATTTCAAGCTCCGCAGCCGTCTCTTTCAGCGTCTCGACCATCCTGAAAGTGCGGTCGTTCCAGTAGGTGTCCTTCGCGCGCTGGGCATGGCGCGAGGCCATGTGACTGTCCTGCGGCGGCGGCGAGTCAGGGGTGTAGTGTCCGGTCAGCACGCCGCCCATGAATACCTGGTACGGGGTTATCGCAACGCCCTGGTCGGAGCAGGCGTCGAACAACTCCCCCTCGATGTCTCGCTTGCCCAGATTGTACTCCGGCTGTACGGACTCGAACCTCTCGAATCCGCGCTTGTCGCTGACCCACAACGCCCTGACAAGCTGCCACGCCGCGAAGTTGGAGCAGCCGATATAGCGAATCTTGCCCTGCCGGACGAGGTCGTCCAACGTCTTGAGAGACTCTTCCAGTGGGGTGTCCGGGTCGAAGTAGTGCACCTGGTACAGGTCTATGTAGTCCGTTCCAAGCCGCCTGAGACTGCCCTCGACCGCATCCATGAGGTGCTTGCGCGAAAGGCCCACGTCGTTAGGACCGGGGCCGGTGGCGATGAACCCCTTGGTGGCGACAACGAAATCGTGGCGACGGCTGCGAACCGCCCTGCCGACCACGACCTCGGAGTGGCCGGAGTTGTAGGCGTCGGCGGTGTCAACGAAGTTGACGCCTGCATCGTAAGCCGCGTCTATAACCGAGACCGCGCGGTCGTCGTCCACGTATCCGGCGCCGAACATATTTGTGCCGACACACACGCGAGACACCTTCAGACCGCTGCGACCGAGCCTCACGTAATCCATGATACTCCCCTACCTGATATGACTTGGGTCAAGACTAGCCGAACTCTAATATGCTGTCAAAACGGTATGGACTTGGAGAAAATTGTATAGGTGGAATTATAGTAGTCGAGGAACCGCCAGTTTCTGGATTCCCGCTCCCCGTTTCCACGAGGACAAGTTTCGTGGGAATGACGACTGAGCGTGAGGAATGGGCTTTTGCAATTTTCATGGACCTTGGTATTGGACTTCGCGGTTCGACGCGATTGCATATAGCTGGGTTTATAATTGTCGAGTGACTGCTGGGCATACGCTGGGCGATTAACAGGGGGACGCTGGGGGGACGCTGGGGCCATTTTCACCCAGCGTTTCCCAGCGTTTGCCTGCGTTTGTAGCTAAGAGAATTTTTTCTCACGCAGGGAAACGTGATGGATAAGTTCCCATTTATGTATAGTCTGTCGCAGAAGTTGTTTGTCATGCATACATTGTAGCGTATTGGAGGTGTGTTTGTATAGCAGAAGGGAAACTCAGGCCGACTTTGGAAAGACCCTGCCGTCTGTATCGGCATCTTGATTTTATATTGGCCCAATGCTAAAATTTGGCAGTCTCATGGGGCAGAGCGCTACCCTTTAGTCTCAGCGCCGTGGACGATTGTTAATACCCCTGTAAAGCAGCCTGGCCTGACCAAAATCAGCCTTTTTACGATGCTGCGCTTAGTCTGGGAGGATAATATGACGGAAAGGAAGGTGCAGCTTCACCGCGGCCTTCGGGAAGTGTACATAGACAGGACTACGTCCAGCTTCATTGACGGAGATGTGGGGAAACTGTTGTATCGGGGATATAACATCCACGAGCTTGCCGAAAATTCCACTTTCGAGGAAACGGCCTATCTGGTGATGAATGGCCATTTGCCCACACAGGCTCAATTGGACGCCTTCGACGCTAGTCTGAAAAGCTCCCGCGCACTGCCCGCCGAGATACTCGACATTATCAGACTGACCCGCAACTCCCACCCCATGGACGTACTGCGAACGGCCGTTTCAGCCCTTTCCGCGTATGACCCCGACACTGAAGACAATTCCGCCGAGGCCACCGTTCGCAAGGGTGTTCGGCTCACCGCCCAAGCCCCGACAATTGTCGCGGCTCACGCCCGCATCAGGGACGGCAAAGAGGCCCTGGACCCCGACCCCGAACTTAACCACGCCACCAATTTCCTGTATATGCTGTTCGGAGAAAAGCCATCGGACGATGACGCCGCTCTGATAGACAAGGACTTCGTTCTTCACGCGGAGCATGGCATAAACGCCTCGGCTTTCGGCGCTCGCGTCGCGGCCTCCACGCAGGCCGACCTGCACTGCGCGATAACAACCGGAATCTCGGTGTTGAAAGGCCCCTCGCACGGCGGAGCAGCTGAAGAGGTCATGAAGATGACCCAGGAAATAGGCACCGAGGAAAACGCTGAGACCTACGTCCGCGAGAGGCTCCAGTCGGGCGGCAGGATAATGGGCTTTGGCCACAGGGTCTATAAGGCTCTCGATCCAAGGTCTGTACACCTTCAGGAAGACGCGCGGGACCTGGGCGAGCGCAAGGGCGAACCGAAGTGGTTCCAAATCCTCCAGTCGGTTATCGAGGTGATGGAGCCGTACCGCCGACGCGGAATATATCAGAACGTTGACTTCTTCTCCGGCGCTATCTACTACCTGCTGGACATTCCTGATGACCTGTTCATCTCCATCTTCGCGATGGGCCGTGTTCCGGGTTGGACGGCTCAGGTCGTGGAACAGTTCGACAACAACATTCTCCTGCGGCCCAGGCTTCTTTACACAGGCCCGATGGACGTGGAGTACGTTCCAATCGAAGAGAGAGGTTAACCCGATACTGTAAGGGAAGAAGGTTCGTAATTGAGCGAAGAGATAGTAACGGACTCGGATTGTATTCACCACTGGATGATAGGCCGGCCCAACGGCCCGACAAGCATGGGTACGTGTAAAATCTGCGGTCTGACCCAGGAATTCAAGAACTCGATACAGGGTTCGGGATGGGACAGGGACGGCGGCAGGCGAAGGGCGGCAGCAGCAGCGGCTCAGAGAAAGAAAGCCAACTCCGGTACGTGATACCCTTGATCGGGTATCTGCCTAAACAAGCCTTTTAAGGGGGTATCATGTTGATTGATACCCCCTTCTCTTTTCGGAGTTTTCTGTGAAAGCGTCCTGGCAAGAAGATGGCCGCTCGGAGTCCATCGGCATGAGCGGGGCCGAGCGGGAGATCCGAAGTCGAATCTCGCGGAAGGGCACTGTCTCGTTCGCCGAGTTCATGGAAGTGGCTCTCTATCACCCCGAAGGCTACTATTCCGAAAGCTCACGCATCGGAGCGCGGGGAGACTACTTCACAAGCCCGGTTCTCCACCCCGCATTTGGCGCACTTCTGGCCGTTCAGATAGAAGTTATGTGGGACGCTCTGGGCAGACCGTCGCCGTTCTGGGTGGTAGAGCCCGGAGCGGGCAACGGCCTGCTTTCCGCCGCTATCCTGTCGTTCGCGGACGCATACATGGATGAATTCTCACACTCGCTGCGCTACGTGGCGGTTGACCGGGCATCGCTCACCGTGTCCGGCGGGTCAGGCGGTCGGGTTTCTCGGCTGCGGTCTGCGGGAATGCCCTTGACCGGAATCACCGGGTGCATCTTGTCCAACGAACTGTTCGACGCCTTTCCGGTGCACAGGTTTCGCATCACGGGCGGACGCGCGCAGGAACTATATGTAACCCTGGGGTCGGATGGCGGCTTTTGCGAGAAGTTCGGCGCGCCTTCGACTGCAGGTATAGCCGACAGACTGTCAGGTCTTCCGCGTGAACTCCCCGACGGATTTCGGGGTGAGGTGAACCTGGCACTGGGCCGCTGGATGGAAGACGCGGCCTCCGCTCTCGGCAGGGGCTACGTACTGACGATTGACTACGGGTATGAAGCGGGCGAACTGTACTCGGGCGGGCGGGCGCATGGCACATTTCAGACGTATTACAAACACGTTGACGGAAGCAACCCGTATCAGCGCATAGGTAGGCAGGACATGACCGCCCACGTGGACTTTTCCGCTCTCATTGACGAAGGGCGAAAGGCCGGTCTGAGGCCGGTGTTCCTGACGACGCAGGCGGAATTTCTAAGGTCGCTCGGATTCGACGGCCTGGTCAGGTCACTGAGAGAGCGGGATGTGGAGGGTCCGGTCAAGATGGCGAATCTGCGGGCGATGAGCGAGCTTGTGAAGCCGGACGGGCTTGGGAGGTTCAGGGTTCTGGCGCAGGAGAAGAACACGGGAATCGGGCGCTCTTCCGAGCTGCTGCCCACGCCGGGATACCGCGACGGACTGCGGACGCCGCTGATGACCGAGAATCATCTCTACGCTGAGCCGGACCGCATACATACCGGAACGAGCTTTGACCTGGACCGCCTGCGGCCTTCGGAGCCGAATGTCTAGTTGATTGGGGTTACTCCGGCTCACCGGGATTATCAGGTGAGTCGGCTGGGAGCCGGGGCGACGTTTTGCGCGCGGTGATTATGAATCCGGTATGGCCTATCATCCTGTGGGACGGCCTGACGCTCCGACCGCTGACGTTCCACTGCCGCATCATTATTTCCATCGTCTCTATCATGCTGAAGGTTCGCTGGGCACGGAGCGTTCTGACCAGTTCTTCGACCTGCGGGACTGTGGGCACAAATCCGAAGAAGAGGCCGCCCGGCGCCAGCCGCTCCGATGCGTGCGGGACGACGTGCCAGGGTTCGGGCAGGTCGAGAATCACCCTGTCGAGGTCGTCTTCCTCGAAGCCTTCGTACACGTCGCCTATCTTGATTTCGAGATTGTCCCAGTTATCGAAGTAGCGCGCTATGTTGGCCTGGGCCTGGTCTATCATGTCCTGTCGCAGGTCGTAGGTATAGACGCGCCCGCTGTTTCCGACGGCTCTCAGCAGGGTCATTGTAAGCGCGCCCGAACCTGCTCCGGCCTCCAGCACCCGCGCGCCCGGGAATATGTCGGCGTATATGAGCATGGCGCCGAGGTCTTTGGGATACATGACCGTTGCTATCCGGGGCATACGCAGCGTCAGGTCGGACAGCATGGGCCTGATCGCCATGAGACGGTGGCCCCTGCTGGTCGTTATCCACGATCCTTCGGACTGGCCGATGAGGTCGGCGGCCTTATAGTTGCCGATGTGGGACTCGAACAGGTTGGTCTGCGTGATATGAACCAGATAGCTTCGACCACGGCGGTCTATAAGCTGAATGTACTCACCCTCTCTGAAGGGGCCGCGTCTGCTCAGAGTCATGTTCTATCCAGTCCCCGCTCTGTAAGAGTCGCTTGTGACACTTACAATAGTGTCATACCATAGGTGGTTAGGCCAATGATAGCGAAGGTCACCCGACCCACGCTCGTGTGGGCGTGGGCCAGGTGATTCATTAACACGACAGACTGCCGTATATATTGATTCTGACCTGCGCGGCGCGCTTGAATCGCCTCGCTTTCGTTCGCGCTACGATAGCTTCTGCACCTCGGCGAGTATGTCGCGCGGGTCAACGTCGCCCGCGGCGGCGTAGGCCTGCTTGAACCTGATGATACCCTCTTTGTCTATGATTATTACGCTCCTGATAGGCGCTCCGAGATTTTCGTTGAAGATTCCGAAGCTGTCACAGACCGCGCCGTGCGGCCAGTAGTCGGCCAGCAGCGGGTAGGGAATGGAGCCGAGCGATGACGAGAAGGCCACCTGGGTCGGTCGGGAGTCGCAGCTTATACCCAGTACCTGGGCATTATTCTCCTCGAACGATGCGTTGTGAATACGCATCGAGGAGACCTGGTGCGTTCAACCGCCGGTGAAAGAGAAGATATGGAAGGACAGGATGACGTTCTTCTGTCCCCTGAAACTGCTGAGTGTGACTGGGCCGCCGTTGTGGGCGGGAAGGGTAAAGTCCGGGGCCATCTGGCCTACTTCTGACATGGTAATTCTCCGTGAGTTGGGATTGGCTTACTTTGGTGTCCACTTGAGTTCCGGTCGGCGGGCGGCGCGGGCCTCGTCGAGCCGGGTGTTGGGCGTGTTGTGAGGCGCGTTGTGAAGCAGGTCGGGGTCTTCCGCCGCCTCTTTGCCTTCATAACCTCGATGAAGTAGTCGAGTGTCTCTTTGGATTCGGTCTCGGTCGGCTCGACCATAAGCGCCTCGTCCACGATGAGCGGGAAGTACATGGTGGGCGGGTGTATGCCGTAGTCTATCAACCGCTTGGCGACGTCCAGCGCGCGGACTCCGTTCCGGCGTTTCAGGTTTGTCGCGGAGAATACGACCTCGTGCATACACGTGCGGTCGTATGGCAGGTCGTAAATGCCGCGGAGTTGGCTGAGTATGTAGTTGGCGTTGATTACGGCGTCCTCGCTTATCTGCGGTATGCCCTCTTTGCCCAGGGTCGAGATATATGCCCACGCCCTGACGAGTGCGCCGAAGTTGCCGTGGAACGCGCCCATTCGTCCGATGCTCCTGGAAGGCCTTTCGAGCGAGAAGGTCGCTTGCTCACCACTGCCCGCGCGCGCGGCTACGGGGGTCGGGAGATAGTCTATGAGCCTGGGACCCGCTATAACGGGGCCGGCTCCCGGGCCGCCGCCGCCGTGCGGCTGGGTGAACGTCTTGTGCAGGTTGGAGTGCATGACGTCGAAGCCGAGGTCTCCGAACTTGACGCGCCCGACAATGGCATTCAGGTTGGCGCCGTCTCCGTAAACGATGCCGCCCGCGTCTCTGACTATCCTGGTAACTTCCAGGATGTTGGTGTCGAAGAGGCCGAGTGTGCTCGGTAGAGTTATCATAAGCCCAGCGAGTTCTTCGTTCACGGAGCTTCTGAGGGCGTCGAGGTCGGTGTTGCCGTTCGCGTCGGAGGGCAGGGTTACCACGTCGAAGCCCGCCATGGCCGCGGACGCGGGATTGGTGCCGTGCGCGGAGTCGGGAATGAGTACGTTCTTGCGCTGCGTCTCGCCTCTATCGAGCAGGTAGGCTCTCGCCATGAGCATTCCGGCAAGTTCGCCGTCCGCTCCGGCCATCGGGGCTAGGGAGCAGGCGTCCATTCCGGTTATCTCGTTCAGATATTCCTGGAGTTCCCACAGCAGCTTTATCGCGCCTTGGGACGTTTCCGCAGTCTGCATCGGATGTATCTGAGCGAATCCGGGAAGCGACGCAATCTCGTCGTTCAGCTTGGGGTTGTACTTCATCGTACAGCTGCCGAGCGGGTAGAAGTTGTGGTCTATGGAGAAGTTGAACTGGCTAATCTGTGAGAAGTAGCGGACTATTTCTCCTTCGGACACCTCGGGCATTTCGAGCGAGTCCCTCAGCAGGGCGCGGTCGGGCAGGTCGGAGAGCGGCACGTCGAGCGCCGGAAGGGTGGTGCCTACTCTGCCCGGCCTGCTACGGTCCATGAGGAGGTTTCTGCGGTCGAGGTCGAATCTTTCGAGCAGGGTTGTCACTATGCACCCACCTTTGCCAGCGCGGAGGCCAGGTTTTCGATTTCCTGGCGGCTGTTCATTTCGGTTACGCAGACGAGCATTCCGTTTGGCGTCTGGTCACTTATGTCCAGGCCGCCTATGATTTTGTGTTCGAGCAGCTTTTGGTTTATCTCAGAGGGCGGAGCGGGGCAGGTGATGACGAATTCCTGGAAGAAGGCTCCCTGAACGGGAAGCGAGTAGCCCGGGATTTCGGATATGAGCCGGGCGGCGTAGTGGGATTTGTGGTAGCAAAGTTCGGAGATGCGTTTGAGGCCCTGTTTGCCGAACGAGGCCATGTACACCGTGGACATGAGGGCTATGAGCGCGACGGCGGTGCATATATTGGAGGTGGCGCGCTCGCGCCTGATGTGCTGTTCGCGTGTCTGGAGGGTGAGGACGTATGCTTCTCTGCCGCGGGTGTCCACTGTTTTGCCGACTATCCGGCCGGGCATCTGGCGGATGTAGTCGCGCTTGCAGGCAAAGAGGCCAACGTATGGGCCGCCGAAGGTGGGCGGGACTCCGAGCGCCTGTCCCTCTCCCACCACAATGTCGGCTCCGTATTCTCCCGGGGGCCTCAACATTCCGAGAGATACGGGGTCTGCGCTGACAATGAGCAATGCGCCGCTGGAGTGTGCGAGTTCGACCAGCCTTTCCATATCTTCCATGTATCCGAAGAAATTGGGCTGCTGGACTATCAGGCAGGCGGGTTCTCCTATCCGCGTATCCGACGCGCCGATTACGTCTATCCCAAGACCCGGGGCCTGGACGTAGGTGTAGAGAACCTCACGATAAAGAGGCGATACGGAATCCATGACGGCCACGCGGTCGCGCCTGGTGATTCTGGCGGCCATGAGCGCGGCCTCGGCCATGGAGGTCGAGCCGTCGTACATACCGAGGTTGGCGACGTCCATGCCGGTCAGCTGTGAGACAAGGGTCTGGAACTCGAACGCTGTCTGGAGGGTTCCCTGGGACACCTCGGGCTGGTATGGGGTGTAGGCGGTCATGTACTCGCTGCGCCCGGTTATCTGGCGCACAACGGCGGGGATGTGATGCCTGTATGACCCGGCACCGAGGAAGCAGGCGTAGTCGCCCGGAACGCGGTTCATAGCGGCAAGTTCGCGAGCGTAGCGGCCAAGCTCCAATTCGTCCCGGGCGGCGGGTATGTCCAAGTCGGAATTGAGATAGTTATCGGGAACGTCGTCGAAAAGCTCCGCTACCGAGTCCACACCGATGGCGTCCAGCATACTGCGCCTGTCGGGGTCGGTGTTGGGGACGTATGGAGATTGGAAGTCTGAGGACATATTGTTTTCCTAGTAGAGCATCCATATGTTTCTGCCATATCCCAGCCTGCCTGGATTCCCGCTTTCGCGGGAATGACGGTAGGGGCGCGGGAATGACGGAAAATGGTCGGTGTTTGGCATATTCATGTGGAAATAGCGCTAGCTCTCAGATTCGATGAGGGCGTCGTATTCGGATGCGCTCATCAGGCGGTCAATATCCGAGCTATCGGCGACTTCCACCTTCAGCATCCAGCCGTCCTCGTATGGGCTGTCGTTCACAAGTTCGGGACTGTCGGTGAGGCTGTCGTTTACCTCTACCACCTTTCCACCGACGGGGCAGAAGAGGTCGGAGACGGCTTTGACCGACTCTATCTCGCCCATCTTCTCGAACTGTTCTACATCAGACCCGACCTCGGGAAGTTCCACGAATACAACGTCGCCGAGACTATCCTGAGCGAAGTGGGTTATGCCGATGACGGCTGTGTCGCCGTCCATTCTGAGCCATTCGTGCTCTTCTGAGTATTTGAGATTTTCGGGGTTCATGCGCTCCTGCTCCTGTGATAGAAGGGAAGGGTTGTAATTTCTGCCTCGACCGGGCGGCCCCGTATTTCTATGGAGATTCGGGTTCCCGGCGCAGAGTACGCGATGGGAAGATAGCCCAAGCCTATGTTGGTGTCAAGGGTAGGCGACGGGCCGCCGGAAGTGACGTGGCCGATGCGGTTTTCGCCGTCTATTATAGAGTATCCGGGGCGGGCTATACCCCTCTGGGTCATCGTGAATGCGGCTATTTTCCGGGATACGCCCCCGTCTCTGACGGCACGCAGGGCTTCGGCGGCGGCGTATCCTTCCCTGTCGGGATCAACGAATTTGTCCAGTCCCGCTTCGTAGGGGTTGGTGGACGTGTCCATGTCGTTGCCGTGCAGCAGCAGTCCCGCCTCAAGTCTGAGAACGTCTCTCGACCCCAGCCCGCAGGCGGAGGCGCCCAACTCCATTAGCGAGTCCCAGAGAGCGGGGGCGTCCGCGCTCGGAAGCATTATCTCGAAACCGTCTTCTCCGGTATATCCTGTGCGGGCGAGGAATGTCTCGACGCCGTTGAGAGTCGTTGTCCGTGCGCGGAAAGGGCGTATCTTTGAAATGTCGGTGTCGGCAAGACTGGCGACCATAGCGCGGGCGTTCGGCCCCTGGCAGGCTATCATGGCTATGTCTGTAGTGACGTTGGTGATCGTTACCTCTTCGTGGCCGGGTCGCAGGCTTTCGATCCATTCCAGAACGGCGTCGGTGTTGGATGCGTTCGGAATCAGCAGAAACCGCCGCTCGGCAAGTCTGTAAACGATGCAATCGTCAATGATGCCGCCATTCCGGTCGCAGATGACGTTGTAGTGGGCGCGTCCGGGGCGCATACGCCGGACGTTGACGCTAAGGACGGAATCGAGCAGGGCGGCGGCTCCCGGCCCGTCGAACTCGACGCGGCCCATGTGGGATACGTCGAACAGTCCGGCGTTGGTGCGGACGGCTTTGGCTTCCTGGATGATGCTGTCGTAGCGGACGGGCATATCCCAGCCCGCGAACGGCACGAAGCGGGCGGCAAGCCGCGCGTGAGTGTCGTACAGGGGCGTCCGACGCGGTGTTTGTTCCTGTGACACGGAATCCTCCAAGGCTCAGTTGATAATTTTCTTCGTATTGAGTTGTTGCAAGAGCGTGGGCAGACGCCCCTGCCAAGAGTATGCAGTAATCATAACTCACAGCGATTGGAATGTGGAATTGCGAATCGTGAATTCAGGCGAAGACCCCGACAAATCGGGTGTCATGCAGTTAGATAGTATCTGCTATACTATGACTGTTGCATATTGACCCACGCAATTGCGTTGAGGCTGATTTGGGCAGTCCACTTCCGGCTTGTTTACAACGGTTTTGCTGAGTTATATGAGAGAGATGGGGGTGATATGCGCAAAACCTTAATATACTTGCTAATCATTGCGGGTGTCACTGCGGCTGTATTCACACTGCTCTCCGGCTCCGTTGGCGGCTCTGAGGATTTGGACATCAGCGAGGTCATCACGATGGCCAGCCGTGGACAGGTAGAGAGCATCGAGGTCAAGGGAGACTCCCTGTCGGTAACCACCCTTTCGGGTGAGACCTTCGAGTCCAGAAAAGAGTCCGGTTCCTCGGTAGTGGAGATACTCAGAGAAGCGCAGGTTGACCCCAGCCGCGTCAATGTAACGGTCAGAGGCTCGGGCGGACTCTCCTCCATCTTCGGTCTGCTGTTCAACTTCCTCCCGCTCATCTTCTTCGGAGCGGTTCTTCTGTTCATGATGCGGCAGGCGCAGGGAAACTCCAGCCAGACGTTCAGCTTCGGACGAAGCAAGGCCCGAATGTTCATGGGCAACAGTCCGCAGGTCAGTTTTTCGGACGTGGCCGGTGTGGAAGAGGCGAAGGAGGAACTCCAGGAGGTGGTGGAGTTTCTGAAGTATCCCGAGAGGTTTCTGGCCCTTGGGGCCAAGATACCGAAGGGGGTGCTGCTGGTGGGGCCTCCCGGAACCGGGAAGACGCTGCTGGCTCGGGCGGTTGCCGGAGAGGCGGGAGTGCCGTTCTTCAACATATCGGGTTCAGAATTTGTGGAGATGTTCGTAGGAGTTGGAGCGAGCCGTGTTCGCGACCTGTTCGACCAGGCGAAGCGCAACTCTCCGTGCATCGTGTTCGTGGACGAGATAGACGCTGTGGGCAGGCACAGGGGAGCCGGACTTGGGGGAGGCCACGACGAGCGGGAGCAGACGCTGAACCAGATACTTGTGGAGATGGATGGATTCGACACCAGCACGAACGTGATAGTGCTGGCCGCGACGAATCGTCCCGACATACTGGACCCGGCGCTGCTGCGTCCTGGACGTTTCGACCGGCGTGTGGTGCTGGACAATCCCGACCTTCGTGGCAGGAGGCAGATACTGGACGTTCACTCCAAGGGCAAGCCGTTGGAGGAGGAGGCTGACCTTGAGCGAGTGGCTCGTCAGACTGTTGGATTCAGCGGAGCGGACCTTGCGAACCTGGTGAACGAGTCTGCAATACTGGCAGCGCGCCGGGCAAAGAAGATGATAGGGAATTCGGAGTTTGCCGAGGCGATAGACAGGATAATAGCTGGGCCTGCGCGTCGGAGTCGAGTGATAAGCGAGAGAGAGAAGGAGATGACGGCGTATCACGAGGCTGGTCATGCGCTGGTGGCCCATCTTCTACCCAATGCGGATCCGGTCGCCAAGGTCAGCATAATCGCACGCGGACAAACGGGTGGATTTACCAAGACCGTTCCTGAAGAAGACCGCACCCTCGTAACCAGGAACCAGCTCGAGGCTCGGCTGGCGATGGCGATGGGAGGCAGGGCCGCTGAGGAACTTGTATTCAGCCAGTTCACGACGGGGGCCAGCAACGACCTCGAGCAGGCCACAAGCATTGCGCGCCAGATGATAACGCGGTTCGGGATGAGCAAGAAACTTGGCCCGCGCACATTCGGCAAGCGTGAGGAGATGGTGTTCCTGGGCCGTGAAATATCGGAGCAGCGGGACTATTCGGACAACGTGGCGGAGCAGATTGACGATGAGGTTCATTCTCTTATCGAGAACGCATACGGGACCGCAATGCGAATTCTGAAAGAGAACAAGGCCAAGCTCGACCACATCTCCAAGTACCTGATAGAGAACGAGACCATCGAGGAAGACCAGGTTTCCGACCTTTTCGACAGCACACCGGCGCCTGTTGCCGCGGACTAACGCTGAAACGGGTTTCGCGCTATACAGGGGCAAATTGGGAGAGGGATCGGAATGAATGTGTCTGGGTTGTCAGGGCCGGGAGGTCAGGGGAATTTGAGGAATTCGCTTTGCAGGAAGGCAAAGCGGTAATCGGATTTGGTTTTCGGCAGAGCGTTGCGGACTTCTCTGACAGGAATCAATTGCTGGATCGTCTGCGCGATGAACCACGCTATCAGGATTTGAGCAACCAAAGGGTTTCGAGTGCAGGGTCACAACTCTGGAGATTCGCCAACGAGATTCAGAGTGGCGATATGGTGATACTGCCACGAAAGAGTTCTCGTGTAATAGCGGTTGGCAGAATTGCCGGCGCCTACTGTTTCCGTCCCGACCTGCCAGACCTAATAACGGGCGCGGGCTGTCATACTCGAAGTGTTGAGTGGCAGACCACCGACATACCTAGAGGAATGTTCGATCAAGACTTACTATTATCTCTGGGAGGTTTGGCGACAATCTACCGGGTCAGGGCAGAAAACGCCGAACAGCGCATCGAACGAGTCGTCAATGCTCACCTTGCCGGGGAGTTGTTAATTGAGCTGGAAGAGGAACTCATTGTTCCTGACGAGGATACACCTGAAAGTGATCTGGACGAGCAGATCGAAGACCGCATCGTCCAGCGGATCAGGCAAAAATTCTTTGGAACGCGGTTGGAGTATCTTGTCGCAGAAATCCTGAGAGCGTCCGGTTACCATGCAGTTCAGACAAGGGTGGGCCCGGATGGCGGCATTGACGTTGTAGCGGGCATGGGTGAGATGGGCTTTGGCGAACCCAGACTATGCGTGCAGGTCAAGTCGGGCGTCGTTCCGGTGGGATTGCCGGACTACAATCGGTTGCAGGGGAATATACGTGGTTTTGGAGCGCAGTATGGGCTGCTGGTCAGTCTTGCAGACTTCACCAGTGTGGTACGAAAAGAGAACGAACGCTCATTCTTCGAGATACGGCTCTGGGGGTCGCATGAACTGGTAGAAAAACTGCTCGAAACCTACGATTCGCTGCCAGTGGAAATTTGTGCCGACATCCCGTTACAGGACCGGAGAGTGCTGGTAGAATCCGAAGACTGACGGGTAGTGGGCTGCAAACTCAGACATTGTTAGCCGGGGTCGTATATTCATGGCGCTGTAATCTGCGCTATCTTGGGACAGGCAATACTCCAATGGACGTGAAGAAAGCCGCGCGGACAGCCAAAGATTATCTCATAGACCTCTTCGCCGACGAAGGGATAACCAATGTCGGCCTTGAAGAGGTTGAGTTCGATGAACTTTCTAGCACATGGAAGATAACCTTAGGTTTTTCGCGGCCCTGGGACCAGAAAAACGCTCTGGTTGCCACGCTGAGTGGAGACGGGCGCCCGGCACGCTCTTATAAAGTGGTTCGCATCAATGACGATGATGGCGCGGTGGTGTCTCTCATTGATCGTCTGCTGGGCGCTTCCAAGTAATCACGATGCCTCCATCAGGGTACTTCATTGACGCGAATCTGTTCGTGTTGTTTGTAGTAGGCAGCACAAGTCGCGATTTAATCGCCAAGCATCGCCGACTACGCGAATACTCGGTGGAAGATTACGACATCTTGCTTGATGTGCTTGGCCAGGTTGAGCGCGTATTAGTAACGCCAAATACGCTTACCGAAACATCCAACCTGCTCGCTCAACATTCAGACCCTGAGCGTTCTCGCTTCTTCGACAGGCTCAGGTTCATCATCCTGCATAGCGAAGAGGTAGTAGTTGAAAGCGTAGTCGCGTCATCCAGAAGCGAGTTTAACCGACTTGGACTCACGGATTCAGCGCTCTTAGAGGTTGTAACGGAAGAAACTCCGCTAATAACTGTGGACCTGGACTTGTATTTGGCGGCTCTGCAAAAAGGGCAGGATACCGCAGTGAACTTCACTCATCTTCGGGACATATAATCATACATCCTGAATCGCGCTCGCCCATTGGGAATCAGGAGCGAATATCTGCTGGACGTCGAGATTGCCTTGACAGGAAAATTTCCCACGCCCGCGAAAGATATTCGCCCTCGCTATCTACTCGATTACTTCCTTGAATCTCTGTATGGCCTCTATATGGGCCTGCGGAGATTCGAGTCCGGCGTTCATGGTGTTGACGGATATGTGAGTGGCCCCAAGTTCGCGCCATGCCTCGGCTGTTCGCTTCCAGTCGTCTTCGGATGAGTCTCGGATGGAAACCCAGCTTTCGACGCCGATGTCGTCCGGCCCGCGCCCGGCGTCCGCCGCCTGCTCTCTCATGCTCTCGATAAGCTCCCTGCCGCGGTCGTCGGGCCTGAACAGCGGAAACCAGCCGTCGCCCATCGTCGCCACCCGTCGGATGGTCTGCGGGGCCGCCCCGCCGAACCAGACGGGTATTGGCTGCTGAACGGGCAGCGGATTCAGGCCGGCGTCGGTTATCTTGTGCCAGCGACCTTCGTATGTGATGAGGTCGTTGGTCCACAGCTTGCGCATGAGGTCTATCTGCTCCTCCGACCTTCGGCCCCGGTTGTGGAAATTCTCGCCCAGCGCTTCGTATTCCACGGCGTTCCAGCCGATGCCGATGCCGAGCCTGAGCCGACCCCGGCTGAGCACGTCCACCGCGGCGGTCTGCTTGGCGACCAGCGCGGTCTGTCGCTGGGGCAGGATGATCACGCCGGTGACGAGTTCCACGCTACTCGTTACGGCGGCGAGGTATCCGAAGAGCACGAACGGCTCGTGAAAAGCGTCCGTGTGCCGGTACGCGCCGCTCCATCCGGGTCTTGACCCTGCGTTGGCGCCCAGAACATGGTCGAAGGCGAGAATGTGGTTGTATCCCATACTCTCGGCGGCCTGGGCGTACTCTCGCACCGCGCCCGGATCGCTGCCGATTTCGGTCTGTGGAAATACTGCTCCTAGTTTCATATTTTACGCTCCTGTGATGGTATCGAACATAGTGTACTATATACCAGTTCGCGCCATGAGCGTGGGAAATCCCAATGGGCAGTTGATCGGAGAAATGGCGACCTACGACCTTATACTCAGCGGCGGCGTTGTACTCGATCCAAAGAACGGATTCGAGGGCACTCGTGACGTTGGTCTCAAGGATGGGAGGATCGAGCGTGTCGAGGCGGAGCTTGATCCGACGAGGGCGGAGGACGTTATAGACGTATCCGGGCTGTGGGTTATGCCCGGCCAGATAGACACCCACGCGCACGTGGCCGGACTTTCACGAAATTGGGACCCGGCGCTCGGATACGGTATGCTGGCGCGCGCAGGCACGACGACGGTAATGGACATGGGTGGCACCGGGCCTACTCTCATAGACGGCATAAAGCGGCGCGGCGCGGGTCTGAACGTCGCGGGGAACTTCGCGCTCATTCCGGGTCTGACGATTCCGGTCGGTCGGCTTTCTGCGCCGGACTTGCGAGACACGGTCACCTCCGCCCTGAGACAGGGCTGCTACGGCATCAAGATTCTCGGAGGCTACCACCCGTTCACCCCGGAGGACTCGGCGCGAGTCATTGCGGAGTGCAACTCCCAGCGGGCTTACATCGCGTTTCATCTAGGCACTACCGAGTCGGGAAGCCAGCTTGACGGATTGAGAGAAGTGCCTGAACTGGTCGGAAACGGCAGGCTGCACGTCTGCCACGTCAACAGCTACTGCCGCGGCGTTATCGAAGACGCCGCTGACGAATGTGACGAGGCGCTGGACATCCTGGACGGCATGTCGGAGCAGCTGAACTCGGAGGCGTATCACGCGGTCCAGAATGGGACGACCGGACTGTGCGACGACGACGGCAACGTGATAGCCGACGTGCCGCGCAATTGCCTGCGCCTGCGCGGCTACGATACTACCTACCAGGGTATGCGCCGGGCGATTATGGATGGGTACGGCTCAGTGGTGGCGCAGAAGGGCGGACAGATCTACTACGCGCAACGCCAGGAGGCGCTGAATCTTTTCGAGCGGGCTCGGAGCAATGTCGGGATGAGCTTCCCGGTGAATCTGGCGTCCTCGGCTTTTACGCTCAGTTCCGCGAGAAACGCGGCTGGCGATTTCATCGTGAACGCGGTCAGCACGGACGGCGGCTCGCACCCGAGAAACGTAGCAATCCAGACCACGATGGCGCTTGTCGAGTTCGGCGCGCTGACTCCGCTGGAGATGGCTGAAAAACTGTCCTGGGCTCCCGCGCGGATGATGGGACTGTGGGACAAGGGGCACTTCACGCCGGGCGCCGACGGAGACATTACTGTCCTGGACCCGCAGAGGAATGAGCCCGTGATGAGCTTCGTCGCCGGTTCGCTGACAATGCACTATGGCAGGTCGGTCGGATCGGGCGGGACACTGCTGGTGACGCGAGAGGGCAAGTCCGCCGCAAAGGAAAGCGGACTGCCGTACCGGGTGGTTGACCTGTCGGAGAGCAAGCTGTATGCAGGATACTCGGGCTGAGCCGGGCGATTTACATTATCACCACGGACCGCAGAACCTCGCCGCGCTCCATCTTGTGAAAGGCTTCCTCGACGTCGTCGAGCGCAATGGTCTCGGACACGAACTTGTCCAGGTCCAGCCTGCCCTGGAGATGCAGGTCTATGAACATGGGGAAGTCCCTGCTGGGCAGGCAGTCGCCGTACCATGACGACTTCAGCGAGCCGCCCCTGCCGAACACCTCCAGCATTGGAAGTTCGATCTTCATGTCTGGGCTGGGCACTCCGACTAGCACGACCGTTCCGGCGAGATCGCGGGCGAAGAATGCCTGCTCGTAGGTGACCGGATTTCCCACTGCTTCGATAGCCACGTTGACACCGTTGCCGTCGGTAATCTCGCGTATCTTGTCCACCGGGTCGGTCTGGGTGGAGTTGATGGTGTGGGTCGCGCCGAAGTCTTTCGCCCACTCCAGTTTGCGGTCGTCAATGTCAACCGCAATGATGGTATGCGCGCCCGCGAGTTGAGACCCTGCGATAGCCGCGTCTCCAACCCCGCCGCATCCGAATACGGCTACTGAATCGCCGCGGGTAACGCCGCCCGTGTTTATAGCGGCTCCAAGCCCCGCCATTACGCCGCACCCGATGAGTCCGGCGGCGGCGGACGAGACCTGCGGGTCAACCTTGACGGCCTGTCCGGCGTGAACCAGGGTCAGTTCGGTGAACGCGCCTATGCCGAGCGCGGGGGAAAGGGGAGAGCCGTCTTCCAGTGTCATGGACTGGGCGGCGTTCATGCTGTCGAAGCAGTACCAGGGGCGTCCCCTGAGACAGGAGCGGCAGTTTCCACATGGCGCGCGCCAGGCTATGACTACGAAGTCGCCCGGCTGCACGTTGGATACGCCGTCACCGACTTTTTCCACCACGCCCGAAGCCTCATGTCCCAGCAGGAACGGAAACTCATCGTTGATGGCGCCTTCGCGATAGTGCAAGTCCGTGTGGCAGACACCGCACGCCTGTACCCTGATAAGGGCTTCGCCCGGGCCCGGATCCGGCACGATAACGGTCTCGATGGTGACCGGCTCCTCTTTGGAACCCGCTATGACCCCTTTAACCCGATTTGCCATGTGTGTTTACCTCCGAGTGAATGATGTGTGATAGCTCGCAAGCCTCCGCGCCAAGTGTGAGTGGTGGAAGGCTTGTTTCGCGCAGGCAGTCCAGTTTGAACCTTGCTGAGAATAAGCCAAGCCGGTGCGGGTGTCAATTGGGGCAATCTCTTCGCAGGGTCTTTCCTCCTGGGCGTAACCCTGACCCCTTGCGGCCCGTCCCACAGCCTTCTGGCGCGGTTTTTCCGAAGCATCCGAGAATACGGGGTGGGGCCATAGGCAGATTCCACGTCAAATGTGAACATTTTGTTACACTATTCACAATTGACGTTCAAGAATATATACTTTGCCAAACCAATGTAAGAGGAATTCGATGCAATCAGGGGAAGTCCCAGAAGTTGTAGTATTGCGACTGCCCTTATATATAAGGGCGTTGATCCAGCTTCAGCGAGAGGGAGTCGAAGTAGTTAGTTCCCAGCAGATAGGCGAACGGCTTCACATGACTCCCGCACAGATAAGGAAGGACTTGAGCTATTTTGGCAAGTTTGGAAAGCAGGGGCGCGGCTACTGCTTGCGGGTTCTTCTGGAAGAACTCCGCGATATTCTGGGACTGACGGAGGACTGGTTCGCGTGCCTGGTGGGGGTTGGCAGGCTGGGAAGGGCAATCATCAACTACACCGGCTTTGCTCCGGAAGGATTCACCATAGTAGCGGCATTCGACAGTTCCGACGACCAGGTGGGAACCAGTGTCGGCGAGTTCAAGGTGCGGCCCATGTCCGAACTCGCGGACGTAGTCAACAACATGGGTGTGTCAATCGGCATAGTCGCGGTGCCGTCTGCGCAGGCGCAGACAGTCATCAACCAGTTGGTGCAGAACGGCATCAAGGGCATTCTGAACTACGCGCCTGTCGCGCCGTATGTTCCCGAGGGAATCGTGGTACGGAACATAGACCCGGTACTTTCGCTGCAATCAATGACCTTCTATATGAAGGACAGGTAAAAGGCGCTGAGGCCAGTCGCCCGGACTGAATGATACGGGCCTCGATTGGCGCTCCGTACACATCAGGTGGAATTTCACCCCGGCCCTCTCCCATCAAGGGCCAGGCGGCTTTATTCTCGCCGCTCGCTCCCGCGTAGAGTTTTGAGATAATCTCCTGATACCGGCAGGGAGCTACTGTTGCGTGTCCGTGCGCCTGGGCCGCCGACGTCGCCGCGCCACACCCAGTCTGGCCGCAGAGCGTCGCATGGAAGCGAGGGCGCGTTCGAGGTCCATGTCGGCGGGAAGGGAAACGATACGCTCCTGGGCGCGCCGCAATGCCGTTTCAGCGCGTTCGAGGTCAATCTCATCGGCCTGCTCTGCCGCGTTGGCAAGAATAGTTACCTTATTGCCGAGCACCTCGAGGAAACCGCCACTGACAAACATATAGGTGTCCTCGCCGTTCACGGAAACCCTTATCTCGCCGGGGTCCAGAGTGGTCAGCAGGGGGGCGTGCCTGGGAAGTATCCCCAATTCACCGTCCGAGCCTGGGGCCACGAGAATGTCAATGTCCTCGGAGTACACGACTCTCTCGGCGGTTACGATTTCCAGTGTCATATCGGGCATAATGAAGCCTCGTCCGGTGGTCTAGTTCTCGGCTCTCATTCGCTCGGCATTCTCCACGGCCTCTTCGATTGGGCCGACCATATAGAATGCCTGCTCGGGAAGGTCATCGTAATTGCCTTCGAGAATTTCCTTGAAACCGCGCACCGTGTCCCGGATAGGCACGTATCTGCCTTCCTGTCCGGTGAACTGTTCGGCAACGAACATCGGCTGGGAAAGGAATCTCTGTATCTTTCTGGCGCGGGTGACAATGAGCCTGTCCTCTTCGGAAAGCTCCTCGATTCCGAGAATGGCGATAATGTCCTGAAGGTCGCTGTAACGCTGGAGTACCTGCTGCACACCGCGCGCCACGTCGTAGTGTTCCTGCCCGACAATCGCGGGTTCGAGAATTCGGGAGAAGCTCGACAGGGGGTCAACCGCCGGGTAGAGGCCCTGCTCCGAGATAGCGCGGTCAAGGGAAACCACGGCGTCCAAGTGTCCGAATGTCGTGACGATGCCCGGGTCGGTGTAGTCGTCGGCTGGCACGTATATCGCCTGGAAAGAGGTGATCGAGCCGCTTCTGGAGGAGGTGATTCTCTCTTCCAGCGCGCCCATCTCGGTGGCCAGCGTGGGCTGGTAGCCGACTGCGGACGGCATACGACCGAGCAGAGCGGACACTTCCATACCCGCCAGAATGTAGCGGTACACGTTGTCTATGAACATCAGAACGTCCTGGCCGCGTTCTTCCTTGAAGTACTCGGCCATCGTGAGGCCGGTCAGCGCGACACGGGCACGAATTCCCGGAGGCTCGTTCATCTGGCCGAAGACCAGCACCGTGTTGCTCAGAACGCCGGACTCCTGCATTTCGTGCCAGAGGTCGTTGCCCTCGCGCGAACGCTCGCCCACTCCGGCGAATACGGACACTCCCTGGTGAACGGTGCCGATGTTGCGGATAAGCTCCTGGATTACGACTGTCTTTCCAACGCCCGCGCCGCCATACGCGCCCACTTTTCCGCCCCTGGTGAACGGGGTTATGAGGTCCATCACCTTCAGGCCGGTCTCGAGCATCTCAATCTCAGTGGCCTGTTCCTCAAAGCTGGGAGGTTCACGGTGGATCGGCCAGGAATCTCCTCCGTCTATCTCTTCGAGATTATCCAGTGTTTGGCCGAGACAGTTGAACAGGCGGCCCAGTGTCGGATCGCCAACAGGCACGGACACGGGTCCGCCGGTATCCATGACCTCAACGCCGCGGATCAGACCCTCGGTCGGTCCGAGCGCAAGGCAGCGCGCCCAGCTATTCCCCACGTGCTGTTCGACTTCGAGCACCAGCGTATCGCCGGCGATCTTGGTCTCCAGCGCATTGAAAATCGAGGGCATACTTTCGGGCGGGAACTCCACGTCCACGACTGTTCCGATGACCTGGGTGATTTTTCCGTTTGCCATATTATTCCAACTCTCCCGTTTCAGGGCGATTATCGCTCGGCGGCCCGCGTATCGCGGGCCATCAAATACTATGCCTGTACCGCCGCCGCTCCGCCAACAATATCCAAAAGTTCTGTGGTAATAGACTCCTGGCGCGCCTTGTTCATCACAAGGGTCAGGTCTTCTATCATGGTGTTCGCATTGTCCGTGGCGTTTCTCATGGCGACCATTCTGGCCGACTGCTCACTGGCAATGCCTTCCAGCAGCGCGTGAAATATCTGCATCTCCATATAGCGCGGAAGCAGATTTGAAAGCACTTCCGCGGGGTCGGGCTCATATATGTATCCGACCTGATCCTGTGGACGCAGATCGGACGGCTGCACGGGAAGGAGTTGTTCCACAACGGCGTTCTGGAGCGTGACGTTTATAAATTTCGCATACGCGACATAGACCGCGTCAACCTCTTCCGACTCGTATGATTCGATGGCAAGATGCGCTACGGGCGTGATGTCGAGAATAGAGGGCCTGTCGCTGATGTCGGTAAACACGGCGCGAACGTCCACACCGTATCTGACCATAAAGTCTCGCCCTTTCTTTCCGACCGCGATGACGCGCGCGTTGTCGCCGTAGCCCGTGATAAACTGGCCCGCCGCGCGGTTTATATTGGAATTCAGGCCGCCCGTCAGCCCCCTGTCCGGCGTAATGACAATCACCTCGACCCGGTTCACCTCGCGGGTTCTGAGCAGCGGGTGGATGTTGTCTTCGTCCTCGACCGGCTGAGCCGCCAGGTGGGCCAGCATCGTGTTCAGGTCGTCCGAATACGGCCTGCCGTTAAGGGCGGCTTCCTGCGCGCGGCGCATCTTGGAAGCCGCTATCATAGACATAGCTTTGGTTATCTTGGCAGTGTTCTCGACACTGCGAATTCGGCGTCTAAGCTGCCTTACGCTGGCCATTAGAGGATCCTGTTCTTATCAGTATGTCGCCATCAATTCAGATGCCATTCGGTTTTGAGTGCATCAATCAACATATTCTGCCTGCGTTTCAGAACCCCAGGCGTCCATTTCGTCTCATTCACGACTTGGGTTGTCAGCGGGAAACCGGGGACGCCGTTCTTTTGGAAGTATTCTTTCTTCTTTCGGTCGAAATCATAGTTCTGTGCTCTGGCATTCTTGCTGCGCGACAACAGAACTAAGTTTGCCAATCGGTGTGTCCAATCCATCCGGTCGTCTTCGTCAGGGAAATTCTTCACCCACTCCGATTCAGATTCCGGTGTTTGCGGTAAGACATGTTCAACCGTGATGACCTTGTGGTCGAAACTCACACTAGCGTCTGCCAACGCGCTGTCAAGTCTAAGCAGTAGCGGGCGCGCGAACCTCGCTACTGGACGCGGGCGATAAATCGGCCCGTCTAAAGCAGATACCACTTCAGTCTTTTCAATTAGAGTAAGCTGGAGACACTCAACAATTTCGTCACTGCCTGAATCATCACGCTTGGCAGTGTTCAGAGCATCTCTGTATCGCAAGATTCTGGGATCGCGTCTGACTCCACTTATGAACATTGCATAGGCAAGCCTATCTAAATTCTTCAGCAACTCCAAAAGTGTAGCAGAGTCGTTCTTATATTTGTCATAGAACACCATCGCCAGAGGAATCCAATCGTCATTATCAATCCTATTGAGGTGTACCAGCATTCGATTCACATCTTCGGCATGGACAGTGCTTTCGTACGCGGACTTAGTGACGACATTGAAAGCCTCAGCGTACCGGGTAAGAACCTTGTCCATAAACTCGGCCCCATTGCGTTCGGGCAGGATGCGATCTTTGAATGCCTTAGCGAGCTCTTTATGGAATCTGTTACCAGTTTCAATCACAAAGATATGCGCGAACAGCTCTCTAAATTGCTCTCTACCTACATTATCTTCTATGCTCTCCCACAGTTGAGTGTACGATTCCGCATCGCTGCCGCGAATATCACCGATGACATCCGATTTCAATATGTCGGTGGGTGTCAGGTCCATCCCTCTATGATTAAGTATGGAAAATATCCTGTGTGCAGAGTCTCGGTCATACGCTGTGACCACCACCAGATAGCAATTTCCAATTAGGAACCCAGACAGCGCATCGCAGTCTTGTTGGTTCAACTTTTTTAGCTCTTCATAGAGAAATTTGATGCTGCTAAAAATAAGCTTTCGGCTGTCGGGTGCATGAACAGGATCGCCAGCGATAAAATCCTCTATTTTGCCCTGCGTCTGAACATTATCGCGGAAGAAATCCTCATCTGTCTTCCTGATGGATAGTCGAAAGCGGTCTCTACGACCGGCGAATACATCCCGGGCCTCACGAACGCGACTGTCTAGGCTGGCGCGTTTTTCCGCATCGTTGTTCAATTCTCGTAGAGCACAAAATAGCATCGTCAGTGTTGTTAGACGCTGCTGACCGTCAATTACTTCATGTTCAGACAAATTCGGACGGGCTATTAAGACAATACTGCCAAGAAAGTAAGGCTCGTTACTTTCTTCGTCCATAGCGTTCAGGAGGTCGTTTAGGAGTTCGCCTGTTTCTTCGGTTGTCCATGAATATGGACGTTGATAGAGCGGCATACGGAAGAGATAATCGTTGTCGAACAACTTGCCGAGTACGACTTCTTTGGCTTCAAAAGTGTTCTGTGCCAATGTCTCCTCCTTTCTTTAATCAGCGTGGACAGATGTATATCCGGTTCTTTCGGTTTGGCTATGACGGCGTTCGGATTACTCTGTAGTCTAAGCGACTTCCTCAGCGTCGCCATCGGGATTGCCCCAACAATCCAAGTCGTGTAACTTGATTAGTTGGAATAGCGCACAAAGCGCTTCCCCTTTACCTACAGTTGCTATCACACGAAGAGCCGCGCGTAAGCATACGCACGCCTGGCAGGTGTCGCCGAATTCTCTGAGAACTTCCATCTGTTCCCAAATCACCGGATTGTGCGGAGCCACACGGCCTTCATCAGTTATTATCATCTCACCAAAATCTGCCGTGATATAGTGAGACTCGCCAACGTTGCGAAGTTGGCGCTTTTCGTTCCCTAGCACCTCTAGAGTTCTCAAGTAAGCAGCTATATCCTCTGCGTAGTCCCCATGTACACTGATTATGGTTGCCAAAACCAACCTCCTAGTACGGTACACTGTTCTTGAAGTCCTGAATCGCGGCACTCAGCGCCTCGCCGGACTCGTCGCTGATGATTCTCTCTTCCCGTATAGTGGCCAGAAGGCTGGGGTGATTCGCGTCCATGTAGCTGTGGAACGCGTTCTCGAAGGGTATGACCCTGGCTATCTCCACGTCGTCGAGCAGGCCGTTGACCAGCGAGTACATAATCGCCACCTGCTTCTCCATAGAGAGCGGCACGCTCTGCCCCTGCTTCAGGACTTCGGTGGCGCGCTGTCCCCTTTCAAGCTGTCGCCTGGTCGCGGGGTCCAGGTCCGCGGTTCCGAACTGGGCGAATGTGACGAGTTCGCGGTACTGAGCGAGGTCCAGCCTCAGCGTTCCCGCGACCGACCTCATCGCCCTGGTCTGCGCCGAACTGCCCACGCGCGAGACGGACAGGCCCGCGTTCACAGCCGGACGGATGCCGGAGTTGAAAAGCTCAGTCTCGAGGTATATCTGGCCGTCCGTTATCGAGATAACGTTGGTCGGGACATAGGCCGAGACGTCGCCCGCCTGCGTCTCAATTATAGGCAGGGCGGTAATCGAGCCTCCGCCGTGTTCGTCGTCCAGCTTGGCGGCCCGCTCGAGCAGTCTGCTGTGCAGGTAGAAAACGTCGCCGGGGTAGGCTTCGCGTCCCGGGGGACGCCTGAGCAGGAGCGACATCTCACGATACGCCCAGGCGTGCTTGGACAGGTCGTCATAGACTATAAGGGCGTCCTTGCCCTGGTGCATGAAGAACTCTGCCATGGCGCAGCCCGCGTATGGAGCCAGGTACTGCAACGGAGCGGGGTCGGCCGAGTTGGCGGCCACCACAATCGTGTGTTCCATGGCCCCGTTCTGTTCCAGCATAGCGACGGTCTGAGCGACCTTGCTCGCCTTCTGTCCAATCGCGACATATATGCAGATCAGGTCTCCGCCGCGCTGGTTGATGATAGTATCCAGGGCAATCGCGGACTTTCCGGTAGATCGGTCTCCGATGATAAGTTCACGCTGACCGCGTCCTATGGGAATCATGGCGTCAATCGCCTTGATTCCGGTCTGGACCGGAGTATTTACGGACATTCGGGTCGAAACATCGGGAGCGACCACCTCGACCGGTCTGGTACCGGAAGACTCTATTGGCCCCTTGCCGTCCAGTGGCTCGCCAAGCGTATTGACCACGCGGGTGAGAAGGTTGTCTCCAACCGGCACCTCGACTATCCGTCCGGTGCTGCGAACCCGGGAGCCTTCCTTGACTGCCCGGGGGTCACCCATGATGACGGCGCCAACCGAGTCCTCTTCCAGGTTCAGCGCCATGCCCATGACCCCGCCCTCGAACTCGAGCAGTTCCGTATATGCCGCGCCGGAAAGCCCGTGAACCTGGGCAACGCCGTCACCCACCTCTATCACGGTGCCTTCGTTCACCGATTCGATCTGCTGTTCCCAGTTCTCGATCTGACTCCGGATAACCGAAGCTATGTCCTGACCTCTGACCGCCATTCTATTCACCCTCACCCTGGCCCTCTCCCATCGAGGGAGAAGGTGCTTTTGCGATTGTTTCGGTTACTAGTACCGCGACGAAATCAGCGTCGCTGCGCGATTTCTCGGCGCATTGACTGGAGCCGGGTTCGAGCGCTGCCGTCCATCACCCTGTCGCCGACTCGAATTACCATTCCTCCCAGTATTTCGGGATCAACTCGCGCTGAAAGCCGTATCTCCTTGCCCGAAGTCCGCTCAAGCATATCCGCCACACTGTCTCGCTGGGCGTCGTCAAGCGGCACCGCCGAGACAACCTCGGCGCGCTCTATGCCTCTGTGGGCATCCAGCATCTCCTGATACCTGTCGGCGACCTCCGGCAGCGAGTGAATCGCGTTTCTGCTTACAAGCAGAAACATGAGGTTCAGCGCAAGCGGACCAACCGACGAACCGAGGGCCTCGCGCACTATCCGCTCCTTTTGGGAGGCCGCTATACGCGGAGCCGCCAGAATCTCGCCGAACTCCTGGTTGGTTATAGAGTCGGCAAGCTGTGTGAGGTCTTCCAGCCAGTTTTCCAGTTCATTCCTGTCAACGGCCAACTGAAACACTGCCTTGGCATACCTTATAGCCGATGCGGTGGGCATTTACTCTACCTGCTCACGTTTATTTGTGGAAGCTGGCGCGCCAGGCTCGCGCTAATTGCGCCTGTTCGCATGGGAACCCTCTTCCAACACCTGTTGTATCAATTCATTGTGGTCGGATTCGTCGAGTGAGCGCCTTATTACGCGCTCGGCGGCGACGATGGCGAGACCGGAGAACTCACGGCGAAGGTCTTCGATGGCGGCGTCGCGCTCGCGCTGGATATTAGCCTGCGCGCGGGAACGCTCCGCGCCGATGTCCTCGCGCGCTTTCGCCAGCTCTTCCTCACGGAACCTGTCCGCTACCTCTCGCGCCTGCGCGATAAGCTGCTGGCCCTCGGTCCGCGCCGCTTCCAACTGCTGCTGCATCTCCTCGCGGGAGCTTGCGGCCTCGGCCTGCGCCCGCTCGGACGCTTCCAGGCTCTCCCTTATTCGCTCCGAACGCTCGTCGAGCATTCGGATGACCGGCTTATACAGCAGGAACAAGAGCGCGAGAAAGAGAGCGCCGAAGCTGACGATCTGGGTAAGCAGACCGATTAAGTTAATTCCTATGGCTTCCATGCCTTCACCTAACCTTCTTCCGATCCGATGTTCCTACGCTCGTCCAGCAGCCGGATTATCGGCGCTTGTAAATCAGAATATAGACTATGGCGAAGACTATGCCGGCGAGGATGCCGAAACTGATCAGCTGCGTAATCAGACCCGGTAAGTTGATTCCTATGGCCTCCATGCCTTCACCTCTAACCTTCTTCCGAATCCAGGCGAGCGGTCGCGCCCTTGCGGGCCGGTTAGACGAACTTGATGATAATCGCGACAACCAGAGCGTAGATCGCGATGGCCTCAGTGAACGCGATGGCCAGGATCATATTCTGCTGGATGGGACCGGCGGCCTCGGGATTCCTGCCCAGGGCTTCCATCGCCTTGGAAGCCAGTATGCCTATCCCGATACCGGGACCAATGGCGCCAACTCCAATAGCAAGCCCAGCCCCTATGTTTAGAATATCGCCTTCCATTGTCCTTTTCTCCTTTATGTGTGTTGAAAGAGTGATGACTCCCATTGCCGAGGCCCGGTCGCAGACCGGACTGCGGGCTTCACTGCAAACTCAGGTTAATGATGGTCGCCTCCATGAGCGGTAGTCGCGGCAGCAGCGAACACCAGCGTCAGCATGGCGAAGATGAACGCCTGAATCAGACCTACGAAAAGCTCCAGACCCAGGAACGGGATGATGCCGACCAGCGGGATGAGAAAGATCATCGCCGCGAGCAGCACTTCGCCCGCGAATATATTCCCGAACAGACGGAAAGTGAAACTGATAAGCCTGGCAATTTCTGAAATCGCTTCCAGAATTCCGACGAAGAAGCCGATTGGCCCTTCCCTGAAATTTATGAATTTGCCCAGGTGTCCGAATCCGAGCGCGCTGAATCCCCACACGTGAATCGTCACCATGGCGATAATGGCTATGCTCAGAGTCATGTTGATGTCCGTGTTGGCCCCCCGGAAGTATGGAATCAGGATTCCGGCGGTTTTACCGGACTGCGGATGTTCCTCCCACTCCTCAATAGTCACGCCATCGCTTATGGAGCCTGGGAGCATGAACGCGACCGGGCCTTCGCCCTGGAAGGTCTGCACTTCGATGTGCGCCTTGTCAACGTGGCCCTCGTCATCCGCGTGATGATGGGCCACCTCTTCGGTGTCCTCGATCCAGCCGATGGTGCCGAATCCGGGCAGAATGCCGATCCAGTTGGCGGTAACGATAAACAGGAAGATGGTCATAACCAGCGGGAAGAAGCGGCGGGCGCGCTCACGCCCGGCAATGCTTTCGGCCAGGTTCAAAAAAAACTCCAGAACCATTTCAACAAGGCCCTGGAGTCTGCCCGGAACTTGGGTGAATTTGCGCCGGACCAGAAGGGTAATTATCAGAAGAACGATGATCGTCATCCATGTCGAGACCATCGTGTTGGTGATGATGGATCCGGGGGCTATGGGTTCTGCGGGAATGGCGATAGCGGCGAGTGGTGAGCCGAGAAAGCCAAAACCGAAGGCCTCGCCCAGAGCGCCGCCGAGCAACGCTACTATAAAGACTACCAACCCTATCGCCAATATCAACAGCGTTCTTGGGTTACGCAGCAACAGAAGATTCCCCTATCTCTAGTTCCGACGACCAATCAGCGCGCCAGCGCCGCTAGTCGTCGTCCACTCTCAGAATAGCCATCAGCATCCGGTACATTCCGATAACCGCAATGGCTATTCCAATAAACAGCCCAATCAAGGTAAGCGCGGGACTAAGCCCGAACTGCCGGTCGAGAAGAAATCCTCCCGCAGCTCCGCCGCCGATGCACATGGCTACAAACCAGCCTACGCCCAGCAGTTGGAAGGCCAAGACCAGTTTTCGACCTCCCATCAAGGGCCTCCTCAATAGCTTGTGTAGTATATCACAAGCGAAAAAACAGGGTCAACGAAAAGAGGTCAGGCGGCATAGGGTTTTGGAATATCACCGCGAATAGGTTCATGGGTGAAAGAAACCTCCGCAAACATTATGTGACACAGATAACCCCAAGAGAGAGTGTCTAACTTTCTTGGGGCTGATATGGGATTTTATCCCATTGTATTGTTAAAGTATCAAAGTGATACCGAGGCGTCAAGCCGTCTCTCATTTCCGAGAAAATTGCATAAGTGGAATTAAAGTCGGTAATCAGCCGAGGTGAGTGGCAGGGGGGGTCGAACATCGGTCAGTGGGCCGGATTGGAAGGGTTTCATATAGTGTAATTTATAGTTGTGTTGGTGAGTGCTGGTGACCTTAACAGGTGGCAACAGGTGAGTGCTGGTGGTGACTTTCACCTGTATTTGACCTGTATTCACCAGCATTTAGCTTTGGGGAGAAATTTTCTCGAGTGAGCAATTTATAATTCATAACCTTGTCTTTATGTATGTGAGGGTATAGGTCGTGTTTCTCATGCGGACATTGTAGCATGGGATTGGAATGATTGTATAGCGAAACAGGAAACCAAGACCGACTCGGAAAAGGCCCTGGCCAAGTCTAAAATTGCAGCCGATGGGAGACCGGGGACCAACCGCAGCCACGCGCACGCGCTTGGCAATAGTCGCGTACATCGTGGCGATGGTCGCTCTTTGAATCCAGAGTTCACGGCGGCAGGGTGAGCGCAGGACATTGGACGGCAGCCGTGTCTGTCAGCTCGTTCGCCTTCGCTCGCGGTTTCTGACGGACACGATGACTTCGTCAACGCCCATTCGTCCGACCGGGCCGGAGGCGTACATGGAGCCGAAGACGATGCCGTGTCGCAACACGAGAAACTCCATGGGCTGAAGGTAGCGTCCGTGGCGGTCGTCCGCCCACCACGGCGCCAGACCCCGCACGCTCTGTTCGGTGACTCCGTAGGCGACGGGGAAGGTGATCCCCACTTCTTCGGCCATGCGAGCCGCCGTCTTGCGGTCTTCTACCGTGGCCGCGATGACGGTCACTCCAAGTTGCTTCAACTCGTCGAGGTTCTGCTGGTAGCTGGCTAACTGCCGCCGGCAGTAGGGTCACCATTCGCCCCGGTAGAACAGCAGCGCGAGGTATCGGCCCGGAATCCGCTCCGGGAGGGCGATGGTCGAGCCGTCTGTGAGGTTCAACTCGATTGGAGGCAGACGGTCGCCTTGTGTCAGCTTGCCGTGCATAGTGTCTCTCCTCGTCTGGCGTTCGGGTGTCGGTAGAGAACAGCCCCCGTCCGAAATAATCGGACGGGGGCTGTTGTGTTCAGGATGGCGAGGACGACTACGTAGCCGCGCCGGGCGTTTTGTCCCCTCCCTCGCCCAGGTCCTCAAGGTTGAGCGAGTCTATGAAATCGCTGAACGCGGACAGGCTTCTCAGCTCCTCTTCGGTCGGTGGGCGGGACTCATCCTCCTGCCCTTCGGAGGATATGACAGCTTTCCCCGTGTTCTGGTCCATGCGAACTCCCGCTTTATCTATAACCGAGTCCGCGGCGAATATAGGGGCCTGTGCCCTGACTGCCAAGGCTATGGCGTCCGACGGGCGCGAGTCTATCTCCGTCTGGGAACCGTTGTGCTGCAAGACTATCTTTGCGTAGAACGTATCGTCGCTGAGGTCGGAAACCAGTATGTGGTTGACCTGTGCGCCCAGCGACTGTATTACCGACTCCAGCAAGTCGTGTGTCAGTGGGCGAGGAACGCTCACCTCCTGGAGTTTCACCGCAATCGCGTCCGCCTCATTCGCCCCTATCCATATAGGTAAGTAACGATCTGAGTCTTTATCCTTCAAGATAACCACTCTCTGGTAGTTCTGAAGGCTGACACGGATGCTGTCTATGGACATCTCGCGCATAGCTAAACTCCCCTCCTGACTAGCTGAACTCAATTCTATGCCGCCCCCAATCGGGTGTCAACGCATTGTCAGTCCCAAATCCGCAGTCTAGTGAAGCGCAGGTCTCAGGTCTTCGGTGGCGTCGTAACCCGGCAGGATGGGGGGTCGGCAGTTCTGGAAGTCCGCTACTCTTTTATAAAGTCGGACACCCGCTCCCCTATCATTATAGAGGTGGCGTTGGTGTTTGCGCGGATGCAGTCGGGCATGATGGAAGCGTCCGCCACTCGCAGGTTCTCGAGACCGCGCGCCCGTCCGCGCTGGTCAACGACGGCCATGGGATCTGAGGACGGCCCCATCTTGCAGGTGCCGGATATGTGGTGGCTGGTGCTCACGTTTCGCAGCAGCCAGTCGTCGAGCGCGTCGTCGGATACCAGGTCGGCTTCAGTTGGGTCGAGCAGTTGGGCAATGAACTCGGACATGGCGTCCTGCGCGGCTATTTCCAGGCATATTCGCACGGACTCTCTCATTCTTCGCATATCGAATTCGGTGGCGAGCAGGTTGTAGTCCAGATATGGCTGTATGCGCGGGTTGGCAGTTCTCAGGCGCATCTCGCCCGCGGATTCGGCGAGGTATATGCAGGCGGTCATGCCCACGCCGACGGGTCCTTCCTCGGTGTCGGTGTAATACAGCCTTTGAGTGGCGTATGAGGATGGATGGATGAGCATATCGTTTCGCAGATCCGAGCCTTCGGCGGTGTATCGCAGGACGAACTGTAAGCGGGGCGCGAATATGTCCTGGTCGAACCCGTCCCTCGTTTCCCATCTCAGGGAGACCTGCGGATGGTCCCTCAGGTTCTGCCCGACCCCGGGCGAGTCGTGGACTACTGGAATTCCCATGTCCGACAGGCGCCCGGCGGGGCCGACGCCGGACAGCATCAGCAGGTGTGGGGAGCCGATAGCCCCTGCGGACAGGATTATCTCTCCGGCTTCGACGACCTGTGCCTGGCCGTCGCTCTCGACTTCCACGCCGACGGCCATGTTTCCATCGAATATGACCCGGTTCGCAAGGGCGCCGGACATTATGTGGAGGTTTGGCCTGTCCCTGGCGGGGTTCAGGTATCCTATGGCGGTGCTCCAGCGGATTCGGTTGGGATTGTTGAAAGGACAAGGTCCCACTCCCGTGGAGTCCGGGTCGTTATGGTCCGGAGAGTCACCGAATCCGTACTGTCTGCACGCCTCGTACCACGCCTCCTGGTCGGACAGCCACTGGTCGGGGGTATATCTGCGAATGATGATTGGACCGTTGGTGCCGTGAAAGTCGTCCGAGAAGTCGGTGTCGGTTTCCACTCGCCGGAAATAGGGCAGCAGCTTCTGGAAGCTCCAGTCGTCATTGCCCCAGGCTGCCCAGTCGTCGTAGTCTTCGGGAACGCCGCGCAGGAATATCTGGGCGTTGACCGCGGACGACCCGCCGGTCGCCTTTCCGCGCGGGATCAACATTGGGTTGGCCCTGTCGGTTGCCTTTGCGACGAAGTACCAGCGGTTGCCGGACTCCAGCGCGTTTCTGAGCATATCCCTGCCCGTCAGCCCGTGTCCGTAGCCCCATTTTACATCGGGAGGGGTACTGTCCAGATCGGGATAGTCCGGCCCCGCCTCGATGAGCAGCACGGAGCGGTCAGGGTCTTCGGTAAGACGGCTCGCGAGAACGGCTCCCGCCGACCCTGCTCCTACGATGATATAATCATATGTCATTGTCAGTTCACCCCAGGAGTCGTACTGTGTCGTCGCGTCGGCGTCGAGGCTACTCAACCATGTCGAAGCGTTCCGATTCGGGCTGGCGCGCCCATAGCTCACCTGCGCCCGACATGGCGAGTTCACGCTCAGGGCTGGCGCGCCACGAATCGTATATTTCGCTGCTTTCCCAGGCGACCAGCGTGGTTATCTTCGCCGGGTCCGACCTGGAAACAAGCGTCTGACGGCTGATGAATCCGGGGTGCCTGCTCTGCGCTTCGCCGTTGCCGTCCAGCAGTGTCCGCGCCGCGCCAACCAAATTGGCTTTGGCCCAGTGGTGGGTGAGAACTCCTATCATTGTTGTCTCCTGTTCGGTAACCGGGGATAGACAGCCCGCGTTTCTCAGATAGATAGTATCACGGCAAGCGATGTTGTGTGGAACTCGTTCGAGATTGTGAAACACGATACAATTGCTATATTCGTGTTATAATTACAGGGTCTTTCGGTTATTTGGGAACAGTATTAGACTTAGGGTATGAATACAGAGGGATTGGGTAAAAGCCTACTCAGAGCGTTCGAGGAGGTTCCCGATCCCCGTTCAGCCCATGGTCGTCGCCACCCTTTGAGCGCCATCCTGTCACTGTCGGTATGCGCGATGGTCAGCGGCGCGCGCAGTCTTTATGCCATCGCCCAATGGGGAAGGATGCAGGATCCTAACACACTGAAGGAACTGGGGTTTACAAGAGACAGAACCCCTGCGGTATCCACTCTGCACAATGTATTTGCAAGAATGGACACCGATGCGTTCGAGTCAGTGTTGGGAGAATGGGTCGAGTCCTGGTTGGGAACGCAAGAGGATGCAATAGTGGAGGATGCAATAGCGATAGATGGCAAGGCGCTGAGAGGGGTACACGGGGATCAGATACCAGGAGTTCGACTGGTGGCGGCCTATACCCATCACAAGGGTCTTGTGGTGGGTCAAAAAGGGGGGACTGTTCGGAGAAGCGAGCGTCCGAACTGAACATGGCGGGGAATCTGCTGGATAGAGTGGTTGTTTCGGACAGGGTTGTAACCGGAGACGCGCTCTACTGTCAGCGACAGTTGTGCGAGCGGATTGTGTGCGAGGGTGGGGACTATCTGCTGATAGTCAAGGGCAACCAAAAGAGCCTGTACGAGGACATAGAGTTCTGTTTTGAAGAGCCGTTGTCTGGGAAGTACGCCTATGCTGAGACCGAGGACAGTCATGGAGACCGCTGGGAGCGTCGCAGACTGTGGGCTACGGATATGCTGAAGACGTATCTGGACTGGCCGGGACAGCGGCAGGTGATGAAGGTGGAGAGTTGGCGCATGGTGAAAGGCAAGGAGACTCGCCAGGTGCGATATGCCATAACCAGTCTCGGAACTCAGATACCGGCAGACAGGCTTCTTGGTCTGGTGCGAGGTCATTGGGGTATAGAAAATCGTCTGCACTATGTGAGGGACGTTACAATGGGCGAGGACAACAGCCAGGTGCGAACCGGTTCAGCGCCACAGGTGATGGCTGCGTTGAGAAACCTGGTGCTGAACATACTCAGGATGTGTGGTGAGAAGAATATAGCGGCTGCCATCAGGAGGGTAGGCTGGAGACCCAACGGCGCTCTACAACTGCTCGGACTATTGTTATGAAAATAACCGAAAGACCCTGGTTATAATTATGTTATAATTGCCATTTATTAACCAGAATAGATGTGCGCTAGTAAGGCTCCATGCTAAGAACGTGGGCATATTCGCACCATAATGGTCGGCGCGCTTCTGGACAGCCCGTACTGTGTTATTGCTTTGGAAAGGTCACCCATGAATTCGTTATAAACACATTTAACCGTATATATTTGAGTGAATACTTGCACAAAGAGGTTGAATTTAATGGATAGGCTCGATGTACAGATAATTTCTCAGTTGCAGGATAACGGAAATGCGACTAATGCGAACATCGCCAGGTCAATAACGCCGTCCCCTGTGAGCGAAGAGACAGTCCGCCGTCGGCTGAAACGCCTTATGCAGGACGGCTACATGAAGATAGTGGCGGTGCCGGACGCTCGAAAGATGGGATACGAATCCCAGGTCATAATCGGGCTTCAGGTGGACGCGGACAAGATTGACGACGTTGCCGACGCTCTCTCCGAAATGAACGAGGTCAGTTGGGTATCGGTTACCACCGGGTCGTTCGACATCTTCGGATGGGCGACTGTGAAATCTTTCGACCAGCTGAGCGACTTTCTCAGAACCCGGGTCGGACGGATAGAAGGCGTAAAGAAAATGGAGACGTTCCTGACACTGGAGTCCAAAAAGCAGGAGCATGGCATAAATATGAAGTCGGTTACTATATAGCCGATAGGAGCCGCGGACTATGCCGGGGCGGGCTTTTCGATTGATTCGGAAACGGCGCTGACTTGTCCGAAGGCGCGCTTATATGCTTGCCCCACACAGCATACGTCAAGGGATCAGCCGATATGTGCGACAAAAAAGCTCACGAACATCCCCATCCCTCTCCGGCTGGACGCATTCGCACGGGGTGGTCTTTGCTGGTTAATTCCGGTCTTCCGTGGTATCGAGCGTTGTCTCTTCTCATCGCCAACTCAGGACGCAAGATCGTTTCACTCGATAGCTGCTGCGGCAATCATGGCCAGCCCGGATGTTGAATGAAGTAACTGCTGCCGACGTGTTCGGCTGCCGCTCCCTTCCACTCATTGTGGATTGGCTCCGTTTGACAGAGCCTTTTGATTTTACGTAACATTGGGCTATGAACTTCGCATAGGGGGCAGTCCGTTGCAATCCGAAGGTCCTACGACACTCCTTGAGACCATTGGCAAATATATAGAGTATGCGGAGAAGCGCAAAGGGTATAACCCTGAGGAAACCCCAAAGGAGTTGCAGCGATTTGTCAGCTGGTGCGGCGCGAACCGATCAATAAAAGATATTCCGCCTTCTGTAATAGGCGACTACGCCGACAGGGTAGCAGGGACAGGAACGACACCACAGGCCCCCGAAAGGCTTCAAGAGGTGAGAAAGTTCCTGTCCTTTGTGCGTAATAAAGAGTTCGGTCCCAAAGACAAGAGTGGCAAGCAGGTCAACCTTGCCCATCACGTGCGAGTCAGAAGGGCGAGGGTCAGGCAGCCCCGCTCGGCTGTGCCGGAAGAGAAGTTCATAGAGCTGACCGCCGAAGGGCATGAACAGCTTGTCAACGAGCTTGAGTCCCTGAAGTCGGAGCGCGGTCACCTCGCTTCTGAAATCCAGAGAGCCGCTGCGGACAAGGATGTCCGTGAGAACGCCCCGCTCGAGGCCGCGAGAGAAGAGGCGGGAAGAGTCGAGTCCCGCATCCGCGAGATCGAGTTCACGCTCGGCAATGCGGTCGTCATAGATGAGAACGACCCGACCCGCTCACAGATCATCAAGCTGGGTACGGTTGTCGAGGTTCGGGATATGGCCTCCGAACGCGAGTTCAAGTACACTGTGGTCAGCTCATCCGAAGCCAGCCCGCTGGACTTCAAGATTTCGGACGCTTCCCCTTTGGGAAAGGTGCTGCTGGGCAGAGCGGCGGGACATGAAGTAGTCGCCGATACCCCCAGGGGCGACGTGAAATACAAGATTGTCAGGATATCCTGAACGCCGGAACACGATTGGACGATGATACGGGGGCCGCTATATGCGGCCCCTGTTTTTTGCTTCGTCCACTTCGGACTTTGGTTCCGGTTGGTGTATCATGGCAACACGCTCATAAGCGCAACTTAGCAGGCAAGGTGAAGTGAATGGCAACCCAGGTCAGAGAATCCGATACCAGGGAGATGGTCGAGGACCTCGGCAGGCTGGTATCGGGCGAGGTAAGGTTCGACAAGATGAGCCGCGTTCTGTATTCGACGGACGCGAGTATGTACGAGATCGAGCCGATAGGCGTAGTCATTCCACGTATCCCCGAGGACGTTATAGCGGTCGTGGAGACGGCCAACAAGTACGGCGTGTCCGTTCTGCCCAGGGGCGGCGGCACCAGCCTGGGAGGTCAGACGGTGGGACATTCCATCGTCATGGACTTCTCCAAGTATATGCGCGACGTTATCGAGGTCAACGAGGAAGAATGCTGGGCGCGTACACAGCCGGGCATAGTGCTAGACGTGCTGAATCACCACCTGCGTGACCGCGGCCTGCTGTTCGCGCCCGACCCCTCCACCTCGAACCGCGGGAACGTGGGCGGCGCGCTTGGCAATAACTCCTGCGGCGCGCACTCCATTATGTGGGGCAAGACTGTGGACAACGTTCATGAGTTGGACGTTGTGCTGTCCGACGGGAGCGCAACGCGGTTCGGCGGCCTGGATGGGGCGCAGTTGGAGGCTAAGATGCGCGGCGAGGGGCTGGAGGGAGACATATATCGCAGCCTGTTCCGTATTGGAGAGGCCAACCGCGACGAGATCATAGCGCGCTATCCGAAGATACAGAGGCGCGTGTCCGGCTATAACCTGGACGAGTTCGTGGGCGGGATGGGGTTCGACATGGCCCGTTTCGTCGTAGGTTCCGAGGGTACGCTGGTAACGATTACCGAGGCGAAGCTGAACCTGGTTCCGAAGCCGAAGGTCACCGGACTTGGGGTGCTGCACTGCGCCGACCTACTCGAGTCCATGGAGGCGACGGTCACCGCGCTGGATTTCGAGCCAGCCGCCGTGGAACTGATAGGCTCGATGATAATTCGGCAGGCCAAGTCCAACCTGGCGTACTCGCGCATAACAGACTTCATAGACGGCGACCCGGAGGCTCTGCTCGCCATCGAGGTGGTGGGCGACAGCCAGAATGAAGTAATCTCCAGGCTGGTTCATCTTGGCGCGGTGTTTTCCAGCAGGAACCTGGGCTACACGTTCCTGAGACTGCTCAGGTCGGAAGACCAGGCTAAGGTCTGGGAGGTTCGCAAGGCCGGGCTGGGACTGATGATGAACGTGCCGGGCGACGCCAAGCCTCTGCCGTTCGTGGAGGACACGGCGGTCGCGCCGGAACACCTGCCGGGCTTCGTTCGCAGGTTCGACGAGATAGTTACCTCGCACGGGACCGAGGCCGGATACTATGGCCACGCCAGCGTTGGATGCCTGCACATACGCCCGCTCATCAACCCGAAGCGGCAGGAGGACGTGGATCGGATGGTTGCCATCGCGGAGGAGGTGGGCGACCTCGTGATGGAATACGGCGGCTCCATGAGCGGCGAACATGGCGACGGGCTTGTTCGCAGTTGGTTCAACCGCAAGATGTTCGGCGACCAGTTGTACGATGCGTTCAGGGACGTGAAGCGGACGTTCGACCCTAACGGGATTATGAACCCGGGCAAGATAGTTGACTCCCAGCCGATGACCGAGAACCTGCGAATCGGCCCCGAATACCGACCGATTCAACTGGACACCGGCTTCGCCTTCGGTTCGGAGGGAAGTTTCGCCCACGGCATAGAGATGTGCAACGGCCAGGGCGCGTGCCGAAAGACACTGGGCGGGACGATGTGCCCGTCATACATGGTCACACGCGAGGAGGAACATTCTACCAGGGGCCGCGCGAACGCGCTCAGGGCCGCACTGTCCGGCGCGCTGCCCACGAACTCGCTCACGCACAAGCGTCTGTACGACGTGCTAGACCTTTGCCTGGAGTGTAAGGGGTGCGCCGCGGAGTGCCCGTCCAACGTGGATATGGCGAAGCTCAAGTACGAGTTTATGAACCAGTACCACAAGACGAACGGCCTGCCGCTTCGCAGCCAGTTCTTCGGGAATATAGCCACGCTCAGCAAGTTCGGTTCGTTCTTCGCGCCATTCTCCAACTGGGTGAACCGGCTGTCGCCGGTCCGCAGGATGATGGAAGCGCAAGTCGGAATAGACAGCAGACGCGAACTTCCTCCCTTCGCCAGCCAGACGTTCGCGCAGTGGTTCAGGGCGCGGGGCGGCTCGCCTGAGTCCGCGAACCGGCGCGGACAGGTCGTGCTGTTCCCGGACACGTTCACCAATTACAACCACCCCGAGCTTGGCAGGTCGGCGGTCAAGGTTATGGAAGCGCTGGGATACCAGGTCATTGTTCCGAACCTGCGATGCTGCGGACGCCCGATGCTGTCCAAGGGAATGCTGGACAAGGCGAAAGAGAATGCGCGCTACAACGTAGGAGCGGTTTACGATTACGTGGAATCGGGCGCCAAGCTGGTCGGAATCGAGCCGAGCTGCGTTCTCAGCTTTGCCGACGAGTATGCCGACCTTCTCCCCGACGACGCGCGCAGGGCCGCTAAGATAGCGGAGAACACGATGCTGGTGGAGCAGTTTGTCGCCTACGCAATGGAGCGAGGGGCGGAACTCGACCTGGACGGCTCGAACCTGCCGGCCAAGATAATGTTTCACGGCCACTGCCACCAGAAGGCGCGGGTTGGGACTGGGCCGGCATTGAGTGTCCTGCGCTCCATTCAGGACTGCGAGACGGTTGAGATCAACTCCGGCTGCTGTGGAATGGCGGGCAGTTTCGGCTACGAGACGGAGCACTACGACATATCAATGCAGATAGGCGAGATGTCTCTATTCCCCGCGATACGTGAGCAGGATGGGGACTTCGTGGTCGTCGCCGAGGGAGTGTCCTGCCGCCAGCAGATAGCTCAGGGCACAGACAGGCGCGCGCGCCACCTGGTCGAGGTTCTGGCCGACGCGCTGGTCTGAGTGACTGCAAAACGAAGGTCGTCATCGCCTATACTAAATATCTTTTGGATAGGCTAACTGGAAACAGGACAGCGCTGACTTTACATAAGCGCGACGGAGATGCGCCGATGCCCGAACAACACAGAGATACCGACGGCACATACCAGGACCGGGTGGAGGTTTCCGGTCGCGTGATGGAAGTGAACATCCGCAAAAAGCAATGCCAACTCTGGTTGGACGATACCACGTATGTTCCTCTCACCTTCACCGAAAAGCAGGAACCCAGGATTGCCACCGCGCTCCAACGCCACAAAAGCGAATGGCTTACGGTGCGCGGTCGCGGCGAATTCACGCCTGACGGGGTTCTCAAGCGCATCGTCCGCGCGGACAACCTCAACCTCAGCCACGGCAACGACCCGAACGCCCCGGGCATCATGGAAAGGATAGACGAGATATTCGGCGACGTACCAGATGAGGTATGGGACAAAGTCCCCGCAGACCTTTCGATGAGACTGGATTACTATTTGTACGGCATAGACAACGAATGACTCATGTATTCGTTGATACGTCATACTGGATTGCTCGCGCTCATCAGAGAGACCAGTGGCGAGATGCTGCAATAGCAGCGTATGAGCGTTTAGAGGATGGTATTCGCTTCGTAACTACCGATGAGGTGCTCACAGAACTTCTCACAGCCATGTCCAAGCTGGGAACGCACCTACGTGTGAGAACTGTTGAATTCGTCCGTGGAATTCTGTCAGACCCAAACATACAAGTCGTCGAACAGACACACGGCTCTTTCATGGACGGCATGGGCCGCTATGCCAGCCGCATTGACAAGGGATACAGCCTTCAGGACTGCATCTCCATGAACGTCATGGAATCCGAAGGCATCACGGAAGTTCTGACCAACGACCACCACTTCGAGCAGGAGGGGTTCACCATCCTTATGAGATGACCCGCTAATCCCACAAGGCATTCCGGCGCATGGTTGCCTGAATCGGGAGAATATACGCCGTTCGGCTCGCATTGCCCCTGGTTGCGTACAAAGCCCGGTCGAAGCGCAGGCTCAATAAGTGCGACTTCCCTGCATTAGCGGCAGGGTCATTCGGTTATCCTCCTCACCATAGACTCTCACTCTGTTTCCCGGGTTTCGACCTTTGATTGAAAGCGTCTCTTGCCCTGACGAAAGAGGCTTGGGCGGGGAATAACTGATGACTGAAAACTTATAACTGAAAGACCCTGGCTTTGACGGCTTCAAACTTTTATGGCTGGCCCGTATGGTGTAGAATAGTTTGGGTCGTTCCGGCGACCACGCTAAGACTACTAAGACTATTGAAGAGGTTGGCCTCTTGGCTGAATATGATGTACTGGTTCTCGGCTCAGGCCCGGGAGGATATGTAGCCGCGATTCGCGCCGGACAGTTGGGCATGAAGACCGCTGTGGTAGAGCGGGACGCGCTCGGCGGAATTTGCCTGAACTGGGGATGTATCCCGTCCAAGGCCCTGCTGCGAAATGCCGAGGTTCTCAGCATTATCCGCCATGCGGATGATTACGGTATCGGCGTCCGGGACGTAAGCCCCGACTTCGGCAAGGCCATTGACCGCAGCCGCGGCGTGGTCGACCGTCTGACCCGTGGAGTTGGCGCGCTTCTACGCAAGAACGGCGTGGACCACATACAAGGCACCGGGGTTCTCCGGGACGCACGGACTGTCCAGATCTCCGAGGACGGGCGCGCCCTGTCCGCGAATCACATTATCATCGCCAGCGGCGCGAGCCAGCGCGATATTCCCGGTCTGCCCATAGACCACGAGACCGTGATAACCAGCCGCGAGGCCCTGGAGCTTAGAGAGGTTCCGCGCCGCGTCGTGATTGTCGGCGGCGGCGCGACCGGGTGCGAGTTCGCATACGTGTGGCGCACCTACGGCGCCGAGGTCACTATCGTTGAGCTTATGCCCCGCATTATTCCCAACGAGGACGAGGAGATAAGCGCGCAGCTGGAGCGTTCGTTCAGGCGTCAGGGCATACAGAGCGTTACCGGGGCGCAGGTGCAGGGAATCGGAGTGAGCGGCGGCTCCGCGAAGGTGTCCATCTCCACCGACGAGAACAACTGGGTGGAAGAGTGCGACAAGGTACTGGTGGCGGTGGGCGTACAGGGGAATGTCGCCGGAATCGGCCTGGAAGCGGCGGGTGTACGAACCGAGCGCGGCTTTATACCCGTTGACGATTCCATGCGCACCAACGTTCCCAGTATATATGCCATAGGCGACGTTACGGGTAAGATGCTTCTGGCGCACGTGGCCTCCGCGCAGGGTGTTACCGCCGTCGAGTGTATAGCCGGACTGGACCCTCAGCCGCTCGATTATGTCCAGATACCCAGGGCCATATACTGCCGACCGCAGGTAGCCAGTTTCGGGCTGACCGAGGCGCAGGCCAGGGATCAGGGCTATCCCGTTAAAGTGGGCCGCTTCCCGATGGCGGCCAGCGGCAAGGCGTTGGCGATGAACGAGTCCGAGGGAATGATCAAGCTGGTGGTTGACGCCGAGATCGGCGAGATACTCGGCGCGCATATGATAGGCGCCGAGGTTACGGAGCTTCTAGGAGAGCTGGGAATGACCAAGCTGCTGGAGGCGACGACGACAGAGCTTGGCTGGCTGGTGCATCCGCATCCGACCATTTCCGAGACTGTCAAAGAGGCCGCGCTCGCCGCGGAGGGAGAGGCAATACATATCTAGGCGCTGAATAGCCACGTCCGTGTCTGTGCCGTGATGATATAAGGCACAAAATCTCGTGACGTCCGCGACAGAATTGATCCCACACTCAATGTATCGAGGAAGTCTATGAAAGTAGCTATAAATATAGACAAGGCGCAGGTGGCCGATTTCTACCGGAAGATGCTGCTTATCCGACGGTTCGAGGAGGCCAGCGGCAGGCTCTATATGCAGGGTCTTATCCGTGGCTTCCTCCACCTGTACATAGGCGAGGAAGCGGTGGCCGTAGGCGCAGTCAGCCTGCTCGAACCCCAGGACTACATAATCACCCACTACCGCGACCACGGACACGCGCTCGCTCGCGGGATGGACCCCAAAGCCTGCATGGCCGAGCTTTGCGGCAGGGCCACGGGGTCGAGCGGCGGCAAGGGCGGCTCGATGCACCTGTTCAACGCGGACCTTCACTTTATGGGCGGCCATGCCATTGTCGGAGGCCAGATGCCCATAGGCGTGGGCATGGCGCTGGGCATCAAAATGAAGCGGCAGAATGGTGTCGTGATGGTGTTTTTCGGCGACGGAGCGGTGAACGAGGGCGAGTTCCACGAGTCCCTGAACCTGGCGTCGCTCTGGAAACTGCCCGTCGTGTTCATGCTCGAGAACAATCTGTACGGCATGGGTTCCCACGTAGAAATGACCCACGCCGCCGGACGGGACATATACAACTCCGCCGACTACTACAAGATACCCGCAATGCAGGTTGACGGCATGGACCTGGTGGAGGTGCGAGAGGCGACCTCTGAAGCGCTCGACCGCGTTCGCGCGGGCTACGGCCCTGTGTTTCTGGAAGCCATGACGTACAGATACCGCGGACACTCGATGGCCGACCCCGTAAATTACAGGGAAATGTCCGAGGTGGAGGAGTGGAGAATCAATGACCCGATTGACCGTTTCAAGGCGCTGACCCTCGGGGAGGGGCTTATTACCGCCGGAGAGCTGGAACGGATAGATTCCGAAGTCTCCGACGAGATAGACGAGGCTGTCAAGTTCGCCCGCGAGAGTCCCCTCCCCGAACCCGACGACCTTTACAAGCATGTATATGCCTAGATCCGGAGAGCGTCATGCCCGAAATAATCATCAGAGAGGCCATTGCCCGAGGACTGCGTGAAGCCCTGGACGGGGACGAAGACGTGTTTATGATGGGCGAAGACATTGGAGCGTATGATGGCGCTTATGCCGTAACTCGCGGGTTTCTGGAACGCTACGGGCCAGAGCGTATCCGCGACACGCCCATTTCGGAGTCCGGTTTCGTAGGCGCGGCCATCGGAGCGGCCCTGGTGGGCATGAGGCCGGTGGTCGAAATAATGACTATCAACTTCTCCCTGCTCGCCATGGACCAGATAATCAACCATGCGGCAAAGCTCCACTATATGTCCAATGGCCAGCTCAAAGTGCCTATGATGATAAGGACTGTGACCGGGGGCGGAGCGCAGCTCGGCGCCACGCACTCACAGAGTTTCGAGGGCTGGTATGCGTCGGTTCCCGGTCTCAAGGTTGCCGTACCCTCGACGCCGTATGACGCGCTCGGACTGATCCGAAGTTCTCTCAGGGACGATAACCCGATAATTTTCGCCGAACACGCCCTGATATATGGTGTCCGGGGCGAGGTGCCGGACGAATACTACGAGGTGCCGTTCGGGAAGGCCAAGGTACGCCGTGAGGGTTCGGACGTCACTATAATCGGCTACTCGCGTATGGCTCACGTCGCCATGGAAGCCGCCGACCAACTGGCGAGGCGAGGCAGGAAGGCCGAGGTCATTGATCTCAGAACTCTGAGGCCGCTGGACGTCGATACGATAGTGGAATCCGTCAGAAAGACTAACCGTGCCGTCGTGGTTGAGGAGACTTGGAAAACGGGCGGGTTCGCGGGCGAGGTCGCCAGCGCGATCCACGAAGAGGCGTTCGACTATCTGGACGGCCCGGTGGTGCGTGTGGGCGGAATTGACGTGCCTGCGCCTTACTCCGGCCAACTGGAGGCCGCGACCATTCCCAACGCCGACAGGGTGGTGCGCGAGATAGGCGAAACCTTTGGAATTTAGCCCGCCAGACCAATTTAATCATCTCCCATTGACCTATTATCTTAACCCTACAACGGCTCGCGTGTGTGGGGGCCGTATTACCTATTTTTAGAGAGGGGGAGTTCCTTGACTACTGAACTCACCATGCCCCAGATGGGCTACGATATGCAGGAAGGCACCGTCGTGCGGTGGCTGAAGGCCGAAGGCTCCAACGTCGAGTTGGGCGAGCCTGTGGCTGAAATTGAAACGGACAAGGCGGTCGTGGAGTTCGAGTCCTACGCCGCCGGCGTATTGCAGACGATACTGGTCGAAGAAGGCTCTACCGTGCCGGTTGGCCAGCCTATCGCGGTTGTCGGCGATGAAGCTGAAGCGCCGCCTCCCGCCCCCGAACCCGAAACCCCGGCCCCCGTTACCGAGGCCGAACCCGACGAGGAGGAACCCCATGCGGCCATTCCTCTCGGAGCGGCGGCCGTGTCCCCCACGCCGGTTGACGGGGTTGGAGAGGAACCGCTCGACACGCCGAGCGTGCCGGTTCCGAACGGGCGCGTATTCGCCACCCCGATTGCGCGCCAGATGGCGTATGAAGCCGGTATAGACCTTGCCGAGGTCAAAGGAACCGGGCCGGGCGGACGAATAGTGAAAGAGGACATAGTAAGTTTCATTGAGTCCCAGGCCGCGCCTCCCGCCGAAGTCGAGCCGGAACCTGAGATTGAACCGGAGGCCGAAGCCCCGGTCGCCGCTGAAGCCGAGATAGAACCGGAAGCCGACGTGGAGGTTGAGCCGGAGGTTGAGGAAGAACCAGAAGCCCCGGTCACCGCCGAGGCCGAGGTTGAGGTTGAGGTTGAGGTTGAGGTTGAGCCGCAGGTCGAAGTCGAACCCGCTGTGGCAGTGGAGCCTGAACCGGACGACCATCTTGTCCCGCTGTCGCGCATGAGACAGCAGATAGCGCGGGTAACGATTCGCTCCAAGGACGAGAAGCCCCACTTCTATGTCAACACCGACGTGGACATGACTGACGCCATGACGCTCAGGGGCCAGATAAACGACGCTCTGGCAGACCGGGGAGTGCGCGCTACCGTCAACGACCTGATTATCGCCGCCAGCGTTTTGTCCCTGAAGAAATACCCCAAGTTCAACGCATACTACGAGAATGGCAGCATCAGGATAAACGACGACATCAACGTCGGTATTGCCATGGCGCTGGAAGAGGGCCTGATAATGCCTGCCGTCGTCGGCGCGGGCGCGATGTCTTTGAGGGAGATAGCGCAGGCCACCAAAGACCTGGCCGCTCGCGCGAATCAGGGCATCCTGCGTCCCGAAGAGTATTCCGGCGGCACGTTCGCCATATCCAACATGGGCATGATGAACGTCACCAGTTTCGTCGCCATAATCCAGCCGCCCCAGACCGCCGTTCTCGCGGTGGGCGCGGTGCAGAAACGGCCGGTCGTGGCCAACGATGACAGCATAGTCGTCCGCCAGATGATGACCGCGACCCTGTCCGCCGACCACCGCATCGTGGACGGGGCCGAGGGCGCGTTCTTCATCAACGAGATAAAGCGCCTTCTGGAAAACCCACTCAGCATCATTCTCTAGACTAGACCGCGTGATATGTGTTTCCCCTATCCGGACCAGCTCAGCCTATGTCCGGGCAGGGGAAATTCGCGGGATTGGAAAGCGCTTTCAAACGCCGGACTTGTACTATACTTTGGGGTATCAACCCAGGATAGTGAGAACAAGCGTTGAAACTTGTATTGCTTGCATTTGTGGGATGTTTCGTACCGATACTGGTTGTCGCCTGCGGCGGGCCGCTCCCGACCAATACACCGCCCACACCGACCAGCGCGCCAGTCCCAACGGCGATACCGCCTCCGACCAGCATCCCGACCGCGATAATGACTCGGCCCACGGACAGGGACGCGCTGGTCGCGTTCTACAATTCCACCAACGGCCCAAACTGGAAGAACAGCCCGAACTGGTTGAGCGACGAGCCAATCGGAGAATGGTTCGGTGTCACCACTGATTTGGAGGGCAGAGTTACCGAGCTGGATCTATATGACAACCATTTGAATGGCGGGATACCGACAGAACTCGGCAGTCTTTCCAACTTGACAGGGATTTTCCTCAGTGATAACCGGTTGATTGGCGAGATACCGCCTGAACTCGGCAGTCTTTCCAACTTGACAGGGATTTTCCTCAATGATAACCGGTTGATTGGCGGGATACCGCCCGAACTCGGCAGCCTCCACAACTTGGGAGTGCTGGTTCTCAGAAGTAACGAGTTGGGCGGTGAGATACCGCGCGAACTTGGCAAGCTCTCCAATCTGACAGAACTGGACCTCAGTGGCAACGAGTTGAGCGGTGAGATACCGCCCGAACTTGGCAAGCTCTCCAATCTGACAGAGCTGTTCCTCTTTCGTAACCGGTTGAGCGGTGAGATACCGCCTGAACTCGGCAATCTCTCCAAATTGGAACTGTTGTCCCTCAGTGGCAACCGGTTGAGCGGTGAGATACCGCCCGAACTCGGAAGTCTCTCCAAATTGGAACTGTTGTCCCTCGAGGATAACCGGTTGAGCGGTGAGATACCGCCCGAACTTGGCAAACTCTCCAAGTTGCAATTGGCGGTTTTCAGAGGGAACCAGTTGACCGGGTGTGTACCCACCGGTTTGCAAGATGTACAGATCAATGAATTTTCCGAACTGGGCCTGCCGTTCTGCGGTCGGTAGTCGGGCCGCGTTTCTTTCACCCCGACGCGGCGGAGTTACCCAGAATCGGCAGAATATACCGCTCTATGGCGTGCGCCAGACCGTCCTGCTCCACGGTCGGGACGCTGTATCGCGCCGCCTCGCGCACCTCTTTGGGCGCGTTGCCCATGGCTATCCCGAAGCCTGCCGTCTCCATCAGTGGTACGTCGTTGAAGCTGTCGCCCACCGCGATTGTCTGAGACGGGTTTATGCCCATGAGTTCGCACATGGCGCGCAGTGCGCTGCCCTTGTTCACCCCCTTCCGGGTGAAGTCAACGGCCCATAGTCTGTTGTAGGGAAGCCATACTTTTACCGAGTCAAGATCGCTCTCGCCGGATGTCTGAACTATCATATCGTCCGCCGCCTTCTCGTCCAGGTCGAGCGCGGATATGCGGGTCAGGTCCCACCTGTCCAGATCCGCCACATCCGTAACCGCCCCGTCCGAGTGGGTGGCGAAGAAACTGTATCCCGATTCTATTATCGGCTGCATCACCTTGCGCGACAGTTCCACTCCCAGAATCGGCGCGCTCCAGAGATTCTCACTGCTTGTCGGGTCGAGAATCATCGCGCCGTTGTCCGAGATCTGCGGCCATGTCAGACCAAGCTCGCCCGCATACCTCAGAACGTCGGCCGTCTCCCGGCCGGTCGCTATCGAGACACCGATTCGCTCCGCGACTCCACGAACCGCGTCCGCCACCCTCGGAGATATGCGCTCGTCCGGCCCGATGAGCGTGCCGTCCAGATCGAGTATGAGCGCTTTGTATTCAGGCATTGTGACCCATCTCAGGATGCGGCTACCCACCGCCGGATGGAGCGAACTGAGCTCAGCCCATGGTTCTCGACTTTCCTGGCAAGCCCAGCACTGATATCCCGCGCGACGCTCGGTCCCTTGTAAACCAGGCCCGTGAAAAGCTGAACCGTGTCCGCGCCCTCTTGTAGAGCCTGCCATGCGTCATCGTCCGTGAATACGCCGCCGCAAGCGTTGATGTGTGTGGCGTTTCCGACCCTCTCTCGCACATCCTTTACCATCCCCAACACATCCCTGAAGACAGGCTTCCCGCTCAGTCCACCCGAACCGACATTGAGTCGCGCGTCCTGCACAGGCTGCGTGTTGGCTATCGTCAGCGCTTCCACCCCTTTCGATACGCACACGTCCGCTAGAGACAGTATCAGGTCGTGATGTTCAGGATCATCCTCGCGAACGGGGAATGGCGGCATCTTTACGAAAAGAGGATTTTGGCGAGATTCATTGATAGAGTCCAGTAGTTCCGCCAGCGCGTCCGGATTGTGGAACACACGAAGGTTGGCTGTGTTGGGCGAACTTATGTTGACCTCTATGGCGTTGGCGAGTGGTTCCAGTTCTTTGTGGCAGAGCGCTATGTCGCCGACCTCGATTCCCGACACGCTCACCACGAGTGGAGTGTCGTCTAGCCGCTGCCTGTCCGCCCTGATTCGCTTGACCGCCGCGTCCAGTCCGTCCCCGGGAAATCCGAGCGAATTTATCAGCGCTTGGCGCGGTGTATCTCTCAGTAACCGGGGCGCGGGATTACCCTTTCTTGGATAGCGTGTGACGGTTCCACAGGTCAGGTACCCAAAGCCTAAAGAGGATAAGCCAGGGAGAACCTCACAGTTCTTGTCGTAACCTGCTGCGAGCCCCACCGGGGTTTTCAGTTGGATCCCTGCTAGGTTTGTGCTGATGGCGGGCGAAGTGAATCCATAGAGCGCTTTCAATACACTCTGCGCCAGCCTTGATTTGAGGAGCGGTATGGCGACATAGCGGTGCGCGGTTTCTGGCGGCAGTCTGAACAGAAGCGGTCTTACCAGAGACGCATATGTGTTCGGCATGAGTGGTAAGGCCAATATGAGTCTCCCGACATGTCACAAACTATCCCGAATCTGCAATGCGGGATATAGACTATCAGGAAACAGGGATCACAGTCTATTTGACTTGCGGTCATTATTGATTCGGAGGTAGAAAAATTGTGGAAGCGGAGAGGACTTAATGAGATGCCTGCCCCGAAGAACGGCCGAACAACTTGACAATGACGAAATTTACGCTTGACTCTATATCCTGCCAAAGTTAAACTCCGATTACTCTAGGAGAGAGTCTGTGAACCGCAAGCGCGTAGCCATATGGAGCGTATTTGAAGAGGATCAGCGATTATACTCTTGGCTATTTCCGTCGTTATGGCTGGCGGGCGTATCGTACCACGCATGGCTGAGGTTTATCGCTTTAGAATCGCCCGATGGCGAGTTTGCCTTAACTGTCAGCCAGTTCGTCATGGACATAGGGATAGTCGGGTTGTCGGCGGCGGTCATGGCTCTCATGTGTATAGCGGCAAGGAGAGTGGTCATGGTGCTTTTTGACTGGCCCAATAAACAAAAGACCAGAGAAGAACGCGACAGAGAATGGAGAATCTGGTTGAGGAAACGAGACGAGGCGCTGGCTAAGGGGGAGGAATTCAACGAACCCCCGCCGGACGAGAAAGATAAAGCCGCATAGTAGGAAGGCCCCGGGATTCAGGGGCCTTCCGCGTTCACCGAAGCCACTGCTGGCATTCTCCGCTCATGCTACGACCCGCGCCATGTGATCGCTGACCTCTACGCGCGCAACGTGTGTCAAAAGGAAGTCGCGCTTTTCATTGAAATCCCGTTCACCCCACTTTTCAAGTATGTCCCCCGTGTCCGCGGGCTTGTCCGACTTCTCAGCCAGCGATCTGGCCTTGTCAAGTTCCGCGAGCGCGCGTTGGAGCTGGTCGGTGTTGATCGCACCCGATGCGGTCTTGCGCAGCGCCTGGCCGAACCTGCGTTCCGCGTTTCTCACCCTCTCTTCCCAAATCTTCTTCAGGGCCTGTTCGGAATCCGCGCTCGGATTTTGGGAAGCCTGCCTGCGCAGCGCCCTGGCCTCGATGGCCAGCGGAATCTGCGCGAGCACCGCGCCTTCCAGGTCGGCCTCCCGCCAGGTGTGATACCCGCAGACGCTCTGGTTATTGCGGGACTGGCACTGGTAGTAGCGGTAGGTGGCGCGGCTGCGGTTTCCGTCCTTGTTTTTCCATAGCTGACGCCGTGTTACACCCATCATCTTGTTGCCGCAGTATTCGCAGAAAACGATGCCGGACAGAAGATAAGGTTCCGGCCGGGATACCCGGCCCAGGGGTCGCCGCTCTCTCACAATATCCTGCGCGTCCCGGAATACATCGCGTGGGATGATAGCCTCATGAGTTCCTGGAAGCCTCAGTCCGAACCGGGTGTAGGTGCCGATATAGACGGTATTCTTAAGAATATCCCTGATGCTGACGACATTCCAGTTTCCGCCCCTGCGCGTGGTTATCCCGCGCTCGTTGAGGTGCTGAACGATGAGCCTCATGCCCATGCCGTCTTTGGTGTACAGCCTGAAGATAAGCTCTACCACGGCGGCCTCGTCCTTCACGACTTCGAGTGTGCCGTCCTCGCCGTTTCGGTAGCCGTATGGCGGGCGTCCCAGCCCCTTTCCCCTGAGCGCCCTGGTCTGCATGGACCTTCGGATTTTTTCACTGCGCGATTTCGACGATCCGGCTGTTCCCAGCTCTACGAGCGCGTTCTGAAGAGGATCGGGCATCTCTTTGTCCTGGCAGGCGACCTTGCTCCCCGTGCTTTCCAATTCCAGGAACGCGCGCGAGACCGCTTCCAGATCGTTCCCCAAGTGGGTAGCGTCCGGCACGGCGACCAGAAATTCCGAGCCGGATTCCCGAATATAGCTCAGCAGTCTTTCGTATTCGGGGTACTTGCCATCGCTCGACGCGCTCATGTCGCCGTAGGTCTCCACCGGCTGGTGCATATTGAGACGGCAGTAGGCGCGGAAGTCCGACTCGAAGTCTTCCCGGGTTCTGTTCTCTTTTGTCCTAACTGCGGGGGCGTCCGCCCTGAAGTATCCCAGCGCTCTCATAAGTACGTCCGTCGAAATTGGTTCAGTCGAAAATCAGGATTCGTGAGCAGTTGCCGCACTGCACTAATTCGTCTCCGGCCCTCGCGCGTTGAAGCTCGGTTGTGGGTATGACCAGCCTGCACCCCTGGCACAGGCCGCGCCTGTCAACGAGGGCCGCTCCCTGTCCGCCCCTGAGCTGCCTGACCGACTCGTATATGGCGAGAGTCGCGGGGGCGTGTTCCGACGCCTGCGACAATCTGCGCTCTCTCAAATCGGGAAGTTCGGACGACATGGCCGCGTGCCGTGACTGGAGATCGGCTAACTCACGGGAACGTTCGTCGTCAATGCGCTCGAAGAGTGTTCTGGCCCTGTCCAGCAACTCCTGTGTATCATCGCTCTCGATCATAAGCTCGAGCAGTTTGTCTTCCTCCTCGCCACGGATCTCCACCAGATTCATCCGCTCTCCCTGGTACGCCTCCAACTCCCTGGAGCTGGTGACAGAGCCGTCGTAGAGTCGTCTGTCTATATCCGCGATTCTCTGCTCTAGCTGCTCGATGGCACTTTCGGACTGTCTTCTCGGTCTTGCGAGTCCACCCAGCTTGTTTTCAAGGGCGTCCATCTGGCGCTTCGCGCTCAGGCGTCTCGAGTCGTCCGCGATTCTGGCGCGGATGTCGGCCAACTCTTCCTCCCGCTTCTGAATTTCCCAGTCCAGAAGTTGAAGGTCGTATAAATCTCTGACAGATGGCATTGCCCGCGCCAAGTAATTGGAAGTGAGCTCATTCTAATATAATTGGCCGCGTCTATGAATAGGTTCTGAGCGTCTGTCCAGATCTGCTATCCACAGCCCATGGGCATTTCGTTTTCGTCCCGTCATTGCCGCGAAAGCGGTAATCCACAGACGTCTGGAGGTAATCCCGACGCTCTGATTGGATACAGCGACCAAACTGGCACAGCATCCCAATCGAAACCAAGAGAGCCGATTATAAGACTTGTCGCTAGAATGTATCATGGAACTCATCCAACCCATCCCGGAATTGATGGAGGTTCTCTGATCTCCACATCGCCAATCTTATCTCCCGTCCCGTCTGCGGGGCGGGAGCAGGCGGCGGGATCGGAGAAAAGGGGTACTATGAGCAGGATACTGACACCGCTGGCTACGCTGGCTTTACTGTTCATAGCTCTGGCCTGCGGATCGACATCGCCCGGTCCGATGACTCTCACTGCGCTCCCATCCTCACCTACCCCGACAGATACTCCTGTCTCTTCAATCGCCACCCTGACGCCCTCTCCCATATCAACTCCAGCGCCCAGTCCCACGCCAAGGCCACCCACCCCGACCCCGGTGGAGGGACCGGGGTACGGAGGACACTTCATTGACCCTGAAGACGACTCAATCGTGTACATCTATCTGGTGAATCCCTCCCAGGAAGCGGCGGAGCAAGTCGCACGCACGCACATCTCGAGCCTGGTGTATAAGGGGATGAAGAAGATCCGGGAGGTGCGCCCAGTACAGGCCCACTACACGTTTCGGCAGCTCAAGAGATGGTATGACCAGCTTCTTGACTCTGGAATATGGGACATTCCAGAGTTGACCATGTCGGATGTCAATGAGGGGATTAACCGCCTCGAGTTCGGCGTAGATTGTGAGGCGAACAGGGATAGAGTGCAGCGGGAGGTACAAGAAATATTGTTGCAAGAGAACATACCAGTGGACGCGGTCAAAGTCACTGTCCGAGGGCGCGCTTACCCCACAATAGTTCCGCCCCCGTTCGAGTGCGCCCCACCCGAAGTAATTGACCCTGTGACGGAGCTGTCGTCGCCTGGGTTCGGAGGGCTGTTCTTCGACCGGGACTCTCGCACTGTCAACGTCTATATGCTGGACCCGTCCCAGGAGAAGGCGGAAGATCTGGCACTGGCGATTGTGGGCCGAGATACTTTGGAACGCTACCCCAATGTCCGCGCGATCCAGGGACAGTACACCTGGAAACAGCTTCTGGAGTGGCGTCATTCAATCAGAGATTCCAATTCTGATATACCGGGTGTGAACCTGTTTGATGTGTATCCCGACCAAAACAGGAATCGCTTGAGGGCAGAGATTGACCGTGATCGAAGTCCCGCCGTCGAGACAGAGTTCGAGGACTTGCTGAAGCAGATCGGGGTGCCCCGCAAGGCGGTTATTCTGCTGGAATAGTGCGCAGCGTTCAGCAGCCAGCCCTGTCCCTATTCGGAGAGCCAAAGCTCATTGGACTCCTTCAAAAGGGTCCGTTATTGCGGAAAATCCCACGTAAGGCAACATCTCGTGGCTTTGAGTCTCCAAAGTTTGAGAACCCTGACTCAGAACTGCCCTCCACATCCTGAGCATCGTAAAATCCTGTATATCCTGATTCAGACTACCCTTACTGGATCTTGACAGGGCCTTTGCGAAGTCTGCCTGAGTTTCCCCCTCTACTACACAAATATACCTCCAATGCGCTACAATGTACGCATGATGAACAACTTCTGCGACAGACTATCCATAAATGCTACCTTATCAGTCACGTTCCCCTGCGCGAGAAAAATTTCTCTTAGCTACAAACGCTGGGAAACGCTGGGGAACGCTGGGTGAAAATGGCCCCAGCGCCCCCCAGCGGCTCCTTGTTAATCACCCAGCGTATGCCCAGCGTCTCACTCCGCAACTATAAATCCCGGTATATGCAACCGCGCAGATCTAGCTTTTCTATCATGTTCGCGCTGATTCGACCACACCGGCTGATTACTGACTTTGAAAACGCCCTGGGATCTTGAAAGTTCCCCTTGACGCAACTATGCATTTGCCTTATTATGGCAGAGAACATATATGCTCTTTTCGATCCAAATTACACAAGGATGCAATCACATGGAACTTCACGACGAAGATTATGAACAGTGTCGTATAGACCCTCCCTGCCTCACCCTAAAGCGCAATGAGAGGTCTGCGGCTCCGACCGTGTTTCGATCTCAGGATACTGTTTCGCCTGCGATCCCGAAAAAATTCGCTGAACTGGTGAATACAGGGTAATGCAGGTTAAATGCAGGTACCAGACCCCACCAGCACACCACCAGCAGCCTACCAGAAGCTCACCAGAACAAACACTTGGAACCACCCGCAGTACGCAGGCAAGACCATGCTCGGATGACGCCTGTGTTATCCTAGACCAAATCAACCATCCCAAACAGGTATAGCCCATGTTCGTTGTCGGCACAGCAGGCCACGTTGACCACGGCAAGTCCACACTAGTCCAGGCGCTGACCGGGATTGACCCGGATAGGCTCGCGGAGGAGAAGGAGCGCGGTCTGACGATAGACTTGGGCTTCGCGTGGCTCGAACTTCCGGGCGGGAACGAGATAAGCGTCGTTGACGTACCCGGACACGAGCGGTTCGTGAACAATATGCTGGCCGGGGTGGGCGGCATAGACTTGGCAATGCTAGTCGTGGCCGCGGACGAATCGGTAATGCCGCAAACGCGCGAACACCTTGCCATACTCGACCTGCTGCGAATACCGAGAGGTCTCGTCGCCCTCACCAAGAGCGACCTGGTTGACGAAGAATGGCTCGGACTTGTGGCCGCCGACATCGAGGACACGCTCGAAGGCACCGTCCTGGAGGGCGCCCGGATAATGCCCGTCTCCGCGCACACGGGCGAGGGTCTGCCAGAGCTTGTAGCAGCCATAGAGACCCTGCTGAACGACATACCGGCCAAGCGCGACCTCGGACGCCCGCGCCTGCCGATAGACCGCTCGTTCACTATCACCGGCTTCGGCACGGTGGTGACCGGCACACTGATAGACGGGTACATAGACATGGGTCAGGACGTCGAACTGGCCGTCGCGGGCCAGCGAACCCGGATACGGGGCATCCAGACTCACAGGAGCAGGGTGCCGCGCGCCGAACCTGGCACCCGCGTCGCGGCCAACCTGATAGGCGTGTCGCACGACGAGATATTCCGCGGCGAGGTTCTGACCCTTCCGGGCTGGCTCAGGCCGACCACGGCTTTCGACGTTCACCTGCGCGTCCTCGCGGACACGCCGAACCCGCTGCGACACAATATGTATGTTACCGTGCACACCGGATCGAGCGAGTCGGTCGCCAGGCTGCGGCTGTTCGAGGATGATCGCGCCCAGCCCGGCGAGACCGCGTGGGCGCAACTCAAGGTGGATAATCCGATAGCCGTCGCCAAGGGCGACTACTTCGTTATTCGCTCGAATATGACCACCCTGGGCGGCGGCAACATTGTGGACACCCACGCCCCCCGTCCCCGAAGACGCCATAGGCCGACTATCGAACGCCTGGAGATTATGGAGCGGGGGGATGATCGAGAAGTGCTGCTGAAGACAATCGAAGGACTCGAACCCGCCGAGTTTGGCATGGTGGTCAACCGCGCCAACATGAACGCCGATACCGCGAAGGCGGAGCTTGAGAAGATGATCCCGGACGGCGGAGTAGTCGCGCTGGGCAGCGGAAGCATCCGTCGCGCGACCAGGTTCTACACTGCGGACGGTTGGAATTCACTCACGGAGCGGACGCGCGCCGCGCTGGGAGATTATCACTGCCAGTTCCCGCTGCGCGCGGGCGCGCCCAAAGAGGAACTGCGCTCCCGTCTGAACCTGTCTCAGCAGGTATTCAACGATGCACTCAAGATTCTCAACGACGGCGGCGTTACCATCGAAGACGGCTCCACCGTGCGCTTGCCCGACCATTCGCCGAGCCTCGCGGATACGCAGCGGGAGATGGTCAGCGACTACCTGAGGCATCTGGACTCCGACCCCTTCTCCCCGCCCACCGATATTGTGATAGACCCCGAGATAGTGAACCTGCTGGATGACAGGGGCCAGGTGGTCAAAGTCAGCGAGAGTGTGGTCTTTTCCGCTTCGGCATACGGCGAGATGGTTGATAGAATATCGGAGCATCTCAATCGTAACGGCGAAATCAGCGTGGCTGACGTGCGCGATTTGCTAGGCACCAGCCGCAAGTACGCTCTCGCGCTTATGGACCATCTCGACCATGTGCGCGTTACCCGCCGCGTCGGGGACGTGAGAGTGCTGAGATAAGTGCGGCAATTCATTCTTCAGAACACAGCCCGGCGGGTCGGGAATGACCTCTGACAGCGCAAGACAAACAGACTACCGGCTCACGCTGGTCGTGGACGCGAGGACTCTGCCTGTGTCCTACGTATCCTCGACTCTCAGGGTGATGCAGGCCGCCCTACGGGATTTCGCGCGAAGCGTCGAGGGTGGAGAGTCGCTGTTCGGCGGTCAGCCCCAGCCCGTCCTGCTTCTGGACGCAATAGCGTCGGACAAATCTGAAATCGTCCTGGAACTCTATTTCGCCGACCCCACTGACGACACTCCAATGCCTGACCTGTCGGCGCAGGCGTTTGAGGTCTTCATTGTGAGCTTCGGAAAGATGCTGAAACGAATGCCGCAGCGCGATCTGTGGGGAGTGAGATCGAGCGGATCGGGTACGCCCAGGTTCGAGACGGAGACGGACCGCAGACTGAACGAACTTCGAGCGGAACTGCGCCACTTCAGGCGTGCGGTCCTCAGATACGGCAGCCGTTCCATCACCTTCGACGGCGACCAGCTTGAGATAGAGTAAGGGGTTCATCTCCAACCTCAAGAATCCCCACCAATAGCCCTTCAACCGGGATCAGCTTCTGATTGACCGGATCAACCCCCAGTCCGAACACTTCCAGAGTCACTGCTCCAAGAAGAATGTCGGATTCATCATCTCCGAAGATGACCGGACTGGTACGAACCATGTCATCAATCTGCAATGGCGCCTCACCAACTTTGCCTGTGATCCGATGTCCGCCGGTGATTATGAAAGTCCGCTTTTCTATCGGAGTTATGCCCAAGTCTCTGAGCAACGGCCCGGGCAGTTGTGTGTATGTAGCGCCCGTATCCACCAGTGCTTCGACCTTCTCAAAGCGGCTGCGATCAGGATTGCTGACCCCTATGGTCACTTTGAAATTCCCCATTCACTCCCTTCCTGAGAGCTAACTGACGACTGTGAACTGAATACTGAACACTATCGCAGCGGAAGCACCTCCATTATCTGCGGGTTGACCAGGTTCATGGGGCGGCGTCCGTCGAGTACTGCGGCCACCTCTACGCCGTATCGCCTCGGGCGGAGTTCCATCGAAAGCTCGGAATAGTGGGCGGCGTGCGGCGTCAGCACCACGTTGTCCATGCCCAGAAGCGGGTTGTCGGGATCGGGCGGCTCCTGTTCCAGCACGTCCAGCCCCGCGCCCAGTATTTGGGCTTCCTGAAGCGCCTTTATCAGCGCTTGCTCGTCCACCACCGGGCCGCGCGAGGAGTTTATCAGGATGGCGGTCGGCTTCATCTTGCTCAGCGCGTTCTCGTCAATCAGGTGGTGGGTGCCGTCGTCCAGCGGCGTGTGAACCGATATGTAGTCCGACTGTTCCAGAAGTTCGTCGAACGATACAGACCTCGCTCCCACCGCCTCGAACGCCTCGTCCGAGATGAACGGGTCATAGGCTATCAGCTCCACCTCGAACGCCTTGATGCGCTTGGCGAACGCGCTGCCAATCCGCCCCAGTCCGACGACGCCGACGGTCTCGGTGTGCAGCGGGCCGACGGGGGCCGAGATTCGCGGAGTCCAGCGATTCTCGCGCACGCTGCTCTCCTGTTCGAGCAGCTTGCGGTTGGCGGCCAGAAGCAGCATCATGGCCTGGTTCGCCACCTCGCGCGTCCAGAGGTCCGGCACATTGATGACCGCGATGCCGTTGTCCGTGGCGGCGGGCACGTCAATGCAGTCGAAGCCGACGCCGGTTCTGAGCACGGCCTTGCAATGGCCGAAAGACGAAAGCACCTTTCGCGTTATCGGCGCCTCGCTGACTATCAGCGCGTCGGCATCGGCGGCCTGCTCGATTATCTCGTCCTCGGATTCGAGACGAGGCAGCGGCACAAGTTCGGCGCCGACTTTGGCCAGTTCTTCGATGGTATCGCTATGGTCGGCGCCCGGGTTCTGGCCGCCTATGAAGTAAACAGTGAACATGGTATCTGGCATGGTTAGTCTGTCCTCGCAAATGTGATGCTTGGATTGTAGCACGTCTGTTATACTCGTACCCTATTCGTGCTAAGGGCTATCGGAAAACTGGAGAGACAAGATGGTCCGACAGTTCACAACACCTATGACGCAGCGCACAGATTCCTACAATTTCACGGGATTGTATGAGATGAGCGAAGCGGCTCTTTATCTGCGAGCCAGCAGGGAAGCGGATAAAGTTTACCGTGTTGATTCGACAAAGCTGATCAGATGGATACGAAAAGGACTATCTGATCGGGAGCTAGCCCATGTCAGAGGGGTGGACTTGCTGATTGGATTTGAGGATCTGATTTCTTTGCGGGTCATTGCCGCCTTGAGGTCCGCGGGAGTTTCCTTCAAAGTAATCTATGATGCGGAGAGATGGGTGCGTCGGATTACCAATCATCCCCGCCCATTTGCGACTGAAGCGCTCTGGACTGAGGGTTCACAGGTTTTCGTTCAGATATGCGACCGACTCATTGCCGCGTCACGCGCAGGTCAGATGGCCTTTGAACTACTGAAAGAATGGTTGATACCCGTCCATGGCTTAGCTTTCGACTCTCAGGGGATTGTGCTAGATTGGGAACCTCGAGAGGGGGTATTGCTGTCGCCGGACACCCAGTTTGGAGCGCCCTGCATTAAGGGAACGAGCATCCCGACCAGTTCTGTCTGGGGGATGGTCGAGGGAGGAGACTCCATAGAATATGTGATGCGATCCTATCATCTTGAGCGTCGAGAGGTTGAATCCGCAATTGGGTGGGAAAACAAACTCCGGGGACTTGAACAACCCGTCACCGTTAGTGTTGATTGACCACTCAATGGTTAATGCCGTAGCGGATGCGCTGGCTCTGGTGGGATTGCCCGCTAAGAGCGCGTATGAAGTGTTTGAGCGCAGGGATAACGTCAAGGACGAAGAGATAATCGCGTGGCTGGGACAACTAGGTCCGGCTGGTATATGGGTCCATGTGGATGATAGGGCAAGGAAACAACATAGGACGCATATCTTATCGAACCGGATAAGCACCATCTGGGTCAAACGCAAGAAGGGTAGTATGTCGGCTCGCAATCAGTTGCGCCTACTTTCCTATGTTGTACCCTATGTCTTGGTGAAATATGACCCATTCGATAGGCCATTCCATTTAACCGTCGGAGAACATGGAGATGACCTACGTCCCAGAGTAAGAATTGATGAATACAGGCTATGACTAGCTTACTAACTGACCTTACGCAGTTGAGAGAGATTTCGTAGCTGAGCTGGCTTATTCTCGTTTAGGAATTCATAGCTAAGTGCGTAACATCAGTTACTAACTGACCTTACGCAGTTGAGAGAGATTTCGTAGCTGAGCTGGCTTATTCTCGTTTAGGAATTCATAGCTAAGTGCGTAACATCAGTTACTAAGTTGACATCATGTATTCGATGATTCCCAACAGGTGCATCCATCACCTTCCGCCCGCCATCCTAGCCGCGTAGCGTTTGAGCCGAGTTGGCGCGTCGGTCATTGACTCAAGCCCGTTCTCTAGCTTTGGAAGATACTCCGGCGGCAGAGCTATCAGGAACAGGTGCGGCGGTATGCCGGTGTATAAGCGCATCCCGACGCAGCCTAATGACAGGGCGGGTTTTCCGTATTGGCGCGCTATGGGTAGCACGCCGCAGGCCGGACGGGTGAACGCTGCCCCCTGCGGGTTGTTTCTCCACATAACCTTGCCCACGATCTCCTGAACGACGCCCATCTGTGGCAGAGTTGCCCACATCAGGGCGAGATCGGGTTCGAGCGGCATTTTCCACAGCGGGCCATAGACCGCGCCCGCGCCGGGCCGGTCGAACCTGGGGGTCTCGGCAATCTCCTCGGTCGTGCCAACGCCCGCCTCGCACATCTCCTCCAGCAGTTCCGCAAGCTCCTGTTCGCGACCCTCGGCGGACAGGAAGCCGGATACCATCCCGCCGATTCCGCATCCGATATGCTGCTCTGCCGGGGCGTAGAATACGCGAAGTTCGGCCAGTCGCCACAGCGAGCAGAATGAGGGAGGCTCCCTGTAAAGAGGCGGTATGTCGCTCGGTTTGTCATCCACGAATGCCATGGCGACGGGCGGAATTTCGATGCCCAGACGGTCGGCCAGAAGCTGTGTGAGGTTCAGAGTGTCCATGTTCAGATTCGGAGTCTATCAAGAGGGATGTGGCGCGTCAATTTGGGTACTTGACTGCAACCCTCTGTGGGATACTACTATATGAAGCGGTAATTTGTTTCCAGGCGAATTACGCCAATTCCGGCTGGTGCTGGTGATGCCGTACAAAATAGAAAATAGACGGATAGGGGTTATGCGTAGATATTTGGCGCTGCTGAGAGCAATCAACGTTGGCGGACATAGAATTATCAGGATGGCCGATCTCAGGAATACTATCGGCTCTCTGGGATTCGGTGATGTCGTTACTCATATTCAAACGGGCAATGTGTTTTTCAGTTGTGGCGAATCCGATACGCAGAAATTGGAAAGGACGATTGAGCAGGCCATACAAGACAAATATGGATTTGACGTGACCGTGATGGTGAGAACGCTGGAGGAGTTGGCCCGAATCGTCGAACAAAACCCGTTCAAACACCTCGATAAAAGTCTGTACAAGATATATGTCGCATTTCTTGCGCAACGGCCGGATGACCAAAACGTCGTCTCGCTGACCTCTCAGTCTAATCAGCATGAGTCGTTCGTAGTAACTGGCGACCAGGTGTTCATATCGGTCAGCGGAACATTCAGGGGGAAGGTTCTGTTTTCCAACAATTTCATAGAAAAGCAATTGAAGGTGGAATCCACCACCCGCAATATCCGGGTTACCCGTAGATTGGCTGAAATCGCTGCCGAATCTTCGACATATGGAACAGGTGTGGTCTGAAGCGGCGGGTCTCCAGATGCGATGCCCGATGGGGTGGGGGTCTGCTCACAGCCAGCGCAGACGCTTGGAGCGGTTCTTCTCTGACGTATAAACGGGCATTCGACGGTCTTGAAGCGAGTCCTCGACCAGTTCGGCGAAGTAGCGGCGGTCGGATGTTGTGATTACGGCCTGTTCGTGAGATTCCATAAGCGCGATGGGGTATCCGGGGCCGCGTCTGCACTGGTCCAGGATTAGCGAGTGTGTCAGGCCGAGCAGAGCTTCGTCCTCGGCAACCCAGGAAGGTATTTCGACTCGGCCCATCTCCTCGCCGACGTTCAGGTAGAAGAAGCTGACCCCATGCCCGCCATACCAGTTCTTGACCAGGGCGTTGGACGACGTGAAGACAGCCGAACGCTCGCCCGTACCTAGGATACTTTTGAAGACTTCTCTATCGAGTATTCCGTCAGCGACGCTGTCGCATGGCCGGTCACCGGATGGCAGGCTGCCGCAGTGCAGCCTGCAGTCCGAGACAGGATAGGGACAGGCGGAGAGCCGCAGAACGCTCATAAACTCCGAGCTCGCGGGTAGGCTTATGTAGCTGGCCACGGCCAAAGTGCGCTCGGACGCCAGCGTCCGCAGTTCGTCCAGGGCGCGGACGAAGCCCCGCTGTACCAGTTCTTCGATAACAAAGTCGGGAGTGCCGCGTCCCAGGAACATAATCAGGGTGCCGTCCATAATAGCCAGCGTGGGCAGGTCGGGCGGCAGGTTTCGCACCGCGTCCACCAGACCCCTTATCTCCTCCACGGCGCGCAGTACGCCGAGAACCGCTCCCTGGACCGCCTGCTCCTGGTATGGGCCGCTGCGCGCCCTGATCTTGAGTTCATCATCGCTGGCGTAGAGCGTCGGCCTGTTGAAAAGGAGCGCGTCCGGAGTAGAGCCATATGTGAGTACGCACGAGCCGATGTTGATTAGACAGCATCGCACGGGCAGATGTCTGTCAACGTCAATGTGGGAGCCGTCAACGGCGGCCACGCAGAAGTCGCCAGGTGTTGCGGGCGGGTCGTATGTCGCCGCCGCGGGTGGGCTTTCTACCCGGGGTGGGGGTATGAAGTTAAAAGTGTTCTCGCTGCGCGCGCGTTTATCCTCGTATGCGCCGGCGTCGAAAGACTCTATCTCGCGGACGGCGCGCCGCAGACGCTGATGTTTTTCATCCTGGCGCGAGCGCAGGTCGTCGGTCATCTGCTCTATCTGAAGCGCGGTCTTTCCCAGATCAAGGGACATATCAACCCCCTGACGCCTACGGTAATACGCCGGCTATGGCGATTTCCAGTTCGTCTGCGTTGACAAAACCTTCATATTTGGCGCGAACAGTGCCGCTGCCGTCCACAATGAACGTCCATGGTTCGCTGGGCAGACCCCACTCGGCGAGCGTCGGGGCGGTTCTGGCCGCGGAGATGCCCTGCTCTCGAATCTCGGCGGGGTTGTCGTAAACCTCGATATGGATGAAGTTCATCCGGTCCGCGTACCTGTCCTTAAGTTCTTTGACAATGTTCATCTGCGGGCCGCAGGTCGCAGTCCGGCAGTAGGCGGGGGTGGCGAAACTGACAAGCAGCGGCTTGGACTCGTCCAGGGCGTTCGCAATCGTTATCCTGTACAGGTCGGGGTCGGGGTTGGGGTCGGTGGTGATGTCGGCAAGTTGGGGCGCGGCGGCGGCGGTCTTGCTCTCGCTGCGAGGCGCGGAGGTTCCGATGGCTGGGGTCGAGCTTGTCTCCTTCACCTCTATTCTGACGCCTCCACTTATGTCAGAACTGTCTGGAAGTGTTGCGGTAATGCCCAGTCCCCACTCGCCCACCCGGTCGAAACCCAAGTCTGTCCGATATACGCCTGCCGTGCCTCCGGGCCATGTCTGAAAACTGGCGGGCGCGACCTGTACGGGTTTCTGAGGCGCGTCCCCAGCCAGAAAGAACGTCTGAACCTCCACCCGGGCATCCTTCACGGCTCCGCTGCCCGGACGAATGAGGGCAAAGACGACACGGTTTTCGCCAACGGCCAGGTCGGTGGACGCCATGCTAACCCGCAAAGGTTCGGCGGGCGGGGGGGTGGGAGTCGCCTCCGGCGTGGAGCCGACGGAGCAGGCGGCGGCGATGAAAGCCAGGGCCAAAACGACGGCGATGAACAGGGGGCCGGGGTGAGTTGGCTTGGTCATACTATTAGTATAACCGAGACCAGGCGCTTAGAATATGCCGCCCGGGTCCAGGCCTAGGAAGAACTGGCCAGCCGTGTCGTAGTGGGTTGGGCGGCCCTGTATCTGCTGGGTTATGGCGTGAACGTCCTGGAAGCGGCGCTGGATGGGATTGACCGCGAATATCGCGCTCGACCCGCACAGGGTATATGCAATATCCACGACGGCGGCGGCCTGCCGGATTGCGTGCGTGCTGGAAAGACGAACCCTGATTCGCTCCTCGGTCGTGAGGTCGTGGTTTCGCGTGATGCCCTCCCACATGGCGTTGGCGGACTCGTTCAGGAATGCGCGGGCGGAGTTCCATATTGCCTCGGCCTCGCCGACCATGCGCTGCGTGGTGGATTCGTCCCGGAGCGTGGAGTCGCGTCCCATCTGTGTCTTGCCAATGGCAAGTTCGATTGCCGAGTCAAGGCCGGCGCGCGCCGAGCCGAGCGCGACCGTGGCGAAGCCGGAGCAGAAGAGCAGCGTCGTCGGTATGAAGTACAGGGGGCCGGGTTCGCGGGACTCGGCGGTTGTTGGATAGGAGCGGGCGGCGGGGATGAATGTGTCGCGGGCCTCGAAGCTGTGGCTGCCGGTGCCGCGCAGTCCGCCGACGTTCCATACGTCCAGTAGTTTCACCTCGCTCTTGGGCAGCAGCATCGTTCGCATCTCGGAGGGTTCAGTTTGCCCCGGCTGGTAAACGGGCGTGAGGGCGGCGACCCAGGTCGCGTGGGGTATTCCGCTGCTGAAGTTCCAGCGCCCGGTGATCCGGTAACCGCCATCCACGACGTCCGCTCTCGACGCGGGTATGGGCGGGCCGTTGGTGACGACGTTTCGCCGGACTGTCCATATCTCATGCGCCGTCTCTGCGGGTACGCGGGCGGAGTTCGTGGAGAATACGTTGTTCTGGTTGATGCACCAGCCCGCGCTGGCGTCGGCCTCAGCGAATACGCGGACTATCTTGAGAAAGTCGGGGTGGGCAAGCTCCGCGCCGCCCAGCGAGCGCGGTATCAGCAGGCGGAAGAAGCCTTCGTCGGCTATCCGGTTGGTAACCTCCTCCGGTATCCGGCGTTCGGTGTCTATGCGATCACCCGCCTCGGCCACCAGGGCCGCGAGTTCGTGAGCGGTTTCGAGATATTGGGCGATGTCGGTTTGCGCTGTTGTGGTCATGTGCGGTCCTGCGTAGTGTGTATGTAACGGTTCCGGGTTTACATGGACTAGACGGCGGCGGCTTCAGCATGATGTAGAGGCGTCCCAGTTTGACGCATGACCCTGTCCTCCGCTTCTCCACGCGCCAACAGCATAACTACGTACTGGTTCAGGCTTACACCGTCCCGTTCTGCTGACTCGGATAGCGCCTGGTGCAATGACTTAGGAAGCCTGACGCTGAATTTGCCGCTATATTCGACAGGATATGACGGCATTGGAATATCCCCATTACTTCTGTCATATTCAGTCTCTATCCATCCTATCCGGGCATCTTCGGCCATGGAGAAAGCCTCCTCCAGAGTATCTCCCTGGGTCATACATCCGGGAAGATCGGGGAACTCGACGACATATCCTCCATCGGGGTCGGCTGTGATGTTGAGTGAGTATTCTTGTTGAAGGAAGTATTCAAGGGGTTTCTTGTCTGCATTCATAATCCATTGCCCCCAACTATTGATCGAGTTCAAGACGCCTGACTACTAGACTCAGATACACTCTCTTTACCCTTCTACCGTGGACCAAGGGCACGGTCAGAGTACGTTCGCCGGGCTTGCCAAAATGGGCATGGCTTCCTCTAACACGCTCAAGAGTCCATCCATACGCTTCCAGGAGACGCCGGACATCGCGGAATTCCGCTTCCGGCGGACGGGCAAGAATTCTGGCAACCAGTTTATCGAATTGAGTCAATGATTCTCGCCATTATAGTATCATATACAGTACCACCATGCCTAACGATGCCGGACGCTACAAATTATGTTCGAGGAATTTGTATGCGCGCTCTTCAATGCAAATTCAGTCGTCGATACTCAAAATTGTACACGGCATTATGTATGGTAGCGCTCATGGGTTCATTGGGCTATAAGTTGCGCTTGAAGAAGTCGGATATGCGCTCTTCCATGTAAATCCTGTCTTCGAGGCTCCTGGGCATATGCCGTTCGTCGGGGAACAGGTGGAATTCGTAGGGCTTCCTGGCCTTGATCAGCGAGTTTATCAGCCTTGCGGTATGCCTGAAGTGTACGTTTTCGTCTATCAGGCCGTGCACTATAAGCAGGTCGCCGCGCAAGTTTTCGACGTGTGTCGCCGCGCTGCTTTCTCGGTAGCCGTCGGGGTTGGAGTCGGGCGTTCCCATGTAACGCTCGGTGTAGTGGGTGTCGTAGCCGTCCCAGTGGGTGACCGGCGCGCCCGCGACGCCCATCCTGAACACTTCGGGCGCGCGGGACAGGCACATCAGCGTCATGTAGCCTCCGTAGCTCCAGCCGTACACGCCCACGCGCTCAGGGTCGGCCAGACCCTGGGCGACGAGCCAGCGAACGCCGTCCACCTGGTCGCGCACCTCTACGTCGCCCATGTTGCGCTTGATCGCGCCCTCGAACGCCAGTCCGCGCCTCGCGCTGCCGCGATTGTCCAGGGCGAAGACCAGGTAGCCGCGCGAGCGCATACCCTGGACGCGCATAGCGCAGGTCATTGACCAGTGGTCGTTCACGACCTGGGCGCCCGGGCCGCCATACACGTATATCAGGGTCGGGTAAGGGCCGGAGCCGAACTCGGACGGCGGTCGGTAAATTGCGCCGTGCAGGGTTTCGCCGTCCCTGCTTTCTATGGCGACAAGCTCTGGCGGCGAGAGTGCGAGAGCGGTCACGCGGGGATCATCCGGCGCGTGTACTGCGCGGAACGGGGAGCCGTCGTCGAGCGACCTGAGCGAAATGGTGGGTGGAGCGCTGATGTCGGAGAAGATGTCAACAAACTTGTCGAAGCCGTGGTCCAGCGTCACCAGGTGCGTTCCAGGTTCGGGCGTCAACTTTTCTATCTCGCCGCCATTGATGGAGGCCCTGTACAGGTGTCGCTCGGTCGGGCCGTCCTTTGTGGCGGTGAAGTAGATTACGCCTCGTTTCTGGTCCAAGCCCGCGAGGGAGTCCACCTGCCAGTCGCCCGCCGTGAGTTGGCGGAGCAGTTTCCCGTCGCCATCGTACAGGTACAGGTGGTTGAAGCCGGTGCGCTCCGAGGCCCAGATGAAGCCTCCGCCATTGAGGGGGCGGAACATATCGTGCAGGTTGATCCATACGTCCGTGGACTCGGTGAGCAGCGTCGTCGGGCGGCCTGTGGATACATCGAACCTGAGCAGGTCGAGTTGGGTCTGCTCGCGGTTTTCCACCTGGGCGCACAGCGAGCCGTCCGGCATCCAGTTGACGCGGGCCAGATAGACGTCGGGGTTGTCGCCCAAGTCCATCCATACGGGATCGCCGCGCTCGACAGGAGCGACGCCCAGCCGGATGCGGGCGTTCTCCATGCCCGCGAACGGGTATCCATGGTCTTCCTGCGCGGAGGGGCCGGTGTCGTCCTTGCCCTGGTGCATGATGCGATAGACGGGGATGTGGGTCTCGTCCACTTCCTGGAAGGCGATATGACGGCTGTCCTTCGACCACCACAGTCCAGTTAGCCGGTGCATCTCCTCCTGGGCTATGTACTCCGCGAGTCCGTGAGTCTTGCCCGTGCCTCTAGCGCCCGATGTTATCTGCGTGGGCGGGCCGCCATTCACGGACACGGTATATACCTCAGCGTCCCTGACGAACGCTATCATCGAGCCGTCCGGGGACAGCGTGGGATTCAGAGCGGGGCCGTCGTCGTTGGATATGACGAGCCGCGCGGGGGAGTCCGCACCGTCCTTTACGTAAACGCCGGACTGCGCGGGTATGAGAATCAGGTCGCGGCCGGCGGCCCAGGCGTATCTGACGATGCCCTGTCCCAATTGGCGCTGTCGTTGGCGTAGAAGCTGTTCTTCGAGCGAGAGCGACATGGATTCGGGTTCGACGGCGGCTTGTATGATCCGCGCTTCGCCGGTGTCTGTATCGAGCGCGTACAGTTGGCGGACGGGACTCTGGTCTGCGCCGTGCAGGTATGTCAGAAGGCTATCATCGGGGCTGAACGCGAGCATGACGGGCGCGGACATTCCGGGCGGCGGGAATTTGGCTATCTCTTCGAATGGTATGGTCATGGTCTGTATTCTTTAGCGAATTAGTTTTGAGCTATTGGATTTCTTCCCAGTCGAGGGCATTTTTGGCGCGCATATCGTGGATTTCGGACTCGGTGTAGCCCAGTTCTTTGAGTATGGGTATGGTGTGCTGGCCCCTGAGCAGGCCCGGGCCCGCGACACACTGGGTATGTGAGAAGTCCAGAATGGGCGCGTATCTCCACATGGGGCCGAACTTTGGGTGTTCTACATCCACTCTCAGGCCGTTCTCTTCCACGTGGGAGTCTTCGGAGAAGAAGTGGTACATACCCCTGTCCTCGGTCTGGACGCATCCGACATCCGCGGACGTCATTATCTTTTCCCATTCGAGCGCGGCCTTCTGTGCGAACTCGGCGGCCAGTTCGGACACCAGCGCATCGTCGTTGGAGAGGCGCGAGTCGGGATCTGCGAATCGCGGGTCGGAGAACAGGTCGGGGCGTCCGAGAACTTCGCACATACGCCGCCATTCGTCCTCGAAAGGGCAGTCCAGGAATATCCAGCCGTCCGCCGCCTGGTACAGGCGGTGCAGCGCGCCGAGTCCTAACCCGTTCGCGTCCTGCGTGAAGCGCGGGAGCCTGCCCTCGTAGTCGAAGAAGTGGTCGGCGTTGACGTAGGCGTTGGAGCCTATCATCGTGGTCTCGACGTATTGAGGCTTTCCGAATCGCTGCCGCGCATATAGGGCCATCGTTATGGCGGTTGCGGTGACCATGGCGGTGTTGGGGTCGGGGTTGACCTCGTTGGCGCGTCCGAGCCTTCGGGATACGGCCTTCAGCTCGTCCATGCTCATCGGGCTGTCGGGCGCCGGAATTCCCGCGCTGCCTATCTGCGCCATTACTCCGCCGCCCACCGCGCCGCCTATCGGGTGCATGGAAGGGCGGTGGCTGTGAGGGCCGCTCGATCCGTAGCCGCCAAGATAGACGTATATGGCGTCCGGGTTCAGTTCGCGGACCTGTTCGATGCCTATTCCAACGCGCTCCGGCGCGCCCGGACGCATATTGTGGAGAACGACGTCCACTTTCGGAAGCAGCCTGTTCAGGACTTCGTGGCCCTCGGCGGTCTTCAGGTCAATAGAGAGGCCCTGGGTTCCGGCCATAGTTCGGCTGGAGGCGAGGCCGTTGAAGGCGTTTCGCATCCAGTCTCCGGCCAGCGTCTCGATTCGTATGACCCTGGCGCCGAGTTCGGCCATCAGCGACCCGGACACCGGCCCCGCTATCACGGTCGACATATCGAGGACTGTGAACCCTTCCAGAGGGTGAGCGGGGAGGTCGGTTTCAGGGAATCGCGCCTCGTCTCCCTTCGCGGGCGAGTGGGGAGTGTCCGCCAACACTTCCTCGGTGTGCTGGCCGGGCAGGGGGGCCGGCCCCTGTATTTCGGGCGGCGCGCCGTCCATGCGGAAAAGGGGGCCTATCTGCCGAGTGTCGCCCACAACCGGGTCTTCGACGTGCTGCACCGATCCGTTATAGATAATCTGGGGGTGGTCGAGTGCCTCTACGGATGTCATAAAGGGTTCGGCGGCCACGTCGCCCTCAACGTTTATGAACAGTTCCATCCACTCGTCCATGGTCTTCTGCTGCATTCGTTCGAGGATGAACTCGCGCATTTCCTCGCGGGGGTCGTCGTCCAGGAGGGGCGCGTTGGCATAGCGTGGCTGTTCCAGCAGATGGCCCAACCCGATGGCGTGGACCTCGGCTATGAAAAGCCGCTCCATCAGGTTGGCAAGCTGAATCCAGCGTCCATCCCTGGTGCGAACGGGGAGGTACTGTATGGGCGTGGGGCGAGACGCGACCACGCTGGGGTCGAAGTCGAACTGCTCGGGGTGGTTTATCATCATCTGCCAGACGGCGAACTGGAGCAGATCGTAGTAGGTGATGGCCCTGAGCAGGCTGGTATCCACGCGCTGACCGTGTCCGGTGCGGTCGCGGAGGAGCAGCGCGGCAAACGTCCCGCGCACGGCGGCCATTGCTGCGGCGTGGCTGGCAACCTGCACCGCGCCGTAATTCGGGCCTTCGCGGTCGTTCTGGCCCGCGAAGGCCATGTACCGCCCGCATTTCGCGCTCACCAGCGATTCGTATGGACGGTAGCGCGCGTATGGGCCTCTATCGCCGAACGCGGTTATCGAGGTGTAGATGAGGCGCGGGTTGACGGCGCTGAGGGTGTCGTAGTCCACGCCGTTAGCCGCCGCGTCGCCGGGCAGAAAGCTCTCCATTACTATGTCGGCGGATGCCGCGAGCTTCTTTACCCGCCGCCGGTCTTTCTCCTGGCCGAGGTCCAGGATGACGCTCTTCTTGCCCCTGTGCCACATGGGAGAGGCGGGCATGGCGCGATAGCGGTCTCCGCCCGGCGGCTCTATCTTGATGACGCGCGCGCCGAAGTCGGACATGACCATGGTGGCAACCGAACCGGCCATTCCCTGAGTAAAGTCCAGAACCGTGATGTCTTCCAGGAGTTGTGTCATGGGGCTTTCCAGCAATTGTTTCCAGAGATAGGAGCAGTCAGGAGTCGGCAGACATGAGCAGGCCGTTGTTATCGCGCAGGATTTCGAGTTCGAGTGTGCGGGAGGGGTTCGGCCTGCCGCTGGTGTGTCCGAGCGGGAACAGTTTGACGTTCATGCGCTGCGGCGTCAATTCCAGCAAACCCACCGTTCCGAAGCGCAGTTCCTTGTGATGCGGGAAGGTTATCGAGCCGCTGTTGACCAGTGTAACGCCGTCCCTGTATTCGAGTCTCTCTTCGTGGGTATGACCGGAGACAATAATGTCCACCGGGTCGGGGAAGTAGCGTTGAAGTGTCGGTACGGGCCGGAACTGCCCTCCCAGGCTGTGACTCATTCCAATACGCCAGCCCTCGATCTCCATGACCTGAACGTCCTCGCAGCGCGGGTCGGGTATCGGGTCGTTGTTGCCGGTGGAGCATAGGACGGGTGCGAACTGTTCGAGCCAGTCCAGCACGTTGGGCGTGGTGAGGTCGCCGCCGTGCAGGATGAGGTCAACGCCACTGAAGAATTCCACGGTCTCGGGGCCAAGCTCGCCGAGGTCGGTTATCAGGTTTGGCAGGTGTGTGTCGGATAGAAGTCCAATTATCATGCGCCGAAATATACTGCCTGCGGGCGGTCAGGTCAATAGAATTGGGGTAATTGATTAGCGGGTTGGGGATGGAGAAGGATTCAGAGGGAACGGCTGGGTACAGGAGCGCCCCTGAAGACGTCACAGACCGCATCCAGCAGCAGCGCCTCGTCGTCAACCGTCCGAGCCAGCGTCTTGATCACACTCGAGAACGCCGAGAACGCCTCAGCCCCTTCGTCGTTCTTCGAGCAGTGAGACACCTTCCGAGCTATCACTGCTCCACGCAATGCCCGCTCAGCGCGATTGTTGGTCGGCTCTATGCCTGGGTCATCCAGAAAGCGCAGCAGGTTGCCACGGTCGTTGTGCCTGCCGAGTTCATTCAGCAGCCTCTGATTGTCCGGGTCGACACCTCCCGTTTCAACCGCTCCGACTCACCCACAAAGTCATCCGACTCTCCACGATGGTATGACTCTCGCAGTTCCATCGCCTCTCTGAAACGTTCAATCAGTCCCTTACCGAAGCTGCGCCCTCTACCCACCTTGGTCTCAACCACATCACTGACAGAACGAATCACGTGCGCCATACACTTCTGCTGTCTCACACCGGACAGAGTACGGGAGTCATAGCTCCGACCCCTGTCCGCAACCATCACCCCGCCATAGTCTGAGGGGATCAACTCTCTGACTTCCTCGTTGCGGTGGCGAGAGCGTACCTGGTACACGGTCGTCTCATCGGTCTCGAACGCCATCAGGAAAGCAGACTCTCCACCCACACGCCAGCCCGTGTCGTCGGTGTGGACGACCGCGCTTGAGCGCACCGAATCGCGCATCCTGCGGTAGGCGTCACCCACTTCCCCTCTCGCGCGGCGCAGCGCGTCCTGCGTGATCGCGCTCTGACTTATCCTCACTCCACTCAGAGTCCTGAGTATGGAGGGGATCTTCCTCACCGGAACGCCCGCGCTGTGGTGCAGTACATGGGCCGCCGCCATCACCCGCTTGCCCACTCGATGGGCGCTCGCGCCGTACTGGTCAGGGGCTACATCCCTATGACCACCGCGAACCCGCTTTCCACACGACTGACACCGGCATATCTGTACCCTGTATCCCTTCACATCGGGCCTGGGCATCGGGGGAATGTCGGTCACATAGGCGAAGCTCACTCCCTCATATTCGAGTCTGCCCCCACATCCCGGGCAACTGTCCCCGGCTACCGACACGTCAATGATCGGTTCCGTCAGGTCCCCATGGGAAGGAGGCTTTCGGTAGCTGAACGATCCCCTGCCCGGCTTTCGGCCCGGACGTTTGGGCTTTGCGGTTCGTGTGCCCTTGGAGAACGGAGCGGCTTGGCGCTTTCCCGCTCGCTGAGCCTCGACGAGTCGCTTCTGCAACTCCCTGATCGTCGCCAACTGTCGAGCGTTCCGGTCTTGCAGTCGGTTGACCTGGACAAGAAGGTCGCCATGCTGGCAGGGTGGGAGGTCTTTGCCTGAACACATGGCCGCAGTATAAGAATATGTTCAGAGAACCGCAATCCCCAAGCCGACGCCGCTAATCAATTACATAACTTTCTACGCGCAGGAAAATCTAAATTGCATATCTCATAGAGTCGCGAGAGAATGTATGCGGCTGGATTAATCTCGTAGCCGTGTACCGGGAGGGAAAGACGTGCAGACTCTACCAGGACTGTTCCACTACCCATGAATGGATCTAGCACAACAGACCCTGGATCGGCATATGCCATAAGCAATGATTCGACTAATTGAGGCGAGAACTGACCGCGCCACGGCAATTGGTTGCCTCGCTTCTTTGTCTTGATGTTAAGTGTGTACTCAGGTAAAGGTGAATCAAAAGCCACAGATTTAAATGGTGCCATTGTACCTACTGTCAAACACTGACTGTGCAGTTCTATTTATCTATTGTTATGCAGTACGATCAGTATGTGGAATTGGTCCACCATACCACTGGGAGATTTACAACTCTTATCTGGAAGCAGATTCCGAGAACTTCTCTACCCTGATGTTCTCGGCAATGTCGCGCGCATGCCATAAGTCGTATGCCATTTGCATTCCAAGCCAGGTCTCGGGTGAAGACCCGAAAGACTTGGATAACCGAATGGCCATATCAACAGAAACAGGAGCCTCCTCATTTACAATGTCGGACAGCGAGCGTTGAGTCACTCCCAATCCTTTCGCAGCCTTCTCGATAGACAGACCCAACGGCTCAAGGCACTGTCGCTTTACGATCCCACCCGGGTGTGGCGGGTTGTGCATCGGCATCTAGTAATCTCCTAGTGGTAGTCCAAGTAATCTACATCCACCGCATGTCCGTCTTGAAATCTAAAGGTCACTCGCCAGTTTCCAGATACCGAAACTGCATAGTATTGGCTCAGTGTACCTCTAAGCCGATGAAGTCGGTATCCGGGTAAATCCATATCGCGTGGAGTTCGGCTTTGATCGAGCGACAAGAGAATGTCCATCAGCTTCTCGACATGATTGGGAGGAACTCGTCGCGCTCCACGTCCATTGTAGAGCGCCCTGAGTCCTCGGTGTCTGAACGACTGAATCATCTACGGCTTTCTGTATGCCGTCTTGTTACGCCTCCATCGCCGCGACCACCGCCTGCGGATTCATCGGCAGCTCCGTCATCCTGACTCCCGCCGCGTCGTGGATCGCGTTGGCGAGCGCGGCCAGCGGCGGCGCAATGTTGGCCTCGCCCACACCGCGCACCCCGAACGGGTGGCCCGGGTTGTTCACCTCGACGATGACCGCGTCAATCATCGGCAGGTCGAGGCTCGTGGGCATCCGGTAGTCGAGCAGGCTGGTGTTCTGCATACTGCCGTCCTCGCCCATGTAATACTCCTCGTTCAGCGCCCAGCCAATGCCCTGAACCGCACCGCCCTGTATCTGACCCTCGACGTAGGACGGGTGAATCGCGAATCCCGCGTCCTGGAAGGCGGTGTAGCGCAGAATGTCCACCTTGCCCGTGTCCGGGTCGAGTTCGATGTCAACGATGTTAGCCGCATACGACCCGCCCGATCCACCCGGGTTCAGGTTGGCGCGTCCGACGACTGGGCCGCCGGTTTCCGGCAGCCTTCCCGCTATCTCCTTGAACGTGAGCCGCAGTTCGGAGTCCGACTTGTGCTGGAGCGCGCCATCCAGGTACTCCACGTTATCCGGGTCTGTGTCCCACACCAGCGACGCGCGCACGATAAGCTGCTGCATAACGTCCATGGCCGCCTCGTGGGCCGCCCACCCCGACTTGAAGGCGACGCCGCTGCCGCCTGTGACCGACGTGTAGCCGATGGTATCCGTATCGCCGACCATCGGGTTCACATCCTCGACCGGAATCCCAAGCACCTCCGCGAACTGCTGCGCTATCGCTGTGCGCGTACCGCCTATGTCCACCGAGCCTTCGACCAGGCTGACGTTGCCGTTGTCCAGCACGTTGGCGACGACACAGGCCATTCCCGTGTTGTTGCGGCAGAAGCCCATGCTCCAGCCGCGCCCCCTGAGCTTGCCCTCGACCTGTTCCAGCGGCGCGGAGAAGTGGGGATGCTCCCTGACCGCGTGCATGACCTCTTCCGCACCGATGAGCCCGTTCATAACACCGTCCGCGCGTCGGTCGCCCTGGCGCGCGACGTTCAGCAGCCTGAATTCCACGGAATCTATGTTCAGCGCTTCCGCTATCTCGTCCATGAGCGATTCGGTACAGTACATCACGATGGGCGCGCCTGGCGCGCGATACGCCTGCGTCCTGGGCTTGTTCGACACCACGTCGTAGCCGTCAATCCGCACGTTCTCGATGAGGTACGGAGAGAAGACGGCGGAAGCCGCGCCCGATAGCGGAGCGCCCGGGAACGCGCCCGCCTCCAGCGCCACCCAGCAGTGAGCCGCAGTGAGCCGCCCCTCGTTCGTAACGCCTATCTTCAAGCGAACCAGGCTGCCGGACGTAGGGCCGGTGGCCTCAAGCACTTCGGTGCGGTCCATAACCATCTTGACAGGGTGGCCGCTCTTTTTTGACAGGATAGACGCCGTTGGCTCCAGGTATGGCGGTATCTTGCCCCCGAAACCTCCGCCTATCTCCAGCGGAACGACCTTGACCTGCGAGACTGGCAGTCCCAGTATGCGAGCGATGTTGTCGCGCACTCCGAAGTGTCCCTGGCTGGAGCACCAGACGGTCAGCCGACCGTCCGGCGACCACCACGCCGTGGCGTTCTGCGGCTCGATGTAGCCCTGGTGGACGGTCTTGGTGCGGTACTCGCGCTCGAATACGCGGTCGGCCTCGGCGAAGCCCGCGTCCAGGTCGCCGAACATATACTGCTCCTGCGCGGCGACATTGACCCCGCCGGGCAGGTCGGGGTTGTTCTGCCAGGTGTCGTGAATCGCTACCGCGTCCTCCGCCATCGAGTCCTCGACGTTGGTGTAGGCGGGCAGGACTTCGTACTCGACCTCGATTAGCGACAGTATCTCCTCGGCGGCGTGCGCGCTGGTCGCGGCTACTGCGGCGATGGCGTGGCCCTTGTACAAAGCCTTGTCGCGGGCCAGCACGTTATCCCGCGGCATCTGTCCGAGTACGGCGACCGGGCCGACCGGATCGCTGGGCGCGAAGTCGGCGGACGTTACCACCCCGCGCGCGTCCGGGTGCGCCTCCGCCTTGGAAGTGTCCAGCCTTGTGATCCGAGCGTGCGCGTGCGGCGAGCGCAGCACCTTGCCATACAGCATCCCGGGCAGGTTCATATCCGCGCCATACACCGCGCGTCCGGTAACTTTGTCCGCGCCGTCGTGCCGGATGGGCCTTTTGCCGATAACCTTATATTCGCGTGTCGCCGTAGTCATATTCTCTTCACCCCTTTGAGTAGTGGTATAGCTATTGGGTCATGGTGACGCTCATATTAACACATAGAATTCTTCCGCTGACGGCCCACATGATAAGATACTCGCAGTCAGTCGAGGAGAAGCGCCAGTATGGTTGATGTAGCCCCGCTTGGACAGTGTATCAGGGATATTCGAGCGAACTTGGAGCTTGGAAGTTCCAATGAGCGGTACGCGGACGGCGTAGGACAGGCTGGTATGTTGCTGAATTTCATGCCAATATGAGCAACGGGGATAGAGGTCGTTTAGATGCCCATCACCAGAAACGTAGTGGTTCAGTCAAAGTTCAACCCCGATCCAAATCTTCCTTACCAACTTCGTATCATGGACTTTGAGGCGGCGATGCAGGATGTGTACGATTTCTTTTACGACGTCAATTCTCACCTGGTGGAAAAAGGATTGGAGCGTCTCGACGATATGTTGCGTCCAGCTATAATGTCTGGAGTTCTTTCGGATATGGTGACGGCCAGCTTGGCCAAGCATTCGCGCGTTCTCACGGAGAACACCTACTTCAATGGACACCCCGACCTTGTTGTCCAGGGCGTTTATGCGGGAAACGCGGTGAGGGCAGGGGATCAAGGAGTAGAAATCAAAACGACGAGGAAGAAGGGCGGAGCGGTTGATACGCACGGAGCGCGCAACCAGTGGATGTGCGTATTTGTGTACCGAGTTGATAATGAAACTGAGCCTGCGTTGGACAGGCTACCCCTGACATTTACGGAGGTTTACCTCGGTCTGGTTACCATAGAAGACTTCAGAAGGAATTCCCGTGGGGAGCTAGGCACGCGAACCGCCACCCTTGACCGATATGGTATTCGGAAACTCCGTGAGAACTGGCTGTACATGGCATAAGGCAGGATGCTTATATTTCAAGCTCCGCAAGGGATTGAATCGCTTTGGCGCCCATATCAAAGTAATACGGATCCCTTTCAACTCCAACCGACTCATAACCAACTGCTTCAGCAGCCGCGAGGGTAGAGCCTGAACCGGCGAAGGGATCTACGATAACGCCTTCACCCAGAGGGAGTACGCCTCTAACGAGTTGACGCAAAAATGCCTGTGGTTTCAAACTGGGATGTGGGGCAATCGCTCTTTCGTTTTTGCGGGTGGGCGCGGACCGAATCACATCTCCAAAAGGCGACATTGCGGACGGCCTTCGGAACCCACCCGTTTTCCACCTTCGAAGGTTATCCTGCACCCTACCTTCAATGGGTTTGCGGAACAGAACCCAAGGCTCCCACATGGACCTGGGCATTACACTCACTCCGCCAAACTCTTCGTGAGCGGCCTTTGGACGATCACCTCCACGCATGGTCGTAACTAATCTTATAATGTCTCCCCTTCTTTCAAGCCCAGCGTCGTACAGCGCGCCAGCCACAATATAGGACAGCAGCGGATTGGAGGCGACGACAACGTTGGCTCCGGGTACTAGCTTGGGCATGAGCAGGCAGCCCCAAATGAAGAAAAAGTCCCGAAGGTGCGCTTTCTGAGCGGCAGTTAAAGTTGTGAAACGCGGAACAGGAGAGCGAGTGTGTCCGTCAAATGATGGAGGGTTTCTCCAGACTCCCCCCCTGCCCCTTCGGAGTTTCGCTTGCTCGCTCGGCGTATATTCTTGCAAACCATAAGGTGGATCTGTCACAACTGCATGAATGGAGCTATCTTCCCGATTATCCAGCCAGTTAAAGGAATCGGCATGAACCAGCGTGGCCTTACCAAACTTGAACGGTTTCTCCCATCCTGGACTGCTGACCATCGGATGTTGCAGGCCACCGCCATAGTCTTTTCTGAGCCTGTATATCCCACGACCTTCCTTGATGAACAATTCAGGGCTGTTCAAACGCAGGTATGACCTAACCGAAGATTCGGGGGTTGGGCCGTTGATTTTCTCGACCCTATCCGCGATCTGCTTGGCTGACAAGCCATCCGAAGTAAGCGTCATTACTCGAACGATGGCGTCGCGTACCTGGCCTGGTGCGTGTCTTTCTGCTCGCTGTCTCATATCAGAATCATAGACGTCCAGACGTCTTATGTCAATCGTACAGAGCGCACCACTAGGGCCTGTGCAAAGTTGTAATTTTGGGATTCTGGACTCTGTACCGTCATTCCCGCGAAAGCGGGAATCCAGAGCGACGCTACTGGTAAAACCGTGATACGCCGACTTTGCACAAACCCTGGCGCACCACATCCACAAAATTTTGTGCGAAGGGCTATAGGAACCGTATTTTCCAGTATAACGTCGGAGGCGTGGGAGTTTCGGATTGGCGGATACCAGCCCATGCACAAGTGGCTGAAAGACCGCAAGGGCAGGATGCTGACCTTCAATAACCCATTACCATTTCCACCTGAATATGCCATACACTGACCATTTTTCGTCATTCCCACGCCCTACCGTCATTCCCGCGAAATCGGGAATCCAAGCAGGCTTCTACATGGCAGAAATAAGTGGATGCTGTACTAGATCATTACCGGCGCATCGTTGCCGCCCTGGAGCAGACAATCCACCTCATGCAAGAAGTGGACGCGGCCATCCCGGAGTGGACGGCCTGTTTCGTCAGTCCTGACTCAACCGCCGAATCTGCTCTCTCAGTCTTGCGACTTCCGCTTCCGCAGCCTCCCGCGCTGCCCGATCTTCACGCGCACGCGCATCCAGCTCAGCAGGTGTGGGCAGAAAGTCTCCGGTCACGGGGTTCCGAACACGCAGCGTCCCATCTTCCCACACAGGTCCGGTCCCAGAACAGGACTATGCCCCCATACGAGTCCGTCCGCGTCATAGTGTATCGGAAGCGGTTCGTACTTCCCGTCAACAAGCAGGTCTCCCGCCAACGGAGCGTCGTGAAACCTGCCTCCGGTGTGGTCGAACCTCCAACACTCCCTTACCCCAAGTCCCGCGTATCCTTCGCGCTTAACCGTATCGTCTCTGCGTCCTGTGCTGCGCGAAGCTACCTCCAGCACGAAATCGGGTGGCTTGTCCACCTCGCTTATCACATATCCGTTGCGAGGAATGATGTAATCGGGATTCACGCCAAAGACCACCATACCGTCCGGCGCGAACCGTTCGGAATCGTTGGTCGCCTCCTGGCGCAGGTATCCATCTCCCGTAACCAGAACGTCGGAACGATTGGCGTAATGCAGGTCCAGGACTCCATCAAAAGCCTTGATACCCTCACGGTTCATCATATCAGGCTCTCGTGGCGGATCAGGCAACGGCTCCAAGTGAGTGTAATCGGCAGTCGGTGGAAGTCCAGATGGATTTCGGATGGCCATAGTTGCCTTCTCCAAGCCTCTTTCAAGCAGTGATAGCGGACTCCCCGTTCGGGATAAAATCATAGCACAGTCCGCGGATTCGGATAGCCACTTTCACATCCCATTCCGCTCTCACCCCCAGGCCGCATCTCGCGCCGCCCACCCAAACCCCAATTCCCAATTCCGCTACACAACCACTCCCACATTCTGCTACAATAAGGGCGTGTCAGAAAGTAAGCCGAAAGCCGATGTCCGCAACAATCCGAATCATAAACTCAAACTTATATATGAAATCCTCCTAACCCGAAAATTGCTCTGAACTGGTAAATACAGGACTTTGCAGGTGATATGCAGGTACCAGACCCCGCCTGCAGGCTACTTGCAGACCGCCTGCACAGCCACCAGCAAGTACGCTGAATATATAAGTCCACGTAAATAACGGGAGCGAAGTTTGAAGATAACCGACGTGAAGATAGAGGTCGTCCGGCGCGCGCTGCCCGATACGGGGTTGGACTCCGACTTGGGCCGCTTTTTCGGCGAAGTCGAACAGGGCGTACTGCGAATCCTGACCGACGAAGGCGTCGAGGGCAACTGTTTCGTCGGCGACTTCAGGGGCGGCGGACACGGGCAGTTCGGCCCGATTCTGAACGTGCTCAAGCCTGAGATACTTGGCCGCGACCCGTTCGAGCGAGAACGCCTGTGGAGCCGTCTGCCCATTCTCAGCGGACGGCGCGGCCTCACAATGAACGCCTGGGCGCCGGTGGACGTGGCGCTGTGGGACATCGCGGGCAAGGCCGCCGGGGTTCCCGTGTACAAACTGCTCGGCGCCAGCCGCTATGAGAGCGAGGTCTATGCCACCTACCCGCCGAGGCACGAGGCCCCTGTGGGCTACTTCGCGGAGGCCCACCAGATACGCGCCGCCGGATTTCGCGCCTACAAGATACACCCCGGCGTCATGGACACAGCCGACACTTTCGAGATGATGGCGGGCGTCAGAGACATCGTTGGCGACGACATGGAGCTTATGCTCGACCCCAACAACGGCTACGACTTCCGCAAGGCCCTGGACATCGGAAGCGCAGCGGACGACCTCGGCTTCTACTGGTATGAAGACCCGATCCCGCCCCACGAATACGACAACATCGCCGAACTCGGCAGGCGGCTGCTCACCCCCATCTGCATGAGCGACAAGCCCGAGAACCAGTTCCAGACCGGCTACCACTACATCCGTCTCAAGGCGCTGAGGCTTGTGCGCGGCACAGCCCGAAAGCTCGGCATCACCGGCCTGAAGAAGCTCTGCTCCATGGCCGAGGGGTTCGGTATGAACTGCGAGATAGGAACGGCGGGCAACTCGCTGCTCAACATAGCCAATCTCCATGTAATCTGCTCGGTGCAGAACTGCGCCTACTACGAATACTGGATGCCGACCGAGGCCCACCAGTTCGGCCTGGTCGAGGACATATCGCTGAACGAGCGGGGCGTTCTCGAGGCGCCGACCGCTCCCGGGCTTGGCTTCCCCCTCGACTGGGAATGGATAAACGCCCACCGGATCGCAACTCTGGACTAACAACTGACAACCCGGAACTCGCCAAACTCACTACTCCGAATTCCTAGGCCGTTCTATGGCTGGTGGATGGTTGCGGGCGCGGGCGTCTGTCTTTTTGCATGGATGGGGGTTGGTCAGGCGGCGGCGGGGGTGTTTCTCAAGCCCGTTGTGGAAGATCTCGGCTGGCAGGTGTGGCAGTTCACGCTCGGAACTTCGCTGGCCGCGGGCGCGGGCGGACTTTCGGGCATATACGCCGGAGTCATTGTTGACAGACGTGGGCCGCGTTCTCTTATCCTGGTCGGCGCGCTCGTCTCCGCCCTCTGCTTGATAGGCTTGAGCAGGCAGTCCCACCTCTGGATGTTCCTGGCGTTGTACGCTGTCGCCGGTCTGTGCGGATGGAGCCTGTTCAGTTCGACAGTCGTAAATCCCACGATTACCAAGTGGTTCATCAGAAAGCGCGGATGGGCGCTGGCGTTAGGCTCGATAGGCGTGTCCATGGCCGGACTTATCTCGCCCGTGACTATGACGTTCATCGTCGACACCTGGGATTGGAGAGTGGGCTACACCGCAATGGCGGTATTCGTCTTGGCGGTCGTCGTTCCGGTGTCGTTCATAATGCGCCGGACGCCGGAGGACCACGGCCTTCTCCCCGACGGTGATCCCCGAGAACTGGCCCACAGTCCCGATCAGTCCACGCAAATCCTCGAGATCCCCTCTTTCACCCGGTGGGAGGCGGTTCGCACCAGGGGGTTCTGGCTGCTGGTATTCGGATTCGGGCTGAATATGGCCGCTCTCAGTTCTGTCATGGTTCACGCCATCCCACTCCTCACGGACGCGGGATTTTCCAGGGCGATGGCGGCCTCCGCGCTCGCGGTCAACGGGCTGGGCAACCTGTCCTCCAAGGCGGTGTGGGGCTACGGCCTTCAGCGAGTGCATCCCAGGCTGCTGGTGATGACCGCGTTCCTGGCCTCGGCCACCGGGGTAGTCCTTATACTGGTCGCGACCGCCACAGGACAGCGCATGATCCTATTCCCCGGATTCTTCCTCTATGGCTTCGGATTCGGCGGGACTATCCCCCTCGGCGAATTCACCTGGGCAAGATACTTCGGCAGGCGGCACATCGGGGCTGTCCGAGGCATCGGCAACCCCGTAACGATTCTGTTCACCGGCGTCGGGCCTATACTGGTCGGCCTGTGGTTCGACCTCGCGGACACTTACCAGCCCGCGTTCTTCGCTATCATAGCGTCATACTTGGTGGGTGGCGTGTTGGTAGGCGTATCCAGAGAGCCGCGCAAAGAAGAATCAAAGCCTCCCCTTCCGCGATGAGAGAATTGGGAAAACCATACATCTCGCTCACCTGTCATTCCCGTGAAAACGGGAATCCAGAGACCACTGCGCTTGCGAATCTGTATGACCCAAAGCCGCTCTTCACTGCCAGGAAAGGCTTGACATGAGGGTGAACAACCCTACCATCCGACCGCTTAACCGAATCTCGCCAGCGTCGGCGCCGGCCCGAAGACGGCAATCCCGTAGAAGAGGATCGAAAGCGCGACCGCGAGCAGGTATGGGCCATATCTGGACAGCCACCCGCCGGTCGAATCGCGCAGTGTGGAGATGAGCCAGGCCCCAATCCCGAACAGCGCGCCCGCTAGAAGCCCCGTGAACAGGCCGAATACGCCGTGCGTGAATGAGAACGACGGAACGCGGAACAGTGCCCCGGACACCTGAATAGGCACCTCACTCAGCTCTATGACACCCGCTTCCAGGCTCAGGAATACGGTGCTTATCGGGAGCGTGCCTCCTGTGATCACCGGCGAGAGGACGCTGAATGCGAAACCGAATATCAGCCACCGGATAAGGCTGCGCTGCGCACTCTCCCTTTCATCCGACCAGTACGCCAGAAGACCGCCCAGGATGGCGCAGACCACGAATGCGCCGCCCGATATGAACAGCGTCGGCGCCAGCATCATGTGATCGGGAATGTTCGGGTACTTCGTGCGGGACAGCAGGTTTACCAGGAGCGCGGCGGCTCCAAGCGATCCGCCGTATATCGAAAGGCAGATTACCAAGTATCCAAGCCGCGCCATTCTGCTCTCGGTTGGGGCCAGGAGGCGGGGATGTGATCTCAGCGACATTTCGCGGTCTTGCATCGGTATCATCTAATGCGTCTGTGGCATACTCCAGAGCGGTGGGTAGGCCGTTCGGTTCAATGAGTGGTCTGCTACGGGAAAGAATGAAGTCCTATTCAGTCTAGCATACACCAGTCCCAGTTGGGCAATCCGCGTTCTTGGCCTACGGCTCCGGCTATGGAACCCGGCGGACGAGCGTGACTTAGCTGCCGGAGTTCGCTATCGCGCCCGCCAAGGTTAGCTCTTCGGCGCGGTGGCAGCTCGCGTAGTGGTTCGGGGCGACCTCCCGCAGCTGTGGGGGCTCGCTCCGGCATATGTCCGTCGCGTACTCGCAGCGGGGGTTGAAGTAGCACCCGGCCGGCGGATTGGCGGGGTTGGCGACCTCGCCCTGAAGCACGACGCGGTTGCGCCGCACGCGGGGGTCGGGTTCTGGCACCGAGGACAGCAGAGCCGCCGTGTAGGGATGCTTGGGCGAGTCGAACAGCTCGTCGGTCGGCGCCATCTCCACCAGCTTGCCGACGTACATGACCGCTATCCGGTCGCTGATATGTTTCACCACGCTCAGGTCGTGGGCGACGAACAGGTACGTCAGCCCCAGTTCGCTCTGAAGGTCCATCATAAGATTGAGCACCTGAGCCTGAACCGACACGTCGAGCGCGGAGACCGGCTCGTCCGCGACTATCAGGCGCGGATTGAGCGCCAGGGCTCTCGCTATGCCTATGCGCTGCCGCTGCCCCCCGCTGAAGGCGTGAGGAAACCTGCGCATATACTCGGGCCGGAGGCCGACCACCCTGAGAAGTTCCGCGACCCTGTCCTCGCGCTCCGACTTGGGCACGCCGCTGATGACCAGTGGTTCGCCCACAATGTCCATCAGCGTCATTCGCGGATTCAGCGATGAGAACGGGTCCTGGAAGATCATCTGCATCTCTTGGCGCAGGCTTCTCATCTGCGCTCGCGGCGCGGTGGCGACGTCCACTGTTCCGCCGCTTTCCGACCGGAACAGTATCTCGCCACTCGTTGGGTCAACCGCTCTGAGGATGCATCTCGCGGTGGTTGTCTTGCCGCATCCGCTTTCACCCACGAGTCCGAGGGTCTCGCCTTCGTTAATGTAGAAGCTCACGTCGTCAACGGCGCGAATGTTGCCGACCTCGCGTCTCAGCAGGCCCTGTTGTATCGGGAAGTATTTGCGGAGATTGTTGATCTCCAGCAGTCGCTCGCCATTCTGTGCAGTTGGTGTTTCCACGGTCAAATCCTAAATCCCATGATGGAGAAAACAGCTTACTTGATGATTGGCGCCGATGGGCTTCAGGGTCGGTTCATGTGTGTCGCATACCTCTGGCAGGAAGGCTGGGCAGCGTGGGTTGAACGGACATCCGCTCGGTCTGTCATATGCGTGAGGCACCGATCCCGTAATAGAGGCCAGGCGGTCCTGGGAACTGTCGGACTGTATGCGGGGTATGGATTGCAGCAGCGCCTGGGTGTACGGGTGCTGCGGGTTGTGGAATATGTCGTCCACGGGCGCGCTCTCCACCACCCGCCCGAGATACATCACGACCACGTAGTCGGCCATCTCCGCTATTACTCCCAGGTCGTGGGTGATTAGCATGATAGCCATGTCCTGTTCCTGCTGAAGACTTATCATCAGGTCCAGTATCTGCGCCTGGGTCGTTACGTCGAGCGCCGTCGTCGGCTCGTCGGCTATCAGTATGCGTGGGCTGCAAGACAACGCCATAGCGATCATGGCCCTCTGGCGCAGGCCGCCGCTGAGCTGGAACGAATACTCGTCCATTCTCTGTTCGGGCAGCGGTATCCCGACGCGGCGAAGCATCTCGGCGCCTATCTCGCGCGCCTCAGCCTTGTCAACGTCCCTATGGAGCATTATCGCTTCCATCAACTGGTTGCCGATAGTGTGTACGGGGCTGAATGACGTCATAGGTTCCTGGAAAACATACGCGATTTCGCCGCCCCTGATGTTGCGCATCTCCGTTCCGTCCGGATCGAACGTAGTGAGGTCACGCATCTCCTCACGCTCGCTGTTCCGGTCCTGGTAGCGGAACATAATCTCGCCGCCGACTATCTCTCCCGGCTTGTCCAGAATTCCAAGTATGGACCGCGCGGTAACGCTCTTGCCGCAGCCGCTCTCACCGACAATCCCAAGTGTCTGGCTCGGATAGAGGTCGAAACTCGCGCCGTCCACCGCGATGACTGTTCCTTCGTCGAGCGGGAAATACGTACTGAGGTCGCGTACCGAAAGCAGCGGTTCGTTTTGCCCGTTATTTTGCGTCATAGCATTATCCATAGGGGTCTGCAGCATCTCTAAGGCCATCTCCGAGGAAATTAAAAGCGAGAACGGCAATAATCACCGGAATCGCCGGAACCAGGAGCCAAGGCGTGAGCGCCACGGCTTGTACCTGCTGGGCAGCCTGCAATAGGACTCCCCAACTGATAGCGGGTGGGCGCATTCCAAGTCCGAGGAAGCTGAGCGATGTCTCCGCGATTATTATCGCGGGGAAGGCGAGTGTCGTTGCGGCTATGATGTGGCTCAGGAACGAAGGAACCATGTGTCTGAATATGATTCGCATCTGGCTGGCTCCGGCCAACTCCGCAGCCGTCACGAAATCCTCCTCGCGCAGGGAGAGAAAGCGTCCGCGCACTACCCTGGCAACTTCGGTCCAGCCTATGATCGCGATGATGATCGTGATTGCGAAGTACACCTTCAGTATAGACCAGTCCCTCGGCACTCCGGCCGCAATGCCCATCCACAGAGGTATGGTGGGTATCGAACGAAGTATTTCGATTACGCGCTGGATTACAATGTCCATCCAGCCGCCATAGTACCCTGATATTCCGCCAAGCAAGACACCGAGGAATAGAGTTATCGCAACGCTAACCAACCCAATCGTCATGGATATTCGTGTCGCCATGAGCAGCCGCGACCACAGGTCGCGCCCTTGAAGGTCGGTTCCCAATATGAAAATGGTTTCTTCCGCGTTTCTTCCATCAACACCAATCAAGTGGCGGTCAGTAGTTATCAGACCCATGAACTTGTACTCAAATCCGCGCGCGAAAAAGCGAATAGGAATCTTTGTTTCGGGATCTACTTCATAGACTCTCTGGAATGTCTGGGGATCGCGCTTGCCGGAAACGGCGAGAACGTGAGGACTTGGTTTCCAGCCGTCAAAGAAATGTATGCGCTGTGGCGACATGAGTCCGCGCTGCGCTTCGGATTGGGTGGGATCCGAGGTTGACATAAATTCCGCGCCGATGGTGAGGCAGTAGAAAATTATCAGTACGATGCCGGCGATCATAGCCAGCTTGTGCCTGCGAAGCCGCCACCACATCAATTGCCACTGTGATGCGGCATATATTCGCTCTTCGGTGCGGATGGCTTCGGCTGCCTCAGTCAAAGTCCCTTCGAGGGAGCTTGTATTCTCCGCCATTTTAGGTGCTCTCCAGTCGAATTCGAGGATCCACCCAGGCCAGCAAAAGGTCTGAAATAAAAGTGCCAACGACCGTCATAAGTCCGATCATCAAAATTATAGTCCCCGCTAGGAACATATCCTGAGCGATTAGCGCTTTCAGAAGGAGTGGGCCAACAGTCGGTAGGCTCATCACTACGGACACAATAATACTGCCGGATACGATGAGGGGCAACAGGTATCCGATTGTGCTTATGAGCGGATTCATGGCCACCCGGAATGGGTATTTAAGAACTACCCGCCACTCGGACAGGCCCTTGGCGCGAGCCGTCACCACGTATGGCTTGCGCAACTCGTCCAGCAAATTTGCGCGGAGAACTCTGATGAGCTGGGCTGTTCCGGCTATCGCCAGGATTAGCGAGGGCATCCACAAATGGTTCAACAGGTCGAGCACTTTAGCCAAGTTATATGGGGAATCAACCAGCTCGGGGGAGAACAGCCCCCCTACATTCGCCCCAAACCAGACGAATCCTGCGTACAAGACTACCAGCGCGAGCAGGAAATTGGGTATTCCCAGACCTAAGAATCCTATGAATGTAAAGGCGTAGTCTCCGACTGAGTACTGTCTTACAGCGGAATATATGCCTATCGGAATAGCTAGAATCCACGTGAATATGATCGAGGTAAAGGTTAGAGCGGCCGTCAGCATCAGACGATCCCCAATGACGTCACTTACCGGCTCTCTGTACTCCATCGCCACGCCAAAGTTGCCTTTGAGGGCCTGTCTCATCCACTTGTAATACTGTATGGGGAATGGCTGCTCCAGACCATACTCGGCGCGGAGGTTTATTGCCTCATCTTCGGATATGAAATCACCCTGCGTCTCCAGCTGGGCTATGTAAGCGGTCACATAGTCGCCTGGGGGGAGTTGAATGATAGCGAACGTGATAAGAGAGATCGCCCATACAGTAATGAGCGCCAGTACCAGGCGACGCGCAAGGAAAGATAACACTCTCTAAGACCCTTTTATTGTCTGAATCAGGATTTACAGAATTTTAAGATTGACGGGATGGAGACGCTTACTGTTGTGACCGGTTATTCAATTTGACTGTTCAGGGTTGGCGGGAGCGAGTCAAAATTGACCCGCTCCCGCATAGGGTTCTCTTATTACTCGATGCTCAGTTGCTGAGGCTGACGGTTCGCCTCGCTCTTCCAGTAGAAGGTGACCGGACGCGAGATACCCGGGGTCTTGCCGTCGGGGCTGTTGTAGTGCCTGGATGGCATATTGCCAAGGTCGATCTTGGCTATGCGAACGCCCATGGATGCAGGCCCAGGCCCAACGATTCCGATGTTATTGACGTTATCAACCGCTAGCTGCCAGACCTCTTTGCACAGAGCTACTCGCTCGTCCTTTGGAACGCTGAAGCCTTTGCGCCAGTTTTCCATGATCGTCTTCAGGTATGGCTCGGGTTCCATGCCGTCTTCACCGTTTGTCTGGAACCACAGACCAAGCAGCGTTCCGCCCGAACTGCCCTGCGAGAATGGGAATATGTGTCCGGGGAAGGTAAACATATGTTCGCTCCCGTCGTTGTTCCACGCCGAGATCTGGGTCTGGTTGGCTTGGTTCATCGAGGCCGCCAGGCTGCGCTCCACTTCCTTCACGTCCAGCCCAACGCCGATGTCCGCCCACTGCTCCTTGATGGCTTCCATGATCTGGGTGTACTGCACGAACTGTCCGCCCAGTGTGGTGGCCGTTATGATCAGCGCACCCTGTCCGTCCTTCCTCATTCGGATGCCTTCGGCGTTCTTGTCCGTGTAGCCCAATCCGTCCAGAAGTGTGTTTGCCTGGGCAGGATCGTGTGTATGCCACTTCGTTTCGTACTCCTTGCCCGGATAGCACTCATTGGATGCTACCGGCGCGACGCTGCGAGGCGGCGCGATTCCCAGGAAGAACGTCTCGCTGATTTGAGCGCGGTCAACACCGAGCGACAGTGCGCGTCGGAAGTCAACAGTGCGCAGCAGATCTCCGATCTCGGGGTCGTCTTCATGGCTCTTGTTGATCTTGACCTGCATGTCCGATCCATAGTCGCCGGGGTCCAGGTAGAGCTTGTAGGCGCCCTTCTCCTCGTTCTCGAGGAATACCGGAACCTTCTGAATGTCCACGTGGCGGGCCTGCATATCGTACTCGCCCGCGACCGCCCGGAGGTTATGCACTTCCAGGTTCTCGAAGACAGTCATAATCACCTTGTCAATGTACGGAAGCTGATTGCCCTCGGTGTCCACCCAGATGCTGTACGGGTTGCGTTCCAAAACCCAGGTAGGCTCCGTAATGGGAGTTGTCGTTCTCCATGGCGTTACAACCGGCAGTTCGGTGTTCAACGCCCAGTCGTTCTTCTGTTTGAACAGCGTGACCCAGTTGTCAAGTTCTTCCGCCTCGACGATCTTCGCCACTTCTTCCTCACCGACAAATGCGGGGTGGAACTGCTCCATGTAGTGCGCTGGCGCAAACATACCCCTGGCCGATGGTCCCTGATAGGCGTGTCCACCCAGGTGGGTCGCGCCAGCCAATACGTCTATGAACAGGTAATACGGATCGGGGAAGGTTATCTTGACGGTCAGGTCATCAACCTTCTCCAGCGTCCCCGGCCCGCTTGGCGTCTGGAAGTAGGATGTCTTGACCGGGATCAACTCTTCGTTGTTGTGCATATGTTCATACCAGAACACGAAGTCATCCGCGGTAAACGGGTGTCCGTCCGACCATTTCATACCATCGCGTAGGAACAGCCTGAATGTCATTCCGTCATCACTGGCTTCCCAGCCCTTGACTATATTAGGTCTCGGCGTACTTCCGGTGTAATCCCAGTACAGAACGTGGTCCGTGCCGGTGCAGCACCTGTAACCGTTCCACTTGTCGGCGGGCCCGCTGAAGCCGCGTCGCCATACACCGCCGTACTCGCCAATTTCGTGTACGGGTTCTATGACGAGCGGGTCATTGCCGATACGCTCGGCAACCGGCGGGAGTTCGCCCGCGCTGACCAATGCGGCTAACTGAGGAGCTTCGCTGAAACTGGTTGGCCACTTGCTTTCATCATCCACTATGCTGGGCCCCTCAAGTTCGCCTACGAGGGCCGCTCCCATTTGTGGCTCTGAGGGGGCCGTCACCGGCGGAGCCGGAGCTGGAGCCGCCGCAGTCGGTTGAACCGCGGCCGCCGGAGCTGGAGCCGCCGCAGTCGGTTGTGTGGGGGCAGCAGGTTCTTCGTCGGATGTGCCGCAGGCCGCTAGTACGAAAGCTACGATCACCAATGTTAGAGGGAGCAGTATCCCGATCTTCTTCAAACTCATCCGACAACCTCCTCTGGCTTTCTAGTGGCTGGTGTGCAATGGACTGTCGCCCTTCAGGGATTGAGCCTCGGGTTGCCATTCATCGTTTAGGAAACCCAATCCTGGACCCCGAATTCAGGAAATATCACGCACTCCTCGAATTTGAGACAATCCTATATCTGGAATAGGATGTTGTCAAATACGAGTTGAGCGATGGGCTGCACGGCATATCGTGGGGGAAGTTCAGCTACCGTGGCAGGAACTCCAGCCTGTACCTCGCGCCGTGGCGCGTGTCGGGAGTGATTGGCGAAACCACAATCACAATCTCGCCGGTCTGTGAACCAAGACCGGTCAGCGTTGTCTCCCCGAAATTGTCGTTGTTCAGATCGAGCCTTGACACCTCGAACTCGCCGTCCGGGGAGGTTCTGATAATCTGTACTATGAACCTCTGGGGCAGGCTCTCCCGCGCCGGCGTAAATCCCTCCGCTATCCACCCATCCATACCGTCACTGTCGCCGAGTTGCGGTATGGACATGTCCGCGACCATGAACCCGTCTCTGTAAACCGCATCGTCGGTTACGTACTCGAACCTGACAAGTACCGCGTCTCCGCTGAAGGGCGTGAGGTCTATGGACTCCGGCTTCCAACTCCGGCTGCGGCCTGTGTAGCCCGGTCCATAGGCGTTGCCGCTCGCGTCATCGTCTGAGGTGTGCTTTCCTTCCAGGATGTTCCATGTGCGGCCTCCGTCCTCCGACACCTCCACGTAGCCATAGTCCCAGCCGTCTTCTATGTCATGCCAGACCATGTACTCCAGCGTGGCGCTGTCCAGGCCGGTCAGGTCGAACTCGCGCGTCAGTCTGGTGTTGATGGAATCCCCGCGACCACTCCACCAGCACCCCGTCTTGCTGACACACTCGGCCTCGACCTGCCGCGTCTCGGTATCCCCCTGAAATCGCAAGACGCCTTCCGGCGAATGACTTCTCAATGTGTAGTATCGCGCCGAGAACTGGGGCAGAGATTCCCCGCGTCCCGCGCCGTCCCCCAATGGGCGCACCCTGCGAATTCGCGCATCGTCGTTCTGGTAGCCGTATATGTCGTCATCGGCACCCAGGTAGTTGGCTGCCACCCAGTCGGCGAACACATCCTCGAATCGCAGTCCGAAGGCTCGCAGAAAGGCGTCCACCCCGTTCACGCCGTCCAGATGTTCAGTCATCAGGCCTTTCAGATGTTCGGTTCCGCCGATTCGCTGGGAGAGATAGCTGAAGAACAGAGCTGAGGCCCCATAGTGAGCGAGCCTTTTTTCATGTGGTTCCGGCCAGTAGTTCAATTGGGTATCCGGGCGTGGGAGAAAAGCCTCGGACGACCTGATCTCATACCCCGATACCGCGCTGGCAAGCTCCGAAAGCCCCTCGTTTACCCACGACTCTTCCCCCACGTCTTGATTGAAGTGTACGGCGTGCTGGAGTTCGTGCGCTATGACGGACATATAGGAGTCGGACCCGGGATCGAGATGTTCGGTGTCTATGTATATAATCTCGCGCTCATTGCTGTACGGATGCACCTCGACAGGGAACTCGTCATTCGATCCATAGTAGCCTCCCGCTCCGTCCAGTCTGGAGTGCAGAACAACAAGGCGCGGGTCTCCGTCTATGCCCGGACTTCTTATGTCCCCGAATGTCGTTACCACCGCGCGCCTGACCCGCTCTTCATATAGGCGAGCCGCCTCTTCCAGACCCGCTTGATCTACGCTTACGGCATCGTCCGCGAACCAGTAGGCGTTGTCGCTCACCACCCTGAGCGTCGCGTTAATACTTCTGGCCGAACCGTCGTGTAGGTTGGTCAGCCAGAATGTCCGCCGGTCTCCCGACGACATCGGAACCGCCGGTTCCGGGGCGCGGTTGTCAACTGTTGCGCCTCTGAGCCTGACCGCCAGCTCGCTCAGGTCCCTGTCGGGTGAGTCGGCTATCGTCTGGGCCTGTGGCGCGGGCGACAACCTGCCCCTGCTGGATGAACTCAGCGGCGCGGGTTCCGGGAGCGGCGTCGGCGTGGCGCGCTCTGCTCTCGCCCGCTCGGCGGGTCGTGGTGTCGGTGGCGTGGGTGACGCTGTTGGATGTGGAGATGGCGCTGCGGTCGGAGTTTGCGGCGCGGGTGCGCCTGTCGGCGGCGGAGAACTCGCAGGCCCGTCGCAGGCCAACGCCAAGCCGACGATGGCGGCTAACCCCAACCCTGCCAGCAATCTCACGGATAGCGGTTGTTGGTGTGTCATTCCCTTGCGGTCGCTCCCTCTGTCATACATATAGAGATACGACCGCTCCCATGACTCCCGATCTTGCTACGCGCCGGGTATCGCTGTGCCGGGCGTCTTCATAACCATGCTGTATATGGACGTGTTCGCGGTGAAGTACATGGTGCGGTTTTCGGGCCCGCCCCATCCGCAGTTGGCGGGATATTCGGGCAGGCGAATGATGCCCAGAAGTTCACCGGAGGGGTCGAACACCCAGCAGCCGTCAGGCCCTGTGCAATATACGCGGCCCTCCACGTCCACTTTCATGCCGTCCGGCACGCCATTGGTGGCGGACTCCGACGGCATATCCGCGAAATGCCTGACGCCGGATACGTCGCCGTCGGAATCGAGGTCGAAGGCAAGAATGTACTGGCCGGGCCGCGTGTTTGCGACATAGAGAACGCTTTCGTCCGGGGAGAACGCTATGCCGTTGGGATACTCGATCCCGGGAGCGACTATGTCCACCACACCGTCGGGCCGGATGCGATGAACGCTGTTGAACTGCATATCCATGTCGGCGGGGTCAAGCCGCTCCCTGCCCGGATTGGTGAAGTACAGGCTGCCGTCGGATTTGCCCACCACGTCGTTGGGGCGGTTCAGGCGCTGACCATTCCATCTGTCCGCGAGAACTGTGTACGAGCCATCCGACTCCAGGCGAGTGAGCTGACGGTTTATCATCTCGCAAATCACCTGTCTGCCCTGAATATCGAAGGTCATGCCGTTGGACTCGCCGCTGTCTTCGCGCACAAGCTCAGGCTGTCCTCCGGGAACCAGCCTGAATATCTGGCTGCGCCGGATATCCACGAACAGCAAGTAGCCATCCGGGTGCCACAGAGGTCCTTCGGTGAACACGAAGCCGGTGGCCAACTGTTCGGCCTCCGCCGATTCTACGATTTCACTAAGCCGGTCAGTCATTGAGCGTTCTCCTATCTCTGAGGTGTCATGGCAGCGTCTTGACGCCTGCGCCCGCCGCGGCCTGCGCGAGTCTTTGGTCCAGCGTGGCAAGCGGAAATTGGTGTCGGAGGGCCAGTTCGAGGTACATCGCGTCGTACATGGTTAGGCTGTGGAGCCTCGCCAATTGGAAAACCGCGTCTAGGTTGGCGTCCATGTCGGTTTGCACCGACAGTCCATTCAAGAAGGCCAGCCTGTCACCAATGTCTTCTTGGGCAATTCGTCCCCTGCGCTCACCCATAAGCAAGGCATTCCGCACTTCGATATGCCAGTGGCCAGTAACAATTCCGCCGCCGCCGCCGCGAATCTCAGCCAGCGCAATGTCCGCGATAGGATGAGACTCATCCTCGAACATCCACACGACTGAAACGGACGCATCTACGATGAAAGAGATCACTCTCTGGCGTATCGCCATTCAAGAATCTCCTCCAGCGAGACCTTTTTCGTTTTCCCCCACCCTTTTCTGGCTTCTAACAACTTTTCCATCGCCTGCCTTCGCAGCTCGGGATATTCCTTCCAGCTATCATCCTCGACCGGAACCAGGGCTGCTACTTTCTTGCCGTCGCGGGTGATGGCAATGGACTCGCCGCATTCTACGTCCTGGAGCAGTTCCGTGAACCGCTCCCTGGCCTCTGTTTCCTGGATTTCACGCATGAGAGCCTCCGGTGAGTTATCGTGGTCGGCATCATTGTAGCAGGCCGCGCTATCTAATCCTCCCTGAAAATCTCGTCCCCACGCTGCAATCTCACGGCGATGCCGTATGTCTGGTTCACCGCCCTGGGAGTAGGATAGTGCGCTGCCAGGAATCTTGCCAGGCCGACCAGCACGTGCCGCGCGGAGTCCGTTCCCCTGCGGTCTTCGTACTGTTTCAGCGCAGCCTCGACTATCTGGAAGTGGTGGAACGTCGAGTCCTCTCGCAGCATGGCGTGAGCCAGCACGGACAGAACGCCATCCGGGTCCTGCGAGCCGGATACGTAGTCGCTGACGAGCCTGGCGGACTGTTCCACCTGCTGCTGAGAGTCCAGCGTCCCCAGAATTCGCTCGCCCAGGTCTTCGCCAGGCTGAGCGCCGTTGGGTTCGGGAATGCGCTGCGCGGGCATATTGAGGAAGCGGTCGAGATAGATGCTCATGGCGACGTCGAACACCGCGCGCGTAAGTTCGACCGACGGAGCGCGCTTCAACGCTTGGTGAAGCGCGTTGGCCGCCGTCAGCGTGTTGTGAACCGTGTCCCAGTCTCCGAACTCATTGGATGTGTGGAATCGCGCCATTCTCAAAAACGCGGCATAGGCCACCGCCGACCCTAGTTGTTCGGCTGTCGCGCCCTCTCTCACGGCGTCCTTCAGCGCGTCGAGCGTGGCGGCCGGGTCGTCTTCCAGGATAACCCCGACAAGCGCGTCCTCGCTCTCCCAACCGCCCCTGGCATCCGCGCCCTGCTCCCACAGTTCAGGGAGAGCGGCCCGCGCGGCCCGCGCCAGCGACGAAAGGTCTATCGGGTTGCGCCACGAGTTCAGCTCCTCGCTCCGTCTCGCGGAGGCCATGCCCTGCACCAGGCTGGTAAGAACCTGGCCCGCGTGTTCCCACCCTATGTGGTCGAGAATCTCGAACGCCTTGTTGCAGAAGTCCAGCACGTGGCCCGCGTCCAGATATATCCTGTCCGTAGCCCCGGCGAATACCATGTCCGCGATGTCGCGTCTGGATATGCCCAGCTCTATCGCCGTCCGCAGGGCGCGTTCCGCGCCCTCGTCATCCCGCACCTCGATGAAACTTCTGAACCACTCTTTGAAGACTTCCGGCCTCGTCTCGCCTGTGGGCAGCGGGTCCACCAAGAACCTGGGCGGTCTTCCGGCGCACTCCGCGGCCACCTGTCTGAGTCCCTGGTACATGGCGCGCGTCTTGTCGTCGGTGTCCAGGCGTTTCTGTATGTTCGCGGCGCAGGTCAGCATCGTCATCGCCTGTCCCCAGCCCTGCGCGGAGTAGGTTGTGCCGAACTGCGCGCCGATGGTCAGCGGAACGCGGTAGTCGGCGCCCGACGAATTCAGCCCCAGCGCCGACTTGGCTATTACCAGCCGTATGTTGTGTTCCAGCCCGTCTTCCATGCGATGCGACCAGCGCTGTACCGGGTCGGCCTCCGGCGGAGCGGGATCAACCCATACCTCCCCGTCCAGCACGGAAACCGGGAACGACCTCACGTCGTCCGCGAATGGGTCGAATGTACCGCCGCTGGATAGATCGAATCGCGCATGATGCCAATGGCACGTGAGAATGCCGTTCTTGACAGTCCCCCGATCCAGAGGAAAGCCCATGTGCGGGCACCTGTTGTCAACGGCCGCGAACCCGTCGTCGCGCTCGAATACCGCTATCGTATGGCCGCCGCCGGTCACGACCATACAGCCGCGCCGCTTCACCTCATCCACGCTTCCAACCCTGAGCAGCTTCTCTGTCGTTGTGGTCATAATGGCCTCCTTTCGGGCTTACAGGGCCGGGTATATCGCCCTGACCCTGCCGCGGTTCATATTCTGGGTATTTCCAATGCCGGTGCGCCAATCGGAGTGGGCGATTACATTTGCGAACAGTGAATTTGGCGAGATTTATATACTTTGATTTATATGCCTACTTTCTTTATCCCGCAGTAGAGGTTCCGTTTTGTCATGTATGTCATATATGTATTATAGCATAGGGTAAAATTGAGGATGTCGTTATATGTGGAACTGCAACCGGGTTTGGAAGTGGCCTGAATTGTGCGCAAGGCATTTTCAAAGGCGGCTTGAGTTTCCTGTGCCACTACATATTCACTTCCATACTATGCTACAATACACTCCAAGACTAAGAACCGACTACTGATGACTGAACGCTCACAACCATAAACTAAACGTTATCAATGACAACCCGTTCGCCTGAAAGGTATCCTACCCAAAGCTAAACTCAGGTGGGAACAGGGCAAACACAGGTGATGATTCACACCAGAACCCTCCCAGCGACCACCTGTTAGGGTCACCAGAGTTCCCCAGCACAACTATAAATTACACTATATGAAACCGCTCCAATCCGGTCCATTCGCCACTGTTCGATCCGAATCGTTCACCCCGATTCATTCAGACTTCGCAAAGACCCTGTTTGAAAAGGCTCTGGAATTGCGCGCGGGGTCATTCGGTTATTCTCCTCAACATAGACTCGCACTCTGTTTCCCAGGTTTCGACCTTTGATTGAAAGCGTCTCTTGCCCTGACGAAAGAGGCTTGGGTAGGGAATGACTGATGACTGAAAACTTATAACCGAAAGACCCTGGAATTGCGCGGCTTACCCTTTTCTTGGGATGAGGTTTTTTCTATACTTGTATTGTTTGCATACCGAGCATAGTCAGTAGTGTGTTTTCAGGCGAGAGACTTAAAATAAAATGGAGCAGGAGATACGAATGAAGAAAATACGGGCTTTTATATTTGGAGCGGCGCTTCTGGCGGTCGTGTTCGGGATTGTGGCGTGTTCATCAGACATGACCAACTCCGAAATCATGGCCGAGGCCGAGAGATTAGGCATGATGACCAAGGCCGACGCCGACGCCATGTCCCAGGGCGCGATGATGACCGACGACGAAGTCATGGCCAAGGCTAAGGAAATGGGCATGATGACCAAGGAAGAAGCCGACTCCATGATGATGGAAGGCGGCAGGCTTCAGCAGGTCATGGACAGGGGCCACGTCGTATGCGCCAGCAACAACAGCCTGACCGGATTTGGCTATATTGACGAGAGCGGGAACACTCTCGGCTTCGACATTGACCTCTGCCGCGCGGTCGCCGCCGCCGTTCTTGGCGACGCGGACGCTGTGGAGTTCCGACCGACCGTTGCCGCTGAGCGCGGGCCGACGATGCAGTCCGGCGATGTTGACCTGATGTCCCGCAACACCACCTGGACAAGCAGCAGAAATGCGCAGTGGGGCAATTTCGCTCCCACCATGTTCTATGACGGACAGGGTTTCATGGTTCCCAAGTCCCTGGGCGTCGAACGCATGATGGACCTGAGAGGCGCGAAGATATGCGTCCAGCAGGGCACGACCACCGAACTGAACGTTCAGGACTTCGATAACCAGAACAACATGGGCTTCGAGTACGTAATAGTCCAGGACAACGTATCGGCGAACGAGGCGTACCTAGCCGGCCAGTGCGACTCTCTGACGACCGACCGTTCGGGCCTGGTCAGCACGCGGCGGGGCTTCGACAACTCTGACGACCACGTAATACTGGCAGGCACCATTTCCGAAGAGCCGCTCGGCCCCGTGGTTCCCCATGGCGACGAGCAGTGGTACGACCTGGTTTCCGCCGTTATGACCATGCTCATCTACGCCGAGGCTTATGGCATAACTTCGGATAGCGTGCCTACCTCGCCCACCAACGAGACCGCCGTTGACAGGATGTTCGGACTGGAGGGCGGATACGGACAGGAGACGATGGGCTTGAGCGAAACGGCGGCCCAGGATGTGATCCGCGCAGTCGGTAACTACGGCGAGATCTACGACCGCCACCTCACTCCGCTGGGACTAGCGCGTGAAGGCAGCCGCAACGCTCTCTGGAGCGCCGCGCCCTGCACCGACTGCCCGAAGGACGGACAGATTTACGCCGCGCCGCTGAGGTAACTCAGAGCTTGCCATAGAAGCGAATAAGGTTTAAATTAGGGAGCGACCGGATTGGGTTCTGGTCGCTCCCTTTTGGCGTTCTGAGACGCTTGGGCAGTGTCCGTCTGGCGGACGCAAAGGCTTTGGACACCATGCGGAGAGGAAGTGCGCAGTAGGAGAATCTGGCTGATTTCATGGTGGCGATACAGCAAAGACTGACCTACCAGGGCATACCCGTCTGGCGACACGCGCGCGTCATCCAGTGGGCGTTGCAGATCGTGTCGGGCGTTCTGGCGGTCTCGCTGGTGGTGTGGTTCTTCGCCAACATCGGCAACGCCGTCCAGGAGCGTGACATACCCTACGGGTTCAGCTTCCTGTCCAGGGAGTATCAGACGCCCATAGGGGAGCATTTCATCCCCTACGAATCGTCCGACACCTTCCTGTACGCTTTCGGCGTCGCGGTCACCAACACACTCATCGTTTCCGTCGTGGGCGTCGTTCTCGCCACGGTCCTGGGTGTGTTCATAGGGATCGCCCGGCTGTCCGGCAACTGGCTCGTGTCCAGGCTGGCGCTCGCGTACATCGAATTCTTTCGCAACGTGCCTCTGCTGGTGCAGCTTCTCTTCTGGTTCTTCATCGTTCTGACACTGCCGATAGAGCGAGAGGGGTACAACATCCTGGGCCAGATCTACATGAGCAACAGCGGCGTGTCCATGCCCTGGCCGAGTCCCACGGGCGGTTTTCAGGCGCTGGCCTGGGTCGCTTTGGCGATTATGGGCGTAGTCGCGGGCGTGGTGGTCAACATATTGCTGAACCGGCGCGAGACGCAAACCGGGCAGGCTTCCTACCCGCTGGCGGCGGGATGGGCGACCGCTATCGTCGTTGGCGCCGCGGCCTGGATTGTGATTGGGATGGCAGCGGGAGATGCCCCGTTCGCCATTTCGACGCCCGAACCCAGCGCTGAGCGTTTCGGACGGCTGGTCGGCGGATTCACCGTGCGCGCCGGGCTGATGACCGCGCTGGTGGGGCTGGTGATATACACCGCGTCCTTCATAGCGGAGATAGTCCGCGCCGGAATTCAGTCCGTTGGGCGCGGACAGACCGAGGCGGCGCGCGCGCTGGGGCTGTCTCCGGTCGAGACGCTCCGCAGCGTCACCTTTCCCCAGGCGCTGCGCGTGATCGTACCGCCGCTGATAAGCCAGTGCCTTAACCTGACCAAGAACAGCAGCCTGAGCGGCGCCGTGGGTTACAGCGACCTGGCCAGCGTCTCTCTCACGATGACCCAGACCGCGCCCGCGGTCTCCATCTTCATGATGCTCATGGCGGCGTACCTCGCCATGAGCCTTACCTGGTCGCTGATAGGAAACCTGTACAACCGACACATCGGGTTCACCGGAGGATAGACGATGGCCGCCAATACCGACCAGTCCATCGCGCTGCCGCCTCCGCGCTCGGAGGTCGGGATAGCCGGCTGGGCGCGGCGCAATCTTTTCAGTTCCTGGCGCGACGGCGTTCTCACGCTGGTGACCGCGCTTCTGCTAACGATTGGGCTTTGGTTCGGGCTGAGGTGGGTCTTCGACGGCGCGGACTGGACGGTCATCTCGAAACTGGGCGGACGCTTCATTATCGGGCAGTACAACACCGAAGCCGCGTGCGCCAGCCGGAATTGCTTCTGGCGTCCGCAGGCCTCTTTATTGATGGTGACCGCGCTGTTGGGGATCATATGGAGTATGACGGGCGGCGGGGTCGCGCGACAGGTCGCCCTCGCAGTCGGAATAGCGGCGGCGGCGTTCGCCTTTCTGCCCTACTCGCTGGAGACTATGGGGATGGACGTGCGGCTCTTGCTGCTCTCCAACATTCCGGCGCTGCTGATAGGCTGGGCGCTGGGACGTTATACTCCGCTGGGCTCCCTGCGCTGGATACTCATTCTGGGCGTTGCGGCGTTCGCGCTGACGGCGCTGCTGCTGAGGGGGATACCCGGCGTATCCGGGCTGGAGCCGGTATCGGTTATCTACTGGGGCGGCCTGATGGTGAACCTGCTGCTCGCCGTGGGCGGCATCGCCATCAGCCTTCCTATTGGGATAGCGCTGGCGCTGGGCAGGCGCAGCCGTCTGCCGGTCCTCAAGACCCTGTGCGTGGTGTTCATCGAGGTGTTCCGCGGCGTTCCGCTGATTACGCTGCTGTTCATGTCGCAGCACCTGGTGCCGCTCGCGTTTCCCGAGACCTTCCCGCGCAACTCGCTGGTCAACGCCGGCATCGTGATAACGCTGTTCAGCGCGGCTTACATGGCCGAGAACATACGCGGCGGGCTGCAGTCCCTGCATCCGGGGCAGGCGGAAGCGGCGCGCGCGCTGGGGCTGCCCGGCTGGCAGACTACGCTGTTCATCTCGCTTCCGCAGGCGATTCGCAACGTCATACCCGCTATAGTCGGACAGTTCATCGGCCTGTTCAAGGACACCAGCCTGGTTTACATCATCGGGATGCTGGACATAGTGGAAGTCGGCAGAGCGTTTATACTGGGGAACACCGAGTACCGGGCCAGCGCGCGGGAGTTGTTCGTGTTTGTCGCGCTGGTATTCTGGGTGTTCACCTACGGGATGTCCTACGTGAGCAGGTATATAGAACGGCAGTTGGGCGTCGGAGAGCGCTAACCGGGCTAACCCGTCAACCACGAACTCGAAACCACAGCCACATTGCGGGCGCACGGGGGAAGACATGAACGACATGACCGCTGACCGGGAAAATGACGAGATAGAAGACATCATAATCTGCCGCGACGTGCACAAGTGGTTCGGCAACTTTCACGCCCTGCGGGGCATTACCACCAATGTCAAGAGGGGGCAGGTGGTGGTCATCATAGGGCCGTCGGGGTCTGGCAAGTCCACCTTCATCCGCACGATAAACCGGCTGGAAGAGCACCAGCGTGGCGACATCATCGTTGACGGCATAGAACTCACCGACGATGTGCGCAACGTTGACGCCATCCGCCGCGACGTGGGAATGGTCTTCCAGTCGTTCAATCTGTTCCCTCACCTGACGGTGATGAGCAATATAACCCTCGCGCCAACCAGGGTCCGGCACATGCCGTCCGCCGAGGCCGAGATCGTTGCCATGGAACTGCTGGAGCGGGTGGGCATACCCGAACAGGCCGAAAAATACCCGGCGCAGCTTTCCGGCGGACAGCAGCAGCGCGTCGCCATAGCGCGCGCCCTCGCTATGCAGCCCAACATCATGCTGTTCGACGAACCGACCTCCGCGCTCGACCCTGAAATGATAAAAGAAGTGCTCGAGGTCATGCAGGAACTCGCCGCTTCCCACATGACCATACTGGCCGTGACCCACGAACTTGGATTCGCGCGCGAGGTGGCGGACCGCATCCTCATGTTCGACGAAGGCCAGATAGTCGAAGACCAGCCGCCGGACGAATTCTTCAACAATCCTCGGCACGAACGGGTCAAGGCGTTCCTGTCGCAGATACTCTGATACGCAACGGGAATAACACGGGAGAAATATATGCGATTCGGCTCGATGGTGTTTCCGGTGAGCCACGAACCGGACAATGATGCCGCTGTAATCGCCAGTACCCTGGCCGAAATAGAGCTTCAGGACAAGCTGGGATTCGATGCCACGTGGCTGACAGAACACCACTTCGACGGCGCGTGCGCCTATGTGGACCCGCTTGTGTTCGGCGCGGCGGTGGCATCCTTGACCAGCCGCATCAAGATAGGTTTCGCGGTGGTCGAGGTGGCATTTCACCACCCGGTCAGGCTCGCGGCGCAGACCGCTTTGCTGGACAATCTCAGCCGCGGCAGGCTCATTGTGGGCGTCGGACGCGGCTCGGCGTTCAACACGTATGAATACATGGGTTTCGGCGTGCCGATGGACGAGGGCGCCGATAGGCTCGCCGAGGCCGAAGACCTGCTCGTGAAGGCGTGGACGACCGATAACGTGCGGCACAAGGGCAAATTCTGGGACGTCACCTTCCCAAGACTGAGGCCGCAGCCCTACCAGAAGCCGCATCCACCCCTGGTGCGCGCCTGTATAAGCGAAGCCTCTACCCTGGCGATGGCGCGAATAGGCCGCCCAATCCTGATGGGAGTCCAGGAGCCGGAGGTGTTTGTATCCCGTATGACGGCATACAGGAACGAGATGGCGAAGGCCGGTTTCGACGAGGCCCGAATCGAGGCTACACTGGACCGCTGTTGGTTCTCAAAGAATGTCTTCGTTGCCGAGACATACGAGCGGGCCAGGGAAATCTGCGCGCCCGGTTTCCAAAGAGAGCGCAAACACTTCCGCGAGGCCCGCGAAATCTACAATCCCGAGGGCTTCCCTCCGCTCGACCCGACCAAGCCCCTGCCAGCGGGCGAGGACTTCGAGAAGGCGTGCATCGTGGGAACGCCGGAGCAGGTATCCGAGCAGATAGCCGAACTGCGCGACCTCGGTGTTCGCAACCTTATGATGAAGATGAACATAGGCGAGATGGACACCGTCAGCGTTCAGAACTCGATCCGCCTATTTGGCGAGAAAGTCATGCCCCGATTCACCTCTGGTTAGCGCAGGCGCATCAGGTTGTGAAAAACGTTTACCGCGTTATTTCATGGCAAGATGGAAGCCTGTTCAACCCTTCTCAGCATCTTCCATTTCGGAAGCTACGGCTTCCACCAAATCCTCAACGGATGCTTCAGGATTCTGACTTGACTTGAGTATGATGCTGTGCGCGAACATACGCACAGCTTCTTTTCGGCCTTGTTGTTTGCCTTCGTGTCGGCCCTCTCGTCGGCCTTGTTGTTTGCCTTCGTGTAAGCCTTCTTGTCTGGCTTCTTTCCGTATTCTCTCTCGTTCCTTCTGTCTCTGTTCAATTGCGTAGAACGCCATTTTTATACTCACCTCCACTAATGATGCGCCAGCCGCATATACCACAACGCCCAAGTCCACCATATCCGATATGGTGGTAAGGTTGTTCCAAACCTTCCAGCCGACTGATCCGGTAAGAGCGACCAATACACAGGTTGTTGCTACGATTCCCCATGGCGCGAACAGCGCATGGCGAGCGGCCCATTTCGGCAATTGATTATCCATTGCCGACTCATTCTACTTGCTATTGTAGGAATTGGCCAGCGCTCAGGACAGGACCGTCTCCGCTATCTGATCTAGCTGCGCCATGGTGGCGTCTTCGTCCGCCGTCTCGACTCGAATCATCACGCGGTCCGCGCCCGCGTCGAACAGGCCGGACACCAGTTCTCGGTCGGCGGGCTGTCCGAACACCGATATGCTTATCGAGCCTGGATCACGCCCCGCCTCCGCCGCCAGGTCATTCAGCTTCTGTCGTCCCGCGCTAATGTCCTCGGGAGTAACGCGGTTCGGCATCCAGCCGTCGCCCCACTCCACGACCCGCTTGAACACGTTGCGCGCCATTCCGCCCAGATAGACCGGCGGGTGCGGACGCTGCGTTGGTCTGGGGAAAGAGTACACGGCCGGAAAATCGTAGTATTTTCCGTGGTACTCGCTCTCCACCTCTGTCCATAGAGACTTCATTGCCAGCACCGACTCTTTGGTCTGCGTCCAGCGGTGCGCGAAGTCGCCGCCCATAATCTCGGTCTCCTCTCTGTGCCAGCCCGCGCCGATGCCGAACAGGAACCGCCCGCCCGAGTACATATCCAGCGTGGCGACCTCCTTGGCGAGCAGCAGCGGGTTGCGCTCCGGCACCAGGCATATGCCGGTTCCCAGTTTAATGCTGCTCGTGACGGCGGACGCTCTGCCCAGAGCGACGAACGGGTCAACTATATCCGCGTAAACTTTCGGAATCACGCCGTCTGCGGAACCAGGCCAGGGCGAGCCCGCGTTCACCGGCAGAATGGGATGCTCCGGCACCCATAGCGACTCGAAGCCCATCTCCTCCGCCCTCTTGGCCAGTATTGCTATGTCAACCGAGTAGTCGGTCGGAAAAGTCGAAATGCCGATGTTCATGCGCAACGCTCCTGTCTTGGGTCTTGTCCCCGGATTTTCGCATTTTACTCGCGGCTCTTTTTCGTTACAACCTCTTTATCCCGACGCCGATAAATGCTACCCTCTACGGTGCAGATAATTTTACGGGGGCTCGCGTGGAAGTATCTCCGGGCATACACATGATTCCGAGCGCGAAGTGGGCGAGGATTTACCTGGTGGTCGGCGATACGCTGACACTGGTGGACTCCGGTTTGCCCTGGAACCCGGGCGGAATCCTGAAGTACATCCGCTCCATCGGCAGGCGCACTGACGAGTTGAAGCACGTCCTGGTCACGCACAGCCACCCCGATCATGTGGGCGGAACGCTGTCCCTGGTGAGAAAGACCGACGCGGCGGTCATAGCCCACAGGTCGGACGTTAGGCGCGCGAAGAACAACGACCTGAGCCTCGACTGCATGGGCATATTCGGCGGTCTTCCGGCTCCAATTCCTCTGCTCGGTCAGACCAGGGTAAGCCTGCTCGCGGAGGAAGGCGACATTCTGCCCCTGCACGGCGGCATCAGGGTCATTCACACCCCCGGTCACACGCGCGGCAGCCTGTGTTTCCTTCTGGAAGAGGGGAAAATCCTGTTCTCGGGGGACACCATATTCAGCGATGGCCAGCGGCTGAGCCGATCTGTCCAGTTCCCTGGCTACGACCGCGACAGCTATATTCGCTCTCTGAAGCGGCTGTCGGAGTTCGAGTTCGAGGGCGTGTTCGGCGGACATGGTTTCCCGATGCTGAAAGGCGGAAGCGATGCCCTCGGCCAGCTTCTCGAATCCCATCCCCACCCACCCACCTGGGGAGACTTCTTCAGCAGTGTCCCCACCCGTCTCAAGCGCTCGATACCCATAACCGGCGAATTCAATATGAACCCTCGCCGCGAGTAGGAGGAAGGGTTACAGATAACCTTGTGGATGAGTACATGACCCGTGCCGAAAAGATTGAGGCATATGGAAAAGACTACGATAAACTCGTTGCCGCTCTGAATGCGCTGCCAAATGATATGTGGCAGTTCAGAGATGAACACGGCTGCTGGAGCGTCCACGAACACGTAGTCCATATCGCCGACAGCGAGGTCAACAGTTACATCCGTTGCAGGCGACTGGTCGCTGAACCGGGCAAAGACCTGATGGCGTATGACGAAAATGTGTGGGCGGAGTCGCTGAACTACCACGAACAGAGCGTTGAAGACACGCTGCTCCTGTTCAAATGGCTGCGCCGCAAGACTTACACTCTCATCAAGTCATTACCCGAACAGGCGTGGTCGCACAGCGCATACCACCCCGAAAACGGCAATATGACGCTGGATGACTGGCTCGACGTGTATGCTGCCCATGTGTCTGAACATTTACAGTATATGCGCGAAAACTACGAGGCGTGGCTGAGAAACCGCTAGACCTGAAAGGTGTGTCAGGAGGGTAACCCCCGCCGCCGTGTTTGACACTAACTTCGACGATACTATATCATTTTGGGCAGGATATGACCCTAGGTGGCAACGTAGCTCAGCGGTAGAGCGGGCGCTTCATAAGCGCTAGGTCACAGGTTCGAACCCTGTCGTTGCCACTCAACGACGATGGTGAACTACGGCCTGATCGCCGCCGAAAGGAATCCTTCAGGCTTAACGCCCGGAAAGCCGGGGCGGTTAGCTCAGTGGTTAGAGCGCTCGCCTCACACGCGAGAGGTCCGAGGTTCAAATCCTCGACCGCCCACCACGGGCAGCCGGCATGGTCGTGGAGTTCAAGGAGCGTATTGGTATAAGAACGCCGAAGTGGCGGAACGGCAGACGCGCTACGTTCAGGACGTAGTACTCGTAAGGGTGTGTGGGTTCAAATCCCTCCTTCGGCACCAATATCCACTAAATTCGTCAATATGTGTTCAAAATGTGCGCTTGTAGCTCAGTTGGATAGAGCGCAGCCCTGCGGAGGCTGAGGCCGTGGGTTCGAGTCCCGCCAAGCGCGCTCCCAATCTCCTGCGTCTCTAATAGCGCATAGCCCAGTTTCCAGGGCGGTTAGCTCAGATTGGTTAGAGCGTCTGTCTTACACACAGAAGGTCAGAGGTTCGAGTCCTCTATCGCCCACTCCATCCTCTGTTCCTCAGGCCGATTGCATCTTAATCGCATAGTCGGCCCAATATATTTGCACAATTGTTCTAAATTAGGCTATAATTGTCCCATGCCTTACCAACACCAAACTCTTGAACGGACGCCCCTCCCGAAAACTGTGAACCAATGACCGACAACTATAAATTGCAATTTATATCAATCCCCGGAGGGAAAAATTAACCTCCGGATACAGGTGGGAAAGTCACCAGAAACCGCACCTGTATGACACCTGTCCCACCTGCAAGAGTGACCTGCACGCTATAAACGCGAATATATAAGAATGTCCGGCCTCCTGAAATTCAGATGCGATTGCCCTGCACTGTTCCCCACAAACCGTACTCGCCTGTCAAACGTATGATATAAGATGTGAAACGTATGATATAGGCGCCGACGGGTAGCGGAACCGCCCATATCCTGTATAATCCCCCCAATGTCCGGTTACGCCCTCAATTAGGAGATTCTCTTGCAGCAGCATGACACCGCCAGGGAACTGGCGCACAAGATTATCGAGAATATAGAACGAGTTATAGTTGGCAAGAGCAGGGCCGTCGAACTTGGCGTAATCGCCCTCATGTGCGAGGGCCACGCGCTCATAGAAGATGTTCCGGGCGTGGGCAAGACCATGCTGGCCCGCAGCATTGCTCGGTCGGTCGGCTCCACATTCAAGCGAATCCAGTTCACTCCCGATCTCCTGCCGACCGACGTTACCGGCGTCTCCATATACAACCAGCAGACGGGCGAGTTCGAGTTCAGGGAAGGCCCTATCATAGCCCAAATGGTTCTGGCCGATGAGGTAAACCGCGCTACCCCCAAAACACAGTCCGCGATGCTCGAAGCCATGGACGAGCAACAGGTGACCGTCGAGGGAATAACCCACACTGTCCCAAGCCCCTTCATGGTCATGGCGACGCAGAATCCGGTCGAGTATGAAGGCACCTTTCCCCTTCCCGAAGCTCAGCTTGACCGCTTCCTGCTGATAATCAGTCTGGGCTATCCCACAATCGAGGAGGAGCTGGAAATCATCGAACGCCAGCAGATGTCTCATCCAATAGAGACGCTCGAACCCGTCGCCTCCGCACAGGAAGTTATAGACCTTCAGCGGACTATCCGCAGCATCTACGTTGACGACCTCGTAAAGCAGTACATAGTCAACCTGACCAACTCCACGCGGTCGCACCCCGACATATCGCTCGGCGCGTCCCCCCGCGCTTCGCTGGCTATGTACAGGGGTGGCCAGGCAATCGCACTGATACGCGGACGCGACTTCGTTCTTCCGGACGACGTGAAATATCTGGCCTCGCCGATGCTCAGTCACCGGATGATTGTCTCGCCTGCCGCCAGAATGAGAGGCATATCGAGCCCGGAGGTGGTCGAGGCCATCCTGGAACAGACCCCCGTTCCTGGCGGACAGGTGCGGGCAGCCGCCAGGAGTTAGAACAATTTTCCCGGGAAAGCTATTTATACGCAACCGCTTCTACCTGGTAATTGGCCTGTTAGTCATCACGATATTCACCGGCATGGCCACCGGGTTCTCGCTGTTTTACAGGCTCATATATGTTATTGGCCTGACGGCAATTCTGGCGTTTATATGGAACTGGGTAACTATGCTCGGCCTGGAAATCGGAATCGAGCGGCGCACCCGCCGGGTGAGGGTCGGGGACGACATCGAGGAGCGTATAGTCGTGCGCAATAACAGCCGCCTGCCCAAGCCTACCCTCGAAGTAGAAGACGTAACCGATATGCCCGGATATTCCAACGGAATGGCGCTCAGCCTGTCGAATAACAGTTTCAGGTCGTGGCTCGCCCGCGCACCCGCTCGCAAGCGCGGCGCATACACTCTTGGCCCTGTGCGCGTCTCCAACACCGACGTGTTCGGCCTGTTCAGGCGCGAGCGCGATTTCGGCGGACAGGATTCGCTCATTGTCTATCCCCGCATCTACGACCTTCCCCAATTTGAGATACCTTCCGCCTACATAAGCGGAGACAGTTCTGCGCACCGAAGGTCGCACAACCTCACGCCTCACGCCGCGAGCGTCCGCGAATACGCATTCGGCGACAGTTTCAGCAGAATCCACTGGAATAGCACCGCGCGCACGGGAAGGCTCATGTCCAAAGAGTTCGACCTCGGCCTCTCCAGCGACGTGTGGATAATCGTTGATCTTCACAGGGACGTCCAGGCGGGCGAGTTGGAAGAAAGCACCGACGAGTACGCGGTCTCGATAGCCGCCTCCCTCGCTCGCAAGTACGAGCGGGCGCAGATGCCCGTCGGCCTCGTCTCATACGGCGACGCCCGATATGTGCTTCCCGCCGATACCGGGTCCGGCCAGTACGAACGGATTATGGAATACCTCGCCAGGAGCAAGGCGGAGGGCAGCGTGCCTCTCGAAGACGTGCTAATCAGGGAGGAACAGCTATGGGGAACCCAGAGCGCACTCGTTATCATAACGCCGTCACACCGTGAAGATTGGGCGGTTGCGGTGAAAGAGCTTGCCCGACGCCGTATCAGGGTGGCGACGATTCTGGTGGATGGCAAGTCCTTCGGAGGGCTGTTCGAGACGATGTCCGTGGTGCCGGCGCTGTACGATGCGGCGGTTGACCCCTATGTTGTCCGCATGGGAGACGACGTGCCGCTTGCGCTGGCCCACACTTACACGGTGACCATGCCCGACGCGGACGCGGTGGAGGCGAGCGCATGAGTACCCGGGGCGCGGGCGTATTCCTTCACCACCGGCTGGACGAGGCTACCATCAGGTCGCACCGAACGCTGATGGACAGGTTCAAACAGTACAGCCCGAGCCAGGGCTGGACTACGTTCGGACTGCTGCTCCTCGCGCTTTTGGTGGTTGGCGAGTCGGTGAATGCCGCGGAGTGGGTGGAGTCGTCGGGCCTGGTGGCCATTCTTCTATGGTCTGCCATAACTGGCCTCCTCCTGTCGAAGCTGCGCGCTCCCTGGTTCCTACTCATCCCCGCCGGAACACTCCTGGGCGTCGTCGCCGTTATATGGCAGACATCCGCGCGGAGTGTCGAGGGCGAAGACGCGATAGAGCGTATCCGGGAGATGTTCCAGAGGCTCGACTTATGGTGGGACGCCGCATACGGCGGTGGCATCAGCACCGATCTATTGCCCTTCACCCTGATGCTGATCTCTCTTGGCTGGATAGCGGGCTTTTTCAGTACATGGTTCATATTCAGGCGTAGCAACGTCTGGGTGGCCGTAATTCTGCTCGGCACTGCCATACTCACAAATCTCAGCTTCCTGCCGGAAAAGTTTGGATCCCGGTTCTTCCTGTTCCTGTTTATCGTGATGCTTCTCATAGTCAGGGTAAGCACCGTCCAGATGCAGGCGCATTGGGAACGGCTCAACATCAGGTTCACCCAGCAAACCGGCTGGCTCGCGCTGCACGTGACGGTCTGGTTCAGTGTGATAGTCATATTAGCGGCGGCCTTTATGCCGCTGAACGTATATACCAACTCGACAGCCGCGCAGGTGTGGAATATCGGACGCGCTCCCGTGACCGCGACGGAGGATTTCTTCGCAAGACTGTTCGCCGCGCTGCCGTCCAAGAAGGACACCCCCGGCCGCTTCTTCGGCAAGTGGCTTCCCTTCATCGGAAAAATATCGTTTGGCGGGGAGCCGGTAGGCTGGGCGACTACCAGCTACCCTTCATACTGGCTGTCCCAGACCTACAACGAATACACGCCCCGGGGATGGATAGCCACCGAGTCCGAGCCTATCGAGGTCGGACCTGATCTGCTCCCACCCGCCAGGCGGGACAATCTCAAGCGCGAATCCGAGATACAGATGATGCAGCTCGACTTTGCGTCCGAGAAGTTCCTTTCGGGCGGCGACTTCAACTGGGTGAGCGAACCCGCCGTCGTCGAGTCGCTGGCTCCCAGAAAGTTCATAATAGACATGGACGATCCGTCCGCCGACCCCTCCTTCCCGCTCGACGTCCGCGAACTGGCGGACGGCTTCCGCTTCGACCTGCGTGGCCTCAGCGAGGACACGGCGAGGGTGATGGTTGGTCGGCGTCTGCCCGACGACCTGCTCATCGTCGAGATGCAGGTGGACTCCTCCGACTCGGTGGAATCCGTGGTACTCCAGCGCAAAGCCCCCATTACCCCTGAACTGGTCTCATGGAAGTTTGCCGAAACGATAGAAAAGAACGACCCGTACCGCATGGTTTCGTATGTATCTCTGGCAACGAATGATGAACTCAGAGAAGCCTCGACCGACTACGGCAGCTTTATAACGGATCACTATTTGCAGCTGCCGCCCGCCTTCCCTGAGAGAATTCGCGCGCTCGCGGAACGGATTACCGCCGGCCGGGACACCCCGCTGGACAAGGCGCTGGCGATTGAGCGCTATATGCGCGGCCCTGAGTTCACCTACTCCCAGGACATAGATGCTCCACCGTCGGACATGGACGGTGTGGAATGGTTCCTGTTTGAATCCAGCGTCGGCTACTCCGACTACTTCGCCTCCTCGATGGCCGTCATGCTGAGGGCCGTCGGCGTTCCGACCCGAATGGCGGCCGGATACGCTCCGGGCGAGTTGAACGAAGACGGGCAGCGCGTGATCCGCGACTCCGATAGCCACGGCTGGGTTCAGGCCTATTTCCCCGATTACGGCTGGATAGACTTCGAGCCTACGCCCAACTGGCCCGAGCATGAACGCCTGCCCCTTCCGGTAAGGTCGTTCCCGGGTGTTGGCGGCGAATCGTCGGAGGGCGACCCCGACGAGCTAGTTGACCCATTCGATGTTGAATCGGACGTTGGCCTCTTCCCCGGCGGCAACTCCGTATCCTCGGGGCCATTCATCTCGGTAGAAGACTTGATCCGGTATCTTATACCTGCGGGCATCGTGGCGGCAGTGGTGGCCGGAGCCTGGATTGTCTGGTCGGTGATATGGAACCTCGGGCTTGGCTCGCTCGGCGCTGAGTCCAGGTTATACACCAAGCTGACAAGGCTCGGCTGGCTCGCCGGCATTGGTCGCAAGTCCGACCAGACCCCCATAGAGTATGGCGCCCGGATAGGCCGGACCGTTCCCGACGCCAACGATGGCGCGATTCGGATAGCGGAGACCTACGCCGCTCACCGCTATGGCGGCAGGCAGGCGGACGAGGACGAGCAGGGCGCGCTGCTTGAGGCGTGGAAGGACGTCAGATTCAAGTTGGTCGGGAGAATGTTCCGGCGTCTGATACCCCAGCCATCCCAGGAGGAAGGCGCGTGAGCGCGAAATACTACGACATTTTTGAGACGCCGTTCGGCTGGATGGGGCTTCTGGCCTCGGATAGTGGTCTTCTGCGCGCCACCCTGCCCGAGGATTCCGACGGGGCGTGCGCCTTGAGCCTCGGGCTTGCGCCGGACGACGCGACACACGCCCCTGAGAGATTCGCCGACCTGCGAGAGAGGCTGCTGGACTATTTCGACGGGGCGGACACCGGCTTTGATGATATTGCCCTCGACATCGAGGACGCGCCGGATTTCTACCGGAAGGCATGGCAGGCGTGCCGCACAATCCCGCATGGCAAGACCCGAACCTACAAGTGGCTCGCCGGAATGGCGGGAAGCCCTAACGCGCCCAGGGCAGCGGGTCAGACGATGGCGCGAAACCGCATTCCCATAATCGTGCCTTGCCACAGGGTGATAGGGAGCGACGGCAGCCTGCGCGGATTCGGAAGCGGCGACACCCGGATTGATCTGAAACGCCGTCTGCTGGAACTGGAAACCGCGAAGCGCAGGCTGCTCTGACAGTTACGCTTCAGTCAGGATCGTCGGCCATAACGCCCAAGTCTTCCCTGAGAATCTGCCGCGCCTGATCGAGGTACTCATCGTCCACCAGTATCCGGCACGGGTACGCGGACACACCCAGAAACGACGCCGTATCACCTGCGCGGACAAAGGTGGGAATGCCGCGCCGGGTGAGCAGTTCGCTCCACATCTCCGCTGCCAACTGGTCCGGGGCCGTGACCAGGTTTACCCAACTCAAGCTCGAACGGCCTCCACCCTGACCGACCCCGCCCCTTCCAGCGCTCTCGACAGCTTGTCGGTCAGTTCATCGCAGACGTACACCTGGATGGGCGACCACTCCATCCGGTATATCATGCCTCCCGACGCTATTTCCAGCATCACCTCATCCTTGCCCTCGTAGGACAGAAGTAAGCGCTTCACGTCGTCGAGCATCATCTGGTCGTCCACCGCGTTGTCCGACTCGCGGATTCTCAGATTGAGCCTGTGGGGAACTTCTACCTGGGTATGGGCCAGGCCGGTGGCGGGCCGGGTATGACCGTTGGTCTCGGCGGGCGGCGATACGGAACCATTCGTCTCGGCGGGCGGCATAGCGGAGCCGTTCGTTTCTGCCGTCGTCGAGGCGGGCTGAGAAGTCGTATGCTCGTTGGCGTACTCCGACCCGTTCTCTTTCAGTGCCGGGACAGGGGCGGGCTTCCCCTTGGAAACGGGATTTTCACTCTCTGCCGCATCGGGCAGAGAGTAGGCCCCACCGGAACTATCACCGGAATGTTCCTCAGGGGAGAACTCCCTCGCGTCCTCGCAGCTTATACTTAACTCGTCCTCGCGCGCGCGTACTGCCCCGCTGACGAGCAGTATCTTCCCCTCTTCCCACAGGCCGTCCGTTTCGTCCAGCCTGTCTTCCCACACGAAAACCTCGATCTGGCCGTTCATCAGGGCAAGCGTAGCGATTACGAAAGGTTTGTTCTTCCTGGTGAACCTTCGGGTAATGGACACAATCTGTCCAACCAGGGATATTTTCTTTCCTGCCATATCGGGCTGGATGTCGCTCTTGAACACGATGTAGCCCGAGTCCGCGTTGGTAAGCAGACCTGCCAGTATGTTGATGTTCGACAACGACATACCCAGCAATTCGCGCTCCCACTCATCCCGCTCGCGGTCGGAAGCGGTGATGCCCGGAAGGGCTATGTTCGCCAGGGGCGCGGTTACGGACTCTCCGAGCATATCGAACATGGAAGACTGGTCGGAGTTTTTCAGCCTGGCCTCACTCTGGGCCAGACCGATAATCCGGTCAACCGAATCCAGCAGCGCGGCGCGGTCTCCAAAGTCGTCCAATCCCCCCACTTTGATGAGAGATTCCAGCGTCTTGCGATTGACGCCGCCCATATTGGCCTCTCGGCACATATGCTCTATGGACTCGAATCGCCCCATCTTGTCCCTGGACTCTATGACCGCCTCGAGCGCGGATGCCCCAACCCCCTTGACCGCGCCCATTCCGAATCGAATGGCAGGGCTCCCGTCCGGCCTGTTTTCTATTGTGAACTCGGTGCGGCCTTCATTGATGCTGGGACGGAGAACCGGGATCTTCAGCCTTTGGCATTCGGCGACCGCGGAGTTAATCCGGTCTGCGTGCCCAACGTATGAGTTGAGCAGGGATACCATGTACTCGGTGGTATAGTTTGCTTTCAGGTACGCGGTCCAGTAGGAGATGAGTCCGTAGCTGACGCTGTGCGCCTTGTTGAAGGCGTACCCGGCGAACGGCTCGACCAGAGAGAACACTTTCTCGGACAGGTCGCGGTCGAATCCCTGCGCGAGCGCGCCTTCGATGAACTTCTCCTTCTCCTGCGCCATTATTTCGGGTATCTTCTTGCCCATAGCCTTGCGAACGATGTCCGCCTCGCCCAGGGTGTACCCCGCGAATGTCCGCGCGATGTGAAGAACCTGATCCTGATAGACGATGACCCCGTAGGTCTCTTCCAGTATCTCCTCGAGGGCGGGATGAAGATATGAGACCGGAACTCGACCATGCTTGGCGTCTATGAACGTGGAGATGTGTTCCATGGGGCCGGGCCGGTAGAGCGCGATCATCGCCGCCACGTCCGCAAGGGCGCTGGGTTTCAGCTCCTTGATGTATCGCGTCATTCCTCCGCCTTCGAGCTGGAACACCCCCGCCGTGTCGCCGCGTGACAGCAGCGCGAACGTTTTAGCGTCGTCGAGGGGAATGTCCGCGAGGTTGAACTTGATATTGCGCCTTTCGGCTATCAGGTCACGCGCCTTTGCCAGAACGGTCAGGTTCACGAGTCCGAGAAAATCGAGCTTTAGCAGTCCGAGCGCGGCGACCGGCTCCATGGCGTACTGCGTGGTCGTGGCTACCGAGCCGCTGTCGTCCGCCTTCTGTGGGCGCTGAAGCGGAACTATCTCGTCCAGGGGCTGCTGCGATATGACAACCCCCGCGGCGTGAGTGCTGGAGTGTCTTGTGACCCCTTCGAGTCCCTGCGCGGTCTCGACCAGGGTGCGAATTGTCTCGTCGGAATTTATCGCCTCGGCAAGTTCGGACTCGGGGTCGGACTTGGCCTCTTCCAGCGTGATGCCGAGCTTGGTGGGAATCATGCGTGCGATCCGGTCCACGTCGCCATAGGTCATGGCGAGCGCGCGACCGACATCCCTCAGAGCGGCGCGCGCGCCAAGTGTCCCGAACGTAATGATGTGGGCGACGTGCTCCCGTCCGTACTTCTGCACGACGTAGTTGATAACTTCCTCACGGCGGTCGTCCTGGAAGTCCATGTCTATATCGGGCATTTCCTTGCGCTCCAGGTTGAGGAAACGCTCGAATACGAGCCGGTATGGAAGCGGGTTCACGTTGGTTACGCCCAGACAGTACAGCGTCAGGCTGGCGGCCGCGCTCCCGCGCACCGCGAAGAAGATGTCGTTCTCGCGCACGAACCGCGCGATGTCCCACACGACGAGGAAGTAGTTGTCGAAGCTGGTCTGCCTGATGACCTCGAGTTCGTAAGACAGCCGGTTCTTCTCTTCATCTCCGGCGTTGGGAATTCTGCGTTTCAGCCCATCCCAGCATATGTTGGAGAGGTACTCGAACGGGGTTGTTCCCTCCGGCACCGTGTACTGGGGCAGTCGGAGTTGGGTAAAGTCAATGTCCAGGTCGCACATCTCGGCCACCTTCTGGGTGTTGGTGACCGCTTCGGGCAAGTCCAGGTACTGGTCTTCCATCTCCTTGGGGCTGGTGAGATAGTACGAAGGCTCCTCCATGCGAAGACGTTTTTCGTCCTGGATATTCGTATTGGTGTGAATGCAGATGAGTATGTCCTGAAGGCGCGCGTCCTCTTTGTAGATGTAGTGCGAGTCATTGGTCGCCACGACGGGGATGCTCAGGTCGCGGTGTATGTCGAGCAGGCCGCTGTTTATCTGCGGAAGTTCGGGAACGTCGCCGTGTCGCATGAATTCCAGATAGTAGTCGCCGAACACATCGCGGTACCAGTCGGCTGAGGCGCGCGCGTCGTCCATGCGCCCCTGGGTTATCAGCGTTGGAATCTCTCCGCTGGGGCAGCCGGACATTACTATCAGCCCGTCGTGGTAGCGTTCGAGAATCTCGCGGTCCACGCGAGGCTTGTAGTAGAAGCCCTCCAGATGGGACAGGGTTATCAGCTTGGCGAGGTTCTGGTAGCCCACGTTGTTCTTGGCCAGAACGGTCATGTGGTACGGGCTTCTCTCGTTCGGGTTGCGTTCGTGCCTGCTTCCGGGCGCGACGTACAGTTCACACCCAATGATGGGGCGTATGCCCTCAGACCTGGCTTTCCGGTAGAAGTCTATCGCCCCGTACATACCCCCGTGGTCGGTTATGGCCAGGCTGTCCATTCCAAGCTCTTTCGCGCGGCTGACCAGGGGATCCAGGCTGCTCAGGCCGTCGAGCATCGAGAATTCGGTGTGAACGTGGAGGTGGCTGAACACTGTTGCACTCCATCAGGCAGATTTCAGACAAGACGGCAGATTCGAGAATCCTGATCCTCTCACGGGCAATTATACCACCGCATACACTACTCATTCGCAAGGTACAGGATTGCGGAATTGGGCCAGTTCGGGTCGAATTCTCGGTTAGGGGGATATTTCGCCGCTTGGCTTACTGTAACGGCGCGACGCTGAAGATGACGTGGAACGGCATACAGTAAATGATGACCGAGCCGATAGAGTCGAGGTCGGTGTCGGGCGGGATGGCGTAGTTCTGGTTGCCGCGGTTGCCCTTGATCTGCCCGAGGGTAATGTAGCCCGCGCTCCCTAGTTCCTGCTTAGTCGTCGGGTCGGGATGGGTGGAGAGGAGAACGTGAAGGTCGGGGCCGTTGGTCACGCTCAGGTTCTCAAAGCGCAGTACGCCTTCTCCGCTGGGCAGTCTGTAAATGGAGGCTGCGCCGCTGCCCTTGTGAAAGCTGTCTGCGTCCCTGAACTGGCCGGTTGAGACTTGCTCGGCTTCGGCCATCTCGTCGGGCATATCTTCCATCGCTTCCATGTTTACCTTGGCAATGCCGGACATAACATTCTCAGCCTCGGTCTGAGTCATGCCGACCGGCATCTCCGCGGTGGCCGAGAACGGGAATTCTTCCTCGATTGTCGTATTCAGAAATAGCGGGGACAGCAGCCACCAGGCCAGGGCGAGCGCCGGAATCGCGATGACGACGGCGGCAATAATTATGGTCTTCTTCAATGTAAGTGTCAGGGTCATGGTGTCAACTCCGGTGTGGGCTATCTAGCTGACGAACCACTCATGTCTTAAAGTGGCGAGTAGGCTGAATTGGCGCTATTCATATATTGTTATTTATAAAATGCTGGCGGGGTGCAGATGATAGTAACAGGTGGATGCAGGTTGTGTGCTGGTGCCGAGTGCAGGTGGAACACACCTGCATTTGACCTGTACTCACCAGAATTTGTAGCTAGGGGAAAATTTTCCTCACGTGAGCGAGTCGGCATTGATAATCTCGCCTTTATGTATATCGCAGCATAGGTCGTATGTTTCATAATATAAGTGTAGCAAATTATGGAAGTGATTGTGTAGTTGCGAAGGAAACTTCAGATGGATATTTCTGGGGTGATTTGGGATGCGGTAGGCAGTTTTCATATGGACTCTCCAATTCGACGATTGGCGACGGCGAGGTCGAACTGTGATTGGAGATTCAGCCAGAACTGGGGATCCATGCCGAACCAGCGACCGAACCTCAGTGAGGTGTCGCTGGTTACTGAACGCTTGCCCGCTATAATCTGGCTGATGCGGTTGGGCGGTACATTGATCTGACGGGTAAAAGTAGTCGGAGTCACGCCAAGTTCGGTCAGTTCGTCTTTCAGAATTTCGCCGGGATGGGCGGCTCGCTTCAACATACTTCATATTCTCCTATGTTACATGGCATACAATACTTCACATAAGCCGCCCGAAATGGGGTATCTCGCCCGCCAGAGGCCTCAGGTATTCGATGAAGGCGTCGGTGACGAAATTCTCGGACGGGGACAGGTATTCTTCGGGCATACGGCGCACTTTTCCGCCGACCTTATCCAGGGGGGCGAATCCGGTTCGGCACTTATAGTCCGCGCCGTCCTCCCGCTCGAGGGTGATTATAACGTCCCGCATACCTTCGCGGGCGGCGGAGACGGCGGCCCTGCCGACCATCTCGGCTTCCTGTATGTCGGACTGGGAGGCGGCCCAGGCGAAGGAACGCTGGATGGTGCCGGGCTTTTCGTAGCGCGCGCGGACTCCCAGACTGCGGCTGACCAGGGCGGCAAGGTATCGGGCGGGGCCGTCGTAGTATTCGTGTCCGAAGTCGTCCACGAACCAGGGATCGGATTGACCTCCGAGAATGCCGTCCGGGGTCCGCGCGTTTTCGGAGACGACGGCTACGGCATAGCCATACTTGACATAGGCGTCCTGAACGTCGGCGACGAATTTGTCCTCGTCAACAGGCGTTTCGGGGACGAGGATGAGATGGGGTGGGTCGCGCTCATCGCGTTTGGCGAGGGCGGCGGCGGCGGCAAGCCAGCCCGCGTCCCTGCCCATGACCTCGAATATGGTTATGGGAGAAGCGCCGGTGAGCGCCTCGGCGTCCCTGCCGGAGCCGACGACGGCCGTAGCCACGAACCGCGCCGCGCTACCGTAACCCGGGCAATGGTCTGTCAACACCAGGTCGTTGTCAATCGTCTTCGGAACGTTTATCACGGCCAGGTCGTAGCCAATCCGGTCGGCCCTTGTCTGAAGCGTGTGGCCGGTCTCGGCGGAGTCGTTGCCGCCTATGATGAACCAGTAGCGGATGCCCAGCCTGTCCAGGTACTCGAAAATCGGCTCTACGTCGTCGTCCCTGAGTCGGCGGCGCGTGGAACCTATCGCCGCTCCAGGGGCGTCGGCGACGCTCATCCAGAGGTCACGCGATACTTCGGACAGATTCATGGCTCGATTTCGGAGTATCCCCTCCAGTCCATGGGGCGCGCCGTACAGGGTTCCTGAACCCGTTCGGGCAAATTCGGACGCGATGGCGTACAGGCTGCGATTCAGTACGTGGGTGCATCCGCCCGACTGCATGACCAGGGCGGAGTTCATGTCCCCATCTTCAGCGCGAGTTCCTCGAAATCGTTGGCGACGACGTCAATCCAGTCTTCGGGAGATGTGTCTATCTCGCGGCGTGGGCCGTGTTCGAGCGGGCGCGGGACGAACCCGGTCTTGAGACCCTGCGCACGAGCGGCCTTGAGGTCGTTCTTGTGCGCTGCGGTCATCATCACCTCGGACGGCTCCAGGCCGAGTATGTCCGCGGCCATGAGGTAGGTCTCGGGATCGGGCTTGTAGTGGCGCGCGAGCTCGGCGGACAAGATACAGTCCCAGGGCAGGCCGGCGTGCTTTGCCATGTTGGTCAGGAGTGCGACGTTGCCGTTGGACAGCGTGGCGATGACGTAACGCCGCTTGAGGCGTGTGAGGCCGGGCGGGGAATCCGGCCAGGCATCGAGCCTGTGCCACGCCTTGTTGAAGTCGCGCTTCTCATCCTCGCTCAGTCCCTCGATGCCGTACTTGACTAGCAGTTCGTCGAGAACCATGCGGTGCAGGTCGTCAATCCGTGTCCAGGGGAGTTCGCCCTGCCTGACCTTATTCATCGAAGGGCCGTATCCGGCGCGCCATGCGTCGGCGAACTCGATCCAGTCCACGTGGGTGATGCCCTTGCGCTTGGCGAGAGCCTTGCCCTCGCGCGCGATGCTCATGCGCCAGTCCACCACTGTACCGAACACGTCGAACACAAGCGCTTTGACTTCGTTAATTAGCATTATGGCCTCCCGGAATTTAGTTTTCAGCTATCAGTGATTAGCAAAGTCATCAGGTAGAATTTCACCCTCACCCATCGAGGGCTGACAAGGGTAGGTAGAACTGACTTTCAGGCTTGAACCTCAATCAACTAGCCCCCTCTCCCTCAGGGAGAGGGCTGGGGTGAGGGTGAATAGGTCCAATGCCTACCCTTGTCAGGGGGGCCTTTTACTCTCCCGCCATTCCCTGACTACCGCTCCTCCCGCTCGGCCTGCGCCTGCGCCAACATCTCGCGGAGTCGCAGATTTTCCGCTTCGGCAGCCAACCGGGCAGCCATTTCCGTAGCGGCCAATTCTTCGGCAGCCAGGCGCCTGTCCGATTCTTCGTCGAAGGTGGGCAGGTAGCGACCTTCAACCGGGTCGTAGAATCGCAACTGACCATACTCCCCGCAGATATCCAGTCCCAGAACATCGCTGTGTCCTCGGAATAGCTCATCGCTTACAGTCTCTATCTCGATTGGGTCATAGCCGCCAATGCCCAGGCGATCCCCCGCCAGCGGCCTGTCGTGATACTCGCCGCCGCTTGGGTCGAAACGCCAGTACTCCGGTATGTCGAATTCCGCATATCGGCTCCGCTTGATGGTGTAGTCTCTGACACCCGTGGACCGGGACGCCACCTCGAGCGCGAAGTCGGGCGGCTTGCCGATTCTGTCAATGGAATAGCCATTCTCCCGGATGATGTCTTCCCAATTGACATTGAACGCGACAAGCAGGTCTGGAATCAGAACCACGCGGAGGTCGTCGCTGGGTTTCCAGTTGACCGGAACCTCGCAGAGGACAAGGGTGGTTTCGGGAAAGCCGATGTGTCGAGCGAGCGATGCCTGGTAAGCCGGGGCGTGCAGATAGATGGGACTATTCATATCGTCTCTTGGCGGAAAGTCTGGGAATACGATTTCGGGCGCGGTCCGAGTAAGCGCTTCGTGTCTTGTCGTCATGTCTGACCTCGCAGGGTGGAGCGTCTGTATTATGCGCATTGTACATGATGTAACGCCCAAGCATGGCGCATTATGCAATTTCCCCCAGTGTATATTATTCCCGCATGGAGGCACGTTCGTGCCGTCGCGCGCGTCGCGTAGTTTAGGGCATGAAGTACAGTTGGCGGGAAACAACGCGGCTTCCTCGTTAGGGCATTTGCTAAGTCTGCCTGAATTTCCCCTCTACTACACAAATATGCCTTCAATGCGCTACAATGTACGCATGAAAAACAACTTTCGCGACACACTATCCATAAATGTTACTTTATCAATCATGTTCCCCTGCGTCAGAAAAAATTGTCTTAGCTATAAACGCTGGGAAACGCTGGATGAAAACTGCCCCAGCGTCCCCCCAGCGGCTCCCTGTCAATCGCCCAGCGTATGCCCAGCGGATCACTCGACAACTATAAATCCGGGTATATGCAATCGCGTAGATCTAGCTTTTCTCTCATGTTCGGGCTGATTCGACCGCGCCGGCTGATTACCGACTTTGAAAACGCCCTGAGATTGGGAGTCAGGGTCATTCGGTTATCCTCCTCACCATAGACTCTCACTCTGTTTCCCAGGTTTCGACCTTTGATTGAAGGCGTCTCTTGCCCTGACGAAAGAGGATTGGGCAGGGAATGACTGATGACTGAAAACTTATAACCGAAAGACCCTGGATTGGGAGTGAGTCGGGCATACTTAAATCCTGAGAACAGTCTATAATCTATCGGTGTGCTATCGGGTGATTATGTCGAGGTGAGGACGAAGCGGAGTGATAGGCGATTTCATAGGCTAGTGAGGGATTATGGTACAGGCGAGTAATGGGGCAGCGCGCCTTCAACAGTTGGCCATCAAGCTGCGTGAGAGTGTTCAGAAGATAGTGGTCGGCAAGTCGGAAGTGATAGACCTTGCTATAATCGCGCTTATCTGCAAGGGACACGTGCTTGTCGAGGACGTTCCGGGCATAGGCAAGACCACGATGTCCAAGGCGTTGGCGCAGTCGCTGGGATGCACGTTCAGCCGTATCCAGTTCACGCCCGACCTGATGCCGACGGACGTTCTGGGCGTCAATTTCTACAACCAGCGTTCCGGTGACTTCGAGTTCCGGTCGGGGCCGATATTCAGCCAGGTGCTGCTCGCGGACGAAATAAACCGCGCGACTCCGCGCACACAGTCGGCTCTGCTTGAGGCGATGCAGGAGCGGCAGGCCACGGTGGACGGGGTCACTCACCGTTTCCGCGAGCCGTTTCTCGTCATGGCGACCCAGAACCCGGTGGAGATGGAGGGCACGTTTCCGCTGCCGGAGGCCCAGCTGGACAGGTTCATAGCGCGGCTGAAGCTCGGATACCCCAGTGCGGAGGAGGAGGCGGACATCCTGCTCAGGTTCGAGCGGGATACCGTTCTGCCCGACCTGGACTCGGTTACGAGCGAAGATGAGCTGCGCGAGATGCAGGATTCGGTAACGCGCATCAGGGTGGACGACATAGTGCGCGACTACATTGTGACCATTGTCCAGAACACGCGGACGAACGACGCGCTCGCGCTGGGCGGGAGCCCGAGGGCGACGCTGGGCCTGTACAAGACGTCGCAGGCTCACGCCGCGCTGGACGGAAGGGACTTCGTCACCCCCGACGACGTGAAATCCATGGCCGAGCCGGTTCTGGCACATCGCCTGATACTGACTTCGGGCGCGAGACTGAGGGGTCTGGCTCCCGAACAGATAGTGTCGGGCATACTGAACTCCTTGCCCGTGCCAATCGAAAGGTAGCCCCAGTTGTTCAACAACATTTGGCACGACATCTGGATAGCAATGTTCGTGCTGCTCATAATAGTTGGCGTATTCGCGGGGCAGGGCCTTGTCATCGCTCTGGGAGTGATGGGCCTCATAGTGGCGGGAGTGTCCTGGGTGTGGAACAGGCTCTCTCTGGAAGAGGTCTATTACGAGCGGACGATAGAACAGCCGAGGGTATTTATAGACGAAGAGACAAGTATGACAATATCGGTGGTGAACCGGAAACCGCTGCCGCTCGGAAAGCTGAGCGTGGTGGACGAGGTGCCGGACGAGATTGAAGTCGCCGAAGCCAGAGTCGCGGTGAGTTCCAGTCCGAATTCCAAGATGATAATACACAGCACCTCGCTGGCTTGGTACGAGCGCATCCGCTGGGAGTACAAGATAAAGGGGAACAGGCGCGGATTTTACAGGATAGGGCCGGCGAGGATGGAGAGTGGAGACCTGTTCGGCTTCTTCGAGAGCAACAAGCCGATTGATAGGAACGATTATCTCCTGGTCTATCCCAGGATAGTGTCTCTGCCCGATCTGGGGATGCCCGCGGTGCGGCCCCTGGGCGAAACGCGGGGCGGAATCAGGATTTTTCAGGACGAGTCGCGCCCGTCCGGGCTTCGTGAGTACCACGTGGGCGACCCGCTCAAGATAGTGGACTGGAAGGCTACGGCGCGGATGCAGAGTCTCCAGGTGCGCACGTTCGAGCCAAGCTCGTCGTTCACGGTTATTCTGGTTGTGCTTGTGGAGACCTCCGAACGCACCTGGCAGGGCTACTCGCCGACGAACCTGGAGCGCGTGATAACGAGCGCGGCCTCCGTGGCGAGCTACGCGACCGAGCGGCAGTACAGCGTTGGCCTTTTCTCGAACGGGACGCCCATTCTGGCCGACCGCCCGATGAGGCTGGACCCCGCGAGAAACCCCGAACAGTTGACGATAATCCTGGAGGCGCTGGCGACCATCAGGCCGCTCGCCATCGGGCCTATGGCCCCGCAGTTGGGTCAGAACGCGAGACGGTTCCCGATAGGTTCGACGCTGGTGATAATAGCGGCTATCCTGACGCAGGATATGGTGTCGGTAATCTCCGACCTGCGGGTCAGGGGGCATCGAATGGTGGTGATATTCGTTGGCGATTCCGACCCGCCGGATATGCCTGACGGCGTTCTGCTGCACGATCTGAGAAGATATTTCGAGAACCTGGAGTTGGCGAGTGAGTTCGGGCCAGGATAGGCTTATCTTAATAGCCTGCGTAATAGTCGAGAGCGTATGGTTCTACGTTCTGATATCGGTGTTCAGCCTGCTGCTTCTCCAAGGCTCGAGCGCGTTAACGTGGATCGTGGCTGTGGTCGTCATGGGTGGCTCCTTCGTGGTGGCGCGCACTACCCTGATGATAATCATGCCGCTGTGGATGCAGTACGTCATACAGATGGTGACGGGCGTGGTGATCGTCTATCTGATGCTTGGTACATACATACTGCCCTCCGGTCCGGGTTTGAACCTGGGCTGGCTGGGCGCGGTGATGTCGGACGTCGCATCCACCGATGACAGGGTGAGGGCGATGATCGCCGCTCTTTTCGCCGCCTTTATATGGTGGAGAGGCGGCAGAATAGCATCCATCGAGTTTCCGACAGAACACCTGTCAACGACGTTCAGGGTGGGGCTGATAGCCCTGTCGCTGGGCGCGGTCGTGGACATATTCAACTCCGCGAACCTGAATATATTCCCGCTCATGTTCACCTTTTTCGCCGCCGGCCTGACTGGGCTGAGCATAGGCCACATTCTGCCCACTTCGAGCAGCCGGAACGTTCAGCAGAGGTGGACGCGCATCATCGGCGGCGTAGTTGGAGCCATCATACTGGTCGGCCTGGTATTCAGCATTCTCCATAAGTCGGCGATAGATTTCATCGCGACGCCGCTGGGTGTTTTGCTCAACGCGCTGGTCACGCTCGTTATCTACGTCGTTGTTCTGCCCATTGCGTATATCATAAGTTTCATCTTAATAGGGTTGTTCAGACTTTTCAGCAGCTTGATTGGCGAGCCGCCCGAACAGCCCGAACAGGAGATAGGCTTAAACGAAGGCTTTTTCGATGAGCTTCGGGAGCAGGCGACTTCCTCCGAACCCTCTATCTGGGGCGACGTGATCGAGTGGACGATAGTCGCGATTCTGGCGATAGCCGCACTGTGGCTTATGGCGCAGGGGTTCAGGCGGATAATGCGCTGGCGCAGGGTTGACGAGAACGCCGAGCGCGAGCCGGTTATGGATGATGTTGACCCGGGCCTGGACATGGCTCGTCTTCTGTTCAACCTGCTGCCCGAACGCTTCCGGCGACGAAAGGGCGAGGCAGGGCTGAGACTGCCGGACGACGAACAGGACATTGTGGATGTGTTCAGGATATATTTCGGAATGCTGAACATCGCCGAAACGCAGGGCTTCCGGCGCGCGGGCAACCAGACGCCCAGCGAGTACCGCTCCACGCTGGACAGGGTGTTTCCGCGCCGTCTTGTCCAGATGGCTACGGACGCATTCAACCGCGCCTGCTACGGGCGGCGTCCCGCGTCGCGGGCGCAGATAGACGAGATGAGAGAAACTCTGGAACAGGTGGATTCATCTAAATGACTTCCGACCTTACTCTATGGCAGATGCTGACGCTGACGGTCGTTTCGTTCGGCGTCGGGATACTGGGCGGATTCGTGGGCCTTGCGCTGGGAACGATACGCCTGCCCGCGATGCTTCTGATGGGCATGGCCGCGCCCATAGCGGGCGGCACGAATATCCTTGTCTCCAGCCTCGCTTCTCTAAGCGGCGCGATACGCCATTTCCGAGAGGGGCGGGTTGACAGACGCATCGTCCTGGTAATGGGGATTCCCGCGTTCGTCGGCGCGTTCATTGGCGGGTTTGTCAGCGATTTCGTGTCCGAGCGTCTGCTGCTTGGCGCCGCTGGAGTGCTTGTCTTCTGGCAGGGGGTGGAGTTTCTGATACTGGTACGCAATCGGAGGCGCGATAGCGGAGCGCATATGTTTGGCGCGGACCTGGAGGGCGCGGAGGGAGACTTCACTGTCAAGAGAATGTCGCTGGAGGGCGGTATAGGCTTCGGGGTCGGCGTACTGGGTGGCGCGGTCGGCCTAATACTGGGAAGCATCCGACTGCCCGCGCTTATCCGAATACTCAGGGTTGACCCCAGAATTGCGGCGGGATCGAACCTGTTTATAGGCTTCTTCATGGGATCGCTGGGCTGGGTCGGACACGTCGCGCGCGGACAGGTTGACTACGCGCTCCTGGCAATGATGGGCGTGGCGGCGGTAGTGGGAAGCTATCTCGGCGCGCGCCTGACAGGCAAGGTGGAACTCAACACGCTTATCCTGGCCATGGGCGTCGTTCTGATTATAGTAGGCGCGCTGCTGTCCTGGCGGGGGGTGTTCGGCGCGTGAGCCGCTCATAGGGCGCGGCCGACCAGTATGCCCGCGAAAGCCGCCGCGAGTCCGACGGCTATGCTGCCGACTATGTTAAGGGCCGCGCGCGCGACGTCTCCCGAATTCGCAAGCTGGACTGAGGCTACGGTCAGCGTGGAGAAGGTCGTGTACGATCCGAGAAACCCGACCGCTATGAGAAGCCGGGTGGAGGCGGGCCATTCGTTCACATCGTATGCGGTGGCGAATACGCCGAGAAGGAACGACCCGGTTATGTTGATGAGAAATATCCCCAGGACCGTAGGGCCAATGTAGGCGGTTACGGCGCGATCAATCGCATACCTGGACAGGGCGCCGAGCGCGCCGCCCGCCGCTACAAGAAGCCAGTGCATATTGAATTACCGATAGGACTGTCTTCCAAGGCTCACCCGATAAAATCACGGTCTAAGTTCCGTTGTCCAAGAGTCGTTTCTGATTATCGCGACTATCGTTTCAACCACCTCCACGAACTTGGCGGGAGTAAGTTGACCTGCTATTCCTTGTATGAGCATCTGATTGCCGGTAAACAATTTACCTGGCCTTACAAAGCTGATTCGGCGAAGTGAGCCAGACTCAAAATCAGCCTCCGATATCCTGACGGCTCTGCTGTCCCCGTATGGGTTACTGGTTATCTGACAGAGTATCCAATCATTGCGATCCACTGACGCGACGACCAACGCAGGACGCAACTTAGCGTCTGTCAAGTCGGAAAATGGGAATGGCGCTAATACTACTGAACCGGCTGAAGGTGTGCCCACGCCTCCTCCTCTTCAGGCCGTTGCCAGTCACTTAGAGCCGCTTCGCTGAGCAGCGCGGTTTCAGGCATGACGTTCTCAAGCTGGACAAGTCCGTTGACGAAATTTAGACAAGCGATCACATCCTCGTTTTCCAGGTCTGGCAACTCGTCCAGAACCTCGGGAATGTTGAGGCCGTTAGCCAGCAGGTCCAGTACGTCGGAGACCCTGATTCTCATGCCCCTGATGCAGGGTCTTCCGCCGCATTGTCCCGGGTCAACCGTTATTCGCGGCGCTATCTCTCGCTTCATATCTACACCAGCCCGATGCCGCGGATTTCGTCGAACGCCTTTTCGTATGCGCCGACGGTGTGGGCTATGTCGTCCTCGGTGTGGGCGGCGGTCAGGATGAAGCGGTTGCCGCTCTGCACCCCGTGGTTGAGCAGCGACAGCGTAAGCTGGCGAGCGCGCTCCGGCTGCATTGACTCCCCCATCTGCTCCGGCGTAAGGATGCAGTATTCATTGTCGCACTCGTGGTCCACGCCGAGTTTGAGGAATGTCAGCGACGCTATGCCGGAGACGCAGCCCGGGATTTCCATGCGGCCCATCAGGTCGTTCAGGCCGTCTTTAAGCTGTGCGGCCCGCAGGTTCGCCGTGTCGTTGATAGGCTCGTTCGCCACGATTTCGAGCGCGGCGATTCCCGCTGCCGCAGATATGGGGTTGGCGTTGAACGTGCCATTGTGCGCTATCCGCGTATTCCGGTTGTACTCCGCGTCGCCCGGCCTGTCCTCTATCATGTTGATGATGTCCGCCTTGCCCGTGACTGCCCCGCCCGGAAGGCCGCCGCCGAGTATCTTCGCCAGCGTCGTGATGTCGGGCCTTATCCCGAAATACTCCTGTGCTCCGCCCCTGGAGACTCGGAAGCCGGTCACCACTTCGTCGAATATCAGAACCACGCCGTATCGCTCGGTCACTTCCCGCAGTTGGTGGAGAAATTCGGGCAGAATCGGCTCCAGACCCATGTGCGCGCCCGTAGGCTCCAGGATGACCGCCGCTATATCGTCGTCGTTTTGCAGCGTCTTCTCGAATGTCTCTATGTCATTGGCCGGCAGCACTATCATCGTGCTGAGCGTCTGCGCGGGTATGCCGCCGATTCCCTCTGTGCCTGCTACCAGGTAGTCACTCCAGCCGTGGAAGTGGTCCTCGAACTTGATGACCTTGGTCTTGCCCGTATAGGCGCGCGCCATGCGTATGGCCATCATGTCCGCCTCGGTGCCAGAACTGTGGAAACGCACCTTCTCCGCGCTTGGTATCAACTCCCTGACCCAGTTGCCCCACTGCACCTCCAGTTCGGTCGAGCCTGAGAAGTGCGTGCCTTTGGCCATCTGTTCCTGCACTGCGCTGACCACCTCCGGGCGCGAATGGCCGAGTATCAGAGCGCCGTGTCCGGGGAAGTAGTCCAGAATCCGGTTGCCGTCCACATCGTACTTGGCCGCGCCCTCGGCGTGGGTGTAGTAAAGCTGGAACGGGTTCTGCCGACGCGCGTCGTGCGTTACCCCGTCCGGAAACAGGGAGCGCGCCGCCTCGTGCATTTCGGCGGACTTGGAATGAAGATCGAAGAAGCGTTGTTCGATTGACGTGGGCATACTGTACACCTTCTACTGTATGGAATTGATATTTGTCGTGCCTGTATTATAACCCGCAGGCGTTGAGATGCAATCGGAGAATGAAATTGAGGACTGAAAACGGGTCTGAATCGTGGGCACTGTGGGTGGCGACAGGCGCGATTCTGGGTCTTCTGGGCGTCGCAATGGGAGCGGCCGGTACCCATGCGCTCGAAGGCAGGCTCGATTCGGACGCGATAGACACGCTTGAGACGGCGGTGAGATTCCAGATGTATCACGCCATCGCGCTGGTCGCGGTCGGCGGACTGGGCAGGGCCTGGAAAAGCCGCGCGGTCACAATATCCTGCGGTCTGCTGACTTTTGGCGTAATCGTGTTCTGTGGCAGTCTCTACCTGCTCGCGCTTCTGGATATTGGAGCGTTCGGAGCGGTGGCTCCCGTGGGCGGGCTGGGTCTCATGTCGGGCTGGGGCGCGCTGGCCGTCGGTGCGGTGCGGCATATAAGCGGGAAGGCATAAGACACACGCCTGCCCGCTCAGTGTTCACCCGATTACTGGCTTGTATTCTTGGCGGGTAGATAGATTACTTCGGTATAGGACATCTGCATTGACGACGACGTTCCAGACGGCTGTTCTCCTGAATCACAGAACATCAGAGGAGGGTCGAGTTCATCAAAGTCATTATCCGCTATATCCTGCCATGCCGAGGGTATGCAGCCGGTCAACGGATTATTGCTAATGTATATTGTTTCTAAGTTGGCAAGGCCTCCCAGTTCGGCTGGTATCTCCCCGCTCAACTGGTTGTTTCTCAGAGACATGACTTCCAGGTTGGTCAGGTTGCCCAATTCGTAGGGTATCTCCCCGCTCAACTGGTTGTTTCTGAGGAACAGCCATTCCAGGTTGGCCAGGCTGCCCAGTGCGGACGGTATCTCCCCGCTCAACTGGTTTTCATAAAGCATCATCCGCTCCAGGTTGGCCAGGCTGCCTAGTTCAGTCGGTATCTCTCCACTCAACTGGTTATCCGCGAGATGCAGCCGTTCCAAGTTGGTCAGGCTGCCCAGTTCAGCCGGTATCGCTCCACTCAAATCGTTATCCACGAGATACAGCGATTCGAGGTTGGTCAGGTTGCCCAGTTCAGTTGGTATCTCTCCGCTCAACTGGTTGTCAAAGAGCATCATCAGTTCCAGGTTGGTCAGGCTGCCCAGTTCAGTTGGTATCTCTCCGCTCAACTGGTTTCGCGAGACCCACAAATCTCTCAGGTTGGTCAGGCTGCCCAGTTCGGGGGTATCTCTCCGATAAACTGGTTATCCTCTATGTCTAGCACTTTCAGATTGGTCATGTCTCCCAACCAGGACGGTATCGTCCCACTTAATTCATTGGTATAGAGGCGAAGCCGTTCGAGGTTGGTCAGGTTGCCCAGTTCAATCGGTATCTCTCCGATTAACCTGTTCCCCCAGAGGTGCAGCGTTGTCATGCTGGCGAGATTGCCCAGTTCGGAGGGTATCTCTCCACTCAAATCGTTATCACTCAGATCCAGCTTTGTTAGTTTGATCAGGTTGCCCAGTTCGGAGGGTATCTCTCCGCTCAAATCGTTATCTCTCAGATCCAGTTGGTGATGCGGTCAGCGATGTCGGTCGTTACGCCGTACCACTCGGAGACTGGCATATCGCTCAGCCAGTTCTCGCTGTCTTTCCAGTTTGAGCCGTCCGTGGCGTTGTATAGTGTGACTAGGGTGCTCCTCTCCTCTTCCGGCGTCTGAATCGCCAGCCGTTCCCTGACTTCCCCAGGCATTTCGCCCGAATCCGGCGCGATCATGTTTTCTATAAACCAGTCGGACAACAGATCGCTGAGCGTGTCGGTGAGCAAGTTCCTGTCGTTCAAATCGCTCAGCACAACGATGAGAAACTGGAAGGAGTCTTGCTCTCCCGACACCTGCTTGGCCGGGGAAGCGGACACAATTCCTAGCGCGGCAACAGACAGCAGCCCGAAAGCGACGATTCCCGCCAACAACTTTTCGTACATTGTAAATCTCGTGTTTAGCTATCAGATCGTATTGTAATTCCCTGAAATAGTACCAATACAAACCTGATTCACGCAATTTTCGGAAAGCGCGGCCTTTACCCATGTTCGCCAAGAATATACCTGTGTCCGTAATCCGTTTTCATCTTGTGGTATTGTATTATCCGGTCACACAGAAGTTAGGGTGGGTTTTTTGACGCAGCAAGCATTATCCGACATCAGCATTCTCGACTTCACGCACTATATCGCCGGCCCATACTGCGCCAAGCTGCTTGCGGACTACGGGGCTGAGGTTATCAAGATAGAACGCCCGGGGACGGGCGACGGCGCGCGCCGACTTGGGCCTTTCCCGAACGACAGTCCGCACCCTGAAAAGAGTGGGACGTTCCTACATCTCAACACCAACAAGCGCTCGATCACCCTCGATCTGAAGACCGACGAGGGGCGGCGGCTGACGCTCGACCTCGCGGCGCACGCGGACGCGGTTATCGAGAGTTTTCGGCCCGGAACTATGGAGCGCTTCGGACTGAGTTACGAATCGCTGTCGCAGGCCAACCCATCGCTGGTAATGACCTCGATTTCCAATTTCGGACAGACCGGGCCGTACAGGGACTGGCGCGGCTCGGAGATAATCTTCTACGGCATGGGCGGCGAACTGTACTCCACCGGCGTCAGCGAGAAGGAACCCCTGAAGCTGGGCGGCACGGTTGGTCTGTACCAGGCCGGAACCGTCGCCGCGTATGCCACGCTCGGAGCTATATTCGCTGCCCGGGACCATGGAATCGGCCAGCAGGTGGACGTGTCCATCATGGAGACGCAGGCAGGCTCGATAGACCGGCGCATGAGTATGCTGATGGCGTACCAGTACAACGGAGAGATAACCGAGCGCACCCCGCTGGGTGCGGCGTCGGGGTCGGGTGGCTATCCGTCCGGCGTATATCCCTGCGCGGACGGCTTTTTCCAGTTCACCGGCGGAGGCAACTACTTCCCCCGCGTGCTGGATATGCTCGGACACCCCCCGGAGATTTCGGGCGACGAATGGCTGACTCCCGAATCCCAGGCGGACGAGGAAATGCAGGGACTGTTCGAGGCGGTGTTCTATCCCTGGCTCATGGATCGAACCAAGAGCGAAATCTGGGAACAGGCGCAAATGTCGCGCGTTCTGAGCGGCCCGCTGAACACGATGGAAGACCTTCATAACGACGGCGTGTTCCACGAACGCGGCGCATTCGCGGAAGTGGAACACCCGGAAGCGGGAGTTCTCAGATACCCTGGCAGGCCCTTTATGATGGGAGCGACGCCATGGTCTGTCAGACGCCCGGCGCCGCTGCTCGGTCAGCACACCGGCGAGATACTGTCGGAACTGGGCCTTTCGGCATCCGAAGTAAGCTCGCTGAGAGCTGGAGGAGTAGTTTGATGAAGCGGTTGCCCCTGGAAGGAGTTCGCGTACTCGACATGACTGTCGTATGGGCGGGGCCATACTGCACGACACTGCTGGCGGACATGGGCGCCGAGGTCATCCGGGTCGAGTCCATTCAGGTATTCGGGCCGCCCACACGCGGCTTGATGGCTCGCCCGCCCGAGTTCGTAATCCAAAACCTGCCCCCATTCATAGGCGGTATGCCCGGCAGAAAGGGCGGCAGCCGGCCCTGGAACCGCTTCCCGCTGTTCAACGCGCATGCGCGCAACAAGCTGAGCATGACTGTTGACCTGCTCAGACCGGAGGGCAAGAATATATTCAACCGGCTGGTGTCCATTAGCGACGTTCTGGTGGAAAACAATCCCACCGAGACGATGCAGAAACTGGGCATTTCCTACGACGACCTGAAGCGGATAAATCCAAAATTCATCATGCTGCGGATGCCCGCGTATGGCAACACGGGGCCGTACCAGAACCACCGCTCGCTGGGCATCCACATCGAGGGTGTTATCGGACACAGCCTGCTGAGAGGCTACACCGACCTCGACCCATCCGCCAACACGCAGGTCTATATGGCGGACGCGGCGGCGGGCGTGGGTGGAGCGTTCGCTGTCGCCTGCGCCCTCAACCATCGCCGTCGGACAGGCGAGGGCCAGCTTGTGGAACTTTCACAGGCGGAGAACGCGGTCCCGTTCCTCGGGCAGGCTTTCATGGACTATTCGATGAACGCTCGCGACCGGACGACGCTGGGCAACCGGCACCCGACCGCGCTCCAGGGCGTCTATCGGTGTAAGGGCGATGACCGCTGGGCCGCTCTCACCATATTCGACGACAGGGACTGGGAACTGTTCTGCGAGGCGATGGGCAACCCGGAGTGGACGCGGGAGCCGCAGTTCGCCACCCACGAGTCCAGGCGCGAGAATCACGACGCCCTCGACCTGCGTATCTCCGAGTGGACGGGCAGCCGAGACCACCGTGAAGTCATGTCCCTGCTCCAGTCCTACGGAGTCGCGGCGGGCGCGGTGATGGACCAGAGAGACGCATCCGAAGACCCGCACCTCCTGGCCAGGGCCATGTTCGAGGAGGCCTCACAGGCCGACGTGGGAACCCATATGTACCCGCGCGCCCCCTTCAAGATGTCCGAAAGCGATGTGCGAATCCGACGCGGCCCCGTCACGCTGGGCCAGGACAACGAGTACGTTTATCAGACGCTCCTCAAGCTATCGGACACCGAATACGACCAACTTGTCCAATCAGGCCACATCGGCGAAGAATACGCCCCCCACGTGCATTAGATTCGGGCGTGATAGACTGCTATGAAGGGAGGGGTTACATGGCTGAGCATTCAAGTCTCAACGCGGAATCATCGGCGGTTCAGGCGCACATCACCATCATGCAGGACGTGATACGGCGGATGGCGGAGAACAGCCGCTCATGTAAGTTGTGGTGCATAACGATAGTCGCGGCAATTCTCGTTCTGGTAGCACAGGCTAAGAATCCGACGCTGGCTCTGATAGCTTTGGTACCGACACTCCTGTTCCTGATACTAGACACATACTACCTGTCGCTGGAACAGAGATTTCGCAACTCGTACGATGAGTTCGTCGAAAATCTGCATAAAGGCGAATTGCCTACTTCGGCCTTATATGCCATTCGGCCCACAGGTTCGGTTCTAGGGCACTTCTGGAAGAGTTTGAGGTCGTCTTCGGTTTTGCCGTTTTATCCCACGCTCGCCGTCACGGTATTCATAGTTTGGCAATTCGTAGCCCTGTGAGAATGCGATGAGGAGTGAGTGCAATGGTTCCCATTCGGCGGCATAGAGTCTTCATCAGTTATCATGATGAAGACAGAAAGTATAAAGATCGATTCGTGAAACTGATGAAAGACTACATCATTGATAGATCGGTCAAGGTCGATGACATAGATGACGCCAATCTTAAAGTGGAAACGATTCGTCAAAGAATTCGAGATAATTTCATTCGCGACGCGTCAGTGACAGTCGTGCTTATAGGTCCATGCACTTGGCAGAGGAAGCATGTGGACTGGGAGATTGGTTCCAGTCTGAGAGATACCAAAAGGAACTCACGGTGTGGCCTATTGGGTATAAGGCTTCCCAATCATTCAGACTATGGAGCGCAAAGCCAAAATCTTCGTCTAGTCCCGCCTATGCTGGCTCGTAATTGCGAAGGGACTGAACCATATGCTCGTGTTCACGATTGGCCGCGCAGTCGGGTGAGAGTCAGGTTTCATAGGTGGATCGATGAAGCCTTCGATAGAAGGAAGGGTATGTTACCTACCATCGGACGTAGGCAGTTCAGACGTAATAGAAGTGGTGACTGCTTACGTGGATGGCAGAGTTAGAAGATATGCGCTCAGACGTATCTACGTATGCCTTGCTCACTCTTTGTAGCCGGCCTCGCGTTCAGCCAGGAACCGGGCTAGCGCGCCGGGAGCGGGTTCACCCGGCTCAAAAGGACGACGCGGTTCGCCGGAACCCCTGAGTTCCCCTCGATACCTCAACTCTTTCAGCCGTTGTTCATTCGTGTACTTCCGGGGCTCCACAGGGCGAATCTCCGCGATGATTTCCCCATCGCAGGCGATGTTCGCCGCTCCGCCCTTACGCACGTATTCCAGAACCCAGCGAGGATCTGTTATCAGGTCTGCCATGGTGAATGTGATTTTCATGTAACTATCATAATCGGCCTGAACAGTCCTGGCAAACAATCATGAGATGCTGGCTCGATCATCCTGATTTCCTCGACCCCACTTGACGCAGCCTCCTCTGTTCCCTATAATTCCATAAAAGAACATATATTCGCTATACTGAGACACGCAATACATACCCAACCCGCCGGAAGCGGACTGCGACAAGAGAAACCGATAACCCAGTATGACATCCGACAACGACAACCTAAGCCCGCAGGAACGACTCGCCAGGATAGTCGCTGAAGAAACCGGCGACGGACGACGCGTCGTCCAGTTCTTCATGCAAGTCGCCGAAGGCAGACTCGACTCCGATGGCTTCAAGCCGCACCACCGCATGGACGCCGCCAAAGAACTCGTCAAGATAGGTCTCACCGAGTTCGAAGACTACATAAACGCAAACCCATCGCCTCCGAAGCGACGCGCCCCCAGGTCCGGCCGCTCTTCCCCCGGAGACCGCGAAGTCTCCCCTGAGATAGAAGACGCCCGCGAAGAACTCGCCCGCTACGCCAGAGAACTGACACAGGACGGCAGAACCGTTGTCAGGCTCTACTCAGAGATAATGGACGGCTTCCGGGACACCGAGGGCTTCAAGCCGCACCACCGCATAGCCGCTGGCAGAGAACTGCTGCTCCGTGGCTTCGGTCCAGTATCGGCCCCATGGACCGAACCGCCTCAGCCGGAGTCTCAACCCGATCCCCAGCCTGTCTCAGCCGCTCGATCTCTGCCCGATCCGTTGCTCGACTACATCTCCGACGCCCTGAGCGCCTACGAGGAGCCGAACCCCATACTGGAAAAGATGTCTCCCGAACTCAGGGAGATCATAGAAGGCGACGACCCTCTCGACGAGTGCCCATGCGCCATAGACGAGGACGAGGGCAGAGAGCCTTACTGCCCCGACAAAGAGGGCGAATGTCCATACTATGGCATCAAATGGCCCGAGTACACTGATGAAGAGATACAGAGGAACAAGGAATGGTCTCTCCGCGCCCTGAGAAAGCGCGCCGAGGTGATGGGCTATCAGAACTCTCCCGAAGACGATCCCTGATAGCCCTGCGACTCCAGGAGCCGGACATGAATCAGGCTCCGGCGGACAAAATGCGCGAAAGTCAGTGAGTGTATATGGCCAGTAGCCTGCGTTGGGCGAAAGACGCGCCCAACGCAGGCCGGGGTCGTACGCTACACGGGCATCGTCCGTCCGCTGTGGGCGCGGCCCGCTTTGGCGGTGGCTTCACCCATCGGGCCGCCGGATGATACGACCCTAACCCCCTCGTCTATCTTAGCCGCGACTGTGTCGGGGGTCGCGCCTTCCAGGAATGCGATTCCCGCGCTCATGCAGGCTTTGCGAACGCGCTCCCTGGCGGCCCAGAGCTCATCGGGCCAGGGTTCGCCCGGCGCGTTCTTGTATCCCATTGCCATACTCATGTCGCCCGGCCCCCACTCGGCGAAGGCGATACCCGGCACCCTGGTCGTAACCTCGACGTTGACCAGCGCACGGGTGTTCTCTATCTTCAGGCCGAGCATAAGCTCGCCGTCCGGGTTGAGCGGCCAGGGGTCGGCTTTGTCCAGATACTCGTCCACCGATACACCCCATATCGGGGCCGCAGATCCCTGCCCTGCTGATCCGCGCCTACCGACGTCCACGCCGGTGCCGACACCGACGGTCTGGAATGGGTAGCGGCAGGACTCGACAAACGCCTTCACAGCATCCGGCGTCTCCGCGTGGCACAGCAGAATTCCATGCACGCCGCGCGCTAGTATCTGCCTGAACTGCCAGGCGTTTGCGCGAACTATCTCGCCGCTGCCGCCGTCCACGGGGACTTCGACAACGACCGTGGGAGTGCGATGCCCACTGTTGGTCGGCCCGCCGTCCACAAGACCGCGCATAAACTGGTCAAGGCCCGGCATATCGAAAGAGCCGTGTTCCATGCCGACATTGATATAGTCGGCCCAGGTAGAGGCCATATCCTTGCCTCCCTCGTAGCTGAGGTTGGCCCCCGTATGGCCTCCGGTGTAGTAGATCGTCTGGTCCTGCTCCAAAAGCTCGATGGCGCGATTGATTCGACTCATTTTTCACCTCTTCGGGTTGATTTCGCGGTAATTCTATCACGGAATGGACAATGGGGAATTTCGGCAGGCTTTGAATCGGGGCCGCCCTGTGCTGTACTATTTGGAAATATGGAGACAGTGTAACCATGCTCGAGAGAATGAAAGCAGTCGAAGACCGGTCCGAAGAGTTGGATCGCATGATGGCCGACCCCGAGGTCGCCGCCGATTACAGCCGCGTGCAGGGCCTTGCGCAAGAACAGGCGCGGCTCAGGGAGGTGGTGGCCCTGTCGCGCGAGTTGCGCGCAATAGATGCCGAAGTGGGCGATCTCCAGATGATGCTCAGGGAGGAATCCGACCCTGAGTTGACCGAACTGGTGCGGGAGGAACTGGCCGAACTCGAGTCGCGCAGGGAGAAGACCGAACAGGCCCTGAAACTGGCGCTCATCCCGAAAGACCCGAACGACGAGAAGAACGTGATCGTGGAGATACGCGCGGGCACGGGCGGGGACGAGGCCGGACTGTTCGCGGCGGACCTGTACAGGATGTACAACAGGTACGCGCAGCGCAGGAGTTGGAAGACAGAGGTAATTGACCTCAATGAGACCGGAATCGGCTCTGTAAAAGAGATAGTCTTCGAGGTCAAGGGCAGGGGCGCTTACTCGCGTCTGAAGCACGAGAGCGGCGTTCACAGGGTGCAGCGTGTGCCGGTCACCGAGTCGAGCGGGCGCATTCACACGTCGGCGGCGACGGTCGCCGTCTTGCCGGAGGCGGAAGAGGTTGACGTTGAAGTCAACGCCGAAGACCTGCAAATAGACATTTTCCACGCATCGGGACACGGCGGCCAGAACGTTCAGAAGGTGGCTACCGCCATCCGAATCACCCACAAGCCGACGGGCATAGTGGCGGTGTGCCAGGATGAGCGCAGCCAGTTCAAGAACAAGGAGAAAGCCATGTCGGTTCTGCGCTCGCGGATCTACGCGCAGGAGGTCGAGCGACAGCATCGGGAGCGGTCGGACGCGCGCAGGTCGCAGGTCGGCAGCGGAGACAGGTCGGAACGGGTCAGGACGTACAACTTCCCACAGAGCAGGATTACCGACCACAGGATTGGGATGACAGTGCACAGCCTCACCCAGTCGCTGGACGGCGATATAGACGATATAATCGAGGCGCTGCTCGAAGAGGAGCAAACCCAGAAACTGGCCAACGTCCAGCCCTCTTGAGCGGGCTGACCGACCGTCTATTCCAATGCGCCCGCGCCGCTCAGAGCAACTCCACACCCTGCGCCAAAGCCTGGATAGCGTCAGAGCCGCGCTGTGCGAGCGCGGGATATGCGAGTGGCATATCGAAGCCGATGTCCTTCTCAGGTACGTTGTCGGGGTCGACAGGGCGGACTTTCTGTCTCTCGTTTACGGCGGCGAAGATCATCTTACTCATGCTCAGTCGCTCCGGCTGGGTACGCTTATCGCGAGAAGACTCGACGGCGAGCCGCTGGCATACATTGTCGGGCGGCGCGAGTTCTACGGTCTCGATATGGAAGTGAATGAGAATGTTCTGATACCCCGCCAGGAAACCGAACTGCTTGTCGAGCTGGCGCTGGAATACCTGGCAAACAGGGGTAAGGAACAGAGGACGCCGACACTGGTTGACGTCGGGACGGGATCTGGCGCGGTCGCGCTGGCGGTTGCGGCGAATTCGGAGAGGGTCAACATCATCGGCGTGGACATAAGCCGGAGCGCGCTGGACGTGGCAGCCGGTAATGCTGCAAGGTTGACCTCCGCGCGAGGCTCGCCGCTCTCAGACAGTGTGGCGTTCGTCTTGGGAGACCTGCTTACGTCATTCAGTGGGCCGGTTGACATCATCGTGTCCAATCCGCCATATATACCGAGCGGCCTGATTGGAGACCTCTCCACAGAAGTGCGGCGCGAGCCGGTCGGCGCTCTGGATGGGGGGATTGACGGCCTGGAACATTTTCGCAGGCTGACGGCGCAGGCAAGTGACCGGTTCGCTCCGGGCGGAGTTATGATAGTGGAACTGATGCCTGAGCAGATGGACGCCGCAATGAGTCTGGCAGTCCGGAATATGCCGAATATCGCGGCGGTGCGTTCCAGGCGCGATCTGATGGGTAACAGGCGCGCGCTTGTCGTGGAGATAGGCGAGGACGGGGCTGGGTATTCAGCCCGAACACACAAGCCCCTCTCCTGAACGGAAGAGGGGCTTCGGTCTTACTTTCGGTACCCTGCGAAGTAGAGCGTGAACACCACAAGGAGCGGATTAGCGCTTTGTCCACTGCTTGGCTTTGCGCGCGCGGGCGAGGCCGTACTTCTTGCGCTCCTTCTCGCGCGCGTCGCGCGTGAGAAGCCCAGCCCTCTTGAGCGGGGTTCTCATGGTGGGGTCGGCTATCTGAAGCGCCCTGGCAATGCCATGACGCAGCGCGCCCGCCTGGCTTACGACGCCTCCGCCGCGTATCTTGGCGACGATGCGGAACTGGCCGTGCGATCCGGTAACGTCCATGGGCTGGTTAATCAACTGCTGCCATGAGTCCCAGGGGAAGACCTCTTCCATGGGTTTTCCGTTCACCTGGTTGGCACCCGAGTCGGTGTAAAGTCTAACTTGGGCGACGGAGGTCTTTCGCTTTCCAATCGCGTAGTAGTAGTGCTGCTGCTGGCTCTGCTGAACCATTTACGCCCCCTTCTGGCCCGATACCTGAGCCTCGTGCGGATGGCTCGTCCCGGTATATATTTTAAGTCGCTTCAACATCTTTCTGCCCAGCGAGTTCTTGGGCAACATACCCTTCACCGCCTGTTTGATAATGCGGTCGGGGTGCCTATTCATCACCTGTTCCATGGTGCGCTCGGTCAGGCCGCCATGGTATCCACTGTGCCGGTAGTACATCTTCTGGCTCATCTTGTTGCCGGTGACACGTATCTTGTCGGCGTTGGTTACGATGACGTAGTCGCCGGTGAGCAGGTGCGGCACGTAAAGTGGGTTGTGCTTGCCGTTCAGAATCGTGGCTATCTGTGTTGCCAGTCTTCCAAGTGTTTCACCTTCGGCGTCTATGATATGCCATCCGGGGTTGAGGTCGGACGACTTGGTTTCGTATGGTTTTGAACTTATTGCCATCTTGATCTATTCCTCATGTCGCGGAGGAAAATCCGCGTACTTCACTCTGACTAAACACAAACCCTGCGGCGGCAGGGAGCGCGCCACCGGAGCATCCTCCGCTCTCGAAATCTGTTTTCTAATATCCTCGATTTTCAATCGTCCGGCGCCCACATCAACGAGCGCGCCCGCCATCCGCCTCACCTGGCGCGGCAGGAAGGCGTTTCCCTCGACTTCCACGTGAATGAACGACCCGTCGGTCTTCAAGTCTATCCCGTAAACCCGGCGCACCGTGCTGGAATCGGGATTCTCCGGCGGGCTGCCGAAGTTGGCGAAATCGTGTGTTCCTACCATCAGCGAGGCTGCCTCCCGCATCGAATCCAAGTCAACGGGAGAGCGCACCCGGTGGGAACTGAGTCTCCATAGCGGCGACCTGACTTTCGATACAAGCAGGGTGTAGCGGTACAGGCGGCTTATCGCGTCGCGCCTTGGATCGAAATCCGGGCGCACCCTGTACACCTCCCTTACGGCTATATCCTGCGGAAGCCGCGCGTTCAGAGCGTTCAGGAATGCGTCCGGAGCATAGTTCGCGTCGGTATCGAACGCCGCGACCTGTCCGAGCGCGTGGACGCCCGCGTCCGTGCGGCCCGCCGCCTTTATCCTGGTCGGCTGCGCGGTGAGGGATTGTATGGCTTTTTCAATCTGCTGCTGTACGGTCGGAGCGTTTTTCTGGTACTGAAATCCGCTGTACCCGATACCGTGGTATTCGACGATCATCGCCATGCGCATCGCCGGAAATTCCTATTGTGGACTACTTATGCCGGTTCACACCAATTCCACCAGAGCCATGTCCGCGGCGTCGCCCTTTCTCTTGCCGAGCTTGTATGATCGGGTGTAACCCCCGTCTCGGTCATTGTAACGCTCTGCCAGTTCGTCGAAGACCTTGCGCAGCGCTTCCTTATCGGTCAGCAGCGCGGCGGCCTGTCGGCGGTGGTGCAAAGTGCCCTTCTTGCCGAGCGTAATGACCTTTTCGGTCATGCGCCTCGCCTCGAACGCCTTCGCCTCGGTGGTCTTTAGAGTCTCATTGAGAATCAGGTTGGTCGCCATGCCTCTGAGCATCAGCATTCGATGCTGCGTGGGGCGTCCCAGCTTCTTCCCGGAAAGCCGGTGTCTCATTTCGATCAGCTCCTGCTAGTCGCCCGGGGCGACTGCTTCCATTTCCTCTTCCTGCTCATCCGGGTCAATCTCCGGGGGCAGCAGGTCATTCTCTCTTAGCTTGTCGTACAGTTCGTTGTAGGATTTTTCTCCGAAATTCCTTATGCTCATCAGCTCGGCCCTGCTCCTGTCGAGCACCTCGCCGACCTTATTTATGCCCGCACGCTTCAGGCAGTTGAGCGTGCGGGAGCTGAGGTCCAGCCTCTCCACCGGCACATTGTACTGCTCGGCCTGGAGCTTGTTCGCCACAAGCGTTACGCCTTCGGGCCTGTCCTGTACACTCTGCGATATGTTTGTGAACAGGAAGAACTGGTTGACTAGGATATTGGACGCGTCTTTTATAGCTTCAACAGGAGTGATGGAGCCGTCCGTCCATATCTGGAGCGCCAGACGCTCAAAGTCCGTCCGCTGACCGACGCGAGTACGCTCCACAGTATAGTTGACCTTTCTGATAGGCGTAAATATCGCGTCTATTGGAAGAACGCCGATGGCCTGTCCCTCGTCCTCGGACGCCTCTTTGTAGCCCTTGCCGCGCTCGACGTTCATTTCGAGGGACAGCTTGGCGTCGGTAGAGGCGAGCGTGGCAAGGTGCAGATCGGGGTTTACCACCTCAAAGTCGGCGGAAGCCATGATGTCTGCCGCGCTGACCTGTCCCTCGCCCGCGACTTCCAGCCGCAGCTTTCCGGGCCGGTCAACCTCCGACCGCAGCCTGATGGCCTTGATGTTCAGCAGTATTTCCGTAACCTGTTCCTTGATGTTCGGCATAGTCTGGTATTCGTGCTGAACACCCTCTATTTTGACCGACGTTATGGCAGTTCCCTCCAGGCCGCTATAAAGTATGCGGCGCATTGGATTGCCGAGCGTAACGCCGTATCCAGGCTCCAGCGGCTCGATAACGAACTCGCCGTACCTGTCCTCATCCACCTCCACCCGTATGGTCGGGTCGAGTACCGGCTCTTCCTCTTCATAAGGAATTTCCGGCATAAATGTCGTCATGTCATAGACCATGCGCCACTCTCCTTAACGAAACATCGTGGCCGCAATTAAAGGGTGCGGCCGTCCCGGATGCAGGGGCGTCACTTCGAGTAGAACTCGATAACCAGTCTGGCCTCTATCCCGGTCTCAATCTCGGCAATATCGGGCAGGGAGGCAACCTCGCCGGTCAGATTCGCCACGTCGAGCCTGAGCCAGGGCGGAACGGGTCTCTTGGGAAGTCCGTCCGTCAGATCCTGTATAAACTGCGGCGGAGACGCGCCGTTGGAGCCGACACGCTTCCAGGCGACAATGTCGCCCGGCTCTACCAGGTATGAAGGTATGTCCATCCGACGCCCGTTGACGGTAAAGTGTCCATGGTTGACAAACTGTCTTCCCTGCTGTCTGGAGTCCGCCATGGACAGCCTGTAAATTACGTTATCCAGCCGTGTCTCCAGTATCTGGAGCAGGTTGTCGCCGGTCACGCCCGACCGGTTGCGCGCCATGTCGAAATACTTTCTGAACTGGCGTTCCAGGATTCCATAGGTAAAGCGCGCCTTCTGCTTCTCACGAAGCTGAAGCGCCCACTCCGAGGGTCTGCGACGCCTGGGCGTCGAGTCTCCGGGCGGTCTTCTTCTGCGCTCCACCGCGCACCGAGGGGTATAGCATCTTTCCCCTTTGAGAAAGAGCTTCTCGCCTATGCGCCGGCATTTCCGGCAAACTGCGTCTTTATATCTCGCCATCAGCCTTCCTTGTCTCTATTCCTTCTGACTATGTACGCGCGACCCCCATCTCCTGGGACAGGCGCGGTATGTCGTAGTTCTCTTTTCTGATTCTCAAATCGTAGTAGAGCAATGTTGTAGCTATAAAAGTTATTGGTGCGATCAGTATCGAGACTATCCTGCTTAGAATTATCCCGATTGCCGAAGTCGAGAACGTTTGCGCGTCGCCCGATAGTGTAGCCGCTCCCAGAACAAAAGATGGTATAGACAGCACAATCAACAGACCTATAACTACAAGAGAATAGACCAGGAGGTGTCCCAGCACGCGCATTTTATTGCCCTTGAGCAACTCAGAACTACGTCTGAGCGCGGCTTGCGAACGGTGTCCTTCGACAATGATAGCTGGCATTATTATGACCAGGTATATGCTGTAAACCAGCAGGGCCACCCCGGCCAAAATCACTACTCCCGTCCCTATCAATACACTCATAGCAACTTCAGGCTCTATTGTTTCCGCCCCTTCCGTGAATTCGGCAATACTGGTAAGCTGCCACATCAATATCCCAAACAGAACTCCAACTATGACAGTGGAAATCACCACTGACACTACGCGCCAGAGAGCTCTGACGTAACAACGTTCCACCGATACATCATCAATCAGATAGTGCTGGCCTACCGCGAATATCGCCGCCGCATACACCACCATCGAGGCCATGACGTCTATGACGCCCAGACTCACGAACGCCCAGTCGCTATTCGGCGCCACCAGCGCCAGCAGCAGTTCCAGAATGCCTATCGGAACCTGAATCACCGCCACCAGTACGACAAATTTCACAAAATGTCGCCAGTAAATGACAAACGTCTCGCTGAGTATGTCTATCACGCCCCGCTCTGCGAGCTGGCGGTCAGACCTATGTTCCTCCAATCTACGACCCTCTGACTGTGGCTTGGATTAGACCCGGCGACGCTTGGGAGGTCTGCACCCGTTGTGTGGAACAGGGGTCACGTCCCTGATTGACGTTACCAGAATCCCCGCGCCCTGGAGCGCGCGTATGGCGGCCTCGCGTCCCGAACCCGGTCCGCGCACATACACTTCCACCTGCCGAATGCCGTGTTCCATGCCCTTGCGGGCTGCGTCTTCGCCCGCGCGCTGGGCTACGAACGCCGTTGACTTTCGGGAGCCGCGGAAACCCACAGTTCCTGAACTTCCCCACGCTATTGGATTGCCCTGCGGGTCGGTAATCGTGATTATCGTGTTGTTGAACGTGGACTGAATATATGCCCTGCCCACCGGAATGGACTTGCGCTCTCTGCGTCGGGGTCTTGGTCTTCTTGCCATAACCTGGTATGTCCTTACTTCTTGTTGGTTGTTCGTCCGCGTCCGGCGACTGCGACACGCTTGCTGCGCTTGGCCCTCGCGTTCGTCTTGGTGCGCTGCCCGCGCACTGGCAGGTTGCGCCTGTGCCTCAGACCGCGGTACGAGCCTATGTCCATCAGCCGACGGATATTCATATTGACTTCGCGTCTGAGGTCGCCTTCGACCACCTTCTCGCGGTCTATGACCTCGCGGATGCGCGCGAGTTGCTCATCGGACAATTCTCTGACCTTCGGATTGTCCAGAACACCTGCCTTCTCACATACGTCCTGCGCCTGGTGTGGGCCGATGCCGAATATGCTTCTGAGCGAGATCTCCACCCGCTTGTTGTCGGGAATGTTGACTCCGGATACTATCGCCATAATCTTGCCTCTCTGCCGTTCCTATCCCTGACGCTGCTTGTGCCTGGGGTTTTCACAGATAACCATCACCCGTCCGTGGCGTCTGATCACCTTACACTTGGCGCATCTAACCTTAACCGATGCCGAAACCTTCATGTCAGCCTCTTCCCAATCGGCCATACGAGCCGTGCTATTTCGCTTTATTTTCCTTCGGGGCTACCTGAAGCGGTAGGTGATCCTTCCGCGTGTCAGATCGTAGGGAGACAGTTCCACCAGAACCTTGTCCCCAGGCAGCACGCGGATAAAGTTCAGCTTGAGTTTACCCGATACATAGGCCAGAACCCTATGCTCATTGGCAAGCTCAACCCTGAAACTGGCATTAGGGAGGGACTCCGTAACCGTGCCCTCTACCTCGATAGCCTCTTTTTGCTTCTTCGCCATTAGACTCCTCTCAGGACGGCCCGCCATCTCAATCGAGGCGGGTCGTTACCACGGGTCCTTTATTCGTAACAATCACCGTATCTTCAAAATGCGCCGAAAGACTTCCGTCCGCGGTGGAAACTGTCCAGCCATCTTCCATAACTCTCGTCTCAGACGTTCCGATATTCAGCATCGGCTCTATCGCCAGCCCCATTCCTTTGCGTACTAGCGGGCCGTTACCCGCTTTTCCGTAGTTCGGAACCTGCGGCTCTTCGTGCATGGCATAGCCGATTCCGTGTCCCACGTACTTTTTGACCAGGTGATACCCAAGACCCTCGGCATATCTCTGGATGGCGTTGGATATGTCTCCGATTCTGCCTCCGGCCCTTACCTTCGCAATCCCCCTGTCCAGCGACTCTCTGGTAGCTTCCATAAGGCACTGGCACTCTTCGCTCGTATTGCCCACTCCAACTGTAAACGCGCTGTCTCCGTGAACTCCGCCGTATATCGCGCCAACGTCCACGCTCAGTATGTCGCCGTCCTTCAGCTTTCTCCGCCCGGGTATGCCGTGCACTATCTCGTCATTCAGCGATACACATATAGTCGCCGGAAAAGCGTAGGGCATGGACATTCCCGGGTTATATCCCTTGAATGACGGGATCGCCCCCAGCTTTCTTATAGTATTCTCCGCTATGGCGTCCAACTCTCGGGTCTGTATTCCCGGCTCGGCGGCCTCTATCATTTTTGCCTTCGCGTGAGCGACTATCTGACCCGCCTCAATCATCATATTCAAGTCACGGGACGACTTTAGCGTTATTCCTCCTGACCTCCTGCGGGCCATATAAAGCAATTCCTTCCCATGTACACGCCCCTAGCCCTGGAATTTATACATCCGGCTCATCGGAAAGAGGCGATAAGTTTACATAAAACCCCACGCTTCCGGCAAATCAGGCGCTCACCGCGGCTCGGAGATCGTCGCCCACAGACTCCACCGACTGTTCACCGTTCACGTCGGCGAGTATTCCCGCATTGCGATAGTAGCCCAGAATAGGCTCCGTCTCCTGGTTGTAAACCTCGATGCGCCTGGCTACCACCTCGGACTTGTCGTCGTCGCGCTGGTACAGATCTCCGCCGCACTCATCGCACCTGCCTTCTACCGACGGAGGCGAGGTGTTCAGGTTATGTGGAGTCTGGCATTCGCGGCATATTATTCGTCCGCCAAGCCTGCGAACAAGCTCATCGTCGGACACGCTTATAAGAATAACATGGTCAATGCCGCCCCGTTCCGAGAGCGCGTCGTCGAGCGCCTGCGCCTGCGCCTGCGTCCTCGGAAATCCGTCCAGCACGAAACCGCCTGCGTGCTCAGGGTCGTTTATCCACTCCGTTATCATCCCGATAGTAACATCGTCCGGCACGTACACGCCACGTTCCATGTACGAGCGCGCCAACTGGCCGAGTTCGGTATTCCGGCGCTGGTGATCCCTGAACAGGTCACCCGATGACACCGCGTACACCCCCAGTTTCTCGGCCAGATTTGCCGCCTGCGTCCCTTTTCCGGACCCGGGCGGTCCCATGAGGATTACATTCAATTCAGTCCCGACTCCGTGCGACTAATCAATCTCTTGCTTTTCTCGATGTTCGTATGCCGTTCCGATCAGTTTCGACTCCGCGCGACAAATCAATCTCTTGCTTTTCTCGATGTTCATATGCCGTCCGGCTACCTGATAAAGCCCTCATAGTTACGCATCAACAGCTGCGCCTCGAGCTGTCTCATCGTATCCAGCGCCACGCCGACCATTATCAGCAGGCTTGTGCTGGAAAGCGTGAGCGCCCTGATATTGGTCACCGCCGTAACGAAATAGGGCATAATGGCAATCACTCCGAGGAACAGCGCTCCACCCCAGGTTATTCTTATAATGACCCGGTTCAGATATTCCTGTGTTGGCCTGCCCGGTCTTATTCCGAGTATGAACCCGCCGTTTCTCTGCAAGTTGTCCGCGAGGTTCTGCTGCTGGAATATCACCAGCGTGTAGAAGAATGTGAAAATCACGACCAGAATGAACACCGCTATCCAATACGGAAAGTTGGAAGGATCGAGCGTGTCGGTGAAGAACCGCGCCAGCCGCGTGAAGAACGAGTCCGACAGCGGATTCTGGAAATAGCTGAATATCGTCGCGGGCAGGATGATTATGCTGAAAGCGAAGATGAGCGGTATCATTCCCGCGCTGTTCACTCGCAGCGGCAGGAACGTGGAACCGGACTGCCTCTGCATCTGGCCGCCCCTGTATATGCTGCGCCCATACTGAACGGGTATCCGTCGCTGCGCCTCGTTGAACAGCACTATCACGTATATGATGCCGAAGGCGATCAGGGGCAGCGCCAGCAGACCGGCGGCATTGTTATTTTCGAGGAAGCCCTGACCTATCAGAGTGGGGAAGCCCGCCACTATGCCGCCGAATATGATTAGTGAAATCCCGTTGCCGAGGCCGCGCTCGGAGATAAGCTCGCCGAGCCAGACCAGGAACATGGTTCCGGCGACCATGGACGTAAGTATCGCGGCCGTGCCCATATTCAGGCCAAAGTCCACGCCGGGCAGAACGCCGGATTGCCTGAGCAGTGTCAACTGTCCCCAAGACTGCAAGAAGGCGATAGGCACTGTGGCGTAGTGGGTTAGCTGGTTGATGCGTTGCCGTCCGTAGTCTCCCTCCTGGGAGAGCGCCTTCAGGCTTGGAACGGCGGGGACGAGTATCTGCATCACGATTGACGCGGTGATATACGGATACACGCCAATAGCGGCTACGCTGAGATTGGCGAGCGCGCCGCCGCTGAACAAGTTCAGAAATCCCAGAAGCTCCTGCTGCTGGAACGCCTGGGACAACGCCTGGGTGTCCACGCCCGGAACCGGAACCTGGGCGACGAATCTGAATATGACGAGCATAGCCAGCGTGAACAGAATCCTCGCGCGCAGGTCCGGCACCCGCATCGCGTCTATCATGGACTGTATCAGCTGTGGTCTCGATGACTGTTGCTGTGCTCTTGCTGCCTGCGCTTGGCGCATTAAATGGTCTCCTTGATATTCCCGCTTGGGGAATTCGAGCGCGCTTTCACTCTACGACCGTTACCATGCCGCCGGCGGATTCGATCTTCTCCCTTGCGGACGCCGAAAACCGCTGCGCGGAGATGCTTATGGCCACGTCTATCTCTCCCCTGCCAAGAATCTTGACCGGGTATTTCAGGTTTTTGACAAATCCGACCTGGGCCAGAAGTTCGGGCGTAACCTCGCTGTCGGGCGGGAACATGGATAGCTCGCCAACATTGACTATGCTGTATTCCTGCCGGAATATGTTGTTGAATCCGCGTATGCTCGGAAGGCGCTTGAGCAGCGATAGCTGCCCGCCCTGGAACTTGGTCATCAGGCCCTTGCCGCTCCGCGACTTTTGCCCCTTGAGACCGCGGCCCGAGTATGTTCCCGAGCCGCTGCCGTCCCCACGGCCAACGCGCTTTCTATTCTTTTTGGACCCTTTCGGGGATGTCATCAGATGCTGCTGCATTTTGAAACTGTCACTCTGTTCTGAAACTATGTCTTGTACAGTAGCTGCGAACGGTCTCTGTCTGTCGGCGTTCTGTGAAATATCAGTCCGAATCGTCCGATTCGACCGGCTTTACCTCTACCAGATGACGAACTTTGTGAACCACACCCATAATAGAGGGAACGTCTTCATGCACGACCGTCTGGTGAAGGCGTCTCAGCCCCAGCCCCTCGATAGCCCGCTTCTGTGAGCTTTCGTAGCCTATCGCGCTCTTTTTCCAGGTTATTGCTATTTTCGCCATGTGTCCGGTCTCTTATGAATCTTCCTGCTGAGGCTGCTGAGCGGCCGCCTCCGCTGCTGCTCTCTCAGCCTGTCGCGCCGCTCGGCGTTCGGCCTGTATTCTCTGACGTTCCTTGACTTCCTCGACCGTCTGTCGCCTCTTGGCAAACTCCACTTCTGGAAGCCTCAACTTCTTCAGACCCTCGAAGGTCGCCTTGACCACGTTCACCGGATTGTTGCTGCGTCTCGACTTGGTCAGTATGTCGCGGACGCCTGCGAGTTCCACAACCGCGCGCACCGAACCGCCCGCTATGACACCCGTGCCGGGAGCCGCGGGCTTCAGCATTACCTGTGAGCCGCCGTACTTGGACACTATATCGTGCGGAATGGTCGAGCCGCTGAGAGGCACGGTTATCATATTGCTTTTCGCCTTGACAGTACCCTTTCTCACCGCGTCGGGAACCGCGTCCGCCTTGCCCATGCCTATACCGACGTGGCCCTCGCCGTCTCCGACAACCACAACCGCGTTGAACCTGAGATGGCGACCGCCCTTGACGACCTTGGCGACACGAGATATTCGGACAACCCTTTCGACAAGGACCATCTCCTCCTGCTCTTCTTGTCCCTGCTGTCGCAGGAAATTCGTAGTCATCAGAAAATCAGTCCTCCCTCGCGCGCGGCGTCAGCCAGCGCTTTTGCCCTGCCGTGATACTTGAAGCCGCCGCGGTCGAAAACCACACTCTTTATGCCCTTCTGCGCGGCGCGCTCCGCGACCAGGCTGCCCACCAGCGTAGCCACCTCGGACTTGGGTCTGCCCCCGTTCACCTGCTCTTTCACGTCAGTATCCAGGCTCGATGCCGCCACCAGCGTATGGCCGCGCGTATCGTCTATGACCTGGACGTAGATGTTGTTCAGGCTGCGGAACACCGCCATGCGCGGACGTTCTGAACTTCCGAACACCTTCCTGCGGACTCGCTTGTGGCGCACCTGACGGCGCGTTTTTCGCACTCTTGCCTTTGCCACCCTATGCTCTCCTGGCACTCTTGCCGGGCTTGAGATGTACAACCTCGTTGGCGTATCGGATCCCCTTGCCCGTATATACGTTGGGCGGGCGAACCTTTCTTATCTCAGCCGCTATCTGCCCTACCGCTTGTTTATCTATTCCGCCGATCCGTATCCGGTTGTTGCCCTCTACCTGGATGACTACCCCGTCCGGCGGCTGAATGTCAACCTGGTGACTGAGCATCACGCTCAGAGTTATGCCCTCGCCGTTCTGCGCCACTCGGTACCCGACGCCCACAAGGTCGAGAATCTTCTCGAACCCGGCACTGGTCCCCGTCACCATGTTGTTGATGAGGCTGCGGGTCAGGCCATGCAATGCCTTGTGCTCGTTGGAGTCGCTGGGTCTGGAAACGACCACCGCGCCGTTGTCCCTGGCCAGCGACATATCGGGGTGAAAACTCTGCGTAAGCTCCCCGCGCGGGCCTTTGACGGTCACCTGCTGTCCGCTGATCTGCACGTCCACTCCCGCAGGGAGCGGAACGGGCTGGTTTCCTATCCTCGACATACCAATCTCCTTACCAGACGTAACACAAAAGCTCGCCGCCAACACCCAGACGCCACGCTTGCCGTCCGGTCATCACACCCTGCGAGGTGGACAGCATCGCCACGCCAAGACCGCCGTAGTATCTGGGAATCTCGCCCTTGCCGACGTACACCCGCAGGCCCGGCTTGCTGACCCTCTTGAGTCCGGCAATCGAAGGCTCACTCCGGCTTCTGTAATGGAGCCGGATTCTGATGGTTGCCTGCGGTGTTCCCTGCCTGACCAGGTCGTAGCTCTCTATAAAGCCCTCCTCCGTCAGGATTCTGGCCATCTCGCCCTTTATATTCGAAGCGGGAATGTTCACCGTCTCATGCCGCGCGTTTACCGCGTTGCGAACGCGGGTGAGCATATCCGCTATCGGATCTGTTACTGACATACTGTTCCGTCCCTCTACCAGCTGGCCTTGCGAACCCCGGGCAGCAGGCCCTTCAGAGCCATCTCCCGGAACGATATACGCGACAGGCCGAAGTGCCTGATGTAGGCGCGCGGTCTGCCGGTCGCCGAATCGCGGTTGCGAACCCTGTTCGGATTCGAGTCTCTCGGCAAGCGCGCCAACGCGCGTCGCGCCTCCATTCGATCCTCCTGGGACAGATTCACGTCATTGGCGATGGCCTTCAATTCCGCCCTTACTTCGGCGTACTGGGCAACCATCCTTATGCGACGTTCGTTCTTGGCTATCGCAGACTTCTTGGCCACTGTCTCTTCTCCATATAAATATATCTCTGTTGCGAAAATCCGGCCCGACCGCCTCAGAACGTTCGCTGGCTCTGGCCCGGCCTTGTAAAGGGCATTCCCATCAACTCCAGCAGGCGAAGACCCTCCGGGTCGTTCGGCGCGGTGTTGACGATAACTATCTGCAGGCCGCGCATACGGTCGACCGAGTTGTAGTCTATCTCAGGAAACATAACCTGCTCTCTCAGTCCGAGAGAGTAGTTGCCGCGTCCGTCGAAAGAGCTTCTGGACACCCCCTGAAAATCCCTGATTCTGGGCAGGGCCGAACTCACCAGGCGGTCGTAGAACTCGTACATACGCCTGCCTCTGAGCGTAACGCTCAGCCCAATCGGCATACCGTCCCGTATCTTGAACTGCGCGATGGACCTCTTCGCCCTTGTCACCATCGGTTTCTGGCCGCTGATGGCGGTCAGGTCCGCGGTGGCCGCTTCCATTGCGCGCGCGTTCTGGAGCGCCTCTCCCATGCCGATGTTGAGAACGATCTTCTCAAGCCGCGGTATCTGCATCGGGCTTGTATATCCGAACTCCTGCACCATCTGGGGGCCGATCTCATTCCTGAGCCGTTCCAGCAGACGTGGCATTGGCCTTGGAGCGAACTGTCCATTGCCGGAACCGTTGGATTGATGCTCTTGCTGTGTCATTCGATCACTTCACCGGATTTCTTGAAAATTCTAGCCTTCGTTCCGTCCGCCAAAAATTGGTATCCGATTCTTCCCGATGTATCCGACTGCTCGTCGAAATACGCCAGATTGGATACGGGCACCGCCATCTCTTTCTGTATGATGCCACCCTGCCGGAAAGCGCCGGTGGGCTTCTGATGGCGCGTTACTATATGTATCCCCTCGACAACCGCCCTGTTGCGCTTCTTGTCGACGCTTATGACGCGACCGCGCTTTCCCCTGTCGCGTCCTTTGGTGACTATCACCATGTCATTGGTGCGGATCCGCATCTAAAGCACCTCCGGGGCCAGCGACACAATTCGCATGAAATTCTTGTCTCTCAGTTCGCGCGCCACCGGGCCGAATATCCGCGTACCCCTGGGCATACGGTCCTCATTCACAATCACGGCCGCATTGTCGTCGAACTTTATGTGAGACCCGTCCACTCTTCTCGTGGAATGCCTGGTGCGTACAACGACAGCCCTTACCACGTCGCCTTTGCGTACCTGGGCGGCGGGCGCCGACTCCTTGACTGACGCGACTATAATATCGCCGACGTGCGCGTACTGTCTTCCGCTGCCCCCCGGGATGCCAATGCAGCTTATCGTCTTGGCTCCCGAGTTATCCGCCACCTTCAGCCTTGTATATATCTGAATCATAGCTTTGTCACTTCAACTTTCGTCTGATTCCGACGAACCCTCGGCGCTCACAGAAGCCGCGTAAGACAGTACGTCCTCGTCCATCGCAATGTCTTCCGGCTGAACGTCGGCTATCTCTATGCTCGACAGTATCTCGGCGACCTTCCACCGCTTGGTCTTCGAGTACGGACGCGATTCGATAATCCTTACCATGTCTCCAAGCTCGCAGCGGTTTTCCGCGTCGTGAGCATAGAACCTGGTCTGACGGCGAACCGCCTTCTTGTATATCGGATGGGGTCGGCTCCACTCGTAAACGACCACAACGGTCTTATCCATCTTGTCGCTGACCACACGGCCCACGCGAACCTTTTTTCTCTCGTAACTCATTCCACCACACTCTCGATTTCACGCTCCCGCATCACCGTAAGTATCTGGGCAACGCGCTTTTTAGTCCGTTTCACTTCATTCACGTCCGATAGCTGCATCGTCGCGGCGCGAAAACGAAGGTTCATAAGCTCGCGCCTCGTGTCATACAACTCCGCGGCCAGATCCTGGTCCGCCATTCCTCTGAGATCATCTACCGGCATGGTAAAGCCCCGTCTCCAGTCCTCACTCTATTCGTATTAAATGCTGTATCGCGTAACAATCTTAGTACCCATCGGCAGCTTGGAAGACGCGAGCCTCAGAGCCTCTCTCGCCGTTTCTTCAGGCACGCCCGCAATCTCGAAAAGCACGCGACCCGGCTTGACCACCGCCACCCAGTGGTCAACCGCGCCCTTGCCGCTGCCCATCCTGGTCTCTGCCGCGCGAGCGGTCACGCTCTTGTCCGGGAAAACGCGAATCCACAGCTTGCCGCCCCGCCGCGCGTAGCGGGTCATTGCTCGCCGCGCCGCCTCGATCTGACGGGAACTCACCCAGGCTGATTCAGTCGCCTTCAGGCCGAACTCGCCGAAACTGATCCGGCTGCCTGCTACCGACATCCCCTTGCGCCGGCCCCTGTGCATATTCCGAAATTTAACTCTGTTGGGTTGAAGCATCGTTTCTCGCCTCTTGCGCTGCCGTCGCTGTTCGGATAGCAGGTTCGGGATTTGCCGTCAGTGTAACTTCGATTGGGGATATTTCCTCTTCCTCCGGCTCCGGCTCCGGAGCGGTCTCAGGCAGAATGTCTCCCTTGTATATCCAGACCTTCACACCGATCCGCCCAAACTCCGTCGCCGCTTCCGCCAGCCCATAATCAATGTCCGCTCTCAGCGTATGCAGCGGAACCCGACCGTCCATCGCCTTTTCAGACCTCGCTATGTCCGCTCCGCCCAGCCTGCCTGAACATATAATTTTAATACCCTCGGCTCCCGCCTGCATGGTGCGTGTGAGTGTCTGGCGAATTGCCCGCCTGAACGCGATTCTGCGCTCCAGTTGGTCCGCCACGTTGCGCGCTACCAGGTATGCGTCCAGTTCCGGCTGCCGTATCTCCTGCACGTTCAGCCTGGCGCGCCGGTTGATTAAGCTCACTATCTCCTTGCGCAGCTCTTCGACCCGCTGTCCTCCACGCCCGATAACAATGCCCGGACGCGCCGTATGTATAGTAATAGTCACGTCATTGTTGCTGCGCTCTATCTCCACCCGCGAAATTCCGGCGTCCGGGTAGCCGCCGGAAATGAGCCGGCGTATCTGGAGGTCTTCGAACACCAGGTTCCGGTAGTCCTCCTGCTTATGGGCAAACCAGCGCGCCTGCCAATCCTTGACGATTCCCAGACGGAATCCTATCGGGTGAGTTTTCTGGCCCAAGCTATAGCTCCTCGATCTCGTCCACCACCACCGTAATGTGGCTGCTGCGCTTTAGTATTCTGGAGGCGCGACCTCGCGCCCTGGCGCGAAACCTCTTCAGGCTGGTCGCCGGGTTCGCGTAAATTTCTGTAATTCTCAGATCCGATGGTCGCGCGAATATCTCGTTTTCCGCGTTGGCCGCCGCCGACTTGACCACTTTCGCCACCTGCGCCGCCGCGGGCGATGGCTGGAAGGTCAGCATATCCAGCGCGGCCTCCACGTTCTTGCCGCGCACCATGTCCACGATGGGCAGCATCTTCTTGACGGAGACGCCCGTATTTTTAGCTGTTGCGCTGATAGGCATTCCCGCTCCCTTATCTCACTGACGAGGCGCGCTCGGACTTCGACGAATGGCCTCGGAATGTTCGGGTCGGAGCGAACTCGCCCAACTTGTGTCCCACCATGTTCTCCGTAATAAACAGAGGCACGTGACGCCTCCCATCGTGCACGGCTATGGTCAGACCAAGCATATCCGGCATAATGGTCGAAGCCCTCGACCAGGTGCGGAGCACCTGCTGAGAATTGCTTCGCCTGGCCGCTTCCACCTTCTTGGCCAGCTTCTCGTGTACGTATGGCCCCTTTTTGATAGACCTCGACATCTTCCATTCCTCGCTGAATTACGGCGACCCGCGCATACGCTCCGGGCCGCGCGCGACCCTATCTGTTGTACCTTCGGCGGACGATAAACCTGTCCGTGCGCTTGTTCCTTCGCGTTCTGTATCCAAGCGCAGGCTTACCCCAGGGAGTCTTTGGCCCCGGCATCCCTATGGGTGAACGACCTTCGCCGCCGCCATGCGGATGGTCTCTCGGCGACATAACCACGCCCCGCACCTCGGGACGCCGTCCCAGGTGCCGTTTGCGGCCCGCCTTGCCCAGCTTGGTGTTCTTATGGTCGGGCGCGCTGAGTTGCCCAACGGTCGCCATGCAGTCGCTCAGAACATTCCGCATCTCGCCGGATGGCAGCCTCAGAAGGGCGTATCTACCCTCCTTCGCCAGAACCTGGGCGCTGGTTCCCGCCCCGCGAACTATCTGGCCGCCCTGGCCGATGTGCAGTTCCACGTTGTGAACCTGCGTACCGGCTGGTATCGCCCTGAGAGGCAGCGCGTTGCCAATCCTTATCTCAGCCTGCTCTCCCGTCTCGACGCTGGCGCCCACCTCCAGTCCGTTCGGAGCGAGAATATAGCGCCAGTCCCCGTCCGGGTACTTGATAAGCGCGATACGGGTCGAGCGGTTGGGATCGTACTCGATAGAGACCACTTCGCCCGGTATGCCCGTCTTGTTTCGCTTGAAGTCTATTATCCTGTAACGGCGCTTATGTCCACCCCCCCGGTGACGCACCGTGATGCGTCCCTGGTGGTTTCTGCCCGAACGCTTCTTCAGCGGCTTCAGCAGAGACTTTTTGGGCCTGGACGTGGTGATGTCGTCAGTTGACTGGCGTATCTGGCCGCGCTGGCCCGGTGTTAGTGGCTTGCGTACTTTAAGAGGCATATTTACACGCCCTCGAATATGGTTATAGAGTTGCCCGGGGCAAGCTGGACAATCGCCTTCTTCCAGTTCTTGGACTTGGTGAAGCGAGGACCTAGCCGCTTGCGCTTGCCCTTTACCATCATAGTGTTTACCTTCAGCACCTCGACGTTGAAAGCCTCTTCAACCGCCTCTTTCACCTGGTGCTTGGTCGCCGAAACCGGCACCTCGAACGTGTAGCGACCGCTGTCCTGCAGAAACGTGCTGCTCTCCGTCACGACCGGACGCCGAATTATCTCAAAGGGATGCAAGTCCATTGTCTAGTCCTCCATCCCCGCGGGAACTGCGGCCGCGGCCCGCTTTCGCTCGAACCTGCCGCCCCATAGCGCCTCCGCGTTCCTCACCGCCTGCTCGGTCATTATCACCGTGCGATAGTTCAGCAAGTCAATCGTATTCAGAGTATGGCTCGGCCCCATCTTGAGGCGCGGAATGTTCCGAGCCGCCCGCAGAACTTCACGCCCCGCGCCGTCCGCCACCAGCAAAACCGAACGGCCCGCTCCCAGGCTGCCCAGAGCGCTCGCGACCGTCTTGGTCTTCGGTTCGGGAATGTCGAAATTGTCCACCACAACCAGAGTGCCTTCCCGCGCCTTGCCCGAAAGCGCGCTGATAAGCGCTCCCCGGCGCATCTGCTTGGGAGTGCGATGCCGGTAGCTTCTGGGGCTTGGCCCGAAAGCCACGCCGCCACCCTTCCATATCGGAGAGCGGATAGAACCCTGCCTGGAACGGCCCGTGCCCTTCTGCGGCCTCGGCTTCGCGCCGCCGCCGGATACCTGCGCCCGCGTCTTTGTCTTGGCTGTGCCCTGACGACGGTTGGCCAGTTGCCCGACCAGCGCCTGGTGAATCAGCGCCGAATTCAGCTTCGCGCCGAATACGTCGTCCCTTACCTCGATGCTGCCGGTTACTTCACCGCTTATGTTTCTGAGTTGCAGTTCCAATGTGATATTCTCATCTTGAGTTTTCAGTTTTGTGTGCGAGTGATAGGCCACGGATTTCTGAGAAATCTGACCCGAACTACCTCAGCTTGCGTTTTCTGGTACCCGACCTCTTTACCAGCACAAGCGAGTTTCGAGAGCCTGGCACGGCCCCCTTTATAAACAGGAGGTTGCGTTCCACGTCCGCCTCGACCACTTCCAGCTTGCGTACAGTGACACGCTGGCTTCCCATGTGTCCCGCCATGCGCATACCCTTGATGACCTTGCCGGGAGTGCTGCCGGCCCCGATTGAGCCGGGAGCGCGATGCCTGTCCGACTGTCCGTGTGTCTTCGGCCCGCCGCGGAAGTTATACCGTTTGACGCCGCCCTGAAAGCCCCGACCCCTGGAGTCGGCGGTCGCGTCAATCAGTTCGCCCGCATTGAACAGGCTCACGTCTATCTCCTGGCCCAACTCCACTTCCGACACGTCATCTACGCCGAACTCCCGCAGAACCCGGAAATTCTTGCCGACGCCCTTCAGATGTCCGACGCGCGGCTTGCTCAACCCGCGCGTTTCGTCGTATCCAAGCTGGACACCAATATAGCCGTCCGTCTCTTCGGTCTTGACCTGAGTCACCGTGCAGGGACCGGCCTGGATAACGGTAACCGCATCCGACCTGCCGTCCTCACGGAACATCTGGGTCGTTCCTATTTTCTTTCCTATAATTCCGTGTATTGACATTTCAATTCGTGCCGTTTCTGGATAGAGTCCGGGACTATTGCCCTGGGCTAAAGTTTGATCTGAATATCCACCCCAGCCGGAACATTGAGCCGGGTGAGTTGGTCTATTGTCTTCGAGGTAGGCTCCAGAATCTCTATAAGACGATTGTGCGTCCTTATCTCGAAGTGTTCCCTAGAGTCCTTGTCTATGTGCGGAGACCTGATAACACAGAACCGCTTGATAGACGTGGGCAGCGGCACCGGCCCCGAAACCCTCGCCCCGGTGCGCTCCGCCGCCTCCACAATTTGCCCCGCGGACTGGTCCAGTATCCTGTGCTCGAAGGCTTTCAGAATTATGCGAATCTTCTGTTGGCTGTCGGTTACCATCACATACTCAACTGACTAATACTGAATTTCTTTCAGAACCGCTAATAAAAACAGACCGCCGACCACCACAATGGGCGTCCGCGGTCTCTAAAGAACTTCCACCAGTTCCCTCGGAACCTCGACGTAATTGTCAAACTCCATAGTGTAGCTGGCCCGTCCCTGTGTCAGCGACCTCAGAGCATTCGCGTACCCGAAACTCTCCGCCAACGGAATAATGGCTCGCGCCGACTGGATGTCGCCCTCGCCCTCGATATTCGTGATCTGCCCTCGCCTGCGACCCAGGTCGCCAAGAACGTCACCCAGAAACTCGCCCGGAGTAACGACTTCCAGCTTCATCACCGGCTCCAGCATAATTGGCTTGCCCCGCGTCAACAGCGACTTCGCCGCCATGGATCCCGCTATCTGGAAGCTCATCTTCGACGAATCAACCTCGTGATAGCTTCCGTCAATCAGCCTCATCCGCGCGTCAACCACCGGGAAGCCGGACAGAGGGCCTGTCTTCAAAGCCTCGCGGGCGCCCTGTTCCACCGAAGAGATGAACTCCTGCGGAATTGCGCCCCCTCTTATCATGTTCTCGAAATGGATGCCGCTCCCTCTTTCGAGCGGCTCTATCTCCATCCACACGTGACCGTACTGACCATGACCGCCCGTCTGTCTGACAAAGCGGCCCTCCGCGCGCGCCGCCGAACTCACCGTCTCGCGGTACGACACCTTCGGACGACCTACGTTCGCCTCGACGCTGAACTCGCGCCGGATTCGGTCCACGATAATGTCCAGGTGCAACTCCCCCATACCTGATATCACTGTCTGCCCCGTCTCATTGTCGTAGTTGACCTTGAACGTCGGATCCTCGTCCGACATACTCACGAGCGAATCCGACAGCTTGTCCTGGTCCGACCTCGACTTCGGCTCGATTGCCACGGACACCACAGGGTCTGGGAAAGTAATCGTCTCCAGTACCACCGCGTCATCCTGTCTCCCGCAGATAGTGTCGCCGGTCGTAGTCTCTTTCAGACCCACCGCGGCCACAATCTGGCCTGCCCTGACCTCGTCTATCTCCTCACGCCGGTTGGCGTGCATCTGCACCAGCCTGCCCAGACGCTCCCTGCGACCCTTTGTAGCGTTGAACACCATGGAGCCACTCTTCGCGCTGCCCGAATACACTCGGAAATAAACCAGCCGTCCTATGTAAGGATCCGCAACGGTCTTGAACGCGAGTGCCGCAAACCCCGAATCAGGATCTGCGGGGTGTCTGCTCGTAGGCTCTTCGGTGCGGTAAGAGTGGCCCTCAGTGGGGGGAACGTCGAGAGGGGAGGGGAGATAGTCGCCAACAGCGTCAAGGAGTGGCTGGATGCCTCGATGCCTGAGAGCGGTGCCGCACAGCGCAGGCACAATCTTGTATTCAAGCGTAGCCTTTCGGAGCGCCCGCTTGATCTCCTCTTTGCTTATCTCGTGGTCCTCCAGGTACTTGATGATCAGGTCGTCGTCGGTCTCCGCCACCTTCTCCACCAGAACGGCGCGATAGTTCCTGAACTCCTCGATCATCTCTTCCGGAACAGGGCCTTCACGCGGATCAACCGGGCCTTCCTCGTCATAGAAGATCGCCTTTTCGTCCACAAGGTCAATCACGCCCCGGAAATCGTCCTCTTCACCTATCGGTATCTGTATGGCCACCGGATTCGCGTTCAGCCTGTGGGCAATCGAGTCCATCGCCCTGGAAAAACTCGCCCCCAATCTGTCCATCTTGTTTATGAAGCATATGCGGGGGACGTTGTACTTGTCTGCCTGTCGCCATACAGTCTCCGACTGCGGCTGAACTCCTGCGACCGCGTCGAATACAACAACGCCTCCGTCAAGTATTCGGAGGCTTCTCTCCACCTCTGCGGTGAAGTCAACGTGGCCCGGCGTATCAATGATATTGACAGCGTACTGCTTCCACTCGCAGGTGGTCGCGGCGGACGTTATCGTAATCCCTCGCTCTCGCTCCTGAGCCATCCAGTCCATCGCCGTCGTGCCTTCGTCAACCCCGCCTATCTTGTATATCCTGCCCGCGAAATATAGAACACGCTCCGTGACCGTCGTCTTCCCGGCGTCTATATGCGCTATGAACCCGATATTGCGGGTGTTTTCCAGTACTCCGTTATTCATGTCGTCCTTCAGTTGGGCAGAGCCGAAAATCGCTTCCTCTTCAACCGTAGTAGGGGCGGGCTGCGAACCCGCCCCTACTGAGGCGTATTGCCATATTTTGGTGCGCCGGCTCAAACCGACCCTTCATTCTGCCAGATTACCGCCCTTCAAATAAAGAGCAGATTCTTTTCCCTTACCTGCTACCAGCGGTAATGCGCGAACGCCCTGTTGGCCTCTGCCATGCGATACAGGTCCTCTCGCCTCTTCACCGCCGTACCCTGCCCCCGCGCCGCTTCCACAAGCTCCGCGGACAGCCGCTGGAACATCGGCCTGCCCTTTCTGGCGCGCGACGCCTGGACTATCCAGCGCATCGCCAACGCGAGCCTGCGCTCCGGGCGAACCTCCGCCGGCACCTGGTAAGTAGCGCCCCCAACACGTCGAGACCTGACCTCGACCATTGGAGTGGCATTGCGTATCGCCTGCTCGAAAACCTCGATCTCAGGCCGCCTCACCTCACGAGAAGCCATCTCCAGCGCATCATAAACAATGCGCTGCGCCACGGTCTTCTTCCCATTCAGCATAACGTAGTTTATGAAATGAGCCAGTTCCTCGTTATGGTACTTCGGGTCCGGTATAATCTTGCGCTTTTCCGCTCGTCGTCTTCGAGCCATGCCAATTCCTTACTGGGTACTACTGCCATTTCCACTTGAATATGCCATACACCAACCATTTTCCGTCATTCCCGCGAAAGCGGGAATCCACGGGAATCCAGAGATCGTGGCAGACTTCTACATGACAAAAATAAGTGGATACTCTACTACTGTCTGGTTGTCCAAATCTCACGCCGCCGCCGTTTCCGCCACAGCCTAACGCGGCCCGGGATCTCGCTTCGCCCCATACTTGCTGCGACCGCGCTTGCGGTCCACAACACCCTCGGTGTCCAACGTCCCGCGAACCACGTGATACCGGACGCCCGGCAAGTCCTTCACTCGACCACCCCTGATAAGAACCACCGAGTGTTCCTGAAGATTATGACCCTCGCCAGGAATGTAGGCTGTAACCTCCATCTGGTTGGTCAGGCGCACCCGCGCAACCTTCCGCAACGCCGAGTTAGGCTTCTTCGGCGTCTGAGTCCTCACCTGAATGCAGACTCCCCGCTTCTGCGGCGAGCCTGAGCCTCTGCGTACACGATTCTTCAGCGAGTTGAAGGAATATCGGAGGGCTGGCGCCTTCTCCTTCTTACCCTTCGAACGTCGAGGTTTTCTCACTAACTGGTTCACTGTGGGCATTACAAATCCTTGCCGATCTTTCGGAAATCTGGATCACACAACATATGTGCCGCCACGAAATGGCGACGGTTAGCAATATTAGCAACCCGCAGCCCCCGTGTCAAATTCTAAAAATAAAAGCAGGGTCTTTTCGTTTTCAGGAAACAAGTTGATCAACAGGATGACCGTCCCCTCTCCCTGGATGGGCTGAGAGGGGTATGTATCTGTTGCTCATGGTGGTGTATGTTGAATGATCTTCATTCCGGGTGGTGGTTTGGGCCATTCTTCGGGAAGCAGCCACACTCTCTTCCATACTCTACCCCTGTTAAGAAGCCGTCTCAGCCAGGCCGTGCCGAGTCTCAGCACACTGACGCTCCGACCAGGACTGCTGTGGGCGCTGCGATGAGTCGGCGATAGACACTTCGGCGGCGCTCTGAGGTTGCCCGGCTCTCGCCCCAGATCGGCGGCATCCTCGACTCGGCTACCGTACGCCATCGTCAGCAGTGTCGCCACCGACAACACCAACCAGTGTCGACTCACCCGCTGAGGGTCTGTCCTTCGAGTCTTGTTCCACTGCCAGCCCAGACTTTTGAGCGCTCTGAAGCCCAGTTCTATCCAGAACCGAAGTGCGTACCAGCACACTCCGGCGGCGTCCACAGCCAGGTCGGTCATCACCAGCCACGGCTCGTCCGCTCCGTCCACCCACACCACGATCATCGTTCCCAGACGACGCTTGGAGGTGGCCCTGAACGCCGTGCCGTAGCCGACATATGCGTGATTGGGTCCTGGAACCAGATGACGCGCTCTGATGCGGGTGCCTCCCTGCGGACAGAACACGGTGTTGATCGACTGTCTGACGTACGGATGGAAGCCCACAGAGCATATCTTCTTCCACAGTCTCGGACTCCTCAGTCCTCTGTCGCACATCACCAACACACTCATATGGTTGGGCACCGCATCGGCCAGCAGATCGAGCAGCCTCATTGTGGGCGCTATCCACTCGCCCGGTCTGTTCGCAGCCAGCACGTGCCAGGCCACCGGAATAGCACAACTTCGATAGACCACGCTTATGACTATCGAGTTGAGCTGGTCTCCCTTCATCGTCGGGTCTATTGCCAGCGCCAGTCTGTCCGACTTCCACAGACACAGCACCCATCTCAACAGCGGAGCGAAGCACGACTCCACGTCGATCTGTGTCGCTGTCGGTCTGGGCCTGTGCTGACCGTCGTACAACCACTGTCTGAGATACTGGCGCATGGTGTCGAAGCTGCCCATGAACGAAAGCGCTGTCGAAACTGCGTTCTGACAAGCGCTGCCCATGACAATAGTGCCGTACACCCACAGGGTCAGACCCAGCGACTGAGACTCTCTGAGGTGCGGCAGATGGTATTGTATGGTCTGAGCGATCTGGTAACATTCGGGCGGGAGGCGCATGGCGAATCTGTGGCAACCTTTCTGTTTGGTACCAAAAAGATGCCACAATGCCACGCGCTTTCCAACTCCTCATACCTGTCCTTCGACTTTACATACCCCTGTCAGCTCCCTCAGGGAGAGGGTTAGGATGAGGGTGATCCACACTATTTCGTCTATGCGACGTTCGATAATGAAAAGACCCTGAAAATAAAAGAATCCGGTATCAGGGTGCCCTTTCAATGCCAGCCTGAGATCCTTATATAGCTGCGCGATAACCTCTGTACTATGATATAATGTTCGCATGAAAAACAACTTCTGCGACAGAATATCCATAAACTGGAACTTATCAATGAATCTTCGTTTGCGCAAACAAATCTCTCTTAGCTACAAACGCTGGGAAACGCTGGCGAACGCTGGGCGAAAATCGCTCCAGCGTCCACCCAGCGCACCCCTGTTGAGTCCCCAGCGTCTCCCCAGCGCAATTATAAACGGGGGTATATGAAAATGCCTCAAATGACCGCATTGGCCGATCCCGTGGTGTAACTGAAAATGGTCCAAGCGCAACGCATAGTCTCGGGAAGCGTCCAGGAGGAAGACCATCTGGATACCAGCCTGCGCCCACGCAGGCTTCAGGACTACGTGGGCCAGGAACTGCTCAAGTCCAACCTGGAAATCGGGGTCGTGGCCGCCAGGCAGCGCGGTGAGCCTCTCGACCATACCCTGCTGTACGGCCCGCCCGGTCTCGGAAAAACAACCCTGGCCAACATCCTCGCTACCGAGATGGGCGTCCGAATCAAGACGACCTCCGGCCCCGCAATCGAACGCCCCGGCGACATGGTTGCCATACTCACCCAACTCCGCGAGGACGACATCCTCTTCATAGACGAAGTACACCGGCTCAGCCGCGTCGTCGAGGAAGTGCTATACCCGGCAATGGAAGACAACTTCGTGTCCTGGGTCATTGACAAGGGCCTCAAGGCGCGGAGCATGAACCTCACCCTCAAGCCCTTCACCCTTGTCGGCGCGACCACCAGGTTCGGAATGGTCAGCGCGCCGCTCCGGGACCGTTTCGGCTCTGTCCACCGCCTCGATTTCTACGACGACGACGCGATGCGCACCATAGTCGCCCGCTCCGCTCGCATTATGGAAATCGAGACAGCCGACATGGGCGTCGTCGAGATAGCCCGCCGCTCGCGCGGAACCCCCAGAGTAGCCAACAGGCTTCTGCGCCGCGTCCGCGACTTCGCCCAGGTCATGGCCGACAACGTCATCACCGCGGAGGTCGCGCACGAGGCGCTGGCCCGGCTCCAGGTTGACAACCTCGGCCTCGACGACATTGACCGCCGCGTTCTTATCTCCATAATAGACAAGTTCGACGGTGGCCCCGTGGGCCTCGACACCCTGGCCGCCTCCATCAGCGAGGACTCCGACACAATAGAAGACGTGTACGAACCCTACCTCTTGCAGCTCGGCTTCCTCGACCGCACCAAGCGCGGACGCATGGCCACCCGCCGCGCCTACGAGCACCTCGACTTCGACTACACCCCCGACCCCGGCCAGCCGACCCTGTTCTAGTCGCCGTCTGTTTCGTTGGCTTACTGCCGCCGGAGCGAGACCGGGAAATGGACAAAAAGTCATGGCGACGCGCCGGCGCGATAGTGTGTATCATACACACATGGAAAGCCGAGAGATCATACGAAGACTCAGGCGCGACGGCTGGACTCGCAACAACACAAGGGGGAGTCATTATCAATTCACTCACCCTGAACGAGCCGGGCGAGTTACCGTTCCACACCCCGTGAAAGATATACCGATTGGAATTCTGAGAAGCATATTTCGACAAGCGGGCTGGGATTGGAGAACACGTTGATGAAGTATCCAATCGTAATTTATAAAGACGAAGGTAGCTGCTACGGAGTAGCCGTCCCCGACCTGCCCGGGTGCTTCTCAGCCGGAGACACCTTTGAAGAAGCCATTGCGAATTCCCACGAGGCAATCTGTTGCCACATTGAAGGCATTCTCATGGACGCCCAGCCCATTCCCGAACAACAGCCCATGCAGGTCCACCTGGCCGACGAATACTACGCCGACGGCATCTGGGCGCTCGTTGACGTCGACCTCTCGGAAGTCTGCGTCGAAACTGAGCGAATCGAAATCGCGCTGCCGTCCCCGATACTCGCCATGATTGACGAATTCGCCGCCCGCGAAGGGGAGTCGCGCTCTGGGTTTCTTGCCCGCGCCGCCCTTCGCTGCGTGGATGAGAAAATGGTTGGTTAGCGCAACCGACTCTCTGAATCCACGTCCGCATACATTACCGACCCCTCCGCGCAAGCATACTGGCCTTTTCGTTCAGGGGATTGACTGGAGACCCACAGAATGCGCGTAGGAATCCAAGACATCGCCGAACAACTGGTCGTCTTTCTGGCCCGCGCCGCGCTCGGACTCTTCCTATCCGGCACATTCGGCCTGGGACTGTACATCTTGATACTGCCCATCGTTCAGTCTATTTGGGAAATCAAGGATATCAACTTCGCTCTGATGGGCGTCCTCACAATCGGATTCGGTGCGGGCGTCGGCAGCTTTCTGGCCTGGCTGAACCGCGACCTCGACCGGGCCGCAACGCTTCTCATGCTGTTCCTGGCCATAGCCGCGGCCCTGATAGGCGGGTGGATCGGACTTCACGAAAGCCGCGACGTTTACAAACTCGGCGGCAAGCCCGGAATCCCCGCGCTCACCGGCATTTGCATTGGCGCGGTCCTCGGCGGCAATCTGCTCAATCTCCCCTTCTGGATAGCGAAGACCGTCCGCAGCCCACGCCTCTGACGACTGCAGGCCCTTTACTCAGTTGCGTCTTTAGGCTTCTGGACTGCACTGCCGACGAAACCGTGATAGCGCCGGCTTTGAAAAAAGCCTTGGAAAGCGGAGAACTGACAACTAAAGACTGATGACTATCGGCGCTAAAGCTGCCTCAGTCGAGGGTCGAAGCGGTCGCGCATCCAGTCCCCAACGAAGTTGAGAGACATGACCACGAGGAATATCGCCAGTCCTGGGAAAAAGGTGCTCCACCAGGCAGTGCTCACGTAAGACCGCCCCTCGGAAATGATAAGGCCCCAGGCCGGTGTGGGCGCGGGGATACCCGCTCCGATAAAGCTCAGCGTCGCTTCGGTCAGGATTAGCTGTCCCACCCTCAGAGTGGTAATGACGATGACGGTGTTCATCACGCCGGGCAGAACGTGGCGCATGATTATGCGTGTGTTGGAAGCTCCGGCCACCTTTGCCAGCGCGACGTAATCGCGCTCCTTGAGGGACAGCACCTCACCCCTGACGAAGCGCACGAAAGACGGCCAGGTGAACATGGCGAGCAACGCCATTACAAGCCATAAGCTGCCTCCAAAAACGACTACGGCGACCAATGCGAGGAGAACGAAGGGCAGCGCGAGCCACACATCCACCAGCCGCATTATCAGCTCCTCCACAAGGCCGCCCACGTAGCCCGCCACCAGCCCCAGCGACGTTCCGATGAGTACGCCCGTGGTCAGGGATACCGCCAGAACCTGGAGCGAAATGCGCGCGCCGTGAATGGTGCGGCTGAGGATGTCTCTTCCCACGTGGTCCGCTCCGAGCAGGCGCGAGCCTGGCTCGAATTCATCCTGCTCGCTCCAATACTCGGTGTACCAGAAAGGCGGCGCGTTTCTCAGAGTGAGTTCCTGATCCAATGGATCCTCGGGCGCTATCAGCGACGCGAACAATCCTGTTACTACCAGCAGCGCAAGGATAATTATCGGCAGGATGGGCCAGTGTGTCAGCACATACCATACTTTATTGAATATGGTGTCTGCCGCCAATAGGTTAGGTTCCTGAAACTGTGTCGGACTTGCCTGATCTACCATGCGCCTGCCTAACTGTAACGTATTCGGGGGTCAACCAGGCCGTATAGAACGTCCGCGACGAAATTGAAGAATATAAAGGCGACCGCGAAGAACAACACAACTCCGGTCAGCAGGGCGAAGTCGTTGTTTTCTACGGCAGTGAGCGCCAGCCGCCCGATTCCCGGCCAGGCGAATACCAACTCCACCACCGTCGCTCCCGTAATAAAGCCCGCGAGAAACAGGCTGGAATAGGTTATGGGAGAAATCAGCGCGTTCCTGAAGGCGTGTTTCCATATCACCTTCCATTGCGATACGCCCTTGGCGCGCGCCAACTTGACGAATTCGGAGTCCAGCACCTCCAGCATTGACGAGCGTACAAGGCGAAGGTAGGTGGCGGAGCCGAGCCAGCCCAGCGTTACCGTCGGCAGGATGAAGTGCCTGATCTGTTCGCCGATACTGTCGCCCGGATAGGCGCGGCCTGACGCCGGCAGCCAGTCCAACTGCACCGCGAAGATAACGATAGCCATAATGGCTATCCAGAACTGCGGCAGAGCCTGGCCGAACAGCGCGAAAATTCTGCCAGCGTAGTCCAACATACCCCCGCGCCTGGTGGCGGATAAAACGCCCAACGGAACCCCCGTGATTATAGCGAATATCCAGGCTGCTGTAGCAAGCTGCACCGTAGCTCCGAGTTTGCCCTTTATCAGGCCGTAAACCGGCGCGCGGTCCAGCAGCGTCCTGCCGAAGTCGCCCCTGAGCGAGTTGCCCACCCACACGAGATACTGGACCACCAAGGGCTTGTCCAGACCCAGGTACCTGGATATCTCTTCCTTCTGCTCTTCGCTGAGTCCGTATCCGCCGCCTTCCTGCGTGTAAATAAGAAGGGGGTCGCCGTACACCCTGGAAAGACCAAAAACGATCATCGTCGCGGCGATCAGCGACAGCAAGGCAAAGTACGCTCGCCTTATCAGGAATCCTCTCATCAATGTCCCCTGGTAGGCTCGAACTTATCTGCCATATATGACTGTGTATATGGCAGATGTATATGGCCTACGTATGACTGTGTACTTGGTTATATCGTCAAAAGGCCGTCCCCCCGCCCCTGGGAGCGGGGGGACGATTGTGTTTATGCCGGTATCCCGCTTATCTGTCCGCTGGAACTATGTTCCAGAACGCCGATGTCCCGAACGGCGTGGGTTCCATCACCCACTCAGATATCGAGTTCGGGTTGTACATGGTCAGGTTGGGAACCGCGACCACGCCGGGCTTCAGCGCCCAGAAGTGCATATTGTCGAAGTACCCCCTGTTGAGGTCTATCCGCTTCTGCGAGTCGTTCTCCGCAGCCACTCCGAGGTAGGTTTCGCTGATCCAGGTTGCTTCGTAGCACATACAGTATCCGCCCCTCGACAGGCTGGACTCCTCGATGCCCTTCGGCCAGTCGAACGGGTAGATGGTCTGACCGTCGTCGCCGGCGGTCAGCCTCGGAATGGTCGCGCTGCGGTTCACCAGGCCCGGCCGATAGACCGCGTAAGGGAACTTCAGCACTTCGGTCTCGATGCCGATGTCGGCCATCATCCCGCCGATAGCGTCTCCGATCTCCTCGCCGAGACCGCCGGTGTGCCCGGAACTTATGAACAAAGGCATTGGGAACCTGACGCCATTGCCGCCTCTGGGGAAGCCTGCCCTGTCAAGATATTCCTCCGCCATCGCGGGGTCGTAGGGATACTCCCACTTGGTGTCCCAGAACTCGCTCTTTTCGTCAGCGTATCCGACGTGAACAGGCCAGCCCAAACCGTTCAGTAGCGCTTCGTTGATAGTCTCTTTGTCAATCGCCATGGCGACAGCCCAGCGCACCAGCCGCGCCTGTTCCATGTCGCCGCAGCTCTGTTCCATCTGCATCGAGTCAGCGCCGTCTGGACAGTCGAGCGCGTCCGGGTTGTTGCCGTCGTTGGGGCTGTACGGATTCCCGATCCACTCGAGGTCGCGGGCATACACGCCGTTGGCGGGTGTATTGAGGTCTTCCCCGGTGAGCGCGTTGTGCGTTTCCCAGAGGTTGCCCGAAAAAATGACGCCCTGCTGGCTCGCGCTGCCCGAACTCGTGCTGCTGAAACCATCTCCGAGCACTTGCGGCACGCTCTTTATGGCAAGCTCAGTGGCGTCCAACTCGCCCGTCTTCAGCGCCGCCACGCGGGTAGCGTCTTCAGGCATCTCCTGGATAATGATTCGCTCTATCGCCGGGTCGAATTCCCAGTGGTGTCCCGACTTGGTGAACACCGCGCGGTCGTCTCTTATCCACTCTTCAACCTGGAACGGGCCGGTCCCGATGAAGTTCTCCCGCATCCAGTCTTCGCCGTTCTCTTCCTGCGCCCTCTGTGGATGCACAACCATCCCGACGAACCCGTTTCCGTTCATCATGTAGGTATGCCAGTGGGAGTCAACGGCGGCGAAAGTGTACTCTACCGTATCGTCGTCGACAGCCACCGCGATATTTTCTCCGAACAGGGTCGAGAAGTACGACGCGCTGGGGGCGATGCTGTGCTTCGTAATCAGCGGGTTCACCTGGTTGTAGCTCCAGGCTACGTCCTCCGCCGTCATGGTTCCCCAACCCTTGTGGAACTCCACGTCGGTTCTTACGTCAACCGAGACGCTAAGCCCGTCCGAAGCCAGGTCCCACCCGGTCGCAAGCTGACCGGCGGTGTATTCCACTGTTCCATCGTCTCTCCACCGCCAGGTGAACAGATCCTCGCCAGCGCCCCAGGCGACCGCTTGGTACTGGTAGCAGAACACTGTACCTGCGCCCGGACTGCAACCCAAATCGGATCGCGCGAAAACAATCGTCCCGGCGTCATTCTTGGGATCCGGGGCGTCGCCGCCCATCATAGCCGGAGCCGCGGTCGGCTGGATGGCAACCGGAGCCATTGTAGCGGCCGGCGCTGCTGGCGCTGCCGGTGCTGCTGGTGCCGCCGGAGCCGGGGCGGTTGTAGCGGCCGGAGCCGGAGCCGGAGCCGTCGTAGGCGCCGGAGCCGTCGTAGGCGCTGGCGCTGGGCTTTCGTCATCGCCGCAGGCCGCCAGAAGCGCCACGACAAATATACTGGCAAGCAATAACGCGATATATTTTGGTTTCATTCGATCCTCCATTGGCTCAATTCATAGCTTGACTTAACGTCAGGCGCATAATAGCGCAATTATGGAATAAAATGTCGCAAGTGTCTATACCCATTTCCACAGAAGAAAATTGCAAAATCCCGTCCCTCCCGCTCACTCCTCATTCCCGCGCCCCTACCGTCATTCCCGCGCCCCAGACCTCTTGACTTTCAACACGGATACTCCCGCGAAGCTTGTCCTTGTGGAAACGGGGAGCGGGAATCCAGAATCTGGCGGCTCCTCGACTACTATAATTCCACTTATACAATTTCCTCCCCCAGGGTCTTTGGGTTATACGGATTCTCCGGTATAGCAACATTTGGGTTCCCACCCCCAGGGTCTTTTCGTTTTCAGGAGACAAGTTGATCAACAGGATGACCGTCCCCTCTCCCTCGATAGTCTGACAGGGGTAGGTAAGTGTACAGCCAAGTATGAATACCAACGTACAGCCCCCTCTCCCTCAGGGCTGACAGGGGTAGGCAAAAGTGTACAGCCAAGTATGAATACCAACGTACAGCCCCCTCTCCCTCAGACGGGTGATGCATATTAACAACTGAAGAAAGTGGAAAGCGTCAAGGGATGGTGTACGCTGGCCTTACCCGACAAAAGGAGGCTGGCGATGACCTTAGACTTTGACGCTTTCCTGACCGCATTGTACACGATAGTTGACGACCTCTATAAGCGACATTATGGCTGCCACAAGCCGGTTCGTCCTGGCAGACGCCCTGTACTGTCTGACAGCGAGGTCCTTACTCTGATGCTGTGCTGTCAGTGGTTTGGGACTTCCGAGCGCGCTTTCGTTCGTCATGTGTCAGAGCATTGGACAGGCTACTTTCCCAACATGCTCACTCAGAGCGCGTTCAATCGTCGCAGTCGAGACCTGTGTGGAGTCGTTATAGCATTGTCCGAGGCAGTGGCTGAGGAACTGGGAGCCTATGCCTCAGCGTATCAGGCGATAGACAGTGTTCCTGTGCCTCTGGCTCGGATGTGTCGAGGAGACCGCCATCGTCTGTTTGGAGACGAGTCGGCCATAGGAAAGGGTGGAAGCGACAGGCGCTTTTACTATGGCTGCAAACTGCTTTTATCGGTATCGCGCCGGGGCGTGATAACCGGCTTTCTGATCGCGCCAGCCAGCACAGAAGACCGCTGGGTGGCGGAGAGTTTTCTGTGCTGGCGCAACAACCAGATGGGAAGACCCCGCCAGGCCCAGGACCTTCCCATCCGACGAAATGGCAACAGATATGTTGGAGCCACCGGCCCCATATGGCCAAGATATGCCGTTGGCAGGCCAATCTCAGAGCCTTATCTTGGAGACAACGGCTTTTTCGGGTCCCTGTGGCAGACACATTGGCGACAACAGTATGGAGCGAGAGTGTTGACCCCTAAAAACTATGTCGGGAGCGAGTCGGAGCTGGCCAGACGGCGGCATTGCAGTCTCAAACAGGTGGTGGAGACCGTCAATGGACAGTTGGAGGAGGTGTTTGGCCTTCAGTTCCCACGCGCTCGCAGCAAGTGGGGACTGTTGAGTCGAGTGGCGGCCAAGGTGGCCGCTCTCAACGTGGGCATATGGTTGAATCGCCACTTCGGTCGTCCTGACCTGGCGTTAGCTACGCTCTTCAATTGTTAAAGGACTTACACAATGTGCATCACCCGTCTCAGGGAGAGGGTTGGGATGAGGGTGATCCACACTATTTCGTCTATGCGATGTTCGATAATGCAAAGACCCTGGAAGATACCCGGCGGGGATATACAATCTTCCCCACTCGCTGTAAACTCACAACCTGTAAACGACGACCGTGAATCGGCTGATTGCTGATTAAGGACTAAGGAGGGTTAGCGGATGCACTTGCTGGAAGTATTCAATCCCGTGGGACAGCAGCGCGGGCTGCTGAACGCCATGACCATAAGCGAAAGGCCCGATACGCTGAACAACAAGACCGTCGGACTGCTCTGGAGCGGCACTCACGGCGGAGACGTCGCGCTCAGGCGCGCGGGCGAGATGATACAGGAACGCTTCGACGACGTTACTATCAATTTCTATACTGGCGGCAACTACCCCGCGCCGCCGCCCATAGTCCAGCAGGCCGCGAGGGAGTGTGACGTCGTCATCGGCGCCACCGCCGATTGAGGGACGTGCGCGTCGTGGATGGTCCACGACATGATCGAGATCGAGAAGACGGGCAAGCCCGCCATTCCGATTGTATCCGGGCGGTTCGAGGAGGACGCGATAGCCAGTTCGCGCGCCTTTGCCATGCCCGACCTCCAATTCGTTATCGTCCCTCGCATATACCGGAATCTGGCCATCGAGGAGTGTGTCAGCCAGACCGAGGCCGCGATAGACAGCATAGTAGAGGTGCTCACCGTCGACCAGAAGCGCTCTCGCAGGGAGCGCGACTCCACCACCCCCATCGAGCGTTTCGAGGGCGAGGACAGGTGGGACGCTATCCTCAAGATGAATGAACAATGGCTGATGCGCGACTGGGGCGACTCGCTCGTGCTGCATCCGCCCACGCCCGACGCGGTAGCCGACCTGGTTGCCGGAACCGGGCTCGACCGCGATGATCTGGTCTGCGATATGCCGCCCGGATTCGGTCTGGCGACCGTCGAGAAGATAGCGATAAACGCCGCGATGGCCGGGGCCTCCCCCGAGCATATGCCGGTCATAATCGCGGCGGTCAAAGCGCTGTCCGAGGTCGGCTCGCACGGCGGAAAGTCGCTGCTCATGTCCACAAGCCCGCACGCGCCAATGCTGGTCGTGAACGGCCCCATCGCCAAAGAGCTTGGCATCAACCCGCGCTCAGGACTCGGCCCGGGGCGCGACAACCAGGTCAATATAACCATAGGCAGGGCGTTCTCCCTATGCCTGCGAAACCTCGGCTACTGGTATCCGGGCCAGATGGACATGGACACAATCGGCACTACGCGGAAGTTCATCCACTGCGTTGCCGAGAACGAGGACATGAGCCCCTGGCAGCCGTTCCACGTTGACCAGGGTTTCGGCCCGGACGAAAGTACGCTCAGCGTCTTCATAACCGATGGCGAGCTTGACGTACAGGACCAGGGCAATACATCCGCCGAGGGCCTGCTCAAAACCATCGCCTACGGCAGCACCTTCGGCACTAGGGGACTGGGCGCGAGTCACGGGTCGGAGCGGCTTATCTTCATGCCCCCCGACGTGGCCCGTCCCGTCGGCGCCCAGGGATTCTCCAAGCAGGAGACCAGGCAGTTCATACACTTCCACGCCAACGACAGCCTGGGCAAGATGATCCAGTATATGCCCATAGACGACGCGCGCGTCGGGGCCCAGTGGAAATGGCTGGAGGGTCTCACCGAGCAGGAGCGACTGGACATAACCGTCCCCGTGCTAGAGAGCGTTGACCGCTGGTACATCGTCGTCGTCGGCGCCGACAGGGCCAAGACGCTCGTTATGCCCACCGGCGAGGGCGCCGCCACAGTCGGGATTGACCAGTACAGGGCGTAATGCCTATCCAACCAGCAAAATCCGTAGGGGCGTCCCTCGTAGGGGCCTTTTCACCCGCCGCAAGCGAAGGCCGGCGTTGAATTGCTCCGTGCCATAACGCCCTGACCGAAACGGCTAGGTACCGTACCCACAGCTCTATCGAATATCCTTAAGTGGTATCACCATGGCAAACGGCAAACCATTATGTAGCTTTACGATCATAAGGTGAATAGCATGGAAACCAAGGAAATTGTTCTTGAGTCCATCAAGGTGTCAGATCTCAACACGCGGAAGGACCTTGAAGCTGGGACTGAAGACGCAAGCATAGACGACCTTGCGACTAGTATTCAGGAGCACGGTCTCATCAGTCCAGTGACTGTTGTGGCAAGGTCAGATGGATACTATGACTTGATTGCAGGCCAGAGAAGGTTCCTTGCCTGCAAGAAAATTGGGATGGCGACGATTTCCGCAATCATAAGAGACGACTTAGACACTACCGACGCAACTGTCATCTCACTTGTTGAGAACGTTCACAGAGCTGACATGAGTCCTATTGACAAGGCGAGAGCATTTGAAAAAATACACTCTAGGTATGGAGAATTCAAGCGGGTCGCGCAGGAGACCGGTGTCTCCGTCTCTACGGTTCGACGGTATATGTCTTTACTCGACCTTGCGCCGTCAATCCAGGAAGGACTTTCTACCTCGGGAGGCCCGGCTGGAATTGGGACTCTCTCAAAGCTGGCTGCGACCTTCCCAGCCGATGAGCAGAAGTCTGTTCTGGAGCAAATAGGCGGGTTCAACCAGAAAGTCCAGAGCGAGATTCTAAAGAGAAGTGGAGGTAACTCCGGGATAGTTCAAGAACTGAGGGAGCAGGCTCTTGAGGGTGCGTTCGATATCCGGTCTTGCTCTGAGGGATTCTGTTTCGAGATGTCGGAAGACTTGAAGTCCTTCCTGAGAAGATTGCTAGATGAGGAGAGGGAGTTAGATCAAGATATCCTACCCGATATACGGGAAGTAGCCCGCAATTCTCGGCTTCCACGTGGTCGGCGCGAAGAGTCAAGACGCCTGTAACGCCGTAGGAACTAGAGAAGTGGTAGCTCTGCAGGCTATCTTGGAACTGGTCGGACTGGTAGTGTTCGCTTGGGCGATTAGCGAGAACCGCTGTGCTTTCCCCTAGCGAACGGTTGCGGCGGGGCCGATAGTACAGTATCTGATTATGAGTAGCAAGCCGAGGGTCGAGATTTTTACGAGAACGCGAACTCCGTTCCGGCGTTTTCTTCCAGGGCGCGCTGATAGACGTAGTGGGCGGCGGATATGTCCTGGATAGACAGTCCAACGCTCTTGAACAGCGTCACCTCGTCGTCGCTTTCGCGTCCGCGCTTGGCCCCGGTGATAAGCTCGCCCAACTCGCCATATATGTCGTCGGCGGACATCGCGCCCTCTTCTATGGGAATCTGCACGTCGCCCGCCTCGGCGAGACAGGCGTCCACCTGGTCGCATACCAGCTTCGACTTGACCATAGTCTTCGTGTCAATCTCCCTGACGCCGACCGCGTGGGAGCCTATGCCGTTGATGTGAAGGCCGGGCTGTATCCAGTCGCCGTCAATGATAGGCGTGGTGGCGGTGGTGGCCATGGAGAGGATGTCCACGCTTCCGACGAGTTCTTCACCCGAGGAGGCGAGTTCGACCGGGATGCTGAGCAGTTCCGAACTGCTGTCCGCGAACGCCTTCTGGACGTCAGGCGGGTCGAGCGAGAATACCAGGGCCTTCTCCAGATCGGCTCCGGCTGCCATCCCCCAGAGCTGCGCGCGCGCCTGCACGCCGCTCCCCATTACTCCCGCCACTCTGGAGTCCTTGCGGGCAAGGTACTTGGTGGCCAGTCCGGTGACCGCTCCGGTCCTCATGGCGGTGATGTATCCGCCATCCATGACCGCGATTGTTCGTCCTGTCCGGCTGTCCATCAGGACTATGGTGGCCAGCGTCGCGGGCAGGCCGTGAGCGGAAGGGTTGTCCTTATATACGGTTACGGACTTGACGCCGAGCGCGCCCATGCTCTTGAGTTGGGCGGGCATGAAGGCGTACCAGCCATTCACGTCGGCGTCGGCGACCGCTGTGCGCTGCGGCATAATCGCCGAGCCGGTAGAGAGTTCGCCGAAAGCCTGCTCCAGTATTTCTATCATCTTGTCCATGTCCAGCAGACCCTCGATAGTCTGCCTGTCGAGTAGTAGCGCCATTGCACGGAATCTCCCTGTGTAGTGTGGGTTTTATAGGAATACTGAAAGTGTAACCAAGCGTATGCCAAGCGTCAACGACGCTATAGCGGAGTCAGTAAACAGTCGGCGCGGTCGAATCGGCCCGAACATGAGAGAAAAGCTAGATCGGCGCAATTGCATATATATGGATAGTCTGTCGCGGAAGTTGTTTGTCATGCGTATATTGCAGCGCATTGAAGGCATGATTGTGTAGTAGGAGGGGAAACTCAGCAGGGTCGTTTCATTTTCGTTCAGGATATGGGGTATGGATGCCCGCCGCGCCCGCCATAGGCCAAGTAAGTTATAGTATAGGGTGTTGGATCAAGCCCCCTCACATACCCCCTGGGAGATGACGCAATGAAAGACAAACTCGCAGAAACCCCGGACGCTTTGGGAATACGCGCCCTGTATGTATGTATGAGCGAAGAGTGTGTAGAAAACGTAGTCAGTTGCGTCCTGAATTACCTGGGGAGGGCGTCTCCTGAATCAAAGCGCGTGTTCCAGACCGAACTGGATAAGCTGAATTTACGAGTTCCCGGATTCCGAAACGCGTCGCGGGCGCCGGCGCATATGCTAACGACCCCTGTCCAACGCGCCCTGCCGCTCTCGGACAATCTCGCGGGCGCCGCACTCAAAGTATGGGCAGAATCACACCAACCTCTGCGCGAAATAGTGTTGGAGCGAATCAATGACGTCGGGACGTATATCGGAGTATCGGAGGAGTATCCTGATTTCTCGGGAAACAGGCTTAAAGGCCAATGGCCGAAAGACCCGTGGGAGCGCGAATTCGACAGGTTCACCTTACTTCACGATGACTTTGACGAAGACGACATCGCGCTGATGATGTGCTATGTATCGGGCAAACTGCCCGGCATGACAGACTCGGAGGAGGAGCCGGATCCGGTGTCGGAGGCCGTTATGCAAAGTCCGGCCATCCTCAAACTTCTGGCGCTGTGCGTGGTTGATCTGGAAAACCTGCCCGCCTCCGCGCCCGAGTGGAAAAGCGAAATACCCGTATTCGCCGGGAAGATTGACGAGATAGTCAGCGCCAAAGAAGAGGAGCGCAACAGCGCGGTCAACCTGGACGCGGCTATCGCGGACATCGGAAACGAATTCTCGTCCGAACTCGCGTACCTGGAATCGAACACAGACTCCTGGCGCGCCGCGAGTCTTTCCCCAAACTCGGACATCGCCGAAGCGCTAAGCATATCGGAGAAACTCCACTCCCTGTTGACCGAGTATCACGCCCTCCGTGAAAGCCCTCCTGCTTCCAGCAGAAGCGAGGAGAGGTCCCGCAGGGACAAGAACGACGAACTCGAAGACAGGATTCTGCGATTGTTGGACAGCATGGACAGCCTTATGTCCAGCGACTCGACGCCGGACGACGACCCGCCCGGACAGGGACGGCAGCCCGAGTCCCGCGATACCCAGCCGAAGACTCTCGAACAGGCAGGAACGGCGAATGCACCCGACGAAACGCCCGCGCCCGTCTCCGGGCCGTCCGCGGAACACGGCGCCAGTCTTGGGAGCGCGGCAACCGTGCCCGACCTATTAGCAGGGCAGGTGGAGGAAGCCAAGCCTGTTCCGCGTGAGGACTATGTCTCCCTGCAATCGGAGAGGGACGGTCTGAGGCTTGAAAACGATTCCCTGCGGTCGGAGGTTCAGAGGCTGGAGACAGAAAACCAGTCCCTGCGTCTGGACAAGAATGACCTCAGAGGGGAAAACGATTCGCTGCGCGCCGAATTGAGCGAGAGCCGGAGCGACGCGGAAATCTGGCGGATCGCATACGAAGAGGAACGCAAGATACCCCGCCTGACGTTGGAGGACGTTCCTCCGCACATAAAGGACGTGGGCGACGCGGTCAAATACGCTGGAGATATGTTCCGGGATAAACTGCTGCTGAAACCAAACTCTAAGTCCGAAGTTCGGGACAACCCGTTCGAGAAGCCCGAAGATGTCTGGGGCGCGCTGGAATGGCTGGCTACCACCTATCACAAGGCGCGCGTGGGAGAGTCGAGCGTCCCTGATTTCGACCTGTCAATTCGGGAAGCCTGCGGCTGGCAGTACAAGAGCGGCCAGTACGATACCACCATGAACAAGTACAGAGACTGGTACACCACCAAGGCCAACGGCAAGACATACCGGCTGGCTGAACACATCGCCAAAGGCACGAGCAAGGACGCGCGGCACACGATTCGGATAGCATTCGACTGGGACAAAGATGAAAAGCTGGTAGTGGTGGGCTTCATCGGGCAGCATCAGCAGACAGGCGCGACATAGAAGCCGGGTGACCCAAAGCTGTCTCGACAACGGGCGCGGCGCGGCCTTATACTCTGCGAGGTCTTTTGGCCAGGTTTGTCCGACACCCCGCTCCGTTCTGTCGAGCGTCTATCAGTATGTTACAGGAGACGATATGAAAGCTGTCTATATCACCGAGCATGGCGGAATCGAGGCCCTGCGCTACGGCGATCTTCCTGACCCTGACGTTGGCCCTAACGACGTCAGGGTGCGCGTCCGCGCGTCCGCTCTGAACCGGCTGGACGTATATACCCGCGCGGGGGTGAGAGGCACGCGCCGCCGGAACTTCGACGGCCCGCACATCCTGGGCGGAGACGCCGCGGGGGAGATTGTCGAGGTAGGCTCCGAGGTTCGCGGTCGGGAAATCGGCGAGCGCGTGGTGGTCAACCCGCGTATGACCTGCAATCAGTGCAGGTTCTGTTCGTCGGGAGAGGACGAGTTCTGCTCGAACTCGGGGATGCTCGGTTCCTCGAGGAGCGGCAGCTACGCGGAGTTCGTGAGCGTTCCGTCAACAAGCGCGGTCGCCATCCCGGACTCGCTGTCGTTCGAGGAGGCTGCCTCCCTGCCGACTGTTTATCTGCCAAGCTGGACTATCCTGGTGCGGCGGGGCGCACTGAAATCGTGGGAGACGGCGCTTGTGCTGTCGGCGTCCGCGGGAGTCGGAACGGCGGGGATACAGGTTGCAAAGCACGTCGTCGGCGCGACGGTCATAACCACGACCAGCACCGATGAGAAGGCGGCGCGGGCCAGAGAGATCGGCGCGGACCACGTTATCAACTACTCCACCGAGGACATAGCGGAGCGGGTTAAGGAGATTACCGGGGGTCGTGGCGTAGATGTGGTGCTGGACCACGTGGGCGCGGATTTCTGGCCTGCCGCTACGGCGTCGCTCGCGGTGGGCGGACGATACGGAATATGCGGCGTTACGACCGGATACAGGGCGGAACTGCAAATGGGAGCGATGTTCACTCGCTACCAGACGGTTTTCGGCGTGTTCATGGGACGAAAAGAGGATATGCGCCAGATAGTGGAGATGGCGGGGCGCGGCCTGATACGGGGCATCGTTCACCAGACCTTCCCTCTGAAGGACGCGGCGCGGGCGCACGAGGTAATGGAGAGCCGCAACTTCTTCGGCAAGCTGGTTCTGACGGTCTGAATCAGGATTTACCGGAAGCGCGGAAGAAATAACGCCCACTCCAATACCCGAAATTTTGGCGCAGAGCGGGCGTATCCATTTACCGTTGTTAGTTTAGTCTAAGGCTCCCTTGGGCCAGGGCGGCTGCGGGGACTTGACCTCGCCCACGTATGTCCTGCCGCCGAACAGGGAAACGAAGCTGTCGAAAACCTCGACGGCCTCGTCCTCCGGCGGGATGAAGGTCTTCATGTAGGCCGAGTGGCCGTTCTCGAACAGGAACGTCGGGGTGCCGAATATGCCGCGGTCGCCGGTCGCGTCCTCGTGGTCGTCCGCGACGGCCTGAATCAGCGAGGGGTCGTTCAGGTCGTTCTTGAACCGCTCAACGTCGAGTCCCGATTCCTCGGCGAACTTGATGAGAGGCTCGTCCTGGTTCAGCGGCACCCTGTCGCCAGCGTGTCGCGCGGTGAGCAGCGCAAGGTGGAAGCGGTCGAACGCCTCGGGGTTTCCCTGCCTCTTGGCGGCCTCGGCGGCCACCGACGAGAGCAGCGAGCTCGCTTCACGCAGACCCAGCTCGTTCCAGACCTTCCAGTCGGCCCCTTGTCTGCTGTTGATCTGCTGAAGAGAGAAGTGTCGCCAGTTGATTTGCAGATTGTCTCCGTATTCTTTCTTTACCTGATCCAGCCACACGGCTGCATTGTAAACCCAGGGTCAGGCATAGTCGAACCAGACGTCAACTTTCACTTGATCGGCCATTAGTCTCCTCCAAACTGACCCGCATAGCGTGGTCACTATCGTATAGCCGCATTGTAAGGCGGGCGCTGGGGTCTGTCAAAAATTTTGTTTTGGCATTATCTCATGGGGAATGGAGTTTGTATTCTATGTGTTTAGGGATTAGAATGTCTTTAACTCGGAAGTGCGCTTACAGTGGGAATGTTGCTTGACTGAGGCTGAGTGATTATAGGCGGGCAATAGAGGTAAAGATATGGTCCGGGCAGTTAAAGACAAGCGCAATGGTTCTAAGGCTACTTATGAGGATGTGGTAGCCGCTTGGAATAAATTGCCTAATGATGAGCAGTTGCCCGACGCAGAAGAGATGTCTAGGATTGCTTCCGAGTGGCAGCGCCTGCCCAAAGGCAAGCCGCTGCCCGATACGCCTGAGATGCGTGAACTGATGGTCGAGTTTCTCATAGAGATGTATGGCCCGGCCTTGAAGGAGCTAGAGAAGAACTGAAGCTGGACTCGATTTCATACGGGTATATGCGACAGCCCCTCACGGAGGGGCTGTTCCTTTTCTGAAATGGTAGAGATTATATGTGACGCCCAGATAACATATGGTTCCCCGACACGGAGTTTGTGGAGTATGTCGTGAAGGCTATGCTTCCCGGATTATTTCCGAACTATGTAGGTGGCGTGCCAGATTTTCAATATCTGGGCGGTTCGCATGGGCGTGGTTTGCTTGAATCGGCCCTGGCTCAGCCGAGGCAAACTTTTGGCGGGGAGTACCTGTACGGCTTGATTGAGGAGATGGCTGGCGCGCTGGTCTGGTCAATTACGAAGAACCATCCTTTCAACGACGGCAACAAGCGCGCATCGCTGACGGCAGCGTTCCTGTTCCTGGCATACAACCGATACGTACTCCTGGCAGGACAGGGGGAGGCTGTGGAGATGTGTTTGAACGTAGCCGCGAGCAACCCCGGATTTGACCAGAAGTACGTAGCTGACTGGATATGCAGCCGGATTGTGAGCTTAGAAGAAGAGGATATGCCCGAGAAACTGATTCAGTTTTCCAGCAGCCATTCTCTGGAAGAGGTACGCGCCCTGGCTGCTTTCTATCGGTTCGTCGGTCGGATGCTGGAAGCGGTATCCGATCAGGCAGGGAATTATGATGCCTGATCGCGCCAGGGCAGTTTGCCTTCCCGCGTCACCCTGTTATAATGCGGTCAAGAGTCTTGGAGGTGGATGTCTGTGAAACTGGAGACGATTAGCGTATCGCCCCGGGAGGAGCGCGTTCTGCTTCTGTTCGACCCCGGCGAACAGGCTGCCAAGGACAAGGTTGGGGCTTATCTATCCTCAAACGACCTTTCGCCCAGGCGTCAGTACAAAGAGACTAGAGACGATACCGAGTACGAGGTGTACTATTTCGGACATTGCTATATTGAAGGACACATGGATAATCTGACCGAAATGGCAGCCGGAGACTAGGGCAGACCGCCGTCTCGGGTCCGTTTCACACTCCCAGCCGCAGGAATTCCTGATTCTGCGGCTAGATTCGGTTTGACATCCTTTGGTTGGTATGATACTCTGCTATCAGTCGCACTATGCCCTTTCAACTATTCGTCACTTTTCTATATCTTCACCATCTTCGACACCGCACTAGGCGTTTGTCAAAATTCCCCCCAACCCACAGGGCATATCTACATCAGTAACGGCTTAAGGACTAATTAAAATTAGTCTTCACTTTTCTAGCAAGGGAGTGTGAGAGCGTATGACCTCAACCGCTTTGCAGGTGACAAACGGTCAAAATGGCAGCATTTCAAAACGGTCGTACTCGAGGATACCGACCATAATTGACGTTCCAAGTCTTATCCAGGTGCAGATAGATTCATTCGAGCACTTCAAGGCCGTAGGGTTGGGAGATCTCTTCAGAGAGATTTCGCCCATCGAGGACCTGCCCGGCGGGCGGTTCGAGTTGATCTTCGGCGACCGCTACTTCGATCCTTCAAAACACCCGCAGGGAGAGAACCCTCCGTCGGGGTCCTACTATTTCGACCCTCCAAAATATACCGAGGAGGAATGTCGTGAGAACGAGGTCTCGTACTCGGCGGCGCTGTACGTGACTGTCCAGCTCAGAATCAAGTCCGCCGGCCCCGGCCAGGGCGAAATAAAGGAACAGGTGCTGTTCATCGGCGACATTCCGATGATGACCTCTACCGGCACGTTCATCAGCAACGGGGCCGAACGAGTCGTCGTGAGCCAACTTGTGCGCTCTCCGGGCGTTTACTTCACCACCGACACAGACGCGAACACCGGCAGGCCGCTGGCCGCCGCCAAGCTGATCCCTTACAGGGGCGCGTGGATGGAGTTCGAGACCTCCAACCGCGACGTCATAGCCGTCAAGGTGGACCGCAAGCGCAAGACGCCGGTCAGCACGCTGCTTCGCTGCCTGGGATACGAAACGAACGAAGAGATTCTGTCCCTGTTCGAGGACGTGGACACCGACTCCGAACACAACTTTATCCATACCACGATAGAAAAGGATTCCGGCGTGTCGGACAAGAACGACGCGCTGCTGGAGTTCTACCGCAGGCTTCGACCGGGCGAACCGCCCAATGCCGACAACGCCAAGGACCTGCTGGAAAACCTGTTCTTCAACCCGCGTCGCTACGACCTGGGCAGGGTTGGGCGCTACAAGCTCAACCGCAAGCTCCACCCCGAGAATGAGGACGATTTCCATGACCATACCCTGACCCGTGAGGATATAGTCGAGCTTCTCAGGCGCATGGTGCAGATCAATAACGGCGTGAAAGGCCCGGACGACATTGACCACCTGGGAAACAGGCGTGTGCGTGCCGTGGGCGAGCTTATCCAGAACCAAGTGCGAGTCGGCCTTATAAGAATGGAGCGCGTAATCAAAGAGCGCATGACGACGCAGATGGACCCCGCGACCACAACCCCGGCCGCGCTGATAAACATCAGGCCGGTCGTCGCCTCGGTGCGCGAATTCTTCGGCGGCTCGCAGTTGTCGCAGTTCATGGACCAGACCAACCCCCTGGCCGAACTCACTCACAAGCGCAGGCTGTCGGCCCTCGGGCCGGGCGGGCTGTCGAGAGAGAGGGCGGGCTTCGACGTCCGCGACGTTCACCACTCCCACTATGGGCGCATTTGCCCAATCGAGACCCCTGAAGGCCCGAACATCGGGTTGCTGGGTTCGCTTGCGACATACGCGCGCACCAACGACTACGGGTTCATCGAGACCCCGTATAGAACGGTGCATACTGAGATACTCAACAAAGACCCCGGCCTGGCGAACCGCACGATTACCGAGGACGTGGTTGGCGAAGACGGCCACGTGCTTCTCAAGGCAGGAGGTATGCCGACCAGGCGGAACGGCAGACTGACCCAGATAGCGTCCCTGCCCGAGCAGATGGTCAAGGTGGAGCCATACGTCTCCAATAACCCGGACGACGTCGTCTATCTGACCGCCGACGCGGAGGAGACCGTACACATAGCGCAGGCGAATGCCGCGCTGGACGAACTGGGACAGTTCACTGAGAGCAGGGTCGAGACCCGCATGGGCGAGCACGTCGGCCTTATGGAGTCTCCCGATAACGTCGAGTACATGGACGTCGCGCCGATACAGCTTGTCAGCGTGTCCACCGCGCTCATCCCGTTCCTGGAACACGACGACGCCAACCGCGCCCTCATGGGTTCCAATATGCAGAGGCAGGCAGTGCCGCTTCTGCGCCCCGACCCTCCCCTGATAGGGACAGGCATGGAGGAGCGTGTGGCCAGGGACAGCGGTCAGGTAGTCTTATCCGACGTTGACGGCGTGGTAACGTATGTCAGCGGAGAGCGCATCGTAATTACCGGCCATGACGGAGAGAACCGCACGTTCAAGATGATGAACTTCGTGCGCTCCAACCAGGGCACGTGCGTCAACCAGCGCCCAATAGTCAGCAGGGGCGATCTGGTGAAAGTCGGCGACGTGCTTGCTGACAGCCTGTCCACCGGCCAGGGCGAACTGGCCCTGGGCCAGAACCTTCTGGTCGCGTTTATGAGCTGGGAAGGCTACAACTTCGAGGACGCGATTATCCTCAGCAAACGCCTAGTGAAAGAGGACAGATTCACTTCCATCCACATCGAAAAACACGAAGTGGAGTCGAGAGACACCAAGCTGGGGCCAGAGGAGATAACCCGGGACATTCCCAACGTGGGAGAGGAGAGCCTCCGCGACCTCGACGAAGAGGGAATAATCCGTGTGGGGGCCGAGATAGGCCCGGGCGATATTCTGGTTGGCAAGATAACGCCCAAGGGCGAGACCGAACTGAGCGCGGAGGAGAAACTGCTGCGCGCGATATTCGGCGAGAAGGCCCGCGACGTAAAGGATACTTCGCTCCGCGTTCCTCACGGACAGAGCGGCAAAATCATCGAAGTGCGTGTGCTGAGCCGCGACAATAACGACGAGCTCCCACCCGGCGTGAACAAGCTGGTGCGCCTGTGGGTCGCGCAGACCCGCAAGATAACCGAGGGCGACAAGATGGCAGGCCGGCACGGCAACAAGGGCGTCATAGCCCGGATAATGCCCGAAGAGGATATGCCGTTCCTCCCGGACGGAACGCCCGTTGACATTATTCTGACCCCCCTGGGAGTGCCGTCCCGCATGAACCTGGGCCAGGTTCTGGAAACCCATCTGGGCTGGGCCGCGAGCATTCTGGGCTTCAGAGCGATGACCCCGGTGTTCGACGGGGCGCCGGATACGGCTATCGAGGACGCTCTCGGCCAGGCATGGATCGTGCAGCAGTCCGGCGGCGCCGACCCGAGAGCGATAGACAGAGAAGACGGCCGGCGCATAGATTATGGCGTCGTGCGCGAGTGGCTGTCCGAACGCGACTATGACTACGATGCGCTGTTCGGAGACAGCGTTGAAATGGGAACCGCGCGAGACGCCAGCGCTCGCATCTGGCTGAAGGATGAAATGGGCATGGATACCTCCGCCATGAGCGCCCAGGAGGTTCGCGAAGAAGCGCTGCGCCTCAATCGAGACGAACGGGTTGCCGCGCCGTTCATCGGGAAGTCCGTACTCTACGACGGACGCACCGGCGAGGCGTTCGACCAGCCTATCACGGTCGGCCAGATATACATGATGAAGCTGATTCACCTGGTCGAGGACAAGATACACGCCCGTTCGACAGGTCCGTACTCACTCATAACGCAGCAGCCCCTGGGCGGCAAGGCGCAGTTCGGAGGCCAGCGTTTCGGTGAGATGGAGGTGTGGGCGCTGGAAGCGTATTCCGCGGCCTACAATCTTCAGGAGATGCTCACTGTAAAGTCCGACGACACCGTCGGTAGGGTCAAGACATACGAGGCGATAGTCAAGGGTGAGGACGTTATCCAGCCCGGCATACCCGAGTCTTTCCACGTGCTTATGAAGGAGTTGCAGAGCCTCGGGCTGTCGGTCGAGCTAATGTACGAAGAGCCGGAGCAGATGTCGTTGGGCGACTTCGACGACGACATAGCCGACGTTATCTCGATGGCGAATTTTGTCGGGAGCATGGACATTGACGATCCGTCCCCGTTTGCGGTAACAGGCGATACCATCATAGAAAACGAGGCGCGACAAGAGGGAACCGAACAGCCGGACGATGAGCGTGTGGAGGCGACGAATCCCGAATTCGCCGGCGACGACTAGGCCGGTCAGCATCCAGTCATGGTCCAATTCCTAGTTTGATGGAGCGTAAATATGGCCCTGGGCGGCAACGATTTCAACGCAATCCGAATATCCTTGGCTTCTCCCGACCAGATCAAGATATGGTCTTACGGTGAGGTGACCAAGCCTGAGACCATTAACTACCGCACCCTGCGGCCGGAGAAAGACGGGCTTTTCTGTGAGCGCATCTTCGGCCCGACCAAGGACTGGGAGTGCTACTGCGGAAAGTACAAGAAGATTCGCTATAAGGGCGTCATCTGCGACCGTTGCGGCGTTGAGGTGGCGCGAGCAAAGGTAAGGCGCGAGCGAATGGGACACGTAACCCTTGCCGCGCCCGTGGCCCATATCTGGTTTTCTAAGGGAACTCCGAGCAGGCTCGGCCTTATGCTCGACCTCTCTCCCAGAAATCTGGACAGGGTTCTTTACTTCGCGCAGTATCTCATAACCAACGTGGACTCCGAACTCCAGGCAATGCGCATCGAAGAGCTTCAGAAGGAGCTCGACGACGGCGTCGAGAAAATAGAGTCTGAGGGCGAGGAGAAGCTCGAAGCCCTCCAAGCCCAGTTGGCCGAACTCCAGGCCCAACTCTCTGAACTAGACGAGCCGTCCGAAACCAGCGATAAAGACGATCCGGACGACCCTAGGAGGAAACTGGAAGCGGACATACGCCGGATGACCCTCGAAATAGACGAAGAGAGGGACGAAATAGACAAAAAGACAGCCGAACTGGACGAAGAACTATCTGACCAGATAGACATCCTCGAAAGCCTGAGCGTCGGCGGCCTTCTGACGGAGAGCCGCTTCCGCGAACTCCGCGACCAGTGCGCGGGCATATTCGAGGCTGGCATGGGAGCCGAGGCCGTATTGCAGGTGCTCGGCAAGCTGGACATCGAAGAACTTCGTGAAAAGCTGCGTGAGGAGATGCAGTCCACCTCCGGCCAGCGTCGCAAAAAGGCTATCAAGCGCATGAGCGTTGTGGAAGCCTTCCGCAACAGCGGCAACAGGCCGGACTGGATGGTGCTGACCTCCCTGCCCGTTCTCCCGCCCGAGCTTCGGCCAATGGTCCAGCTGGACGGCGGCAGATTCGCCACCAGCGACCTGAACGACCTGTATCGCAGGGTCATCAACAGAAACAACCGCCTGAAGCGTCTGATTGACCTATCCGCCCCGGAAATAATAGTGCGCAACGAAAAGCGTATGCTCCAGGAATCGGTGGACGCGCTGATAGACAACGGCCGGCGCGGTCGCGCCGTGGCGGGCAGCCACAACCACCGGCTCAAATCGCTCTCCGACCTGCTCAGGGGAAAGCAGGGCCGATTCAGACAGAACCTGCTCGGCAAGCGCGTTGACTACTCCGGTCGCTCGGTCATCATTGCCGGCCCCGAACTGAGACTCCATCAGTGCGGTCTGCCGAGGCGCATGGCGCTCGAACTGTTCAAGCCGTTCGTTATGAACCGCCTGGTTATGAAAGGGTACGCGCACAACATTAAGAGCGCGAAACGAATGGCTGAGCGCATACAGCCCGCCGTCTGGGACATACTGGAAGAGGTCGTCAAAGACCGCCTCGTGTTGCTCAACCGCGCGCCAACACTTCACAGACTCGGCATTCAGGCGTTCGAGCCGGTTCTGATAGACGGCAGCGCTATCCAGCTTCACCCGCTCGTATGCACTGCGTTCAACGCCGACTTCGACGGCGACCAGATGGCCGTCCACGTGCCCCTGTCGCGCGAGGCGGTTATGGAAGCCAAACAGATGATGCTCAGCACCTACAATATGCTGTCGCCAAGCTCGGGCGAGCCTATCGTCGCGCCGACTCTGGACATCGTGCTGGGAACCTACTACATGACCATTATGGACGAGAACGCGCGGGGCGCGGGACGTGTATTCAGTGACGCCGAAGACGCGCTGCTTGCACACGAGCTCGGCTCCATAGAACTGCGCGCTCCCATAAAGGTTATGATCGAGGGTGAGCAGATCCGGACCACCGCCGGACGGATAATACTGAACGAAACACTGCCCGATGAGATTGGATTCCGAAACATAGAGGTTGAGAAGGGCGTTCTCAAAGACATAGTGGCCGAGGTTTACACCATCCTCGGGAATCATAGCACTGCGGATGTCCTGGACAAGATAAAGAATCTGGGATTCCACTATGCCACACAGGCGGGCATCACCATCGCTATAAGCGACGTCGAGGTGCCTCGTGAGAAGACCGCCATTATCGCCGAAGCGGAAGAGAAGCTGGAGAGGATAGAGCAGCTTTACCAGGACGGCTTCGTTACCCAGCAGGGAAGCTATGAGGCCGCGGTATCCATCTGGACGGACGCCAACAAAAACCTTACGGAGGTTATCGAGAACAACCTCCACAACTACGGCGGTATCTACCTGATGGCAAACTCAGGCGCCAAGGGCAACATTGCCCAGATAAAGCAGATGGCCGGTATGCGTGGCCTGATGTCCGACCCCAAGGGCCGCATTATTGACCGCCCAATCAAGGCCAACTTCCGCGAGGGCCTCAGCGTACTCGAGTACTTCATCTCGACGCACGGCGCCCGAAAGGGACTGACCGACACCGCACTCAACACGGCGCACTCGGGATACCTGACCCGACGCCTGATAGACGTGTCGCAGGAGATAATCATTCTGCTCGACGACTGCGAGACCCCGAACGGGATATGGATACACGCAGACGATATGGAAGAGGGAGCCGCGCCCTACGTCGAACAGATAAGGACCCGCAATCTCGCGCTCCCCCTTGCCGACCCCAACACGGGGGAGATACTGGTCGAGCGCAACGGCGTACTCGATGACACGACGGTCGAAAATCTGCAAAAGGCGGGAATCACATCCGTGATGGTGCGCTCTCCCATGACCTGTGAGGCGGAGCGCGGCATCTGTCAGATGTGCTACGGCCTGTCGCTCGCCAATATGCGGCCATCCATGATAGGCGAGGCCGTGGGCATTATCGCCGCGCAGAGCATCGGCGAGCCAGGCACACAGCTCACAATGCGCACCTTCCACACCGGCGGCGTTGCCGGTGAGGACATAACCAGCGGTATGCCACGGGTGCAGGAGCTTTTCGAGGCCCGAGCCCCGAAGGGCGAAGCGGTGCTGTCCGAAATAGACGGCGACGTCGAGATTGTCGAAGATCCCGAGTATCGCAGCATCCGAGTATCCAGCGTCGAAGAATATACCGACGAGTACTTCCTGCCGGAAGGTTTCACCCTGAAGGTCGAGGACGGCTCGCTGGTAAGCATCGGCGAAATGCTCGCGGAACCGCCGGACGAAAGCTCCGAGTCCGACGAAGGGGACGAGTCCGTCGCGCTGGCGACCGCCGACCTCATGGCCCGCGTGTCCGGCAAGGTCTCCATAGACGGCGACTACATCACCATCACCTGGACAGACGAGGAGCGGCGCGAGTACAAGAATATACCCGCCGCTTCACATATAACCGTCAAGACGGGAGACTCCGTAACCGCTGGAACCGCGCTCACCGATGGGTCGAAAAACCCCAAGGAGATCCTCCGTATCCAGGGCAGGGACGCGGTTCAGCGCTACCTGATAGATGAGGTGCAGAAGGTTTACCGCTCCCAGGGCGTCCCGATCCACAACAAGCACATCGAGCTGATAATCTCTCAGATGCTTCGCAACGTGGAGATAGACCATCCGGGCGATACCGACCTGTTGCCGGACGACAGGGTTGACCGCCGTTTCTATGAACAGCGAAACGCCGAGATACTGGCCGAGGGCGGCGAACCCGCCACCGCGATGCCGGTGCTTCTGGGCATAACCAGGGCTTCCCTGAATACTGACAGCTTCCTGTCCGCCGCTTCCTTCCAGGAGACGACCAGGGTTCTCACCGACTCTGCGGTGAACGGCAAGGTGGACCACCTGCGCGGCCTTAAGGAAAATGTCATTATCGGCAGGCTCATTCCGGCCAGGCTCAACCTCAGTGAGGACGGCGTCAGCGGCCTGAGCCTGGAGGAGGCCAACTCTCCCACCAGGGGCATGGGCGTAATGACCACCGGCACGTCTCGCCCCGAGCCTTCGCTCCTCGGTCCCGGCGACGACTTCGGGCTGGGCGACGACTTCATGAACGAGCCAATTGACCTCGAACCGGTCATAATGGAAGAGATGGCCGATTTCCCCTCCGACGACAACGACTAAAGTGTACGCTTACGGCTTCCCTTAATTGGTGGCCGGACGGGGTAGTGCAAAAGAGAGTGAAGATCGGCTGGCCTGATCGCACCAGGCCAGCCGATCTGTTGCTATCACGCTCCCGGCGAGATTAGGCCTGTGCAAATTCAGTCTCCGTTTCCATCTTCACTACACAATTCCTACAACGCTGTGCTACAATTCACATGTGCCAGAACAACAGTACTGAAACATATCGTGGAGCTTATGAATGAAATCCTCCCCAACCCGAAAAACTCCCTGAACTGGTAAATACAGGGTTTTGCAGGTGAAATGCTGGTACCAGACCCCTCCAGCAGGCCACCTGCAGCCCACCTGCACGTCACCAGCACGACTATAAACCCCAATATATGCCTCATACTATTTCCACCTTGAAAAGGCCCTGGGGCGAGATGAAATCAGTTTGACACACAATCGAACAGGATGTTAGCATGGTGAGTCAAAGTTCCTACTTTTGTGAATCATGTTTGCTTTGATAGGGAATAGTACCTCGGCTGTCGGACGATAGAGAGTCGGTGCGGGTGGAAATCCGGCGTCGCGAGCCTTGGGAACTCGTCCTTGAGCATCCTGCCTGAAGGGGACGGGTCAAGATAGAAATGGATATGGCTTCGACTATGTGGTCGGGACATTCTATACCTGTCAAGTTCCTGTGTAAGGTCGGACGGGGTGGCGCCGTTATCAAGCCGAAGAGTGGCGCGGGCAGATGCCCCACGCAACTTGGGTGGTACCGCGGGGTATCAATTGTGAACTAAACAGTCCCGTCCCAATTGAGTGGACGGGATTTTTGATTTTCGGAACTTGAGAATAATCGTGATTGAACTATTCGCAAGCTGTTCGACTATCCAGCGAACAGAGGAGGTCTAATCAATATGCGACGCAACGGGGGACAGATAGTCTGTGAAGCGTTGATACGGGAGGGCGTGGATGTAATCTTCGGTCTTCCGGGAGGGGCGATTCTGCCTCTTTATCAGATACTGCCCGAATATCCTGAACTTCGCCATATTCTGGTGCGGCACGAGCAGGGCGCGGCGCACGCCGCTGACGGATACGCGCGCGTTACCGGCAGGCCGGGCGTGGCCTGGGCCACGTCTGGGCCGGGCGCGACCAACCTGGTCACCGGCATCGGCACCGCGATGATGGACTCTGTGCCTATGGTTGTAATCACAGGGCAGGTGGGCCGCGCCGCAATCGGCTCCGACGCCTTCCAGGAGACGGACATTACCGGCATCACCCTGCCAATCACCAAGCACAACTATCTCGTTATGCACGCCTCCGAAATAGCGGGTGTCGTGCACGAGGCGTTCCACATCGCCAACTCCGGTCGTCCGGGGCCTGTCCTCGTGGATATTCCCAAAGACGTATTCACCGAAGAGGTGGAGGTGGAATGGTCCGATGAGATAAACCTGCCCGGCTACAAGCCGAACCTGGAGGGCCATGGCGGAATGATTCGCCGCGCCGCGAATCTCATCAACTCCTCAGAGAGGCCGGTAATTCTGGCCGGACATGGAATCGTAATCTCCCGCGCCTACGACGAACTGCGGGAGTTGGCCGAGAAGGCGCAGATACCCGTCATCACCACGCTTCTGGGAATAAGCTGTTTCCCCGAGAACCACGTTCTGAGCGTGGGTATGCCCGGTATGCACGGCATGGCCTACGCTAGTCTTGCTATCGAGGAGGCCGACCTGCTAATCGCGCTGGGTATGCGCTTCGACGACAGGATAACCGGCGACACCTCGCTGTTCGCGCGCGGTTCCAGGAAGATACACGTTGACGTTGACCCGACCGAAATCGGCAAGAATGTTCCGGTGGACGTGCCAATCGTCGGCGACGTGAAGCGGGTGCTGACCGCGCTCAACAAGCGGGTCGAACCGGCTACCAGACTGGACTGGCTGAACGAAATCGAGACTTTGAAGCGCGATCATCCCTCCATGCTGATACGCGACACCGACAAGCTGATCCCACAGTACGTAGTCAACCAGATCTCTGAGGCCACCAACGGGGAGGCGGTGATAGTTACCGGCGTCGGCCAGCACCAGATGTGGGCGGCGCAACACTACACGTTCAACGAGCCATGCACGTTCGTTTCGTCCGGCGGCGCCGGAGCCATGGGATACGAAGTGCCCGGCGCGATGGGCGCTCAGGTGGGCCGTCCCGACAAGGTCGTCTGGTCCATCGCGGGCGACGGCGGCTTCCAGATGACAATGTGCGAACTGGCGACGATGTTCGAGAACCGCATACCCGTCAAGATAGCCATACTCAACAACGGCTTCCTGGGTATGGTCAGGCAGTGGCAGGAAATCTTCTACGAACGTTCCTACGTGGCGACCGGATACTCCGGCAACCCCGACTTCGTGAAACTCGCCGAGGCGTTCGGCATATTCGGCGCGCGCGTGACTGAAAAGTCCCAGGTCAGGCGGACGATAATGGACGCCATGGAGTTCGACGGACCTGCTCTGATTGACTTCGTAGTGGAGCAGGAAGAGAATGTCTATCCGATGATTCCGGCCGGTATGTCCGTCGGGCAGATGATAGAGGAGCCGAGGCCGCAGGAGGCTCGAAGATAACATGACAACTATGAATGGCAGGCAGGACGGGCATACTATCACCGCGCTGGTGGAAGACAAGCCCGGTGTCCTGAATCGAATAACCAGTATGTTCCGCAGGCGCGGATACAATATCGCGAGCCTGGCCGTCGGGCCGAGCGAGTTGCCGGAACTGTCGCGCATGACCTTCGTCGTCGAAGGCAACCCGCACACGGTCGAGCAGGTAGCCAAGAACCTCAACAAGCTCATTGATGTCATCAAGGTTGTTGACATATCACACGAAAACAGCGTCCGGCGCGAACTCGCGCTTATCCGCGTCAGGTCGAACGTCCAGACGCGCAGCGAGATAATGCAGATAGTGGACATATTCAGAGCGAACATCGTTGACGTCGCCCCCGAAGCGCTGATTGTCGAGGTCATAGGCGACGAGAACAAGGTGAACGCGCTGATAGCTCTCCTCCATAGTTTCGGTATTCAGGAGGTCATGCGAACCGGAATCGTCGCTATGAGCCGCGGCCTTAACGGAAGCGACTCGGGCCGACGCCTCCAGGCGGACAGCCCTCCACCAAGATGGGAGAGCGGCAGCGTATAAGTGCGGAAGCCAGCCACTAACTGACAATAACTGGGAGGCTTCCCGTCATTCCCGCGAAAGCGGGAATCCAGAGGTTTATCATGTAAAGTGGCCTCTAACCACTGAGAACTAACGACTGAAAACTAACAATTAAGAAGGAAAGAACAGAATGGCAACGATGTACTACGAGAACGACGCGGATATGTCGCTGATCCAGGACAAGACCATAGGCATCATCGGCTATGGAAGCCAGGGTCACGCGCACGCGCTCAACCTGAAAGACTCCGGTTTGAACGTGATGGTCGGGCTGTATGAGGGCAGCCGCAGCATAGAGAAGGCGGAAGCCGAGGGTCTGAGGGTTGGACTGGTCGAGGATACCGCCCGCGAGTCCGACATCATTATGATGCTCATTCCCGACCACATCCAGGCGGAGGTTTACAGGGAGTCCATACTGCCCCACCTGCTGCCCGGAAAGACGCTGATGTTCGCGCACGGGTTCAACATCCACTTCGAGGCCATTGTCCCCCCGGATAACGTGGATGTCTCCATGGTCGCGCCCAAGGCGCCCGGCCACAGGATGCGCGAGGTGTTCACCCGAGGCTCCGGCGTCCCCGGACTGCTGGCGGTCCACCAGGATGTGAGCGGTCAGGCGGAGGCGGTCGGCCTCGCTTACGCCAGGGGCGTTGGCTGCACCCGCGCGGGCGTTCTGGAGACCACCTTTAAGGAAGAGACCGAAACAGACCTATTCGGTGAGCAGGCGGTTCTGTGCGGCGGCGTCGCCGAGCTTGTCAAGAGCGCGTTCGAGACGCTTATCGAGGCCGGCTACCAGCCGGAATCGGCGTACTTCGAGTGTATGCACGAGCTTAAGCTGATTGTTGACCTGTTCTACCAGGGCGGCCTTGAGTATATGCGCTACTCGGTCAGCGACACCGCCGAGTACGGCGACTACACGCGCGGACCCGTCGTCATTGACGAGAACGTCAAGGAGAATATGCAGAAGATTCTCGCGGACATACAGGATGGCAGTTTCGCGCGCGAGTGGATAGCCGAGAACGACGAAGGCCGTCCGCGCTTCAACCGCCTGCGCGAGGAGAACGCCGGGCACCCGATAGAGAGAGTAGGCAAAGAGCTTAGGGGGATGATGTCCTTCCTCCAAGACGCAGATTAGGCTAAGTGACTATCTCAAAACTCTTTATGGAAGCGAATGGCTTGGAGAAAATAACCCCTCTACCTTGACGGTATAGGACTGAGATGGGGGTGAAATTCTTTCCAACGGGGTTTTGAGATAGTTTCTAAGTCATCAACGCATGAAAAGAGAACCAAACAATGGTTGCAACACAAGAAGCGCCGGAAGGCGAGCGGCTCGCAAGAATCGAGGCCACGCTCGAGGCTTTGCTTCGAGAGGTCAGCGACGTAAAGGGCGATAGGCGTGACATTCAAGCTGAGATGCGAGACATCCGAACAGAGATGGGCAACATTCGGACCATAATGAACAGAAATTTGATTTGGACTATGGGCCTGATGGTATCCATCCTGATACCCATGTGGGTGTCTATTATCGTGATTGTACTTCTGAAAACATGAGAAGGCATAGTAGGAGAAACGATATGAGCGATACGGAGGTATCCCCCGTAGTCCGCCACAGAGACCGAGTTCTGGCAACGCTGGGTCCGGCGGACTGCGCTGTCCTTTCGAGTTTCCTGGACAGATAGACTATTCAGGCCAGATAACACTCAGATTCAGAGGACGAAAAATGCCAGAAGAAAAAGTAATAATTTTCGATACCACCCTGCGAGACGGTGAACAGTCCGCAGGGATAGGACTCACAGCCCATGAGAAAATGGAGATCGCAAGCCAGCTAGACAGGCTGGGCGTTGACATCATCGAGGCGGGATTCGCGGCCAGTTCGCCCGGCGACTTCGAGGCTGTGCAGACGATAGCGCGCGAAGTGCGCCGACCGATAATAGCGTCGCTGGCACGCTGCGTGCTGTCCGACGTGGACGCCGCGTGGGAAGCAATCAAGGATGCCGAGCGTCCGCGTATCCACGTATTCATATCCAGTTCCGACGTCCAGATTATGCACCAGCTTCGCAGCGACCCCGAAAGGGTGTTGGACGCCGCCGTAGCCTCAGTGGAGCGCGCCAAGCAGTATTGCGACGACGTCGAGTTCTCCCCGATGGACTCGACTCGGACAGACATCGAGTACCTGTACGGGATGCTCGAGGCGGTGATAAAGGCGGGCGCGACCACCGTGAACATCGCTGACACGGTCGGATACACCATTCCGGCGGAATTCTACAACAGGATCAGCCTCATCAAAGAGAACGTTCCAAACATAGACCAGGCCGTCCTGAGCGTTCACTGCCACAACGACCTGGGAATGTCGGTCGCCAACAGCCTGGCTGCTGTTACGGCGGGAGCGCGACAGGTGGAGGGCTGCATCAACGGTCTCGGCGAGCGCGCCGGAAACGCCGCGCTGGAAGAGATCATCATGGCGATAGAGACCAGGCCCGACCTGTTCAACGTCGGCACGAACATTGACACCAGGCAGATATACCGGACGAGCCGGCTTGTCAGCGACATCACCGGCTTCCCCGTGCAGCCTAACAAGGCTATCGTCGGGGCGAACGCCTTCAGGCACGCCTCAGGCATTCACCAGGACGGCGTGCTGAAAGAGCGCAACACGTTCGAGATAATGGACCCGCGCGCTGTCGGCTGGCCCAGCAATGAGCTTGTTCTGGGCAAGCTGAGCGGCAGAGCCGGACTGCGCTCCCGTCTGGAAGAACTGGGATACTCGCTCGACCAGGACGAACTCAACGAGACGTTCGAGGCGTTCAAGGAACTGGCGGACAAAAAGCGCGAGGTGAGCGACGCCGACCTGGTAGCGCTTATGTCGAGCCGCCGCCGCCGCGTGGATGTGCCAGCCGTGTATAAGCTCGAGCACGTTCAAGTGTCCTGCGGCAGCCACGAGATTCCCACCGCGACGGTTCGCGTAATCGGCCCGGACGGATTGAGCGTAACGGATGCCGCGACCGGCACAGGCCCTGTGGACGCGGTTTACAAGGCCATCAACCGGATTATTGACGTCCCGAACAAGTTGACCGAGTTCAGGGTGAACGCGGTCACCGAGGGAATAGACGCTCTCGGCGACGTCACCATAAGGGTCGAAGCCGACGACAACGCCTACCTGGGACGCGGTTCGGATACTGACATAATCGTCGCCAGCGCCAAGGCGTACATGAACGCGCTGAATCGCCTCGTGGCCGCGAGCAACGGACACAGCGCCGACAAGGACCCATCGCCGTAGTTTAGCTAGACTGACACGCTTAACTGAGAGTAAACAGGGGGCAGCCAGCGGTTGCCCCCTAGAATCAAGCCCCATATTGTCGCTCAAGGGAACTCACGTGACCTACACGAATACAAAACTCCTTACCGCCGATGATCTGCTGCGGCTGTACAGCCAAGGGGTTCGTGGGGAACTGATTCGGGGAGAACTTCACGAAACTATGTCAACCGGAGTGAATCACGGCCGGACAGTGATGAAGGCTGGCATACAACTGGGTAATTTCATCATGCCGAGACAGCTGGGAACCCTGCTTGGTTCGGACACAGGGATATGGCTGGAGCGCAACCCCGACACTGTGCGCGAACCTGATTTGGCCTACATCTCAGCTGAGAAGATGCCTTTGGACGCGGACATTCCCGGCTATTCGGAAGCTGTTCCCGATCTGGTTATGGAAGTCAGATCGCCAAGCGACAACCTGCGAGAACTCAGAGAAAAGGCTTGATGTGGCTGGACTACGGCGTCCGGCTGGTGTGGGTAGCGCATCCGGGAACTCGGACCGTGGACGTATATCTCCCGGGCGGTTCGATTCTGACTCTCACCGAGGACGACAGCCTGGATGGCGGAGATGTATTGCCGGGCTTTGTCTGCCCTGTCAGAGATATTTTCTAAGAGGAAACAGTTAAGGAGAAAGTAATGGCGCCGAAGACGATGTTCGACAAGATATGGGATGCCCACGTTGTGCGAGAGCAGGAGGGGCAGCCTACCCTGCTGTACGTTGACCTGCACCTGGTGCACGAGGTCACGTCTCCGCAGGCGTTCGAGGGGCTGCGTATGTCGGGACGCAAGGTTCGCAGGCCCGACCTCACAATAGCCACCATGGACCACAACACGCCCACCTGGGAACTCAGCCGCCCCATAACCGACCCGATAGCGGTCAAGCAGCTTGACTACCTGGAGCGCAACTGCAACGAGTTTGGCGTAACTCTCTATGACAGGTTCAGCCCCTACCAGGGAATCGTCCACGTCATAGGGCCGGAGCAGGGGTTCACACAGCCCGGACAGGTTATCGTGTGCGGCGACAGCCACACCTCGACACACGGCGCGTTCGGCGCGTTCGCCATGGGCATAGGCACCTCGGAAGTCGAACACGTCCTGGCAACTCAGACACTCCGCCAGTTCAAGCCCAAGACCATGGAAATCAGGGTAGAGGGCGCGCTTCCGTTAGGAGTGTCCGCGAAGGACGTTATTCTTGCGATTATCGGCGAGATAGGTGTTGCCGGAGCCACCGGACACGCCATCGAGTACACCGGCGAGGGTATCCGCCAGCTTTCAATGGAGGGCCGTATGACGGTCTGCAATATGTCCATCGAGGGCGGAGGCCGCGCCGGAATGGTCGCGCCCGACCGGACGACCTTCGACTATATGCGAGGCAGGCCGCAGGTGCCGCAAGGTGACGACTTCGACCTCGCCTGCGAGAAGTGGAGCAAACTCGCCACCGACCCGGGAGCGGAGTTCGACAAGACGGTAGTCATCAAGTCTTCCGACCTCGAGCCGCACGTGTCCTGGGGAACCAACCCTGGCATGGTCGCTCCGGTGACCGGACGTGTCCCGGACCCGAATTCGTTCGAGGACGAAGGCGAGAAAGAGTCGGCGACCCGCGCTCTGGAGTACATGGGTCTTGAACCGGATACTCCCATTCAGGACATTCATCTGGACAGGGTGTTCATAGGCTCTTGCACCAATTCGCGGATGGAAGACCTGCGCCTCGCCGCCGACGTGGTGAGGGGCAAGAAGGTCGCCGACAGCGTGTACGCGATGGTGGTGCCGGGTTCCGCGCAGATCAAGGCGCAGGCCGAGGAAGAGGGACTCGACCGCATATTCACGGAGGCCGGGTTCGACTGGCGCGTGGCCGGATGCTCTATGTGCCTGGGAATGAACCCGGACATACTCCAGCCCGGCGAACGCTGCGCCGCGACCTCCAACCGCAACTTTGAAGGACGCCAGGGCAAGGGCGGCAGAACACACCTCGTCAGTCCCGAAATGGCCGCAGCGTCCGCAATCGCGGGCCACTTCATTGACATTCGGGAGTGGTAAGTGAGCGGCCAGGCAGGTTACTCGGCAAAAGAGTAATCTTCAGTAAACACGCTATCAGGAAAATGAGCGTCCGGGGTATCAAGGAGCGGGATGCCCGGGCAGTAGCTGACAATGGTGATATTGTCGAGAGTTACCCGGAAGACCGCCCATGGCCTAGCGCGTTGTTGTTAGACTGGATTGGCGAGCGTCCGATCCATGTTGTACTAGCTGACAATGAGCGAGAGAACACGCTCATTGTCGTAACAGCATACGAGCCTGACCCTAGACGATGGGAATCGGACTTCAGGAGGAGAAGGCCATGAGTTGTGTCATTTGTAAGAATGGAGAAACCGAACCTGGATTTGGGACAATCACCCTAACGAACGGTTCTACGACACTGGTTGTGAAGAACGCTCCTGCACTGGTCTGCGACAACTGCGGTGAAGAATACTTCGAGTCCGATGTTACCGCCTGTCTATTGGACATGGCCGAAAAGGCCGCGAAAGCGGGCGTAGAAGTCGGAGTGCGAAACTATACTATTGAACAGGAGAAACCGAATGATCTTAGAACAGGGGACTTGGCGACTGAAGTAATTAATGCATTGGGTCTTCCCAAGGGATCTTATAAGGTTGTTGAGAGGCAAAATGGCTACCAGTTAGAGCATCCCGACAAGAAAAAGCCTTATGTGTTTGGATATGTCAGATTCAACCAAGATGGTCAATGCACGATGTACGCTTATCGAGACTTCTGTGACCCGGAGCGGAGGTTCCAGCGTCAGCTCAGCGGGAACAACTTCCGGTACACGTTCAACCCGGACAAGGATGGCGCAATGAAATACGCTCTGCGAGCGGTCAGATCTTCATTTGACAGAAGCAGATGATCGAAGACTCTTTGCTGTCCTTCAATAGTAGCGAATCTTGCTAGAAGAAACCTAACTTGAACCGTTCACAAACTAAACGGAGGCGGCGCAGGCAGAGTAAGCAGGCGCCGCCTCCGTTTATGTTACTGGCCGCCGAACACCACGTGCGACCTCATATAGTCCATGTCCATCTCGACTCCCAATCCGGGAGTATCAGGGACGTACAGGTCGCCATCGCGGATGTCCAGGCCAGGTTCGATGAACGCGCCATACGCGCCGAGGTCATAGCGCGAGGTTTCCAGCTTGTAGAAGTTGGGCGTGGTCATCATTACGTGCGCCCCTGCCAGGACGTTTACGGGGCCGCTGGCGTCGTGGGGCGAGACCGGGATGTAGTACGCCTCGGCCATAGTGGAGATTTTCTTGAGTTCGGTTATGCCGCCAGTCCAGGTGACGTCGGGCATGATGAAATCGGCGAGGTTGTTTTCGAAGATCGGAACGAATTCCCAGCGGGTGTGCAGCCGCTCTCCTACTGATATTTTGACCGGAATCTCGCGCCGCACCTGCTGGAGGGCGCGGTAGCTTTCTACCGGCACCGGCTCCTCGAACCAGTGTATGCCGTGCTTGGCGAGCCGGTTGGCAAGCTCGATAGCGGTCGGGACGTTGTACATACCGTGCGCGTCTATGAGTATCTCGATGTCCGGGCCGATAGCGTCGCGCACCGCGCCTACTATCTCGTCGGCGGTGGCGAGTCCCTCTTTGCTAAGCTGGCCGTCGAGGAAGCCGTCGTTTCCGCCCGGGATGAAGCGCATCATGGGGTCGAACTTGAACGCTTCGTATCCGGCGTCCACTATTTGCCGGGCGTCGGCTATCGCGTCGGGGATGCTGCGAGGTTCGGGCGGGTGTGTGTACAGGGCTATGCGGTCGCGGACGGGGCCTCCGAGAAGCTCATATATGGGCAGTCCGAGTTCCTTGCCGCGGATGTCCCATAGGGCGATGTCTATGCCGCTTATCATGGCTGTGGTGGCTCCGCGGGTGCCGACGTATGTGAAGGAGCGGAATATCTTCTGCCAGAGTCGCTCAAACTCGTTAGTATTTTCGCCCGCGAGAAAGTCGCTTACCTCGCGTATCATGGCGGCGATGGCGCGGTTGGCAACCGGGCCTGGATAGGTGGTGACCTCGCCCCAGCCTGTTATTCCCTCGTCGGTGTCTACCTGTACGAATACGAGCTGGCGGTCCCTGGTGTCGAGTTTTTGCTCGACTCCTGTCCGAACCTCCCAGGGGAAGCTGACAAGCCAGGGGGTTACTTTTGTTATTTTCACTTTGCTGTCTCCTTGGGGCTGGTTGTTGATTATCAGTCGTTAGTTTTTCTCACCTTAATACTCTTTCGTCAAGGTGGTGGGGCTTTCGGTTATCAGTTGTCGGTCATTCTCTGCTCAATCCCCTTTCGTCAGAATCCCCTTTCGTCAGAATGGGAGACTCCTTCAATAAGACCCTGATGTGGAGCCTACGGTCATTCGATTACCCTGCCCACCGCCATTCCCGACTTCGCGGCGACCCACACACCTGGATAAGGACGCAGCCAATTCTGTGATGTCTCCCTCTACAAGCTCGATTCGCTCTCTCATCTCTCCCTTCTTCCGCCAAAATCGCACATTCGAGACAATTGCAGAAGTCCCCTCTCCTGAGAGGGGTAGGCAAAATGTGCAACAGGTATGAGAACTTGGAAAGCGCACGAAGTTCTGGCATCTTTTTGGTAGCAAACAGATGCCAGAGACTCCCATGCGCTTCCCAACCGAATACTATCAGATGAAGCAGACCACCAAACACTACATGCCTCACCTCAGAGAGTCTCAGTTGAAAGGACTGGTTCTGTGGGTGTATGGGATCATACTCGCCAGGAGCGGATGCCAGAACGCCGTCGCCAGCGAGCTTTCGTTCATAGGCAGTTTCAACAGCATCCGACAGTACTTCAGAGAGTGGCTGTACGATGGTCAAGACCGCTCCAACCCGTGTCGAGTGCAACTGGATGTCAGACTGAGCTTCGTTCCACTGTTGAAGTGGCTGCTGGAGCTTTGGGAATCGGACAGCCTGGTTCTGGCCATAGACCCGACGATGAAGGGCGACCGGATAAACGCCATCGCCATAAGCGTCGTCTATCGAAGCTGCGCCATTCCGGTCGCCTGGCACATTCTGCCAGCCAACACGCCCGGCAGGTGGATGGAGCCGATAGTGGATATGCTTGGAGTACTGTCTGAAGGGGTGCCGAAGCACATGACGGTGCTGGTTATGTGCGACAGGGGACTGAGAAGCCCCAAACTGTGGGACAGGATACGTCGTGCGGGATGGCATCCGTATGTGCGTCAGTCGACCAACACCGTGTTCTGTCCTGACGGTGGAACCCGACTGCCAGCACGACACCTCGTCCCGGGACCAGGACACGCATATGTTGGCTTTGGGACTGCTTTCGGAAGACCAAGCATACGCCGACGCGGAACGATGATCGTGGTGTGGGACGGAGGCCAGGAAGAGCCATGGGTGGTGATGACCGATCTTGCGCCCTCCGAAGCGGGTGTGTGCTGGTACATGCTTCGTTTCTGGATAGAGTTGGGCTTCAGAATGCAAAAGAGCTTTGGGTGGCAGTGGCAGAACACTCGCAGAGTCGATCCTGAACGGGTGTCCAGACACTGGTTGGCGATGTCGGTGGCAACGCTGTGGACGCTGGCGTATGGGACCAGAGTGGAAGACGCCAACGATCTGGGCATAGACCCCTCTCGTCTGAGGTCGCCTCCGAAACTGCTTGCGCCGACTCATCGCAACGAGCGAGCCGAGGCGAATCGTGAGCGTGCTCCGACTCGGTGTGAGCTGGCTGAGACGGCTGCTGCACAAGGGCAGACTCTGGCGCAGAGTCTGGTTGCTTCCCGAAGCGTGGCCCAAACCACCGTCCAACATGAAGATCATCTACCATGCCGATACCTGAAACACCAAATACCTACCCCTGTCAGCCCTCGATGGGAGAGGGCTGGGGTGAGGGTGATCAGGTTCGATACCGCGTACTGGACAGGGAAGTAACAAGACTTATGCAATTCTCTCCCCATTCACACGCCATAGAACAGACAATCGTATAAGTGCTATAATACCCATATATTACACGGGCTGACCTCCCAGGGTCTTTCCGTTTTCAGGAGACAAGTTGATCAACGGGATGACCGTCCCCTCTCCCTTGATGGGCTGACAGGGGTAGATAAAAGTGCACAGCCAAGTATGAATACCAACGTACAGCCCCCTCTCCCTCAGACGGGTGATGCACATTGTGTAAGTCCTTTAACAATTGAAGAGCGTAGCTAACGCCAGGTCAGGACGACCGAAGTGGCGATTCAACCATATGCCCACGTTGAGAGCGGCCACCTTGGCCGCCACTCGACTCAACAGTCCCCACTTGCTGCGAGCGCGTGGGAACTGAAGGCCAAACACCTCCTCCAACTGTCCATTGACGGTCTCCACCACCTGTTTGAGACTGCAATGCCGCCGTCTGGCCAGCTCCGACTCGCTCCCGACATAGTTTTTAGGGGTCAACACTCTCGCTCCATACTGTTGTCGCCAATGTGTCTGCCACAGGGACCCGAAAAAGCCGTTGTCTCCAAGATAAGGCTCTGAGATTGGCCTGCCAACGGCATATCTTGGCCATATGGGGCCGGTGGCTCCAACATATCTGTTGCCATTTCGTCGGATGGGAAGGTCCTGGGCCTGGCGGGGTCTTCCCATCTGGTTGTTGCGCCAGCACAGAAAACTCTCCGCCACCCAGCGGTCTTCTGTGCTGGCTGGCGCGATCAGAAAGCCGGTTATCACGCCCCGGCGCGATACCGATAAAAGCAGTTTGCAGCCATAGTAAAAGCGCCTGTCGCTTCCACCCTTTCCTATGGCCGACTCGTCTCCAAACAGACGATGGCGGTCTCCTCGACACATCCGAGCCAGAGGCACAGGAACACTGTCTATCGCCTGATACGCTGAGGCATAGGCTCCCAGTTCCTCAGCCACTGCCTCGGACAATGCTATAACGACTCCACACAGGTCTCGACTGCGACGATTGAACGCGCTCTGAGTGAGCATGTTGGGAAAGTAGCCTGTCCAATGCTCTGACACATGACGAACGAAAGCGCGCTCGGAAGTCCCAAACCACTGACAGCACAGCATCAGAGTAAGGACCTCGCTGTCAGACAGTACAGGGCGTCTGCCAGGACGAACCGGCTTGTGGCAGCCATAATGTCGCTTATAGAGGTCGTCAACTATCGTGTACAATGCCGTCAGGAAAGCGTCAAAGTCTAAGGTCATCGCCAGCCTCCTTTTGTCGGGTAAGGCCAGCGTACACCATCCCTTGACGCTTTCCACTTTCTTCAGTTGTTAATATGCATCACCCGTCTCAGGGAGAGGGTTGGGGTGAGGGTGCTCCACACTGTTTCGTCTATAGGATGTCCGATAATGAAAAGACCCTGGGTGACCTCCACCCACACAGGTACGGACTCAGCCCAGACATAAACCACAGGTAATGTAATCTCAACTTGGAGGACAAAATGAACGGAAAGGGGACAAAGGGGGCAGGAAAGGGCAGGAATAGGGCAGATAAACACCCCAAACTGCCCTCCAAATCACCCCGTTTTATAGCTGAGGAGGGCAGATGGGGCAGGAAGGGCAGGTTTTTTGAAAAAACTTTCCCCAGCGACCGCCCTTCATTATGAAACTAATCATATATGATACGTCTCATATCAATACAGGAGAAACGCCTTCGGAACTCCCTTCCCCTGCGCTCTATCCTCACGTCCTCGACAAAACCGAAAACCACAGATAGGAACACATATATAGTTTCCAACGTCATTCCGCCGCGCCTCGTAAGTATCGTGCGCAAGTCGCCGGATACGGAAACCACCGCCGCCGACGCTCTGATGTGGCTGGTTACCTTCAGCGAACCCGTTATCAACGTTGACTCCGGAGACTTCGATGTGACCGGCAGCGTCGCGAACGTGGTTGGAGTTGTGCCTGTCGGACTGGGAACGCCCGGAACCCCAAGTCTCGCCTACTTCGTCGCGGTGCAGGGCGGCGATCTCGACCTGCTGAAAGGAATCGTGACACTTACCCTGAAAGACGGGCGTAACATTGCCGACTCCGCTGGCAACCCACTCACAAACGAGTCCCCCATCGTTCGGATGCTTCCGCGCCGTGGGGCGGAAGCATTACCCTGGCCCCACCGCAGTAACTCGGAACGGCCCCATGGCCGCGTTTAGTAAAGAGTGGTCCGGGCGGGTTGGTTCCCGCCTGTGCCTGCTTTTTACCCTGCCGGACTCGAATTTGGGCAAATGACGCGAAAACACACCTCATACGCCTGATTGAGCGGCAATTCCCAGCCGAAAAACGCCTTTGCGTTAATAATAAGTATCTGATAGATTGTGCGCTGGGGTAAAATTTACTCTCAGGCTATCCGAAACGGGGCAAGGTTCTCTTGAAGGAGGGGATAGAGCTATGGCTAAAAAGGTAGGCAGTTATGTAGAGCGTCCGGGCAGGAAGGCGGGGGATGAACCCATTACCATCCCGGTTGCCGAAGATTTGATAACCGAGCCGGGGATTCCGACAAAGGACAGGGACGTCTCCTTCTACAGCAGGGAGTACCCTCTCGAGAACATGGCGATAGAGGAGAGTGCGTCCGCGGACTGGGCGCGGGAGGAGCGAGAGAGCTTTTCCCCTGAGTCCATAGAGTTCTTCAATGAGCACCAGGATAAGATGGAGCCTATCGTCGAGTGGGTGAGGACGAGCGGCGAGTTGGAGCCTATCGGAACGCCGACGGGTAGGGATGTGACCGAACTGATTCGACAGAGAGCGCGCGACCTGGGCTACGGCGAGGTGGGATTCACGCGGAACGACGCCCACTACGTCTATAACAACAGAAAGCCCGCCATCCGCAAGGACCTGCCTCACGCGATCTGCCTCGCGCTCGAGCAGGATTACCGCAAGACCCAGACCATCCCGAGCATGGAGGCGGAGGACACCCACTTCGGGACCTACTTCGACCAGGGTCCACTGACGATGGAGTTGACCGAGTTCATTCGCTCGCTGGGCTACAATGTCCAGGTATCAGGCCCAACGTGGCACTACGGGCCGATGATTCCCATGTTCGTCACGGCCGGCCTCGGGCAGCTCGGCGCGAACGGGCAGTTGCTGTCGCCTCACTTCGGTTCCAGGGCGCGCTTGCAGATAGTCTATACCGACGCCAACCTCACCTACGACCAGCCGATTGACTACGGAATCCACCAGTTCTGCCAGGAGTGTCAGGTCTGTGTGAACCGCTGTCCCGGTCGCGCCCTGATGCCGGAGAAGGTCTGGTACAGGGGCGTCGAGAAGAACAAGCTGGTCTTCAAGCGCTGCCGCCCGGTCATGGCGCGCTACGAGGGCTGCGGCGTTTGCATGAAGGTCTGCCCGATCCAGAAGTATGGCATGAAGCCGGTGATGGAGCACTACATAGCGACGGACGGCGAGGTCCTGGGCAAGGGGACGGACAACCTCGAAGGATACGAGTTGTCGGATAAGGGCTACTTCGGTCCCGGCAAGCTGCCCAGTTTCAAGAGAGAGTTCTTCGATATGCCACACGGCAGAGCGGAGGACTGGCTGCTGGTAGAGTTCCGGGACAAGCTGATGGATAACAAGACCAAGAACGGCGACGGCGCCAACGAAGACCTGATGTGGGAGGACTTCCGCAGCAAGATGGAAGAGTCGCTGGAGGGCAGAGAACTGTCTGTTGACATGGGAATGGACAGGGGCATCTAAGGCGCATCTGGTGCGTTTCGAGTAAGCGGTTTAGGGCATCCCGGCGGGTCGAGGTAGTTCGGCCCGCTGGGGTGCCTTAGTTTTTGTGCGCGGATGCTGTGATATACTTCGCCCAAGAGCAATGAGCCTGTGATTCGAGGTGCGTGATGTTTGACGTAATAATAACCGGAGGAACGGTCGTTGACGGGAGCGGGGGGCGCGGATTCAGGGCGGACGTGGGAATCAATGGCGAGCGCATAGAGGCGCTGGGCGACCTGTCGGGGGTGGAGGCGCGACGGGTAATCAACGCCACCGGACTCACAGTGTCCCCGGGCTTCATAGACACTCACGCGCACTCGGACGGGGTTCTGCTGCTGGACCCCCAGCACGCGAACGGATTGCGGCAGGGAATCACGACCGAGATACTGGGGCAGGACGGGCTGAGCTATGCGCCGATGTCCGCGGACAACTACAAGACTTACAGGCGATACCTGTCGGGCATACTGGGCGAGCCGCCCGAAAATCTGGATATGTCAAGCGTGGCGGCGTTCCGCTCGCACTACCACAAAAAGGTGTCCATAAACACCGCGTACAACATCGCCCACGGGGCCATCCGGCTGGAGACGGTGGGGTTTGATGACGTTCCACTGAGGGGCGAGACGATGGACAAGGCTCTCGACCTGGTGCGGCAGGGGATGGAGGATGGGGCGGTGGGATTCGCCACGGGAATGTCCTACCACCCGAACGCATGGAGCGATACGGACGAACTGGTGGCTATCTGCGAGGTGGTAGCCGAGTACGGCGGGGTTTACACGACCCACCTGCGCGACGTGAACCCCGAGCGCGGCTTTGGAAACGGGGGCGTGCCGGAGGCGCTGGAGATAGGCCGGAGGTCGGGCGTTAAGGTGCACTTCTCGCACTATCGTACCGACGCATCCAACGCCGGACAGGTGGCGGAGCGAATGGAACTGATAGATCAGGCCAAGGCCGAGGGGGTTGACTGCACCCTGGAGCTTTACCCGTACCCGACGGGGAGTTCCTTCCCTCTCAGTTTTCTGCCCAGCCAGGATCACGTGGGCGGCCCGGACGAGATAATGCGCAGACTGCGCGACGGTCGAATCCGGCGCAGGCTGGTGAGGGAGTTGGAGTCGAATCCGCGCCGCGCGCTGAACGACGCTGTGTTCACGTACATGAAGGTCAATAAGAACCTCGAGGGTATGTGTCTGGCGGACGTGGCAGATCAGCGCGGGCAGACTCCGGGCGAGACCTTGATTGACCTGCTGGCTGAAGAGGACGGCCAGATATGCTACCGGGGTGCTCCACCTCACAGCGTTCGGGTATGGGACCAGATAAGCCGGGACGCGATGGAGTTCCTTGCGCGGACGGACTATATGGTGGGCAGCGACGCGATACCTATAGGCTCGATGCCTCATCCGAGGGCATACGGATGCTTCCCGCGTTTCCTTGGACGGCTCCGAAAGAAGCACCCGGTTATCAGCCTGGAGCAGACAGTACAGCGCATGACGGACAACGCGGCGCGGCGTTTCGGCCTGACGGATCGCGGATTGGTCAGGACGGGGTACTTCGCGGACATCGTTGTTTTCGACGCCGAGCACGTGATAGACAACGCGACATACGACGACCCAGTTCAGTTCCCGACGGGGATACCGTTCGTGCTGGTAAACGGGAGTGTTGCGGTTGACAATGAGCGATGCACGGGTGTGATGGCGGGGCAGGCGGTTCCGTAGATTTCATAGTGCCTGAGGGAAGAGTATCGAGATAAGGATGGGATCTACTTTCTCTCGCCTCTGATGATCATTATGCCTATGGGGCCCAGTGATACGATTGTCAGTAGGCTGCCCACAAAGTAACCAACAATCCGTATATAGCCGCCAACTTGCTCCAGAAGGGGACCAAACACTCCTCTCATGCCTTGCATGACGGGAGCCGCTTCCGGTGGGGCCTGCATACTGGCCAACTGTTGAGGGTAGTCCGCTATCCAATTCCCCCAGCTTGGCACCGTAGTGAGTACCAGGACTCCTGCTGTAAGAAGTATCAGCCCGAAGTTCAACGCCGCTATTCCCTGTGGCTTGTCGAACACGACTGGGATAGGTGGGACGAGCAAATTGAGAGAGACTCCGAGAGTGGCGACTTGGACTTCCTCGCCGACGAAGTTCTTGATGACAAACGGAAGGGTCTTCTGAGAGAACTTTAGTGCATCGAACAAATCCTCGCTTTTGGAGGTCTTTCAACCGTCTTTCTAAGTCCGTGCAAGAAGTAGCAAGAGACTACTCGATTGCCTTGATGGACAGGTTCACCAGGAAAGGCTCCGGTATGACCCAGAACTCCACGACCTTGCCGTACCGAGTTATAAACGTGGTGAATATCTTGCCCTGATTGGCAGGAACGTCCATAAATCGGTCCGCTTCCTCCACACTATCGGCGAGCCAGTCGAGGCTCCCTTCCCATTCTGGCACCAACAAGCCCAGAAGAAAGCGATTGTACAAGTATGACGTGATGGGATCTGCTGAGTGAGCGGCAGACACAAGCGTTACTTGAGTCAAGTCGTGTTCAGGGCCTATCAGTTCCATAAGAAGACTGTCGTCCTGAGAATTTCCCAGTGATCGCGGAGTGCCGTCCGCGAGTGGAGCTGATTCCCATTCGTCGATAGGAGTGGGCTTCTCCGGCTGACTCGGCAGCCCTTCTGAGAACAGAATCCGTATCCTATCGGCCCTCACGCCCAGCCCGTGAAACATAGGGGGAGTTGGCACGATGGTTGGGATAGGCGTAGGCGGTGGAGACTCTAGTGAACAGCCAATGACCACAAGGATGACAATCGACAACCACAATCCTGACCTGATGGATATCATCATCGCTTCATGCCATGTACCTGTGTCCCACAGGTTTCCAATATGCCTTAGCCGCAAGTTCCTCTACGTGTTGCTCCATCTCATCTTTGTCTGACAGTACACTGACCGGCAGTACAATATCAGCGTGGTAGGGATTGTCCTGTGTTGGTGACAGTTCTATCGTTCTACCGTTTCCGGATGCCGTCTCTTGTGAAACAACCGCCCAGCCATACAGCCTATATGGTCCATCTTGCCTAGACTTCTGGGTCTGGATGGCGATATGTGTAACATGGGGTTGATGATCCTCATGCAATCTATCAACAGACAGCTTATGCCTGCCCGTATGCAAGAACAGTCTCTTAGGCACTTTCCCTCGTTCTAGTCCTGATATGTACCTGTGCGAAGATACGTGGCGCCCCAACTTTTCGTCAGGCTTGAGGGTTTGCAATGTTACCATAAAGACTGTGTGTGAGAATCTGGGTTCGTTCTAATGAACACATCAATTACGGCTGGGGAAAGCATTTCATCTAACTCGTCGAAGCGTATCCTGCTGAATTCATCGTCAATATACGCTAGGCAACGGTAGGAACCGTCGCTGTCGCATATCACCGTTACATCTGTTCCCGGTTTCGTGTGCGCTTCAACGGCAATATCGCCATCCATCATGGGGTACACCGAATACGGGCGTGGAAATCTTCTGTACAAACGTTCCAGAACTCTTTTCGCTCGATTTATCGTGTCGTTGGACGGCACAATATCGTCGTCGTCTTCCGCCATACGCTTGACGCTGTGAAGATCAATCATAGCCTCTATGAAGTCGCTTGGTTCAGGGGTGGCCGTTGATGCCGATTCGGAAGGTACCAATACTACCTCACCACTACCTACCACTATAAGGATACGGTTGCTATGTTCTAGCCGAATCATCGGAGGGTGTTGACCCTCGTTGATAGTAATGGGGTCAGTAGGTGGTCCGTTTGCTGCAGTACTAAGAGTATCCGTTAGCATTAGTTCTTCCTGAAGGTATTCATGATTATCTCTGCTTGCGTCCATACTTCATCAAGAGACCTGAGAATTTCTGTTTCTTTAGGTATCGCTTCACTGTTTCTGTGTAAGTTGAAACCGACGAAAATTTTATTTGTATTGAAGTTCCCAAATCTAGGCTCAAATCGTAAATTCCAAAGATGAGGGCCTTTCACCATTTGCAGATTGGACGACCCACCGACCACCTGGTAACCCCCGTCCTTGAATAAACCTGGATTCAATATGCGCTGTGAGAGAAAATCACCTGCCGATACAGGTAGACTATATACAGCCTCTAAGTTGAATCCGTATGCTTGTAGGCGTTGGCCCCTCAGATCACTGTTCTCGATAGCTAGTTGTGCAACCTCAGCCAAACGTGACAGGTCCACACCACGATCCGACGGGAAATCCTTGGTAACGTCAGAACGACCGGGTACTCCGTTTAGAGTAATACGGTCCCTATTGAGGACTAAAGGCAGAAGCGGCGGCGGGGGAGGTAAGCTTCCTGTAGAAGAGATGCCGATGGCGAGTTCAATAGCACCCTGCACCCCTTCGACAACCTCTGTTCCGACACTATCCTTGAATGCCTCGCGCTGTTCTGGGTTGTTGAGTATCTGGATACCGAGAAGGACGATATTCACTTTCAGTATGTCGTCTAACTCAATTTCCATATGGTATTGTACTCCCTCGATGACGATATTAGTACTACGCCTGTCTTGCTGGTAGCACCAATTGTAATTCTCACGTGAGGGGTCGTCAAGCATCCGTGACTGACACTCAGGGTCTTTCGGTTATTTGCGAATCGGAAAGCCCGCGCCTATATGTCATTCCCGCACTCCACCACCGTCATTCCCGCGAAAGCGGGAATCCAGTGGTCATTGAACCGGCGAATCTGGATAACCGAAAGACCCTGGACTGACACTGACGCACTCCGATCATATTCAGGTAACAGTTGCCTCGATACCAGAGATTATCGCCCGAGGCGACCCCTAAACTAAAACTCTGCTACGGTTCTCCTTGGACGACAAGCCCCGCGCCCTCAGCCACCCTTTCCGACAACTCAGACAAGTCATGAGAATTCTGTCCCGATATGAAGCCGGGGTCCATGGGGGTGATGGAGACCCAGTTGTTGCGGGTTGCCCAGACGTCGCAGCCTTCGGGGAGTTTCGCGTTGGTGGGGCGGTTGTGCTTTATCCAGTAGTGGGTGCGCCGGCCGTCGTGGGCGCGCTCGATGCTCTCCATGTACGCCTTGGGGCCGAGCGTGGTGGTCATCACGCCGCGGATGCGGTCGTCGGACGCATTGGGGACATTGACATTGTACATGAGCGGCTTGTCGTGAGCCTCGTTCGCCAGGTGACGCGCGAGGCTTTTTGCGACGCGGGCGGCGGTGTGGTACTCGACGCCGGTAATCGCGGTGACTGAAACGGCTATTGAAGGGATGCCGCGGAAGTATCCTCTTAGCGCGCCCCCGACGGTGCCGGAGTCCAGAACATCCAGACCCAGGTTGGCGCCGTCGTTTATACCGGACACCACCAGGTCGAACTTTTCGGGGAACAGGCTGCCGTCCGCGAGTATCACGCAGTCGGACGGGGTTCCGCTGATCGAGTGGGCGGTCACTCCCTCCAGCTTGGATTCAACCTCGCTGACCCGAAGAACGTTGAGCAGAGTGCGCGCCATCCCAACGCCGCTCTGGTCGCGGTCGGGGGCCACCACGGATACTTTCCCGAGGTCGGTCATCGCCTCCGCGACCGCCCATACGCCGGGCGCGTTTATTCCGTCGTCGTTTGTAACCAGTATTCTCAATGTGTCAAAGCTCCCGTGTGACGTACCAGCGCATATACATGGGATTATCCATCGTAACGCCCCGGTCGTAATATATCTCGAAATGTCTGTCCTCGGTGGTGAGGATCCGGTAGTAGTTTCTGTGGTAACGCTGCCACCACTTGTGCTTGCGCCCGTCGCTGGGGAAGCCGTAGTCCTGCCAGGAGGTCATAATGCGCTCTACGCGGTGGGACTCTTTTCCGAACGAAAACGCCAGCGGCTCACGGGTATCGGTATCCCGCTCGACGGAGATTTGCTGTCCGAAAAACCTTCTGGGCGTTCTCAAGTTACAGGTTCGGGATGATGGGGGTCTTCGGCCTGAAGATGCCGAATGAACTTGTATAGCCGTGCAGGTAGGTCGCGCCCGACACCTGGCCTATCTCGCCGTTGCAGAAGAAGCCCGCCAGCGGCAGGTCGCCGACTTTGTCGCGGAACATATCTGTGTCGTGGTCGGGGCGTCCGTAGAGGTACGCGCCGCGCCCGAGACACTGGAATAGCAGCGCTCCGGCGCCGGAGGTGGGAACTCCGTCCGCGGAGTACTGGGTTAGCATGGCGTCGAGGTCGTGCGACGAGGTTTCGGCGTCGCGCAGGTGGAACTGCACGGTCTGGCCCTCTTTGAGTATCTCGCCGATGGCGAGCGCGCCGCGCCGCGCGTCCACGCCAAGAATGTTCCTGATAAGGAAGTCGCCAAGCTGCGGGTCGTCGTTGAACTCGTCCATCACCACGCCGAGGAATAAGGAGTGCTGTGCAAGCTGCTGGTCGCGCTCGTTCAACTGCTGGAACGTCTCGCGCAGAACCTCGAACGTGTCTCTGCCGTCAAGCTCCCGCAGCATATTGTGTTCGCACGCGGTTATGTGCATTCGCTGTCCGATGGGACGGCATCCCTGCGCGACTATGGTGTCCACGGCGACATTGCCGTGCAGGGCGATTCCGACCGCTCCGTAGTCGTATGCGTGGTCGCCGAGATACAGGGTGTTGGAGCCGGGCTGCCGGCCGCCGGAGGCAAGTCCGCCTATCTTCGCGCCGCGAGGAAAGGCGTAGTCGAAGCCCATGAGAAGGTGTTCGCCCTGTACGCTGAACGGGTCGGACAGCAGCATAAACTGCGGGTCATCGGCGGCGGCAACGCGGGTGAGTTCTTCCCAAGCAGAGGGCGGGGCGTCGCCGTCGGGCAGGTCGTTGTTGTCTATATGAAAGCCGACGATGCTGACATCGGGCAGGACGGCGGCGGTCAGAGACAGGCCGGGTCGTTCTTCAACCTCGCGCCCAGCGCCTATGACACCCCCGCCGGAGCAGCCTACGAGCGCACACTCGCCGAACAGTTCGCGCACGAGTGATGGAAGCTCGTCGTAGCGGGCGGCGTGGTGCGCGGACACGAACGCGACGACAAGATCGGGTCTCCGTTCGCCCAGAGCGTCTGATATTTCACGGGCGCACTCGGCGACGGCGTACTTGAGAAACCTGTGTTCGGATAGCGCGGATACCCACTTCATCGCCGACCTCCCCGTATGACTATCGGTTTGCAGGGTCTTGTGGTTTGATATTGTAGCAGGGTGGGCATGAGGTGGCACGACTGTAAATCTGAATATATGTCTCAATCCACTATTCCCACTTTGAAAAGGCGCTGCCCTGGATACGAGGGAGCAGGGTCTTTGCAAAGTCTGAATGAATCGGGGTGAACGATTCGGATCGAACAGCGGCGAATGGGCCGGATTGGAGCGGTTTCATATAGTGTGATTTATAGTTGTGCTGGTGACCCTAACAGGTGGCTGCTGGTGGGCGCTGGTGAGTCTTGCTGGTGACTTCCCACCTGTATTTGACCTGAATTCACCAGTGTTTAGCTTTGGGGAGGATATTTTTCAGTTGAACGGGTTGTCATTGATAACCTCGGGTTTATAGTTCTTAGTTTTTAGTTTTTAGTTCTGGAGTGTATTGTAGCACAGTAGGGAGTGAATATGTAGTGATGTGGGAAACTTAGTCTGACTTTAGAAAGACCCTGACGGGGGAGGCTATCTGTGGCCAGGTCGAGGTGTGATAGACTACGCTGACCTTACTATCGCGAGGCCGGTTCTTGCTCAGCAAATCTCTTTCGAGCAGCCCACATTACAAGTGGTGGGTGTTTGGCGCGGTGGGGCTGGGGTCGTTCACGGGTGTTATGACGTTTGGGACGGTCAACGTCGCGCTGCCGACCATAGCGGGCTATTTCGAGACCGATCTGCCGACCGTGCAGTGGGTGGTAATCGCGCAGACGCTCACGGTGAGCGCGCTGCTGCTTCCTATGGGTCGGCTGTCGGACATGGTTGGGCGCAAGCAGGTGTATATAGCCGGACTGCTGTTGCTGATGGGCGCGTCGGTGTTCGCGGCCTCGTCTTCGAGCGTTCTGATGCTGGTAATGTCGCGCGTGGTTCAGGGGATGGGCGCGGCGATGACGCAAGGCACCGGCATGGCGATGATAACCTCGGTGTTCCCTGAGGAGGAGCGAGGAAAGGGCATCGGATCGCATATGAGCGTTATCGGCACCGGCGGCATGGTCGGGCCGGTGGTGGGCGGTCTGCTTGTCAGCACTCTGGGCTGGCGATGGGTGTTCCTGGTGAATCTGCCGATGGCCTCAATTGCGCTGATCGGCGCGCTTATGTTGATGGACTCGAAATTGTTCTTCAGAGAGGCGCGCGGCACGCGGTTCGACTGGCCCGGGGCAGCGTTGTCCACCGCCGCGCTGGTGACGTTCCTGATGCTGATGACCAACGGCTACCGGCTGGGGTGGACTTCCCCCATGATTTTGTTCGCGGGAGCGTCGGTGATCGCGCTGGTGGCGGGATTCATTCTGTGGGAACAGCGCGCGCCTACGCCGATGCTGGACCTGGGGCTGTTCAGGCGTCGGGTCTTCTCGCTGGGAGTGCTGGCGAGTTTCATGTCGTTCCTCAGTACAGGTTCGATTAGATTTATGATGCCGTTCTATCTCCAGGGGGTGTTGGGCTACAATCCGGGTCAGGTGGGATTTATAATGCTGCCGACCGCTGTCACGATGACGATAATGGGGCCAATAGCGGGGCGACTGTCCGACCGCTACGGCTACCGGGCGTTCAACGTGGCGGGACTGATACTGGCGTCGGTGGGAATCTTCACGATTTCGCGGGTGTCGGAGACGACACCGCTGCCGATCATAATCGGCGCGCTGGTGGTTCAGAGCGCGGGAACGGGGCTGTTCGGTTCGCCAAACTCGGCCTCGATATTCTCCGCGGCGGCGGGCAACCGGCACGGCGTCGTGTCCGCGCTGCTGAGCCTGGTTCGGAACTCGGCGAACGTGACTTCTATCGCGGTGGCGACGGCGGTGGTGACATCCACAATGGTCTCGATGGGCTACGCGCCCGATTTGGGCAATGTGAGCGGCGGCGAGGATGCTGGCTTGCTCGGATCGTTCGTGTCGGGGATGAATATGCTGTACCTGGGGATGGGCTGTCTTCTGCTTGTGGGCGCGGTGGCGTCGTTCCTGAAAGGGCCCGCGCCTGCTGGTATTGGTCAAGGGCGCGGCGCGGCGCGGGTGCGGGCAGGTGAATGAGCCTGAACAAGCTGGGCGGCAAGGGACACTAATCGTCCAGATGCTCAATCGGACGCTCGATTTCCTCCAAAATCCTTCGCGCTACGTACAGACGTGGCCATGTGTCATCAATGCGTTCTACGATTCCGGCGTCAACCAGCCTGTCCAACACTCGCCGTGCGCCAGCCTGTGTCATGTCCAGCGTATTCGCAGCGCGCGGGACCGTCATAAATGGGTTGTCGAACAGCGCGTCCAGCAGATTCAGGGTACTCCCAGCGACACGCTCCACGCTCAAGACATCTCGATAATGGGCGTGAAGTTCCCTCACTCGCCTGAGTCTCATAAGTACGTCGCGCGACTCTTGAACCACTCCGGTCAGGAAGTAATCTAGCCACCGCTCCCAGTCACATCCAATGCTCACATTGAGTAATTCGTTATAGTATCTCTGGCGGTCGCGCTCGAAATACGCGCTCATATACAACAGAGGAATCGGGAGTAGCTTTTGCGCGTGAAGAAACAGAATAATCAACAGGCGTCCTATTCTCCCGTTGCCGTCCCGATATGGGTGAATGGCCTCTATCTGGTAGTGCATCAGAGCGCACCGCACCAGTGACGGCATATACATTGATTCATTTGCGAACTTTTCCCAGTCGTACAGCAGGTCTCGCACATACCCGGGTGGGGGCGGGATGAATCGCGCGTCTGCGATTGAGCTGTCGGGTGGCCCTATAAAGACCTGTACATCTCTCAACTCGCCCGGTCGCTTCTCTTCGCCCCTGACTCCCGCCAAAAGCCGCTCATGGACTTCGTTGACCAACCTGAGCGAAATCGGAATCTGGTCCAGTCTGCTTATGCCATACTCCAAGGCCGTAACATAATTGACCACCTCTAAAATGTCGTCGTTATGTCTCTGACCGCCAGACTCGTGCCTGAACAAATCCGGCAGGGATGCCTGGGTTCCTTCGATTCTGGATGATAGTACAGCTTCCCGCTTGATAAACGGCTGAATAAACAAGTTGGGATTGGGAGCAATCTCACCTACACCAGCCAGAGTTCCGACAGCCAGCGTCGCCTGTTCAAGCAGAAATGATAGCTTCGAACTCAGGTCTAGTTGCCGGGGCAACAGATTGGGGACGAATGCGCTTTGGCCTTCGATGGTCGGGACTAATTTCCCACATGGACTATTAAGCAGACTCTGCATAGTATTAAAATCTCCGACGTCAGGCCCCAGCGGTGTTTGTTATTTTGGGCCGTATCGGTATCGAGTTATTATGAGTTTGATACTGTAGTATCCAATTATCATAAAATTGATACTGTTATCGGGAACGGTATCAATTGAATTACCCAATTGCAACCGGAGTTTCGATATGCAGGATGCGGTGTTCCGAGATCTGCGAGTTACTGTATCTGGCGCTTTGGCGCGTTGCGACAGGACCGAGGACACTGTTCGACGCTCCGCGAGGACGCCATTGCCGGTATGCTGGCCGGGACGCTTATGGATGATGCACCGACATACCCGCCCGAGTTCTTTCGTCGCATGGACGAGTCCGATGATCGGCTCTTCTATATGGAGCCTCGCCTGGTTGTGCATATAGATGACCGGGCCATCGCCGCGATAGGACGTTATTTCGCGGAGACGCTGCCGGAGGACGGCGTGATTCTGGACCTGATGAGTTCCTGGCGTTCCCACCTGCCGCCCGATTTCCACGCCGTCCGCGTGGTTGGGCTTGGCATGAACGAACTCCAGTATGACCGAGTGGTGAACGATCCTGTCTATCGCCGCAGCCGTAGCCATCGGGTTGGCGAACACCTTCTCCCACTCACTGAACACAAGGTTCGAGGTGATCCCAAGTGATCGCCGCTCATAGCGCTCGGCTATCAGGGTGAACAGCACCTCCGACTCCTGGACTCCCTGCGGCAGGTAGCCCAGGTCGTCTATCACCAGAAGGTCGAAGTTGTCCAGCTTGCGAAGCATCCGCGGCAGTTCAAGGTCCCGATTGGCGGCGAGCATATCCTGCACGAGCCGATATGCGGGTATGAACAGCACGGAGCGGCTCGACTCCACCAGCCGGTGTCCGATGGCGCACATGGCGTGGGTCTTGCCCGTGCCCTGCATACCGAACGCCAGCGCGTTGACGCCCCTGTCCACGAAGTCCCCCTCGGCGAGTCCGTTGAGCTGCTGTCTGAGCTTGATCGAGGTCCTGTCGTGCTCGAAGAGCCTGCCCTCGTGAAAACGGGGGTGTCCCAGGTCTTGCCCGCCGGCAGCTTCGACGCTCTCCTCAGACGATCCACCCGTCTGACACGCCTGTCCTCAGCCTCCTGTTCCATTACCTCTGCCAGGGTCTCAAGGGCGTCGGCGTGTCCGGCCTCATTGAACCTGGATACGGTCTCCGACGCCAGTATGGGCAGCTTGAACTCCCTGCACAACTCCCTGATCCTCTTTCCCACAGCGTTTGATGGGTGCGCGTCCGTTATCATCTCGCGCCTCCCACCAGCAGCCTGTCATATACACCCAAGTCCACGACCCCGACCAGCTTAAGATCGGGTATCGGCAGCGACGCTAGAACTGATAGTTGACGCACCATCGCGTAGTCGAAGGTCAGGCCGGACTCCAGCAGCCTCCTCAGCGCCCTGTCCACCTCGGACTCCATAGTTGTCGCAGCCAGGTGAAGGATGCGAACGTAGTCCACGTCGGCGCGATCTCCCCTCCATCCGCGCATCGCGTCGTAGGCCAGGCGGAAGGTCTGAGTCGGGAATATCCTCTCCCTGAACCTATACTTGGCGAACGCTCCGGGCTTGCGAACCAGGGAGCCGATGATGTGGCGGTAGTCTATACATGCCTCGCCGGCGCCGTGTGCACGATCCATCCGCTCCACTAGATGACCCTTGTAATGGACCTCTATCTGGTCTGAGTACAGTCGGACGTCCACCTCCATGCCTATCAGTCTGGAGGGCACAGAGTACGTCCTGTTGGCTACCCTGATCGTACTCCACCTGCGAACCCTGGCCCGGTAGTTGACGTACTCGGGAACAGGCGCCGGTGGAAGCGGACGCAGGTGGGAACGCTCTCGCTCCAACTTCGACCTGATCGGTCTGTTGCGCCGGTCAACGATCCTGCGAACGAACGCCTTGTACTCGTCCTCCGACTCGAAGTCTCGGCTTCCCCTCAGTATGAGAGCCTGCTTCAGCACGTTCTTGATACGGTGGTGTCGCTGTTCGACCACTCCGTTCTCGTGCGAGGAGCGCGAGTTGGTCCTGGTGTGCTCCACCCCGTAGTGGTCCAGAACGGCTTTGTAACGTGCGTTCAGGACTCGGCCCCGGCTGCCCTTCAGATCGTGGGTGGCGGCGGACAGGTTGTCGGTGCGCACCACCAGCGGTACACCCAGCTGCCCACAGCACTCCCTGAAGACCCTTCACCAGCGCCGCGAACGTCTCTCCGAAGCATATCTCCGCGTAGCTCCAGCCAGAGTGGCTCAGCGCGAAGTGGAACAGCATATGCCTGAAAGACTCGCCCGCTATGCTGATTCCCAACTCCGAGCAGTGGGTGAAGTCCACCTGAGCCTCCTGACCGGGTGGATGGACCTGCTCGAAGAACGCCTCTCTGTCGGGCCCGTGAAGAGCCCTGTAGTCCCTCATCCGTCTCTGCAGCGTCCTCAACTGGAACACCTGCCATACCTGCCCGGATATATCTCGTCAAGCCACTCCAGGATGGGAGAGAATTGCATAAGTCTTATTGCCTGCTTGTCTATTCCCTGGCAACGAAAGGTATTGAAGCTAAACACCCTCACCCCAACCCTCTCCCTTGAGGGAGAGGGGGTCTTTTGCAATCGTCTGGGATGGTTGGCGCACTGAGCGCGCCTTCGACATCCGACCGCAGCAGCGGCTCTATATCCTTCTCCCACACGCCTGTCTCTCATATCCTCAACAACGGGTTTGGTGAGATATGGACGGACCGACTGGCGACGCTGGACGCCACCCACGATGTCGAAAAGCCCTTTGCCACCTCCAGTCGCAATGGCACTGAAAGAGTTCGCAAAGCTGCGACTCCGAGACGCAGGAAGCCCACGCCACTACAAACGGCCAGATGGATAGAGGTGTAGAAGGCGAAGCACAAGGGACTGTCTATTCGCAGAATAGCTCGGTAACTGGGTATGCACACAGACGCCGTGATGAAGTATCTGAATGCCGAGAGTCCACCCATCGCACGCGCTCTTTTGGGGCGCAGATTCCGCAAAATAGCTATCTTGCCGAACCTTCCAGCATTCCGCCTCGGACTTACAGGCTCGCCTCAAGAAGTGTTCAGTGCATTACCAAGCCGCCGTCCACGTTGAATGCCTGGCCCGTAATGTTGCGTGAACCGGGGCCGGCCAAAAACGCCGCCATGTCTGCTATATCTTCAGGCTCGTTTGCTCGACCGATCGGGATTACCGCGTTCCTGCGCTCTTCCAGCTCATCCAGAGGGATGCCAAGCTCCTGTGACCTCTGAGCTATAGTAGCCTGGCCCATCGCAGTGCGGGTTGCGCCGGGACAGATAGAGTTCACGTTGATGTCATATCCTCCAAGCTGGTGGGCCGCTATCTGGGTCATGACGACTACGGCCCCTTTGCTGGCAGCGTAGGCGACGTTGGAAGTACCCGAGTAACCCTTGCCTGCGATTGACGCGATATTGATGATTCTGCCTCCGTGACCGCCGTCAATCATCTCCCGGGCGACTCGTTGAAGGCAGAAGAAAACGCCCCTTGCGTTGACGCGGTGGATTCTGTCCCAGTCTTCCACGGTCAAGTCCATAATGTCCGCGTGACGAGTAACTCCGGCGTTGTTCACAAGTATGTCTATGCGGTCGAATGCATCTAACGTCTCATCGACAACGCGGTTTATGTCGTCAATGTCGCCTATGTCGGCCTCGACTGAGATGGCTTCACGACCAAGTTCTCTGATGTCAATACTGGTTTGTTCAGCCAGCTTGCCGTTTATGTCAGTGGCCACTACGCTTGCGCCTTCATTGGCGAGTCGTATGGCGATGGCCCTGCCCATTCCCTGGGCCGCGCCTGTAACCAGCGCGACTTTGTCATTGAGAGACATTGGAATCCTCCGATCCTATTGGTACTGGCCGATATTTCCCCGATGGAATTCAGCGCTTGCATGACCATGCTCTCCTGAGATAGCACAGACTATATGTGGGCATTCTGAAGATGTCAAATGCCACGAACCGCGCCTTAGCGCGCTGCCTGCTACTTTCAGCATCCTGGCAACCTTCTGGCAACATCCTGGCGTCTCTTATTCTATTGACCGCCAGTGTCATTGCAGCGGTGCCAGGATGAATCGCTGGCTGACAGAGTTGCCATATTTGGAATTGCTGATGTGAGCCGATGGGGGTTGACATAAAGGGGGGGGGCGCAATATCATTCCCGCAATATCATTCATGACTGTACCCGATTCAGGACTGTCAGAACCGACCTAAGCTTATTATGGGAGGCAAAAATGAGTAACGCTTTGTCACATCGCTGGTTAGTTGTCGCGGCGGCGGCGGCGGCCATGCTTCTGGTTCTCGCCGCAGGCTGCAGCGCGGAAACAGTGGAGGTCCCCGGCGAGACCGTGGTCATCGAGAAGGAAGTCGTAAAGACCGTCGAGGTCCCCGGACAGACCGTCATCAAAGAGGTCGTCAAGACAGTGGAGGTGCCCGGCCAGACCGTGGTGGTGGAGAAGGAGGTCGTCAAGACAGTGGAGGTGCCCGGTGAGACCGTGGTGGTGGAAGTAATCGACAGGCAGGTCGTCATCGCGACGCCCAGCCCGGCTGAGATGCATTTCTACATGGCCGCCACCAGCCCAAATGCCAAGCGTGGGGGGATAGCCCGCATCCATCAACACGGGCCGGCAGGCAGCTACGATATCTTTTCTTCGACGTCGAATACCCGCCAGAATTGGATGAGCCTGGTGTATGACCAGCTATTGGTTAAGGACGCCAGGAATCCCTCCTCAGAGGTTGTTCCCGATCTTGCCCATGCCTGGCAGGTCACGGACGATCTCTCGACATACACTTTCCACCTCCGAGAGGGAGTGAAGTTCCACAACGGTTCCGAACTAACCTCAGAGGATGTAAAGGCCAGTATCATTCGCGCTATCGACCCGACGAGCTACCATGAGGGTGGGAGAAGTCCAATCGGAGGCACGATGTCATCGGGAGGACTCGCCCCCGCCGGACTCAGTACGCCCGATGCCTACACGCTAGTAGCCACAATACCTGAGGCCGACGTGAAACCGCTGCAGTGGTTGATGACGGGATGGAGCTCGCAGTACCTCAAGGTCGCCGACGATGCCGAGCTCACCAAACATAATGGCCGCTTCCATGAGGTGAGCCCCGTGGAGTCTAGCGGCTCAGGGCCTTTCATTATGACGGAGATAAATGATGACAGAGTGCTCACGGAGGCCAATCCCAACTACTGGAACCCAAACGCTCCTTATCTGGATGGGATTCACTTCATCTGGGGAAAGAACAATTCGACAGCCTTAACTGCGTCTGTATTGACTGGTCAGGTTGATTGGTCCATGTTCATTACACCTGCCGATAGCAACGATCCGAACGGACCTCTTGCCACGCACCCGGGCCTTAATCATGGCTATCACACAATACCCGATGCGGCTGGGGTTGCATTGAACAACGTAACTGGGCCGTTGAGTGATAAGAACATGCGCAGGGCGATTGCGCTTGGTCTAGACGTAAACATAGTCCGCAAGGTTATGGTGCCGTACTTCCAACTAGAGTATCATGGGGGATTTTGGCCATACAGCCCAGAATTGGGTAATTATTCGTTAACTAAACCTGAGCTTGATGAGACGAAGTATTTCAGAAGCCCGACACCGGAAGATCTTGCCGAAGCCAAGGAGCTTATGGCCGCCGCAGGCTATGCCAGTGGCGCAGATGTCCCGACTCTAACCATCATCACTATGGAAGACCCAGGCTTTGAACTTGTGGTCCAAAGCTATCAGGCTCAGTTGAAGGAGAACCTGGACATTGATTCAGTGATCTCAATAAACGAGATGGGTTCATACCACCAGAAGTTCCACGACAGGGAATACGACATGGGCGCTGAAATGTATTTCCCCATGCACAATCCCTACCCGGAGGAGTGGTTGGCGTACACCCTTGGATATATTGATGGAAAACCTGGCGGCATGAACAGGAGTGGGGCCAACATGCCGGGGTTCGACGACCTGTTAGTGGAATTGGGAAATTCCACTCCCGAGACCCGGATGGAGGTTTCCAAGAGATTGTTTGATCTCTTAGTGGATAATATGCCGCACCTTCCGTTGTCCATGGGCTACGTTAACCATGAATGGTGGTCGAAAGATTTCAAAGGATACCGGTGCGATGAGTGCTCTTACACCGGAGCCTATATGGGCGGTAAGTGGGACTACGTCTGGTTGGACAGGTAAGGGAATAAGGATCGGGTTGCTGGAATATAGTGTGGGGTAGGGTCTTTGACCCTACCCCACACTGGCTAATAAGGGCATCGGAGCCGGGTCTTGCAGAAGTATGTAACAAGAAGATTACTGCTGGCGGTTCCCACATTGATCGGGCTGACCATGATGATATTCGCGATCATGCGCGTCTTGCCGGGCGACCCTTTAGTGGCATATTTGGACCCGCGACAAATGACGGCTATGTCCGATGAAGAAATAGCCCTGATTAGAAAGGACCTCGGTCTCGACCGTCCATTAGCAGTGCAATATGCGGACTGGATGGGAGATGTCTTGACCGGTTCATTTGGCAACGCCATGTTTGGCGCCAAGGCCCCGGTAATCAATACTATCAAGAACAGAGGCATCACAAGCGCCGAGATAGGGATAATCGCGGTTGCGATTTCCTGGATCATAGGCCTGCCGGTCGGCATAATAAGCGCCATAAGACCAGGCACTGTTTTGGATATGGTCACCAGCTTCACGACCGTGTTGTTTCTGGCGATACCCGGTTTCTGGCTGGCGCTGCTGATCTTGCTTTCAACAGTCACCTATTGGGGTTATGCTCCCCCCCGCGTCGGCGTGCCTTTATGGGAGGACCCGTGGACTAACTTTCAGATTGTTGCCTTCCCCGCTGTCGTGATGGGCGTGGCGATGGCCGCTATTATTGCTCGCATGGCCCGGTCTTCTCTCTTCGAGGTGCTGAGAGAGGACTACGTGAGAACGGCCAGGTCGAAGGGGATGAGAGAGGGCGTAACAATCGTTCGTCACGCACTGCCCAACGCGTTGATGCCTGTACTGACACTAAGCGGTGTCATGCTGGGATTCGCGTTAGGCGGATCAGTGGCCGTTGAAGTTGCATTCCAAACCCCTGGCTTGGGAAGGTCCATGTCCGATGCTGCCATATTGCGAGACATGACCACAGTACAGAGCCTCGTCCTGGTATATGGGATCGTATTCGTCCTTGCGAATTTGCTCGTCGATCTATTGTATGGCTGGATCGATCCTCGAATCAGGCTTGGATAGTCTCATGAGAAGATTGCATAAGTCCGTCATTCCGGCGCACGCCTGAACCCAGGGGGACATACATAGTGCGCGGTAGCTTGCGATCAATCCATTTTCACCCTCACCCCAACCCTCTCCCTGAGGGAGAGGGGGCCTGTTGATTGAAATTCATAGCTGACCGCGCATTTGCCTACCCCTATGAGCCCTCAAGGGAGAGGGAGTTATGCGAAGGTCTCAATCTCATACTTGATTGTCAAAGAATGCTGCCTCTGAGAAGGCGAAGGGTTTCGGACTGAATGGAATCAACACTCGCCTCCAGGGCGCCTAGAACGGTCTTCTCCAGAATCTCGAGTAACGTAATAGCCTTTGCGCGGATGCGCCCCTGGCACACCTTCTGGGGCGTGGTCAGCCTGGCAATCGTGATTGTGTCATTCGGTGGCCCTCTTGTACTTCCCATTGAACCCTTGTTGGCTGATTACGACAATTTGGCATCTCCCCCTAGCGCAGAGTACTGGACGGGGACCGATCTATTAGGCAGAGACCTAACGTCGAGACTAGTCCATGGGGGCGGAGTGTCGCTGTTTATAGCAGGCTCCGCTCTCCTCCTGGGGACGATCGTCGGCGCGGTATGGGGTCTCATGAGCGGCTACCTGGGAGGAAAAACAGACCTCATCAGCGAACGATTCATCGAGATACTTCTCTCCCTGCCGGGCTTGATCCTTGCCTATCTGATGATCCTGGTATTCGGCGACGGTTTTTTACAACTTATCCTGGCCTTAGCGATTACCCGCGTCGGAGCCGTCGAGCGGGTTGTGAGATCGGTGGCTTTGTCAGTAAAACAGACCATGTACGTGGAAGCCGCCAGAAGCGTCGGGACTTCTCAGATGAGGATTATCTGGAGACATGTATTCCCCCAGTGCGGAGCTGTCCTAATAGTATTGATTACGGTGAACATAGGGGGAATAATCATTACGGAAGCCTCCCTCAGCTTCCTGGGGCTGGGGATTGCCCCTCCAACTCCAACATGGGGCAAAATGCTGAGTGAGTCCACGATGCAGTCATTTATTCCGCTATGGTGGATGGTCACGTTTCCCGGGTTCATGATCACTCTCACCGTTCTGTCCTTCAATCTCTTCGGAGACGGTCTGCGTGACGCCCTTGATCCCAGGCTGAGGGGCACGATGTAACCCCGACCATTGACGGTGTCGGTCCGCCGTGACGGGAGCCCGTCGAAAGGCCGGAGTACAGGAGTGGGGATGGACGCGACCGCACATATGCCGAGGTTAGTTAGAAGTATGGTCGTATCGAATACAGATCTCGATTACGATGCAATCGTCGTAGGGGCCGGGATTGCGGGCCTGTACGAGTTGTATAGACTGCGGGAATTGGGTATGACGGTCCGCGTCTTCGAAAGAGGGACAGGAGTGGGAGGCACTTGGTATTGGAATCGCTACCCCGGCGCCCGGTTCGATTCTGAAAGCTACTCTTACGCATATTCGTTTTCCCAGGAGCTGCTCGACGAGTGGGACTGGTCCGAACATTTCGCGGCACAGCCCGAGACTCTGCGATATCTGCAACACGTAGCCGATAAATTCGACCTGCTGAAAGATACTCAATTCTCTAGCGAAGTCAAATCCGCTGTCTATGATGATGATACTCGGAGTTGGGAAATCCAATTGGGGGATGGGAGTATCTACAGAAGCAGGTTCTTGATTACGGCCGTTGGAAATCTCTCTGAACCCACTCTACCAAGAATTGAGGGTATCGAATCTTTTGGAGGACAATCCTTTCACACCTCTCGATGGCCTCACACTCCCGTAAAGTTCACAGGCAAAAGGGTGGCGGTTATCGGAACCGGGGCTACAGGAGTACAGACAATCCAGGAAGTATCCAAAGATGTCGGTCATCTCACTGTCTTCCAGCTTCGACCGGAGTGGTGCGCTCCTCTTCACAACTCGAAGATAGAGCCGGATGAGATGAAAGCCATCAGGGCCGGCTATCGCGAGATGTTTGACGTGTGTGCCCAAACTCCAGCCGGATTCATACATAATGCCGATCCCAGAAACGCCTTTGAAGTGACCGAGGAAGAACGATATCAATTCTGGGAGCGACTGTACGCCAGCCGGGGCTTTGGGATCTGGCAAGGCAATTTCAAAGATATCTCTACCGACCCCAAGGCCAACAAAGCCATATCCGACTTTCTGGCCGACAAAATACGAGCGCGTGTCAACGATCCCCTGGTAGCGGAAAAGCTAGTTCCAAAAGATCACGGATTTGGGACCAGGCGCGTGCCTCTGGAAACCAACTACTATGAACGCTACAACCAGGAAAATGTCGAACTCATAGACATTAGCGAGACTCCTATTCTGAGAGTCACTCAGAACGGCATTTTGACCACCGACAGGGAGTTCGAGTTCGACTTCATAATCTATGCCACTGGGTTCGACGCGGTAGTCGGCAGTTTCAACAAGATAGATATCCGCGGCGCCAATCAGCGGAAATTGAAAGACCAATGGAAAGAAGATTTGGCGACCTTTCTAGGGATGCTGGTCAATGGCTTCCCTAATCTGTTCATGATTACAGGACCCCACGCATGGACGGGGAACCATCCGCGCAGCATCGAATACGGCGTGGAGTGGATAACGGATGTCATAAGGTTCATGAATGAACGCGGCCTCACGCGAGCCGAAGCCAGCTTGGAAGCCCAAAGGGGCTGGCATGAGACTGTAGTGGAACACGCCAGGGACTTGCTGAGGAGCCAGGTTGATTCGTGGTTCACCGGCATCAACATCAATCTGGAAGGTAGGCAAACCCGGATCACAACCCAGTACTATGGGGGTCAACCATTGTACAGAAGGCGCTGTGAGGAAGTGGCGGAAAACGGCTATAAAGAACTGAATCTCAGGTAGATTGGATTGCCATGAGGACTTAGGGCAAGGAAACCTTCTGGGAAATGTCAGTTATAGGAGAGCAAGACATGAACCAGAGCAAGATAGATGCAGTCGCCGATGCCTTGGCCGAGGCCTACCGCAGCGGCGGCGCCGTGTCCGAACTGGCCGAAGAGTTATTGCCGGCAAACTGGCAGGAGGCTTTTCAGGTCCAGGACGCGCTCGATGAGCGCTTGGGCTTTGAATTGGCGGGTTGGAAAATAGGCAGTACCAGCCGAGGGGCAATGCAGCGATTCGATGTGGACCATCCGGCGCATTTTGGCCGCGAATACCGTAATTTTACCCAACACAGCCCGGCGCGCTTCCGGATGGCCGATTTTCGCCACGCCCCAATGATCGAAGGGGAGTTTGCCTTTCGCCTGGGCCGCGACCTGCCGCCCCGCGAACAGGCCTACAGCGAAGCTGAGGTACGCGATGCCGTCGCCGACGTCGTCATGACCATTGATGCGGTCGATTCCCGCTGGAGCGCGCATCCTTTCGAGTTGAACTTGTTACTGGGCAATGCCGACAACGCCTCTGCGGGCGCTTATGTCATCGGCGATGCGCTTGCGGGCTGGCAGACCCTCGACCTGGCCACGCTGCCGGTCGAGGTGTACGTTGACGGCAAACACGTTCAGGAGACCACCTACAGGGGCCGACACCTTGACAGCTTGACCCATCCGCGCGAATTCCGCTGCAGTTTCGACGAACTGATCTCCGCCTTGCAATGGGGCGCCAACGACTTGTCGCAACGCGGTCTGGGCTTTCGCGCCGGCCAGGTCATCTCCACCGGAAGCCCGCATGTCCCCGTGGAGGCGACGGCGGGCACGGAGGTCGTTATACGCTATGGCGATGCGGGCGAGATCATTGCGGCGTTTGATTAGGCTGTGTTGACATTTCTCGTCATTCCCGCGAAAGCGGGAACCCTCGAAGAGGCTCGCCGCTCGGCAATCCAAGAGTGCGGAGTGTAGCCAATGTCGCTACTACGTCGCCAGTCTGGAAAGCTGAGTCCAAATGCAAAGCCTTAAACCAGGCTGAATCATCGAATATCAACAGAACCAGTCCAAACGCAGAGGAGGGAATCACATGATTAACCTAGACGGACGGGTCGCAATCGTGACCGGAGGGGTCCAGGGGATCGGCCTGGGAGTGAGTCTGAGCCTGGCCCGGGCGGGCGCCAACGTGGTGCTGGCCGAGTTGGTGGAGGAGCGCATTCCCGCGGCGATAGCCAAGATCGAAGAGGTAGGGGCGCAGGCGTTGGGTGTCCAGACCGACGTGACCAAGGCGAGCTCGGTGGACCACATGGTGCGCGCAACGCTCGAACGGTTCGGGCAGATCGACATCCTGGTCAACAATGCCGGGCTGGTTATCAAGAAGCACAACTCGGAACAGACCGAAGCCGATTACGATGCGGTGCTCGGCGTCAACTTGAAAGGCACGTTCCTCTGCTGCAAGCGAGTGGTGGAGGAGATGCGCAAGCGCAACACGGGAGCGATCGTGAACCTCGCGTCAGGCGCCGCGTTTCGCTACACGATTCCCCACGTGCCGTACGCCGCCGCGAAGGCGGGCGTTGTCGCGTTGACGCGTGATCTCGCCCACGAGGTAGGAGCGATGGGCATCCGCGTGAACGCCATCGCCCCGGGGATGATCGAGTCGCCAGGTCAGCGCGGCACCAATACCGACGAGGAAATAAGGGAGAGAGTCAAGGCTATTCCCCTCCAGCGCATCGGCCAGCCGCGCGACATCGGCGATGCGGTGGCCTTTCTGGTCTCCGATGAGGCAGGATACATCAGTGGGATCACGCTGCCGGTCACAGGTGGCCGCGGCGATTAATAGAGTAATGCATATCACTCACCGACTGTCCTTTCCATTTAATAAGGGCCTTTGCGAAGTTACCCTCGGATTCCCCACCGTCATTCCCGCTTTCGCGGGAATCCATAGGGACGCCGCTGACGAAACCGCGACAACGCCGACTACGAAAAGACCCTGCCATTTAATAAGTGGCTGATGCCATAGCGATCAGCGCGTGGCCAATTGTCATGAATCAATATATTGAGAGGTAACACTTATGACACCGGATCCAATTGCTCAAGCCGCTGGAAAACTAGCGAAGAGTTGGCAGGAGAACAAGATAATTGAACGCCTTACTGGAGAAGACTGTCCCCAAGACCTGGAAACGGCAGTCGCCATCCAGGACGAGTTGGCGAAGCTCATTGGGCAGAACGTGGTTGGATGGAAAGTAGGCGGCGAACTTGTTGGGCGCATTTTTGAACCGAACCTTCTCAGGAGTCCCGCGGCGCTGCCTGAGAATCAATACGGTCATGCAAATGTAATCGTTGAGGCCGAGCTAGGCTTCAGGTTGCTAACTGATCTTCCGGCTCGATCTGCGGCTTACAATTCCGATGAATTGGCAGAACATGTCGCGCTTGTGCCTGCATTCGAAATCGGCGGTACGCGTTTTTCGGGCGAAAGACTTAATACGCAAATTGAGACTGATTTTCTTCAACAGTATGCATACAATGCCGGTTGCCTTGGCGTGGTCGTCGGCGACGATATTGAGGACTGGCGGGAACTGTCTCTGCGTGACCTTAAAGTTGAACTAACCGTTGACGGCTCTCCCGTCCCAAGTAGGCCTCCCGAGATGCGGCGTGAGCCTCTGGATGTCCTGGTCTGGTTGGCCAATGGTTTATCTCAGAGGGGGATTGGCCTGGGAGCCGGTCAGGTGACGATTCTCGGAGCAACGGCAATCGCGCCCATGGGTAAAGAATTGATTGCGACTTTCGGGGAACTTTCGCGCATTGAAGCAAGGATAACCAGCCCGTAACCAATTCAAGAACCTGGCTTTTGTGAACTTACATTTCGCCTGCCCAGAGGATTCTCTCCTAAAGCCTCTACCAGGCTGTCCAGAGCCACCTCGGACTGGCTGCTGTTGTCGAGGTCGCGCAGCGTCGCCACACCCTTCGCAAGCTCGTTGTCGCCGATAATGACAGCATGGGTCGCGCCCGTATTCGAGGCGTAGCGCAGCTGCGACCTCATTCCGCGCGGTGGAGCGAGCGATGCCGATACCCCCGCCCGCCGAAGTTCGGACGCTATTCTCATGCCCGCGCTCTTGGCCGCGTCGCCAAGATGCACCACCAGAGCCGAGACCTCGCGCTCGTCGGGAACGGACACATTCTGGCGTTGAATGTTCTGTATGACCCGTTCGAGTCCCATGCCGTATCCGATGCCGGGCGTTGGGCGACCACCCAGTTCCTCTATCAAGCCGTCATAGCGTCCGCCGCCCACTATCGTAACCATACGACCCTCTTCGGGCGGCGCAATCTCGAACACCGTGCGCGAATAGTAGTCCAGCCCGCGCACCAGACGACGTTCCACGTGATATTCCAGCCCTATCGCGGTCAGGTAGGCTCTCAGACTGTCCCAATGCTCCTGGCATTCGGCGCACAGATGGTCCGAACTGACTGGTGCGTTTTCGATCAGAGGCTGGCATTGCTCATTCTTGCAGTCCAGAAGCCTCAGCGCGTTGCGTTCGAGACGCCGGAGACAGTCTTCGCAGACCTCGTTGTGGTGTCCGGCATAATACGACCGGAGTTCTTCGATATATAGGGGTCTGCACGCCTTGTCCCCGATTGAGTTTATAGACAGCGAGAGGTCGGACAGCCCAACGGATTCGAGGTATCGCCAGCCGACTTCAATCACTTCCGCGTCCACGCTCGCGTCAGCCTCGCCGATAACCTCTATCCCGAACTGCGTGTGCTGCCTGTATCGTCCCGACTGTGGTCGTTCGTATCTGAACACCGGACAGATGTAGAACACTCTTATCGGCTGGGGCAAGTTCTGCATTCCGTGTTGAAGATACGCGCGGCATACGGGCGCGGTTCCCTCGGCGCGAAGCGTCAGGGTGTCTCCGCCCCTGTCTTCGAATGTGTAGGTCTCTTTTTCAACTATGTCGGTGTTCGAGCCGACGCCGCGCTCAAACAGGCGCGCGTCCTCGAACATTGGTGTATCTATTTTGTGAAAACCGAACCTGGAGGCTACTTCCTCGGCCTTGCTTCGCACAAAGCCCCAGTACTTCTGATCTTCAGGAAGAATGTCCACAGTTCCACGAGGGGTCTGAAATTGCACAACTTAGCTCCTTGCGCATCTGATATATTTCCAAGAGTGTACTATAATTCAGATATTATCTTGCGAGACAGGGGCCAATTATGCTTGAAACCCTAATGTCCAAAGCCCGGGAATACATTCCGACGCACAGGTTGGATGTCGTAGAGAAAGCCTACATATACGCCGAAGACGCGCACAGGGGACAGATGCGCAAGTCCGGCGAGCCTTTCATAACACATCCGCTTCAAACCGCACTGGTACTGGCCGATCTAAAGCTCGATCCCGATGCGCTGTCAGCCGCGCTCCTGCACGACGTCGTGGAGGACAGCGACGACATCCTCGTCCAGGACATACGCGACCAGTTCGGAGAGGATATAGCGCGCCTGGTTGACGGGGTAACCAAGCTCACCGAGGCTGAGGTTGTGGCGTCCGGCAGAAACACCGACGCTCTGGCCGGTCATACCCAGGCTGAGACGATTCGCAAGATGATGATGGCAATGGCCCGCGATATACGGGTCGTTCTCATAAAGCTCGCCGACCGCCTGCACAACATGAAAACCATACAATACCTGTCGCCCGCCAAGCGCTTCGAGAAGGCGCAGGAGACCCTGCACATATACGCCCCGCTCGCCCACCGACTCGGAATCTGGGATATGAAGTGGCAGTTGGAGGACCTGTCTTTCCAGCAGATCAACCCGCAGGAATACAAAGACATATCCCGCAGGCTCAACTCCAAGCGCACGGAGCGCGAGGCATATATTCTGAACGCCAGGGATATTCTTCAGAAACAGATGGACGAGGCGCAGATCAGCGCGGATGTCGCTGGTAGGCCCAAGCACATCTACTCTATTCACAACAAGATTGCCAGGTACGTATCGCAGAACAAGACCCTGGACGACATACACGACCTGTTCGCGCTGCGCGTGCTGGTGAACAGCGTACAGGACTGCTACACCGCTCTTGGAATCATTCACACTCACTGGCGTCCGGTGCCCGGCGAGTTCGACGACTACATTGCCAACCCCAAGGACAACCTGTACCAGTCCATCCACACCACCGTCATTGCCGAGGACGGCCACCCGGTGGAGATACAGATACGCACTCAGGAAATGCACCAACTGGCCGAATACGGCGTCGCGGCGCACTGGCTGTACAAAGAGGGCAGGCCGGCAGACGAATCTTTTGAACAGAAGATGGTCAGGGTGCGGCAGGTTATCGAGTGGCAGCGCGACATCTCCGAGGATTTTGTCGGCTCCATCCGCACCGATATATTCCAGAACCAGGTTTTCATCTATACGCCTATTGGCGAGTTGAAGGAACTGCCGGAGGGTTCGACCCCGCTGGACTTTGCCTTCTCCATTCACACCGACCTGATATTCCGCTGCATCGGGGCCAAGGTCAACGGCAAGCTGGTTCCGCTCACATATCAACTGAAGAACGGCGATACCTGCCAGATTCTTACTTCCAAAACGGTCAGGGGCCCCAGTCTCGATTGGCTGAACGAGAATCTGGGCTACGTCAGGACCGCATCCGCGAGGGCGAAGGTGCGTCAGTGGTTCAGACGACAGGAACGCTCGGTCAACATTCAGCGAGGCCGAGATCTCTACCAGCGTCATATACGCCGCCTGACCAGGCTTCAGGACGAGCGGGTGGCCGCTATAATGGGCATAGCCAGCGTGGATAATTTCCTGGCCGCTCTTGGAGACGGGTCTCTTTCCGTGGCGCAGGTGGTCAACAAGCTCAGTTCACGCGAGGAAGAGGCCGAGGCCGAGGTGCGACACCAGCAGGAACTGGGTCTGCCCATAAGTCCGAGCGCGGGAATACAGGTGCTGGGCGTGGGCGATCTGCTTACTTCGATGGCGCGCTGCTGCAACCCGATCAGCGGAGATGAAATTATCGGCTACATCACTCGAGTCAAGGGTGTCACCGTCCACCGGCGAAACTGTCCTAATATCATCAACGAGGACGAACCGGAGCGGCTCGTTTCCGTCAGCTGGGGCAAGACCGAAGTCAAATACCCGGTTAGAATTCAGGTCAGGTCCATGGACCGCGTCGGACTGCTTAGGGATGTTACGTCGCTGGTTTCGGGCGAGAATGTGAACATAGCTTCCTGCGTATCCGAAGAGTACGATAACGTGTCTATCATAACCCTCACCGTTCACGTCAGCGGCATAGATCAACTGAGCCGACTCTTCTTCAAGCTCGAGTCGGTGAACGGCGTTACCAGTGTTACCCGCAGCAATTTATAATATGACCCCAAACGTGCTAGAATAGGGTCTTGTTCGACCAATCATCCAAATGGAGTGATCTAATTGCCAGCAGCCAAGTCAGATAGAGCAGCCCAAAGTCGCTATGAGCGCAAAAACCCGTTGCGAACCCGCGCCCGAACGTTCGTCAGGGCGGCTCGACAGAATATATCCGAAGGCAATATCGAGGCCGCAGAGCAGTCTGTCCGCAACGCGGTTGTAGCGCTGGACAAGGCGGCGGCCAAGGGCGCGCTGCATCCGAATAACGCCGCTCGGCGCAAGTCGCGCATAATGAGCCAGCTCAGCCGGGCCCTGAACTCTTAGCCTGACGAGACGAGGCCGTGCCGTGTTATATAGCCTGCGGCAGGGTCGCGCATTCGTGGTCGTTTATCCCAGAGTTCAGGCCTCCCGGACCGGATACCGAATGTCGGCGTCGTTTTGACAACCCTCGACCCCATATATAAAATCTGCCAATACATGAAATAGAATTCGAGAGTAATATAGATGCTCAAAATCCGACTCAGAAGAACCGGATCACGAAATCAGCCGAGTTACAGGGTGGTCGTCGCCGATGCGAGAGCGGCGCGTGACGGTGCCTTTGTGGACCATCTGGGCCATTACAACCCCAGAACCGATCCGCCCACGCTGTCCATAGACGAAGAAAAGGCGCTCAAGTGGATCCGCCAGGGCGCTCAGCCCTCGGACGCCGTTAAACAGTTGCTCAGAACCCTGGGCACATTGGAGAGAGTCAAAGAGGAATGAAAGAACTCGTCGAATTCATAGCCAGGTCCATAACCTCCCAACCCGACGAGGTTAGAATAACCGAGGAAGAAGACGAGGATGGCCGCATCATTCTGAGGCTTGAAGTTGCCCCCGAAGACAAGGGCAAGGTTATAGGCCGCCAGGGGCGGGTCGCGCAGTCTATGAGAGTCCTGTTAAGGGTAGCTGCCGTAAAACAGGGCGCTCATGCCACCTTGGAGATAGTCTGAACATCGAGCGCAAGCCCAGCGGGCCCTCAAAGCTCTTCGAGCCGCCCCACGACCATGTTGTCGTTGGGCAAGTTACTGGCGCTTGGGGAATCCGCGGTCACCTCAAAGTGCAGCCTCAGACCAATTCAACCGAGCGTTTCGAGCCGGGTTCCATCCTCTACCTGGACGGCGTCTCCACGACAGTCACTTCCGCGCGCAGGAACAAGGCGGGCTATGTCGTTCTTCTCGCCTGCGTCCCGGACAGAACCGCTGCCGAGTCTCTCAGAGGCGCTCTGCTCACCGTTCCCGAACATGACCTTGCCGCGCTGCCGGAGAACACCTACTACCATTTCCAGCTAGTGGACATGGACGTCTTCACCGACGAAGACGATTATCTGGGACAAATCGCCGAGATAATCGAGACACCCGGCAACGATGTTTACATAGTCCGCAAACCCAACGAGCGCGACCTGCTTCTGCCTGCTATCAGGAACGTCGTGCTGGACGTTGACACCGAATCATCCCGCATGACCGTCCATCTCCTGCCGGGCCTGCGTTAGCGCACAGCTCTCATACAAACCTGGACAAGATAGTCTGTCTGTGTGTTACGGGTACCATGTACCATCCCAAGCCCATTGGATGATATACGCCAATGAGTCGCGCCTGATTATTCTGGCTTGAAAGACAACCGAATCTAACCGTACATGGGATGCAGGGGGCGGTAAAAGGTGAAAAGGCTGACTCTGATTTCCGTTTCTGTATCTCTGGGCGTGTTGGCCTGTCTGCTTTTCGTTTTGTCGGTCTATATTGGCCTGACCGACCGTTTGCCGATTGATTCAAAGCTATGGCCGGGTCCTGACAACGCCAACTCGCAATCCCAGATTCTGTGGATATTGGCTGCGATGCCAGGAGCCGCTTACTTTCTGATGGTGCAACGACTGGGAGTATTCGATAACATCAGAGTGAGCCCCGTATTCCAAAATATACGCTCAGGTGTCCCACTGAGTCGAATCATTGCGCTTGTTTGGGCAGCCCTGATTACTCTGGGGTCAGGGAGTTGTGTCGCCAACATAGCCGTTCAGATTGCAGACAGATATTTGAACCCGTCCTGCTTCTATCAGGCACCCTGTTAGGCCGTCAAATGACCGTTGCGCTCAGTCTATCTGTCTGAGTCTGGGGTCAAGTCTGTCCCTGATCCAGTCTCCCAGGAAGTTCATCGCCATAACGGTCAGTAATATAGCTAGACCCGGGAAGAATGCAACCCACCATGCATCGGTTAGAAAGTCTCTGCCCGAAGATACCATCGCGCCCCACGCGGGCGTAGGGGGTGGGATGCCTGCACCCAAAAAACTCAACACCGATTCAGCGAGGATTACGCTACCAACATTCAGAGAGGCTATTACTATCAAGATATGGACCACACCGGGGAAGATATGTCTGAACAATATCCTGAAATGTGACGCTCCGGCCACTTTCGCCAAGGCTACATAGTCCAACTCTCGTATGGTCAGAACCTGCGCCCTGACCTGTCGAGTGTATCCAGTCCATGTGAATAGCACCAGTACGCCGACGATTATCCCAAAGCCCTGACCGAAAATCACCACTACAATCAGGGCGATCATAATTACCGGAATCGCCAGAGATATATCCACAAAGCGCATTATGAGTTCATCTGCGAATCCCCCGACATAACCTGATACGAGGCCCAGTGTCGTGCCTATAATCGTAATTGATTAGCGGCATTCTCGTGGGATTGCGTCGGGCCGAGCATATTCTTATACTGCGGCTATGTGTACGGACAAAGACCTTTCTCCCTCTGAACGCGACGAACTGACGTCCGCGGTCAACCGGCTGCAAATGCAAGTTGCGCGGCAGATGGCGACGATCCGAGAGTTACAGAAGCAACTCGCCGAGGCTCAGCGAGCGGGAAAGCGCCAGGCCGCTCCGTTCTCCAAGGGCAAGCGAGCCGCAAAGCCCAGGCGGCCGGGCCGAAAGCCGGGAACAGGGTCATTCAGCTTCCGAAAGCCCCCCTCTGCCGATGAACTGACAGAACCGATCATTGACGTTTCGGTGTCGGCGGAGAGTTGCCCGGGATGCGGAGGCGCGCTCGAACACGAGGGAGTGGGCTATGCCTACATCACCGACATTCCCCCGATGCCCAGGCCCGAGGTGAAGGGATACAGAGTGCAGATATGCCGTTGCCGGTCCTGCGGCAAGAGGGTTCGTGGTAGTAATCGGGAAGTCGCCCCTGACCAGTATGGCGCGAGCGCTCACAGAATGGGCAAGCGCGTGATGTCGGCGGCCCATGTTCTGCATCACAGCGCGGGGGTCCCGGTGAGGAAGATTCCATCTATACTCAGGACTCTGACCGGGGTGAAGATAACCCAGAGCGCGATCACACAGGACGCTCTGCGCCGCGCAAAGGGAGAGGTGGGAGACGCCTACCGCAGTCTGCGCGGTTCAGTGCGCTCAAGTTCGTTCGTACACACCGACGACACGGGCTGGCGTGTGGGCGGAGAGCCTGCTTACCTGATGGCGTTCGAGACTGATGAGGCCAGCGTGTACCAGATACGCGCTCGCCACCGCAACGAGGAGGTCAGAGAGTTGATCCCCTCAGGCTATGGCGGAGTGATGGTTGCGGACAGGGGCCGGAGCTATGACTCCCGTACCCTGTCCGGTGTCAGACAGCAGAAGTGCATGGTGCACGTCATACGTTCTATCGGTGAGGTGGTTCAGACCAAGGTGGGCAGAGGTCGCAGCTTCGGAAAGCGGTTGATCGAACTTCTGAGAGAGTCGATTGAGCTGCGGGAGTCGGAACGTCGCGGAGAGGCGTTGGACTTTGTGGGTGAGGCTGAGCGGTTGAAACGGGAGGTGTCCCGCCATCTGCGAGATCGTCAGATGCCGGACCCGGACAATCAGAGACTGCTGAACGAACTTGGTAGGCACAACGACCGTGGCAGCCTGCTGCGCTTTCTGGATGATCCGAGAATAGAGCCTACCAACAATCGGGCGGAACGGGCCTTGCGCGGGGCGGTGATAGCTCGGAAGGTGTCGCAGTGTTCGAAGACCGACGAAGGGGCTGAGGCGTACTCTGCGTTCACGAGCGTGATCAGGACTCTGGCGCGGAAGGTTGATGACGATACGCTGGTGGATGCGCTCTGCGATGTGTTCGGCGGCGCTCCTCTGCCGGCCCGTTCCCTCTGACTCTCTTCCGCCCACTCCGCAACCCGCTAATCAATTACCTATAATCAGTCCGGCTGATACGGAAGCGACAGCGATTACCAGGGATATTCGCGATCCGTGTATGATTCTGCTCAGGAGGTCTCTACCAAGTGGATCAGCGCCGAGTATGTACTTCGAAGAACCTTCCGCATACCATATCGGCGGTATGTTCCGAGATCTTAGCGTTGACTCTATTGGGTCGTGGGGAGCGATGAAGTCGGCGAAGATGGCTCCGATGCAGATCGCGAGAATGATCAGCATCGGTATAATCGGCCAACATCTGAGAAACCAGAGAAACTGCATCGCAGGACGCCTGGACCGGAATACATCCTCAGTCATGACAATCGGATCCTGGGATCGATAATGGCATAGAGGATATCAATCACAAAATTGACCGCAACGTATATAAAAGTAAATATAAGTACGCATCCCGTCAGTACAGGAAAATCATTGTTGTACACTGCATTGATTGATAGCCTGCCCAGCCCAGGCCATGCGAAAACAGTCTCAGTGAGAACCGATCCGGTAATCAGCGCAGCGATATTTATGCCTGCAAAGGTGAGAGGCGCAATCAGCGCGTTACGGAAGGCGTGTTTCCAGATGATGCTGTTGTTCGAGACGCCCTTTGCTCTCGCCAGCTTAATAAATTCAGAATCCAATATCTCCAGGATTGATGTACGCACAAGCCTGAGATTGGCCGACGCGAATATCCAACTGATTGTTATGGTCGGAAGGACGAAGTTCGATATCGCTAATCCCTCACCTTTCGTGGCGCTTGGAAGCCATTCCAGCGTAGCGGCAAAGATCAGGATGAGCATTATTCCCAGCCAGAATGGGGGCGCAGCCTGTCCTAAAAGCGCAAACCCACGAGCGAGCAGGTCCCACATACTGCCTCGCTTGACTGCCGATAATATGCCCAGCGGTACGCCGATTACGCCTGCGAATATGAACGCGGCCAAGCCAAGCTGAAGAGTATTGAAAATGCGCTGGCGGATAAGTTCAGTAACTTTCCTGCCATTGTAAACTGATGTGCCCCAATCGCCCTGAAGGGCCTTGCCAAGCCAGATCGTGTACTGGATGGCCAACGGTTTATCCAGATGCATCTCTTCACCAAGAGCGTCCCACTGCTCTTGGCTAAAACGCCCCTGTGCAAGGTAAAGATGTCTTGGGTCTCCCAGAGCGCGGGATAGCGCGAAAACTATGAAGGTCGCTCCCACCAGCGCTACCACTGAGAATGCGATTCTTCTTGTCAGGAACGCCCTCACGTCTCGATATACCTCCGGAGTCAAACAGCCAGATCGCCCTGATGTCCGTTTCCGTAGATATACGGGAGACTAATGGACATCAGGGCGAAATTCGTTCTATCTATTCCCCTGTTATGTATTCTAAGTTGTTGATCGGTGAATACCTGTCCAGAGGCCATTCCTTGACTGTTTCAGCCCTGAAAGTGTACAGGCCCGGAACCGACACTATAGACGTCAGGTACATTTGTTCATGCGCGTAATCTATGATCCCTTCGTTTATCATGGCGACCTGATTAGGATCGTCTGAGGCCTGAGCCTTGAAATATAGATCATAGAGTTGTGGGTCCTCGAGTCCCGGGTTGGCTCCTGACTCAACCTGTGTCCACAACGGCGCGCGCGGTAAGTCCATTGGGTCGTCCGCACCCGGATTTACGAACAGCCACGGATAGTTGAGGGTTCTCTCAACGAGTCTTGGTCTGTGCGCGGTGTATGCCATGTTGAAAACTTCCGGCTCAAGGCCGATATTCCGCCACATTTTCGCCACGGCCTCTCCGATTTCAGGAACTACCACACTATCGGGAGGAATGTAGAATGGGAAGCTGAACCCAGATTCTATACCTATTTCTTCCAGCATGGCTTTTGCCTGATCCGGGTCGAAGTCTATCCTCCATCGCTCATCCCAGCCATCCAGGCCTGGGCGAGGCGCATACATGGCATAATTGGCTTCCCCAAGACCGCCAAGCATGATGTCGTTGATAGCGTCGCGGTCTATTGCGATGGCCAAGGCCGTGCGGAACTTCTGCGCTCTCTCCAGACTGGCAGGATCTGCAGGATCCCCGATCCATGGATGTTCGGCGTCCGGGGTGAATCCTTCCCTGCTGACAGGCTCTCCACTTACTGGAGATTCGCCGTGTATGTAATTCCCGGCGAACCATATGCCGTGTCCTGTCGAGCCTCCGTGCGGCAAGGTGGATGCGCCGTGATCCTTGATAAGATTCGCGATGTCCTTGACCGGAACCTGGGCTATATCCGCTTCACCGGTACGCATCATTGAGACGCGAGTCGCATTCTCCGGCACCTCAAGCACCTTCAGCTTGCTGTAATAAGGAGTTACACGCCAGTGGTCTTGCACAGCTTCGGCTTCGATCTTGTCGCCCTCGATCCATTCCATTACTTCGTATGGCCCCGTTGCGACAAGGGTATTTGCGGCCTCATCAGGTCCTTTGTCGTCGAAAACCTTCTTGCTGAATATCACCAGGGGGCTTCGAGCGATGTAATCAATCCATACTGCCTGGAAATCGTTGACCACAAGCCTGACGGTCTGTTCGTCCACGGTCTCCGCTATCTTATATACGACCGATATCTCACCGGCATCGTCCCATCTGCTTTCGGGGTTGGTCAATACGTTGGCGTCGTTGTAGCTATAGACCACATCGTCGGCGGTCAATTTGCCCCAGCCCTTATGGAATTCAACGTCATCGCGGAGATTTACTATCACCTCACTCTGGTCGGCGGCCATCTCCCATGACTCGGCAAGCATTGGGAGAGTGGGCTTATACTCTTCATCCACGGTGCCCAGCCTCTCGGCAATGCCATATCCGAACAGGAATGTACTGGAAGGCCATGGCAACTTGCCATTCCTGAATACAGGTGTGCCGGTGGACTTCATAACCACTGTCAATGTATCGCTGCTCGCGGCTGGCTACGCTGGTGCAGGTTGCGCGGGTGCAGGCGCTGCCGCAGGGGCAACTGCGGGTGCGGCGGATGTGTCTTCCGAGTCACCGGAACTACACGACACCAACGCTGTCAAAGCCAGGAGTGTGGCAAGAATGGTCATCAAGACTTTCGGCAGGCGTGACAACTTTAATCCATTATTATTGCTATACGTAAACACTGGAACTCCCTCCATTAGGTCGAAAATGAGCACAGCCAAACCATTTGCCGAGTCTTGTACCCGCACTGTTTTGCCTGTCCACAGTGACGGAACAGTATATTAAGCAATCAAAACTGTCAACGCCCGACTGCTTTGGTTGGCATACCGCCCATTTTGCGTATGATTAGTCGGAGCGAACCGCTGGCACGCCCAACCGAATAACTCCAAGTTGCGCGCTCCTACTCCAGCAGAAAGCCTTTCACCAGCCGCGCGAACTCTTCAGGACGCTCTATCTCGGGCTCTATCTCGGGGCGATGGCCGCAGTTGTCCATTACGTCGAGCCGGGAGCCGGGGATTGATTCTTGATACACCTGGCTGGCGCTCAGGGGAACGATGGAATTCTCCTTTCCCCATATAATCTGTGTCGGTAGTCTCTTAAGCCTGCTCAGCAGATTGGGCAGCGCGCGATAGTACATATACGGACGCCAGGCCAGCCTGCACGACTGCTCCCGCGCTACCTCCCAGTTTTCGGCCTGCTCGGGAGTCGGCTCCTCCGGGCATATCTTCTCGAACTCGGGTGTGTTCTTGGGGTCGAGAACCCCTTCGGTCAGGAACTCTTTGGCTACTACAAGGAACATATCGAATATCTCGCCGCTGGGCGGCTTGATTCCCATTGGATTGACCAATACCAGCTTGTCGAAGCGGTCGGGATGCATCGTCGCTATCTCGGCGGCCAGCCAGCCGCCGAATGAGAAGCCCATCAGGTCGGCCTGGCCGATTTCCATGTCGTCCAGCGCTTCCAGATACCAGCCGGCCATGTCCCGCATATTCATTATCCAGTCGAGATATGGCGAGTCGCCATATCCGGGATGCGCGGGCGCCGTGATAGAAAAGTCTTCCGCCAGAGACTCGTGAAAATTCATCCAGCCGGGCGGGCCCATCTCATCGTGAAGCACAATCAGCGGGCGTCCTGAGCCGCCTTTGATCACCTGCACTGTCGTTCCCGCCGCCTCGACCGTCTGTTCAGTCCATGTCTGTGTAGCCGTTGTCACGTCTTGGTCCTCCGATTGCTATGTTTGGAAATCCTATTCTGCCTGTGTTCGAAGTCCACCTTTAAGCCTGATAGTTTCAGGAGTACCTTCATCAAAGTGGCATAGTATGGCATCCCGCACCATCTCTTTGAGGTCGTCCCAGTCATCCCCTTGTGTGAATATGCTATACCTCTCAGCGGCGGCATAGTATCCTCCATCCTCTTCTTCATATGCGTTAAAGGTTATCTCGCTGGGGGCAACTAACGACATTGCCTCGCTCCTTTGAACTATTGTCCGGTACAGTATAGTACACTCTACACGCCAAATGTGGATCAGGGACAATAGGAGATGACCGTACAATGGGCGATATAGGAATAATGGGATTCAGGCCGCCGGGCAGCGACTGGAAATACACGCGAGAGCTTGCGACACTCGCAGACGAGCTGGGGTATAGCTGCATAACAATGGGCGAGGCTTGGGCTGAGGACGCCTTCACCTCGCTTGCCCAACTGGGCGCGGTTACGTCGCGTATCAGAATCGGAACTAGCATCGTCCCGATATTCGCGCGCACGCCCTCGAACCTGGCGATGACCGCTCTCAACATGGATGTGATGACCGAGGGCCGCTTCTTCCTGGGACTGGGGGCCAGCGGAAGGCTTGTCATAGAGGACTTTCACGGGGAAGAGTTCCGAAAGCCGCTGACCCGTATGCGCGAATATATCGCCATACTCCGCAAGGCGATGCGCGGCGAGCGTCTGGACCACGACGGCGAATTCTTCCAGACAAAGCGGTTCAGAATCCGTTTCGCCCCGTACAGAAACAACCTGCCGATCTATATCGCGTCCCTGAGTCCGCCGAGCCTTCGCATGACCGGCGAGTTGGCGGACGGCTGGCTGCCCATCTTTCTGGCCCCCTCCCGAATGGGGCCGTCTCTGGCCCATATTCAGGCGGGCGCGGAGTCCGCGGGCCGCTCGCTCGACGATATCGCTATCTCGCCCCAGGTCTCGATCTATGTAACCGACGACATCCCGGCGGCGCGCGACCGTGAACGACCACACATCGCCTTCTACATCGGCGGCATGGGAGTTTTCTATCACCAGTATATGCACCGCATCGGCTTCGGCGAAGAGTCGGACATGATACGCGAGGCATACCTGTCGCGCGACCGGGACAGGGCAGCGCGGCTTGTCACCGACGAGATGGTTGACGAGATGACCATTATCGGAAACCCCGACCAGTGTCGCGAGCGGATGCAGTCCTTCTTCGACGCGGGCGTTGACGAAATCCGCCTGGTTCTCAACGAGCCTGATAAGGAAGCCTACGTCCGCGCGGTGAAGGCGCTCGCGCCGGACGGCTGAGCTATACGCGCATCCCGCTCGAGTCGGACGCCCCAATTTGACTGAGTTCGGTATCTGATATACGGTAGAAATGCGGCGGTGGCGCTTTCTATCTACCGCCGCCGCTTATTCACCATATGGCAGATTCCCACACAGAAGAGGCCGAAGGCGCGCGACCCTCGCGGACCGGGTCGGCCAGCAATACATCCGGCAGGGTTCGTGGCGGTCGTCGCCGCCCAGGATACGTAACCAAAGACCTGACGAAGGGCAGCATCCCGCGAAACCTGTGGTTTTTGTCCTGGCCCCAGATTGCAGAGAGCTTTCTGAGCGTCGTTGACCAGCTTGCCGACCTTATCTGGGCGGGTCGCATCGGCTTCCAGGCTATCGCGGGCCTCGGCGTCGCGCAGACATTCCTGATGCTGCTCATGACCGCGCGCATGGGCCTCGACGCCGGAATGCGCTCCATGATCTCGCGCGCGGTGGGAGCGCGGCAGGTCGCCCACGCCAACCACGTTATGCTCCAGGCGCTCACGCTGACGACGGTGTACTCGATTGTCCTTGTGACAATTGGAATGATACTGACCGAACCGCTTCTCCGGATCATGGGAATCGGCGACGAGGTGGTCACCCAGGCGGCGGGGTATATGCGCTTTCAGCTAATTGCGATGTCCATGATGGGATTGCAGCGTCTGACCGCCGGAGGGCTTCAGGCCTCCGGCGACAGCATAACCCCCTTGAGAGCGGCTGCGGTGTCCAGGGTCTTGCACCTCGTTCTCAGCCCTTTTCTTATTTTTGGCTGGTGGTGGTTCCCGTCGCTCGAACTCGCGGGCGCGGGCGCGGCGAATCTGATAGCACAGACCGTAGGTGTCAGTATGAACATGAGCGCGCTCATACGCGGCACCTCCAGGCTCAAGCTGAGTTTCAGCGGCTACTACATAGACTATCCTATGATATGGAGAATCCTGAAGATAGGAATTCCGGCGTCGGTAACGGGCGCCCAGCGTGCGGTGTCACAGCTTATCGTGGTGTTCATAGTCGCGCCTTTCGGTGATGGCGCGCTCGCGGCGTTCGCGCTGTCGAGGAGGGCAGAGAACACGGTCAATCACGCCAGCCGCGGAATGGGACGGGCCGCGGGCGCGTTGGCGGGCCAGAACCTGGGAGCCGGGTACACAGAAAGGGCAAGACAGTCGGTAATCTGGGCGCTGGTCTATGCGGGCGGCGCGAGTGTGGTGGTATCCGCGCTGTTCCTCGCTTTCCCGTCGGCTATTGCCGCGTTCTTCAACTCCGATCCCGAGTTCGTGGCCCAGGCTTCCAGGTGGCTCCAGGTGCTTGCCATCGGATATCTCTCCATGAACGCGGTGCAGGTATTTACCCAGGCGTTCAACACGACGGGTGACACGTTCGCGCCGATGGTCATAATGCTCTCTACCATGTGGCTGGTGGAGATACCGCTGGCGTTCGCGCTGTCCCAATACACCGGCCTGGCAGAGTTCGGCGTTGCCTGGGCGATTGTGATAGGCATGACGCTCAGAACGGCGGCATACGCGGTCCACTTCTTGCGAGGCACTTGGCTGCGGACCGGACTCATGTAAGTCGGTTCCTTTATGAGTCAGCATAAGTTTCCCAATAAGCCATACTTGCTATTCTATTGTGTGCTACAATGTCTGCGTGAAATATGCGGCTTTTGCGCCAAAAATATAAATATGGACTTATCAAAATGAATTTGAACACCCGTGGAAATTTTCTCTTAGCTACAAATTCTGGTAATTGCAGGTGATAAACAGGTGAGAATCAACCTGTAGCCGCACCAGCACATGACCAGAAGCCACCTGTTAAACGCACCTGCAGTCCACCAGAACATCATAAATCCACTATATGAAGTAGCCTCCGGCAGCGCTCCCGTCGGTGTCCCGCACAATTCTCCTCTCTAATCATTCTTGTGTCCTGACAACAGGCAATTGACTCTCTGTCAGGGGCGAAGATTCTTTGCCCGCCGAATAGCGTAGGTGATAGAATTCCCGCACACTCCGAAAGTACGGGCGCGGAGCCGTAGAACACAGACTAAAAACGAAAGCGAGCGTTGCGTTATGCCTCTTCCCGACCGAATGAAATTTGGCATCTTCATGGCACCGTTCCACTGGCAGAACGAGAACCCCACGCTCGCCTACGAGCGGGACTTCGAGCTAATCCAGTGGCTGGACTACCTGGATTTCGACGAAGCATGGATAGGCGAACATCACAGCGCGGGGTGGGAAACCATCGCATCGCCGGAGTTGTTCATAGCGGCGGCCGCCGAGCGCACCAAGCACATCAAGCTCGGCACCGGCGTAATCAGCCTCCCGTATCACCATCCCATGATGGTCGCAAACCGCATGGTGCAGCTCGACCACATGACGCGCGGCCGCGCGATGCTTGGCATAGGCCCGGGCGCGCTGATGACCGACGCGCATATGCTGGGCATCAACCCTGTTGATCAGCGGCGCATGATGGACGAGTCAATGGGCGTCATCAAGCGCCTGCTCACGGAAAAGGAACCTATAACCCACGACGGCGGCTGGTTCACGCTCCAGAACGCGATGCTCCATCTTCGTCCATATACCAAGCCGCACTTCCCGATAGCGGTCGCCGCGGCTCAGTCCCCATCCGGCATGGTAATGGCGGGCAAGCACGGCCTGGGAGTTCTGTCGGTCAGCGTCGTTAGAGGCGGATCTTACGCTCGGGATATGAAGGATTTCTGGAAGATAGCCGAGGAAACCGCCGAAGAGTACGGCAACGTGATGGACCGCAACGAATGGCGCCTGGTTCTTCACGTGTTCCTGGCCGAGAGCAAGAAGGAAGCCATGGAGCAGGCGCGGATGCGCGCGGGACGCTACCAGCGCGAGTACTTCGAACAGACTCTCGGAGTGGATGCTACCGACTGCCCGCAGGACAAGATAGTTGACCTCATGGTGGAACACGGCGCGTGGTGCGTTGGCACTCCCGACGACCTGGTAGAGATGATACATCGCCTCGACGAATCCTCCGGCGGCTTTGGAGGGCTGATGATACAGGCCACGGAGTTCGGCACACGCGAACAGGTTCTGCACAGCTACGAACTTATTGCCCGGTACGTAATGCCCCAGTTCCAGGGTTCCGTCGAAAGCCTGAACCAGTCCCAGCGAAACTCCACCGCCATCAGGGGCGAGCTTATCGAAATCAGGACCAGGGCAATGGAGAGGGCCGCATCCGATTACGACGCCCAGAGAGCGTCGCGCAACTAACCGAACGCTACCAATCTGAAACCAGGTCTGGAGATCAATAAATGCCAATTATGACAGGCGGCGAGGCCCTGGCCCGGTCGCTATACCGAGAGGGGGTTCGAGTGATTTTCGGACTTCCCGGAGTTCAGCTTTACCACGCCCTCGACGGCCTCGCTCAGGAGCCTGGAATCCGATTCATAACCACAAGACACGAACAGGCGACCGCGTATATGGCGGACGGCTACGCCCGCGCATCAGGCGGCATCGGTACCGCAATGGTCGTTCCAGGACCCGGTCTCCAGAACGCGAGCGCGGCCATAGGCACCGCATACTCCGCCTCATCGCCCGTTCTGGTCGTCGCCGGCCAGATTCAGAGAGAGTTGATTGGAGCCGACCGGGGTATGCTGCACGAAATCAACGACCAGTTGGACACCATAAAGCCGGTAACCAAGTGGGCGCACAGAATACTCGACCCGGCCGAGATTCCCGCGGCCGTCCACGAGGCTTTTCACCAGCTAAAGACCGGACGACCCAGGCCGGTCGAAATAGAGATTCCGCCCGAAACCCTGGAAGATGAAGCGGACGTTGACCTGTTTGAGCCTGACGTGTATGCGCCCCGGATTCCGTCCGACGACCGCATAAAAGAGGCGGTGCGGATGATAGCGGACGCGAAAAATCCGCTCCTGTACGCGGGCGGCGGCGCCATATCCGCCAACGCATCCGAGACGCTGACCGCGTTGGCGGAGTTCCTCCAGGCCCCCGTGCTGATGACTGCGGAGGGCAAGGGCGCGGTGTCCGACCGCCACTACCTGTCCCTCGGCGGAATGAACTTCAGGAACGACCCGTATATGCGGCGCATGAAAGACCACGACCTGGTGGTAGCGGTTGGAACGCGCAACGCGTATCCCGGTTTCCTGTCCCAGAAAGTCATCCAGATAGACATTGACCCCGAGGAGATAGGCCGCAACTACGAAGACACCTTCGGACTGGTCGGCGACGCGAGGCATACTCTTGAAAAACTGCGCGACGCGCTGTCGGCAATCTCGACGCCCAGAGAGAGCCGCATGGCTGAGATGGAGGCGGCAAAGGCCGAACGGGAGGAATCCGACCCCAAGCTCGAACCGCAGAATTCGCTTACCCGCGCCATCAGAAACGCGGTGCCGGACGACGGCATCGTTATTTCCGGTATGACCCAGATAGGATATTACAGCCGCGTGAACTATCCCGTGTACCAGCCCAGGACATATCTCACAAGCTCGTACTACGGAAACCTGGGCTACGCCTATCCGGTGGCGCTCGGAGCGAAGGTGGCGCAGCCGGACAAGGCGGTTGTCGCAATATCAGGGGACGGCGGATTCATGTTCGCATCCCAGGAGATGGCGACTGCGGTCAAATATGGCATCAACGTCGTCGTCGTCGTATTCAACGACAGCGCCTACGGCAATGTGCTGAGAGACCAGGTAACCCGGTTCGAGGGCCGATCCATCGGCGCCGAACTTCACAACCCCGACTTTATGAAGCTCGCCGACGCCTACGGCATGAGAGGCGTCAGGGTGGAGGGCGCGGACGCGCTCGAATCGGCCCTCAGCAAGTCCCTGACCCTAGAGGAGCCAACGCTGCTCGAAGTTCCGGTCAGCATGATGCCGAACCCGTTCACGTAGTAAGGAATTTGATACGTGAGGCATGACAGGCTGCTGTTCGGATCGGGCTGGTATGAGGTTACTTCCATAACCAACTTTCTTCTTCCACCCGAATCGTATCAGTATCTGCGGTTCCAGTAGAGCACAGGCAGAGGCGGTTGGCAGAAGAGCCTTCACAGACCAGGACCACCACCCGTAAGAGCGAAAATCGCGGCCTCTTTTACGGGTGGTGGATCGTTATCGCCGGATCCATAAGCCAGGGCTACACCTCGGGGACGTTCTGGCAGGGATTCGGAGCGTTCTTCGACCCCATCGTGGAACAGTTCGGGTGGGGTCGCGCCACGACTTCGGCGGCCGTCTCCCTGCAACGCACCGAATCGGGGATGATATCGCCCTTTGTCGGATGGTTCATCGAAAGGTTCGGGCCGCTCAGGGTGATGCTGGCGGGCATAGTCGTCACGGGCCTGGGCTTCATCATGCTCAGCCGGATAAACTCCCTGTGGCAGTTCTACCTCGCTTTCATGGTCATCACGCTTGGACTGTCGTTCGGGACATTCCTGGTAATCACCACAACGGTCGCCAATTGGTTCGTCGCCAAGCGCACCAGGGCGATGTCAATCATGTCCGCTGGATCCGCCATCGGCGGCCTGCTCGTGCCGGTCATGGTCTGGCTGATAGCCACGACCGACTGGCGCACCGGACTTCTGGCGGTGGGTATCGGGTTCTGGGTCATGGGAATCCCCATATCATTCGTTATGCGCTCGCGCCCGGAGGATTACAACCTGCTCCCGGACGGCGCGCGCCCTGATACGGACGACTCGCGGGCAGGCGACACGCCTGCGGGCGCTCCCACGGAAGTGACCTACACCACGAGAGAGGCGATGAGAACGCGGGTGTTCTGGCAGCTCGTCCTGGCGATGGGCGCGGGACAGTTGATAATATCGGCGACCGTTCACCAGATCCCCGCCCTCACCAGTTTCGGGATAAGCCGCGGGGTCGCGGGGATGGTGATACTGGGGGTATCGCTGATGAGCTTGGCCGGGCGGATCGCGGCTGGCTGGCTGGGCGACACGCTGGACAAGCGGCATTTCATCGCGGTCTCGTTTTCCCTGCAATTCATAGGTACGCTGATATTCGCCTATACGAACTCCAACTGGCACCTGCTGGGATTCATTGTGTTCTGGGGTATCGGATTTGGTGCTTCGATACCCGTGCGGTTCGCCATGCTTGCGGACTACTTTGGACGCAGGAGCTTTGGCACCATCATGGGAATAATGATGACGTTCAGCACACTGTTCGGGGTAATAGGCCCCGTATTTGTGGGCTGGATGTTCGACGTGCGGGGCAATTACAGGGAACCGTTCCTGATAATGGCGGCGTCCATTCTAATCAGCATCCCGCTTATACTCACTTTGAGTAAACCGGGTGAGCCACTGACGACGCCGCGCCGACGGCGACCACCTACTACTATGTCCACCTAGTTTTCCGTATGCGGTGTGCCTTCCATCAAGTTCCATACAACTCTATGGAAGGCGACCGGTGGTACAGTCTTCAAGCGCCTTTCGCTGCGCCCGACTCACCGCTCCTGTACATTTTCTCTCCGTCCTTGACACATCGCGTTTCGGGTACTTTCGGCCAACAACACGCCGGACTTTCGCACCATATCCGACTTTCGCAAGGATCACCTCTCTGAGCTATCTGAGCTGCAGGGTCTTTCGGTTATAAGTTTTCAGTTATCAGTCATTCCCTGCCCAAGCCTCTTTCGCCAGGGCAAGAGACGCTTTCAATCAAAGGTCGAAACCTGGGCAACAGAGTGCGAGTCTATGGTGAGGAGGATAACCGAATGACCCTGATCTGAGCTGTTCCTGCAGGTACTGGTTCTGTGCCAGCGGGCGGGTCTGGTCAAGCTGGGACACGTGTCGTTGGACGGAACGAAGGTCAAGGCGAACGCATCGAAGCATAAGGCTATGAGTTACGGACGCATGAAGGAGAAGTCGGCTCAGTTAGAAGCTGAGGTGGAGGAGTTGCTCAGACGAGCCGCTGAGGTGGATGAGGAGGAAGACCGGCGATACGGCGGGGACAAGCGGGGAGACGAGTTGCCGACAGAGTTGTCCTTTCGCGAAGGTCGATTGAGGAAGATACGTGAGGCTATGGCGGCGCTGGAAGCGGAGGCTCGGACTGATGCGGAGCGGGCGGAGGCTGCGGGTCGTAAGCATCCGGGTGTTCCAGACGAGAGGGCGCAGCGCAATTTCACCGACGCCGAATCGCGTATCATGCCTGCCCCCGGAGGTCGGGCATTCGTTCAAGCCTACAACTGCCAGGCGGTGGTGGACATCGGAAGCCAGGTGATAGTGGCGGCGCGCGCCACCAACCAGTCCTCGGACAAGCGTCAGGCGGTGGGTATGATGGAGGAGACTATAGCTAATGCAGGCGCGGTTCCCAGTGAGTTATCCGCAGACGCGGGTTACTACTCGGCAGAGGCGATTGCGAACATTCACGCACTGGGAGTGGAGCCGTTCATAGCTCCTGATCAGACGCGCCACGGCAGGGTGGCGCCGCCTGCTCCCCGGGGTCGAATACCCAGACATCTGTCGGCCAGAGACCGGATGCGCCGCAAGCTGCGGACGAAGCGTGGCAGAGAGCGTTACGCCTTGCGGATGGGAACAGTGGAACCTGTATTCGGGCAGGTCAAGCAGGGTCGGGGCTTTCGGCAGTTCTTGCTGCGGGGTCTGGACAAGGTGAACGGCGAGTGGCTGCTGATCTGCATGGGGCATAACCTTCTGAAGCTGTTCAGGTCTGGGGCTGCCCGCCAAAGCACGGCTGAAACGACCCGCCGCAGGCATAAAGAACCCGTCTGAGCCGGTGGACAGCACGATGTTCAAGAAACTATCTGGACGCTTAACTCTACGAGCGGCAAATATAGTTGTCGCCATCCGCTGCTTGGCACATACACCACAACCAGTTACCGATATTCGGACACGCTCCTAGGACGCCTTGCCTATCCTGAACATTGTGGAACCGCAAACGCCGCATCTGCCCCGGGTGGCCGGCCGGCCATTCTTCATAGTTACCTGCTCGGCGTCTTGGATCTCACGCGATTCCCGACATTTCATGCAGTATCCTGTCATTACTACCCCTCCCATTTATAGATGGAAATTAGATGAATGCTAAACGAAGTCTAATAATACTCTATATTCGTGACCATGCCAATCTCAGGATACGCGCAAATTGGACTTTCGACCGTGCATTTTCCTGTGAGTTCCAACACCATTTCATGGGTTTTGGACATCTGAGAAACCGCCATGAAGAAATTCAGGCATCGCCCGCAACTACATATGCCTCGGCAGGCCGCAATCAACGACCTTCGCGGGAATCGCTTGAATGGAGAACTGTCCCGTCTCAGAGCCTACTCCAGCACACGCCCCGCGTCGCTCGCCTGATCCTCGTCCGGACGCATCAGGTCGTTGGCGCGGTCTATGGCGGCGTGAATGGCGTCAGCGTCGGCTGTGGCGGGGTCGTAGGTTACGGTCGCCAGCCTCTTGCCCAGGTCGAATCTCACGCTCACTATTCCGGTTAGAGAGTTTACCTCACGGGTAACGTAGTCCGCTCAACCGTCTCAATATGCGTTCGGCGCTTGCCGGGTCAATACCTGGTGTTCCATTTAAGCGTCTCCTCCGCCGGGATTGATCTGCATAGCCATGATACTACTTCTGGTTGGCATAAAGTGCGTGGGCGCGAATATAGTCGCGCACGGATTCCGTCATATCGCGCAGCGGTGTATCTCCTCCGGCGGCGCTGGCGCGAATGGCAGTCGCGCTTATATCAGCCATCGGCCCGCTTACTATCCTGACCCTGCCTGCGGATTGTGGGAAGGCGTGTTCGAGGTCTTGTATCGAGACATCGGCGATGCCGGGACGGGATACGGCGACCACCGCGCACATCTCGAAAATCAGGTCGGGCCGATGCCAGCGGCCAAGCTCGCGCACCGAGTCCATGCCCAGAATCAGGTATAGCTCGGCGCGGTCTCCCATGCGCTGCCGCAGCTCGGCGAGCGTGTCCACAGTGTAGGTGGGGCCTGCGCGTTCGACCTCGATGGATGATGCCTCGAAATGGGAACTGCCCTCGATTGCCAGTTCCACCATAGCGAGCCGGTGGACAGGGTCGGTCACGGGGCGGTCGGACTTGAGCCAAGGGCGTCCGGCGGGCATGAAGATGACCTTGTCCAGTTCCAGGCATACGCGCGCGGACTCCGCTATCAGAAGATGCCCCAGGTGTATGGGGTCGAACGTCCCGCCGAGTATGCCTATCCTTGGCGCAATGCTATCCCTGAGCGTGTCATGCCCCCTTCACGTTGACTATCTGCCTGAACGTGTGCACCACGTCCACGAGGTCTTTCGACTGTTCCATGACCAGGTCAATGTCTTTGTACGCGCCCGGCAGTTCGTCTATGAACGCCTCGGAGCGGCGCACCTCGATGCCCTCCATCCAGCGGTCGAAGTCGTCCATGTCGAAACTCTCCCTGGCGCGCCTGCGGGAGAAGCGGCGTCCGGCGCCGTGCGGCGCGGTCTCGAAAGAGTCGCGGTTACCCTTGCCGCGCACGACGTAGCTCGCAGTGCCCATCGAGCCGGGAATCAGCCCCATCTGGCCCTCGCAGGCCTGAATCGCGCCCTTGCGAGTTACCCAGACATCCTCCTCGCCGAAGTGACTCTCCTTCTGGGTGAAGTTGTGGTGGCACTGGATGTTCTCAAGCTCCTCGAAATCGCTGGTGCGATAGCGGAGCGCACCCATTACCCGCTCCATCATCTCTTCCCTGTTCAGCAGGGCGAATAGCTGCGCCCAGTCGAGGTCGCGAATGTAGTCGTCGAATTCTTCGGTATCGCCCGGCAGGTAGGCCAGGTCCCTGTCCGGCAGGGAAACGGCCATCTCGTCCATCATGGAGCGCGCCCTGCGTATGTGATGGGTGGCTATCCTGTTCCCGACGCCCCGCGAACCGGAGTGCAGAAACGCCCATATACTGCCATTCTCGTCCACGACAATCTCTATGAAGTGATTGCCGGAGCCGAGAGAACCCAACTGCTTCCGCCAGTTCTTGCTTATTTTATCGTAGAATCCCAGCCGGTCGCCCGCCTTCTCCTGAAGCAGCTCGACCCTGCCCCGGGCGGTCTTTCTCACCCTGCCGTTGTAGCGGCCCGCGCTCAGCGGGATGCGGCTCTCTATGGCCCTGCGCAGATCCGAGAGGTCTTGCGGCATATCGGCCCTGGTCAGGGAAGTCTTCACCGCTATCATGCCGCACCCGATGTCAACGCCTACCGCGGCGGGGATAATCGCCTCTTTCGTCGGAATACAGGAACCGACGGTAGCTCCCAGCCCATAGTGGCAGTCGGGCATAACCGCCACGTGCCGAAACACAAACGGCATATCCGACAAATTTCGTATCTGCTCTAGCGCCTGCTCCTCTATCTGCTCCGTCGGAACCCAGGAGAGGGCGCGCGGGTTGATTTTGTATGGAGCCATGTGCATCCCCTCATCATCAACTAAGTCGGCTTCTCTATGTAATGTTAGCAAGTATCGAGAACCGTGTTGAAGGCCATCGCAAGGTCAACAATGGGCTAGGATTAGCGGTTTGGGCCAAACGGCGACATTCGGGCAGGGCCGCCTGTTGTATATAATCGCATTTATATTCTTCCAGATGGGTTCAGGCGACGCTTTCACATTATTGCAGCGTCCACTCATTTTTGTCATGTGGAAGCCTGTCGTGACCTCTGGATTCCCGCTTTCGTGGGGATGACGGGAATGGTTAGTAGCGGAGGGACATTTTCAAATGCGGCGCGCTAAAGAGGAGAAACTTGGCCGACACCATGTTATTGTACAGCAGTGAATCACACACAGGAGAGGAAACCATGACAGCCATCGTCCCCGCCGATCACAACGTAGAAGTCAACGGCCTGAACATCCACTACCTGGACTGGGGAGGGTCGGCCACGCGGAACCTGCTGCTCGTTCACGGGCAGGGCGGAAACGCGCACAACTGGGACCATATAGCCCGTGAACTGCGCGACGAATTCCGCGTTATCGCCATAGACCAGCGCGGACATGGGGATTCGTCCCACACTTGGGAGGGCTACGGAGTCGCGGACTTCGCGCGCGACCTCGCCGCGTTTGTCGAGAAGATCGGCATAACGCCGTGCGACTACGTGGGCGCGTCCCTCGGAGCGCGCAACGGCATCGCATACGCGGGCGACCACTCCGGTCATCTCAAGCACTTCGTGTGTCTGGACTACGGCCCGGAGATGAGCGTGGCGTCTGCCCGTAATCAGATATCCGGCATGAACAGGCGTCTGCTCGGATGGCGCAGCATCGAGGAGTACGTCGAGCTTCAGATCCAGGGCAACCCCAGGCCGGGCGAGGACTACTACCGCAACCAGGCAGAACATAGCCTGCGCCTGAACTACGCGGGCAAGTACGTCGCCAAGTCCGACCCGGATATGTTCTGGATAAACGGCAGTTTCGGCGTGAGAGAGGTTCCCCACCTGTGGGAGCAGTGGAGCAAGATAAGCTGCCCCGTCATGGAGATGAAGGGCGGCGAGAGCGACTTCCTTTCGGACGAAATAAAGGCGCGGATGATAGAGTCTCAGCCCTCGATGACCTGGGTGGACGTGCCGGACTCCGGCCACGGAATCACCGGCGACAACCCCGACTTCCTGCTGCGTGAGCTGCGCGCCTTCTTCGTGGACTGAGACAGTTGGTACTCGTCTATAATGTCCTAAATATGAGTGCCGCCGAGTTGAAGTTGATAATTGAGCGATGCCTAAAGTCAATCCTGAAATACTAGCCTGGGCGCGGGAGACCGCGGGGCTTACCCACGAGGATGCAGCCAGGAAACTCGGCATCCGAGATGCCCGAGGAGTGAAGGCTGCGGACCGGCTGACGATGCTTGAAGTCGGAGCGTCTGAGCCGACACGGCCTACGCTTGTCAAAATGGCGAAGCAATATCGCCGTCCGCTTCTCACATTCTACCTGTCCGCGCCGCCGCGAAAGGGCAACCGCGGTGCAGACTTTCGCACCCTGCCCGATGACCCTCCCCCTGATGCAAACGCCTGGCTTGATACGCTCATGCGGGACGTGCGAGCGCGCCAGAGTATGGTGCGGGCAGTGTTGGAAGACGAAGATGAAGCCGACCCTCTTCTGTTTATCAGCTCCAATAAGGTATCTGATGGGAAGTCAGTCGTCTTAGAGTCATTAACAAAGCTACTTAATGTATCCCTCGATGAGTACTATACCCAACCGGATGCCGACGCTGCGTTTAATCTGCTTCGTGAGAGTGCCGGGAGTAAGGGGGTGTACGTGATGCTAAAGGGCGATCTAGGCAGCCGTCATACAGCGATGGATATAGAAATATTCAGAGGCTTTACCATCGCTGATGAAATAGCCCCATTTGTAGTAATCAATGACAGGGATGCCACAGCCGCATGGTCATTCACGCTGCTACACGAACTTGTACACATCATTCTCGGACAGACGGGCATAGGTGGTTTTAGAACCGATAATAATATAGAACGGTTCTGTAACGACATAGCAGGAGAGTTTCTTCTGCCAGAAAAAGATGTCAAAGCACTCGGTCTCCGTGGGACGCAAAGTACCAAAATGAGGATTGAGTGGATTGGCGGATTTGCTCGCAAGCGCAATCTGAGCCGAACCATGGTTGCCTATAAGGCATATCGTGTAGGTGAAATTGAGCGGGAAGACTTTGAGACACTAACCTCTCATTTCCGTCAGCAGTGGCGTCAGGAACGCGCCGACCGTCGCGAACGTGCACGCAATAGAGAAGGAGGTCCCAACTACTACGTGGTGCGCCGACACCGCATTGGAAACGAGCTTATTGCACTAGTCGGACGCATGATGGAATCTGGAGCTTTGACGACATACAAGGCCGCCAGAATCCTCGGAGTTAAGCCAACACAGGTTCAACGCCTGTTAGATGTCGGCCTACAGTCATAGGATTTACTCTGTGCTCTATCTCCTCGACGCAAATGTGCTCATAGACGCTAACCGAGACTACTACCCTATTGACAGGGTCCCGGAGTTTTGGGATTGGCTGATCGTTATGGGAGAGAGTGGGCAAATAAAAGTTCCCCAGGAAATATACGAGGAAATTGTAGCAGGCAAGCAAACTGGTACAGTTAAGGACACTTTCAGGGAATGGTTGGAAAAAAATAAGAATGCTTTGCTACTTAACGAGGATGTCCGTGAGGAACTGGTAACACGGGTAACAGAAGAAGGGTACGCTAACGACCTTAGCGACGATGAGATTGGGAAAATGGGTCGCGACCCATTCCTCATTGCATATGCCCTTGCGGACTTAGGACAGCGTTGCGTAGTCTCCAACGAGGCTTCAAAGCCGAGAAGAAGCAGGGCAAACCGCCATGTCCCTGATGTATGCCGTGACTTCAGAGTTCCATGTCATAACACGTTCGCACTCATACGCGCACTGGACTTTAACACCGGCTGGGGGGCAAGATAACCCCCCGGTCAGTGTAATGGATTTCTCCTAGACGGCCTACCGAGCCCTACGCTCACCCGTCCCACACCTGCGATACCGGCTCAGCCTTCCTCTCTACGGCCTTCCTGGGGGCGGGCGTGGCGAGCGTGAGGGCAGTGGCAAAGACCATCAGGGCGACGCCGGCCCACCATGCGGGATCGTATGAGCCGGTGATGTCGCGGACGTAGCCCGCGGCGGGCGCGCCGAGTCCTCCGACTACAAGGTTGATCGGGTTCACCAGGCCGCGAATGCTGCCCACGCTCTCGCGTCCGAAATAGTCTGCCCAGATGAAGTTCTGCAAGAATATCATGCCGCCGATGCCCAGTCCGAAGACCGCCATGGAGATGAACATAATCGGGATGTTGGTGGCGTAGATTGTCAAGACGCTCGCTACCGCAAGCATCATAAAGCCGGTTGCTCCGAGAATGCGCGCCGGAATGTGCCTGACCAGCATACCGAAGGTGAAAGTCGCCGCGCCCGCGCACACGGCGTCGAACGCGGTCGCAAACGAAATAAGCGTGGGGTCGAGGCCCTTGTCCATGAAAGCGGCTATCCTGTGCAGCGCGACGGTGCCTGTGGCGAGCGAAACCGCGCTGAATACCACTACCAGCCTCCACAGCGTCGTGGTTCGTATCGCCTCCGGCACGCTCCAGGAAACCTCTACCGTCCTTGCCAGCGGCGGCCTGGATTCCTGTCCATGCCGCGGGGCGTCGGGCGCCAGGTCTCCGTCGGGAAGCAGGCCCATGTCCTCCGGCTGTCGGCGGACGAATATGGCAGCCAGCGGCACGATTACGCCGATGCCTATGGTGGCCAGCACTATCCACGTCATGCGCCAGCCGATCCCGGCTATCAGAAACTGGGTGAGCGGCACGAACAGCATCGCACCGATTGGAATTCCCAGGGACATGAACGATATTGCCCTGCCCCGGTCCCGCACGAACCACTTGAGCACCGGCACCGATGTGACCAGCGCGCCCGGCCCGCTCATGCCGACAAGCCCCATGATGGCGAACACCAATATAAGCTGCCACGCCTGGCCGATGTATGCCAGTCCTATCATGGATAGGCCGGTCAGCAGCGCGGCCGCTGGCAGCATGACGCGGGAGCCGAACCTGTCGAGCAGCCATCCGACGGCAGGGCTGGTCACTGAGCTTGCGCTCTGCCGCGCGGTCTGCGCCCAGCCGAAAGAGGCCCGTCCGATGCCGAGTTCGTCGCCCATTGGCTTGATGAACAGGCCGAAGTTGAGCGACCCCATCGCCATGGTGACCGCGCCCGACGCCGCCATCACCCCGACAATCACCCAGCCATAGAAGAATCGGGGTGGTTTATCTTTCATGCGTCATCTCGTTGGCCTGCTCCCTGAGGCTGCGATTGAGTCCGGCCTTGCGCGGGCGCGTCAATCTCATATCGGTTCTGTTCCCTCATTCAGGATAGCAATATAGCGATTATAGGAGAATATCCGATTGCGCGGCTGACCCGTTATCTCGCTTGCGACCCCGAGTTTGACCAGGAGGCGCATACCTGAAGACGCGCCTGGAAAAGCCAGCCCCGTTAGTTTGCTCACATCGGGAAGCGATGAAATGGGACGAGACATCAACGCCTGATGAACGCGCAGCGCGGAGTTGGCGCGGCGGCCGCCTTTTTCCTGGATGATAGACCTGTCCTCTTCAAAGACGCCTTGCAACTGCCGACACGTGGAGACAGCGCCTTCGGCGGTTTCCCTGACTCCCTCGAAGAAGAAGGCGAGCCACTCTTCCCAGTCTCCTGTCAGGCGCACGCGCTGAAGCAGGTCGTAGTAGGTGGAACGATTCCGTTTCAGGTACAGGCTCAGATATAGAATAGGCTCCCGCAGCGCCCCTGCATGGTAAAGCAGAAATGTGATGAGAAGGCGACCCACACGCCCATTGCCATCCAGAAAGGGGTGGATGGTCTCGAACTGAACGTGCGCCAGCCCCGCGCGCGCCAACATTGGCAGACCGTCATCCCGGGCATGGAGAAAGCGTTCGAGCGCTCCCATGCAATTATCCAATTCGGTGTGCGGCGGCGGCACGAAGGCTGCATTTCCCGGGCGCGAGCCGCCAATCCAGTTCTGAGACCTGCGAAACTCACCGGGGTCCCGGTCGCTCCCGCGTCCCTTCGCCAGAAGGACGCCGTGTATTTCACGAATCAGCCGGTTCGAGAGCGGAAAGCCGTCGCGCAGTCTTTTCAGCCCGTGTTCCAGCGCAGCCACGTAGTTGGACACCTCTGTAACATCGTCAGTAGGGATACCGTGCGCCTGGTCGTTTTCGAACATCAGAAGTTCCGAGATGGACGACTGAGTCCCCTCGATCTGCGAGGACAGAAGCGCCTCCTTGCGGATATAGGCATAGATGAAAAGAGCAGGGTTCGGCAGCAAGACAGAGATACTGTCCAGGCGTCCCAGGGCGAGCAGCGCCCTTTCGAGCGACTGCTGAAGGGAGCCATCCAGAGATATTGGAGGATTCGGGGGCAGCGGCGCAGGAATGAAGGCGCGAACCTGTTCCCCGCTGTGATTCATTATCTGATACCTGCCCGTTTCCCTACGTTGCATATCAGATTTGTCCTTAGCTTATTAAAGTTTAGCGCCTAAGTCTTAATAACGAGTCGTCTTATTAAGACTTAAGGCTTAAATCTTAATAGCGTACTGCATTATTAAGCAAACCTTAATAGCGAGTCGCCTTATTCAGGTTTAGGCCGAAAACTTTAATAAGGACGGACGCGAGCGAAGAATGTCGCGCCCGTCCTTTCTCACATGGCAGGCGTCGGATGTTCATAGCCGCGCGCCGGTGAACCGCATCAGCCCCGGCCGATGAAGGGCATCTTGGTCGCCATTACAGTCATGAACTGGACGTTGGCGTCCAGGGGCAGGTTGGCCATATATACGATGGCGTCTGCGACGTGCTGAACGTCCATCCTCGGCTCGACCCTGACCTCGCCGTGCGCCTGTGGAACTCCCTCGGCCATTCGTTCAGTCATCGGAGTCGCGGCGTTGCCTATGTCAATCTGGCTACAAGCTATGTTGTACTTGCGCCCGTCCAGAGAGGTCGCCCGAGTGACGCCGGTCACCGCGTGCTTTGTGGCGGTGTAGGGTATCGAGTTGGGACGCGGGACGTAGGCCGAAATCGAGCCGTTGTTGATGATGCGCCCGCCCATCGGTTCCTGGTTCTTCATTATTCGGAACGCCTGCTGTGTGCAGAGGAACGTGCCGGTCAGGTTGGCGTTCACGACCGTCATCCACTGGTCATAGGTAAGGTCCTCCAGCAGCATGGGGGGCGCGCCGGTTCCGGCGTTGTTGAACAGCACGTCCAGCCGTCCGAAAGCCTCTTTGGTCTTTGCGAACAGGTTCTTGACCGAGTCGGGATCGCCGACGTCGGCGGACACGATCAGCGCGCGCGAGCCGTCGTCGCCCGCCTCGCCAACCGTCTCTTCGAGCGGAGCCATGCGCCTGCCGGACAGCGTGACCGAGTACCCGTCCCTGAGCAGCGCGAGCGCGGACACCTTGCCTATGCCCGTTCCCGCTCCCGTAACGATTGCGACCTTCCCGTTTGAAGCCATGTTTCCGTCTCCTGACTGTCTGAGTGATTGACCCCATTCTACGCCAACCGCCGTTTCTAACCAAGTGCGGCATTCACTCGTCGCTTATTGCTTTGTCGAACAAGGATCGGCGCTGATACTCATGCGCTAGATTGACGTGCATACGCAAGCCCATGCAGCATCTAGTCAGATCATCTAGCTGGAGACAGTCATGGCGGAGTGGCCTGTACAAGACGCGAAGAATAAGTTCAGCGCGCTGGTCAACGCGGCGCTAGCCAGCGAACCCCAGCGAGTTACCAGGCGAGGACAGCCTGCGGTAGTCGTGCTGGCGGCTGCGGAGTACGAGCGCCTTTGCCGCCTGGACAGGGTTGAGGCTCCGACTCTGGGAAAACTGCTTCTTGAAATCCCGCAGGACGATCAGGAGTTTAAGCGTATGTCCCTTCCCGCGCGCCCGCTTGACCTGTGATGTTTCTCATTGACACCGATGTACTATCGACGCTCCGGAGACGCGAGCGGAATCCCGAGGCGGTTCGTTGGCTTGAGACCCAGCGGACAGCGGACCTGTATCTAAGCGTTATTACCGTGGGGGAAATAGAGCGGGGTATCACTCAGCAGCAGCGGCGCGACCCATCTTTCGCCCGAGAACTGGCCCTCTGGCTGGACCGGGTACTGGCTTGGTACGGCGACCGGATTCTGCTCGTAGATACAGCGACGGCGCGCCGGTGGGGGCAGTTGTCGGCGATCCTCGGGCACGAGAGCGCGGATCTGCTCATAGCCGCCACTGCGCTAGAGCGCGGCTTGACTGTAGTTACCCGCAACATACGGCGCTTCGAGCCGACAGGAGTCCCTGTAATAAATCCCTTCGGGTGAGCGGCAACTGGACGTGGTGGGCTTGTATGGCGATTATGGCGCTGACGTTCATACGTTCACGCGCGCGAAAATCCTCACTTATAAAATGCACTCCCACACAGCAGCGGAGGATTTCTGGGAGAAAGTGCGTCTCATCTCCCGCGTGGCAGTCTGCCTGGTGCATAGTTGGAGGAGGCGATGTCCAGAACTAAAGAATGTGGGAAATTATCTCGAGGTTCGGCCTACTACAGTTATGTCAAGTAATGTCTTTCGATTCTGATCGATCTGTGAAACGAGACCGAAAAAATATGAAGCGACATTTCCGCGGAAGCGGTAATCCACGAAGTGGCTCGCCGAGCGGCGAGCCATCTAAGATTCGCCGACCAGTCCCCCTGGCGACTCCAGCCCCGACTTGAGCGTTCGCATGAACTCCGCGACCGGCACGCCATCGAGCGCGCGGTGGTCGAAGGTCACGCTCAGGTGCATCATCGAGCGCGCGACGATCTCGCCGTCCACGACGACCGGCTTCTCCTTCGCCCGGCCTAACCCTAGGATTGCCACCTGCGGCGGGTCTATGATGGGCGTGAACACATCTATGTCGTAGTTGGACAGCGCTGTGACCGTGAACCCGGCTCCCGTCACGTCGTCCACGCCAAGCGCGCCCTTTCTGGTCTTGTCGGCCAGCTCGCGCATGGCCTTGGCCACACCGAGCAGGTCCAGCGATTGCGCGCCTCTGAGCACGGGCACCACAAGGCCGTCGGGCACGGCCACGGCGACGCCGATGTTGACATCCCTGAGCAGCAGAGCCTCGTCATTGACCAGGTGAGCGTTGAGCCGTGGGTGGGCCTTGAGAGCCTCAGCCACCGCAGCGATGATGAGGTCGAGATCAAGAGGACGCAGCCGGTGTGGCCGCCACTCGGCAACCAGAGACTCCCGGAGCTTCAGCAGATCGGTGACATCCACCTCCGTAGTAAGCGTGACCTGCGCCATCGTGTTGACGCTCATGGTCATGCGGTCGGCGATAATCTTGCGTAGTCCGGTCAGAGGCACTACCTCGGCCACTGCGTCGGCGCGAGCCGCGCCGGCATCACGCTCGGAGATCGCCCGGTCAACGTCCGCCACGACGATACGGCCGTTTGGCCCTGATCCCACCACGTCGGCGAGGTCAAGTCCCTCCTGGCGCGCGAGCATCCTGGCTCTAGGCACGACCTGTACCTGTGGCCGCCTCCGGCGCGCCTCAATGGCTTCGCGAACATCCTGCTCGGTGATGCGGCCACGCGGCCCGGTGCCGGTGACCTCGTCCAGGGAGATGCCGTTGTCCCGCGCCAGCCGTCTTGCGACCGGCGTAACCTGCCGGGCCCCGCCGCCTGCGGGCCGACCGTCGGTACGGCGCCGGCGCCTCCGCGCTGCGGCCGGCGAAGTCGGAGCGTCCGGTTCAGGCCTGGGCGTGCTCTCACCCGGCTCGGCGATGACCGCCACTAACTCACCGACCTTCACGAGCGAGCCCTCGGCGGCCATGATGTGAGCGACCACCCCGGAGGCTGGCGACTCGAGCTCCGAGTTGATCTTGGCCGTCTCGATCTCGACCAGCGGCTGCCCCTCGGCGATCTCGTCGCCCTCGCTGACGAGCCACTTGGTCAGCGTCCCGTCTTCCATGTTCATGCCCCACTGGGGGAGGAGCACGTTGGTAGCCATGAGTATCCTCCGGTGCGCTTGATAGCGTGGGCGCTATTCCAAGGTCGCGTATATGGCGTCGGTGATCTTTTCCTCGTTGGGGTAAACCTCGGACTCCAGCGCGGGGCTGAACGGGAAGTGGCAGTCGAGGCTGGTGACCCGCTGTATGGGGCTCTGTAGGTTCCAGAAGCCCTCCTGCGCGACCATCGCCGAGATCTCGGACGCGACACTGCAGCTCTTGTGAGCCGGGTCCACGATGACCAGCCTACCTGTCTTCTCGACAGAGTCGAGTATGGTTCTGGTGTCTAGCGGGACTATTGTGCGGGGGTCTATGACCTCGACTGAGATGTCCTCGTCCTCCAGGTCCTCGGCGACGGCCACGGCCCGGCGCAGCATTCCCGCGAGCGCGACTACAGTGACGTCTGAGCCTTCATGCTTGATGTCGGCCAGGCCGAACGGGATTGTGTAGTCGCCGTCATCAACTTCCCCGCGCGTGCCGGTGAGGTTGTTGTCCTCGAAGAACATTACGGGGTCGTTGTCGCGGACAGCGGTCTTGAGCAGACCTTTGGCGTCAGCCGGAGTCGTGGGAATGGCGATCTTCAGGCCAGGCATGTTCATTAGCATGGCGTACGGCCTGTCGGTGTGGTGGGCCGCGCTGTTCGCGCCGTAGATCATGCCGCACCTGTACACGACTGGCAGGTTGACCTGGCCGCCGAACATGAAGCGCATCTTCGCGGCCTGGCTGATGAGCTGGTCCATGGCGACCCAGAGGAAGCTGGAGAGCGACTGGACGATAGGCCTCATGCCCACGGCGGCGGCGCCGACCGCGGCGCCCATGAAGCCGTTCTCGGACAGCGGCGTGTCAATGACTCGGTCGCCGAACTCCTGGGATAAGCCTCCGGTCACGCCGTAGATGCCGCCCCGGATGCTCTCGCCCATTATGAAGACGCTCTCGTCTCGCCGCATCTCCTCTTTGATCGCGGCGTTCAACGCTTCTGCGTAGGTAATTTCAGGCATAACTCAGTGCCTCCTGTGCTGTCTGTGACCCGTGGGACTAGCTTGCACTCAGTCGTACACGGGCAGCGGATCGGCGAACATATCAGTGAGAAGGTCGTCAACTTCGGGGTAGGGGCTCTCACGGGCGAACTGGAGCGCCTCCGCTATCGTCTCGGCCACTTCCTCGCGGACGGCTTCGATCTCTTCCTGAGAGGCTATCTCCTGCTCTACGAGCCATTGGGAGTGGATCTTGATGGGATCGCGCTCACGCCACTTTTCGACCTCTTCATCGGTGCGATACGACTCTCGCAGGATGCGGACGAGGCCCTCGGAGTGGTCCTCGTAGCGGTAGGTGAGGGCCTCCATCAGCGTGGGGCCCTCACCGGCTCGGGCGCGCCTGACGGCTTCGGTGGTGGCCTCGTACATTGCCATCGCATCCTGCCCGTCTATGAGCACACCTGGCATGTCGTAGGCGTAGGCGCGGTCGGATATGTTCTCGACGGCGACGGATTCTCTAAAGCTGGTGGTTACCGCGTACTGGTTATTCTCGCACAGGAAAATGACGGGCAGCTTCCAAATGGACGCCAGGTTCATCGCTTCGTGACAAGCGCCCTGGTTGCTGGCGCCGTCGCCGAAGAAGGCCACGACAACGCGGTCGTTGCCCTGCATCTTACTGCCCATAGCCGCGCCGACGGCGACCGGCAGGGCCGATGCGACGATGCCGGACTCGCCGAGGATGCCGATGTCAAAGTCGGCAAGGTGCATGGAGCCGCCCTTGCCCTTGCAGTAGCCGGTGGCCTTGCCGAGTAGCTCGGCCATGGCCCGCCGGACGTCGCCGCCCTTGGATATGGGGTGGCCGTGCGACCGGTGGTTGCCGGTGATGTAGTCGTCGTCGCGCAGCGCGGCGCATGCGCCAACCGCCACGGCTTCCTCGCCGATGTAGCAGTGGGCCATACCCACGAGCTCACCCCGCTGGACGAGCTGCTTGACGTTCTCCTCGAACTCCCGGATTAGCATCATCCGCCGGAGCATCAGCATGTAAAGGTCTCGTTCTTGGTCCACTTTAGCCTCCACTTATAGGGCGGTCTTCTTAAGAAGCCGCGGTGTCCACACTTCCTGTGCACGCAGGCACGCACGCGATTCAGAGAGTCGTGTCCGCCTGCCTCGGTCGCATCTTAATACGAAGGGTTGTGTGGTGGCAATAGGTGGGGAGAGGGGTAGGGCAATTGCATCTAAACTTCGGGCTTAAACATATATTTCATTTATATATCCTAAGAGAACCGCATTGCTCAGAACTGGTTGAAAACTGGTACCAGTAAAATGGGGAAACTGGTCTGTTTCAACCTGTTTATACTGGTGTCCGGCTTTTTTCCAGCGTTCCAGGTCAATTGACATATACGCGCGTATATAGTCGAGACGTTTCAGAGGGTTCTGGACAGTTCCCCTCTGGGACGCCGGACTCAGTTGGTACATCATGGACCAATGATAGCACAAACCAGAACTATTGTGCGCGCCTAGATGGAGCATGGACGCGAATTAGATGCGATTACTCGGGAAGGGCCCTCTCGGAGTCGCCCTGCCTCTCTATAGCTTTGCCCAGAAGGAAGAATGCCTTGCCCATCTGCTCTGTGTAAAGTGAGTGCCTTTTGCTTATCAGCCTATTCAGTATTTTCTTGGCAGCCTCGAATTCTTGCCGAACCTTCCAGCATTCCGCCTCGGACTTACAGGCTCGCCTCAAGAATTGTTCAGTGCATTACCAGGCCGCCATCCACGTTGAATGCCTGGCCCGTAATGTTGCGTGAACCGGAGCCGGCCAAAAACGCCGCCATGTCGGCTATATCTTCAGGCTCGTTTGCTCGACCGATCGGGATTAAGGCGTTCCTCCGCATTTCCAGCTCATCCAGGGGGATGCCAAGGTTCTGCGACCGTTGAACTGCAGTAGCCTGGGACATAGCCGTGCGGGTTATGCCGGGGCAGATAGCGTTCACGTTGATGTCGTATCCTCCAAGCTGGTGGGCTGCTATGTGAGTCATGGCAAGTACGGCCCCTTTGCTGGCAGCGTAGGCCGCGTTGGAAGTACCCGAGTAACCCTTGGCTGCGATTGACGCGATGTTGATGATTCTGCCTCCGTGACCGCGGTTAATCATCTCTCGGGCGACTCGTTGAAGACAGAAGAACGTGCCCCTGGCGTTGACGCGGTGGATTCTGTCCCAGTCTTCCACAGTCAAGTCCATAATATCCGCGTGACGAGTAACTCCAGCGTTGTTCACCAGTATGTCTATGCGACCAAATGCATCTAACGCCTTCTCGACAACGCGGTTTATGTCGTCAATATCGCCTATGTCGGCCTCGACTGAGATGGCTTCATGACCAAGTTCTCTGATGTCGATGCTAGTACAGTGTCAACCTAATTCTGTTGGGTAGATATGCTTGAGTTTAGCGCGAGCGTCTGTGGTGGAGAACCGCCAGTCTATGGTGGCGCAGGCTTCGTTGCGCTCCCGTTCGAGCGCGGCAACCTCTCGCTTCAAGGTCTCTTCGTCGCCTATGCGACGATTCAAACACTGTCTGCTGAAGACGCTGAACTCTATCTCCGCCATATTCAACCAACTCCCATGCTTCGGGGTGTAATGAAACTCCAGACGCCTGGCTATGCGCCGCGCTTCAGACGGCTCGAACGCTTCGTAAAGAGAGCCGAACTTGTGGGTGTTGAGGTTGTCCAATACCACACGGATTGTCCCCACGGCAGGGTACGCCTCGTCAACCGGCCAGCGCATCTGCTGAGCGAAGTCCACAGCGGTGCGACGCTCGGTCACCTCCACGTGTCTCCACCCTCCTTTCGGTTCACAGAACATGAACAGGTTCCGAGTTCCGTTTCGCCTGTACTCGCAGTCATAGCGTTTCAATCGTCCGACTCTGGGAGCTATGGGTGTTCTGGTATCTTCTATCAACTGTTTGGACGTCTCGTCGAAGCAGACCACCGGACGCTCCGGATCGTAGTCTTCACTGTACAGGTCCAGTACGTCCTCCATTCGAGCCACGAACTCCCCGCTCACCTTAGGGATACACCACTCTTTCTTCTTCCAGGGCTTCAGTTCGTTTTTTTGAGTATCTGCCGAATCGTCTCGGGGGAGATACGCTCTGTGCAAACTCCATCTCCACCACTTTGTCAGCAAGCAGTTGGAGTGTCCAGTGTGTGTGTCCTTCGGGTGGATCGCTGCAAGCTATGGCAACCAGATGCGCTTCCTGTCTGCCGTCCAGCTTTCGCTTCTGTCCAGGACGGGGACGTTCGTTGAGCGCTCTCTCCAGTCCCTCCTCACAGAATCGTTTCCGAACTCTGGCTACCGTGTACGGGTTGACTGCGAGTCCTTCGGCTATCTGGCGATCCGACAGTCCCTGGTCAGTCCTCAACAGCGCAAGCGCTCGCTTTACCTTGCGGGCTGGCGACTTGCCCTTGCGGGCCACATTATTCAGTTGGGTTCGTTCGGCTTGGGTCAGTTCGACCTTGTACTTGCTTGCGGTCATGTCCTGGTACGTCCTCCACAGAAAAGTCACACACAAGACTAACCAATTTCTTAGTCCGTTACAAATACACATGGTTTAGGTACTAGTACCATTCCCATCTGAATATGCCATACACCGACCATTTTTCGTCATTCCCGCGCCCCTACCGTCATTCCCGCAAAAGCGTGAATCCAGGCAGGCTGGGATATGGCAGAAATACATGGAAACTATACTAGGTTAGGCGATAGTCGAGGTAAAGCCAGCGTGTGGCGTTGGGCGCGGTCGTTACCTGCATAGTAGCCTCCAATCCCGGACTTCGCCCATCCCGACACCTTGCGAGAGACTGCTCGGCTGTTTACCTCATTGCGCAGGACGGGAAAATGCCCTTTATGGGTTTAAGAATCAGAATCTCTTCAACACGCCATGTGAACTCCGGCTTCCAGTGCGCCGCACGCCGCGGAAGGGGTCATTGCAGGCGAAGCGACCCCTTCGGCTTTCATCTCCGGACGTGTGAAGCAGGCGAAGTCTCCCCAGAGTTTTACCTCCATGGGTCGGGCTTGGGCAGTCTCGAATGTCTTGCCAGATTGCCCCACTATATTGAATCGAAGGGATATTGAAGTCTATCACCTATCGTTTGTGCCCGGATGCGCCCGGTCGGCAATAGAAATCGTAATCAATAGCGACAAGAAGATGGCCGCCGCGACCAGGGCCAATATCAGGCTCATCGATAACGACCCGTCGCCCGGAGCGGGCAGTCCCACGTCTCGAGGCTCTACTGTTGCGGTTGGTTCGGGGTCCGCAGTAGGCGTGAGCGTGAGCGTGGACGTGAGCGTGGGTGTGGGTGTGGGTGTGGGTGTGGGTGTGGGTGTGGGTGTGGGTGTGAAAATGCCGCGAGCCTCGTCAATCTGCCGCCGCGCGCGATCGAGTAGGGTAGGGTCTGCATTCAGACAGAACGTGGAGCTGAAGTAGCGAGTCATCGCGTACGCAGTAATGCTGCCGTCCGGGTTGGCGTCGAAGAATGTGGGTTGGATGTCGTTCCACCTGCCAGGCAGCCTATCCGAACCTTGAACTGTGACGCCTCCTATCGCGTACGCCTGGAACAGTACACCCAATCCTCCGAAATCTTCTACTTGACTCTTCGAGAGAGTGAACGAAATTTCCAGCGGATGTATAGACCATACTTCGTGCACACGTTCGCCTTCGGCGGTGTAAACCCATGCTTTTACGCTTCCGAGCGCCGTATCTCGACAGGTATCGGTTTCAGTGAAAACGACCTGATATGTGCGGGCGCGTGATATGTATGGGATCGAAAGAACCGTTTCCCCTGACTTTAATTCCGAGCGTTCATCGGGCTGTATCGTGGTAGCTTCCGGCACGGGCGTTACTTCCACCTTCTCTATGGGGACCGGGGTAGCGGTCGGCTTAGGTGTTCTGGTGGGAGTAGGACCAAAGCCACGACGCATATCCGGTGTGGGAGTGGATGTGACAGTCACCGTGGGGGTGGGGGTGGGCGTCGGTGTATTCTCGGGTTGCGGTGTCTGGCCTGGCGTCTGCCCGGAAGTGTCGTCGTTGTCCTCCAGCGTAACCACGGCAATGCTGGGTGACCCTACATCGTATCCAGCGCTGGCGTTCAGCGTCGCGGTAATCGCGCCGTTTTGTTCGTCCACGTTGTCGTCAACAGTGGCGACGACCACCAGCGTCGAACCATTACCGCTTGAGATAGTCCACGAAGATGTTCCCAAGTCCGACGCTTCGGCGTAGTCTCCACTCTGGTTTACGTTCACATTCACGTCCAGACTTCTTGCCGTGGGGCCTGTTCGCGTTAGCCTGAAGGTCGCGCTCGCGCCCTCCGTAATAGGGCTTGTAACTCGCATGATGGTCACAACCGGCTGTTGAGTATCGTCGTCCGCCACCGTGACCGTCACGCTGTCAACGTCGAGACCCGCGTATTCGCTTGCTCCACTGACGGAGTGCATGATTACGGCGGTGTCGTCAACATCGTCCGTGTCATCGTCGGCGGATACGGTGACAGTCTGCTCCTCGTCCCAATTGCCGGTGGTGAAGGTAAGACTATTCTCGTCCACCGACACGTCGCTGCCGCTGGGCGCGGTGATGGCGACCGTAACGCTTGCCGAAGGCTGGCTGTCAAGCACGATGCCGTATTCGCCGGAACCGTTTTCGTCTATCGTCAGCGAGGTTGGGGAGATCATGACTCCAGGACCGTCGTCATCGTCTATTTCAACGGTGGCCTGGCTTGGCGCGCCTCGGCTCACGTTCGGAGGCGGGGAGCCGAAAGTGAGTCTTACGCTCTCACCGTCGTCGTTCATATTGTCCTGGGTGGCGCTGAAAGTGATGTCTTTGCGAGTCTCACCGCTGTTGAAGATTACTTCGCTCGGCACGCCGGAATAGTCATCGTCGGAGGTGCCGCTCAGGTTGGTCGTATTGATAGGGATGGTGACCGTCTGTCTGGGATCAACGCTCAGTATGACCCTGATGGTGACGCTGTCTCCCTCCATGACGGTGTAGGTATCGCGCTGGAAGCTCACTTCAACCGATGGCGTTTCGTCGTCCCTGACTGTGACGGAAACGCTGCTGACTGTCGTTACCGAACCGTATCCCGTAACTGTATGAGTGACCGTCGCCCTGTCGTTGTCGAAGTCATCATCCTGCGCCGCGCTTACGGTCACATCCTGTGAGTCTTCCCAGTTGTTGGAGGTGAAAGTAAGACGATCAGGCTCCGTAGTAACGTCAGTATTATTCCTCGGGTCAACGATATTCACCGTAACGTTGCCAGCGGGCTGTGTGGCCAGTCTCACGGTGTAAGCGCCTGAGCCACCTTCGTCAATAGTGAGCGAAGTCCGCGACACTATTACTTCCGGGCTGGCGTCGTCATCATTGATGGACACAATTGCCTCGCTCGGAGAACCGGAAGTCACGCCTGTGGGCAGGAATCCGAAGAACAATCTGACGCTCTCGTCGTCGTCGTCATCGGTGTCCTGGGTTGCGGTGAAGGTGATCTCCTTCCGCGTCTCGCCGCTATTGAATAAGACGCTGGTGGGATCCAGGGTGTAGTCGGAGCCGGTGGCGTTGTTCTGATTGTCGGCTCGAACGAGGATAGAGACCGTTCGTCCCGGATCGGCGCTCAGGAGGACTCGGATGGTGGCGTCGTCGCCCTCCGCCGCGGAGTAAGAACCGCGGTCGAATCTGACCGATACGGGTTGGACCCGTTCAGGATCGGGTGTGATTATGGACGGAAGTGGGGCCTCACTGTCTCTGACTGTTACGCTTACGCTGTCGGCCGTAACGTTTGCATAGTCGCCCGTGCCGACGACGCTGTGTGTAATCGTTACGGTTTCGTTGACACTGTTGTCGTCCTTGGCCGCCGACACCGTCACAAGTTGCTCGGTGTTCCAGGTGTTGGAGTCAAAGGTCAGGCTCATCTCATCAGCGGAGACGCCCGTGCCGCCGGGCACGGTGATATTGACCGTCACGGTGCCCTGTGGCTGTGTGTCAAGTACAACTCTGTATTCTCCGTCTCCTTCCTCGTCAATGTTCAAAGAGGTCGGCGTGATGGTCACACCGGGTATATCGTCGTCGGTTACCGAGACTTCCACGGAATCAACACTGACGCCGACGTACTCGCTTGCGCTCCCGCTGGCGACATTATGAGTGATAGTGACGGTCTCGCCGACTGTATTGCCGTCCTGTTCAGGGGTGACCGTTACCGTCTTCTCCCTGTTCCAGTCGGAAGTGGTGAAGGTGAGCGAAGTGGGAGACGCCGTGATAGAGTCATCGTTCTCGACGACGTTGATCGTCACGCTGGCCGTAGGCAGGGCGTTGAGCCTGATTTTGTATTGGTCCGCGGAACGGCCCTCTGTGAGTGTCAATGAAGTCGGGCTAACTGTAACGCCCGGCTTGTCGTCATCGTTGACTGTAACGGTTACTCTGTTCGCGCTAGTGGGGCTGATGTTGTAGTCAGAATCGGTCGAGGTGGCTGAGTGATCGAGCGTAACGACCTCATTGATCATATCCTGAATGGGCGCCAATTCCTGGCGGGTGGAAACCGATACCCATTGCACATTCTTCCAATTGGAAGTGGTGAATCTGAGAGAAGTATCCGAGACCGTGACGTCGCCATCGGAGTCGCCGCTTTTAGTGATACTGACTGCAACGCTGGCGGAAGGCTGCGTGTTCAACTTGACGCTGTAGCGCATCGCCGACGTATCGTCCTCGTTCAACGTAATGTCGGTCGGTTCTATCGTCAGGCCGATGGTGTCGTCGTCCCTTATCGAGACTGGTAAGATTGCGGTCTCCAGAACGTCGTATTCATTTGCGCCGGAAAATGAGTGCGAAATCGTCGAGGTGTCATTATTGGCATCGTCATCGTCTGTGGGTCTGACCATCACCTGCTGTTCAGTGTCCCAATTCTGCGGCGTGAATTTCAGACGACTTGTCATAATATCCAGGTCGCCATCGCCAGTGATATCGATTGTTACTTCACGGGATGGCTCGGATTTCAGACTCACATAGTACTTTCCCCAGTTCTCGTCCCCTTCCTGGAGTTCCAAGTTGGATGTTGATATTGTCGCCCCCGCCTCATCGGGATCGTCGACCGTGACCGTTACGCTGTCAACCCTCGACACTCCCGCGTAGCCGGAAACGCGGTGATTGAGGGTGACGGTCTCGTCAACCGCGTCGTCGTCGTCTTTGGCGCCAACACTTACCGTCTGCGCAGTGTCCCAAGTAGATGTGGAGAATGTGAGCGTGGTGGTGGAGAGTGTTATATCGTCGCCGGTGTCGCCACTCTCGCTGATGGTGACTACAACGTTCCCAGAGGGCTGAGTATTCAATACCACTTCGTACGTACTTGTACTATTCTCTGTTACGTCCAAGTCAGTTGGAGTGATCTTCACCCCCGCTGTGTCATCGTCATCGATCCTGACAGTTACGTTCGGGGCGTCGAAGCCGTCATATTCAGTCGCGCCGGTGAGCGTGTGAGTCAGAGTGACGGTCTCATCGTCGGGGTCGTTATCGTCTCTGGCAGTGATCTCTACAGTCTGGGGGTCGTCCCAGTTTCCGGAATTGAAGAGCAGGGTGCCTGGGGAGACTGTCAGCCGGTTGCCGTCGTCATTTTCACTTTCGATTTCCACGTCCACATTGGCGGATGGCTGCGTATTCAGCTTGACAGTGTACGTCTCGGCATTGGGGTCGTCTTCGGTTACGTCTAGACTTGTCGGTTCAATCGTCACCCCAGCGTTATCGGGGTCGTTGACCGACACTTCCACCATTAGTGTCTCGGGAGGGATGGCGGTGGAAGTGTATTTGGTGTCACTGCTGGAGAGCTCGTGAGTTATGGCGCCTGTTTCGTCTTCGGCATCGGGATCCTCCGGGGCGGTGACCGTTACGGTCTGAGCCGTGCTCCAGGTAGAGGTGGAGAAGGTGAGCGTTGTGGTAGATAAAATCACTGCGCTATCGTCTATGTCCTTGCTGATACTGACGGTAACGTCGTGCATCGGCTGAGAGTCCAGCTTGACGGTGTAATCTCTACCTCTTGTATTGCCCTCACTCACGGACAGTGACCTCGGATTAATCGGTACACCAGCGCCGTCGTTGTCGACGATGTATACAGTGGCCGGGTCACCCTTAGTGACTCTGTCGTCAGTGCCCTCGTCGTTAGAAATCGTACCAAAGCTGACAATCACCGCCTCCGCGTCGTCGTCTATGCTGTCTTCTAATCTCCTGAAAGTGAAAGTTCGATCAGTTTGAGTACGGCTGAATTCTAGGACGTCTGGCGTTATGGAATAGTCCGCCGCAAGTATGTTGCCCTGCGGCAAAGGCTGGATTGGTATGTCCAGCGTCCTTTCGGGCTCCGCGTCCAGTTTGACCTTGATCGTGATGCTACTCCCCTCGTTAACCGTATATGTGTCTTGCTCGAAGCTGACCCTTACATCCGGATCGTCGTTGTCGCCAATGTTGAAGGTGGCTGTGCTGGGTGACCTGGCGGACACGTTCGGGGGCATCTCCCCAAACGTGAGCCTGACCCTATCGCCGTCGTCGTCCTCGGTATCGTCTATTGCGCGGAAGGTGAAGGTCGTAGATGTGTCGTTGTCATCAAAGATGACACTTATCGGGACGCCCTCATAGTCGGAGTCGGATGTGTCGCCTTGATTGTCCTTGACAATATCTATAGTTACAGTACGTTCGGGAGCCTTGTTGAGGAAGATTTCGACCTCTACGTTCTCTCCCTCCTCCAGCGTATGTGTGGACTCCCGGAACCGGACATTGACCGGCGGATCGTCGTTGTCTGTGATGTTGACGGTAGCCGCATCCGGGGCGTCCACCGATACATTGGCAGGTAGGCTGCTGTCGAATGAGAGCGTGACACTCTCGTCGTCATCGTCGTGGTTGTCGTCCTCAGCCGAGAATACAATAGAATTTACCGTCTCGTCGCTCTCGAAGACGACGGTCGAGGGCACAGAATAATCCGAGTTGGACGTCCCTTGGTTGGTTCTTCTTAATGGTATGGATATCCTTCTTTGAGGCTCGTCGGTAAGCGTGAAGGTAATGGTAGTTGTGGAGCCCTCCTCGACAGTGTAACTGGACTGTTGGAAGCTGACGTTTATCAATGGGTAGTCGTCATCCGCGATGTTGACGGTAGTCTCGTTGACCGTGCCCTCCGAGACGTGGAGGGGCAGAGTTCCAAATGAAAGAAGAACGCTCTCGTCGTTGTCGTCATCGGTATCATCTACCGCGGAGAAATTGAAAGTCCTGGTCCTCTGACCGCTGTTGAAAGTGATATTCTCGGGAACACCGGAGTAGTCGGGATCAGTGTCATCCTGGTCGGTGGCACCTCCCTGGTTCGTCCTTTCAATCGGAATCACTACGGTGCGTCTCGGGTCCTTGTCTAAAGTGACCGTGATGGGCCGTCTGCTGCCCTCATTCACGGTATAGTTGTCGCTGCCGAAACTCACGGTTACCGGCACTTCGTCGTCATTGATGGAGACGGTCACGTCGTCCGTGGAGATGCCACTGTACTCAATCGCCCCCGAGACCGTGTGAGAAATCGTGGTGGTGTCATTCCTGGCGTCGGCGTCCTGCGCGCCCGTTACCGTCACGCTCTTATTGCTATAACTGGAGGGCGTGAAAGTGAGTGTGGTCGTGGAAGTGGGCGACGACAGCTTGTTGTTGTTCGGGTTGAACCTGACCGTAACGTCATCTGAGGGCGGCGTGGCCAGCCTTATGTTGTAGCTTCTCAAACTGCCCTCGGTGACCGAAAGCTCTGTCGGGGAGATTATGACCTTCGCGGTTTCATCGTCGTTGATCGTCACGCTTACATTTGGGGCGCTGAGATTATTGTAGTTGTTGTCATCCGAGGAGACTGTATGCTCGATAGTCACAAAATCGTCAGCTGCGTCCGCGTCCTGGACGGAGTTCACTGTCACCGTTTGTTTTCTCTCCCAGTTGGACGGTGTGAAGGTCAGCGAACTGTGAGACAGAGTCACGTCGCCGTCCTCGGCCAGATTGACGGTCACGTTGGATGAAGGCTGCGTATCCAGCCTGACCTCGTAGAATTTCGACGCTCCTCCCTCGTCCAAGGATAGGCTGGTCGGGCTGATCCATACGCCATGGGACTTGAGGACTACTCCGACTCCAATAGTGGTAGAATTGCCATCGCCGGACAACCAGTATGTTTCCCCAGTGTTGTCCTTGTAAACTATGCCGATGTTGTAGTTGTATTCCACGTTGGGTTCGAAATTACCACGGTCCCTGAAGCTGCGAGATTGCAAAGAGAGCCTGCAGGGTGAAGCAATGTAGTCTTGGTGATTTGGAGCGTTTTCGTCTGGCAGCCACCCCACTCGACTGGACTCGACGACGTATCTATATTGGAAACTGGAGACGTCGCAAACTCGGGGATTGGGCCCGGTGTCCCATGCAGGCTCTCGATACAGCTTCAATGAGTGTACGTTGGGGGCCCCGCATGTCGTTGTATTGTTTTCATTTAGTCCTACACTTACCCTACCCGAACCGCTATGGTCGATATGAGCGGTGCCGAAGTCCAATGGCAAACACTCGGTCTTACTTGCGGGAGGATCTTGCGCGGAAGCGGGCTCGCCCAGAAGCGTCATCGCCAGGAACAGCGCGAGGGTGACGAGCGAAGCTATCAGAAAGGGAAGATATTCTGATTTTCTGAATAAGGTCATACTCACTCTGTGGCGCTTACGGAGACGCGCAAATCGCACGCCGTCGCCGTCAGTTCAGGCTTACGCGAAAGGGATATCTTGTCCAAAGTACAGCTGAGCGTACTTGGAGACAGACCGGCGCTTCTAGATATTTATGGGTTTCTAAATCGGGGATGTGCCCGCAAAGTGGCATTTGTAAAAGGCGAGGCTAAACTGTACCGTGCGAGCGGCTCGACCGCTGGCTGAGAGCGTTGAAAACCGTACCGTCCATGATCTTCCATAGGGTTGAAGTGAACCTAAAGGAAGGCGCGATGGATGTATCACGTGGAACTGTATCTGCGCGTCCGAAGAGCCTGCATGGTGGACGGCATGAGCGTCCGGGAAGCCTCCCGGGTGGATGGCTTACACAGAGACACCCCGTGCGCCAGACGCTCCCCCCACCCCTCACCTCCGGGCTATCGCAGGCAGCGCCTACTCGCTGTCGAAGTCCAGGATAAATGTCCGCGTAAGCGGCCAGCATAAATGTCACCTGTGTAGCTTGCCATGGTATCGGATCAAGAAGTCCGCCGATGGTACTCGAGCGAGCGTCATCGGCAGACTCTCAGCTTTAATACCATTCCAGGCTGATGTAAGCGTGAAGGGACTGGTGTAAGTCTGATACTTCATCTATGCTCAAGCCAACTCAGGCACTGGAAGGTAGCAGATGATTGGACGTCCGTTCATAATGGCATGGAATGAGAAGGATACACCGGCGACGCTGAAGGAGACCTACCTGTCCCAGAGAGACGTCGGTGTCCACGCCCTTGACACCCGCAAACAGGCGGGGGAAGGTCTGATGCGACACAACAACGAGTACACCATCGGCACCCTCCATCCCGACGAGGGCCCGATCTACGACACCCCAGACGAGGCGGTGGACGGGGTAGCGTTCTCCGAACTCAGCGCCGCCGTAATAGGCACGCCCGACGACCTCGTCACCAGGATACGCGATATGATGGAACTCACCGGCGGCTTCTGCTGTGTAATAGGGTTCGTACACGATTGGGCGAACCGCGAGAACACGCGCCGGAGCTGGGACATGGTCGCTCGCTATGTGATTCCACAGGTCAACGGACTGCTGGACGGCTACTGCGAATCGCACAGGTTCGTGACCGATAATCGCGACATCTGGAACCGCGCGACCCAGGCTATCAGGACCAAGATCCTGGAGAATGAGCGCACTGCTGAGGCCCTAGCCCTCGGCGAAGCGAAGAAAAAGGCCGCGAAAGAAGGAGTATCCTAATGACTACTACACCGGGAACCGAACTGATAGAACTCGAAACGGGCGTATTCGCCCGGCTGCACGAAGGCCTTACCAACGCCGGCATCATCGTCGGCGATGACGGTGTGCTGGTGATAGACTCGCTGCGCGTCCCATCATTCGCACGGGATCTGATCCGGGACGTCAGGCACATCACCGACAAGCCGATTCAATACCTGGTGGACACCCACTCGCACTGGGATCACTCGTGGGGCAACGAGGAGTTTCCCGAAGCCACGATCATCGGACACGAAAACTGTTACCGCGAGATGGTGGATGTCGAGTGGAATAGGCAATGGCGCGAGAAGGTAGTGAGTTCCGGCGACCCCTGGTCCGAAGAAGCTGGACTGGTAACGATTACGCCTCCCAATCTCACGTTCGAGACCAGCATGAGGCTCTACTTCGGCGGGAGGGAACTACATCTCAGATACTTGGGCAGGGCGCACACGGGCGGCGACACTCACATACACCTGCCCGACGACGGCATCGTCTTCTGCGGGGATGTCGCGCAGGATGGCGGAGTCCCCTATCTGGGCGATTGCTACCCGGAGGAGTGGCCCGACACCGACGACCGGCTGGTCGAGCTGTCAATCGAGCGATTCGTCTCCGGACACGGCCCGGTCGGAGAACATTCCGCGTTAGCGGAGGCGAGAGACTTCATTCACGATCTCGTCGGCAGTCTCAAGGCTGCGATCAGAGATGGCAGGGACGAGCGGGACGCGGCCTCCTTGATAGTCGCCGCTCTCACTCCCCGCTACGGAGGATGGCGGAGCTTCGAAGGCCTGGATGAGACTTTGCCGGAGGTGTACGGCAAACTGATCTAACTCGCGCCAATCCACTCCGCGGCGCGTTCGGCGACCATAAATACAGTGGGATGAATGCCGCCGGACCTGGGAATCCTCGGCATAGCCGACGCGTCGGACACCCATAAATGTAAAAGGCGGAGCCAAACTGTCCCACGCGGGCGGGCGAATACCGACTGAGGGAGATTGAAAACAGTGCCGTCCATGATCTTCCATAATGGCAACACTGGCGTGAGCGGCCAAAGCTGGGGGAGTTTACATAACTGATGTTACGCACTTAGCTATGAATTCCTAAACGAGAATGAGCCAGCTCAGCTACGAAATCTCTCTCAACTGCGTAAGGTCAGTAATATAAGCTCGACTTTGTACATTCAAGCTGCATAGGCCAGGGCCTTTGCAAAGTCATGAATTATTGAGGACGATGGATGGTTGTGCGCAGAGTCTTTGAGACCTGCCCGTGAGAGGTTCCTGGCAAGACCACAGAGAACACACTCCCCTGAGCAAGCTTACCGCGACGTTCCGAAGCAGGCTGAGAATTTCTCCACTGCTATGTTGGTGCATCACGTGTCGATCTTCCCCGAAGCTGTCGTCTTTGACATGGAACAGGCTGTTTTCTATGCTCCAGTGTCCTCGCCGCCCTTGAAGGAGACAGTTCGCACAGACTGCTCACAGCGTACTGGACGCTTTGGACAACCCGACCATCTTTGAGATACTCCACCCGCTTTGCAATCTTGATAACGCTCGCCAGTCCGGGAAATTCGCTGTAGCTACACAGTTGTTCAGACACCCACACTTTTCTACGCTCCAGCCTCCCGTGGCCCTTATTGGTCAACTCCATGTCGGGTTCGGTCGGCTCTGAAAAGAGCAGTTCTACGTCTTGATAGAGTTGAGGCTGGTTTTTTTGAGCTTGACCACGTAGTCCTTGCCCTCCGACAATATCGCCTCGGCAAGGTCTGCGTGCGCATAAAGCGCGTCGCCGGTCAGAACACGTAGACCCGAAAAGCTCCCCGACACCCGCTTCACCCACTCCAAGGCCGCCCTCGGTTCGTCAGCGTGCGATTCTATCTTCATCTGGTCCAGCGCCAACGCTCCCTCTCGACTGAATACGTGCAGTGTCCTAAGCTGATCTCCTTCCTCCCTGACCCCTCTTACTGTCTTTCCGTCCACACATGCCACTGTCTCATCGCATCCGCGCAACCTCACCAGTTGTCTCACGAAGTTCAACAATGCCTCACGCGCTTCGGACACCGACACCTTCCTGAGCAGCCTCGACAGAGTGGCAACGGACGGACTGCACCTCAACTCTAACGCACACAGTACAGTTGGGTGAGTATCGCCAAATCTGTGAATCGCGCTCAGAGAGCGTTGACCGCACATCAGAGCCAACATCGTCAGCGTCAATACTCCGCCAAGAGGGTGGACCCTGCCGCGTCTATGGCGTCGGTCGGGGATCCTTCCCAGTTCCTCCCTCAAAAGACTGAACTCATCCGGCAACGTTGACAAGCGTTCCACCACTCACCTCCATCCCGCTATGTTCTTACTTTTCTTGGACTTTGAAAAGGCCCTGTGCATAGGCTAGCGATTCTATGAACCTGTTGAACAGGGGCGTCGGGATTTGTTGCATATCGGGTTTTTGCGACGACGTGCAGAAAGTCGCTGAAGCGCTCCACAGGTGACGACGCACCAGGGCGATGGCATCGACGAAAGTCGGCTCCGACTTGGCATACCAGGCGGCTGATCGTGGAGTCCCCAGACATCGATTGCCCAGCAGGTGGGCTGCGAGAGTTATCCAGGAGAACAGTCCCAACAGCACAGGAGTAGTACGTGCTATAGCGAGGTTCGACCACTGGCGTTGGGTCTCCACTCCAAGGTGGGCGCGAACTTCCTGGAAAGTAACTTCAATCCGCCAGCGCAGCGCGAACCAATGGATGACCTGAACAGGGTCAACCGTGGTCTCTGTACACAGCAGCGCCTGTGAGTCGAACTGCTGCATGGGGTCTCGAATGAGCACCCATCGAATGGGCACAGGGGACTTGCCCGTGTGATACCAGAGCGCTGTTTGAGAGCTGAACTCCACAGTCCGAGTAACACCGTCGTACCACGCGAGCGCCGCGCTCATCCAGCGCGTATCGGGACAGTCCAGGAGTGTCCTGAGTGTGGGCAGACGATGGCCCTTGAGACGCGGACGCCCCATCTGGCCGGGCCGGCGAGGCGGAGCGGGTTTATAGAGTGAGGCGTCGAGACGCAGTCTGGTAATGAAGGTGACCGGATGAGTCATAGACTGACAGAAGTGGAGCAGGTCGAGGGCAGCATAGCTGCTGTCGGCGACCACCACGATGTGTCGGTTGGGCAGCCAGCGGCGCAGTTGAAGTATCATCCGGCGCGCCCAGTCGGTGATCTTCTTATGGGGTTTGCCTATCCTGAGATGGTAGCGTTCGGAGGGAGCGAGCGCTGTGATGACAGGGAGCGCCCAGGTTCGATGCGCCCAGGGAATGTTGGCGAGCCACATGAGGCTTATCCATCGCAGTCCACTGGCCTTGACCAGGTGGGACTCGCTGGAACGAGCGGCGTCTCGGTAGATGCCTCTGGCCTTGATTCGTCTGCCCCAGCGCCGCTCAATGGTCTCGTCTATGCCGAACACCAGAGTCTCATCACGCTGTGCGAGACGCTGTACCACAAGCAGTAGCATAACCCTGCTCAGTTGAAGGGGAGAGAAGACAGCGCGGTTTAGAACGTGGTGGTACTTTGCGAAGCCTGAGTCGTCGCTGAGACCCATTATTCGGAGCGCCGAGGTGATGGTGCGCTTGCGCGGACTGAGGATGGCCCCGACTAGAAGAATCTGAGCCTTTGTCCAGGTCCTCTGCTGGAACAGAGTTGAGAAAGGCTGGAGTATAGGTACAATGGCATTTGGCGGGGTGAACATGGCCGGACCTTTCGTCGTGGTTTGGTCCGGTTAGCTTATACCATTTCAGCTTGATGAAGCCGCATAGTGTTCGGGCAGCCCCTGAACGTTCCGCTTGATCCACTCCCAACCCACAAGAGACTTCACTCGTTCGGGATCAGATTCCAACCTGCTCAGACAGGCGTTCACCGCCGCTACCTTCTCCTCTATGCTCCCATATACCCGGCCCTCTACCCACCTCCGAACCTCCTCGAACACCCGCTCGGCAGGATTCAACTCAGGACTGTACGGAGGCTGAACTATCGTCTTCACCCCAGCTATACTCTTCACCAACTCGCTGCGATGGCTCCGCGCTCCGTCCCACACCAGCGCTCTCACTTCCCTGTATCGCCTAACACTCAACACCGCGCGCGCCACAGTCTCAGACTTCATCGAGTCCATCCACGCCCACTCCAGCTTGCCACGCATAAAGTCCACCACCAGGAACAGGTACTTCCACTCATACACCAACTGCAATCGCTGTACCACCTTCACCCCACGAACTCCCCACACCCGGCGCGTCATACCACGAAGCCCCACTCTCATATCGTCGGCAAACCCAATCAGCGTTCCCGAACTCACTCCCGCTCTCCGAAGGGAACTCCCGAGCCCCCCCTTTTTCCAGGACTTCTGAGCCTTCATGTTCGCCTTCTCATGTCTGGGTCTGGGAACCTTCGGTGAACATCCCAGCCGCTGCAGCAAACTATATATGCTGTTCCCTTTGAATCTCACTCCATACTCCGACTCCACCCAGTCCGCGATCTCTCCGGCGGTTCTGAACCGTCCTCCACCAACCTCCTCCACCAGCTTGCGTTCCTGTTCTGAGTTCAGATAACGCGGCTGACCCACGCCTCCCATCTTGCGGGACACAACTTCGTTGAGGCCGCCTTCTCTGTACCACTCCACCCATCTCTGGGCGCTGCGATAGTGAACTCCCACAGCCTCTGCCGCCGCTTTGATCTGCCAGTCGCAGCGTATCAGCCACAGTACGTGCAGTCGGGTACGAATACTCACATCTCTCTGGGACAGGTAAGTCCTTTTCAGCGCTGCTGGTGTATCTTCTTCATGCCATTCCACTCTGAACGGGCGTCCAATCATCTGCTGCCCTCCAACGTCTGAACTGGCTTGAGCATAGATGAAGTATCAGATTCCTCCCAGTTCCTTCACGCCAACATCAGCCTGGAATGGTATTACCCTGCTTTCATATTCTGTCTAGCTTTTGTACAAAGCATCCCTATGCCCTTGCCGCGCCGTGCGGAGGCGACTAACTGGGTCGCCGCATTGAACCGTGTATGATTATGGTGGGGCGTGTCGGCAACATAGAGACCGACCTCGGCATTGGTGCGCATTGCCCGTTACAAAGCATGGTACGGGCGCCTTACGACGGCGTCATTGGTGACGTCTCCCTTGGGGGACGCTCCCGTTCGATAGGTTGTGCTAAGCGTGTGGCGCCCATCGTCGACACGCCTACTCCATATTAGTAGAGGGTGTGATGGATAGAGACAAAGATGCGAAGGGAGAGCGAGCGAAGGGACTGCCTGTAGAGTTGTCGCGAGTGAACCTGAACGCGGCAGGGATAGACGTGGGGGCGAGCAGCCACTTCGTAGCGGTGTCGGAGACGCGTTCTGAGCAGCCTGTGCGCGAGTTCGAGGCATACACGGCGGAGTTGTACCGGATGGCCGACTGGCTGCGCGAGTGCGGAGTGGAGACAGTGGCGATGGAGTCGACCGGGGTGCATCAGGATACCGCTGTTCGGTGTGCTGGAAGAGCGTGGATTTGAGGTGCTGCTGGTGGACCCGAGGCGTCTGAAGAGTGTGCCGGGTCGCAAGACTGACGTGCTTGACTGCCAGTGGCTGCAGCAGCTGCACACGTACGGACTGCTCTCAGCGGCATTCAGGCCCGAGTCTGAGATAAGGCGGCTGAGGAGTTACCTGCGTCAACGCGCGATGCTGGTGGAGTATGCGTCTCATCACATCCAGCACATGCAGAAAGCGCTGACGCAGATGAACATCAAGCTCCAGCACGTCATAAGCAACATCACCGGCACGACAGGTATGAAGATCATCGAGGCTATCGTGGAAGGCGAGCGCAACCCGCGCGCACTGGCACAGTTCAGACATCCAACAATGAAGGCTGGTGAGAAGGAGATAGCGGGAGTCGCTGCGGGGCCACTGGAGAGAGGAGCACGTCTTCGAGTTGACGCAGGCGCTGGA
>CBDANP010000008.1:0-1776475 GCA_965197685.1 Dehalococcoidia bacterium
CCCAACTGGTCGAGAGTGGGAGTGCCGGAGGAGGAACGTCCACGAGAGCCGCGCTGCTCCTGCTGCACGTTCTGGCTGAGAATGCGGCTGGTTTCAGCGCGTATCTTGTCAAGGCTGACGCCGAGACTTTCCAGCACGCCTGCGGGGACGCCTTCGCCCTCACGCATCAGGCCGATTAGCAGATGCTCCGTGCCAATGTAGTTATGTTGCAGCCGGCGAGCCTCGTCCACGGCCAATTCAATGACCTTCTTGGCTCTTGGAGTCAGACCGATCTCGCCCGTGGTGGTCCGCTCCCCTCTGCCAATAATGAATTCTACGGCAGAGCGCACCTTGTTAAGCTCCACGCCGAGATTGGAAAGAACCTTGGCGCCGACCCCGTCCGTTTCACGGACAAGGCCAAGAAGAATATGCTCCGTACCTATGTAAGTATGATTGAATCTCTGAGCTTCTTCTTGTGCCAGGGAAAGAACTCTACGCGCCCTTTCCGAGAATTTCTCAAACCTGCTTGCCATTGGAAGAGTCTCCTAGTAGGGAAATCAGGAAGTCGGAAAGTTTTCGGTTCCTTAGAAGTAGTTGCCATCGTCAGCTTGTTTCAGGCTGAGTCCCAGCCTTCTGCGCTCGGGCTCGATTCGCAGAATCTTCACCCTCACGTCGTCGCCTTCCCTGACCACTTCCCGAGGATGGTTTATCATCCTCGCGGAGAGCTCTGAAATATGTATCAGGCCCTCTATGGAATCTTCCACCCGCGCAAAGGCGCCAAAATTAGTCAGTTTCGTAACGGTTGCGTTCACTACGTCGCCAATGTTGTGTCTGTCTTGTATCGTCTCCCACGGCTCCGGCTGGAGTCTCCGCAGGCTGAGGGCTATCTTCATGTTCTCGGCGTCAACCCGGAGAACATAGACGTCAACCTCCTGTCCGACACTGACAACCTCCTCCGGCGAATTGACCATGCTCCACGACAATTCCGAGATGTGGATAAGGCCGTCTGCGCCCCCGATGTCAACGAATGCTCCGAAACTGCTGATTCCGGTAACGCGGCCCATGCGGACTTCGCCCTCGTCCAGCTCGGCTATCAGCCTCGCTTTCAGCGCGTCCCGCGATTCCTGTACGGCCTGCCGCTCGGAGAATATCGCGCGATTGCGGCTCCGGTTGACCTCCAGAACCTTCATCTGGATGCTCTTGCCCAGCTCCGCGGCCTGTGCTTCCTGAATACTCTGCTGTTCCTCAGCCGAAAGGCTGCTGCCCTCCTCCTGGTACAGCCGGAATCTCTCTCTTGGCACAGAGATAAGCTGCGACATAGGCACGAAGCCTTGTACGCCCTCCACCTCGACAATCGAACCGCCGCGATTGAATCCGGCTATCTTGCCTTCTATAACCTCGCCCGACTCCATCGCCTTCTCAAGCGACCGCCAGCCCTGCTCTCCCACGGCGCGGTCAACCGAAAGAATCGCGGGGTTGTCCCCAGACTCCGGTCGCACCACCATCGCGATAATCGAACCGCCCGCGAGACTGGAAATGTCATCCGTCTCCACCGTCCGCATCTCGTTCGCCGGCACGTGAGCCTCGGACTTCTGCCCGATATTGACGAAAAGCCCATCGGACGGGTCGGCCCGCATGATGACTCCCTCGACTATGTCTCCCCTGCGGGCGGACTTCATTTCTCCCATTTCGTCAAGTAGCTGACCCATGTCCTCTAGTTGACCCATGTCCTCTTCGGCGGTCATCTGCTCTCTATTCTCTTCAGTAATCATTCTTGCAGCTTTCCAACATATAGGTTTTGTCCCAATTATATGCAATCGCCCGCATATCGTAAAGCGCGCCGACACAGCTAATCGGGGCATTGGGCCTGAGAGGGCGTATGGAACCCAAACGAATGGCCAACCAACCTTCCTGTTTTATTGAGTAGTGATATTGCACGAAGTGATTGTAACACGGGGAGAAGGGGCTGAAAAGGCGTCACCCTGCGTAGAACGCGACCAATCCGAGCATTGATGCCATAGAAATGGCTCCCATTCGGCTCGGATATTTCAAGACTCGGGAAAATGGGCAACAAAAAACCCTGGCAGTGACCTATTTTCCCACACCCTTGCGAGTGCAGTATCGTCGGCGCTGAAACGTTTCACTTCCGTGTTCGGGATGGGAACGGGTGGGGCCGTCTCGCTCAAACCACCAAGGATTTATGAAAAATAGTATAGTCCCACCCCAAATCCCCTGTCAACGGGATTTCAGACCCACAGAAAATCGCGAAAGCCCTCCATCTCGCTCACCTGTCATCCCCGTGAAAGCTCCTCCTTCGTGGAAACGGGGAGCCGGAATACGCAGATTGGCGGCCCCTAGACTACTAAAATTCCATAATTCCACTTATGCAATTTTCTTTGGTTTCCCATATTACTACATTATCACCTCCATACTATGCTACAATATCCGTATGAAGAACACGACTGATACCGCTGAATACATAAATCCGAGGTTATCAATGACAACGCGCTCACCCGCGAAATTTTCTCCCCAAAGCTAAATGCAGGTGGGAACAGGTCAAATGCAGGTGAAAATTCACACCAGCACCCTACCAGCAGCCACCTGTTAGGGTCACCAGCATTCACCTGCACAATTATAAACCTGAATATATGAAACCGCTCCAGTCCGGCCCTCTGACCGATGTTCGACACGGATCGTTCACCCCGATTGATTACCGGCTTTGAAAAGACCCTGGCCGACCGACCGATTTTTCTTGACTGGCATACAAGCCCGTGATAGCATGAACCCCAACTTACAAACCCTTAAAATTCGCCTGCGGAGGTTGTGCACGTGGCGACTCAAGAGCTACTAGAGGTCAGCGATCTGGCCGCCGAAAAATTTCAGGACATCCTTAAAGAGCAGGGCGAAGACGAAGGTATGCTCCGTGTCATGGTCATGCCCGGACCGCAGGGCGGCATCCAGTATATGCTGAGTGTCGAGAAGGAAGTCGCAGACGACGACCTCGTGATAGACACCTCGACCATCCAGGTCCTGGTGGACTCCGACAGCGCTCCCCTGCTTGACGGCTCCACCATAGACTACATGGAAGGTCTTATGAGAAGTGGGTTCGTCATCAGCAATCCCAACTTCCAGGGCCAGGGCGGCGGCGGTGGCTGCGCCTGCGGTGGCGGAGGATGTGGTTGCGGTGGTGGTGGCGGAGGATGTGGTTGCGGTGGTGGTGGCGGAGGATGCGGCGGCGGTGGCGGAGGATGTGCCTGCGGCGGCCACTAGACCCTGACGACGATCCATAACCGACTGCAATCTGAAGCGGAGCGACCTGGTCGCTCCGCTTCTACTTTCTTACCCCGCGCGCCCCTCTCATCACGACATTTACACTTTGGGCCGTAGAACTTGCTGCTCCGAACCATAAACCTGTTCCAGACAGACCCAGCCCTTGCGCTTATCACGCTGGCGGCCTTCTCCCTGTCCCTGGTCGTCGGGATAACGTTTCACGAATTCAGCCACGCTTACGTGGCCACGACGCTGGGCGACAACACCGCTCGCGAGCAGGGACGCCTCACACTGAACCCGCTCGCTCACCTCGACCCATTCGGAACCATCCTGATATTCTTCGCCGGCTTCGGATGGGGCAAGCCCGTGCCGATCAATCCCATGTTCCTCAAAATCGGCTACCGCCAGGGGATGGCGGCGGTCTCCCTCGCCGGTCCCATATCGAACATCATCGCCGCCGCCGTGTTCGCCATACCTCTCAGGGCGGGTCTGGTGGAATCCGGTGGCGGCGGATTTTCGGTACTGGGCCAAACAGGCGTCCTCAGCTATGCCCTGCTGTCGCTCGTATTCTGGAACCTGATTCTCGCCGTATTCAACCTTCTGCCGATTGCGCCCCTGGACGGTTTCAAGGTCGCGCTCGGGCTGTTGCCGCGCAATGCCGCCAACTCTTTCGCCAGGCTGGAGCCTTACGGCCCGGGCATACTTCTGGTAATCATCGCGCTCGGATTTCTGTCCCCCGATCTGCGGATTTTGTCAATAATCATCAGTCCCATTCTGAATTTCCTCAGCCTTGTCATTCTTGGCAGACCTCTTATGTGATAACCTATCCTTAAACAACCACCGATATTCTGATGCCCGCGGAGGTACGAGTTGGAAAAAATAACCATCGTAGGAGTTAGCCCGGTCGGGGTGTCAATGGGCCTGGCGCTAATGGACCGTCGTCTGAGCAACACCGAAATCGTCATTACGTCCGGGGACAGAAGCGCGACGTCGGCGGTCTCCAAGCTCGGTGCGGCAAACAGGACTGTAAGCTCGATGCGAGATGCCGTCCAAGACGCTCATCTCGTAATTCTGGACTCGCCCATCAGCGAACTGCACGACGTCTTGGACACAATCGGACCATACGTAGAATCCGGCGCGGTCGTTACCGACACGACCAATGTCAAAGGGCCTGTAATGAAGTGGGCCGAGGAACTTCTGCCCAGAGACGCGAATTTCATCGGCGGCCATCCGCTGCTGAAATCTCCACCCGAGTCCATCGAATCTTCCAACGCTGACATATTCAAGGGTGCCAAGTACACCATTACGCCCATGAAAACGTCCGACCAGCAGTCAATCAGAACGGTCGTCGGCCTGGTGGAGGCTCTCAGGGCAAGTCCCGTATTCCTCGATCCCGCCGAACACGACTCATACGCCGCCGCCATGCACCACCTTCCGGTCATAATGTCATCCGCGTTCGTAACCGCGACGGCCGGCAGCGACGGATGGCGCGATATGCATATGCTCGCCGAGTCGCAGTTCAACACGTTCGGAAAGCACGCCTCCAACGACCCTCTCGATAACGAAGCCGTCTGCCTCGCCAACCCCGAAGACCTTGTACACTGGGTGGACCAGCTCATTCTTGAACTCTACAACTTCAGAAACGACATAAAGGGAGGAGGCGACGACCTTCTCGACCGCTTCATCAAGGCATGGGAACTCAGGGCCAAGTGGGAAGCCGATGCGGTTGTCCCCAGTGAAGGCACAAAACTTCCATCCGCGGGCGAATCAATGATGAGCGCGATGCTGGGCGACAAGCTCACCCAAAGACTGAGGGGCGACGGCAAAGACGACGAAAGCCGCACGTCGTACTTGAGGAGAAATAGATAGATGGAACGGACAGTGCACGGCAGCGCAAGGCTCGAAGCGACTGTCGTTCCCCCGGGAGACAAGTCCATATCACACAGGGCCGCCCTGCTCAACGCCATTTCCGACGGACAGGCCCGCGTCGCCAACTTCTGTGTCGGCGACGACCGCACGTCCATGATCGGCTGTCTGCGCGGGCTGGGCGTGGAAATAGAGGAGCAGTTCGAGGACGGACAGGAATCGTTCCTGATACACGGAAGAGGCACGGATGGGCTGTCCGAGCCGCTCGACTACCTGTACTCCGGCAACAGCGGCACCACCATGAGACTGGTCTCGGGACTGCTCGCCGCGCAGCCGTTCTTCAGCGTCATCACCGGCGACTCATCACTCCGACGCAGGCCCATGAAGCGAATCCTGTCTCCTCTGTCGCTGATGGGCGCGCAGGTCATGGGACGCGGGGGCGGCTCGCTCGCTCCGCTCGCCTTCGACGGCGGCGGCCTTCACGGTATCGAGTACGAAATGCCCGTGGCCAGCGCCCAGCTGAAGTCGTGCATCCTCATAGCGGGTCTGTTTGCCGGAGGCGAGACCTCAGTCGTCCAGCCCGCCGAGTCCCGCGACCACACCGAGCGCATGATGCAGTCCATGGGCGCGGACGTCGACAGAGACGGCCTGCGCATAACGGTTCGACCCTCCAGGCTGGCCTCCCTGGACATACAGGTGCCGTGCGACATCAGCGGCGCGGCGTTCTGGCTTGTGGCCGGGGCCGCCCACCCGAACGCGCGAATAACCGTGCAGGGAGTAGGCATCAACCCCACCCGAACCGGCGTCCTTGACGTGCTTCGTGAAATGGGAGCCAACATCAGGATGGAAAACGTCCGCGAGATTGGCAACGAGCCTTCCGCCGACCTGGTGGCCGAATCCAGCGACCTGCGCGGCGTCGAAATATCCGGCGACATCATCCCGCGCGTGATTGACGAACTTCCCGTCCTCGCGGTGGCCGCTTCCCAGGCCGCCGGACAGACCATAATAAGGGACGCCGCCGAACTCAGGGTCAAGGAGTCCGACCGCATCACCGCCACCGTCACAGGGCTGGCCGCGCTGGCCGCGCGGGTTCGCGAGACCGAGGACGGCATGATAATCGAGGGCGGCTCCAGGCTCACGGGCGCGGAAGTCGAGAGCCACGGCGACCACAGGATAGCTATGTCAATGGCCGTCGCCGGACTGATAGCGGACGGACGGACTACCATCGGAGGGTCTGAGGCCGCCGATGTCTCGTACCCAACATTCTGGGATGAAATGGACAATGCTAGGGCCTGAGGACAAGCCGGATTCCGACTCCCAACCGCCGCGAAGAGGACGCCTGTTTGTGCTTTCCGGCCCGTCGGGAGTCGGCAAGGACGCGGTTCTCTCCAAAATGAAGCAACTCGGAAGACCCTACCATTTCACCGTTACCGCGACCACGCGCCGAATACGCCCGGGCGAGCGTGACGGAGTTGACTACATCTTCCTCACCCGCGATAAATTCGAGCGCATGATAGAAACGAGCGGCCTGCTGGAGTGGGCCGAGGTCTATGGAAATCTGTACGGAGTGCCAAAATCACAGGTAACAGAGGCGCTGGAACGCGGTCTCGACGTAATCATGAAGGTGGACGTGCAGGGCGCGGCGACCATCAGGCGCATGATGCCCGATGTGTCCCTGATCTTCCTCGCGCCACCCGATATGCCCACGCTCGAAAGACGTCTGCGACAGCGCAACACCGAGTCTGAAAGCGAGTTCAGGCTCAAGCTGGAAACGGCATACGAGGAGATGAAGGAGGCCGCGCGCTTCGACCACACCGTCGTAAATTACGATGACAGCCTTGACGAAGCGGCGAACTCCATAGACCGTATCATGCGCGCCAGCACTGGACGGCATATGTCCACAGCCCTGCATTTCGATACATAAGGGCCAAAAAGCAAGGGGGTAGTCCAATGGAACGTTCGCTATCGGACGTGAAAGTTCTCGATCTCACTCACGTTCAGGCAGGCCCGTCCTGCGCCCAGATGCTCGGCTTCCTGGGAGCCGATGTAGTAAAGGTCGAAGACACCAGGGGCGGCGACAGCACCAGGGCAGACCTCGCGCACCGCGAGGACTCCGACAGTGTTTACTTCCTCATATTCAACAACAACAAGCGGGCCATCACCCTCGACCTGAAGACTGAAAAGGGCAAGGAAATGTTCATCGGCCTGGCGCGCTGGGCCGACATTCTGGTCGAAAACTTCGGCCCAGGTATGCTGGACAGGCTTAGTCTGGGCTGGGAACGGCTCCATGAAATAAACCCGCGCCTGATCTACGCGACGATAAAAGGCTTCGGCGCCTACGGGCCATACTCCGGCTACAAGGGCTTCGAGTTCGTCGCGCAGGCCGTGGGCGGAGCAATGGCGACAACCGGCTTCGGAGACAGGCCCCCTGTTCCGGTTTCGCCCGGTGTCGGCGACTCCGGCAGCGGACTTCACGCCGCCATCGGAATCCTGGCTGCGCTTCACAAGCGGGAGCGAACGGGCCTAGGGCAGATGGTTGAGGTCTCCATGCAGGACTCAGTAGTCAACCTGATGCGTATGTCGCTGACCCGCACGCTCGCGGAAGGCATTCCCAACCGTCGGCTGGGACACGTGGGAATGCGCGGTCTGCCTATGGTGTTCCCCTGCTCGCCCGGAGGCCCCGACGACTACGTGATGATCCACCCGCGCGGCGACGGCTGGGACCTGACTCTGGCCGCGATTGATCGCGCCGACCTGATAGGAGACCCGCGCTTCGACGACGAGGAACAGCGCTACGAGAACTCCGAAGAGGTCACACGCATCCTCACCGAATGGACTTCCCAGCGCACCAAGTGGGAGGCGATGGAAACGCTCGCGGGCGCGGGCGTGCTGTCCGGCGCCACCATAGGCGCGACAGAAGTCCTGGAAAACGAACACCTCATAGTCCGCGAGATGATAGTCAACGTGGACGATCCCATCCGAGGCGACTACAAGATGATTGGGATACCAGTCAAAATGTCCGACGACCCCAACATTGTCACCAGGGCGCCTCGCTACTCAGAGCACACCGACGAGGTCTTGACCACGATCCTGGGCTGCTCAGAAGAAGAAGTCGCCGAGATGCGGACGGCGGGGGTGGTGGTGTGAACGCTGAACGTCGGAAGCCCAAGGAGAAGTTGCGAATGGTAGAAATCAGGGTCGTTGTGGAGGACAATGAGCTATGCGCCGCAATCGAGAAGGTGGCGGAGGAGACTGGATTCACATTCGAGCAGGTGGCTATCCGGGCTCTTGAACTCTGGAAGCACGAAGACGATCTGGATGAAATAGACTTGGCCGAGATGAAGGCGGACGAGGCCGAGTTGCGGAAGACGGGGATTTCCGCCGCCGAATGACTTTCCGAATTGAAATTGGACCCACCGCGCGGAGAAACCTTCGACGAATCAGGTCGCCACACAATCTTCGCATTGACATGCTTATCCAAAGTCTTGCTGAAGACCGATATCCGCGCGGAGCCAAACAGTTGAGCGGACGCGAGCGCAGATGGCGGATTCGTACAGGTCGCTTCGGAATCATCTACGATGTCTATACGAGTTTACGAATGGTTAAAGTCGTAATGGTTGCGCGCCGAGACGAATCCGCGTATAGGCAGCGTTAGGAGAAGTGGAAATGCGCGAGATTACCCTGGTTCTGGACGAAGGGCTTTATGAGACGATAGAGGATTACGCCAATGACACAGGCTTCTCATTCAATAAGGTGATCATTCAGGCACTCTCCTATTGGTTCCACGACATTGATCCGGAGGCCTGTATGATGGCGGAGTTGAGCGTTACAGAAGCCGAGTGGCGGCAACTCTGGGGAATGGACGCCAACGCGGTCGTTCACAATCTGCGAGCGCAACGGAAAACGGAGGCTAATGCCGCCAGGCGTGAAGAACTGGCCGAAGCGCGCCGAGAATAGTAGAAAGAAGGCAGAGTGGAAGTTCACGCCTTCTTCAAAAGCCTCGTTGAGTTCGCTTTCCAAGAAGCGGCGAACATCACGCATGAAGTCTGAGGGGTTCGTTTCCGCGAAGGCTTGTGGTTCAAGAGATACACGACCCTGACATACCCTGCCTCCTTTTATCGTTACTCCGACCTCTCCTCCAGCCATTCGCGGGTGAATTCGAGGCCGAAGCCGGGCGCGTCGCTCGGTGTCAGGTAGCCGTCCTTGATGACCGGGGTGCCGGGGAGCAAGACCATCTCCTCCAGCGGAACGCCGGGAGGAGCTACGCCCTCGGAACGCTCTCCCCAGGGTATGACGGGCATGGCGTATGCGAGGTGCTGGCCGTAGGGGTAGTTCATGCCTCCGTGACCGATTACCGTTACGCCGTGCGCCTCCGCGATGTGGCATATACGCACACTCGCGGTAACGCCCCCAACCCAAGATATATCCGGCTGGAGTATGTCAACCAAGCCCTGGCCCGCCGCCAGCGCGAACGGGTGAATCGTGTACCAGTGCTCGCCGGTCGCCAGCGTCTGCCCAGGCACGCGCTGGCGCACCTTGATATAGCTGTCCATGTCTTCGGGCAGCAGATAGTCCTCCAGCCACTTGATGCGATACGGCTTGAGCGCCTCCACGAGCCGGACTATGTACTCGGTGTTCAGCGACATCCAGGAGTCAACCGCTATCTCCACGTCCGGCCCGACCTGTTCCCGCGTGCGTGCGACGAGTTCCTCGTTTTTGCGGAGTCCCTCGATTCCGTCCTCGGGGCCGTGGCGGACGAACAGCTTGACCGCCTTGAACCCAAGTTCAAGGAACCACTCGATGTAGTTCTCCGTGCCGTAGGTGAGCATAGTGTTGGAGGCGTAGCAGAATATCTTGTCCCTGACCGGCCCGCCCAGCAGTTCATAGACCGGAAGGCCGAGCAGCTTTCCTTTCAGGTCCCAGAGCGCGTTGTCCACTGCGCTTATCGCGTAGCTCGTAAGCCCGTAAGCGCCGTATGGCGAGGAGGCGCGGCGCATGAGGTCCCAGTGCTTCTCTATGGACATTGCGTCCTGGCCTTCGAGCAGGGACGCGAAGTGGTCGTTGATAATGGAGACCACCGGCCCGCTCAGCGTCGAGAATCCGACTCCCCAGGTTCCGTCTTCGGCTGTCACAACGCAGGCGACGCGACCCCAGCCCTCGCTCCAGCCCCTGCCCGGGAACTCGGCCTCATATCGCGCCATGGGGCTTGTGAAGTGGCCCGCGCCCGGTATGGCGGGAACGCGCGGTACTGTCTTGACAGGCGGCCTGAGAGTAACGGCTGCGGCTCGGATTTCCTTGATCTTCATTGGGTTTCCTCCAGTTATGAGAGTCGGCTTTCTCTGGACGGGCAAGGGTTGGGTCTATTCATTGTCGGACATCGCATAGACGAAATAGTGTGGATCACCCTCACCCCAACCCTCTCCAGACGGGTGATGCACATTGTGTAAGTCCTTTAACAATTGAAGAGCGTAGCTAACGCCAGGTCAGGACGACCGAAGTGGCGATTCAACCATATGCCCACGTTGAGAGCGGCCACCTTGGCCGCCACTCGACTCAACAGTCCCCACTTGCTGCGAGCGCGTGGGAACTGAAGGCCAAACACCTCCTCCAACTGTCCATTGACGGTCTCCACCACCTGTTTGAGACTGCAATGCCGCCGTCTGGCCAGCTCCGACTCGCTCCCGACATAGTTTTTAGGGGTCAACACTCTCGCTCCATACTGTTGTCGCCAATGTGTCTGCCACAGGGACCCGAAAAAGCCGTTGTCTCCAAGATAAGGCTCTGAGATTGGCCTGCCAACAGCATATCTTGGCCATATGGGGCCGGTGGCTCCAACATATCTGTTGCCATTTCGTCGGATGGGAAGGTCCTGGGCCTGGCGGGGTATTCCCATCCAGTCATTGCGCCAACACAGAAAACTCTCCGCCACCCAGCGGTCTTCTGTGCTGGCTGGCGCGATCAGAAAGCCGGTTATCACGCCCCGGCGCGATACCGATAAAAGCAGTTTGCAGCCATAGTAAAAGCGCCTGTCGCTTCCACCCTCTCCTATGGCCGACTCGTCTCCAAACAGACGATGGCGATCTCCTCGACACATCCGGGCCAGCGGTACAGGAACGCTGTCTATCGCCTGATACGCTGAGGCATAGGCTTCCAGTTCCTCAGCCACCGCACCGGACAATGCTATGACAACCCCGCACAGGTCTCGGCTGCGACGATTGAACGCGCTCTGAGTGAGCATGTTGGGAAAGTAGCCTCGCCAATGCTCTAACACATGACGAACGAAAGCGCGCTCGGAAGTCCCAAACCACTGACAGCACAGCATCAGAGTAAGGACCTCGCTGTCAGACAGTACAGGGCGTCTGCCAGGACGAACCGGCTTGTGGCAGCCATAATGTCGCTTATAGAGGTCGTCAACTATCGTGTACAATGCCGTCAGGAAAGCGTCAAAGTCTAAGGTCATCGCCAGCCTCCTTTGGTCGGGTAAGGCCAGCGTACACCATTCCTTGACGCTTTCTGTGTTCTTCACTTGGTAATGTGCATCACCCGTCTCAGGGAGAGGGGGCTAGTACCATTTCTACCTGAATATGCCACATACCGACGATTTTCTGTCATTCCCGCGCCCCTGCCTGGATTTCCGCGAAAGCGGGAATCCAGGCAGGCTGGCATATGGCAAAAATACATGGACACTGTACTAGTTGATTGAGGTTCAAGCCTGAAAGTCAGTTCTACCTAACCCTGTCAGCCCGCAGGGAGAGGGGACGGTCATCCCGTTGATCAACTTGTCTCCTGAAAACGAAAAGGCCCTGCTGGCAAGGGTTGGAAGTGGCGTTCGAACGGGGTTCAGGCGCGAAGTTCGGCGATCATGGCGGACAGCCTCTCCTCCTCTTCGGGCGTTGACGTTGGGATGTCGAAGCTGATGGAACTCGCGTAGTCGCCGTGCGCCTTTTTGAGCTTGGCCACTATCTGGTCGTAGGTTCCGACAACAGCGAACGTCTCGAGCATATCGTCGGTTATCTGGCCGCCCATCTCAGGCCACCTGTTGTCGACCGACATACGGTACAGCCTCGCGGCCGTATCTTCCCATCCGTGTGTACTCATAACCGACTCGTAGCTTCTGGTCGAGGCGTAGAACGAAATCTGGCTCTTGACGCCCGCCTTCTTGGACTCGACCTCTTCCTCGGTCTCCCCGGTTATTATGAACCCGCCCGCGTTTATCTCTATCTCGTCCAGCGAGCGGCCCGCCCTGTCGGCGCCTATCTTCAGGTTCGGGATGATGACTTCCCTTGTGTACCTGGGAGTGCAGAATCCGTGCAGCAGAACGCCGTCCGAGACCTCGCCCGCGACGCGCAGCATATACGGGTTCACGGCAGATATGAAGACCTTCACATCCGGGTTCTCTACGGGGCCGGGATTGAAGAAGGGCGGCATCAGGTTGAAGTCGTAGAGGTCGCCGTGGAAGAGCACCTGGTCGCCGGTCTGCCAGGCATTCCATATATGGCGCAGCGCCTGGATGTACTCGCGCATTCGCGGGGCGGGAGCGGTCCAGTTCATGCCGAACCTTCGCACGATGTGGCCGCGCACCTGGCTGCCGAGTCCCAAGACGAAACGCCCGCCGGCCATGGCTTGAAGGTCCCATCCCAGGTAGGCGACGTCCATCGGGCTTCTGGCGAACGCGAGCGCGATGGACGTTCGCAGCTTGATATTCTCGGTATGCTCGGCGGCTATGGCCAGCGGCAGGAATGGATTGTGGTTTGTCTCGGACGAACTGGACGTGTCGAAGCCCAGACGCTCCGCGCGTCTCGCCGATTCCGCTATTTCAGCCGGGGCTTGCCCCGCCAATCGGGTTCCAACTTTCAAGGTATCGCCTCCATACTCCAGGGTCTTTTCATTATCGAACATCGCATAGACGAAATAGTGTGGGTCACCCTCACCCCAACCCTCTCCCTGAGACGGGTGATGCACATTACCAAGTGAAGAACACAGAAAGCGTCAAGGAATGGTGTATGCTGGCCTTACCCGACCAAAGGAGGCTGGCGATGACCTTAGACTTTGACGCTTTCCTGACGGCATTGTACACGATAGTTGACGACCTCTATAAGCGACATTATGGCTGCCACAAGCCGGTTCGTCCTGGCAGACGCCCTGTACTGTCTGACAGCGAGGTCCTTACTCTGATGCTGTGCTGTCAGTGGTTTGGGACTTCCGAGCGCGCTTTCGTTCGTCATGTGTCAGAGCATTGGCGAGGCTACTTTCCCAACATGCACACTCAGAGCGCGTTCAATCGTCGCAGCCGAGACCTGTGCGGGGTTGTCATAGCATTGTCCGGTGCGGTGGCTGAGGAACTGGGAGCCTATGCCTCAGCGTATCAGGCGATAGACAGCGTTCCTGTACCGCTGGCCCGGATGTGTCGAGGAGATCGCCATCGTCTGTTTGGAGACGAGTCGGCCATAGGAAAGGGTGGAAGCGACAGGCGCTTTTACTATGGCTGCAAACTGCTTTTATCGGTATCGCGCCGGGGCGTGATAACCGGCTTTCTGATCGCGCCAGCCAGCACAGAAGACCGCTGGGTGGCGGAGAGTTTTCTGTGTTGGCGCAATGACTGGATGGGAATACCCCGCCAGGCCCAGGACCTTCCCATCCGACGAAATGGCAACAGATATGTTGGAGCCACCGGCCCCATATGGCCAAGATATGCCGTTGGCAGGCCAATCTCAGAGCCTTATCTTGGAGACAACGGCTTTTTCGGGTCCCTGTGGCAGACACATTGGCGACAACAGTATGGAGCGAGAGTGTTGACCCCTAAAAACTATGTCGGGAGCGAGTCGGAGCTGGCCAGACGGCGGCATTGCAGTCTCAAACAGGTGGTGGAGACCGTCAATGGACAGTTGGAGGAGGTGTTTGGCCTTCAGTTCCCACGCGCTCGCAGCAAGTGGGGACTGTTGAGTCGAGTGGCGGCCAAGGTGGCCGCTCTCAACGTGGGCATATGGTTGAATCGCCACTTCGGTCGTCCTGACCTGGCGTTAGCTACGCTCTTCAATTGTTAAAGGACTTACACAATGTGCATCACCCGTCTCAGGGAGAGGGTTGGGGTGAGGGTGATGTCACAAATATCCAGAGCCAGACAGATGAGAAGACAGTCCACGGACGCCGAACGAGTACTCTGGTCGAAACTCCGCGACCGTCGGATGATGAATTGCAAGTTTCGCAGACAGTTTCCGACCGGCAGGTACATCGCGGACTTCGTGTGTCGTAAGCACAATCTCATCATAGAGATCGACGGAGGACATCACGCGGACCAGCAGGACTACGACGCGGTCAGGACTGAATGGCTTCGGTCACAAGGATTCGATGCGCTCCGGTACTGGGACAACGATGTACTGACTCAGTTGGAATCGGTGCTGGAATCAATCGGGAACGCGCTCAAGAAGCGCGGCGCATCGTATTCACCCCCACCCCAGCCCTCTCCCTGAGGGAGAGGGGGCTAGTTTCTTGAGGTCCAAGCCTGGGAAGCCAATCCACGAACCCCTATCCCAGGCGCCAGCTTCACCCGCCAAGACCATCCCCACATCCCCTATTCAAAATTCCTCCAATGGCAGCCGCGCCTTCGCCCAGTCCCAAACATCACAGCACATCAAGTAAATCACATAAATCACAGTTCAGACGTTGCCCTTGACGGCACAGAACATACTTGCTATTCTGTATCCAACATTAAGCCATACACACCAACCAACCACGCAACTGACAACCGAAAACCAATAACTAACTGATGTTACGCACTTAGCTATGAATTCCTAAACGAGAATGAGCCAGCTCAGCTACGAAATCTCTCTCAACTGCGTAAGGTCAGTAACTAAGGACTAAAAACTAAGAACTCAATATGTGCCACACAACCAACAGCATGAACCCAAGAGAACGTCTCGCCCAGAAGATCCGAATCAGGACCAACGACGGCGAAGACATCCTCGACTACCTCTGCGACGTCTTCTACGACAGAGAACCCGGAGTCCTGCACGGACACCGTCTTCAGGCCGGGCGTCTGCTCGTCATATACGGGCAACTCGGCAAGGACGCGCTCGAACGCCTTCACAGGCTCGACCCGCACTCGGGCCCCAAGGCCGACCGCGATCAGGCCAACTCCGACGCCAGGCTCGCCAAGATCATCCGGCGCATGACCGACGACGCTGAAGGCGTCGTCAAGTACCTGCTCGACACCATGAACGGCGTTGACCGGAAGAGCAAGAGGCGCGTCTGCCACAACACAAGACTCGCCGCCGCTCGCGAACTCCTCAAGCGCGGCTACCCCTGCGAATGCTCCACGCATATCCGACCCGCGACCGCTCACGCCGCGCCTGAAGACGCGGCGCCCATGACCGAAGACCTCCAGCCGGCATCCGACGCCGACAACGACGCGGAAGAAGAGGCGAAGCTTGAAAGGATTCTTGCGAAAATAGACCGGGTCATCGAGGAGGCAGACCCTTCCGAGCTCGAAGCTGAGAAATCCTCGGGTCGCAAGCCCGACTACTCCATGTGGGATTACATAGACAGCCTGCCAAAACCCGAAATCAGCGAAGAACACGCCAGGATTGGAGCGGCGAAGTTCCATGAAGCGGTCGAACGACAAATGCGCTGGAAAGACTCCGGCGTCAAAATCCCCTCACGGAAAGACCACGACAGCTATGACGACGGTTAAGACCAATTCCACCAACTCGATTATAGGGCGGTTGAAGACAGTCCCGAGCTCGCTGAGGCGGGCCGCGTTTGAAAATGTAAGGGACGAATTGGGTCAGGACGTCGCCGCCGAGGTCAAGTACAACTGGCCTCTCTGGGCCAGAGAGAATCAGACGCCCTCCGACGACCCGTGGCCTATCTGGCTGCTGCTCGCCGGCCGCGGCTTCGGAAAGACCCGCACAGGTGCCGAGTGGGTTCGCGCTCGCGTCGAATCGGGCCTCTCCTCCAGAATAGCCCTCGTCGCCAGAACCCCGCACGAGGTCAGAGACATCATGATACAGGGAGACTCCGGCATCCTCAGCGTCTGCCCTCCTTGGAATATGCCCACCTGGCAGTCCTCCAAGAGAAGGCTCACGTGGCCCAACGGAGCCATGGCCTTCGCCTTCTCCAGCTACGAACCCGACCAACTAAGAGGCCCGCAGTTCGACGCCGCATGGTGCGACGAACTCGCCTCTTGGCAGTACCCAAGACTCACCTGGGACAACCTCGCCTTCGGACTCAGGCTTGGCTCAAGTCCGAAGTGCGTCGTAACCACGACCCCCAAGCCCATAGAACTCCTCAGGGAACTCACCACAAGAAAGGACGTGGAGATAACCACAGGCTCCTCATACGACAACTCGAGCAATCTCCCTCCGGGTTTCATTCAGGCCATCGCCGGACAATACGAGGGCACCAACATCGGACTCCAGGAAATCTATGCGCAGCTTCTGAAGGAAGCGGACGGCGCCCTCTGGAAACGCGAGTGGATTGACGACCACAGGCTCGACTCCCCTCCCGACGACATCTACATGAAGGCCGTGGCCATAGACCCCGCCGTCACCTTCAACCCCAACAGGAGCGACGAGACAGGCATCATCGTCGCCGGAATCAGCAACGACGCGCGGAAATCTGACCACGAGAAGCGCTACTGGGTGCTGGAAGACGCCTCAGGCGTCATGACGCCCGACGCTTGGGCCAGACGCGCCATAGAACTCGCGCGCAAGCACGACGCCGAGTTCATCACCGGGGAGACCAACAACGGTGGCGCGCTCATAGAAGCTGTCCTGCGCCACGCCGCCGGGGGCGGCGCCATCAGGTTCAAGGGCGTCCACGCCACTCAGGGCAAGCGCGCACGCGCCGAACCCGTCGCCGCCATCTACCAGCAGGGCCGGGTCCACCACGTCGGCGAGTTCAGCCAGCTCGAGGACCAGATGTGCGCCTGGACTCCCCAGTCCTCAGACTCTCCCGACCGCATGGACGCCCTCGTCTGGGCCATAAACGGACTCACCGAACGCTCCCGCACCGGCCTCTTCCTCTGGACCTACGAGTCGGTCATGGAGGCAAAGGGTGAAAAATACTACCCCGAAGACGATCCCTCACACCCCGACTACTACAACGGCTACCTCCGCAACCGCTCCACCCTCGACTCGACAACCTGGCGCTGAGCGGGCGGTAACAAATGACCTCGCCTCTCTGCTATCATATGCCCGCTCAGCGTCATATATTCGAGTATGGAGCAGGGTCTTTTCGTTTTCAGAAGACAACTTGAACCTCAATCAACTAGCCCCCTCTCCCTCAGGGCTGACAGGGGTAGGCAAATGCGCGGTCAGCTACGAATGTCAATCAACTAGCCCCCTCTCCCTGAGGGAGAGGGTTGGGGTGAGGGTGACCCACCAAGTATGAATACCAACGTACAGCCCCCTCTCCCTGCGGGCTGAGAGGATTAGGTAGAACTGACTTTCAGGCTTGAACCTCAATCAACTAGCCCCCTCTCCCTCAGGGCTGACAGGGGTAGGCAAATGCGCGGTCAGCTACGAATGTCAATCAACTAGCCCCCTCTCCCTGAGGGAGAGGGTTGGGGTGAGGGTGACCCACCAAGTATGAATACCAACGTACAGCCCCCTCTCCCTGTGGGCTGAGAGGATTAGGTAGAACTGACTTTCAGGCTTGAACCTCAATCAACAGGCCCCCTCTCCCTGAGACGGGTGATGCATATTAACAACTGAAGAAAGTGGAAAGCGTCAAGGGATGGTGTACGCTGGCCTTACCCGACAAAAGGAGGCTGGCGATGACCTTAGACCTTGACGCTTTCCTGACCGCATTGTACACGATAGTTGACGACCTCTATAAGCGATATTATGTCTGCCGCAAGCCGATTCGTCCCGGCAGGCGCCCTGAACTGTCTGACAGCGAGGTTCTTACTCTGACTCTGTGCGGTCAGTGGTTTGGGACTTCTGAGCGCGCTTTCGTTCGTCATGTGTCAGAGCATTGGACAGGCTACTTTCCAAACATGCTCACTCAGAGCGCGTTCAATCGTCGCAGTCGAGACCTGTGTGGAGTCGTTATAGCATTGTCCGAGGCAGTGGCTGAGGAACTGGGAGCCTATGGCTCAGCCTACCAGGCGATAGACAGTGTTCCTGTGCCTCTGGCTCGGATGTGTCGAGGAGACCGCCATCGTCTGTTTGGGGACGAGTCGTCCATAGGAAGAGGTGGAAGCGACAGACGTTTTTACTATGGCTGTAAACTGCTTGTGTCAGTATCGCGCCAGGGTGTGATAACCGGCTTTCTGATCGCGCCGGCCAGTACCGAAGACCGCTGGGTGGCGGAGAGTTTTCTGTGCTGGCGCAACAACCAGATGGGAAGACCCCGCCAAGCCCAGGACCTCCCGATCCGACGAAATGGCAACAGATATGTCGGAGCCACCGGCCCTATATGGCCCAGGTCTGCCGTTGGCAGGCCAATCTCAGAACCCTATCTTGGAGACAACGGCTTTTTCGGATCCCTGTGGCAGACACATTGGCGACAACAGTATGGGGCGAGAGTATTGACTCCCAAGAACTATATCGGGAGTGAGTCGAAGGCGGCCAGACGGCGACATTGTAGCCTCAAACAGGTGGTGGAGACCATCAATGGACAGTTGGAGGAGGTGTTTGGCCTTCAGTTCCCACGCGCTCGCAGCAAGTGGGGACTGTTGAGTCGAGTGGCGGCCAAGGTGGCCGCTCTCAACGTGGGCATATGGTTGAATCGCCTCTTCGGTCGTCCTGACCTGGCGTTAGCTACGCTCTTCAATCGTTAAAGAACTTATACAATGTGCATCACCCGTCTCAGGGAGAGGGGGCTGTACGTTGGTATTCATACTTGGTGGGTCACCCTCACCCCAACCCTCTTCCTCAAGGGAGAGGGGGCTAGTTGATTGACATTCGTAGCCGACCGCACATTTGCCTACCTCTGTCTGGCTCTGGATATTTGTGACATCACCCTCACCCCAACCCTCTCCCTCAGGGAGAGGGGGCCTGTTGATTGACATTCGTAGCCGACCGCACATTTGCCTACCCCTATGAGCCCGCCAGGGGAGATAGTCTCTTAGCGCCCAGGAATCTCGGGGAACATAAGCGTCTCGCACTCGGGCGCTTAGGAAGCGTACGTGGGATCGCAGGGGCCTGCGTTCTTCGTTGATGCGCCCGCGAGGGGAGTATTGGAGAGCTTCCCGCTGTGTGGCAACGAAACAACAGAACACATGGAATGCTATTGATGATTCAAATGATTTCTTGGGGGCAGGAGCTGCCTCTACGTCTTGATCAGGCAGAACTCGTTACCGTCCGGGTCGGCGACTACGGCCAGTTTCTCGCCCGGCTCGACGAAGTCCCTAAGCGCCGTTCCGCCGAGGGCTTCGACTCTCGCCAGCGCCGCCAGCACGTTCGGTACCGTCAGGTCCATATGTATCCGGGTCTTGCCGGTTTTCTTCTCTGGAACCCGCTGGAGATAGACTGTCAAGCCGCTGGGCAGGGGTTTGAAGGCGAGATACTGTTCCCACGCCCAATCCCGCTCGATTCCCAACAATGCCGTATAGAACGTTTCCGCCCGCTCAAGGTCGGCAACGTCTATGCCGAGGTGAGTCAGCGCTCCCACCGACCCAGATTCTTCTGTCATAGTGTCGTCCTCTTACTATAGCGCCCAAGGTCGCGCCGAGCTTATCAAGCGGCTGGAGGTATCGGCTTGCTATTCGCTCCACCGGAACCTCGACCATGAACTACGCCCTAGAATACAGCATTTGCCGCGGATGAGTTACGAATACAGCGCGCACAGGCGAGAAATGTGTGGTCCCAATTGGACGGCGGACAGAACCATTTTCGAGATGTGGATAGCACTGTGAGGCTATCGGGGAACTTGGCCTCTGTCAAGGACGGTGACATTTTGGGGGCATTCTCGAATGGGCGGGCGTATCCGAGTAATGAGAGTTCTATGAATCCTGTACAATCGGGGCAAGAGAGCCATAGTGAATATGGCCGCGAAACTCAGGAGTTGGACAATGTTTCTCGGACTGGCCGTAATCTTCGTGGGCCTGGTTCTGCTTCTCGAGCGGTTAAACATCATCGAGGGCGGGTTCAGCACGTACTGGCCGGTTCTCCTGATTGCTCTGGGCGCGACGATGGTGGTGAACTGGTGGAGGAAGCGAGAATAGCGAACCCAGCCGTCTCCATAGCAATGAAAAGCGCGGCGCCGGACTAGCCGACGCCACGCTTGGTTTGTTCAATTCGCCGAGTCTCGCGTCCTCGGCCTTGCAGTTTAGAACGAGTAGTACCGAACGCCCGGCACCGGCATTGTGACGTACCAGTGGCCTGTCGTGTCGCGGACCTCGGTCAGCACCTGCTCTACTTCCAGCGAGTCGTCCGTACATTCAGAGAGGGCTTCCACCTCTTTCGCGAGCTGGGGATCGAGCACGTCGCCGGCGATGTTCTCCCGCTGTTCCAAAGTTTCAACTTGTGTCATGGCGCGACCTCCTCATATAGTATATGGTCAGAGTATAGGGTATGATATAAGTCGTGTCAAGGGCATAACCTTTGTGAATCAATTCACGGATACACGCTTGACATTGCACTTGCCACGCTATATAACAGTCCGAGCCAAAGCCGAGGGGGACGAGTGATGAGGCAGACCCGCGGAATGTACCTGATCAGCATGGTGGCGCAGACGCTGAATATGCACCCGCAGACACTTCGCAAATATGAGAGAGCGGGTTTCGTCGCGCCGCTCCGCATGGGCACGCTGCGCACCTACACGGACGAGGATATTGCCCGCCTGAGGCTGATCAAGCACTTCGTGGACGACCTTGGACTCAATCTCGCGGGCGTGGAGATGGCGCTGGCGTTCACAGGCGACCTGCTGCAGATGCGAACCCGACTCGCCAACACTCCCGGATCTTCCGAAAACATTGCCGATTCGATAAGTCAGATTGACACGATGCTGGCCAGGCTGGGCGTGCAAGTGGTCAGGCGTACCGACAGCGGCAACCGAGACCGGCGCGGCCCTGGTGAAGGATGGTTCGGCGCCGGGCCCGGCGAGTCACTCGAATTCAGCGAACCCGGCACGGAAGCAGGTCAGGATATTCACAGGATATACACCTGACTTCACGTCGGCACCCGCGGCAGTGATTATGCTGGCGCTTCGGCGGAAGTCCCATACACTCATCACAGAATCCGCAGCTGCGGTGAGTTGACCGCGCAGAAGGCGATTTGTACACTGCGGCCCGTACGAAGCGCCACTTGGAGCGCGCGGGCGCGATGTACGCAGAACTTACAGGGGGGAGACCATGAGTATTGGCATACTTGGAGCTGTGAGCTACGAGGCGATTATCGAACGAGAGGTGTCGAGGCGGACGTGAAAACTCAATTCGGCGACGTCAGCGTCCTCGAGGGCACGGTCGGTGATGCGACCGTTTACTACATCCGGCAGTTCGGGCAGGACAACGACATGCTGTCCGACCTCGTGAATCACGCCGCGCACGCCGTCGCCCTCAGACAGTTGGGCGTCAGGCGCGTCATCACGCTCAACGGTTTTGGCGCGGTGAACAGAGATTTCAATGTCGGCGATCTCGTGGTATACAGCGACTACATCCGAGTGTGCGAGCGGTCTCCCACGACTATCTTCGCGGACGACAAGGGCTGGTTCAGGGCCAACATGAACCTCCCGTTCTGTTCCGGACTGCGGCGGGCGCTGGTTGACTCTGCGCGCGCGGAGTCAACTAGGCGCGTGCACGACAACGCCGTCAACATCTGTGTTCAGGGACCCCGGCCGAGATTGACGTGTACCGGCGCTGGGGCGCGGACATCGTCTGTACGACGATCTACCCGGAAGTTGTCTATTTCAGAGAGCTCGAGATGTGCTACGCCGGGCTGTCCTGGCTGAGCGACATCGCCGGGATAGAGGACGAAACGGACTGGGTCATGATAACGTCTGAAGAGCTTGCGCCGATAATTCGCCGGGCGATCAGCGAACTTGCCGCTCGGCCCGACTGCCGTTGTCAGAACACCTGGGCCGGGAGCGATGAGAGGCTGCCAGACTGGTATCGGGCCATTCGCTAGCCATAATCAGAATATCACACCCTTCCCGCGAGAACGGTTCCCATGCGCTCGGTTCCTATCACGTCGCCGCCGTCGCCCGCGATGTCGGGGGTGCGGTACCCCTCGGACAGGACGCCTTCCACCGCCCGCTCGACGGCCAGCGCCTCGTCTTCCAGACCGAACGAGTGCCTGAGCATCATCGCCACGCTGAGAATCATTCCGATGGGGTTGGCTATTCCCTGCCCCGCTATGTCCGGCGCGGAGCCGTGGATAGGCTCATACAGGCTGACCGCGTTCTCCGCGTTCTCGGTCACGCCGGGCAGTCCGGCCAGGGACGCGGAGGGCTGCATTCCCATGGAGCCGGACAGCACCGACGCCTCGTCGGTCAGGATGTCGCCGAACATATTCTCGGCGACTATCACGTCGTAGCCTGCGGGGTTTTTGATAAGGGCCATGGCGGCGGCGTCAACGAGGATGTGTTCAAGTTCCACGTCGGGATAGTCTTCGTGGACTTCCTCCGTAACCTGCCGCCAGAGCCTGGAGGTCTCCAGAACATTGGCCTTGTCAACACTGGTCAGACGCTTGCTTCTCCCCATGGCAAGCTCGAACGCGACGCGCACTATTCGCTCTATCTCGTGCTCGGTGTAGTGCAGAGTGTCAACGCCCATGCGGCCGGTCTCGTCTTCCCACCTGCGCTTGGGCTGGGCAAAGTACAGGCCGCCGGTGAGTTCTCTCAGCACTATCATGTCCACGCCTTCCAGAAGGGCGGGCTTTATGGGGCTGGAGTTGATGAGCGCGGGATGCACCTTCACTGGGCGCAGGTTTGCGAACAGGCCGAGACTCTTTCTGATGGCGAGAATCCCGTCCTCGGGGCGGGTGGAGGCAGCCGGGTCGTCCCACTTGGGCCCGCCGACCGCTCCGAACAGGATAGCGTCGGAGTTGTTGCACAGCTCGACCGTCTCGTCGGGCAGCGGAGTCCCGAAGTCGTCAATCGCGTTGCCGCCGACCCTGCCCCGTTCAAGGTCGAAGTCGTGGCCGAAGCGTCTGCCGACCGCGTTCAGCACCTTGACAGACTGGGCAATAACTTCGGGGCCTATTCCATCTCCGGGAAGAACGGCTATCTTGAATTCCATTTGGGTGCATCTCCTTAGTTTGTATCGGCGGCGCGCCGCGCGTATTATACAGGCAAATCCCCTCGAAAGGCGTACTGACATGGCAATTGCAACGGAAGCGGTGGTCATAGGCGGCGGAGTTATGGGGGCGAGCATCCTCTATAACCTCGCGTCGAGAGGGGTGCAAGGGCCTGTTCTGCTGGAACGAGACACGCTCGGTTCGGGTTCCACAGGGCGTTCGTCGGGCGCAATTCGGATGCACTACTCGACCGAGGTCAACGCGCGGCTGGCGTGGGAGAGCCTGCGCGTGTTCCAGAACTGGCAAGACATAGTGGGCGGCGACGGAGAGCCGGGCTTCGTCCGCACTGGCTACATGGTGTTCGCGCCGGATTCTGAGGCGGACGGCTTTCATCACAACATCTCCATGCAGCGGCGGGTCGGCATAGATACCAGAATCGTGAGCTATATGGAGGCGCGCGAACTGGCTCCCGCATTCCACTTCGGAGAAGATGAACACTTCGCGTGGGAAGACCAGTCGGGACATGGAGACGCATCCGGTACCGCGCTGGCCTACGTTACGCGGGCGCGAGAACTGGGCGCCTCGATAGCGCTGGAGTCACCCGCGCTGGAGGTCGAGACTTCCAACGGGCGGGTCACGGCGGTCAGGACGGCGGACCAGACATACGAGACGGACACGGCGGTGATAGCGACGGGCCCATGGTCGTCCAGATTTCTGCGACACCTGGGCGTCGAGCTGCCGCTCAAGCCCACGCGCCACGAGGTGATCTTCATAAGGCGGGCGGAGACCGGTGTCGGCTTTCACCCGGGCGGCGGCGACATGACCAACCTTATCTATTTCAGGCCGGAGGCGGACAACCTGACGCTGGTCGGCAACGGAAACCGCGAGTCGGAGGCCGACCCGGACACATACAACCAGAGGGCCAGCATTGACTTCACCCAGGACATCTGGGGTCGCCTCTCAAGACGCATCCCGGGAATCGAAGAGGGCCAGCTGGCGCACGGGTACGCCGGGCTATATACCACGACGCCGGACCTACACCCGGTGATGGACAGGGTTGACGGCATCGAGGGCCTGTATATATGCACCGGGTTCAGTGGGCACGGGTTCAAGCTGTCGCCCGCCGTGGGCGTGTGCATGGCGGAGCTGATGCTGGAAGGCGAGTCGAAGCTGGTGGACATCTCGACGCTGCGCATGAGCCGCTTCGCCGAGGACGCGCTGAACACCACGCAGTATAATTTCAAGGTGATAGCTTAGGGGCCTGTTATCATTGAGTGGGCATAGTATATAGGTAAGCAATCCGGCCGGGTATTAAGATGCGCGTATCCAAGTTGTCGCTGCACAACTTCAAGACTTTCAAAGACGTCACTGTTCCGTTCAGGCCGTTCAACGTAGTGATCGGCGCGAACGCTTCGGGGAAATCAAACCTTGTGCAGGCGTTCCAGTTCTTGAAGGACATAGCGGATCATGGTCTGGAGAACGCGGTGTCGTTGCAGGGCGGTGTCGAGTTTCTGCGAAATATGTCTGCCGACCCGGATGAGCCGGTGAAAATCTCGGCGGGGTTTGAATACTCCGATGGTCAGTCCTCCTTACAGGGGTTCTTTGCTTCGCCAAAATATCTGGCTAAAACCATGTGCATCGAATACACACTGGAACTAAAACCCAACTCCCCCAATCATGTCCTTGAAGTTATAAACGAGGAATTACGCCAAAAGGTCCAAGTCTTTGAATTCGCCTTTGAACTCAATTCGAAGCCCGTAGCTGAAGGAAACGCAGCCTTGTCGTACAGATGCGGCAGGCGCATATTTGACGCTGACGACCACATCATGCCATTCCTGGAACCGGGCAACCTGAGATTCATGGAGGATATGGGCCTTACATCGGGCGATTGCCTGCTCAATATGCCTATCTCAAGCGCATTTATGGGATCGCCAATGAAGGACATATCCATATACGACCTTGATCCGCGCCTTCCCAAGCTAGGGACGCCAAGAGCCGGGAAGGCAGACCTGGAAAGTGATGGTAGTAATCTGGCGATAGTCCTGAAAGATATTCTGCGCGATAAAGAGAAAAGCCGCGCCTTCCACAACCTGATAGGAGATTTGCTGCCATTCGTGGAAAGGGTGTCCGTTGACGAATTCACATTCAACTCTCTGATGGTAAATTTCCGTGAATCATACGCTCCAAGGCGGGATATACCCGCTGCATTTACTTCGGACGGTACGATTGGGATGACTGCGGCCCTGGTAGCATTCGCGTTCGAGGGGAACGATATGACCGTCCTTGAAGAGCCGTATAGGAACATTCATCCACGTCTCATTTCCAGACTTACAGGATTGATGAAAGACGTATCGCAAAGGTCTCAGTTACTGGTAACAACACACAACCCGGAGTTCGTGCGCTACGCGGGCATTGAGAACTTGCTTCTGGTTAGTAGGGACAAAGAGGGGTTCTCCCAGGTAACCAGACCTGTGGACTCAGACATCGTTAAGACATTTTTGAGCGAAGAGATTGGCATACACGACTTGTACGTGGACGGCTTTCTCACTATGGGTGTATGAACAGTTACCGAAGGCTCGTCCTGTTTGTTGAAGGCAACGATGATCGGCGGTTTGCGGAAAGCGTCCTGTGTCCGCTGGCTGAATCTCTGTTCGATTATGTAGAAATCAATGAGTATGTCGAGAAAAAGCCGGCGAAAGTGCATGAGTACGTAAACACGATCAGGTATGTGCCTGATTGGAGTTACATATTCATCGCGGACTTCGATCAGAGGCCCTGCGTAACTCGTAGAAAGGATCAGATTTTATCGAGATACGGCAACCTGGACGCTGGACGAATCCTGATAGTCAGGGCCGAGATAGAATCGTGGTATCTGGCAGGGTTGGATTCGGATTCGTGTGAGGAGCTTCAGGTTCCAGAGCGCAGGAATTCCGACGGCATTACCAAAGAGCAGTTTGACAGCTTGATGCCCTCGCGTTTCGAGAACCGCACGGACTTCATGGTGGAAATCCTGAACAGATATGACATCGGGACGGCACTGGGCAAGAATGCATCGTTTGGTTACGCGATGGGCAAGCATTTCAGCCCATCGCGCTGACTTAACAATACTTCCCTGCCACACTACGTTGCCACCACGTTCACCAGACGGCCGGGTACGTAGATCACGCGGCGCACGGTTTTGCCCTCGGTGTGTGTCTTGACTCGCTCGGATTCGAGCGCCCTGTCCTGGGCGTCCTGTTCGGATATGTCGGCGGGGACTTCTATGCGGTCGCGCAGCCTTCCGTTGACCTGGACTACCAGGGTAATCATCTCATCCGCGGCGAGATCGGAATCCCAGTCGGGCCAGTCCTGCTGGTGCACGCTGTATTGATGGCCGAGACGCTCCCAGAGTTCCTCGGACAGGAACGGGGTTATCGGCGACATCATCATCACCAGGTTTTTGAGGGATTCGCTCCAGACCTCGGAGTCAATGTGCTTCCTGTCCCACGCCTGGTTCAGGGTGTTGGAGAACTCCATCATCGCGGCTATGGCGGTGTTGAACTTGAAGCTCTCTATGTCCTCCCCCACCCTGCGGATGGTCTTGTGCAGGGCGCGACTCAGGTCTCGCACCGCGTCGGCGTCTGTGGGCAGGTCGTCGAGGATGCGAGAATCGCGGCCACATATATCCCAGACGCGGTTCGTCCAGCGCGCCACGCCGCTAATGCCGCCGTCGCTCCAGTCGCCGCCGCGCTCCCAGGGGCCCATGAACATGAGGTAGGTTCGCACGACGTCGGAGCCGAGGTTGCCCACGTAGTCGTCGGGGGCTATCACGTTGCCGCGCGACTTGCTCATCTTCTGGCCGTTGTGGAGTATCGTACCCTGGTTCAGCAGCCGTACGAACGGCTCGTCGAAGTTCAGCATTCCCAGGTCGCGCAGGGCCTTGACGAAGAAGCGCGCGTAGAGCAGGTGCATGACCGCGTGTTCGACGCCCCCGGTGTACTGGTCGACGGGGTTCCACAGGTTCAGGACGCTGGGGTCGAACGGGCCATCCTCGAAATTGGGGCTGGCGTAGCGCAGGAAGTACCAGGACGAATCAACGAACGTGTCCATGGTATCGGTCTCGCGCTTGGCGGGCGCGCCGCAGTCGGGGCAGATGGTGTTGACAAAACCCTCGTTCACGGCCAGAGGGGAGTCGCCGGTGGGCAGGAATTCGGCGTCCTCGGGGAGCAGAACTGGCAGGTCGGATTCGGGAACCGGAGTCTCGCCGCAGCGTTCGCAGTACACGACGGGTATAGGGGTTCCCCAGTAGCGTTGGCGGCTGATAAGCCAGTCGCGCATATGGTAGTTTATCTCGCGCTGTCCCCAGCCCTTCTCTTCGATATAGTCGGCCATCTTCTCCTTACCCTCGGCGCTTGGCAGACCGTCGAACTGCGCGGAGTTGACCTGCGTACCTTCTGGGATGTATGCCTCATCGAGGTCGGAGCCGTCCCAGCCGGGCGGAGCCACAACGACCCTGATGGGCAGGCCGTACTTGTTGGCGAAGATGAAGTCTCGCTGGTCGTGGGCGGGAACGCCCATGACGACGCCCGTGCCGTAGCTCAGCAGCACGTAGTCCGCGACCAGTATGGGGACGCGCTCGCCGTTCAGCTTATTGACCGCATACGCGCCGGTGACGACGCCGGTCTTCTCCTTTTCGGTGGAGAGACGTTCTATCTCGGTCTGGAGGCGAGCCTGTTCTATGTACGCCTCGACTTCTTCACGGCATTCGTCGGTGGTCAGCTCGGCTACGAGCGGGTGCTCGGGGGCGAATACGACGAACGTGACGCCGTACACGGTGTCTATCCGGGTGGTGAAAGTGCGGACTGACTCCTGTTCCAGTCCGTATTCGGATATGTCGAACTCGATTTCCACGCCCTCAGAGCGGCCTATCCAGTTGGTCTGCATCAGGTTGATGCGCTCGGGCCACTCCATCTTGGAGTTGTCCAGCAGCTCCTCGGCGTACTCGGTGATGCGGAAGAACCACTGCTCCATGTTCCTCTGCTCGACCTGGGTGTCGCAGCGCTCGCACTCGCCGTCTATGACCTGCTCATTGGCGAGGACCGTCTGGCAGGAGGAACACCAGTTGACGGGCGCGCCGGATCGGTATGCAAGGCCGTTCTTGTACAGCTGGAGGAAGAACCACTGGTTCCACTTGTAGTAGTCGGGGGTGCAGGTGACAACCTCACGCTCCCAGTCGTACATCGGCCCCATTGACCTGAGTTGGCCGCGCATATTCTCTATGTTGGACATGGTCCACTTGAATGGATGGACACCGTTATTGATGGCGGCGTTTTCGGCATTCAGGCCAAAGGAGTCGAAGCCCATTGGGTGGAGGACGTTGTAGCCCTTCATGCGCATGAATCGGGCGCGGGCGTCGGCGCCGGACATGGCGAACCAGTGGCCGATATGGAGGTCGCCGGAGGGATACGGGTACATATGAAGTTCATACCACTTGGGCCTGGGGTCGTCGTCGAGCACCTTGTAGATGCCGTCGTTTTCCCAGCGCTGCTGCCACTTGGCCTGCATTTCCCTGTGACCATACGCGGTGCGAGACTGCTCGGTGGTTGTCATGGCTTCTGTGTTCCTCCCTGTCGGTGTGACCGCGCGGACTGTCGGGGTTCGTGTCAAACGATAAAACCCGTCCCAATCAAGGGACGGGCCGAAATTATTACCCGCGGTACCACCCTGGTTCCCGCTGTGCGCGGACGCTCATTGTGCGATAACGGCGCATCCCGTCCGCCCCTAACCGGTTCATGGCTCAGGACGGAGGCTCATGGGCGAGTTCGAGGGACTCACTGCGCCGGGATTCCACCGTCCCCGGCTCTCTCTAGCCAATCTTCCCTCTACTACTCCCGTTCATAGCCTTTACGGTTTGTAAATGTACTGAAAAAACTAGCATACGCCCGAAAGCGTAGTCAAGAATGACGGATTTGGAAGCAGGGTCTTTTCATTTTCGTTCAGTCAGGCACATAAGGCTGAGAACTACGCTTCCGGCTGGGTGATGTTATGAGAAAATCATCAATCCAGACAATCGAAAGACCTTGCTGAGTTTCCCACATCACTACATATTCACTCCCTACTGTGCTACAATACGTACCGGGACTGAGAACCGACTACCGAGAACTGAACACCGACAACCATAAGCTAGAGATTATCAATGACAACCCGTTCAAATGAAAAATATTCTCCCCAAAGCTAAACACTGGTGAATTCAGGTCAAACACAGGTGATAGTTCACACCAGCGCTCACCTGACAGCCCACCTGTTAGGGTCACCATCGTTCACCAGAACAACTATAAATTATACTATATGAAACCGCTCCAATCCGGCCCACTCGCCGCTATTCGAGCCGAATCGTTCACCCCGATTCATTCAGACTTTGCCAAGACCCTGGATTTGGAAGAAAATCGCATAAGTGGAATTATAGTAGTCGAGGGGTCGCCAATCTCTGGATTCCCCCTTTCGCGGTAATGACACGTGAGCGAGATGAAGGACTTTTGCAAATCTCTCACTGACCTTACGCAGTTGAGAGAGATTTCGTAGCTGAGCTGGCTCATTCTCGTTTAGGAATTCATAGCTAAGTGCGTAACATCAGTCTCTCAATTGGTCTGCGTCAAATGCCCATCGAGATTCGCGGCTGTTTTGTTATCCCACCACCTTTGTGAGAATCACGACTGTCGTCACTCGCCCGCACTTGAAGCAATTGGAGATTACCAATTAGAATCGGTCTCAGGAAACATCTTGGTTTGCAACTCGGAGGACGCTACGCAATTATGAGCAAACTGATCGAATTGATTAGGAAACTGGGACAGCAGTCACAGCAGCCGCTGGGATTCGGAGCGCTCGCTAACAGGGCGAAAGCGTCTCCCACCATGGCACTGATAGGAACAGCGGCGGCGGCGAACCTCGCGGACAGCATGGATGCCATCGAGAGCAAAGTCGTGGACGCTGTTGTTCTGGACTCTGACAACGTGAACTCTATCAAGGACTGCGCCGGAATCGAAAACCTGGTGTGGGGAGTGGGACCGGGCGCGCTGAGCAATGAGGACGTGGAGACGCTGGCATCTTCGGGATGCGATTTCTTTGTGATAAACCCGGCGACCGCGCCGGCCGCCATAGTCAGCCAGACCGACACCGCTACCATTGTCACGCTGTCCGAACCCGCTGACAGGGAGACGTCTCTTGCGATGAGAGAGCTTGGAGTAAGGGGGTCGCTGAGCAGGCTGCCCACGGACTCGGAAGGGATAGCATACCGCGACCTGGTGGCAGTGCGGCGGATGGGCGCCTCGGTCGGAGGCGCTTTGATAGTCGAGGCTCCGAACAAAGTTTCGACCGCCGACCTCACCGCGCTACGCGACGCGGGAGTTGACGGGATCCTGGTTCCGCTGTCGGAATCGGAGTGGGTGTCGGATATAGCCAAGAAGATACGTGAACTTCCACCCCGCAAACGCAGCTCGGCTTCGGAGGAGACAAGATTCCAGGCCCTCGCGCCAAGCGGCAGCGACTAGGTCACCCGGGACATACGCGGACGAACCCGCCCGCCTTCTCGAATGGCAATCCCGGGCTTGGCAGTTCCATGTATAGACGTGTATGAAAAGGATGGTTTCACGATGAAAATGCTTCCAAGCCTGAAATGGGCGATTCCGGCTCTCATCGCCATCCTGACAACCCTCGCTTTTGCCTGCTCGAACGAACCCGTGGAAGTAGTCAAGACGGTTGAAGTAGTCAAAGAAATTGAAGTGCCGGTAGAGGTTGTCAAAGAGGTAGAGGTAGAAAAGATTGTAGAAGTGGAGAAAATCGTCGAGGTGGTCAAGGAGCCTGAACCGTCCGCCGCGACCGAAACGGCAGCCGGGCCACCAATCTACCAGATGGGGCTGTTCGCGGAGCCGGTCTCCAGGAATTTCTGGAACTACGTAGGCGGTCCCGGCGGGTCGGTCTGGACACAGTACGTCCTTAGCGGACACACCGGCTCTCTCTACGGCTACTCCGACCAGCGCTTCGACTGGATTCCCAGCCTCGCGGCGGACTTCCCGACCGAACTGGTCAAAGAAACCATAAACGGCACCGAGTTCTGGACCGCCGAGGTTCCGATGAGAAAGGGCATCCAATGGAGCGACGGCGAGCCGCTCACGGTGGACGACGTCGTTTTCACCGCGGACACAGTTCTTGACCTCCAGCTTGGATCTGGCTGGGCGAACGCGGTCGACAGCGCGTTCGTCGCCCGGGTTGAAGCGCTTGACGACTACCGGCTAAAGGTGTTCTTCAAGACAGCCGACGACGAGGGCAACCCACAGACGCCTGGCCTGAGCGTGTGGCAGTTCGGGCTAGGGTTCATGTCCATCATGCCCGAACATTACTGGGCTCCCGTCGTGGAACAGGCAAAGGGCGCGGGCGAGATCGAGCAGCAGATAGAGGCGCTATTCGCGCACGTGCCGGACGGGGAGCCGACGATGGGCGGATTCACCTTCAGCAAGTGGGAACCGGGCGCATTCTATGAAAACGATGCCGACCCAAACTACTCCTGGAGGGGCGCGGTCGTCACCGAGTATGAGAACGGCGCATACTCTATGACCAACGAACGGCTTGGATATACATCTTCGTTCTATGGCGACCCAGAGGGCGAAAAGACGCTGGAATACGAGGTCGGCCCGCACGTGGACACCGCTCTGTTCAGTATATACGGCAACCAGGACGCCGCGATACTCGCGCTGACCAAGGGCGACGTTGACTACCTGTTCAACCCGCTTGGGCTGGAAAAGGGATTCCAGGACCGCATCAGGTCCGCCGAAGACCTGACAATCGTGTCCAACACCGACAACGGTATGTTCTACATGGGCTTCAATAACCGCAAGGCTCCGATGAGCTTCAGGGAGTTCAGACAGGCCGTAGCGACGGTTATTGACAAGGAGTTCGTATCCCAGACCATTCTCCAGGACTCCACGATTCCTATGTACTCACTGGTGCCGGAGGGCAACGCTTTCTGGCACAATCCCGACGTTCCCCAGTTCGGAAAGGGGCTGGACAGGACTGAGCGGCTGGCGCAGGCTGTGGAACTGCTGAAGAGCGCGGGCTTCACCTTCGAGAAAGAGCCTGAGATGAGCGACGACGGCAACTTCGTATCCACCCAGGGAAAGGGACTCAAGATGCCGGACGGCTCCGAGGTTCCGCAGCTCGAACTGATAGCCCCCAGCCCGGGCTACGATCCTCTGAGGGCCACGTTCGCCATTTGGATAGAGCGCTGGCTGAACGACGTAGGCATTCCAACACGGGCCAACCTGGTCGGATTCAATGTTCTGGTTGATAATCTGTTCAGCGAAACCGTGGCCGAAGACCTGGATATGTGGATGTTGGGCTGGAGTCTGTCGCTGTACCCGGATTATGTGGAGAACTTCTTCCACTCACGCCACGCGCCCGAGAATGAGGAAGGCGGCTACAACTGGGGAGGTTACGCGAATCCCGAATTCGACGACCTGTCCTTCGGCCTTCTGTCGGAGACGAGCGTCGAGGGAGCGAGAGACAAGGTGTTCAAAATCCAAGAGTACTTGGCCGAAGACCTGCCCTACGTGCCGCTGTTCACCATACCCAAACTGGACGCTTACAGGTCTTCCAGGATCGAGTACCCGTACACGTCGGTTCTGGGCGGCCTGACAGGGCTGAGTGGGATGCAGACAATGGCGGTGATAAAGTAGCCGAAACATGGCTCAATACATACTAAAGAGGTAATTGATTAGCGGCATTCTCGTGGGATTGCGTCGGGCCGAGCATATTCTTATACTGCGGCTATGTGTACGGACAAAGACCTTTCTCCCTCTGAACGCGACGAACTGACGTCCGCGGTCAACCGGCTGCAAATGCAAGTTGCGCGGCAGATGGCGACGATCCGAGAGTTACAGAAGCAACTCGCCGAGGCTCAGCGAGCGGGAAAGCGCCAGGCCGCTCCGTTCTCCAAGGGCAAGCGAGCCGCAAAGCCCAGGCGGCCGGGCCGAAAGCCGGGAACAGGGTCATTCAGCTTCCGAAAGCCCCCCTCTGTCGATGAACTGACAGAACCGATCATTGACGTTTCGGTGTCGGCGGAGAGTTGCCCGGGATGCGGAGGCGCGCTCGAACACGAGGGAGTGGGCTATGCCTACATCACCGACATTCCCCCGATGCCCAGGCCCGAGGTGAAGGGATACAGAGTGCAGATATGCCGTTGCCGGTCCTGCGGCAAGAGGGTTCGTGGTAGTAATCGGGAAGTCGCCCCTGACCAGTATGGCGCGAGCGCTCACAGAATGGGCAAGCGCGTGATGTCGGCGGCCCATATACTGCACCACAGCGCGGGGGTCCCGGTGAGGAAGATTCCATCTATACTCAGGACTCTGACCGGGGTGAAGATAACCCAGAGCGCGATCACACAGGACGCTCTGCGCCGCGCAAAGGGAGAGGTGGGAGACGCCTACCGCAGTCTGCGCGGTTCAGTGCGCTCAAGTTCGTTCGTACACACCGACGACACGGGCTGGCGTGTGGGCGGAGAGCCTGCTTACCTGATGGCGTTCGAGACTGATGAGGCCAGCGTGTACCAGATACGCGCTCGCCACCGCAACGAGGAGGTCAGAGAGTTGATCCCCTCAGGCTATGGCGGAGTGATGGTTACGGACAGGGGCCGGAGCTATGACTCCCGTATCCTGTCCGGTGTCAGACAGCAGAAGTGCATGGTGCACGTCATACGTTCTATCGGTGAGGTGGTTCAGACCAAGGTGGGCAGAGGTCGCAGCTTCGGAAAGCGGTTGATCGAACTTCTGAGAGAGTCGATTGAGCTGCGGGAGTCGGAACGTCGCGGAGAGGCGTTGGACTTTGTGGGTGAGGCTGAGCGGTTGAAACGGGAGGTGTCCCGCCATCTGCGAGATCGTCAGATGCCGGACCCGGACAATCAGAGACTGCTGAACGAACTTGGTAGGCACAACGACCGTGGCAGCCTGCTGCGCTTTCTGGATGATCCGAGAATAGAGCCTACCAACAATCGGGCGGAACGGGCCTTGCGCGGGGCGGTGATAGCTCGGAAGGTGTCGCAGTGTTCGAAGACCGACGAAGGGGCTGAGGCGTACTCTGCGTTCACGAGCGTGATCAGGACTCTGGCGCGGAAGGTTGATGACGATACGCTGGTGGATGCGCTCTGCGATGTGTTCGGCGGCGCTCCTCTGCCGGCCCGTTCCCTCTGACTCTCTTCCGCCCACTCCGCAACCCGCTAATCAATTACCTAAAGAGAACCGCGCAGATTCTTCTGACTCTGTTCGTGTTCTTATCAATCGTGTTCTTCGTGGTGAACGCGCAGCCAGGGGACGTGAGCAACATATACGCCCTGAACCCCGACCTTCCGCCTCGCCTTCGCGGTTGACGGCGGCGTCATCATTGAGTCCATATTCTCCTGGCCAGGCATGGGCCAGACGCTCGTGTCCGCGGCCGTTTCGGAAGATCTGCCGCTCGCCGTCGGCGCCTTCGTCTTTGTGGGGATTTTCGTCCTGGTCGCGCATCTGGTCGCGGACATACTTTACGTCTATCTCGACCCAAGAATACGGTACTGATCTTGTCTGGATCAGGATGGGCAGGATTGTAGGGCAATTAAATGGAGGACAGCATGACTTGGAACAAGCAACTCGGCAAGGATTGGAAAGGAAGCCGACCGCGTTGCATCCTTTTTATGAACGGCGACCGTGAAGAGGTCGCTGCCCGACTGAGGAAGTTGGTAGATTGCGACAACGTGACCGTATCACCAAGCGACAATTGGATGCCCTTCGGCAAACCGACATGCATAGAAAACGATCAATGGGATAAAACACCAGCGACTGAAGCGCGGATAGACAAAACGAACTGCCTTGTGTACCCCGAAATACGGAATCAACTTCGGGAATGGTGGCTATGCCATGGGGGAAATACTCCGAACTGGGACATTGCTAGCACATGCAAAATCGGGGGCGAACGAGGGCTCATTCTCATAGAGGCGAAAGCTCATGAAAAAGAACTGGATGTGAAGGGTAAATCACTTTCCAAGAAAGCGTCTCAGAACAGCAAGGAGAATCATAAGCGGATCGGAGATGCCATCGCTGAAGCCAACTCCAACCTCCCCGGAAAGACTTGGAACCTGTCTCGCGACCATCACTACCAACTCTCCAACAGGTTTGCATGGTCATGGAAACTCGCCTCGCTCGGCATTCCTGTCGTACTCGTCTATCTAGGATTCCTGAACGCCTGCGACATGGACAGGCCAAGTACCACCCTATTCCATTCCCAGACAAATTGGGAGAGGGTTCTGAAGAATTACGGAAAAGACACCATTGACAATACCTGCTGGGATGAATGCCTGCATATAGGAGAATGCAGAACTCCGTTGATTCCCCTTATACGGACTTACAGCCAACATTTCGACCCCAAGAACCCGTAAAGTCATGCGAAACGATCCTGACCCAGTTCTATATCCTGAACTCCAAGCTCCCGATTCTCTTTGGAAGGCGCGTCTCGTTCTCGCTACGCGCAGCCTGAAGCAGAACTGGTCGCTGTTTCTCGGAGCGCGAATCGGGGTTATCGGTCTGTTGGTCATCATGTTCTACGCTCTGCTTGCCATCTCGCACCCGATTCTGATGAATTCCGTGTGGGAAGAGAGAATCTACGACCCGGTGGTGGGCTACTCGTTCGACGAGACGCGCCAGCCCGCGCCGCCGAGCCTGAGCCACCCGCTCGGCACAGACCCTCTCGGCAGGGACATCCTCAGCCAGCTCATGTACAGCGCGAGGTCGGAGTTTCTGCTCGGTTTGCTCGCGGCGGTGGTGACGGTCACCATAGGGACTGCGGTTGGAGCCGTGGCAGCCTACTTTGGCGGCATCGTGGATATGCTGCTGATGAGGCTTGCGGACATAATGATAATGATGCCCGGCATCAGCGTACTTATAGTGTTGAGCGCGCTTATCGGCGTGGAGCACTTCGAGCTTGCGCTGATCATCGGGGTTCTTTCCGGCTTCGGCGGAACCGGAGTCGTACTGAAATCGCAGGCTCTTTCGGTTGTGGTCAAGCCGTACATAGAGGCGGCCAGGATTGCGGGCGGCGGACCGTTCCATATCATCTTCGTTCACGTAGTCCCCAATCTGCTGCCGCTCTCGTTCCTCTACATGATGTTCACGGTGACCGGGGCTATCTTCTCCGAAGCGATTCTCAGCTTCCTCGGACTGCTGGACATTCGCATGAGCTGGGGTCTGATGATTCACACCACCGAGTCTGCCGGATACCTTCCCCAGGTGACCGAATACTGGTGGCTCATCTTCCCGGCCAGCCTTTCGATAACCCTGCTCTGTTCGTCCTTCTACCTGGTTGGCCGCTCACTGGACGAGGTCATCAACCCCAGGTTGAGGCGAGCATGATCGCGCAAAGAGCCGGCAGAGAATCTGAAGTCGGCGGGAAGCGTCCGCTCCTCGATGTTCGCAACCTCACGATGCGCTACACGACCAGGGAGGGCGAAGTGAGCGCAGTAGAAGGCGTTTCGTTCTCGGTGGAAAGAGGACAGGCGCTCGGACTGGTGGGCGAATCGGGATGCGGCAAGTCGTCCATAGCCATTACCCTGCTGAAGTTGCTGCCCGAAAACGCGCGCATTCTGGGCGGAGAGATACTCATAGACGGCGTGGACATAGCTTCGCTGTCGGAAGAAGAGATGCTGGACTACCGCTGGGCGCGCGTCTCGATGGTCTTCCAGGCCGCCATGAACTCGCTCGACCCCGTTTACAGGGTCGGGGACCAGATAATCGAGACGCTGGAACAGCACGTCGGGTCAGCGCGAGACGAGTCGCTCGAACGGGTGCGCCAACTTTACGACCTGGTGAGCCTCGACCGCGTCTTCATCCCGCGCTACCCCCACGAGTACAGCGGTGGCATGAAGCAAAGGGCGATTATAGCCATGGCGCTGGCGTGTGAACCCGACCTGATTATCGCGGACGAGCCGACCACCGCGCTCGACGTTATCGTGCAGGACCATATACTGCGGGAGATGAAGAAAGTCCAGCGCGAACTCGACATGGGCATGATCTACATTTCGCACGACATGGCGGTCATTGCCGAAGTCAGCGACGTGGTGGGGGTTATGTACGCGGGCAAGATAGTGGAGTTCGGCGATACGGCGGGCACATTCGAGAATCCAATCCACCCCTACACCCGCGCGCTGATGTCCGCGTTTCCGAGCGTCACCGGCGAGAAGAGCGAGTTGACCACACTCCGGGGCGAGCCTCCCAACCTGCTCGATCCGCCCCCGGGCTGCCGCTTCCACCCACGCTGCCCATACGCCACCGAGGAGTGTATGACTGAAGAGCCTCCCATTGTCCGCCGGGGCGAACGCTGGGCCGCCTGCTGGAACCCGCCGGAGGATGAAGAGTGATAGAGACCCAACAGCGACAGCCCGCGCGTTTCTCCCAAAACCGTCCCCTGCTCAGCGTCGAGGGACTCAGCAAGCGCTTCCCGGTATCCACTAGAAACTGGTTTCAGCGAAACTTCAGCTTTATCCACGCGGTTGACGGGGTGCGGTTCGATCTGGGCAGAGGCGAGAGTTTCGGACTGGTGGGCGAATCGGGATGCGGCAAGACGACCACAGGCAAGCTGCTCGTGCGACTATCCGAACCGACAAGCGGCCATATCATCTTCGGCGGCGGCGAGGGAGAACCCACGGACATCGCCACTCTGAAAGGGAAGTCGCTCAAGGCATTCCGAAAGCGGGCGCAGATGATATTCCAGGACCCGTACGAGTCCATGAACCCGCGCCGCGCCATCTTCGACACGGTGGCTGAACCGCTCAAGACACAGAAGATTGGCGGAACTCTCGAACGCCTCGACCGAGTTTCCCGGATGCTGGAAATGGTCGGCCTGACGCCGCCGCGCTCCTTCCTGTTCAGATACCCGCACGAATTGTCCGGCGGACAGCGGCAGCGAGTGGCGATAGCAAGGGCGCTGGTCGTCGAGCCTACGTTCGTAGTAGCGGACGAACCCACCTCCATGCTGGACGTTCCTATAAGGACGGGCGTCATGCGTCTCATGGAAGACCTCGCCGCGCGCCTCGAAATCAGCTACCTGTACATCACCCACGACCTGGCCGTCGCGCGGTATATGTGCGACCGTATCGCAGTCATGTACCTCGGCAAGATAGTCGAGATGGGCGAGACCGAACAGGTACTCCAACGACCCCGACACCCATACACGCGCGCGCTTCTGTCCGCCGTGCCGGTTCCCGACCCAGGCGTTACCCGACCCCCGGTCAATATCAAGGGTGGCGTTTCGATTCCCGTTGACCCGCCCGCCCGCTGCCGCTTCTACGACCGCTGTCCGATTGCCGACGACTTCTGCCGCGACAACGACCATCCCCCGCTCGAGGACAAGGACGGGGAACACATGGCAGCCTGCTACAAGGCATAGTCAGGAGTTCGAGCTGATTGCGAACAGGGGTAGCTGCTGCCCGCGCCGCAAAATCTTGCTTTTCCAATGACAAGGGGATTCTCGATTCTGTAAAATATGGCCAATCCCAGATTAGCCCTGATTCCTATTGGAGAAAAACGCAATGCCAGTTTATGAAATGATGGCATACCCCAAGACTCTGGATATGGGCGGGGAAGCCATTACTGTAATGCCGCTCAAGCCCGAGCACGAAGCCGCGCTCCTGGACTTCTTCCTCAGAGTGTCCGAAGAGGACAGATTCTACCTGAAGGAAGACGTGACCTCACCGGCAATAATAGCCAGGTGGACGCGCGAACTGGACTACGACAAAACCTTGCCACTGCTCGCCATTGCCGACGACGGGCGTATCGTCGCCGACGGCACGCTTCACCGGCGCAGGTCGGGCGCGCGCAAACACATCGGCGAGGTGCGAATCGTAGTGGACCCTTCCTACCGCCAGCACGGAATCGGCTCCGCCCTGGTTCGAGAACTTGCCGCGATAGCCCAGGAAACAGGTCTGGATAAACTGATCGCGGAGGTAGTGGACGCCCCACACAACCGTGCCATAGAAACCATGGAGTCCATGGGCTTCGTTCGTCTGGCAACTCTGCCCAACCACGCCCGGGATGTATCCGGTAAGCCCTGCGACATCGTCATATCGGAACTGACCCTGGGCAGATGGAACGAGTGGTGGGAAATGCGAAGGTAAGTTCCGCTCCGAAAATCTTTCAGCGACCCTGGGCAAGGCGCTCTATCAGGAAATCGGGTAGGCCGCGCAGACGCATCTTCTCCTGGGTTGCGGATATGTCGTAGGGGACGCGGTGGTGGCTGATCGTCTCGCCCTCCGAGTCGTAGAGCGCGTAGGAGGCGCCGGGGTCGCCGTCCCGCGGCTGTCCCACGCTTCCGGGATTGATGATGAGCCTCTCTTCACCCAGGTCGTATCCGCCGCCAGACGGGGGATTCATAAACACCGCGCCTCTCTGCGCGTCGGCGCGGCATATGAAGGGCACGTGCGAATGACCCACCAGGCACCAGTATGTCTCGAAGTGGTTGAAGTTGGCTATCGCCGCGCGTGCGGAGATAACGTACTCCCATATCGGGTCTCTCGGGCTGCCGTGAGCGAGTGTGAACTCGTCTATTTCCAGTGTCAGGGGCTGTTCGGCAAGATATTCTCGCCTGTCTTTGTCCAACGCGGTCGCCGTCCATGTGTTCGCGGCGGCGGCGTATGGGTTGAACGACTCGAGGCTCAACTTGCCCACCGACGCCAGGTCATGGTTTCCCGCGACCGCCTTATGCGGATACTCCCTCAGCAGGTCTATGACACCGGCCGGGTCGGGACCATACCCGACCAGGTCGCCGAGAGACCATATTTCATCGAAACCGCCGCGCCGGTTGGCGTCCGCTATGACGCTGGTGAACGCTTCGATATTGCTGTGTACGTCGGATATTATTAGAGCCTTCAAGTGCAGCCTCGCCTTGTTGTGGATTGGTTCGGTCAATATAATACACAAGCGTCGGCGAATGTTCCGCCGGTCCGAACCGGAACTTGCCGACTTCGAGGATCGGCAGGACATGAAAATCAGCCTTCATACCAACTCAGTCGAAATGACCCACAAGCTGGGTCGAGTCATCGGGGCCAACGCCGTCCCCGGGGATATTCTTCTGCTGACCGGCGGGCTGGGCGCGGGAAAGACGACGCTCACGCAGGGGATACTCTGGGGGCTTGGGTCTGAGGAGTACGCGCGCAGCCCAACCTTCGTGCTTGTGAACGAATATCACGCCCGTCTCCCGGTGTATCACATGGACCTCTACCGCCTGGAGTCATTCGAGGATATAGACGGGCTGGGGCTGGACGACTATCTATTCGGAGACGGGTTGTGTGTCATCGAATGGGCGGACAGGGCTCAGGGCTACTTTCCGCTGGATCACGTTGATATTTCCATCGCCATAGTCTCGGACAGTGAGAGGATATTCACTTTGGACGCCGACGCCGACAGCCGCGCGCCGCTTTTCTCGGCCCTACGATGTCTGCAACAGACAGTGTGAGAGGTCAGGAAGGCGCGTTGGAACTCCAGATTGACACCTCTACCCGGTATGCCTGCGTCGGTCTTTCGCTCGAAGGGCGTTCGCTGGTCGAAATCGCGTGGCGTTCGGAGAGGAATCACTCTATCGAACTGGTGCCGGCGATCAATCGCGCGCTGGAGCAGGCGGACGCCACGATTGGGGATCTGAACGCGGTCTTCGTCGCATCCGGGCCGGGAGGGTTCAGCGCGCTCAGGGTGGGCATGAGCACCGCAAAGGCCATTGCGTACACATCCTCGATTCCGCTCGTAACGGTCGGCACGCTGGATCTCGAACTTCACCCATTCGCCAGTTTATCCCAGCCCGTGTGCGCCATCATGAGCGCGGGCAGAAACAGGCTGTACGTAGGCACAATCGGCCAGGCGAAAGATGACGCGGAGATTGGGCTGACAGACCTGGATTCATTTCTGCAAGACCTGTCACCCGAAACGCTCTACTGTGGTGAGGCCGTCCCCGACCTGGAAGCTGAGATAAGAGCGCGGGTCGGAGATGGCGCAATGCTGTCGCAGGCGAGGCCGCCGTCCCGACACGCCTCTTCCCTTGCCCACCTGGGCTATGCCAAACTTCAATCCGGCTGTACGTCGGACGCGGCTGCGGCGGAACCCATCTATCTCCGAAGCTCACAGGTGAGCGCGGCGAACAGAAGATGGCCGCGCAGACAACAGACGACTTGAAAACATGATGAAAGAACTGTGAGAGGTTACTAAGTGGAAAAGACACTTGTATTGCTGAAACCCGATGCCGTCCAGAGAGGATTGTGCGGGGAGATTATCGGGAGACTCGAACGGACGGGACTGAAAATAGTCGGCATGAAGCTGATGCAAGTGAGCGACAAACTGGCCAACAGGCACTACGGCGAACACGTGGGCAAGCCGTTCTTCGACGGATTGGTCGGGTTCATCACGTCCGGCCCAATCGTCGCGATGGCGTTCGAGGGCAATAACTCGGTGTCCATTGCCAGGAAGACGATGGGCGCGACCAACCCGGCGGAGTCGCCGCCAGGCTCTATCAGGGGCGATTTCGGGACGGATATAGGCAGAAACCTGGTGCACGGGTCGGATTCGCCCGAATCGGCGGTGAGGGAACTCGGCCTGTTCTTCACGAAGGACGAACTGCTCGGATACGAGAGGGCGACCGATCCCTGGATTACGGAATAATCCGTATCTGGCGCGCCCTGGGCCAGACGGTCTCAAGGCCGTAGAAGTCGCGCTCCCGCGTACCCATCAGGTGAACGATAACGCCGCCGTAGTCCATCAATATCCACCCGCTGTTGTGTGTGCCTTCGACATGGTGAAGACTGGCGCCCATGTTCCGCATTCGTTCCTCGATGTCGTCAACCAGCGCACGGAGTTGCCGGGCGGACTCGGCGGTCAGTATCACAAAGTAGTCTGCGAAGTCGCAGGCTTCCTGGACGTCGAGCAGGACTATGTTAGAGGCCTGCATATCATCGGCGACGTCGAAGGCGGCCTCCGCCCAATTTCTGGATTCTATAAGCGCTTGTTCTATCATACGGGTATTATATGTCCGCTCGCTTTGAGCGGTCAAACGACGGAATATCTCCAAAATCAAACCCTCAGAACATTTGACCTTTAACATAGTAATCTCTATTATTCCATTTGGCGTATGATATCTGAACGAGAACATTATCTAGCCAACTTCGCGGGGCGATATGACAAGCGGCAACAGAACCGACCAAGTAATGAGCCAACTGAGAGTAGGCATCCAACACGTGTGCGACAGGGGCGACCAGATCAATGAGGCGGATACCCGCTCACTGGTCATAACTCCTGTTCTCGACGCCTTGGGCTACCCTGCAAATTTCCGACACTCCGAATACGCGGAGGGAAGCAATCGCCCGGATGATATATGCTACGCCCGTCCAGTGACCGAAAACCCCGGTCATGCCGCCGCCATACTGGAAGCGAAACCATATGGCGCTGATTTCGACAGGCCTGTACAGCCGGGCAAACGCGCTTCTTCTCCCGACAGGCAGATACAGCGCTACCTCAAACAGCACAGCGCCTGTGGTCCGAACACTGTCGGAATTCTGACAGACGGCGCGCGCTGGCGAATCTACAAGAGAGTCGAGGGACCGGATTCGCCTGACACTGAATTTGTAAAAGAATACAATTTCGCCGCCGCCGAGATTGGACTTATGGAGTCCGCTGAAACCGATTTGCGCGCGCGGCTTTCAGAGTTCATATATATCGCTACGCAAGGCTTACTTCTTGACAACTATGCGCCAATGCTGATGAGCGTAGGGATAGCGGATGCCCTGTTCGACGTCATTCTGGAAGACCAGAAGCCCGATTCCATATTGCGACATATGTTGAACTCCAACGATATAGACGTGAATGACGACATAGTCGAGGAAGTCCCCACTCTGTTTGGCGTCCAGAGAGACATATATGAAGAGGACTGGGAAGACCACGCCTACGCCTATGGCCCTGTTATGAGAGTGAACACTCCCACGCTGTTGAGCGACTCCCCCGGAGCGGTGGGCAATCGCCTGGTGGTTGGGGTAGTGAAATACAAAGACTCTCCCGATGGACTCGGGCGAGAAGACACCGCCATTTGCGCCCGGATATTCGCCGGCACCAGTTCCGCGAAAGCCGCGCTGACTCTGGCTTACTGCGCTCTGCGGGACGGGACAATCGAAGCGCGGTTTGCGGCGTTCGCCGAGGGCAAGGTCAATATGGCGGTGGCGTTCAATCCCGAAATGCCGTCACCGTCCGCAAAGACGGCTATCGAGGATATGCTCTCTCTGATCCGCAGGCCGAGAGTCAATCCAACCGCCGAAAGGCTGCTTGCGCCGCTGGGCGTGGCACCGCTCCGACAGCGGTTCTACAAGGAAGTGGCAGGCTGGATATGGAAATTACAGAAAGGCAAAACACTGGCAGAGCGTCAGACAATCCTGCGGCATCTCATCCGCGCAATGTTCGTATGGATACTGAAAGAGGAAGATATAATCCCGCCCGAGCTTTTCGAGAACGCCTTTATTTTCACCAGCATGAACAACCCCGCGGACTATCACCGCAAAGCGTTGAGTTTTCTGTTTCATAACCGCCTGAACACGCCCAATGAGATGAGGACAGCGCACGCCAACTCCACGCTGAATGAAGCGATGGCTCGCGCGCCTTTCCTGAATGGATCTCTGTTCTCGGAGCAGGATGGGGACGCCGATCTGGACATAGCGCCCGAACTCTACTGGAACACGGACGAACAGAAGCCTGGATTGTTCACCATATTCTCACGCTATCACTGGACGGTGGATGAGCATAAGCCTGGCGAGAGTGAGCAGACGCTCGACCCTGAACTGCTTAGCAATCTTTTCGAGCGGCTTATTACGCCTACGGAAACTGGCAAGGAAGCGCTGGACAGACAGCCGCAAGGCACGTACTATACGCCTTCCGACGTGACCTCTGAGATGGTCAAGGATGCGCTGGCGGCGGCAGTCCGAAACTACGCTCCGTCCCGTGTCACCGACTCCGAACTCCTTGAACTGTTCAGCGACCCCAACGCACGACTCCCAGATATGAACCACGAGGAGCGCGAGCGACTTGCGCGGCGCATCCGCGAAATTCGCATATTCGACCCCGCCGCTGGTTCGGGCGCATTCCTGTTCACATCCCTGGTTGCGCTGAAAGACGCGCTCAAGAAGTTGGAAAACGATTCCGATAGCCATACATCCGACATCATCAAGCGGCAGTTGTCCGGGCAGGATATAAACCCTTTGGCTACGCAGATAACGCGGCTGAGGCTGTTCATCGCCATCAAGGCGGATGAGAAAGACGATACGGGCAACTCTCCGCTGCCCAATCTCGAAGCGAGTATCGTCTGCGCCGACACACTGGCCACAGTGGCCGATCCCGCATGGCGCCCCGAGTACGCGGGCGGTTTGGATACCGCTATTCCCGGACTCACCAGCGCGCTGACCGCGTTGGCCCAAAACCGCTCCCAGTGGTTTGACGCTCATACAGAGGAAGCCAAAGCCGGATTGCGGAAGACCGACCAGGCTTTGCGCGAGGATTTTCAGGCGTTGCTCAAATCGGCGGGCGACCTCGCAAGCCCGGAGCTCACGGGCTTCGCAGACTTCCCGCTGTTCCACATCCAACCCAATCCGGCGCTTACGGATTCAAGGCTGCTGTTCTATGAAAATCCATGGCGCGGATTCGATGTCGTGATAGGCAACCCGCCTTACGAAAAGCTATACAAGTCAATGGACAAGAATGAGCGCAAGGGTCTTACCGACGACAAGCGTTACAAGACCGCGAACATTGGTCGTGGCGACCTCTATACCCTATTTTGCGAAACCGCGCTCACATTGGCTAACCCCGAAGGCGGCGTTGTCACCATGATAGTGCCGCTGTCCATTGCCTTCGGACAGGAACAACGTTCGCTCAGGACTGTGTTTGAAAGCCGCTGCCAAAGCATCAATCGTAATTGATTAGCGGGTTGGGGATGGAGAAGGATTCAGAGGGAACGGCTGGGTACAGGAGCGCCCCTGAAGACGTCACAGACCGCATCCAGCAGCAGCGCCTCGTCGTCAACCGTCCGAGCCAGCGTCTTGATCACACTCGAGAACGCTGAGAACGCCTCAGCCCCTTCGTCGTTCTTCGAGCAGTGAGATACCTTCCGAGCTATCACAGCCCCACGCAGAGCCCGCTCAGCGCGATTGTTGGTCGGCTCTACGTTGGGGTCATCCAGAAAGCGCAGCAGGTTGCCGCGGTCGTTGTGCCTACCGAGTTCATTCAGAAGTCTCTGATTGTCCGGGTTCGGCATCGGACGTTCGCGCAGATGGTGAGACACCTCTCGTTTCAACCGCTCAGACTCGGCGACAAAGTTAGACGCCGCACCGCGCCGTTCCGACTCCCGCAGCTCAATCGCCTCTCTCAGCAGTTCCATTAGACGCTTGCCAAAGCTTCGTCCTCTGCCCACCTTGGTCTCAAGAGCCTCACTGATAGAGCGCAGGATATGCGCCATACACTTCTGCTGTTTCACACCGGACAGAGTACGGGAGTCATAGCTCCGGCTCCTGTCCGCAACCATCACTCCACCATAGTCTGAGGGAATCAACTCTCTGACTTCCTCGTTGCGGTGGCGAGAGCGTACCTGGTACACGGTGACCTCATCCGTCTCGAACGCCATCAGAAAGGCGGGATCTCCACCCACACGCCAGCCCGTGTCGTCGGTGTGGACGAACGCGCTTGAGCGCACCGAATCGCGCAGCCTGCGGTAGGCGTCACCCACCTCTCCCTTCGCGCGGCGCAGTGCGTCCTGCGTGATCGCGCTCTGGCTTATCCTCACTCCGCTCAGAGTCCTGAGTATGGAGGGAACCTTCCTCACCGGAACGCCCGCGCTGTGGTGCAGTATATGGGCCGCCGCCATCACCCGCTTGCCCACTCGATGGGCGCTCGCGCCGTACTGGTCAGGGGCTACATCCCTATGACCACCACGAACCCGCTTTCCACACGACTGACACCGGCATATCTGTACCCTGTATCCCTTCACATCGGGCTTGGGCATCGGGGGAATGTCGGTCACATAGGCGAAGCTCACTCCCTCATATTCGAGTCTGCCCCCACATCCCGGGCAACTGTCCCCGGCTACCGACACGTCAATGATCGGTTCCGTCAGGTCCCCATGGGAAGGAGGCTTTCGGTAGCTGAACGATCCCCTGCCCGGCTTTCGGCCCGGACGTTTGGGCTTTGCGGTTCGTGTGCCCTTGGAGAGGAGCGGCTTGACGCTTTCCCGCTCGCTGAGCCTCGACGAGTCGCTTCTGCAACTCCCTGATCGTCGCCAACTGCCGAGCGTTCCGGTCTTGCAGTCGGTTGACCTGGACAAGAAGGTCGCCATGCTGGCAGGGTGGGAGGTCTTTCTGAACACATGGCCGCAGTATAAGAATATGTTCAGAGAACCGCAATCCCCAAGCCACCGCCGCTAATCAATTACCATCAATCTACGCCACTACGACAACAGGCCCGATACAGTATTTAACGCCACTCCCACAGTAAAATCGCCATCAAACAGCCAAAGAGCAACTATTGTAACTGCGATACTCGGCAGTACGGGGAATTTAGCCATCAAGTCCACAGGTTTGCAACGCTGGCAATCAGCAGACCGCGACCAATGCACTGCACAGCGCGGGATGACGGAACTCCCGCATTTACAAGCGAGTGTAGATAGCCGAATAGTCAAGCAGTGGCCGCGCGTACCGACAAAAGAAGTTGCTGATATGGTGTGGGCCATCACCAGACAACAATTAACCATAAGTGATTACAAGAGCACTAAGGGCGAATTATTGGCACTTCCCAAAACGGCTGGATACTTCCTTGGTTCCATTCCGAAAGGCGCCGTATCTCCCAGAAGTGAAAGTCTGTTCACAATGGCGGACAAAGATATGCTGCGCCTTGTAATGGCGGCACTCAATGGACATATCGCCTATTGCTAGTGGCGTATGTATGGAGATACATTTCATGTGAACTTACATGAACTTATGAGTATAACTATCCCTGACCCCTGGATAGAAAATCCGCAACCCGCGATAGACTTGGGCCAACGCCTGATTGACGCCATTCCTGAGTGCATTGTTGAGATGAAAAAGGTTGGGAAACTTTGGCGAAACGTTAACTTCCACTTAAAGCCCGATCTGATAGGGGAACTGGATCGTCTGCATATAGAATCTTTGGAGCTTCCAGTAGAACCGCTACTAACCCACCTGCGAACTATGCGCTCCAACAGCAGTTGGGACTACGGAACCTAGAGTATTCCCAAGACCATCCCAAAGCGGAGCGCGCGAATCCACAACCCGCCAACCCATCCTTCCTTCGTATCCCCACGTGCCACAAATCCCGATTCAAACACCTACATCAAAGTTGCCCTTGACGCCTCAGAACACAAGTGCTATTATGTGTTCAGATGCTGACAACTGAAAAACTGAAGACTAACAAACAATGACCACTGCCGCCTACCCAGAACTCCAAACCATCGTCCGAGAGGAAACGGACAACGGACGAACCATCGTCCGCTTCATGCAACACGCCATGGACGGCCGCTTCCCAAACTTCACCCCCACCCACCAGATCATGGCGGGCCGCGTCCTCGCCATCCTCTGCATAGAACAAGGCATCGAGTTCGTCGAATCCATCAAAAAACCATCCGTCCCCAGGGCTAGGGACTCCGCCCAGCGCAGGGTCATTGACGACGAGGTTGACGCCGCCCTCACAGCCGCCCAGCGCGAAATCGCGGGATACGTGCGGAAACTCGCCGGCGGCGGACGCAGGATGATAAAATTCCTCCTCGAAGCCATGGAAGGCGCGCTCAAGAGTTTCAGCCCCTCCCTGCGAATAGCCGCCGGAAAGGAACTCATCGGCTACGCCTTCCCCATATTCGCGCCCTCGCGCCGAAAGACGGTGAAGCCGGAGCCTAGGCCGGCCGCGCCGACCACACCGGTTCCACAGACCACGGCGAAGACCGCCCCGGCTGCCCCGCAGTTCACATATCCTCCCGCTGGCGTCCCCCTCGGTATGCCCCGAGAAGAAGCTGAGCGCCTCTACGAAACCAGGTACTGCAAGGAAGGCGAGACCATAGACGAATTCATATTCAACAGAAGCATGGAGAAGTCGGAGGACATGGAGGTCCAGCGAGCCGAGGCGCGCAGGCTGTGGGAAGAAAAAGAGAGATTCATCAAGAAGCGCTGCCCGAACCTGGATCCGGAACCCTACCCCGAGTGGTTCGACGCCTTGATGGACCTGACCCAGACGGCCCCCGAAGACCCCAACGACTGGTGGGACGACGAGGACTGGGAACTCTGTGAGATGGGACTGTGCGGCGCGGACGACGACGATGACGACTGGCCATGCCCCTGCACCACCGTCCCCAAGGAAAAAGACGACCCCTGACCGCCACTGACAACTGATAACTAAGCGCCCTCTCATTGATGGTATCGCTTTCCCTATGCTAACCTTTATCCATGAACAAGGGTAAGGTAATTGTCGCCATGAGTGGCGGCGTGGACTCATCGGTCGCGGCGTTGCTCCTCCATCGTCAGGGCTACGACGTGGTCGGGGTCACCATGCGGCTGTGGTCGCTCGAACGCGACGACGTTCCAGCGAGCAACAAGAGCTGCTGCTCGGTGGAGGACGTTGAAGACGCCCGCCGCGTATGCCATGCAATCGGCGTGCCGCACTATTTCCTGAACTTCGAGAAGGAATTCCAGAGCCACGTCATTGACTACTTCGTGCAGGAATATGACAGAGGCCGTACACCTCATCCCTGCCTGGCGTGCAATGACAAGATAAAGTTCGACTTCCTGCTCCGCCGAGCGACGTTCCTGGACGCCGACTTCATCGCCACCGGCCACTACGGACGGGTCAGGAGAGATGCGGAGGGCCGCTACGAACTGCTGAAAGGCATTGACGCGGGCAAGGACCAGTCCTACGTGCTGTTCACGCTCGGCCAGAGCGAGCTGAGCCGGCTTCTGCTCCCGGTCGGCGAGTATCATAAGGACGAAATCCGGGAGTTGGCCGCAGACTCCGCTCTCCTTGTGGCGGACAAGCCCGACAGCCAGGAGATCTGCTTCATACCAAACAACAACTACCGCGAGTTCGTAGCCGACCGTGTGCGGCCGAGGCCGGGCAACCTGGTAAACCCGGATGGCGAGGTTCTGGGGACTCACCCGGGAATACAGTTCTTCACCATCGGTCAGCGGCGCGGACTGGGGCTGAACGGCAATACTGAAAGGCCGCTATACGTAACTCGAATAGATTCGGAGTCGAACGAGGTTGTGCTTGGAAACCGCGAGCACCTGTTCCGTTCCAGCCTGTGGGCTTCAAGGGTGAACTACGTATCCGGCGATGCGCTGTCCGACATGAGCGGAGTAACCGCCAAGATCAGATACAAGGCTTCGGAGGCGCGGGCAAGTGTCATACCGACCGCGGACGACTGGGCGGAGATCAGGTTCGACGAGCCTCAGCGGGCGATAACGCCCGGGCAGGCGGTCGTATTCTACTCAGGCGACAGAATCCTGGGCGGCGGGTATATCGAGCTGGAAGCGCCGGTAGCCGCGCCGGTCGGCTGACAACACATTCACAGGGAGATTGAGATTGGACTTCAAAGACCTCATCAGGCTGGGATTCGACGAATACCTGGAAGATCTGAAATCGCACTTGTCGAGCCTTACCGCGGAGGAGCGCAGATTCCAGCCCACGCCGGAGTCGCACCACATTGACTTCGTGGTCTGGCACATGGCGCGTGTCGAGGACGATTTCATACAGCGTTTCGCGCAAATGACGGACACGATATGGCAGCGGGACGACTGGTACGTCAGGCTGGGCCTGCCGGAACGTGAAAGCGGATTCAGGTTCACAGCGGAACAGGTCGCCGAACTGCCCGAATTCGACATGGACGAAATACTGGCCTACTTCGACGCTGTGCGAGAATCCACTTACAAGTACCTGGACTCAATATCCGAGGCCGACCTCGGCGCGGAGCCGCACCCGCGAAGACCGGGGTACACGATTGCAGAAATGTTCAGCCACCTGATGATAGAAGAGGCGGAACACGTAGGCCAGGTATCGTATATCCGTGGCATCCAAAGGGGCCTGGACAAATAACGCCGCCACCAATGACGTCAGCCGGTGCCCCTCCTGACTACGAGCTTGAAACCCATCTTCACCGGCAGGGTTTCAAGTACGTGGCCGGATTGGACGAAGTGGGGCGAGGGAGCTTGGCCGGACCTGTCGCGGCGGGCGCGGTCATACTCCCCCACGAACCCGGCGAGGATGTATTCAGACTTGTCCGCGACAGCAAACAGATCAGCGCGGCGCGTAGAGAAGAAGCCTACGATGTAATCACAGAGTCGGCCCTGTCCCATGCGGTTGGCTGGACGACTCCCGCCGAGATAGACCGGATCGGGATAGCGCCGGCGGTCAGACGCGCGATGCGGCGTGCGCTGGCAAAACTCGACCCGGCCGCCACTCATTTGCTGATAGACGCTATCTCGCTCCCCTCCTCCGGCCTGCCACAGAAGTCAATCATCAGGGGGGACAGCAAGTCGCTGAGCATAGCGGCAGCCTCCATCGTCGCTAAGGTGGAACGGGACCGTCTTATGTCGTCTCTAGCCGAAAGATATTCGGCCTACGGCTTCGAGTTCCACAAAGGCTACGGCACCCGGCGTCACCTGGACGCGATTGCCGAAATCGGCCCCTGCCATGCACACAGAATGAGCTTCGCTCCGGTGAAACGTGAGGCGCACAGAATCGCGCGCCCAAGTCCCCGAGTATCGGGACAGTGGGCTGAATCGTTCGTGGCGACGGCTCTGGAAGATCGGGGAGTGAGAATAGTAGGCCGCAATTTCAGGACGCGGTTCGGCGAGGTTGATCTGATAGCGGTGGACGGAGATACACTCTGCTTCGTCGAGGTGAGGGCGCGCAGGCCGTCGTCATTCGGCGCCCCGTCCGAGACGGTCTCGGCATCCAAGTCGCGCCGTATAATCGCCGCCAGCGAGCAGTTTCTCCAGCAGAACAGCGCGGGTTGGAGCGACTGGCGCATAGACGTAGCCGCGGTTGAACTGGACGATTGGGGCAGGCCGACCGCAATCGAGTTCATCGAGTCGGCGGTCGAGGAGTAACCGGCTCAGTCGCGGCTGTCGAGTTTCGCGGCCATCTCAAAGAAGCGGTCCACGTGACCGAGCGCCTCGGAGTAGTCGTAGGTCGCGTACCTGCGTTGTCTTAGGATTACGGTGTCGCCGTTGAAGAATCGTTCGTACAACGCCTGCCGCGAGCCGAACTGCGAGCCTACCAGGTCCCACGCGAGCCTGAACAGCCGTATCCTGTCCTCGGCTCCGACCGATGCCCCCTGGTAATACTTGGCTATCACGTCGGCCAGCGGGCCTCGCAGGTCGCGCTCGGTCGGGGTGAGCATCAGACCGCTCGCCGAAAGCTGTTCTATGATCCAGACAATCCTGGTGTGGGCATCGGGGAACCAGTGGCGCATAGCGTGCCAGGGCTCCTCGGCGGGCCATATTCCCTCGCCCAGGTAGGGGCCGGCGTCGGCCTCCGCGGCCCTGAGATATGAGTGGACAGTGGCCCTTATATCAACTATCTCGGAAATCTTCTCCTGTACGTGGCTGTACACGTTGATGCCTATGGCGTCCGCTATCTTGTGGGTTATGCCGAGCATAAAGTCGAGCTTGACGATGTTCTTCACCGCGACCTGCTGCATATACTGTCGCCACCACCTGCCTCTCCGGATGTTCTCGTTTCCCAGTTCCACGTCGTTGTATGAAAACACGCGCTCCCAGGGAATCAGAACGTCGTCGAAAATGGCCATGCAGTCCATCTCGTCGAAAAACCCCGACAGAGGATAATCAAACGCGGACCTTCCGAGATCGTAGGACTCGCGGCAGATAAGCTTCAGACCAGGGGTGGCAATCGGGATGGCAAATCCTATCGCGTAGGTGGAAGATTCGGGCAGGTCGGGACGCAACGGTCGGTACAGAGGCGCCACGATTTCGTCCGAAAAGGGCGCGAGCGTCGCCAACAGCCTGGCTCCCCGGACTATGACACCCTCCGAGGTCGTGTTCACGACGCCGAGCGCGATGTAGGGGTCGGCGAGTTGGCTAATGTCGGCAGAGCGGTTGGCCTGTGGGTGTCCGAAGGTGTGCGTCAGACACAGGTCGTTCTCGCTGACGTATTCGTAGTAGTTGATAACGTTGTCGCGGTATCGGGTGTCGTTCTCGCCATATACGTCGGCCATCTGGCGCATGGCTGCCACTATTATGTTCACGTAGTCGGGGGTTCGACCCAACATCCCGAAGGATGAGCGGGCGGTGACCTCAAGGGCCTTGCGCCTTCTTATCAGGTCATCCACCGAGTGGGGAATGAGGTAGGACAGAGATATAGGATCGCCGCTGATGGGGGACTCGAAGGCCATGAGATCGCGGGTGTCGGGGTGATGCTGGAGATCATATACGCCCGCGAGAGTCTTCGCCATGCGCGACAGTTTCGGGTGGGTGGTTACATCAGCAACTCGTTCGCCCTCCAGCCATACTTCCCTGTCGTCTCGCAGCCCTTCCAGGAACTCTCGACCTGATCGAACAGACATAGCACACCTCACCAAACGCTGAGCTTTCGTACACCGGGAATTATCCGTGAACCAGTGTGCATTCTCATAATAGTACGACCACCCAATCTGGGTGGCCGTCGTAAGCAGATATTCATTTTATGGTCGGGGAGACTGGATTCGAACCAGCGACCCCTTGCACCCCATGCAAGTGCGCTACCAAGCTGCGCCACTCCCCGATGTCTATAAAATAGCATACACACCCGATTCTATCAAGAAGGTTGTTGTTTTCCCTGCAAGCGTCGGCTTTGGAAAAGGTATTGGTTGGCGTATCCGGCGTAGTCGCCAAATCGTTCCTGCGCCCAGACCCTCATTCGGGTTCTGGGCATACTCTTGCTCTCGGACTCGGAGAAGTACCAGTCGCGCAGCGCGCGATCAATCCAGACATCCACGGGGAACGCCTCCATCTTGTCCATTGACATCAGCAGGACGCAGTTTCCAACTTTGTCGGCGACGCCGGCCAGTGTGATTATCGTTGACAGGGCCTCGTCATACGGCGCTTCCCTAAGCGAGAACAGGTCAATTTCGGCATTGGCGACCCGCTCCGCCGTCGCCGCCACGTATTTCGCCCTGAACCCAAGGCCCAGTTCGCGCAGCGCCGTCTCTCCCGCGTCGGCTACGGCGTCGGGGCTTGGGAACGCTCTCCGCTCGGTGTCTGCGCCGGGTATGCGCGGGCCGAAGGCATTCGATATGTCTTCGACATTCTGTGAAATGCGGGCGATGTTGTTGTTCGCGCTGCATATAAAGCTGACAACGCACTCCCAGGGGTCCTGTCGCAGAATACGCATCCCGGGATACTGGTCTATCGCGCCCGCCACCTGCTCGTCCCACCTGATCTCGGCATATATGGATTCCAGATCATGACTCAGGCCAAGATAGTCCTCCAGCAGCGGTCCGATTGTAGAATCGGTGTCCGGCGCGGAGTTGAAAAGAACTTTGCCGTCAGTCTGCTTCACCCTGACGAGATTGCCGAATATGACACCCTCGAAGTGGTCTTCCGGCTCATCGCGAGATATTCTGCGCCAGCGGAAAGCCTGGCCGCTTTCGAGCGTTTCAGCTAGGGCCAGCGGACCGGACGGGTGAATGGCAGTCCAATTATCGGTCATGAGGAATACTCCAGCCATCTCTTGATGGTATTGCCCGCTCCCCTGCCCTTGCCGTCGGTGACGCGCATTTCGGGAAGGGACTTTATGAATTCGCGTCCGTAGCGTCGCCCGGTTATGCGCGAGTCCAGAACTATCGCCACGCCCCTGTCGCGGCTCGTTCTGATTAGCCGACCGAACCCCTGCCGGAACCTGATGATGGCCTGTGGCACGGCGTAGTCGTTGAAGGAGTTGTCATATTGCTCGCCGCGCGCCTCGAAAACGGGGTCGGAAGGCACGGAGAACGGCAGCCGAGCGACTATCAACACGGTCAAGGCGTCGCCCGCGAAGTCAACGCCCTCCCAGAAGCTGGATGTGCCGAGCAGGACGGACTGAGGCTCTTCTACGAACCGGGCGGCTATCTGCATGGGCGACCCATCCGCGCCCTGCGCCAGCACCTGTATTCCCATTCTGGACATCGGAGTGCGTATCGCGGAGGCGGTGGCCCTGAGCGCGGCGTATGAGGTGAATAGCGCCATTGTCCTTCCCTCGACCACCGACGCGGCCTCCATGATGAGCGCCTCAACCCGCTCCTGAAACACCGGAGCGTTCGGCTGCGGCATATCGCTGGGAACATACAAGAGGGCGGATTCGTAGAAGTCGAAAGGCGAGCCCAGGGACAGATGCCGCGAGTCGGAGAAGCCGAGCCTGCCGGATATGTGGTCGAAACTGCCGGACGCGCTCAGTGTCGCGCTTGTCATTACGACGGTCTCTTTTTTCGAGTAGAGAGTCTCCTCCAGAAGTTCCCCGACGTGGAGCGGGGCGGAGTTGAGCGTAACGTCGGAGGAGCGCGGCTCCTGCTTGACCCAGTACACGCCGTCTTCAGAGGGGTTGACCAGGCACTGACCTGCCTGAGACCTGAGCATATCGAGATCCTGGGCGAGAGACACTATATCCGAGACCAGCGACTCGTAGCCCGGCTCATCATCGGCCTCGATGCCTTCCATAGCGGTCACGAGCGCGGACAGCGCGCGCGACAGGTCTCTCAGCAGAATATCGGTGTTTTCCCAGGCGGTCTCGACCGACTTCCAGCCGGGATCACCTCGCTCGGCGCCGGTGAGTCGCCTGTCCATCGCAAAGCCGCCGGATGATCGCGTTCTGCGACCGAATACCTGCTGTGAGACCGTCCGAAACAACCCGGAGACTTCCTCGCGCAGTTTCTGTCCGGCCAGCACTGCAAGCGATACAACCTCCCTCGCGGACTCCTTTCGGGATTCGGCCACGGCGTTCCTATGAACGGTCTGGGCGCACTGTGAGAGCAGTCCGCGCTCGCCCATAAGCTCGGACAGGATGTCGTCTATGTTGTTCGGGCCGATGGAGAATCCCAATTGCTGGGTCGCCTGATCCTCCAGGTGGTGGGCCTCGTCTAGTATGAGGATGTCGTAATCGGGGATGGCGCTTCCACCGGCGGCGAGGTCGGAAATGAGAAGCGCGTGGTTCACGACAATGACGTGCGACCCCGCCGCCTTGTCTCGCGCCGACTTGAGGAAACAGGGGCCGGTCTGGGAGGGACACTGGAACGCCCGTTCAGCCGACAGCCTGCTCCATGCCGCCGCGGCGGGCCTGGGGCCAAGATTCAGTTCGGAGCGGTCTCCGGTCTCGGTCTCGGGCATCCAGAGCATAGTCTTGGCGACAAGCCGGGCCAGATTCGCTTCCAGGTCTCCGGACGAGGCGGCCTGTCTCCAGCGCTTATAGCATATGTAGTTCGCCCTGCCCTTCAACTGGGTGAAGCGCATCTTTTCGGCCATGTTGGAGTCAACGGCTCTCAGCGCGTCCTTAACCAGTGGCAGGTCTTTCCGTATAAGCTGCTCCTGAAGGTTGATGGTGTTGGTGGAGATTACGACGCGCTTGTCGTTGGCGACGGCGTAGAGGGCCGCGGGCAGCAGGTAGGCGAGGGACTTGCCGACCCCGGTTCCGGCCTCGACCATCAGTCTGCCGCCGGAGTTGATCGTTTCGGCGACGGCGTTCCCCATAGCAATCTGCTGGGGGCGTTCCTCGAAGTCGGGGACGCTATCGGCAAATCCGCTGCCATAGGACAACGCTTCGGCGACCAGATCGGGGTCCACGGGGAGAGGATTTTCGACCGCCCTTATGGGCGGGGGATGCGCCAGTTTCGTCGAGAGGGCCTTCTCAGCTATCCCGGAGGCCGACACTGAGCGGGAGCGGGTTGGATACGGCGAAGTGAACTCCCGGGCGGAATCGAGCAAGGCGGCTATCTGCCAGCCTGAACGCTCGGACAGCCTTTTGAACTGCACCAGCATAGCCGGGTCCATATTGGACAGGTCGGAAATGAGGGCGAGAAACAGGCCGTGGACGGCGCGGGCGTCGTGCAGTGCGCGGTGCGCCTGCTCGGGAGGAGCAGACTCGGCCCTGGCCAACTGCTCAAGGGAATACGACCTCGCGTAGGGTCTCGTCAGGTGGGCCAACTCCATCGTGTCGCAGACCGGGTTGGTCAGGGCAATGCCGCTTTCTTGCAGAAAGCGCATATCGAAAGGGGCATTGTGGGCTATCAGAGTCGCGCCCGCCACAAAGTCGGAGAACTCGCGCCTGATGTCGGAAACGGTCGGGGCTGAGTTGACATCCGCCTGCGTAATGCCTGTCATTTCGGTGATGAAGCGGGGAACCTGCCGGTTGGGATTCACGAATGTCTGAAATTCGTCAACCGTCTCTTTAGCTGTGAACTTGACGGCGCCAATCTCTATTATCTCGTCGGTCTTCTCCGACAGACCCGTCGTTTCGAGATCGAACGCGACCCACTCGCGGAGTCCTGAAAACCTTGCGTTAGTCATACGAACTTCCAACTCGCTCAAATGTATTTAAACAATGATACCGCAAGAGGAATGGCCAATCCCAAGAGCAGTTCGGTCAGATAATAGCGAAAAGCGCCGGACAGGGGGGTCAGGACGCCAGGAGTGGAAGCAGCCAGCCGAATATCGCTATCGAGGCCAGCGTTATGCTGACGACGCCCGGCCACAGGCGTCTGGCGAGGATTATTAAAGGGAGAGCGAGCGCAATCGCCGCCAATAAGACCCCGATTGTGTACACCATGTTCGGGCTGCCCAAGCCAGCGCCCGGCGCGGCATTCTGGAGCGCGAGAAACAGGAAGGCGGACACAAGGCCGATGGCTCCACAGACAGGGTAGGCGAAAATCACAATTGTCATCACGAAGACGCCCGCCGGGAACCTGGCCAGTATGACCCCCAGAGCGGGAGGCGGGTCTTTGAGGGCAAAGAACGCGGTGATACACCCGATGGTGACAAAAATCTGCGCCATGAATATGCCGGATGCGAGTCCGGCTATTAGAATGTGCATCAGCGCGCGTCCGGGTTCGCCCAGGCCCTGGTGACAAGGGAGTCCCAGCCCTTTATCTTTTCCATTATGAGTTGGATGGTGGTGGCGATTTCCCTGCGCTCAACGGCGGCATAGAGCGCGGGGCCGCTCCCTGAAACGTGGATTTCACGCGCGCCCGCGGCGTACATATCTTTCCAGCACCTGTCCACGTCCGGCATGACATTTCTGGCAACCGAGTCGAACGTGTTGAAGAGAAGCTGGGGCGGGACATCGCCGCCGTTGCCGATTCGGGCTTCGAGCTTGAGGGTGAGCGCGCCGCGGGTGAAGTTGTCGGGCGTGAGCGCGCGGTACATGGCGGCTGTCTTGTCGGGCAGGTCGGTCTTGGGGAAAGCGATGACTATCCAGGGCAGGCGGGGCGTGGGGAGATGCCTGACGCGTTCGCCTCTTCCGAGAGCGGTCGCCGTGCCTCCTTCTATCAGGAAAGGCACGTCCGATCCGAGTTCCGCGCCGATACGCCTGAGAGAGTCGTTGGGCAGTTCAAGTCCCCAAAGGCGATTGAGTCCGACAAGGGCCGCCGCCGCGTCCGCGCTGCCGCCACCCAGTCCGGCGGCGACGGGGATGCGTTTCCGGATATCTATGCCGGCTCCCCGGTTGACGCCGGTCCTGGCAAGCAGGAGTTTCGCGGCTTTCAGCGCGAGGTTATCCGGGCTGTCAAGTTCGGGAATGGAGCATGAGAGTCGCAGTGAGTCGGCGGGTTCGATGGTGAGCGTGTCGGCAAGCTCAAGGGTCTGCATGATGGACGCTACTTCGTGGTAGCCGTCATTGCGCTTGCCCAACACCTCGAGGGTCAGGTTCAGCTTTGCATGGGCATTTATGACAATCATCTAATCACTCTGCGCATCGGAGGCTGTTCCAAGCATTATACAGGTCGCCCCATTCGGACAGGCTGAGCGTCGCGGGCCGCCGCCTGCCTGCTATACCGGCAGCGGCGAGCGCGGCCAGGACTGGCTCGGCGCCGGCGCCTAGTCCGAGTTGGAGGCTGTTGCGAAGCTGTTTGCGCGGTGCTCGGAAACCGGCGGTAACGAACTCGATGAACGATTCGGGACAGTTGACGGCGACCGCGGGCCGGTCACAGAGGTCAATGCGTATCACCGCGGAGGTGACCTTCGGCCTGGGTCTGAAGGCCCTGGGAGGCACCGAGAAGAGTATCTTCGGCGCGCCGTAGAGTTGAATCATTACGGAGAGGAGTCCCATGCGTCCGGGCGCGGCGGCGATGTTGGCAGCGACCTCCTTCTGAACCATTACGACCATCGAGTGGGGACGGGGATGCACGGATATGAACCTTCTGATAATCGGCGTGGCAGCATAGTATGGCAGATTGGCGACAACCTTGTAGCCGCTTGTGAAGAACGCGGCGGGGTCGAAGGTAAGGGCATCGCGGTTGAGTACGGTGAGGTTCGCGGCATCTCCCAGTCTGCACGGCAGGTCATCGGCGAGGTCGGGATCCACTTCGACGGCTACGAGCTTGGGTACACGGTGGATCATAATACGGGTCAGCGCGCCCTTTCCGGGGCCAATCTCGAGAACCTCGTCCTGGTCGGTGAGCTGGGCGGCGGCTACGGTCTTCTTCGCCACATCGTAGTCAATGAGGAAGTTCTGACCGAGCCTGCTCCGCCCGCCTATGGCGGAGCGTCTGTTAGTACGAATGGCCACGGGCGGGGGCAACTTTCGGGGATAGTCCAAGAGAAGGGGGTCGTGCACCACCCCTTCGTTCCCTTCCGTCAGCGTGTCCAACGGCCTCGACTCAAGCCAGGTAGTCCCGCGTCACCCGAAGATAACCGCTTACCGCTGCTTTCTTCCGAACCTGACGGGATTCACGGCCCTTCGCCGCGCGGGGCCCAGCTATCAACATCGAAAACCGCCCGACAGAGGCCGCCAGTATAGGACCTCAGGGAGGAATTCAGCCTCGCTATAGCGGATTTCGAGTGTAGGGCGCCGCTAACTCCCCGCCTAGCACGACCTTGTTTTTATGGTATGCGAACGCTGTTGGGCGTGTCAATTACGGATAGAGCGCGAGTTGTTCCAGACCGGCGGATTCGTCGAAGCCGCACATCACGTTCATGTTCTGGACCCCACTTCCCGCAGCGCCTTTAACCAGATTGTCCAGGCAGGCAATCGCTATCAGACGGTTGGCCCTGAGATCAATGGTCGGATAGACAACGCAGTCGTTGTTGCCGGAGGTGTGCTTGGTCTGGGGCGGGGCGGATACGACCTTAGTGAACGGCTCGCCGGCGTAGTATTCCTCGTATATCTCGCGCACTCTGGCCTTGCCCGCATCGCCACCGGGAAGCGCGTCGTCCCTGAGAGGGGCGTAGCAACTCACCAGGATTCCGCGTGTCATGGGGACAAGGTGTGTCAGGAAAGTCAGCCTGAGATCGGGCCCGTCGTCCATAGAACCGAGTTCCTGGACGATTTCGGGGTGGTGGCGGTGGCCATCGAGGGCGTAAGCCTTGAAGTTCTCGTTGACCTCGGAGAAGTTGAGGTCAACCGAGCCTCCCCTGCCCGCCCCGGACACGCCGGACTTGGCGTCAACCACGACGTCGGCCTCGATTATCCCTGCATCAATTGCGGGGGCGAGGGCCAAAACCGCGGCGGAGGGGTAGCAGCCCGGGTTGCCGACAAGCGAAGTCTGCGCGATTTCGTCGCGGTGCAACTCGGGCAGGCCGTAAACGGCGGTCTCCATGTACTGCGGACATGGATGGTCAATCTTGTACCAGTATGAGTAGTCGGCGAGGTTCTTAAGGCGGAAGTCCGCGGATATGTCCACAGCCTTGACGCCCTGCTCTATGAAGGGTTCGAGCTTCTCTGCGCTTGCCGCGTGGGGGAGCGCGGAGAAAACGAAGTCAACGCTTTCGGAAATCTCGGGTGTTATCTCCATGTCGCAGGATGTGAGGTGTGGGAACATATCGGCGAGTCGCCTGCCCGCTGCGCTTCGACCGGTGACGGCGGCTATCTCAACTTCGGGGTGGCGATGCAGAATGCGGGCCAACTCCATTCCGGCGTATCCGGTAACGTTGATAATTCCTACCTTCACCGAAGAACCTCCTTGTGTTCCATGAGCAGCGAATCAGAACCACTGCTGAATTATGCGCTTAACAAAGTATAGGGATGTAGGAACATATGAGGCAAGGCCGATGGGAAGGGACAAGACCTTTCCTAGAGTTACAAGTTATCCGGGACGAAAAGTTCCTGTCGGACATGGACCTGCGGGCGGGATTGGATTGTTTTCATATATGGTAATTTATAATTGTTCTGGTGAACGCTGGTGACCCTAACAGGTGGCAACAGGTGGCACTCTGGTGAGAATTTTCACCTGTTACTGACCTGTTGCCACCTGCGTGTAGCTTTGGATGGGATATTTTCTCATGTAAGCGAGTTGCCATTTATAATCTCGCATTTATGTATTGAGCAGCGGAAGTCGTGTTTTTATACGTATATTGTAGCGCATGGAATGTATGTTCGTATAGTAGTATATGAAACTCAGACGAACTTTGCATATCAGTCGGGGCGAACCGTGCCGTGGCTTCCGTTACATACAATATCCAACCGATTTCAATGAATGTTAAGATGCCCAGTGGATGATGTCTGGACACGGGATTTCTGTGCAGGCGCGTTTTGGATGACACATTGATTATCAGAGGCGGCTTATACGGCGTCCAGTTATTTTTGCCATGTATAAGCCTGCCTCAACCTCTGGACTCCCGCTTTGGCGGTAATGACGAATGGAAGTTGAAGGCACACTACAAACGACTAAACTAAGTGGACTTGGTACCTAGAGTGCGACAAGCTTTACAATGTGACGTGACGCTCACCACAATCGTGCGTGGCGTGAAAGCAAGAGATGTGGGAATGCCGACTGGCATGGAGACCGGCTAACGACCGGGCAGAATCGCAGCATCGGCCGCCAAGATGTAACCCGCTAACTGTCCACTCGCCAATACCCTGATACAATGAACAGGCAGACTGACACACGATATACGTGCTGGAGAAGGACGATGGCAGCATCCGAGGCCACCAACAAGATAAGGGAAATGATCCAGGAATTGCTACATGAACGATTCAAGGACGAGTTCGAGTTCGGGCCTATAGTCGTAATGCCTCGTGTCGACGACGATGGTGAGGTGTACCTGCACTCATACATCGTCTTTCATGGGGACCAGAGCAAGTTGGATCCAACATGGACACTTAGGCTATCGGGTTCTCTCTGGTCTCAGGCGCTGGAGCTCGGTTACCCCGGCATACCCACACAGCTATTCGTGGAAAAATCGGAGTGGCCAGAATTGGAAGAGATGCTGTCGTGAATCCTGTCGACCTTCTAGCGGTCGCGGATAGCCTAGCCTCTGGTGAAGGACCAGGGAGGCCCACACAGGTCGAACTACGAAGAGCCGTGAGCACCACCTACTACGCGTTGTTCCATACCCTAGCCAACAACTGTGCCGATCTGCTTGTCGGTCCCAGATCACCAAGTCAAACTAACCAAGCATGGAGACAGGCATATCGGGCGTTAGACCACGGAGAGGTCAAAAGGAAATGCACGCAGGGTCCAGGAAAGCCAATCCTGGACAGCCACTTCCCGCAGGAAATCAGAGACTTCGCTCATCAGTTCGTAAAGATGCAGGAGATTCGCCATAAGGCGGACTACGACCCCTTTGATCTGTTCACACGGTCAGGTGTCTTGCAATTTATTCAGGAGACCCAGGCAGCCATCAACGACTTTGAGAATGTTCCCAGTAGAGACCGCCGCGCATTTGCCGTGTTTGTTCTATTCAAACTCAGGAGGGACTAGCACGGAGTTGATTTCCATAGTTCATAGGTCCCTTTTGAATGGACTGACCTTTGGACTGACGACTCAGAGTCACTTCACCGCTCACAACACCCGATTATGACTTCCCAACGGCTCCGTTACCGAGTCTAGATATGTAGGCGTAGTCTAAATGAACGAATACTTTACCACCGAGGACGCCCGTCGTAAACTCAAACATATCTACCCATCATGAATAGATGGACATGGTACTAATACGGCGTCCATATATTTCTGCCGCAGGAGCCTAGCCCGATCTCTGGATTGTCGCTCCCCGTTTTCATGAGGACAAGCCTCGCGGGGATGACGGTAAATGAAAGAAAATAGGACTAACGTGCGCATGAGGGAGACTATGGCGAGAGGGATACTGAATGTCGAGGGACTGCGGTCGGCGGTCGCCGCCGGCTCGATTGATACGGTGATTATGGCGTTTCCGGATCTGTATGGGCGACTGCTTGGGAAGCGGTTGGACGCTTCGTTCTTCCTGACGGATGCGGCGGGCGGGACTCATGCCTGCGATTACCTGTTCACAGTGGATATGGAGATGGAACCGGTCGCGGGGTACAAGTTCTCGAACTGGGACGGCGGCTATGGAGATATGCATCTGGCGCCGGACCCGGGGACGATTCGGAAGCTGTCGTGGCTCGACAGGACGGCGCTTGTGGTCTGCGACGCGGAATTGGAGCCGGGACATGAGCCGGTGGAGGTGGCGCCGCGTTCGATGCTGCGCAAACAGCTGGAGCGGCTGAGCGCCAGGGGGTTCGAGGCAATGGCGGGATCTGAACTGGAGTATTACCAGTTTCGGACTTCATACGCGGAGGCGGCGCAGAGCGGGTATCGAAATTTGCGGGAGGCCGGTGGTACATCGAGGACTATAACCTTCTACAAGGCTCGCGGACAGAGGATCTGAATGGCGCATTTCGCCGTCATCTCGCGGCGTCGGGGGTTCCGGTGGAGTCCACCAAGGGAGAATTTGGCAGGGGTCAGCATGAGTTGAACATTCGCTACGCGCCGATACTGGAGATGGCTGACCGGCACGTGATTCTGAAGCAGGCGGTGAAGGAGATTTCGGACCAGCTTGGGGCCAGCGTCACGTTTATGGCGAAGCCGGACGCGGCGCAGGCCGGTTCGAGTTCGCATCTGCATGTGAGCCTGTGGACGGAGAAGAGTGGGGATTTGGTGAACGCCTTTCCCGGGGACGGAAATCTGGCGGGTATCGCGTGTTCGGATGAGTTTCGCTGGTTCCTGGGCGGGTGGATGCGGTACGCGGCGGAGTTTATGGCGTTCTACGCGCCGACTGTGAACTCTTACAAGCGGTTCCAGGCGGGGAGCTGGGCTCCGACGGCGATGGCGTGGTCGCCGGACAACCGCACGGCGGGGTTCCGGGTGGTTGGCGCAGGGTCGAGTCTGCGGATCGAGTGCCGGATCCCGGGAGCGGACGTGAATCCGTATCTCGCGTACTCGGCGGTTATCGCGTCGGGACTGGCGGGCATAGAGGGTCGGGTCGAGCCTCCGCCCGCATACATTGGAGATGTTTACTCGGCGTCGGACGAGGCGATGCTGCCGGGCAGTCTTGACGAGGCGGCGAAGAGTTTCGAGGGGAGCGAGTTGGCGCGTTCGGCGTTCGGCGCGGACGTGGTGGAGCATTACGCGCATTTCTTCTCCACGGAGGCGGAGGCTTATCGGCGAGCGGTGACGGATTGGGAACGCGCGCGGTATTTCGAGCGGATTTAGCCGTGGGCTATGCCCACGATGTTGGGGATGGTGACGGGCAGGCCGACGGAGAGGGAGAAACGGCGTAGTTCTACGCTGGCGAATCCGGCTTCTAGGATCGCGCCCACTATGTCCCTGTCCAGATTGCATCCGGTGGTGGCAAATTTCCAGATCGGGTTGGTGATGGACTGAAGTCGCTCGACTCGCTTGTCCAGAGATACGACGTGCTCATAGAAGAGAAAGCGGCCTCCCGGCCGGAGCGTCCGCCGTACCTCGCCGACAACGCTGTCCAGGTCTTTGACCATGCAGAGCGTGAGTGTCGTCACCACGCTGTCGAACGTGTCGTCGGCAAATGGCAGACTCTCCCCTATCGCGGGAACAACTATGGCGTCGGAGCGACATTTCTCGGATGTTTCCATAAAGCGGCGGGCCATGTGGGGATTGGGTTCGACGCTTATCAGTCGCACTCCGGGCGGATAGAACGGGATATTGGCCCCGGTTCCGCCGCCTATTTCGAGTGTCCTGCCGAGACTGAGGCCCGCGGTGAGTCTGCGATATGGAGTGACGCGCGACTCGACGCCGGAGTTGATAAGGTCGTACCCGGCGGCGAATAGGCGCTTGCTCAGCTTGTCGTATTCCAAGTGCGGTCTCCGGTTGGATTAAAGGGTTAAGGCGTAGGGGTTGACGTTGCGGTGGGCAATGGCGTGGGCGTTGGCACCGGTGTGGGCAAAAATACCAAGCCGCTCCTGTACTTCACGTTGTCGCACTCTGAGTTCATGGCGGAGAATATATCTCTGTATCCCCTCAGGTTTCCGCAATTATCGCCACTCTCTTCGACCTTATCTTCAATGTCCACTATTGCGATAATGGCGCTCTCGCCTATCAGGCCAAACGTTATGGGCCAGAAATCGTCAGGGTTCTTCTTGGTTAGTACTTTCTGCCCTATTGATTCCCCAGGACCCAGAATGGGGATAGCGAACGTGTCTGCGTCTCTACCAATTAGATATTTTTCTTCATGGTACTTTCCGTCGGCGTACAGCCTCAAGTCTGTCGGACTTTCAGTCGGTCCGTTTCCTCTATTCGCAACTTCCCACGTAATGCTGACCTTACGACTTCCCGAAGTTTCGATCTCGCCCTCAACCTCCGGCCAACACGCCGTTTTCTCGACGCATATCTCGAATATCTCCAGTACCAGGTTTGGCAGCGGTACGGGCGTCAGGGTTGGCGTCACCGACGGAGTGAGCGTTGGGGTAACGGTGGGTGTAGCGGTTGGAGTTGGAGTAACAGTGGGGAGGGGTGTCTGAGTCGGCGTGGGTGTGATGGTCGGTGTCGGCGTTGGGGTAGGCGTGGGTGTGATGGTCGGTGTCGGCGTTGGGGTAGGCGTCGCCGTGATGGTCGGTGTCGGCGTTGGAGTCGGCGTCGCCGTGGGCGTGGGTGTGGCGGTCGGCTCACCCGCATCTTCCACTTCCACGGTTAGCGCGTATGTCATGGTTCCCAGTTCATTGGTTATCCGTATCATCGCGCCTCCGTTTCCCATATAAGAATCGTCTTTCGCTTCCACGGTGATGGACGCCTTATCACTCGAATGACGGATGACCGAGAACGACAGGTTCACAGAACCATCGTTTGTCGCAGTAGGGATTCCGCTTCCATATGCGGCATAGTTCCAATCAAATGAGACTTCGATGGGTTCGCCGCCCTCTGGTATAAGGACATACCCCACTTCACGGACTTCCGGGACCGGAGTGGGGAGCGGCCTCGGCGTCTTGGTGGGCATAGGTGTAATGGTGGGTGTATGCGCCGGTGTGGGTGTGAGCGTAGGGTTCGGCGTAAAGGTAGGCGTTGGCGAGGACACTGGCGTTATCGTTGAAGTCGGGACAGCCATAGCCGCCACGGCTGCAGTGGGCATCGGCGTGACCGTCGGCATCAACACAGCGTTCGGGACTGTCGGCGCGGTCGGAGGAGTTAGCGCGGTATCAGGTCCTGAATCATCTGTGGACGCTCCAATAATAAGCAGCGCCACCAGCGAAAATAGGACAATCCCCACCGGGACAGCCACATACATCCATCTGAATCCACCGCCGCTTTGAGCAGCGGAAGGCGGGCCAAGAGACGGTGGCGTAGGAGGCGGAACTCTAGGCTGAACAACCGGCTGGGCAGGTGGAGTTGGCGGACTAGCGAGCGAAAATGAGAGTTGGGCGGGCCGAGCGCCGGGTTGAAGGGGTGGAAATGGGTCGCGACCTCCCATTCTGCGAGCGCGGTCGCACCATGGGCAGCTTGGAAGCTGATCGAAGTACTTGTGCTGGTCGTTCCTTCTGCATGTGGTCAGGGACGCGAGGGTCTCCTCGATTGTCTGCACCCATATGTGCGCGGTGGGGCGTGTGTGGGGATTGTCGTGACCGTTGTCAAAGCACTGGGCAAATTGGCGTTGAAGCTGAGGGTGAAGGGTATCCCAGGGTGGGGAAATCGGGGACGGGTCGAAAGGAACTCTGCGTCTTCGGCTATGGGGAAAATGTCCTAAGGCGATTCTGTTTTCCGGCTGAGGTGGGTCGCCGGGTCCGGTATATACGCCCACGAAGGGATGAATGCCCTCCATAAGAAGTTGATATATGATTACCGCGAGGCCGAAACGGTCGTGTTCTTCCTCTCGGTCTATTTCGTCGAAGCGGTGTCCCTGCAACTCGGCGGGCGTGTATTCGGGCTTGCCGACCGGACTTCTGTAATAGACTCCGCTTTGCAAGTCGAGCACCTGAAACGAGTCGGTGTCTATCAGCGCGACCGAGGCTGTCTCTGTGACGAGCACATTGGATTCGTTGAGATCTCCGATGACATTGTGCTGACCGTGGAATATATCCACGGCTTCGGCGAGGTTTCTGGCCACCACGAGCAGGTGCTCGTAAGTGAAGTGGGAAGCGGTCCTGGGGCGCAGAAGGGGGTTGAAGTACTCGATGACCGGCTTGCCCGATACGCGGCGCATCAGGAACCCGGTTATTCTATTTGCGCGGGAAGGTTCGCGCAGAGTGTCTTCTGGCCAGGCGATGGCTACGCGACCTTCTTCCTCGGGAGGAATTCGGGGCGGGTTCTCAATCATCAAGCCAAGTTTGACGTCAATGCCGGCGGCCGGGGAGTGGTAAACTTTCGCCACCATGTCGGAAAGTTCGGGCAACTTATAAACGACACCCTCGCCCCCGGCGGCCAACTGCTGGGAGGAACGGAGAATGACGAGCTCGCCCGAGCTCGCCCGCGTCATATTCCTGTCTGGTCGGTTCATGGACAAGTTCAGACTGTCTGCGACAGCGACGCCAGAAACAGAGTTAGGTCATCGTCGGCGCGCTGGGCGACTTTGGGAGAGGCCAGAAACCTTTCCAACTCGAGCCCTAGGTCCGATTCGGCAGGGCGAGATTCGAGCCATCGGAACATGGGCGCGAAGAACGGGACGTGTGGGGTGTCGGTGGCCGTGTCAAGGACGAGATTCTGTATCCCGTCGGTGAACATGGCGACGCTGATGGCCTGTATCGGTTCGGCTTTCACTTCCAGCGAACTGAGCGCGTTCCTCGATACGAGGAATACGGTCTCGTTGGCGTACTCGCCCCTTTGCGGGGTCGTAAACAGCCTGTATTCGCCGGATTCGTCCGCAACCACCACGGCTCCGTCCCCTATCTGGGCCGCCGCCGTAAAACCGCGCGAGCAGATGGCCAGCATGAGCGTAGCGGACAGGTCTCTGACATTCGCGCCAATGCGCCGCGCTTCATCTTCGAGTCCGGAGCGCGCGAGCAGAACGGACGCCCGGACCGTGTCGCGCAGGTAGCCTACGGAGAGTCGCGCGGAGCTGTGGAGTATGGAGAGCCGCGCGGATTCGACAGCCTTTCGTACGGCGAGCAAAGAGCCGATGTCGGAGAGCGTCGCGGAGCCTGCACCGTCCGAGACCGCGGCTATCAGTACACCTCCGGGCAGATCGGCACGATGATAAACGCTGTCCTGGCAGGGTTTGCCTGTCTTGATGTGGCTAGTTCCGCGAACCGAGGCACTGGCGACGCGCCAGTTTCGGGCGCGGGAAGCCAAATCGCATAGATCTCTGGCGCTCAAATCGCGGCCCAGCCCTTCAATCCATTCACGTCCAGCTGGATTTCATCGTCCGTTCTGGAGCTCGAAACCTGGCTCATGGAGGCCGATAGCCAGACGAACAGTTCGTTGAAGGCGAGTTCCTTCAGGGGCAGAGGGGTTCGCGGAACTATCTGGGACAGAGTTTCCATGTTGGCTCCCTCCACTCCGGCAGCGAAGAACGCGACCTGCTGGTCTTGCTCGGCGTTTTTGAGCCGCTCAGTGGCGGCGTCCACCATTTCTCGCGTTTCGCCCGTCGGCTCTCCGTCGGTTATCATAAACACCCAGGGCCTGTAATAGCCAATCCCACTGTCTCTGTACATTTGTTTGCGGCTTTGGATATGGTCCAGCGCCATCTGGATTCCTTGGGACATCGGAGTGCTGGGGCCGTCCGCTATCAGCCTTGGGGGATCGAACCTGTCCACGGTCGCGAAGTCCTGCGTCACCTCCACCTGAGCTCCAAAGGTTATAATCGCTATCTCGACGCGCAGAGACGCGAGGGTGTCTTTCCTCAATTCGCCCTTGAAAGTTTGGATTCCATCGTTCAGCGCACCAATGGCGTCATTACTATTCATCGAAACGGAGGTGTCCAGCAGAAGCACGCATGGGCATCGGGGTTCGGGGTTGTCTGCGAATTCCACCATGTCTTGAAGCGGGATATCCACAGTGGGTTGCGGAGCTTCATCTATTTCAGGGATGTTCTGTGATTTTGGCGTAGTCATGTTGGAGCCTCCTGATAGAAGTTCGCGAGTCGCTTGTTATAGAGTATCCGCGTTCATATAGCCGCCCAGTTTTTCAGTCCGTCCACGTCCAGCTGGACCTCATCGCCCGGCCTGGAGCTCGAAACCCGGCTCATGGAGGAGGAGAGCCAGATAAACAGTTCGTTGAAGTCGAGTCCCTTCAGGGACAGCGGCGCACGGGAACCTAGTTGGGCGAGCTGTTTCATGTCGGCACCCTCCACGCCGACGGCGAAGAAAGCGACCTGTTTGTCTCGCTCGGCGTTCCTGAGCCTTTGGGACGCGGCTTCAATCTCTTCTTGCGGCTCGACCAGTTTTCCGTCGCAGATCATAATCACCCATGGCCTGTAATAGCTTATCCCGCTGTCTCTGTACATCTGTTTGCGGCTTTCGATCATGTCTAACGCCATATGGATTGCCTGAGCTTCATAATTACCCCATCTCGCTTTCAGTTCAGGAGGGTTGAACTTGTCCGCGGTTATAAAATCCTGAGTTATCTGCGCTCTATTTGAAAAAAATCCTCCTTCATAGGCTATAGTCGCCACTTCGACGCGCAGAGCGGCGAGGGTATCTTTCTGCAGTTCACGCTTGAACGTTTGGATTCCATCGTTCAGCGCTCCAATGGGAGGGCCATACATCGAACCAGAGGTGTCCAAAATAAGCACGCACGGGCATCTGGGTTCGGGGTTTTCCGCGAATTCCACCATGTCCTGAAGCGGAATATCCGCTGTGGATTGGGGAACTTCGTCGGATTCGGGGATGATCTGTGCTTGGAATGCGCTCATGTCAGGGCCTCCTGATAGAAATTCATGATTCCTTTCGGAATCTGTGTTGCTCAGTTGAAACAATTAGGGAAATCCGCAGTTTGGCCGCGTTTCGATAGAATTGTAAGTGTCTCTGAGACTTTATCAGTGGTGGCAGCCTCTGGCCAAGATGGGCTACACGGATTCGACGGCGCCGTTTCTTATGCCTATGAAGCGGTCCCTGCGGTTGACCATGATGTCCTGCTGGGCGCTGAGGAGCAGGATCTGGTCGCCGATGTCGAGGGGCATGGGGTTTTCGGACTTGAGTATTATGTGGTCGGGTGCGGGTTAATATGACGGTCACAACCGACGACGAGGATGTGAGGCGTACATTCGAGCCATTCTGTCCATCCAATTCGGTACGGTTGCGAGCTATAGCCGACGTAGAATCCGAAGGGATTGAATCTTGTATCACCATGACTCCATTACTGTTCGTAAGCAAGCCCTATGAATTCGTTTCTGATTTGCTGGATACTGGTGTCAAGAAATTTATTGTTCAGCCATTCCACTTCCAGCGAGGTAAGTTCGTCGCCAACACTCGTGAAAAGGCATTTGATCTTATGGCCCAAAAACTCGGCTGTGATCGGGCGGATTTCCGTGATATATATATATATGGAGAGTTATCAGCAGGTACTTGAGGTCTTGCGTAACAACCTACCCGAGTTGGGAGAAGGCAAAGAAGGCTTCGAGCCACCATTCTAAGGAGGTCTGCGCATGAGCGTTTACGATATTGTGAGAAGTCGGCTTACGGTCAGGGAATTCACGGATGAGCCGGTGCCGGACTCGGTTGTGGAAAAGTTGCTGAGGGCGGCACAGTGGGCGCCCAGTTCCCGAAATCTCCAGCCCTGGCATTTCGTCGTGGTCAGGGATCGCGATACCCTGCGGGAGATAGGCGGGATAGCGTCAAGCGGGCGGTTCGTCGCGGACGCGCCTATGGCGATTGCGATAGCCATGGACAACGCGGACAGGCCGGACCTGGATACGGGTCGCTCGCTTCAGCAGATGGAACTGGTCGGCTGGGAAGAGGGACTTGGAACCTGTTTCGTGGGTCTTCGGGTGGCGGAGCAGAACCGACAGGTCAAGGAACTGCTCGGAATACCGGACAGCCTCGAGCTTGTCACTGTTCTTCCCTTCGGATACAGGCTGAACGACAGCCGTGGAAGCATGGGACGAAAGAACCGGAAGTCGCTGTCCGAGATAGCGCACTCGGAGGAGTTCGGGCAGCCATACGGCTCCGCCTGACCCGAATCGCGCAAACCAGGTTACTGCTGAAAAATTGACAGCCAGCCAGGGAGCAGCCATGAATTCGGACGAATCGCCTATCATATTCACCTTCTCAGGCACCGGACAGGCCGGGTATTCGGGCGACGGCGGCCCCGCTTCGGACGCGATGATGCGCGAACCCTTCATGTGCGCTTTCGACGGGGCGGGCAACCTGTTCGTCTGTGAAGCGACCAACCACATCGTTCGCAGGGTGGGCGCGGTCACTGGCATTATCAGTACAGTCGCGGGAATCGGCGAACCGGGATACTCAGGGGACGGCGACCCCGCCACCCGGGCCACGCTGTACGAACCCTACTCACTGGCGATTGACTCGGACGGGAGCATATACGTCGTTGATCGTCTCAACGCCGTCGTCCGCAGGATTGACGGCGACGGCATCATCACTACGGTCGCAGGAACCGGCGAACCGGGATACTCAGGCGACGGCGGGCCCGGACACCAGGCGCAGCTGCGCGAACCCAACGACTGCTTTCTGGACGGACGGGGCGGGCTGCTTATCGCCGATATTCAGGATCAGCGCGTTCGACGTCTGGACATTGCCTCCGGCGTCATAACGACGTTCGCGGGGAACGGGGAGAAGGCGCGGGGCGGCGACGGACTTCCCGCGAACCAGGCCAGCATCCTGGGAGCGCGGGCGGTGTGTATGGACGGCGCGGGCAATACGTACATCGCGGAGCGCGAGGGCAACGGCGTCCGCGTGGTCACTCCCGATGGCATCATGGTCACTCTCGCGGGCGCGAACGCCGAGTTGGGTTACACCGGAGACGGCGGCCCTGCTATCGAGTCCACCTGGGCCGGACCCAAGGGTATCAGGTGCGACGTGCGAGGCAATATCATAGTCACCGACACCGAGAACCATGCGATACGGCGCATTGACGCCGCAAGCCACGTCGTGACCACAATCGCGGGAGGTCGGCTCGGCGGACACGGCGACGACGGTCGCGCGACCGCCGCCGGACTCGACCGTCCGCACGGCTGCGAACTCGCCTCGGACAGCTCGATCTACATAGCCGACAGCAACAACCACCGCGTCAGGGTGGTCTCCGCTTAAAGCCGAACGGCCTGGAGAGGACTTACCAGAGAGTCATCGAGTCGCGGAATAGCTGGCGCAGGTCTTCCTCTTCGACCGGACGCGGGGACAGGTCAATGACCCGTCGCTGGGGCATCGCGCCGGCGGCCAGCGCAGGAGCGTCGTCGGGGGAATAGCCGATAGCGCTCAGCCCGTTCGGAACGCCTATGTGCCTGAGCAGGGCCACGATTGCGTCGGCGAGTATGTCACCGGCATCCTCCGGCCCGGCGCCCGAAACGTCCACGCCCATGAGCCGGGCGGCGTACAGGTGCCTGTCGGGATTGGTCGGAGCGGTGTACCTGAATACCGCGGGCGCGTTGAGAATGACGCTCATTCCGTGAGGTACGATGGGATGGTCGTCGGGATAGCCTTCAGGGACATACTCCCGCACCATGCCGGACACAGGGTAGGACATTCCGTGCGGCAGATGGCATCCGGCGTTACCGAATCCGACGCCCGCGAACGTGGCGGCGAGCATCATATTGGATCGAGATTCGATGTCGTCCGTGTCCTGAACCGCGCTGACTATGTTATGCGCCACCATCTCTATGGCGCGCGTGGCCCACACGTCGGAGATCGGGTTGGATCCCTGGTAGGATGGCCTGAGTCCGGGGTTGGGAGGCGCTTCCCTATGGCTGAAAGGCATCGCGGTGTAGGACTCCAGCCCGTGGCATAGCACGTCGAAGCCACTGCAAGCGGTGACCATTCCGGGCAGCGTGCGGCTGTTCTCGGGATCAACGATTCCCGTGGTCGGCCTGAGAGCGCGGTGCGCCATCCCTGTCTTAGCCTTCATTTCCAACAGGTCGAATATCGCAACCCCTGTCGTCTCCGAACCGGTCCCGGAGGTGGTCGGCACCGCTACGTGCGGCTTCAGCGGTCCCGGAACCGGCTCGCCCAGTCCGATTGGCGCGTTGACATAGGTGAGAAAGTCAGCCGGGTAGGTCGAATACAGGTTGGCTGCCTTTGCGGTGTCTATGCTCGATCCGCCGCCCACAGATACGAACGCATCGAAGCCGCCGTCCGAGGCGAATTCTATTGCCTCCCTGAACGACTCGTCCGTCGGCTCCACTTCCACCTGGTCGAACAGGACGGCGTCAACGCCCTCCGCCCTCAGAGATTCGAGAACGACGGCCACCGGCTCCAGGCGCGACATCCGGGGGTCGGTTACGACCATCACCCGTTTCGCTCCCATCCGGGCGACCTCGTGGCCGGTCTCGCGGGTGACCCCGGGTCCGAATTTTATGGCCGACGTGTCTATCGAGAATGCGGTTTCCAGTTCATGGTGAGTCATTGAGTATCATCCTTCTGTGTGGTGTCCAGCAGTCCAGTTACCGCCAAACGAGAGAACTTGCGATAAAAGTGTACAGAGGCTCCGCTCCGGCTCTCTGTGCGGCAGTGAGAATCATAAAATCGGAGAAGTCAGCGGTTCCTTGTCGGTAGCCCATAGCGGCTCGAATTACGTCCTCGTCAACCTCGATGATTAGGCCCTCCGTGTAGGACAACTCCTCGACGATCACGGCGATTTGATCCCTCGACAAGTGATATGCGTGTTCCAGAACCCATACAATTTCAAGCATGACTTCACGGCATACGAACCCTGGCCGCTCGGCTGACAGGCTTTCCAAAAGGACTCGAGACGCCTCTGCCTGCTCTTCACTATCCCGTACCGAGTAGCTCGTATCCAAGTCTATCAATCTTTGCGAACCGCGTCGGATACTGCCTGCTCCATATCATCAAGCGTGACAGGAGGGCCGCTGTACTGCACTATTCCGAATAGCCTGCTGATCGGACGGACAGGCCGGATACTTACTTCCCCATCTTGTATTATGTAGCGGATACGGTCACCAGCCTCTACACCCAAGGCTTCCATTACAACTTTGGGTAGTGTTGTCTGACCCTTTGCGGTTATGCCAGATTCGATCATGGATAGACTGCCTTGTGCCTTACATTCGGGCAAGCGGATACTTTATAAAATAGTAGGGAGAATAAGCAAATTGCAAGCCTGAGAGTCGAGGCTTTCCAATTCCTAATTGCACATTCTCAGTTCCTATGAGGAGAAATCAGGTTGACCTCAGTTCTTATCGTCGTATTCGACGGGCTTCAGCCCGCGCAGATTCGCCCCGACCTTATGCCGAACCTGTCGCGGTTCGCGGACGAGGGCGTGTTTTTCGAGAAACACCATCCGGTGTTTCCGTCGGTGACGCGGATCAACGCGGCAAGCATGGTGACCGGACGCTATTCCGGCGGTCATGGCCTTGCCGCAAACACAATGGTGGCGCGGGACTATGATCCGAATCTGGTCTTCTCCGCGCTGGAGCCGACGCTCGCGGAGTTGGCGCGTAGGACGGGGCGCGTACTGCTCGCGCCAACGCTGTCAGATATACTCTCCGAGCAGGGGCTGGAGTACACGGCCATCGGGGTTGGAACGTCCGGCAACGCCTACGTCCACAACCCCAGGGCCGACACGTCGGGCGGCGCAACGATACATACAGATTTCACCTTACCCTATTCTCTTCACGAACGCCTGGTGGCGCGGTTCGGAGAATGGCCCGGCGAGTCACAGCCGAACACCCCGCGCTTCTATCACGCGATTCGTATTCTGACCGAACATATCCTGCCGGAGCGTCAGTCGGCGGTCGCCCTTATCTGGTCTTCCGAGCCGGACAAGGCCCAGCACGCGAGCGGAGTCGGGTCAGCGATGTCCGACCGCGCCATACGTGAGGCGGACGCGGGATTCGGGCAGATAATGGCGTGGCTCGACGCGAACGGGCGCGGCTCGGATACCGACGTGATGGTGGTGTCCGACCACGGATACTCGACGATACGCGAGGTGGTGGATGTCGAGTCACACGTCCGCGACGCGGGCTACCCTGTGGATGATGTACTGGTAGCTGCTAACGGCGCGAGCGTCCTGTTCTACACGCGCGATCAGGGCACGGCTTCGAGACTCGCCTCTCAGCTTATGGCCCAGCCATGGTGCGGCTCGCTGCTGGCGTCGTCGGCGGCGGGAGAGATAGAGGGCGCGCTTCCGATGGCTCTAACAGGAGGCGACGGCCCCAGGGCGCCGGAGATTGCGATGTCGTTTGCATGGGACTCTCGGACCAACGCCGCAGGTTACGACGGGTTCGCCTATTCCGGCGGAGGCGTGAGCGGGCAGGGACAGCACGGCTCCATGAGCAAGCACGAGATGAACAACATCTTGCTCGCTCGCGGGCCGAGTTTCAGACAGCAGACCCGAATCGCATCGCCGACCGGGAACGTTGACATAGCTCCGACAGTCCTGCGACTGCTCGGATTGTCCATACCGGACGACATGGACGGGCGGGCGATGGTCGAGGCGCTGGCCGATGGGCCGAACGTTGTGGAGTGGATGACCGAGACACACACGTCCGAACGACGTATTGAGGGCGGCATATACCGGCAGGAGGTCATGGTATCACAGGTCGGCAGTACGACCTATCTGGATTCTGGAAGCGGATGGCGGGAATGAGAAGAAGTTGGAAGAGAGAATTGAACAGCGCGAGGTGTTGTCGAGATAAAGCGCGCCTCAACTTGGCGGGCGTAGGAATATTGTCAGGAAAAGAACTACCATCCCAATCCCCAGTGTAATCAGACCGCCTATCATCACGTTGCGAAAGGAGTTAAACTCAGAACGTAGTCCTTCGATAGTCTGGTCTGTCCGTTCAAAGCCTGAGCGCATATTTTCACGAACATCGGCAATGGCGCGGTCTGTCCGTTCAAAGCCTGAGCGCATATTTTCACGAACATCGGCAATGGCGCGGTCTGTCCTGTCGAATCCGGCCCGCATATCTTCGCGAACACTGCCGATTGACTTATCGGTTCTTTCGGATTCGGCTCGTATATCTTCGCGGACACCCACAATAGCGCGGTCTATACGGTCGAAACCGACTTGCATATCTTCACGCAACTCGCTCAGGCGCGTGTCCTGCTGTTCGCCTCGCGCTTCCTCACGAGCTATACGTTCTTCCAGCGTGGTCATTTCGTCGCCCCTTAAGATCAGCGGGCAGGTCTATCTTTAAATGACCTGCCTACTGATTATATCTTATCGGCGAGTCGCGTGGCCAGAGTGTGTACTCACTTTAGGGGACACCTTCACCAGACCCTCTCCCTTTGGTGGGAGAGGGGTTTTTCCAGGTCGCCGCGCCCATTGAACGACGAGGCGAAATTATCCCTGTCGAGCGCTTAAGCGGGCCTGAACTTGGGGAGCGCGATCTCGTCGGTGATGTCCTCGAAGACGACTTCGAGGGGCATTCCTATCTGGAGCTTCTCGGGCGTGGGGTCGTCCATGACGATGTTGGTCGGCATGATAGGCCCTTCCTCAAGCTCCACCATGGCGGTTACGAAAGGCACGTCAGCCACGAAGCCCGCATGGGGCGCCCGCATAACTATGGCATATGTGAAGAGGGTCGCCTTGCCGCTGACCTGCCTCCAGTCCGTGTTCCTCGAGAAGCAGCACGGGGATATGTCACGCGGGTAGAAGTAGGCATTGCCGCAATCATTGCAGTTCCTCAGCCAAAGCTCGTGGGCCTTGGCCTTTTCCCAGTACGTATCCGACTCCACCTGCGGCACCGGAATGGGCTTGTTGTATCCTGTTGTCATTGTATTCTCCTGAGAATCAGTGTGGTTGGAAATTGGGCAAAGCCGCCTCTCGGCTCGGCAAGGGGCAGCCGCCTATTTGTCAAGGTTCTAGTCAATTCCCAGCACAACGGTGCCGGTGGAGGACAGGGAGCCGCCCGTGCCGTTAATCAAGCACAGCTTCGGGTCGTCCAGTTGGCGGTCTCCGGTCTCGCCGCGAAGCTGACGCACGGCCTCCAGCACCAGGAACATACCGTACATACCGGAGTGGGTGTATGACAGTCCGCCGCCGCTGGTGTTCATGGCAAAGTCGCCGCCCGGCGCGGTGCGCTGGTCGGCCACGAAGTCGGGCCCTTCGCCCGGCCCGCAGAAGCCCAGGCTCTCGAGGGTGACCAGGACGGTGTAGGTGAATGAGTCGTAGATCATGGCGAGGTCTATGTCGTCATGGGTGACTCCGGCCATCTTCAGCGCCGCGGGACCGGACTCTCTCGCCCAGGTGCTCGTCAGGTCAGGCATCTGGCTGATTATGCCGTGGTCCAGTCCCTCGCCCGCTCCTAGCACCCATACGGGCTTCTTGGGCAGGTCGCGAGCTCGTTCCGGCGTGGTTACGACGTAGGCGCCGCCCGCGTCGGTCACGAGACAGCAGTCGGGCAGGTGGAACGGCCAGGCTATCCAGGGTGAGTCGTGGTATTCGTCGAAGGACATGGGCCGGTCTTTAAAGTACGCCTTCGGGTTCAGGTTCGCCCACTTTCGTGTTGCGACGGCTACCTCGGCCATCCCTTGGCGGGTATAGTCATCGCCGTACTGGTGCATATAGCGGCGGGCGGCCATCGCGTAATTTATCGGCGCTCCTATATAGCCATACGGGGTTTCGAACTGCGCCCCCGGTTCCGACGCGTTGCCGCCCGCACGAGAGCGCGCGCTGCGTCCGGCTTCGCCGTGCGTCACCAGGACCGTCTCGCAGTAGCCCGCCTGGATTGCGAGCATCGCGTGCGCGATGTGTATGATGAAAGAAGAGCCGCCCACGGCGGTCGTGTCGGTGAACCTGGGGTTGACGCCAAGGTATTCACCCAAAGTAAGGGTCGAGGTGCCCGCCGTCATGAGTCCGTCCACGTCTTTAATGGACAGACCGGCGTCCTCAAGCGCGTTGTACGCCGACTCGGCGTGCAACTGCAGGTTTGACTTTTCGACTCTGCCTATCTCGTCGGACTCCGCCACGCCGACGATGGCTACGGATTTTGAAATATCAGCCATGCTGACCTCCTGTAAATTGTCCCGAGGCGCGACAGTTTACCTTTTGAAGATTCTGCGGTCGTCGCTACCCCATTTCGGGTTTTTCAAACGCAGATAAGGTTATCCTAATCGCCACCGCCAATCAAGTTAATGAAAAGACGCCAGGCAGCGCGCGCAAATGCAGCCGGTTATGTCGAAGAAGGACACCAAGCGGCACAAAGTAACTATCTCAAAACCTATTGAGGGGAATTTCACCCCCATCCTAACCTTCCCCCGTCAAGGGCTGAGAGGGGTAGGCATTGAAAATTCAATCACCCTCACCCCAACCCTCTCCCTGAGACGGGTGATGCACATTACCAAGTGAAGAACACAGAAAGCGTCAAGGAATGGTGTACGCTGGCCTTACCCGACCAAAGGAGGCTGGCGATGACCTTAGACTTTGACGCTTTCCTGACGGCATTGTACACGATAGTTGACGACCTCTATAAGCGACATTATGGCTGCCACAAGCCGGTTCGTCCTGGCAGACGCCCTGTACTGTCTGACAGCGAGGTCCTTACTCTGATGCTGTGCTGTCAGTGGTTTGGGACTTCCGAGCGCGCTTTCGTTCGTCATGTGTCAGAGCATTGGCGAGGCTACTTTCCCAACATGCACACTCAGAGCGCGTTCAATCGTCGCAGCCGAGACCTGTGCGGGGTTGTCATAGCATTGTCCGGTGCGGTGGCTGAGGAACTGGGAGCCTGTGCCTCAGCGTATCAGGCGATAGACAGCGTTCCTGTACCGCTGGCCCGGATGTGTCGAGGAGATCGCCATCGTCTGTTTGGAGACGAGTCGGCCATAGGAAAGGGTGGAAGCGACAGGCGCTTTTACTATGGCTGCAAACTGCTTTTATCGGTATCGCGCCGGGGCGTGATAACCGGCTTTCTGATCGCGCCAGCCAGCACAGAAGACCGCTGGGTGGCGGAGAGTTTTCTGTGTTGGCGCAATGACTGGATGGGAATACCCCGCCAGGCCCAGGACCTTCCCATCCGACGAAATGGCAACAGATATGTTGGAGCCACCGGCCCCATATGGCCAAGATATGCCGTTGGCAGGCCAATCTCAGAGCCTTATCTTGGAGACAACGGCTTTTTCGGGTCCCTGTGGCAGACACATTGGCGACAACAGTATGGAGCGAGAGTGTTGACCCCTAAAAACTATGTCGGGAGCGAGTCGGAGCTGGCCAGACGGCGGCATTGCAGTCTCAAACAGGTGGTGGAGACCGTCAATGGACAGTTGGAGGAGGTGTTTGGCCTTCAGTTCCCACGCGCTCGCAGCAAGTGGGGACTGTTGAGTCGAGTGGCGGCCAAGGTGGCCGCTCTCAACGTGGGCATATGGTTGAATCGCCACTTCGGTCGTCCTGACCTGGCGTTAGCTACGCTCTTCAATTGTTAAAGGACTTACACAATGTGCATCACCCGTCTCAGGGAGAGGGGGCCTGTTGATTGAATTCGTAGCTGACCGCGCATTTGCCTACCCTTGTCAGCCCGTCAAGGGGGAAGGGACTTTTGCAATCGTCTCCAAGTGGCACTAAGGATTTGGAGCGCGACGCTTAGACGCCGCGCGGGTCAGAGGCCGTCGTATTGGGATAGTCCTTCGGGTAGGTCAGGGATCTCCACGTCGGACTCATCCCATCGTTTCCATCGTTCGAGGATTTCGTGGAACTCGGCGGCTCCGATTCTAGCTTGTTCTTTGGTGATTACCGGAGGCGGCTGGGCGGCGATTGTTTCCCACATGGAGAGGTCTTTGTTCCGCCAGGCGGCTTCCTCTGCCTCGCGTTCTTCGGGGGTGACCTGTTCGGCGATACGCTTGATTTTCTCGATTACCTCGGCCATGTTTTCTTCGGATTCGAGGTATTCCTCGGTCAGTTCTGAGTCGTCAGTATTCAGTTCACAGTATTCAGTTATCAGTTCCTGGTCTTCAGACGGGAGCGCTTCGGGCGCGGGCGTGACGGTTTCGTCGAAGCCGCGCTTTATGAGTTCGCGGGCGGCGGCGATGCGGTGGTGCGGCTTGAAGCCCTCGTCGTTTCTGAGGCCGTCCATGACTTCGGAGTACATCCTGATGACGGTTCGACCGTCCTGGGTGAGTTCTCTGGCGTACCTGGCGAGTTGTTCGCGCGCCTCGGCTATCTCAGGGGACAGGTCGGCGTCGGGACGGCTGGTTCTCTTGGCCCTGGGTTTCCGGGGCGTGGAGTTGGCGTGTATGTAGTCTTCGAACTCGGTGAGACCAATCTTGACGAGTTCTTTGGCTGAGTCCATGCGGTGGCAGGGTTGGAAGCCTTCGGAGTGTAGATCGCCTTCTGTGACCTGTACGAGGAACCGGACAATGCGTCGCCCGTCGCCGGTTTCTTCGGCGACTATTTTGGCGAGTCGTTCGCGTGGTGTCAGGTTGTCGTACATTTTGGTCTTCAGTCCTTAGTTGTTAGTCTTTAGTTCTTATAAGCGGAAGCGCCCAGTTTTCACTGAGCGCTTTGACCCTCACCCGGTAGGGCGTCCGCGAGGGACGCGCCTATGGTGAGGTCGGTGTATTCGATTTAGATGGATGATAGCACAGATATTCTGTGAGCGTCAAGGGCAACTTTGGGGGAATTTTCAATTGGCGGGTGTCTGAACTGTGATTTATTTGATTGGGGTGATGGGCAGGATGGGGTGGGTTGCCGTTTTTGTGGAGTGATGAGGCGCTTGTCCGAAAGAGCGCTCGTGACTACCTACGGCGGGCCTTTGCAAAGCCGGATATGGACAAATTCTGCGTACGATCTGAGCGCGTCTGAGGCGCGTGGGATTCAATCAGACTTCTGCCAGCAGATTATCCAGTGTATGCACCACCCTGTATCTTGCTGGTGACTCGCCAGTTTCAAGCGCGTGGAAATGTGCCTTTCCACACTCGACTTTCGCTCTTTCTGTATTTCGCAGATCGTCCAGAAAAGCTGAGCCTTTAGTTTCAGCGACGAAATACAGTCGTTCGCCCGCCTCGTCTTCTACCAGAACAGCCCAGTCCGGGTTATACGACCCCAGTGGAGTCGGTACCTGGAACCAGCCCGGAAGTTTAGCGTACACCTTGACGGCCGCGTTCTTTTCCAGAGCGTCCGCGAATTTGGCTTCAGGGTCGGATTCCCATATAACGTAGTCGTAAACCGACTTTGTGGAAGCCAGCATATTCCTGAGATAGCCAGTGAGTTCTGCGCGCTTGAACAGTTCCTGCGCGTAGTAATGCTCGCTTCCCAGACGCTGGTACTTGATGCCGTCCACAATCGCGAGGCGTTTTCTGCGATTGATGGCTTCTGAGGCCGTTTCGATGAACCTCTGTGGGTTGTTCGTGAAGTCGTCCAGCCATCCGCTGTCGCTGAGTATCCGCCAGACACTCTTCCGCGTTAGCTGGGTGCGATTCTGTAGTTCGGTGAGCAGGTCGGGAAACTCGACTCGCTCAGGTTGGACCGACATCTGAGAACCCCGTTCCAGCAGACGGGATTGAACGCCGGCGGTTTCGATGCGGATGTCGGCGGTACTCCACTCTATCCTTGTCCTCGGAATTGGAGGGGCCTCCCGGAGCGCGTTGGCGCACTCTTCTATCAGCGCATCGTTGTCGAAGTGGACTCGGTAGGTTGTCTTGCCGCTGACGCGCTTCCAGAGCGAGCGGAACTCCTCGCCGTTCAGAACAGCCTCGCGCGGGTTCAGACGGCGGCGCTTGCTGGCGTCCCGTATCTGTATGCGCCCCGCCGCTTTCTTCAGAATCCTGGTTATATCCTCTCTCTCGCTCTCGAATTCATCGGGCAGGTCGAGCGTCTCTTCGTTGAGCGCCGTCCGCAGTGAGTCGTCAACCTTGCCCTGACTGTCTATATATCCCTGGGTTCTGAGGCAGTTCCACAGATATTCGGACCGAGACGCGCTGAGCATCTCGGTTTCACCGTTCCGGTCGGTAACAAGTATTCCGGCGAACTGGTTGGGTTCTATCACACCGAAGCGGATGCCGGTTTCCTCCTCTATCTCGCGCTGAAGGTTTTCGGCAAATTGCTCGTAGTCTTCTCTGGCGATGACGGTGAGCGTATTCACCTCGAACCCACGTTGACGCTCGCCTTCTTGGTTCACGCACAGGCGCAGGCCGCGCCCGATAGTCTGGCGACGTTCGCGCTCTGTGCCGATGTCGCGCAGCGTGCATATCTGAAACACATTGGGGTTGTCCCAGCCCTCTCGCAACGCGGAATGAGAGAATATGAAGCTGAGCGATTCGGAGAAGCTGAGCAATTTCTCCTTGTCGCGCATGATCAGGCTGTAAGCCCGTTCAGCATCGTCGCGGTCGGCTTGCCTACTCTCAGAGGTATCTTTCCATGTGCCCCTACGGTCAACCGAGAAGTAGCCATTGTGCGCCCGCTCCACCGCCGTGTCTATGTCCTTGCCCTTGAAGAGAGCGAGATAATCTCCGTGGCGTGCGGCGCGGCGGTATTCCTCCTCGAAAATCCTGGCGTATTCGCCCTTGACGGAGTTTCCGTCCTCGTCGTAAGAGCGGTATCGCGCTACTTCGTCTATGAAGAACAGCGTGAGCGTCTTGATGCCCAGCGGACCCAGCCGCTTTTCCTTGTCGAAATGTTCTGTGATGGTCTTGCGAATCATGCCGCGATGTACCGCGCGGCTATCAACGTCGCCGTGGGCTTCCCCCGGGCTCAACCAATGAGAGTCTCCGGGAACGATGAGTTCCATGAACTGCTCGTTTCCGCGCGCTTGAATCTCTCCGATTCGATGGTCTTGGTAGATGGGACGTCCAGTTTTCATCTCAAGATCGTCGCCGTCCTGTACCTGAATCTCTGTTCGACGGACACTTCCTGTTGGCGTTGCGACATCCACCTCGACCAGCGCGGTGATGATACTGCTGCCCTGCCTTCTTACCGAGAGTAGCCGGACATAAGGCGCGTTGTAGCTGTCCTCAACTGTGCCTGCGGCCACTTCTATCTGCTTGACCAGCTTGCGCTCGTAGGCGTCCACCGCGTTGAGACGATAGACCATGTGATAGCGGTCAACGTGTGTGGCGGAGTAGCGCAGCGTGCAAAGCGGGTTCATCGCTTCGAGCGCCTGCCTGCCCGCGCCTTTAAGCCCGCCGTCCACGCTCTGTGGCTCATCCACAATCAGAATCGGGCTGGTGGCGCGCACAAGGTCAATCGGCTTCTCGCCGCCCGTCTTCTCGTTGGGCTGGTATATGCTGTTGATGTCCCGCTTGTTGATTGCGCCAACCGTGACGACCATTATCTGGATCTGCGGGCTGGTGGCGAAGTTGCGGACTCGCCCCAGTTTGGATGAGTCGTATATGAAGTGTTCGAACGGGATGCCCGAGTAGAGAGAGCGGAAGTGGTCCGCCATCATCTCGATAGATTTGTTGACCCCTTCCTTGATTGCGATTGAGGGGACTACTATGGCGAACTTGGTAAAGCCGTAGCGCCTGTTCAGCTCGAATATCGTTCTCAGGTAAACGTATGTCTTGCCGGTGCCTGTCTCCATCTCGACGGTGAAGTCCCGCGACTCCAGGTGCGGAGAAGGCGGCAACTCATTGCGAATCTGTATGTCGTTCAGGTTTTTCAGAAACTGATCGTCCGGCAGAGTCAGCAGGTTGCCGATTCCGAACTCTGTCTCCTCCAAGCCCGGCTGTCCGTCAATCAGGCCATGCGCGACAGTGAATTCGCTCCGAGACTCGTCCTGACCATTGAACAGACTGCAGACGGACTCTATGGCGTCCAACTGGTAGTCTAAATCAGGCTCGAACTGGAATTGCATGAGTGCCTCGCTAGATGCTGCGAACGTTCTTGACGCCGGCTTGCCTGAGTATTTCGGTGACGTTGGTTTTGGATACGTCGTCATCGAATGCGCTGTCGCGGAATACGACGGTTGTATCGTCGGTATTTTCCAATTCACAGATCCACTCAGAGATTCCAATAGCGAGATCCTCGGCGTCCGCGTTGCCGATGCGCGCGTCCATGCAGGCAATCAGCGCGCCGCCGGCGATCGCGTGAACCGATTTCCCTGCGATGGATCGGCTTTGTGCGGGCGCACAAAGGTCGAATCCCAGCTTGAGCATGATTTCGTAGAGGAGGTCGTCCGCGCTCCGGTCTTCCTTGATATTGTCCACGTGGTCGAGGAGAGCCTGTTGAATGTCCGCACGCCTTGGATCCCATTCCTTTATGTTCGTGCTGTCGAGCTTGAAGACACGGAAGCCGATATCCCCCTTAAATTGCGGAGACTCTTCCTTAACCTTGATGCCTCCGCGTCGTAGTCGTTCCTTCATCAATTCCGCCAGATTTCGTGAAACACCCAATGAGTCGCAGAATGTTATTGCAATTCTGTGGAGACTCTTTTTCTCATCGAGTTGCTGAGGTATTTGAACAGATATTGCTCGACGACAACCACCATCTACTGAGTTCTGAATCATCGCAGCGTGTCCGAAAGTACCTGAACCTGCAAAGAAATCAAGAATGATTGAATCTCGGTCAGACCCAATTTCAATGACCCGTTTCAATAATCGTATTGGTTTGGGGGACTCACACCCCAGAACGCCTAGTTCGCGGACTTCTTTGGTCGCCTCCTGATTATGTCCCACCTCGTTATAGGGCCATATTGTCAGTGGTGTGATTCCATCTTTAACTTCGCTCAAGAATCGTTTGATCGCCGGAACGTTATTTCCGCTTTTGCCAAAATATATCCTGCCATCGCTAACCAATTCATTGAACCGCTCTTTGGCTACTCGCCAACAGGCCCCTGACGGAGGACGGACTACACGCCCACCAGGTGTAGTGATCTCGTAATCATACTGTGGACTGTATGTCTTGACATCTAGGCCACCGGGTTTCCACCGACCGCGAGGATCATTGTCTGGGTTCTTATATCGTGCGTTAGCTGCATCTGTTCGTGGGAGTAAGTTTGGTCGCCATAGTTCCTTGGAGCGGGCGTATAGGACAAGGTAGTCGTGATTATCAGAAAACCATTTGGCATCATTAGACGGAGCATATTTCTTTTGCCAGACGATCATAGTGACGAAATTCTCGTCTCCGAATATCTCTGAACATATCTGGCGAAGACCATCAACTTCGCCGTCATCGCTGGAAATCAACATGGCTCCATCCTGCCGCAACAGGTTTCGTGCGAGTTTCAGACGCGGGTACATCATATTGAGCCAGTTCGTGTGGAAGCGTCCCGATGCGTCGGTGTTGGAGGTGAGTTTCTGTCCGTTGCCATCCACCTGCCCCGTGAGCTTCAGGTAGTTCTTGATTCCGTCTTTGTAGTTGTCCGGGTAGATGAAGTCTTTGCCTGTGTTGTATGGCGGGTCTATATAGATCAGCTTCACCTTGCCCGCGTAGCTCTTCTGGAGGAGCTTCAATACTTCCAGATTGTCGCCCTCGATCATCAGGTTCTGGGTAGTGTCCCAGTCAACACTCTCCTCTGGGCATGGGCGCAGGGTTCCGGCGCTGGGTGTGAGGGCTAAGCGTCGGGCCTGTCCCTTGCCGTGCCAGTCCAGGCCGTACTTCTCATCACCTTCGTCAATAGCGTCGCCAAGAAGCTGACGCAGGACGTCAAAATCAATTTTGCCCTCGCAAAAGACGTCCGGGAATATAGCCTTGAGCTGGGAGAGGTTCTGAGCGACCACATCCGCAGAATGGCTTTCAGGGTCGTTAGCTGTGATGCGCTCCATCGGCATAATCCTATATATGATGACACTATCTCATTTGATTCGCTCAAATGTACCGATTCAGAAATGTAGTGTCAACTCTCTTAGAAGCGCTGATTCCGCGAATTAAGCCGGCCAGCCCTCGTTGTAGGGTCAACTCTTGGGTTGCCAGTCGCCCCCGCGCCTGGAAGCGCGTACTTGAGAGATAGGCCCTAATGCTAGATAATGCTCGGAACTGGAGTTCATAGTGGCGGCGGGCCGACTCAGCTGGAAGGCGTATGGGCCATCGTAATGAGAGGCGCGCGAAGGAGTAGATCATGAGATTCGGGATGTTCGACGTTATCAGGTGGCACGAGAGTATGTCCGGGGAGGACACGCTGGCCAATACACTGGAGCAGGTGGAGTACGCCGACCGGCTTGGGATCCAGGATATATGGCTGGGCGAGCACCACTTTTCCAGGCACGGCATTCTGTCGGGCATCTTCTCGTTCATGGGCGCGGTGGCCGCCAGAACGAAGCAGGCGCGCATCGGCACCTCCATCGTAATTCTGCCGTTCCACAACCCTGTGCAGGTGGCCGAGGAGGCGGCGATAATTGACATCGTTTCGGGCGGGAGGTTCAATCTGGGAGTCGGCGCAGGATACCAGGCGCAGGAATTTCACGGGATGGGGGTGGATATAACACAGTCCAGAGTGATGTTCAGGGAGTACCTTGATGTCGTCAGGAAATGCTGGGAGGAAGGTTCGCTGACGTACAGCGGCGAGTTCGTGAACATCGAGGATATCTGGGTGATTCCCAAGCCCATCCAGAAGCCGGGCCCGCCGATATACATCGCGGTCAGCACCAGCCCGGAGAGCGTGGACTACGCCGCGAGCCAGGCCATTCCAATTCTGGTCGGAGGCCCAACTACGACTCTCGGCCAGACTCCGCGAGTGGTTCAGATGTGGCACGAGCGCATGGAATACCACGGACATCCGCACGAGCATGTTGACTTGCCCGTGAGCGCGAGCGTTTATGTCGCCCCCACTATGGAGGAGGCGGAGAACGACATCAAGGGTCTGGAGGCCAAGATAAACGAGGAGTTCTACCGCATAGGAAATCCGGCGGACAAGAACGGCAACATCCCCGATAACTACAAGCACTGGGTACACCGCGACAGGGACCGGCTGGCCGCCGCCGAACGCGCGCGGCAGGAGGGTATCCGTCCGCTGGTCGGGACTCCGGAGGTCGTGTGCGAGCGAATCGAGGTACTCCGGTCGAAGGGCATCAACCGCATCTTCGGAAAGTTCGGGGCCGCGGGCCTGGATCAGGAGAAGTCGCTGCGGTGCATCGAGATGTTCGCGACTGAAGTTATGCCGGAGTTCGCAGGAGAGCTTGTGGGGGCGTCTTCATAACGCCGGGAGCCTGAACCGCTATCCTACATACCCGACCGCTGCAACAGTCCTTGGATTTGTACCCTGGACCATATCCTGTTGTCATTCACCCAATGAGTGAATATGATAGTTTTCTTTGCCGACACACCTTCAACAATGTTTTGAAGACGATAGCCGACAGGGAAAAGGAGGAGGGAATATGCAAGACTTGGTGACGGCGGAGTGGAACGACGCGGTAGAGGCGATAGAGCGGTGCTACGAACTGGGCTGGACGGACGGCCTGCCGGTCGTGCCGCCCACACTGGAGCGCGTGAACGAGTTTCTCGATTATGCGGGCCGCGCGCCGGATGAGGTTCTTGGCGAGATACCGGAACGCAGGCGCGAGATAACGGTGGCCAAGACCGCGGCCAACGCGGTTATGGCGGGCTGCCTGCCTGAGTACTTTCCGGTCGTTCTTGCCGCCACGGAGGCCATGCTCACGCCGGAGTTCAACCTGATAGCGCCCTCATCCAGCCAGGGTGGGGCGGCAGTCCTAGTCATAGTAAACGGCCCTGTTGTCGAAGAGCTAAACATAAACTCGAAGAACAACCTGTTCGGGCCGGGCAACCGCGCCAACGCCACCATCGGCAGGGCTATCAGGCTCATCCTGATGAACGCCTGCGCCTCCATACCCGGCCTTTTCGACAGGACAGTCATAGGGCATCCCGGCAAGTACACGTTCTGCATCGCGGAAAACGAGACGGATTCGGACTGGCTGCCTCTGCACGTGGAGCGTGGGCTGTCTGCCAATCAGAGCGCGGTGACAGTGTTCGCGGCCTGGGAGCCGAGACAGGTGCGCTCCGCATCCCACTCTCAGGAAGTGGTGCTGGACACGGTGGCGGACGTCGCGTCGGTACTCGGTTCGTCGCTGGCGTCTTCGGACTCGGTTGGGGACGATACTCTCCCGGTTCGGCAGGGCCAGGTGGTGATAACGATAGGCGGGTCGGCGGACTTCTGGGGAGACTGGACCAAGCGGGACGTGAGGGAGTACCTGCATCCCAGGATCGGACGCTCGATAGCAGACCTGAAGATAGTGAGAGTTCTGGAAGGCCACGTGGAGCCTTCGGACTACCAGAACTTCGCCAGTTTCGTGCCGGAGCCTGACGACATACTGGTAGTCAGAGCGGGCGCGCCGGACGCGAGCGGATACCGATGCTCGGTTGTGCTGAGCGAACTGCCCAAGATAGCGTCGGCGGCGGTCACCATGCCGGTAGTCTTTTAACGGTCACTGATTTGATAACAAGGCAGGCGACTTGTGTGGAATTTTCTGGCGAGAGAGGCGAACTGGACCGAGATTGTAGCGAACACATTGGCGTTGTCATTCAGCTTTATGGCAATAGCCATCATCGTTCACGCCGCCATATTCAGTGACAACCCGGATATGCTCGCTACCGCGGGTTCGGTGTCTTCGGGCGTTACAGGCGTGATACTGGGATATTACTTCAATCGCTTCCAGGCTGAAACGGGCGCAGGACGCGGAATCGAGGGCTTCTACTAATGTGGCCGATCTTTCAGAAGCGGTTATCAGAACCGAGGCTGAATTATTGGATATGAGACTGAAGTATGATAGGTTAATTGATGAAGTGACAGGGTCTGAAACAGAGATTGAGGTCGAAAATGGCGAAGTCTGAAATAGTGATGATACCCAGACGTAAGTTTGAACGCATTATCAGTGAGGCTAGGAGGACTTCGGCTGAGATGGACGAGAGGATTCGGGAACTCAAGCAGCAGCGACTAGAAATGGAAGAACGCCATAGAGAAGACAGGCGTCGTTCCTACTGATTGCGCTTGCCCTAGATAGCCTGTGGTTTTCTGAGATGTCCATATCACGGCTTGTCACTTCGTTTCAGGATGAAATGCGCCGGGGTTTGTCCGGGAGGCCCCGTTCCATCGCAATGCACCCATCCTTCGTGAGCCGACCATACGGCTCGGAGCGGGGCCGTTTTCTGGCTCTCGACCTGGGCGGCACCAATGTCCGCGCCACGCTGGTTGAACTGGCCGGGGACCGGAATATCCGCGTACTCGATCACAAGTCCTTTCGCTTAACCTCCACGACCGGCACGGCGGACGACCTTTTCGGTCCGGTCGCCCAGTTCGTAGTTGACATCCTCGCTGACAGTGGCCCGTACAGCATCGGTTTCATATTCGCCTTCCCGATGGATCAGACGGGAGTCCGTGGCGGCCGGCTGACGAAGTGGACGAAAGAGTTCGCGTTCGACGGGGTGGAGGGCGAGGACATGGTTTTGCTGCTGGAGAGGGCTATCAGCTCCCGATTCAGTATGGCGCGCGAATTCAGGGTCAGCGCGTTGGCCAACGATACTGTGGGGGTGTTAGCGGCGGGCGCGTACCTTGACCCGCACTGCGACATGGGGCTGATAGTCGGAACCGGCGCCAACCTTGCGGTCGCCGTTCCCGAACACCTGGTGACGAGGGACGACCTGCCCGCATCAGCCGGAAATCCAAATGAGATGATTTTCAATATGGAGTGCGGAAACTTCGATGGCATAGCCTCGATTCAGACAGAAGCCGACAGGCGACTGAACGCTGAATCTGGCACCAGGGGCCAACTCATGGAGAAGATGATAGCCGGACGCTATCTCGGCGAGGTAGTCCGGCTCAGGGTGTCGGAAGTCGTATCCCGGGGCGGGGGATTCAATGGATGGCTGAGTGGATCCGGGGGTTTCACAATCCCCTACGCCTTCACGACCGAGCATCTATCGGACATAGCCTTTGACGAATCGGAAGACCTGACCGCGACTGCGATGCAACTGGGGCGTCTGGGCATGTCGGACACTACGGCTGGTGACCGGCGTCTTCTTCGGGATATATGCGTCTCCGTCGCAAGGCGCTCCGCGCGTATTGTAGCGTCGTGTATAGCGGCCACAGTCACCTATATTGATCCACGCATGGACAACGACCACGTAGTGGCGGCTGATGGCAGTGTGTTCAGGGGCATACCGGAGTACCAATCGGAGGTCGAGCGCGGCCTCAGCGACATTCTTGGCGACAGGTCGGAGAGTATCGAAGTCTGCTATCTCAGGGACGGATCCGGACTGGGAGCGGCAGTGGCGGCGGCTGTTGCGGCTGAAGTTTAACGTATTCGCGGAAATGACGGAAATGGTCGGTGTTTGTCATCTTCAAATGGACATGGCACTACGCTCGTGGCATATCGAGTTGATATTGCAGAGGATTGGATTGCCGCCCGGGGAACGGGCGGCGGTGAGACTGTGGGGTCGTCAGGAGTTCTGGGCCATGACTTCGACGAGTTCGCGGACGGCCTCGGCTGAGTTCATCAGGGCGTCCTGTTCGGCCTCGGTGAGGTTGAATCGGATGATGTCTTCTACACCCCCGGCTCCGAGACGGACGGGTACGCCTACGTATAGGCCGTCTATGCCGTATTCGCCCTGGAGATAGGCGGTGCAGGGGAGAATTTCCTGTCTGTCGAACAAGATCGCCTCGACCATCTGCATGATGGCGGCTGAGGGCGCGTAGTAGGCGCTGCCGGTCTTGAGCAGGTTCACGATTTCTGCGCCGCCGTCCTGGGTGCGTTTCACGATAGAGTCAATCCGGTCCTCAGACAGCACTTCTGTGATCGGCCGGCCGCCGACGGTTGTGCTGGCGGTAACGGGGACCATGGTGTCACCGTGACCTCCGAGGACATACGCCTCTACCGAGTTGATCGATACGTTCAGTTCTTCCGCGAGGAAAGTTCTGAATCTGGCGGTGTCGAGGATTCCGGCCATTCCTACTACGCGGTTCTTTGGAAATCCGCTGACCTGGAAGGCGCGCTGGGCCATCGCGTCGAGAGGGTTGGTCACGATGACCAGGATCGCGTCCGGGGAATGTTCGACGACGGACTGGGTGACAGATGTGACGATGTTCATGTTGGTCAGCAGTAGGTCGTCGCGGCTCATTCCTGGTCTGCGGGCGATGCCGGAGGTGATTACGACGACATCAGAGTCGGCCGTGTCCGTATAGTCGTTGGTTCCGATGACGCTGGCGTCGGAGCCGATAACCGGGCCGGACTCGAGCATATCGAGCGCCTTGCCCTGCGGCAAACCCTCTACGATGTCCACGAGGACGACGTCGGCGTAGCCCTTGTCGAATATCCTCTGAGCGGCGGTGGCTCCGACATTGCCCGCGCCCACTATTGTGACTTTGCTTCTTGGCATTTTGTCCTCCGGGGGATGGATGTCGTTAGTTAGTAGTAACTAGTTTGGGGTTTTCAGCAGTTGGGGCGGGTACATCAACCCGCCCCAAGCTGGGTGTGGGGAGTCATTCCACGGTTGGATGGCTCTCCTTACTCACTGACCTTACGCAGTTGAGAGAGATTTCGTAGCTGATCTGGCTCATTCTCGTTTAGGAATTCATAGCTAAGTGCGTAACATCAGTTACTCACAATGGCAAAAGCCCGCAAGCGTTATGCAGAGGCATCCACGTACTCCTGCCAGCGGTCTTCAATGGCCGGGTCGGCCACGGTTTCCATGAGGTACCGACCGAACTCCGCGCTGGTCGCGCCGGTGCTGCGTCCGGTCATAATTATCCTGCGCTCGTACTGGCCGCAGATGTCTATGGCCTTGTGCAGCTTGGAGCCGATGTCCGTGTACCCGATGTGCTCGAGCATCATCGCGCCCGCACGGAGTAGGGAGCTGGGGTCGGCGTAGTGGGCGCGGTTTTCCCTGACCATCCGGGGCGCGCTGCCGTGTATGGCCTCGAACATGGCATACCGCTTGCCGACGTTCGCGCTTCCGGCTGTGCCGACACCGCCCTGTATCTGGGCGGCCTCGTCGGTGAGGATGTCGCCGTAGAGGTTGGGCAGGGCGAGTACCTGGAAGTCCTTCTGGCGGGCGGGATTGATGAGCGCGGCGGTCATAATGTCTATGTACCAACCGTCCCACTCGATGCCGGGGTAGTTTTCGGACACCTCTCGGGCAATGTCGAGGAACTTGCCGTCGGTCGTCTTGACGATGTTGGCCTTTGTGACGATGGTCACACGGTCTCTACCGGTTCTGCGGGCGTGGGCGAAGGCGGCGTCTATGATGCGGCGCGAACCCTGCGAGGTTATGACGCGGAAGTCCATTGCGAGGTCGTCGGTGACGTTCACGCCCTGGCTGCCGACCGCGTACATATCCTCGGTGTTCTCCCGGAAGAACGTCCAGTCAATGCCTTCGGCGGGAATTCTGACCGGCCTGATGTTGGCGAACAGGTCGAGTTCCTTGCGCATCGAGACATTGGCGCTTTCGAGGTTTGGCCAGCCGTCGCCCTGTTCGGGGGTGTGGGTCGGGCCTTTGAGGGTAACGTGGCAGTCCTTGATTTCGGCGAGTACATCGTCGGGGATGGACTTCATCTGCTCGGCGCGGTTCTCTATGGTCAGACCGTCTATGACCCTGAACTCCAGCCTGCCGGAGTCCACTTCTTCTTTGAGAAGGTGTTCCAGGACCGTCCGGGTCTCCGCGCTGATTCTTGGACCGATTCCGTCTCCGCCCAGCATCCCGACAACTATCGGGGATACGCTCGAATAGTCCAGCCAGTCGGGTTCGCTCTTCAGTCTTTCGACACGCTCCAGCTGCTGGGCAACTACCTGTCCGAAATGCTCTTTTGCCGCCTCGATAATCTGATTGTCAGCCACGTTTTGGCTCCTTTCCGGTTATATGATGTTGCATGAGTTCCCTGTACGGGGGTGTCCCTGTGAACTCATAGAAATTCCTATGATTGAAGGATGACCAGCACCTGGTCCTTGGCCACCTGTGTGCCGGCAACGACAGGCAGGGACTTTACGACGCCATCCACGGGGGATGGTATCGTGTTCTGCATCTTCATTGCTTCCAGCACGAGCAGAGGGTCGCCCGCCTCGACCGTTTCTCCGACATCAACCGCGACGCTGATGAGAATTCCAGGCATCGGAGATGCTACCGCGGTCTCGCCTTTCGCGATTTCAGGCTGCGCTCCCTGGGCGGGCGTTGGCGCGGACGCTGAGACGGGGGCAGCCGATGGGGTTCCGCCAAGTCCGACGGGATCCACGTCAACCTCGAAGAACTGGTCACCTACGTATATGTTGAACCGTCTTGTCCTGGAACTCTTTGGAGGCGCGGGCGCGGCGGGCTGCTGCGCCGCTCTTGCGGCCTGCCGGACTTCTTCGAGGGTCTTGGGCTTCATCTCTTCGGGTATGGGATCAAGTCCGTGCTTGATACGTAGAAAGCGCTCGCCGGTTTGCGGGTATAGTGCGTATATCAGGATGTCGTCAATGTCGTCGGTCAGGTCGGATACGGCTTCTCTGGCCGCGTCAAGCTCCGGCTGGATGACGGCGCCTGGCCTTTCGGGCGCGGGCGTGATGTCCTCGGCTTCGGCGAGCTTGTCCATAAGCTCATCGCGCACCGGGGATACGGGCTTGCCGTAGTTGCCGCGCAGGTATTCCTTTACTGGCTCTGAAACGACGGCGTAACGTCCGAATATGACGTTGTTTACCGCCTGAGCGCCCACCATCTGGCTCATCGGGGTGACCAATGGCGGGAAGCCAAGATCCGCGCGCGTTCTCGGAATCTCCTCTAGGACTTCGTTCATCCTGTCGAGGGCGTCCGCCTCTCGGAGCTGGGATACCATGTTGGAGGCCATTCCGCCGGGTATCTGGTGGCTGAGGACGCGTGTATCAATGACTGCCGAGCGCGTTGTCTCGAGATGGTCGGCGTACTTCGGCAGTGCCGCTTCAAGCTGATCTCCAAGATCGAGCAGGGCGTCGAGGTCAACGCCCGGGTCGCGTTCGCTTCCGCGCAGGGTTACGACGATGGGTTCGACGGCGGGCTGTGAAGTTCGCAGGGCGAGCGGGGCCAGGCATACGTCGAGAATGTCCAGCCCGGCCTCTACGGCCTTGAGAGCGGTCATGGAGGCCATGCCGCTGGTGTAGTGGGCGTGCAGCTGAAGGGGCAGGTCTATCTCGGCCTTGATAGCGGTTACGAGTTCATAAGCATCGTAGGGCGCGAGAAGGCCGCCCATGTCTTTTATGCATATACTGTCGGCGCCCATGTCGTGGAAACTGCGCGCCTTGGAGAGATAGTATTCGAGATTGTATATGTCGCCGCCCATTCGCTCCTCTTCGCCGATTGTGTAGCAGATGGCGAGTTGGAGATGTCTGCCAGCGCTCTTGACGGCGGCGACGGCGCGCTCGAGGTTTGGCTCGTAGTTCAGGGCGTCGAAGACGCGGAAAATGTCAATTCCGTTCTCGGCGGAGCGTTCGACGAATTTGTCCACAACGTCGTCGGCGTATGTGCGGTATCCGACCAGCGACTGGCCACGCAGCAGCATGGAAAGCGGGGTGTTCGGCATCAGGGACTTGAAGGTTCGGAGGCGTTCCCAGGGGTCTTCGGCCAGGAACCTTGTGGCGGAGTCGAAGGTCGCGCCGCCCCACACTTCCATCGAGAAGAAGCCGACTGAATCCATCTTTTCGGCCAGCGGCGTCATGTCCTCCGTGCGAAGCCTGGTAGCCATCAGGCTCTGGTGGGCGTCCCTGAAGGTGGTGTCGCTGAGTTTGAGGGGGGAAGTAGTCATTGTCCGGCTCTTTGTCAATGCTGGATGGATCAGTCGCGCCCGCGCCAGCCGCGAGAGTTGGGGCCGGGTCCGCCGCTTGAGCCCGTCGCCCGCGCGACTATTCGCCACGCCGATATTCCGGCGCGCGGTCCGGACGACTGCGCGGTTTCCCGGTCGAGGAATGCGCGGACTGCCGCCGTCATGGCCGCGGCCAGTTCAGGACTCAAGCTGCCGGCGTCTCCGGTCGTTCGCATATTCACAGGGGGATGCTCCCGTGCTTTTTGTGTGGGAGCTGCTCCCGCTTGTTGGCGAGCATTTCGAGAGAGCGGATGATTTTGGGCCGGGTTTCGAGCGGGTCTATGACGTCGTCAATCAGTCCGCGCCCCGCGGCGACGTATGGATTCATCAGGCGTTCTTCGTAGTCGGCGGTGAGTTGGGCGCGAGTGGCTTCGGGGTCTTCGGAACTGCTTATCTCACCGCGGTGGATGATGTTGACCGCTCCGCCGGCTCCCATGACCGCGACCTCGCCGGTCGGCCATGCGAGGTTCACGTCGCTGTGCAGATTCTTGCTGCTCATCACTATGTACGCGCCGCCGTATGCCTTTCTGGTGAGGACGCTGATTTTGGGAACGGTGGCCTCGGCGTATGCGAATATGAGCTTCGCGCCGTGCCTGATGATGCCGCCGTATTCCTGGTCGGTTCCGGGCATGAATCCGGGCACGTCAACGAAAGTGACCAGCGGTATGTTGAAGGCATCGCAGAATCTGACGAATCGCGCGGCCTTCACCGAGGCGTCTATATCGAGTACTCCGGCGATTTGCTCGGGCTGATTGCCGATTATGCCCACCGCGCGGCCATCGAACCTGGCGAAGCCGACAATGACGTTGGGGGCGAAATGCTCATGTACCTGCATGAACTCGCCCGCATCAACGACCCTGTGTACCACGTCCAGCATACTGTACGGCTGGCTGGGATTGTCGGGTATGACGTTGGGCAGGTCGTATTCGCGCCGCTCGGGGTCGTCGCCCGTGTCTAGGACAGGGGGGTCTTCCATGTTGTTCTGCGGGAGGAATCCGAGAAGTCTCCTGACCTGGGCGAGACAGGCTTCTTCGCCCTCTACGGCAAAGTGGGCGACACCGCTCCGGGTGGAATGGGCCGCCGCCCCGCCCAGGTCCTCGTGGGACACGTCCTCGCCGGTGACGGAGCGGATGACGTCAGGGCCGGTTATGTACATCTGGCCGATGCCGGACGCCATGAAGATGAAGTCGGTGAGGGCAGGGGAGTAGGTGGCTCCGCCGGCGGCGGGGCCGAGGATAACCGAGATTTGAGGAATCACGCCGGAAGCCCAGACGTTTCTGTGGAAAATGTCGCTGTATCCGGCGAGGCTGTCCACGCCCTCCTGGATTCGGGCGCCGCCCGAGTCTATGAGACCGATGACGGGCGCGCCGTTGTTCATGGCAAGGTCCATGACCTTGCATATCTTACGGGCTACGACTTCGGAGAGGGAGCCGCCGAGGACGGTGAAGTCCTGGGAGTACACATATACGAACCGGCCTTCGATTTTGCCGTATCCGGTAACTACCGCGTCTCCGAGGTAGCGCTGGTCGGCGAGTCCGAAATCGGTGGTGCGGTGAACGACGAAGGTGTCGAGTTCCTGGAAGGTGTCGTCGTCAAGCAGAATTGAGATGCGCTCGCGCGCGGTCAACTTTCCGCGCCGATGCTGGGACTCGATGCGCCGCTGTCCACCGCCGAGTGCGGACTGTTCGCGCATTCTGAGGAGCTGGGCTCGCTTGTCAACTTTGCGTCTTATGACCATTTTCCGATTTCCGACAGTCTCCGGCTGCATTGTATATTGTGGACAAGTTTACAGAGATTCGTAAGCGTGGGCAACAATGAGAATCGGGAAATCGGAGCCACTTCAAAGTCGGGGTGAACGATTGGGCCAGAACAGCGGCAAGTGGGCCGGATTGGAAGGGTTTCATATATTGTCATTTATAGTTGTTCTGGTGAGTGCTGGTGACCCTAACAGGTGTCTGCAGGTGAGTGCTGGTGTGAATTTTCACCTGCATTTGACCTGAAAACACCAGCATTTAGCTTTGGGGAGAATATTTTTCAGTTGAACGATCTGTCATTGATAACCTCTGATTTATAGTTGTCGGTGTTCAGTTATCAGTGGTCGGCTATCAGTATTCGCTTCTCAGTCCCAGTACGTATTGTAGCATAGTTGGGAAGTGTATATGTAGTTATGTGGGAAACTCAGCAGGGTCTTTTCATTATCGAACATCGCATAGACGAAATAGTGTGGATCACCCTCACCCTAACCCTCTCCCATCAAACGGGTGATGCACATTGTGTAAGTCCTTTAACAATTGAAGAGCGTAGCTAACGCCAGGTCAGGACGACCGAAGTGGCGATTCAACCATATGCCCACGTTGAGAGCGGCCACCTTGGCCGCCACTCGACTCAACAGTCCCCACTTGCTGCGAGCGCGTGGGAACTGAAGGCCAAACACCTCCTCCAACTGTCCATTGACGGTCTCCACCACCTGTTTGAGACTGCAATGCCGCCGTCTGGCCAGCTCCGACTCGCTCCCGACATAGTTTTTAGGGGTCAACACTCTCGCTCCATACTGTTGTCGCCAATGTGTCTGCCACAGGGACCCGAAAAAGCCGTTGTCTCCAAGATAAGGCTCTGAGATTGGCCTGCCAACGGCATATCTTGGCCATATGGGGCCGGTGGCTCCAACATATCTGTTGCCATTTCGTCGGATGGGAAGGTCCTGGGCCTGGCGGGGTCTTCCCATCTGGTTGTTGCGCCAGCACAGAAAACTCTCCGCCACCCAGCGGTCTTCTGTGCTGGCTGGCGCGATCAGAAAGCCGGTTATCACGCCCCGGCGCGATACCGATAAAAGCAGTTTGCAGCCATAGTAAAAGCGCCTGTCGCTTCCACCCTTTCCTATGGCCGACTCGTCTCCAAACAGACGATGGCGGTCTCCTCGACACATCCGAGCCAGAGGCACAGGAACACTGTCTATCGCCTGATACGCTGAGGCATAGGCTCCCAGTTCCTCAGCCACTGCCTCGGACAATGCTATAACGACTCCACACAGGTCTCGACTGCGACGATTGAACGCGCTCTGAGTGAGCATGTTGGGAAAGTAGCCTGTCCAATGCTCTGACACATGACGAACGAAAGCGCGCTCGGAAGTCCCAAACCACTGACAGCACAGCATCAGAGTAAGGACCTCGCTGTCAGACAGTACAGGGCGTCTGCCAGGACGAACCGGCTTGTGGCAGCCATAATGTCGCTTATAGAGGTCGTCAACTATCGTGTACAATGCGGTCAGGAAAGCGTCAAAGTCTAAGGTCATCGCCAGCCTCCTTTTGTCGGGTAAGGCCAGCGTACACCATCCCTTGACGCTTTCCACTTTCTTCAGTTGTTAATATGCATCACCCGTATCAAGGGAGAGGGGACGGTCATCCTGTTGATCAACTTGTCTCCTGAAAACGAAAAAACCCTGGGCGCAGATTGGCTCAACTTGACTCAGTTTACGCGGTTGGGTAGCATCGGGCGAAATTAGCAAGCTGACAGCGAGAGGAGACCGACGCGGGACTGCGTCGCCATATCAATGTATTTCGTCAGGTTCATACTTCTGTGCACCGACATAGTGAACGACTTTCTGGGCAAGAATTGTCCTTACATCGCGGGGGCTATCGCGTTCTATATGCTCTTTTCGATGTTCCCGCTTATTCTCGCGATAATATCCGTGTGGGGATTTTTCCTTGGCCCGGACGTTGACCAGGTGGAGCTTGCCGAGCAGGTGGCGGAGGTCATTCCCGTATCCTCCGGCTTCATAGCCCAGACGGTGCGTGGGGTGGCGTCGGCCAGGATTATAACCGGAATAGCGTCGGTTCTGGGACTGATGTGGGCTTCGTCGGCTGCGTTCGGAGCCATTCGGAAGGGCATAAACATAGCCTGGGGAACCCAAAGACCGCGCCCTTTCATAAAAGAGCGCCTGATTGACATGGCTCTTGTGACCGGCGCGGGGATACTGATGGTCATGCTGCTTTTCGTCGCGCCGACGGCATCGTCAATTCACCAGATTCTGGTGCTGGTCTTCCCGGACATCAGCTTCGAATTGCTGTCGAGGATTGTATCGCAGGCGGTGTCGCCTATTCTGTCCTTCTCGGCATTTATGGTTCTGTACAGGTATATGCCGAACACAGAGGTGAGATTCAGGCACATATGGCTGGGAGCGTTCATGGCGTCGCTGGCTTTTGAGGGAGCGAAGTGGGGATTTCTCCAATATGTGAACACATACCCGGTGTACAATGTTCTGTATGGGTCGGTGGGCGCGGTCATGGCTTTGTTGACCTGGGTATATGTCTCGGCTATCATTTTACTATTCGGCGCCCTTCTAACCTCTCGATACGCCAGCCTCACGAGCGGCACGGGCGATGAGGCGCGGGGGCGTAAACTACTGTGGACGGGGCTTACACGTGTTAGACTCAGGGTTGTGGCGACGGGTGAAGCGGAAACATAGCCCGCTAACATTGTATCCACTGTTCATTCTCCTGGTCTCCCTGGTTCTTCCGGCTACTGCCTGCGGCTTTCCCTCGCCGGCGCCCGCGAGCACTCCTACCCCGCCGCCGACAGAGGTTCCTCCAACACCGATTCCGGTTCCGCCTGTAATCGTGCAGGCTCCCCCACTTGTGAGTGAGTTTATGGGCAGGGTAAGCGAGGCCGGGGAACTGCCGTCCATTGCCGACCTCGCTGACAGCGTAGAACAGGTAGTCGCCTCTATATCTGTCGAGTCGGTGAACAGGGGGCTGTTCTTCGATTTTACCAACGAGGGCGCGGGGTCGGGCATCATAATAAGCTCCGATGGGTACATAGTGACCAACTATCACGTAATCCACGATGTGATCGCGGTAAAGGTGGACCTTCCCAGTGGGGACAGTTACGACGCGGAGATAGTGGGATGGGATGTAGTCACGGACCTGGCGGTTCTCAAGATATATCCCGAGGACGAACTGCCCGTGGTGGAGTGGGGCAATTCGGACGGCATGAGAGTGGGAGACTGGGTTGTGGCGCTGGGCAATGCGCTGTCGCTGAGGGGCGGCCCGACAGTTACTCTGGGGATTATCAGCGCGCTTGGACGCACAGTACCAACGGAGCGGGGGCCTCTGTACCACATGATCCAGACCGACGCCGCTATCAACAAGGGCAACAGTGGAGGGCCGCTGGTCAGCCTGGATGGAAAAGTGATAGGAATAAGTACGGCCATGTTGCAGCAGGCCCAGGGCATCGGGTTCGCGGTCAGTTCGGAGACCGCGCTGCCCATTATCGAGAGTCTGATAGAGCATGGGGAAGTCGTGCGCCCGTCCATGGACGTGAGCGTGGAGGATGTTACACCTGCCATTTCCAACCGGCTGGGACTCAACGTGAAAGAAGGGGTGATTATCACCCGTACGGCACAGAGGGGAGCGGCGTTCAACGCGGGGCTTCAGGTGGGCGACGTTATCACCAGCCTGGATGGCATCCCGACCAAGGGGGTGAGCCAGTTCCTGACCCTGCTGTGGAGCTACGAAGTGGGCGATTCGGTGGAGATAAGCTGCATCAGGTCTAACAAGCTGTTCGAGACGTCGGTCGAGCTGGCGGAGCGGTAGCGTCCGTCCGGATCAGATGGTCTTAGTATGATCGGAACAGCCTGCCCCAGTCGGTTTTCAGGGCTTCCCGTACGCGCTTTCTGCCTATGAAACGCAGCCAATAGTCATTGTGGTAGATGTTGGACGCGGCGTATGCCCATGGAGTGAGGGGCGACCTGAGAAGCATATTCTCCAGCGGCTTGAGCGGCCCCCAGTAGATCATCTTCTGGCCCCTGCTGGCGAAGGTGTTTTCGGCGGACTTGAAGTTCCAGTTCACCTCTTCGATGTCTTCGCCGACTACTTCTATTTCGTCAATTCTGCCTGAGCCGAGGCCATTCTCGTGTGCGATCCGTATGAATCCTATGTTCATGGGGTCGAAGCCCATCATCCTGGCGGCCACAGCGTCAATGGCGACTTGGTCGGAGCCGGCGAGAATCACGTTCTTCGCGTGCCACCGCATAGCGCGAGGGCCGGGGCCGTCTCCCGCGAAGGTTCCGTCGGTCACTGCGAATATGCCCGGGTGTATGTCCTGCTGAATTCGGAGAAGGTCAACGAGGGTTTCGTGAATGACCGAGTGTGTCCAGTGGCGCTGGTAGTTGAGCAGGCCGCCGAAGGCGTTCTTCATCGCGCCGGTCATCGTGGTGAATACGTGCGTCTTGACCGTGGGCAAATGGACGATGTTTTTCCCGGCCATCATTTCGGGTATCTGGAAGCCGTTTGGGTAAACCTTGTCCAGTACGAGTAGGGGCGATTTCGGCTTGTAGTCCACCCAGCGCGCGTCTTCCAGGAAGACGGACTCCAGAGCGTGCTTGCCGGTCACCGACTCGTGCTTGTTGTTGAGAGCGCCTTCCCTGGGGTCAACGACGACGGTGCCGTTGTGAATCGGCGTGAGGTTGCTGTACCCCGCGGACTTGAGCGCGCGTATAACGCCGTCCAACTGCCACGGACTGGTGGAGCAGGCGGGATAGTAGTGCTGCCAGGATATGTTTATCTTGAGCAGGGTTTCGACATCACGGGGCAGCGCGGACCTGAAACCGGCGAGTTCCATCGCTCGCCGTATATCGTCCAGAACGGTGTCGGGACGGGTGTAAATTACGGCGACGGTTGGCTTGGTCGAAGTCGACCGCTTCGGATTTTTTTGGATAATGTGGGGCGCTAGTGTCATCCGACTCGCTTTTTGCGCTGTGTTGCTGTGACGTGAAAGTAGAAGCCTCTATTCCAGGAAGTCCTTGAGCTTCGTGGAGCGCTTGGGGTGTCGCAGCTTTCGGAGCGCCTTGGCCTCTATCTGCCTGATTCGCTCCCTGGTTACTCCGAAACAGCGGCCCACTTCTTCCAGGGTTCTGGCGCGTCCGTCCTCAAGTCCGAAACGTTTTCTGAGCACCTCGGCCTCACGGTCGTTGAGGCTGACGAGAACATCTTCGACGTGCTCTTTGAGAAGCTGGTGTGAGGCGGCTTCGGAAGGGGCGGGCGCGGTGGTGTCCTCTATAAAGTCGCCCAGATGGCTGTCCTCCTCCTCTCCTATCGGCGTGTTCAAGGATACCGGCTCCTGCGAGATTTTCAGAATTTCGCGCACCTTTTCGGTGGGGATCTCCATATTCCGGGCTATCTCCTCACTGGTAGGCTCACGCCCGTATTCCTGGATCAGGCGGCGCGTTACCCTGAGAAGTTTGTGGATCGTCTCGACCATGTGAACGGGGATGCGGATTGTGCGCGCCTGGTCGGCTATGGCGCGGGTTATCGCCTGGCGTATCCACCAGGTGGCGTAGGTGGAGAACTTGTATCCCTTGCGGTAGTCGAACTTCTCGACGGCGCGTATCAGCCCGATGTTCCCCTCCTGTATCAGGTCGAGCAGGGACATCCCGCGTCCTATGTACTTTTTGGCTACGCTGACGACAAGGCGGAGGTTGGCTTTCGCCAGGTGCTGCTGGGCGTCGTCGCCGAGATACTTTATGCCGTTTATGTGCCTGCGGAAGACCAGTTCGTGCGCTTGCAGGCTGTCGGTTATGTCCGGCCTTTCAAGCAGCGCGTTGAGTTGGGTTATTTCGGGGTTCGGAGAAGGGATGCGGTCCGGCTGGTTGAGACGCCTTCTCGCCTCTTCCGGCTCTATGTTCAGAATTTCTGCCAGGAAGTTGATGAGCTTTTCGTCGCCGGAATCGTCCTCAATCGAGCCGGGATATCTGGCGACGGCGTTCATCACGTCCTGGTTATGAACAGGATCCGGCTGTTCGACGGAGTGGTACACCTGGGATATGGCCGTCAGGGTCTGCGCCGGCAGAAGTCGGCTGCTCAGAGAGAATTGCTGGACGCGGGCCTTTGCGTCGTCCGGCTCGATATTGAGTGTCTTGGAGAGGTATTCCACCAGCCCTTCGGTAAGTTCGCCGTCGAGCCTGTTACGAAGTTTGAGAGAGTCGCGGGATTCGTAAACCTGTTGGATCCTGGGGTGGTCATTGGGCAGTTCGAGCGCTTTGGACAGATAGGCGAAGGCTTCTTCTTCGGACAGCCTGTTGTTGAGGAACTTGAGGAACTTGGAATCCTGGCTGTTGCGGGAGTTGCGGGCGTCGTACAACTCGAGCCGGTCGTGAAGCTCGGGGTCCGACATTACCTCGGACAGTTTTCCCGAGTACTCGATGCCGTGGTATCTGGCGACCGCGCTTACCACGTAGTGGTTGTCGGATATGTCGGTCAGGAAGTCGGTTACTATCTGGGCGGCTCTGAGAGGGCGTCCGTCCGGGGACGTCCAACTTCCCTCTATGGCGTTTATATGTCTTCTGGCCTCGAAACGGCGAGCGAGAATACGTTCCTCGGCGGCCTTGAGAAGGTCAACCCTTCCGATTTCCCGGAGGTACATCCGAACGGGGTCGTCTATCATCTCGGGGGCGGCGATGTCCTTTTCAAGAACACCTTCCGAATTCAGGCCGTTGAAGCCGATTCTGGGCATTTCGGACTCACCCGAAGCGTCCATGTCGGCGAAAACTTCCTCCGAGCGGTTCGAGTTGTCGTGCTCGCTCTTCTGAAAGCCGTCTTCGGTGGTTCGCGTGGTTCTGATAAGGTCGGCAGTCGTCGAGGCTTCGGGCATAACCCTGCCGTAAAGACTATCGCCGCCGTCTGAGTTGATACTTCTGTTCATTGACACAACCTCATGGCGCTACTGGGTTTATAGCTGATTAAAATAAAGGGACGCTCTGGCGCAGTTTCCGGCGTGAACGTCTCCGGCTATCTACTGGTCATCGTCTCTAATTCCTTGATTCGCAGGCTGACTCGCTTCACCTCGTCTTCGACGTCCCTGGGTGGAGGAAGTCGCATATCGGCGGTGTCGAGCATCATCTCCTGGCTGTCACGCATATGTCGCAGTTCCAGCCGCTTGAGACATTGCGCAAGCGCGCGCTCGATTCCGGTGCCGGGCGACTTCAGCGTTTCCAGCCGACGCAGGTGCTCGGTTAGCGCCTGATCCACATTATCGCGAAGTTCCTCTATGGTAGGGTATGACAGCAGAGCGGTAAACAACTCTCTGTTCTCAGTCCGGTGGAAACATTCGGGGTTGGTGAGGCGCGCGTTTTCAACCAGGTCGGGCCTCTGAAGCAGAAGGCTCAGCGCATACTCTTCAATCGGCTGCGCGTCGCGCGACTTCAGCGCGTTAAGGGATACTTCAAAGCCCTGTTCTTCGTTCTCCCCGGGCGGGGAGTTCCGCCGTCCATGGGCGCGCCTGTTTCCGACGCTGGATATGGATGCCCTGAGAACGTCCAGCGGAACGCCGAGTTCGTCGGCGAGTTTGCGCCAGTAGTCGTGCTGGTCCATGTCGTCCAGCCGGTTAATCAGGCGGGCAAGCTCGGAGACGATCCGGGCGCGGCTGTCCGGCACGTTCAGGTCGGCGCGCCCGACGAGTGCGGGAATCACGAAGTCCAGAAGCGGCAGGGCGTCGGCGATAATGGACTCCCACCTGGCGGCGTCCGTTCGTATGAGCGCGTCGGGGTCGAGGCCCGGCGGCAGGGCGGCGATTTTCAGAGTCGGGGGCGTCCACTGGTTCAAGACGCTCTGGTTGGCGGCGTTGCGTCTGGAGATTACGTCGCGGAACACGTGCCAGGATGATTCGAGGCTTCGGAGCGTTGCCTCCTGTCCGGCATCGTCGGGGTCGAGGGCCAGAACGAACTCGCGGGCCAGCGTGCGAAGTTGGGATACTTGGTTTTCGGTCAGGGCGGTTCCCATGGACGCCACTACGTTCTTGTAGCCATGTTCGTGTGCGGCTATGGCGTCCATGTAGCCTTCGACGATGACCGCGACGCCGGTCTGACGGATTTCGGCGTTAGCGAAGTGGAGCGCGTAGAGTGTGCTTCGCTTGTCGAAAGTGTCCGTCTGGGCGGTGTTGATGTACTTGGGAGTGGAGTCGTCGAGGGCGCGCGCTCCGAATCCGACTATGTTTCCCTGCCGGTCGAATATGGGAAACATCAACCTGTTTCTGAAGAAGTCCCAGACTCTGCCGTTGTCGCCCTCGCGGATAAGGCCCGCGGCTATCGCGTCTTCCTTCTTGTAGCCGTGAGTTCTCAGATACTGGATAAGGCCGTCCCACCTGTCGGCGCTCAGCCCGAGCCTGAACTGCTCCCTGGCCTGTGGGCCGACTTTCCTGTCGTCGAGATAATCTCGCGCGACTTTGCCGGATTCCGAATTCAGAATTTCCTGGAAGTATGCCGCCGCCGCGTTATTGACGCTGTGGATGGCGTTGGACTGTTCACGGTTGGGCGCGCTGGAAAGCTCGACGCCCGCGCGCTGGGCGAGCATCCTGAGCGCGTCTCCGAACTGGAGGTTTTCGGCGCGCATGGTGAAACTGAAAATGTCGCCACCCGTAGCACACGCGCCGAAACAATGCCAACTCTGCCTTTCGGGATTCACTACGAACGAAGGCGTCTTCTCGGTGTGGAAGGGGCAGTTGGCCTTGAACGTGCGCCCGGATTTCTGAAGGGACACGTGCGGGGATACGACATCTACAATGTCGAGCTTCGCTTTTATGTCGTCTGTTACGCTCATTGCCTGTTTTCTATGCTTCGGACTGGCTGTATGCCCAGTTAGTTATGTTGTCCATCGGCTGGCCGATGGCCTTCAGGTGCCAGGCCATATGGTCAATTGTGGCTTTCAGGTCAACCAGGTGGTCGCCCGCGGTATCGGAATCGTGGGGAGCCTTCAAGAACTTCTCGACCTGGGAGACGAGCGTAATCTGCGCGCTCCAAAGGTCGCCCAGGTCGGTGCAGAACTTAGAAAGGTCTTCATCCATTTCGTCGGGCAGTCCCATCTCCTTGAGCTTGATAACGACGCTGTGCGCCACTACGGATGCGCGCCTGGCCTGTTCCAGGGCGGGCGGCTGTTCCAGGTGTCGGTCAAGGGATTCTTCTGAGTTCAATTCACGGTCCTTTTCAGTTTAGCCCGACGTTGTAGTGAGTTATATAGGTCATCCAGAGTTCTTTGACCGATTCCAGGGCGGCGGGCTGGGCAGTCGAATTCAGATTGTTAATGTTAATGAAAACATCCTTCCAAAGTTCGTCCACCTCGACTTTCCACGGAGCATATTCGAGGCCGTGCGCGTCGCGCTGCATAGCCTCGAGGTGTTCGCGTATCATCCGCACCTTGTTTCCAACAGTGCGGACACCTATTCGGTCCTGTGGTGTCATACGACTCTACGCTCCGTAAACGGCGCGGCGATTCCGGGCCTTATTCGCTCGGCGAGCCTTATCGCATAATGGTCGGTCATTCCCGATATATAGTCCACTACCACCATGTCCTCGGATTTGCTTCTTTGTCCATATTCGGGCGATATCTCGCGCCTGTTGGCGATGAAGTGGGAGTATAGCAGACTCATTATATCTTCGGCGGTTCTGCCGAGAGCGCCGTGAGATTCGGGCAGATAGACATTATCGAACATGAACTCGCGGAGCGTGTAAAATACGCGCCGCACTTCTTCGCCCATACTGATGAGTGGAGACTCCGCCGAATTGGTTTCGCCGCAAGCATCCCATGAACTCTCAATAATGTCCCCCACCATAGTGTTGATACGCCGCGCGTGGGTTTCGCCCAGAACCTCCGGCACTTCAGGCGGCAGCATATCCGGGGTTAGAATACCGGCCCTGAACGCATCGGCCAGGTCATGGTTAAGGTAGGCGACCGCGTCGGATATGCGGCAGATCTGGCCTTCCAGAGACAGGTCTTCCACAGGCCGTTCTCCCAGAAAATCGCCGCGCGGCTTGGAGTGCATGAGTATTCCCTGCCGAACTTCCCACATCAGGTTCAAGCCTTTACCGTCTTTCTCCAACTGCTCTACGATTCTCAGGCTCTGGCGGTTATGTCTGAAACCGGCTGGGTGCAGAGTGTCCATGGCGTATTCGCCCACGTGACCGAACGGGGTGTGGCCGAGGTCGTGTCCCAGGGCTATCGCTTCGGTCAGGTCTTCGTTCAGATTGAGGGCGCGGGCTATTGTCCGCGCTATCTGGGACACCTCCAGGGTGTGGGTGAGCCGGGTGGCGTAGTGATCGCCGAGAGGGGCTATGAAGACCTGTGTCTTGTGTTTCAACCGACGGAACGACTTGGTGTGCAGAATGCGGTCGCGGTCGCGCTGGAACTCGGAACGGGTGGGGGATGGGGAATCCGGTTTGTCTCTGCCGCGGCTCGTCTCAGCGCGCGCCGCGTATGGCGACAAAAAACTTTCGCGTGCAATCAGACGCGAGGATATGGCGTCCGAGATGTGATCGGAAAGTGTGAGTCTGCTGGGGGCGCGGGTTGAAATAGGGCCTTGCCTCCCTTATAAGTTATCGGTCGTCAGTAATCAGTTTACACGCATCCTCACTGGCTGAGTAGTGTCTCTCTCAGCCGGTCTATGACGACTTCCAGTTCGCGTTCATCCAGGTTGAAGGGGTCAACGCCCAGTTCGTCGGGGTTGTGTATGTCGTGGACGTAGATGGGCGGATCTCCGGCGGCGAGCGCGTCTCGCACGCTGTCGCGGGACGGGCCACGCCAATCGCGCGTGAAGCGCAGAATCGCGATGGGCGTGAGGTAGTCCCATTCGTCGTGTTCGACCGAAACCTCAAGTCCCGGTATCTCGATAAGCGCGTCCACTACCTGCTCGCACATTTCAGCGAGCATTCGGTTCTCGTTCTCTTCGTCCTCGTTGGCGAAGATGCGGAGGGCCTCGACCAGTCCTACTATCTCCTCTTTTGCGACTTTCATGCCCCGGCCTATGAACTGGTGGGGGCTGGCGTTGGCATACGCGGCCTCGATGAGGTCTGCGCGTCCGGCAAGTATGCCTGTGCCCTGGGGGCCGCGCACGGCCTTGCCGCCCGAGAACTGCACCATGTCCGCGCCCGCCTCGATGAACCGCGTTAGATTCGCTCTCGGCGGCAGGTATGAGGCGGCGTCCACTATCACGGGAAGGTCGTGGTCGTGCGCTATCTCGACAACCTGCTCGAACGGTATAGCGCGCCGCGATATAAATCCTGAGAACAGGTAGGCGACGGCCGCCGTGTTTTCGTTGATGGCCGCCTCGAGTTCCCAGGGATGGCAGCGACGCCCGTCGCCTATGTCAACTATGGTCGCTCCCGTCGCGGTGTAGCACTGGTCGTAGGGGAAACGCTGGCTGCGGTGCATTATTATCTCGTTCTTCAGGCCGTCCGCATTCGGAAGACGGACCATCCTGGCAGGGTCGTTTCCGGCCATGACCGCAGCGGCCTGAAGCACCAGCCCGCCCGCTGAGCCGGAGGTGACCAGTCCGGCTTCGGCCCCTGTTATCTCCGCGATGACCTTGCCCGCCGCGACGTTCAGGTCGTCTATGTTGACCATGGTGGCCGACGTCTTTTCCATCGCGTCGAGAACCTCCGGCCTGAGCTTACTGCCGCCATACATTGTCGTCGAGCCGGATGCGGTAATGACAGGCTTGACGCCGAGGCTGCGGTAGATGCTTGCTCCGTCTCCGAATACCATAATTCGACTCTCCCAATAATAGCGAATTCTGAGTTTGGGCTGTTTGCATTCGTGGTATGCGCAGTGTACCAGAATGCGGGGATGGATGCAGGCGCTCCGAACTTGTGCCATAGCTGAGCCCCCATCCATATCTCCAAACGACTTCTTAAGCAATACCGCCGCGCGGGAAGCCGATTTCACCGACCAATTCTGGCATCACATCTACACCCTATATCTGGCGGAAGTGGACAGCGATCCAAGCAGGTCCTTTCTAAAATACGATATTGAGCGAACCATCCGGGTTACCGTCCAGCAAGGCCGCGTTGACGTACTCATCCGACCGCAGCCGGAACCGCGGGAAGAGAGAGTTATGCGCTTCACGGCATTCCCTGCCGGCGACGAACAGAAAACCCGCCAGGTGTCCAGAGTGTACAGACGTGACGAAACCCGTCCCGTACTGGGAGAAGCCGTCTTGCCGGACGCCGGATGGCGATGGTAGCGGCCACAACCCAGCCCAGCTATGACGGTCGGCGCGGAAAGTCCAACGGCCACTGTCCGGCCTCCTGAAATTTAGATGCGATTGCCCTTGGTTCCATGGCAGTGAGGCTTGACAGTGACCGGCGGCCATTCGTACATTGCGGTACAGTCCGTACCCGAAATGTTTTATGCTACAACAGGAGATTCCCATGACCATCACCGCCAATCCACCGGCACGGGCCGATGTCCAGACTGCGCTGAGCCATCCCCTTGATTCTCTGACGGCTGACGAGATCGTCCGCGCGGTAGCTATCTTGAAAGCCGAGCGCAGACTCGACGACCGGACGCGCTTCGAGACGGTTACCCTCAACGAGCCGCCCAAAGAGAAGGTTCTGAGTTATAGGGAAGGTGACCCGTTCGAGCGGGAAGCGTTCTTCATCGTCTTCGACAATCGCACAAGCAAGACCCATGAGGCTATCGTCTCGCTGACGGATCAGAAGGTAACGTCATGGAAGCATATTCCGGGCGTCCAGCCTCGAATCACTCTTGACGAATTCGCGGAGTGCGAGGCCGCTGTGAAGTCCAATCCCGATTTCATTGAGGCGCTGGCCAGGAGGGGTATCACTGAGACCGCCCTGGTTATGGTGGACGCCTGGTCCGCCGGGAACTTCGGCATCGAGGAAGAGAAAGGGCTGCGTCTTGTCTTCGCTCGGTGTTGGCTGAAGACAAGTATCAACGACAACGGATACGCCCGTCCCATCGAAGGGCTTATCCCTGTGATTGACCTGAACCGCATGGAGGTGCTTCGCGTAGAGGATCACGGCGTCCTCCCCCTTCCTCCGAACGACGGCAACTACGCTGGCGAGTTCACGCGGGACTTTCGGCAGGATCTGAAGCCACTGGAGATAACCCAGCCCGAGGGGCCCAGCTTCCGCGTCGAGGGAAACAAGGTCTCCTGGCAGAAGTGGAGCCTCAGGGTCGGCTTCAACCCGCGCGAAGGGCTGGTTCTGTACTGCGTGGGCTACGAGGACAAGGGCAGGGTGCGTCCGGTGATGTACCGCGCCGCTCTTTCCGAGATGGTCGTTCCCTACGGAGACCCGCGCGCCCACAACTTCAGGCGCAACGCCTTTGACCTCGGCGAGTACGGCATCGGAATGCTGGCCAACTCGCTCATGCTGGGATGCGACTGTCTGGGCGAGATATACTACTTTGACGCCGATTTGCACGACAGCCATGGCAACCCGGTGAAAATCCCTAACGCCATCTGTATGCACGAGGAAGACTACGGAATTCTCTGGAAGCACACCGACTGGCGTACCGGACAGGTCGAGGTGAGAAGATCGAGGCGGCTGGTTGTCTCGTTCATCGCCACGGTCGGCAATTATGAGTACGGCATCTACTGGTACTTCTACCAGGACGGCGGCATAGAATACGAGGTCAAGTACACCGGCATCATCCATACATCCACGGTCGCGCCCGGAGAGACGCCCAAATATGGAACCCTGGTGGCGCCTCAACTCAACGGGGCTATTCACCAGCACTTCTTCAATGTCCGCCTAGACATGAGCGTTGACGGCCCGGACAACTCCGTCTATGAGGTCAACGTGGTCTCGGAGCCGCGCGGCCCCGACAATCCTCAAGGCAACGCCTTCTACGCCGAGAAAACGCCGCTGCGCACCGAGTCCGAGGCTCAGCGGATGGTCAACCCCCCGAGCTCCAGGTACTGGATGATCTCCAACCAGTCTGCCCGCAACTCGCTCGAGCAGCCCACAGCCTACAAGCTCATGCCTGGCGACAACACGCTCGCCATGCTCGACGCCGATGCCTGCGTAACACGCAGGGCCGCTTTCATTACAAAGAACCTGTGGGTGACTCCCTACGCGCCCGACGAGAAGGCCGCGGCGGGAGATTACGTAAACCAGCATCCGGGAGGAGACGGTCTGCCCGCCTGGACAAAGGCAAACCGCAGCATCGAAAACACCGATGTAGTCATCTGGTACAGTTTTGGGATGACGCACGTTACAAGGCCGGAGGACTGGCCCGTCATGCCGGTGGGCTACACCGGGTTCAGCATAAAGCCGGTCGGATTCTTCGACATGAACCCCGCCCTGGACGTGCCGCCGTCCACGGGCCACGGCTGCGCCTGCCACAATGGAGCCTCTCACAACGGTGCCTGCCGTCCGCCCGGACCCGGTTACGGAGATTAGTAGTCATGCCGACGCTATTCATTGAGGCTTTCGGGAAACTCTCTGAGCGCACGGATCTGCCGATCATTGATTCCGAGGAAGAGGACCTCCATAGCGTTTTCAGAGAGCGGGCTGAATTGATGAGCTGGGCGTCCAGGTCAAGCGACCGCCCGTTGCTATGGGCAATGGAGGAGGCAGAGCTAACCGCCGGTATTGATACGTCCCGAATTGGATGGGCGCAGGTCGGTCTGGGGGTTGGGGCCGTCGAGCCAGTGGAGCCACCGACAGTGCCGCGCTCAGGTTGGTCAGCGTTGCCGATACGCCGGAGAAGTACCGAGCCGGTTCTGGCGCTGCCGGCATTGGTTCAGTGCTTCAGTGACGCGCTCTGCCGATTTGGAGTCGTCGAGTTGTCCGGGCTCCAGGTGACGGCAATTAGCCTGGAGACCGGTACAGTGTCCTGTGCTGGCTATCTTGCGTCTGTGCTCAACTGGTTCAACATTACCTCGAAGTCGAGAGTAGATGCGGTCATCGCCTTCGACCACGAGTTGCTCGGGGGCCATGCCGAATCCGAGCTGGTCGCCAGCCCAGCACAGGAACTATGGACGGTTCGAGTTCGGAGCGGCGGTAGCCGTGCCTGAGCGGCACATGGTCAAGTCGCCGGTCGAGACACCGTATTACCCCGTTTCTCCGCAATCAGGTCTCGGCGTGTCCGTCACGCTGCCTGAGTGGACGCCGAGCGCGGTGGGCTGGGTACTCGCCAAGGTCGTTGATGCAGCTCGCGCCAGTGAGCCAGATGTACGCAACTTCATGGTGCGAGTGACACGGGTTCGGTGATGTAGAGGTTCCCTGACTATTCACAGGGGCGACGCTCTTCGGGGTGCCCCCTGTCGTATGAAGATACCTGACACCGCCTGTGGGACGGTTACCATGCGATTTTCGCTTGCATAAATCGCGGACTGCGCTCATAATGAACCACTTTATATTTGCGGCCCGTTTCGACAATCTGGAATTGAGTTGGCTCTATACAAGATCTGGCGCGGGAGGCATCCGATATGGCGAATGTCACGTTGTCGAAGCACGCCAGAGCGGTCATCATAGGCGCGGGTATCGCGGGTTGCAGTGTGGCGTACCACCTGACGAAGCTCGGCTGGAAAGACATCGTGGTAGTCGAGCAGGGGCCGCTGTTCGAGACTGGCGGCTCCACGTCTCATGCGCCCGGGCTTGTCTTCCAGGTCAACCCCTCCAAAACCATGACGGGCTTCGCGCGCTACACCGTGGACCTGTGGAAACAGTTGGAACTGGACGGTGAGCCGTGCGCCAAGTCCGTGGGCAGCCTCGAGGTTGCGTGGACGCCCGAGCGTCTGGTTGACCTGAAACGCAAGGCCGGATACGCCATGAGCTGGGACGTGGACGCGCACCTGATAAGCCCCAACGAGGCGCGCGACCTGATTCCCATGCTGTCCGAGCGTATCCTGGGCGCGCTGTACGTCCCGTCCGACATACAGACGAAGGCAACAAGGCCGGCCGAGGCGATGGCACGAGAGGCGGAGCGGAACGGCGCGACCTTCTACGCAAACGTCAAGGTCACCGGATTCGGCGTCGCAAACGGGCGGATCAAGGCGGTTCACACCACGCATGGCGAAATCGAGACAGAACTTGTCGTCTCCGCCGCGGGTATATGGGCGCCGCGCGTTGGAGGCATGGCCGGGGTGTCCATACCGCTGTCTCCTATGCAACACCTCTACGCTGTTACGACACCAGTTCAGGAACTGGCGGGCGCGACCGAGGAAATCTCGCAGCCGATTCTGCGCCACCAGGACGAGGCGATGTATTTCCGTCAGGTCGGGGAATCCTACGGCATTGGCTCATACAGCCACGAACCCCTTATAGTGGAAGTCGATGACATTCTTGATCACGAAGAAGCGTCAATCGCGCCCGCCGAGATGCCATTCACTCCGACTCATTTCGAGAAGGCGAAGGCGGCTGCGGGCGAAGCGCTGCCCGGCCTCAGGGGCGTGGGACTGACCCGAAAGTTCAACGGCCTCTTCTCGTTCACGACTGACGGATTTCCCGTACTCGGCGAATCCCCTCGTGTTCGCGGATTCTGGTCGGCGCAGGCGGTCTGGATTACCCACGCCGGAGGCGTCGGCAAGGCTGTCGCCGAGTGGATAGTCAACGCTGAGCCGACCGCCGACCTTCGAGAGTGCGACATAAGACGCTTCCACCCTCACGCGCACAGCCGCTCCTACGTCCGCGCGCGCGCCGCCCAGCAGTACCGCGAGGTGTACGACATCATCCACCCACAGCAGCAGATAGACCACCCCAGAAACCTCCGGCTGACGCCGTTCTATACGCGACAGCGGGAACTGGGCGGCGTCTTCTTCGAGAATGCCGGATGGGAGCGTCCTCAGTGGTACGACGCGAACGAGGGCCTGCTCGACTCCCTGAGCGTCGCGGGCGAATCGCGTGACGGCTGGGAGGCCCGGGAATGGTCGCCGACGGTCGCCGCCGAACACGCGGCCACTCGAGAACGGGTTGCCATGTTCGACCTGACTCCATTCGCCAAGTTCGAGGTGACCGGCCCCGGAGCGCTTAACGCTCTCCAGCGTCTGGCTACCAACCAGATGAACAAGCCGGTCGGGACTATTACATATACGTCCATGCTCACGCCCCGGGGCGGTATCAAGTGCGACCTGACGGTAACCCGCCTGGGTGAGAACCGCTTCATGGTGGTAACGGGCGGAGCGATGGGACTCCACGATCTGGACTGGATCCGTTTCCACCTGCCCGATGACGGCTCGGTCACGATTGCCGACATATCCTCGGCGCAATGCTGTGTCGGCTTGTGGGGGCCGAGAGCGCGGGATCTGTTGAGCCGGGTCAGCGACGATGACCTGAGCAATGATGGATTCCCCTATATGACCGCCAAGCCGATAGTGATAGCGGAAGTCCCCGCGCTCGCCCTGCGAATCTCTTACGTCGGGGAGCTTGGATGGGAGATATATGCTCCCGTCGAGCTTGGGTTGAGACTGTGGGACATTCTGTGGGAGGCGGGTCAGTCGCTTGGGGTTATCGCAGCCGGCGGCGGCGCATTCGACTCGTTGAGGCTTGAAAAGGGATACCGTCTCTGGGGCAACGACATCCACACCGAGTACAATCCATACGAGGCGGGCATAGGTTTCGCGGTCAGAATGAGGAAGGGCGGTTTCATTGGCCGGGACGCTCTGAGAGACATTCGCGCGCAGGGACTCACGCGTAAGCTGTGCTGCATGACGCTGGACGATCCCGCCGTTGTCGTCATGGGCAAGGAACCAATTCTGGACGGAGACCGGGCGCTGGGTTACGTATCGAGCGCCAACTACGGCCATTCGGTTGGGCGCGGTATCGTGTATGGTTACCTGCCCGTGAATTACGCCGAGGTCGGAACAAGCGTTGATATCTTGTACTTCGGCGAGCGTCTTCAGGCGACGGTCGCGCAGGAGCCACTGTACGACCCGCGAGGCGGCAATATGAAGGTGTAGCCTCAGTCCCAGTAGGACGGACGGGACGAAGCGAACCCCGCGAACCCGTTGTCGCACAGACCTAAAAAGCGTACACTCCACACTACACTACACTCGCGGAAGGGATGGGAAGCAAATGCCCAAGTCCATAAGCCACAAGGTAAAGAGACCCGGCAGGAGAGACGGAGATCCCTACATAGAGATCCCCGTCGCCGAAGACTTGGCCACCGTTCCCGGTGTCCCTCAGAAACCCGTGGACGTCGCTTTCTACAGCAGGGAATACCCACTGGACACTCAGGCCATAGATAAGTCCGCCGACCGTCAGTGGGCGTGGGCGTCCCAGCCCGGGGACATAACTGAAGTACGCAAAGTCCAGGAAAAGCGCATGGAGCCTATGTATGAGGCGTCCCTCATCTCTGGCGAGATAGAACCCATGGGAACGTCAATGCCGGGGGAAGACCTCACGGACGACATCCGCAACTTGGCGCGCGATCTGGGTTTTGGGGAGGTGGGCTTCACAAGACACGACCGCCGCTACACGTTCATCAGCAAGAAACGCTGGTCCAGGTTCGAGCGCGCAATCTGCCTCGCAATGGAGCAGGACTACGTCAGGACGCAGGACGGACCCAGCCTCGGGGCCGACCAGGCCCGCTTCGACACCTACGAAGTCCAGCAGTCTATGTGCCTGAAACTGGCCGACTACATCAGGTCGAAAGGCTACCGGGCACAGATCCACGACGGAAGCGACTACAGCGGCCCATATATACCGTTGTTCGTGGCCGCGGGCCTCGGACAACTCGGCGCCAACGGCCAACTCTTGTCCCCACATTTTGGCTCTCGCTCCCGGCTGATGCTAATAACAACCGACGCGCCGCTTACTTACGACCAGCCTGTCGACTACGGTATCCACAAGTTCTGCCAGGAATGCCAGGTCTGCGTCAACCGCTGTCCGGGACGCGCGATTCCCAGGGAAAAGGTCTGGTGGCGGGGAGTAGAGAGAAACAAGCTGAACTACGACCGCTGCCGGCCCGTGATGGTTACCTACCACGGCTGCGCGGTCTGCATGATAGTCTGCCCGATTCAGCGGTACGGGATGAAGCCGGTCATGGAGCATTACGTCGAGACCGGCGAGGTGCTCGGAAAAGGCACCGACAATCTGGAGGGATACTCAATCGAAGGCAAGGGGGACTTCGGCTCCGGCGAGCTGCCGCAGTTCGACCGCGATTTCTTCGAGTTCCCCCACGGTCGCGAGGAAGACTGGCTGTTTCAGAAGTTCAAAGAGAAGCTCAACTCGACGGGCGTGCCTGACGAGTCCGAGCTTGTGGAATTCGCGACCGATGTCAAGAGGGTGCTGGACAAGGGCGAAACGACCTTCGATATAGCCTGAGTGGTGAGTCGTTAGACGAGGGAGGCTTTGTTGCAGACTTTTGCCGAATCGTTGAAGTCGGGCAGGTTCGTGGTGACTGCCGAACTGAATCCCCCCAAAGGCACCGACCTGGGCCTTCTGTTCAGACACGCTGAAGCCCTGAGCGGCATGGTGGACGCCTTCAACGTGACCGACTCCGCCGGGGCCAATATGACGATGGCGCCCATTGCGGCGGCGCACGTTATGCTCGACAGGGGCATCGAGCCGATCCTGCAAGTAACTGGGCGCGACCGCAATCGTATCGCGCTCGAGGGTGAACTGCTCGCGGCATCCGCGCTCGGCATCAACAACGTCCTCTGCATGAGCGGCGACCCGCCCGGACGCGGCGACCACCCCGATGCCGTGGGCGTTTTCGACCTCAGGGCCGAGACTCTGCTTGAGGCCGTTACCGCGATGAACGCGGGCGCCGATATGTATGGCAACGAACTCAAGGGTGCGCCCTCCCTGTTCGCCGGAGCCGTAGCCAATCCGGGCACCGATGACCTCGAGGTCGAACTCGCCCGCATGGAGGATAAAGTCAGTCGGGGAGCGGCTTTCTTTCAGACTCAGGCTGTTTACGACGCGGCGCTGTTCGAGAAGTTCATGGAATCGGCGCGAGGATTCGGCGTTCCGGTGCTCGCCGGAATGATTGTCTTGAAGTCGGCGCGTATGGCGCGCTTTCTTAACGACAAGCTGCCGGGCGTGAGTGTGCCTGAGAGCGTCATTGATGAGATGGATGCTGCCCGGAACAGGGTTGCGACTAGCGTCGAGATAACCTCGCGTCTCATCCGCGAGGTGCGCGATATGTGCGACGGGACACACATCATGGCTATCGGTTGGGAGTCGCGCATCCCGGCTATTCTGGAATCCGCAGACCTGGCCTGACTCCGGCATAGAGACTCGCGAACGCGGACTGACGCCACTTACACCCGAAATCGGCTAGCGATATTGTGTCGGCGCATCCACACTTTTACCCACCTGATGCTGTATAGTCCAACCTCTCGCGATCTATCTTTTAGAAGCAGCAAAAGAGCCGTACAACTGGAGGTACTTAGATGGCGCAGACTCTGGTAATTGATGGTCTCAAACGTCGTGAATTGCCGATTAACCTCCGACAGAGCGGAAACAGCGACGCCCAAATGCTGATTTCCACTCGCGTGAGGAAATCCCCGTGGTGGCACCTGTCAAAGGCGGCCGGCTGCTGGGCCTATACAACGTACAACCACCTGTATCACCCGCGCGCGTATATCAAGCCGGAGAATGGGGGGCTGTTGGAGGAGTACAAGTACCTGACCGAACACGTCAGTATATGGGACGTGGCAGTCGAGCGTCAGATTCGGGTAAAGGGTCCCGACGCCGCAGATTTCGTGAACCTGATGATTACCCGAGACGTACACTCACTCCTGCCGACGATGCGGGCCCGCTACGTGATTCTCTGCAACCAGTACGGCGGCGTTATCAACGATCCCGTGCTGCTTCGGGTGGCCGACGACGAGTTCTGGTTCAGCATCTCCGACTCCGACCTGCTGCTCTAGGCACAGGGAGTCAACTCATTTGCCAAGCTCGACGTTGACATCCACGAGATTGACGTGTCTCCGGTTCAGATACAGGGTCCGAAGTCGGCGCCGCTGATGGAAAAGATGTTCGGGACTCACATAAGGGAAATCCCGTACTACGGCCTCATTCACGAAACGCTGAACGGACATCCGGTCACGATTTCGCGGACAGGCTTCTCCGCCGAGGTGGGTTTCGAGATTTACCTGCACGACGCCATACTGTACGCCGACGACGTCTGGCCGTACATCCTGGAGCAGGGGCAGGAATTCAACCTGCGCGTCATAGCCCCCAGCCACATCCGTCGGCTGGAGGCGGGAATCCTGTCCTACGGGCAGGACATGGACATAGAGAACAACCCGTTTGAAGTACGGCTCGGCTGGCAGGTTGATCTGAACAAAGACGACTTCATAGGAAAAGACGCGCTGGCGAGAGTCGAGAAAGAGGGAGTCAAGCAGCGTCTTGTCGGCCTCAGGGTCGGAGGAGAGCCTATTGTCTGGTACAACGAGGACTTCTACCTCGTCAAGGATAATGACTCAGGCGACGACGTTGGCTATGTGACCAGCGCATTCTGGTCTCCGAACGTTGGGTCCAACATTGCGCTGGCCGTAATGCCGCGCTCCCACTGGAGGCGCGGGACTCGTGTAAAAGTCCAACTGCCAGGGGACGGCGTCGTGGACGCCGAAGTGGTTCGTGTGCCGTTCTTCGACCCGACCAAGGACATCCCCAAGACAGCCCTGTAGGCGAAACTGCCTGAAATGCAATGCAGAGAGCCGAAGGCATTTACGCCTTCGGCTCTCTTTTCAGTTAGCGGCCATCAGTGAGAAAGCCTACTGCGCTTCCGATCCACGCAGGCGGGGGTCGAGCACGTCCCTTATCGCGTCACCGAATATGTTGAAGCTGAGCACGGTAATCACAATCGCCACGCCCGGATACACGATCCTCCACCAGTGTGGATTGATCGCCTGTCCCACCGCGCTTCCGAGCATATTGCCCCAGGATGCGGTCGGCGGAGGTATCCCGATTCCCAGGAATCCCAGTGACGCTTCGACGACGATTGCCGTGCCGATATGCGCGGTCAGGATTATCAGGAACGGAGCGATACAGTTTGGCAGAACGTGCCGCATCATCACTCTGAGTTCCGACGATCCGACCGACCGCGCGGCGTCAACGTACATAAATTCCTTGACCGCGATTGCGACCGACCTGATCACACGAACGCCGTATGGGACCCTCGTGAACGCGACGGCGATGATTACTGTGTGCAGTCCCGCTCCCAGAACTACCAGCAGCGACAGCGCGAGCACCAGGCTCGGAAAACTCATCCACACCTCAACGGCGCGCTGCGTGACGAGGTCGAACTTGCCGCCGAGATAACCGCTCGCCAATCCCCATAGCGACCCTACTGTCGTTCCGAACACGACTGACGTAATGCCAACGATGAGTGAGACTCTTGAGCCGAATATCACGCGGCTGAGTACATCGCGGCCAACCTCGTCGTATCCCATCCAGTGAATCCGGTCCGGCGCTTCCCGGGCCATCAGCGGCGCTGTATCAAGCGGATCATACGGCGCTACGAAATCCGCGAACACCGCCATCAGTACGATGATGAGGATAATGATCCCCATGATCGCGCCGAGCGGCTTGTTGCGCTGAAAGCGCAGGTAACCTCGAACCCACCCCGAACTCAACGACGTGATGGCGGTACTTGCTGGAGCTGAAGATGTCTGCATCGAATGTCTGCCGTCGGTTCCGGGCTAAACTGTCCCTATTCGTAACGTATCCTGGGATCTGCCCAGGCGTATGAAAGATCTATAAGCAGGTTTATCAGAACAAAGGCGGACGCGTAGATCATGACCAGATTCTGAACGACGTTAAAGTCTTTGTCTATGATAGCTGTGAGCATGGTGACGCCGAGCCCGTTGATGGCGAATGCGTACTCGACCGCGACCGAGCCGCCCAGCGTGAATCCCATCATAATGCCCGCAATCGTGATAACCGGCAGCAGCGCGTTCTTGATTACGTGCCGCCACATGACGACCCGGCTGGCGAGGCCCTTGGCCATCGCGGTCCGGACGTAGTCCTCTCTCAGCACTTCCAGTATTGACGACCTGGCCATCCTGGCGATCATGGCTGCCATACCAAGCCCAATCACTATGGCAGGGGCCGTTGTCTTGGCCAAATTTGCCCCCGGATCGTCCCAGATGTGGGAATAGAACAAAGGCGGGTAGTATTCGAAAATCATCACACCGAACAGGACAATCAGAGCGGCCAGCCAGAAAGATGGAACCGCAAGGAACAGCACAACGAACAACCTCGTCGAGTAGTCCATCAACGAGTCCTGTCGCGCGGCGCTCAGAATGCCGATTGGCAATCCCACTACCCACGAGATGGCAATCGCCATTATGGAGATCTGAAGGGTTACAGGACCGTGGTTCCGCAGCATCTCGGAGACTTGCTGGCCCCTGAAGAACGAGTCCCCCAGGTCTCCGGTCAGTATCCCCCTGGCCCAATGCGCGTATTGCTCGTACAGCGGGCGGTCCAGCCTCAGGTCCTCCATCAGCTTCTCAATCGCGGCAGGGTCAACCATCTGCACGCCCTCGCCGCCACCGCCGCCGCCACCACCTAACATCGTCGCCACAATGTTGCCCGGGATAACGCGCAACACTATGAAGATGATTATCGAAATGACCACCAGCGTGGGAATGGTCATGATTAGTCTGCGGAGTATGTACTTGCTCATGGTAAGGTGAAGGGGGAGGCTTTCAGCGTGTGCCTAAGGCCTCCCGATGTGTCACTCCAACAACTTGGTGAATTAACCCTGCGACCATCTAACGACCGCAGAGAGTGGTCAGTCCGATTATGGGGCTATATTTACTCGCGTTCGCGTTCGAACCAGATATGTGTCCAGCGGCGGTGCATAGAGTTGTATCCGCCGAAGTACATATCGGTCATGCCCGGTCCGCCGAGGTAGGTCCGGTAGATGTCGTATCCGCCGTGGTAGTTATACAGCATGATCGGCACAACCTCGTCCAGCAGTAGCTGCATATCCCGGACCAGTTCGACGCGCTTGTCAACATCCTGCTCCTCGTTGATCTGCTTCATCAACGCGTCGGTCTTCGGGTCCGACCAGCCGCCGTAGTTCCAGCTTCCGCCGTCGGCCAGGAACCGGGTGAACCACGGCCCCGGATCAATGATCTCGGCTGCGGTGAATGTGCCAGTCGTGTCGAAGTCCTTGTTGAGCACTCTGTCGTAGTATCCACCCTCGTCCGTGAGCTCGATCTCCATCTCCACGTTCAGGTTCTTCCTGATCATGTCCTGGATCGCTGCGATGGCCGCGCTGGGCTGGCTGCCTCGCTGCAGGAACGAGATGTTGAGTCCGGCCCCGTCGGGATACCCTGCTTCAGCCATCAGACGCTTGGCTTCGGCGATGTCCTCTGCCGTTGGCACGCGCCACCCCGGAATCACCGCAAGCTCTTCGCCGGAACGGGAGTACGGCGATCCGCCAGTCTGCCAGTCGGGAAGGAACCATCCTCCCGGCTCCTCGCCATTGAAGCTGGTCTTGGAGGTCAGTTCGTGCAGTGTCATCTTGTCCACTACGAGGTGGACTGCCCTGCGTAGCCTCACGTCGTCAAATGGAGGCCGATTGGCGTTGAAGGCGAAGATGTGGCCGTTGAAGAAGTTGCCTATCTGCGAGTGATACTTCGCGGGGTCATCCCACGCTCGCTGCATATCCTCCTTGCTAATCTGCATCACCGCGTCAACCTGGCCGCCGTAAACGGCCGCGGCGCGGGCCTGCGCCTGCGCCAGCGCGGCGAGATCCAGCTTGTCGAAGTAGGGCAGGTGCTCGATAAAGTAGTCAACGTTCTGATCCATCTTCCAGCTTTCACCCGGGGTGTGCTCGGTAAGAATGAATGGCCCCGTGCCAGGAATGAATGCCGAGTCGCGCATACTGTTGTTGACGCAATCCAGGTACTTCTCGGACACGACCATGTTCCATCCGCTTGCCAGCGCTGGCACCAGTGTGGTGCGCGGGCTTCCGAGGATGAACTTCACGGTGTGGTCGTCAATGGCGACGATCTCGCGGAGGTCCGCGCCGTCAACCATCAACTCTTTCCGAAGGCTTATCATGCCTTCGGGCGGGTCAATTATGCGGTTGTACGTGGCCACCACGTCGTTAGCTGTGAACGCTCCGCCGCCGCACTCGAACTGCGGGCCGTCGTGCCACTCCACACCGCGACGCAGCGTGAAAGTGTATTCCTTGCCGTCGTCTGAGACTTCCCACGCCGTTGCCAGGTCCGGGGCTACGGTCAGCCCGCCGTCGCGAGGATCGAACTGTACAACGCCGTTGTACATCGGCTGCTGCGCCGTCAGATTATTGTGGGTCGGCGACTGGTGGAAGTCGTACATTGACGGCTTCGCCCTGCCACCCCACTTGAATGTCCCGCCGTACTTGGCGTTCATCGGGTTCTGGAAGTATTCGGTGAAAGACGCGGCCTGGGTAATCTCCGACTGGATAGCCGGTACCTCGACCTCCTTCACGATCTCCTTGATGATCTCTTTCTCGACGATCTTCTCGACCTCGACGGGCCTGTCAACCTCGACGATCTTCTCGACCTCGACGATCTTCTCGATGACTTGTGGCTCGCTGCTGCTGCAAGCCATCAGGACAACAGCCCCGATTACGCTAACAAGCAAAGTTAGCGCCAAACTACGCAATCGCAAACTAGACATACTTGTCCTCCTATCATTTCAGGAGACCGCTTCAATTCCACTAGACCCGCAGTCTCTCTCGGATTCTTTGACACACTACGCTTGAATCCAATAGTTGTCAACTTTTTCAGGAATTATTGCAGGGTCTTTCGGTTATAAGTTTTCAGACGTCAGTTATCAGATAATCTCTGCCCAAGCCTCTTTCGTCAGGGCAAGAGACGCTTTCAATCAAAGGTCGAAACCCGGGAAACAGAGTGAGAGTCTATGTTGAGGAGGATAACCGAATGACCCTGGGAATTATTGCAGACCCTTTGCAAAGCCTGCCTGAGTTTCCTCATCTAAAGAGAATTGCAAAAGCCCCCTCTCCCTTGAACGGGTGATGCACATTACCAAGTGAAGAACACAGAAAGCGTCAAGGAATGGTGTACGCTGGCCTTACCCGACCAAAGGAGGCTGGCGATGACCTTAGACTTTGACGCTTTCCTGACGGCATTGTACACGATAGTTGACGACCTCTATAAGCGACATTATGGCTGCCACAAGCCGGTTCGTCCTGGCAGACGCCCTGTACTGTCTGACAGCGAGGTCCTTACTCTGATGCTGTGCTGTCAGTAGTTTGGGACTTCCGAGCGCGCTTTCGTTCGTCATGTGTCAGGGCATTGGCGAGGCTACTTTCCCAACATGCACACTCAGAGCGCGTTCAATCGTCGCAGCCGAGACCTGTGCGGGGTTGTCATAGCATTGTCCGGTGCGGTGGCTGAGGAACTGGGAGCCTATGCCTCAGCGTATCAGGCGATAGACAGCGTTCCTGTACCGCTGGCCCGGATGTGTCGAGGAGATCGCCATCGTCTGTTTGGAGACGAGTCGGCCATAGGAAAGGGTGGAAGCGACAGGCGCTTTTACTATGGCTGCAAACTGCTTTTATCGGTATCGCGCCGGGGCGTGATAACCGGCTTTCTGATCGCGCCAGCCAGCACAGAAGACCGCTGGGTGGCGGAGAGTTTTCTGTGTTGGCGCAATGACTGGATGGGAATACCCCGCCAGGCCCAGGACCTTCCCATCCGACGAAATGGCAACAGATATGTTGGAGCCACCGGCCCCATATGGCCAAGATATGCCGTTGGCAGGCCAATCTCAGAGCCTTATCTTGGAGACAACGGCTTTTTCGGGTCCCTGTGGCAGACACATTGGCGACAACAGTATGGAGCGAGAGTGTTGACCCCTAAAAACTATGTCGGGAGCGAGTCGGAGCTGGCCAGACGGCGGCATTGCAGTCTCAAACAGGTGGTGGAGACCGTCAATGGACAGTTGGAGGAGGTGTTTGGCCTTCAGTTCCCACGCGCTCGCAGCAAGTGGGGACTGTTGAGTCGAGTGGCGGCCAAGGTGGCCGCTCTCAACGTGGGCATATGGTTGAATCGCCACTTCGGTCGTCCTGACCTGGCGTTAGCTACGCTCTTCAATTGTTAAAGGACTTACACAATGTGCATCACCCGTCTTGAGGGAGAGGGTTGGGGTGAGGGTGATCAGGTTCAGCGCCTGCCACTACAAGACAGGGGACAGCGTCGTAACGAGTCTTTTACAATCTTCTCCCATCTACTACACAAATATGCCTTCAATGCGCTATAATGTACGCATGAAAAACAACTTTCGCGACAGATTATCCATAAACCTGACCTTATCGATCACGTTCCCATGCGCGAGAAAAAATTCTCTTAGCTACAAACGCTGGGAAACGCTGGGAAACGCTGGATGAAAATGGCCCCAGCGTCCCCCCAGCGTCTCCCCGTTAATCCCCCAGCGTATGCCCAGCGGATCACTCGGCAACTATAAATCCAGGTATATGCAACCGGGTCGAATCGAGCTTTTCTATCATGTTCGGGCTGATTCGACCGCGCCGGCTGATTACTGACTTTGAAAACGCCCTGGGAATTATTGCAGGGTCTTTCGGTTATAAGTTTTCAGACGTCAGTTATCAGATAATCTCTGCCCAAGCCTCTTTCGTCAGGGCAAGAGACGCTTTCAATCAAATGTCGAAACCCGGGAAACAGAGTGAGAGTCTATGTTGAGGAGGATAACCGAATGACCCTGGGAATTATTGTGCAGTACGTGTGTTTCTGAAGAACTAACCCTACTCACACTGATAACGGTGAAACTGCCATCTTGCCAATACCCCGTCCCCACTGGTGTTATAATCAGGACGACGGCAGGCGCGGAAGGCCGCGCCTATCCCAGCAGAACCGCACGATTGGAAGACTCTATGATTTCTATTGCCTTCGATAAATTTACGCTTTCCAACGGACTCGACGTGATCCTGTCCCAGGACAACTCGCTCCCCGTAGCCTCGGTGAATCTCTGGTATCATGTCGGCTCCAAGAACGAAGATCAGGGCAAGACCGGCTTCGCCCACCTGTTCGAGCACGTCATGTTCGAGGGGTCGAAGCACCACGACACCAGCTTCTTTGAACCGCTCCAGAAGGTCGGAGCCAATCTCAACGGCTCCACCACCCCAGACCGCACCAACTACTGGGTGGATGTTCCCTCCAACTACCTCGAACTCATCCTCTGGCTCGAATCCGACAGGATGGGCTACTTGCTCGAAGCGCTGACCGACCGCAAGCTGGACGTTCAGAGAGATGTCGTGAAAAACGAACGTCGCCAGAACTACGAAAACCGACCCTACGGCATGGCGCATATGCTTCTCCAGCCTGCCGCGTTCCCCGCGCCCCACCCCTATAACTGGACAACCATAGGCTCCCCCGAAGACCTGGACAACGCATCGCTGGACGACGTGAAGTCGTTCTTCAGACGATTCTATACGCCCAACAACGCGAGCCTGGCCATAGTCGGCGACTTCGACCCTGACGAAGCGCGCGCGATGGTCGAGAAGTACTTCGGTGATATACCCCCCGGCTCTCATATCGAGCGCGCGGTGCGGATGGACTCATCCCTGTCCGGCGCGGTCGAAATGACGACCTACGACCGAGTTCAACTGCCCAGGCTGTACATAACGTGGCCCACGGTTCCCGCCTTTTCCGCCGACCAGCCCGCCCTGGACATGGTTGCCGCCATTCTGGGAGATGGCCGCAGTTCGCGTATGTACCGCTCCCTGGTATATGAAAAGCGTTCCGCGCGCGACGTACACGTCTATCATCACGACCAGGAGATTGCGGGCGAGTTCATTGTGCAGGCTACCGCCAACCCCGGACATTCGCTGGACGAACTTGAAAGCGAACTGCTCAGACAGCTGGAGGACATACGCTCCGGGAACGTGGACGCGCGCGAACTGGAGCGCGCCAGGAATCGCATACAGGCGTCTCACGTCTTCCAGCTCGAACGCTCCGGCGGCTTCGGCGGTCGCGCCGACCAGCTTAACTACTACAACACGCTCACCGGAGACCCCGAGTTCGTAAACAATGACCTCGACCGTTACATGGCCGTCGGCATCGAAGACGTTCGCCGCGCCGCGAGTATGCTCGGCAACGCCAGGGTCAAGCTGTCCATACACCCGGAGGCGGAGCGTTCTGCCTCTGCTACCTCCGTACAGCGCGACCTCATGCCCGCCGCCGCTCCCCAGCCCTCCTTCACCGCGCCCGTCCCGAACAGGGCGCGTCTCGACAACGGCCTCAGCGTTCTGCACGTCGAAAGGCGCGGCATTCCCACCGCCGCTTTCGGACTCGTGATACGCTCCGGCTCCGCCGCCGACTCGCCGCGCCGCGCCGGTATCGCGCATCTGACCACCGCGATGCTCCCGGAGGGAACCGCGAACCGCACGTCGAACCAGATTTCCGACGAGATGGAGTTCCTGGGAAGCCAGATTCGCGCCGCCGCCAGCCGCGAACATATCCTGCTCACTTCGGACGGACTCACCTCGACCTGGCGCGATACCCTCGCGATTCTGGGCGACGTCGCCATGAACCCCGAGTTCCCCGACCACGAGCTTGAGCGTATCCGCGCCAATGTACTCACCGACCTGAGTCGCATATCCGACAATCCGGCCACCATATCCGCGCGCGCCACGAGGGGAGTGATGTTCGGCCCCGGAACCCCTTACGGCCACCCGCAGTCAGGCAGTGAGGAGTCCGTAAGCGCGACCACGAGGTCCGACCTCCAAATATACTTCAACGCCCACTTCGACCCTCGGACCGCGACCTTCATCATAGTCGGCGACCTGTCGCTCGACGAGGCCGTCGAGGCGGCTGACAAGACCTTCGGAAGCTGGCGCGCGTCCTCCGATACGCCCGAACGCTACCGGAGCGCGGTCACGCCGCCCGAACCGTCTCCCACTGCGATCTATCTCGCCGACAAGCCCGGAGCCGCCCAGTCGGTCGTCCGCTCCGGACATCTGACAATTCCCAGGAACCACCCCGACTATCTGCCGCTGAACCTGTTCAACTACATATTCGGCGGCCAGTTCTCAGCGCGGCTCAACATGAACCTGCGCCAGGACAAGGGATACAGCTACGGCTATATGTCCACCATAGACTGGAATCTCGCTCCGTCCATGCTGGTCGCGGGCGGCGGCGTTCAGACTGCGGTCACGAAAGAGACGGTCATCGAGACGCTGAAAGAGTTCCAGGACATAGTTGGCGACAGGCCCGTCACCGAAACTGAATTCACCGACGCGATCCAGGGCATTCTTCGCAGTTTGCCCGCGCAGTTCGAGACACAGCCCAGGATTGTCGCGCAGCTTACCCGCATGGTCGCCTACGATTTGACGGACGACTATCTCGCGCAATTGCCTGATAGGTTGGCCGAGGTGAACCTGGAAGACGTGCGCCGCGTGGCGTCCGATCTGCTGGACGTTGACCATCTCAACATAGTCATTGCGGGCGACGCTTCGGTTGTGGAGCCCGGCCTGCGGGAGTTGGGCATACCCATAGTTCACATAGACTACGAAGGAAGAGAGCTAAGCTCGTCCTGACATGAGTGCCACGCGCCCCACAAACCTGCGACTGATGGACACGTTCCGAAACCTGTTCTACACGCCTATATACGTGGCAGTGTCCGGCGGCTTCTTCTACGAGCGCGGCCTGAACGTGATGTTTTCCACCATGCCCGAAGGCGGCTCCGCCATGGATATGCTGAGGTCGGGCGAGGTGGACATCGCGCAGACAGGCATCAGCCGTAGCCTCATGGAACTGGACCTCGGACACGAGGACGCTCCCCTGCACATAGCCGAGATAAACCGGCGTGACGGCTTTTTCCTGGTATCGCGGCGCGATGTGGATTCGTGGAACTGGAAGATGCTTGAAGGCGCAAGCATAGCCCCTGTCGGCTTCACGCCCGTGCCATGGAACTCGCTCCGCTCCGCCATGCTGAAACACGACGTGGATCTCGACGCCGTGAACCTCGTAACCGGCCTTTCCGCCCAGGACGCGATTGACGCTTTTCGGGCGGGCGGGGTGGACTACGTTCACCTTCCACACCCGCAAGCGGGAATACTCGTCGCAGAGAGTGTGGGACAGATAGCCGTCGCGCTCGGACCGGAGCTGGGGCATATCTGTTACAGTTCGTTCGCCGCCATGCCCGCCCTGGTAAGCTCCAACCCGTCTATGATTCAGGCTTTCGTCAACGCCTTCGATGATGCGCTCGCATGGCTCGCGTCCGCGGACGACGCCCAGATAGCCGACCGCTCTGCTCCATTCTTCCCCGATCTCCCCGTTGACCTGCTGCGCGATTCCATCAGCCAGTACCGCGCCAACAATACATGGCCGCGCAACTCCCTGATAACGCCGGAATCGTTCAACAGTATGCGCGACATCCTGATAGACGGCGGCCTTGTAAAAGGCCGTCACCACTACGACCGGCTTGTCAGACCCGAGTTCGCGCTCGCGTCGCAGGGTAGATCGAATTGATGTCGGTCCGGGACATTGGTAGGGAGTTGAAATGTGCCTAAAGTCAGAGAGGCCATACGACTGGTCGAAAGAGACGGATGGAGGCTGGTGCGAACTCGCGGAAGTCACCGTCAATACAAGCATCCTGAAAAATCAGGACGTGTAACCATACCTGGACATCGGAGTGACGACTTGCCTCCAGGTACATGGGACAGTATTTTGAAGCAGGCTGGACTGAAGGAGTGATACGAATAATGAAGTACGCCGTAGTCATAGAGAAGACCCCAAACAACTACGCCGCATACGTGCCTGATCTGCCTGGCTGCGTGAGTACGGGCAGATCAAAGGAAGAAGTAACTCAACGAATAGGAGAGGCAATAGCCTTCCATCTTGAAGGTATGCGCGAAGATGGTCTCCCGATTCCATATCCGAGTACATCCACAGAGTTGGTGGAAGTGAGCTAAAGCCAAAGCGCGAGCTATGAGAATCCCCGCCACCATTACCCAGATCACTCGCCAAACCCCCACCATAAAGTCCTTCGACCTCGACCTCGGCGGGCATCAACTGGGATTCAAGCCCGGCCAGTGGGTGGACTTCTTCGTTACCTTGGAAGGAGCCGAGGCCGTCGGCGGCTACTCTATAACATCGTCTCCGTCTGTGCAGGATTCCATCGGCCTTGCCGTCAAGCTGGACGATGGTGACCACCCCGTCACCAACTGGCTCCACAAGGAGGCGCGTGTCGGCGATTCGGTAGAAATTAGTCTCGGCGGCGACTTCTACTACACACCCGACATTAACGGCCCGTTCGTCCTCATAGGGGGCGGCATCGGTCTCACGCCGCTTATGAGCGTCGTTCGCGCCATTGACGAGTCCGAGCGTCCCGCGCCAACCACCCTCATATACAGCGTGTCCAGGCCGTCCGAACTGCTATTCCGGCGCGAACTGGAGGAGATTGCGCGCCGAAATCCCGCAATAAGGCTTGTGTTCACGGTAACCCGTCCCGGAGCCGAGCAGTGGAGCGGGCGCACTGGCAGGATAGACGATGGCCTGCTGCGCTCGGAGCGCGTGAACCCCGACTCGCTATTCTTCATCTGCGGCCCGCCCGACATGATACGCGACGTAATCGGTATGTTGGTCAGGCTCGGCGTCCCCGGCTCCCGCATCAAGTATGAACAGTGGTGGTAGCGCCTAGACGTACCGCTGCACATAGGCTAGATGGGCGTCAAGGAATTCCGGTAACAGGCCGTTGGTGTAGTTCACCGCTACCGGCAGCAGCCACGGATTCACTTCCGCCCACTCCATTCCCGTAATCCTGAAATATTCCCTGAGATATATCGAAAGGAATATCCTGCGAGCCACCCCTATGACAGCCCTGCGAATAACGCCTGCCAGCGGCACCCCGGACTCCACTAAGACCACGGTCCTGGCAATGTCCGCCGAAGGGTGCCCCCTCGCCCCGTCCTGCCAGTCTATTATCACCGGCCCCGCCTTCGACATCATTATGTTGTCCGGGTGAAAGTCACCGTGACAGATGGACTTCCCGTCAGGCAGCCCCGCGAGTTGTTCCAGCGCAAGCGCCCTTACATTCTCAGCGACCTCGACTGCGTTCTCGACGCCGCTTCTCAGTTTGTGGCGCAGGTCCGGCATCGCCGCGCTCGTCTTGGAGTGCATATCCGCGTGCATCCGGGCCATCATCTTTGCGCCTGTGTAGATCCGCCAGGGAAACGACGTCCCCCAATGCATCATGGACTCGCCTTCGATACGCTCCATGACGATTCCCACGCGGCCGTTCGCCTTTACGACATCCCATACGCGCGGGGCGGCGATTCCATGCTCTCGCGCTACGCTTGTCGCGTGGGCCTCCTGTTCAGCGTGTTCTTCGCTGTCTTCGTCAATGAACAGCTTGATGGCCTTACTCTCGCCAAAGCCGAAGACCTCTGCCACATATCCCCTGCCGATAAGAGGCCCCAGATTCTCCGAGTTGGGTCTCCCCGTCTATATCATCGAGTGGCTCTGGCCGCCGTCCACCACTATGCACGACCCGGTTATCAGGTCCGCCCGGTCCGACGACAAGAACGCGCACAGGTCTCCGACCGGCTCCGGCCATCCGAAACGGCCCATAGGCAGGTGAGTCTCGATGAAATCGGCCACAACCTCCTCCGGCTGATCACTCTGGAACCGTTCCCAGCCCCCTCCCGCGTGGGATATGGAGCCGGGTGCGATTGAGTTGACCGTAATCCCATCCTGCGCCAGCGACAGCCCGGCGTGCTTGGTCGCAGCGATAACCGCCGCCTTGGCGGACATATAGCCGATGTTGCCGCCATGCTCACGCCCCCATATCGAGGCGATGTTGATTATGCGGCCCCATCCCTGCTCCCGCATATGGGGAAGCGTCAGCCTGGCAAGCTCGTACCCGTTGAACAGGTTGAAGTCGAAGACCGCGCGGTAGTTGTCCAGCGGCGTCTCCGCTAAATCGGTGACCCCCATAGACCCGCCCGCGTTATTCACCAGAATGTCTATCGGCCCCAGACCTTCGACACACTCCCGGTGAAGCCGGGGCAAATCTTCGATTTGAGTCACGTCCGCGACGATGCCGACGGCCCTGACCCCCAGCGCTTCCAGGTCGGCCACCGTGCCAACGATAGTGCTTTCCGTCCGTCCGCATATCGCCACGTTGACGCCCTCCGACGCCAGCGATACGGCGCACTGCCGTCCCAACCCTCTGCTGCCGCCCGTTACCAGCGCATTCTTTCCCGCGATTCCCAGATCCATCGGATAAATCCTCCCACTCAAGTCCTGAAATGTTCGCAAAGCCTATCACGCCCACAGGCTGGACACAATTTCCAGTGTCGCAATCCGGCTTTAGGCGGTCAGTGGATAGCCTTTGGCGACATTCATACACGCTGGGGCGTATGAACAGCAGCAGCGTCGAACCCATGCACTGACAGGCGAGACAGATCTGCAAATTTGCTGCCATCGGTTATCTCTATACCCACTACCTTGTTGTCCTTGTCGTAGTCCAAGACGACACCGGGAGAAATTTCTTCCGACTCCACGCTGGTGCTTGCTCGGAGGCCGATATAGAGCATATCGCTGCGGGCGTCATACTGTATTTCCATGACCTATCTCCTAATTGTCCGGTCGGAAGCGGCGGTCGAAAAAGGCGTTGTGCACTGTTTCCCCATCCGGTTCCGTGATGACCCGTAGATAACGGCTTCTCTCGTTAATGAAACCCCAGCGTCGAATACGCCCGTTAGCTTCTACCTGAATCTGTATGGGACTGTCCAGCACCGACTGAATCCACTCCATTCTTAATTCTGGACGTCGTACCATGACACTGTTGTCAAAGTACCAGGTTGTCTTCATGAACTAACATATCCCAACACTATCTCCCTGCCAACACCATGTGGTACTTTAATTCCTGTGTTGTGGGCAGTCAATCGGAACAATCTCCATCCCGGACCGCAATTTCCCGAATGTGCCAACAGGAGAAACAAGAGACCAGGCAACCAACTGAAAGGCTCACATGAAAGCTCTACTAAGCGCTTACGACAAAACAGGATTGGCAAATCTAGCCCGCGTCCTCGCCAACGCCGGGTGCGAGCTAGTCAGCACCGGCGGCACCGCCCGCGACCTCTCCAACGCCGGCCTGCCCGTCACCCAGGTCGCCGACCTCACTGGCTCCCCCGAAATCCTGGACGGCAGGGTCAAGACGCTCCATCCCGTCATACACGGCGGCATCCTCGCGCGGCGCGACCTCGACTCCCATCGCGCCGAACTCGACAAACACGCGATTGAGACCATAGACATCGTGGCCTGCAACCTCTACCCGTTCGTCCAGACCGTCAGCGCGGACGGCGTCACCCTTCAGGACGCCCTCGAAAACATAGACATCGGCGGCCCCACCATGATCCGCGCCGCCGCCAAGAACTTCCCGTCCGTCCTCGTCATCGTTGACCCCGCCGACTACCAGTGGATTGCCGAACGCATCTCCGACAACGGCCTCGACCCCGACCCCTTCACCCTCGCCGAGCGCAGGGAACTCGCTCGCAAGGCCTTCCAGCACGTCGCCCTCTATGACACCGCCGTCTCCAGATACCTCACCGCCGACACCGCCGGCACATCCTGGCCCGAACTCACCTTCGGATACAACCGCGCCTCCGACCTGCGCTACGGCGAAAACCCGCACCAGAAGGCCACACTCTACACCTCCGCGCTGTCCACCGGCGGCATAGTCCGCGCCGAGCGACTTCACGGCATAGACATGTCCTACACCAACTACCTCGACGCCGACGCCGCCTGGAGAGTAGTGTCCGACTTCCCCGATCCCGCCGTCGCAGTCATCAAGCACACCAACCCCTGCGGACTCGCCGTCCACCCCGACCAGCCCACCGCCTACAAGCTCGCCTTCGAGGGAGACTCCGTCTCCGCATACGGCGGCATCGTCGGATTCAACAGACCCGTTACCGCCGACACATCCCGCGCCATGCGCGGAGTCCTCTTCGACATAATCGTCGCCCCCGACTACGAAGAAGACGCGCTCAAGACCCTCCGGCGGCGCACCCGCACCCGCATCCTCAAAGTCCAACCAGAGAGCGGCCCCGTCACCGGCCTCGACCTGCGCCCAGTCACCGGCGGCGCCCTCATACAGACCCCCGACGACATAGACGAAAACCCCGCCGACTGGAAAGTCGTAACCGAGCGCGCGCCCACGCCCGACCAACTTCGCGACCTCGCCTTCGCCTGGAGAGCCTGCAAGCACATCAAGTCCAACACCATCGTCCTCGCAAAAGACAACGCCCTCGTCGGCATGGGAGCCGGACAGCCCAACCGCGTCACCAGCGTACACCTCGCCCTCCGCATAGCCGAGGACAAGGCCACTGGCTCCGTAATGGCCTCCGACGCCTTCTTCCCATTCCCCGACAGCATCGAAATGGCCGCCGAGGGAGGCGTAGTAGCCATAGCCCAGCCCGGAGGCTCCATCCGAGACGAAGACTCCATCCAGGCCGCCAACCGCCTCGGCCTCGCCATGGTCCTCACCGGCGCCCGCCATTTCCGCCACTGAGCGTTCATGTCATTGATAGAGTAACTGCCCCTTGAAAATCTCACATAAATCAGGATGCCCGTGTATAATTCCCATGCGTTATACGGAATACGGAGGCAACCTATGACCACCGTCAACAGACCCAACAGAGACGCGCTCAACGATGCGCTGGATATATACCGCGACGCTATGCGCCCGTTTATCGTTAGAAATTTGCGGAGCGTTCAGGGCGCGCAGATAAGCGACCTCATAAGTCGTTCACTCCAATTCCGGACGAGCGCCCCCCGGAATCCTAACGATCTTGAAGCCGCGATAGACATAAACGACTTTCCCTTGTTGATCAAGGATTACTGGCGCAATGTATTCTCCTCTTCGTTCGCTTCTGACATGACCGTGCAGAACGCGCTCTGGCAGATTAAAGAAGCTCGCAACAAGGCCGCTCACCCGGCGCCCCAGGACATAGATTCAGAGTTCACCAGGGCGCACTTTTTCCATATATCAGATGTGTTGGGCAAAATGAACGCGTCCCAGGAAAAGCAAGCCGTTGAAGACATAAGAGACCGGCTCTTCAGCAATCCCACTCAGACAACGCCCGTCCTGACCAAGCCCGAACCTGAATCGGACGCGCCCCCCAGCAGCGAGTCTGCTCAGCGACAGCCTCGGTCGTCCGGCGACCTTACGCCCTGGCGCGATGTGATACAGCCAAACTCCGATGTTTCACTCGGAACGTTCCAGGAATCCGAGTTCGCGGCGAACTTGCAGCAGGTGCATGACGGACGCGCCGACGCCACCCAGTACGGCAACCCCGTCAGCTTCTTCGAGCACACTTACATCACTCCCGGCATCAGAACCCTGCTTCTCAATACCCTTAAGCGTCTCGCTGGCAACGGCGGCGATCCGGTAATACAGACCAAGACCGGATTCGGCGGTGGAAAGACCCACAGCCTCATCGCCCTCTACCACCTCGTCAACAATATCGGCGCGCTGACCAACCCCACGCAAGGTCGGGACTCGGAACAAACCAGTTCCCAGATACGCGCTATCGTCGAGGAAGCTGGACTTGATCCCGACCAGGGGATAGATGCCAACGTCGCCGTGCTGGTTGGTACTTTCCTTGCGACTACCGACGCGGCTGCAACCGAAAACGGCGATCCGCTCAACACCCTCTGGGGTGAAATGGCGTACCAGCTAGGCGGTCAAGATGCCTACGAGATAGTCGGCGATGCGGCAAGGCAAGGCGTAGCGCCTGGCGAAAGACAGCTTAACGAGCTGTTCCGACACGTCGGCCCCTGTGTCATTCTGATAGACGAACTCGTCGCCTACGTGAGAAACGCCGGCGACGCGCAGGACAACATCTATACATTCATTCAGAATCTCACAGAATCGGTTAACGGCAGTGATCAGGTTGCGCTTGTAGTCACCCTCCCTGAAAGCGCGGCGGAAGCCGGAGGCGACGCCGGACTCTACGCGCTCAACAGGCTCGACAGCATCCTCGGTCGTATAGAAGCCATCTGGGAACCCTTGGAAGTCAATGAAGCGTTTGAGGTTGTCCGACGCCGACTATTCGGAACCGAAATTGATGAAGCCGAACGAGACGAGGTATGTGAAGCATTTTCCAGACTGTACGGCAGGTCGCGCCGCGACTATCCCCAGGAGGCCGGAGAGCAGAATTACCTCGAACGCATGAAATCCTGCTACCCCATACACCCCGAGATATTCGACCGCCTCTACTCCGACTGGTCCGCCATTCACCGCTTCCAGCGCACGCGCGGTGTTCTCCGCATGATGGCGCACTGCGTTAGCAGGCTCTACCTGTCCGGTGATACATCCCCTCTCATAATGCCCGCCAACCTCCCGCTGGACGATCCGGGATTGAGCGGAGAATTCATCAGCATCCTCGGAGAACAATGGCGCGCTGTTCTGACTGAAGCCGACAGCAATGGCTCTATGACCGACATGATAGATCACTCTTCTTCACAGCGATTCGGCAGGTTCGGCGTATCGAGGCGTCTGGCGCGCGCTATCATATTGGGCAGCGCGCCCGGTGGCGCTGTCAGAGGGATAGACCTTGCCCGCATTCGCCTGGGAGTTGTCCAGCCTGGACACGGGATACCCATTTACAACGAAGCCCTCAGCCGCATGGCAGGCGAACTCTACTTCCTCTATCACAGCGACGACAGATACTACTTCCACGTGGAAGAAAACCTCAACAAGGTCGCCACCGACCGCGCCGGCCAAATGACCGCCCGCGAAGTGTCCGACGAAATAGAAAGAGTGATGCGGGAAGCTGTCGGACGCAGACCCGACGTCATAATCTTCCCTCAAAACTCCGGTGAAGTTACGGACACTGATATCGTACGCCTTGTTATTCTTCCCCCCGACAGGTCACTCTCCAACCGCGCCAGCGAAAGCGACGACGCCACCCCCGAAGTCCTCAACATCCTTCAGAACCGCGCTGACGCCTCCCGTGTCCGAAAGAACACGCTTCTCTTCCTTGCTCCCAGGCGAGACGAAGTGCGTCACATGGACAGGGCAGTCCGAAATTATCTCGCCTGGACTTCCATCCACAGCGGCGACCGCCGCATTGAAAACCTCGAGGGCGACCGCAACAGACAAGCAGTAGACAGCGTCCGACAGTACGCCTCCGAAGTCCGCTCCGCCCTCGTCAGTGCCTACCGCTGGGCCATGGCCCCCTTCCAGCCCGACCCGCAGAACTCCTCAAGATTCGACATGAACCCCTGGCAGATAAACGCGCAGGACACCGCCCAGATAGTCGAGAGCGCCTTCGCCAAGTTCGTCGAAGAGGAAGCGCTTGTAGATACCCTGTCCCCGTCGCCCTCGACGCCATACTCGACCAGTACATCTGGACAACCGGTCGCGACCACCTGAGCATAGACCAGCTCTGGGACATGATGACCGCCAACGTCTATATGTACCGCCTGCGGAACAAAAGTGTCCTGATAGACTGCATCGAGCGCGGAGTCCCCGAAGCCAAATTCGGTTATGCCGACGGATACAACCCCAACGCCGACCAGTACAACGATATGCGCTTCGGCGAACCCATGGACGAAGGACTCTTTGGCATATCCGACTTCGAGCGTGGGCGTGGCTTTCTGGTCAACCCCGAAATGGCCCGACTTGTCAAAGAAGAACAGGCCAAACGCCGTCAGGAAGATGACGCGCCGGATTCACCTCACCCCGTAACGCCGGATATTCCGACGGTGATCACGGACGTAGTTGTTTCGCCTGACAATGTACCCCCGACCTCGCCGCCCGCCGTCACTCAGATAGTCGTCAACAAGACCTTCCAGCGCGAGATGGATCTGAACGACATCAGCCTGCTCAACGAGGAGATTATCCGAAACTTGAACGCCGACGGAGTACAGATAACCGTCAGCGTAACCGTGTCCGCCACAAAACAGGACGGCTTCTCAGAGAACACAACCCGCTCCATCCGCGAGAACAGCGTTCAGCTTGGCCTCGACTTGGAGACGATTTGATGAAAGTAAGAGACGCTATTCGTCTCGTCGAGCGAGATGGATGGCGGCGTGTCAGGACGCGCGGAAGTCACAGAGTGTACAAACACCCAGTCAAGAGGGGCATTACTGTCATCGCAGGTCATCCAAGCTCGGATGTACCGCCCGGCACATGGAACGAGATACTGAAACAAACTGGCATAGACAAAGGAGCGGCTCAGTGAAATACACTGTTGTAATCGAGAACGGCCCTACCAGCTATGGCGCGTATGTTCCCGACCTTCCCGGATGCGTCGCTGTCGCTGATACCAAAGAAGATGTCCGCAAGCTAATAGGCGAGGCTATCCAACTCTACGCGGAAGCGCTTGAAGAAGAAGGACTTCCATTGCCCTCGCCCCAATCCTACGAACTTATACAGGTGTAACCCAATGGCCGATACCCCATACCGCAAAAAACTCATCGAAGTGGACCTCCCACTCAACGACATAAACCGCGAATCCAAACGCGAAAGAGCCATCAGGCACGGACATCCTTCCACACTACACCAATGGTGGGCGAGACTTTCACTGGGAGCCTGCCGCGCCGTCATATTCGCCAGCATGGTGGACGACCCTTCATCCTGCCCAGACGAGTTTCCAGACGAAGAATCCCAACGCAAAGAGCGTGAACGTCTCCACGATATGATTAGACAACTCGTCAAGTGGGAAAGCACCGACGAGAGCAAGCCCGACGTCCGCAAGCTCATCGCTGATGCGCGATATGAAGTCGCCAAATCCGTCGCCCGCTCTCGCGGTGAGACCGCGCCAACCAAACCCGCCGCCATCCTTACCTACCTGAACGACAATGCTCTCCCCATCTACGACCCATTCGCCGGCGGAGGCTCCATACCACTTGAAGCGCAGAGGCTTGGACTCCGCGCCGTCGCCTCAGACCTCAACCCCGTCGCCGTCCTCATAAACAAGGCGCTTATCGAAATTCCTCCCAAATTCAACAACCGTCCACCCGTAAACCCCGACGCCGACCCGATGGGCATGACCACAGGCAAGTTCACGGGCAGGGGAAAGAACAGAAAACCCGAGCAAATCCCCTGGCGCGGAGCTGCTGGACTCGCCGCCGACATCCGCTACTATGGACGCTGGATGCGGGAAGAAGCCTACAAAAAGATAGGTCACCTCTACCCAAAGGCCAAACTACCCGACGGCGGCGAAGCCACCGTTATAGCTTGGCTATGGGCTCGGACCGTCCCATGTCCTAACCCAGCTTGTGGCGTTCAGATGCCACTTATTAAGACATTCCAGCTATCCACGAAAGTCAACAATCGCCATTGGGTGAGGCCTGTCGTTGACCACGAGGCAAAGGCCATATCCTTTACTGTGCAGAACCACAGAAAAGATGTGCCGGATAACGGTACTGTGAACCGCAACAATGCCATCTGCATTGCCTGCGATTCTACCGCTCCCTTGGAGTATATCCGGGAACATTCCAGAGCGGGCAACATGGGTGAGCAAATGACGGCCGTAGTTGCGGAGGGTGATCGCAAACGGCTTTTTCTCTCTCCTACTGATGAATACATTCAGATGGCAATGTCTGCCCAACCTGATTGGCGTCCCAATGGCAGACTACCCAAGCAAGCATTGGGATTCAGAGTCCAGAGGTATGGTTTCACTAACTGGAATCAGCTGTTTACCGAACGTCAATTAACCGCTCTGACTACCTTCAGTGACCTTGTGAAGAACATCCATACCTTGATTTTGGAACGAGGTGTGTCAGCAGAGTATGCCAACGTCATATGCACGTATCTGGCGTTAGCTATTGGAAGAACGGCAAACAGTAGTTCTAGTTTTGCTACATGGCAAAACGCTGGAGACTTTGTCTCCAGCGTTTTCAAACTTCAAGCGATCCCTATAGTATGGGACTTTGCTGAAGTTAATCTGTTTTCTGAATCAACCAACAACTGGATGGCACAGATAGAGTGGATTGCTCGAATCGTGAATCGTTTAGCCGCGAATGTTCATATAGGTACGGTACATCAAGCTGACGCATCGACTACGGTCTTTGCTGAAGATGGCCCAGTGATTGTTACCGACCCCCCATACTACGACAATGTTGCCTACGCGGACTTGTCGGATTTCTTCTATGTTTGGCTTCGTCCAATACTCCGTGACACATACACCGATCTATTCTTGGGCATTTCAACTCCCAAGGATGAGGAGATGATAGCTGAACCAAATCGGTTCAAGAATGCTCGGGATCGGTTTGAGGAATTGCTGAACAAAACCTTCCAGCTAATCCGGGATCGATCTAGCCCTGAGTTTCCTTCATCCATTTTCTACGCCTACAAGCAGCAGGAGGAACTCCGTGAGGGTAGGGCTTCAACTGGATGGGAAACCATGCTCACTGCAATAATATCATCTGGGTTTCAGATTGTAGGTACTTGGCCTATGCGAACAGCCGGAGGTCGTGTTCGCGCAGCCAACTCCAACGCATTGGCTACTTCTGTAGTATTGGTCTGCCGTCCGCGCCCCGACGACGCCCCAACTGCCACCCGCCAACAGTTCCGAAGCCAACTTGAAAGCGAACTCCCCGCCGCGCTTGACCACCTCACACGCGAAGGACACATCGCGCCCACCGACCTCGCCCAGGCCGCCATCGGCCCGGGTATGGAAATCTACTCCCGATACAGCGCGGTTAATAGGACAAGCGGCGAACCTGTCCCAGTCCGCGAAGCGCTCGCCGCCATCAATCAGGCCATTGAGAACTACTACGAACGCCAAGAGGGAGAGATAGACCCCGAAAGCCGCTTCTGCCTCGACTGGCTCAAGGAACATGGCTATACCGAGGGCGGCTACGGCGAAGCCGAAGTCCTCTCCCAGGCAAAGAACATCGCCATGGATTCTGATACTATGATCGGCCTGCTTACCGCCGAGTCGGGCAGGGTAAAACTACGCCGCATGGACGAATACGGCCCCGACAGGCCCCTCTCCCGCGGCATGACCGCTTGGGAAGGCTGCATGAGAATGGCCTACCACCTGAATCACGAGTACGGCGAGGGCGTAGTCGGAGCCGCCAACGTCACCCGCCAGATGGTCGGCGTCGGCGCGAATGTGGATTCTGTCGAGCGTCTAGCCCGCATCCTCTACAACCACTACGACCGAAACAGCGACTCCCAGAACGCCGTCATATTCAACAACCTCGTAACATCCTGGCAGGACATCCTCACCCAAATGCAGGAAGCCCCCAGCGAAAGGCTCTTCTAAACGCCCGCCCTGAATCATAGCTCACAATCCCTAACATCGTATCCATCCCAATTCGGAATCATGGCAATCATACGCATCACACAAATCACAGTTCAGACAAGTGAACCTCTTCACCCTCAAATACCAGCTCGAAAGGGAAACCCGCCCGTTCCGGCGCGCCGAGGTCCAGAGCCTGCCCCGTGACAAGCGCGGAGTGTACGCCCTCTGGCTCCCCGCCGGAGATATACCCGAATGCCTCTACGTTGGTATATCTACCACCTGCATCCGCCGCCGCCTTCTCGATCACCTCTCCAACGAGACCAACCCCGAACTCCGCCACCAGCTCTATATGTTCCGCGACACCGTCCGCTTCTCCGCCGCCTATACTGACACCCACGACCAGACCCGCCAACTCGAAGCCGCCCTCGTCGCCGACTGGCAGCCTCGCTGCAACGTCCTCCTCCGATAGAACCAATGAGCGCAGATATGCTACAATGCCAACAGACCAGACCGACCCGTGTGGATGTCGGCCCCTCGGCATAAACCGGACTTATGACTATCTATCACGCAGTCCCCAAAAGGACAGACAGGGTGCAGCTAGGGTGCAGAAAATTCAAGAAAGTGCACTCAGTTTCGTAGCTGAGGGTGCCGAAGTGACAGAAAAGACAGCTTTTTTCGAAAACTTTCCCCGGGCCGGGCGCCCTCTTTATAAAACGCATAATATATGATACGGTTCATATCAATCCAGGAAACTGACGACCCACAACCGACAACCACCCAGGAGACCGACATGACCCTGCTCGACGACATCCAGATCAAAGAAGTAGTCCGCGAGAGATACGGATCCCTGGCCAGGGACGCCTCCACCGCCGACGCCGACTGCTGCCAGACCGACTGCTGCGCCGCCGAATCCGACCTCGACGCCATCATGCCCCTATACAACTCCGCCGAGACCGACGGCCTTCCCGCCGAGGCGCTGGCCGCCTCCGCCGGATGCGGCAACCCCCACGCCATCGGCACCCTTCAGCCCGGCGAGACTGTCGTGGACTTCGGAAGCGGAGGAGGAATAGACTGCTTCATCGCCGCCAAGGCCGTCGGAGAGACGGGCAGGGTGATTGGCATTGACATGACCGAGGACATGATCCAACTCGCCAGGAGCAACGCCGACAGGCTGAACCTCGATCACGTCGAGTTCCACCTCGCCGAGATGGAAAACACCCCGCTCCAGGACTCATCCACCGACGCCATAATATCCAACTGCGTCATCAACCTCGCGCCCGACAAAGACGCCGTGTTCAGCGAGGCATTCAGGATTCTCAGGCCCGGCGGCCGTCTCATGGTCTCCGACCTCGTCAAGGTCGCCGACATACCCCAGGAAGAGGCCGAAGACACCGCCAACTGGGTGTCATGTCTCGCGGGTACCGAGATGAAGGAAGTGTATCTCGGACGCATACGCGACGCCGGATTCACCGACATCCAGATCGTCTCCGACACTCCTTGGAAGTCCGACGAGGACTGGCGCGCCGCCATACACAGTATGAACATAAAGGCGTTCAAGCCTGCTGCGGACTAGGGTAGTTCCCCCCTCTCCCTTCGATGCTGACAGGGGTAGGTAGAACTGACTTTCAGGCTTGAACCTCAATCAACTAGCCCCCTCTCCCTCAGGGAGAGGGCTGGGGTGAGGGTGAATAGGTCCAATGCCTACCCTTGTCAGCCCTTCGATGGGAGAGGGCTGGGGTGAGGGTGACCTACTTGGAAGCCAGATTGACTTCTTCAGCCATCCCCGCGAGTCCCGTCCTCGTGAAAACGGGGAGGGGAGCGGGAACCCGGACCCTTCTGAGAATCCGCGGCTGGAACGCCTTTATAGAACGCCGCTGCCTTCGCCCTTATCCGGGGCTGCGGGCAGCGACGTTGTTGTCCAAACTCCTCTCACGTCGCGCGGGAGAGGAGCAGAGTGATACGCGCCCGCAATTAGGAGGCGCCCACTCCTATATTGCTGAATTCGTTGTGATTGTTGTGTGGAAGCCGCTCCACGCCGGGCTTCAGGGTGTCAATCCCCCTGCGGATCTGCCCAAGAACCTCAGACAACTGCTCCTCCAGGCTGAAAAGCACCTCTCTCGAATACTGGTCCGCGCCCTCACGCCGGCTCGCCGCTATGTCTTCAGCTTCAGATACAATCGCATACGCCTTGCGCTGGGCGTCATGCACCACCTCCTCCGCATCCGTCATAGCCGCTTCCCGTATCTTCGCCCCCTGCTCCTCTGCAACCTTGAGCACCTCCGACTCGGCCACCATCTCCCGGTGCTCCCTTGTCGCCGCCGCGATGTGAGACGCTACTTCCTCCTCCACCGTGGACCTGACTCGCTGGGCCTCCAGATACGACTGGTTGAGAATGCTGTCCTTCTGGCGCAAGACCTCACGCGCCTCCTGAACGTCGGCGGGCATCGCCATCTGAATGTTGTTTATCACCTTGGTGAACAGGTCCGCGTCCACCATTACTTTGCGCCCGAAACCCGGTACGCGGCTGCTGCCGGAGTATAGCTGCTGCAACTCCTGGAGTGCTTGTTCGAAATCCACCCTGGTCCCTCCTTAGATAAGCGAAACTGTTTCTATCTGTTGTTACTGACTAAATCTGTTTTTCGAGTTTACTTTCCAGCGCCTTCGCGATATGTTCAGGCACTAGCTCCGACACGTCCGCTCCCAGCGCCGCAACCTCTTTGATTCTGCTCGAATAAACGAACTGGTATTGCAGAGAACTCATAATGCACACAACGTCTATATCCGGCGCCACGTGCCTCCACATAAGGGCCATCTCGAATTCCATCTCGAAGTCCAGACCTGCCCTCAGCCCGCGCACGATGAACTGCGCCTCATTCTCTCTCGCCACCACCGGCGCCAGACCCGTAAACGGCACCACACTGATATTCGGCACGTCCTTCACCGACTCCTCGAACAACTCCACACGCTCCTCGGTCGAAAACATCAGCCTCTTCGTCGGCGGCGACTTGTATACCGCTATCACCAACTCGTCGAACACCTTCGCCGCCCGCCTCGCTATATCAATGTGCCCATAGTGCGTGGGGTCGAAACTCCCCGGATAAATCGCCTTAGCCATTCACAACTCCGGCCGTTAAGATCGTTATTCCAGTATCTCCATACGTCCTGGCGGTCATCAGAGAAAACCGTCCCACCGCGTACTCTTCTTCGTTATCCGATCTGTGTTCGAGTATCAACAGCCCACCCGCATTCAGAAGGCGTGGCGACTGGAGCGTCTCCACCAGGTCGCCCAACTCGTTAGAGTCGTATGGCGGGTCGGCCATTACCAGGTCATACCCGCCGGTTAGAGACTCGATTGTCCTGAGAACCCTGCCCCTGTACACATCGGCCCGCGAGTCCAGAGACAACAGTTTCAACTGTTCCCGAATGGCTCCGCAGAGCCGTCCGTTTCTCTCCACAAAACTGGCCCAGGCCGCGCCTCTGCTCAGCGCGTCCAGTCCCAGCGCTCCCGTCCCCGCATACAGGTCCGCGACTCGCTTGCCCTCCACCGCCTGCGGCCCGATTATCGAAAACAGAGCCGCGCGAACTCGTTCCGAGGTCGGTCTCAGTCCGCCCACCGGCGGAGTTCTGAGAATGCGACCTCCATGAATTCCGCCGCTTATCCGAGTGGTCACGCTTCCCGGTTCACCATTTTCAATTCTTAAGTCCCCAAGTTTCAGGATGCTACCACGCCGATATAGGGGCTGAAAGGTGAATTCCGACCTTTTTGATAAAAGTTTTATAGTAATTGATTAGCGGGTTGGGGATGGAGAAGGATTCAGAGGGAACGGCTGGGTACAGGAGCGCCCCTGAAGACGTCACAGACCGCATCCAGCAGCAGCGCCTCGTCGTCAACCGTCCGAGCCAGCGTCTTGATCACACTCGAGAACGCCGAGAACGCCTCAGCCCCTTCGTCGTTCTTGGAGCAGTGAGATACCTTCCGAGCTATCACAGCCCCACGCAGAGCCCGCTCAGCCCGATTGTTGGTCGGCTCTACGTTGGAGTCATCCAGAAAGCGCAGCAGGTTGCCGCGGTCGTTGTGCCTACCGAGTTCATTCAGAAGTCTCTGATTGTCCGGGTTCGGCATCGGACGTTCGCGCAGATGGTGGGATACCTCTCGTTTCAACCGCTCAGACTCGGCGACAAAGTTAGACGCCGCACCGCGCCGTTCCGACTCCCGCAGCTCAATCGCCTCTCTCAGCAGTTCCATTAGACGCTTGCCAAAGCTTCGTCCTCTGCCCACCTTGGTCTCAAGAGCCTCACTGATAGAGCGCAGGATATGCGCCATGCACTTCTGCTGTCTCACACCGGACAGAGTACCCGCGTCATAGCTCCGACCCCTGTCCGCAACCATCACTCCACCATAGTCTGAGGGAATCAACTCTCTGACTTCCTCGTTGCGGTGGCGAGAGCGTACCTGGTACACGGTGACCTCATCCGTCTCGAACGCCATCAGAAAGGCGGGATCTCCACCCACACGCCAGCCCGTGTCGTCGGTGTGGACGAACGCGCTGTCGCGTATCGAACCGCGCAGCCTGTGGTAGGCGTCACCCACCTCTCCCTTCGCGCGGCACAGCGCGTCCTGGGTGATCGCGCTCTGGCTTATCCTCACTCCGCTCAGAGGGTGTCTGAGAAGATATATTAGGTAGGATGCGCCAGTCTGCGAAGCATCAGCCTGACCATGGCAGCATACACGAACGCCTCCTCGGTCTCAGGCAGATACTCATAGTCCTTCGACAGTCTTCGATTGCGCGACAGCCAGGCGAAGGTACGCTCCACCACCCAGCGCCGAGGCAACACTACAAACCCCTTCGGACGACTCGGAGGCTTCTGCCCCGATACCACCCATACACCTGTCCACTGATGCCTCACCACCTCCAACTCCCAGCCCAGTGTGGTTCTCATCCACCCCTTCAGTCCACGATAGGCGCTGTCCGACCATACCTTCGCCATCCTCGGAAATCGTTCTCTCAGACCCTCCATGACCAACTTGGCGCCCGCACTGTCGTGTAATCCCGCCTCATGCACCTTCACCTTCATCAATAACCCTTGAGTATCCACCAGTATATGACGTTTTCTACCATTCACCTTCTTGCCGCCATCATAGCTGCGTAAGCCCCCCTTTCAGTCGTTTTGGCCGATTGGGAATCTATCACCCCCGCGCTCGGTGTGGGCTCGCGTCCCTGGCCTACTCTCACCCGCTCACGCAGCGCGCCATTCATCTCCTCCCAGACCCCTTCCATCCGCCAGAGTCTGAAGTAGTGATAGACTGTCTTCCATGGTGGAAGGTCATGCGGAAGCATCCGCCATGGTATTGCACCCCTCAGGACGTAGAATATGGAATTGATGATCTCCCGCATATCTGCTGCGCGCGGTCGTCCGCCGGGTTTGGCTGGTGGAATCAATGGCTCCAGGATGGCCCATTCTGTATCGGTCAGGTCTGTCGGATACGATTCTCGCTTCATAATGAGCCTATCTTAACACTTCTCAGACACCCTCTCAGAGTCCTGAGTATGGAGGGGATCTTCCTCACCGGAACGCCCGCGCTGTGGTGCAGTACATGGGCCGCCGCCATCACCCGCTTGCCCACTCGATGGGCGCTCGCGCCGTACTGGTCAGGGGCTACATCCCTATGACCACCGCGAACCCGCTTTCCACACGACTGACACCGGCATATCTGTACCCTGTATCCCTTCACATCGGGCCTGGGCATCGGGGGAATGTCGGTCACATAGGCGAAGCTCACTCCCTCATATTCGAGTCTGCCCCCACATCCCGGGCAACTGTCCCCGGCTACCGACACGTCAATGATCGGTTCCGTCAGGTCCCCATGGGAAGGAGGCTTTCGGTAGCTGAACGATCCCCTGCCCGGCTTTCGGCCCGGACGTTTGGGCTTTGCGGTTCGTGTGCCCTTGGAGAACGGAGCGGCTTGGCGCTTTCCCGCTCGCTGAGCCTCGACGAGTCGCTTCTGCAACTCCCTGATCGTCGCCAACTGTCGAGCGTTCCGGTCTTGCAGTCGGTTGACCTGGACAAGAAGGTCGCCATGCTGGCAGGGTGGGAGGTCTTTGCCTGAACACATGGCCGCAGTATAAGAATATGTTCAGAGGTAATTGATTAGCGGGGGGAGGTGGCGAAGATATTCAGAAGGAGCGACTTGGCATAGAAGCGCCACCGAAGACATCGCAGACCGTATCCACCAGCAGCGCCTCATCGCCAACCTTCCGAGCCAGTGTCCTTATCACACTCGTGAACGCCGAGAACGCCTCAGCCCCTTCGTCGTTCTTCGAGCAGTGAGACACCTTCCGAGCTATCACCGCTCCACGCAATGCCCGCTCAGCGCGATTGTTGGTCGGCTCTATGCCTGGGTCATCCAGAAAGCGCAGCAGGTTGCCACGGTCGTTGTGCCTGCCGAGTTCATTCAGCAGCCTCTGATTGTCCGGGTCCGGCATCGGACGTTCGCGCAGATGGTGAGACACCTCCCGTTTCAACCGCTCCGACTCTCCCACAAAGTCATCCGACTCTCCACGATGGTATGACTCTCGCAGTTCCATCGCCTCTCTGAAACGTTCAATCAGTCCCTTACCGAAGCTGCGCCCTCTACCCACCTTGGTCTCAACCACATCACTGACAGAACGAATCACGTGCGCCATACACTTCTGCTGTCTCACACCGGACAGAGTACGGGAGTCATAGCTCCGACCCCTGTCCGCAACCATCACTCCACCATAGTCTGAGGGGATCAACTCTCTGACTTCCTCGTTGCGGTGGCGAGAGCGTACCTGGTACACGGTCGTCTCATCGGTCTCGAACGCCATCAGGAAAGCAGACTCTCCGCCCACACGCCAGCCCGTGTCGTCGGTGTGGACGAACGCGCTTGAGCGCACCGAATCGCGCAGCCTGCGGTAGGCGTCACCCACCTCTCCCTTCGCGCGGCGCAGCGCGTCCTGCGTGATCGCGCTCTGACTTATCCTCACTCCGCTCAGAGTCCTGAGTATGGAGGGAACCTTCCTCACCGGAACGCCCGCGCTGTGGTGCAGTATATGGGCCGCCGCCATCACCCGCTTGCCCACCCGATGGGCGCTCGCGCCATATTGGTCGGGGGCTACATCCCTATGACAGCCGCGAACCCGCTTGCCACACGACTGACACCGGCATATCTGTACCCTGTATCCCTTCACATCGGGCTTGGGCATCGGGGGAATGTCGGTCACATAGGCGAAGCTCACTCCCTCATATTCGAGTCTGCCCCCACATCCCGGGCAACTCTCCCCGGACACCGACACGTCAATGATCGGTTCCGTTAGGTCACCATGGGAAGGAGGCTTTCGGTAGCTGAACGATCCCCTGCCCGGCTTTCGGCCCGGACGTTTGGGCTTTGCGGTTCGTGTGCCCTTGGAGAACGGAGCGGCTTGACGCTTTCCCGCTCGCTGAGCCTCGACAAGCTGCTTCTGTAATTCTGTGATCGTCGCCAATTGCCGCACAACTTGCAGTTGCAACCGCGCGTTCTCACCCCGGTGGCAGTTGACCAGGGCGATAATATCGTCATGCTGACAGGGCGGGCGGTCTTTGTCTGAACACATAGCCACAGTATAAAAAGGCGTTCAGAGAACTGCAATCCCCAAGCCTCCGCCACTAATCAATTACGTTCAGAGAACCGCAATCCCCAAGCAGCCGCCGCTAATCAATTACGTTTTATACATATGCAAACGCTCCTGACATCGGCAAATTGCATTTCGCCTCCGCCTGTAATAACATGGAAGTGAGATGATATTATCAGCCTTGAACGAACGATAGGTGGCGCCATGAATGACGATGTACTGACTGCGGAAGAACATAGCGCCGGTCTGAAAGTATCCTTCAACGGGGATTCGTTCAGTCCGCTGAAAGACCTTCCTTCGATCCCACAGGCCGAGCCTATTGACGACCCTCCGCACATAGGCGGCGAGAACCGCATCAGATACTTCCGCGAGAACCTTTATCCTTATGCCCACAGAATGAGGAACAAGGAATACAACGCTCAGAATCTGCCCCTTCAGGTGGAACTGGTGAAGCTCCAGAACTGGATCAAGGAAGCCGGCGAGCGCGTTATCATCCTGTTCGAGGGACGGGACGCGGCGGGCAAGGGCGGCGCCATTCGCAGGTTCATGGAACACTGGAACCCACGCAGCGCCCGCGTCGTCGCCCTCGACAAGCCATCCAGTGTCGAGCAGGGGCAATGGTACTTCCAGCGATACATCAGCCACTTCCCATCAGCAGGGGAGATAGTCCTCTTCGACCGCTCCTGGTACAACCGCGCGGGCGTCGAGCGAGTGATGGGCTTCTCATCGGATAAAGACTACCGGCTGTTCATACAGCAAACCCCGGTACTCGAGAAGATGATCGTGGATAGCGGAATTCACATCATCAAGCTGTACTTCTCAGTCGGACGCCAGGAGCAGCTCAGACGCTTCCAGCAGCGAGCCAATGACCCGCTCAAGCAGTGGAAAGTCAGCCCGGTTGACATCCGCTCGATAGACAAGTGGGAGGAGTACACCGAGGCTAAGGAGGCAATGTTCCTTCTATCCCACACCGACAGCGCGCCCTGGACAATAGTGAAGTCTGACGATAAGAAACGCGCCCGTATAAACGCTATGCGCCACGTCTTGAACGTCCTCGACTACGAGGGAAAAGACACGTCGGTCGCCACCGCCCCCGACCCTTCGATAGTCGCGTCCTCGGTCGACATCTACACCGCCGGAGCGCCCCCCAGGTAGCCATACACCCGATTGACGCCGACGCGAAAATGCCCCGGAAGTCTGTCTCCGCTTATAGTATCCGTCCGCTGACCGGATCTAAGACCAGAACCTTGTTCTGAACGTCCAGACCGAGCGAGTTCCGCGTGTGCGTCATCGCTTCGAGCGCCTGCTCACTGCTGCCCCAGCCCACTTCCAGCATAATATCCAGCAATTCTCGGCCCAGTCCGGCTGCCTCGCGCCCTCGCTCGACATATATCGTCTCGATGGGCGTCCAGAGATAGACGGGCAGTTCCATGCGAAGAAGGCAGTACCTGATGGCCCATGTGAAATGCCAGGGTGTGCCGTATTCGGGAACCGGCGCGGAACTCAGTCCGCCCATCGCGCCCTCTGCCATCCTTCGCAGAATAAACTCGTGGCTGAACCCGAACGGCTCGAGAATCGCTTCCAGAGACGGGTGGAGAACCATCTCCTCCAGGTCTTCGCCCACCCGCGCCTCTGCTGAATCCGGCGGGTATCCCACGCCCCGCATCGTTTTTGGATACTGTCGTGCCTCCATCAGCCGGTGCGTAAGTTCGTGCGCCACGTGGTAGGCCAGGTCGTCGTCCGGCAGCGACAGCCATCTTGGCTCGAAGGGAGCAGTTGCGTCCGCCCCCTGGTCGCCGAATACCGAACTCAGCCCTCTCTCAATCTCCCCCGCGCCCACCGGAAGTTCCGGCCAGAATGCGTCCCAGAACTCGCTGAAGGGATCGGCGAGTTCGCGTCCCAGCGCCTTCATTCCCGCTCACTCACTACTCTCTGCCTTTGCGCCGCGGACGCCGGACTCTGCTCAATCTGGGGTTTCTTCACCGTAAGCATCAGCGCAGCCCCCATGAAGGCCATGATTGCGAAGGTAAAGAACGGGACGAAATACGACTCTTGCAGGTCATACATGAACCCCGCGAATAGCGGAGCGAAAATCATCAATATGTTGTTGGGGACCTGAGACAGCCCCATTATCGTGGCGAAAGCCTTTCGCCCGAAATACTCGCCCCTTATCGCGGTCAGCAGCGGTATTCGACCGCCGAAACCCACCCCGTACAACGCAGCGAACACGAACGCCATCGCCGGCGTCTCAGCGAACGCTATGACCAGAATCGACGTGGCCTGGAACATGAGAAACACGAACGTAACAATCGGCTTCGGAAACCTGTCAGCTATGTATCCGGCCAAAAACTGCGACGGCAGGGCGATCAATGTATAGACTATGGGAATCACCGCCGCCCCGCTCAGAGAAAACCCCATGTCAGTCAGCTTCGGCGCCAGGTGCAGAGCCAGCGTTACAATCGAAATGCTCGACGACAGATGTACGATGGTCAGCGCCCAGAACGCGCGTGTCCTCAGCGCTTGTTTAGCGGTGAACTCCGGCTCGTCTTCATCTCCCGTCCCTGCCTGTACGCTTTGCTTTCTGCCGGATTCCAAGTCCCCGTCCGGTAGCAGGCCCATATCCTCCGGACGGTTTCGGATTGCCTTCGCCACCGGCCCCACAATCATCAGCAGGAAGACCCCAATGACGAACGTCGTCCAGCGGAAGCCGTAATTGTCTATTCCGAACGCCAGTGGCCACACCATTAGCGCGCCGACGTGTACGCCGGACATGGCGGCGGCGATAGCCAGTGAACGCTTGCGAACGAACCAGTTGTTCACCATGCTTATCATCGCCAGCCAGCCGCCAAGCCCCGAACCGAGACTGATTAGCATGAAAACGGCGTAGAACTGCCACAGGCTTTTGACTTGCGAGAACAAGACAAATCCGATGCCCATGATTACGTAGCCGATGAGTATCATGCGCCGGTTTCCGAGCTTGTCTATCAGCCACCCCTCAATCGGCCCCAGAACCGCGCCCTCAGCGCGCGCCAGGGCGAACGCGCCGGACATCTGAGTCCGGGTCCACCCGAACTGACGCTCGAACGCGACAAGGAACGTCCCAAGTCCCTGGAACACGGTCAGCGCCATCAGCGCAAGCATAAAGACCGTTATGCCCACCAGTTTCCAGCCATAGAAGGTATTCCTGAAGACGGAAATGGGGTTGAATTCGGTTACGTAGTTGAGGTTTCTCACGCCGAGAATTCTACCAGACAGCCACACGGCAGGGGATATTGAGCTGCCACCAGGACATTTTGATACTCTGCTTGTGCGTTCTGTGGGTGCCTGGGTTGGACTTCACCATCACATCCCCGGCAGACAGCCTGCCGTCCGAACTACGCAACGCGCGGGTTTGGAGACAATTTCTGTTTTCCGACCTATTCCACTGCGTCTGTGCCCGGTTCGCTTGCCGGTCTTATTGCCCTGCGCGCTCTTCTGCTCATCTTCTCCAACCGCCGCTCCACTAAGAAATGTATCGTGCCGTCCGGATACTTTCCGTCCTTACCCTTCTCTCCGGCCTCTATGCCCGTAAGCGCCTCTATGCCCTCGTCTATGGTGGAAACGGCATATATATGGAACATTCCGTCCCGCACCGTTTCAACAACCTTCTGGCTCAACACAAGATTTCGGACATTGTCTCTCGGCATCATCACTCCCTGCTCACCCGTAAGTCCCTTGGCGTTGCACACGTCGAAAAAGCCCTCTATCTTATGAGTCGCTCCGCCGATGGCTTGAACTTCCCCTGCCTGGTTCACTGATCCGGTGACCGCGACACCCTGCCTTATCGGAACTCCCGAAAGCGCGGACAGAAGCGCGTAAAGTTCGGTGGAAGAAGCGCTATCGCCGTCCACGTTGCTGTAAGTCTGCTCAAAGGTAAGGCTTGCCGATATGGACAGGGGTCTCTCTTCTCCATACTTGCCGTTCAGATAACCCCTGAGAATCATAAAGCCCTTATTATGGATGCTTCCGCTCATACGGGTCTCGCGCTCTATGTTCACCACTTGGCCGCGGCCCACCGACACTCTGGCCGTTATTCGGCTGGGCTTGCCGAAACTGTGATCCCCCAGGAAGTGCACCGCAAGCCCGTTCACCTGTCCCACTGTGTTGCCCTCCGTGTCAATGTGGACTGTATCGTTTTCGATGGACTCCAGAATCCGGTCCTCGGTCAGGCTTGCGCGGTATTTGCGCTGTTCTGTCGCTACTCTCACGTGCTCGGACGTTACCGTGTCGCCTCCCGACTTGCCCGCCCAGTAGTCGGCCTCGGTCATTATGTCCGATATGCGCATAAAGCGTGTCGTTAGTTTCTCCTGGTTTTCCACCAGGCGACTGGAGTAGTCCACTATGGCGGCCACCGCAGTTCTGTCAAAGGGACGCAGATCCTTGTCGGAGACCTGCGCCGCGACGAACGCCGTGTACCTGGCTATGTTCTCCGGGGTCCTGTCCATAACCGTGTCAAATTCCGCCGTCACCTTAAAGTAGCGTCTGAAGTCCTGGTCCGCAGTCTGCAAGAGCCGAAGAATCGGGGGACTTCCCACTAAAATTATCTTGGCGCTCATTGGAATGGGCTGCGGGCGCATCGAGGAAGTCGGAAAGGCGGAGTTCTGCTCGCCTATATTTTCTACCCTGATTTCTCCGCTTCGCAGAGTTCGCTTCAGCGCATCCCAGGACAGCGGGTTGGCCAGCAGGTCTTTCGCCTGAACGACTAGGTATCCGCCATTGGCGCGATGCAGCGCGCCCGACTTTATCATCGTATGGTCGGTGGCCATCGCTCCCATACGAGCTCGGTAGTTAATGCGCCCGAACAGGTTGTAGTAGCTCGGATTATTCTCGAACACTATCGGAGCGCCGTTGCAAAAAGTGTTGTCCACCACGTCGTTGGCACGATAGCGTGTGAAGAAGTCTTCTTCCACGTTGACAACGGTCGCGATCTGTTGGGGGGTCTCGCGATCTCCCATGGGCTTGAACGCCTGGATGTTGGACACCATATCCGCTTCCACTTCATCCAGGTATGCCACTAACCCCCCATGCTCGACATACTTGGCCTGAAGCTCGTCTATTATGGGCTTCAGCGTAAATCGTACAAGTTCTACGTCAACCTCTCTGCTGCGCTCGGCTGCTTCCTTGTTCAGTCTGAGAAACTCGGACATCGCGTGCATTATGGTGTGTTGAAGTTCATCCGACCTTGCGCGAAGCTCATCCTGGACATTCTTCGGAAGCTGGCCGAACTCATCCTGTGTTAACTCTCTGCCTTCGGGGTGCATAGGCACGGGCGTTATGCCGACCTGCGTGAATGAGAGAGTAAAGCCTCGAGCCTGCGCCTCACCCTCTATCTGTTGGGTGATGGACTGCCGCTGCCGCTGAACGTCGTCCACAACTTGTTGGATACGGTGGGCGTAGTCATCGCTCTCGAAAGCCGCTGGAATCTCGGTCCGGCACGTCTCGATAAGTTCGTCCATGTCCATGGCAAAGTCTCGCATAGCCCCGCACGGGAGAGAGATCGAAACCGGCTGATTGGGATCTTGAAAATTGTGAACGTAGCCCCAGTCCGGCGGATTCGGCTTGTCCACCGCAACACGCCCCAGATAACCCCGGAGCGCTGTATTCCTCCCTGTACCTGGCGCGCCCGACACGAAGATGTTAAACCCGTCAGCATCAATGCCTAGCCCCAACTCCAGCGCGCTCATAGCCCTCTCCTGGGCTATCGTGCCTTCCAGCGGAGCGACTTCCGATGTCGTCTCGAACCCCAGACTGTCAGGGTCGCAAACTCGCGTCAGGCGTTCGACAGGTACTTTCAGACGTTCGATAGGCATGGCCACACTCCACTGGATTCAAGTATAATCCTAAAAAGAGACCGACGGCTAGGAGGGCCCCGATGGGACGCTACATAGAAGACGCTTGGGGGCTATACAACCACGCGGTCAGCGAATTGGAGGATTGGCGCAGAACCGGGGACGCAATAGTTCTCCGAGACGCTGCGGAGAAGGCGTGGGGCGCGATTACCCAGGGGGCGAATGAACTGCTGGAGTCCCAGGGCCGGGTTGTTCCATCGGGAACCAACGCAAGAAGAGACGGGATCAGATCACTCGAGAGACGGAATAGGCAGATACGCACTTTGGGACTGTACAGACAGCTTTCCACCGCTGAACTCATCCTGCACAGGGACTGCTTCTACGACGGTCAATGCCCCGAAGAATTGATCTCGGAAGTTGTGACCGACGACGTGCGCGAGTACCTCGGCGACATAACCAGCATAGCCAACGAACGCGCGTGAAGAAGTCTATCCTATATTATGTAGCGTAGCGGTAGGCTACGGAGCGCAGAATGGCAGACCTCCAAGATTGGAAAATCGAGGGTCGAGCGAGTGTCGCAAACCATCGGGCACGCACCCGCTCAGCCGGTTTCCATCGAGATACAGCGCTTCCAGTTTGGAGAGGTTGCCGAGTTCGGCTGGTATCTGTCCGCTCAACTGGTTGTGGTTAAGCCACAGGTCTTCCAGGTTAAAGAGGTTACCGAGTTCGGCTGGTATGTGTCCGCTCAACTGGTTGTGGTCGAGATACAGCGCTCCCAGGTTGGAGAGGTTGCCGAGTTCGGACGGTATCTGTCCGCTCAACCGGTTTCTACTGAAGTACAGAAAAGTCAGATTTGAGAAGTTGCCGAGTTCGGACGGTATAGGACCGCTCAACAGGTTCTCGCCAAGATACAGCGCTCTCAGATTAGATAAGTTGCTGAATTCGGTGGGTATAGGACCGCTTAACTGGTTGCCCCTGAGTTCCAAGTCTGTCACGTTGGAGAGGTTGCCGAGTTCGGTGGGTATAGGACCGCTCAACCAGTTTCCTTCGAGAGACAGCGATGTCAGTTTGGAGAGGTTGCCGAGTTCGGACGGTATCTGTCCAGTCAACTGGTTTCCTTGGAGGTTCAGACGCTCCAGTTTGGAGAGGTTGCCGAGTTCAGACGGTATCTGTCCACTCATCCGTTGAAAACCGATATACAACGATGTCAGATTGGAGAGGTTGCCGAGTTCGGGCGGTATCTGTCCAGTCAAGCGGTTATCGTCTATCCCCGGGTTATCGTATAGATACAACTCTGTCAGGTTGGATAAATTCCCGAGTTCGGGCGGTATCTGTCCGGTCAATCCGTTGCCGTATAACCATAGCTTGGTGACGCGACCTTGATAGTCGGTGATTACGCCACGCCACTCTCCAACCGGCTTGTCGCTCAGCCAGTTGGTGTTGTCATACCAGTTCGGTCCGTTCGTGGCGTGGTAGAAGGCGGCCAGCGTAGCCCTTTCTTCCTCGAGCGTGGGCGGCGCGGTTGTCTGCCCATTCAGACGGGTCCTGACCTGGTCGGGTGTCTCGCCCGTGTGGGGCGCGATCAGGTTTTCTATGAACCAGTCGGCAAGTAGATTGTTGATAGAATCGTCAATCAGACTCTTGTTGTACGCGTCGTTCAGGACTGCTGTGAGAAACGCGACCCATGGACTGGGCAGCAGATCCGTCATAGTCACTGGGCCAGGAGCCAACCGGCCTCGGACCTGGTCGGGCGTCTCGCCCGTGTGGGGCGCGATCAGATTTTCTATGAACCAGTTGATAAGCAGGGTGTTGAGCGAATCGTCCAGTAGATTGTTGGCGCTGGCGTCGGCCAGCGCTGCGAGCATCAGCCGGAGGGAATCGGATTGAGGCGGACTCTGCTCGTTTGGAGAGGCGGAGGCTATTTCCAGCAAGCCGAACGCCATCAGCGCGACTGCAATGATTCCCACTACGGCTTTCTTGTGCATACGAACCTCGGGGTTCATTCGGCTGTGGGTACGGGGATATTGTAATCTAGCGGGCGCGAAAATGAACTTCAATCCGCGACTTCTGTTATGCAGCGGCCGGGGTCGGCATCTTCCAGTACGTGGGGCCGGTGGCCTGTGTGGATGAAGTCGGCGAGCAGTTTGCCGGACATGGGGCCGCGACCGAATCCCGAACTTGCCAGCCCGCTCACTATGTACAGACTCTCCCGCGAGGGTATTTTCCCGATGATCGGCGCGCCGTCCATTGAGAAGGGCATCAGCCCCGCCCAAGTGCGCGCTATCGGCAGGCCGGACAGCATAGGCGCGACCTCGGATGCGTGGCCCTTGTTCACTTCGATGCCCGTAGATTCCACGCTTTTGTCATAGCCGATCATCTGCCTGTCGCCGCCGAATATGATCTCGCCGTTGCGTCGCTGCCTGCCGTACAGGTGGCGCGTTACCCGCGCTCCGGCCTTGTGGGTCAGTTCGGGTGGCGTGTTGGCGTCCGCTCCGTTCTCGACGCTCCAGGCGTGCGCAGACTCTGCGGAGGATAGGGTCTGGAATACGCTCGGCGGAAGGCTCTCCGTCGCCCACATCTGACCGCGCACCGGAACGATGGGAATTTCCAGCCCCAGCATTCTGCCCAGCGGCGCGCACCATGCGCCCGCCGCTATGACCAGCGATTCGCACACGAACTCACCCCTGTCCGTAGAGACGGAATAGCCGCCTTCAGGACAGGGAGTGACGCCAGACACCGCGTGATTGGTGAATATGCGCCCGCCCGATTCGGAGGAGGCGTCCGCGAATGCGCGAGTCGCCCTTACCGGGTCTGCCTGCGCGCGGAGCGGCGTGTACATATATCCGGGAAGGGCGGGATTGATCTCCGGCTCCATGGCGCGCGCCTCCCGCGCGGTGAGAAACTCGACCTCGAACCCCTGCCCGCGCATCTCCTGAACGCGGTCGCGCATATAGTCATACTGCTCGCGGGTGTGTATCGCGGTCAGCGAACCCGACTGCCTGAACTCCATGTCGTAGCCGAGATCTAGCTGTATCTCCTTGAACAGTTGCAGGCTGCCCATCGTGAGGTAAGAGCCGAGGTCGGGCATCTCCCTCCAGCCCGTCGCGCCTATCTGGCCCGCGTTCGCGCCCGACGCCTCCGACGCTATCTCCCCGCGCTCCACCAGCGCGGTATCCCGTCCGTGCCGCGCAAGATAGAAGGCGGTGGCCGCTCCCGCTATGCCGCCGCCTATTATCAATACCTCAGCCTCGCGCGCCATCTCAGCCCGCCTTTGGACCATCCTATGCCCCTTCCAGCGTGAGGTTGCCGTCATACAGCAGCCGTCCCTGCCGCTCGGTGAACGCGCGGAGCAGGTGTCCGTCTCCAGTAGTGACGTACAGAGTAGAAAGGTCGTCGCCGCCGAAGGTGCAGTTGGTGGGCCGGTCAACTTTCAGCGGATGAGTCTCGATCACCTCGCCGGACGGGGAGAAAACATAGATCATCGGCCCCGGGCCGCTCTCGCGGTATCCTGCCGTCGCCACTATGTTGCCTTCCATGTCCAGGCACATCCCGTCAATGCCGCGATGCTCGCCGAAGTCGTGTATAACCTCGCCGTCGCCCAGGCTGCCGTCCTCGTTGACCGGATAGGCGCGCAGCTCCCGCTTCTCTTCAGGAAGTCGCCCACTCTGCGCCACGTACAGCGTACTGTGGTCCAGCGAGAACAACAGCCCGTTCGGTCGTGTGGTGTCGAAGGTCACCCGGCTTATGGACCAGGCGCCGTCATCCGACGGATCGAGCCTGTAAACCGAGTCGTGCTCCAGTTCCTTGTTCGAGCGGTCTTCCGACCACGCGCCGCCCGCGCCTTCGTAGAACGGGTCGGTGAACCAGACGCGACTCTGCGGGTCTATCGCCAGGTCGTTGGGGATGTTGAGCTTGCTGCCTTCGAACCCGTCCGCGAGAACGGTCGCGCTTCCGTCGGCCTCGTAGCGCACCACGCGCCTTCCACCGCCCTCACACGCGAACAGCGCGCCGGACGGATCGAACATCAGCCCGTTGGCATTGTTCGTACCCTGCTTATAGATGGTCGAAGCCCGTGCTTCGGGGTCGTAGCGCATTATGTAGCTCGCCGGGATGAAAGTGAACAGCAGCCCGCTTCCGTCCCACGCGGGGCCTTCCGTCGTGCCGCCGTATGGTCCGTTGACATTCGTGAAATTCCAGGTCATTTCTCTTTCCTCTTATGAATTATGAATAGCGCCGGTTTCTCTACCGCGCTAGATGACTTCTTTGGACTCGCCTACGTCGCTGACCGACGTGCCTTCTATCTCCGCGCCCACCGCCTTTATCTGGCCGAACTCGTCTCTGAAGCCGTTGTGCATCGTGCGAGCGTCCGAACTGTACAGCACGAAGCGCACGCCCTCTCTAAGCCACTTGGTGGTGAGTTCGATGGTCTGGTGATGGAATAAGTTGGGGACGTTGTGCTTCTGGCAGATTCGGATAATCTCGCGCAGGGCGGCTTCATAATCGAGGTGGTCATACTGGTCTGGTATGCCGAGCGTGATGCTCAGGTCGTTCGGACCGACGAATATGGCGTCTATTCCGCCCACCGACAGGATATTGTCCAGGTTTTCGATTGCAGGCACACTCTCGATGCCGATGATACAGACGCTGTTGCGGTTTCGCGCTTCCAGGTACTCTTTGGTCGCCTGGGACGGGAACTCGCCCGAGTCCATCACCTTTCGCGCCATGGCCCCCTTCAGCGGACGCCATTTTGCAGCGGATACAACCTCTTTGACCTCATCCACCGTCTCGCAGTAGGGGGCGAGGATGCCGTGCGCGCCCGCGTCGAGCGACATGGTCACATAGTGAGAGTCCGGTATCGGGATACGCACTATCGGCACGACGCCGCTGAACGAGAAGGCAGCAATGAAATCCGCCATCTCCGACCTGCCACGCGGTGAGTGTTCACTGTCCATAATCACATAGTCCAGGCCGAAGCCGGACATCGCGCCTGTCCAGCGTGGATTGCGGCTCATGCTCAGCATCGTGCCGTAAACTATCCCGCCGGATTGTACTTTCTGTTTCAACTCGTAGCCGTTCATAATTCCTCCTGCCGGTATATGGTGTACCATACCCGTGTGTTCACATTGGCGCGAGGGCGCGCTAGAGAGTTTATCAGCCCCGCGCCGAATTGATAAGCGAGAAACTTGCGCCAAACCCCAGTCATACGATTCAGGACGTGTAATCCAATGAAACGTGTAATAATTGACACCGACCCGGGCATAGACGACACCGCCGCTCTTCTGTTCGCGTTCGGCAGCCCGGAACTTAACGTCGAGGCGTTGACCACTATATTCGGAAACGTATCGCTCGAACAGTGTACGCTCAACGCGCTGACCATTCTGGAGGCGGCAGGCCGCCCCGACATTCCCGTCTATCACGGCGTGTCGAAATCATTCGGGTTTGGAGACCCGCCATACGCGCCCCACATACACGGCTCGGACGGGCTTGGGGAGACAAATCAGCCCCCGCCCGCGCTTGCTCCGCAGGCGCGGAACGCCGTGTTCGAGATAGTGGAGCGCGTTCTGGACTCGCCCGGCGAGATAACCTTCATAGCACTGGGTCGGCTGACAAACCTCGCGCTTGCGATAAGCGTCGTGCCCGAGGTCGCCGAGTCTCTGAAAGAAGTCGTCGTGATGGGAGGCGCGGTATCCGTGCCGGGCAACGCGACACCCGTCGCCACCGCCAATATATGGGGCGACCCGCAGGCCGCGGACGTGGTATATCGTTCCGGCGCGCGAGTGGCGCAGGTGGGCCTGGACGTTTGCCGTGAGGTCGAGCTCACCTCCGCGCAACTCGAGCGCGTGTGGCAGACTGACACACCTGCCACTCGGCTTCTCCACGGCGCAGTCGCGTTTATACAGGCCGCATACAGACGGAGAGGACGCCTGAGCGACCCGGGCGGCGCGCAGTTCAACGACGTTCCGGCCATGGCATACGCGATTGACCCGACCCTGTTCACGATGAGGGAGGCGTTCGTCCGCGTCGAACACCACAGCGAACTGACAAAAGGCCAGACCGTTGCCGACATGGACGGACTCACGGGCAGGCCGCCCAACGCGAGCGTGGCGGTCGGCGTGGACACCGAGCGTCTGACCGGCCTATGGGTTGACCGTCTTACCGGAGGAACTTCATAGAGACTGGCGCCCGCATTTCCTGGAACCATAACCTTCTCCTAAACATCCTTTGATGAAATGCGGGCGGCCCGCGCTTATCATGGGAAACGAATCCCATTCGACACGACAGACGAAGTGTTTCATATGAACGAACAGACCTGGTACAGGGGCAATATACACACGCACACCACTGAATCGGACGGCGACGCCGAACCGGAGAAGGTAGCCGCCTGGTACAGGGAGCATGGCTACGACTTTCTCGTACTCTCCGATCACAACCACCTGACGCTTCTCGACTACGGAAACGGGCGCGACGGTTCCCCCGGCCCGCTTATGATTCCGGGCGAGGAGGTCACAGTACGGATGAACGAGGGCAATATCCCTGTTCATCTTAACGCGATTGGAATCAGCCGCGTCATCGAGTCAACCGATACCGGCGACGTGGCTACCACCCTTCAGGCGAACATAGATGCCATTCGAGACGCGGGCGGCATATCCTCCATCAACCATCCCAGCTACAGGTGGGCGTTCGACCACGAGCCGATTATCAAGACGCGGGGCGCCAGCCTTCTGGAAGTCTTTAACGCCGCCGTCGAATGCAACAACTATCCCATCCCCATGCCGGGCCATATCACCCCCTCCCAGATCTGGGACCACGTTCTCAGCGCGGGCGTTCCGATATTCGGAGTCGCGTCCGACGACTCGCACCACTATCACGACTTCACGCCGGATATGCACAACCCCGGACGCGGCTGGGTGATGGTCGAGTCTGACACCCTTGAATCGGAATCCATTGTGGAGGCGATGGCCTCCGGCCGCTTCTACTCGTCCACAGGCGTCTATCTCGATGAACTTATAAGGCGCGCGCGGACGAAATCTCTCTGAAGATTCGCCGAAAATCCGACTCTATATTCCTTACAAGGTTCATCGGCAGGGATGGTAAGGTTTACAAGGAACAGGTTGGCAGGGAAGTGTCATATCCTCCAACGGGTGGCAGGGGTGGACACAGCCGGTTTTCCTGTCATAGCCGCCACTCACAACCGCAATATCGGGATGGTGTTTCTAAATATGCTCAATCGGCGCATGATCGCGTTTCTCGCCATAACTCTATTGCTGCTTGTCATACTTGCCTGCGGTTCGGAAGACGCCCAGCCAGAACGATCCGCGACTGCCGTCCCACCAACCCAGACCGCTGTCCCAACGGCGACATCGGTTCCGCCCGCGCCAACCGTTGCGCCAACCTCAACACCCGTTCCTCCAACACCAACCAGTGTTCCGACTACAAAATCCGTGCAGGCTGCGCCAACCGTTGCGCCGACCTCGACGCCGATTCCGCCCACTCAGACCGTCGTCCCGACCTCCACGCCCGCGCCGATAGCGCCGTCTTCTCCAACTCCGCCACCAATTCCGCCCACTCAGACCGTCGTCCCGACCTCGACGCCCGCTCCGCCAACTGCAACCCCGCCACCTCCGCCAACTGCAACCCCGCCACCTCCGCCGCCCACCCCCGGCGGCGTCAAACCAGCCTCCCACTCTGCCCGTGCCTGCGTTCACGCTGACCATTCTGCATAACAACAATGCGGAATCTCATCTCACGGCGGACGGCGACTTCGGGGGAGTGGCCCGTTTCGCGTCCCTTGTCGCCGCGTTGAAAAATGATGCGTGGGTCAAGTCGGATGGCGTTCTTATGCTGTCCGCAGGGAACAACTCCCTCTCAGGTCCGCAGTACAGGGCCAGCCTGGAAAGGGGCGAACTGCCTTACTACGACGCCCTCGCTATGGACATTATGGGCTACGACGCCAGCGTCATAGGTCACCACGAACTCGATTTCGGCCCGGACGTGTTCGCCGACTTCATAGAGAGTTTCGACTCCCACACCCCGTTCCTGAGCGCGAACCTGGATGTCAGCGCCGAACCCCGACTTGCCGCTCTTGCCGATGCGGGGCGCATAGCTCCCAGCGTCGTTCTTGATGTCGGCGCCGAACAGGTAGGCATCGTCGGAGTTACGACACCCGATATCAGCTTCATCTCAAGCCCGCGCGCAGTTGTCGTCAAGCCCGATGCGCTATCTGCCGTCCGCTCTGAGGTTGACTCTCTGGTGGCCAGGGGCGTGAACAAGATAATCCTGATCAGCCACTTGCGCTACATAGAAGCGGACATGGCCCTGGTATCCGGCCTGTCAAACGTGGACGCCGTCGTATCAGGAGGGGGAAGATACCTGCTTGCCGACGATGACGATGTTCTTATCCCGGGCGATGAGGAATCAATCTATGGCCCGTATCCCATGTTTACAAAGGACTCGCTCGGCGTATTCGTTCCTATCGCAACCGTAACGGGCGATTACAACTATGCCGGCAGACTGTCGCTCACCTTCGATAGCTCTGGGCGCGTGCTCTGGGTTGACAAGGTATCCGGTGTCGCGCGAGTGGCGGGCGGAACGAAAGACGACGCTGTACCGCCTCACCCCGAAATCCAGTCCAGGGTGGTCAATCCGGTCGAAGATTTTGTCGCCGGACTGTCCAATGCTCGTGTCGGCGAGGTTCAGGTTTCGCTCGAATCTCAATATCCTGACATGAGAACGATGGAGACCAACGAGGGCAACCTGATAGCCGACGCTCTGCTCTGGCAGGCGCGTCAGTCCGCGCCGGAAGTCACGGCCTCTGCGCACACCGTTGCTATATTCAACGGGGGTGGCATTGGCAATACTTCCATCGCCACGCCCGGTTTCCTGACCGAGCTTGACCTGTTCTCGCTGCTCCGCTTCCCCGACCTCATGGCTATAGTGCGCGAACTCAGCGCGGCGGACTTCAAGGATGTTCTGGAAAACGCTGTCTCCCTCGTGGACTCCGCCTCCGGGCGCTTCCCGCACGGTTCCGGCTATAAGGTCGTATATGATCCGAAGGCCGCGCCCAGAGTGGCGGACGAGAACGGCAACCTGGTATCTGAAGGCAGCCGCATTATCGAAGTCACGCTCGACGACGGAACTCCGATTGTGCTGGATGGCGAAGCGGTCGAGGGCGCGACTATCAATGTGGTAACGAACAGGTTCCTGGCAGGGGGCGGAGACCAGTACCCGCTTCTGGGATTTGAGACCACTCCGATAGACGTCTTCACTCACGACGCGCTGTCCAGATATATCCGTGAAGCGCTGAGAGGCGTGATAACCGAGCGCAAATATATGGAAGACGGAGAGGGCCGCATAACGACCCGCTGACTCAGAGCGCCGCCGACAGCTTATCCCCAAACTCGGGCGGGTCGCTGTGCTCGATCACAAGCTCGGTCGCGTTGTGGAACCGCATAAAGTTCCGCATCGTGCGAGCGACGCTGGACACCAGCCTCCCGCCCGGTTTCACTCCCGGCTCCAGGTATAGCTTCTTGAGTCGCAGAACCCCCGTCTTGCGCTCTATCTTCGGGTCGAATCTCCCGACCAGCCTGTCCCTGTGCAGTATCGGCAGACAGAAGTACCCCCACTTGCGCTTGGCTTCCGGTATGTAACACTCCAATGTCTGCTTGAATTTCCAGAAGTCCGTGTCTCTGCCTCTGGCCCAGAACAGACTGTCGAACGGAGTCAGAAATGTTGTTCGACTGGCGCGAACCTCGCTGTCCGCCGCCATTTCCAGGACGGGCAGATTGTCTCTGTGAACCAGCAACTCGTGAATGTCGCCGTCCGCGAGTTTCGCGTTCACCCTCACGAATGTCCCGTCCGCTATCAGCGACTCGACGAGAGGCTTTGCCTCGGTGCGCTTCGCATGGAAGTAGTCGCCGACCTGTACCGGCTCGCACGCGCCCAGCGACCGCAAGGAGATTTCCAGCAGACGCTTGAACGCTTGCTCCTCCGTCGGCTCGTTCCTGTCCACCCACTGCGGAATCACACGCTCTCGCACATCGTAGATTCTCTGAAAGTTGATCCGGTTGGATATGGCCAGAGTCCCGACGTCGTACAGGTGTTCCAGCGCGATTTTAGCGTTGTCCCAGTTCCACCACGATCCGGGCGCGCGTGTGCCGGTCCTGAAGTCCGCCGGCCGCGCCGGGCCGTCCTCTCTTACTCGTTCCAGCAGCGACTCCACAAAACGCGCGTTGTCGGGGTCGGCCACCCACCCGCGATGCCAGCTACCCCTTCCCGCCGCTCGCCGGCTCATCATGGGCATCAGCCACGAATACGAAGCCAGCGGGATGATACAGGCCGCGTGCGCCCAGTACTCGAACAGCCGCCGTCCATTGTCCGGCGACATACTCCCGCCATCGAACAGCAGCGTGTCCAGATGCGACATATCATAGTCGCCGAGCCTGCTCCACAGCGCGACATACTGGCTTCGGTTGACCACCTGGAGCGTATCAATCTGCACCCACCCGACCCGCTCTACCGCCGAGTACACATCCTCAATTCCGGGCTTCCCCCGTCGGCGATTCGGCGCAGCCAGATCTTGCGCGCGAAGAGCCAGCGTGCGGATGGCTTTCAGGGGATAGACTGTATCGCTCATACTCAAGACAATAACTCCATCTATTCGTTTCATCTTGGGAATGTATGGGTCAATTATAACCCTACTTAGAACGGTTGTGCAAATATGTTGAGCTAACGACCAGGGCGTTTTTGAGGTCGGTAATCAGTCGGTGTGGTCGAATCAGCCCGAACATGAGAGAAAAGCTAGATCGACGCGATTGCATATACCTGGATTTATAATTCCGAGCGATCCGCTGGGGGGACGCTGGGTGATTAATAGGGATACGCTGGGGGACGCTGGGGCCATTTTCACCCAGCGTTGCCCAGCGTTTCCCAGCGTTTGTAGCTAAGAGAATTTTTTCTGACACGGGCGAACGTGATTGATAAGGTACAATTTATGGATAGTCTGTCGTGTAAGTTGTTAATCATGCGTACATTGTAGCGCATTGAAGGCGTATTTGTGTAGTAGAAGTGGAAATTCAGGCAGACTTTGCAAATGCCCTGGGCTAATGGCGCGATTTAGATGCAATCGCCCTACCTGACCATCTGATATGTGTATCTAGCTGGAACTTCCTGCTGTAAGATACAGGGAGAGTCGGCGGTTCCGTGAGTATCGGGATTGAAGAATGGGATCGCAGCGGACATCATTCACACCTAAGCGAGAAGCGCCAGGAGTTAACATTGAAGGTCACTGATTTCAAAACTATGGTCGTAGAAAACGAGCCGCCTTACATCGGTGGCAAATACCTGCTGTTTCTCGAACTTCATACCGACGAAGGGATTACCGGCCTCGGTGAGCGCATCACCGGCGGCGCCTATTCCCACAATGTGGGTGACTTGAAGTCTCAGATAGGCTTGATAGAAGAGATGGCCAACCAATATGTCGTTGGAGAAAATCCCTTCAACATCGAAAAGACCTGGGACAGGATGTACGCCTCCCGCCACGACTTCCGTCACCCAAGCCTCTACGCCACGCCCGTTATCAGCGCGATAGACATGGCGCTGTGGGACATTGCGGGCAAGGCGGCCAATCAGCCTATCTACAACCTGCTCGGGGGCAAGTACCATGAGACGCTCCGAGCCTACGCCTATATGCCGGGAGGAGCGTTCCAGGACAATCCTGAAGCCGCCGGAGAGGTTGCGGCGCAACTGCTTGAAGAGGGCAACTCCGCCTGCAAGATTGACCCATTTCCGCCATCCTATCCCATACCGAGGGATATATCTCTTTGGGATATCGAGCGCGCGGCCAAGATATTCGAGAGCATCAGAAACGCCGTCGGCAACAAGCTCGAAGTCGGCATTGGCACTCACGGACAGCTCACCACTTACAGCGCGATTCGCGTCGCGGACTACCTGGAACCCTACCATCCCTTCTGGTTCGAGGAGCCTGTCCCGCCCGAAAACATAGACGAGATGGCGCGTGTCGCGGCGCACACCAGCATCCCCATAGCCACAGGCGAAAGGCTCGTAACCAAGTACGAGTTTGCCCAGGTCGTCGAAAAGAAGGCCGCGCAGATCATCCAGCTAGACGTAGGTCAGTGCGGAGGCATAACTGAAGCCAAGAAAATAGCCGCTATCGCTGAGGCCCACTACGCGATGATAGCCCCGCATATGTACTGCGGCCCGATAGCCGCCGCCGCCGCCGTCCAGATTGACACCTGCTCACCCAACTTCCTGATACAGGAAGCTAACCAGGGCCCGCTCCACAGGACAATCTTCAAAGAGCCTCTCGTATTCGAAAACGGCGCAATCATCCCCCCAACCGGCCCTGGCCTCGGCATAGAATTCGACGAGGATGTGCTTAAGAGTCGCCTGATAGAGTAATTTCGTCTGAATTCTCCAGCGTCCTGATGGGAGGCGGGACTACCCTCGATGCACTCCTACCCACATGAAGCCATCTCAGAGTAGGAGCAAAAATCGGATAGTTGGAGGCGATTCGATGAACGACATGGTGACCACTGCCGTTGGAGAGGATGGTGTTCAGGAGATCATTTATGAATCAGTTAAGGGAATGGCTTTACCTAGCATGAAGCTATCACAAGGACTGTAAGCTATATCCGGTGTCCTCAGATACCTCTGTCCAAGATGGTACACTGGGCCTATCATGCCAATTATATAGTCCTCGGACTTTAGTCTTTTCTTGGTCCGGAGTGTCGTAAATATCCGAGTCCCGCTCGAATAGCTCTTTGCTTTGAGACATAGACTGACGGGCTATTTCCGATAGCCTCAATTCCGCGACAAATGATAACCCATGGGAGATGTCTTGAACGACCTCTATATGTTCGTTCTCAAATCGAATTCCTTCTATCCACCCTCCCAAGAATGGCTTATACCATTCTAGGCTGATGTAAGCGTGAAGAGCTGTTAAAATTCTGATACCTTAGCTATGCAGCTCAGGCCCCCTCAAGCAAACTAGGCGCCCGTGTCAACCTTAAATGGTATTATACGGTAATGCTTGACCAAACTTCAGTGAGTAACAGGCAGATGGGTGAAATTCATAATGGCCGGTTACCCACGAATCAGTGGATGGGCCAATCGTATGCAAAATCGCCGCATTCAGAATGTGGATCAGGTGCCGTCTGGAATCTAAACACCGTTCGACCAGTGCTTCAATGTCTTTTAATTTTAACCCATGTACTGTGTCGCTGCGTAGTTTGTGGGCGTCATTGGCAGAAAAACCCTCAATTAGATCACTAGATACTGACTCAGGGAGAGATCCTTTAGCAATTATGCGGAATAAATGGTCTATACCTGCCATCTTACGATCCCTGTCCTTACCCGCTTTATTGCAACAAACATTGCAGGGTGCTTTAGGGCCAATGGGGTGGGACTTACTGTCAAGCGCAGTACCTAGGCACTCAAGGCCAGGTCCATGCGGCAACGAAGCTATTTGATGCGTCCATGGTGCCTACTGATATTCCATACCATTGAATCGCTGCAAGTACTCTGTATCTAGTAGTTGCGTCAAGCTGAGAGATGTTTTTGAGATACTTCTGGAATCGGTACTTTTCGGCTTGGTCAAACCTCGAGAGCATATGAGACTTGCTTCCATACCAGTAATTGGATTGAGTAATCAGATTCCCCGCAAAGTCAGTGAATGCAACTCTGTGGATATGTGGCAATTCCAAAGGGTATCCTGCATAAGCTGAGGTTATAGAGTTGAACATTCGACCCGCTTCCAAAGCGTGGTCCTCGGCCTCCTTTAGAGACTTCTGTGGGAACTCAATGACCAATACGAACTCAGCATACCCTTCTGATTCGGACGGCTCCTCAAGAAGGCGCAGTATCCAATATCCCTTGCTGACTCTGTATTCGCTAGGATTAGGTATTGCTTCCCTTTCTTCGTGGCCTGAATAGAAATATGTGGGCAGTCTCAACTCCGCTACATACTTACTATTCTTATCAAGATGTGTCATTTCTCAACAATCCGCAGTACTCGTAGGCCATTTGCATTCTGAGCCATGTTTCGGGCGTGGATCCGAACGCTTTGGATAGGCGCACGGACATTTCGACTGATATTCCGGCCTTCTCGTTCACTATGTCCGATAGTGCTCGGCTGCTTACGCCCAAGCCTCGAGCCGCTCGCGCTACCGACAGGCCGAGCGGCTCAAGGCACTCAAACTTCACGATTTCCCCCGGATGCGGTGGGTTGTGCATAGTCTTTTTCTAACTCCCGGCATGGACAGTCTAATCACTCCACCCTCGGAACGATGGACGGCACCTCCAGCTCCGCCAGCAGGTTCTGGAACTCGTCTAGGTCCTCGTCCAGTATCTTTTCCAGCGCGCCGAACTGCCCGTCCAGGACTTCGCTGAAATGTGCGAAGACATCGTATGTCTGCTGCGGCGGTCTGAAGTCGGCGGCGGAGACCACCGGGGTCAGCCCCGCCAGCTTGGCGTTCAGCTTGATTGGCATATGCAGCCTGTCTCGCGCGCCCTTGTACTCAGTCTGGATTAGCGCACCTTCGACCTCGTTCAGTTTCTCCTTCAGCGCGTCCGCCGCCGTCGTAACCGCATCCTCCCCCGCCGTTCCTTCGGCCCGCTTCGCCCACTCTTCCACCTGCGACCTCGCGCTGCGAAGCCGGTTGATGTTGTCGTGTGTCTCGGACATCTTGTCGCGGATACGGAGAAGAAGCGCGAACTGCGCGTCGAAGTCCTCCTGCGTCGCCTCGACGCGCGGGTCCTTGACCATCTCGAAACTCTGAGTCTGCGACTGCTCGCCGACGCTCAACCTGACTTGGTACGATCCTGGAGGGGCCAGAGGCCCGCGCCCTACGCCCTCGGTGGTCTTGTCTCCCGGCACCTTGCGCGCCCCCGGGTAGCGTATATTCCAGTCGAACTTGTTCATACCGGCCTCAGCCGATACGCGTGGGTCACCCGAATCCTCCGATTCGTCGTCCTTATCCCGCTCCCTGCTCGAATAGCTCTTGATCTCCACGCCATCCGCGTCCATGAAAGTCAGAGTGACTTCCGACTCCGACTTGTCCTTCAGCCAGTACCACACGCGGACGCCGCCGGGCGAGTTCTCGCCCGCGTCCAGCACCTTCCTCCTGAACTCGCCGTTCGGCCCTTTCGTATCCACGAACGCCACCGCCGCGCCCAGCGAAAGCTGGTAATTCTTCGCCGCGCTGCCTCCACGCCCCCGGAACGGCGCGGCCATGCGAATCTTCGTAGCGGGCTTCACCAGGTGCATATCCTCGTCCGCGAACTCGCCCGATACCTGCCTCAACTGGCTCAGACCGTCCAGAATCCAGAAACTGCGCCCGTGCGTGGCCGCAACCAGATCGTCGTCCTTGATTACAAGGTCATACACCGGCACGACGGGCAGATTACCGCGCATCGAGCCCCAGTTCTCGCCGTCGTCGAAAGACACGTAAATCCCGGTCTCCGTTCCCACGTACAGCAGGCCCGGACGCTCATTATCCTCGCGTATGCAGCGCGTGAAGTCGTCGCCCGGCAGATTGCCCGTTATGGACTTCCAGGTCGCGCCGTAGTCCGACGTCTTGAACAGGAAGGGCCGGTTGTCGTCGAACTTGTACCGCGTCGCGGACAGATACGCCGTCGCCGGATCGTGCGGCGATACCTCGATCATATCCACCCGCGTCCACTCCTCCAGCTCCGCGGGCGTCACATTCTCCCAGTTCGCGCCGCCGTCCCTGGATATGTGGACAAGCCCGTCGTCCGACCCTGTCCAGAAGACGCCCTTCTCATACGGCGACTCGACGAACGAGAAGACCGTGCAATATGTCTCCGCGCCGGATGCGTCCCCGGTTATATCACCGCCGGACGGCTGAAGCTTGTCCGGGTCGTTCCGGGTCAAGTCCGGGCTGATAGGCTCCCAGCTTCCGCCCTGGTCTGTTGACCTGAATACGATATTGCCCGCCGCGTATAGGACGCCCGGGTCGTGCGGCGAGAACTGGATAGGGTACGTCCACTGGAACCTGTACCGCGCGTCAACAGGCCCGTAGCCCGTGTTCATTTCAGGCCACACCGTGATGATCCGCACCTGGCCCGTCGAGTGGTCGTAGCGCAGCATATTTCCGCCGCCTCCGGGCGAAGAGCCGATAGCCCCTGAGATGACCACGTTCGGGTCGTTCGGGTCAACGACTATGTAGCCGCTCTCCGAACTCCCGACCGTGTAGCAGTCGCCCCAGGGAATCGCCCCCTTGTGCGAGCGGGACGGAACGCTTATCGCGCTGTTGTCCTGCTGCGTTCCATACACGCGGTAGGGGAACTGTGTGTCGGTCGTCACGTGGTAGAACTGCGCTGTCATCTGGTTGTATATCGTGGAGAATGTCTCGCCGCTGTTGTAGCTGACACACGCGCCGCCGTCGTTCCCCTCTATCATTCTGCGTGGATTTCGAGGGTCTATCCAGAGGTCGTGATTGTCCCCGTGCGGCGTGTTCACCTCTTCCCAGGTCTTGCCGCCGTCGCTCGATTTCCACGCCGAATAGTTCAGAACCCACACCGTGTCGGCGTCCTTCGGGTCGGCGAATATGTGCTGGTAGTACCAGGGACGGCCCTGGAGGTCGCGGTCGTCCGACACAAGCTCCCATGTGTCCCCGTAGTCGTCCGACCTGAACACGCCCGGCTCTCCCGCCTCTATCGTCGCGTATATTCGGCCCGCCCTGGCCGGGGACACCGCCACACCTATCCGCCCGAAAGGCCCTTCCGGCAGGCCCGGATTCGTGGAGACGTCCTCCCATGAATCGCCGCCGTCCGTGCTGCGCCACAGCCCGCTGTCCGGCCCGCCGCTGCTCATGTTCCAGAAGTTTCGGCGCACCTGCCATATCGCCGCGAACATCAGGCGCGGATTGCTCGGGTCAATGCACAGGTCGCCCGCACCCGCGTTCTCGCTCACGTAAAGCACGTTATCCCAATTCTTCCCGCCGTCCGTGGACCTGAATATGCCTCGCTGGTCATTCGGCCCGAAGGCATGGCCCAACGCACCCACGTAAACGATATCCGGATTGGTAGGGTGAATCCTGATCCGCGAGATGTGCCGGGTGTCCTCGAGTCCCAGGTGAACCCACGAATGTCCCGCGTCGTTCGACCTGTAAACCCCGTCCCCGTGAGTGACGTCCAGTCGTATGCACGCCTCGCCCATGCCCGCGTAAACGACGCTCGGGTCGGAGTCGGACACCACAATCGCGCCCACGGACGCGGTCTTGAAATACCCGTCCGAGACGTTCTCCCAGTACGTCCCGCCGTCATAGGTCTTCCACACGCCGCCCGCGCACGCTCCGAAGTAGAAAGTTCCCGTGTCAGCGGGGTCTCCGGCCACCGCGACTACACGCCCGCCTCTCGGTGGACCTATGCACCGCCACTCCAGCGCATTCAGCATTTTGGCGTCAATGTCGTTGGCCTGTCTCTGAGACGTCATCTTGTCGCACCTCTCTGGGAATCATAGTCAGTCGCATTATAACCTCAACTTCCGCCGTCGGCACGCGCCCGCCCGCTGAAATTCAGTCTCGAACTGCCAGCGCGGCTATAACCGTTGGACTATCCGAAAAGGATCACCCGCGGCTCGGTACAGGGAAGGTCTGTGCTTTCACCCAGGCCCTGTGCCGTAACATCATTGAGAAAGGCGAGAGTATGGGTATAATAGCATCGGTCAGGAAACGCATAACTTGTCCTGTCAAAGAGTCAGACCCTCTTGGCTTGTCTGACTTTTTGCGGATACCGTGAAGGTGACAGAAAACTTGGATATTCAGGGCGGTCTCCAATGACCCGTATTCCGGATAGAGTGAGCGCCGTGGCGATGCCGCCCATTGACGCGCTCAACACCCGTATGAGCCGGATGAACATGGCCGGCGCAGATGTCATAAGCCTCGGCCAGAGTGTACCGTTCTTCGGGCCACCGCCCCAGATGCTGGACGCGGTGAGGGAAGCGCTGGACAGTTTCGGGCCGCGTTTGCACACATACGGCCCCGACGCGGGCATTCCTGAACTCAGAGACGCGCTTGCGCGAAAGCTAAGCGACTTCAACGGCGTGACATTCGATCCTGGCACGCAGCTTCTCGTGACTCCCGGCTCGAACCAGGCGTTCATGGTCGCCATGACTACCATCCTGGAACCGGGCGATGAGGTCGCAATCGCCTCGCCCTACTACTTCAACCATCACATGGCTATCGAACTCTGCGGCGGGAGGGTCAGAGAGATACCCCTCAGCGAGGAGAACGGCTTTCAGATGCGTATGGAGGACTTGGAGCAGGCGCTGAGTGAGCGCACGCGGGCCGTGGTAATCATATCGCCCAACAACCCGACAGGCGCTGTCTATCGCCCTGAAGAGATCGCGACCATCACCAGGGAGTTGACCGAACTCGGCATCTACGTCATCAGCGACGACGCCTACGAGGTCTTCTGTTACGATGGAGCGCGTCATACAAGTGTGGCTGGACTGGCCGACTCAGTTGACAACATAATCTCGCTCGGCAGCCTATCCAAGACGTTTGGTATGACCGGCTGGCGGATTGGTTACATGGCGGCGAGCGCGGAGTTGTGTCGCCAGGCGCTGAAGGTGCAGGACGCGATGGCGATTTGTGCCCCGATTATCTCACAGGTCGCCGCCATCGCCTCGCTGGAGCGGATGCCCGAATATCCGCTCGGCATGATCGCGGAACTCGACGACAGGCGAAGTCTGCTGGAAAAGACACTGGAGGAGATACCCTCGCTGCATTGGAACAAGTCCGACGGCGCGCTGTTCGCCATGGTCAGGGCTGACGTCACTGGCCAAGACAGGGAACTGGCCTGGGAACTTCTTGAAAGGGCGCAGGTGCTTACTGTTCCGGGCAGCGCGTTCGGTGCTCAGTGGGAAGGATTCCTGCGGATTTCCTATGGATGCTCACCGAGAGACAGGTACGAAGAAGCACTGTCGAGACTCGGTGAATTCTTCGGTCGGATTTGATGCGTGGCAGCGCGTCAGGCGTTTAATCTTCGGCCCGAGGCGAAGCCAATAGAAAACTGTCAACAGGAATGAGGCGGCCATTCACAGGGTCTATACCCAGACTGAATATCTCTAAAGTCACCGCGCCCAGCAGCGGCAGCGCGCCATCATCCCAGAAGATAGCAGGGGATAGTATTCTTCTCCCTCCAGCCTGATCCAAGTCTGTCCGAAATCTCTGCGAATCCGGCTTCCGTCTGCGAGTACAAAAGTCCTGTCGCTGCGCGATTCGACTCCCAAATCCCTCAGCAGGGACGCGGGCAGTGTGGTATAGGTCGCGCCCGAATCCACCATCGCCTCGCGACTTGGTAGTTGCGACCCTGCGGGTCGCCTATCTCCAACTCGACATGGAAAGCTCCCATATCCGAACCTCCTGAGTATCAGCGCGGGGCATCATAGTTCAAGAATAGCGACGTCCAAGGGTAAGCTTGGCGGCTCTCCTCATCAATTTCGTAGTAAACCAGAATCATGGGTGACGTGTTCAGCATCAACACCCACAGATTGTAATGCGGAAGGTAGTCTCCGAGTTTTGGATCTCTCTAACGTCCAGTCTTCCACCCACTTGATTTCATCCTATCGCCGCACACTTCCGAATATGTCAGCGACCAACCCAAGGAATTCGGGGGTTTCGACCACTGTGTAAGGGCTATGCTCGTCCAAGTCTTTCGACCACCTTGTGAGCGTATTCTTCCCCCTCCTGTGACACCGGCCCAGGACTTAGCCAAGCTGTTTCGTAGGGTATTGTTTCCCCATGTTCTGCTGCCGGCCAGCCCAGTTCCTGTTGGGAGAAGGCGGAGGCCGCGCGAGGCGTCATGTGCCACATTCCCTCTATGGCCCCATCCACTATGGATAGTTCTTCGCGAGTGAACATTCCGGTGTCGGCTCGGCGCACAGGGATTATGCTCTGCTGAACGCCACTGAAATATGGACGGCGCTTGATAGTTACATCGTCTGAATCCATCATTATGCGGCGTTGGGAAATCATCTCTCGCGGTGCGGGACCTTCGTTGAACTTCTGATATTCTGCGCCCGTAATCGGTTGGCCCAGGATTCGATACGCCGCGAAATCCGAGTAGTAGAGAATCTTGTTCAGCTTCACTACTCCAAATAGCGGATCGTTTTCGCTCCGGTTGGCGATGTACAGAATAAGCTCACGAAACTTGATTTCATCGAATGTGAATCGCTTCATAGCCTCCTCCTTCTTGCAGGCGTGGCCCACGAGACCGAGACGCGCATTCAATTGAGTTTCAGGATCAAGTATAGCAAAGGCGGGGGCGACAACTGTCGCCCCCGAATATAATGTTTCGCTGTCTGGAGCCGTCAGGCCGAGGCGCGCTCAATGGCGGAGCGTATGGCACGCAGCGCGAATACCTTGGTGAGGTGTTCGCGGTATTCGGCGGAGGCATGAATGTCTTCGTTGAGTTCGATTCCGTCCGCCGCGTGTCCGGCTGCGCTGAATACCGCGGCATCGTCAAGAGAGCTGCCGACCAGCCTGCTCTCGGATTCTGTGGCCCGGGACGCGCTCGCGCCCGCGCCGGTGATTCCGATTCGCGCCGCCGTGCAGTTGCCGCTGTCGTCAACGGATACCACGGCGGCCACGCCTACCACCGCGTAGTGGGATGCCTTGTTCGCCATCTTGGCATACGCGGCTCCGGTGTTGGAGCCGAGCGCGGGGATGCGAATCTCGGTTAGAATTTCCTCAGGCTCCAGCGCTGTGGTGAGCAGATCAACAAAGAAGTCGTCCGCCGATATGGTTCTTTCTCCGCCGCCGGAACGGGCTACCAGTTGGGCATTCAGAGCGACTGCCACCGCCGGAAGGTCGCCAGCCGGGTCCGCGTGGGCGAGGCTGCCGCCGATGGTGCCCATGTTGCGCACCTGCGGGTCGGCGACACTGGCCGCCGCCTCTCCGAGAACGGCGGCGTTCGCGGCTACGGCGTCGGAATCGGCGAGCTCCTTGTAGGTTGTCATCGCGCCAATAGCAAGGCCGTCAGCCTGCTCGTTGACATAGCTTAGTCCCTCCACCTTGCCGAGGTCTATAAGCGCGTCCGGAGCGGCCAGCCCGGTTTTCATCATTGGTATAAGGCTGTGGCCGCCCGCGAGAATTTTGGCGTCTTGGTTGCTGTTTAGAATCTCGAGCGCATCTTCCACTGTGGAAGGCGCGTGATAGTCAAACTTGGCTGCTACCATCTCTAGTTTCGCCTCCTGGTCGAGTTAGACTCGTCCCTGACTGACTTTGTGGCATCGGCTGATTTACGTAGGAATCGAAGGATCAGGACGACATTTTATCGGCCGCGTACTGCACAGCCTTGACTATGTTGTGATAGCCCGTGCATCGGCAGAAGTTGCCCGCAAGTCCATGTCGAATCTCAGCCTCGGACGGGTTCGGATTCTTCTGAAGCAGGTCATACGAGGACATTATCATGCCCGGCGTGCAGAAGCCGCACTGAAGACCGTGCATCTCCCAGAAACCCTCCTGAAGCGGGTGCAGTTCGCCATTTTTGGCCGCCAGACCCTCGATAGTGGTAACTTCACCACCGTCCGCCTGTACGGCGAAAACAGTGCAGGACTTGACCGCCGCCCCGTTCAAACCTACTGTACAAGCACCGCAGTTGGATGTGTCGCAGCCGACATGGGTGCCGGTCAAGTTGCGAACATCACGCAGATACTCAACGAGTAGCAAACGCGGCTCCACTTCAGAAGTATGCTTCGTGCCATTAACTGTTATAGAAATCTCGCGCCCCATATAAAACCCTCCGGCTTATTGTGGATTTTGCGAACAACCTTCTCTCAAGGCAAGCGGATTATAACAGCAAATTCGCTGTTAGGCTACATAGCATCCGCGTATGAGCTTGTATCAGTTCAGGAGTTCCAAGCAGACAGGTTGGCGACGGTCCCGAAGTGGTCTGACAAACGCTTGGGATTTTCGTGCGCGTTGCTTATCACGTCCAAAGAATTGGCTGTCAAATCAGCGCTCAGGGCTATGTGATCTATGGTTCTGCGCCCTTGGAATTCAATCCCCGAGGTGACGATTTCCATGCCCGCAGGGAAGGCGCGCTGAAGGGCGGAGCGAAGTTCGTGGCGCGCGCGGCTGCCCGGCCCGATAATCTGATTGAAGTCACCCACCACTATTAGACGCTCCGCGGATATATCTTGAAGCAACTCAGTGAGTCCGACCAGATACTGTTCATGGTCTTCCCATTGCCTCTTGCGTTCCGACTCTCGTCTTGCCTCGGTCCGTGAATTGAACCAGGGAATGCAGACGCCAATGACCGTCACATCGCCCAGGGAGGTCTGTGTAACGCCGGACACGAATCGTCCGGGAGGCATGGAGTCAATTCCCATGTCGTCAACCTGATTCCAGGGTTTCTTTGACCACAGCAGGACTTTGCGACGGCCTTTCTTGATAGGGTACCCGTAGTCTGGCTGCGAGCAGATTGCGTGACCGTCCTTTGACAGCAGTTCGGCATACGTTTCGGTGAAGTATATGACATCGGGCTTATGTTGACTGATGCGCGTACGTATTTCAGGGGTTCGCCGCGCTCTTGGCGTGGCCCATTCGACATTCCAGTTGACGAGTGTCAATGTCATAACTTGCTGGCTCTCTACAAAGTTCGGGGGCGGCTCTTTATGGAGCTGCCCCCGGTGTCGCGCTCTGCGGAATTAGGTCTGCGAATCTAGCGGGCTTCGCTCTCCGCCTGGAAGCCCGCGGGGCGGTGGGTGCCGTCGCAGAAGGGCTTGTTCGCACTCTCGCCGCAGCGGCACAGCGTAATAACGTCGCCGTCAACGGTGTACTTGTTTCCCTGTGCGTCGACAACTTCAAAACTGCCCTGTATCAGGTACGGGCCGTTGGCGCGAGGGGTGATTGTTACGTCTGCCATTGTGATAACCTCCGGGCTATTGCTGTGTCCTGGACATCGTGTCCGGCTTGCTTATCCGGCCAGGCGTTTTCTGAGCGCGGTGGTGAAAACCGGAACAACCTCTCTCCAGTCACCAACTATACCACAATCAGCGGCTCTGAATATGGGTGAACGCGCGCTATTGTTAATGGCTATCACAGTCCCGGATCGCTGTATGCCCACCGTGTGGTTGAACGGGCCGCGCAGCGCGACTGCGACGTAGAGTTCGGGCGCGACCGACTTGCCCGAAATCCCGATCTGGTACTGGCGCGGAAGCCAGCCGATGTCGGCGACGTCGCGGGTAGCGCCGATGGACGCGCCCAGCGCATCGGCCAGTTCTCGAATCGGTCCCATGTTCTCAGGCCCGCCTATACCCATTCCGACCGATACGATCCGCGCGGCGCGTTCGAGTTCCGCGCCCTCCGCCGATTCGTCGGACACGCTGTTGATTACCCGAAGCCGCGAAGGTCTTGCGTCCGCCGTTTCCAGCCTGTTTACCACCGGCTCTATCGAGTAGTCGGGCGCGTGCGCTGCCAGAATGCCCGCTCGCAGCGTGGTCATGTTGGGCAGGGTGTTGGACAGGATGGGCGCGACTATGCTGCCGCCGAACGCGGGCTTTAGCTGAGATAGTCTGCCCTCATCGTCTATTTCTATGCCAACGCAGTCTCCGGTCAGTCCCAGTTCCAGCCTTCCGGCAACCCTGGCGGCCAGGTCGCGTCCGTTGGCGGTGGAGGGCAGCAGCGCGGCGAAGGGCGAATGCTCGCGTATGGCGGCGGTGAGGACGGCGGTATGGGCCTCGGTGTCGTACAGCGCGAGATGCGGCGCGTCGGCGAGGTGGACAGTGTCCGCGCCATGCGCGGTAAGCTCTCTTATATGCGACTCGTCGCCGCTGCCGACAAGCACCGCCTCGACCGTCGTTCCGAGTGTGGAGGCCAGTTCTCTCGCCCGTCCCAGCAGTTCCAAGGTCACGGGGCGGACAGCGCGCGCCATAATCTCTGCCACGACCCAGATAGCGCCGCGGTTGCCGGGTTCTGTTCTCGGGCCTCTTGGGGCAGCGGCTTGAGTGGAGGAACCGCCGGTGTCGAATACGCCGCGCTTATCGAGAAACTCCATCACCTCGGACACAGCGTCGTCCGGCGTCGCGTCTCTTATCACAACCCCGCGCCGGCCGGATTCGATGGCGAATATGTCGTTCACCCAGGTCGGCGACCCACTCTGCCCGAACCGCGATAAGTCCCCGGGCAGGTCGGCGGCGGTGACTTCCCTTATGGGCTTATTACGCGCCTCTTCCATCTGTTCGCGGCGCGGGTATGTCTCTTCGGCTACGCCGTCCGTAACGCTGATGAGAGCGGGCAGGTCGCATCCGATTTCCTGGTAGCCCTCGTCGGTCAGGCGGATGGCGGTCAGCGAGCTGCTGTCCGGCGCGATTTCGAGCCTGGAAACCGCGGTTATCTGCGGTATTCCGAGCATTTCGGCTATCTCGGGCCCCACCTGTCCGGTTTCGGAGTCGGAACTGTTGCGCCCGCATATAATGAGGTCGCACTCCTCGCGCTCCAGCGCGAGGAACAACGCTCTTGCAGTGGCCAGAGTATCCGAGCCTGCGAACGCGCGGTCGTTGAGATGTATGGCGCGGTCCGCGCCCATGGCCATGGCCTGCAAGAGCGCTTCGGACGCCTGGGGCGGCCCCATGGTCACTACAACGACCTCGGCCTCGCGTTCGTCCTTTAGACGGGCGGCCAGGGATATACCCAGAACGTCGTATGGGTTGACCTCGTTCGGGACGCCCTCACGCACCATGCGGCGCGTCTCGTTGTCAAAGCGGAGCATCGAGACTACGGGGACCTGTTTTATGCAGACGGCGATTTTCATGTTGAGTTCACGCTGGGCTTTGTGCAAAAGCCGGGCAGAATGTGAAAGCAGGGTAAGCCAACAGGGTCTAATGCCTATGAAAGACAAGCTACGCCTACCCTGCCATGTGGAAGCCATTATACCCATACCCCGCCCTTTCGCAAACAAGTTCGGATGTTTCCCCAGGGTGTTTTCAAAGTCAGTAATCAGCCGGTGTGGTCGAATCAGTCTGAACATGAGAGAAAGCGCAATTCAGCGTGGTTGCATATATCTGGGTTTATAGTTTCCGAGTGAGCCGCTGGGGGGACGCTGGGTGATTAACGGGGAGCCGCTGGGGGGACGCTGGGGCCATTTTCACCCAGCGTTTCCCAGCGTTTGTAGCTAAGAGAATTTTTCCTGACGCAGGGGAACGTGATTGATAAAGTAGTATTTATGGATAATCTGTCGTGGAAGTTGTTCATCATGCGTACATTATAGCGCATTGAAGGTATATTTGTGTAGTAGAGGGGAAATTCAGGCGGACTTCGTAAAGGCCCTGGATGTTTCCCCAGGGTCTATACAAAGTCGGCATTACCGATGTTTCGCTGGAATCGTAGCTCTGGTTTCCCGCTCCCCGTTTCCACGAGGACAGGCTTCGCGGGAACGACGGCTGGAGGCCAGAAGCCCAAATTTCGGAATTTGCAAAGACCCTGAGGCCCTGGATGGTCCCCGTGACGGAACAGAACACAAATGTCATTCTGTGTCCAGTTATCAACAACGACGACGGCCGACAGCTACACCATAAGAACTGACTCACTTACTAGGTAAGTCTGACCTAGCCACGAAAATTAGTGTTGACACACCCAATAAATTAGTACATACTAACTACGCTGTTATGTACGGACATAGATTCGTAGTTCAGGAGGACTGATTAAATGACTTCGTGTGTGCTCAGATCCCTGGTGTCGCTCATTGCTCTGGCCGTGGTTGCTCTGGCTGTTGCCGCGTGCCAATCGTCGGATAATGGCGATAGGGTAGTGTCCGCCGCCGAAGAGGCCAAACTTGCCGCCAGGGACGCCGCGACTGCGGCTCAGGCAGCAGCTTCCTCCGCACAGGAGGCAAGCGACGCCGCCAAGCAGGTGGCAGAGGCTGCTATGGCCTCCCCCACGGACATGAGGAAAAACTCCGGAAGCCTCGTCGTATATTCCGGGCGGAGCGAGTCCCTTGTAGGCCCCATTATGGAGCAGTTCGCCGAAGTCACCGGCATAGACGTTCAGGTGAAATACGGCAGCACATTCGAGGTAGCAGCCACCCTGCTTGAGGAAGGCTCCAACTCGCCAGCCGACGTGTTCTTCGCGCAAGACCCGGGTGGACTCGGAGCCGTCTCCGAAATGCTTTCGTCCCTGCCAGGCGACGTCGTGCTGAAGGTGCCACAGTGGGCGAGATCTTCCGATGGTTCCTGGGTTGGAATATCCGGCAGGGCGCGCGTCATTGTGTACAGCGCCGAACTTGTTAGCGAGGACGAGCTTCCCACGTCCGTAAAAGACCTGACCGACCCCAAGTGGAAGGGCCGCATCGGGTGGCCGCCCACCAACGCTTCGTTCAGGACTATGGTGACCGCCATGCGCCTCATGTGGGGCGAGGATGAGACACGGCAGTGGCTGCTCGATATGCAGGCCAACGAACCCGGCGTATTCCCGAAGAACACCCCCATCGTGGCCGCCGCGGGCGCGGGAGAAGTCTCGGTCGGCCTGGTGAATCACTACTATCTGCACAGGTTCATACAGGAAGAGGGCGACGACTTCGCAGCGCGAAACCTGTTCCTGAAAAACGGCGGCCCGGACAGCCTGGTTATGGTTGCCGGAGCGGGAATCCTGAACACCAGCGAGAACCGCGACAACGCCGAGGCGTTCATACGATTCATGCTCTCCAAGGTCGCACAGCAGTATTTCGCGGGCCAGACGTTCGAGTATCCCCTCGTCGAGGGCGTAAAGACTCACCGCCTGCTCCCGCCGATAGATACGCTGAATGGCCCCGACATTGACCTCAGCGAGTTGTCCGATCTGCAAGGCACGGATGCCCTGCTGAGAGAAACCGGAGTCATCCCCTAGCCGAGAGGTGAGGGAGTCCAAGTGCTCAGGATGTCAACTCTCTCCAACCTTGCTTGGTCTTCGGGCGCGACTCGCCCCTCGGCCGTTCTGGTGGCGCCCGCCCTCGTGGTGGGTGCTGCCATGGTATTGCCCTTGGCCTATCTGCTAATCAGAAGTCTTGGCGCTTCCTCTGAGGCCTGGGAACTGCTTTTCAGGCTTCGCACCGCGCAGATACTCGGTCGTTCCGCCCTGCTTGTGGCGGTAGTCGTTGCTGGAACCCTCGCGCTCGGAGTGCCGCTCGCATGGCTGACCACCCGAACCGACCTGCCCATGCGCCGCCTCCTGTCCATCCTCACAGCGCTCCCGCTTGTGATACCCACGTATGTCGGCGCGTTTCTCGCGGTGTCGGCCCTCGGCCCGCGCGGCCTTGTGCAGGGCATTCTGGAGCCTTTCGGCGTATCGCGCCTGCCCGAGATATACGGTCTGCCCGGCGCAGCCGGAACCCTGATTCTGCTGAGCTACCCATACGTCCTGCTGACCGTAAGGGCCGCTCTGCGAAGAATGGACCCCAGCCTGGACGAGTCCGCGCGCCTGCTCGGACACGGCCCCCGCAGCGCGTTCTTCAAACTTACCTTGCCCCAGTTGCGGCCCGCGATGTCCGCGGGCGCGCTGCTGGCAGCCCTCTACACAATCAGCGATTTCGGAGCAGTCTCGCTGATGCGCTACGAATCGTTCACCTGGGCTATATACCAGCAGTACCAAGGCACCTTCGACAGATCGGTCGCCGCGGTTCTCGCGCTTGGCCTGGTTTCACTTGCCGCGCTAGTCCTTCTGGTCGAAAACATCACGCGCGGCAATCGCCGCTACTACAGGCCGTCATCCGGCTCCGAGCGTTCGCTGTCCATCCTGAAACTGGGCCGGATGCGCTGGCCGTGCGCCATATTCGCATGGACGGTCGTCCTCGCCGCGCTCGGACTTCCGGCGTCGGTTCTGGCCTACTGGCTAATCAACGGCCTGTCCGCCGGTGAGCCGCTTCTTCTTCTGTGGCAGGCGACCTGGAACGCGGTCGGTGTGTCTTTTCTGGCCGCCGTCGTCGCCGTGCTGTTCGCAATACCCGTCGCCGCGCTCTCTGTCAGATACCCGGGCTACATCTCCACGATAGTGGACAAGATAAGCCATACCGGATATGCGCTGCCCGGCATCGTCGTGGCCCTCGCGCTGGTCTTCTTCGGCAGCAGGGTCGCCACGCCCATGTACCAGACGGTCTGGCTCCTGGTGTTCGCCTACGTCGTGCTGTTCCTGCCCGCCGCGCTTGGCGCGGTTCGCTCCTCGCTCGTCCAGATAAGTCCCAGGCTTGAGGAGTCAGCCAGAATTCTCGGAAAAGGGCAGTTACGTGTTATGCTCTCTGTTACCGGGCCTCTTATGAGACCCGGACTGCTTATGGGGGGAGCGTTGGTCTTCCTGGTAACAATGAAAGAGCTTCCTGCCACGCTGATTCTGGGGCCTTTGGGTTTCAAGACCCTGGCTACCGCAGTGTGGTCGGCCTCGTCCGAAGCCTTTTTCGCCCAGGCCGCCGCGCCCGCGCTGATGCTCATTCTCGGCTCGTCCATACCCATGGCAGCGCTAATGCTCAGGGAGCGAAACACATAAGGCATGGAAACTCCTGTTATCCGGAGCCGTGGGCTGACCAAGCGATTCGGCGAAATTCTCGCGGTTGACTCTGTTGATCTGAATGTCTGGCCCGGCGAGATAGTCTCGGTATTGGGAACCAGCGGCTGCGGCAAAACAACGCTGCTCAGGCTCATCGCGGGCTTCGAATCGCCTACCTCCGGCTCCATCCACATTCTGGGAACCGAGATGTCCGGCGTGGCGCGCGCCGTTCCACCCGACAAGCGCGGCATCGGGATGGTAGTGCAGGAATACGCGCTGTTCCCACACATGACGATAGAACGCAACATATCCTTCGGTCTCCACAACCTGGACGACTCGCGCCGATCCGAACGGGTGAGGGAAGTTCTGGAACTGGTGCGTCTGGGCGGGTTGGGACGACGTTACCCCTACGAACTTTCGGGTGGGCAGCAGCAGAGGGTCGCTCTCGCGCGCACTCTGGCCCCAAACCCCGCCGCAGTTCTTCTGGACGAGCCGTTCAGCAATCTGGACTCGACCATGAGGCAGCGGCTGAGGATGGAGGTCGAGGACATTCTGCGCTCTCACCGCACCGCCGCCATATTCGTTACCCACGACCGGGAGGAGGCTTTCGCCATGGCCGACAGGGTAGGCGTGATGGTGGACGGACGCCTTCTCCAGATTGGCGCTCCCGACCAGATATACCACTTTCCGGCAAGCCCCGAAATCGCTGGACTGACAGGCGCCTGCGACTTCGTTCCGGGAAGCGTGAGGAGTGACGGCGGTGTTGACACCCCCCTCGGCGTTCTGGAATGCGCCGCCTCCGAACGTCTGGCTCCGAACCAGCCGGTCAGCGTCCTGATCCACCCCGACGACCTGGAATTGATACCCGACGGAAGAGGGCAGGGGACTGTGGCATCACGCGAGTTCAGGGGCGACGAGGTTATTCTGAAAGTCATTCTCGACTCCGGTGCGTCCGTCAGGTCGAGACGACGCTCCTTTTCCAGGCTGCCTGCCGGTTCGAGGGTGAGGGTAATTCCCGTAAAAACCATTCCATTTGCTGCTTACCCGCAACAGGGAACCTAACCCGACGCAAGCAGAATATGAAATTGACGTAAGGAACCGGAAAGCGCAGGGTTTGTCGTATCCTTATGACACCAGGTGAAAGGATGCGACAGTTTACCATGCGCTTCGACGAAGATTTTGGAGAGAAAGTCTCTCGCTAGAACGTCAGGGATACCTTGAGCGCGCCGTCGCCCCTGGCGTCCGCCAGGTCAAAGGCGTCCTGCACCCGCGAGATCGGGAACTGGTGGGTGACGAAAGGCTCCATGTCAATTTCGCCGTTCTCGATGAAGTCCACCGCGAGCTGGAACGCGGGCAAGCCGGGTTCGTCCTGGGCGCCGAAGACGGTGTGTATGTCGAGCCTCTGACGGAAGAACGTGTCCCAGTCGAACGGGACGCGCTCCATAGTCGGGGGCAGTCCGAACACGGCGATGCGGCCTAGGGGCTTCACCAGCTTCAGCGACTGGTTGAGTGTCTCGACGCTGCCCACGGCCTCGATAACGAGGTCTGCGCCCTGGCCGCCGGTCAGATCCATCACGGCGTCGGTGGCCCTCTGTCCGGTGACGTCAATAACGTCGTCAACTCCCATGCGCCGCGCGTGTTCCAGCCTCTCCGGCACAGGCTCTATGGCTATGATGCGGTGCGCGCCAATGCGCCTGAGCATGAAGTCGTGAAACAGGCCGACAGAGCCCTGTCCGACGATGGCGACGGTCTTCCCGACGAGCGATGGGAGTTTCTGGCAGCCGAAGACGACCGTTCCAAGCTGCTGCGCCATGAGAAGATGGGAGCGCGGAACACCAGCGGGCAGCCGCAGCAGGAACTGGGGGTCTATCAGCTGGTATCCGGCGAAGGTCCTGGAACTCCAGATGTTGGGCGCGGTCAGTACGATCTCGCCCTCCTCGAAGCCGGTGTCGCTGCCGTCAACGACAACGCCGACTCCCTCATGTCCCGGGTATCCGTGCGGAAGCGGCCACTCATAGACGTTCCAGCCCATGTAGCAGATGTGCAGGTCGCTGCCGCAGACCGAAGCCAGTTCGGTCCTGACCAGAACCTTGCCCGGCTCCGGGTCGGGCACCGAAATCTCGTCGCATCGAAGTTGTCCGAGTCCTGTCGCAATCGCGGCGGGCATGGTGGGCATTGTCGTATGTCTCCTAATCTAAATAACTGACCTTACGCAGTTGAGAGAGATTTCGTAGCTGAGCTGGCTCATTCTCGTTTAGGAATTCATAGCTAAGTGCGTAACATCAGTAAATAAAATATCAGTGTTGTTGGGATATGCAGGCTTTCAAATTCGCCACAGTCCCGATGTCAGATGTCGAAATGGGCGCATAATGCTTTGGCTTATGCCGCTCTGTCTTCGATTATCAGTGTACGGCCCACGGCTCGGAGCGCTTTCATAACCTGGGTCATATGAGAGCCATAGTCGAGAGTCAGCAGTTTTTGGACGGCAGCCTGTGTTAGATCAAGACGTCCCGCAAGATCGTCAACCGTTATAGACTGATCACGCATGGCGGTGTACAGGGCGAGCTTGGCCGCGACAATAGGGGGTAGAGAAACCAATTCCTGCCCTTCGACGACGGCGCTTGGGACGGGAATATCCTGGTTATCGTCAACATACGCGCACAGCATAACGATCAGCGCATCCTCGGCCATCTCTATCGCTTCGTCCCTGTCCTTACCGGAAGTCAGAGCGCCCGGCACATCGGGGAACGAAACATAGAATCCGCTGGGTTCTTCGGGATGGAGAGTACAAGGATAGACATAGCGCATGGCTAGAACCTCTCCCGGTCTATATTCAGGTCTTTCAACATTACGGCCAGTAATGCAGAGCCAATCTCATTACGTGGGACAGTCGTGCGACGGCGACCAACATACAAAAGGCCGTGACTGCCCTTTCCTCTACTCGGATCAAAATAGAACCGAAGGTCATTTTCTCTGGCATAACGTCTGGCGCGTCTCACGAATTCTCTTCCGTTCATAAACTCATTCCCGAATGACAAATACAGCGGAAGAGGTTATCGCGTCTTCATAGGATTTTGTCAAGCTGGATTGCCTCAATACGTTGCGCGGCCCCCGGTGATGTCGAATACCGCGCCGGTGCTGAACGAACACTCCTCGGAGGCGAGCCACGCGACGAGGGCGGCTATCTCCTCTATCTCGCCGGTGCGTCCCATGGGGATGCGCTCGACCATGTAAGCTATCTGCTCCGGCGTAAACTCGTCCAGAATGCGGGTCTGGACAACCGCAGGCGTAACGCAGTTCACACGCACCCCGGTCTGCGCCAACTCCTTGCCGACGGACTTGGTGAGACCTATGACGGCAGCCTTGGTGGCAGAGTAAGGGACCATTCTGGGGTTGCCCTCCTTGCCCGCTACGGAGGCTATATTGACGACGCGACCGTAGTCGCGCTCCAGCATATGCGGAATAACGGAGTGGGTAAAGGAGAACACACCGCGCAGGTTGGTCCTGTAAACGCGGTCCATCTCCTCGACCGGAAGCTCCCAGATGTTTCCGTTTATCCCGCCGATGCCGGCGTTGTTTACCAGGATGTCTATCCTGCCCCACTGGTCGAGCACCTGCCGACAGGCGCGCTCCGCCGTCTCCGGTTCAGCCACGTCGCCTATGGTAAGCAGGGTCTCTATCCCGCGCGCGCCGAGTTCGCTGGCGGCCTGCTCGCTCAGAGAGCTGTCGAGGTCAACCATGGCGACGCGCGCGCCCTCGCCGCCCAGCCTGCGGGAGATTCCGTATCCAATGCCGGTCGCGGCTCCCGTAACGATGGCCACCTGATTATCGAAACGCGCCAATTTGCGCCTCCCTGTCTGCTAGAGCTAAAGCGCCGATTCTGCCCTGAGGTCTTTCAGGGACTGCGAGAACGCCTCAATGGTGCGGTCTATCACGTCCTCGTTGTGGGCTGAGGACACGAGGAACGCGCGTCCGCCCATCATATCAACGCCGTTGACTAGCATGGCGCGTCGGATGGCGCGGGTCTTCTCCTGGGGCATTGTGCTGTAAATCTCGTCGTAAGACATATTGCAGAGGTCGCGGTCGCAGCTACACTCCGCGCCCAGGTTGACGTGAATGATCGAGGCTATGCCGTGGGCGTGTCCGGTCACCTCGTTCTGGATGAACATCTCGTTCAGGCCATCTTTCAGTCGGAGGGCCATGGCGTCCGCGCGCGCGTTGATCTCTCCGGTGGCGATTGCATCCAGCGTGGCTGTGCCCGCGGCGGCGGTCACCGGCTGTGCGTTGAAGGTTCCGCCCTGCGGCACCCTGAGAACAGAGTCCCACTCCGGGTCGTCCCTGAACGACATTAGATCCATTATGTCCGCCCCGCCTCCGACCGCCGCTCCAGGCTGGCCCCCGGCCACTATCTTCGCCATTGTGGTCAGGTCGGGTTCGAGACTCCAGCGCACCTGCGCCCCGCCCGAAGACAGCCGGAATCCGGTAATCACCTCGTCCATTATGAACAGAACGTTGTGCCGCGAGGTTACCTCTCGAATGTCGTGCAGGAAGTCGGGGTTCATCAAAGGGAACGTGCCATAGTGCGCCCCGTTGCACTCGACGATGACCGCGGCTACGTCGTCGTCCTCGGAGAGGATACGGTCCACGGCCGCAGCGTCCGCCGGGGCCACTATCACGGTGTCCAGCACCTCGCGCGGCACACCGCCGAGCGACTGTCCCGATTCCGGCGTAACGTAGTCGTGCCAACCGTGGAAGTGCTCGTGGAATTTTACTATCTTGGTCTTGCCAGTGTAGGCGCGCGCCAGTCTGAGCGCCAGGTAGGTGGACTCCGTGCCGGACGTGGTGAACCGAACCCGCTCTATATTCGGCATAAGCCGCTTCACCGCGTCGGCGTACCTTATCTCGTGCGTGGATGCGCCGCCCAGGTGCGTCCCCCGTATCGCCTGCGCGGTCACCGCGTCCGTGACCGCGGACGGATTGTGTCCCATCAACAGGCTGCCATTACCCATCACGTAGTCAACCAGTTCGTTGCCGTCCACATCGAACTTGAACGGCCCGTCGCCATGCTCGATGTAAACTGCGAAGGGCGACGTGAAGCGAGTCTGGTGTGTAATGCCGCCGGCAAACAGCTCACTTCCCCGCCGGTGCCAGTCCTCGGACGCCGCGAACTTCTCTCTGAAACGCTCTTCTATCGTTGCCATGTCGTTCCTCCATCCATTTCTTGCTCTCTCAGTGTAATGGGCAAACTATGAAAGCCGCTTTCTGAAACCATTCTCTTTCCGAAGCCTGTTCATCGCCTCCTGCCAGTCCGGTTGAAGCCAGAGGTGAGCCATATACTTGTTCGTTGGAGACCGTGTTTGACGAGATAGCGTAAGCGCTCGTAAACACCAGTAGCAACACGATAATGGCAAGAGATATTGGGAATACTATTGGAAGTTCGCGCATTGTCCAAACACCTCAACCCCTGGTTTTCAGATACTCTTCGAGATGCTTCCTGAGCAGAACACGGCCCCTGTGCAGACGGGACTTGAGCGCAGATACGCTTATCCCGATGACCTGGGCTGCCTCGGCGTTGGAAAGTTCCTCGATATCGCGCAGAACGACTGCCGCCTTCAGGTCGTCGGGGAGCATATCTATGCCCTCCCGCAGTCGGTCTCCAAGCTCCGAATCACTCGCCGCCCTGTACGGCGCGTCGCTCCAGTCGGGTATGACAACGTCGTCCAGGCCCGTCCGGGTAAGCGTCCGAGCCTTCTTCTCCTTTCGGAGGCGCATCAGCGCGGCGTTCACCGTTATCCTGTAAAGCCAGGTCGTTACCTTGGATTCGCCCCTGAACCGCCCGAACGCCCTGTAAGCCGAGAGAAACGCTTCCTGCGCGACATCCTCGGCGTCCTGTGGATTTCCCATCATACGAAAGGCCACATTGTACACGAAATTCGAGTACTCCTCGACAATCTGATCGAAGTCCGCCGCCGAACCCGACTCTTCTATCCGCTTTTGGGCTTGTTCCGCCACAATCCTACTCGATCCTACTCAAAATCCAACGCCATTTTTTGCAAAGCGGCGTTGCTGCCGCAAATTTCCTGAACCTTTTGCGCTGAAGGTGCATCCAATTGTAACTAAGCACAGGTATTTGCGAAAGCCTGTTGACGCATGGGAAGCCTTCAATTACATTTGGATAGCTTTCCAGCGTAGGATTGTGGTGCCAGGTTTGCGGTTATTCGACATATTCAAAAGAAAAGACCTTGACTGCGGTGATGTCCGGGCGGCGTCCTCGGACTTCATTGATGGCGACGTCAGCGACAGAGAGCGCGCCAGGATAGCGTTTCACCTGGAACGCTGCGGGCCTTGCAGGTCTTTCATCAATACGCTGCGGGCTACCGTGAACCTGCTGCGCTCCACTCCCGCGCCCGAACCGCCGAAGGACTTCAAACAGCGAATAAGGGACAGTCTCGGCGACAGAGCAGGGTGTCAGGGCGATCCGTGAATACCGCCGGGCAGCAGTTCAGGCAGCGAGCGGATGATGCGGTCGGGGCGTATGTCGGAGCCTTCGGGGATTCCCTTTCCTGCGAAGTCGTGCCAGATGGCGGTTATTCCGAGCTTTTGCGGAGCGGCGACTTCCCATTCCAGGTTGTCGCCCACAATCCAGGCGTCGGACGGCTGCGCTCGAAGCTGTTCGAGCGCGTGAAGATAGACTCGCTCGTCCGGCTTGCCGACGCCGAATTCCTCCTCTATCAGAATGCAATCGAAGAACGGCTCCAGGTCGAAGCGGTTGATCTTGGCGCGCTGGCCAGCCGAGTTGCCGTTCGTCAGCAGCGCGAGTGGAACGCCCGCTTCTTTCAGCGCCTTCAGCGTCTCCACCGCTCCCGGGAACGGGCGAACACGCTCCTCACGCTCGCGCATATATTCCGCGCCTATCGCCCGTCCTATCTCCGGCGCGTCAATGCCCATCTGTCTGAAGGCGCCGAGCACGATCTCATACCGGACGTCTATTATATTCATCCGTCCCATCCTGTGCCGTTCGGGGTCTGACCAGAACCACCTGCGATAAGAGTCTATCCCGCCCGTGACCTGCTCGACCGTCCAGCCGGACAGGTCGCCGATGTACTTCTCACAGACGCTCCGCCAACTGTCTCCGGAAACTACATCGAAGGCTAAGATAGTATCGTCCAGGTCGAGAAGTATGGCGTCAGGAAATTGGCTACCCATCACGCTCCACCTTGCACTGTTCGCACTGGCACAGTTGTCGCAGCGCCTCGAACGGGTATATACCGGTGTAGTGGGTGTCGCTCCAGAGGAACTGGAGCGCGTAGCGTCCGACGCGCAGATAGTCCTCGGCCTTCAGGTTCGCCGGTACGCTGGCAGGGTCGAGCAGTTGGCGATTCGTCCACTCCTCCACGCACTCCGCGCAGCTACAATTCACGCGCAGGTACGTCGCCGTGAACTCCGAGACATGACCGTCTGTCCAGTTGACCCGCACGTTCTGGCCGTCTATCTCGACCCCTGAGACACCTATATTGGCTGCCATCCGAAAAATCCTTCACGCTATTTGAACCCGGCTCATATATGGTAGCTTAGTCTGGGTTGGATATGCGAGAGGCGGGCTTATCAGACAAGGTCTTTCGATTGTCATATATTCAACCGGATATGGGCGGTTGTGAGTGGCGTGAGAGGTATCTGAACTGTGAGTTGTGTGGTGGGCTTTGATCGGACGGTTCCATATCTGCCCTGACATCGAAACCCTGCTATCATCTCTACCTGTAATGACGCGCACAGAACAGAGGAGATGAATATGCTCGACCTGCTGATAATCAACGGCTTGGTGATAGACGGCACCGCGAGTCCGGGTTTCCACGCCGCGGTCGGGGTGCGGGACGAGAGTGTGTCCATACACAGAGGCGACGTGTCCGCGCTGGAGGCCGCGAGGGTCATAGACGCGACCGGATGCGTGGTCTGCCCAGGGTTCATTGACCTGCACTCCCACGCGGGACTGACGATGCTCGGACAGCCGCACCACGACCCCAAGGTGCGGCAGGGCGTGACGACCGAACTGGTGGGCATTGACGGCATATCGCACGCGCCGTTCAAGACGCAGGATGAACTTCACCGCTACATCTGGCTGGACTCAGGTCTGAACGGCTACCCGCCGATGCCCGCTGACTGGCTGACAGTCGCCGACTTTCTCGGCAAGTTCGACAACACGGTAGCCATCAATGTCGCTTATATACTCGGCAACTCGCCCGCACGTATCTGGTCGGTCGGCTGGAACGATAGGCCCGCCACTCCCGCCGAAATTGCCGACATGAGGGCTGTCACGCGAGAGGCGATGGAGGAGGGCGCGTGGGGACTGTCCACCGGCCTTGACTATCCGCCCGGCGCATACGCCTCCACCGACGAACTCGTAGAGTTGTCCGAAGTCACTGCGAGTATGGGTGGTTTCTACCACACCCATACTCGCGCGAGTCTGCGTTCACAAGGACTTCTCGCGCCCTGGGAGGAAGCCCTCGAAATCGGACGGCGTTCAGACATTCCGGTCCACCTGACCCACTACCGCCAGAGCGCGCAGGGGGTGGGCAGCCACCTGGACTACCTCGGTCTCGTGGAGGACGCGCGCTCCGACGGCATGGACGTCACATTCGATTGCTACACCTATCCCTACTCCGGCACCACAATCACCATCGGGCTCCCCTTCTGGGCGAAGGACGGTGGCCCGGAGAGGCTGATGGCCGCGCTCCGCGACCCGGACGACCGCGCTCGTATGGCGACGGAGGTCTCACGCGACAGGCTGGAGAACAGCTGGCTGACCAACTTCACTCAGCCTCAGAACAGTAAATACGATGGCAAGCTGATTACCGACATTGCCGAAATGCGCGGCCAAGAGCCGGCGGAAGCCCTGTTCGATCTGCTGCTGGAGGAGAACCTGGGAATTTCGACGGTGGGACTTGGGACAAATCCGCATACGCTACCCGCGTTCGTATCGCATCCGGCGGGAATGATAGCGTCCGACGCGATACTGTTCGGTGAGTATCCCAGCCCGCGTACCTACGGCTGTTTCCCGATAGTGTTGGCGGAGTTCGTCCGCGCAGAGAAACACCTGCGGTTGCCAGAGGCGATACGCAAGATGACCTCGTTCCCCGCCCAACGTCTGGGACTGCCGGACAGGGGCATTCTGCGCGACGGGTTCAAGGCGGACATCGTCGTCTTCAACCCCGACACAGTCAAGACCCACGCCACCCGCGAAGACCCGCATCGCTATCCCGTTGGCATCGAGTACGTGATAGTCAACGGCCAGGTGGTCATCGAACAGGGCAGCAACACGGGCGCGCTGCCGGGGCGCGGTCTGCGGCGGGGAGCCGCGAAGACGTGAGTTGTCCGCACGCTCGGCATATCAATATGCACTGAGGGAGACGGATAGTGATCGAGATTGATTTTTGGGGAGAGTCACATGAGAAAGACGATCCGGGTGTAGAGCCTCGACCTCTTAGAGAGACTCTCCCGAGAGTGCTCCGAATCTTGTCTCCCCACTGGCGTATCTTGGCGTTCACTGCATTCCTAAGCCTGGCACTCTCTCTTCTGTGGCTGGTTAGCCCCGTACTTACGAGCTTGATCATAGACCACGCTATTCTCGATGGCAATGCGAGGTTGCTGGTCGTTCTGTGCCTGGTGCTTATGGGCGTGGCTCTTACGATAATGCTCCTCAGCCTTTTGCAAAATTATCTTCTTCTGCTATCGAGTGAGAAAGTGGTCCGTTCGGTACGTATCACCCTGTTCGAGGCGTTGCAGAATCAGTCGTACAGTTTCTTTGTGCGAACCAGCACGGGAGCTATCATCTCACGTCTGTGGAACGACGTTTCGGGTGTCCAGATGTTCGTACAGGCTCTGATCCTCGCCGCGTAATTGATTAGCGGGGTATTATTGCGGAAGATGTTCAGGAGGAACGGCTGGGAACGGGACCGCCACCGAACACATCGCAGAGAGCATCCACCAGCGCCTCGTCGTCAACAGCTCGTCTCAGCGTCTTGATCACACTCGTGAACGCCGAGAACGCCTCAGCCCCTTCGTCGTTCTTCGAGCAGTGAGACACCTTCCGAGCTATCACCGCTCCACGCAATGCCCGCTCAGCGCGATTGTTGGTCGGCTCTATGCCTGGGTCATCCAGAAAGCGCAGCAGGTTGCCACGGTCGTTGTGCCTGCCGAGTTCATTCAGCAGCCTCTGATTGTCCGGGTCCGGCATCGGACGTTCGCGTAGATGGTGAGACACCTCCCGTTTCAACCGCTCCGACTCACCCACAAAGTCATCCGACTCTCCACGATGGTATGACTCTCGCAGTTCCATCGCCTCTCTGAAACGTTCAATCAGTCCCTTACCGAAGCTGCGCCCTCTACCCACCTTGGTCTCAACCACATCACTGACAGAACGAATCACGTGCGCCATACACTTCTGCTGTCTCACACCGGACAGAGTACGGGAGTCATAGCTCCGGCCTCTGTCCGTAACCATCACTCCGCCATAGTCTGAGGGGATCAACTCTCTGACTTCCTCGTTGCGGTGGCGAGAGCGTACCCGGTACACGCTCGTCTCATCGGTCTCGAACGCCATCAGGAAAGCAGACTCTCCGCCCACACGCCAGCCCGTGTCGTCGGTGTGGACGAACGCGCTTGAGCGCACCGAATCGCGCAGCCTGCGGTAGGCGTCACCCACCTCTCCCTTCGCGCGGCGCAGCGCGTCCTGCGTGATCGCGCTCTGACTTATCCTCACTCCGCTCAGAGTCCTGAGTATGGAGGGAACCTTCCTCACCGGAACGCCCGCGCTGTGGTGCAGTATATGGGCCGCCGCCATCACCCGCTTGCCCACCCGATGGGCGCTCGCGCCATATTGGTCGGGGGCTACATCCCTATGACGGCCGCGAACCCGCTTTCCACACGACTGACACCGGCATATCTGTACCCTGTATCCCTTCACATCGGGCTTGGGCATCGGGGGAATGTCGGTCACATAGGCGAAGCTCACTCCCTCATATTCGAGTCTGCCCCCACATCCCGGGCAACTGTCCCCGGCTACCGACACCTCAATGATCGGTTCCGTTAGGTCACCATGGGAAGGAGGCTTTCGGTAGCTGAACGATCCCCTGCCCGGCTTTCGGCCCGGACGTTTGGGCTTTGCGGTTCGTGTGCCCTTGGAGAACGGAGCGGCTTGACGCTTTCCCGCTCGCTGAGCCTCGACGAGTCGCTTCTGCAACTCCCTGATCGTCGCCAACTGTCGAGCGTTCCGGTCTTGCAGTCGGTTGACCTGGACAAGAAGGTCGCCATGCTGGCAGGGTGGGAGGTCTTTGCCTGAACACATGGCCGCAGTAGCAGTATAAGAATATGTTCAGAGAACCGCAATCCCCAAGCCGACGCCGCTAATCAATTACGCCTTTTGATTCCGACTGCGCCGTTACCACGAATTGGCATCACTCTGGATACCATACTTTATGAACAACATTGCAGAACCAATTTTCGCCCTCTTCCATCCTCCACTTGCCAAAGCGGGCCAGTTCCGGGCAATCGTCGATGTAGCGCGCCGCCTCTTTCTCGAGAGTGATGCGCTTCTCTGGGTCTTGGTATTCAGCTTCCAGCCTATCGCGCTTCTTCCATTGTGGTTCTTCATTCAAGAGAATGGCGGCGCCCCGGAGAGATCCTCTGGCCAGCAGAGGTCGTTTTTCAGGTTCGAGATGCCCGTACCTGGCAAGAATTCTCGCGGCATCCGCTGCGTTGAGGTTCCGCACTTTTTTGGTCTTGTAAAACCAGGGCTTGAATGTGTCATGCGCAGCCTTGACAGTGTGCAGATTTTCAGTCAGCGCCTCAAGACTACCGGCAGCAGAAACTGCCTTCGAGACGCAGGCCGCCCAATAGCTGAACCAACTGTATTTCATCTGACCAAGAAGCTTATGCACTCCATAGTTTTCGGTGGAGGTATTCCGGAAGTTGCCATTGTCCCAAAGTTGCTTGTACTTTGCCTTCACCGATTCGAGAACTGACTTCTCGGTAAATAGGTTCGACTGCTCTTCAGGCGTCAACTTGCTAAGAAATAGCCCGAAGCATTCGTGCTGGTCGCTGAACCAGCCCTGCAACATGATCATAGTAAGAGGCAGGTCGTCGTAAATGCGCACATCGCAAACTGGAAACTGTTCATCTTTGGTTCGCTTCATCATCAACCTCTTAGTGAACCTTTATTTGGAAAATTGGATGTATGTCGTAATCTGCTGTCAATTTATTGCATCCTCACGTTCTCCGAACTCAGTCGTCTGAGGGCGGCGTGTCTCCGGTTATGCCTCTCTGGACCAGGTCCTGCACATTGGTCTTGGGTATTCCCAGCAGTTCGCGCAGGACTTCCTTGCTATGCTGGCCGAGGCCCGGTGGAGGGCCGCCAAGTTTGCCCGGTGTGTCGGACAGTCTCCACGCGGGACCGGCGTATGGGTACGAGCCCATGTCTTCGCGCTCAAGCGTCTCAAAGAAACCACGTGCCTTTAGCTGCGGGTTGTTTATCAGTTCCGCGGCCTTATATACAGGCGCGCTGGGAATGGACTGCGCTTGGAGCGTCTCCGAGACGCTCTCGGCGCTCTTGTCCCTCGTCCATTCGGACACTATCCGGTCGAGTTCCTCAATGTTGGCCTGACGCGCCGATAGATCACAGAAGCGCGGGTCGGATGCCAAATCGGGCATTCCCATCACGGTGCAGAAGCGCGTCCACTCGTCTTCGGAGCGCACCGCTATGGCGACCCAGGAATCATCGCCCTCGCATCGGTAGTTGTCGTGCGGCGCCATCCTATCGCTATGGTTGCCGCGTCGCTGAGGAGTTCTCCCGCTCATTGTGTAGGCCATTACGTGGTCGGCGATAAGGCTGATCGAAGTCTCCTGCTGAGACAGGTCAATCTCCTGTCCGCGCCCGGTACGGCTTCGGTGGTGGAGCGCAATCATCAGACCCGCCATTCCCATCAGGCCCGCGAACGGGTCGGTGTGCATAACGCCCGAGTTGACCGGAGGGCCGCCTTTGTATCCGAGCAGCGACGTTATCCCCGACATCGGCTCTATCGTGCCGCCGTTGCCCATGTAGTTGGCGTAGGGGCCTGTTACGCCGTATGCTGGCATCCGCAGCAGTATGACGCTGGGGTTGACCGAGCGGAGGACAGGATACTCCAGCCCCAGGTTCGGCAGGACGCGCCCTGAGAAGTTCTCGGCGACCATGTCCGACACGCTCACAAGCTCCAGGAAAGCGTTCATCGCCTCTTGGTGATTCAGGTCCAGCGTTATAGCCTTCTTGCCGGTGTTCACCGAGTTGTAGGCGGCATTGCGGTCAAACGGACGCTCGCCCGGATCTCCGTTCGGGTACGTTCCCGACAGGCGGGGTGGATAGCCTCCGCGCCAGGGGTCTATCCTGTTCAGCGACTCGACCTGTATGACCTCGGCGCCCATGTCCGCCAGCAGGCGCGTCGTGTACGCGCCCGCCCACGCTTGTGTCAAGACAGTGGCGCGGATGTGGCGCAGAGGCCTCCTGTCGTTCATGTCAGACAACCCCATCCTCTCGCAGCCGCGCCAGTTCGTCTGGGTGTAGTCCAAGCTCCGACTCAAACACGTCCGCGTTGTACTGCCCCTTTGCCGGGGCGGAGCTGTCGAGTCGCCAGGGTGTCTCGCTCATCCTGAACAGCGCGCCGGGCATAACCACTTCGCCCACCGCCTGATGGGGTGATGACGCGAAGAATTCACGCTCGCGCAGGTGCGGGTCGTTCACCAGATGCTCGACGCCCATCGTCATGCCTATCAACAGACGCAGTGGCGCGAGACCGTGGAACAGCTCTTCCATCGTGTACTTTGCTAGGTGCGGGAGCAAAAGTTCCTCGACCTCATTGGCGCGTCTGCGGCGGTCCGCGCTTGTGGCGAACCTGGGGTCGCGGGCCAGGTCGGGGTCGTCGAAGAACAGCCACATATACTCCCAGGTCGCGTCGTGCCGGACGTTGAGCGAGACGTATCCGTCCTTGCACGGGAGCAGCGGAGTTGAGCCTCGACCGGGAGACTTGCCGGAGTGCATCGCTCCCAAGAACTGAGGGCTGAAGGTCGAGGCTGCCGCTTCCTGCATGGATATTTCTACTCGCTGGCCGTATCCAGTGAAATCCCTGCGAGCGAGCGCGGTCATCGCGCCGAGAAAGCCGCACGCTCCGCCCTGGTACGAGGACTCGAATCCCGGCTCTTTCAGCGGCTCCCTGTCCGGCGACCCGTTCACGTAGCTCAGGCCGGAGGCCGCGTACTCCACCAGTTCGGTCGCCTGGTAGTCGCGCCACGGACCGGTCTGACCGAACGGGGTGATAGAGACGAACACGACGCCTGGATTGGTCTTGCGAGTAGCCTCGTATCCCAGCCCCATCCTATCCATCGCGCCGGGCGCGAAACTCTCCACCACAACATCCGCTGTCGCCAGCAGGTCGGCGGCCAGACTCAGACCCCGCCCGGATTCCATATCCAGCGTTATCCCGCGCTTGTTCGTGTTCAGGTAGATGAACATACCGCAGGCTTCGGAATCGGCGTTGTCGTCGGGAAATGGGCCTAACGAGCGGGTCGGGTCGCCGAACGGCGGCTCGACTTTTATCACGTCCGCGCCGAAGTCCGCGAACAGTTTGGAGCAGAAAGCGCCCGCTATCCCGTCTGAAAGGTCAACGATTCTCAGGTCCGAGAGCGCATCCGCGCGTGGTTGGTTCGATGTCACGTTCCCTAGCCCCTCTGGTCGCCGAACCGCGCGTCCCTGGCCCTTGCGCGCGCGGCGCCTTCCTCCGCGCCCTGCTCGGCGTCGCGTTCGCGCCGGTAGGCGATAGAAAGCGCGTGAGTCTGGAACGCGCTGCCGATTGCGGAGCGGAAGCCCATTTCATCCTGCATCTGGTTGACCGAGAACTTGGATATGCGAAGCGCGAACGGGTCCTGAAGGGCTATGCGCTGCGCCAGGTTCATCGTCTCCTCTTCCAGCGACTCGCGCGGCACGACGCGGTTGACCAAGCCGAGCCTTTCGGCTTCGCGAGCGTCTATCCAGTCCCCGGTGAACAGGTACTCTTTCGCCTTCCTGAAACCTATCTCCCAGGGAAGGCTGGCGAACTGCACGTGCGGCCCGCCCCAGCGCACCGTGCGGTCGGAGAAGCGCGCGTCCTCCGAGGCGACGATCAGGTCGCAGGCCGTCGCCAGTATCAGGCCGCCCATGATGCAGTAGCCCTGCACCTGCGCGATTGTGGGCTTCGGGAAATCCCGCCATCGCAGTGTGTTGTCCAGGTTCTGCTTCCGGCTGCGGTCGTATGATCCTGGGATTCCGGGGGGATATGGACGCCTCTCCCTGTCGGCCTTCTCCTGTGGACTGCCAAGGTCGTGGCCTGACGAAAAATGGTCGCCCGCACCCGCGACTATCACCACCCGCACAGAATCATCGTCCACCGCGGCCATCAGCGCGTCGTCGAACTCCTCCAGCATAAGGCGGCTCTGCGCGTTGCGAACCTCCGGCCTGTTCACGGTGATTTTGAGGACGAGGCCATCCCTGTCCAACAGCAGGCTTTCGTAAGTCATCACTCGCTCCGATTTATACTGCCGTCAGGGCAATCGTATCTAAATTTCATCAGGCCGGACAGTTTTATATATTCCCGTTTTCAGAGTCAGTAATCAGCCGGTGTGGGTCGAATCAGCCCGAACATGAGAGAAAAGCTCTGTTCGACGCGGTTGCATATACCTGGATTTATAATTGTCGAGTGACCGCTGGGCATACGCTGGGCGATTAACGGGGGGACGCTGGGGGGACGCTGAGGCCATTTTCACCCAGCGTTTCCCAGCGTTTGTAGCTAAGAGAATTTTTTCTCACGCAGGGAAACGTGATTGATAAGTTCCCATTTATGGATAGTGTGTCGTAGAAGTTGTTTTTCATGCGTACATTGTAGCGCGTTGGAGGTATGTTTGTATAGTAGAAGGGAAACTCAGGCTGACTTTGAAAATACCCTGGACCGACAGCGCGATTTAGATGCAATCGCCCTGACTCTTCCGTCGGGCGGCGCGCCCAGAATCACACAATAGCCCTATGATACACCTTTGTGATCGGGATGGCGCAGTTCCATATGGACGCTGCCAAGGTGTTCGCATTTCTGCTTCTCGGCCTGGCGGCGATCACGCTATGGAGCTATCTTCGGAAGAACAGGGCTGGAGGGATAGACGCATGAAACTTCCCATCCAGGACGGGAGAGGGAATTGAGGTGAGAGTGACTGACAACCGATAATTCTACTATCATTGACAGCTTATTATAGCTATCCTATGCTTATCATCATTTGAAATTACGCTCAGTTTCGGTAATTCCGGCGTTGAAGCAGACGCTTAATCAGGAGTTTCCTCTATGTCAGGCCGTCTTCTGGCCCAGATTGATATGCCTAGCGACCTCAAACCGCTGACTCACGAAGAGTTGGCGCAGGTCGCGCAAGAGGCGCGAGACATTATCATTTCTGTGATAACCGAGCGCGGCGGTCATCTGGCTTCAAATCTGGGCGTCGTCGAGCTTACACTGGCGCTGCACCGCGTTTTCGACAGCCCCACCGACCGCATGGTTTGGGATACGACCAACCAACTCTACACACACAAGCTGGTGACCGGAAGACGCGACGAGTTCAAAGACATCCGGCTCGAGGGCGGCCTGTCCGGGTTCGGTGAACCAAGCGAAAGCCCGCACGACACGCTCGCCGCGGGACACGCGGGCACCGGACTTTCCATTGCTCTTGGCATCGCGGAAGGCGCGGCGAACCGCAGACTGAACTCCTGGACAATCGCGGTGGTAGGCGACGGCGCTATGACTTCCGGGTCGAGCTTCGAGGCGTTGAACAACATCGTGCATCTCAACCCAGAGAAGTTCATCGTCGTTCTGAACGACAACGGGATGTCCATATCCGAGAACATCGGCTTCCTCACTAACTGGCGCAAGCGCCTGATTACCCACCCCGAATACCAGCCGATGGTAGATCGAATGAAGGCTCTTTCCAAAAGGGTGCCCACGGGCGGCTTGATGTACAACCTGGTCAAGAGGTTCAATACGGCTCTGGCTGGTTTTGTCGTGCCTACTATGTTCTGGACCGAGATGGGTTTCCAGTACCTGGGCCCGGTGGACGGCCACGATCTCAGTCAGCTCGAACAGACGCTCCGGCAGGCTCAAACCCCCACCGGACTCGTGCCTCTGGTTCACGTCGTGACGCATAAGGGCCATGGCTACGAGCCTGCCGAGGACGACCCCGTCAAGTTCCATCAGCCAAGTTCACCGCTGGGGGACGGGTCGGGAGCGCCCACCTACTCGCAGGTGTTCGCGCAGACTATCGCGCGCATCATGCGCGAGGATGAATCCGTCGTCGGCATCAGCGCGGCCATGCTGGAAGGCACGGGCCTGGCGGGCGTCCAGCGTGAGTTCCCCGACAGGGTCTTCGACGTCGGTATAGCGGAACAGCACGCGGTCAGCATGGCGGCAGGGATGGCTTCCACCGGACTCAACCCATTCGTCTCCATATACTCCACCTTCCTCCAGCGCGCGTTCGATCAGATAGTTCACGACGTCTGCCTGCAAAATCTGCCCGTGACCGTGATAGCTGACAGGGCGGGCATTGTTGGCGAGGACGGCAAGACGCACCACGGCGCGTTCGACATCTCATATCTCCGGTGTTTGCCCAACGTCGTCCTGGCGGCGCCCATGGACGAAAACGAGTTGCAGCACCTCGTTTACACCGCATACAGACACTCTGGCCCTTTCGCTATCCGTATTGCGAGGGGAGCCGCTGTCGGCACTCCGCTCGATGAGGAACTCAGGGAGTTGCCCATCGGCAGGGGTTCGGTGATAAGAGAGGGTCGGGACGTCGTGATATTTGGCTTGGGCAAGCCGCTCAACGCGGCCCTGGAGGCGGCTGACCAGCTCGCCGACTACGGAATATCGTGCGGAGTGGTGAACCCGATCTTCGTGAAGCCCCTGGACGTTGATTTGCTCCTGGACGCCGCGCGCAAAACCGGTCGCATCGTCACAGTGGAAGAGAACGTGCTCGCCGGAGGCTTCGGCTCGGCAGTGATAGAGGGCCTCGCTGGGTCAGGCATAAAGAACGCGGCAGTTCACCGCATCGGAATGCCGGACTCTTTCATCGAGCACGGCACCGCGGCTGACCAGAGGCGCCGGCTGAAACTGGACGCCGAGGGCATAATCCAGCAAATCCTGGACACCTTCTTCCCAGACGCCGGAATCGCGCGAATCGCCTCCTGAGATGGCAGCGGGATTCTTCGGCTAGCGCAGACGACGGGCGGGCAAGTGGCGTACAGTCCGGTTGGTGACAGTCACATTACCGGACACGACCATATATCTCATACGCCTTGTCGTATGCCTCCGGAGTGTTGAGGTCGAGGCGCACTGCGGGGTCGTCGAAGTGGACTTCGGTTATCTCGGAGCGGTGTCGCTCGAATACCTCTCTGAGTCCCTGGTTCTGTTCGGATATGCGGCTGAGTTCGGGCAGCAGGCGCGCGGAGAATATGAGGGGATGACCGCCGCGTCCTCGGTATCTGGGCGAGGTGAGCAGAGCGTTCGCGCTCACGTGAGCGCTTATGACTCTCGACACTATCTGCGGCGCGCGCGGCTGGTCAACGCCCATGATGATGATGTCGCGCGCGTCGGGTGACACGGCGTCAAGTCCGGCCCTGATGGACGATGCGCGACCGTCTGTGTACTCGCTGTTGATGACGCCGCGAACGGCGTCGCCGGACACATAGGGGGACACTTCCTCCGCCCTGTGTCCGAGAACGACTATCACTTCGGACGCTCCGGCGTCGAGCAGCGCGTGAATCTGGCTCTCCACCAGCGTTTTCCCGCGCCAGGGGAGCAGTGGCTTGGGTCTGCCCATGCGCGAACTCAGACCGGCCGCGGTCAGGACTGCGGATATGAAACGCATCTCGGTCGTCCCCGTTCAGTCGGCGGCCGCGACCCGTTCGGAATCCACCTTGGCTATGATGCGGTCTATGCGATGCTGCTCCAGTTTCATCGGCAAGCCGCTGCCGCCCAATCTGAACATGAGGACCTCGCCCATGATGCTCACCGCGATCTCCTCAGGCGTCCGCGCCCGTATGTCGAGGCCGATGGGGGAGCGGATAGCGCGCAGCCGTTCCTCGTCCAGTCCCATACGAACCAGATCCTCGTATATCAGGATGGTCTTGCGCTTGCTTCCCATCAGCCCGACGTACCTTGCGGGAGTCGCGGCGGCAGCGGCGAGGGCCACGTTGTCGAACCTGTGTCCGCGCGTGGCGACCACGATGAAGGTGTTGGCGTTGATGGGCAGTTCCTGGAGCGCGTCCTCCGGCTTCTTGGCGATTACGATGTCGGCGTCCGGGAAGCGCTGCGGGTTGGCGAACTCATCCCTGTCGTCGGTGATGAACAGCCTGAAGCCGAGCGGCTTGGCGTGGGCCGCGAGCGCGAAGGATACGTGTCCGCCTCCGCATATAACCAGCTGTGGAGGGGTGGTGTATGCCTCGATAAAGTATTCCGTGCCGTCGTCGGCGGTGGCGTATTCATTCCTGCCCATAGCCATGAGGCCGTGGGCGCGCTTCACCGCGTCGCTGTCCAGGTCGGGGTCGCCGAGCGAACCTTCGGTGGAGCCGTCCTCGCGTATAAACAGCTTGGCGCCTATGGGGAGGCTCTTGCCCGGGGCGGATTTAATCAGGCTTGCGAGAGCGACGGAAGGCCCGCCTTCGTAGGCGGCGTCTATCTCTTTCGCGTAGTCAATGTACTGGTCGGGACTATACACCGGGTCTATGAGAAAGAACATAGTGCCGCCGCACACGAGACCGTCCTGCGCGGCGAGGTCTTCGTTCAGTTCATATTCTCGGTACTGCGCGTCGCCGCCGCGCCGCATAAGCTGGCTGGCAGCGTACCAAATATCTCCCTCGACGCATCCGCCGCCCAGCGTGCCAACGCCGGAGCCGTCGCTTCGCACCAGCAGTTTGGCGCCGGGCTTCTGCGGTGTGGAACCTTTCGTGCGGATAACAGTGGCCATAACCAGCTGTTCTTCCTTTTCGAGCAAGTTTACGGCCTCATGGAATACATCTTGCATATTGTTGTCCCACCTCCGTGGATGGATGAAACCCGTGCGGGAGTACTACGCATCTAGCTTAACAGTATGCGTCCGTGTCGGCAATGCGAGTCGCCGCGCCATTCTGCTGGCTAAGAGTAGTTTGACAATCAGGAAATCCGCGCGTTTATTAGTTCACGCGCAGATTGGCGCAGCCCACCGGCATACGAGGAGACGTGTACTCCGTCACTCCCACATACAACATGGGGCTGACCCGAGGGTCAGCCCCATCACTTGTTTATCCTATCGGATTAGCGCGGTCTAGTAGTCCATTGGCGGCATTGCGGGGGCCGCGGCCGCCTCAACCGGCACGTCGGTTATGAGGGACTCGGTTGTCAGCACCATTGCGGCGACGGATGATGCGTTCTCTATAGCGGCGCGGGTGACCTTGGCCGGGTCCATGATGCCCTTCTCGAGCAGGTGGCAGAACTCGCCTACCTCGGCGTCGTAGCCCCAGTCGCCCTCACTCTTCAGGCTCTCGGACAAGATGACCTCGCCGGATACGCCCGTGTTTTCGGAAATGAGCTTGATGGGACGCTGCAAAGCCTTTTCGAGAATGGCGGCGCCGGTCTCCTCGTCGCCGGAGAGTCCGAGACCACTCAGCGCGACGCTGGCGCGCAGAACCGCTAGGCCGCCACCAGGAACGATGCCCTCTTCGACAGCGGCGCGAGTGGCGGACAGAGCGTCCTCGACACGGTTCTTCTTCTCTTTAAGCTCGACCTCGGTGGCCGCGCCGACCTTGATGATCGCTACGCCGCCGGAGAGCTTGGCCAGCCGCTCCTGGAGCTTCTCGCGGTCGAAGTCGGATGTGGTCTCGTCCACCTGGGCCTTGATCTGGTTGATGCGGCCCTGGATGTTGTCCTCGGAGCCGGAGCCGTCCACGAAGGTCGTCTCTTCCTTGGAAGCGACTATGCGACGGGCGCGGCCAAGATCCTCGACGGTTACCGAGTCCAACTTGCGTCCCACCTCTTCGCTGATGACCTGGCCGCCGGTGAGAATGGCCATGTCTTCCAGCATCGCCTTCCGGCGGTCGCCGAAGCCGGGAGCCTTGATGGCGACGCAGTTCAGCGTGCCGCGCAGCTTGTTGACAACCAGGGTGGCCAGGGCTTCGCCCTCGATGTCCTCGGCGACTATCACAACGTTCTTGCCGACCTGGAGAATCTTCTCGAGAGCGGGCAGAACATCGGACACGGCGGAGATCTTTTTGTCGGTAATCAGGATGTACGGGTCGTCAATGGACGCTTCCATGCGGTCCTGGTCGGTGATGAAGTATGGGGAGATGTAGCCGCGGTCTATCTGCATACCTTCCACGAACTCTTGCTCGTAGGACAGACCTTTGGACTCCTCGACCGTAATCACGCCGTCCTTGCCGACCTTTTCCATGACGTCGGCGATAAGCTCGCCCATTTCATCGTCGTGCGCGGAAAGAGACGCGACCTGCGCTATCTGCATCCGGCCTTCGACGGGAGTGGCCATCTCTTCCACGGCGTCGCGCATGGCGACAACGCCCTTTTCGATGCCGCGCTTCAGGGCCATGGGGTTGGCGCCGGCGGCGATGTTCTTGAAACCTTCGTGTATGATGGCCTGCGCAAGCACGGTGGCGGTGGTGGTTCCGTCGCCGGCGACGTCGTTGGTCTTGCTTGCGGCTTCCTTTAGAAGCTGCGCGCCCATGTTCTCGAACGGGTCTTCCAGTTCGATCTCTTTGGCGATGGTAACGCCGTCCGAGCATACCTGGGGCGGGCCGAACTTCTTGTCCAATACAACGTTTCGACCGCGTGGGCCAAGCGTTACGCCAACCGTGTCGGCCATAACGTCTATGCCGCGCTTCATCGCGGCTCTCGCTTCCTCACTGAACTGAAGCTGTTTTGCCATATCGGCTGAATCCTCCTTATTACAGGCTTGGGGATGATGGGGCTATTTCGATTACTTCTTGAACAGAATGTCGTCTTCGCGGAGAACCAGATACTCTGTTTCTCCGTCCTTGTACTCGGTGCCGGCGTACTTCGAGTAAATGACCACGTCGCCAACCGAGACTTCCATGGGGATGCGGGCGCCGTCGTCGGCCAGACGTCCGGGGCCCGCGGCCACGACTACGCCTTCCTGGGGCTTCTCTTTGGCCGTGTCGGGGATGTATATCCCGCCTGCGGTCACCTGCTCCTCACCCTCCTGGGGCTCGACAACTACGCGGTTGCCTAGGGGCTTGAACATTACCTTTGTTTCAGTCGCCATTCTTGCTGGAACCTCCTCGTTTTAGAGTATGCTGACTACCTGATTTGCTAATTAGCAGTCCCTGTGAAAGACTGCTAATTGAGATGATAGCGAATGCGTTTTCAGGGTGTCAACAGCAGACTCCTCACAGGTGGTCTCGTCCCGAACGAGTATAGATTATAGCCAATGCCAAAGTGGCGCCCAGTCGTAATCCTTAGCCGCGCAGGGCTGTTCCAAAATTAGCCTGAGGTTCCCTTATTGCACACAAATCAGCCTCATATCCTGCTATCCTGACTCGACATCGAAAGGAGAATAGAATGGACAAGCCTGAGTTCGTTGACGCCCACGTACACTTCTACGACATGAACCACCCCGACCTGTTCTACGCCCACTGGCAGCCGGATGTCGTTCACCCGTTCCTCGGCGCGCAGACCAGGAAACTCGCCGAGCGCAACTGGCTCGCCGAGGACTTCATCGCGCTCACACGCGACTCGAACGTAACCAAGTCCGTACATATCCAGGCCGCCATCGGCTCCGACGATCCGGTGAAGGAGACCGAATGGCTCCAGCAGGCCGCGGACCGCACAGGGTTCCCACACGCCATAGTCGCATACGCCGACCTGCGCGACCCGGGCGTGGAGGCGACGCTCCAACGGCACTGCGAATACGCCAATATGCGCGGGATTCGAGACTTCTCATACGGCGACTATCTCGTCGAGCCGGACTTTCACAGGGGCTACGCCCTCCTCGAAAAATACGGCCTTATAGCCAGCGTAGCCGCTCAGTGGCAGGAGATGGAAAAACTCCGCGACCTCGCGGCCCAATTCCCCAACATCCCCATAGTCATAGACCACGCCGGATTTCCCACCGAGCGAACCCCAGAATACTTCGACAACTGGAAGAGGGGAATGCGGACCGCCGCCCGGGCCGACAACATAATCTGCAAAATATCCGGCCTCGGCATGGGCGACAACGACTGGACGGTGGACAGCATCCGCCCCTACGTCCTCCACTGCATAGAAACATTCGGAACAGAGCGCAGCCTGTTCGCCACAAACTGGCCCGTGGACAGCCTGTTCAGCGACTACGACACCATAGTAAACGCCTACAATGAGATAATGGCCGACTTCACTACCGAGGAACGCGCCTCGCTCTTCTCCAAGAACACCGAGGCGCTGTACAACATTTAGCCAACGGGGTCAGTGTCGTGTGACACGGATATGCTTTCCTCCAGCGACGGCTGAAGCAGATGGGCCGTAACTCCATCCCGCCCTCGCCGAACATCGAGAAATGTACCTATTACCGGAGATGATAGTATCTCCAGTACATCCTCTTCGATCTCGTCTTCATCAAGCTCGATTCCCAAGCCTGAACGAATGTGATGCAGGAAATTGAAAATCGTCAGGCCGGTTGGCTCATCACTGTCGGGAACCACCCTTAGAAGAAGTTGGTCTGACAGTTGGTATCCCGTGGCTTCTCTGGGAGACCCGAATGTAAGGTAAAGCGTATCTCCTTCAAGATCATATGTTATACGGACTGAGTTCACCTCGGCATTGCCCTCCGTCGCCTGATCTGGTACGCCGTTAGTACAAAGTTGTTCTCATCTCCATCTGTATTGTAGCCAAATCTTACTACCACTACCACTGTTGTATTACCAAGAGGTAGGTCAAAGTGGTCGCGGTAGTACAGATATACATAGGATCTGATGGAGTCTTGAAATCGGCGGCCCAAGCGGACCGCCTTGAATGCGTGACCTCTATAATCTCGCATCTCGGGATGTTCATCGCAAATATGTTGCCAGCGCTCCTCTGTGAGGTAGATCCTATGGCCTCGTTGATCTCGAACACTGGCAATATATCCGTCCCCGTTCATGTCGTCGGAATCCTACGGCCTGATACCAGATACCCCGCCGTCTATCGCCAACTCGGCCCCTGTCACGAACGAAGACTCGTCCGACGCCAGATAAAGCGCGCCGTATGCCACGTCCTCTGGCTGGCCCAGCCTTCCGATGGGTATTTCACCCACGCGGGTCTCGGGACTAACCGAGTTGGTCGCCGCGCGGATCATGTCCGTGTCAATCGGGCCTGGGTGAATCGAGTTGCACCTGATGCCCTCGCCCGCGAAACGGCCCGCGGTTGACTTCGTAAACACGCGCACCGCCCCTTTGGACGCGCTGTACGCGGGCGACGCCAGCGGACGGCCAAGTATGCCTGCTATCGAGGATATGTTGACTATCGAGCCGCCGCCCGCCCTCTGCATCGCGGGAATAGCGCACTTCACGCCCAGGAACACGCCCTTGGCGTTGACCTCCATCATCCGGTCCCAGTCGTCCGACGACACGTCCATATCGGAGTGTCTCATCGAGATGCCCGCGTTGTTTACCAGTATGTCGAGCTTGCCGTACTTGCTCTCCGCCCTCTCGACAGCCTGCTGCCAGTCTGCCTCGCTTGTTACGTCCAGATGGATGTACTCGACGTCCCCGCCCAGTTCGGCGACTTTGGCCTCGACTTTCTTGCCGTCTTCGTCCTGAACGTCGCCGAATATGACCTTCGCTCCCTCCAAGGCGAACAACTCCGTCTCCACCGCGCCTTGACCGCGCGCGCCGCCGCTTATTATCGCTACCTTGCCGTCCAGCCTGCCCATGTCTTCCTCCTTGCGGAATGACTGTTTCTATAATTCTCCCCGCATTATAGACTGAACGCATCGCCTTGCGGTGATAAACTATTCCCGGGTTTCACAGCGATGCGCCGAAACAGACTGGAGGTTGAAGCATGGTCTCTATCAAAAAGCCGACCGCCAAGCTCACATACGAAGACTACCGAAAAACCCCCGAAGACGAACGCTACGAACTCATAGACGGAGTATTGATTATGGCTGCGGCCCCAAACATTGCTCACCAGACAACCCAGGCAAACCTCGGCTGGCGAATGGCCAGCTTTGTGGAGACCGAAGACCTGGGCAAGGTCTTCTTCTCCCCCTGCGACGTTGTATTTTCCGAACACGACACTGTGCAGCCCGATATAGTCTTCGTCTCCAAAGAAAATGCCAGTGTCATCACCCCGGCCAACATACAGGGCGCGCCCGACCTCGTGGTCGAAATCATCTCCTCTTCTTCCACGGGCAGGGACTGGGTTGTCAAGCGCGATATGTACGCCAAGTACGGCGTCAAGGAGTATTGGCTGATAGACCCCATCAACAGAACCCTGTGGGTCATGCTCCTCAAAGACGGATACCTCGAACTTGCCGCCACATATCACGAAGGCGACACCCTGGCGGCTTCCACAATCAAGGGCTTCACCGTCAACCTCAGCGATATATTCTAAAACCGGCTCGCCATGTGACTTGCAAAAAGCGCGCTCAAAGGAGTGGACATGAACAACGGAACGAATGAAATGGCCGCCGGACCCCTGGCCGGAGTGAGAGTGCTGGACTGGACAATGTGGCAGTTTGGGCCTGTGGCGGCCTCCATGCTCGGCGACATGGGCGCGGACGTTATCAAGATAGAGGCGCTGGACGGCGATGTCGGACGCGCGGTCGCTCGAATGGAGTCCGCGGACGCTGGTCTTCCGGCGGGCAGAAACGCCTACTTCGAGACCTGCAACCGCAGCAAGCGCGGAATAGCGGTAAACCTGAAGACCGGCGAGGGCAGGGAGATAGCCCACAAGCTAGTCGAGGGCGCTGACGTGTTCATACAGAACTTTCGCAAGGGCGTTGCCGAGCGGCTCGACATGGACTACGAGACTCTCAAGAAGATCAATCCCAAGCTCATATATGCCTCCGCCTCGGGGTTCGGGCCGGAGGGGCCGGACGCCGAACTGCCCTCACTGGACGGCTGCGGACAGGCGCGCGCCGGGCTGATGATGTCCTCCACGCCGCCCTGGGCCAGGCATCCGGTATCGGTCAGAGGCGCGCCTTCCGACCAGATAGGCGGCATTACCTTGTGCCTGGGCATACTCTCGGCGCTGTGGGCGCGGGAGAGCAAGGGAGTCGGCCAGAAGGTCGAGGTGTCCCACATGAGCAGCACCATGTGGCTTCAGGGCCTGGCCATCGGAATGAATATGCTGGCGGGCCAGCATATGCCCGCGCTGGACCGCGAGGCTGTCAGAAACTTCATGTACAACATATACAAGTGCAGGGACGGGAGCTGGCTCAGAATCTCCAACCCGCAGCCCGCCCGTTACTGGAAGCCCTTCGTGGAGGCTCTGGACATCGAGTGGATACTCGAAGACCCGACCCTGGAAGGCGCGCAGGATGGCACAGCCGGGTCGCCCGAGCTTCTGCGAATAATCGAGGACACGTTCGCGTCCAAAACGTTCAAGGAATGGGACTCTATCTTCCGACGCTACGGGTTCATATACGCCAAAGTCCAGACCATAGAAGAGCTTCCCGACGACCCGCAGGTCATCGCCAACGACTACATCACCGGCTTCGATCACCCTACAATCGGCCCAATACAGGTCTGCAACTTCCCGGTCGCCTTCAGCGAGACTCCCGCTACCATCAGGAGCGGTGCGCCCGAGCTCGGCGAGCATACCGAGTCCGTCCTAATAGATGAACTCGGCTTCGACTGGACGGACATAGAGAAATTCCAGAACGCGGGCGCAATTCTGTAAGATGATCCAAAGTTCAGCAGGGACGGTTATGTATGCCTGAAACAGATTTTCTGTGCATCGCGCATAGAGGCGCGTCTTCGTATGCGCCAGAGAACACTTTTGCCGCGTTCGACCGCGCGCTGGGGCTTGGAGTCAGCCACGTCGAACTGGATGTTCACTTCTCCCGAGACGGCCATATTGTCGTAATTCACGACGATACGCTGGATAGGACGACCAACGCTTTCGGCGCGGTCGCCGACAGGACGCTCGCGGAGTTGCGAAGCCTGGACGCCGGGTCATGGTTCGGGCCGCGGTACGCGGGAGAGCGCATACGGACGCTTGCCGAGGTGTTCGAGCGATACAAGGGCGGGCTCCACTTTCATATCGAGATAAAGGCGCGGGCGGAGGGTCTCGCAAGCCGCACGGCCGATATGGTCAGGGCGCACGGCCTGGCGAATGATGTCACTATCACGTCGTTCTGGAAGCCCTGGCTCGAAGAGGCCAGGGCGTATGCGCCCGAACTCGCGGCGGGCTGGCTTGTGCCTTTAGGCCCGGGCAGCGTGTGGGACGACTCGATCATTGAAGAGGCTCTCGCGCTTAGGCTCGACCAGGTATGCCCGCGCGCCGACATCACAACGCCTGAATTGGTAAGCACGCTCCATGAAAAGGGCTTCGTCGTCCGCTGCCACGGTGTATATGATGAAGACCTCATGCGCCACGTTGTGGACTGCGGCGCGAACGGCATGACTATCAACTTCCCCGACAAGTTAATCGAGTACATGGGCCGCCTGGGATAACCAACACGAAGCCTATGATGAGAAAATATACTCCGGCAGACGAGCTTCCGCGATCCGACAAGCTATCTCTCGTAGAGGATTCCTACTCGGCCCGATCCATAGCGCACGCAGGATATTTCAAAGCCCTGCCAGCATGGATCGCGCTGCACACCGTCTATGGGACGATTACCTGACAAGGCTGAAATTGACACTCCGGGGCGGCGAATCTACAATTTGCTCCGGTAAGTCCGCACAATGTCTATTACAAGAGAGGTGAACCATGTCCGCTCCCGTCCTTAGCACCAGGATCTGCGACATACTCGAAGTTGAATATCCTATCTGTCTGGCCGGTATGGGGGGCAGGTGGACTCCGCCCGAGCTGGTGGCGGCGGTGTCGGAAGCGGGCGGGCTTGGCGTTATGGGCGGCACCGGGATGCAGACCGACGCGCTGCGCAGCCGCATCCGCAGGGTGCGCGAGCTTACGGACAAGCCATTCGGAGTGGATCTACTCTTGCCGGTGGTTACGGGAAGCGTGGAGACCGGCGGCGGTTCTGGACAGCCGGAGTCGCAGTTCGAGGCGGTGCAAAGGCAATACCCCAGACACGCCGCGTTCGTGGATACACTGATAGAGGAGTTCGGTCTTGAGAGAGCCGACCCGCTGCAGCCCGGCGAGACGGGACTGGCGCTTGCGCGAAAGCAGGTTGACGTGATTCTGGAGGAGGACGTGGCCGTTTTCGCCGCAGCCCTCGGCGACCCCGCCTGGGTAATGCCAATGGCGCGTGAAAAGGGCGTCAAGGTCATGGGCCTGGTCGGGAGCGTTCGCAACTCGCACCGGCAGGTCGCGGCGGGCGTGGATATTGTGGTGGCGCAGGGAACCGAGGCGGGAGGCCATACCGGACGGATAGCGACGATGCCGCTGGTGCCGCAGGTTGTGGACGCGGTGTCGCCCCTACCCGTCCTGGCGGCGGGAGGGATAGCCAACGGGCGCGGAATCGCGGCCTCGCTCGCGCTCGGCGCGGAGGGCGCGTGGATGGGCACGGCATTCCTCGCCGCCAAAGAGTGCGGCATATATGACGCGCAGCAGGAGACGATAATCCGCGGACGCTCGGAGGATTTTATTATCTCCCGCTCCTACACCGGCAAGACGGCGCGCCAATACCAGGGACCGATTGTGCAGGCGTGGGAAAACTCTGGACTGGACACCCTGCCTATGCCGTTGCAGGGCATACTGATGTCCGGTTTCAACGCGGCGGCGGAGCGCTCCAAGCGGTATGACCTGGTATTCAATCCCGCCGGACAGGGCGCGGGCATGGTCAACGAGGCCAGACCCGCCGCGGACATAATGGCCGATCTGGTGAGTGAGACCGTCTCGGTGCTGAACGGCATGAGGGAGCGGGTGTCGGTATAGCGATATGCCTAGGTGGTGAGAGCTTGGCCGAACGCTCGAGATGGCGCCCGCCGGGTTACATAGTCAGTCTCCGAGGGTCGAGCCGCTGAAGTCCTGGTAGCCTCGCATGAAGTCGGCGATGTCCGAGGCGCGGCGACCCTCCATCTGTACATCCAGAAGGCGCAGGACGCCGAGGCCGGTCATGACCGCGACGCCGGAGCCGTTCAGAGCAATGACTTTGCCACACGGGTCGTTGTGAGTAGTTTCAATTGGCTCCGCCCGCAGAATTTTGAGCGTCTTGCCCCGCCATGTGGTGAACGTTCCGGGCCAGGGCGTGAATGCCCTCATGCGGCGCGCCAGGGATTCGGCGGATTGGCTCCAGTCAATACGCCCATCCTCGCGCTCAAGGCGCCTCGTTATGGTCGCGTCCGCGTCATTTTGCGGAGTCGGCGATATCCGGCCCGCGCTCCACTGGTCGAGCGTTCTTGTCAGCAGATTCGCGCCAATATCGAAGAGCCTGACGGTCAGCTTGTCGCAAGTCTTGCCTGGGACGATTGGTGTATTCCGCTGAGAGAGTATTGGGCCGGTGTCCATGCCCTCGTCGAGAAGCATTATGGTTACCCCTGTTGTCTCGTCGCCTTCCAGGATTGCGGTTGCGACTGGCGAGGGCCCGCGATGGCGCGGCAGAAGCGATGGGTGAATGTTCAGACAGCCCAGCCTTGGGACGGTCAGTGTATCTTCGGGAAGAAAGAGGCCGTATGCGGCGACGATTATGGCGTCGGGAGCGAGGTCGGCGAGGCTCTGCCTTGCCGCCATGTCGGTTCTGAGGGACGCGGGCTGGAATACTGGCAATCCGCGACTTTCCGCGAACGCTTTTACAGGCGATGGTGAGAGCCTCCGTCCACGACCGGAACGACGGTCGGGCTGGGTGTAAACGCCGGCTACGTCGTGGCCGGATTCGAGCAGCGCGCCGAGCGCGGGAACCGCGAAATGGGGTGTTCCCATGAATGCCAGGCGGAGAGGATTTTCTGTCATCGGCATACCGCTCCCGTGCCTGAGAACCCGCTGAAGGTTACTTTGTCGCCTATTTCTATGCCCAGGGCCGCCGCCAGCCCCGCGTTTATCTCCAGATTGTACAGGACGGGGACATCGGGGCTGTAACGCGGCAGGTCGCCCGGCTGCTGACCGTCTTCCGGGCGCGGCACGTTCCGGTGAATATCGAGGACGGCGCAGTTGTCGTCTATCCAGATGAAATCGAGGTCGAATCGCATATTGTACATCCAGAACGTGGGCGTTCTGGCCTCCTCGAAGACGAACAGCATACCGGATGTCTCGGCGAGGCGGTCACGGTCGGATAGTCCCTGCGTCCTGGATTCCGGCGTAAACGCGATCTGGACGTCGAATACGACATCGCCGATGGTTACGGTGGGCGCATCCTGATCGGGGTCAATGGCGATGAACGGTTCGGGTGTCGGGCTTGATTGGGGTGTGGGCGTGGCGGTTGGTTCGGGCGTGAACGTTGTCTGCGGCGTATAGGTCGGAATCGGCGCGCGTGTAGGTATGTGCTGCGGCGTTTGTGTCGCGGTCGCTTCAGGCTCAGACGCGCGGGTCGGCTCCGGCGTGAGTGTAGGTACGGGCTGAGGTGTTCGAGTGGGAAGCGCAGTATAAGTTGGCGCCGGTGCGGCGACTGGCGTGAGTGCAGGTACGGGCCGGGGCGTTTGTGTCGCGGCGGGCCGTATGGCTGGGACTGCGGTCGGTCCGGGTGTAGCGCCCGGGGTTGGTTCGAGGGTCTGTCCCCCTGAGCAGGCGACTATGAGTACGGCTGTGGAGACAAGCAGGGCTGTGACGAGTGTTCGGAAGCCTGTGACGCGCCACTCTCTGTGTGCATGGGCATGGAGTATTGCGGGATCGTGCAAGGGGAGTTTCGTACTAGGCCAGTTCGACCCATGTCGCGCCGTTGCCGCCGCGTTCTCTAGGCTCGGGGCCGAAGTTTCTGACGGCGCGGTGGTGTCGGAGGTGTTCGCGCACCACGTTTCGGAGTGCGCCGGTTCCCCTGCCGTGTATCACTCTCAGCTTGGATAGGCCGTCGCGCACGGCATGGTCGAGAAAGTCGTCGAGTTTGATCTGAGCGTCGCCGACGCGCATTCCGCGCAGGTCGAGTTCGAGGCTGTCCAGAGACGGGGCGAGATCGGTTCTCACGTTGGGAATCTCGGCGGCGGCGTTCTCCGGTTCGGCTTCTTCAATGCGGGAGAGCCTGTGCAGGTCAACGTTCACTCGCACCCGGCCTATGCTGACCTCTACGTCCTCGCTGTTGTCGCTGATAGCGATTATTCTGCCCTGGAGGTTCATGCCCCTGATGAATACAGTGTCCCCGGCGGCAAGCGGCCGGTCGGCGGGCCTTCGGCGACGGAGGGGAGTGGGGGCCGGAGGTTCGACCGCGGCCAGGTCTCGGCGAATGCGTTCTATTCGGTCGCGCGTCGGAGCGGCCGCGACGCCGGACGGTTCGGGGATGGCCCATTGCAGGGAAGCCTCAGCGCCCTCGAGCCTGCGGTTGATCTGCTGGAACCGGCGCATTATGGCCGCGCGCGCGGAGTCGAGTATGTCGTCGCGGTGTCCGACAAGGTATTCTACCTGTTCCTCCAGTTGGCGACGCAGCGATTCGGCCTCGGCTCTCATCCTGGACGTGTCTTCGAGATTGGTCTGAAGTTGCAGCCGCTCTCTCTGGAGTTCGTTCAGCCAGTCCTCGAACAGAAGGTGCTGCGGCTCGATAAGGTCGCGCGAGTCCTGAAGTATGTTTTTGGGCAGTCCAAGACGCTCGGCGACGGACATGGCGTAGCTTCGGCCCGGCACGCCTATTGTCATGCGATAGGTCGGCTCCAGCGTGTGCGGGTCTAGCTGGAAGCTGGCGTTCATCATGTCGTCGGATACTTCAGCGAATGCGGCGACGTTCCTGTGATGGGTGGTGACTATCGTCGTGGCTTTCTTGCGAGCGAGGTGGGCGATGATGGCTTTGGCCAGCGCGGAGCCTTCCTCCGGGTCGGTGCTGGTTCCAAGTTCGTCGAGCAGCGCAAGGGAGCGCGGGCCTGCATGTCTGAGGATATTTATGACGCTGCGCATATGTGAGCCGAAGGTTGATACCGAGTCGGCTATGCTCTGGCTGTCGCCGATGTCCGCGAACACCCCCTCGAATACTGGCAGGACGCTGCCCTCCTCGGCAGGAATCTGCAAACCGGACTGGTGCATCAGGGCGGCGAGGCCGACGTTCTTCATGGCGACCGTCTTGCCGCCCGTGTTGGGGCCTGTAATCACGAGCGCGGACCATCCGGGGCCGATGGTTACAGTCAGCGGCACTGCGTCGCTCCCCAGCAGCGGGTGCCTGAGACGTACCAGGCGCAGGCTTTGCTCGTCGCTGGCTATGTCCGGGGTGACCGCGTGGAGACGCCGCGCGTACCTGGCGCGCGAGAGGGCGAAGTCCAGCTTGGCGGTGGTTCGGTTCGCAAGGCGTATATCGTCCGCGACCGCGCCGACCAGGGATGACAGGTCTCTTAGAACGCGGATTACCTCGCGCTCCTCCTCCAGCGACAGTTCTCGCCACTCGTTGCACAGTTCCACTGTGGAGAATGGTTCCACGAAAACGGTGGCTCCGGTGTTGGATGCGTCGTGAACTATGCCGGATATGCGGTGCCGTCTTTCGGCCTTGACAGGCACGACCAGGCGGTCGCCTCGAACCGAGATGATCGGCTCCTGGAGAGCGTCGCGGACGTTCGACGACCGTATGAAGTTCTGAAGGGATTCGTTTACTCGTTCGTATGCCTGGCGGACCTGTGTTCTGAGTGCGCGGAGTGAGGGCGTGGCATCGTCGGCGACTTCCCCGCGCCGGGTGATTTTCGAGCGTACCTGGCGCTGTATTTCCTGGAGGTCGGGAATAATATGGGCCATATCGGCCATCATCGGGGCGACTTTTTCGGCGCGTCGAATGGATGACCTGGCGCGTCGGTGGACTTCGAGCGATTCGGCGACAGCGAGCAGTTCGTTTCCAGTGAGAATGCCCCCCAGGGAGGCGCGGGTTACGGACTCCGACGTGTCGGTGTCGGACTGGAGAGTCAGGTCCCCAATCTCTTCGAGAAGCGCCCTTGCGTCCGCGGTCTCGCGCTGGAGCGTTTCGATATGGCCGGGGTCGAAAGACGGCTGTATCTCAAGGGCGAGCTTGCGGGCCTCGTAGAAAGTCGTATGGTCGGCCAGGCGGCGGCGTATTTCGTCGAAATCCAGCAGCTTCAGCGCGGAGTCGCGCAGACCTTCGAGCGAGCGGGCGGCATCCGCGGCGGGTTCCGTCCGCGGCTGGTCGCTTGTATGTGTGCTGAACGAGGGGGACAATTGTCTGTATTTGCTCCGGCGCTAATTGTAGCAGATGCGGTTGCTTCCTTTGGAATCTGTATGATAGGACACAGGGCCTTTCGGTTATCAGTTATTCTCTCCGCAATGTCCTTCCGCCAGGGTAGGGGATGTTTTCACGCGAAGGTTGGAACCCTGGAAACTGAGAGCGAATCTGGGCTGATCGGGATAACCGAGTGGCCCTGGACTGTGGATCAGGGTCTTTCCAAAGTGGGACAAAGTTTCCCACATCACTACATACTCACTTCCTACTGTGCTACAATACATTCTAGGACTAAAAACTAAGAACTAAGAACTATAAATCAGAGGTTATCAATGACAACCCGTTCAATTGAAAAATATCCTCCCCAAAGCTAAACACTGGTGAATTCAGGTCAAAAATAGGTGAAAGTCACCAGCAAGACTCACCAACACCCCACCAGCAGCCACCTGCTAGGGTCACCAGCATTCACCAACACAACTATAAATCACAATATATGAAAGCGCTCCAATCCGGCCCACTCGCCGCTGTTCGCTCCGAATCGTTCACCCCGATTGATTCAGATTTTGCAAAGACCCTGGGCTGTGGATGCGCTTGGTTGACGCGCGGTGCGGCGCGAAATAGAATCGTATTGCTCACAGGGCAGCTTTAGATTTTTAGGAGGTGAGAGACTGTGGCAGTTGTAGGATCGGGCGATTACCAGTATGAGAGAGTGGATGAGTGGCCGAATATGCCCAGGTATTGGGAGTTTGGGGCGGCCTCGGACGGGGCGGTGAACTCGAAGGATGAGGTCTATATTTTCAGCAGGGGCTTACATCCGCTGACTATATGGGACACGGACGGCAATTTCATCAGCTCCTGGGGCGAGGGGACATTCTCCGCGAATCCGCATGGGATATACATCGCGCCGAACGATAACGTCTGGCTGGTGGACCGCGACTACCACATCGCCACCGAATATACACCCGGGGGCGAGGCGCTGCGGACGCTTGGCGAAAAGCTGGCGCCTTCGCCTTCTTTCCAGGGCCTGCCGTTCAATATGCCTTCCGGCCTAGCAATCGCGCCGGACGGAAACCTGTTCGTCTCGGATGGGTATGGCGGCCACCGCGTTCACAAGTTCTCACCCGATGGTGAGCTTATCAAGTCCTGGGGCAAGCAGGGTACGGGGCCGGGCGAGTTCGCGCTCGTTCACAACATTTGGGTTGACAGGAACAGCCGCGTTTACATCGCCGACCGCGAGAATAACCGTATGCAGATCTTCGACGATGAGGGCAACTTCATCGAGGAGTGGACGGACATGACCGCGCCGGGCGACCTGTGGATACACGACGACATCATCTACGTGATCGAACAGGGCGGCGGCAACGGCGTGAGCATCTGGACGATGGACGGCGAACTGCTGACCCGTTGGCGCGGCAACGAGGGCGCGGGTCTCGGTACGCTAATCGGCGGACACGGGCTATGCGTGGACTCACAAGGGAGCATATACGTGACGGAGATAGGCCGAGGCGAGAGAGTCTCGAAGTTCGTCCGGGTGTAGGCCGATTCATCGGTAGCGGAAGTCTTACTGAATGATAAAGACGCGGGGCCGAGCGACTTCAATGCTCGGCCCCGTATAGTCAGAAGCTATCTCTTAAAGGATGGATTGACGCGCAGGCGGCTTGGGAGCGGCGAGCTTGGCCAGGCGGTCTCTGAAAATGGTCTCGTCGGACGCTCCGTCTTTGATGTACGCTATCTCTATCAGGATAGCGTAGATAAGATCGTGGTCTCCGCGCGGAGGCTCCCACGCCAGTGGAATGACGCGGTCTTCAAGCGAATCGAAGTCTATCCGGCCGGACAGATACAGGTTCAGCGCTTGCAAGGCTCCGCTATCGGTCATGTCAACTTCCCCAGATAGCATATCAACCACCGATATTGAACGGTATGAGCTATACCGTGTTTTGGATGTTAGAAGAAAGCTCGAGAGCGGTCAAGCATATATCGAAGAGATAAGGGTGAGTTCAAGGCCGCCCAGGGGGATTTCCCTCTTGGGACACGCAGCAGGACGGTGAACATCAGGCTAAGCGTCAATGACTGGCTTCTTTGCATTGCCCATCAATACATAAGGGCAGATGGAAGAGAGTACACTCGCCCCGATCCCAAGTGGATCCGAGTTGATGATGTTGTGTTCAAACAGGGCTAAATATGGTTGAGAGAGCGACAGGGTATGTCGAGATTATGTTTTCGCGCGGCCTCGGGCCTCGGATGACCAGGTAGTCCTCGCTACCGCAAGTCCGAATACGCTGAGTGCGCCCGCGCTTTTCAGGGCGTGGGCGGCTGAGGCGGCGGTCGAGCCGGTGGTTACGAGGTCGTCAACCAATAGTATGACCAACCCGCTCAGGTCGTGGCTGGAGGTGAAGTTTCCCTGGACGTTATTCCACCGCTGTTCTCTGGACTGGGTAGTAAGCTGGGACGGCGCGTTGCTGACACGAGCGAGGCCATCTTCCAGTACGGGAATGTCCAGCCGCTCGCTCAGGCTCGAGGCTATCAGCGAGGCCTGGCTGTAGCCGCGGCGGCGTATGCGCGACGGGTGGCTTATGACCGGAACGATGCAGTCGAATCGCGCGGGGCCGCCTTCCATGAACCGCGCCAGGAGACCGGCGAGTTCAGGGGCCAATGCCCTGATTCCGCGATACTTCAGGAGCGTTATCGCCTTTTGAATCGGGCTTGTGGGCAGGTAGAGATACGGCGCTCTTATCTGGTTTATCTCCGGCTCTTTATCGAGGCACCAGCCGCAGATTCCGTTGGTTCCGGGATTCGCGCATATCTCGCAGTATGGCTCTTCGAGCGCGGGCATTCGCTCGACGCAGGCGGCGCATATGAATCCGCCGGGGACGCCGCAGCCGAGGCATCGCAGTGGGAACAGGATGTCCAGGGCCGGAGTCCACAGACTCGCGACCCTGCTGATTATGCCGTTCATGGTTGGCGGCTGTCCGCTATCCGACAAGCCAGTCGTCTAGCGTGTCGCGGTTCTTGTCCAGCCATGCGATATTGTTGGACATTCTCTCCAACGCCTGCCTGATTGTGCGCTCGGCGGATGGAACGGGGTTCGACTCGAAGAACTCCCTGACCTCCTCGCGCTTCTGCCGCGTGGTGAAGACCGAGGCTATGCTGACGAGTCGCATGATAGCGAACCCGCCCTCCCCGTATCGCCTGTCGAACTCGTCCCAGTTGTCCTTGAGGAACTGCCAGGCGAGTTCACGGCCATTTGGATTGGACGCGACGTGTACCATAACGCGGATGGTGTCCTGGCTGCGGACGTGATCGTCGTCCAGAGACCTGTCGAGTGTTTCCTGTATGAGTGCGGCATCGGGGAATCCGCACAGCGCGCCGAGGAAGCGCATCTTTTCTTCTTGCAGAGACGTTCCCTTTTCCAGTTCCCACATCGCGTCATAGAGGTCGCGGTCGCCGCGCCGGGCGGCCATGGAGAATGCGGCAGTGCGTAGGTCGGCGGGCAGGTTGGACTGGTCTTCGACGTATGCGTCGAACCTGTGTCGCGCCTCTATGAGGGTTTCGTCGTCCTCGAAGTGGCCGAGTTGGGCGAGCGCAGTGGAGCGCAGGAGCGCTTGGCGGTGTCCTTCCTCGGGCATCGGATCCCAGCCCACGCGGTCGCCTATGGACTTGAATACACGCCGTCCGAAAGCCTGGTACGCGGCGTGGAAGTCTTCGGCGGACAGCAGATTGTCCAGCGCGTTCAGCGCGGCTGCGAGGTCGCCCGCTACCGATGCGTCGTTCTCGTTGGAATATGCCTCGACCAGGTTCAGGTATGCGGTCGCGGGTATGCGGCCCGCCTTGGCGAGCGCGTAGGCGTCGGACTGGAGACCGAGCCTGTCCTGCGCGGGTAGGGTCAGGTTGGCAATCGGCGCTTTCAGCCGCTCTATCTCCTCGTCGGAGTATATGACCCTGAAGAAACCGGACTGGCCCGGGTTGACTTTGATCCACTCGTCGTTCGAGCCGAAAGAGGCGGGTTCGAGAGTCAGGCCGGACTCGGCTGATTCCATCAGGCCGCGCGCCGGCTCTGCGTTGGACGCTGTACGGGCGGTTACCGGAACCTTCCATATGGTGTCGTCGTCGGACTCGTCTTCTCCGAGTATTTTGTCGTAGAGGAAGCGGGACTGAGAGAGACCGACTTCGATGGACTCGCCCGCGCGGCTGACCGACGCCTCAATGACGGGGTAGCCGGTCTGGGATGTCCAGCTGTCCATAATCTCGGCGACCGGCTGGCCGGACGACTCGCCGAGCGCGTTCCACAGGTCGCGGGTGCGCGCGTTGGCGTACTGGTGTCGCTGGATATAGATCTGGAGGCCCTGCTGGAAGGTGTCCGCGCCCAGGAAGTGCTCCAGCATTCGCAGAACGGAGCCGCCTTTTGAGTAGCTGATAGCGTCGAACAACTCGCCAATCTCGGCGGGGTTGTTGACCGGCTGCTCGATGGGGTGGGAATTGCGGAGTCCGTCCAGGTTCAGGGCAGAATTGGTGTCATGCGAGAGGAACTGTGTCCACATCTCCCATTCGGGATGGAGGTAGTCAACCGCCTTGTCTCCCATCCAGGACGCGAAGCTCTCGTTGAGCCAGAGGTCGTCCCACCACTCCATGGTAACCAGGTCGCCGAACCACTGGTGTGCCATCTCGTGCGAGATTATCGCCGCGACTACCTCGCGGGTTCCCGCTGAACTGTCCACTGGATCAACAAGCAGCGCGACTTCCCGGTAGGTTATCGCGCCCCAGTTCTCCATCGCGCCCGCGGCGAAGTCAGGTATGGCTATGTGGTCGAGCTTGGAGAGCGGGTAGGGGACGCCGAAATAGTCGTGGAAGTAGTCCAGCAGCGCCATGGACGTGTCGAGCGCGAACTGTCCTTTGTCCTCGTTGCCGCGCGTCGCCCACACGCGCATGAGGACGCCGTCACGCGTCCTGTCCTGCACACACGCAAGATCGCCGACTATGAAGGCGAGCAGGTACGTTGACATCACGGGCGTTTCCGCGAACCGGACGGTCTTCTTCCCGTCGTCGGTGTCTGTCGTGGATATCGGCTCGGTGTTGGATATAACTTCCAACTCCTGCGGAACGACGAGGGTTATGTCGAAAGCCGCCTTGACCGCGGGTTCGTCCCAGCATGGGAAGGCGCGGCGGGCGTCGGTGGCCTCGAACTGCGTAGTCGCCATCCAGCGCTGGTTGCCGTCCACGTCGGTGTACGAGGAGCGGTAGAAGCCGCGCAGCTTGTCGTTCAGTTCGCCCGTGAACTCGATAGCCAGTTCCGCAGTTCCGGCGGGGACAGGCTCCGCGAAGTCCAGGGTCAGCGTTTCCTTCTCTTCGTCGAAGGAGATGGATTCAGGCTCTCGCTCCGAGCCGTCGGGCAGCGTGAGGTTTGCGGACTGAACCGCGATTTCGGCGCTGTTCATCTGGATGGCGGACGTGGGTTCGTCAACCCGGATGGCAATGGTCTCGCTTCCCGAGAAAGTGAAGGCGTCGAGGTCGGGTTCGAGAGTCAGCGTGTAAAGCGTAGGTCTGACATTTGAAGGGAGTTTCCACTCGTTGGATGATGTCATTCTGAGTCCCTGTTGATATGTGGTTTTGTTATGAGAGAGCGTTTCTAGTATCGCATCCATTTGAAGATGCCAAACACCGGCTATTTCCCGTTATTCCCGCGAAAGCGGGAATCCAGAGGTTACGTCAGGCTACTACACGGCAGAAATGTATAGCCACCGTACTAAGACGCGGTCCAGTTGGGCGCGCGTTTTTCGGAGAAAGCCCTGGGACCCTCTATGCGGTCGGCGGAGGCTATCTGCTTCTGCTGCTCGCTGTAATTTCTGCTGAATGCGACATCCAGCGGCCAGTCGAGGCCCTGGTAACCCATCTGCTTGCTGGCGCGGACAGATAGCGGGGCGCACTCGAGGATTTCGTTGGCCCAGCGTTCGGCGGTGGGCATAAGGTCTGCAAGGGGAACGACCTCGTTTACCAGACCTATGCGGTACGCCTCTTCCGCTTTGATGCGCCTGGCGGTGAGCATCATACCCATGGCTATCTTTGTCGGCACGTGCCTGGGGAGTCGGAAGACGCCGCCTGCGCCCGCGTACAGGCCGACGCGGGGTTCGGGCAGGCCGAGTTCGGCGTGGTCGGCTGCGATGATGATGTCGCAGGCCATGGCAACTTCAAGTCCGCCACCGAGAGCGTAGCCGTTGACGGCGGCGATGATCGGCTTCCAGCACTCGAAGTCTGAGGTTATGCCTCCGAACGGAGCGCGGCGGGCACTCGCTCCCGGCTCGTCCCGCCTCTGGTCGCGCTCGGCAGTGTACCTGAGGTCGTTGCCCGCGCTGAAGGCCCTCTCGCCCGTGCCGGTGATTATAGCCACCCAGGCGTCGGGGTCGTCGTTGAATCGGGTGAAGGCGTCGTAAAGCTCGGCGTTCGCGGGCGGGTGCAGCGCGTTCAGCCGCTCGGGGCGGTTGATGGTCACGTAGGTGATGCGGCCCTTCTGTTCGTAGGTCAGGAATTCGTATGACATTGCGCGTTTCCTATTTATTTCGGTAGGTGTGTTTGGACTTTCGAGAGTATAGCAGAGTGTTCTATTGCCAGGACTGATCCCACTTTTCGCGGAAGGCGACCTCTTCCACAGGAGCGCGCCGCGTCGGGCCGTACCTGGCGTTGTCCGCCGGGAATCCCACGGGCAGCAGGGCGGCAGTTTCGACGTTGGCGGGTATGTCGAGAAGATCTTTGATCTCGTCCTCATATCGTTTGTGAAGGCTGGTGAGGCAGCTTCCGAGTCCGAGTCCGCGAGCGGCGAGAAGCAGGTTCTGGATTGCGGGAAATATCGAACTGCCGCGCCCCATTGTGGAGGGGCCTCCGTCGTGTTCGATGCAGGCCATTATCAGGACGGGCGACTCGGCCATGTGCCTGGCGAGATAGTCGGCGGAGCGGCGGACGTGCGATTGGATGTCGGGTGGATTGGGGTTGTCCTCGCCGTATGCGGCTTCCCAGCCCTTTTCGTAGTATTCGCCGATAGCGTCTTTGGAACGCTGGTCGCGTATGACGAGGAACTTCCAGCCCTGCCGGTTGCCCCCGCTGGGCGCCTTGGTCGCGGCTTCTATCAGCTTGTGAATGAGTTCGTCGGGAACGGGGTCGGGCTTGAAGTAGCGAATGGCGCGCTGAGAATAGAGCGCGTCGAACAGTCCGATTTCTTCTGGCATGGGTTTCACCTCGCAGTGTTTTGATAAGTTTACGCCGAGCGCGGTCAGCGGGCAATGGCAGGCAATCGGGAATACGGATTGCCGCATCCCGTTTCCCAGAGTACAGGCTTTGTAGCGATGACAGAAAGTTATCGGCATATGTCATATTCAGACGGATACAGCATTAACCGTCGTCATAGCTGTTATGGTCTTTCCGTGTGGGGATTTTCACATCGGATTCTTCCCAGAGCCTCTGGCGCTCCATGGCCTCGTGGAACAGCGCGGCCCCGATTCTGGCGTGTTCTTCGGTGATTACGGGCCTGGGCTTTTTTCTGATGATTTCCCACATGGAGTAGTCGGGCTTGTGGTCTGACTTCTCCTCCTCATACTCAGAGGGGTCCGTATCCTCAATGGCTTGCTTGACTATCGCCAGAACCTCTTCGATATTCCCATCTTCTTCCGCGTTGTCGGAGTGGTCGGACGCCGGTTGGAGGTCTTCGGTCATGGGCGCGGAGTCGTCGGCGGCAGCGCGGCTGTCTTCGGGGGCGGCCTTAGTGGTCGCGGGCCGGGTATGCGCGGAGCATTCGCAGGGGTAGCCGCGCTTGAGGAGTTCGCGAGCGGCGGCGAGTCTTGTGTTGTGGCAGATGCGCCTCTTGCTCTTTTGGTCAATGCCGTTCATTGTGTCGAGCAGGTAGTCAACGACGCCCTCAGCGTCGTCGGTCATGCGCCGGATGATCTTGGCGAGCCTGGCGTCGGAGTTGGCCTGATCGCGGTCGGCCTTGGGAGCTGAGTGCGGGTCGAGCCTGTGAAGGCGTTCGAGCGCGTCCTTGCCGAGTTGCCCGTATATGACGAGCAGACGCCCGGCCTGAAGACGGTGTCCGTGCAGGACTCCGGGTTCTCTGTCGTAGAAGACATCGCAGAGGTAGTCGAGGATGTCGTCGCCGTCGTTGGTCCTGATTCGGATCTTGGAGGCGAGACGTTCTCTTGGATTCATGCTGTCGGTCGTGTCGCACATATTGAGTTCTTAGTCTTTAGTTCTTAGTTTTTAGTTGCGTGTACGATTGGTGGGTATGGTTTAACATTGGACACAGAATAGCAAATATGTTCTGTGCCGTCAAGAGCAACTTGAATGGATTGCCGAGCGGCGAGCCCCTTCGGGGGTTTCGGTTTCATGGGAATGACGGAAAGTTAGTCAGAATCAGGATTTGCAGGATGAGAGGATGAACAGGATTGATGAGTGGATTCGATGCGGCGGTCTTGTGGGAGCGTGTTTTGGTTTGCCGTGCGGGAAGCCTCATGGAGGGTTCCCGCTTCCTGTAATCACGAGGACAACCCCGTGTCTGGGTACGGGGTGACGTTGTTTCGCGGGAATTATGAATGGAAGTAGAAGGCACACCACATACGGCAAAACCAGGTGGACATCGTACTAATACCATTTCATGTTGACGAGGGCGTGTAGTTTTGTGAGGTGGCCTGAGTTGCATAGCAAAGGTATCGGGCTTCTAACAGATTTTCATGCTTACATCAGTCGGAAATGGTACAATGCCGATTTTGAAAAAGCTCTCTCCAGGACCTTGATACTGCTGACCAGATTTCCTATAATATAGATACGATACCGTAGCGTTATATATTATGGAGGTCATTTAATGAATTACTCAAGTTCGGCCCCGGCCCAGTCAGCCATATACCGGAGGCGATGGTGGACCCTCGGCATTCTGTCGCTGAGCCTCCTTATTATTGGGTTGGATAACACCATTCTCAATGTCGCCATCCCCACCTTACAGCGAGAGTTCAACGCGACCGCTACCTCGCTCCAGTGGATGGTCGACGCGTATATTCTCGTCTTCGCCGGTCTGCTGTTGACGATGGGGGCGCTCGGTGACCGGTTCGGGCGCAAGCGCGCGCTTCAGTTCGGGCTTGTCGTGTTCGGCCTGTCGAGCTTCTTCGCGGCATACGCGGAATCGAGCGCGCAGCTCATCACCGCGCGAGCCCTAATGGGTATCGGCGGCGCGCTCATAATGCCGTCCACCCTGTCGGTCCTCACCCATGTGTTCCCGAGAGAAGAGCGCGGCAAGGCCATCGGTATATGGGCCGGAGTCGCCGGATTGGGCATCGGTCTCGGCCCCCTTACAGGCGGCCTTCTTCTGGAGCATTTCTGGTGGGGTTCCGTCTTCTTCATAAACATTCCTATCGTCGCGCTCGCCCTCGTGGCCGGACTCGTTCTCGTACCCGAAAGCCGGGATCCGCATCCGGCGTCACTGGATATTCCAGGCGCTGTCCTGTCTATATCCGCCATAACGACCTTGGTGTACTCTATCATCGAGGCCCCGGTCCGTGGCTGGACCGACGGCCTGGTTATAGCGGGCTTCGTGGGCGGCTCAGTTCTCGCTGCGGCTTTCGCCTATTGGGAGATCAGGACCGACCACCCTATGCTCAATCTCGCGTTCTTCAAGAACCCGCGATTCTCCGCGGGAGCGGGAGCTATCACAATAGGGTTCTTCGCCCTGTTCGGCATGGTGTTCGGGCTGACCCAATACCTCCAGTTCGTTCAGGGCTACACACCGTTGGAGGCCGGCCTGAGAATGGTGCCGGTGGCCTTGGGCATAGCATTTGGAGCAGGCTTCAGCCATCGCCTGGTCGGTAGGTTGGGCACCGACAAAGTGGTGGCGATGGGCCTCGTAGTCCTGGCTGGAGTGCTCGTTACCATCACCTTCTGGCAACCGGATACCGAATACTGGGTCATAGGCGTGACCTTCTTCCTCCTCGCGTTCGGCATGGGCAACCTGATGGCTCCTGCTACCGATGCGGTGATGGGCGCGGTCCCCGAGGCCAACGCCGGAATAGCCTCTGCGATGAATGACGTTACACGCCAGGTGGCAGGGGCCTTCGGCGTGGCCGTCATCGGCTCCGTCATCAACACTGTGTACGGCGGGAGGATGGATGAAGCGGTGGCCGAGTTGCCGCCCGAAGCGGCGAGAGCCGCGAGCGACTCGGTAGGCGCGGCAGCCAGAGTCGCGTCAACGTTGCCTGCCGAGGTCGCTGGCGGATTGGCGGATGCGGCAAAGATAGCCTTCACCGACGCGCTCGGCGTCGCGGTGCTTGTAGCGGCGGGCGTGGCCCTGGTAGGCTCGGCGCTCATCGTGAGGTTTATGCCGGCGCGCCACCTTCCTGACGACTAGATTGCGTTGACATTTCCCGTCTTTCCCACGACAGGGGAATCCAGAGATCACGGCAGGCTGCTACACGGCAGAAATATATGGAAACGGCATTAGCCGGAACGATACGACGACAGGGTGAGACGATGACACGATCCCAAGAGACTCCAAGGCGAGAAGACCCCAAGCCTGGCCGACCCCGTGACCCGGAAGTTGACAGGGCCATTCTCCAAGCCACTCTTCATGTGCTGACCGACCAGGGCTATGCCGGTATGTCGGTCGAGCGGGTCGCGTCCGAGGCCGGAGTCGGAAAGACCACTATTTACAGGCGGTACCATTCCAAAGAGGAACTGGCCGCCGCCGCCGTAGGCTCTCTCAGAGACGATTGGGGACCGCCGCCGGACACGGGCAACGCGCGCGCCGACATCGTTGAGATGCTCGTTCAGAACCAGGCTGCCCTTGAGCGAGGCCCGGGCTTCCCCATGATCGGCGCTCTATTGGTCGAGGAGCGTCACAACCCCGAGCTGTTTGAATTGTTCCGAGAACGGATCATGCGGCCCCGCAGGGACGACGCCATTATGGTACTTCGACGTGGTGTGGAACGCGGTGAGATACGGGCCGACGTTGATCTGGAGATCGCAGTCCATGCAATGGTCGGTGCAATGCTGGCCAGGCACATTCTGGGCACTCCTGAGTCAAGAGAGCGGATCGAGGAGACCGTCGACACCATCTGGAGGGGCCTAGCAGCCAACCCACAAAGCCAATAGCGATCACGAACGCTGTTATAATCGCACCCTAACCCGCAACAAAGACAGGTGTGCCACACACAACCTTGACCAAACTAAGAGAAGTCCGGAGACGTCAGTATCGTTAAGCTCGCGTCAATGCTGCCGTTCCCTCTGGTGTCGGTGGTCAAGCGAGTTGCTTACGTATGTCGTCCTTCCTCAGGCTCAGGGGGACAGGAGATGAAAGTTTATACAAGACGCCACCTTGCTCAATCCGCCCCCGCAGCCGCGCTTATTGAGAGTCATCGGCCGCGGGGGAACTGATTTGTGAGCGGAAAGTTAGTCGTGGGTGTGGTTCTCCGGCGACTTGAAGAGTGATATGCGATTGTCTGCGATGTCGTAGAAGATTGCCAGAGAGCCGAACCCGCCGGGAATGTCCATCGGCTGCATCAGGGCTGTGCCTCCCAGGCTCACGGCTTTGTCAAGGCACGCTTGCAGGTCGTCAACCAGCACTGCGATTGAAGGGGCGTTTGGCGGCATTCCATCTGTGTGTTCAAAGATGCCGCCGCCGATGCCGTCGGGTTCTTGTTGGACCATGCGGTAGTTGGCTTCCTCCATATAGTTTACCTGCCATCCAAACATCTGCGTGTAGAAGTTCTCGAGTGTTTGCGCGTCGCTGCCGCCGACTTCGAAATGCACAACCGGCGGAGCGGCGCCCTTCGGCGGCATCTGTCCATCCCATTCGGTCGGCAGTGAGTACAGCCCCATAAAATTGTTCGCGGGGTCTGTGAACATTGCGACGGATCCCACGCCGGGCGCTATCTCCATGGGCGGAGCCGCCGCGGTCCCGCCGACCTCGGACATCTTGTCCAGGGTGGCCTGCAGATCATCAACCTGGATATAGACTGTAACGTAATTGGGCGGCATACCTTCCTGGGTCTGGAATACGCCTCCTCCGATGCCGCCTTCATTCGATTGAACAACTCCATAAAACTCCATCTCTTCGCCTTGAGTCTCGATGTTCCAGCCGAACAGGTCTCGGTAGAACTGCTGCAAAGCGGGACCGTCGGGTCCCGCGATTTCAAAGTGGACTACGGGGTTTCCCATTGTTCCTCCTCTTGAGGTGATTGTACGCTGTTTAGCGCTTGTATAGAACAAATATAGAACGAACTCTAGTTCGCGTCAAGGGCATTTCAGACGAATTTTGCGCTTTCTTGCAATGCGGACATGGTTGACGGCTGTTATAATCGCACCCTAATGCAGAGAAGGGACAGGCGCGGCGAGCATGGTTTTGACCAAAATTCGAGATGTTCGTTGGTTAGTGGGCGTTCTACACTTGGCGATACTCAAATATTCTGAGCGAGTGTAGAATGATTAGGCTATTAGCTGCCATTTTTGTGCTACTGAGGTTAGTGGACGGATTACCACACTTCTCGGCGCTGAGGCACCGGGACTATCGCTTCACCTGGACTGCCAACATGTTCTCCGGCGCGGCGATGTGGACGTTTATCGTAGCGGTTTCCTGGCTGATACTTCAGAAGTCGGACAGGTCGGGCGACGTAGGCATAGTTACGTTCGCGTCCATGCTGCCATTCCTGCTGGTCTCGCCGGTGGCAGGACTTGTAGCGGATCGTCTGGACCGCCAGAGGGTGGCGCGGTTCACATTCATAGCCAATGGGGCGGTCACCGCGATTGTGGCCGCGCTGGTCATAGCGGATGTCATTCTGCTCTGGCACCTTGTAGTTCTGACATTCGTTTCGGGGTCAATGAGGTCAATGCAGGAGCCTGCCATGGCTTCCCTCATCCCAAACCAGGTGCCGCGTGAGGACCTGCTGAACGCTATTACCCTGAATGCGGCCACACGGCACGGCGCGCGTTTTTTCGGGCTGCTGGTTGCATCGCCCCTGCTGGCGATACCTATCATCGGCGTGTCGGGGGTGCTTGTGCTGAGCGTGGCCTGCCAGATAGTGGGAACGCTGTTCATATCGCTTGCCAGAACCCGCTCCACGGGCGAGTCCGTTCCACGGCACGGCTTGACGCGCAGCATGATTGACGGACTGGCCTATATCTATACCAACCGGATGATAGCGATTTTTATTATGCTGGTCGCGTTCCATTGCGCTCTGGTCATGTCGTTCGACTCGGTTCTTCCCGTGTTTTCGCGGAACGAACTGGGGGCGTTGGACGGCTCTATACTGGGGTACATGGTGATGGGATTCGGGTTCGGCTCGCTGGTCGGCACAGTGATTATGGCGGGAGTCAGGAGCGAGCCTCGAAAGGGCCAGTGGCTGATGTGGACGGGCATAGTCAGTGGCCTGACGCCCATCATGCTCGCGTTCAGCCCGAATATCGCCACGGCTATCCTGGTGTCCGTGCTAATGGGAGGAGCGCAATCAACGTTCATGGCATTGACGACCACCTACGTTCAGACGATTGCGCCCGACCGGCTGAGAGGCAGAATATCCAGCCTGTACATACTGCACGCCGGGGGGATAATGGCATTCGCCAACCTTGGATACGGATTCATCGCGGACGCCTTCTCGTCTCCGCCTATTATGTACACCTCGGCCATACTGTTCTTGGCGTTTCTGTCGGCATTCGGCATTACACTGCCCGACCTGCGCCGGGTGTATAGAACGGGACGCGCCGTAGCGTGATCGGGTAGCCAGCATAAATTCGAGGTAAGCAGCTTGACAATTCGTAAAGCGGTAATTCCTGTGGCGGGATTCGGGACGAGATTTCTTCCGGTCACCCGCGCGGTTCCGAAGAATCTGCTTCCTGTTTTCGACCGCCCCTCCGTACACCTCTGCGTCGAAGAGGCGGTGGGAGCGGGCATAGAAGATATTGTTTTCGTCGTGTCGGAGGGTCAGGAGGAACCGATAGCCCGCTATTTCAGCCCGCAGCCCGCCCTGGAACAGGCTCTGGCAGCCCGGAACAATACGCTTGTCCTGGAACAGATGCGTGAGATAGCGCAACTTGCGAACGTCACCTGCGTTACTCAAACCGAACAGAAGGGGCTGGGACACGCGGTTCTGATGGCTCGTGAACAGGTCGGGGACGAGTCTTTCGCGGTCTTTCTGCCGGACGACGTAATATGGGCGGACAGTCCGACAATCGGGCAGATGATGGAGGTTCACAGGGATACGGGCGGAAATGTGGTGGCGCTGGAAGAGGTCGCGGACGAGGATGTGCCGAGCAAGGGAATCGTCGCCATAGAGCGGATGTCGGAGACGACATCTCGGGTTGTGGCAATGGTGGAGAAGCCCGCGCTGGAGGACGCGCCCTCGAACCTGGCAATTGTGGGCAGGTACGTTCTGGGCGCAGAGATATTCGATACGCTGGAGAACGTTCCGCCGGGCGCTCTTGGCGAGATACAGCTTACCGACGCGATAGCTCGGCACACGGAATCGCCCGGGGTGTATGGCTACCATTTCGGCGGCGAACACCAGGACGTTGGAACGCCGCTCGGCGCGTTGAAGGCGTCCGTCACCGCCGCGCTCAAGAGACAGGAACTCGCGGACGACCTGCGGGACTGGTTGACAGGCATAGGCAGGTAGTGAGCGGACCGATGAATACTTGCAGACGGGGAGATAACTACTCTCGGCCAATAAAGGGGGAACGTAATGGACAAGGCTCTCAACGGCGTTAGGATAATAGACCTCACCCAGTTCGAGGCGGGGACTTCTTGCACTCAGATGCTGGCGTGGCTGGGCGCGGACGTAATCAAGGTGGAAGAGCCGACACGCGGCGACCCGGGCCGGACGGCTATGAGCAGTCCCTCCGGCAACGGGGTGGACTCCTCATATTTTCTGAACCTCAATTCCAACAAGAGAAGCGTCACTCTGAATCTGAAAAGCGAGGAGGGCCGCGGCATCTTCTTCGATCTGGTGAAACAGGCGGACATAGTGGCGGAGAACATGGCTCCGGGCGCTATCGAGAGGCTGGGAGTGGGCTGGGAGGTTCTGAAGAAAGTGAATCCGAGGGTGATACTCGCGCGGATCAAGGGGTTCGGCACATACGGCCCATACAGCGAGTACAAGAGCTTCGACCCTGTGGCCCAGGCGGCGGGCGGCGCGGTGTGTGCGACCGGATCCGCTGACTCGCCTCCGGTGCGCCCGGGAATAACCATAGGCGACACTGGAACGGGGATGCACACCGTGATCGGCATACTCGCGGCGCTTTGGCAGAGACAGGCCAGCGGCAAGGGGCAGGTGGTTGAGGTCTCCATGCAGGACGCGGTTGTCAACGTGGCGCGGATCTGGATGAATTCGTATGCGGACACCGGACAGTCGCCTCCCAGGCGTGGCGCCGAACGCTGGCCCGGACGTCCCGGCTCCGGCTTGTTCAAGTGCGCTCCGGGCGGCCCTGACGACTATATCTACATGACCGCGCTCGCGCGCAGAAGCCGAATGTGGAACGCGCTGCTGACCGCCATCGGCAGGGAAGACCTGATAGAAGATCTCGTGTACTCTGACCCGAATAGCCACCCAGAGGTGTCCGAAGAGATCAATGACATGATTGAGGCGTGGACGATGCAGCGCACCAAGCACGAGGCGATGCGGATTCTGGGCGAGGCGGGTGTCCCGTGCAGCGCGTGCCTGAACGCGGACGACATATACAATGACCCGCACCTGAAAGAGCGCGGGATGATAGTCAACTACGATCACCCGGTGCGCGGGAATTTCACGATGCCGGGCTGTCCTGTGCAGCTAGAGGATTCGCCGGTGCAGGTGACGTCTCCGCCGCTCCTCGGACAGCATACGGATGAGGTTCTGAGCGAGATGCTGGGCTACACGGAGGAGGAGACTTCCAGGCTGCGAGCCGCGAAAATCCTTTAAGTCGTCTTAACGCCGAATATACGCGATCTGTGTGCCGACAACTTTGTCGTGCAGAGCCTGTTTGTCCTGGTCCCAAAGCGGCCATAGATTGTCCACCAGAAACATGATTCCGAGGGTGACTGCGGATAACAATCCGAACAAGATTCCTTTCACCAGGAACTCTCTTACGAACATCATGCCCCATCCAAGCGGCTCGCCGCTGTGAGCGCGCACGGCCTGGATGCCGACAATCTGCTTGCCGGGCGTTTGCGCCCTGCGGAGCGCGATGAGCCACCAGATCAGGTAGCCTATGAACAATGTGAGCGGGACCAGTATCCAATCTAAAATCACGGCGACAAGCCGGATTCCCATCCCGCAAGATCTACGTACTCGCTTGTCATTATGTCCTCCGGCGCTCGATGTTCGAGTTCTGACTTGAAAGGTGAATGTCCTTAAAATAAGTCGTCTATATTCAGGCTGAATCCGGGAAGAGTGGGTGAAGTCAGGGTCTGGCCCTCGCCGTAGATGCCGGAGAGTTCATAGCCGTTCTCGCCCAGAATGAGGACTGTGATGTTCTTGGCGGAGGTGTCCACCATCCAGTATTCATTTACGCCGTGGCGTTCGTAGAGGGTGCGTTTGAATGTCCTGTCTATGCTCGCGGTGGAGGGTGAGAGAATTTCTATAACGAGGTCCGGCGCGCCGCTAATGTTGTCCTCGGTGAGGACGTGGGAACACTCGTTGGAGATAAACATGATGTCGGGTTGCACGATGTCGGTGTCGGTGAGTACGACGTCCAGTAGAACAGGCCAGACTGTGCCTGATTCACGCTTCGTCACAAAGCTATAGAGTGCCGTCCCTATGTCCATTCTGATGGTCTGATGCTGGGTGTTCGGCGACGGCATACGGATCAATTCTCCGTCGTGAACCTCGTAGCGGACATCGTCGGGCGTGTTTCGGTAGTCTTCGTATGTGAGCTTTGTCCCGGTCTTTGTGGTGACCATGTTCGCCTCCCTGCCGCTTATGGAGTCGCATCCGCGACCGACCTTCGCGTGTTTCTATCATACACTCATGTCGGCTGGGAAAATATCAGGTTCATTCTCCTTTGGAGAGGCTTTCGTCCAGCACTTCCAGCAGGTCCTTGGCCTCCTTCTGGCCGTCCTGCCCGAGGGATCCTAGGCCCTCTTCGAACATCTGGAGGCAGAAGGGGCAGGAGACCCCTACCGTCGTTGCCTCGGTTTCGAGGAACTGCTCGGCGCGAGCGTGGTTGATGCGCTGGCCTTTGGATTCCTCGATCCACATATGTCCGCCGCCCGCGCCGCAGCAGAACCCGCGCTCTCGATTGCGATTCATCTCGACCAGCCGGACGCCGGGTATGGCTTCGGCTATCTGCCTGGGCGCGTCGTATATGTCGTTGTGCCTGCCGAGGTAGCAGGAGTCGTGATAGGCGACCGTCGTGTTTATCTCGGCCACCGGCCTTATCTTGCCCTCGCCGATGAGATCGTTGACGAACTCGGTATAGTGGAGGACTTCGTAGTCGCCGCCGAGGTGCGGGTACTCGTTCTTGATGGTATTGAAGCAGTGCGGGCAGATTGTTACGACCTTCTTGACGTTGTAAGTATTCATCGTCTCGATGTTCTGCTGCGCCATTACCTGGTACAGGTATTCGTTTCCCATGCGCCGGGCGGGGTCGCCGGTGCATGACTCTTCGCTGCCGAGAATGGCGAAATCCACGCCCGCGCGCTTGAGGACGGAGGCCATGGCTCGCGCGACGCTCTGGCTGCGCTGTTCGAGCGCGGCGGTGCAGCCGACCCAGAATAGTATCTCGGCGTCGGGACGTTCGGACAGCGTTGAAACATTGAGGCCGTCCGCCCAATCGGTGCGCGAGTAGGTTGTGCCGCGCCAAGGGTGGCCGCGCTGTTCCATGCTGAGGAGGGCATTCATCGCGGTGTCGGGCATGGACGCCTGCTCCATCACCAGGAAGCGCCGCATATCCACAATGGAGTCAATATGCTCAACCCCAACCGGGCATTCCTGTATGCACGCGCCGCAGGTGACACAGTCCCAGAGAGCCTCTTCGGGTACCCAGTTGCCTATCAGGGGCTTGGATTCCTGCTCGTCGTTGCCCGCGGTTACGCCATCGCCGAATTCGAGGATATGCTCTTTCATGTTCTCGACTATGTGCATGGGCGAGAGTATCTTGCCGGTGATGTTGGCGGGGCAGTTGTCGGTGCAGCGTCCGCAGACAGCGCACGAGTAGCCGTCCAGGAGTTCCTTCCAGGTGAAGTCCTGAATTTTGCTGGCTCCCAGGGCTTCCTCATTGTCCAGGGCGGCCTCGAGGTCGGGGGTAGTCAGAGCGCCGCGCTCTTCCAGCTTGCGAGTGTAGAAGCTGATGGGAGCGGCTACGATGTGCATATGCTTGGAGAGCGGTATGTACAGGGAGAATCCGAGAATGATTGCGAGGTGGAGCCACCAGAACACGCCCTGCAAGCCGTTGGCCAGGTTGCCGTCTATTCCCGCGTTGGCGAATGCTTCGCCAAGCGGGCGTCCAATCAGGGCGTCGGCGTGAGGCCCGTGGCCGCCGGAGGCGACGTAGAACGCCTCAGTCAGCAAGGTGAACAGCATCAGGGATGCTATGAGCAACAGTATTATCGCGGACTCGCCCTTCTGTGTCAGGTCGAAGCTCAGACGGCGGGGTTTTATGCCCCAGCGCCGGACGGCGGCCCATATCAATATGACAAAGAATACGACGGCCAGTATGTCGAGGTAGGCGGTGAATATCCTGACGCCCGCGTCGGTGAGTATGGTTTCGGAGAACTGGGGCCATACGGAATCGGCGAAGATGTAGAGGACGTAACTGGATGTAAAAGAGAGGAATCCCCAGAATATGAAGAAGTGCGCGAGTCCGGCGCGGTCTCTCAGGGATACGCTCTGCAATACCTTGCGCTGGCCGAATATATACGGGAGCGCGCCGAAGAGACGGCGGACGGGCTGGTCGAATCGTTCGGGGTTTTTGCCGAGCAGGACAAGCCTGAACACGCGCAGATAGAGGATGTACGCGGCTGCGGCAAATACGCCGATGGACAGTGCATACACTGCCAGCCAGGTTGGGATGATTCCGAACACGTCGCCGGGCGGGACCATGGTCAAACTCCTGTGTATTCTGATTGCGGAATATCGGCTCGAGTTTAGCACAGCGCCATACGCGCCGCTAATTCACTATCTATACACCAGAAGTATTGCTGCTCCAGTCATGAGCCACAGGACAACAGCCAGTATCATCGGGACATCGCTCATGAGGATTTCTTCGGGACTCTCCGCAATGTCTCGCGCGTGGACAAGATAGATATACCTGAACACACCGTATATCACAAAGGGCATGGTAAGCATCATCGAGTGGTTGTCGGGCAGGTTTTCCGCCGTGAAAGTGTACAGGGCGTAGCTTACGAGCGCGGAGGTGGCGACAACGCCTATCATCTGGTCCAGCATCGCGAGAGTGTAGGTATGGAGGATGCCGCGCTGGTCACCGGCGGAATCACCGGCGCTGGCAAGTTCACTTCTTCGTTTGGCCAGCGCTATGAACAGCGACCCAAGCGCGGCGCAGATGTATAGCCATGGCGATATTGGCACTCCTATCACGACAGCTCCCGCCAGTACTCGCAGCACGAACCCGGATGCGACTGAGAAGACGTCCAGCAGCGGGACGTTTTTGAGACGGCCTGAATAGGCTGTCTGTATCAGGATATATCCCGACGCGACAACGCCGAACAGAAGGTCGAGCACGAACGCGGAAGCGAGTCCCGCGAGGATCAGGATGACCGCGGCTGCGATGGCGATGCGTGCGGACAGTGCGCCGGAGGCTATGGGCCTATTCCTCTTGGTCGGATGCGCGCGGTCGCGTTCGATGTCTGCGAGGTCGTTCAGCAGGTACACCGCCCCACTTATAATGCAGAAGACGACTACGGCTCCGACGGCGCGGCCGGCGAACAGCAGGGCGGTCTGCGGTTCGTCGAGAGTCCATGCCTCGTTCACGCTGAAGAACAGGGGCAGAAAGATCGCGAGGTTTTTTGTCCACTGGCGCGGGCGCGCCGATCTTGTCAGCGCCCGAATGGTTGGGAATATTCCGGTCTTTCTCTGCTCGTTCACGCTGAAATAATATGGGCGCGGGCTTGTCTCAGTCAACGGCTGTTGTGAAGGGATCGGGGGCTTACGGAGTCAGCGGTGGGGGGCACTGTCGAATGTCGGGCGGGGCGGTCAAGACATATATGTGAATTTATGATACAGCAGATGGGGGCTGGGGGGATAACTGGGGGACGCTGGGCAAATCTGGCACCAGCGTTGCCCAGCGTTTGTCCAGCGTTTTTCCCACAACCTCACCTGCATTTCGCCTGCATTTAACCTGTATTCACCTGCATCGGCTTTCGTGGAGAAAATTTCTCGAGTCGGGCTATTCATCTTTGATAACGGTCAGTTTATAGTTGGTACTGATGTTACGCACTTAGCTATGAATTCCTAAACGAGAATGAGCCAGCTCAGCTACGAAATCTCTCTCAACTGCGTAAGGTCAGGTTGGTAGTAGTAGTTGGTTGATTTTCATGCGGGTATTGTAGCATGGTGTGTAGTTGGGTGGGAAACTGGGGCTGCTCGTTGCGGTTGACGCCTGTATGCTGTCGGCTATACCAGGACTGTATAGTGGAACGCCGATGGAAGAGTTGCGACCTCCCATCGGCTATACTCCAGAACGACTGGCACAGTGAGACCAAGGAGACAAACTTGGAGGGATTCAACGCAGCGACAATCACGATCCTCGTCGCGGTAGCAGGGTCGGCTATTGGCGTGATGACGCTGGTGGTCACGCTGTTTGTTCAGTTGAGAACTGACATCAGGGCTGTGAGGGCAGGCTCAACGACTTCGATTGCAATGTTAAGACCCTCATCAACGATGTTGGGGTTCTGAAAGGCGCGGTCGGCGTTCTGACCGCAGATCGTCAGCCCGAACCCACAGAGACTCAGTAAAATCGTTGCGGTTGGCTCCTCAATCTCACGTCGGCCAACCCTGTGTAGAGTTCGTTTAGCTCCGATCGGAGTTATCGTATTCCTCAGAATCCCTGTTGCCTGATGATTTCCTCTACCATACCCTCAGAGACCTCAGCGAACCCAAACAAGAAAAACAGAGAATTTGCTATCTCATGCGTCAATTCGACCAACTGGCTGTTTATGCGGTCCTGTGTGACTTCCTCCTGCCAAGTATGTGAATTCTCTTGACTTACTCTAGGAGTAGCCCAGTAGTACAGATAGCGCACATCATAAGAATAGGAATAAAGGGTCCGTCCTCCGATCTGGTTATGTTTTATGGCCAGCAAATAAGTCTCGTCGGAAGGAACCTGCAATCCCTCATAGATTTTCGCGCTGTCCAACAATGACTTAGCTATTCGGCCAATTCCGAAATCCAGCCACAAGGTCTTTTCGGGGTGACCGAGACCGGAGTTGAATCTGGGTTTCTCGTAGTCTTCCATGAGTAGCTCATAACTGTAACTTTCCCCGCTTCGAATAATTTTCCAATATCTTGACGGGGTGAGCAAATCTGCTCCCATGCGGAATTCTATTCCGTCCTGTATGGGTATGAAGCCGTCCTGAGGAATGTTCCTTGCGGATACTGCCGCTTTCAGGATCTCTTGTGGAGTCCATATCGGGGCTTCTGCGCGAACCAGTGTATGAGCTGATTCTATATAGCCATATCTACCGTCCGAGGGTATTGGCAGTAGAGCTTCTCGCTGATCCATCGCCCATTCATCTAACTTCTGCCTAACGTCCCCTATGGACACTAAAGTAGCGCCGATACTTTGAGTGGATGCAGAAGTATCGAGAGACGTCTGACCTGAAGATGACAGGCCGCCCTTGACTTTATTAGCGATCTCCGCGGCTATTTCCTCTGTGGTCTGAATTGAGGAATTCAATGCAACTATATCCGCAAGCGAAGGCGCAAAATCTAGTAGCTCGTTTTTGGTCAGTCGGTGCCAGATGGGGAGAATGATCCGCTCTCCGGCCACCTGTCGCGCGTTCAACCCATCCATTTCATATTTTGTCCAATTTTTCTGGAAGAAAGACAGAGAGAGTACGACTATTCCGAAACTGCTGTGAGCCAATCCATCGTCAATTTTTTGGCGCAGGCTGTCACCGATGGTGAGTTCGTATTCGTCATACCATACCTTTACTTCATTTTCACTTAGAATCTCAGCTAATTCGCCAACGAAGTCTTTGTCTTCTGTGGCGTGAGATATGAAGACATCATACTCCTTGTCAAGAGTCTGTTCATCGTGATCTAGCATAAATCCTTAACTCCTAAGTCGCGGACAACTCTGGCATCCCTTTCATAATCACCACTGTCACGGAAGTACCGAGCCCTTAAGGGACGTCACCTCTTGGTCATCATGCCAAATTCTGCCCCAGTCGCCATGTGGAAGGGCCGCGTAGGGTGTGTAACTGTTCCAGCAGGGGCTTTGAGTTCAGCCCAAGCGCTTCCAGATATAGCTTGTCAATCTTGGCGATGGTTTCCTCGGCGCATTCGTGGAAGTTCAGGCTGTCCTGTACCGCGCTTCGGGTTCCTGTTCTTCTGCGAGTGATGTTGTCCGGGTTGATGGCGGCAATCAGCTCACGCCCCAGGGCGCGGGCTTTGTGGTTTGTATCTTTGGACTCGACCCACGTGGACGGAATAGCGATGGTTGCTATCTCGTGTGGGTTGATATGAAAAGCGTCCCCGTATGTCTTCCACCATGCGTATGCAGCATGGTTGTTGACAGCGGCCATCGCCAGTTCCAGATTGGCGTAGTCAGTCATAGGCAGGATATTCTCGCCCCGGTCAAGTTTTCCGGCGGGCGCGGCTGTGATGAAGTACATCGCTGTCGGAGGAAAACCCAACTCATGTTCGTTTTCCTCTTCGTTTTCGTTGTCTGGCATGAGATTTTGAATCTTTGTTTTCAATGATTTCATTGCGCTAATGAGTTTCTGTATTTCTTGGGTAGGTATTCGTTCCCACTGAGAATCAACCCTCGGGTCAACTTTGACATTCGCAATCCGTTCGATCGGCTTTCTGCGGGAAGTCAGAAACTCATGGCGTTCTGATTTAAGCCACCTGTTAGTGCTGCCGATTTCTATGGTTGGGGTTTCGTTTCCTGTCTTGGCAGTTATTGTGGTCGCCCTTACTCTACTTTCAGCATTTGCAACAGGACTGTTGTGAAACACTTTGTCCGGTCTATTGTCGTAGTTCCGCAAACTGATACGACTGCACCTCGTCTCAAAGAGTTTGCGAGTGGCAGCCTGGTCCTGTCCGAAACATAGTTCCAGAGGAACGACCAGTGTAACCACGCCGCCATCATGTTTGACTAGAGCAAGCGATGCTTCAGCTATCAGATTGTAAAGGTTGCTTCTCCCCTCTGTTGTTTGATACCTCTTGTTCTCTCGCAAAAACTGTTTGCGGTTCCTCCGCCGGCGGTTTACTTCTCGTCGTTTCTCTCTGCTGGGGTTGGGTGGCATGGGAATGCCTTTGCTCAATGCTTCATAGGGCGGGTTGCCTATAATAATGTCGAATCCCTGCCGTTCGGGGTCGTAGAACAATAACCGTGGGTCAGTCTGAGCGGCTGGAGCATCAGGATCGAGTAACGGGTGGTCTGCAAAGTTAATGGCTTCGGGACTACTCATACCCCTGCTGATAGCCTTCTTTAATTCTGCGCGGGCTGATTCATCCGAAAGCCGTAACTCGCTCTTGGAGTCCTCGTCATGAGCGTTTAGCCACCGCTTTCGGATTGCTGCGACATCCATGAGCGCCACGTTCACTGCATCATCCGCGTCTTGAAGATGACCTGTGCCAAATGGTGACCAGTTGGGATCAGCTACCGTCTGCAAAGTGTCTGAGCATATTATTCTGCTTTCCAGATTAGGAAGCGGCCTCTCAGCGTTACCACCCGACTCTGAGGCTATGATAGCTATGAACAACCGGAGACGGGCTACCTGCGCAGCCATGGGGTTGATATCTTGGGCGAACAGTTGACGGCTGATAATATCGCGGGTAATGTCGTTGCCAGGTTCACCAAGTTTCTTGAGGGCCGTTCTAATGGCGAGAGCGCAAAGGAACGGAAACTCACCTGAACCCACGGCGGGATCGAATATAGTCAGTTCGCGTATGCGACTCACTAGAGCGTTTCGCTCAATGGGTGTCAATTCCGGCGTGACTGAATCTTCGTTGCCGAACAAATCTCGCAATTGATCTAGCCCCATTATAGACGGCGCATGGTCAATAACCGCATCGGACAGGGCGTCCTTGACCATCTCAAACGCCACATCTGATGGAGTATAGTATGTTCCCGCCGGCATCCTGTCGGGCGTTTCCTCTCCGTACTGGGTGGCGACGAGCAGATTCTCGAACAAGTTGCTCAGGACTTCCGGGTCAATGGTCTGGTCGCTGCTTTGCGGCGTATGTTCGGAAGCCGTCCATTCATATTCACTCAGGATTGTGAAAAGGCCATCTGGTCCGAAGTAATCCTCATCGGGAATGTTCAGGTAGTCGTCCCCTGTGTGTTCCGCGAATATAGATCCGTTGAGGAATCGTACATTGGCAAGGGCTTGCTCTATGTTCGGGTTTTCATGTGGGTCTCTGGCGTCGCGTCTCTTGTTTAGCCTTTCGTGAAACAGGAACCTCAGTATCTGATTATGATAGTCACCATTAGTTTCGCGTTTCGCAAAGGCTTCGTCAAACGCATCTTGGGGGAGTTTACCTTCCTCTTTGAGTATCCATGCGAATATGGTTCGGATAAGATGCCTGAGGACGGATTCGCGGTATGTGTATCGTCGTTTCGCGCTGCCAGACGCCTTGCGCTGTTGTCGCAGCGTCCATTCGGCGGCGACTCGCTGATAGAACTCTTTGCGAACGCCCTTGGCGGCTACCGTGTCCGCAATTCTCTGGGATTGCGCGGGATTGTTTTGGTTGAGATACTTATGCACGCTCTGGATCGTCTTCAGCGTCATGGGGCTGGGGGTGTGAGGATTGAATTCGGCGGTCATACCCGTGTGTCCTTGGTAATGTACTGCCAGTCGGATCGCGCTGAAATCACCGATTTCATCAGGCTGTATCATCAACGTTACCGACATTTTCAGCGGGACATACTTGGCAAACGCACTCGCGGCTATCGCAACATCCTCCCGATACAATTCTCGGTCATCGCTCGAGTCGGCGTTCGTGGCTTTGACAACGGAGACACAAACGGATTCGTGCGTCTGATCTGCTTGTTCAGCCCTGATTCTGCCCGCCTTCGTATAGGCATACTTTTCCCAATAGCTGGCTTCTTGTTCTTGAGCCTTGCCTAGTAGTTGAACCTGCCCTTCAAGCTCAGTCCTATAATCTATATCCCCAGTGAGCAAGCGAAGAATCTCCTCTGGTTGTGCGCATTGAGCGAGGGCGTTGCAGATCTCGCGAGCGTTGGAGTTGGTGCGCGTGCCTGCTCGGGACAGGCTTGGCGTTGAAGACCTATTGAGTATCTGACGGATTTCCTCGAGGCCATGCGACGCTTCTTCTTCGGAGTTGTATAGGAGTCGCCATTCTTTCACCAAGCGCGGGTTCGTTTCACCCTCCCTGCGCTGTACGATATGCCAGATGTTCCCGTTGGTGAGTACCCCATATGTGCCCGCGGAACTGCGATCATATCCGTTCAGATAGCGACTGAGTTGACTCTTCGGACGGTTCGCGCGAGGCATACCATTTCCGGTTAGGTCATTATCGAGAGGCTTTGCCTCCAAAATGACATTGGCTGGCTTGCTGTTAAGTCCGCCAAGTTCATTCCATAGGATTATATCGGGACGATTCTGCCTGTCCTGTATCTCTCGGCTCTGGTAGGGCGCGTCATAGCCCAGATACTCTAATACAGGATCAATGAGATTATTTACGGTGTCGGCTTCGCTATACCTGCCCCGCCGTTCCATAATGATTTGTCTTTCACGCAACGTATTCACCAAGTCCATAGCATTTGACATACGAAACATCCATTCCCTGTAAGACCTGCGCACTGATTACATTCTTATCCTACACCACAACTCGCCATTCAAAAATGTTCGGAAATGCCAACGATGACTAGATTCCCACCGCCCCATCCGCGTACAAAATCCGAAGCGCAGATATTATCGCCTCCGTTGCCAGCTGTCTTTGCTCGGCTGACTCGATGCCCGTCGTCAGCCGGTCCAGAATTTCCGCCATCGTGCGTCGCCCATCTATGCAGGCTACCAGCGCGGTCACTAGCTGACTTACCGGGGACCCTTCCGGTCTGTCGGGGGTTATGAGCAGGGCGCTCCACTGGAATTCGGCGTCGGCGAAGGTTAGTCCTCGTTCGAGTCGGACGCCGGCGGCCAGAGTGGGGACTGCGTCCTGAATCTGTGCGCAGTCGAAGTCTTTGGACCTGTGCGTTCTGGCGGACTCGATTTCGTGTATCGCCTGTGTGAGGTCGGCGGGCAAGTGGCCTTTGTCGAGGACGGCGCGCTCGTATCCGCGTGGGGCCTGTCCGGCGACGGCGCGGATGAAGGAGCGGCGCGATTCCTGGTCGTCGTCTCCGATTATCCGGCGCGCTTCCCAGAAGTATGACCGGACGGTGCGGTTGCTGGCGTAGAAGAGGCGGGCCAGTTCTCGGAAGTGTCCGTACTCTTTGCGGTATAGCTGCTGGTATAGCCGGGCAGCAGGCTCGCGAATTGATGGGTCGGTCTTTGCGGCGTGGATATAGGCGGCGGCCATGACAGCGGACATCATGGCCAGGTGTACGCCGGATGAGAACAGCGGGTCTATGAAACAGGCGGCGTCTCCGACGAGTATCCATCCGTCGCCTATCATCCGCGTCGAGGTGTATGACCAGTCCTTTATAACGTTGGGCGGCCAGAGCATCCGGGCGTCGGAGAGTATATTGGAGGTTCGGGCGGCTGAACAAAGCTGTTCTTCGTAGTATTCCCTTACGCCCTGCCTGGCAATGCTGAGCTGTCCGAGTTCGGAGTCCACGACGATGCCGACGCTGGCGGTGTCGTCGGCAAGGGGAATGTTCCAGGTCCAGCCGTGCCGGTAGGACTCGATGAAGATGTTCGACGCGTCGGGTTCGGGCAGACGACGCGAGCCTTTGAAGTAGGCATAGACGGCCATGTTGCGGAAGTAGTCGTCCCACTGACGCAGGTTCATGGATCTTCCGAGAATGGCGGCCTGTCCACTGGCGTCTATGACCCAATCGGCGTGAATGGAAGCGTTAGAGCCGTCGGACATTCGATATCTGACGCCGGTTAGGGTGTCGCCTTCTAGTATCGGGCCGGTTACAGCGCATTCTTCGCGGGCCCGGACGCCGTTTGCGCGGGCGTTGTCGAGGAGAATCTTGTCGAAGGTGGGACGCCAGACCTGGTAGGCGTGGGGGTAGGCGCGGTTGGTTTCCCTGAAGTACCAACTCCAGGGTTCGGGGTCGCTGCCCCAGAGCATCGTCGCGCCCCACTTCTTGGGGAAGCCCGCATTCTCTACCTGCTCCATGACGCCAAGGTCTTCGAGTATGGGCATGGAGGCGGGCAGAAGCGATTCGCCTACGTGTTCGCGGGGGAATCGCTCGCGTTCCAGCAGGACTACGTCGCAGTCGAGTCGGGCAAGCAGGGCGGCAGCCGTACTGCCGCCTGGCCCACCGCCTATGACTATCACGTCGGTCTGTTCGGATTGAGTGATGCTACGGTACCCGTTTGTGTATCTGTATTCTGTGGCGGCTGCCCTCACCAAGATAAAGTGCGCTTGTGGCTTGCGTGAGCCGCAGGGCAGGGTCGCGCGTCAATACGATAATGCTAAATAACTGATGTTACGCACTTAGCTATGAATTCCTAAACGAGAATGAGCCAGCTCAGCTACGAAATCTCTCTCAACTGCGTAAGGTCAGTAAATAATAGTAATTATTGCTATGCCGCGTCCATCACGCACCTGAATCCCAGGTTTCCGGTGGAGCTGTCCGGGGTGTTCGCGCTGCGCGCCGCCACGCGGTATCGGTTGCAGTAGGAGTCGTGGCAGAGGTATGACCCGCCCTTGATAACGCGGCTCATTCCGGTTGGGGGGCCGGCGGGGTCTCTGGTGGGCGCGCCGCGGTGAAAGCCGGGGCTGAACCAGTCCGACTGCCATTCCCACACATTGCCGCTGGCGTTGTAAATCCCAAAGCCGTTGGGGTCGAACGACTTGGCGGGAGCGGCGCCTGCGTATCCGTCATCTTCGGTATTGGCGTTGGGAAAGTCGCCCTGCCATATGTTGCACATATGCCTGCCGCCTGGGGTAAGGTCGTCTCCCCAGGCGTAGCGTTTGCTATCCAGCCCGCCGCGGGCCGCTATCTCCCACTCCGCCTCGCTGGGCAGACGTTTGTCCGCCCAGCGGCAGTATGCCTGCGCGTCGTTCCATGAGACGTGTACTGTCGGGTGGTCCATCCGACGGCCTATGCCCGAGCCAGGGCCTTCCGGCCTGCGCCAACTGGCGCCGTCAATTTTCCACCACCACTGGGCGTTCGCCACGGTTTGGGTGACCTTTCGCGCGAGTTTGGGATGCACGAACGAGTGAAAGACGAAAGACCACCCGAAACTCTCGGCCTCGGTCCTGTATCCCGTCGCCCTGACGAATCTGCCGAACTGCGCGTTTGTGACGGTGGTCTCGTCTATGAAAAAGGGGGAGACCTCCACCTCTCGCGCCGGGCCTTCGCCATCCGCCGGGAACCCGATAGCTTCGTCCGTTCCCATGACGAAACTCCCGCCCGGTATGTACACCATCGCTTTGGGCGGTCGGCGGGGTCTGTCCGTTCTGGTTACGCCCACCTGTCCGGTCGTGGGAATGGCGCGCGCCATGTCATTGGAAGGGGCGCAACACATATCTGGCATCTGATCTTTCACCTCGTGACGACAGTATATCATTACGTTGTACGCATACGGCGACGCTGATAGAGGTTTTGATACGTGTTTGGAATGAACGCGCGGCTTGGCTTGTCGTCTTCATTGCGGGGCTGTTACATTGGCGGGGTAAAAATCGGACGGCGGCGACTGTGCGCCCAGCCCTTTCGCGAGCCAGTCCATATCTTCGGGGGAATTGTCCATATGTCCATTCAGCAGGTTATTGCCCAAGCGCAGGAGTATATGCGGGAGCGGGACGTCAACGGCTGGCTGCTCTATGATTACAGGGGTCTGAATCCCATATTCGCCGATACTGTCGGGAGCGTGGGACACGTGACCCGCCCCGTCTGGCTGTGGATACCGGCGAGCGGGCGGCCTCGCCTGCTGCTCAGTTTCGTTGACCAGAGCCGGTTCACTCATCTCGACCTCGATACCACGCTATTCATCAACCGCCGCGACATGATAGACAAACTGAGCGAGATGTTAGGTATGTCATCGGATAAAGCCGTTTTGGAGAGGGTTTCCGAGGACGCGCCGCCTCAAGACCGCAATGACATGATAGCCGGATTGCGGCGGGAATTGGGGACGAGGTGTGTCAGAGTCGCCATGGAATACACGCCCGAGTGCGCGCTGCCCAGGGTGTCGAACGTGGATGGGGGGACCCTTGAACTGGTCAGAGGTCTCGGGGTTGAGGTAGTACCGTCCGCGGACCTGCTCCAGTACTCCACACAAAGGTGGAACGACGAGCAGTTGGCTTCCCACCTGTTCGCCGCCGAAAAGCTCAGCGTCATTGTGCAGGAAGCGTTCCGATACATCGGGGACAATCTGGACGCCGGGGTGGCGGAGTTCGGCGTGGCGGAGTTCATTCGCAATCGCTTCCGCGAGGAGGGTCTCATCGTGACGGATGGCCCGGCTGTCGCAGTGAACGAACACGCCTCGGACCCGCATTTCGACCCCACCCCGGAGAATTCGGTACAGATAAAGCGCGGCGACTGGGTTCTGATAGACCTGTGGACGCGCCTTCCCGACGACCACGCCATGTTCGGCGACATTACCTGGACGGCCTACGTCGGCGACGAAGCGCCTGCCAAGCAGCGTGAGGTCTTTGACATCGTGATAGGGTCGCGCGACGCCGCGCTGGCGGAGATGGAGAACGCTTTCCGTGAGGGGCGAATTTTGGAGGGCTGGCAGTTGGACAAGGTTGCGCGCGACTACATAAGCGAGGCAGGTTACGGCGACTACTTCAACCACCGTCTGGGACACAGCCTGGGGCGAGAGGTGCACTCCAACGCGGTCAATCTGGATTCGTGGGAGACGCACGACACGCGGCAGCTAATCCCGGGCATAGCGGTCACAATCGAGCCTGGCATCTACATACCTGAGTTCGGAGTGCGTTCGGAGATAGACGTGTTCATCTCAGAGAACGGGCCGCAGGTGACGACGCAGATGCAGCGCGACGTGGTATTGATAGGCGTTTAGTCACTTCAGTATCCCCTGGATAGGAATCAGACGCCGGTTGTAGGGGTCAACCCCCAGAAATACTCCCTCAAGGGTATAGGCCCCAAGCAACGCGCCGGCATCATCGTTTCCGACGACCACCCATGTGACCGTTTCTCTACCTTCCACTCGCACTGTTATCTCAGCCATATCCAACTCTACCTGCTCGCCGTTTGCATACTCAAAGGTCTGGCGAGTGGTGGGTGTGACGCCCAACCGTCTCAGAACCGAGGCAGGTATCACTGTTGTAGTCGCGCCAGTATCGGCTAAAGCCTCCAGTTCTTCGAACTCGAGCCCCTGGAGATTCCTGAGCTGAATGTTGACACTGAACGTTCCCATTTCTTTATCCTCGCAGTCATTATAGCTAATGTTCTTGTGAGGACAGAATCCGGGAGAAGTTTATCTGGAACTCATTATCTGGTTGGCCGTTTTGGGCAACTTTGTCAGCGCGAGAACCAGCATTCCCAGCAGCACTATCACACCTCCGTATATGAACACGTTCTCGGTGCCATAGTTGTCCGCTATCCATCCTGCCAGAACCGGGGACAGCGTGCCTATGAAACTCGCCCCGTATATCAGCGAGACCACTGTTGACTGCACCTCGCCTCCGGCCACGTCCATCGCAGCCGCAATGAAGATGGTGTGCAGTGAGTACAGGAACGCGCCGAGCGCCAGAATGGTCAGCATAAGCTGAATTCCGGGGGCTGCCCACGCCAGAGCGAAAGACAGCAGCGCCATAGCGGTCATTGACGGAACCAGCACCACCTTTCTGCCGTAGGTGTCGGACAGCCAGCCCATCAGCGGCTGCACGACGATGCCGACCACCTGGGCAAGCGAGACGAATCCCGCCACGGCCGCCGCCGAATACTCCAGGTCCTCTCTGAGATAAACGGGCAGGAATATGCTGACTGCGCTCTGTCCCACGCTTCTGAGCGCGGTTACTACCACCAGAAGCGCCATCCTCCCCATTGTGAGAAGGCGTTTTATTGAATTGAAATAGTCGCCCGTGGAGCCGGAACCCGGCACTTCACCCGGTACGCTCCGCATCATTCCCCAGATGAGGAAGGCTGCGAATATGGCCGGAAAGAGGCTAACTTGCAAAACGCCCCGCCACATCAACAGGGTCAGCATACCGGCGGTTACCAGCGGCCCCATCACCTCGCCTACGCTGCCGCCCGTCCCGTGCAGCGATATGGCGAACCCGCGCTTGTCGGGGAACCTGCGCGACAGTGCGCCAATGGCTGGAGGGTGGTACATGGAAGGCCCTATGCCGACCAGAAGCATAGCTAGGAACATCACGGGATAGGTCGGCGCGATGCCGGTCAGGAAGTAGGACACTCCCATCAGAACCAGGGATATGCCAAGCATCAGCGACGCGCGGTGCGCGAACCTGTCTCCGAGATAGCCCGATGCGATGGTCGTAAGCCAGCTGGTGATCTGGCGAGAGAATGCCAGCGTTCCCAACTGCGTCGCGCTTAGCCCCATGCCGATCTTGATCTCTGGCCAGATAATCGTCTGCAAGCCGGAGTTGTATATATGCTTTATGGCATGGCCGAGAATGACTGTAGTGGCCAGCAGGTTCCGGCCTCTTATTATCTCGGGCGGCACCTCGATATCGGATGTGGGACCGAGGCTGCTTCTGATGAAGTTACGAACAATTCCGACCATAGTTACGATAATCCCTTCCATTCAAACCGGGTTAAACGGCGACATTATATCCCAATGGGCTGTGAAGTTGTTCGTGTGGAAAGACGGCAATGCCACGCCGGAGCGTGGTCAGGTGGAATTTCGCCCGACCACTGTCAGCCCATCAAGGGCGAGGGGGCCTTATTCTCCCGCCATTCGATCCCGGGAATGGTTTTGAGACAGACTCTTGGCGCGCGCGCCGATTCCGGGCACCCTGCATCCCGAAATCCTGTACCTGTTGCGCGCGACCCAGCGATAGGCAGGGACTCCTATCAGCCTTGCGCCAGGCAGCCACATCAGCGCGCCAAGTGGGGAAAGCAGGGGAAGTCTCAGCAGGAGTTTTCGGAACGCGAAGAAGCCTTCATGGTTGTCGCCGGGGTCGCCTACCAGGTAGGCCGCTCTCTCCAGGTCGTCGTGGCACAGACCTTGTGGGGGCGCGTCCAGGGCCTGTGTGGACATCCAAGTGATTCGCTTGCGCGTGTCGAAACGACTCAGCCAGCGTACAACCTCGGAGCACATCCCGCAGTCGGAGTCGTAGTAGAATGTCCATTCTTGGGCCATCACTGGTGCCTGCGGCCTTCGTAGGGGTGTTCGGCGTTCAGAAGATCGCCCTCTTCAAAACGGCTTGCCCGGAATTCACGTATGGGATGGTCGCGGCTTTCGCCATGCAATATGAACTCCGCTACCATCCGGCCCACTACCGGAGACAGCTTGAAGCCGTGTCCGCTGAATCCAACCGCCCAGTAAAGCCCCTCGATGGTCTCCGACCTGTCCAGAATCGGGTTGCCGTCCGGGGTCATGTCGTACAGCGAGCCGTATCCGCCCCTCTGGGTCGCGGCGCCGAAGTCGGGAAAGCGCAGCTTGGCGCGATCCCAGAATCGGGTGATGGTGTCGTGGTCGGCGTTCAGTCCGAAGGCGTCGGGGTTCACGACCTCTCCCAGGTCGTCCCATTCCTCGCCGCCTACCAGCGTGTTATGCCCCGCGTCCACGCGGAAGTAAGCGCCGGTGGTGTAGTCAATTACGGTGGTAATCAGCGACTCCAGCGACGGCGGACGGCGCAGGTGCACCATCTGCACCCTGATAGGCGTAACCGGAAGGAACTCGCCCATCGGAGTAGCCAGCTTGTTCACCCAGGGGCCGGTGGCGGCCACAACGGCGTCGGCCTCTATCAGCCCGCCCTCAGTCTCCACGCCGACAATACGCCCGCCCGCGACTTTTATACTGGTGACCGCGCATCCGGTCAGGATCTCCGCTCCGCGATTTTTCGCCCGCTCCGCGTATGCGTATGTCGTAGCCATAGGGTCTGCGTAGCCGGAGTTCGGCTCGTACACTCCGAGCGCGAGCCCATCCAGGGATACCTGTGGGACAATATCCGCGACCTCCGCCGGCGTGAGGGTATTGATTTCCACTCCCAGTTCGCGGTTCATTTCCACGTTCGCCCGCGCCGCGTCCGCGTCGCGCTCCCCGAAAAGAAGCATCCGTCCGGTCTCTATGAAACGCGCGTCGCCACCCACGGAGTCGCCGAAATTGTGGAAGATGTCGCTGGCTTCCATCGCCATTTTGACCAGTGTGGGATGAAGGTAGTGTTCGCGCACCATGGCGCCCGACCTGCCGCTCGCACCCCCGGCCAGATGCCCCTTCTCGACGAGGATAACCTTGCCCGCGCCCAGTCGGGACAGGTGCATGGCGATGCTTGTCCCATTGACGCCTCCGCCAATGACGACCACGTTCGCTGATCTGTGAGTCATAATTCCATTCCTCCGGGCAGCCGTTCAAAGATGCCGTAATGAGATTATATGTGCCTGACGGGAGCGCGTAAAGCGGTGAACTGTCCAGGGCGGCCTTTCCCCTCGGACGGTAGAAGAAGGCAACTCTCGTTGGCTCGGCAATCCGACAGGTTCGCTGTGCTATTATGCGGCTAAATCTACGGGTGGTGGACTTTATGACTATCCTGATAACGAATACTACTGTTATCACCTGCGACGCGCGGCGGACGATTCACTACAATGCCGCGCTGGCCGTGGATGGCGACCGCATATCCGACGTAGGACCGAGCGGCGAGCTGGAGTCGAGATCCCCGGACGCCGAGCGCGTCGAGGGACGCGGCAAGGCCGTCTTTCCTGGCCTGGTGAATTGCCACACACATCTGCTCGCCACCGCGGACAGGGGAATACTGGAGGACTTCGGCTTTCCCACGACGCTCCGCTTTCCGACGACCGGACGGGGTATGCTGGATACCGACGGACGCAACGTGTTCGCGCTGCTCGGAGCCCTGGAAGCGATTCGCAGCGGCACAACGACGATGCTGGAGATTTCCAACGACATTCCACAGTATGCGGATAGTCTGGCCGCGACAGGTATGCGCCTGTTTCTCGCCGAGAACGTCAACGATATTGACGATGACCAGTTCGATCAAGGCCGGTATGTATTCTCAGCCGACAAGCTGGATGCCGGACTCCGGCGTAGCGATGATCTCATATCTCGCTGGCACAACGCGGAAGACGGGCGGGTTCGCTGCATGGTCTCGCCCCACGCGCCTGAGCTATGCTCGCCCGAACTGCTGCGCCAATCCGCCCTGATGGCCGAACGCCACGATCTTGGATGCACGATTCACTTGTCGCAGAGCCACAAGGAGATCGAGGGCGTGATGAGGGCGCGGGGAGTGCGTCCGACACAGTATCTGTTCGCCAACGGCCTTTTGAGTGAGCGGCTCATAGTGGCCCACTGCCGGTACGTTGACGACTCTGAGATCGCGCTTCTCGGCCAGCACAATGTCGCCGTCTCCAACAATCCCGCAATCGCGGCGCGGCGTGGAGCGGCGGCTCCGGCATTTGAACTTCAGGCGGCGGGCTGCAGGATAGGGATGGGGTCGGACAACATGGCCGAGGACATGGTGGAAGTGATGAGAGCGGGTCTTTTTCACGAGCGGGTCAGGCGGAACGACGAGATGTGGCCGGCGCCGGAAGACGTTCTCGAGTGGGCGACGATTGACGGCGCGCGCGCGCTGGGAATAGCGGACGAGGTGGGCAGCGTCGAACCGGGCAAGAAGGCCGATCTTTTTATGATTGACGCCAGACGCGCCCACCTCGTGCCTACCCTGAGAATCGTGTCCGGATTCGTCCACCAGGGACAGCCCGCCGACATAACGCATCTTATGGTGAATGGCCGCTGGGTAATGAAAGACAGCCGCGTCCTGACGATTGATGAAGAAGACATCATCGAGCGCGCGGAGCGAATAGGGCACGGCGTCTGGAGCCGCCTGGTCGCGGAAAATCCCGACGTTCCGTTTCCCGTTCGCCTACCTCCCGGGCCGATTTAGCGGCTATACAGTAACGTCCGGGCGGCTACTATGGATTCTGAAGGCGTATCTATTTGGATATGACAAGATTGCCGCGACGAGAAGAGTCTTGGACACGTCTCATGCATATTCCCTATCATCAGGTGAATAGACATGACTTCCGTTAGTGCAACGAGGAGCCCGATACCGAGGAACCGTACTATGTCTACGACCCGAATTCAGGTTGCACTGGTGATTGCGCTGGCATTATTCGCGGCACTTCTCTTTGGATGCGCCGACAGCCGACCTGAACGGTCGCGGACCGCTCAGGCAGAGGAGTTTTCAACCCCGCATACCCCTACGCCAATAGCTCCCCATCTGTTGGTCGTGGCAACACCGACAGGCGTGTCGCCCACTACGCTTCCAACTCCGATTGCGGCGAGAATTGAGTCTTCGCCAACCGCTCCATCCGTGGTTCCCACGCCAACTTCTATTCCTACGCCAACTGCCCCGGCTTCTCAGTCCAGCGCCGCCCCCGGTTGGACTATCCCAATTAACGACCACTTCGGTCAGTCGCTATTGAAGGAGAGGATCAACCAATCGGACGTGATTGCCCGTGTCAGGCTGCAATCGGTCGAGCCCGCCGTGGCCGTGTACACATACCCTTCCGGCAATCAGTGGTACCATGCTGCAATAAAGTACACGTTCGAGGCGCTGGAATATCTCAGGGGAAACGGCGGCAGTGAACTAATCGCCGTTGCGCCCGCAGCCTATATTGAATCACGTTCCGAGCAGGATGTTCTTGCGGCTGGCCCACATATTGTAGCGGCGCGAGATACTCAGTGGGACGACCGAGAGGCAATCATATTTCTGGTGGATCACGAGAAACTGACGAGCCACCAGTACGAGATCGTCACAATGATAGAGCCCGGCGCTTACACGATAGACAGTCCGTACAACAAGACGTGGCTTCCGGAGGATATTGCCGGCACGGGAGTCGGTTCGACCGGTGAGACCAGGTTTCTGCTTGACTCCCCGGTACTGGGCGCACTGGGAGGCGCGTCCGCCACCCACCAGGCGCCGACAATAACGCTGAACGACCTGCGTTCACAGGTTGCCAGTGAAAACGAGCTTCTGCGAGCCGGAGCGGCGACGCACGGACTGAAAACATACAGAGAGTGCCTGTACCATAAATACAAGTATGAACGCATAGTCCAATCCGGCGTCGAATACGGGGATGAACGCATAGTCCGATCCAGCGGAGGATTCAAACACCAGGACATTGGACCTGTCGACTCCGGCCTTCCCGCCGGTACTCGGATAGGCGACCCCGCACTGTGGGGTAGTGGTGGGGAGGATGTTTCAGGTCACCGAATAGAGGGGAACGACGCGCGCCTGTTCGCCATCAGGCCACTTCTCTTTCACATAGCGCGACCGCTGCCGCATGGTGAGTACTGGTTTTACTGGAATTTCTGGGGCGACCCGGTTCGAGTTCCATGCGGAGCCGACGAGATACCTGAAGAAATCCGAAAGTCCGATATCGTGTTCGTAAACGTAACCGCTCCCGACAGCGTTCTACGCGAGGCGTTCTTCGACCCGGTGGACCTGGGCGGCTCAACTGTCGGCGCCGGGGGACAGGCGGGCGTTCTGAGTCCCGCGTCCTTCACATACGAGGGCGTTGGAGACATCACCATCAGCCGCATCGCCTGGGAGTCGCCGGGCCGTGTCAGCATGGAGCTAACTCCGCACGGCCGGCTGGCCGGACACCACATGGACTTCATCGCTCTGGACGGGGCGATAACGTTGCGCCTGGACTTTGACGACGCTGAGTCTGTGTCCGAGGAGGGCGGAGCGCGGGCTCTCAGATGGAATATGTGCAGTCAGCCGTGGTGGGCGGGCGACCTGCTGATGCTGCGAATCAGTGCAAGCGGCTTGGACCTGAGCGGCGCGACCAACCACCCTCCGTGCGATAGCATTCCAACCGGCCCGCCGCCAGACGATCTATGAAGGGGCGGGCTTCATGGCGCAATGCTAAGCCTGCTGCTTCTGAAGGTAAAACCTTCTCGGTCGAACATCTTTTCAGGCCGAATCACTAGCGGGCCTTTCGCAATCATCCGCTACTCCATTTGGCTATCCGGACACCATTGGATAGACGTGGCGACTGCGGGAGAGTTCTGTGGGGAGGCGTGACCCGGCCCAGGTTTCGCCGCCGTCGTTGCTGGCGTAGAAGTGGCCGTAGCCAGTGCAGCAATAGACGTTAGAGGGCGCGGCCCTGTCTATGGCTATCTGGAACATACGGCTCGGAGGCGTGTCGCCTATGTCTATGCGTTCCCACGTCTCGCCCGTATCGCGGCTGCGGAACAAGGCTCCGGCCTCCCGCGTTCCGGCGGGCGCGCCGCCGCCGCCCGCGCCCGCCGCCAAGTACAGCGTCGCCGGATCGTCGGGCGCGACTATCAGGCCGCGACAGTATGACCCGCCCGGGAACATCTCCCCGAACCTGATATGCTCCCAGCGATGGCCTCGGTCCCGGCTCCTGAACATGGCCACCTGCGCGATGATGAACACGGTTCCGGGCGACGCCGAACTGACCTGAACGCCATGCAGGTCAACGGTGTGGTTCTCCGTATAGAGGCCGTCGGTAATAGAGTCCCAGCTGTCGCCCCCGTCGCGGCTGGCGAGCAACCCCCCGACTTCTATGGAAGCGTACATATCCGATGGGTCGGAAGGATCGCTCGCTATTCCAATCACACGCTTTGCCAGGGGCTGCATATACGTCGTTACATTGGGAAAGGCCACTCTGTCGGTATTCATCTTCGCCCAGGATTCGCCGCCGTTTTCGGTGCGGTAGATGGCGCAAGGCTCGTATCCGGCGTAGATCACGTCCGGGTCGGACGGGTGGAACGCGAGCGACCAGACATCCATGCCCTCGCGCGGCGACTCCAGCACTTCCCAATGTTCGCCACGGTCGTCACTGCGATAGACTCCCATCTGTGTTCCGGCATAGACGACGGCCGGATTTTCGGGATGGGCGAGCAAAGCCCTGATCTGTGGATTGGACGGCAGACCGTTGGCGACGCTCTGCCACTCGTCCTCGCCCTCGGCGCGGCGGAGCAGCCCTCCCTCGCCGATGTTATCGCCCTCGCCCGCCAGTCCGACGTAAATGTGGGTTCGGTGTTCGTTCTGCGCCATGAGGAACCTCCGGTTCGGGGTAGTTAGTGGTTAGTTATCAGTAGTCAGATGGGTCGTGGTCGGTGAACGGGGCGCCATTCAGTCCAGCGGGATTGCGACCGAAATTCTCGGAACGTCCCCGACTGCGCGAGTGGTATGGCCCTGTCCGGTCGTATCGTCGGCAAGCATGACGTCGCCCGCGCCGAAATAGCGGAGCGTACCATCCCCCAGGCCGATTTCGACCTGCCCCGACAGTGTGATTATGAACTGCCGCCTTGGGGCAATGTGCCAGTCTATGAACTTGCCCGGCTCGTCGTGTCTGAACATTATTCCGGTCGCGGCCTTCAATTCTCCCCAGGGAAACTCGCCCGTATCCATGTCCATCTCTTCAAAGTGCGACTGACCGTCATCTCCTGTGTACAACCTGGTAGCCATTCGACGCCTCCCAAAATCTGTGGATTGAGGCTATTCTACAACAGACTGGGTTGGAGTATTGTTAGATAACCATGGAAATTTCGCTCATGCGACAAATTCATACGAAAAAGAGGATGGCACAATGAAAATCAAGCAGGTCAGGGCGGTCGAACTCAATATACCGCGGACGCCGCCGAAGTCGGAATCGCGCCGGCCCAACTGGAACACTCACGCGCGGCGCGCGCTACCCATCAACAAGTATCCCGAATTCTCCAGGCTTCACGGGCAGATGCCCGGCGCCAATACGTCCGCCGATGTATGGGTACAGGTAATAGCCGAGGACGGGAGGTGGGGACTGGGCCAGTGCAGCTTCGGCGAGCCGACCGCCGCGCTGGTTGACTATCACTTCGGCCCGCTGCTGGAAGGCAGGGGCTGCATGGCGCTGGAGTATCTCAACGACCTGATGTGGCGTTCGACCCAGAGATTCGGCGCGGGCGGACTGGCGACGGTCGCGCAGTCCGGTGTTGATCTGGCCCTGTGGGACCTGAAGGGCAAGTTGCTCGGCCAGCCGGTGTATTCTCTGATAGGCGGCCCGTGCCGGGACAAGGCGCTGCTCTACTGCACGTCGGACGATCTCGACTGGTCCAAGGAGCTTGGGTTCAAGAACTTCAAAGTGTCCAACCCCGCCCACTACGATGAGGGTATAGAGGGGATAAACATTGTCGAGGAGAAGATAGCGAACGCGCGTGAAATGGTCGGGCTGAATGCCGAGCTTATGTACAACCCGGTGATGAGCTTCAACGTCGAGTTCGCTATCCGCCTGGCCGACCGTCTGCGGCCATACGGCCTGCGCTGGTTCGAGGAGCCTCTGATACCGACGGACCTGGAAGGGCACATCGAGTTGAAGAAGGCGATAAACTGGGTTCCGCTTGCCACGGGTGAGGACCATCACGGACGCTGGACGTTCCGACAGCTAGTCGAACACAGGGCGGTGGACGTTCTCCAGCCGGACATGAAGTGGTGCGGCGGCCTGTCGGAGGCGCTGAAGATATACACAATCGGCGAGGCGGCGGGGATAATAACCGTCCCGCACGCGGCGGCGGCTTCACCCTGGGGTCAGCATTTCGCTATCTCGATGCCCGAATCGCCGATGGCGGAGTTCTGGATGGGAAGCGACCCTGGTATTCCCCTGGAAGAGGTGTGCCCGATTCCGGGTATGCCAATGCCCAAAGACGGCTACGTAACCCCGTCCGACGCGCCCGGCTTCGGCATGGAGATCAAAGAGGAGTGGATAGCTCCCTGGGATCACACTGCGGCTATCAGGATGCGCGCGTCAAGGTAGGTAGTCGGCAATAAACTCGCCTCTCATCTGGCAGGAGACGATTTCGGAGTCGGCAACTGAATCGAACAAGTCGCGGTCTGTGGTTATCAGCCTGTCGGCATTGGCTGTCATATAGGCCGCGACCAGATATATGTCTTCTTCAGGCAGATTGCCGAGAAGTATGTCTGGAACGCGCGTATAGTCCAACTTTCGGATGTCTATCGCCCGCTCCGAGTCAGTTGTTCCCTGATTCGTAGCAGCACATGAATGGCGAACGCGCGGCGGTCGCGTATAGGCGCATTCTCCAACTCCCGTATGGCTTCCTCGGAATCTTCAATTCGTTGCAGGACTTCAGCGCGTATAAACGAGGCTTCGGGATCGGGGTCATAGTCGGCAGTGTGGCGCAGCAACTGCATATTTACGAATGCTTCTCCGAAATTCTGGACTTCAGGCGGAAATCGGTTCATAACGGATCGGTTTATGCACTGGTTCTTGGCGTGTCCGTGTTCCAACGCTCGATATACCTGTCGCCATGCCTGCTGGCTGCGGTTGGCCCTGGTGGAGCCTGCCAGCATATAGGCACAACAGTTTGCCAGAGCGTGGAACAGAGCGTAGTAGGCGGAGCTAACCGCACGCCACAGACCGGCTTCGCGGGGACGGCCTCTGCCGGGTTCACGCACCAGTTGATAGGCGATTCTCAGCAGGTCGTGTGGATTCAAAGTATTCCCCCGCCTGGAACACTTCCCACTCGGACTTTTCAGCAAATGTCGTGCTGGGGAATTCGTATATGCCCAGTTCGGCCATCTTCGGCCGTATGCGACCTATCAGGCCGACTGTCCATTTAGGATCCAGAAGTTTCCGGTCTCCGTCGAATGTGACCCTAATTCGCAGATACTCTTGTCCATCCACCGGATCTACTGCGGGTTTTACGACAATCGGGTCGAACACGAAGGTGTCGCCGAACTTTCCGATCAGAGTCTCGCTGATAATATCCGCGACTGCGTCTCTCTCTTTCTCGGTTATCATATCTATCCTCTGCAATCGCTTATTTCCGAGTGTTACTCGCCTACGCCCCGGGGGCGCCGGCCTGGGAGATGAAGCGGGCGACCTCGAAGTTGAATACGTCGGGGTTCTCGAAGTAAACGGAGTGGCCGCATCCGGGAACTCGTATCAACTCGGAACCTGGTATGTGCTGGGATGCCGCCTCGATGACGTGAGGCGGAGTCAGGTCGTCTTCCTCGCCGACAATGAATAGTGTCGGGACTCTCAGGTTTGACAGGTCCGCGCCTGTCGGGCCACCGCTCATTACGCCGGCGAGGTTCGGCCTAGGAGGGTTGGTGCGCGAAATCTGGAGATAGAGGTTCGCAAGAGCAGGCTCGCGTATGCCGAATCCTGTCGCCAACGCGCGGAAGCCCAGTTCCCGTGTCGAGGTCTGCTTCTCTCGCAAGTCGGCCAACGCCTGTTCGACGTCCGGCTCGCCCATGCCGCCGGTGGTATCGGCGAGCACCAGGCTCCGCGTGCGGGTGGTATGTTCGACTGCGAAGCCGAGCGCGGTTCTGCCGCCCATGGACTGCGCCACGAGGTGGGCCGACTCTATGCCGAGGTGGTCGAGCAGCGCGGCAAGGTCGTCAATGAAGGACTTCACGCCCGGGCCGTCGGGCCGGTCATGGGAGTGTCCGAATCCGCGGTGGGAGAAGGTGATACAGCGGTAGCTTTCGGAGAAGTAGGGTATCTGCTGCCACCATGAGAGCAGATTGCCGCCCGCCCCGTGGCAGAAGACTATCGCCTCTCCCTGTCCGTATTCCTGATAGTCAAGCTCGATTCCGTTTATAGATACCAGCGGCATGGTTCACCTCTCAGTTTTCTTTGACTCGATTTGAAAGGCTGTTATATATTCCCGTTTATAGTTGTGCTGGTGCGATGCAGGTGAGCCTAACAGGTGGGTTCTGGCGTGGCGCTGGTGGCGATTTTGACCTGTTATTGACCTGTAAACACCTGCGTTTAGCTTTGGAGCGAAATTTTTAGAGGTGAGCAAATCATCAGAGATATATTCGAATTTATGGTTTATAGTCATTAGTTCTTCGGTTTTTGGATTCCTCCGGCATGAGTGTATTGTAGCATAGTGTGGGAGAGGTTGTGTAGTTACAGGGGAAACGTGGAGAAATTGTGAATGTGGCGTGGCGCTCGGGCGCCGGCCTATTGGCGGGGCTTGGGGAGAGGTGTTATGTTGGCGGCTGAGGACTGAATTGGAAGATCAGGCGCTGGCCGGCCCAGCGCCGGTAAGGATATATTGACAATGCCCACGTTCGTTTACGTTACCGCATCGGGCGATGACAAGATTCTGATTTTCAGACAGGACGAGGAGTCCGGCGCGCTGGAGAAGCTCGGCGAGGTGGAGGCTGTCGGCCGTCCCGCGCCCCTGGCCGCCGGTCCCGATCAGAGGTTCCTGTACACCGCGAGGCGGGACGCTAACAAGCTGTCTAGCTACCGTATAGACTCGGCGGGCACCCTGCATCTGCTCGGTGTCGCGGACCTGGAGTCGGACCCCAATTTTCTGGCGACGGACAGAACGGGACGCTGGCTGCTGTCGGCCTACTATCTGGCGGGCAGGTGCGCCGTTCACCCTATTGACGAAAACGGCATAGCGCAGTCGCCGCCTGTGGAGTGGCGGGCCACCGGGCAGGGCGCGCACTCGATGCAGACGGACGAATCGAACCGATTCGCGTTCGTGCCGCATATCGGCGGAGGCAATGGAGTCAACGCCATCTTCCAGTTCATCTTCGACGATGAGACGGGAACGCTTACCCCGAACGACCCCGCCACCGTTCCACAGGAGGGTGACCTTGGCCCGAGGCACTACTGCTTCCACCCGTCGCTGAACACGCTGTACTTTTCCAACGAGCAGGGTTGCAGCGTAACAGCGTACAACTTCGATTCGGAGTCAGGTACGCTGTCCGCTTTCCAGACAATCCCGACGCTGCCATCGCTATGGAGCGGCAGAAATTCGTGCGCGCAGATAAGGATAAACCCGTCCGGCACGATGCTGTTCGCGCCTAACAGGGGACACAACAGTATCGCGTGCTTCCGCATAGACCAGGAATCGGGTCGGCTTATCCGCACGGCGATAGTTCCGTCGGAGCCGGTGCCTCGCGCGCTGAATCTGGATCCGTCGGGGAATTTCCTGTACGCCGCCGGGCTTAATTCCGGCAAGATCGCCGCCTACAAGGTCAACGAGGCCTGGGGTGGGCTGGACCGCATCGGCACCTACGACGCGGGCGCGGAGCCTATGTGGGTTCTGCCGGTGAGCCTGGCTGCCGCGCCAGCAGAATAATGAATGCCCCTATGAGTCCCATTATGGCGAAGGTGATGAAGGGAATGAAGTAGCTCTGTCTGAGGTCAAACATGAACCCGGCGAACAGCGGCGCGAATATCATCGCTATGTTGGACGGGACCATGTTCATTCCGAGTATCGAGCCGAAGTTCTTTCTGCCGAAGAAGTCGCCGACTATCGCAGTCAGCAGAGGCACGCGCCCGCCGAATCCCGCGCCCCACAGGACGGCGAACGCCACGGCCATTGGCAGGGTGTCGGTAAGGGCCAGTATGCACATGGCCAATGCCTGCATGAACATACACACGAACAGGACGGCGACTTTCGAGGTGCGGTCGGCGAGGTATCCGGCAACGAATCCGCTCAGAAACGCGACGAAGGTGTAGAGTGTCACAACAAAGTTGGCGGTGATGAGCGAGATGCCGGAGTCGGTCAGCTTGGGAACGAGATGGACCGACAGGGTTATGATGGATACCACAGAGGTCAGCCGCGCCACCGCGATTACCCAGAAAGCGACTGTTCTCAGCGCCTGGCGCGGCGTCATGTCGGGTACCTGGTCGGATTCGGACTCAGAAGAGGCGGCGGTCGTATCGTCAGCGCGAGGTATCGGCGCACCGTCCGGCCTCAAGCCCATGTCCTCGGGCAGGTTGCGCATTAGACGGGAGGCAGGAACCGCGACCAGCATGAGAACTATGCCGATGCCCAGAGAGGTTATGCGAAAGTCGTGATTCTCTATTCCCCAGGCCATCAGCGGAACCAGGAATCCGCCTAGCTGAACGCCGGACACGGCCAGGGACATGGCGAGCGCGCGGCGGCGCGAGAACCAGTTGTTTATGAGGGTCACTATGGCTATCCAGCCTCCCAAACCGGAGCCGAGCGAGATGGCCAGGTACGCGACGTAGAATTGCCAGACGGTCTGTATCTGGGAGTAGAAGATGAATCCCAGTCCCATCACGAAATAGCCGATTACGACCATCCTGCGGGTGCCGAGACGATCTACCAGAAAGCCCTCCAGCGGGCCAAACAATGCGCCCTCGGCGCGGGATAGGGCGAAGGCGCCGGACAGGGTGGTTCGATTCCAGCCGAAGTTGCGCTCGAGCGCGACGAAAAATGTTCCGACTCCCTGGAACACAGTGGTTGACATCAGCATCAGCATAAAGCTGGAGATGCCTACCAGATACCATCCGTAGAAGATATTTCGGGAGCGTCGGAGGTTATTCAAATTGGTGGACGCGAAAATTCCGGACTAACTGACCTTACACAGTTGGAGATGGCGCCAGGGGCAGAACTCAAGTCTAGCAAACTCGATATGCCTGATGCGACTGCGGCAGGCGGGCGATCAGTTTCATTTGACTATACCGTTCGGCGCAGATGCACACCCGGTTTTTCACGATTCGACGCGGTTGCATATACCTGGATTTATAATTGTCGAGTGACCGCTGGGCATACGCTGGGCGATTAACGGGGGGATGCTGGGGGGACGCTGGGGCCATTTTCACCCAGCGTTTCCCAGCGTTTGCCAGCGTTTGTAGCTAAGAGAATTTTTTCTCACGCAGGTGAATGTCATTGATAAGGTCGGGGTTATGGATAGAGTGTCGCGGAAGTTGTTTATCATGCGTACATTGTAGCGCATTGGACGTATGTTTGTGTAGTAGAAGGGAAACCCAGGCCGACTTTGAAAAAACCCTTCGGGCGAGTCTCGCTCTCTTGACAATGTGGGACAAAACCAATATCTTGACTCTAGCCGCAAGCAGCTTGGTTTGGCCATGAATTTGGCCTGCGCGATTTCTGTCGCGCCCACGGCTTTTGTTGTATCATTCATCTACCGACATATATAGTTGGCGTAAGGGGGACCTTAATGACCAAACTACTGGAAGTGAATAATCTCACCACCCACTTCTTCACCCAGGACGGTGTAGTCAAGGCGGTTGACGGCATCACCTACGATCTGGAAGAAGGCGAGGTGCTGGGAGTTGTGGGCGAAAGCGGATGCGGAAAGAGTGTGCACGCTCTTTCGATAATGCGTCTTGTTCCATCACCGCCGGGGCGTACAGTGGCCGGAGAAGTGATATTCGAGGGCGAAAACCTGCTCGAAATGGACGATTCGGAGATGCGCAACATCAGGGGCAATCGCATTGCTATGGTCTTCCAGGAACCGATGACCTCGCTCAACCCGGTCCTCACTGTGGGACGCCAGTTGACCGAGACTCTTGAGTTGCACCAGGGCATGAGCAAGCAGCAGGCCAGGTCGAGAGCGGCGGAACTGCTCCATACCGTTGGAATACCGGACGCTGAGCGCAGGCTGGTTGACTACCCTCACCAGTTCAGCGGCGGTATGCGGCAGCGCGTTATGATAGCAATAGCGCTGAGCTGCAACCCCAGGCTGATTATCGCGGACGAGCCTACGACCGCTCTTGACGTCACGATTCAGGCGCAGATACTCGAGCTTATGCAGGACCTGGCCCGCGACTTCGGCACGGCCATGATTATCATTACCCACAACCTCGGGGTGGTCGCGCGCTACGCCGACAACGTAAACGTGATGTACGCGGGAAAGATAATCGAGACAGGCTCCGCAGAGGAGATATACCACAATCCGAGGCATCCCTATACACTGGCGCTTCTGAACTCGGTGCCGAGACTGGACGCGAGCGAGCGAGTCAAGCTCGACGCGATTGAGGGTCTGCCGCCCGACCTTGTAAATCTGCCGGAAGGCTGCTCCTTCGCGCCGAGATGCAAGTTCCTATACGAAAAATGCGTGGAGGAGACGCCCGTGTTGGTTGACTCCAACCCGGGGCATACCTCCGCTTGCTGGAGACACCAAGAGCTTCACCAATTGGCCGGTGTGGCCGACTGATAGAGAGGTAGAAGAGGACGATGACCACGCATGCTAACGGCAGTGAAACTCTGCTGGAAGTGAACAACCTGAAAATGTACTTTCCTGTTACTTCCGGGATTATCTTTCAGCGCAAAGTAGCCGACGTGAAAGCCGTTGACGATGTCAGTTTCTCCATAAACAAAGGCGAGACTCTGGGACTAGTCGGTGAGAGCGGATGCGGCAAGACCACCACCGGCAGGGCCATTCTGCAACTGTACAAGCCCACCGAGGGCGAGGTTATCTTCGAAGGCACCCGCCTGAACGACCTTGATAACAGCAGTATGCGCGCCATGCGCCGCAAGATGCAGATCATATTCCAGGACCCATACGGCTCCCTGAATCCGCGTATGACCTGCGGCGACATCGTTGGCGAACCGCTGATAGTTCACAAGCTCACCTCGTCCAAGGGCGAGTACAGGGACAGGGTAACCGAACTGTTGCAGGTGGTCGGACTTAACCCGTACATGGCAGACCGCTACCCGCACGAATTCAGCGGAGGTCAGCGCCAGCGCATCGGCATAGCGCGCGCGCTGGCGGTCAATCCCAGCTTCATCGTCTGCGACGAGCCTGTATCCGCGCTTGACGTGTCCATTCAGGCGCAGGTCATCAACCTGCTCGAAGACCTTCAGGATCAGTTTGATCTGACCTACCTGTTCATTGCTCACGACCTGTCGGTGGTGCGGCACATATCGGACCGCGTAGCGGTTATGTACCTGGGCCACATCGTGGAGATAGCCGACCGCAACGAACTGTACGACAACCCGCAGCACCCGTACACACGCGCGCTGCTGTCCGCGGTGCCGATTCCCGACCCGATCATCGAGGCGCAGAGAGAGCGCATAATCCTGACCGGCGACGTTCCGAGTCCGATGAATCCGCCGCAGGGGTGCGTCTTCCACACCCGCTGCCCAATAATGGTGGACGACTGCCAGCTTGAAATGCCCGAACTGCGCGAGGTATCCCCAGGACACTGGGTATCCTGCATCCGGGTCGAGGGCTGGGACACCGCTTACGCCTAGCCTGCGGATAAGTACGAGCGGACGCTCACAAGCCGAATGTCCGTTCACAACCGGCAAGTGGCGATTAAACACGAATAGCCGGAGAAGCAGAGGGAAAAGATATGCGGCTGGTATTCTTTGACGACTTCAACCTGGGAGTGCTGAAGGGCGATTCCGTAGTGGACGTTTCGGAGGTTGTGGCGGACATACCAATCGTGTCGCCGCAGGATACTCTGTCGGGGCTGATAGCCGACTTCGATTCATACAGAGCCAAACTGGAGCAGGCGGCAGCCGCAAGCGACGGCGTACCGATCTCGCAGGTCCGGCTGCGCTCGCCCGCGCCGAGGCCGCTCAACATCGCCTGCATGGCGGTCAACTACATGGAGAATGGCACGCGCTCCGCGCCCGCGCCGGAGAACGGTTTCAACAAGTCGCCCAACTCGGTAATCGGCGACGGCGACACCATTCTGCTCCCGGATCTGCCCGCGACCATATTCGAGCATGAGGCGGAACTGGCGCTGGTCATCAGCAAGCGCGCCTGGCAGGTCAAGGCGGAGGATGCGTTCGACTACATATTCGGCTATACGAACTTCATAGACGTTTCCGCGCGCGGCGTGCCAGCCTTCTACCAGATGAAATCGCGCGAGACCTTCGCGCCGATGGGCCCCTGGCTCGTTACCGCCGACGAGATAGCCGACCCGCAGACGCTGCCCGTGAAGCTATGGGTCAACGGAAGACTGTCGCAGGACTTCAACACGGACGACATGGCGCATAAAATCCCCCGGGTGATCGAGTGGGTAACCTCCGTTCACTCGCTGGAACCGGGTGACGTTATAGCCACCGGAACCAATCACTTCGGGTTGAGCGCGATCCAGGACGGCGACAGCGTCGAGATGGAGATAGATGGTCTCGGCAGGCTGAATCTGAGCGTGCGGGACGACCTCAAGCGCACGTGGGGCAGAGAGACTCGCCACGAATGGGAGAGCGCCGGCAACGAAGGCACGACGCCGCAACTGACCGGCAAGTACGCATAGCAGAAAAAGAGAATCAGCGTCCTAAAAGGCCGCCTCCCATGCAGAAGGCGGTCTTTCGCATTACGCCAATTCCGTGCGGTGCGCTGGCCTCTATACGCCCCGAGCCAGCCGCTCCATCTCGACCGCGAACCACAGCGCGAGGTTGCCGGTGCGGTCGTCCCTGCCGAACTCCGCGGCCCGGTCAATGTAGAATCGTCTGTCGTTGACCGCGCCAGTGCCGGTGCATCCGTCCACGACCTCGCCATCCGGTCCGATACGCTCCGACGCCGCGCGCCACAGCGAATCCACGAACGCTCGATAGGAGTCGTCGAGCCAGCCAAGCCGCAGCCCGCGCGCGACCGCGTAGCCGACCATGCAGACAGAAGTCAGTTCCTGGTAGGAACCGGGAAAGTCCAGAAGCTGAGAAAACATACCGGATGGCCTCTGATGCGCCATGAGAGCGTCCAGGTGTCGCCTGTGCGTCGTAATCAGGCTGTCGCGGTCGGAGTGCTCCTCCGGCAGGTAAGTCAGCGTTTCCGCAAAGCCCAGCGCGGCAAACCCGTTTCCACGTCCCCAATGATATGGGACGGAGCGGCAGTGCCGGAACAGCCCACTCTCCAGTTGTATCCCCGCGTCGAGCAGGAAGGCCGTCTGTATATCCAGGTACGAAATATCGCCGGTAAGCGAGTACGCGCGGCCAAGAATGGCGCCGGCGAAGAACATATCCTCAGTGCGATAGTCCAGGTCGCACGGCGGCGGCGGAAGGCCGACCTCATTGCCCCTGAATTTATCCGCTATGGACAGAAGCAGGTCTCGGTATCGGGAGTCTCCGGTCGCCTCGTACATCTCGTCACACCACACGATCCCCGCGTAGTTGGCCCCGCCGTCCGAATCGCCGAACCATGGCCTGTCTCCCGACAGGTAGGGCTGGACGAGACCGGCAATCCGCTCGGCGTACTCGGCGCGGCTGCTGTGCAGCGCGGCAAAGCGCAGACGTCCGCTGAGGGCGACGCCCTGGGTATATATGACCGGATCGAGCGTATTTCCGTAGTGATTGACCAGCTTCGCCGCTATCTCGCCGGCGTCTCGCTGCTTGCGTGAGTCGAGCGCGCTTCGCGCCTCGGACTTCTTCACGCCAACCCCATCGCCATCCAGAATATCCCACAACACAGCCGCTTGTTCCGCGGATTCCCCAACCGGCGCGTTCAGTCGGATACCCGGTATCTGTCCGACGTCATTCGGATATCCCGACCCCAGGGCATACAACAGGCCGCCATCGTCCGCTATCTGCCGAGCATTCAGAGCGTCCGCGACCTCAACGGGCGCGTTCGAGCATTCCCAACTCGCGCTGTCCGCGGCGCGTACCTCCAACACGCAGTCGGAAGCCATAAATCCTATGTACCGCCAGATATACCGGGCCTCGGGGTCGGTCGCGTGGTTGAAGAATCCTCCTTCGGGCGGGTATCCCAGAGCGGGGTTTCCTCCGGATCCGTTTCCTGGGCCTGCGTCCAGGTCCAGCCCGTCCGGGTTGGCGCACGGAATGACGCTCAGGGCGATCCGGTTTCTCAGCCTTCTGCTCGTGGCGTAGGCTTCGAGCACGGATAGCAGCGCTTCAGTGTCGTCGGATGAGCCTGTCAGACCTGCGAGCAGCAGTACACGATGCCGGTCGGATTCGTCCGCGTAGGCGTCGGGATGCACCAGCGCGGCGATAGGCGTGTCCCGGCGCGTGACGCCGCATCCATCGTCTGTCCACGGCGCCGACGTGCGGGCGCGTATCGAGTCTATTCGTTCCAAAAGCTGTTTATATGGCGTTGGCATGAATTAAGTCTCCGTTGGATATGTGCGGGCATTGTAAACCAGAGGCGTGGCCGCGCCGCTTGTATTAAGGGCTATCCGAACCTCTCGAGACGGAACGGCTCGAGGAGGTCAACGCGCGCGCCGTCCAGTACCTCCATCGCCGCGAACTCCGCAATGAGCGGGGCGAGCGTTATGCCGCTGTGCGTCAGAGCGATGTAAAGATTTGGCGCCTCCTTCGTAAAGCCCAGAATGGGCATCTCGTCGAGCGGCATCGGCCTGTATCCGACAGGCACGGGTACGGCCTTCGCGGACTCCAGGGCGGGCAGATAGTGGGAGGCGCGGGCCAGAAGCCTGTCGGCGTGTTGCTGGGAGTCGTCGCGCGCCATGCTCTCCTGCGTTCCCTCTCCTATCATAACCACACCGTTGGCGCCCTGCCGAATGTGTATTTCGGGCTGGTCGTCGGATGTAGGCGGCGCGTATAAAACCGAGACAGACTCAATCAGTTGTGGCATTGGCTCTGTCTTGACAACTACTCCCGGGCTCTCCTGCTGCGGTACGCTGACTCCCGCCATCAGGCCTATCGCGGTAGTGGCGACGCCCGCGGCCAGAACCACGGCGTCGCAGTCTATACTGCGGGACTCGACTTGCACCGACGCAATACGGTCCGCGCTGACGTCAAATCCGAGCGCGGGCGTATTGGGCATAGCCACTCCGCCGAGTTCCTCGACACGCCGCGCGGCCGTCTGCGCCGCGAGTGTGCCGAGAACGTGTCCGTCGTTCTCGCTGATAGCGGCGGCGGACACGGGGCCGGGCCGCAGTCCGGGTTCCAGGCGTAGAATCTCGGACTCGTCAAGAAGTCGGGCGACATATCCCCAGGACTGAAGCCGCGCAACATTCGTCCTGAGCCATTCCGCGTCCTCGTCAGTGGCTGTCCAGGTAAGATGCCCGCCCCATTTCAGTCCGACGTCGGCGTCGAGAAGCCGCGAGAACCTGTCCCAGGTATCCAGTGACCTTCGATTCAACTCGTTGTAGTGGCGCGGCTCTTTTCCGAAGGCGTTGATCCAGGCGAACGAGTGGCTGGACGCGCCCATGCCAGGCTCGGCGTCGTCGAGCAGGGTGACGTCCGCGCCGCGCCGCGCCAGGTGAAATGCTATTGCCGAACCGACTATTCCCGCGCCGATTACCGTGATTCTCATATCTATGTCCCGTTCCTGAAATTACAGCTTCTACCGCCGATGGCGAGTATATCACGCGCAAATAGAGGAGGGGACTCTCTCTGAGAGAAAGGCTTCGTCCAAACATCTGTGAAGGAGCTCGGCCTTGGAGGGGGTGAGGTCAATCTGACCTACGCGACACCGATGCCGGAAAGGATTCGCCTCGAAGGAGGCATCGGTTGTTGGCTTTGTGTGGTCTGGCGACCCCGACCGGATTCGAACCGGCGATCTCTGCCTTGACAGGGCAGTATGTTAAGCCACTACACCACGGGGCCGCGCGATTATTGATTCTACACGCCGCTAATACTCAGGGTCAACGCCAAATTCGCCTCGAGGCTGTATCAGTTAAATCGGTGAGGGGTCGAGTTGGCTGCGCTTACGCTCCACAGACCGCCGTACTAGCGAATCCGTATAATCGAAAGACCTTGCTGAGTTTCCCACATCACTACACATTCACTTCCTACTGTGCTACAATACGTACCGGGACTGAGAACCGACTACTGAGAACTGAACACCGACAACTATAAACCAGAGGTTATCAATGACAACCCGTTCAACTGAAAAATATCCTCCCCAAAGCTAAATGCTGGTAAATACAGGTCAAATACAGGTACCAGCACTCACCTGTAGCCACCTGTTAAGGTCACCAGCACTCACCAGCACAACTATAAATGCCACTATATGAAACCGTTCCAATCCGGCCCACTCGCCGCTGTTCGATCCGAATCGGCCACCCCGATTGGTTCAGACTTTGCAAAGACCTTGTGGCGAGAGACCTTTTCGTTGACACTCTCAGGCAAGCTGAGTAAACTCGCATATGTCAACCATACATCTGAAAGGCCGAATGATGTCCGCAGCAGATAGAGTCGAATACGCAGAGGTCGCCGGGGCCGACGAGCTTTTTACACCGGAATTCCTCGAATACATCACCGAGGCATACGACAGGTTTGCCCCATCTATAAGAGACATCAGACAGAAGCGCGCGGATATGATCGAGCGCGCCGTGCGCGACCGCGTGTTGCCGACTTTCCCGCCCAAGTCGGAGGCGAACTCCGGGGACTGGCAGGTGCCTTCACTGCCCGCGGAGTTGACGAGGCCGGGCATCGAGATCTCGGGGCCGGTGTCCATCACGAATATGGCGATAAACGCCCTGAATCCGGGCGCCGAGGGCGAGCGAGCGACCGGCTACCTGGACGACGATGAGGACTCGGCCGGGCACCGCCTGTCCGATACGGCGCAGGCGGCCATCAACCGCAGGGACGCCACGCTCGGCACGCTGAGATTCGAGAATCGCGCGCGCGGACGGGTGTATGAGTTGCAGCCCGGCGAACTGCCCTTCTTCATGCACCGCGAACGCGCGACGCACCTGGATGAACCTGAATTCAAGATAGACGGCGACCCGATTCCGGCGACTATCCTGGGACTGGGGCTGACGCTGGCGCACGGCGGCAGGGCGCAGGTCGAGAGAGGGCAGGGACTCTACTTCTACCTGCCCAAGGTGGAGGTGGTCGAAGAGGCGCGCTTCTACCGCGAATTCTTCGACTTTGGAAGGGAGCGGCTCGGATACCCGGAGGACGCGGTTATCAGGGGGATATTCCTGGTGGAGTCGCTGCCCGCCGTGTATATCATGGACGAACTGCTGTGGGAGCTTGGCCCTTACGCCGCGGGCCTTAACGCCGCGCGCTGGGACTTCAAGGCGTCGGTGCTCGAATACGTAATGTCCGATCCCGAACAGGTATGGCCGGACAGGTTCGACGTGGACATAAAGACGACAGACTTTATGTCGAACATATTCAGGCGGCTGGTGGCCGTGTGCCTGAGAAGGGGAGCCGCGCCGATAGGCGGCATGGCGACGGCACTGCCTTCCAGGGACCAGGATATCAATAAGGCCGCGGGCGATTCCATCCGCGCCGACAAGGAGTGGGAGGCGCAGCAGGGCTTTATCAGGGCGTGGGTGGCGCATATATTCCACATGAAGACCGCCGCCGACCCGTTCAAGGAACTTCGCAACTCAGGCTGGGAACCCTCGCCCGATATGTACGACCCCGACAACTTCCCGGTGAACATCACCATACCGGATGGCCAGGTCACTACCGGAGGTTCGCGCCGCAATGCGCGTATGCTGATAGAGTACGTTGAGGGCTGGCTGACCGGACGGGGCGCGAAGGGGATAGACAGCCTGGAGGGGCAGCCGGGGATACACCCGGCGCTCATGGAAGACCTGGCCACCGGACGCATCTCGGTCGCGCAGACAGCGCAGCGCATCATTCACGGCGCGAAAGACGAGGACACCGGAGAGGTGCAGGACTTCGCGCTGGTAAAGCGGCTTCTGAACGAGGAGTTGGCGGACATCGAGACGCGGAGAAGGGCAGAGGCCCCTTCGGATTCCGAATGGCAGAGCGCGGTGGAGGAGCAGATAGAACGCTACGGCAAGGCGCACAAGGTCGCCATGCAGTGGATAAAGAACTACACCGAGTACGACTTCCGCTCGCTCGGTTCCTACACCCAGGCCGACATGGAAGCGATAGCCGAGGCCCCGGACGCCTTCTGAGCGGATGATCCCGTGGCATCATAATAGTCGTATAGGATTGCGCTTGCCGCACTCTGTATCCTACGGGAGCCATGTCACGCGCTAGCCGTACACGTCGCCTCGAGTGTTAGCCTCGTAAACGTGAACGACGTTCTCGTCATCTATGACTTCGTACAGCAGGCGATAGGTTCCTTGACGCCAACGATAGTTGCAATGGAATTTTCCCTTTAGATGATTAACTGATGTTACGCACTTAGCTATGAATTCCTAAACGAGAATGAGCCAGCTCAGCTACGAAATCTCTCTCAACTGCGTAAGGTCAGCGATTAATTTTCCCGCCCTGTCTCGGAGATGTTGATATATGCCGCCTGATTTCCTCCCAATTCGACGCCAATTCAGATGTCTTCTGAAAAAGCGACTTACCGTTCTATGGAGCTGTACGGCGTATTGTATTTCCTGTGGAGCCATTTATTGGGCGGAATCTCGGGAATATCGCCTCCGCGACAGAATTTCTTCGATATCGTCGCCGGCGGCAATCGTCTCTTCCATAGATGCAAACCAACTGTTTAGAAGTCTGACTGTGCCCAGATCAGCCTGTCCCTTATGGACAGAGTCCACTGCGGCGTTCATGATGGCGGCGGCGAATTCTCTGAGATCGTCCATATCCAGTTGGCAGACTACGGATGATACTTCGCCTGGGCTTGGCAGCATACTAATCTGAGCGCTTAGCTCTTCCTCCCCGGAGTTAGTCATGACTCTGGGATGGTCTCCCAAGTCCTCTTGAACTTTGTTAGCGTTTACCATGTCGCTCAGCCCTCCACGTTGGATTCGGCATATTACATCTACCCTAACGCAGGCAAAGGTTCATAGACAAGATAGACAAGGCATATTTCGCGTGCGACCCGCATCACACGATGCGCAAACGCTGACCGAGACGGGCTATCCCGCAGGCTCGCGGCCCAGGTTCAACTCCAGCAGATGGGCCAGGATTTGGCCGTCGGTGAGGTCCGAGGGCCAGCGGTAGGCGGCGGAGACGGCCTCGTCGAGGGTTTTGTGGGCGAGTTGGAGCCAGGTGGGAGGGTCGTTGTAGAGGTTGGTAAGGGTGCGGCGTCTGAGTTGGGTTGGGCTTATGGAGTCCGCGGGCGGGTTGAGCCAGCCGTTGCGGAGGCTGTCGAGACGCTGGGCAGCGGCGGATATGCCTGCTTCGTGTTCGGGCGCCGGTTCGGGGAACGGGAAGGTCTCGAATGTGGAGGTGGGGGTGTAGCGCGGTCTATCTTCCAGTTGGGTCCCCAAGGCCCGCGCCCATAGTTCGTGTATGCGGGAGTGTAAGATTCCGAAGAAATAATCGTCGTCGCGGGCTATGGCCACGACCGCGCTATCGGGCAGTATATCACTTGAAACCCATGCAAACAGTCGGTGCTTGGAAACTCTTGGCGTTGCGATGTAGCGGTCAAGGGACTGGACAGTTTCGCGGAATTGTACTCTACTTCTACCAAGTTTCCACCAGTAGGTTTTAAATCGTGAGTCTCGATTTTTCAGACGGAGGGGGCGGATATTATTCTTGACATACTCAAATGGTGATTCGTAAAGAGATGCGCTCTCTATCGGCATTTCTGAGAAGTTGATTATCCACATATTGTGGGAACACCCAGCTATATCAGAACCGTTGACCCAGGGCTGTACCACGTCTCGGTTGCTCCTACCATCCGGGTTGGGATGTCGAAGCATTTCCCGCGCTTGGGAATCACTTATGTCGAATGCCCCAGCTTTGATGACCCCTTGGAAAGAGATGCCCAGATTCTCTTTCAGCCTTCGCGCCCTGGTTACGTCGGTTTCGCCGGAGCGCAGGTTGGCGTATATTTCGGACACTTGCAGGCCGTCCAGTTCGCGGTCGGTCTGCGTTCCGTCGTCGAATCCGACCATTGAGACACGCACAGCGGCCCCGTCGAGCGTCCACTCGCGGTCGGAGCGCGCCCAGAATATCGCGCCGCTGTCCGTGACGCGGTCGAGTACGGCACGGTTTCTGCCGCCCCGTATGCCCTGTGTAGCCAGAAGTCCGGCGCGCTGTGCCCGGCCCTTCTCTATCTGGGAGCGCGCCTTCTCGAACCAGTAGCAGCAGAGGTCGGCTTCGCGCGGGACGCGGTCGTCCCACACCTCGAACATGGCGTCCACGTACTCGTCGCCAAGCTCGCGCCGCAGCATCTTGCCGCCCAGGAACGGCGGGTTGCCGATTATCACGTCGGCGCGCGGCCAGTCGGGTTCGGTGGGCGCGGCGCCCGAGTCGCGCTCGATTATGGCGTCTTTCAGATGGATATTGTCCAGCGGCTGCAAGATGGGCGTCTCGCCGGCGAGGTCGAATGCGTTGCGGTATTTCCACTGGAGATAGCCTATCCAGACAACCGCGCTGGCGAGTTCATGGGCGTATTCGTTCATCTCGATTCCGAAGAGTTGGAGCGGGTGTACCCTGGGAGTGAAGCCCTGCAGCCCGTGAGCGGCGGCGAACGCTATGACCTCTTTTTCGAGTGCCTTGAGAAGCGCGAGGCTCACATATAGGAAGTTGCCGGAGCCGCAGGCGGGGTCGAGAACCTTGACGCCAGCCAGCCTGTCCTGGAATTTCGACAGAATCGCTTGGAGCTTGTCGCGCCGGGTATCGCCGTCCTCATATTCGCGGCTCATCCAGTCGATATACGGTCGGGCGTCGGCTTTTGCGCGCTCCCACTCGGCGCGGAGCGGGCGCATGAGAACCGGCTCGATGATGAGTTCGATGTCCTCTCTGGAGGTGTAGTGAGCGCCAAGCTGTCTGCGCCTGCTTTCGTCTATGACCCGCTCGAACAGCGTGCCGAAGATGGACGGCTCGATGTCCGACCAGTCGAGCTGGTTCAGCCGCTCGAACATGGCTATCTGGTCGGCTATCAGGCGCGGGACGTGGGTGTCGTCGAACAGGCCGCCGTTGAATTGGGGAACCTCGCGCATGAGAAAGCTGCCGCCGTCCTTCATCGCGCCGAACAGTTCGGATAGATACCTGCGAAACGCCTCCGGGTTGGCCCTGTTGACGCTGATGAGATCGTCGAAGGCGTCTTTGGGAAGCAGGCCGACGTCGCAGGCGAAGAAGCAGAAGACCATCCGCATTATGAACCTGGCGATGCGCTGGTCGGGGATGGGTGCGTTGCTGGCTGCGTTCCACCTACGCAGGTCGGCGGCGAGTGTCACGAGCAGTTCGGCGGCCTCCTCGGTCAGCCTGGCCTGCGACAGGCCCGGGTTCAGCGAATCGGGTTCGGCGAACAACGCCCTGAGCAGCTGTACCGGAGTGAGGGAAAGGCCGTTCACGGGGTTGTCGGACGGAATGTCGGCGTTGGAGAACCTGTAAACGCGCTTGACGGTGTTGTTGAAGTTGGTGTGGATTTCGTAGCGGTCGAGGTCGCACACGACCAGCAATGGGGGATTACCCAGGGCCTCGCGGTATAGCTGGAGCTGGCTGTACGCCCTGTTCAGGTCGGCGTGAAGTCCCTTGTACTCCCACGCGAAACAGCCCTTTCGCCAGACGTCTGCGAAGCCGGTGGCGCCGGTCTCTTTCTTGAGGCTCTTCTCGAACGTGAAGAAGTCGGCGTCCGGGTCGGCCTGGGCGGGGGTGGGTTCACCGACCATCCGGCATATATCAATGAAATGCTCCTGAGAGCCTGCGCGCTCGCGGAGTTGTGAGCGTCCCCATTTCTGGGAGAATTCGTATGGGTTCATGGTCTGGCCTGGGAATTCAGAGTCCGGGCGTCATTTTTCTTCGTCCGCGACCGCGACGTCGTCCTGGATGTCGAGCCGTTCTTTGAGGCGGTGCAGGGCCTCCTGGGTGGAACGGATTTCGCGCAGTATCTCTTCGCGGGAGGCGGGCTGCTGGAGTTCGCGGAGGCGTTCTGTCTTGGCTTCGTCCAGGTTGTTGATGATTATGGCGATGAAGAGGTTTATCACGACGAAGGTGCCGATAATCACGTAGCTCACAAAGTATATCCAGGCGAGCGGGTGCAGTTCCATCGCGGTGGCCATTATCTCGATCCAGCCCTCCAGGGTTATTATGTTGAACAGTGTCAGCACCGAAACTCCCAGGCTTCGCCAGTTAGCCGGATCGTGTTCGTGAAAAAGCTGGTAGCCGATGATAGCGTATATATATACGATAATGCTCATCAGCAGTATGATGTGGACCGCGCTGGGTATTGAGCGCACCAAGGCGGACACTATCAGGCGCAGTTCCCTTATGGTGGATATGAGGCGCAGCGCGCGCAGCAGGCGGGCAAGGCGCGCTATCATGGCGAATTCGCCGGTGGCCGGAATCAGCGAGAAGACTATTATCATAAAGTCGAAAACGTTCCAGCCGTCCCGGAAGTACCTGTCGGAGCGGGGGGCGAGCGCGAACATTTTCAGAAACGCTTCGACAATGAATATCCCCAGCGCGATGTTGTTTCCGAGGCGCATCCATCTCCCGTACTTCTCGTCCAGTACGGATGAAGTCTCCATGCCCAGCAGCACGGCGTTTCCTATAATGACTGCAATGATGGCGTACTCGAAGGTGGGCGCGTTGACAAGCCTCGCTGTTCGCTGAGAAAGTTGCTCCATAATGCTAACTCGACGCAGGAAGCTCCAGCCTGGGAGCGACGTCCGAGGCGAGATTTTCGAGATGGTCTTCGTAGTCGAATACGGGGTTGAGCATGAGCATTCCGGCTCCCGCTTCGACCACCTCCATAAGTCCGTCCACGCAGTCATCCACGCTGCCCCAGACGGATACCTCCGAACCCATGTCCGCTCTGCCGTACCACGCGCCGAACCAGTCTTTCAGCCTGCGCTCGGCTCGGTCGGCATCGTCGTCTATGGCGATATATACGCGCTTGGCGATTGGGAACGATTCTGGGTCTTTGCCGCGGCGACCCAACTCCGCGCGGATTATCTCGACGTGTTCGCGGAACTGCGCCGTGCTGGTCGAACCAGCGCCTATGAACCCGTCCGCGAGCCGCGCGACCCTGCGCAGCCCAGCCGGATGCCGACCGCCGAACCAAAGCGGTGGGTGCGGCTTCTGTACAGGCTTGGGGGACATCGGAACGCCTTCGAGGTTCCACAACTCACCGTCGAACACGGCGCGCTCCTGCGTCCAGAGCGCCTTCATAACGCCGACGCTCTCCACAAAGTGCCTGACACGGCGTTCGGACGGCCCTCCGAACAACGGATACGTCCAGGGCCTGCCGCCCAGCGCGGTTCCCACTATCAGCCGCCCCTCGCTGAGAACATCCACTGTACTAAGCTGCTTGGCGAGCATCGCGGGATTGCGGGTGGTCGCTATGATGACCGCCGCACCCAGCCGGATGCGCTCGGTAACCGACGACAGGTAGCTCAGGAACGTGACCGGCTCCGGCGTCGGCGTGGAGCCGACAAGTTGTTCTGCGACCCAGAGGCTATGGTATCCCAACTGCTCGGCGCGGGAGGCGTATGAACGAATCATGCCCAGATCAATATCCCCGTCCGTAAAAGTCTGCGGGACCGCGATTGCCAGCGGAGTAGGGAAGGGTGAATCTTGAGAGATCATATTAGAATGCCCGTCTCCTCGGGAACGCACAGGGCTAAACACTGTCTGTCTCCCGATAGTAGTCCTGTCAGTCGGAAGGTCTGGCCCGCGAGGTCAGGTTTATCATCGCCGCGAGATAGCCCGCCCCGAACCCGTTGTCTATGTTTACCACACCGACACCGGGGGCGCAGCTATTCAGCATCGCGAGAAGCGCGGCGAGCCCGCCGAAACTGGCCCCGTATCCGATGCTGGTCGGCACGGCGATAATCGGAACATCCACCAGCCCGCCCACGACGGACGGCAGCGCGCCCTCCATGCCGGCCACGACGACCAGGGCGCGGCACTGCCTGAGCCTGGGCAGGTGGTCGAGAAGCCTGTGAAGTCCGGCGACGCCAACATCGGAGATCCGTTCGACCTCGCAACCGATAAGCTCGGCGGTTATCGCGGCCTCGGTCGCAACCGGAAGGTCGGCGGTTCCGGCGCATAGCACCGCGACTCCGGGCAGTCCGGCGGCCCGCGTTCGGCGGTCAGCCACTATGCAGCGGGCCGTCTCGTCATAGGAGGCATCATGCACGCGCTCCCTGGTGGCCTCGAAAGCCTCCACGGACGCGCGCGTTACGAGCAGGCGGTCGGAGCGGGTGAGAACCGTGGCCGCGATTGACGCTATCTGTTCAGGCGTCTTGCCCTGCCCGAATATCACCTCGGGGAAGCCCTGTCGTATGGCGCGATGGTGGTCCACCTTGGCGAAGTCCAGGTCCTCATAGGGCAGGTTTCGCAGGCGCGACACAACGTCGTCAACGCTCAGGCCGCCCTGGCTCAGCTGTTCCAGAACCGCGCGAAGTCTAGTCTCTTCGATGTCAGACCTCCTTACCAGATTTGGGTGTGACAGACCCCGTGCAAGTATATAGCCGAGATTCAGCGCAGGTAAAGCATTTGTACGGCTTTGAGCCTGACCGGGTTGGTGTTATAATCCCAGCCGCGAAATGAAATGTAATCCCCCAATTCTCACCAACGGCAGGCTGCCTTGTCCATAGAAGACAGCGGCAGAAGACCAGCGCGCGACGGACAGCGGGTTCCTCGACCACTCTCACGCGAACAGCCCCCACTTCGGCCATGGTCGGCGTTTGCATTTCGGGACTACCGAGTACTGTGGATCTCGTCGGTGGCGGGCCTGGTAACGATGCAGATGCGTATGCTCGTGACCGGCGTCTGGCTGTACGAGGTTACAGGCTCCGGGGTTCAGCTCGGGCTGCTGGGCGTGGTGCAGTTGGCAGTCCAGCTACCGGCAATTCTGTTCGGCGGCGCGCTGGCCGACCAGTGGGACCGCAAGAAACTGATAGCGGTCACACAGTCGTTCAGTTTCATATTCATCGGGCTTCTCACGCTGCTCCTCATGTTCGACCGGCTCGTGCCATGGCACGTGTACGCGGTTACGGCTATCCTGGGCGTCACCAGCGTATTGGGCGGGCCGGCGCGTTCGGCTATCACCGCAAACATAGTCCCCAGGTCACACCTGATGCACGCTGTCACCTCGAACACGGCCACGTTCCAGATAGGGGCGATAGCGGCTCCACTGATGTTCGCGGTCATAATAGAGACGCTCGGAACAACCGCGGCGTTCGCGGTATCGGCCATCTTCGCGCTGCCCGCGTCCGCGTTGCCCCTCTTGATAAGGGTGAAAGTGGAGCGACCCGAGCGAGACGGCAGCGAAGGTTCTATGCTCCATCGAATATGGGAGGGGGTCGTTTACGTCAGGTCGCACCCGATTCTGCCCGGCCTGTACATAATGGACATAGGCGTCACCATAGTCAGCTTCTACCGCCAGATACTGCCGCTAATAGCGGACAAGATGTTCAAGTCGGGAGCGGGGGCCGTAGGAATTATGACCGCCACCAACTCGTTCGGCGGGGTTGTCGGCACTTTCGCGGTGCTGTTCATGGCGAAGTACAGGGCGAAGGGGATGATAGTCCTCTACGCAACGCTGGTTTACGCCGTTCTGCTGATAGCGTTCGGGTTCAGTACGTACCTGTGGCTGGGCGCGCTTGTCCTGATCGGGCTCGGCGCGACGGACGCCATAGGAATGACGACCAGACAGACGACCGTTCAGCTCACGACCCCCGACCATATGCGCGGGCGCGCCGTCAGCGCCCACTCGGTGAGCGCGATGAGCGCGAACAACCTGGGAACGTTCGAGGTAGGCTTCATGTCCGAACAGATAGGCGCGGACAGAACGATGATACTGGGAGGCATCGTCTCGGTTATCGTAGTGATAGCGGTCTGGCGCCTGGTCAGGGGGATACGGGAGTATCGGTATCCGTAGGGATTTTCGGTGTGGGCGCTTATTATTCTCGACGCCGGTAGTATGAATGAGCGCCCCATCCGGCTCCAAATCCGCCCAATCCAATGATGACTTTGGTAATCAGATCTGTCAACAAGACGTCCATGTTTCTGATTGCGAGAAAAACGCCAAAGCCTGCCGCTATCAAGACCAAGAATACTATGAGTGATACCACAATGAGCCGGGAGTGCTTCCGGTCATCATAATCCAAGCGGGTTTCTTCGCGGTGAAGCGAAATCATCTCGCCTATATGCTCACTGGTAAATCGGTTGGCTACGGGGTTTCCTAGCGACATTGTCGCAGATGTCATAGAGGCGAACATCTGGAGAATCTCGCGCCTCCTAGGCTGAGGAATCCCTTCAAGTATATCCTCGGGATCAGGAATCGGGTTCCTGCCAATACCCTCTTCTCAATACCATCCTTACCATTCTCGTCCAGCATATCGTCTGGTCTAGGCTGTGGGAAATTATCGGGCATATACAGCATATACAGGGCCTCTGGTTGTCCTTCTCTCATGGTAGAGACGGCGGGACGCGAACGGAACCCAATCCATGATGGAGGCGCTGACTCTATCAATCGAGGGAGCTATGTACTGACAGGCGACCCACTTTAGCAAGATGTCCGCTTCATCATCAGATATGTAGCCTTCTTCGCGCGATAGAGCTATAGCGTTGACCGCTTTGACGAAGCTGTCATGAAGCGTCGAAGGTCTTTCTTCCAGTATTTTGCTTAATTCTTGCCAAGAGGACTGGCCAGGTTGCTTATATGCCAGAGTCATATTGCTTTCTCTTTTTCCACCCTATAGCGACACAGTATATTCATAGTATGTTCATACTAGCATATATCCAATGCCATTTAGCCCTCTCCACGCAAACGGATAGAACTACTCTCGTCGTGATAGCCGCTGTCAGTAGTATCTGCGAGTACTGTTCTCATAAAGATGGTCGCGCATCGCCTACGTCCTAGGCCACCAGGTGGGACGCTTTGGCGTCTTCCAGGGCGGCTTCTATGGCGCGTATCAGTTCGCGCGCCGACTCCGCGGAAAGCTCGACAGGCACACGCGCGTCCAGTCCCAAGTCCTCGTTGACAAAATCTATGTTGAGCGTGTGGTCTGCCTGCGAATGGAACGGGTGGTCATAGTAAACCCGCGCTCCGGTCAGCTTGAACCAGCCCTTATGCCCTCTGCCGCTGCCCTTGATTTCGGCGTGTTCGGTAACGTATGTGCACATAACAGGTCTCCCGCGTTTTAGGCCACAAGGCCGATGATTGTTCAGTGGTATGCCACCCGAAGCGTACTACCCGCCCGCAAGAGTGTCAACGCGAAGATTGGAAGCCGATTGTATCATCTGAAGGCCGAAAACCGCGCCGAACTGCTCGACAAGCACGGGGGTCACCTCGTCAATCTCGACCGGACGCCCAAGCTCGCGGCTCAGAGAAGTGACGTAGCTGTCCGGCATTCCGCACGGGACTATGTGATCGAAATACGACAGGTCGGCACACACGTTCAACGCGAAGCCATGCGTGGTAACACGGCGGCTGACCTTCACCCCGATGGCCGCTATCTTGCGGTCCTCCACCCAGACGCCGGTCGGATGCCCCTCGCTCTCGGCGCGGATTCCGAACCCGGCCAGCGTCTGGATCAGTGTTCGTTCAAGCGAGCGCACGTACTTCAGCGGGCCGCCGCCCCAGCGTCGCAGATTCAGGATAGGGTATCCTACAAGCTGACCCGGGCCGTGATAGGTGACCTCGCCGCCCCTGTCCGTGTGATGAACCTCGACGCCCAGCGCCTGGAGCGAGGTCGCGTCAATGAGTATGTCGTCCTTCCTGCCCCTGCGTCCGAGCGTGTAAACGTGCGGGTGTTCCAGCAGCAGCAGGGTATCCGGCCTGCGTCCTTCGGCGACGTCCCCTAGCAGACGGAGCTGAATGTCCCATGCCTCTCTGTATGAGACGAGGCCGAGAGATGCTGTGACAGCGTGATTTTTCATGTCGGTTGTCATGTGTAATTGCTCTTACGGGCCGGGTGTCGAGTATATCAGGAGTTCGGAGCGGTGTTATACTCTGACCGGATAGCCCAACTATGGAAAAGGAGCCTTTGGCGCAATGAAGATAGCCGACTTGAAAACATATGTCGTGGAGAATCCGCCTCCGCACCATGGCGGGCCGTACTGGGTCTTTCTCAAACTGACGACCGACACCGGAATCGAGGGGTTCGGTGAGGTTTACGGTGTCCCGTTCGGCCCTCACCGAGTAACCCAACTCATAGAGGACATAGCCGAACGCTACGTTGCCGGACACGATCCGTTCAAGATAGAAACCCTGTGGCGGACGGTCTATTCCAGCGGGTACTCGCAGCATCCCGACCATACTCTTGTCGCCGTCCTGAGCGGCCTCGAAATAGCCTGCTGGGACATCGTTGGCAAGGCTCTCGACCAGCCGGTTTACAATCTGCTCGGCGGGCAGGTGCACGAAAAGCTCAGGTCATATACCTACCTGTATCCCGCTCCGCCCGAAGAGAGCGACGATGAGGACGCCCTCGCAGTAGGCAACATATTCGGCGACCCTGTGCGCGCGCCGAAACGCGCCGCCCAGTACATGGAGATGGGTTTCACCGCTGTGAAATTCGATCCGGTCATGCCGATGGGCGCGTTCGACCCCAGGCAGCTTTCGCTCGAGTCGCTGAGCAACGCCGAACTGGTCACCCGCAATATCAGGGAAGCGGTCGGCGACAAGGTTGACCTTCTCATAGGCACGCACGGGCAGATGACGACTTCCAGCGCGATACGGCTGGCGAAGCGGCTCGAGCCGCAGGACCCGCTGTGGTTTGAGGAGCCGGTGCCGCCCGAAAACAGGCGTGAGATGTCCCGCGTTGCCCAGCACACCTCCATTCCGGTGGCGACCGGCGAGCGTCTGACGACGAAGTACGAATTCGCGGACCTGCTCGGACAGCAGGCCGCGGCGATACTCCAGCCCGCCCTGGCGCGGGTCGGCGGCATACTCGAGGCCAAGAAGATAGCCGGGATGGCGGAGGCACACTACGCCCAGATGGCGCCGCACCTGTACTGCGGCCCGCTGGAAGCCGCGGCCAACATACAGATCTCCACATGCAGCCCCAACTTCCTGATACAGGAGAGCATCGAGCGTTTCGACGGCTTCTACGACGAGATACTCAAGGAGCCTATCCAGTGGGAGGACGGCTATATAATCCCGCCCACCGCGCCGGGTATCGGCTTCGAGTTAGATGAGGAAGTGGCCGCTCGCCATGCATACACCGGCGGGGTATTCCCCCAGATAGCCGACGAGCCTATCTGAGCGCGGAGTGACACGGATATGACAAAGATTCTCACATTCGGCGAGACGCTGGTGCAGCACAACGCCGACTATATTGGCCCCTATGACCCGGATGGCAGCTACACCCGGCACGTAGCGGGCGCGGAGTCGAACGTCGCACTCGACCTCCGCAGGCTGATACCGGACATTGAGGCGGTATGGGTAAGTCGCCTCGGTCACGACCCCGACGGCGACATGATCCTCGAACAACTGAGGGATCGAATAACAGTCCACGCGCCCCAGTTCGAGGGGGAGTTCACCGGCATTCAACTTCTCAACCATCTGGGCGGGGGAGAGGTGATAAGGCGTTACAGACGCGCCGGAAGCGCGGCGAGTCGTCTGACTCCCGAAGAGGTCCTGCCTCACATGGACGGCTCCGACCTGGTTCACGTAACGGGAATTACACCCGCGCTGAGCGAAACCTGCCGTCTGACCGTCATGGATGTTATGCGAGCTGCCGTCGAGCGCGGCATCCCGGTCAGCATGGACGTGAACTACCGCGACGCCCTCTGGACTCCGGCGGAGGCGATGGCGGTCTGCGACGAGATGCTACAACTCGCGACTCTGTTCAAGGTGGGCCACGACGAGGCAGAAACCATCTGGGGACTCGGCCTGTCAGCCGAGGAATACGCGCGATATTTCTTTGGCGGCAATACACGCCTCACTGTCGTCACCACCGGCGACAGCGGCGCGGTCGCCTACGACGGGGAGCACGTCGTTACTCATCCCGGCTTCACCGTAGAAATGGTTGACTCTGTGGGCGCGGGAGACGCATTCGTCGCCGGATTCCTGGTGGGCATATTCCAGCGATACGCCCTCCCGGATCTCCTTGCTATGAACCCGGACGCCCGCGCCGACATACTCCACCGCGCCCTAGAAATAGCCAACGCCTGCGGCGCGCTCGTCTGCACCCAACACGGCGATACTGAAGCGATGCCGAATATGCGCCAGGTGGAGGAGTCCATCAAACGAGCGAATGCAGAAGGGACGAGATAATATATTGACGTATCTGAACCGTACCGGCAGATCGGTGGAAACTGCCACGGTCAAGCATTTTATGGACCGTGATCCACTATGGGAGAAATCTAATCCCGGAGAGTCCAAAAGTCATAGAATCGGCGGATCGGGATATACTCCTATGAAACGGCTAGAGATAGCATTTAAGCGAATATCACTATGAGAGGTCTGTAAACATGGTGAAAATTGAAGTTGCGGCATCAGATTGGGGTGTAGCCCGGACAGATGATGTTCAGGTTTTACTAGAGGATACTGCCTCGCATGTCAACAATCTGCTCAGGATTCCGTTTACAGGCACCATTCAGGTCATTCAGGCTCCGTCCAAAGAACAGTATCCGATGACCCACTACCGTCGTATTCCTGAGGGCCCGATTACTATCCAGCTTGCCTCCCGCGATACCTACTGGGCGCAATTCGCATACCAATTTTCTCACGAGTTCTGTCACGTCATGTCTGGCTACGAGCGTCTACGGAATAATCCGAATAAATGGTTTCACGAATCTATCTGCGAGATGGCTTCAATATTCACTCTGCGGCGTATGTCAGAAACATGGTTCGACCGTCCCCCTCGTCCTGATTGGAGCGATTACGCTAGCTCGCTCGCGCAATATGCAGAGGAGCGTCTCACACGCGAGAAAGTCCAACTTCCCCATGACGTAACGCTCCGTGACTGGGTGTCCGCAAGAGAGGACAAGTTGCGTGGGGATCCGTATCTGAGAGATTTGAACGCGATCATCGCCTATGCTATGTTACCGCTGTATGAGGAGAACCCCGGAGGCTGGAATGCTATTCCCGAATTGCCGATTTCCCATGCGAAGCTCCACACATACTTGCTTGAATGGAACTCTAATGTTGCTCAGGAAGAAAGGGACTTCGTCTCGTCAATCTCAACGATGTTCTTATAGCCATTCTGCAATACTGAAACTAAATCAACAGGAATTATGGATTCGTTCAGTTAAGTATATGATCTTCTAATTTCTTATAGATCATCGGCAGAGACAGACTCCAATACCGATGCTGTGTGGTAATGACGATGCAAGAGTGCCAACACCTCGGGTGTACCCCCATGACGATCTTTCGCATTAACATTGGCACCAGCAGATATGAGGGTCTGAACTGTTTCAGTGTGGCCAGCCATGGCTGCCCAATGTAGAGGTGTTCTGCCAAACTCACTCTTTACGTTAACATCGACGCCGTTCGAAACTAGTACTTTCACGACTTCACTGTGGCCCTCCCCAGCAGCCCCGCACAAAGCTGTGTCGTTACTTTGATCCCTCTTGCGAACATCCGAACCTCCAGAGATTAATATCTGGACTATTTCAGTATGTCCTTTCGCAGCTGCAAAATGTAGAGGCGTTCTGCCAGTTTTATCTCTCACATCAACGTTCGCATATTTAGACTCCAATGTCCGCACGGTTTCTACATCACCATACCATGCTGCCAAATGTAGAGCCGTTGTGCCAACGAATATCCCGGGCGGTTGATAAAGTGCGCCGTGCGAAATCAATGTCCGTATAATTTCGGTGTGTCCCCTCTGTGTTGCCCAATAAAGAGGTGTGGTGTCACTATCATCGGTTGCATTGACGTCAGCGCCAGCAGATATTAGCGTCCGCACGGTTTCTGTATGCCCATTCCAAGTTGCCCAATGTAAAGCCGTAGCGCCAATCGAGTTGTCAGTTGCCTCAGTGTCTGCGCCAGCAGGGATCAGGACCCGCACTACTTCGCTATGACCCTCCGTAGCTGCTAATTTCAGAGGAGTATCACCAAGATTATTTCTTATATTTACATCGACTCCAGTAGAGGTAAGCATGAATACCGCTTCAGAATGACCTTTCCAAGCCGCCCAGTGTAGAGGTGTAAGACCGTTCATGGTTTTTACGTCGAGATTAGAGCCAGCAGAGATCAGCTCCTGTACAATTTCAGTGTGACCATAGACTGACGCTACGTGTAGGGGCGTATTGCTCCGCTCATCTCTCACATGAACGTCAGCGCCAGCAGAGATAAGCTCACGTACCGCTCTTGTATCGCCCTTCTGGGCCGCACGGTGTAAGGGAACGTCAGAAACGGATATCTTGACCTTCGTCCATACCCGTCTTATGGAACGTCCTAGCATTCCCATCGTCTGACTCCCTTCCCCGGAGTGGCACATTCATCAAGCCACATGAGAAACTCTCAGCCACCGCGGCGCTGTATCCTGGCCCAGGTGTCTCGCAGAGACACCGCGCGATTGAAAACTGGCGTGTCCGCAGTGGAGTCTCTGTCTTTGGCGAAGTAGCCGATGCGCTCGAACTGGAAGGTCTCTCCTGCCTCAGAGTCGGCTAGAGATGGCTCTATCTTGCATCCCGATAGGACTGAGAGAGAGTCGGTGTTGATAAAATCCGTCCACTCCCTTCCGTCTGGTGTGTCGTTCGGATTCGGGACAGTGAACAGGCTGTCATACAGCCGGACTTCCGCATCAACTGCGTGTTTGGCTGATACCCAGTGCAGAGTCGCGCGGACTCGTCTGCCGTCAGGGGCCGAGCCGCCGCGTGTCTCGGGATCGTATGTGCAGCGCAGCTCGACCACGTTGCCAGTTTCGTCTTTGACTGCCTCCTCGCATTTGATGAAGTATCCGTACCTGAGCCGTACCTCGCGGCCCGGCGCGAGACGGTAGAACCTACGAGGCGGGTCTTCCATAAAGTCGTCGCGCTCGACGTATATCTCCCTGGAGAACGGGACGCGGCGCGTTCCAGCGCTCTCGTCCTCGGGATTGTTCACGGCGTCCAGGTAATCCGTCTCGCCTTCAGGGAAGTTCTCAATGACGACCTTCAGGGGATTCAGAACCGCCATGCGCCGCGCCGCTCGCCGATTGAGGTCATCGCGCAGACTGTGCTCCAGCAGTGCCATCTCGGTCAGCGAACTCGTCCTGTTTATGCCCACTTCAGCGTAGAAACTCCGCAGCGCATCGGGCGTGTACCCGCGCCGGCGCAGACCCGCGAGGGTCGGCATACGGGGGTCGTCCCAGCCGTCAACGTGTCCGTCTTCGACCAGCCTTATCAGGCGGCGCTTGCTGAGGACGGTGTGGGATATATTGAACCGCGCAAACTCGATCTGCTGCGGCCTGTATATGTCCAACTCTTCCAGGAACCAGTCGTACAACGGGCGGTGATTCTCATACTCCATGCTGCAAAGGGAGTGCGTAATGCCCTCTATCGAGTCCGAAATCGAGTGCGCGTAATCGGTCAAACCGGGCTGACCAAAATTGCTGGCAGACACTCCGCCAAATGGACCTCCGGGGCTGATGATTTCGATGCGGTCATTGAACCAGTGTACTTTTACTGGAGCGTTGGTTGCTTCATAAGTACGGTGCATTATAGCATTTCGGGTAATTTGTTGAATGGCCCGGATTGGATATGTATTTGTTCGCCGCTCGGTAGAGGCTGAAATAATATCTACCGCAATCCGGTTATGTCCATTCAGTTTTTCATCCAAGCGGCGTAGTACATCCGGGATCGCCCCACGAATGTCTTCGCTGTCAGCTATATCATCTAACAACTCGTCTCCATCCAGTTTTAGAAACTGTACATAAGCGCCGGGCAGGAAATCCTGCGGACTTTTACCGAGTAACAGAATTCCCAACACAGTGGGAACCGGGTCGTCTGCTGAAGCTACCATCTTTGTGGCGGCTAGGCGTTCTTCGATACTGCGGTCATTCGCTTCCAAAACATCTCTGTGGAATGCTTGTGGCAGGTATTCATACTCGAACTGGAGCAAATTGAGGTCATTCAGTGTGGCAGATGGAATCGGGTATATATCAAAAGGTATGTCTCCGTAGCGACGTTTTTCGTTCAGAACACGTTCGTCCTGCGCTGTCGCGGTCCCTCTGCGAGGGCCTATTCGCAGATGAACTCTGCCTCTGTAACGAACCGGAGGAGAATCGGACGGATGAACAATGACCACCGCGACATCACCGTCGTCCAACGACAGCTTCTGCACTAATATGGAGGGAGGAGGGACAATGTTGCCCTCTGTCTTCATACCCGCCAATTGCCGGAGCAGTTCGTCCGTGACTGGCAAGCCCGAAATGGAGCCATCATCACGCGCGCCGACGAATATCACCCCAGGCTCGCGGTGATCGGGTAGATCATTGGCAAAGGCGCAAATTGCCTCTTGAATGTCGTTGCGCGTATCGCTACTCAGGGAATTCTTGAACTCTACATGATCCGAATGATCCGATTCACACCCTTGCAGCAAGCGGATTAGGTCTTGGTTTCCAAGAGTTGTCATAACGCTTGTTACGCTGCTCTCAGCGCCTGGATCCATAGAATAGTTTTGTCAGGAAGTGTTATCCCACAAGAGCGGGATACAGAAACTGCACGTTACGCCGCGCTCCGCGCCGCCGCCGTGAGTGAGGCCCTGCGATGGAACGCGTTCTGCGCGGACTCGATGGTGCTGTTGGCGGCGGCCCACATATTGAGCGGCGCCGACTGGAGCGCGCGGCCATACGAGAAGCTCAGTTCCCACGGCGTGCCGACTTCCTTGCCCCTGACGTTCATCGCGCGCAGGTTATCCGTCGCTTCATCGTCGCCCTGGCCGCCGGACAGGAACACTATGCCCGGCACCGCCGCCGGTACATTACGCATCAGGCACTCAACGGTCTTCTCCGCGACCTCTGCGGGAGCGGCGCGATTCGAGGCTCCCTTGGCGGAGAGTACCATGTTGGTCTTGAGCAGGGTTCCCTCGAGCAGCGCTCGCTGGGCAGCGAGTTGGCGATAGACCTCTCTGAGCGCGTCCTGGGTCACGTTGTAGCAGTGGGCTATGTCGTGGTCGCCGTCCATCAGGACTTCAGGCTCGATGATGGGGACCAGACCTGCCTCCTGCGTGAGCGCAGCGTATCGGGCGAGCGCGTGGGCGTTGACCTCGATGCAGTATGCGCTTGGAAGATGCGGGCCGATGGCGATAACGGCGCGCCACTTGGCGAACCTCGCGCCTATCTCATGGTACTCGGCGAGACGACCGCGCAGACCGTCTAGGCCCTCGGTCACGACCTCGCCGGGCGCGCCCGCCAGAGGATGCGTGCCGGTGTCCACCTTGATGCCAGAGATGATGCCGCGCTCGTTCAGAAGCTCGACTATGGGGGTGCCGTCCGCGCAGTTCTGGCGGAGCGTCTCGTCGTAGAGAATGACGCCGCTTATATACTCGGAGACGCCTTCCGTACTTATGAGCATTTCGCGGTAGTCGCGCCGGTTGCGCTCTACATTCTCGACACCGAGCGCGGCGAAACGGCTGCCGATTGTGCGGGTGCTCTCGTCCGCGGCCAGTATGCCCTTTCCGGGGGCGACGAGGGCATTGGCTGTCTTGACGAGAGATTGGGTGTTTTCCATCCTGGCTGGGTCCTTTGCGTGATTAGATGTATTATACCGCGCCTGCCAGTTCGACAACGCCGCCGAACCTCTCCATGAACTCGTCCGGTGTCATTCCGGCGGCCTCTGCCAGCCGGCTTCTCATTTCGCAGTTAGCCAGGTCGGATCTCTCCAGCCTGATCATATACTTGCGGGCTACCAGATAGCCCTCGCCCTCGACGTTGACGGTGCGCACGCGAGTGCGGCCCGTGACAGGGTCTCGCAGTTGGTCGAACGGCATTACCTTGATGTCGCCGTCAACCAGGCATATAAGCCCTCCGTGTTCGGGATACTGGTCGCTCGGCTCCGACAGCAGCGCTCGCGCCGCTCCGTAGCCCAGGCTGCGCGTGTAGTCTATGTCGAACGGAATGGGCGCATAAGATCGGAGTTCGTATCCCACGGTGCTGTCAATGATGGGCAGAGTTTCGCCCCTATCCTCGAAGCGTCTCTGTATCTCCCGCTTCAGAATCTTCTCAAGCTGGATCTCTCCGAGTCGGAGGTGTCCGTGCTGGTCACGTGAGACCTCCACGCCGGGAGTCCGCGCCAGCTCCTCTGGGTCGAACTTCTCCGCGACCCCCTCCGCTATCACCGCCAGACCACGCTCTTTTCCCATCACCCGCCGCTTGAGAATGGCTGTTTCGAGAACATCGCAAACGTCGGTTATGCCAATCCGTTCGGATGGAAACTCCTCCGGTATGACGGTCAGCGTGGCCCCGGCCGCCTTGCCGATGCCCAGGGCGAGATGTCCCGCCGCCCTGCCCATGGCGATGACGATGTACCAGCGGTTGGTGGAGCGGAAGTCTTCGATGAGGTTGCGAACGATTTCGGTTCCCAGGTGTCGCGCCGTCTCATAGCCGAATGTGGGCATTCCTCCCGGTAGGGGAAGGTCGTTGTCTATGGTCTTGGGGATGTGCGCGACCTTGATTTGGCCTTCGGCGAGCCTGGAGACCTCGGATGCGCTGAACGCGGTGTCGTCTCCGCCTATTGTGGCGAGGTATGAAATGCTCAGGCGCCGGAGCGCGTCAAGCGTGTTCTGAATGTGCTCGGCGTGGCGGGTTGGGTTGGCCCTCGACGTGCGGATGATGGATCCCCCACGATAGTGTATCTGCGACACGTCATCTATCTTCAGGGGGCGGATCATGTCGGTGCGGCCTTCCATCAGGTGTGAAAAGCCGTCGTATATTCCGATTACTTCATAGCCTCTATTGACCGCTTCGATGGTTACCGAACTGATGGCGCTGTTGATGCCGGGGGCGGGGCCTCCGCCCATAAGGATTCCCAGCCTGCCGCGGTGACGGGTCATGGAGATACTCTCCTCGGCGAAACTATCCGCGCTTGGCTAACCATCATATTTGCAAATGCAGTCCATGCCCTCCCAATTGGGCGGACTGGTCGGGGCGACTGGACTTGAACCAGCGACCTCCACGTCCCGAACGTGGCGCGCTACCGACTGCGCTACGCCCCGACTTGTGCGATCAGACCCATTGTAACGACTTGTGACCCGATACGGCAATATGAGAGTTGTAGGTTTTCAGGTTCCGGCAGTTGGCGGTTGGTTATCAGGGGCATATTTTCAGTTCATTCGTATGCCGCCGTCAACATTTATAGCCTGGCCGGTTATGTTTCTCGCGTCGTCGGAGGCGAGGAAAGCGGCCAACTTGCCTATGTCCTCGGGCGTCTGTTCGCGCTTCATCGGCGTCGTGTTCGCCACCGCCCGCTCGAACAGTTCGCGTCCCGATATGTCCTCTCCGTCCACCGTCGAGCGCATTCGGGCTATGGCCTGCCACATATCCGTCCAGAGTAGACCGGGACATATCGCGTTGACCGTTATACCGTGCCGCGCGAGTTGGTGCGCGTTGGACTGTGTCCAGCTTACGACCGCCGCCTTTGTCGTGGAATAGTGCGGGATATCCGCGCTGCCCTGCCGCGCCGCGATGGACGCTATGTTGACTATTCTGCCCGACCCGCGAGCGAGCATATGCTCCTGCACCGCCTCGGACACCATGACTACGCCCCGCACGTTCACCATGTGGGTCATTTCCCAGTCTTCATCGCTGGGCTTGTCGCGCTCCCACCATTCGCCCACTCCGACAATGCCCGCGTTGTTGACCAGAATATCTATCCGGCCCAGCCTGTCCAGTGTCTGCGACACCGCCGCCTCTATGGAGGGCCGGCTGGTCACGTCCATGCTCACCGCCTCGGCCCTGCGGCCCATGTCCTCTATCTCGCCCGATACCTCCGCAGCGCCGTCCATGTTCAGGTCGGCTACGGCTACGTCCGCGCCCTGACCCGCGAGCGCGAGACATATCCCACGCCCGATTCCGCGCGCTCCGCCTGTGACAAGGGCGACCCTGCCCGATAGGTCAATCATCATCGTCGTTCACCCCCTGAACGGATATGAAGTCCGCCATCGCACTCTTGTCCGTGCCTACTATGAGTTTCCCCTCCGGGGTCATAATCAGCGGGCGGCGTATCAGGCGCGGCTCTCCGGCCATCAGTTCGAGCATCTGCTTGTCGCTCAGCTCCTCGCGCTTCAGTCCGAGTTTGCGAAACGACGGGGATCGCCATGAGAAGTAGTTCGAGAGTGGGGCGTCGCCTATCAGTTGCCTGAGTTCCTCAGCCGTGAACGGGTGGGCGAAAAAGTCTCTCTCATCCAGGTCGAGTCCATTCTGTGAAAGCTCCGCTTTCACTTTCCTGCAAGTGCTTCATCGCTTCCATGTGTAGTACGTGACTGACATCTTATATTTCACCTCACGGTTCGAGAATTGACTTCCAAGATTACAGCGTGGCAGATAAAAATGCCAAGCCGTAATCTACCACTCTTCCACCCGAACCATGTTGCCGACCTCCGCGACCGTGTCCAGCGCCTCCAGTTCACGAATCGCCTGCTGCATGGCTTCCTCGTTGGCGCGGTGGGTCATCAGGACTATCTCCGCCCGCTGCGCCACCTCGTCGGTCTCTTTCTGAATCGCCGACGCGATGGATATGTCCCGGTTCGCCAGTACGCCGCCCACCTGCGCGAGCACGCCCGGCCGGTCGGTCGCAGTCAGACGGACGTAGTACCTGGTGCGTAGTTCTGAGATAGGCTGAACGCGGGTGTGTTCCGACAGTTCTCCGATTGGCGGCGGGACTACGTTCCCAGCGATATTGCGCGATATGTCCACTATGTCCGCGATCACCGCGCTGGTCGTGGGCATCGAGCCTGCGCCTGCGCCGTGGAACAGCAGTTTACCCGCAAGGTCCGTCTGTATCTCCACCGCGTTCAGTACGCCGTCCACCTTCGCTATCATCGTGTCCTCGTGGACGAAGACCGGATGCACCCGCGCCTGAATCGCTCCGTTGTCCGAGGTCGCTATTCCGAGCAGTTTGATAGCGTAGCCAAGCTCGCTCGCGTACTGGAAGTCGCGGGTTCGAAGCCGGGTTATGCCCTCGTGGAATACGTCGGTATCCCTGACGCGCGCGCGGAAGCCGAGCGTCGCCAGAATCGCCAACTTGTACGCGGCGTCAATGCCCTCGACGTCGTTGGTCGGGTCGGACTCGGCATATCCGAGACGCTGCGCTTCGGCCAGCGTCTCGCCGAAGTCGGCCCCGTTCTGGCTCATGCTTGTGAGAATATAGTTCGTGGTGCCGTTTATTATCCCGTGTATGGTCACGACCTCGTTGGCCACCAGGTCCCTCAGAAGCGGAGCGATAATCGGTGTTCCGCCCGCGACCGCGGCCTCGAACAGCGTCTGGACGCCCTTCTTGCGAGATAGTGTCAGGATGTCGGGCCCGTGTCTGGCCATGACTTCCTTGTTCGCGGTTACGACGTGCTTTCCCAGAGAAATGCTCTTGAGAATGTAGTCGAAAGCGGGGTCCTGCCCACCCATGACCTCGACCACCACGTCCACGTCGGGATTGGAGAGTATGTCATCTACGTCGGTGGTGATAAGCCCGCGCGGGAGTTGGGTCTCGCGCGGCTTGTTTACATCCCTTACCAGCACGCCCTTGAGTTCGATGGGACAGCCCACCATGTCTTTCAGGTGCGACCGCTTTCGGTTTATGACGTCGGCGACTCCGCCGCCCACTACACCCATTCCCAGCAGGGCGATTCCAATTGTGTCTTTGCTCAAGGCGCTGACCTTCCTGTTCGAGTTTCGATATTCAGGTTACTATTGCGGGCCGGGCCGGCGCAAAGGAATTTCTTTCGAACGAATCGAGTGGCGTGGAGCCGGCGTGGACGGAAAACTCGAAAGGCGGGGTCTATCGTCCGCCCATAATGCCCTGGAACGGGTCGGCCGCGGGTGTGGGCGTGGTTCTTGCGCTCACCCTGAGCTGATCCACGAACCATTCGTACACCTTGGAGTTGAACGTGGCGTATATGTCGTGGTTCTGCCGCTCTTCGTTTACCCAGTCCTGGAGCGCGCGCGTCTTTAGCTGCTCCCTGTTGCGCCGGCTTATCTCCTGCACCTCCGCGCGCTCGGACACGACGAAGAAGAAGGAGGTTTGCGGATCCTGCACATTCGGAGTGGGGTCGGACATCTCGCCAGGCTCCAGGCTCCAGAAGTCGTGCTCGTAGTCCTCATATATCCCGATTGGCGCCCAGCCCAGGTCTCCCGAGGTCTGGACAGTTTCGGGGTCTCTTGAGAATTCGCGCGCTATCGCCCTGACCGTGGCGCGGATGTGCTGCGGGCTTTTGTCGTCGCCCAGTACATCGGCGAACTTGGTCTGCATAATGTCAACTTCGTCATTGTAGTTCATCGCTATACGGTGCAGATAGACCTGCTCCGCATAGACGGGAACCTGGTCGCCGACGAACTGTCGGAACTTCTCGCGCAGTATGGCCTTCCGCACCAGGTCGCGGTGCTCGCCCTCGCTAACCTGCGCCGAGTTGAGGAACTGGCGATAGCGTTCGTGGAACTCGCGCTCGACCTGGGCGTCGGACTTGCCTTGAGACTCGGATTCCGAGGGCGCCATCGAGCCGCGTACCTGGTTGTCCACCTCCTCGCGGGACACCGAGACACCCTGGCTTGGGGCGGCCTGCGCTATGACCTCGTTCTCGACTATGATCTGAAGCGCCTGGAATATGTCGTCAGTTGTCCTGAGACCCTGGGAGTTGTCAAGCTCCAACGCCTTCTGTCGTATCCGCAGGAGCTTTACCATGTCCCCGCGCGTGTAAACCACGTCGTCCACACGCACTATCAACTGCTGCGGGGGCAGAACGAAAATAATCACGTATCCGGCGACTACTATGCCGGTAATCGCCAGGAGCAGTACGCCTATTATGATAAGGGCAAGACGGCGACGGCGGCGTTCTTCAGGCGAAAGCTCCGCCGCGATTCTGCGGCTGTCCGATCTTACCGTTCGTCTCGATGGCGATTGCCGCGCTTCATCAACCACTGTTCAACCCCAAAATGCACACGTCTATCACAGTTTACAAAGCCGAACAGGTCCCATTGGGGAGAGTATCGTCTCTACCTCGACCATCGCATGGCTGGGCCTGCGTGGTCAGGGCTGAACGGGATCAGCGCCAGGTGCCTGGCTCGCTTGATGGCCGTGGACATCGCGCGCTGGTGCTTGGCGCAAACTCCGGTCTTGCGACGGGACTCTATCTTCCACCTGTCCGTCATATACCTGCGAAAGCGGTCGGTATCCTTGTAATCAATGTATTCGATATGGTCAACGCAGAAGCCGCATATCTTTCTGCGGCTGTAATAGCGCGGCCTCCCACGCCGGAATCCGCCGCCGGGTCTGCCACCACCACCGCCTGCGCCACCCGGACGATATCCGCCACCTCCGCCGGGCCTGCCACCGCCGCCACCCGGACGATATCCGCCACCTCCGCCGGGCCTGCCGCCGCCACCACCCGGACGATAGCCGCCTCCGCCTCCGGGCCTGCCACCGCCACCACCCGGACGATATCCGCCTCCGCCTCCACCGCCAGGACCACCGCCACCCGGACGATAGCCGCCACCTCCACCACCAGGACCACCGCCACCTGGACGATAACCGCCTCCACCTCCGCCGCCACCCGGGCGATAGCCGCCACCTCCGCCGGGCCTGGGGCTATAACCGCCCCCGCCGGGCCTCGGCCCCTGTGGTGGTCTTCCTGTTGGCTGCGTCGTCATATCAACTCACCTTCTGCTACGTGGAATGAAGTATAGATGGTTTTCGCTGGGCCGACTGCGCAGGCATACTTGTTGGGCTGTGCCTGTTGGCTGCCGGGGTGAGCATGGTCGTGATGTTTGTGTATTCGGTTACTACCAGGGGAGATCGTCCGCGTCGTCGTCTGAAGGCGGGCCATCCGGACCAGCGGCTCCGCCGCCTGGGACCTGGCCTGCACCACCGCTAAGGAATTTGACTTCCTGGGCGCGTATCTCGTTGCTGAACCGCGTCTGCCCATCCTGTCCCTGCCAAGAGCGGCTTCTGAGGCTTCCCTCGACATATACAAGTCTGCCTTTTTCCAAGTACTGGTTTGTGGTTTCGGCAAGTCGTCCCCAAGCGTTTACCCTGAACCATTCGGTTTCGTCCACTGTCTGACCATCGCGGTTCTTGTATCGCCTGTTCGTGGCGACCGAGAAACTCGTTACCGAGTCGCCGCTGGGCATATAGCGCATCTCCGGGTCAGTACCCAGGTTGCCGATGATAGTTATCTTGTTAAACATGGATCATGTCCTGCATATGTCAGCTATTGCTGAAAACTTTTAGGATAGTCCGAACTCCGATATCACGCGCCGTATAATCTGCCTTGAGAAGACTCAACACTGCCGGGTTAGACGACGGGCGCTATACCACCGGATTCTGGGCGCCTTCTACGCTGTCAGCGGTTTCAGGCTGCTCGGTTGCGGCTGCCTGGGGTTCCGCTTCCGGTTCGGCGGGGGCTTGCGCTTCCGGTTCGGCGGGAGCTTGCGCTTCCGCCTCGGCCCGCTCTCTTGCCGCGCGTTCGGCGACGACTCGAGCGGCTGCCTCTTCCCTCTCACGCGCCTCACGCGCCGCTGCCACCCTGGCCTCTGCTTCCTGCCTCGCAAGCTCCTGTTGCTGTCGTTCGCCCTGCGCTTTCATAGCGTCTATCTCGGACTTTTCCAGTCTGAATACCAGATGACGCATAACATCTTGAGCGGCATTCAGAGTCCTGTCCAGATCCGAAGCAGCCTGCGCCTCCATCTGACACTGGGTGAGGAAATAATTGCCCTCGACGAATCGCTGTATGGGATAGGCCAAGCGCCTGATTCCCCAGTTTTCCTGCTGGGAGATGCTTCCTCCACCCTCGCTGATAATGTCGGAAATGCGTTTTACGGTCTCCGCGGCCTCCGACTCGGTAGCCTCGGGGCTTAGTATCATCACCAACTCATAGTCTCGTGTCCGCTGCGAAGTCAAACGGGTTCTCCTGAATCACATAGGGAATATCTACGGGATTATAACACGCAGCCCGAAGCCACTACAACGAACGTTTAGGCGCGACCAGGTTTTTCCCAGAGGCCCCGCATCTTCCAGATTTCACATTCCATATTCCCGACTCCCGTACTATAATCAACATAAGACCTTTGAAAGGGGCGGAATATGATACGTGTACTCCTGACCCTGCTCACTATGACCGGAATACCGCGTCTCATAATGCGCCTGATGATGGACAGTCGCGTTCCGTTCAGGTTGAAACTCCTGATTCCCGCCGCGATTATCTATGTAATCGTGCCATTCGATCTCGACTTTCTGGGCCTGTGGGGGAGAATAGACGACCTTCTCGTCCTGCTCATATCCGGCCTCATGTTCATTCTTCTCGCCCCCCGCGACGTCCTCATGGAGGTTGCCGGTCGGTCGGGAGACGCCAAGGGGCGTCACAAGCCGAAGGACGGGACAACGGTGATAGATGGCGAGTCTCGCAAGCTCGACGAATGACCAATAACGACTAACGAAGGAAACTGACACACCCTAATGGAAATCGCGATAATCGGGTTGCCCTTCAGCGGTAAGACAACCATTTTCAACGCTGCCACCAGAGGGGCCGCCCAAGTTGCGGGATATTCCTCTGCCGCCAGGCCGAACATCGGCGTCGCCAAGGTGCCGGACCCCAGGCTCACCACTCTGAGCGCAATGTTTCGACCCGAAAAGACCACCCACGCCGAGGTCACCTACGTTGATCTGCCCCCTGCTCCCGATGGCCTCGGACAGACAAAGGGAATATCGGGCGAATACATGAACCGCATCCAGTCTGCCGACGCGCTGGTGATAGCGGCCAGGGCATTTGAAGACCCCTCCGTACCCGACGGTGGCGACGGCGTTGACGCATTCCGAGACATCGAGACGATGCTCTACGAGTTGACCTTCGCCGACCTGGAGATTCTCCAGCGCAGGTTGGAGCGGATCGAACAGAACAACAAGAGCGTAAGGCGAGGTGACCGCGACGCGATGCTCCGCGAGAAAGCGCTAATCTCCAGGTTGAAGGACGGGCTTGAGTCCGGCTCCCCTATCAGGAACCAGGCGTTGAGCAGCGAAGAGGCGCGGCGCGTGAACGAGTTCCAGTTCCTCACCGCCAAGCCGGTCATCGTCGTTGTAAACGCGGGCGAAGACCAGGTGGACGAGGCGAACGAAATACTGGCCAGGCTGGACAGCCAGGTCTCCTCGGACGGTGTCCTGTGCACCGCCCTGTTCGGCAAGCTGGAGATGGAACTAGCGCAGATGGACCCTGGTGACGAGGCGGAGTTCAGGGAGTCCCTGGGCGCGGGCGAATCGGGACTCGACCGGATGGTGCGCCTGTCATACGCCGCGCTCGACCAGGTTACATTCTTCACCTGCGGCCCGAAAGACGTGCGTGCCTGGACAGTCACGCGCGGCGATGACGCTGTGAGAGCCGCGGGCCGGATTCACACGGACATGGCGCGCGGCTTCATCCGCGCCGAGGTAATAGCTTACCCCGACATGGCCAGGTGCGGCAGCGAGGCCGAAGCCCGCAGACAGGGAGCGCTTAGACAAGAGGGCAAGACATACACCGTCGAGGACGGCGACGTCATGCACATCCTGTTCAACGTGTAGTATATTTTCTGAATCAGGATTTACCAGATTTTGCGATTTTCAGGATGTTGACAGGATGAATGAGACTCTTCACGCAAAGCGGGACTTCGATAATAGTGTCAAGCTGATACATGAGCAACTCAACAACCTCACGCTGCTTGTAGTCGGGATGGGCTTTCTCAACATCATGGCGGTCTTCATTGTTGAGTTGCTATCCTAGCGTTAATTCCAAGATAGTCGGTCCGAGATAGATACTCATAGAGGTATCACATGGCGGACATAGTTTCAGTCAGTGACAATCGCCTATAACCGAAGGGGATGTTGTGGGACGGATGAGATAGTGTAGTAGTGAGAGCAGGAGTAAGGGTTATGACCTCCAAGCGCGCGGTTCTGACCGCAGGCAAACCCACCGATACCGAAATTGTCTATCCCGAAATGGACGGAATGCCATTGCCCGACGGATTCTATCAATACGAACACATCCTGGATATACTTCCGACGCTTAAGCTGTTCTTCGAGAGCGACCCTCGGGTCGCGGTGAGCGGCAACACCTTCATTTACTACTTGGAAGGCGATCCTTACAGTTGGGTATCTCCGGACTGTTACGTAGCCTTCGATATCAGTATGGATTCGATAGAGAGGTACAACACCTACCGTGTATGGGAAGTAGGCAAGGTCCCCGACTTCGCGCTGGAGATAGGCTCCCCCAGCACCGCGACGAACGACCTCGGAGACAAGCGCGACCTGTACGCCCGGCTAGGGATCAGGGAGTACTGGCTTTATGACCCAAGCGGCGGCAAACACTACGGCGAACCGCTGATTGGAGAGTATCTGGTGGACGGAGAGTACCGGCGTTTCGATATGAAGCGTGAACCGGACGGAATGGTATGGGCGCGCAGTACCGTTCTGGACCTGGATCTGTGCTGGGATAATGCGCGGCTGCGGTTCTACGACCCAGCGGCTGATAGATGGCTCCAGAATATGTCGGAAACCCGGGCCCGGGCGGAGTACGCTGAAGCGAGGATGGCCGAGATGGAGGCCGAACTGCAACGGCTGCGAGGCGAATAGCAGGTTACAGACTCTCACAGAGGTATGGCATGGCAGACGCAGTTGTAATCGGTGGCGGGGTGATGGGATGCGGCATCCTGTACAACCTCGCCGAACGCGGGGTTACTGACACCGTTCTCCTGGAGAGAGACGTTCTGGGATCCGGCTCTACGGGCAGGTCGCAGGCCATACTCAGGATGCACTACTCCAACGAGGTTACCACGCGCCTCGCATGGGAAAGCCTCGCCATATTCAGGGACTTCCACAAGATAGTCGGAATGCCGTCCGGCTACACCAAGACCGGCTACTTCGTTATCGTCGGCCCAGAGGACCGCGCCGCCATGCTGGAGAACGTCTCCATGCAGCGGTCTGTCGGTGTGGACACGTCTGTCGTAACCGCTGAGGACGTGCAGGAGATTGCGCCCATGGTGCGAACCAACGACGGCGAGTCGTTCGCGTATGAGCCGGAGTCGGGGTATGCCGACCCCTACTCCGTAACGACCGGATACGCCAACGCCGCGCGCGACAGGGGAGCGCGAGTACTGTCCGAATCGCCCGCCGTTGGAATCGAAATAAGCTCCAACCGCGTAACCGCCGTTCTGATAGAGAGCGGGCGAATAGAGACTCCAATCGCGGTTGTGGCCGCGGGGCCTTGGTCCGGGCCGCTGCTCGCGTCGGTGGGCGTGGACGTGCCGCTCCGCCCTATCCGTCACCAGGTGATAATGCTCCGCAGACCGCAGGACATCGTGCCGGACCATCCGATAATCGGCGACGTCGTGTACGATATGTCGCCCCGACCGGACGCGGGCAACCTCACGCTGATAGGCGTCGGCGAGGATGAGGAAGCCTCCCCCGACACATTCAACCAGGGCGTTGATATGCCGATGGTCGAGGCCACCTTCGAGAAGCTCGTAAAGCGAATGCCCGGCATGGCGCAGGCGCTGTTCCGCGGCGGCTGGAGCGGCCTGTTCACGACCACGCCGGACTGGCATCCCATACTTGATAAAGTCGAGGGAATAGACGGCCTGTACGTGGCGGTCGGTTTCAGCGGACACGGGTTCAAGCTGTCGCCCATGATAGGCGTGGTGATGTCCGAGCTTATCACCGAGGGTAGGGCGACAAGCCTGGACATATCCGAAATGGGCCTCAAACGCTTCGCCGAGGGCCGCATGATGCGCTCGCGCTACTCCATGCAGGTTCTGGCGTAGAACTCTCCTGGACTGTGTGAATCCTGAATCTGTGACTCAGGGGGTGTGGTATTTTGATATAGCCCTCAGTCGTTCACTTCTATGATGACCTCTATCTCCACCGGGATGTCGTTGGGAAGAGAGGCCATGCCCACTGCCGAGCGCGCGTGGCGTCCGGCGTCTCCGAACACCTCCACAAACAGGTCGGAGCACCCGTTCACCACGGCGGGCTGCTGGTTGAAATCTGGGTCGCTGTTGACCATCCCGAGCAGCTTGACCACCCGCTTCACGTTGTCCAGGCTGCCCGCTTCGCCCCTCATTCGCGCCAGGATGTTGATGCCCGTCAGCCGCGCGGCCTCGTATCCTTCCTCGGTCGTCAGATCCCGGCCCACCTTGCCCAATGGCGATGTGCCGTCCGCTCGGTCGGCGGGGCCAAGACCGGACAGAAATATCAGGTTCCCGACGCGGACGCCGGGGACATAGTTGGCTATCGGCGGTGGCGGCTGGGCAGGCAGTGTAATGCCGAGTTCTTCAAGTCTTGCTTCGATGTCGGCCATGCGGGTCCTCTCCTATCTTGTGGGCTACGTCCATACCATGACTCATTCGGCAGTCAAACTTGTTTATTACTGATTTCGTGAACGTTCGTACTCAGGGTTGTTGGGATTAAGCTGGTTGGCGCGATTGTCGTCGTGCATACCGTTGTCGCTGTCGGGGTCTTCCCAGTCATCGGGACGCTCGTCGAATCCCCGCGATTCCCGGTATGCGTCATTGTTTGGGTTCATCTGGTTAGCATGGTTGTCATCATTGCCTCTTGGCATTACATTTATCTTCATGTATGGAGGTTCTGGTCTGTCGTTGCCATGATTTTACTGTCGCCCTGACTTATTATCAATCAGTTGGATACAAGATCAATTTCCACAGGAGGAGTACATTGCCCGATATGCCCCCGATTTCCGATGAAACCCTGCAAGTCCTCAAGCAAATTCCGACCCAGACGCTGATTGACGCGCTCTGGGTGAAGAACTGGCCCCAGAGCTACATAGAGGGAGCGCGTCCGCTCCGGCTTGGCCAGAAGATGGCAGGTCGCGCGGTTACGCTGAGATTCGTTCCCCATCGCCCCGATCTGGCCACGGACAAGCCTGGGGGCGACCGATCTGCCGAGTACGTCGCCATCGAACTTTGCGGCCCGGGTGAAGTGCTGGTTGTTGACGCGATGCGCTGGACATACAGCTCGATAGGCGGCGACATCAAGTTCTTCCGCCTCATGCAGAGAGCTGTCGGCGGACTGGTTACGGATGGCTCGGTGCGCGACAGCGTCGCGCTCAAAGACTACGGCTTCCCCGTGTTCTCCGCTTCCACGACCGCCAAGCAGGGGCCGGCGGAGTTCTGGCCCTGGCAGGTCAACGACGCGATGCAGTGTGGGGGAGTGCTGGTGAGGCCCGGCGATGCCGTAGTCGGCGATGACGACGGCGTTGTCGTCGTGCCGCGCTCGGAGGTTGACGAGGTCATACGGATAGCCCACCAGCGCGAGGAGGTCGAGGAGATAGTCAAGGCGCAGCTTGAGATAGAAAAGTGTTCGCCCGGAAAATACTACCCGTTCAACGACAACACCTGGAAGCTGTACGAGGAAAAGACTGGCAAAAAGCGGCCCGGCTGACCGGCCCGGCCCCGGTCAATCCATCCTGGACCCGCCGTTCACGTTGATGGACTGGCCGGTGATGTTCATAGCGAGGTCTGAGGCCAGAAACGCCGCCAGGTTGCCTATGTCCTCTGGCGTCTGCTCCCTTCCGAGCGGGATGCGGTCCGCGACCACCTTCTCGAACGCGAGTCTCGGTGTAAGGCCGCTAAGGTCGTCGTCCATATTGATGTTTCGCGTGGCTATCCGGTCCCACATGGGCGTCCAAAGCAAACCCGGGCAGATTGCGTTGACGTTGATATTGAACGGCGCAAGCTCCAGCGCGTATGCTTGCGTCAGGCTTATGACCCCCGCTTTGGATACATTGTATGGCGGGTTCCCCGGACTGCCCTGCCGTCCGGCGCCCGACGCTATATTGACTATCTTGCCGTACTTGTTGGGTTTCATAAACCCGGCCACGATGTCCGAAACTGTCGCCACGCCTTTCACGTTGACCGAATATATCTGGTCCCAGTCGCTTTCGTCCGACCTCTCTCGACTCTCCCAGCCCGGCGCCCCGATGATTCCGGCATTGTTCACCAGTATGTCTATCTTCCCGAAACGCGCAGCCGCGTCTGATACCATTTGGACCACGGAGTCCCGGTCCGTTACGTCAACGTCAGTGGAATCCACCTCGATAGTGGGGTGGGCGTCACGAATCTCCGCTGCGGCGTTCGCGGCGTTGTCCGGATCCAAATCTGCCACTACGACGGAGGCCCCGTATGCAGCCATCTTCTCCGCTATTGCCCTGCCAATTCCACGCCCCGCTCCCGTCACTACGGCCACCCTGTCATTGAGATCCATGTCTGTTCTCCATTCGCTAGTGAAAGTCGGTTGGATTATACCACCCAAGGTCCTTTCAAAGTCGGCCTGAGTTTCTCTTCTACTACACAAAATGCCTCCGATGCGCTACAATGTACGCATGACAAACAACTCCCGCGACAGACTATCCATAAATCCTACCTTATCAATGACGTTCGCCGGCGCGAGAAAAAGTTCTCTTGGCCGCAAACGCTGGGAAACGCTGGGGAAACGCAGGAAAGCGCTGGGTGAAAACTACCCCAGCGTCTCCCTGTTAATCGCCCAGCGTATGCCCAGCGTTTCACTCGGCAACTATAAATCCAGGTATATGTGACCGCGTCTCTCTGGCTTTTCTCTGCCGAGTATTCCACACAGCCTGTCACGACTTAAAAAGGACCCTGTTATATCACCCCGGTAAAGTGCAAGGTCTTATCGCGACGTGTTAGAATGCACCTACTCAAATTCCTACGTTCCGAGATTGATTATGAACGAACTGAACATAGAAGACGTACAGGAACTCGGCAGTGTGGTCGGTCTCGACATTGACGAAGTGCGAGCGAAGACCATCGCCTCCAGGCTGTCGGGCATCGTCACGGAGTTGGACGAGATACCCGAAGACCTGTTGATGTCCGTCGAACCGGCACAGGTATTCTCCTCAGAGGAGGCTTAGCCGATGAACGACGCGGATATTCACCTGCTCACAATCGCCGAGGCCGCTCGTCTTGTAGAGTCGCGCAGCCTGTCTCCCCTGGAACTGACCAGGGCGTATCTCGACCGGATAGACCGCCTGAACGCCACGCTGGGCGCGTACATCAGCGTAATGTCCGATGCCGCCCTCGCCCAGGCCGCCCGGGCCGAGTCGGAGATTGCGAACGGTAACTACCGCGGACGACTGCACGGCATACCCATCGCGGTCAAGGACATCATCTACACCAAGGGCGTGCTGACCAGCGGCGGATCTAGGGTCCTCGCTGACCATGTGCCGGAATATGACTCAACCATCGTAGAGCGTCTCGACGCTGCGGGATCGGTGCTTCTGGGAAAGCTGAACCTGAGCGAATTCGCCATCGGCGGCACTATCAACCACCCTTACGGCACACCCCGCAATCCCTGGGACACCGGACGCTCCGCCGGCGGGTCGAGCAGCGGCTCCGCCGTCGCCGTCGCGGGTGGACTGTGTGCCGGATCGCTAGGGTCGGACACAGGCGGCTCCATCAGAGGGCCGAGCGCGTTCTGTGGAATTGTCGGACTTCGCCCGACTTATGGCAGGGTGACACGGCACGGCGTGATACCAATGAGCTGGAGCCTGGACACCGTTGGTCCTATGACCCACACGGTCGAGGACTGCGCGATTATGCTCCAGGCAATAGCCGGCCGCGACGATAGAGATTCATCCTCGGCGCGGGAGCCGGTGCCGGACTACTCCGAATCTTTTGGCGACTGGCCGCGCGGCGCGCGCGTGGCTCTGCCTCGTGAAGCTCTGGACTTCGACGGGCTGAATTCGGAAGTCAGGAGCGCGGTCGTGTCCTCCGCCGACCAGTTAGCGGAGATTGGCGCAGACGTAGAAGATGCCGATTTCCCGATGGTGGCGCACAGCGGGGCAGTGTTCCTCGCCACCGCGGACGTGGATGCCGCCACGTTCCATATGCCCTGGCTCAAGACCCGCGCTCATTTATATGACTGGAACACCCGCACAAGGCTCGAGTCCGCCGCCATCACGCCCGCCGCCACATATCTCAGGGGCCAGCGTGCCAGAACGCTTGTCAGAAATGAGATGCTGAACGCCCTGGAGGAGTATGACTTCATATTGATGCCCGCAAGCCCGACTCCCGCGCCTCCGATAGCGCGCTCCACCGGCTCACCGGGCGGCTACTACCAGGGAAAGCTCGACCTGGCAAGAAGGCGATACACCAGCCCCGCGGCCCTGGCCGGTCTGCCTGCCATATCCGTGCCGTGTGGATTCTCGGAATCCGGCCTTCCCATAGGGTTGCAGATAATAGGCAGGCCCTTCTCCGAGAGAGACCTCTTCCGCATCGCGCGCGCATACGAGCAGGCAGTGGATTGGCGCAGGAGACGCGCGCCTGAACCAAGTTGACCTTTACCGCGAATTCGGAAAACCTGTAATCTTAATGTATGTGCAAGTTCGGGGTGTAGCGCAGCGGTAGCGCGCCTGTTTTGGGAACAGGAGGTCGGCGGTTCGATCCCGCCCATCCCGACCATATTCAAACCCACGCTATCACGCCTTTTCGCGCCCGGCTTGCTCTCCCATACGTGGACGCCCTCTGAGCATGGAATCTGAAGAACAGTTCGGACCTGATACCTCCGCGCCGCCTATCTCTGTCCGAGACTGGTGGAAGCGCCCGTTCGACCTGTTCGTTCTGTCCGTCGTACACATCGTTCTGGCCCCTGTTTGGCTCGCCCTCTGGACTCTGATACCGCTGGCGATATGGCTGAGTGACCGTGGCCCCGTGTTCTACACACAGACGCGGGTCGGCAAGGGAGGTCGGATCTTCGAGGTCTATAAGTTCCGATCAATGATTCCGGACGCGGAACAGTTTACCGGAGCGGTATGGGCGGAGGAGGATGACCCTAGAATAACCCGTGTGGGCCGCCTTCTCAGAAGTCGCGCGCTCGACGAACTCCCGCAGGTTATAAATATGTGGAAGGGCGACATAAGCCTGGTTGGCCCCAGGCCGGAACGCCCGGAGTTGATGGAACAATTCACTCGTGAGCGGCCCGAGTTCGGGCGGCGGCTGGCTGTAAGACCCGGCCTGACCGGCATCGCGCAGGTCTATGGCCGCTATTCCACGCGCCCACGCGACAAACTGCGCTATGACACGATCTACATAAAACGGATGTCGCCCTGGCTGGACGTGAAACTGCTGACTCTCTCCGTCCTGCTCACCTTCCGGGCAAAGTGGCAGGGAGAAGAGCGATAGCATGGACTTGGGGCGTCAGGGCGTGGCCCTGTTCTCCTCCAGCCTGTCCTGCTGCTCACTGAGAATGCGGGTATCGGGGAGATTCGGGGCGATAATCGCCATCCTGTCGAGATGCTCCCTCGCCTTTCCCAGATACTCGCTGTCTCGCTCTCCCGCTATCTGGTAGAGATGTATCATCATCGCGATGAATCTCCAGTTATCCGGCTCGACTTCGAGCGCGTCATCGCCCGTATTCTCCATCAGTTCCACCGCGCCCCAGAACTCATCGTCCGAAAGCGAGGGCAGCCTGTCGAAAGAATCCCGGATAAGGTGTCGGCGGGGATAGTTGGCAAGTCCCGGGAATGATGTAATGGACTCGTCCATGAGCGTCAGGCGGTCTTCCCACGAAGCGTTCAGCCCCGGTCTGGCGAATTGCTGCACTCTCACCGCTCCGTCGTATGCCCGTAGGTTCAGAGCGAACAGAGCGCCAACCACCACGACCGCTACCAGCGCCATCAGGAATATGGCCCCCCAGGAGGTGCGAAGCGTCGCCGACACAGGCCGGAGACTCAGCTTGCCGCTCAATCCCTGTGGGATCCAGGAGCGTGCAGCTTTCTTGTCGCGCTCGCTCGCCCACGATTCCTGTGCGATTGCGAATGCCGCCAGGAGCGAGAACTGCATGAGAGTCACCGGCGTGTCGAACAGGAAGGTATTTTGGACGAAGTAGGCCAGCATGGTGGCGGCCAGTATAAGGACCGCAAGCTGTCCGTAGTCTCGCCTGCGCCTGATGGAAACTGCCACAGCCCATGCCATAGCCAGCCAGACGAGCATATAGCTCACAAAGCCTAGCGTACCCTTCGTCGTCAACTCCTCCACCAGCTTGTTGTGCGCTTGGTCGAACCGGTCGCGCTCGGCGGCCTCGACGTCAACGTGTTTCCCCCAGGCCATCAGGAAGTTCTCCGGCCCCCAGCCCAATACAGGCTTCTCCACGAAGGCCAACAGCCCTGCGCGTGCGCCTGCCACACGTCCGCTTATGCTGGCGTCTCCTAACCCTATCGAGGATATTCTCGCCAGCATCGTGTTGGATTCTACAACGGGATCCAGAATCGCGGTTGTCCGTACAACGCCAAACAGCGCAATGCCGATAATCACAGCCGCCACCATCGCATAGGATGCCATTCGCGCTATACGAATCCGTCCCCATATCAGGTACCCGACCGAGAATGCCAGAGCTGCCGCGCCTAGACCTATGACCGCGCCGCGCGTTCCGGTCAGCCAGAGCGCCCATAGGTTCAGCATGACCGACAGAACCCAGACCGACTGAAGCCATGGGAGATAGTTGAAGGGCATTCCGGTAGCAGTTGTCTGCTGCTCTCTCCCGCGCCTCCGGCGACGCACGGTCCTGCTGCGGGAGACAGACTCCGGCCGCTCGCTCCGGTCCGGAGTCCGGCTGCCGAGTGAGTGAACTATCATGCTGAGACCGATTAGCGCGTTCACCATTGTGTATGCGCCGACGTAGGTCGCGTTGCCAAGAGTGGACTCGATGCGGTCCGCAGCCCGGATTCCGATTCCTAACGTGTCGAATATGCCGTAGTGCTGGTTTATCCCCAGGAAAGAGACGATCATGCAGACTATCAGGTTGACCGTGAACAGAGTCCGCCAGTCCGCCAGGCTCCGAAAGACGGCCCCGGTCATAGCGATGAAAGCGAACCAGTGCGCCAGGTCAACGATGCCCTGCATCCGCTCGTAGGTTGACCATAGGCTTCTGACCGCGCTGATGCCAGCCAGCCCGGCAATCATGGAGATGAGCAGCCAGATGCCCAGCGCCGCAACGACCAGCGACCGTCGCGGACGGTAGCGTGGATAGAAGAAGATGAGCAGCAGCCATATCCCAAACGTTACTTCTATGACCGATCTGGCATATATGGCCTTGCCCACTATGTAGGGAAACAGCGTATCGCTCGAGATAATGAACGGCATCGCCATGACCAGCATTATGCCCGCCCTCACCGTCCATAGCATGAGATGACCCGTGTCGAATTCATCTCTGGGGGTGGTCTGTCGCTGTGTCACATTGCCGCCTTGTGTGTGAGTTTGACCAGAGTTGAAACCGGCATTCGGATTATATGAACCGCACTTAACTGGGTCAATGATACCCTGCCCACATCTCAGGGGATGGCCAACTTCCCGGGCATATTTGTTCGCGCAAATCAAATCGCCCCGAATCCGCTTCCGGGGCGATTTGTTACTGGATTCCGCTGGTGGGGTTGTTACTCTTGGTCGGAGTCCTCGGTGTCTCCGTCCTCTGCGGCTTCGTCGCCTTCTTCCAGCTCAGCGTCCTCCTCGGCTATCTCAACTTCCAGTCTCGGCGGGGCCACGCGGACGATCACATCCACGGGGTCGTTCAGGACGGTTACGTCGCCCGGCACTTCCACGTCGCTGACGGCCAGGGTGGTATCGAAATCAACCAGTACCGAAATATCCACCGACACTTGGGCGGGCATATTCATCGGCAGGGCTTCTATTGAAAGCGACTGGAGGTTTTGCAGGATCGTTCCCGCCATCTGCGTCACGGCGGGCGAAGTCCCAACAAGCATCAGAGGCACTTCAGCCGCGACCGTCTGGGATATGTCAACTCTGAGGAAATCCACGTGGATCACCGTTTCGGTTACCGGATGACGCTGTATCTCGCGCACGAAGCAGATGTTCTCTTCATGCTGGCCTTCATATTCAACCGCAACGGGAATGTTCGAGCCAACCTGTGGAAGAAGCCGATTGAGCGTGCGGTCGTCCACCTGGAGGTTGGCAGGCTCGATTCCCGCGCCGTAAACATGGACGGGAATAACACCCTGCCTTCTCAGTCGTCGGACTTTCTTTCCGATCATCGTTCTTTCGTCTAGCTTCAAGGTGGGTACATCCATTGGGTTTCTCCTGTAATCGCGACGAGCGGAATATCCTGTATCCCCGGCTCGTATTGGTCGGGGATCCGTGTCACACTAAGGCTACGAATAGGTATTCTAGCACAGCGTCCGCGCGGGTTGGTAGAATTCTACAACTCCAGGGACCAGGGCGAACGCCCCGTTCTGAACATACGGTCAGCCGACGCCATCGCTCCGGGCGTGTGTTCCTCGACTCGGCCAGCTCGGGCGAGCGTGGAAAACGATACTCCGCCCAGATACGCCGCCGCAAGGTCGGACACGCCCAGTTCGATCTGTGGCGCGCTTCCACTGCGAGTACACTCTGATACCGCCGGACTCCCTTCCAGTGTGTACAAGGCGTCATTCCAGGGACAGAACTTGTCATGTACGCGCAGAGTCAGACCGCCCGGTTCAGCGTAGCCTCTCGACACCAGCGCCTCTCTCACGTCCACCAGTCTCAGCCAGATATGGTCGCGCATAGACATCTGGAGGCGACGTGGGTCTTCCAGACGCCACGGTAGCGGATCGTCGGTGGGCTGCGCGAACGCGTGTATTTCGGTTATGAGGTCTATCCCGAAACAGAATCGCCAGAGTTCGGCCTCTACCTCGGCGTCCTCGCCCAGCAGAAATATGACGCGGACCGCGCTCTCCCATATGCGATAAGAACACAGTCCGGCCACGTGGTCGCCTCGCAGGTAGGCGACGTGGAAGAACTCGGTCGCTCCCCGTCTCAGTATCTCGGATTCCCCCAGAGCGAATCTCCAGTACCCGGCGTCGTAATGCACCATGCCGACCCGGTCTTTGCGCGCTCTGGCATGGAGTTGCGGCCACTCCTCTCGGGCCGTTTCAGGGGATATGAACCGAAGCGCTCCTCCGGCGCGCGGAGGTATCCTCATCGCGGTGTGGCGGCGATCTATTTTCCACTGGTTAACCCACGTTGCTATGCCAAAACCGAAGCGCTCGTATATGAGGCTTTCGGAGGCCGTCAGGGCGGCCAGAGGCTCGCCGCGCTCGCGCATCTGGCTCAACTGAGCGCGCATCATCCGGGTCATTATGCCGCGCCTGCGGTGGGTTGGCAGGACGGTCACGTCGTCCACGAATCCCAGCTTTACGCTTCCTCCGGGCGTGGTAATGGTGAACGTGCGGGTAGTCGTCGTGCCGACTATCTCTTCACCGTCATAGGCGGCGAAAGTCCTGTCGAGTTCGGCGAACGAGCGGGCGATCCGAACATACTCGTCCGAGGCGTGAGCGCCGAAGCCGCGCGCCTCTGCCCGAGACCAATTTTCAAACTCCTCGTCAGTGACGGTTCTGATTTCTACGGACATTTAAGACTCTCTACTGGTCTATTACCGAGCCGTCTTCGTGGAGGCGGGTGGAGACGACTCTCGGAGTAAACGGATGTCTCTCCGCCGCGTCCTCGGCCAGTTCTATGCCTATACCGGGCGCGTCCGGTATTATCAGGTAGCCGTTCTCCTGCCTGACCGCGGACTTTACTATCTCCGACTTTGGCGGCTCATGCTCTCCGGTGGGGTACTCCTGCAGCGCGAAGTTCGGGATGCAGGCCGCTATCTGGAGGCACGCGGCGGTGCTCACCGGACTCAGAGGGTTGTGCGGTACGACGCCTACGTAGTTCGCTTCGGCGAGCGCCGCGATCTTCTTGGCGTGTGTGATTCCGCCGACCATGCACACGTCCGGCCTCACATACTGCACCGCTCCGCGCTTCAGGAGCATCTCGAACTCGTGAATCGTATGCAGGCGTTCGCCGGTCGCGATAGGTATGTTGATGTGCTGCGCCACAAGCTCCATAGCGTCGAAATTCTCGGGCAGTATCGGGTCCTCGTAGAAGAACGGGTAGAACTGCTCGATGCCCCTTGCCAGCGCTATCGCCTCCGCGGGAGTCAGCCGACGGTGAATCTCGATGCAAAGGTCAACGTCGTCGCCCACGGCGTCGCGGTACGCGCCCACGGCCTCGATAGCGTCCTTTATCTTGTTGGCGTGGGTCTTGAAATAGGGAACGTCGCGCTGCTCATCCAGGAACGGAGTGAGGTGTCCGACCGCCGTGAAACCCAGTGCCTTAGCGTCCTTCACACCCTGCACAAGCGTCTCCCGCGTGTCGCCGAACACGTGGTAGTAAACCCGCGCCTTGTCCCGCGTCTTTCCGCCCAGAAGCTGGTATGTCGGGACGCCGAAACGCTTGCCGGCTATGTCCCACATGGCGATGTCCAGCGCGCTCAGCGCGCCCATTATGGCCGCGCCCCGGAAGTGGGAGTAGCGGTACATATACTGCCAGTGGTGTTCGATACGCAGCGGATCCTTGCCGACGAGGTATCTCCCGAACAGCTCTATCGCGGACTTGGACGCTTCGAGAAAGCCCCACGCGCCCGATTCGCCGACGCCGGTGATTCCTTCGTCTGTGTGTATCTTCGCGAACAGGTAGCGGCTGACTCCAACAGCTTCTACTTTGGTTATCTTCATGGGTTCTCCTTCAGCCGGATTCTAATGGCGCGGCGGCGAGAATGTGGTCTCCGTTTCGGCGTGTTACCAGATTAGCACAAGGGGCGCATATCACGCTAAAGCGCGGCTATCTCTCGCGCCAGAACCAGCCCGCTCATGCTTATAATCGCGACCACGGTCGCCCGTCTGAAAACAGTGTCGTTCATTCGCTTCACCAGGTATGTGGCGAGCCAGAATCCGAGCAGCACCGGCGCGACCGCTATCAGAATCAGTGCTATGCGCTCGGCGGTGAGGAGTCCGGCAATGCCGTATCCGACCACACCCGCGGCCTCCACAAACAGAAAATAGAGCGACAGCGCGCCGCGCACTGCGTTACGCGACCAGTTCTGCGTGAGCGCGTACAGCGCCATTATCGGGCCGCCGATTCCGAGCGCGTTGAGCGTCACCGATACCAGGAACGCCACCACAAGCCCCACAAATATGCCTCTCGGAATCCTGGCTCTCACGTTGAACGCCACAACCAGCGTGAGGGCGATTGTGACCGTGGTAATGGCTATTTTCAGCAGTCCGGCGTCGGAGCCTTTGAGTACCAGCACACCCACCGGCACCCCCGCCAGGCCCGCGAGCCCCCAGGGGACTACACTTCGGACGGGGAGTTCCTCTCGGTTCTGATAGACGATCAGTACGAACAGGGCGAGGGACACCGTGTTCACGACCACGATGACTGTCTGCGGCTCCAGGATGAACAGCAGAACCGGAATGGTGGTCATCCCGATACCGAATCCCACGGTCGAGAGAACCGTCGCCCCAATGAATAGGGTAACGGCTGACACTGTGGACTCGACGAATGTGGGCATTGTCAGCAGGCTATTCGGCTGGCCACTGCGTGGTTTGAGTCCAGGTCGCGTTGACATTTCCCGTCATTCCCGCGAAAGCGGGAATCCAGATCAGACGATTGCAAAAGACCCCCTCTCCCTCAAGACGGGTGATGCATATTAACAACTGAAGAAAGTGGAAAGCGTCAAGGGATGGTGTACGCTGGCCTTACCCGACAAAAGGAGGCTGGCGATGACCTTAGACTTTGACGCTTTCCTGACCGCATTGTACACGATAGTTGACGACCTCTATAAGCGACATTATGGCTGCCACAAGCCGGTTCGTCCTGGCAGACGCCCTGTACTGTCTGACAGCGAGGTCCTTACTCTGATGCTGTGCTGTCAGTGGTTTGGGACTTCCGAGCGCGCTTTCGTTCGTCATGTGTCAGAGCATTGGACAGGCTACTTTCCCAACATGCTCACTCAGAGCGCGTTCAATCGTCGCAGTCGAGACCTGTGTGGAGTCGTTATAGCATTGTCCGAGGCAGTGGCTGAGGAACTGGGAGCCTATGCCTCAGCGTATCAGGCGATAGACAGTGTTCCTGTGCCTCTGGCTCGGATGTGTCGAGGAGACCGCCATCGTCTGTTTGGAGACGAGTCGGCCATAGGAAAGGGTGGAAGCGACAGGCGCTTTTACTATGGCTGCAAACTGCTTTTATCGGTATCGCGCCGGGGCGTGATAACCGGCTTTCTGATCGCGCCAGCCAGCACAGAAGACCGCTGGGTGGCGGAGAGTTTTCTGTGCTGGCGCAACAACCAGATGGGAAGACCCCGCCAGGCCCAGGACCTTCCCATCCGACGAAATGGCAACAGATATGTTGGAGCCACCGGCCCCATATGGCCAAGATATGCCGTTGGCAGGCCAATCTCAGAGCCTTATCTTGGAGACAACGGCTTTTTCGGGTCCCTGTGGCAGACACATTGGCGACAACAGTATGGAGCGAGAGTGTTGACCCCTAAAAACTATGTCGGGAGCGAGTCGGAGCTGGCCAGACGGCGGCATTGCAGTCTCAAACAGGTGGTGGAGACCGTCAATGGACAGTTGGAGGAGGTGTTTGGCCTTCAGTTCCCACGCGCTCGCAGCAAGTGGGGACTGTTGAGTCGAGTGGCGGCCAAGGTGGCCGCTCTCAACGTGGGCATATGGTTGAATCGCCACTTCGGTCGTCCTGACCTGGCGTTAGCTACGCTCTTCAATTGTTAAAGGACTTACACAATGTGCATCACCCGTCTCAAGGGAGAGGGTTGGGGTGAGGGTGTTTAGCTTCAATACCTTTCGTTGCCAGGGAATAGACAAGCAGGCAATAAGACTTATGCAATTCTCTCCCAGAGGGCGGTGTGTGGCTAATTTCGTGACAATTACACCTATTTGGAGTGCTGGATTACGGCTCAATGCCAGGATGACGGGATGAAGTTTCAAATATCAACAGAACCTAGTATCTCAGGCTGCTCCAGAAGCGTTCTTCCTTCCAGGGGTCGCCCTCCATGTGGTAACCGCGCACTTCCCAGAAGCCCGGCGCGTCTTCGGCCATAAACTCTATCCCGTTGACCCATTTCGCGCTCTTCCAGCCATATCGCTTTGGCACGACCAGGCGCATCGGGCCGCCGTGTTCGGGGGTGAGGGGCGCACCGTCGTGGGAGTGCGCGAACAGGACGTCGTCGTCTTCCAGCGCTTCGAGCGCGACGTTGGTCGTGTATCCGCCGTAGCAGTGGGCCATTACGTACTTGGCCTCCGGCTTCGGCCTGGCCAGTTTCATCAGGTCGTTGAAGAGGATGCCCTCCCAAGTATTCTGGAGCTTGCTCCACTGCGTTACACAGTGGAACTCCGCGTCAAGGGTCACCTGCGAAAGCGCATTAAACTGTTCCCAATCGAGAGTAATCTCCTCTTCCACAAGTCCGAATATCCTGAACTGCCATGTGGACAGGTCTATTCTGGGTGTCGGGCCGAAGGTGAGCACCGGAAACTTTTCTGTTACGAACTGGCCCGGCGGCGAAGGCGCGCCTTCGCGTTCCTGTCTGATTCGCGTGATTCGTCCAAGTTTGTTCAGCATTGTTTACTCCGAGGGCTGCTTGGGGATATGCAATATAAGTATAGACCCATTCTACACTATCTATATCTACGAACCGAGCCAGACTTTGGATACAATTTGCCCCTTGACGCAACTCCCATCATCCCCTATACTGCCCTATAAGAACATATGTATGATCGCACACTAAGAACTGAGAGCTAAAAACCAATGACCCCATACCCTGAACTACAACAGATCATCCGAGAGGAAACCGACAACGGTCGCGGCATCGTTCGCTTCCTCTTCCTCGCCATGGAAGGCGAGTTCGCCAACTTCACTCCCGGCCACCAGCTAATGGCCAGCAGAGTCCTCGCTATACTCGGCATAGAACAGGGAATCCAGTTCGTCGAGGCCAACCGAAAGCCTCGCGCTCCAAGAGACTCCGCCCAGCGCAGGATTGTGGACGATGTCGAGGCACAGCTCAGCGCCGCCGAACTCGAACTCGCCGACTACACGAAGAAGTTCACCAGAAGCGGACGCAATATGATCCGTTTCTTCCTGGATGCCATGAATGGCCTGATAAAGAGCTTCAGTCCCTCTCTCCGCATAGCCGCAGCAAAGGAACTACTCGGACACGGCTTCCCTCTGCTCGCCCCGTCCCGCAGACGCAAGGCCGTCGCGCCAAAGCCCCAGCCCCAGGCTCAGGTCTCGCCCGAATCCCGGCCCGCTCCGTCCCAGCCCATTAACGACTCAGATCAGACCCACCAATACTGCTCCTGCCAGCAATGTGTGGACAAGGCCGAGTCCAGGTACATGGCCCTGCACGGCATGAAAGAAGACGAACACATCTACCAGTTCATAGTCCGAACGAGCAAGAACTTCACCAAAGACCCGGAGAGACAACTCGACAAAGCGCGCAGAATGTGGGACGAAAGAATCGGATTCATAAGGGCCTACTGTCCCGCCTTCCCGTCTCGCGCCTTCCCCGGTCGTCTGGTCGAGAGCATGTTGAACGACGAAGAGTTCTTCGACGACTTGATAGGTCTTGCCAAGTCCTGCTATTGCGAAGACTGCGTCGACAATCACAGCGAGCGCGACGAGAACGGCTTCTGTCTGTGTGAAGACTGCACACTCCTGGAGGAGTGCGACTGCGAAGACTGCGCCGGAGACGAGGAAGGCCGCTACCTCTGCGAAGATGAATACGACCCATGACGTCCTGAGCCGGTTCGCGGCGCTTGACACAATTCACCCTGTGTCAGCACAATAGCCGTTGCTTGTCTAAGATTGCGGTGATCTATGTCTGACACACCCTCCGCCCTGAGCGGCATAACGGTTCTGGACCTGTCCGGCGGACTGGCTGCGGCCCTCGCCTCCATGTTCCTGGCGGACAACGGCGCGCGTGTCGTTCGCCTGCTCCTGGACGATGCCGATATAGTCCGCGAGCCGGACATATTCGCGCTTTACGACAGGGGCAAGGAGACAGTGCGCCTCGACCCGGACAGACTGCGTGAAATGTGCGCGGGCGCCGATGCGCTCCTCGACGATCTGCCCCCCTCATCACCGATGAGGGAAAGGCTCGGATTCGACACTCTCGCTGGCCGCAATCCGCGCATCGTTCACTGCTCGATCACCGGCTACGGGGCCGACGGCCCACTGAAAGACGAACCCGCCGACCACGACCTGGTGGCGGCGCGAACCGGCATTCTGGCCAGCCAGCCCTCATACCGAGGCGGGCCGATTCACGTCGCGCATCCGGTAGCCTATGTGGGGGCCGCGCTGCTCGCCACTTTGGGCATTGCCGCCGCGCTCTACCGGCGCGAGAAGACGGGCAGGGGAGGGCGAGTCGAGACGTCGCTCATGGCGGGCGCGCTTCTATATTCACCAAAGGCGATAGGAGACGAGATCCCAATCCGTCCCTTCAACCCGACCCCGCAGGGCGGCGGCCCGTTTTACAGCGTGTTCGAGTGCGCGGACGGGCAGTGGATACAGCTTGGCTGCATACACTCCGGGTTTGTTGACCTCGCCGCCGCGGTCATCGGTGTTGCCGATATTATATTCTCCAACCCCGAAGAATATGGCGATGGACGCTGGCCGAGGAACGAGGCGGCTAGAAAGTGGCTGTTCAACCTGGTTGCCGCGTCGCTCAAGACCCGGCCATCCACGGACTGGATCGAAGACCTGCGCGCCGCGGATGTTCCCTGCGACCTGGTGCGCTCCGCCGAAGAGGCGATGCGCGACCCGCAGATTCTGCACAACGGCCTTGTCCATGAACTGGACGACCCGGCGCTGGGCGCGACACGTATGACCGGCCTGCCTATAAAGCTGTCCAAAACTCCCGCTCGCGTCCGCGCTCCCAGGCCGGACGCCGAGACCGACGCCTACCTGCCCGATCTTCCCCCTGGCGGGATAGAGCCAGGTGATAACGACACTACCGCGCTTCCGCTTGCGGGTGTTCGTGTTATGGAGATGACAAACGTCATAGCTGGGCCTGTTGCGGGCCGTCTTCTGGCCGATCTGGGCGCGGACGTGGTGAAGTTCGAGTCGCCTGACGGCGATATATCCCGGCCCGCGGGGGGCGCGGGATTCATCGCGTTCAACGCGGGCAAGCGCGCCATTTCCGTAAACACCCGCACCGAGGACGGTAAAGAGATAGCGCGCAGGCTCGCGTCCGTTTCCGACGCTATCCTGGCGAATATGCGGCCGGGCGCAACAGACCGGATGGGACTCGACCGGCAAACCCTCCAAAGACTGAACCCCCGCCTTATCCAGGCGCACATAACCGCATACGGCTGGGATGGCCCGTATGCCCAGCGTCCGGGCGTTGACCCCATAGCCCAGGCGATTACCGGACTCCAGCGCGCCCAGGGCGGGTATGGCTCGCCCCCTGTCTATCTGTCCGCGCTCGCTCCGTGCGACTACACCGGCGGCGCGCTTGGTGCGCTCGGCGCCGTTCTCGGGCTTGTAGCCAGGGAGCGTTTCGGAATCGCGCAGAAGGTGGATACGAATCTCCTGGCAAGTGGGACGATAATGGGCGCCGACGACTTTCTCGAATACGACGGTAAACCTCCAAGATGCCTGCCCACGCGGGAGCAGATTGGAGTCGGACCGTTCCGCCGCCTCTACCGCGCCGCGGATGGCTGGATATATCTTGCCGTGGACACCGGCGTCGCCCGCGTGAATCTGCTCGCCGCCCTCGCCTCGCTCGGAGACTTCATGGACCAGACTGAACCGGAGGAGTCCCACGTCGAATCGGTATTCAACCGCCTGACCGCAGGCGAGATACTCAGCTCTCTCCGCTCTCACGACGTGCCGTGCGCGCCCGTGGTGGATGATTACAACACGGGATTCTTCTCAGACCCGCAGGCCGAAGCCAACAGCATGGCCGTCATGCTCACACACCCGACTCTTGGCGAGATACGGCTGAGCGGCAACCTGGTATCGTTCGACGATACCGATACGCTCCCTCGACTGCCCACTCCGCTTCTTGGCCAGCACACCGCCGAGATTCTGGCCCACCTGGGCTATACCGAGCGACGGATACGAGACCTGTACCAGTCGGACGTGGTAAGGACAGAGCCGACCGCATGAGAGACTCCCGCACGGCATCCCTCAGATTCATTCTTGTGGCTTCCGCCGTGCTCCTGGCGCTGCTCGCGCAGGTGTTCATTCGGGACGGCGGCCTTCAGTGGGCGGTTGCGCCGCTGATTGTCGCGGTTGCGTGTCTCGCGCTCGAATCCGTTCGCGCGCGCCGAAAATGGTCCGGTTTGACCGACGACAAAGACAGCGTGACCGCGCCGTCGCAGCTATCGTTCGACCTCCATGCTCAGCCGGTTGGGTGGAGATTCAGGCTTTGGAATGTCGAATTCACCCGGAGCGATCTGGGATGGATGGCTATAATAGCCGCCTGTGTGCTGATGTCTGTCTCGCTCCGAAACTTTGGATATGAAAGGCCGGAAAGCTTGACCCTTGCGTGGTACTGCTTTGGCGCGGCGGCCATTTTTCTACTGGCCGGAGTTGGCGTGATTGACGGGCGTATGTCCGGTATTGTCAGCTGCGCGAAGGCGAACGGCGGATTCAGGATTGGACTGCGTTCGCTTGCGCCCTGGCTGATGCTTGGCGTCATATTGATTGTCGCGATGGGGGTCAGGCTATACAACCTCGAAGACGTGCCGCCCGGACTCTGGTACGACGAGGCAGACAACCTCTCCCACGCCCGGCAGTACGCCCGCGATCCGGGACAGATTCCGGTTTATGAGCGTTCGACCAACCTGCCCACGCTATTCCTGCTGCCCATCGCCGCGCTGGTCAAGCTCGCGGGGGCGGCTATGACGACCCCGAGACTTGTTGCGGCGGCGTTCGGGGCGCTTGGCGTGGTGGTTACGTTTCTATTCGTCCGGCATATGTTCGGCGCGTTCACCGGGTTGATAGCCGCGTTTTTTGTGGCGTTCATGCGATGGGATATTATCTGGAGCCGGATTGGTATGCACGGCGTCACCGGCGTGCTGTTTGCCGCGCTCGCAGGCTGGCTGACCCTGCGCGCTATCCGAAGCGGCAGACATTCGGACTACGCTTTCGCGGGCGCGTCGCTGGGCCTGGGGATGTGGTTCTACGCCCCGATCCGTATGTTCCCGCTCGTGCTTGGCTTCATGTTGATCCACCATCTGGTGGTCAGCCGACCGCCGTTTCGCCGTTTCGCGCTCAGCGTATTCTTTATGATAGTGACCTCCCTGTTCGTCGCCGCCCCGGTGGTGCAGTTCGCAGTGGACAACTCGGAAGACTTCTTCACCCGCTCCCAAACTACGTCCGTATTCACTATCACCCCGCGCGACAAGTGGGTTGAACAGATAAACGAGAGCCTGGAAGAACATCTCCTGATGTTCAACCGGCGCGGCGACCCCAACCCGCGCCACAACCTCCCCGACGCGCCTATGCTGGACTTCTTCATCGGCGCTCTGTTCGTACTCGGCTTTTTCTTCGCTTTTACGCAGTGGCGAAACACCGCGTTGTTCGCTCTGCCCTTCTGGGTGTTTTTCATGGTGCTTCCCGGGGTCTTGACAGTTCCCTGGGAGTCCCCCCAATCCCTGCGCTCGATACTCGCTATTCCGGCGGTGGCCGCGCTCGCGGCCTACCCGCTGGAACGTCTCTGGGCCGTGGGCCGCGCCGCGCCCTGGCCCCATGTGCGGAAGTACGCTCTGCCCGCCGTTCTAGGCGTTCTGGCCGTCATCGCCTACATCAACGTGGAATTCTATTTCGACGATCAGGCGAACGACCCCAGAGTCTATGCGGAGTTCTCAACCGATGAGGTTCTCATGGCGCGCAGCCATGTCGAGCAGCAGCGGCGGGGATACTCGATATGGGTGTCGCGCCAGTTCCTGTTTGGGCTAACCGGAGAACTTCTGGGCAATCGTCCCAGGGTGGAGGTTGTTAAGCCGCCCGAAACACTGCCGCTCGACTCCACGCAGGTATGGCATGGGGCGGCGGTCTATTTCGAGCCGCGCGAAAAGGGGTTCTGGGAGCTGATGCGCGCCTACTATCCCGACGCCCGGTTCAACGTCGTTACCGCGCCAAGCGGCGGCGAGCCGATGTTCTACACAGGATTCGTCAGCCGTGAGCAGTTGGCGGAGCGACAGGGCTTGAACGTGTCATATACACTCTGGAATGAACCCGTTATCGAGAATCCTCCGCCTGTAAACGAGTCCGTCTGGCATACCGGCGATGGCCCTGAAGAGTATCCCTACGACCTGAGTATCACGGGCGCGCTGAATGTCGGCGCAGAGGGCGAGTACGAGTTCGTACTGGATGGCAGTCTCGACGTAGCTGTCCAGCTGGACGGGCGCCGCATCCTCGGGCCCGAGAAGCCGAGAGCGAAGGTTGCGCCGGCGGTTGGTCTGCACGCGCTGTCAATAAGGGGCAGCGTAACCGAACCGGACGGGTTTATACGCCTGCTCTGGAGGCCGCCGGGTGGCGCGCTCGAACCGATTCAGTTCAGCCAACTGTACAGGGGGAGTGTGCGGCCCGTGGGCGCGGTGGGCCGGTTCTTCGAGAGCGGAGATGCGTCCGGCTTGCCCGACGCAGTTCAGGTAACTCCTTCGCTGGACGTATTCCACTACTTTCCCGTGATAGAGGAGCCGCACATGGCGGTATGGAAGGGTATGCTGAATGTCGAGCGGATAGGCGACCACAAATTCGGCGTGGAAAAGGTGTCAGGCCCGGTCAAGTTCTATATAGAGGACGACCTGATAGCCCAGGACCCGCCCTCTGAGGAAGTGGATAGGGAAGGGGAGATACTCATAGGCGCGGGGTCATACCCGGTCAGGGTCGAGTATATGGCAGAGACACGCGGCAGATCCACCATGTTCAAGATACTGTGGCAGCCGCCCGGCGGAAGCATGGCCCCGATTCCGGTAGAGTCCCTTTCGCCCGCCCGGGACCACCTGCTGCGAGTAATCGAGTAGGGGAGCGGGTTCAGCCTCTGTCCAGGCTGGGCGGACCGCCTTCGAGAAACTCGGTGCGGAGGAACGGATCCTTAGCTGGGAAGACGCCCACGATACGCGCCGGCAAGTCCCCCATGCTGCGAGTAATCGAGTAGGGGAGCGGGTTCAGCCTCTGTCCAGGCTGGGCGGACCGCCTTCGAGAAACTCGGTGCGGAGGAACGGATCCTTAGCTGGGAAGACGCCCACGATACGCGCCGGAGAGTCGCCCACGGCCTCGAAGCCGTGAGGCTGTCCGGGCGGAACGACTATCGTGTGGTCGGCGCCCACGTCGAGCGTTTCGTCTCCGATACGCACGCGGAGCGTTCCTTCCAGAATCACGATGAGCTCGTCGTCCTCGTGGGTGTGCAGCGGCGCTCCGGTTCCCACTCCGACCTCGCTGACCGAAGCGTCAATGGCGGTTGTGCCGTCCCCAGGCTCAGTGATGAGCCACTTGCGGTAGTTCGGCCTCCAGGGGACTTCAGCGGCGTTATTGTGGTCTATGATCGGCATTGTTCGTAGTCCTATATGGGCTTTGGGAGGTGGTTACTTGATCTTTGGCGGGTGGGCCAGCAGGAAGAGCAGGCCGCCCAGCATATTCAGGCATGCCAGCGTGGCGAACGCGATGGTGTACTCCCCTGTGGAGTCTCGAACGACGCCCGCGAACACCGGCGCGGACAGCAGCAGAATGTTCATCGGCACCTGTGAAATGCCCATTATCTTGCCGAACGACTTGCGCCCGAAGTATTCGCCGCGTATGGAGACGGTGAGGGGATTGCGCCCGCCGAAGCCTATCCCGAACAGCAGCGCGAACCCGTATGCCACCGGAAGCGTTGCGGGGCCGAAGGTCAGCAGGAAGACCCCGCTCGCCTGTATCCAAGTGAACACGAACAGGGCGTATCTCTTGGGAACGCGGTCGCCGACGAAGCCGCCCACTATCTGGAATACCATCGAGACGGCGGTGTAGGCGGTTATCACGAAAGCCGAGGTTTGCAGGGAATACGCCCGGTCGTCCATCATCGGGGCCAGATGCGCCATCATCGCTATGAGTATCATGGACGTGAAGCCGTGGCCCACGCTGATAAGCCAGAACGCGGGCGTCATAATGGCTTGTCTGAGGGTGAAGTCCGTATTGTCATCGGCTCTGGCGCGGGGACGCTCAGTTTTGTCCGCCTGGTCAGTGAGTTGGTCTTCCGGCTTGTCCCCGTCCGGCAGAAGTCCGTATTCCTCGGGGCGGTTGCGTATGAGTCTCGTCAACGGGAACACCGCTATCAGAACGACGATGCCGATGATGACGACTGTATTCTCCCAGCCGAGCCGGTCGAATTTGGGGTCTATCGCCCAGGCGATGGCGGGAATGAGAACCAGCGTGCCAATCCTGCTGACCGAGTTGGAAAAGCCCATGGCCTTGGCGCGGTGGCGGTTGAACCAGTTATTCAACATGGTCATTAGCGGCAGCCAACTGCCGAGGCCCTGACCGAGCGCAATGACCATGTAGATGAGGTAGAACATCCACAAGTCGCGGAATACCCAGCCGAATACAGTGATGTTCTGTATCTGGCTGAACAGAATCCAGCCGATACCCATGATGGTCATGCCTATCAACACGAGGCGTCGGGTACCGAATTTATCTACAAGGATCCCCTCGACAGGGCCAAGGATTCCGCCCTCGATGCGGGTGAAGGCGAAGGCAAGGGAAAGCTGAGTTCTGTTCCACTTGAAGTGGTGTTCCAGCGCTACGAACCACAGGCCCATGGCGTGAAACATGGGCGTGGTGGATATAACCATTATCGAGCCGCTGACCCCGACGAGCCACCAGCCGTAGAAAACTTCTCTGGGGTTGATTCGGAAACGCGCTATATCAGCAAGCTGACTCAACGTGCTAGGTCCTATCCGCCGAGGTCCATGCCCATGTCCACGGGTATGTTGCGTTTTTCCAGCGCGTCGTCCAGCTTTTCACGGAATTCGGCCCACATTACTTCCCGCGCCTGGTCGCTATCCTGATCGCCGTTGAGTTCCTGGATGCTTTCGCGGTACTCGTCCATTACCAGGTCTTCGGACCTTCCCATCGGCATATCGAAGAAACCGGCCTCGAACTTGGGCAGGCGTCCTGGCTTGAAGTAGCCCTTGTCCGGCAGGCTGTAACCCTCCAGGTTGTCGCTGTTCTTGCCCAGCACGTTGCCCGTAGCCACGTAGTGTTTCATCACCTCCGGCAGGCCGTACCTCTGCACCGGACAGACCTTCATGCACACCCCGCAGCCCGAATAGCGGGTCATAACGGGGCGGCAGCGCCGGAAGTCGAGCTTGCTCTTCTCGACCCCCCTGAACCAGACCTTGTTCTGGTTGATCGCCCTGCCCGGGCATCGCATCGAGCAGATGTGGCATATTTCGCAGAACTTGGTGATCCCATAGTCCACTGGCCTGTCGTGGGTTATCAGCGCGTTGGTGGTGATGACCTGGAGCCGCGCGCGCGAGCCGAAATGGGGCGACAGGAGCTGGCCGTTCACGCCGAGCTGCCCAAGCCCGGCCTGCACGAACAGGGGTATCATCGGTCCGAAGTGCCAGGTGGGGCCCCACACCTGCGCGCCGTAGCCGAGCGAGTGTATGAACTCGACAAGCTGCCTGGCCATTTCAGCCTGCCGCATATGCGCTTCGCCGTGCGCTTCTTCCGCATCCAGGCTGGGCAGGGTCTGTGTGTCTATATAGTCCTGCTCGACGGCGAGGCATATAGCATGGCTCAGTCCGCCGCGCACGTACTCCCGCTTGCTCTTGTATATGTAGCGGCGGTCGAAGTTGGTGAACCCCACCTCGCCATACCCCACTTCGCGCGCCTTTGCGCGTATAGCGTCCGTTACGTCCTTGCCGGGGGTCGGGTCGGCGGTCGGCTGCATATCCCCGGTGGACTTCAGCCACTCCACCACAGGCTCTATCTCTTCCTGGTGCTGCCGGTAGAGTTGGGCGGTCTCCGGCGCGGCGTCTTCACGGACGTCCAGCGCCCAGAGTGAGGACGCGCTGTGCTCCACCGCGACGCTTTCCAGCGGGTACTCACGCGCATAGTATGTGATTTCGTTGTCGCGGGTGGGCGTTCCGGGAACCGATTTCAGGTCGGCGGCGATGGGTATATCCACCTCATCGTCTTCGGGCCGCCTTCCGGGTCTGTTTACATGGTATCCGACTCTTCGCGCCATAGTGATTACCCCTTCTCACGCTTGTGAACACAAGACCGAGTGTAGTTTCTGTCCCTAACTTATGTCAACGAGTGAGCGGCCCGAGGTCATGGCAATCGCATCTAAGTTTCAAGCGGCGCATATATTTCAACTTATACATCCGATATACATCCGAAGAGCCTTACTGGTTCGGAAACTGGTACCAGTTTAGCGCGAAACTGGTTGGAAAACTGATACCAGTAAATTTGGGGAAACTGGTCTTTTTCACCAGTTTTGACCAGTTTATACTGGTCAACGACTTTTTCTGGTCCGGTCCAGGATTCTGGCATAAACGCGCGTTTATGCCAGAATCGCTTCGTAGGGTTCGGGACAGTCCCTACGAGCGCTCCAGGGCAGGCGGTGTTTGCGGTGGCGGTCTGGTATGGCATAGCCTAATGATAGCACATTATAGATCGTTTGTGCTTGCGCTATTGGAACACGAGAAGATTGTAAAAGACTCGTTAAGACGCTGTCCGCTGTCTGGTAGTGGCAGGCACTGAACCTGATCACCCTCACCCCAACCCTCTCCCTTAAGACGGGTGATGCACATTGTATAAGTTCTTTAACGATTGAAGAGCGTAGCTAACGCCAGGTCAGGACGACCGAAGAGGCGATTCAACCATATGCCCACGTTGAGAGCGGCCACCTTGGCCGCCACTCGACTCAACAGTCCCCACTTGCTGCGAGCGCGTGGGAACTGAAGGCCAAACACCTCCTCCAACTGTCCATTGATGGTCTCCACCACCTGTTTGAGGCTACAATGTCGCCGTCTGGCCGCCTTCGACTCACTCCCGATATAGTTCTTGGGAGTCAATACTCTCGCCCCATACTGTTGTCGCCAATGTGTCTGCCACAGGGATCCGAAAAAGCCGTTGTCTCCAAGATAGGGTTCTGAGATTGGCCTGCCAACGGCAGACCTGGGCCATATAGGGCCGGTGGCTCCGACATATCTGTTGCCATTTCGTCGGATCGGGAGGTCCTGGGCTTGGCGGGGTCTTCCCATCTGGTTGTTGCGCCAGCACAGAAAACTCTCCGCCACCCAGCGGTCTTCGGTACTGGCCGGCACGATCAGAAAGCCGGTTATCACACCCTGGCGCGATACTGACACAAGCAGTTTACAGCCATAGTAAAAACGTCTGTCGCTTCCACCTCTTCCTATGGACGACTCGTCCCCAAACAGACGATGGCGGTCTCCTCGACACATCCGAGCCAGAGGCACAGGAACACTGTCTATCGCCTGGTAGGCTGAGCCATAGGCTCCCAGTTCCTCAGCCACTGCCTCGGACAATGCTATAACGACTCCACACAGGTCTCGACTGCGACGATTGAACGCGCTCTGAGTGAGCATGTTTGGAAAGTAGCCTGTCCAATGCTCTGACACATGACGAACGAAAGCGCGCTCAGAAGTCCCAAACCACTGACCGCACAGAGTCAGAGTAAGAACCTCGCTGTCAGACAGTTCAGGGCGCCTGCCGGGACGAATCGGCTTGCGGCAGACATAATATCGCTTATAGAGGTCGTCAACTATCGTGTACAATGCGGTCAGGAAAGCGTCAAGGTCTAAGGTCATCGCCAGCCTCCTTTTGTCGGGTAAGGCCAGCGTACACCATCCCTTGACGCTTTCCACTTTCTTCAGTTGTTAATATGCATCACCCGTCTCAGGGAGAGGGGGCTTTTGCAATTCTCTTGGAACGTGGGCGCAATTTAGATGCGATTGCCCTGGGCGAAAGGTCTTCCTGACTCCCCGAAGGGCCGGATTTTGCGACAGCCGCTGTTTTAGCGCAAACCGATGGCCGCCGCCTGGTGGATTCAGGCTGAGCCAGGGAATATGGATGCGGCGCGACAGGGCAGCGTTGGCTGAAGACCTGTCGTCAGGGTATCGGCGCGACAGGTTCTTCCATCGCGGCGTAGTTCAGGTGGTAGAGGTGGGCGTACAGGCCGTCGTTGGCCATTAGCTGGTTGTGATTGCCGACTTCCATCACCTCGCCGAAGTTGAGGACGACTATCTTGTCCGCGCCCCGGATAGTGGAGAGCCTGTGAGCTATGACTATGGCTGTTCTGTCTTTCAAAAGCCCTGACAGCGCGCGCTGGATTAGCAGTTCGGTGTAGCTGTCTATATTAGCGGTCGCCTCGTCTAGGATGAGTATCTTGGGATCGGCGACGATGGCGCGGGCAAAGCTGAGCAGCTGTCTCTGGCCGATGCTGAGATTCGTGCCGCGTTCAGCGAGATATGAGTCGTAGCCGTTCTCCAGGGCCATGATGAAGTCGTGAGCGCCGACCGCTATGGCGGCTTCGATCATTCGCTCGTCCGTCGCCTCCGTATGGTTGTACTTGACGTTTTCCCTGACAGTGCCGGAGAAGAGATAGGGTTCCTGCAGCACCATGCTCATCTGTTGGGCGAGCGAACTTCTGACGACCGTTCGTATATCCTGGCCGTCCACCAGAATCGCGCCGCGGTGCGGCTCCACGTCGTAGAACCTGGACAGAAGGCTGACCAGGGTCGTCTTGCCCGCGCCGGTCGGTCCGACTATCGCGACCACCTCGCCAGGTTCGATATGCAGGTCCACGTTCTTGATCACGTCTTCGCCTTGCACATAGCTGAAGCTGACGTCGCGCAACTCTATCTCGCCCCTGATTTCGGGCAGCGTCTTCGCGTCGTGAGCGTCAACCAGGTCGGGCTGCCAGTCCAGAAGGTCGAATATGCGAATGCCGGAGGCCATGGAGCGTTGAAGCTGAGTGTACATCATTGTCAGATTGCGAATGGGGTCGAAGAACCGCTGTATATACAGGATGAACGCGACAAGAATGCCCACGTCGGACAGTTCTCCGTCGGAAACCATGCGCGCACCAAAGAAAATGGCAAGTCCAATCGCCATTGCGGTCAGAATGTCAACGGCGGGTATCAGGCCGGAGGACATTTTGCTCGCCCACAGATTGGCCTGGCGATGTGTGACGTTCAGTTCGTTGAACTTCTCGAGATTCAGGTCCTGCCGGTTCATGGACTGGACTACCCGAACGCCGGTGATGTTCTGGTTAAGCTCGCCGTTGACTATGGATATGGCGCGGCGGATCTCCATGAAGGCTTTGCGGGCCAGCGGCTGCCAGACGACCATAGTTCCTATCAGCAGCGGCAGGACTATCATAGTGACAAGCCCCAGTTTCAGGTCCATTAAAAGCAGCGCGACCACAATGCCGACCAGGCTGAGCAGTTCGCCGAGTGTCATCACGACCAGCGCGCTGAACTCCTGCAACTGGCCGACGTCGCCCTGTGTGCGAGACATGAGCCGTCCAACTTCCATCCTGTCGAAGAAGGATACGGAATGTCTCTGAACGTGACGGAACACGTCGCGGCGCAGGTTGTAGAGGACTCCCTGGCCGACCTTTTCCATGGAATACTGCTGTGTGAAGTTTGTCAGCCAGTTGAGGGCGGCGATAACGATGAATATCCCGAAAATCCAGGTCAGCCCGGTGAAGTCTCCCGGTATTATGTAGCTGTCTATAGCGACGCGTATTATCCATGGGACGGATACCTGCGTGCCAATATAGACCAGCATCGAAATGGTGGCGATTACGACCAGTTTCTTGAAAGGCAATATATAGGGCATCAGCCGCAGCACGACTCTCTGGTCGTACACCGAGCCGAATACTTCCTCGTCAATTTGTCCGCGCCTGGCGGAGTGTCCGCCAAACCCGTGTCCGCCCATCATCATAGGCGTTCAGTCCTTCCTGGTTTTCAGTTGTTAGTTTTCAGTTATCAGTCGTTGCCCACCGGGATGGGGGACTCCAGTTCTCGCATGACCTCTTCCTGTGGCCTGAGCTGGAGTTCGTATATCTCGCGGTAGAGGCCGTTCAATTCGAGCAGTTCGGCGTGCGTGCCTCGCTCGGCGATCAGGCCGTCCTGCATAACCACGATGATGTCGGCGCGGTGGACGGTGCTGAGCCTGTGGGCTATTACGAACGTCGTTCTGCCGGCCATGACCGATTCCATGGCGCGGCGGATAAGTTCTTCGGTTCTGGCGTCCACGCTGGAGGTCGAGTCGTCCAGAATCAGGATCGGCGGGTCGAGCAGCACCGCCCTGGCGATGGACATACGCTGTCTCTGTCCACCGGACAAGTTCGCCCCGCGCTCGACTATCATAGTGTCGTATCCGTCTGGAAGCGACTCTATAAATTCGTGCATCTGGGCGACTCTGGCAGCCCGTTCGATCTGTTCCTGCGACGCGGCGACGTTTCCGTAGGCTATATTCTCGCGTATCGTGGTGCTGAACAGGAATATGTCCTGCTGCACGATGCCGATGTTCCCCCGCATGGACTCTAGCGTGACGTTCCTGACGTCACTTCCGTCGACAGTTATGCGGCCTCCGGTAACGTCGTAGAATCTGGGTATCAAGTTCACGATGCTAGTCTTGCCGCTGCCCGGCGCGCCGAGCAACGCTACCACCTGTCCGGGCTGGGCCTCCAGGTTTATGCCGCGCAGCACGCGCTTGGTGTGGTCGTAGCTGAAGGTTACGTCCTCGAACCTCACGTGGCCTCTCGGGCGCTCGAGTGTGCGGGCGTTGGGGTCTTCCTGCACGGGCGATTTGGTGTCGAGTATCTCGAACAGTCTCTGGCCCGCGGAAGCGGCGCGGGCGTAGGAGTTGACCAGCCAGCCAGCCATACGCACCGGCATCTGGAGCATCTGGAGGAAGATGAGGAACTCCGCCAGTTCGCCCGGCGTCATGTGTCCGTCAATCACCCTGCTCCCGCCGAAAAACAGTATCAGCCCGACTGCTACCAGGAAGGTGAAGAGCATGAATGCGGTGCTGGAGGCGCGCATCTTCTCCGCCTCTATGACGTAGCCTGCGACTTCCCTGTTGCGCACCTCGAACTTCGCCTCTTCGTATGGCTCAGCCGCGAACGCCTTGACGACGCGGACGCCGGTGAAGTTCTCCTGGAGCACGGTGCTCATTTCGGCCATCTTCTCCTGGATAATAAGCCAGAGGCGGCGCATCTTGAGCCTGATTATCGCGGAGTAGATCATAACCACGGGCATAAAACTTACGCTTACCAGTCCGAGCCGCCAGTCCTTGAGAAGCAGGATTACCGCGACGCCAACGAACAGAAGCATGAAGTACGGGGTTCGTATCAGGCCCATATTGATGAACATTCGGACATTCTCGACGTCCGTTATGGCGCGGGACATCAGGGCGCCGGTGTGGTGGCGGTCGTGGAACCCGAAGCTCATGTGCTGCACATGGTTGTACATCATATTTCGGAGGTCGTAGGAGACGAACTGTGACACGGCTTCGCCAAGATAGTTCTGGAAGTATGAGAGCGCGCCCCTGACTATGTTCAGGCCCAATATGATTCCGATGATGGTCAGAATAGCGGACTGGGGGTATGCCCCGGTATCGTCGAACATCTCGACGATCAAGTCTATCGCCTCGCGGTAGAATCTGGGAAGCAGGATAAAAGCAATTAGCGCTCCGACCATGCTCAGGTAGGCTGCCGCGAGCCTCCATTTGTGGTTGAGCGCTATACCGATGATTCGGGCGATTTCTATCATATGTCGTTCGCTACGCGAACCTCCCTTTCAGGAAATCAGGAGGCGCGCAAGTTCAGTAGCGAACCTGAGTCAGCAGCCCCTAGCTAAGCATTGTACTACCTATTGGTAGGTTAATTGCAAGACTAATGTATAGTAAAATTTCGGGATTTTACTTCAGTGATCACCGAAGACCCAGAGTTTTCCGGTTGTCAGGGGCCATATTCGGGTCGGTCTTAAGGGTCTTCCAGTTCCAGGGCCTCGGCGTGTCGCCTGAGGCCAGCAAGATCCCAATCCCTGATTTTCTGACTCTCTTCTTCGCTCGACTTGGGGAATTCTATGCCGTAGTAGGGACATTCGCCTTCTTTCTCGGGGCAGGGGATGTCTTCTTCATGGATTCCCGCTCCTCGTTTTCACGAGGACAGGATTAGCGGAAATGACTGATAACGCGGGATTACTCGTACCTGAGAGCCTCGATGGGGTGGAGACGGGCGGCGCGTATGGCCGGGTAGATGCCGAAGAACAGACCTATGCTCACCGACACGGTGACCGCCAGTAGGGCGATGTCGGGAGTCACCGTTATCCCGACTTCGGAACCGGGGCCGAATATGGGCTGTCCGCTGAGCAGAGACGTGATTCCGAAAGCGAGCGCCAGCCCGATAAGTCCGCCGGTGAAGCTGAGCATAGAGGCTTCGGCCATGAACTGGAACAGCACGTCGCGCCGCTTCGCTCCCATCGCCTTGCGTATCCCTATCTCACGCGTCCGCTCGGTGACCGACACCAGCATGATGTTCATAATGCCGATGCCGCCCACAAGCAGGCTTATGCCCGCTATGCTGCCGAGGAATATCACGATGACGGCGGTGGCGTCTTCGATGGCGGCTATCGCATCCTGCTGGGTGGTGACCGTGAAATCGTCCTCCTCGGTGATGCGGTGATTCAGCCTCAGAATGGAGCTTATCTCGTCCTTCGCACTGTCGGTATCTTCCACCGACGTGGCTTGCGCGTTGATGCTGTCCACCAGAATGTCACCCTGAGCGGTTCTTTGGAAAGACAGGCGGTAGTGGGCAGTAGTTATCGGCACGACCACACGCTGGTCGAGGAAGTCGAATAGCCCTTCCTGGCTTTCAAGCACCCCTATGATCGTGAACGGCCTGCCGTTGAGCTTGATGGTCTGGCCGACCGGGTTCCTGAAACCGAACAGGAACTCTGAAATGCCAGCCCCGATGACTGTTACCGAAGCCACGTCCTCAACGTGCTTGTGTGAAATGAAGTCGCCCGACGCAACCGCGTAGTTCCGAACGGTCTCATACTCCGGCGTTACGCCGACCACCTGTGTCCAGTCTTCGTCTCTGCCGAACACAACCTGGGCCGAGGAACTGATTTCGGGTGCGACCGCCACGACGGCCGGGGCGTATGGCGAGGCGCGCAGCGCGTATGCGTCGTCCAGCGTCAGCGTGGATTCGTCGCCCCCGCCACCGAAGAACGCTCCGAATCCGCCTCCCCCGGTGGAGCCGGGCGTAACGGTGACCAGGTTGGCGCCGAGGCCTTCTATCTGGGACGTGATTGATTCCTGAACCCCGCGGCCCATGGATACGAGGACTATCACCGCGGTCACGCCTATTACTATTCCGAGCAGCGTCAGGCTGGCGCGCAGCTTGTTCGCGGACAGGGAAGTTGCGGCGGTAATGAGTATGTCGAGGGGATTCACGATGTCACCGATCTCTGCGCTTCACTCTCCGCTTTCAGGCTGGCTACCGAACTATCCCCTATCACCCGCCCGTCGAGCATCGAGACTATACGGTCGGTCTCGTAGGCTACGTCGAGCTCGTGGGTCACGACGATTACGGTCAGACCTTCATTCTTGTTCAGGCCCTTGAGTACCGCAATTATCTCCTCGCTGGACTGACTGTCGAGGTTTCCGGTCGGTTCGTCGGCGAGCATTATTCGGGGCTGTTTCACCAATGCCCTGGCTATGCCCACGCGCTGCTGCTGGCCGCCGGACATTTCGGGGGGCTTGTGATTGGAGCGGTCGCCGAGTCCGACCCGCTCCAGCGCCTCTAGCGCCCGCCGCTTCCGACCGGACGAGTGCCCATAGACCAGCGGCAGTTCCACGTTCGCGCGTGCCGTAATGCGCGGGAGCAGGTTGTAGGTCTGGAACACGAAGCCTATCTGCCGACCTCGTATTTCCGACAGGCGGTTGTCGGACAGAGACCCTATCTCCTGGCCGTCCAGGACGTAGCGGCCGCCGGTGGGGGCGTCGAGGCAGCCTATCACGTTCATCAGGGTGGACTTGCCGGAGCCGGACGGCCCCATTATCGCCACCATCTCGCCTTCGCCTATCTCAAGCGACACTTCCTGGAGCGCGCCCACCTCAACCTCGCCCATCTTGTATATCTTGGTGATTTCTTCCAGTTGTATCAGCATATGCCTCTGTTCCTACCTGGGTGGTCGCCTGCCTCCGCCACCGCCGCGCGGACCGCCGGTGACGTTGAACTCGCCCTCCGAACCCTCGGGGGCCTGCATAACTACCATGTCGCCCTCTCTCACGCCGCCGGTGACGACTGTCCAGAATTCGTCGCTCTCACCCAGGGTCACCGGCGTTTCCACCACCACGCCGTCTTTCATGACGTTCAGCGTGGGCCGGTTGAAACTCCCGCGCAGCGCGTTGAGCGGAACCAGAAGCGCGCCGCGTTCCTCGCTGGTGGTTATCGAGGCGACCGCGCTGAGACCGGCTGGAAGGTCCACGCCGTCGGGAACAGTCAGCCGAATTCTGACCGGATAGCTGACTATTCCGCCCTGGCCGCCCTGACCGGAGTCCGGCTCCGCCGCGATGAACGAGACCGCACCGGTTATGGTCTGGTCGGGCAGGGCGTCTATTTCGACGGACGCCTCCGCTCCGACTTGCGCCTGCAACACGTCAATTTCGTCCACCCCGCCGTCCACCTCTACCACCCCGGTATCCACGACCACCATTATATTGGTATGGCGTTCCACCTCGTCGCCTTCCTCGACATCGAGCTTGGCCACGAAGCCGTCCCAGGGCGCGGTTATAGTGGCGTTGGCGAGCCGCTCTTCGGCCTGGCTGAGGGCCACGCTCGCCGAGGCGACGTTCACCTGAAGCACGGCAAGGTCGAGGGATTCGGGGTCGCGTGAGATAAGGTCTTCGAGATCCTGCCGTTTATCATCAAGGTCGAGGCGCGCGACCTCAATATCTTCCTGCAGGGCGGCAATGGCGACAAGCTCGGTTGGGTCTGCCTCGGCCAGCAGGTCTTCCAGGTCGTCTTTCGCCTGCTGAAGATTGGCACGCGCCAGGTCCGCCTGCGCTCCCAGGTTCTCGACCGAGAGCGAAACGTCTTCAGACTCGGTGAGTTCCTGCAAGTCCGTTTCGGCGTCGGCCAACCGCGACCGGGCAAGTTGGACCGCAGTGGTCATGTCCGCAATGACTGCCTCTTCAGGCTCGGTGAGTTCTCGGATTTGGCGTTCGGTGTCGTCCAGCCGCGACTTGGCGAGTTGGACGGCGGCGGTCATGTCCGCAATGACTGCCTCTTTGGTAGGCTCTGTGAGTTCTTCGAGGGCAGTCTGAGCGGTGTTGAGCGTGTTCTGCGCTCTCTCGAACGCGGTCTTGGCGGCAGACACGCTTTTGTCCGACTGCACTTCCATCTCCGCTAAGTTGTCCAGGGCGGACACGTATGCCTGGGACGGGACGCGGAACTCTTCCTGGATGCACGCGCCTCGCCTGGGCGTATCGTCGGGTTCGCACGTGACCACGATTTCCGTCGGGCTGAGATTCAACCAGAGAAATACAGTGGGTTCGTTCCAGGCGGTGGAGGGGTTATCCAGGGGGAGTCCGTCCGAATAGTAGCCTCCCTGGTCGAGATCAGAGAACCGCGTTGACAGGTCGAACAGCGATTCGAGATTCACGCCCAGATCGGACAGGAACATCTCGTAGTAGGGGTTGAATGTGGCAGGGTCGGCGCTGATGCCGAGCCACTTGCTGAACGGCTCGCCATAGGCGTCGGCTCTGTCAGCGACGTCGCTCCTGGCGTCGGCCAGCTTTACGTCCCATTCGCGATAGACGACATCGAGGTTGGCCTCAGAGTAAGAGAGTTCTCTTGCGGCGGAGTCAATTCTGTTGCGCGCGTTCTGAATTTCATCAATTTCATCGGGGTCGTCGGTCTGAGCGTCTTCGAGTGCTTCCTCGGCGCGTTCGAGTTCCAGCCGCGCGTTGTACACATTTTTCTTAGCCTGGTCTATCTGAAGCTGGGTAGGGGACTTTTGAGTTTCTTCGAGGTCGTCTTGGGCGCGTTCGAGTTCCAGCCGCGCGCCGGAGATATTTTTTCTCGTCTGGTCTATCTGGAGCTGGGTGGGTGGTTCCTGGAGGTCGGCGATGTCCTCCGCGATTTTATCCAACTCGACCTGGTAGCTTACGATGTTGGCCTCGATCTGAGATATGGAGACCGGGGATGGCGGTTTGGAAAGATCGTACAGGGCGTCTATGGCGTCCTGGAGCCTGACCACGGTATCGGCGATCTCCTTGCGGGCATTAGCTATGTCGAGCGCGGACGGAGACAGATATTCTTTGAGTTCTTCCTCGGCGTCTCGGAGGGCGACTCGCGCCTGTATCACCTTTTCATCGAGGGCGGATATGTCCTCCTGATCCAGGACGGCCAGGGTCTGGCCGGCGGTTACTTTGTCGCCCTCTTCGACCATTATGTCGGCAACGACGCCGGAGGAGCCGAATGTCAGGGTTTCCCTGTTGGGCAGGCTGAGGCTTCCGGTAATGGAAATTTCCTTGATAAGGTCGCCGCGCCTGATGGGGATAATCTGCTGGTCTTCTTCAATCTCGGCGGAGTTCTGGGTTGACGTTCCGCGATAGACTACGAATGCTCCGGCTGCCACTACGAAAAGGACGATGACGATGGCCACAAACTGCCAGCGCCTCAGTTTGGTCAGGAATCTCATTGGATTGTGTTACTCCAGTAGGGCTATCGTCCGGTTTCGTAGCTTGGGGCAGGAACTATGATGAATGGGCGACGAACCGGCGAATTTGCGAGTGTGGCGTCTATGAACAGCCTGTATCCGAGGTCGGACTGTCTTAGGAAGTGCTCGACGCTCTCGCGCTGTTCGGGCGTGAGTTGCAGTAGAACGCGCTCAGCCTTCATCTTAAAGACTCTACGGTCGTTTTCCAGGCGCTCTCCGAGCCTGTTGGCGTTGTCACTCCCTACGTTGGGGTGCTGCTTGAACGGCATTTCTACCGGATTGACGGTTATGGTTATGCCTGCATATCGAGCGCAGCGCTTGAGGTGAACGGTCATGCGCGGCATAACGTTGTTGGCTCTGGTGAACTGTCCGCGCTGGATTAGCTTGTTTACCTCGTCGCCTCGCACCTGCGCGAGCTTGGCCTCATAGCTTGCGCGGTCTTCGCTGGATCGCGGGAGCCTGCTCTCGACGCTCTCCCTTGTGGCCTTGACCCAGTAGAGAGGCTCGCCCGGGACCGAGTTGGACGAGGCGGCAGTGGTCGCGCCCACTCCTGTTGTTAGAAGCGCTATGGCCATAAACCCGACGAGTACGGGCCGCGCCAAGTGCGTAAACCCTCGTGACTTCCATGGCTGCCACCAGGGGCTGCGCTCCTCTCTGCGCCGGGCCGTGGTGGATATGGCCTGTGAGAAGCGCTGGAAGTTGCGCTCCCTCGCGGCTAGGTCGGGGCGCACATTCTCGGCGGCGCGTATTGTGGAAGCGGCGACTTCAAGGAGCGGCCTGAGTTCTTCGGCATACATGGGGTAGCGATTCAGACAAGACTGAATACTCTCACCCTTTGTGAGTCGCTCTACGCATTCGTCCAGGGTCTCGACGAATTCCCTGCTCATTTTGCGCCTCCCGATTTTGAGTTGTAGTTACTCGCGGCCTTGCGCTGCCGGTATCCGGCTGTTCTCGCAGGCGCGGCGCCTGCCGTATTCGGAATGGGGAAGGTCATAGCTTGGACTCCGTGGCAGGTGTGGGCTTGATATTACTGGGCGGAGTCAATGCGTCCCTCAATTTTCTGATTCCGGCGTGCTGCAAGGCCTTTACCGCGTTCTCTTTTCTTCCGACAGCCTCGGCAGTCTCGGCAATGGTGAGACCGGCGGCGAACCTGAGAGTTATGACCTCTCGCTGGAGGTCGGTCAGGTTGTCCATCGCGGTGACCACTTCTCTGATAGTCAGGCTGATTTCGGCGAGCCTCTCCAGGTCGCTATGGGCGTCGCTGGCCGCGTTTCTGGCGGTGTCCAGCGGCACCGTGGGCCGCCGTCCCTTGCGCCTGAAATTATCAACCACCACATTGTGGGCTATCCTGTACAGCCAGGACGTGAAGGGAAATCCCCTGAACCTGAACGTGTGTATTGACTCGATCATCTTGACGAAGACTTCCCCGGATAGGTCTTCCGCCTCAATCTGATTGCCGCATTTGAAAGATATATATCGGTATATCCGGTCGTAATACATTTCGTACAATTCGGCAAAAGCCGACCTGTCGCCGGCCTGAGCCTGTTTCACGATGTCTTCGACCTGCCTGTCTGCGGGTCTGTCTTCCATTGCTGCCTTTCTCTCAGGGGAGCGCCAAGAGTCGAGACATATTTATCCGGCTGTTATCTATAAAACGAAGTAATGCTCAGAAAGTTAGTATCGCCGATATGCGATTCGCTGTGATAGTATTGCGCCGTCGCTTTTCATGTTCATATGTTCAATCTTAGCCAGCGGTCGAGAAAGTAGGAAATGTTCGCGGACCTTAACGCCCTCCTGAATACCCGGAGTCGCAAAGAGACCCTGCTCGCCCTGACGGCCGCTTATATGCTCGTTCAGCTATCGAGCCTTCCCGTCGCTATATCATTACCGACATTGGCCGATGCGTTCAACACCGGAATAGACGATACCGCGTGGATAGTGATTATCTACCTGATGATGCTTGGCGCCTTCGTTATGCTTGGCGCGAGACTGGGCGACCGCTACGGACACGCGCGCGTTTTCTTCATAGGGATAATTCTATCTACCGTCGGGTCGGGCTTGATAGCGGTGTCCCAGGAACTGTGGCACATCTCGGTATGGCGCGCGGTGGCGGGGCTTGGCTCGGCCATGGTGATGGGCAACGCCAACGCGATTCTGGCCGCCAACTTCGATCCGAGGGAGCGCGGTCGCGCTTTCGCCGTGCCTATAATAGGCGCGCGCTTTGGCACCCTGATAGGTCTGGCCTTCTTCGGCGTGCTGCTCCAGTTCGTGGGCTGGCGTATGGTCTTTCTGACTTTCGTGCCAATCGGAGTCCTGGCCACGGTAGCCTCGATTCCGATGGTTCGCAGGCAGGCGAGCGTGAAGTCGGAAAGAGATGACGGCCCGGTGGACTGGCTGGGCGGCGTTCTGCTCGTGGCGGCGGGCGTGGTTCTGGTCCTGTCGGGGTCGCACCTGCACGGCGGTGAAGAGTCATACACCAGCCCGGACGCGCTCACCTACCATATGCCCATGCACCTGCTGTTCGTGGTGATGCTGGGCGTCTTCTTCCTGGTGGAGCGCAGGATGTCCAACCCTGTGGTGGACGTCAGACACTTCAAGAATGCCCCGTTCTCCCTGTCGCTGGCTACCAACGTCACCTACCACTTCTCTATGCTGGCGACGATGACCCTCGTTCCGGTTCTGGTGGAGGAGGGATTCGGCAAACCGCCGCTGTACGTGACCGTAGTCCTGCTTCCTAGCCAGGTGCTGGGCCTGTTCATGCCGATGATCGCGGGCTGGGTTTACGACAGGTATCAGCCGCGCCTGATGAGGCCGGTAATGATGGTGGTCATCGCGGGCGGTTTCCTGGTTCTCAGCGTTGTCGCTTCCGATATACCCTTCTGGGTGTTGCCGCTGCTGATGATACCGATTTCTGTCGGCACGAATATGTTCAACCCGATAAACAACGCGACGGTTATGAACTCGCTGCCACTGGAGCACAGGGGCGTCGCGTCGGGGATGATGGAGACGACGCGGGAGATGGGACACGCGCTGGGCGCGACGACGGCCGCGGCTGTTCTCGCTCTTGCGCTTCCCGCTAGAATATCCAGGCTGTCCGACTCGGCGGCCCAGGGGTTCTACATACAGGGATTCCAGCTTTCCAGCCTCATGGTCGTATTCGTGCTGTGCTTCGGGGCCCTGCTGGCGTACATATATCGCGCTCCCGATTTTTACAAGTCGGCGGCTCGGCCGGCAGCCAGTTCAGCGTCAACGGTGGGCGGGGGCGACTGAAGCCCTGTTTTGCGGCTCGATGAACGCCAATGCTGACCTCAGACTTCGATTACCAACTGCCGGCAGATCTGATTGCCCAGACTCCGATGGAGCCGCGCGACTACTCGCGTCTGCTCACGCTGAATCGGGTGGACGGGCAAGTCGCGCACCGCAACTTCTTCGGCCTGCCAGACCTGCTGAGTCCGGGCGACCTGCTTGTGTTCAACGACAGCAGGGTCTTTCCCGCCCGGCTGAATGGCAGGCGCGTGTCTTCGGGGCGCGAAATCGAGCTGCTGCTTCTGACCCGTATCGAGACAGGCACGTGGAGAACGCTCGTGCGGCCCGGCCGGAGAATGCGCGCCGGCGCGGAGTTCATAGTAGCCGACAGGACGGGGAGTGTGGAGGTGTGCGGTCGCGTGCTGTCCGTCGAGGAAGCGGGAACGAGGATTGTGACTTTCGAGGACGAGTCCGCGCTTCGGGACGTGGGGATTATCCCGCTGCCTCCCTATATTCACGAAACGCTGGAAGACCCCGAACGCTACCAGACGGTTTACTCCGACGCGGAGGGCAGCGCGGCGGCTCCGACCGCGGGTCTGCACTTCACCCAACGCCTCCTGGAGAGGCTGGACGAAATGGGCGTCGAAAAGGCGTTCGTGACGCTGCACGTTGGGTGGGACTCGTTCAGGCCGGTGAAGTCAGAGGCCGCCGACGAACACACCATGCACTCGGAGTATTGGAAGTTGTCCGAGTCGTCAGCCGGAAGGATAAACAGGGCCAAGTCGGAAGGAAGGCGGGTTATATCGGTCGGGACGACCGCGGTCCGATTGCTGGAGAACGCCGCTATCCTGGGGGGTGGCTCCGATGGACTGCTGGAGCATGGATCGGGATGGGTTGACTTGTTCATAACGCCGGGATTCCAGTTCAGGGTGATAGACGGGCTTATAACGAATTTCCACCTGCCCCGTTCGACGCTGCTGATGCTGGTGTCGGCGTTTTCGGGCCGTGAGAACGTACTTGGGGCATACCGGACGGCGGTGGAGAAGGGTTATCGCTTCTATAGTTTCGGCGACGCCATGCTGATTATGTGACCTGAGTGACGCTCTATGACAATCCGTTATCGCATTGACGAGAAGATATTCGAAGAATTTCCCGGATACGGGCCGCGGCCTAGTGATTGCCGGAGGCGTCAGGAACGGTCCTTCGCCGAACGTGCGTGTCAGCCGTCCGCGGATTGCGGTGACCGAGAGGGACGTTCTGCTCTGCCAGGAGCAGGCGCGCGAACTAATCGTCCAGTTCTGCGGAGGGAGCGCTGAGGTGAAATTTCTCAGCAGCCGGATGCCTTGTATAACCCTGTCCGAGTAACGACGACGGTCTCCAGGTTCGGAAGCGCGTTTCGGGGCAGGGATTTCCGGTATCTGTGGCTGTCAGACTCCGCGGTCTCATGTTCGGAGCAGATGGAATTCCTGGTCTTAGCCTGGTTTATCCTCCAGGAGACGGACTCGCCGTTCCTGCTTGGCCTGTATGCCGCGCTGCGGTACACCGGCACTCTACTCTCGCCTCTTTACGGGATAGTGGTTGACAGATACCGACGCGAACGGCTGCTCCAGGTGGCGCGTTTCGGATTCACCGCTTCCGCTCTTGTCATATTGCTACTGCTCGCCAGAGACTTTCTTGATGTGTGGCACGTGTTCGTTCTGGTGGGAATTGTGGGGATGGCCAGGGCTTTCGACACTGTGACGCGGCAGACCATTATTCCAGACATAGTTCCGCGCGAGGGCATTATGAACGCCGTCGCGCTCACGCGGTCGGGAAGGGACATTATGCAGATAATAGGCCCGCTGGTCGGCGGAGTCCTGCTGACGCGCTACGGAATGGCCTGGAGCTATCTGGCAATTGTCGGTATGTACCTGACAGGCGCGGCACTGGCGCTGCGGCTGCAAGTACCCGCTCAGCCTATCTCGGCCCGGGGTTCGGAGTCGGTCGCATCCAATATAAGGCAGGCGCTTTCATACGTCCGCAGGCGCGAGGTGGTGCTGGGACTTCTGATTCTGGCGTTCCTGGTAAACCTGACAGGGTTTCCCCTGAACAACGGTCTGCTTCCGGTTTACGCCAGGGACATTCTGGACGTGGGCGCCGCCGGTCTGGGACAACTGCTCGGCGCCTACTCCGCCGGTTCGATGCTCGGCTCGATTACCATTGCGGCGCTGCCCCGGCTCCGGCGGCCAGGCGTGATTATGACCCTGGCCGGAATCGGGTGGCACATGGGAATTCTCGCGCTCGCGCTGATAGTCTGGTTCGGCCCCGCGACGGGCGTTCTCGCGCTGGCGGGTCTGGCACAGTCCTTCACGATGGTAACTATGTCAATGCTTCTGCTGAGAGTAACCTCACCGGAGATCCGCGGGCGTGTGATGGGACTTCGTTCGCTGGCGGTTTACGGCCTGCCGCTCGGTCTTCTCGCGTCCGGGTTCCTTGCGGACCTGCTGGGCGCGTCCGTCGCACTCGCAGTGAACGGTGTAGCCGGGATCGTATTCGGGGTTGCCATCGCAGTCGTGACGCGCGCGGTTTGGCGATATTCGTGGCGCACGTAGGCCCGCGCACTGCCCAGAGCATTCGCATCGAGAAGTCGGACGATCAGATCAGCCTGGAAGGAAAGTCGGATATGCGTTTCGAGTCCCTGGTTGAAAGTCTGAAAGCGAGTCCCGCAGTGGACGGTCTAATGCTGATAGGCTCTATATAGTGATAAGCCATCGCAGAAACGAACCGCGATGGCTTATTTGCTGTTGATGCGGGGCGCTAAATCAGCGCGCTGGCGGTTCCGACTATGACGACGGTGCCGTCTTCTTTCTCCATCCAGACGGCGGAGTTGGCGTGTCCGTTGGACTCATCGGTTACGACGGCCTTGGTGGTGACGATGTCCTCGGGCCAGACGATGTTGGTGAACTTTATGTCCAGCTTGCCGCCCTCGAACCAGCCTTTGCCGAAGTGCTTGTCCATGAGGTCGCCGACGTAGGACATTGTCATGCGCCCGCCGACAACCACTTCCTCGAAGCCAAGTTCTTCTGCGGCGCGCTTGTCGGTGTGGTAATTAGCGTTGCCGTGGAAGAACGTGCCGCACATCTCCAGCGAGATGGAGTGCGGGTCGCCTTCTATGTAGTCGCCCGCGGGAACTGCGAACCTTCTCGCGCCGCCCTTGGCCTTGGGATCGCGGAGCGCGACCTTGCCCGAGGACTGGCTGAGAAGATAGCTCTGGTGGTGGTAGCCGACCGCCATCGCGTCTCCGTCAGGCGACCAAAGGGTCACCTCGGAGTTTACGAGCGTCCGGTTGCGGTGTTCGTAGATGTCAACTATCTTCGAACTGGCAGTGTACTGCTGGCCCGGGGTGATGGGCGCGTTGAGTTCCCACTGCTGGCGCATCCACAGGTTGCCGAAGCTGTTCTTGAAGCCGCCGCCGGAGAACCCGCCATCCACGGATGTCACCGTCATGGATGGGGCGACGCGCGTCTGGTATGGATTGCCGGAGTACCAGTCGGCATCTATTTCCAGTCCATCGAAGTAGTCTTTCAGAAGGCTATCGTCGGCTACGAAATCCCTGGAACCCAGGTCTTTGCCAGTCTGCGCCTCTTCGGGGTCGTTAGATATGTTGGGCATGATTCTCTCCTTTGCGGCCTCCGGGCCTTTACAGAATTACTCGTTCGTCCTGAAGTACGGCTATGTCTTCCCAGTCGTAGCCAAGCATATCAATGAGGATTGTTTCGGTATCCTCGCCGTGCGCGGGCGCCATCTTGCGGGTTGAGACGGGGTTCTTCGAGTAGGTCACGGGCGTCTGAAGCCACTCGGTGTCGCCCAGAACCGGATGGTCGAAGTCTATCATGTACTTATTGAGCCTGACCTGCGGGTCTTCCCTGAGTTCCAGGGTACGCTGCACTTTTTCGTAGATGAGGTCGCCCGCCTCGGATAGTCGCCGCTCCCACTCGTCGCGGGCGCGGGTCTTGAATACCTCCGCGATGCTCTCGATCACCAGCTCGCGGTTTTCGTACCTTGCGTCGAGCGAGTTGAACCGCTCGTCCTCCATCCACTCCATCCTGTCCATCGCGCGGCACATACCGGGCCAGTAGCGGTCGCCCTGGCTCATGGAGAACGCTATCCACTCTCCGTCCGCGCACTCGTAGTAGTTCCAGAGCACGTTGCCCGCGTTCCGCCAGTCCTGCCGCTGGAACTCCTGGTCTTGGATGAGCGATATTCCGTTCTGCATTCCCCGTGTCCAGATCATGCTGCCGAGGTGGGATACGTCCACCTTCTGGCCGTAGCCATAGCGTTCACGGGCGACGATGGCGCCGAGTACTCCGTAGCTGAGCATGATACCGGCCGCCTGGTCGGCGATGCCCATCTGATAGGGCGTATTGTTATTGGGGCCTGCCCACCACAGCGCGCCGGATCGCGCCTCGCCGGTCAGCGCGAACGCGGGCTTGGCGGAGTCGGGGCCTTCAGGCCCATAGCCGGACGCTGAGCCATAGATTATGCTCGGGTTGACTTCCACAAGGTCGTCGTACCCAATCCCCAGCCGTTCCGCGACACCCTTGCGAAAATTCTCGACAAACACATCGGATTCAGCTACCAGCTTGTGCATTATCTCGCGGCCCTTCGGGTTCTTGAGATCGAGAGCGATGCCGTGCTTGTTGCGGTTCATGCCCTCGAAGTAGGCGTTCACGCCTTGGGGCAGATCCGACAGCACACCGCCGACCCTACCGAATTGCCGGCCGTGGTCGCCGTCCAGCGACTCGACCTTGATGACCTCCGCGCCCAGGTCGGCCAGCATCATAGTGGACACCGGGCCGAACTGCCACATGGTCCAGTCTATTACCCTGATGCCGCTGAGTGGGCCGGAAGTATGTTGGTTTGCGTTGGCTCCGTTCGTGGTCATGGTTGGCCTCGTTTTAGGCTTAGCGGCGTGGATGATTGTGTGAGTCCAAGTATCCCACACTATCGTTCAGATTGCCATTCTTCTTTGTATTTTGGAGAGAATTGCATAAGTCTTGTTACTTGCCCATCTATTGCTTGGCAATGGAAGGTATCCAACCTAATCACCCTCACTCCAGCTCTCTCCCTCAAGACGGGTGATGCACATTGTGTAAGTCCTTTAACAATTGAAGAGCGTAGCTAACGCCAGGTCAGGACGACCGAAGTGGCGATTCAACCATATGCCCACGTTGAGAGCGGCCACCTTGGCCGCCACTCGACTCAACAGTCCCCACTTGCTGCGAGCGCGTGGGAACTGAAGGCCAAACACCTCCTCCAACTGTCCATTGACGGTCTCCACCACCTGTTTGAGACTGCAATGCCGCCGTCTGGCCATCTCCGACTCGCTCCCGACATAGTTTTTAGGGGTCAACACTCTCGCTCCATACTGTTGTCGCCAATGTGTCTGCCACAGGGACCCGAAAAAGCCGTTGTCTCCAAGATAAGGCTCTGAGATTGGCCTGCCAACGGCATATCTTGGCCATATGGGGCCGGTGGCTCCAACATATCTGTTGCCATTTCGTCGGATGGGAAGGTCCTGGGCCTGGCGGGGTATTCCCATCCAGTCATTGCGCCAACACAGAAAACTCTCCGCCACCCAGCGGTCTTCTGTACTGGCCGGCGCGATCAGAAAGCCGGTTATCACGCCCCGGCGCGATACCGATAAAAGCAGTTTGCAGCCATAGTAAAAGCGCCTGTCGCTTCCACCCTTTCCTATGGCCGACTCGTCTCCAAACAGACGATGGCGATCTCCTCGACACATCCGGGCCAGCGGTACAGGAACGCTGTCTATCGCCTGATACGCTGAGGCATAGGCTCCCAGTTCCTCAGCCACCACACCGGACAATGCTATGACAACCCCGCACAGGTCTCGGCTGCGACGATTGAACGCGCTCTGAGTGAGCATGTTGGGAAAGTAGCCTCGCCAATGCTCTGACACATGACGAACGAAAGCGCGCTCGGAAGTCCCAAACCACTGACAGCACAGCATCAGAGTAAGGACCTCGCTGTCAGACAGTACAGGGCGTCTGCCAGGACGAACCGGCTTGTGGCAGCCATAATGTCGCTTATAGAGGTCGTCAACTATCGTGTACAATGCCGTCAGGAAAGCGTCAAAGTCTAAGGTCATCGCCAGCCTCCTTTGGTCGGGTAAGGCCAGCGTACACCATTCCTTGACGCTTTCTGTGTTCTTCACTTGGTAATGTGCATCACCCGTATGAGGGAGAGGGGGCTGTACGTTGGTATTCATACTTGGCTGTACACGTTTGCCTACCCCTGTGAGCCCATCAAGGGAGAGGGATAGGTATTGACCCTCACCCCAACCCTCTCCCTCAGGGCTGACAGGGGTATGTAAAGTCGAAGGACAGGTATGAGGAGTTGGAAAGCGCGTGGCATTGTGGCATCTTTTTGGTACCAAAAAGATGCCACAGATTCGCCATGCGCCTCCCGCCCGAATGTTACCAGATCGCTCAGACCATACAATACCATCTGCCGCACCTCAGAGAGTCTCAGTCGCTGGGTCTGACCCTGTGGGTGTACGGCACTATTGTCATGGGCAGCGCTTGTCAGAACGCAGTTTCGACAGCGCTTTCGTTCATGGGCAGCTTCGACACCATGCGCCAGTATCTCAGACAGTGGTTGTACGACGGTCAGCACAGGCCCAGACCGACAGCGACACAGATCGACGTGGAGTCGTGCTTCGCTCCGCTGTTGAGATGGGTGCTGTGTCTGTGGAAGTCGGACAGACTGGCTCTGGCAATAGACCCGACGATGAAGGGAGACCAGCTCAACTCGATAGTCATAAGCGTGGTCTATCGAAGTTGTGCTATTCCGGTGGCCTGGCACGTGCTGGCTGCGAACAGACCGGGCGAGTGGATAGCGCCCACAATGAGGCTGCTCGATCTGCTGGCCGATGCGGTGCCCAACCATATGAGTGTGTTGGTGATGTGCGACAGAGGACTGAGGAGTCCGAGACTGTGGAAGAAGATATGCTCTGTGGGCTTCCATCCGTACGTCAGACAGTCGATCAACACCGTGTTCTGTCCGCAGGGAGGCACCCGCATCAGAGCGCGTCATCTGGTTCCAGGACCCAATCACGCATATGTCGGCTACGGCACGGCGTTCAGGGCCACCTCCAAGCGTCGTCTGGGAACGATGATCGTGGTGTGGGTGGACGGAGCGGACGAGCCGTGGCTGGTGATGACCGACCTGGCTGTGGACGCCGCCGGAGTGTGCTGGTACGCACTTCGGTTCTGGATAGAACTGGGCTTCAGAGCGCTCAAAAGTCTGGGCTGGCAGTGGAACAAGACTCGAAGGACAGACCCTCAGCGGGTGAGTCGACACTGGTTGGTGTTGTCGGTGGCGACACTGCTGACGATGGCGTACGGTAGCCGAGTCGAGGATGCCGCCGATCTGGGGCGAGAGCCGGGCAACCTCAGAGCGCCGCCGAAGTGTCTATCGCCGACTCATCGCAGCGCCCACAGCAGTCCTGGTCGGAGCGTCAGTGTGCTGAGACTCGGCACGGCCTGGCTGAGACGGCTTCTTAACAGGGGTAGAGTATGGAAGAGAGTGTGGCTGCTTCCCGAAGAATGGCCCAAACCACCACCCGGAATGAAGATCATTCAACATACACCACCATGAGCAACAGATACATACCCCTCTCAGCTCCCTCAGGGAGAGGGGCACGTTTTCGCAGTAACGTCGTCGTGTATGCGTGGCCAGGCTCGATGGATTCCCGCGAAAGCGGGAATGACGATACGCAACTTGCTGCCGACATTCACGGCGTAGTTAGAATCAAATGGTATAAGCCACGGAACGAGTTCGACTTTATAGGGTCTGTGAGTCGTCGCGGTCAGGGGTCTTCGAAGATGAAGGATGTTTCTTCTTCGAGTTCACTCATGAATTCGAGGAAGTAATCGAGTTCGCAGCAGTCCTCGCAGCTTTGGCACATACAGAAGTAGAAGTAGTCGCGGTCGAAGTCATAGTATTCGGCGGGGTCGAATGCGCGCTTTTCCAGCTCGTTCATTCGCTGGGTGAGCGACGTGGCGATGAGGTCGCCGGGTACGCTGACGGGCTGGTGTTCGGGGTCTCGGTCGGCTATGAATTGGTTGAATTCGGCTATGAGGTTTTGGGCCTGCCGGGCAGCGGATTCCAGGTCGGGCCTTTCAGACGCCCGGCGGATGATGGACTGGTAGATGGATTCGGCTTCGGGGGCGCAGTGTTGGTTGGCGTAGTCGCGGTAGGGATCTGAGCCGTTGTGATGATGGCCGGCGACAGGTGAGCCGGAGTCGTCGGGCTGTTCAGGCGTGGGTCCGAGGTCTGCGCTGTGGGCAGACTCGTCCGGCTCGTCTGTGTGGACAGGTTCGGCGCTGGCGGGCGCAGCGGGGCGCGACGAGGCGGAGCCGTCGTCGTCGTCGAACTCTATCTGGCGGACGAGTTCTTTGGCGGCGGCCATGCGCAGGTGGGGCTTGTATTCGGGGTGGTATCCCTTCATTATCTCGACGAAGTGGATCATGATGTCCGAGCCGTCGTTGGTCTTGTTCTTGACCAGACGATAGAGGTCGGCTGTGGCTTTGGCCATCTCGCGCTTGGGAGGGTCGTTTTCGTCTTCGGGGTGAACTCTTCTGAAGGGTGTCTGGACGTAGTTCCAGTCGAGGTATCGTCTTCCTTCTTCGAGTCCGAGCCTTGCGAGGATGCGCGCCGCGGCAATCTTGTGTGTTCGGGCGTAGCCTTTGGGACTGAGTCCGAAGAGTTGCGGGCCGTCCTCGATGTCAATGAAGACGCTTTTGAGGTAGCGCACGATGTCCCGTCCGTCGTTGGTTTCTTCGAGGACGATGTTTTTGAGTTGCAGGTTGGGTTTTCGGACTCTTCTTGGCATAGTTGGTTCTTGGGTCTTACGAGCATAAGTTCTATTGATATAGAGTACGAATGTTCGTATGCGTTGTCAAGGGAGTTTTGTATGAGTCAGGATTTGGGGGTGGCGCTCGCCGTTTTCACGAGGAGATAGTTTCGTGGGAATGATGGTTGGCAAAGCACACTGACTAAGGTGATTCAGGCTCTTGTTGGGGGCAAGGTAGGAGGCCGGGCGATGGTCAGCAGCGGTTCCATGATTCGCGCTCGGAACGGATATACGACTCTACGTCGGCGGCGTTTCTGAAGAGGCGTTGGCCAGGCGCGTCTTTGAGAATGTCTAGGGCCGACCGGGACGAAATCTTATCGGCGGGCTCGCCTGTCGAGAGACAGGGGAGATGTGGATGTTGTTTACCTTCGCGCATAGTCAACGCTGGCCTGTGAAGGGGTTAGAGTGGGATGGGCGTCTCAGATTCTAGCATACCCAACTGTTTCTCTTGTTCTGGCAGTTTGCCATTCGTGGGAGGGATAGAGACAGCCTGATTTTCATGTTCAGCGGAGATTATCCACCGATAGTCCTCTGTGTTCTCTAGGTTCTCCATCTTCTCGTCTTCAGTGGCCTTGTCGAGCCACTTCCTGAGCTGGGCTTTGTGGAATTACCATTTTTTCTGCAATTGTTCAATCGTCTTGGGGGAATCAGAACATTCCTGTTCAGCCATGTGCAGGAAGAAATCATAGAAATTCATCCCAGATATGGAATTTGGAGGATTACCGCCATTGCCGGTAGGGGGATCCACTAGTTCAGGCGCGTCATTTGCAGTTTCCATCAGGGCGGAAACGTCAATATCCTCAATACTCTGTGGCAGCCAATTGGCCCCTCTCTGGACAATGCGGTGGTTGCCGTCGTCAGTATGCTTGACCCAGATAGGGACCCAATTATTTTTCTGGTTCTCCTCCGCTCCTTTCCAGGTTCCACCTTTGATATCTGACCGGACCACTACGGCGGCGTCAGAGAGACAGTAGATATACTTGTTCCGACTCATGGCATTGCCAACGTTGAAACCAGACTCTGGGTTAAAAGGCGACACCAAAGCCAAGCTATTGTCCATCAGGTGGCGGAGGTATTTCTTGCTGAGAGATGTTTTGAGTAGGCTGTCTGCAAGCACTCCGATAACTGTTCCTTCCGCGTCGAGCGCGCCCAGCATAGCGGCTTCATCTACTCCCCTCGCTCCACCGGATACAACCGACCAGCCGCTGTTCGCGGCCTTCTTTCCCAAGTTCCCGCTGTATGCCAAGTCAATGTCTTCTGCATCGCGCGACCCCACTACGGCCAACGCATTTCCGTCGTCTTGCAACAGCCCACGGTTTCCGCATCCAAACAGGATATGAGGAGATTTGCCTGGTCCCAGCCTATCTTTAATCCGTCGGGGGTAGTCATCATCGGAACGGGTCATCACCCACAATCCGGAACGCTCCCACTTCTCCATGTTTAATGCAAGAGCCATTCCCCGGTTAAGCAGGGCATCTACCCGTTGGCAATGTATCCTCTTATGGGACCAACCTTCCAGCCATTCCGATGGGCTACCAGCTATCAGGTCGGACGGCTTGAAATCGGCGTCTTTGTCGAGCAGCCACTTGTTGAGACGCGCCCATTCGGTTGTTGTGAGCGGTTTGGCAGAGTCGCTTCTTGACTTGGGAAAGTGGACTGTGAGAAGCATGATTGCCTGCGCGTCTGGGGTGAGAGACATTGGTCAACCTCCTGGCGTGGTGGAAGCTAGCGCGACGGGGAAGACAGGGCCGCCAGACTACCTGAATCGGTGTCGAACTGACTCGCTGAACGTCTCGATTTAACAGAACCTCTGGACATAATCGCGAAACGCCACTTGGTGCTTCTCCAACTTCGCCGTCGCAGATTGCCCTTCCTGTCTGTCGACCAGTTCATCTACAAAACGCGACAGGCTTCTGGCGTTATGGCAATGGTATTGTTTCCACCATTGAGAGCAGACATAGTATCGGCCTCCATACACCTTCGAGTAATACCTGCCATGACCGCTAATCATCCTCCCATCTTCCCGTCGTCACAATAACGCATGACCGCCGAGTTGCAATCCCAAATTGCGCTTACAGTAATCTGAGTCCATCAGGTTACGCAAGTCTCTCTGGTTCAACAGCCTTGGGAAATCATCCAACAGGGTTTTCATCAGGGCCTCGATGAGCGGTTGTAACCGACCAACTCGCTCGTTGCGAGAATTGGCGGGGACCGCAGGGTTTCGGCGCTGGGGTGGTTTATCGCTTGCCTTTTCGGTCAGCCCGCTAAGTTCCAATAGCTTGGCTGACCTCACGAACAACTCGGATGTGTCCGACACCTTTTCTGATTTTTCCAATGTCGGATTCAGCAGTTGGCTGGTAAACGACTCATTGGTTATCAGTTGCCAGTTAATGGTCGGATATTCGGTCCGCAGGTGGTTGAAGGTTTCTTCCAACGGCAACTGAACTCCACGAAGGGCCTTGGGCGAAACGAAGTAATATGCCTCTTGGTATTATCAGGGTGATAGGCGTTCAGGATTAGCATAGTACGCAGCAGTTTCTTCAACACCCTGTTGGCGACGCCGCCCGTGTAATTCAGCCCTGCTTCGTGGTATGCAACTTCCATAGCGTGAACGCTGCCGTCCAGTTCGACGCCGACCACATCAATTTCGCCTTGCTTAAGAAATTGACCCCAATGCTTAGTTCCCTTGAAAACACTGCCGTCGGCGTCAAATCGTTCTTTCATGTGGGTAAAGATGCGTTCCAGCTCCACATCAGTTTTGCGCTTGGGCCAATTTTCAGAGGCTTTCCAATTGGCCTGCACCAACCAGCACTGCTTGACATGACGTAGAAAGGAATAGCATACAGATTCGCCAATCTCTATTTTCATGGCAATTCCCTTTTCATGCGGTAGGGAGAGTTTGGTCGCCGTGGTGAATTTATCCCGGGGAGTGGCTGAGGACTGCCCCGGAATAAGAGATTTACGATTCTAATACTGTCTTGACTGGCGTGAGTGGCCGCCCATGGCGGCGTAGGCCACGTTGGGGTCTATCACGACGTTGAGGCGCCCGCGCCTGACAGGGTATGGGTCGGACGGTCATCATTGTAGTCCAGATCGTCATTCTCCGCTATCATTTGTACAAGCAATCGCGTCTGAGACTCAGGGGGTTGGCGTAGTGGTTGGATGATGGCTATTGTTCAGCGGTGTCGTGTCCGTGTCGCTTAGCAGGCTGACGATGTGCTGGTTGAGGCTCATGCCTTCGCGCTTTGCCTGGGTTGCGAGTCTGAAATGAAGTGGTTTCGGCATACTCAACAAGAACTTCCCGTTGTAGTGGTGAGGATGATCCGGCTCAGGCACTTCGTAGCCGTCCTCGATCTGTGTCTCAATCCAGAGGCGCTTGGCATCCTCCAGATTTTGCAGCGCTTCATTCGGGTTAGGCCCATCCGACATACACCCAGGCAACTGGGGTATTTCTGCAAACCAATATTCATCATCGTCGTCAGATTGATGGGACAGTTGAACCGGGTATGATAGGTTGAGGTAGTATTCTAAATCCTTGCGCGAGGCGAGCGTTTGGGGCATTGGTCTAATCCTCCTCTATGAATCCGAGCGCTTGCGCTTCCTCAATGGCGTTCAAGGCCGCTACTACATAGACCCTCTTCATAGGGTTCTGGCGCGGGAATGTTCTCCTGATAGGCGTGTTAGGCAGTGTAGCTATGTAGTGGCTTCCTCTGCCAGACCGGATTGTGAATCCATGATCCTCGTATATCCTGCACAAATCTTCAAACCTGACTTTTAGAGGGTTGTTTCGCGCCCTTTGAAGACGCCTATCCCGCGGCGGCATTCTGTGGCTCCGTTTTTAGATACAGCGCGATGAGTTGTTTCTATTCATCTTTCATGCCGGAGGGGCAGTTTTGGTCGTTGTGTAGGAGTTATCCCGGGGAGATGTGTGTGTCTGCCCCGGGATAGGGTTGGCTATCTTTAGTACTGTCTGGACTGCCGCGAGCGTCCGCCCATGGCGGCGTATGCCACTTCGGGGTCTATCACTACGTCGAGCAGGGCGGCCTTGCCTGAGCCGAAGGCGCGCTCCAGGGCGGGGCGTATCTGCTCCGGGTCGGTTACTCGCTCGCCGTATCCACCGAGTCCGTCCATTATCTTGGCGTAGTCGGTCTCCTGGGACAGGTACGTGCCAACTCCGCTCATTCCACGCCGGACGACGCCCTGGGTCGTCTGGTTCCACGCGCCGTTGTTGCCGACTATGGAGACGATGGGCAGGTTGTGGCGGACATAGCTTTCGACGTCGAAGCCGGTCAGCCCGAATCCGCCGTCGCCGTATATTATGCAGACCTGCTTGCCTGGCCGCGCCAGCTGCGCCGCCGCCGCGAAACCGGAGCCTGCTCCCAGGCAGCCGAACTGTCCCGGGTCCAGCCAGTGACCGGGCCCGTTGATGTCCAGCACGCGGGCCGCGAAGGTAACAATGTCGCCGCCGTCGCCGATGACCGTCGCGTCGTAGTCGAGGAAGTCACGGACTTCCCGCACCAGCCGCATCGGGTGTATGGGCGTCTGCGTACTATTGAGCATCTCTTCGTCGGCGGCCTGGAGAGTTTTGTCCTCGGTCATCACCTCTTCGACCCAGCCCTTGCCCGGCGACCTGTATCCCCTGGACTTCAGCTCGTCCATTATCTGGCGAAGAACGGCCTTCGAGTTTCCGACGACACCAACGTCAATGTCGCGGTTCTGACCAATCTTCGAGCCGTCCATCATAATCTCGATCAGCTTTGGGCTTTGCGGGAACATATAGTCCGAGCCGTAGCCGAGTCTGAAGTCAATCGGCGTGCCGAGCAGGATTACCGTGTCCGAGTGAACCAGCCCGTAGCGCCGTCCGAGGCTGCCCAGGTTGGGGTGGTCGGACGGGATCGAGCCACGCCCCATCGCGTTCAGGAACACGGGCGAATCTATCATCTCGATGAACTCGCGCAGTTCCTCAGCGGCGTCGTTCCACCAGATGTCCGAGCCTGCCAGTATCATTGGCTTCTCGGTCTCTATCAGAATGTCCGCGACCTTGCTAATGTAGTCCGGGTCGCCGTATGCCTTGGCGTCGGTGCGGTACGATTGCGGGAAGTTCACGCTGTCCTCGTCGGTACTGCCATTCACCACGTCAATCGGAATTTCGAGGTACGCCGGGCCGGGTACGCCGGTGGTCGCGTGTCGGAAGGCGATTGATACGTAGTCAGGGATTCGCTCGACGCGCTTGACCTGTTCGGAGAACTTGGTGACCGGCTTCAGGAAGGTCGCTGAGTCGAAATCCTGGAGCCCACCGCGCAGGTGGTCGGTTATTCCGGCGTTTCCGCCGATGAGTATCATCGGGCTTGGGGCCTGGAATGCGTTTGCGATACCGGTTACGGCGTCTGTGACGCCCGGCCCTGCGGTCACAATGGCGACGCCCGGCTTGCCTGTGACCTTCGCCCAGCCCTCGGCGGCGTGGGCGGCCACCTGCTCGTGCCGGAAGTCTATTATCTTGATTCCTTCGGCCACACATCCTTCGTACAGGTTGTATATGTGGCCGCCGTTAAGAGTGAAGATGTACTCGACGCCCTCTCTCTTCAATGCTTTGGCGAACAATCGCCCACCGTCAATCTCTGCCATTTCTTCTCCTATGCTTTTGCTTGCGTCCGATGTCTAGCCACGGCCCGTTCAGTTCTACCCTATTTGCACATTGCCTTTCTGTTCATTTCGATAGAAAGCCTGCAGATTATCATATTCCTCTCTGAGCAACTCCGCCACCTCGGAAGTGGGACAGTTGCCGCATCTGAGCCTGACCACTTTGGGAGGATGTCCGAGTCTATCGCTGAGCGCAAGAAAATCGGAGTCCTTCGTGACGATTACGTATCCCACGTCCTTGGCGTACTCCCATATCGCTGGGTCATCCACCTCGTCCAACCCAATGTCAAGCGCGTGGAGCGATTGAGGGTAAATATCGCGCAAATCGTATTTAAGACCCGGTGACAGGTTCTCGTCAAATAGTAAACGAATCACGGCAGGGATAATGTCCTCTGCCTTCTGACTTCATCGAACGCCCTGCAAGCCTTTATGTCCTCGTTGGTCAGGTAAGGGAAGTCGTGAATGACCTCTTCCTCAGTCATCCCCCCCTCTAGGTATCCCAGCACGTCGTCAACTGTCATCCTCATGCCGCGAATGCACGGCTGGCCTGAGCGCTTGCCCGGCTGCACCGTGATGATTCTCTCCACCAGTTCCGCATTGGGGTTATCCGTCGGCATGACCACGCGGTTCAGCTTGTGCGAAAGTTCCGCGGAGCGCGAGCGCCCCGGAATAGAACGACCAAGCTCCTTGGCGGTCTCCACCCATTCGTCCATGGCGACTCGAACCGCGCTCAGCGCGTCCTCGTAGGTAGGCCCGTCCGCGACGCAGCCGGGAAGGTCAGGAACCTGGGCGATGAACGCCTCGTCTTCCTCACTCCAGTACAGGATGATGTCGTATCTATAAGTCATGGCGTCAGTCCATATTGTTGAATCTTCCTGTGCGTCCTTACAGGATAACACCCTTGTCTTGTAGCACCGCGATGTCGTCCCAGGTGTAGCCGAGTTCGTCTATGAGTATCTCCTCGGTGTGCTGGCCGAGTTCGGGGGCTTCTTTGTAAATTCCGGCTGGCGTTTCGCTGTATATGTTCGGGTGGTTGCACATCTTGATTGGGCCGATGACCGGGTGGTCGAAGGTGGTTATATACTCGTTCGCTATGACCTGCGGGTCGTCCACCAGTTCGTCGGTGGACTGCACCTTCGCGTAGATGAAGTCGCCGGTCGCACGGAAGTGGGTGTCCCATTCGGCCGATGTCCGGGTCAGGAACTGCTTGTCCATTATCCTGACAAGTTCCTCTCGGTTTTCGGACCTTGCGTCCATCGTGGCGTACTTGGGGTGGTCAACTATCTCCGGCAGGCCGAGCGCGGTCATAAACGATTCCCAGTAGCGGTCGGGCTGGAGGTGCATCAACTGTAACCACCTGTCGTCCTTGCATTTGTAGAGATTGGCGAGCACGTTCCATGCGGACTTGCGGTCATAGGCTCCGAAGCGGTCGCCGCCCATTATCAGGCTCATGCTTATGCCCATGCCCTGGAGCCACATATTCGCGCTCAGGTGCGATGCGTCAACCTTCTGGCCGATTCCCTGCACGTGTCTTGCGACCAGCGCGGCCAGAACGCCCTGGCACAGCATGATCGCGCCCATCTGGTCGGAGACGCCCTGCGAGACGCGCACCGGCTCCTCCGCACCGGCGGGAGTTGCGGAGATCATCAGCCCGCCGCGTGCCTGCCCACATCCGTCGAATGAGGGAAGAGCCGAATCCGGCCCGTTGGGGCCGTAGCCGGTGGCCGAGCCGTATATGAGCATCGGGTTTATCTCTCTGAGCGTTTCGTAGCCAACGTCGAGCCGTTCTGCGACTCCCTGGCGGTAGTTCTCTATGAATACGTCCGCGCCCTTGACCAGCTTGTGGACAATCTCGCGGCCCTCGACGGTCTTCAAGTTGACCGCTATCCCACGCTTGTTGCGGTTGTTCGCCTCGAAGTAGGCGTTTCGGCCCCCGGGCAGTGCCGGCGCGAGCGTTGAGGCGCGAGCGACCGCGCGGCCCGCGTCGCCGTCCAGCGCCTCTATCTTTATGACGTCCGCTCCCATGTCGCCCATCATCGCGCTGGACATCGGCCCGAATTGCCACATTGTCCAGTCCAGGACTCTTATGCCCTTCAGCGGTCCGGTAACTCCGTTTGCGCCATTGTCGAACACTGACCACCTCCCCTTACAGGCTCCATGATTGTGGAAGATTCTGCCGATTCTAACACACGGCTCGAAAGACGGCAGTAATTTCACGAAATTGGGTAGAGCCTTTTCCAAGTCAGTCTTGGTTTCCTGTTTCGCTATACAATCATTCCAATCCCATGCTACAATGTCCGCATGAGAAACACGACCTATACCCTCACATACATAAAGACAAGGTTATGAATTATAAATTGTTCACCCGAGAAAATTTCTCCTCAAAGCTAAATGCTGGTGAATACAGGTCAAATACAGGTGAAAGTCACCAGCATGACTCACCAGCACTCACCTGTTGCCACCTGTTAGGGCCACCTGCGTTCACCAGTACAGTTATAAACTAGAATATATGGTACTGCTCCAATCCTGCCGACCCGCCGCCGTTCGACCCGAACTGCTAACCCCGGCCCTTTACTGAATTTGCAACCCCCCTGGCAATTCAGTGAGATGGCTTTCCTTAGACTGAAATGATGTGATGTGTGGTAGGATTTGAGACAGGCGCATTTTCGATCACTGAAAGTGAGGATGTTGACCCGGGTGACGACGCGAATAGCGATAATTTCGGACACGCACTTCAGTCTCTGGGATGAGGTGCATCCGCGGATAAGGGAAGCGGTACGTGAGGCGGACATCGCAGTCCACTGTGGCGATATCGTCCGCCAGGATGTGGTTGACGGTATGCGCAGGGAAGCGAGGCGAACGGTGATAGTTCATGGGAACTCCGACCCGCCCGATCTCAGGCAGTCGCTTCCATATACGGAAGTTATCGAGGTCGAGGACGTCAGGCTGGGTGTGACCCATCCCGCGTGGGGCGGGCCGGAATTTCCGCTGGAAGAGTTGCTGCCGGACTTTCCTGAACCCGTGGACGCGATACTGTTCGGACATTTTCACGAAACCATCAACGAGACGCGCGACGGAATTCTATTTCTCAACCCGGGGCAGGCGTACAAGTCATTCATGGTTCCGGCGACGATGGCTATGCTGACCGTGTGCGAGGGGAGGATGTCTGCGGAGATTGTGGTTATCGAGGAGTGAGGCCAACCCCGACTTAAGGCGATGATACTGTAAGGACTGACGATGAACCAGGAATCCAACGCTGCGAAAGGCGATAAGAGAAAGGGAGTTGGGCGCAACTACTGGATGTTTGTCGAGTCGCCCGAGAACTTCGAGATTATCAAGGAGATGGGGATGACCCTTTTCGGGATGGGACCGAAATACCGCCGCAGGGTGGAGCGTATGTCTCCCAGGGACAGGGTTCTCTTCTATGTAACAGGCATTCGGAAGTGGTCGGCCACGGCCACCATTACGTCGCACGGCTTCGAGGACAATTCGCCCGTGTTCAAGCCCACCGCGCGCGGCGAGAGGTTCAATCACCGGGTGAAGCTGGCGCCGGACATAGTGCTGGACGAGCCGGACTATATAGACGCGATGATAATTGCCCCCAGGCTCGAATATCTGAAGCGATGGGCGCCCGAGGACTGGCCTCTCGCGTTCTTCGAGCGCCTGCACCTGCTGCCTCAAAAGGACTTCAGGCTGATCGAAGCGGAGATGGAACGCATAACCCAAAAGGAGGGCGTCTGAAGCTAGGTTGCTTGCGTTTAGTGGCAAGGTCAGCGCCATACCTGCCGGTTGGTAAGTTCCTCGTCATAGACGCTGAAGGCCGCTTCGATGAACTCTCTCGGAAGGTCGGACGAGTCGGATATGTCTGCAAGCTCCAGCAGGCGGGCGTATGAGGTGATGACAGGAAGCGTCGCCGCCACTACGGGGGAGGCCAGCGCGAATTTTACTGCCCATGTGCTCACGTCGCCGCCAAACTCTCTGAGAGCGTTCACAAGAACGTCCCGCTGTGTCTTTCTGCTCGCGTAGGCCGTCTTTCTGAAGTTCTGGGAGGGGTCGGCAGACCGCTCATCAGGCAGGTTTTCGAGCGCGCCGGATGCGGAGGGGTCGTAGGCCAGGATGCCGGTGGGCGTGTCCTGCGCCCGCGAGATGAGATTGCGGCCAGGCTGCTGTTCCAGCAGGCTGAACTCGGTTTGCAGAGACGACACGGCGCGTACGTCTATCGCGCCCTCTCCGGCTTCCTCGGACTCCGGCTTGGCGTCTATCGCAACCCCGTAGTACCGTATCTTCCCCTCGACGACCAGATCGTCCAGAAGCCCGAACAGTTCGTCGTCCTCGATCTGGTCCGGGCCTGGGTGGTGAAGCTGGGAGAGGTCTATGTAGTCGGTATTCAGGCGTCGGAGGCTCTGTTCGCAGGCGTATCGGATGAATCCGGGCGTCCACCTCTGGGCTTTGCCGCGCTCGTCGGGGTCAATCACCGGGCGGTAGAAGTCGTACCCCGCCTTGGTCGAGATAACGACGTCGTGCCTGCTGCGTCCCAGGGCGCGGGCCAATATCTCTTCGCCGTAGCCCTCGGTGTAGGAGTCGGCGGTGTCGAAGTAGGTGAACCCCATGTCGAACGCGCGGGTCAGTAGGTTCAGGGTGTCCTGTTCGGTCACGTGGCCGTAATCGTTGGTCGCCAAGGGCCGCAGAGCCATGCCAATCTCGGATACGCTCAGTTCGGTGTTGCCAAGCTGTCGGTAGTTCATATGTTGATCTGAAACTCTGTCGCGGATGTCTATGGCTGTCGGTAAGTCGGCTGGGCCTAGGCAACGACTGCGGCTTTGGACAGTGCGCTTCTTACCCCGTCCGCCTGCTGCTCGTACTCAGAGTCACTTAGCACCGGCGCCATCAGGCCGAGAGGGATATGCTGGCCCAGTTCCACCCAGGACTTGCAGCCGGAGTACTCGGCCAGAACGGGAAGCGATTGCGTCTGCTGGAGCTTGTACACTCTGAGAAGTGCGACGGTAAGCGGCTGCTTGGGCCGCCAGTGCAGACGTTTGCGCGCATAGTCGTCGGTCCAGATGTGCAGGTCGGACATTCTGTCGAGGTCGGATTCGTCCCTGAGTTCGAATCTGTCCGTGACTCGGCAGAAGTATGTGAAGTCAACCGATCCGGCGACGCCGTTCTCGTTGTAGGTCTCTTCGAGCGTGTGGTGGAACTCTGGCTTGATGAGCTCCTCTTTCTGGTGCTCATAGGTCGGGTAGAGAAGGAACTCGGGGTGAACGAACCGGAAGTCCCTGTCCTCGCGGTGTATCCCGCCTTTTCTCAGAACGAGTATCTGCCCGCCCTGTCCGAGAGTATTTACCGCTGTTGCCCACTCTTTGAGGGCCATGTCCGAAACGGAAGGCAATGGCATATGTCGGTCTCCTTGCTGGCTCAGGGTGTATGGTGCTTCAGGAAGATATAGGAATTCGTGGTGGTGGTGGCTTCGGCGGTGGTGGCGGTCTTGGTCTGGTTGGTCTGGGCGGGTAGCTATTCCTCTCTTCTTGAGAAGGCGAACTGAATCTCGGCGGCTTCATTTGCTTCCTTCGCACACTGTTCATTCAACTTGTCGTTAAGGAGATTGTACTGGACCGCCCCGGAGGTGATGACACTCATCTCACGCTTGAGGACTCTGACCCGCTCATAGACTTCATCGTCTCCCAGGCTTGTCAATTCGACCCATAGACGCTCCCAATCCAGCGCGATATTGCTGCACTGGTCTCCGGTAGTTGATGCGATGGCCGCTTTCTTTGAGTAGTCGAAGTATGACGACCAAAGCGCCACCGCAACCACTGCCATGGATAGAGAAGCCGATACGTAGATCGGCAGATGAGTCAGTAGCGACGCGGCGGCGGCTGTTGACCCTATGGCTATAAATGCGGTGGCTATCAGGTGCCAGCGATATAGACGGGAAGCCATGCGGCCATAGTATCGGATCAACCTTTCCGAATCCAATAGACCCAGCCAGACCTGTTGAATGTTGTATTCGCTGGCCAATTCTCTCCTCCTGCCCCTATATGGTCAATTATACCACACCCTTTCGACTTCCAATTTCGGGCCCGAAGTATGACTTGCCAAGCCCCGACACGATGCTACAATCACGACATCTGGCCTGGAAGGCTGACCTGGGAGGGATTGTATGAGACTAGAAGGCAAGGTTGCGCTAATATCCGGCGGCTCGCGAGGGCAGGGAGCGACTGAGGCGGAGCTATTCGTAAAAGAGGGCGCGAAAGTCGTAATCGCAGATATTCTGGAGCCCGAGGGAAACGCGGTGGCCGCGCAAATACGCGAGGGCGGTGGCGATGCGTCGTTTACCAGGCTGGATGTTACCAGCGAAGATGACTGGCGAGACGCGGTTGAGTTCACCCTGAACACTTATGGCAGACTCGACATTCTGATCAACAACGCCGCTATCTACAGGCGGACGCCGATTGTCCATACCGATTTAGACGAGTGGAACCGGATTATGGACATCAACAGTACCGGGGTCTTTCTTGGCACCAAGCACTCGATTCCTGCGATGCAGAGGTCGGGTGGCGGCTCTATCATCAACATATCGTCAACCGCCGGGCTGGTTGGCAGTGAGAGGGGCAGCGCATACGGGGCGTCGAAGGGCAGCGTTCGCCTTTTCACCAAGTACACCGCGATTCAGCACGCGGGCGACGGCATACGCGCCAACTCCATACATCCCGGCCCGATAGACACCGACATGATAGCGGACAACATCTCCACCCCCGAGGGCAGGGCCGAGTCGGAGGCGCGCGTGCCGCTTGGGCGTATAGGCACAGTGATGGACGTGGCCTATGGCGCGCTGTTTCTCGCGTCCGACGAGTCGTCCTTTATGACGGGCACGGAGCTTGTCATAGACGGCGGCATCACAGCGAGGTAGCATGTTGACTCCCGACCAGATAGACAGGCACCAGGGCAGCGAGCGGGTAGAGCAACTCTGTCCCGAAGAGCGGACTATCGAGGCCCTTGCGGCGCGGTTTCGCATCTTTGCGCGGGAAGAGTGTTCGGGATTGTCCGGCCTGGCCGTTATGTCGCCGACCTATAAGGCGCTATCCCTCGCAATCGCAGACAATCCCAGCCTGCTCGCGCTCGCCCGCGAGTGTATGATAGGCCAGCCGATTCCGAACTTGCTCTTCGCGGCAGTCAAACGGCTGCTTGATGACTCGAATGGCGACTGCCTGGCATCTCATTACGCGCGCATTGCAATGGGTAATCCGCCCGGAGGTGGCCTGGCCGACTCGTTTGCCCAATTCTGCGCCGACCATGAGGTGGAGATAGTGGAACTCGTGGGGACTCGCAGGGTGCAGACCAACGAGATAAGACGATGTTCCTACCTGATGCCCGCGTTCGGAACAGTCTTTCTCGACGCGGGCCAAATTCCGCTCGCCCTGATTGACGTGGGCGCGAGCGCCGGACTCAACCTGTTGTGGGATAGCTACCGATACCGCTATTCGGATGGTTCGATATTCGGGCCTTCGGATTCCAAGGTGGTGATAGAATGTGAGCTGAGAAGCGGGATGCCGGACATTCCCGAAGAGTTCCCGCCGGTCGCTTTCAGAAGAGGAGCGGACCTGAACCCCGTTGACCTGGGCAGCGACGAGGAGTTCCTGTGGATGATGGCGCTGGTATGGCCTGACCACGCGGACAGGGCCGCACTGCTGCGCGCCGCCCGCCGCAACTGGCTGTCAGACCCGCCCAGAGTCGAACTCGGCGACGCGCTGGGAGTCCTGCCGCGGATTCTGGCCGCCGTCCCGCGCGATGCCGCGCTCTGCGTGTTCCACTGTCATACCCTGAACCAGTTTCCCGCGGAAGCAAGGGCGGCATTCCATGAGATACTATACGGGGAATCGTTCAGCAGGCCCGTCTATCACATACCCTCCGAGGGCGAGTATATGTACGTCAACAGAATCGTGGACGGAGAATCGGATACTATTCTGTCGGCCAGAAGACACGCGCACGGCAGGTGGATAGAATGGGTAGAAACCGAGTAGCATTTTCAGTCTGGGAAGTTGCCCTATGACCACATACCACTACAGCATAAACATAGAATTCAACGGACGCTCTCACGGCCTCGAAGTTGACAGCAGGTGGACTCTGCTCCGCGTCCTGCGCGACGTTCTGGGGCTGACCGGAGCCAAGCGCGGGTGCGACCTGGGCGAGTGCGGCGCGTGTACCGTGCTTCTGGACGGCGTCCAGATCAACTCGTGCATGACCCTGGCCGCCATGTGCGACGGCAGAAGTGTAATCACCGTGGAATCGCTCGGGTCATCCGACTCGCTCAGCCCCATTCAGCGCGCTTTTCTCGAAAACGATGGCGGACAGTGCGGCTTCTGTACCCCAGGCTTCGTGATGAGCACGGCCGCGCTGCTCGAATCCAACCCCAATCCAACCGACGATGAAATCCGACAGGCGCTTGCCGGAAATATATGCCGCTGCAACGCTTATGGCCGGATTCTCGAATCGGTGCGTTCGGCAGTGAGGCAGCCATGACTACGAACATCGGAAAATCCGTACCGCGCAGAGACCTGCCCGCCAAGCTGACAGGCGAGGCGAAGTATGCAGCCGACGTCTGGCTGCCGGGTATGCTTACTGGGAAGATGCTCCGCAGCCCCCATCCGCACGCCAGGATACTTTCTATGGACACCTCCGCCGCGGAGCGTATGGATGGCGTTCACGCTGTTGTCACTCCTTTCGACGTTCCAGGTGGCAGAATAGCGCCCGACCTGCCGATTCTGGACACAGAGGCGCGTTTCGTGGGAGACGAGGTTGCGGCTATTGCCGCCGAGGACGAAGACACCGCGCAGGATGCGCTCAGCGGAATCGTCGTGAACTACGAGGTCTTGCCGTTCGTCACGGATATGCGTCAGGCCCTGGAACCGGACTCGCCCCCTGTCCACGCGGGCGGCAACCTGGTGGGTGGCAAGCCCATAACCCTTGACCGCGGCAATGTCTCGGAGGGATTCGCGGACGCGGACGTGATAGTCGAGGACACGTTCAGCACACCGGCCCATTCGGGCGCGGCCCTGGAGCCGCGAGCTGCCGTCGCCTCATGGGAAGGCGACAGTCTCACGGTGTGGAAGTCCACGCGCGGCGTCCACGCCGACCGGCTCATGCTGTCCATCGCGCTTGGCGTCCCACTGGATAGAGTTAGGGTCATTGGCGTGAACATGGGCGCGGGGTACGGCAACAAGGACGAGACCCGCCTTTCGGCAATAGCGGCGGTTCTGGCGCGGCGTGCCGGTCGTCCGGTGAAGATAGAGGCGACCCGCGAGGAGGAGTTCGTGGCGGGCCGCCATCGCCACGCCACGATTACTACGCTGAAGATGGGCGTCAAGGACGACGGAACGGTCACTGCTGTCCATGCCACGACGATAATGGACACCGGCGCATACCTGTCGTCGGGGCCGGGTGTCGTTCGTCGGGCGGGGCAGGGCGCGCTCTACCTGTACAGGTGTCCCAACGTTCGCTACGACGGCTATCTGACCTATACCAACACCCCTTCCGGCGGTTCGTACCGCGCGCTCGGCGCGCCCCAGGGACACTTTGCCCTCGAGGTCATCGCCGACCGCGCGGCGGAGGCCGTCGGGATGGACCCCGTTGAGTTCAGGCTGAAGAATCACGTTCGTCTTGAAGGTCAGCCCGGTGAGCGGGTCACGCCCGCAAACCAGATAATGGATACCCAACCCGTCGAGGGCGGCGTGCCATTCTCCAGCAACGGTCTGAGAGAGTGCATCGAGAAGGGCGCGGAGGCGTTCGGATGGGATGAGGAACTTCCCGCGTCCGAAGACCCCATCCGGCGCGGGAAGGGAATGGCCATCTTTATATACAGGGGCGGCGCGGGTGGACGCTCGATTGCACGGATGCGGCTGGAACAGGACGGAAGTCTGAGACTGGAATCCGGCGTTATGGACGTGGGCGAGGGCAGCTATACTGTGCTGACCCAGGTGGCCGCCGAGGCGCTGGGCGTTGATTACGGAATAGTCGCCACGACCTTCGGCGACTCGGCGACGACGCCCGAATCCCCTATAACAGCGGGCTCGACTGTGACATTCTCTGCCGGACTCGCGGTGAAAGAGGCGGCGTCCGTACTGCGGAGGCGGATAATAGAAGCCGCGTCGAACGCGCTCGGCCTGCCCGCATCCGAACTCGATCTGAGAGATGATGGAGTGGGTCATCCGTCCGGGGCGTTCTTGTCGTTCGCGGACCTTGCCTCACGCGCAGGCACTATTGAGGAAGAGGCATCGGTTTCGCCCGGAAGCGCGGACTACATCGTCAATTCGTTCGGCGCTCACTTCGCCGAGGTCGAGGTGAATACCGATACCGGACAGGTGCGAGCGCTTCGCTACGTCGCCGCCCATGATTCGGGCCGCATCCTCAATCCGATGCTCGCGGTCAACCAAGTCGAGGGTGGGGTGTCGCAGATGCTCGGATTCGCGCTGAGCGAGCAGATGCTCACCGACTCTAATAATGGAGCGACGCTGAACGCCAGTTTCCTGGAACACAAAAGCCCGACGATTCTGGAGTATCCCGATATTCAGGTCATATTCGCGGACGTGGTTGACCCAATCGGACCGTATGGAGCGAAAGCGCTTGGGGAGCCGCCCAGTATCGGCGTCGCTCCGGCGCTGATAAACGCTATCCGTGACGCTGTCGGGATCGAAGTGCGTGACCTTCCCGCCACCCCAGACCGGATTCTGGACCTTTTAGCGGAGAGTGAAGAGGCTGCCAATACATGACGCCGTTCGAGATACTTACGCCGACCAGCCTGGAAGAGGCCCGCGCCCTGCTTGTGGAAAAGGGCCGTGAGGCGTCCATCTTTGCGGGCGGCACCGATATGCTCGGTGAAATGAAGCAGGGAACCTCATCCCCTGCTTATCTTGTGAACATCGGGCGTCTGGAAGGGATGCGGGAAATAGAGACGGGGCCGCATGATACCGCGCTGGGCAGTCTCGTCACCCTCGCCGAAATCGCGCGCCATACAGATACTGCCGCCCGACACCCGGCGTTCGCTCAGGCCGTCGAGTCGGTCGCCACGCCCCAGATAAGGAACGCCGGAACGCTGGGGGGAAATCTATGCCAGAGACCCAGGTGCTGGTATTACAGGAGCGCATCGTTCGACTGTCTGAAGAAGGGCGGCGACACCTGTTTTGCTGTGCAGGGTGGAAACAGGTATCACGCTATACTCGGCGGCGAACGCTGTCACATAGTTCACCCGTCCGATGCCGCCGTCGCGCTCATGGCCCTCGACGCCCAGGTAGAGATATACGGCGAGGGCGGCCTGCGACGTATTCCGATGGCCGAGCTATTTGTCGGTCCCGAAGACGATATTCTTTCGGAGACATCTCTGGACGCCGGGGATATTCTGACCCGTGTTATGATTCCGAATCCCCAGCCGGGCGCTCGGAGCGTATATCTGAAGGCGAAGGAGCGGCAGGCTTACGACTTCGCGCTCGTCTCGGTCGGCGCCTATATGGAAATTGCGGATGGGGTTATCAAGGAAGCGCGGGTCGTGTTGGGCGGAGTCGCGCCTGTTCCGCACTTCGCTCGGTCGGCTTCGGACGCGCTGCGCGACTCCAGGGTGGATGAGATTGACGCCGTGGCTGTCGGAAGGCTTACGGTTGAGGGCGCGGAGCCGATGTCCGACAACGGCTACAAGGTCAGGCTGGCATCCAATCTGGTCGCGCGCGCGGCGCGGACACTGTCGGACCTGCCCGGCTGATGTTCCCGCCCTGGCTCATATCTCGTCAATCCCTTGCCGCCTCCACTCCTGTCATCGTGCTGATGGACGCGATGAAACTCCCGGCTCCGTAGTGAATAACTTGCCATCTGTGCAGTTCCACCCCTTCCATTCCGCGCCCCTTTAGTTGGTAGTACGCCGGCCTTTCGGTTGCTCCCTGGAGCATTATGAATATGCCGGCCACTACCGAAATGATCGGCGCTATGAGATACCACGCGAATATGGTTGCCAGACCAAGAATAGCCAAGCCCGCGCCCAGCATCATCTTATTGCGGTCCGTCTTTCTGACCTCGGTGATGCTCTCCAGGATGGTGTAGGGCAGTTCGTGTACCCGGGTTTCCTCGCGCCGCCGGTTCACCAAGATGACGCGGCGCGAGGTGGCGTGGTACGGGCCAAAACTCGATACGAGGCGTTCGTCATGCGCGAGGTAGCGTTCCACCTCCTCCGCGGGCTGCGACCTGGGAACCAGCGTGGACATCAGAATATCGCGATGGGATTCACGGGCGAGCCGGTCGTGTTGTGCAGGCGCAGCGGGCCTATGGAAAGCATGAACTCCCAGCGGTTTCGCTCCTTGCACGCCTGCGCCAGCTCTTCCAGATTCGCGTTGTCCAGGATCCACAGTCCCATGGCCACGATGCCGACCTGGTGAATCGGATTGGTCAGGTTGGGATAGCCAGTGGGCATGACGTCGTTGCCGGTGTCGCTGCCGATCATGGCGATGCCGCGTTCGTGAAACAGCGGCAGACACGCCGCCTGGCAGGCGGTTGACCCCTCTTCGCGCGGGTTCCAGGGACCCTCGACGTTCCTGCGGTGCAGGTTGCCGGTGCGTACCAGAAGAACATCGCCTTCCTGTATCTCGAATCCACACTGTTCCTCGGCGGCGAGTATGTCCTCCGGCATGACGCCTTCGCCTCTTTCGAGCCAGTCAACGCCCCGCACCAGGGGCGCGTCCACCAGAACGCCCCGGGTTACTATGCCGTCTTTCGTAAGCTCTATGGACTCAGCGGTGGCGCCCAGCCCTGTCGCCACCAGGTGGGCGGGCTGGTTGTTGTACATCTTGCCGTCCCAGAAGAAGTGAGCGAGGCTGTCAACGTGGGTGATGGAGTAGCCGTGGAAGATCATGCCGAAGAAGTCGGTCGCGGCCTGCGCCGTGCGGCTCGTTACCTTGTCGCCGCTGGCCCATCCCTCGCCGCTCTCCACCATGAAGTGGACGGGCGGGGCTAGCGCGTCGGGCGAGGGCTCGAACATCACGGTACGGGCACAGGATAAGGTCGTTCCCTCCTCGACGAGGGATATGGCGCGTTTGACCTTATCGGGGCCGAGGAAGTTCAGCGTCCCCATCTGGTCGTCATCGCCCCACCTGCCCCAGTTGGACAGCGAGTCCAAATATCCAATAACTTCCTGTTCCGTAGGGATATTGCCTGCCATAGTGTAGTTACCTCCCCGATGTATCCTGATAGCGCGCGGCCCCAATCGTGCACGGGCCGAAGCGTGATAAGTATATATTCTGCCCCCGCGTATGTGAACCATTCGCTTGAGAAGAATTCAGAGGCGCTGGGGAGAGTCGTCCCCTAATACCAGCGCGACTTGTCCACTATGTTGTTCAGCGGTTCGTCGTTCAGGAAGCGGCGGGCGTTTTCGAGGATGATCTCGAAGCGGCGTTCGGGGTCATCAGAACGTTGGGAAGTCCCCACAGCTTGTGGCCGGAGGGGAGCGGCTCTTCCTCAAAGACGTCAAGACCGGCGCCCGCTATCTCGCCGCTCTCGATTGCGTCCGCAAGGTCGTCAATCCTGCACACCTTACCGCGGCCAATGTTGATGAAGTAGGCGCTGTCTTTCATCAGACTGAAGCGGCCGGCGTTGAACATACCCTCGGTCTCTGGCGTGTGCGGGACGGTGGTTATCACGAAGTCCGCCCTGGGCAGAACGTCGTCCAGTTCGCCGGGCGCGTGGAATTCGACGTAGGGCAGGTCGTACTCGGGCCGGGGTTCTATGCCGATGACCTCCATGCCTAACTGGGCGCAGAGCCTGGCAGTCTCGTGGCCGATGCCTCCCACGCCGTTTATCAGTGCGGTCGCCTCGCCGAGGTAAATGTACGGGGTCTTGCGGGCGTCCTTGTCCCAGACGCGCTTCCGCTGCGCGTCCATGTACCATGGAAGGCCGCGGGAGAGAGCAAACATGAACATCATTATATGGTGCGAAATGTGGTCGAAGTAGATGCCTCGCGGGTTGGTTATGGTCAGTGGGTGGGCTATGAGTTCGTCGTAGTAGTAACCGTAGAACGGGCCGGCGTCGGGGTTGTGCAGCCAGCGCAGCTTTTCTGCCGCTTGCAGCGCGGCGGGCGGTATCCATCCGCAGGCGGCGTCGGCGTCGCGTATGGCCTCGATAGCCCCTTCGTCCGTCTCGGGCGCGGCGACTTCGTATTCGGGAACGGTGTCGGCCAGCCGCGCGGCGAACATACTCTTCAGGTCGTCCTGCGGGGGCATGAAAACGAATTTTGGCATTGGGTGAATCTCCTGATATACAGATTCGAGTGTTTTCTAAAGACACGGCAGTATCTCGACAGAGAGATTATCACAGTATCCCGTCTGAGCGCGCGCGCGCGGTTGTCCGTGTGGGTATCCTGTGTTACTGTTTGACGCGGTATATAATAGAAAAAAGGGGCGTCACCGCGCCAAATTATGGAGGAGGCCAATTATGCAGAACGGAACCGCTGTAAAGGACAGGTATGAACTTCCACTGACCACTGAGTCTCACAAGGCCGCCGACCACTACGTAAACGGACTGGATATGTTCATAGCCCAGACCTACGGAGTGGATCGGGAATTCGCGCTGGCAGTCGAGGAGGACGACGGCTTCGCGGCCGGGCGCGCCGCGCTCGCGCTGATCCAGTTGTACCGCAATGAGCCGGTCGAGGCCAGGAAGACCGTGGCGCGCGCCAAGGAGTTGGCAGTGAACGCCAGCAGGCGCGAACGCCAGCAGGTCGAGGCAATCAGCCTGATGATACACGGGGAGAACGGCAAGGCTTTCAGGCTGATTCGTGAGCATCTGAACGAGTTCCCGCGCGACATTCTGATGCTGCGGCTGGCGAGCCGCGTTCTGATACTCGGATGCAGCGGCGCTGGCGTGGCTAACTTCCCGGAGGAGTTGATGTCCATAGTCAAGCCGCTGGCGTCGGACTATGGCGACGACTGGGCGTTCCTGGGCCAGTACGCCTTCGCGCACCATGAGACGGGCTATTTCGCCGACGCGCTGACATACGCCGAACGCTCGCTCGAGATGCGGCCTGACAATGGCAACGCCTCGCACTCGGTGGCGCACGTGTTCTTCGAGACGGGCGACCCGGACGGCGGCTCGGACTTCCTGGGCGACTGGCTGGAGGGGTACGACAGGCGTGGGCCGTTCAATGTCCACCTGTCCTGGCACTATGCGCTGTTCCAGCTTGCGACAGGGCGACCGGAGAACGCGGTGTCGCTGTACGAAGACCATATACGCCCGACTGTGGTGAAGAAGAATTTCGGCTCGCTGCAAGATAGCGCGTCGCTAATGTGGCGGATGAAGATATACGGAGATGGGCAGCCGGGTCCGTGGAACGAGGTTCTTGAGATCGCGCGCCCGGCGGCTGAGAAGCCGGGGCCGGCGTTCAGGGACGCCCACGCGGCGCTGGCATTCGCAGCGGGTGGATACACGGAGGAGATGGGCAAGCTGATATCCGGCCTGGATGCGTTGGCCGGTGAAGGCAACGCACTATCGAGAGAGGTGATGCTGCCTCTGGCGAAGGGTGTAGAGGCGTTCGCGAATGGCGCTTACGACGATGCGGCGGACAATTTGGACGGGCTGGTGGACCAGCTTGCGCGCATCGGGGGCAGCCACGCCCAGCGTGACGTGTTCGAGGATACGATACTGGAGTCGTACATTCGCGCGGGCCGCTTCGACAAGGCGCAGGACCTTCTGCACACGCGGCTGAAGCGGCGGACGTCGGTGCGGGACGAGGTGTGGTTGGGTAGGACGATGGCTGAGGCAGCGGATTAGGAAGGTCTTCGAGTTCGACCAGCAACAACCCAAACTCCTGGGGGATAAAACAGTGTTACGAACAGTCACTTGTAGCGGTGTAGGATAGAGAGTTGAAATCAGTTAAGGAGGATTTCGAAGGAGCATTCCATTCCAAAGATAGGGTTCAAGGACTAACACACGATTTCTATAAATACCCTGCTCGGTTTAGCCCAAAGTTCGTTCGGTATGTGCTGGACAAATTTTCAGAGCCTGGTGACTGGGTACTTGACCCATTCATGGGTGGGGGAACTACGGTTGTAGAGGCCCTAGCTTCTGGAAGGCGCGTCATAGGTTCAGATATCAACGAGTTGGCTCGTTTTGTCGCGAGAGTAAAGACTACTCCGCTGAGCAGTGGCGATGTCTCGGAAATTCGGACCTGGGTTGAGAATGTTAAGTGGCAGACTGCTCAGCAGAGGTACTATGAGAGACCAATCACTGCGAATGTACGCAATATGCCTCCTGAAGTGATTCCATTTTTTGAAACCGCCATTGAACTTAGTAACGGCTTGGCATTTCGCCGCCGCCGCTTGTTTGCGCGCTGTGGGCTTGTTCGCGTGGGTCAATGGGCCTTGGATGCTAGGACAACCACGCCATCCGTATCTGAACTCTGTAATGAGTTAGAGAGACGTGTAGAACAAATGACGCAGGGACTGGACGACCTAGTTACATCAGCACGAAGCACCGGCACGAACAAGAACAAAGTAACTGGTCTCAGGCAGCTAAGGTCTTACTCCGCCGCAAACCCACGCCTTGCTCATAACTTAGCCCGAAAAGGAATTCGGCCGAAGCTTGTCCTGACCTCGCCGCCCTATCCCGGGGTTCATATGCTATACCATCGCTGGCAGGTATTGGGACGACGTGAAACGCCTGCGCCATACTGGATTACCAGCTTGCGTGATGGCCACGGCGAATCTTACTACACTATGGGCGGTCGCTCTAAATCAGGTCTTAAAGATTATTTCAATACATTGGCGGCGTCTTTTGTAAATCTCCGGAAGATGCTACTGCCTGACGCATATATTGTACAGATTATATCGTTTTCCGATGTCAACGCGTATTTGCCCCTTTATCTTGATGCGATAGAGAGGGCAGGATTTAGGGAAGAGTCCGCCGGAAGTATCGAGAGCCGACAAGTTCGGATTGTTCCTAACCGAAAATGGTACAACCACAAACGTCAGCAGAACGACGCTAGTCGGGAGATACTGTTAATTCATCGGATCAAGTCCTGATCCTGTCATCCTCATGAGTTTAGTTCTTCCTCAGATAGCCCGCCCAAATGTTCAATCAAAGGCAACAGAACGGGGGCTATTGCCGTCGTCGTAATGAAGACCCGCTCCTCAAGAGTCTCTCGAGTGTCATCGGCATCGCTGCCTTCTGGTTCTTCTTGGTTCAGCAAGGCCATACCAATAAGTACCATTCCAAATTGCCATCTGGATTTTACAATGTCTGGATTCTCTTTGGTGGACTTGAGTTCAGTATTCAGATAGATGTTGTCCATGTTGATGTAATATGTAAATGATCCGGGATATTCCTCGTCATTTGACGGATCATGGATGACATTCAGAGCAGAGTATTTGTCGAAACTATACTTTGACCAATCCGGCTCGGATACTAGGACAGGGATTGGAATAGCAAGACCTTGGGGATTCTCACCTTCCCCGTTGTCTCCACTGTCAGATCTGCTACGACGATTACCTTTACGTCCCAATGAGTTTTGGGATGGACCAACTGATACTACGAAAGGATTGACGAACGGATCTACTAGCGTTTCGTCATGAACAATTAGTTCATAGCCGAAAGAGTCGCCGACCTTCGCCCCTTTGGGCAAAGGCAGATTCAGAGTAGCGATTCCATTATCTAAGTTAAGACGATAGTCTGGGATAGAACCATTGGGGGAACTTTGATGGCGTGACCGCAGTTCATATTTGCCGGGGTACTGCCCACGAGTGAAGTAGTTAACCCCGTGTGCAAGTTTTTGGATAAAGGATAGAAACAGTTGAAAGTCCAAGTCATAGCGTCTCTAATAGGGTTGCATCAAACTCCGAGGATGACGCCATGGACCTGGACGACTTCATAATAACCGTTTTCTGCATTATTGACGACACTATGAAACAGCTTTTTGGAACAATACGCCTCAGACAGAGAGGGCCTGCGCCCGCACTCTCAGACAGCGAGACGCTCACCATGGAGATAGTAGGAGAGTATCTGTCTCTGAACCAGGACAAGGCCATCTATGACTACTTCCGCAGACACTATTCGCACTTCTTCCCTGAAATGGGAAAGATACATCGCACCACATTCGTCAGACAGGCGGCCAATCTGTGGCGCGTCAAGGAGATGATATGGCAGCGTATGCTTGAACAGGTCAGATACGACCCCTCTCTGAAACTGGTTGACAGTTTCGCTGTCCCTGTCTGTCAGTTCGCTCGCGCATACAGATGCCAGCGCTTCAGGGGTGAGGCCGGCTTTGGACACGATACCGTTGCGCGCCAGACCTTCTACGGCTTTCGATTGCACGCACTGGTGGCGTGGCCGGGTGTGATAGTCAGCTTCGGCATAGCGCCTGCCCAAGTCCATGAGACAGCTGTGGTTCCCGAGTTGGTCAACGGGCGGCGCGGAACCATGTTGGGAGACCGAAACTACTGGAGTCCCAGACTCAAAGAGGAACTGGATAGAGATGGGCTTAATCTTCAAGCACAGTTCAAAAGAGCTTCTTCCGAGCCCTGGCCGCGCAGAAGTGCGACGATCAGTCGCTTCCGTTATAGGATAGAGACGGTCTTCGGACAATTAGTGGACCGCTACCTGATCAAGCGTGTGTGGGCCAGGGATATGTGGCATCTGAGCAATCGTCTGCTCAGAAAAGCGCTCAGCCACACCATGGCTTTCATGTTGAACCAGGCTCAGGGTAATCCTCCTCTGCAAATATCTAAATTGGTGAACTGAACATAAACCCGCACATCGGGTTAGTTACTCACGACATCTGTTTCAAACGCAATTCGACTACGCATATTAGCGGCAGTAATTCTTTTAAGCTCTCGACCGTAATCCATATCACGGAATCGGAAGATTGTAGGATGCTGCTTACCCGAGAATTCATTACTGGATTTGACTGTTCTTGATTTGAATGGATCTGACAATGGCCCTGTGCCACCAAACAGGGCCGCGAGAGATGGCGATTTGTTAAGGATTGCCTGCAAGACTTCTCTGAACGGTTTGGAGTCTTCTAGTTTAGACGCTACGTCCTCGCGCCGCCTGCGTTCTCGAAGTTCGCGCAGACTTGAGTGTTCTTTGAGGATAGACTCTAACTCCTTCTCAATGGCACGGAGGAACTCGCCCTGTTCCATTCTATCTCTGCTATTCATGAACAGATCTTCACGCCTGCGTCCGCTAATGTTACTGCAGTCCATAAGTACTAAGATAGAATCCTCAAGCCGATTCATGCCTACGGACGTTCTGCTGAAGAAACGACGTGGCAAACTCCCGTGAGTTTGACCGTTGACAGCAAATATTATTCCTTCACCTTTTCGATAAGTGTCAGCCCTGCCTCTCTTAAATGCGTAGACCTCAGCCGTCATTGGTTCCCCAGTTATTTTAAAGGCACTGCTCGTGGGAAAACCAGTTTCAAGATTCTCTCCCCGATTGTCGCTCAACCGAACACTCAGACCATTCAGTGTATTTGCAGGGCTGCCTTCACCTCCACCGTAATCTCTGCACTCATGAAGTCTAATGGGGAGCGCAATTTGTGGCAACAGGATGTCTAAGCGACGCAACAGGCCATCTCGCCTTAGGATGTGGCTCTTGCCTGTCAATTTGTACTCGTAGAGCTTGATGGCGGTTCCCCACTCGGTATGTCGCGCATAAGCGTCTCTTCCATCAGGGAACAGAGGTAACGACTCAGAGTAGAAACTCAGGATATTATCAGACAACGGCGCTAAGTATGTATATGTGGATACTTTCTTTGTCTCTGTAGGATCTTCTCGCCGGACGATCGTAAATCCCCATTGACTGATAGAATCATCATTATGGTGTGATACAAGGGCTGAGTTACGACGGCTGATGACAAGTTGAATCTTATGATGCCCGCAGAACCGAAGTGCAGCTGTACCTCCCATATTGAATTTACGTAATTGATTAGCGGCATTCTCGTGGGATTGCGTCGGGCCGAGCATATTCTTATACTGCGGCTATGTGTACGGACAAAGACCTTTCTCCCTCTGAACGCGACGAACTGACGTCCGCGGTCAACCGGCTGCAAATGCAAGTTGCGCGGCAGATGGCGACGATCCGAGAGTTACAGAAGCAACTCGCCGAGGCTCAGCGAGCGGGAAAGCGCCAGGCCGCTCCGTTCTCCAAGGGCAAGCGAGCCGCAAAGCCCAGGCGGCCGGGCCGAAAGCCGGGAACAGGGTCATTCAGCTTCCGAAAGCCCCCCTCTGTCGATGAACTGACAGAACCGATCATTGACGTTTCGGTGTCGGCGGAGAGTTGCCCGGGATGCGGAGGCGCGCTCGAACACGAGGGAGTGGGCTATGCCTACATCACCGACATTCCCCCGATGCCCAGGCCCGAGGTGAAGGGATACAGAGTGCAGATATGCCGTTGCCGGTCCTGCGGCAAGAGGGTTCGTGGTAGTAATCGGGAAGTCGCCCCTGACCAGTATGGCGCGAGCGCTCACAGAATGGGCAAGCGCGTGATGTCGGCGGCCCATATACTGCACCACAGCGCGGGGGTCCCGGTGAGGAAGATTCCATCTATACTCAGGACTCTGACCGGGGTGAAGATAACCCAGAGCGCGATCACACAGGACGCTCTGCGCCGCGCAAAGGGAGAGGTGGGAGACGCCTACCGCAGTCTGCGCGGTTCAGTGCGCTCAAGTTCGTTCGTACACACCGACGACACGGGCTGGCGTGTGGGCGGAGAGCCTGCTTACCTGATGGCGTTCGAGACTGATGAGGCCAGCGTGTACCAGATACGCGCTCGCCACCGCAACGAGGAGGTCAGAGAGTTGATCCCCTCAGGCTATGGCGGGGTGATGGTTGCGGACAGGGGCCGGAGCTATGACTCCCGTATCCTGTCCGGTGTCAGACAGCAGAAGTGCATGGTGCACGTCATACGTTCTATCGGTGAGGTGGTTCAGACCAAGGTGGGCAGAGGTCGCAGCTTCGGAAAGCGGTTGATCGAACTTCTGAGAGAGTCGATTGAGCTGCGGGAGTCGGAACGTCGCGGAGAGGCGGCGGACTTTGTGGGTGAGGCTGAGCGGTTGAAACGGGAGGTGTCCCGCCATCTGCGAGATCGTCAGATGCCGGACCCGGACAATCAGAGACTGCTGAACGAACTTGGTAGGCACAACGACCGTGGCAGCCTGCTGCGCTTTCTGGATGATCCGAGAATAGAGCCTACCAACAATCGGGCGGAACGGGCCTTGCGCGGGGCGGTGATAGCTCGGAAGGTGTCGCAGTGTTCGAAGACCGACGAAGGGGCTGAGGCGTACTCTGCGTTCACGAGCGTGATCAGGACTCTGGCGCGGAAGGTTGATGACGATACGCTGGTGGATGCGCTCTGCGATGTGTTCGGCGGCGCTCCTCTGCCGGCCCGTTCCCTCTGACTCTCTTCCGCCCACTCCGCAACCCGCTAATCAATTACGAATTTACCTTGAACAAAGTGGACATCAATCTTGTTCTTCTGATCTAGAGACAAGAGTGTATCAGGCATGGATTTGGGAGTCTGTCCCTCACCGTTGTCCACTATCGTAAAACTTGGATTGCCGCGACTCCCGGTTGCAGCCAGGGTGATGCGTTGAGAATACTCCAGTCTTCTTTTGTTATCCCAATGAGAAATCTGTCCAAGAGTTTCTGCTTTGGAACGGTCATTGAAGAAAAACTGTGCGACAGCCTCCGAGATAGTTCGAGGAGCCTCCGGCGAGTTTGGTCGGATACCTGCCGACCAGCACTCCCCCATTAGTACAGCGTCCACCGAGTTGACCAACTTCTCAACCAAAGCAGCGTCAGCACTGCTAGACTGATTACCAATTGTGGAAAAGTTATCCTCTCTACCCCCAAACGGCTTCCATGCGTCTGGATCATCCCAATAGCCGTGTTGCTGAAGGATGTCTATGACCTCATCCTCTGTATCGGACTTTAACAGGTCCATGCACAGCCTCTCCTCATGTCCAAACAAAGACATCATGACCGCTCTCCTCTTATGGAATTGACACGTTGCCTATAAGGCTGACTTATCTTATAGCGTGAAACGTTTACGTGCGGCAGAACCATTCTGAAATTTTGATTTTGTAATCTTCAATTCCGAGTCTATGGCTCTAAATATTTTGGATACCTGTTCGTCCGAGTAGTCATAATTTTTCTTATCGGATAGCTGTCCGAGTAGTCTGAGCCGGTCAAGCACGACATTCACACGACTTTCAGCTAGCCGTCTAAATTTCTCGTCTTTAGACTCTTTCGGGCGTGTACTAGTCGAGTTGACCATGCTATATTCCCTTCATTATAAGAATATGCGTATATTATATGCTCGAAATTTAGGCATAATCAATCTATCTAGCGCACATATATCGAATTTTCCTCAGTTTTCAGTTTTTCAATGCCCCGCGCTTTTGATTTTTAGCCCGGACTAGGGTATTTTGGGCAATGTTGACAGGAATAGCATTTGTGGCGCGAATACAAGTTGCGTGTCGAATCGAACGGGCCGCTCGCGGTGGCGAGTGCAGGGGCATGGCCTTGATTTTATGAGGGAGTGTTGAACAATGAAAATACTACTCATCGCCACCAACCAGACCGACCGATTCATGGACAGCATGGTCGTGCGGCCGGTTCCGATTGGGCTGGCGTACCTGGCGGCGAGTGTTGATGAGAGTCGGCATGAGTTGCGGGTTCTGGACCTGATGTTTTCTGAGGACGCGCCCGGGGACGTCGAGGGCGCGGTCCGTGCCTTCGAGCCCGATCTGGTTGGATTGTCTATTCGCAACCTGGACAATCAGAGCAGCCAGAATTCGGTCTGGAATCTTCCCGGGGTAAAGGAGATTGTTGAGCGGATTCGCGGCGCGAGCGAGGCGACTGTCTTGTGCGGAGGGCCTGCGTTCAGCATATTGCCGGCGGAGTGTCTTGAGTACGTGGGCGCGGATCTAGGCATAGCGGGCGACGCGGCGGAGGCGTTCGCCATGCTGGTTGAGCGCATGGAGTCGGGCGAGGATTACAGGGACATTCCGGGCATCGTTTACCGGCAGGATGGGGAGGTCATAGTCAGCGAGGGCAGGTTCGTCTCGGACTTTCATAATCACCCCAGGCTGGACTTGCTGGATATGCGAAAGTACAACGGGTCGGGCTTCGGCGTTGGGGTTGTAACCAAGCTGGCGCCGGCGTACTATCCGACATCGGGCAGCAGCTTTGACGGGAGCGACTGGCGCGCGCGTCCCGCCGATGAGGTTGTGGAAGAGATAGCGGCGCTGAACCGAGATTTCGGCATCAACAAGATTTTCTTCATAGATTCGGGGTTCAATCTGCCCGTGGAACACGCGAAGACGCTGTGCCGCGCTATCATCGCCTCCGGTCTGAAGATAAGGTGGAACAGCTATATCCGGCCAGGCGCGGGCGATGAGGAATTGACGCGCCTGATGAAAGAATCGGGCTGCTCTTTGGCCCTCATGGCCGAATCGGGCGGGGGTTCCGGGAATCTGGAGGATAGGCTGAATGGTCTGGAGACGATGGCGCATCTGTGCGTGAAGGCGGGGCTTCCGTTCACGATGAATATGGGCTTCGGCGAACCGGGAGAGAGCCGCGAGAGCGTGGAGTGGAAGCTCGAGTTCCTCAGCGGCGTCAAGCCCGCGTTTGCAGCGCTGAGGCTGGGAACACGGGTACTTCCGAATACGGCAGTAGCGCAGGTCGCGCTCGAAGAAGGTTTGATAGAATCGCAGTCGGAGCTCATAAGGCCCGTTTTCTATATTGACGAGAATGTCAGGGACTGGCTTGGGGACAGGTTGCGGGAAGATACAGCCGTCCATCCACGCTGGAATCTGTCCTGATTTCCGGTTTGATAAGTGTATTAGCTGAAGAGGAACGAATATGCCTGTAATAGATCACAGCGCTCAAACAATGCCCGCACCGTCCGACAAACGCAGCTCGCGGGTTATGATCTCCGGCGAACACGGCTCGGAGTCTCTGTCGGTAAGCGAATTGGTCGTGGAGCCGGGATACAAGGGCCGGATGCACACGCACGATACGGATGAGGCTGTTATGGTAACGGAGGGGTCTATCCAGTTTATAGTGGGTGACGAGGTTCGGACGGTTCGCTCCGGCTACTCGATGCTCGCGCCGCCCGGGGTCGCTCACAAGCTGGTGAACAATACTTGGGTCGCGGCCCGTATGCTGGTGATACGACCGACCAATGAACATAAAACAACATATCTGGAATAGCGCAAGCGCGTGTGAATAACACCTCGAAACAGGAGAACGGAGGACATATCCATGGCGACGACTCAGACCGGAGCCCAAGAGGAATTGCAACTGATACCGACCAACGCGGGCGGCAGGTCTTTCGCGGGGCCGCCCAAGGCTCTCCAGTCGGAGATTACCCCGACGGACCTGTTCTATGTCAGGAATCACTGGAAGGGCGCGCCGGAGATAGATATTGACGCATACTGCCTTACCGTTGGAGGCGAGGTGGCGCAGCAACTCGCTCTGACTCTGGATCAGGTCAAGGAACTCCCGAACCGGCGTTACCAGGCCACCTTCGAATGCTGCGGCAACGGTCCTATTCCCGAATACTGGGCGAAGCAGACCCGCTCTGTCATGGAGAAGGTCACCGGACACGGTATCATGGGCAACGCGGAGTGGGTCGGCGTGTCGCTGGCGGATGTGCTGAACATGGCCGAGATCGGGCCGGGCGCGATGGAGGTGGTGTTCGAGGGCGCGGACAACGGCCCGGACGAAATTGTAGGCGACCCTGAAGAGGTGACCTATGAGCGCAGCCTGCCGATGTCCAAGGCGCTCCACCCGGACACGATGCTTGCGTGGGAAATGAACGGGGAGCCGCTGACGCCGCTGCACGGATACCCTCTGCGGCTGGTGGTTCCGGGCTGGTACGGAATGTGCTCGGTGAAGTGGCTGGTCGGCGTACACGTGCTGGACCGGAAGTTCGAGGGCTTCTACCAGATAGAGCGGTACAGGGTGATGAACGGCCCGGACGCGGATGAGTTCTACACCTACCTGACGGGCATGAAGGTGAAGTCCATTATCACCGATCCCGCGCCGGGCGACCTGGTTCCGGTTGGCGACTACGTTGTATCGGGCGCGGCGTGGTCGGGCGAGAGCGATATAACACGGATCGAGGTCAGCCTGGACGGCGGGGAGAACTGGACGGACGCGCGCGTAACGACGCCGAGAAGCGGCTACTCCTGGACGCGCTGGGAGTGCGACTGGACGATACCCACGCCGGGCAACTACGTTCTGATGTCACGCGCCACCAATGACAAGGGTGAGACTCAGCCGATGGAGTTCCCGAACAAGTGGGACGGACAAGGATACGGCAATAACATGGTTTTCAGGCACGACGTGGAGGTCGTGTAACTGGAATTTCTAACTCTGAAGGAGAATCGTATGCCGATTTTGGACAAGACAGGAACCGATATGACCGAGATGTACCCGGGCTTCAAGCGCTGGTCGGTGGTCGATGGGGGGAGGGGTTCGACGCAGTTGAGCGTCAGTGAAGTGCTTATGGAGCCGGGTTCGGCGCCGCCGCTTCACGCTCATCCGACGGAGGAGACGATTCTGATAGCCGAGGGCGAGCTAGAGGCTTACATCGGGGATGAGACTCGTATGGTTACGGCGGGACAGTTCGTGCTTGCTCCGCCGGGGGTGAAGCACGGCTTTTCGAACAAGTCGGGCGAACGCGCGGTGATATACGGGATTCATCCGACCCCCGCCGTTCAGACGACTTGGGACGAGGTTTAGGTCGGACTCCTGAAATTGGCGGCTTGATTTCCATGCCACGTTGGGATTGCGTGGCATGGCTGTCATACTGGATATCAGCCAGCACCATCAAGGGTCTGTATGGGTTGCCGCATCTCAGTCGCGGTAGCGGCGGCCCAGGTCTGTGGCGTTGAATAGCTGGCCGTCTCTTATCTCTTTTACCTCGTCTGCCATTTCCAGGAGAGTCGAATCGTGGGTGGCGGACACCACGCTGATGCCTCGGTTCTGGACCATTTCCTTGAACAGTCCGAATATGGACCGGGCGTTGTTGGAGTCGAGTTCGCCGGTTGGCTCGTCGGCGAGTATGAGGGGCGGCTCATTGGCGATGGCGCGGGCTATGGCGACGCGCTGCTGCTCTCCGCCGGATAGTTCATAAGGCCTGTGCCTGGCCCTGTTCCACAGGCCGACTATTTCCAATGCCTCACGTGTGCGCTCCTCGCGGTCGCGTGTGCCGACTCCGGCGATTCTCAGCGGAAGCTCGACGTTCTCGAAGGCGGAGAGCAGGGGCAGCAGTCCGAACGACTGGAAGACGAAGCCGATCTTGTGCCTGCGCAGTTCAGTCAGGTCGTGTTCGCCCATCTCGGCTATGTCGCGATCCTCGAACATCACTTTTCCAGACGTGGGCTTGTCCAGTCCGGCAAGTATGTTCAGCAGCGTGGTTTTTCCCGACCCTGATCGCCCGACGACGGCTATGAACTGTCCGGGCATTACGCTGAAGTTGATGCCTCGCAGCGCGCTGATTTCCTCCGAGCCTAGCGTGTAGGTGCGACGGAGGTCCACTGTGGTTATAAGCGGGAGGATTCTGCTCATCTATTTACTCTCCGGGTCTTATCGTAACCGTGCCGTCTTCTATCTGGACACGCGCTTTTTCACCGATGTTCAGTTGTTCCAACAGGTCTCGGGGTATTTGAACGCGACCGTTGTTGTCCACGAGCACGAACTCTTCGAGCGGCTGGTCGGTCTCCACTTCTCCGCCGATACGCTGGTAGGTTACCCTGCGGCGTATCTCGGTGGACATTTTGCCGTCGCGGATCATCACGACACGGCCCACCTTGTAGGCGATGTCGGGATCGTGGGTGACTATCAGGATAGTGGTTCCCATCTCGCGGTTGACAGTGCCGAACAGGTCGAGAATTTCGGCGGCGGTTGCGTCGTCGAGTTCGCCGGTAGGTTCGTCGGCCAGAAGAAGCGGCGGCCTGTTGGCCAGGGCTACGGCTATGGCGACGCGCTGCTGCTCACCGCCGGACAGCTTTTCGGGCGTGTGGCTGAGCCGGTGACCGAGTCCGACCAGGTCCAGCAGTTCCTCGGCCCTGTCCCTTCGCTCTCCGCCCGGCGTATTTGTCAGCATCATGGGCAGCGTGACGTTCTCCATGGTCGTCAGGTACGGGAACAGGTTTCGGCTTGTCTGCTGCCAGATGAATCCGACGTCCTTGCGCCTGTACTCCTCGATGTCGCGTCCGCCCATTCTGAGCAGATCCTTGCCGCCGACCGTCACACCACCCGCGGATGGGGCGTCATAGCCTGCCAGTATGTTGAGAAGCGTACTCTTGCCGCTGCCGCTGGCGCCGACGATGGCGACCACCTCGCCCTGCTCGACCGCCAGGTCAAGGCCTCTGAGCGCGACGACTTCGAGGTCGGCTATCTTGTATATCTTGAACACGTCCTGGCAGAAAACGTAATAGTCGCTGGGGGCGTAGGTCATATATGACTCTCCGAGCCTGAACTCTTGGCATAATATCTGAAGTGGCAGTATATACTATCTATGGTTGAATGCTTGGGGGATGAATTTGCGCAGCCGGGTGGGTCGTCACTTATAAGCTGGCATTTATGTATTGGGCAGCGTTAATCGTGTTTTCATGCGTATATTGTAGCGTATTGAAAGTATGCTTGTTTATCAGAACGGGAAACTCAGGCCGACTTCGGGAATGCCCCGAGTGCCGGAAGTGGCGAGTATGATGGCAGCATGGGCCGTGATATGATTATTGACAATGGGCGCTTTGTATAGGATTGTCAGGAGAATGTAGGGGTGTCAGGCACATTTTCGTTGGGCCGGCTGTTTGGCGTGGTTGTGAGGATCCACTTCTCATGGATATTCATATTTGCGCTTATTTCATGGTCGCTCGCTTCGTCATGGCTTCCAAGCCAGTATGCCGGGTGGAGCAGTGGCCAGTACTGGACGGTCGGTGTAATCGGCAGCGCACTGCTTTTCGTTTGTGTTCTGATTCACGAGCTTAGCCATTCCCTGGAGGCTATCCGGCGGGGCCGCAAGGTACGCAGTATCACCCTGTTTTTTCTTGGCGGGGTCTCGGAGATAGCGGAGGAATCCAGGACCGCGGGCGAGGAGTTCTGGGTCTCCATTGTGGGGCCGCTGACCAGCCTGGGGCTTGCCGCGCTCTTCTGGCTTATGTATCTCAATCTCCGCTCCAGCCCCGGCCAGATAACCGCACTCGTGCAGTACCTGATGATAGTGAACCTCGCGGTTGGGGTGTTCAACCTGATTCCGGCCTTTCCTCTGGACGGAGGCAGGGTGCTGCGCGCTTTGGTATGGCGTGCGACCAAGAGCCATGAGCGCGCTACGAAGGTGGCGAGTTTTACCGGCTCGGCCCTTGGGTTCGGATTGATAGGATTGGGTATTGTGTCCGTGTTCATAAACAGCCTGGTCACGGGTATATGGCTGGTGTTCATCGGCTGGTTCATACAGTCCACGGCATCATCTGCTCGCCGGGATACCGCCGAACGGAGAGTCATGTCGGGACGGACTGTGGAAGAAGCAATGGACGAGTCTTTTCCGGTCGTTCCTCCCGGGATGTCCATTCAGAGACTCCTGGACGACCACATATCTAAAGACTTCCAGCGAGCGTATCTGGTCATACTGGGCGATACCTTCCAGGGTCTTATTACGGTTACGGATGTTCGGAGTGTTCCTGTGGAGCAGAGACCCGCGAAGTGGGTATCTGAGGTGATGACCAAGACAGAGGACGTACTGACTCTGCCTCCCGACGCGCCGCTCGAAGAGGGTCTGCGGATTCTGGCTCAGCGGAACATTCATCAACTCGTGGTCATGGATTCGGGAAAGCCCGTTGGTCTTCTGACGCGCGCCGGAGTGTTGAGGGTGATGGAGGTCTCCGAGCTTCTGCCGCACGGAGAGAATGTCTGAACTTTGATTTGTGGGATTGTACTCGGGATTGACAGTATTTCTATCGGCGCGAACCTGGCTGAATCCGGGTTTGCCGGATTCCATGACTGGCAGGATAGGACGCTGTTGACCGCGAACGACTGCTCGATTCGGTGGCTCAGTCGAATCTGAACACCCTGACCGCGACAAACGATGTCAGGACGACCCATATCGCTATAATTCCCATTTCAAACGGGTAGTCCAGCATTGTCTTGGATTCGAGTGTAACGCCGCGAACCGCGCCGACTACGGGAGCCAGGGGCAGAAATCTCATAGCGTTCGCCAGCGCTCCCGGCAGCATTTCCGCGGGAAAGAAGACCCCTGAGAACATGAGCATCGGCAGCACTACGATGTTGCCCAGCCCACTCGCCGCCGCGACGCTCTTGGAGAACGCTCCGACGATGAAGCCCAGGTTCAGAAATACGATGTTGCCTATCAGGATTATCGGGGCGATTAGCACGATGTTGGAGCCTACTGAAAGGTCGTAAACTATTACGCCCATGCCCAGGATAATGACCGCCTGAACCATGGACAGCAGCAGGTATGCCGCCACCTGCGCCATGAAAAACACCCTGACCTTGATGGGTGTGGCCTTGATTCTCAGCAGGATCTTCTTCTCGCGGTAGTTCGCTATGGACGTGGCAATCCCGATAATCGAGAAACTCATTATGCCCCAGATGGCTACCCCGGGAAGCACGAACTCTATGAATCTGAACTCCTCGGACAGCACGCCCTCCGCTCTAAGCGTCAGGCTGTCGGAGGCCCCGGCGATGTCCATGTTCATCCGGTCGAGGAATCTTTCCACCGCGCCGATGACAATGCTGCTGAACTGGTTGGTGTTGTCATAGACGATGGTCACGGTCACGGGTGGGGCGGCGTAGGCCGCGGACTGGAATCCCTCCGGTATGACCAGCAGGTAGCCGAGATCGCCGTCCCTGATGTCCTGCCTCGCGGCCTCTTCGTCCGCGCGGGTTTCCACCCGGAAAGCGGGAACGTCTCTCAGGCTGCTGGCGAGTTGCCGCGACAGGCCGTCGTTGGCGTAGTCCACCAGCGCGATTGTGGTAGCGCTGTCCCTATCCTGTCCAATCAGGCCGAAAATCACGACCATTATCACGGGAAACATCAACGACCAGAACAGAGACTGCCTGTTCCGCACTATCATCTTCAGGTTGGCTATTGTCAATTGGAGTAAGAGCATTGGCAACCATCTGCGCTGTCAGTTCAGTATTTGACGGAGTGAGCTCTCGAATTCCGTTCGCTGCCAGCGTCTGACGTCCGGGGCCTGGATTTCAGTATCGAAATGTTCGGGAGACGCAGCTATGGACCTGAGGTTTCGCATCGACCAGATCAGGGCGGGGTCGAGCGCGAGCGATTTACCATGCGCTGTTCTCCACTTCTTGAGCCTGTCAAGGCGTTGAGAAGCCGCGGCAGCCTGGGACTTGGACAGGGAGGTTCGTCTTTGTCTGACGACGGGCCGCGTAAGCGGGCCTGCCGCCTGTCCCATGCGAATCGCCTCGCGCAGACCGGAGGCGAGTTTGCCATGCGCGAATCTGCCGAGGCCGCGCACCTTTCTCAAGCTGGAATCGGGATTCGCGGCCAGGGAGACCAGAGCGGCGTCGGGAATGACACGGAAGTGGGGCCTGCCCATCCTTATCGTATGACTCTCGCGGTAGGTGACCAGGGACTTGAGCACTGCAAGCGCACGTCCGTTCAGACTCCTGGAACCTTTGACCCTGAATACGGCCATGTCGGGGTCCGGCCGTTCGTATCTAATGGCCGCGATGCGCTCGGATTCCTCGATGACCCACTCCAGCCGGCCAAGCTCGGAAAGCCTGCTTTTCAGCGTGTCGCTCAGGCTCAGAAGGTGGCGCACATCGTCTGCGGCGTAGTCCATGGATTTGGGGCTGAGTGGGCGCAGCGTCCAGTCGGAACGTTGCAGATTCTTGTCCTTGTTTATAGAAATGCTCAGCGTGGATTCGAGTACGGAGCCGAGGCCGAGCCGTTCCATGCCGGTGAAAGCGGCCGCGATACTGGTATCGAAAAGCGAGGTGACGTGGAAACGCCAATCGCGGTCGAGGCTTCGGACGTCGTGGTCGCCGGAGTGCAGGATGATTTCAATGCTCCCGTCGTATAAGACATCGCCCATAGGAGTCATGTCGTCCAGTTCCAACGGGTCAATCAGAAATACCCTGCCGGGTATCGCTATCTGGATGAGACATACACGCTCGGGATACCTGAAGAAGCCGTTGGACTCCAGGTCAATGGCGATGCGTGGTTGACCTCGCAGCGTCTCCATCACGCGGAGAAAGCGGGCCTGGCTGTCGATGAATTCAAAATCTGAATGGGTAACTGGTTATCTCCTAATGTCTGAACTTTGATTTGTCGGATTGTTCGGATTGGTATGATTGGACGCCGGTGAGGTGGTTGTTTGACTCCTGATTTGTCGGATGTCAATCCTTCAGCCCGCGTCCTGTGAAGGAGAGGAACACGTCCTCGAGGTTGTAGGGAGTCACTTCGAGATTGGTCAGGCGGACGCCGTTGCCGGATACCCACTCCATGAGCGCGGATACGCTGGCCGCCGAGTTCGAAGAGCGTAGTATCATGCTTCCGTCCGCGCCCTTCACGACCTCGTTCACCGAGTCGAGGGCTTTCAGGCCATTCGTGTCCTGGGCCGGGTGCATCCGTACCGATATTTCGTATGGGACGGGCAGGGACCGGACCAGGTTCGCTGGAGTGTCCAGTGCGGCGATTCTGCCGCGGTCCATTATCGCCACGCGGTCGCACAGCGCTTCTGCCTCGTCCATGTAGTGAGTGGTCATTACGACCGTTCGGCCCTGGCTGTTGATCTGATGCACGAAATCCCATAGGTTGCGGCGCGCCTGCGGGTCGAGTCCGGCGGTCGGCTCGTCCAGAAACACCACTTCGGGGTCGTTGACCAGTGTCGCGGCAATCGTGAACCGCTGTTTCTGCCCGCCGGAGAGCTTATTCACCGTGGCGCCGGCCTTGTCCTCCAGTCCGACGTTGTTCAGCAGGTCGTCGGAGCGCGTATCGCTCTTGTAGATCAGTATGAAAAGGTCGAGAATCTCGCGGAGTGTCAGGTAGTCGAAATAGGCGGACGCCTGAAGCTGTATGCCTATGCGCTTCTTGATCTCCTCAGTGTCCCCGTTCACTTCCATTCCCAACAGTGATATTCTTCCCGAACTGGGCTGCTGGAGTCCTTCCACGCACTCCAGTGTGGTCGTCTTTCCCGCGCCGTTCGGTCCCAGGATACCGAAGATCTCTCCGCGCCGCACGCTGAAAGATATGTCGTCAACGGCGACCAGGCTGTCGTATTTTTTGGTCAGGGCCTCGACCCTTATTACTTCGTCCATGTATGCCTGAGCCTAATTGAACCTGATGCCGCCGCCGTTGGTGCCTTCGAAGTCATTGTCGCTTGTGCTGAAAACGCCCAGGTCGCGGCCCTGGTGTACGTGTATTATGATCTCCTGGCGCACTATGCCGACGGCGTCCAGAAGCTCAGCCTCTATGTCGTCTATGATGTCCTGAATCCCGCCGGAGGTTATGTTTTCCTCTATGTTGAGTGTAGCGTGCACCACGGGGTCGGCATAGTGAATATCCAGTCTGCCCACTATTGCCTCGCTCTCCGTCACGATGTAACACTCGGAGAATGGAGTGCGGGTCTCTCGCTGAAAGTCGTATGTGGCCATTGGAGTATCTTTTCCTGTCTGGCATATACCGGGTTTGGGCAGTCGAGTGTGGCGAATATAATGCCGCCTAGCTTCTGACCTGCCCACTGCCCATTACAGTCCACTTGTAAGAGGTGAGTTCCCTCAGACCCATCGGGCCTCGAGCGTGGAACTTGTTGGTGCTGATAGCTACCTCGGCGCCCAGCCCGAACTGGCCGCCGTCGTTGAACCGGGTGGAACAGTTGACGAAAACCGCGCTCGAGTCCACCTCGTCAACGAAGCGCATGGCGGCGGAGTAGTCCTCGGTAACTATCGCGTCGGAGTGGCCCGATCCGTAGGTCTCGATGTGATCCAGCGCGTCGTCGAGGGAATCAACGACCCTGACGCCCGCTATCAGCGCGAGGAACTCAGTACTCCAGTCCTCTTCGGAAGCGGGAGTCACCGCGAGCGCGCCGCTGCCGTTGGAGGGGCCGATGAGGCTCAGGGCGCGCCGGTCGCAGCGCATCTCGACGCCCGCCTCCGCGAATCTGCCCGCTATTTTGGGAAGATAGCCCGGGGCCACCGATGAGTGAACCAGAAGCGTGTCCATGGCATTGCACACGGAGTACCGCTGCACCTTCGCGTTGAACACGATGTCCGCCGCCATATCGAGGTCTGCGCTCTTGTCCACGTAGGTGTGGCAGACTCCGACGCCGCCGGTTATCGCGGGCATAGTAGCGTCGCGCGCGACCCGGTTTATCAGTTCCTGCCCGCCCCTGGGAATCAGGAGGTCTATGTACTCGCGCGCCTCGAGCATCTTGCCCACCAGTCCGCGGTCCGTTGACTCGATAAGCTGTACTGCATTCTCAGGCACGCCCGAGTCGGAGACGGCCTCGCGGATGACGTTGGAGAGGGCGGTGTTGGAGTTTATCGTGTCGCTTCCGCCCCTCAGAATGACGGCGTTGCTGGATTTGAGGCACAGTGTGGAAATATCCACGGTCACGTTCGGCCTGCTCTCGTATATGACGCCGACCACTCCGAGAGGAACGCGCCTACGGCCCACCTGAAGGCCGTTTGGCATTGTCCGCATCTCAAGCATCTCGCCGACGGGATCGGGCAGCGCGGCGACGCTGAGAACATCGGCTGTGATGGCCTCAATACGCTCTGAGTTCAGCATCATGCGGTCAAGGTAGTATTCGGGAAGGCCCTTTTGCGTTCCGGCGTCCAGGTCGAGCCTGTTGGCGTCGAGTATGTTGTTCCGGCGCGCGACGATATGGTCGGCGATGTTGACAATCGCCTGATTTCTGACGTCTCCGGTCACCTTCGCAAGCGCGCGCGCGGCTTTTCTGGCAGCGTCTCCTTTTGTGGTGAGTTCGTCAACCATGGTCTTCATCATTGGTCAGCTCCTGGAGTTCATTCAGGTATCACTTTAGGACCGCTCCCGGTCGGGACGAGGCCAGAATAACGATGTTGTCTCGGTGGATGACCTCATCTCCGTAGTGGTGGCCCAGGGTCGGCCCTATGAGGTCTGAACGCAGCCGCCGTATCTTGTGAACGTCCTGGGAATTGTAGCCCGAAATTCCGCAGGCTATCTGGCGCTTGTCGGTATCCTCGACCAGCACCACGTCTCCGCGCTCGAACTCTCCGAGGGTGTCCAGAACTCCTGCCGGAAGCAGGCTCTTGTTCCCGTGGACGAGCGCGTGGACTGCGCCTGGGTCTATCACGATAACATCGGACTCGCGTATCTGGCTGAGAAGGTAGCGCTTTCGGCTCTCCATCCTGGAGGCTCCGGTGGGGAAGTACGTTCCCAGGGATTCGCCACTCACCAGGCGCGGCACAACGTCCGCAATAGCGCCGCTTGCGAATATCGTATCCACTCCTGACGCTGTGGCCAGCCTGGCCGAGTTGAGCTTGGCGGACATACCGCCGCGCCCGCGCGTGTCGAAGGACGGGCCGCCCAGCGCCTCGATTTCGTCCGTGAACGATGACACTCTCGGAATCAGCCTCGCGTCCGGATCCAGGTTCGGGTCTCCGGTGAAAAGACCCGCTGTCTGCCCCAGCAGTATCAGGAGGTCGGCGTCCACTATATTGGCTACCATAGCGGACAGGGTGTCGTTGTCACCGATGATGTCGCCTTCCAGTTCATCCACGGATACGACGTCGTTTTCGTTGATGATCGGGACGACCCTGTACTTGACCAGCCCCAGCAGGGTATTTCGGATGTTCAGGTACCCCATGCGGTCGCTGAGGTCTTTGCGGGTCAGTAGTGTCTGGGCTACGTGCACGTCGTGCCAGTCGAAAAGCTGTTCGTAGGCGTTCATGAGCCTGCCCTGTCCTATGGCCGCCAGCGCCTGCCGCATGAGGACGTTCCTGATCTGGCCGGTCGGGTCGAGAACGTGTCTTCCGGCGGCGACCGCGCCTGACGACACCAGGAACATCTCGCATCCGCGCCTCTGAAGACGGGCTATCTGGCCGACGATGCTGGCCATCGTTTCCAGGTCGAGGCGGTTGGTTCCGTCGGTAATAAGCGCCGTGCCTACCTTCACCACGACGCGGCGATATGGACGGGCTGCCTTGTCTTTCTTTACGCGCATAATTGTCTGAACTGCGACTTTTGGGATTGTATGACTTGAGTGATCTCGGTGAGGGCGGCTGAATTCGGCAATCCGAATCATTATAGCACCGAACAGGGGGGCATTTTGTAACCCCAAACTGATTCCCGACACCCGTTCCCCAATCCCTTACACTGCGTACCAGGGTCTTTCAGTTATCAGATTCGCCGGTACAGTGGTCTATGGATTCCCGCTCCCCGTTTTCACGAGGACAGGCTTCGCGGAAACGACGAGTAATGCGGGGCTTTGGGATTTACAGCAATCGAAAGACCCTGACTGCGTACACGAAAACTGGACTTTGTACATAACCGGAGGCGACAAGAGCCAGTTTATACTCATTCAAGCTGAGTGGCCAGCGATTCCACCAGACGACCAGGGTCTTTGCAAAATCTGAATCAATCGGGGTGAACGATTCGGATCGAACAGCGGCGAATGGGCGGAATTGGAGCGGTTTCATATAGTATGATTTATAGTTGTGCAGGTGAGTGCTGGTGACCCTAACAGGTGGTTGCAGGTGGGGTGCTGGTGTGAACTTTCACCTGCATTCACCAGCATTTAGCTTTGGGGAGAATATTTTTTCAGTTGAACGGGTTGTTATTGATAACCTCTGGTTTATAGTTGTCGGTGTTCAGTTCTCAGTAGTCGGTTCTTAGTCCTAGAGTATATTGTAGCACAGTAGGAATTGAATATGTAGTGATGTGAGAAACTCAGCAAGGTCTTTCGATTATACGGATTCGCTAGTACGGCGGTCTCCGGATTGCCGAGCGGCGAGCCTCTTCTAGGGTTCCCGCGCCCCGTTTCCACGAGGACAGGCTTCACCGGAATGACGAGAAATGTCAACGCAACCTAATAATCAGAGACCTCTATTCTACACACCCGGCCGCTGGGGTCACAGCAGAATATCAGCGCGCCGTCGTGCATGGTGAGGCCGTGCAGTTCGGGCGCGGGGACGTGTATCTCATCCATGATTTCGCCCGTGCAGGGATGAAGCCGGTGTATTTTCTGCATAACGCGGTCGGCGCACCAGATTGTCTCGCCGTCCCAGGCTATTCCGTGAGGCGCGGCGCCCGGAGTCGGTACCGAGTGTTCGACCTCCAGCGTATCCGCGTCAACCAGGTAGATTCTCAGTGCGGGTTTGGTGGCGACCCACATTTTGCCGTCCACCCATTCCATGCCGTGCGGACGGTTGTAGTCGGGGCCGCTGTCGCGCGGGTCGCGGACTCCGGTTCCGGGCGGGTCGTAGAACCGCACGGCGCTGCCATCCTCGTTCAGCTTGTACAGCCGCGAGTTGTGTGTCGAAGCAACCCACACGTGACCGCCGCCCACAGTCATCCCGCTGGACTTGTAGGTATCGGTAGGCACATCCACCAGAGCCTCGCCCGTCTCGTAGTCCAGCTTGTAAAGACGGCTGTCGTCGTCCGCGCTTATCACCCACAGCCCATCGTCCGCCGCCTGAAGTCCGTTGGGCCTGGTTCCCGGGGTCTGCCACATATCTCCAATCCTGGTCAATCTGCGCTCCTTCGAGTTGGTTGATTCCATTCATTATTTTCCCGCCCACCGTCATTCTACAATCCCGCAATTCAAATAGAAACCCGGTGTTGTCAATCGTATTCGCCTTGCGTATAATCCCTTCCATCAGGCGCAGTTGCCCATCCCTATGGAAGGAGGCGGACAATGTCAGGAGCGGTTTTAATTGCACACATATTGCGTTTGGCTGCCTGCCGAGTTCCCAGGGGGTGGATATGCTGACCCGCAACTAGATAGAGGTAAAAGAGCCTTCTTCGACGGGTAGTTTCTCCGTACCACGCGAGCCATGAGCGGCAACGGGCGCAGCTCATGGCTTTTTATGTTTAGTCGCGTCAGGACGGAGAATACCGCATTGGATTCTGAAAAACTCACACAGAAACAGGCGAAGTCGGTACGGAATCACCAGAAATCCATGGCAAAATCACAGAGAAAGAGACAGCTGGGCAGGGCTCGGAAGACCTTCAGGCGCAGTGGCAGCGTCAAGCGGGTGCGCGCTCGCCAGAAGGACTGGACGGGTAGGGCGGAGCAGGACTGGGATGAAATGGAGCACGAGTCTCTGAAGCGAATCATGCCCAGGGACGAGCGCGACCGTCGCAAATTGATAGACCAGGTCCTCACCGCGCCTCCTCAAGAGGTCGAACCTGTGACAATCGCTGCCGCAAGCGCAGAAGTCGAGGGCAAGACGGCGCTGGTTACCGCGGTCGCGGGAATGTCTGCGAAAATCGAGATAAACGGACAGGAGCGACAGGCGACAATCCGGGGCCTGCTGACCGAACTGGACACCGGCTACATAAACCCGGTCGCGGTGGGCGACAAGGCCATCGTAACTGAAGACGGCGCGGGCGCATGGGCAATCGAGGGCGTCCTGCCCAGAAGGACCGTTCTCTCTCGCCCCGACCCCTTCCTAGCCCCTCGCCAGCAGGTCATAGCCGCGAACGTGGACCAGCTTCTTATCGTTTCCTCGTGGCGGGAACCCGATCTGTGGCCGGAGTTGATAGACCGATACTTGATAGCGGCGACGCTCTCGGACATAACTCCGATTATCTGCATAAACAAGGCGGACCTCATAGAAGATACGCGGGATTATGAGGCCGCGACCCGAACATACCTCGGTATGGGATACAGGACACTGGCCACGTCCGCGCTGACGGGGAGGGGAGTATCGAGTCTCAGGAATGAGTTGGCGGGCAGGCTGACGGTTGTGGTCGGTCTCTCCGGCACGGGCAAAAGCTCGCTCATGTCCGCGGTGCAGCCCGGACTCGACCTGCGGGTTGGAGAGGTTAGCCAGGCACACCACCAGGGACGGCATACGACCACGCAGGCGACTATGTACGGGCTGGACGGGGGCGGCTACGTAGCCGACACCCCCGGCATCAGAGAGTTCGGACTGGCAGGGCTGACGCTCGGAGAACTTCCACTGTACTTTCCCGAGATAGACGAACTGGCCGCCAACTGCCGTTTCAGCAACTGCACGCATCTCGAAGAGCCAAATTGCGCTGTCGGAATCGCCGAGAAACAGGGCCGCGTATCGGCATCCCGCTTGGCGTCGTACAGGTCCATATTCGACGAACTGGAAGTGTAGTCAGATTCCCGGCAGGCGGGGCTGGACTGTCGGCAAAGGGTCATCCGGGACTCCGAAACCGGAGACGCCAACTCCGACAAGCCTGAACATACGCCCGTCCCCTATCTCCACGTCCATGAGTGCGCCCGCCGCGTCCGCAATCTGGTCTGAGGTCTGCACCGCCTGTGGAAGTGTTATCTGCCGGGTGAAAGTGGTGAAGTCGGACAGGCGCAGTTTCAGTTTGACCGTTCGGCCTCGCAGTTCCTGGCGTTCGAGCGAGCGAGCCACGTCGCGGCTCAGCCGCGACGCCAACTCGTGAAGCGCGTCCGGGTCGCCCGTATCGGACACAAGGGTCGTCTCCGCGCTGACCGACTTGGTATCACGCTGGGTCTGCACCGGACGGTCGTCCTGACCGAGAGCGAGTTCCTTAATGTATGCGCCATTGCGCCCGAACCTGCTGAGAAGCCAATCGTCGCCACAGGCTGCGAGGTCTCCCACAATCAGAATACCTTGCGACTTCAGCTGCTCCTGGGTCTTTGGCCCGACGCCCGGAAGCGTTCCGACGGGCAGCGGCGCTAGAAATACGACCTCTGTGCCCGGCGCTACAACGGTGAGGCCGTCCGGTTTTTCGAGGTCGGACGCTATCTTGGCGACGGACTTGCTGACACCCGCGCCCACGGAGATGGTCAGGCCAAGCTCGTCCTTAACCCGGCGCTTGAGCTTACTCGCCGTGTCCGCCGCGCTCTGCCCCGCCTCAACCAGGTCGGTGATGTCCAGATACGCCTCGTCCAGCGAAAGAGGCTCCACGAGCGCGGTTATGTCTCTGAATATCTCCATGACCGCGCGGGAGACCTCCCGGTATCGCTCGAATCGCGCGCTTACCCTCAAGAGCGGACGGCACAGGTTAAAGGCGGTTCGCATGGGCATGGCCGAGCGCACGCCGTACTCGCGCGCCTCGTAAGATGCCGAGGCAACCACACCGCGCATATCGGGGCTTCCGCCCACCGCCAAAGGCTTGCCGCGCAGTTCGGGATTGTCCAACTGCTCGACCGAGGCATAGAAGGCGTCGAAATCGGCGTGAAGAATGTGGGGCATCGTCTGTTTCCGGTTTTCATATCTGCGGGTGGAACGATGATAGAATATGAGTGCTAAAATTCTACTCTCAATAGTTACGGAGTGCAACTGAAAACATGGTCGAGAAAATTGCAAAAGCTCTCCATCTCGCTCACCTGTCGTTCCCGCGAGGCCTGTTCTCGTGAAAACAAAGTTTTCCATTGCCATCCGGCCGGCTCACTCGTTGGTGAATCTCAGCGCTGTGCCGCTATCGCCGACCGCCCAGCCGTTGTTCCTGTCGGGAAATGACATTGCTCGGAGCAGCGTCTCGGTCTCCGCTGGCCGCGCTTCCCAGGTAACGCCGCCGTCCACAGAGTGCATTATCATGCCGAAAGAGCCGACCGCCCAGCCCTCCAGGGAGTCGAAGAACACCATGTCCCACAAGAATCTTCCGGTATCGGAGTCGTGTCGAGTCCAGGTCGCTCCGCCGTCCGTGGTGCGCGCTACCATCCCGTCGGTGAGATACTTGACGAACTGTACCCCGCTGCCAACCCCCTGCGCTTTCCCGCGCCACCCCGCTATCCAGCCGTTCTGTTCGTCCAGGAAGAATACGCTGTTGCTCCCGATCTCTACTTCGTTGACCCCCTTGAGCAGGTCCCAGGACTCGCCGCCGTCCGCAGTCGAGAGAACCGCGCCGGACTTGAAGGATACCCAGCCGTGCCGCTCATTCAGGAAAAAGGCGTCGGACCGCGGGAGAGTATTTTCAAAGAAGTGGCGCCGCCACGTATTGCCGCCGTCTGTCGTCCTGAGCGCGAAACTCCCCCTCTCCGTGATTATCCAGCCGTCGCTGATGTCATGGAAGTGGACCTTGATGAGATTCTGTCCGAGCGCGGCGTCCTTGCCCTGCACGCTCCAGGTACGGCCCCCGTCACTGGTGTTGAGAATCAGCCCCAACTGTCCGACCGCCCAGCCGTTAAGCTCGTCCGCGAAGTCCACTCCGTGCAGGGTAAGTTCATACCCGGACGATTGACTTGTCCATGTCTCACCCCCGTCGGCGGTCGCGACGATGACGCCGCTCTCACCAACTGCCCAGCCGTGGCTCCGGTCTATAAACTTCACGTCCAGGAGAGTGCTCGCAACGCCCGAGTTCTGGCTCTCCCAGCGTCCGGTGGAGGGTCGAGACTCCGTTCCCGGGCCGTCGGTTTCCCTTGTGAGATATATCGTGCCACCGACCAGGACAATCAGAAACGCCAGTCCGATTGCGACGGTCTCGGCTGTGGGATGCCTGCGGTACTTGAATATCATGCGCCGATTATACACACGTGGAAGGCTCGATAAGTCGGCATGAGAGGCCCATTTGGAGCGTCGGCCTGTGTAGCCGCCGTCCGCTAAGTCGTTACGCCCGGCCCGTATTCGTGTACATCATTGATGTCGCGGATTGCGTCGCCGACGAAGTTGACTGCCAGCACCACCAGCATGATAACCACCCCCGGGAATGTTCCGAGCCACCACGCGCGCGTGAAGAATGGCCTTGCGTCGTTGAGAATCGAGGCCCAGGTGGGCGTCAGCGGCGAGACTCCCAGACCCAGGAAGGTCAGGCCCGCCTCGGCCAGAATAGCGGCGGCTATGAACACGCTGGCCTGAACGATGACCGGAGGCATCGCGTTGGGGAAGATGTGCTTGAACATTATTCTGCGATTGGACGCCCCCATTGCCCTGGCGGCGGTGACGAAGTCGTCCTCTTTGAGGACCAGCACCATGCTCCTGATGATTCTGGCGAAGTCGTCCACGTATGCCAGCGCGATAGCCACGATAACGTTCGACAGGCCGAGGCCGAATATGGCCACCAGCATTACGGCCAGGATGAAGTTGGGAAAGGCCCAGAGTACGTCTATGGCTCTCATCACCACCATGTCAATCCAGCCGCCATAGTACCCGGCGGCGACACCCAGAACTATCCCGACTGCCGCGGCCAGGGCGACGGTGCTGAGGCCGACGACCATGGAGATGCGCGTGCCGGAAATTATGCGGCTGAGCAGGTCCCGCCCGACATTATCGGTTCCGAGGGGATGCCCAAGAGTGGGGCTTTCGAGCAACTCGAAGGCTTGGGCTTGAGGGTCATAAGGCGCCGCGAGGTCGCCAAGCAGCGCGGCCAAGCAGAACACAATGACGATGACAAGGCCGACCATTGCGCGCCTGTCACGCGAGAATCTTCGCGCGAAATACTTGAATCCTCGTCTTGGTCTGGATTCCTCGAAAAGCTGGGTCTGTATGGAGCTGTTTTCCGCCACCTGTCGCCACCTAGTCAGTGTATCTGATGCGGGGGTTTATGACCGCATATAGCATATCAACGAGGAAATTCATGAAGATGAAGATGACCGCGACCAGCAGGATTACTCCCTGGACTATTGGATAGTCCCTGCCCAGGATGCCGTCTATGAACAGTCTGCCGAGTCCTTTTATAGCGAAGACGTTTTCGGTTATCACCGCGCCGTTGAGCAGGATGGCCAACGCTATGCCCATCACGGTTACGACGGGTATCAGGCCATTTCGCAGAGCGTGCCTGTTTATTACCACTCGCTCTCTCAGCCCCTTGGCGTATGCGGTGCGAATATAGTCCTGGGACAGGACCTCAAGCATCGCGGATCGGGTTTGTCTGGCCAGAATCGCCGCGAACCCTGTGCCCGTCGCCAGCGCGGGCAGTATAAGGCGACTTAGCCAGTCCCAGACACCGTCCGAAAGGGGTGAATATCCGAAAACGGGGAGTAGATTCAAATGCACGCCGAATACGATTATCAGTATGATGCCCAGCCAGAAACCAGGCATTGCCAGTCCCAGGAAAGCAATGAGCGTGGCCCCGTGGTCCCAGATCGAGTATCGCCGGATCGCCGATATTATTCCCGCCGGAAGACCAATTGCCACTCCCGCGAAGAATGATACGGCAGCGAGCGATATAGTTCTGGGCAGGGCCTGGGCGACGAGGTCGTTCACGGGCAGGCGCTTGTAAATGCTGTCGCCGAGGTCGAGAGTAGCCAGGCTTTTGAGATAGAAGAAATACTGAATAGGAACCGGGCGGTCCAATCCCAGGCGAGCCTTGATAATCTCGATCTGACTTGGATCTCCCTCCATGCCCACCAGTGTGGTAACGGGGTCGCCGGGCAGCAGCCGCATGAATATGAAGGTTACAGTCATGGTAGCCCAGATAGCGAAAAGCGAGAAAATGAACCGCCGTAATATGTAACGCTGCATAAGTTGATCCCATCGGTGTGAGCCACCGCCTGCCCTACGAACCGAACAGGGGCAGGCCAAACTCCGGATCACGACTCTGGGAGGTATCCCCTGTAATCGTGACCCGGAGTCACTATCGGCGATTCGGGTGTGGCGTGTCTATCTGTCCAGCCAGACCGCGCTCAGCTGCCGGAGCGCGTGTATCCACACGTACCCCTTTACATCGTCGCGGTATGCGGTCCGGTTGATATTGTGATGAGTAAAGACTCCGTGGAACGTCTCATCAATCTGGGCGCTGAGCTCCAGGATGTATCCCAGGCGCTCATCGAGGTCAATCGCCGCCTTCTGCTTGAGATTCAGACGGTTGACGGTCTCGTCGTTGTAGCCGTAGGTGTTGAACTTGGAGCCGTCGACGAACCAGTCGTCCACCGCGTCGTCGGGGTCTGGGTCGCCTCCACTGCCTCCCATGAACGCTTCCCATTCACCGGCCGCTCGACGCGGCTGGTAAACGGACGCCTCCACTATGTCAGGAACCAGAGTAACGTTGATCTGCTCGTTGAGCAGAGCTCCCAGTACTTCCAGAGGCACCTTGTTTTCGGGGGTGGTCATAACCTTGACCTCGAACCCGTCCTCGAGTCCAGCGTCAGCCATCAACATCTTGGCGGTATCAGGGTCGAATTTTCTTCGGCTGGTATCGCTGAGGTCTCGGAAGTAGAACTTCTCGCCCGGTGGGATAGGTCCGTAGGCCGGAATTGCCCTGCCCTGGTAGGCGCGCTCGATGTAAGTGTCGCGGTCCAGCGCGTTCCCAACGGCATACACGACATTGATGTCATCCCATGGCGCGTCGGCGATGCCCGTCTTTTCCTCGCGGTCGCCCCTACTGTTGAACGCGATCATCTGGAAGCCGACGTCAGGGGTGGGATCCACGATTACGCCGGGCGCTTCCTCCAACTGGTCCCAGAACTGCGGCGCGAAGCCGTAGATCATATCAACTTCGCCGGTTTCCAGGGCGGCTATCAGAGTATTGTCCTCTGGGATGTTGTGCATAGTGACATTGTCAAGGCATGGCACACTGGGGTCGTAGTATGTATCGCGGGCGGCCTCGAGTTCGAGCTTCTCGCCGAAGATGTGATCGGTGATCCTGAAAGGCCCAACGCCCACCGGCATCCGGTTAAATCCGCCCTCGCCCTCAGCCGCCAGGGTCTCGCTGTCCACAATGGTCATAACGCGGCCACTGGCCCGTTCGACCACCTTGGTCAGGAATGACGCTCTCGGGAACGCGGTGCTGATCTTGACAGTGTATTCGTCAATTTTCTCGGGCCTGTTGACTCCCTCGAGCCCCTTGGTATGTATGGACTGGGTATTGGGGTCCAACTGGTGGTCATAGGTAAATACCACATCGTCGGCGGTGAACTGCCGACCGCTGTGGAACTTGGCGTTATTCCGAAGTTGGAATGTGTATGTGAGCAGGTCTGAAGAAACGTCCCAGCTCTCGGCCAGGTCGGGAGACGGCCTGAGTTCGGGGTCTAGCTGCACCAGACCGGAGAGCACCTCCGCGGTTATGGAGAACTGGATTACCTGGTTTACCGTCGCCGGATTCAGGTTGGTAAACTCGGTAATGCGATTTCCGAGATTCAGGTGTCCGCCGCGAGTGTCGCAACTTTCTGCGAGACCACTCCAGAAAGTCGCGCTCGTGGACTCAGCCATCGGCTTCGTCACCGCCGGAGCGGGCGCAGGGGCCGGAGCCGGAGCCGGAGCGGCTGGAGCCGGTGCAGGCGCTGGGGGTGTTGTTGGCGCCGGAGCCGGAGCGTAGGCGCCGATGTCGGCGCTGGCGCTGGCGCCTCCTCTTCAGTCGTACACGCCGCCGCCAGCAGTGGCAGCAGCAGCATTGCGGTAATCAATACCGTCAATCTTGCCAGTAGTTTTAGCATTGCCTGAAACCTCCGTTCCTTGTGATCTGGGGCTGGATCGAAATTCAATCATCATATAACCGACGCTAAATTGTGCAAACCCTCATCAGGCTGGCGCCACGGTCTTTCGATTATCTATCCTGCCTGAGTGGCTGAAAGGTCTCTTCTCAGAGTCCGCTGGCGCATTGCCCCGTAGCAACCCTTGTGGTTGCCCATTAGTTGCAGTATCAAACCGGACAACCCAAAAATCCTGGGGGCTGGCGCAGGATAGAATATCAACGCGAAGTGTTCGGCTTGTTTCAAATATGTAACGATTATGTTACAAGTATGTGAGCATACTTTGCGGAAGGGTAAACGTCTGGTAGCCAGAGGATTGATTACCCCGCATATGTAGATTATTCTTACTTCGGATTCGCTGCAAATTAAATATCATACTATTGTTATACTGTCAACAGACACAGGATTCTGAAGAAAATCGCATAAGTGGAATTATAGTAGCCGAGGGGCCGCCAATCTTTGGATTCCCGCTCCCCGTTTCCACGAGGACAGGCTTCGTGGGAATGACAGGTGAGCAAGATGTAGGGCTTTTGCAATTTTTCTCGCTGCTGCTTAAATTCCATGTATTTACACAGTCCTTGGATATGCGGCAGTATTCAGCCCCCGACAGGGAGTTTCATAATATGCGACATTCTTCAGATACTGCGGTTAATTTCGACTCGCGCTCCGACGCTCCGGTGGAGTTGTTCTTCGCCACAGTCTGGAGGTGGTTGGTTCTGATTGCCGCGGTCAGTGTAATGGCCGCGTTCTCGCTGGGCTGTTCCGGATCATCGGATGGGGAAACTTCGTCGGCCTCGACGGAGAGCGGTCCCACCGAGTGGCAACTCCTTCCACAGTTCCCGCCCAGGGAACAGGTAATTAGCAGGCGTCTGCTCGGTCTCAATGATCTGTTCATGCTCGACGCGGATACCGCCTGGATAGTCGGCACGGACGGCGCCATTGGCCGGACAACCGATTCAGGCAAGACTTTCGTCCTGCAAAAGTCGGGAACCGCCATCAACCTGACTGCAGTGTCATTTGTGGACAAAAGCGCGGGCTGGGTGGTGGGAACCGCTGGCACGCTGCTCAAGACGACGGATGGCGGCGACTCCTGGCAGATCCTTCAAGCTATCCCGGGGGTGTTCTCTCTGGAGAGCGTCCACTTCGCCGACGCGCAGAATGGCTGGACGGTATCCGACTCCGGCGGGATATACAAGACTGCCGACGGCGGCGCGAGTTGGGCTGAACTGGACTCCGGCACCCGAGAGGACCTTCTGGATATAGTGTTCCTGTCGGATAACAGCAAGGCGTGGGCTGTGGGCTACGAGGGAGTCGTGATTCACAGCGCGGACGGGGGGAATACCTGGTCGGTGCAGACATCTGGAGTGGATGTCGCTCTCAACAGCGTCTGGTTCGCCAGCGAGACTTTCGGCGTTGCCGTGGGAGAGGACGGCGCCATCATCCGAACGAACGACGGTGGCGCGACATGGGAGTCCGTAGAATCCGGGCAGGACGGAGACCTGTTTGGCGTCTTCTTCCTGGACGAGAGCAACGGCTGGGTCGTGGGCGCGCGCAATATCGTTATCCATTCAAGGGACGGAGGCTCCACCTGGAACATGGAGGAGACCACTTCGTCCGGCGACTCTCTGAGGGGCATCATGTTTACAAGTCCCAACAACGGGCTGGCCACCGGCAGTGGCGGCAGAGTATGGAAATACGGCCCCAGGCCGCTCGAAAACTAGACCCATATCATCAGTGGCGGCAGGGTATGGAGATACGGGACCGGGGCCGCTCGAAAACCAGGCCCGTATCCATTTGCGAGTGTCAACCACCCACCGAGGGTGTCAGCCACCGACTCATTTTCCGTCATTCCCGCGCCCCTACCGTCACTCCCGCAAAGCAACGTCACCCCGTACTCCGATACGGAGTTGTCCTCGTGGAAACGGAGAGCGGGAATCCAGAGGTTGCGGAAGGCTTCTACACGGCAGAAATATATGGACGCTGTACTAATCAGCCGACCTCGGGGTGCGCGCTCCATGATGTGAAGAATTCACTGCTCGCGGGAAGATTGATGTCATGCGTCTGGCCGGGAGCAAGGTCAACCGGACTTGTCGGGCCTAGTTCGATCCCATTTGAGAGATGTACCTCAACCCGGACGCGGCTCAACGTCGCCCGGGTTGTGTTCTCCACTGTGCCTGTGAATGTATTGGCATTCGGGTCATACGAAAGGATAAGCCGGGCGCCCGCCCGAACCTCGTCAAACGTCTCGCTCAGCGTAAACTGTGTTCCCGACTCTTCCCCGCCCTCACCCGACTCGCCGCCTTCACTGTGTTCACCCGATTCGGATTCCCGGCTGTGTTCACCCGACTCCGTACTGCCGCTATGTTCGCTCGACTCAGTGTCGCTGTTGCCGCAGCCGGCCAGGGCAAGTGCCAGGACAACGCCGATTACCGCAAAGGCCGTTGTAAGACGTCTCATGTGATTCTGATTTCTCCATGTAATAGGATAGTTCCATCGTTTCTATACGAGCGGACTGAAGCAATCGGATTGGCCCCTCGCGGTCGCGGCAAGGCCTTTGCGAAGTCTGCCTGAATCTCCCCTTCTACTACACAAATATGCCTCCAATGCGCTACAATGTACGCATTATGAACAACTTCTACGACACACTATCCATAAATGCTACCTTATCAATCACGTTCCCTTGCGCGAGAAAAAATTGTCTTAGCTATAAACGCTGGCAAACGCTGGGAAACGCTGGGTGAAAACTGCCCCAGCATCCCCCAGCGTCTCCCTGTTAATCACCCAGCGTATGCCCAGCGTATCACTCGACAACTATAAACCCAGATATATGCAACCGCGCAGATCTAGCTTTTCTCTCACGTTCGGGCTGATTCGACCACACCGGCTGATTACTGACTTTGAAAACGCCCTGGCGGTCGCGGGCCATAACCTGCGCCCGCTCCGCTTTTCGGTTAGAATACCGCTCATTCTATGCACTGTGAGGGACCGAACATGACATACGAAAATCTACTTTACAATGTCGAGGAGCGGGTCTGCGCTATCTCGCTGAACCGGCCTGAGAAGATGAACGCGCTCAGTTGGGCGCTGAGACAGGAGTTGCAGGACGCGCTGAAAAGGGCGGAGCGCGACTCGGAGGTTGGCTGCATTGTCATCAAGGGCGAGGGCAGGGCCTTCAGCGCGGGATACGACCTGACACCTACCCAACCTTCTCCCAACCGCCCTGTGGATGGCTACGTGTCCGACAACGTTGACCAACTCACCGCGCAGTACGCCCGCGATCTAGTCAATGGGCTGTGGCAGATATGGGAACTCACCAAGCCCGTGATAGCGCAGGTGCACGGCTGGTGCCTGGCCGGGGCGAGCGAGCTTGCCTCGATGTGCGACATCATGTTCGTGGCCGAGGACGCCCAGTTGGGCTACCCGCCCGTGAGGGCGCTCACGACGCCGGACACGATGTACTTCCCCTGGAAGATGCCCATGAGCCAGGCCAAGTACCTCATGTTCACCGGCAAGGCGGTCAGCGGCAAAGAGGCCGTCCAAATAGGCTGGGCCACAAAGGCGTTCCCCGCCGACCAACTGGACGCGGAGACGACCAGGGAAGCGCGAGCCATAGCTACTATCTCGCCCGATATGCTGGCCGCCTCCAAGAAGGCGGTCAACCGCGCCTACGAGATAATGGGAATTCGCACCGCGCTGGAAGTCGGAGTTGACTGGCAGGGGCTTTCCACGTTCAGGAACAGCGCGGGGGTGTTCGGGGAAATCTCGCACTCTGAGGGCCTGAGAGCCGCGCTCCAGTGGCGCGACGGGCCGTTCGAGGACTATTCCGCGAGACCCAGGGATTAGCGCGGTCGGCCTGGAACCCGGCAGACGTTTCCAGAATGACTTCCTCGGGAGCGGGCATGAAACGCTTGTCCGCTATCAAGTCCCGGTCAGTTGCAGAGCATTTCGATTGTTGCAAGTCCAAAAACCCTGCGGACTCCATCGTTGCGCCGCCTGACCAATCACACGCAGCAGGAAGGCGGCTGAGAGAGTTGTCGCCATGCCCAGCAGTAGTTGATTGGTTCGGTCCGCTCCGCGTTTCACGTTGACCTCCTTTCCCGACCCACGAGCTTTGGCTAAGGATACGACAAGACGCCAAAGGCGAAAATGCTCATAGACCGGAGAGCAGTGCCTTTTCAGGGCCGGTTTCGAAAGCCGTTCTGTTTCCCGCATAACTACGCTGCTACTTCCACGCTATGCTACAATGACAGCCGTGTTACACGGAGACCGTGCTTCTCCGAAGACGATACAGGGGTGTCATCGGCGTGGAAACAATAGGCAGACGGATAAGTTTGGGCCTCGCCATCCTGTTCGCTCTGCTGGCAATTGGAGTTGTGGGATACATACTTATCGAGGGATGGTCGTTCCTCGATTCGTTTTATATGACCGTCCTCACCTTTACCACCGTCGGCTTTCATGAAGTGCATTCTCTGTCCGACGCGGGGCGAATCTTCACCATCTTCCTGATGGTGGCAGGCGTCGCGACGATGCTCTATTTTCTCTCGTCTCTCATGCAGGCGATAGTCGAACACGAGGCTCTGAGAAGTTTTGTTCGGAGGCGAAGGATGCGAACCAGGCTGTCGGGTGAGCGCAATCACTACATTCTCTGCGGATTTGGACGGGTGGGCAGGGAAGTGGCAATCGCATTTCGGCAAGAAGACGTGCACTTCATCGTAATAGACCCCGACTCTCATGCCATCGCCGAGGCAAACCAATTCGGATACGCCTACCTCCGGGGAGACGCCACCCAGGACAGCGTGTTGGAATTGGCTGGCATCGCCCGCGCGCGCGATCTGGTCGCCTCCACCGGCGATGACAGCGACAATGTGTTCATCGCGCTCTCCGCGAAGGGCCTCAACCCCGGCCTGTTCATAGTGGCGAGGACGTCCGATGCCCGAAATGCGGACAAACTCAGAACCGCGGGCGCCGACCAGGTTATCTCACCCCACGCCATCGGTGGCAGGCGCATAGCAATGTCCGCCGTGCGCCCGCTGGCAGTTGACTTCATAGATTCCTTTTTCGACAGCGCCGACCACGATGCCCTGAGGTTGACTGTCGTACACATAGAATCGGATTCCCCCATGGTCGGCTCGACCGTAAGCCGTTCCGCCGAGGCTCTGGGTGTCGAAGTGCTGGCATTGCGGCGAGGTGATAGAAACACCCTTGTCGGCCCAAGCCCGGACCATACTTTGCGGGCGGGCGACAACCTTCTGGTAGCGGGATCGGGCGACAGGCTCGAATCTCTGGATGGTATGGGATAAACGCCCTCGGTCGCACCCCGACATTACCCTTGACCGACGCCCTGCTGATACTGGGGGATTATCCCGGGACGCCTGGCAGATCGAGCTCCTCTGAGAAGTGGCAGCGCGTGAATTGACCCGGCGACACTTCCCTGAATTCCGGCTCGGTGGTGCGGCATATCTCCTGTGCGAATGGACAGCGTGGGTGGAAATAGCACCCGCTGGGTGGATTAGCCGGGTCGGCGACCTCTCCTTCCAGGGTCTGTCCCAGCGAACGCACAGCGGGGTTCGGGACCGGCACTGAGGAGAGAAGCGCCTGGGTGTAGGGGTGCCTGGGCTGTGTGAACAACTTCTCAGTCGGCGCGAGTTCGACCACTTTTCCCACGTACATTACAGCCACCCTGTGGCTGATGTACTGCACCACGCTCAGATCGTGACTTATGAACAGATAGGTAAGCCCCAGGTTCTGCTGAAGGTCGAGCATGAGGTTCAGAATCTGCGCCTGGACGGACACGTCCAGCGCGGATACCGGCTCGTCGGCGATGACCAGCCGCGGATTCAATACCAGCGAACGGGCAATTCCTATGCGCTGTCGCTGGCCGCCGCTGAACGCGTGGGGATAACGCCGCATGAACGCCGGCGACAGACCTACCAGACGAAGCATCTCGGCCACCCGGTCCTCCAACTCGGACCCGCCGGACAGGTTGTTCACCCTCAGCGGGTCGGCGACGATGTCGAAAATGGTCATCCGGGGATTCAGGGACGCAAACGGGTCCTGGAAGATGATCTGGATCTGTTGGCGAAGGGTCTGGAGTTCTCTTCTGTTGGCGGTCGTTGCCTCTATGACGGTGTCATCGTCCATGCGATAGAATATCTCGCCCGAAGTAGGCTCAACCGCGCGGATGATAGCCCTGCCAGTGGTGGTCTTGCCGCAGCCGCTTTCACCTACCAGGCCGAGTGTCTCGCCTGCCCTCAGATCGAAACTCACTCCGTCCACCGCGCGCACGTATCCCACGACCCGCCGCCATAAGCCGGACATAATCGGGAAGTGCGCCTTAAGGTCCCTGACTTCCAACAGGTTAGATGTGTCACTGCCGTTGTTCATGTTCACTCCGACTCCGCCACTTGACCGGAAGCGTTATTGTCATATAGCAGACAACTGACTACGTGGCGTTCACCGACTTGGATAAGTTCGGGTTCTATTACATCGCACATTCCGGGAACCGCCTGTGGGCATCGGGGGTGGAACGGGCATCCGGGCGGCCTCACATACGGCGATGGGACACTGCCAGCTATGGCGGTCAGTCTCTCTTCCTGCTTGACGCGCCTCAGTCTTGGAATGGACTTGAGGAGTTCGGCAGTGTACGGGTGTTTCGGGTCCTCGAAGAGCGTCCTGATATCCGTCCACTCCACGATCTTGCCCAGATACATGACGATGACCTCTTCGGCCATCTGCGCGACCACGCCCAGATTGTGAGTGATGAGCATCATAGCCATCCCGAACTCATCCTGGAGTTCGGCCATGAGTTCCAGTATCTGAGCCTGGGTTGTGACATCCAGCGCGGTAGTGGGCTCGTCCGCGATTAACAGGTTTGGGTCGCTCGCCAGCGCCATCGCTATCATGCAGCGTTGGCGCATACCCCCGCTCAGACTGAATGTGTACTGGTCAATGCGGGACTCCGGGTTGGGAATGCCGACACGCCTAAGCATCTCGACCGCTCTGCCGCGCGCTTCCTCCTTGGATAGGTCGCGCTCATGCAGCAGTATTCCCTCGATGATCTGCTGGCCGATTGTGTGAACAGGGCTGAAGGAGACCATAGGCTCCTGGAATATCATCGTTATGTCGCTGCCGCGAATTTCCCTCATGTCGGGGTCGTCCAGGGGAATATCAACAAGGTCCACGTAATCATCCTCGACGCCTCTCCGCAGGCCGCGGTCGTAGATGATACTGCCTTCGATGGTTATGCCGGGCGGCCTCACGATTCTCATGATGGAGCGGGCGAGCACGCTCTTGCCGCAGCCGCTCTCTCCCACCACTCCCAGCACGACGCCCGGACGTATGTCGAAACTGACGCCGTCCACCGCGCGCACTGTTCCTTCGTCCAGAAAGAAGTGTGTCTTCAGGTCCTTGACTTCCAGCAATGGGTTCGTCTGCACGTCTCTGCTTCCTCTTCTGAATTCCTAACCGAGATACTGGCTCTTGACGTGTTCCCGACAATATCGCGTCGCCGGGCGGCATGATTCGTTGATTGACACCTCAAAGGTGTTTGGATATTATACTGCTAATCAGGATTCTGGTAGATTTTCCGATACAATACCACATTTGGATACCCGTGTAACTTCTGGAGGCCCATGTAACTTCCCATCAGGCTAGGAGGGATGTAATGAAGAAAATATTGTGGTCAGTAGCTTTATTGGTGAGTTTGGTGGCATTTGCGGCGGCCTGCACTTCGGGTGATGAAGGCGCGGCGGCGCCGGCGCCGATTATCAAAGAAGTAGAGGTCATCAAGGAGGTCATCAAGGAAGTCGAGGTGGAGAAGGAGGTCATCAAGGAAGTCGAGGTGGAGAAGGAGGTCATCAAGGAAGTCGAGGTCGTCAAAGAGGTCATCAAGGAGATCGAGGTTATCAAGGAGATACCCGCTCCGAAGACCTTCAACGAAGCTCCACTGATGGCCCAGCTCGTATCGGCTGGAAAACTTCCTCCCATCGAGGACCGCATACCTTCGGACCCGATGGTGATACCCGCCGCTTCGATTGGAACTTATGGCGGCACAATCCGCAGAGTCTATTTCGGCCCTGCTGACGTATGGAACTACGGCAGGCTCTCGAGCGAGCGGCTGGTACGCTGGTCTCAGGACGCGAGCGCGCTGGTTCCCGCCCTCGCCAAGTCCTGGGAGGCTTCGGACGGCGGCAAGACATGGATATTCAAATTGCGTGAAGGTACGCGCTGGTCTAATGGCGACCCCTTTACCGCCGAAGATTTCATCTTCCACTACGAAGACGTGATCCTTGATGACGAACTTACTCCCGTCAAGCCGAACAGGCTCAAGACCTCAGGTGGATTGGGCAAGATCACCAAGATAGACGACCTTACCGTCCAATTCAGCTTTGAGGATCCATTCTGGGTATTCCCTGAGACTATCGCGCAAATGGACCAGTTCAACGGCTGCTGTAATGTACCCTACGCGCCGTCCAATTACATGAAGCAGTTCCATCTCAAGTACAACCCGAATGTGGAGCAGGAGGCTAAGGACGCGGGCCACGAGTCCTGGCAGGCTTACTACCTCGCCATGTTCGACCTCAGGGTGAACCCCGACAGGCCGCTGATGAAGCCCTGGATTCCGGCTCCGGGCAGCAAGTATGGCTCCGCGCAGGTGTTCACCGCGCTGCGAAACCCGTACTTCTACGCGGTTGACCAGGAAGGCAATCAGCTTCCCTACGTTGACAGGCTGCAATACACGCTCGTCCAGGACAACGACATTCTCCAATTGAAGGCCATTGCGGGCGAGATTGACTTCCAGGGCCGCCACGTGAACCTGTCTATGTTCCCGTTGCTCAAGCAGAATGAGGAAACGGGCGGCTACCACATGAACATCTGGCCCGCCAACACCGGCGCTGAAATAGGCATTCAATTCAACCAGCAATGGGAGGGACCTGAAGTCCAATACTTCCAGGACAAAAACTTCAGAATCGCGCTCTCCCACGCGATTGACCGCAACGAGATCAACGAGATCAGCTACCTCGGTCAGGGCACGCCTCGCCAGCCCGCTCCCGCTCCCTCCGAGCTGCACTATCCGGGCGACGAGTACGCCTTCATGTGGACCGAGTACGACCCTGACAAGGCGAATGAGCTTCTGGACGCCATAATGCCCAACAAGGACGCCGAGGGCTTCCGTCTGATGGACAACGGCGAGCGTATGCACATCATCTTAGATACAACGCCGGGCGAGGGTCGCGACACGGACACGATGGAGCTTATCGCGGCGGACTGGGAGGCCGTGGGCGTCAAGACCAAGGTCAACGAGATAACGAGGACGCTTCTTTCGGAACGGCGCATAGCTGGCGAACACCTGGTGTACATCTGGGGTTACGGTCTCGGCGACCCGGCTCTCAGCCCACCGGCTGACTGGATGGGCGGTCCGTTCCCTCAGAGCCTGCTCTGGTACAACACCAACGGAGAGCAGGGTATCGAGCCTCCCGACATCGTCAGGCAGTTGACCGAAATGCGCGCCAAGACCGCGCAGTTGCCGCTGGTCGAGCGCATCGAACTCGGCAAGGAGATAGCCAGACTGCAATTGGAACAGCTATGGATAATCGGCGTTACAGGCCTCAGCCCTTCCAACCAGGGCGTGATCATCACCAGCGACAGGCTGCAGAACGTCCCCGACGTGGCGGCCAACGCCTGGCTATACCGCACGCCGTCCACCGGATTCCCGGAACAGTTCTACTTCACGAACTAGACTGCGATCTGATGAGAAACAGCAGGGGCGTTCCCGAGGGAGCGCCCCTGTCTCTCAACCCTGAAGATTCCGCGCAAACCTTGATTCGGACAACGCTGTTTCTCGGCAGCTACAGTTGGCAACTAAAAACTGAAAACCAATAACCAACAACTAACGGAAACCGTCCATGCTCACTTTCATACTTCGCCGTCTGACCACCTTCATCCCGATGATGTTCCTGATGTCGGTGGTGGCGTTCGGCCTGATACAGGCCCCGCCCGGCGACTTCCTATCGGACTACGTAGTCCAGCTTCAGAACCAGGGTGAGTTCGCGGACCCGGGTGAGCTCGAGAGCCTGCGTAAGCAGTACGGTCTCGGCCAGCCGATGTACATCCAGTACGCCAAGTGGGTTTGGGGAGTCATGCGCTGGGACTTCGGGAAGTCCCTCGAAATGAGAATCTCAGTGAACGAGCTTATCAACGAGCGTCTAAGTCTTACGATAATTCTCGGCCTGTTCACAGTTGTATTCACATGGACGCTTGCCATTCCCATTGGAATATTTTCCGCGGTCAAGCAATACTCCTTGATTGACTATATATTTACTTTCTTATCATACCTGGGGGTCGGCACGCCCAACTTCCTGCTCGCGCTGGTCATTATGTGGATGGTGTTCGCCTACCTCGGTCTGAGCATAACCGGACTGTTCTCGCCGGACTACGTAGAGGCGCCCTGGAGCATGGGCAAGGTCATAGATATGCTGAAGCACATCTGGGTGCCGATGCTGATACTTGGCACCGACGGAACCGCGAGACTGACCAGGATAATGCGCGCGAACCTTCTGGACGAACTGAACAAGCCCTACGTGGAGACCGCGCGCGCCAAGGGTTTGCCGGAGTGGCAGTTGATTATGCGATACCCCGTCAGAATCGCAGTCAACCCGATAGTCAGCACGATAGGCTGGACGCTGCCCCAGCTATTCTCGGGCAGCCTGATAGTAGCTACCGTGATGAGCCTGCCGACGTTGGGGCCGCTGCTGTTGAGGGCGCTCTATACGCAGGATATGTTCCTCGCCGGATCCATCATCCTGATATTGACCGGATTGACTCTGATAGGGACACTCATTTCAGATGTAGTCCTCGCACTCATCGACCCTCGAATTCGGATCGGAGCTTAGGGAATGGCCACGACGGAATCAGTGAACCCGCAAGTGGTTTCAACTCCCGAAGAAGCCGCATATCTAGCCTCCCAGTGGAAGCTGGTATGGTGGCGATTCAGGCGGCATCGCCTGGCCATGATAAGTCTGATACTTGTGCTCGGCTTCTACGTCATAGCGGCGTTCCCGGGCTTTCTGTCCATACACAACCCCCTGGACTCATTATCTTCCAGGGTCTTCATGCCCCCGCAGCGCATCCACCTGTTCGACGGCTGGGTTCCTCGACCTTTCGTGTACGGCGTCGAGGGCAAGCGCAATCAGGTCACTCTCGCCATGGAACACGTCCAGGACAGGGAGACGAAGCACTACATCAACTTCTTCGTGAATGGGCACGAGTACAAGTTGTTCGGCCTTTTCAAGACCGACATCCACCTCATGGGCGCGGACAGCGAGGAGGGAATGCACGCCCTCCGTCCCCTGGGAACGGACAAGCTGGGCAGGGACGTTTTCTCCCGGCTGATGTACGGGACGCGGATTTCCATGTCCATCGGTCTCGTGGGCGTTGCCATAAGCCTGTTCCTGGGCATATTGATGGGCGGGCTGTCGGGATACAGGGGCGGCTGGACGGACTCGCTTATCCAGCGTCTCATCGAGTTCCTGCGCGCTATGCCCACTATCCCCGTATGGCTTGCCCTAGGGGCTGCTGTGCCGCAGGACTGGTCTGTGGTGAAAGTATATTTCGCCATCTCGGTGATAATATCCCTCATCGGCTGGACGACCCTGGCGCGCGAAGTCAGAGGGAGATTCCTCGCCATGCGCGAGGAAGACTTTGTGATGGCGGCGCAGCTTTACGGCTCCAGCCAGATGCGCGTCATATTCCGTCATATGCTGCCGTCGTTTATGAGTCACGTCATCGCTACCACGACATTGGCGATACCCGCCATTATCATTGCTGAGACCTCGCTCAGTTTCCTGGGACTAGGACTGCGGCAGCCCGCAATCAGTTGGGGCGTGCTGCTCTTCGAGGCTCAGAACCTCCAGGCCGTGGCGAACGCTCCATGGCTGCTGGTGCCAGGGCTGTTCGTCATATTCGCCGTTCTCACGCTGAATTTCATGGGAGACGGCTTGAGAGACGCCGCCGATCCGTACTCGGTTCGCAGATAGTATCCGGGATAGGCGGCCCCTCGACTAATATAATTCCACTTATGCGATTTTCTTGCGTGTGGTTGAGGATTGTGTAAATCAACTCGCATTGGATATAATATGCCGCAGTCCGAATTTGCAGGGAGTTTCAGAAAATGCCCCAGTCTCTTGCGTTCTTCCGTGGAAATATAGTTCCCCTAGAAGATGCGCGGGTAAGTGTAATGACACACGCCCTACACTATGGAACGGCGGTATTCGAGGGGATACGCGGAAACTGGAACGAGGACGACGAGAAACTCTATGTCTTCCGAATGGCCGAGCACTACGACCGTCTGCTTCAGGGCTGCCGCATGATGCTGATGGATATTCCGTACAGCGCCGAGGATCTGTGCGAAATCACGGTCGAGCTTCTCCAAAGCTGTGGCTACAAGCAGGACTTGTATATAAGACCTCTCGCATACAAGAGCGAGGAGTTGGTCGCCAATCTGAAGCTCCAGGACCTGTCCAGTGACTTCACGCTCATTGCGGTGCCTTTCGGCAACTACATAGACGCCGAGGGCGCGATACACTGCACGACATCTTCCTGGCGGCGCATAGACGACACGATAATTCCGCCCAGGGTGAAGATCAGCGGTCACTATGTGAACTCTATTCTGGCCAAGACGGAGGCCACGCTCGCGGGGTTTGACGAGGCGATTATGCTGACGCAGGAAGGGGACGTATCTGAAGGGTCGGGGGAGAATCTGTTTCTGGTGAGCAACGGACAGATTTTCACGCCTCCGGTGTCCGACAACAATCTGACAGGCATCACCCGTGATTCAGCGATAACCCTGGCGCGCGACGAGCTTGGGATAGAAGTTGTCGAGCGCAGGATACGGCGGAGCGAACTCTACCTGGCGGACGAGGTTTTCCTGACCGGCACGGCGGCGCATATCACGCCCGTCGGCTCTCTGGACAGACGGCCTATCGGCGATGGGGAAGTGGGCCCAATCACCCAGTGTCTGCTGGACAACTACGTGGGACTGATAAAGGGCGCCAATCCGAAGTACAAGGACTGGTGCACTGAGATTCCGATGGAATAGCGACGCCCTTTTTGGCGCGGCAAGCACGCTTGGAACGCGGATATATCTGGCATGATTAGCTTTGCTGCTGACTACTATATCGCGGTTCTCATATCCACAGTCGGGGTCTTGCAGTTCGCCTTCTCCATTGGCGGACTCAGGGGTCTGCTGATATTCAAATCGGCGCTCGTCGCCCGGACGCTCGGACTTGGGCTGGCGGTGTTCGGGTTGTCGCTCTTTTTCGGCACCGGTAACCGGAATGTCAACGATTATGAAGGTGGGCTGGACGCTCCGGACCAGGCTCTCTTTTTCTCCCTGGGCGCCCTCACCGGCATTGTGATAACGCTATGCGTGTCCTCGCTGGTCAACCATCGTATGAAGGGCGCCGATTTCGACCCGGATGCCGGTCTCGACGCTCTCCGGGATAGTAATTACGCAGCGGCCTTGGCTCGAAGCGTTATATACTGGTGCAGCAATTGGAGAACCCTGACGAAGCGCTATTTCTTTGGATAAACGGTTTCGCCGGCGCTCTGCCAATTGTGGACAGGGCGGCGCAGTGGGCGGCGAGCGATTTCCTCGCGCCCGCGGCTCTCGCCTTTACCCTGATAGTGATGTGGTTCGCGGAGCGGGACGCAGGGATTCGCCTCAGGCAGCAGGTGGGGGTATTCGTCGCTCTCGCCTCGATGGCGCTGTCCGGCCTGGTAGTGTTCATCGCCAATATCTTCTACTTCAGGCCGCGCCCCTTTGATGACCTCGACGTGAACTTGCTGTTCTACCGTCCTACGGATTCGTCGTTTCCGGCCAACTCCGCGGCGGCGGCGTTCGGAATCGCGTTCGGAGTGTGGGGTGTGAACCGCAAGATGGGCTGGATAGCGATTGGGATTGCGGGGCTGTATGCGCTGTCTCGGGTGTATGCGGGGGTGCATTATCCACTGGACGTGCTGGCTGGAGTGGCTATCGCGGCCTGCGTGACATTCGTGGTATTCAGGATTAGCGACCTGCTGATGCCGCTGCTTGTGGCCGTAATCCGGTTCGCCCGTATTCTACGGTTGGCGTAGCTCAGTAGAAGGAGATAGGGTTTCGGACGTAGAGACCCAACTCCGCGCCGCCCACAAGGTGAACGTGACCGTGGAACTGGGTCTGGAGTGCATCCTGTCCGAAGTTGGAGACTACCCTGTACCCGTTGGGACACATTTCTTCGCCAAGCTGAACGGCGAGCTTTCCCATCCGAGCCATCAGGTCGCCGCTTTGCCAAAGTTCCTGCTGTGTCATGTGCCGGGTGGGAATTAACATTATCTGGACAGGAAACCAGTCGAGCCTGTTGTAAAATACGAGTATCTCGTCCTCTTCGTGAACCTTTCTGGACGGCAGTCGTCCGGCGACTATCTCGCAGAAGGTGCAGTATTCAGGCAAGGGCTATCGTTTTCCACGCCGGTTCGGACGCTCGGGCGTGCCGCGCCTGCTGCCGTCTCTGCGGTTCACGCGATAGTCGGGGGCGTCCATTCGGATTATCGTGCCTGAAGACTGGTCTTGCGTGCGGGATATGATAGGTCCCGAACTGTCGGCCATGTCCATTGGGCTGGTGATGACGGTTGGAATCCGCGAGTTATGGCGGTGCACGATTATCTGATATAGCTTTTCGTATGCCCAGTCGCTGAGGTGGTCGCTGCTGAGATGGTCCATTATGAGCAGCGGCGCGTTCTTTATCTGGTCGAACACGCGGTCATAGGCGATGCCGCTGTCGGGACGGAACGTGGATCTAAGATAGTCCATCAGGTCAGGAACGAACGTGAAGAATACAGGCTGTCTATGTGCCTGACGCTCGGCTGCGATTGCAACCGCTAGGTGCGTCTTTCCCACTCCGGTATCCCCGAACAGGGTGAGCCAGCCCCATCCGTCCGGGTCGGAGGCGTACCCCCTGGCGGATTCGAGCGCGTTTTCCAGGCTGGTGCGCTGCGCCGCGCTGCTATTGTTGCCCCGAACGTCAAAGGTGTCGAAAGTCATGCGCCGCAGCATATCCTCCGGGATGTTTCCCAGCTGTCTGGCAGGTTCGCGGTCGTGACCGGGGAACTCCAGAATGCGGCTCAGGTCGGGATTGGTCATCCTGCTGGAGATGTACGGGTCTATGTCTGCGACGTTCATCGAGGTGGTAACGATGGTAGGAAGCTGGGTGTTCGCTCTTCTGTTGAATATCTGCTGCAATTTCTCCTGCGCCCAGGAGGTGGAACTCTGTGTTCCCAGCCCATCCAAGATGAGAAGCGGGGCGTCGTTGACCTGATCGAACAGTTCGGAGTATGAAATCGAGCTGTGCGGGGCGTAAGTGGAGCGCAGGTCGTCGAGAAGGTCCGGCACGTGGACGAAGAACACCGGCCTGCCCTGTTCTATGCAGTGGTTGGCGATTGCCGCGGCGATGTGGGTCTTGCCCGCCCCGTTGGGTCCGCTCAGAATCAGCCAGCCAGCCGGCTCTTCGGCGTATGCGAGAGCGGCTTCGTACGCGACGGCGAACATTCGCTTGTCTCCCTCGTTTTCGGACCTTCCGCCCGGAATTGTCGAGTCGAACGTCATGCGGGAGAGGACGCCGAGGTTGGAGTATCGTAGGAGTCTCGCGGAGCGTTCGCCCGCCACGCTTTCGGCCTGGCATTCGCAGGGTTCGGCCTTGCCAAAGTCCGGGTGGCCGACGGGTACGTCGAGCGTAAGCCATCTGCGCCCGTCGCAGACCGGGCATACGTCCTCCGGCCTCTCGGCATAGATAGGGCCAGGGCCGTTATCGGTATGCTTTACGCCGCCGTTGGCGGATCTAGAATCCCGTAACCTTTTTAAGATGTCTTCCAGGTTCTCCATATCCCCTGCCTTCGCGTTCCCACCTTTCCAGGATTGCCGAAATGTATCTCCAACTTCGCTTGTTCTGCGCCACGGCTTCGCTGAAAGCGTCTGCTATCCAGTCCTCATGGTACATCTCCTCGGCCTCGCGCAGCTGGTCTGAGATAATCGGGCTGAGAAGGCCAATGTTCTGTTCGTACATCTCGAATATGTTTGACCGCTCCACTGGGGATTCCACAGGCTCGTATTCGGAGAAGCCGTCCGGGGGAGGCCGGTTTGCGAGCTTTGCGAGAGCGGCTCGGTCGGACTCCGTGTTCAGTCCGAAGACGGGCTGCTGCTTGTTCCCTGCGCCAAAAAGGACATAAGACAGAGTTCCGCGCCTGACGGCGCAACGCAGGGCCTCCGTGATAACGTCGGGAATCTTTTCCTTACCGTCGCTGGGGACGGCGCGCGCGAGACTGTCGTCGGACTGAATTTCGCCCAGCGTGAGGAAGCGCGGATAGCCGCGCTTCTCGCTCAGCAGGGAGATGACGCGCAGCGTGCATTTCAGCTCTGCGAGGTCGTCAATCTGTTCCAGCAGCGACCCCAGCAGCGGGGCCGGCACCGGCACCTGCCGCACCTTTCGGGGAAAGCCCTGGTATGGCTGTCTGTTGTCGTGGCTCATAGTTGTGCGTCCTGCTATACCGGCGCGTATTCCATTGCGCGGGCGGGGGCATAGTCAAGCGACTCGAAACGGACTCTATCGTTGCGGAAGTAGAGCGGCACCGTTCCGACGGGGCCGTTTCTGTGCTTGGACACGATTATCTCGGCGATGTTTTCGGGATACTGTTCGGACGGGAACTTACGCTCCCAGTCCTCGCGGGTTACGTACTGGTCTTCCCGGTGAATGAAAGATACCACGTCGGCGTCCTGCTCGATGCTGCCGGACTCGCGGAGGTCTGAGAGTAGCGGGCGGTGATTTGGCCTTTGCTCCACCGCGCGGCTTAGCTGTGAGCAGGCGAGAACTGGTATGTCGAGTTCGCGGGCGAGTCCCTTCAGCGCGCGCGACACCTCGCCCAGCGCGACGGCGCGATTATCGTTTCTGCCTGTGTCTATAAGCTGGAGATAGTCCACGACGAGCAGATCCAGGCCGTGTTCCTGCTGAAGCCTGCGGGACTTGTTGCGAATCTCCATCACCGTCTGGAACGGGGTCTCGTCAATGTACATCGGCAGATCGGACAGCAAGCCGATGGCGTCCAGAACCTGCTGTTCCTCCTCCTCGCGCAGCAGGTTCATCCGCAGGCGGTGGCTATCTATGTTGGCCTCGGACGCGAGCAGACGCACCGCTATCTGTTCACCGCTCATCTCCAGGCTGAATATGCCGGATGTGAACCCCTCGGCCGCCGCGTAGCGGGCCATGTTCAGCGCGAGCGTGCTCTTCCCGAGGCTCGGACGCGCGGCCAGAATGACCAGGTCGGAACGCTGGAGTCCGCCGCCCAGGAGTTCGTCCAGGTTGGGGAATCCGGTTATGACCGGCGCGAGAGAGATGGAACTGAGGTCTTGCAGCGCGCCGCTCTGTTCCATGTACTGGTCCAGGAAAACGCGGATGTGGGCGAAATCGCGCTCGCCACGCCCCTTCTGGATGCCGTATAGAATCTCCTCAGCCCTGCCCAGTACGTCGTCCGAGTCCGGGCCGCCCTCATATCCGAGGTCAACTATCCGCCCGCCCGCTCGTATGATGTTCCTGAACACCGACATACGGCGCACGATGCGGGCGTAGTGTTCGATGTGTACGGACGTGGGGACGCTGGAGACAAGGTGTGCCAAGTATGGCGCTCCGCCGACCGCTTCGAGGGCGCCCTCCTCGGATATGGCGATCTGGTGAGCGACGGTAACCTGGTTGATGGCCTCGCCGCGGTCGAGCAGGGCGATGCCGGCTTCGTAGCACTTGCGGTTGCGCTGGATGTAGAAGTCCTCAGGTCTGAGGAAAGCGGTGACGCTCGTGAGCGATTCGCCGTCTATCAGAATCGAGCCGATGACGGACTCCTCGGCGTCATTGTCGTATGGTTGAAGACGGTCGGTAACCACGCCTGCCTCCCGGTTGGCCGACCGCGTTCAGCTATCTGTCAGTCAGAACGCCCCGCGAGTGCGGGGCCGGACACGGTCAGCTCTGCTCTTGTTCTTCTTCGGATTCGGTTTCAGAATCGGTTTCGGCTGCTTCCTCTTCGCCCTTGCCCTCTTCCGACTCCTCGGCGGCCTTCATGGATGCGGCGAATTCTTCCGGGGTCATTCCGGTCGGATACACCAGCACCGAGATGCCCGCCTCGACTTCGGGGTGGAGCTTGATCGTCAGGTCGTATGAGCCAAGCTCGCGGATTGGTTCTTCGAGCTCGACCACTCGGCGGTCAATGTCTTTTTCAGTGAGTTCGGCGAGCCGCTCGGCGATAATCGCGTTGGTCACGGAGCCGTAGAGCCGTCCGGAACTTCCGGCCCGCATTTCGACGCTAACCTCCGCCCCGTTGAATTCGGCTGCCAACTCTCTCATGTCCTCGAGTCGCTTCACACGCGTAACCTGCGCCTCGTTCTGGAGCTTTCTCACACGCTGGACGGCATTGTGAGTAGCGGGGGACGCCAGATTTTTCGGTATCAGGTAATTGCGGGCAAAACCGTTCTTTACTTCCTTGATTTCCCCTCCCTGAGCTACTCCAGGGACATCTTCTAAAAATACGACTTTCATGGGCAAGCTACCTCTGGTCAATTATTGTATGAGTCTGTCTTCCCGAACCGGGCAACACTCCTATTTTGCCATACAGTCGCCCAATATGAACATAAGAACTATCGTGCGTCATAGTATAGCACATCAGTTTGGATTTGTGAATACGGCGGGATGTGCAGATTGTGGATTTATAGTTATGCGGATGCCGAAACAGGTGAATAATGAGTTATACATTCACCAGAGTATGTTTCACCATACTATTTGAACGCCGACCAATTTCTGCCATCCAGATAATCGGGGAAAGTATATACGCCTGTCACCTGTACCCAGCAGCTTTTGGGATAGTCGCCAATCGCTGTTGGTCTTGCCAGTCCGATGCGGAGATACGTCCGGTCGGCTTGCATTAGTCTTTCCATTAGACTGTCGGCGGCCTGCGATTCCGTCCGGTGCTGATCCAGAAGTTGTGAGAACATTCCTCGGAACGCCAGGTCGTTCACCGGGAATCTGTTGTGGACCTCGCCGGAAGCGTCCCTGAAGTCCATCCGAAGGACTGTCCGCCTGTCGTATCGCATATCTACGCCAAGATTCACGATTTCGACATTGCCGAGCGTTCCCAGGGAGCGGGTCTGCACGCCGGGAGCTACCCGTCTTTCTTTCAGGTTCCCGTCGAATATGCTCTGCACCGAATCATGGGAAGTCTGGCGCAGAAGCGTTTCCCAGTGCCTGTCCTGAAACGTGTCCTTGTACTCGACCGATTGCGGGTCGAATGTACGGTCTTCGATGTGCGGGGGAGTTATCTGCGCAGGCGAGAAGTCCATCCACACCTTCGCGCCCGGAAAGATGATGGGCCTGGAGTCCGCGTACATATCCCATATTCGGACGCCGCCCTCGACAACCGGACGTATGCACTCGAATTCCTGCGTTACTCCTGCGATACAGACCTCAGCGGCCCACATCTCCGTTACGTCCGTAATTGCTATTAGCTCTCTCATTATTCACCGTTACAAGTGCAGTATCTCCACTTCAGGGAATCCGTTCGCCTTCAGATATTCGGCGGCCAGCCTTCTGTGGCACTTTTCGGGCGTTCGCTCGCTGCACAGCAGAACAACCCCGTCTTCCAAAACAACGGGTTCTATGGATTCCGTCGCTAACCGCTCATCCAGCAGCCGGATATACCGTGATTCGTAAAGTTCCCAGTCGCCGTCTTTGCGGTACTCTCTGAACATATCCTTCTCGGGCGCGAGCAGGGGCAGTTCCATATAGGTCAAGCGGGTCAGCTTTTCGATGAAGAACTCGATGTTGCCCTTCTTCGTGAAACCGGCCAACTGTGAGTTGTTGTTCAGTCGTGTATCCGCCAGATACTTGGCGTCTGTCGAGTTCAGCAGGTCGAAGAATTCCCGGGCCGTCTTGCCGGTAAATCCGATGGTGTATATCTTTTCTGTTCCCATGTGTTAAAAGTCTAATGTGCCCTGAAGCTGCTTCCCGTACTTCTTGCCGACCGAAAGCTGTCCGGTGCGGAGCACCTGACCATCTCCCCTGATATGCAGGAGTTCACACCCGTTTTCTTCCAGAGAAGGCCCCAGCAGGAGCAGTCTGTGACACTGGGATGGATCTTCCTCTGAGCATAAGATGACTGTCCTCCGACGCGAAGCCATGCCCGCCAATTGTGAGACCGCCTCCTGGAACTCTTCCAGCGCGCGCATCTTGTGGTAGTCCGGCTTACCCCCGGGATCGTACATCGCCGGATTCTGCGGCTTGCCTCCCAGCGGACCGCCCATAAACTCGTAGTCTATGCCCGCCGACTCCAGCAGGTCGGGAAGCGTGCGGTGGTTGGCAAACGGCGCAAATCGTGAAACCGGCCTCGTTCTGGTATCCACAAGCAGTTCAATCTCATTGTCTGCCAGTAGGTGGGCGAACGACTCCCAGGTGTGGTTGCTGTGGCCTATTGTGAAAATTTCCGTTGTCATTAGACGCTGCCGCCTCTTTTTGGAAGACGCGAGTGATTTTCGCTCATTTTATAGCATGGGAAGAATAAAACGCCAAGTCGGAAAGCGGCTTTCCCAAATCGGCTTTACGTTTCCCGCACAACTACATAACCACCGCTATACTATGCTACAATGCCTGTATGAACAACACGGCCTATACCACTGCATACATAAACGCAAGGTTATCAATTGCAACTCGCTCACCTGAGAAAATTTTCTCTCCAAAGCTAAAGGCTGGTGTTTTCAGGTCAAGAGCAGGTCATATTCGCTACCAGCGGCCCACCAGAAGCCACCTGTTGGGTTCACCAGCGCCCCACCAGCACAACTATAAACCTGAATATATGAAAACGTTCCAGTCCGGCCTGCCGACTCGGTTCGACACGGATCTATCGCTCCCGTTGATAGCTGGCTTTGAATAGCCTCTGCGCGCTGGAACGGGCCATATCTGCAATTATTCGCAGAAGCGAATATATAGTATATACGTATAATTTACTCTTGATATGTTATTGCGAATGCCATACCCTGTATCTCCGAAGAATCTCAGGAGAACGATATGGCGTGCGAAGAACAGATGGTGCAGACGCTCAAGGAGTATGGCCACAGACCCACTCCGCAGCGTCTTATGATTCTGTCCGCCGTCAGGCATTCGGATGACCATGTCACCGCCTCCGAGGTGCTCGAACAGGTCAAGGAGTCTTACTCGTATATAGACCTATCCACGGTGTACCGCACCCTGGATATGCTCAAGCAGATGCGCCTCGTCTCAGAAACCGATCTGGGCAGCGGCACTTACGCCTATGAGTGGCTGGGACAGGACAGGCATCACCATCTCATATGCAATGGATGCGACCGGATTGCGCTGCTTGATGATGAGTTTCTCGGAACGCTTGGCTCGGAAATACTCGACAGCTACGGGTTCGAGGCCGATATGGATCATATCGCGCTCTTTGGACTGTGCCGCGAGTGCAGACCCGACACCGAAATGGCCTGCTGACCCGATGGAACCGACCCGGAGAGCGCCCGCTCGCCCACAGAGATACAGGCCGACTGCTCTGAGCGTTTTCCTGCTTGCCATTGCCGTTCTGGGTCTTGTGTCCTGTGCGGAGGATGGCGAGGATAACGCTGCGGGAGAGGCGTCCGGCGAGAGTTCGGGGCTACTGAATGTGGTCAGCACGGTCTCACCGATAACCAGCCTGGTCGAAAATGTGGGCGGGACGCGGATACGTCTCGAGGGCATTGTGCCGGAGGGCGTGAATTCCCACACCTTCGAGCCTGCCCCCTCTGTCGCAACCGTCATGTCCGACGCCGACCTCATCGTTCTCAACGGACTTTTTCTCGAAGAACCTTCGCTCGAAATGGCGCGAGCGAACACAAAGCCCGACGCGGTAATTCTCCCTCTGGGAGACAGCGCCGTCAGCCGTGACGAGTGGGTGTTCGACTTTTCGTTCCCCGAATCGGACGGACATCCGAACCCGCACCTCTGGACCAGCCCGGTCCTGGCCATCGAGTACGCCGAACTCATAAGAGCCGAGCTGTCCGCGCTTGACCCCGACAACGCGGACTACTACGCCGAGAACTACGACAAGCTGGAGGCGCGCCTGCTCGACCTGGACAGCAGGATAGCGACCGTTGTCGGCTCCATACCGCCCGATAACCGAAAGCTGCTCACCTATCACGACTCGTTCCCATTCTTCGGAAGCAGGTACGGATTCGAGATAATCGGCGCCGTCCAGCCCTCGGATTTCACCGAACCATCCGCGCGCGAGGTGGCTTCGCTCATAGACCAAGTGAAGGAGACCGGCGTTCCCGCTATATTTGGATCCGAAGTCTTCGCCAGCGCGGTTATGGAACAGATAGCCAAAGAGGGCGGCGCGGCGTTCGTGGATCAACTCAGGGACGACGACCTGCCCGGCTCTCACGGCGACCCGCGCCACTCGTACATGGGGCTGATGACGATGAATATAGAGATAATCGCGTCCGCCCTGGGCGGCAGTATGGACGCGATGGACGGATTCGATACCACACCTGTTTTCGACGGCGACAGCCGAGCAATCTATCCAGAGTAGGAACTGTGCTTCACCCAACTCCCCACGAATACGAATACGAAGAGCCAATCGTCGAGATGAAGTCGGTTACCTGTGGTTATGGCGGACAGCCTGCGCTTCGGGGCGTTGACCTCACCATAAACCGCGGTGATTTCGTCGGACTCCTCGGACCCAGCGGGTCGGGAAAAACTACGCTGCTGCGCACCATTCTCGGAGCGGTGGACGTTTACCACGGCGAGGTGCGCGTACAGGGACGCTCGATCACCGAATGGAAACCGCGCATCGGCTATGTTCCACAGCTCGAGAACATTGACTGGAACTTTCCGGTTACTGTCGAGCAAGTAGTGATGATGGGCAGCGTATCCCGTCGCTGGTGGCTGCCGTGGCACGACGCGGGCGCCCGCGCCCGCGCCCTTGAAATGATGGACCGGCTCGGCATAGCGGACCTCGCCAAACGGCACATCCGCGAACTTTCGGGCGGGCAGCAGCAGCGCGCTTTTCTGGCCCGCGCCCTCGTCAGCAGTCCACGGCTGCTGCTGCTCGACGAGCCGACCTCCGGCGTGGACATCAAGACCCGCGACGAGGTGATGCACCTGCTGGACGAACTGAATCACCAGGACGTGACCGTAATAATGACCACCCACGAGATAAACGCCGTAGCCGCTCACCTGCCCTGGGTGGTGTGTGTCAACGGGCGCATCGTGGACTCCGGCCCGCCCAGCCGCGTTTTCACCCCGGAGGCGCTGAAGCGCACGTACAACGCGGACATCGTGGTGACAGAGTACATGGGAATGAAACTGGTGGCAGAGTCGCCCCACTTCTTTGGACGAAACGGGCGCGATTCCTTACACGAGCCTCACTTGTCCGGCAGCGTAGAGGACATTGAAGAAAATGTTCACACCACTCCAGTATGAATTCTTCGTAAGAGGATTGATAGTCGCTACTCTGGTCGGCGGACTGTGTGGCCTGATAGGTGTATATGTCGTTCTCAGGCGTATGTCCTATATTGGTCACGGCCTCGCGCACGCCATATTCGGCGGCGCGGTGACAAGCTACGTTCTCTCGATCAACTTCTTCTTGGGCGCGAGCGTGTGGGGATTCGTTTCCGCCATGCTGATAAATCTCGCCACCCGCAGGCGGAGCATCAGCGCCGACGCCGCAATAGGCATCGTTACCACCTCCAGCTTCGCGCTCGGCGTCGCTCTGATAAGCAGGTTCAAGAACTTCACGCGGAGTTTCGACGCCGCGCTGTTCGGCAACATACTGGGAATCACCCAAACCGATCTGGCCGCCGTCGTCGCGGTTACGCTCATAGCCGCCGCCGCCGTATTCGTCGGGTACAAGTACCTGCTCTTCACCACGTTCGAGCCGGAGGTCGCGCGCTTCTACGGGGTTCCAACCGGCTGGATAGACACCGGATTCGCCCTGCTGCTCGCCGCCGTCATCGTTGTCTCCTTGCAGGTTCTGGGCGTCACCATGATAGCCGCCGCCATCGTAATACCGCCCGTCGCGGCGCGTATGCTCACAAACGATTTCGCAAAGATGCTGGTACTGTCGGTAGTTATCGGCGCGTTCTGCGGCCTCGGCGGCCTCTATATGAGCTTCTATATAGACGTCTCATCCGGCGCGTCCGTCGTCCTGTTTTCCGCCGGAGTGTTTCTAATAGCTCTCGCCTGCACCTCCCTGCGACAGAGGCTCACCTCATCCAGGTGGAAAACCGGCCCTTCCAACCTGGGCGGCGAAGTAGAGTCACTGCACTGAGTGGAATGTTGCCGACAAGGTCTGCTAGAATAGACACAAGTAGCTGATAAGCGCATCAAGGCTTGCACAACATCGGATCATCATCTATCTCACATCCCCCTCTTTTCCGCCGCGCGCCGAAACGTTGTGTCATCCCTCCTAGACTAAGGTAGTCTCTTTTCTCATGCCATCTGCATCTCTTTCAATTCGTCGACGTCCATACCGTCCATACCGTCAATCCACCCGTGAGCAGCGACACCAGGTCGTTTGTGCCGACTGCGGCGCATCTACAACCGTCCCATTTCAACCCACCCAGGACAGGCCGGTGTACTGCCGTCCCTGCTTCACAAATCGCCGGAATGGCAACTTCATCGAGGATGATTCATCCGCGAGCGAGCCGTTCACCGAAAATGCCACCTCCGCCGACAGCGCAGCCGTCGCTGACGTGTTTCCCGGCATGGCGTTGAAAGACACCACCAGGGCGGCGATTTCGAGAATGAACATATCGGAGCCTACACCCATCCAGGAGAAATCCATCCCCCATCTGCTGGCGGGACGCGACCTGGTGGGACAGGCGCGCACCGGCTCAGGAAAGACGCTGGCCTTCGCTGTGCCTCTGACTGAGCAGTGCGACCCGTCGGTTCGGAAAGTCCAGGCGCTGGTTCTGACGCCGACCCGGGAGTTGGCTATCCAGGTAGCTGAGGTGACGAAGGCGCTGGCGTCGCCGCGGCGGCTGCGCGTGACCCTGCTCTACGGTGGCCGTTCGGCCAGGCCGGAGTACGCGGCATTGAAGAACGGGGCCCAGATCGTAATCGGGACTCCGGGCCGCACCCTGGACCATCTGCGACAGGGCACTCTGGACCTGCGCTCGGTGAGATTCCTGACGCTGGACGAGGCAGACGAAATGCTGGACAGGGGCTTTGCGCACGACGTCGAAGCCATCATTAGCCAGACGCCCTCAGAGCGGCAGACGGCGCTGTTCTCATCTACTATGCCCGATTGGGTGACGAAGACGGCCAGGAAGCACCTGCGAAACCCCGTAAGGGTGGAAGTGGATGCCGATATGCAGGCTCCGCCCACTGTGGAACACATGGTTTACACCATCAAGAAGAGCGATAAGATAGACGCGCTCCAGACTCTGCTGGATCAGCGTGACGGCGCCCCTGTTATCGTCTTTGGCAGGACCAAGCACGGCGTCAGGAAGCTGGCTAGGCAGCTTGATACGATGGGCTACCCGGTGGGAGCGCTCCAGGGGAATCTCAGCCAACAAGCACGCGAACGTGTAATGTCCGCCTTTCGTTCGGGCGCAGTTCCGATCCTGGTAGCGACCAACGTCGCCGCCCGGGGCCTGGACGTTGAGGGCATTGGACAGGTCATCAATTACGACCTCCCTGACTCGGAGATACTTTTCACGCACCGCGTCGGGCGAACCGGGCGCATGGGCCGCGCCGGAGAGGCGATAACGTTCATCACGCCCGATGAAGAGCGGAAATGGAACCAGATTGAGCGGGGCCTGGGGCTGCGCTTGACCCGCGAGCCATGGAGCGCCGCCTACTAAAATTCACCGCTTCACTAGACCCAATCCGCCGCCGACACATTCCAGGCCGTGGCGGATTGGATGTCTCACTCGGGATAGACCCAATCCTCGAATACCGGATTGACAAAGTTCCCTTCGGAATCGAGTATCTTGGACTCGGACGTCTCGAATATGAACCCCGCAATGAGACTCTCACCGGGAATCAGCGATGGCTTCCCGTCCGGGGCGGCCATGAAAATCAGCGTGTCAGTGCCACTGCCTTCCATTATCGGGAGTTCCCAACCGCCCGTTGCGGGGTCAACGACATAGAGATTCACGTCGCCGCTGACAGCAACCACCTCGCTGAACTTGACTTCGACGTCCCCCTCGTCGTTCCTGGCAAGGCCGGTAACTTCGGGCGGTCCGGGAGCCACGGGACCGGTCATGCCGCTGGCTTCGGTGTATTCGGAAGGCGCTTCGATTATCAGCGGGTCGTTGTGCCGGCTGTACTGAAGGTCAATGATCTTGTGGCCGACTCCATCCGCGTCCTCCGCGACCAGCGCGACAGATTCATGGAGGAAGTTGTTGGCGGACATAACCACCTGGGTCTCCAGTGATATGGGCATGAGGGGCGCTCCGGAGTCGTCCGCCAAGCCGAACGAGACCAGGTATTTCGATCTGTCGTCCGAGAGCGCAACCTCATTCCAGTTGATGTTTGGATTGGAGGTATTCTGGGTCTGTTCTTCGATTGAGCTCAGTGTGAGAAACATCTCCGACATTTCGGCGGGCAATTCCGAAACCTTGACCCAGCCATTCGACATCGGGTCGTTTATATAGCCGGCGCCGCCCGTGACTATCATCATGACCTCCCCGCCCTCCGGGATTTTCAGTACGACGCTGACCTGATCGGGAAATACCCGCGTCAGCTCCATTTCTATGCTTTCCACAGGCCCGGCGCCGGGCGGCGGAGCGCCCATAAACAGTCCCGCGAGATTAATAGTCGCTTCCATCACGACTGACTTCAGAGCTCTCATGGATTCACCGCTGCACTCGACAATCAACGCGGCATCGTCGAGCGATCCGTCAGTGAGACAGCCGGGCGGCAGATCGGTCATCATGCTCTCCGCGCCGGAGTCCGTGGATACCGGCTCCGGTGTCGGAGTCTGCGCCGTAACAGGAGTGGGAACCGCCATCGGGGCGAGTGCCGGGGTCTGCGCGGGAGCTGGCGTCGGGACGGGAATTGATGCTCGTGTACTCATGCGCGCAGGAATTTCCGCGGGCGACGGCGTATTCGGCGTCATCCTCGGCACAGTAGGGGCGGGTGCCAGCGTCGGTGCGGGCTGTGCGGGTATAGCGGGCTGCGGCTGCATTGGTTCGGCGCTATTCTCACCGCAAGCGGAAATCGCCGCCAGGATGAACAGGACAGGCAGTGCCATGAAGAGCTTGATTCCGCACATCGGCAACTCCTTATTCCCTTCTCGCGTCCGACGATGGATTCGACGCCGCTTCCCGGTACATACATTTTATAGTTCGGAGTTGGAGCTTGTTATAGGGAAGATAGGTTCTCTAAAGACCAAGACTCAGAACTGGGCAGCCGTAAGTGGAAGAACGCCGGGCGTAGATTCCTGAAGAGCCTCCGACTTAAAGCCTCCGGCTGTGTAGTTAAGCGCATAATTCCCGTATAATGGCTTCCCGACTCCGACGCGCGGTATTCGGACACAGGGTTCCTGCCTGAATCGGAGATGCGCCACCGGAATGAAAACACTATGGGGAATGATTGCATGGATTCTTCACTTACACTCTCATTGAGCATAGACATCGGCGGTACGTTCACCGACTTTACGCTGCACGACACGGCCACGGGCGATCTGAGAGTTCACAAGGTTCTGACCGACCCCGCCGATCCGTCCCGCGCTCTGACTCAGGGGTTGGAAGAACTGCTGGAAGAGGTGGGTGCGACCGCCGGGCGTCTCCGGCTCGTGGTTCACAGCACGACGCTGGCCACGAACTCTATCATCGAGCGCAAAGGGGCCGTGACCGCGCTGCTGACAACGAAGGGATTCCGCGACATCCTGGAGTTCGGCAGGGAGCAGATCTACGATATGCACGATCTTCACGCCCAATTCCCCGACCCACTCGTGCCCCGAAGTCACAGGCTGGAAGTGACCGAGCGCATAGACAGGGACGGGACGGCGCTGACCCCACTCGATCTGGACGGCGCGACGGCGGCGGTTGACGACCTGGCGGGCCGGGGAGTCGAGTCGGTCGCCGTCTCGCTTCTGCACGCCTATCGTAATCCGGCGCACGAACAGGCGCTGAGAACGATGATCGAAGACAGGCATCCGAACCTGCGCGTGTCCCTGTCTTCAGACGCGGCCCCAGTCATCAACGAATACGAACGCACGTCAACAGTGGCGGCGGACGCTTATATCAAGCCCGCCGTCTCCCGTTACATTCGAGGCGTGGAGCGCGACCTGATCGGACTGGGTTACGGCGGCCAACTTCTGGTAATGCACTCGGCTGGCGGTGTGCTGAGCGCCGACGCCGCGAGCGAGCGCCCGATACGACTGCTGGAGTCCGGACCCGCGGCGGGCGCGCTTGCGGCGGGCTTCTACAGCGATATGCTCGGAGAGCCTGACCTGATTTCGCTGGACATGGGTGGAACGACCGCCAAGACCTGTATCATCGAGGCCGGGCGTCCGAGCCAGGGCAACGGCATCGAGGTCGCTCGCGTTCACAGGTTCAAGTCCGGCAGCGGCCTTCCGATTCTCATTCCGGTGCTCGACCTCATAGAGATTGGTTCGGGCGGTGGAAGCGTCGCTCGGCTGGACAATCTCGGGTTGCTGCGCGTCGGGCCTCAGAGCGCGGGCGCGAGTCCGGGCCCCGCCTGCTACGCTCTCGGCGGAACGGAGCCGACGGTTACGGACGCCAACCTGGTTCTTGGCTATCTCAATCCCGAATACTTCCTGGGCGGCCGCATGACGCTGGACAGACCGGCCGCCGAGCGCTCTCTGGCCGCGCTCGGCTCGGCAATGGGCATGGACGCGGTAGCGGCCGCCTGGGGCGTTTACAGCGTGGTGACCGAGAATATGGCGGCGGCGGCGCGCATCCACATCATCGGCCGCAACAAGGACCCGCGTAACTACTCCATAGTGGCATTTGGCGGAGCGGGGCCGGCCCACGCCTGCGAAGTGGCGCGAATACTGGGCGCCACGAACGTCGTCGTTCCGCTCGGCGCCGGGGTGACTGCCGCGCTCGGCTGTCTGGCCGCGCCGCTGTCCTTCGAGAATATCCGCTCGATGCCCGGCCTGCTCGAACAGACGGACTGGGATGCGGTCAACGATGCGTTCGCCGAGATGGAATCCCTGGGGCGCGCGATGCTTTCGAACGCGGGCGTCTCCGAATCCGAGGTAACGCTCACTCCGTCCGCGGATATGCGGCTGTCAGGACAGATACACGAGATAACTGTGCCGGTTCCCATCGGCGCGCTGTCGCCTTCGGATATAGCTGGCATCAGCGCGGATTTCCACCAGACCTATCAGGAGCTTTACAGCCGCCGCAACCTCAGTCTTCCCATCGAGGTACAGAACTGGCGTCTTCTGGTCAGCGGACCGCAGCCGTCGCTGGAACTTCGCCGGCGCGATGCGGAGACGACCGGAGTGAGCGCCGCTCTCAAGGGAACGCGCGCCGCCTACTTCGCCAATGCGCGCGGGCCGAACGTGGGCGGGTTCATGGACTGCCCGATATACGACCGCTACGCGCTGCCCGTGGGCGCGACCCTGGAAGGGCCGGCAATCGTCGAGGAGACTGAGGCCACCACACTTATACGCCCTGGCGACAGCGCGGAGGTGGACCCATGGCTCAACCTGAGAATCACTGTTTTACACGGATAGACAACACCTTTTGGAGATGACTGAGATGACCCAGAGAGAGGAATTCGACCCGGTATCGCTGGAGATAATGTGGAGCAGGATGCTCAATGTCGCCGAGGAGATGTGGTCAACCGTCCTGCGCACGGCTGTATCAACGATCATAGCCTCCGCAAACGACTTCGGCTGTGAGGTTCTGGATGCCGAGGGCAGGTCCATCGCCCACGCCTACCGTTCTATGCCCGTGTTCAATATGACGATGCCCAATGTGACCAAGGAGATACTGAAGAAGTATCCGGTGGACTCGATGCACCCGGGCGACGTCTATATGACCAACGACCCCTGGATGTGCGCCGGACATCTGCCCGACATCGCAATCGTGTCCCCGGTCTTCTACCAGGGACGCTTCGTAGGGTTCGTGGGCAACATCGCTAACACCTCGGACATCGGCGGTACTCTCGACCTCAAGCGGGTTACAGACTCCTACGAAGAAGGCCTTTTCTTTCCTCTGTGCAAGCTCTACGACAAGGGTGAGCCGAACGAGTTGGCCTTCGACATGTACAGGTGGAACGTACGCGGCCCGGATATGGTGTTGACCGACATCGAGGCCCAGGTGGCGGCCAACCATGTGGGCGCGCGCCGCATCAACGACTTCCTCGACGAGTACGGGCTGGAAGACCTCGCCGCGCTGTCCGCAGCCATCAGAGGCCGCTCGGAAACTGCTATGCGTCGCGCCATCAGCGAACTTCCCGATGGTGTGTACACCAATCACGTCTATACCGACGGCATGGGCGACCCTCTGAAGATACAGACGCGCATAGAGATACGGGGCGACGAGATACTGGTAGATTTCGCAGGATCCGACCCGCAGATAGACCGCGGCGGACTGAACTGCACGATGATATACAGCCGGGGCCACACCTACTATCCCCTCGCGTGCCTGCTGACGCCCGATGTGCCCGTAAACGAAGGCTGTTTCGAGGCCATAACGGTCACAGCGCCTGAAGGTACGATAATCAACTGTACGTTCCCCGCCTCGGTCGGCTCGCGAACAAACACCGGCTGGTACATCCACGGCTGCATATTCGGCGCGCTCGCCAAGGCCGTCCCTGACAGGATTCAGGCGGGCAACGGACTCATGTCCTCCATACGCACCTACGGCGTCGAGAACGACGGGCGCCTGTTCAACGCCCACCTGTTCTGTGGCGGCGGGCGTGGAGCCACCAGCCGCAGCGACGGCATGGGCCTGAATATGTTCCCGTCCAGCGCGTCCAACGTGCCTGTGGAGGTGTTCGAGTTGAACAGCCCCGCGTTGATCGAGGCGAAGGAGCTTATCCCCGATTCGGCGGGCGCGGGCAGGTTCAGGGGAAGCCCGGGCCAGCGCGTGGTGGTTGGAAAGCTGCCATCCCACTCCGCGCCGCTAAACCTGTACATCCACCCCAACAGGCTGTCTTTCGCCCCGCAGGGCGCATTCGGTGGAGCTTCCGGGGCCAAAACGGAAGTCATAATCAACGGTGATAGGGTCAGCGACGACCCCGCCTCGATGACCTCCGGCTCTGTACCCCTCCGGAGTGTGGACGACCGGCTGGTTCTGGAATTTCCCAGCGGCGCAGGCGTCGGAGACCCTGCGAACCGCCCCCGGAACCTGCTCGAAACCGATCTGCGCAACGGGCTTGTATCGAAAGACGGTAAGCGAAACGATTACGGCAAAGCCTGAGGAGTTACCCGAATGAGCGAATTTGAAATGAGCGTCGGCGACGCGAGCATTGTCGCGCTGACCGATATGAACTGCGCCTATCCCACGGCCCTGCCGGAACTCTGGCCGAACGTCCCCTACGATTCCTGGGAATCCTTCCGGCAGATGTATCCCGACACCTTTGAGGGCGATAAGATGCGCCTGGAGATTGGATGCTACCTGGTGCGCTCTTCGGGCAAGACTATACTGATAGACACGGGCTACGGGCCGGGGCCGATAGAGTACATCGGAGGTCTGCGCGGCCAGCTGATGGCCGACCTCGCCTCGAACCGGGTCAGCCCCGAGGATGTTGACGTCGTGTTCCTGTCACACCTTCACCTCGACCATGTTGGCTGGAACACGGAGGAACGCGACGGGAGAAACGCGCCCGTCTTCCCCAACGCGCGCTACGTCGTCCACGAAGACGACCTCGCCCACTTCCGCAAGCCGGAAGTGCAGACGGCGGGACGGTTCCCGTACATAGATCGCCTTGTCGAGCCGCTGGCCGACCTCGGAGTTCTGGATACGCTGCCGGGCGACTCCGACCTCACGCCGGAAGTCCGCGCCCTGCACACGCCGGGCCACACCCCCGGCCACATGAGCGTCATGGTGTCGTCGGAAGGACAGCGAGCGCTGATTCAGGGCGACGTTCTCATCCATCCCGCCCAGATTACCGAGCCGGCGTGGACGCCCCTCTTCGACGGAGACCCGGAAACGGCGCAAGCGACGAGACGGGCGCTGCTCGACCGCCTTGAAGCAAGCGGTGATACTGTGGTCTCATGTCACTTCACCAAGCCCGGCTTCGGACAGATAGTGAGTATGGAAGGAAAGCGCTACTGGCAAGCTGGGATAATGCAAGCGACATAGGTCGGCAGGGGAGCGAGCAGAAAATGACCGTTCAGATGCGATGCCCTGCCACATTCCAAATTCACCATTCACTATTCCCAATTCCCGTAGTACAATGCCCCTCACTTGGTCAATGAATGGAGGTTGGCTCTTATGACACTCAGAGGAAAGGCGGCGATTGTCGGAATCGGCGAGGTGCCGACCAGGAGGCTGCTCGAAGGGCGCACCCTGTACGGTCTCTGCGCCGAGGCCGTGGGGTACGCGATTAAAGACTCCGGCCTCAGAAAGCAGGACATTAACGGCCTTGTTACGGACGGGGCCGCCGCGCCCGCGATGGTGGCCGAATACATCGGCATCAAGCCCACATTCGCCACCGGCGTATCTATGCAGGGCGCCAGCGGCGCGTCCGCGACCACGGTCGCCGCGAGCGCGATAAACGCGGGTATGTGCGACACCGTTCTGGTGGTTATGGGCAACGCGCGCGCCTCCAGACCCGTGCCGGGCGGCGCGTCCGTCCGCTCGGAGTGGGAGGATCCCTACGGAATGGCCCCCGGAGCCGGCACTGGCTACGCCCTGATATACAACCGCCATATGTACGAGTACGGCACGACCCAGGAGCAGATGGCGAAAGTCGCCGCCGACCAGCGTTTCAACGCGCAGGAGAACGAAAACGCCGTATTCCATGGACAGCCCGCCAGCGTGCAGGACATTCTGAACTCCAGGTATGTCAACTACCCGCTGCGTCTTCTGGAGTGCGTAATGCCCTGCGACGGCGCGGCGGCCCTGATTATGACAACGCCGGAACGCGCCAGGGCGCTAACCAACCGCCCCGCCTACCTTCTCGGCTCAGGCATGGAACAGTCCAACGCCAACGTGTGGCAGAACGACCGCATAACCACCACCCCGGTCGCCACCAGCGCCAGGCGTTCGTTCGAGATGGCCGGTTACGGGCCATCCGATATGCAGTTCGCCGAGTTCTACGATTGATACACGATCCTCGTGGCCGTGAGCCTCGAAGATGCCGGATTCGTTGGAAAGGGCGAGATTGGCCCATTCTACGAGTCCACCGATACAACTTATAAAGGTACGTTCCCGATAAACACCGACGGCGGACAACTCTCCGGTGGACAGCCCGGACTCGCGGGCGGATTCAGGCACGTCATAGAGGGCGCCCGCCAGGTAATGGGCAAAGCAGGAGTCCGGCAGGTACTCCGAAACGACTTATGTATGGTGAACGGTTGAGGCGGCACGGCGAGCGAAATGTGCTCGCTGGTCCTCGGGTCCGAGGACACGATCTAAGAAGTCCGGTTGTCAGTATTCGACCTCCGGCGGGCAGAGCCTGATCTGATAACTGAATACTGACAACTGAATACTAATAACCAGGAACTGCTAAAATGACAACTCCATACGCGAAACCGCTTCCTGACCCGATGAACGAACACCTTTCGCGCCCCTTCTGGGACGCCGCGAAACGCCACGAACTTGCGCTGCCGAGATGCAAGACCTGCTCGAGCATATTCTTCTATCCGCGAGAGCAGTGTCCCAACTGCTTCTCCGACGATCTGGACTGGACTCAGGTCAGCGGAATGGGCAGGCTGTACTCGTTCACAATCGTCCACCAGTCCGCCCACCCCGCCTTCCAGCCCGATACGCCGCACATATACGCGATCATCCAGTTGAACGAAGGCCCCAAGATACCGACCACCCTGGTCGAGTGCGAGATAGAGGACGCGCGGATAGATATGCCCGTCCAGGCCATTTTCGACGACGTTTCAGACGAATACACGCTGGTCAAGTTCAGGCCAGTCTAGCGCCGTGTCCATTTACTACCGCGTACTTCATATCTTCACCACGCGATCCACGTATATCCCGGGCGTGTGCACCGCGCCCGGGTCAATATCGCCGGGTTCCACCACCTCGTCAACCTCCATAATCACCACGTCCGCCGAGGTAGCCATTACGCCGTTGAAGTTGCGCGACGTTCCCCTGTACTGGATATTGCCCATCGTGTCCGCCCTGTGCGCCCTCAGGAGAGCGAAGTCCGCCTTGAGCGCGCGTTCCAGCAGGTACTCGCGCCCGTCGAACACGCGAGATTCCTTGCCCTCCGCCATCAGCGTCCCAACGCCCGTCGGCGTGTAGAAGGCCGCGATCCCCGCTCCGCCAGCCCGGATGCGCTCCGCCAGCGTCCCTTGCGGCACGACCTCCAACTCAATCTTGCCCTCCCGGTACGCCCTCTCGAAAGCTGTCGGCCTGGACGGCGACGGCGACACCGGAAAAGACGCGATGACTTTCCTCACCTGTTCGTTCTCCACAAGGACGCCTATGTCCGTGGGCCGGTCTCCCGGTATGGTGCCGAACCCTATGACCGACGCCAGCCCCGCCGTATTGGATATGATAGTCAGGTCAGCCGCGCCGTGGTCTCGCAGCGCGCGTATCAGGTTCTGCGGAGTTCCGCCCGGTCCCGCGAAACCGTCTATCGTCAATATCGCGCCGTCGGGAATGTCCGCGACCGCCTCGCCAAAACTCCGCGTAATTATACTCAAAGCTAACGTCCACCTCTCTCAGGAATGCGTCCCCAATTCTAATACACTCGACCTACAGTTGACAGGCCGGCTTCGTTCCGTTCATATTCACTATCCACGGACGTCGGTTGCGCCATTAATCATTCCTGATTTCTGATAATATGCTCCTGCGTATCCCTGAATTGATTCGGGCAGGGTAGGGTATAGAGCGAAAGGAGATAAGCGTTGACCGATTCGCCAATCCTGGTGCGCCGAGCGGAGCCGGGCGAAGCCCACCATATCGTCCGCTTCCAGCAGAGCATGGCACTCGAGACCGAGGGCAAGACGCTTGACGAGTCGCTCATCAGCGCGGGAGTGGAGGCTGTGTTCGAAGACTCGGACAAAGGCTTCTACCTGGTCGCTGTGACTGACGGTGTCGTCGTCGGAAGCCTGCTCATCACATACGAATGGAGCGACTGGCGAAACGCCACGTTCTGGTGGATACAGAGCGTGTTCGTGGACGCCGCCCACCGCAGGCGCGGCGTTTACACCGCCATGCACGACCACGTGTTGCGACAGGCGCGGAAGCGCGAGGACATCTGCGGCATTCGGTTATACGTGGAGCGGAGCAACCATATCGCCCAGCAGACCTACAAGGAGCTGGGCATGGACCACTCCCACTACGACCTTTACGAGATAGATTTTGTGCTGTGAACCGGGGGGTGTGAAAATGCTCGATGATAAAGTCAAAGATTTCGTTTCCGCCAACCACCAGGCCGTGCTGACCACGTTTCGCGCGAACGGTGCAGCCCAGATGAGCATTGTTACCGTCGGGTCGTATGGCGACGGCGTGGGCTTCACCACCACCGAAGACCGCGCCAAGCTGCACAACCTCGTCCGCGACCCGCGATGTTCGCTTCTGGTGTCCAAGAGCGACTGGTGGGGCTACGTGGTTCTCGAGGGGCGCGCCAAAGTCCTGCGGCGCGGTGAGTCCGACGATGACGAACTGCGCGACGCGCTCAGGGGAATATACCGCGCCGCGTCCGGCCAGGAACACCCCGACTGGGAAGACTACGACCGCGCGATGGTCAGCGACCGGCGTGCCGCCATCATCGTCATTCCCAACCACGTGTACGGCGCTACCGCCGTCTAACCCCGCAATTCCCAGCTCATAAGGAAAGACTGCGATATGCCCGCCCAACCCAACTTCCTTGTCATCATGTCCGACGAACACGGGCCGATGTGGTCGAGCGCGTATGGGCATCCGTTCGTGCGGACTCCCAACATGGAGCGCATAGCCGAATCGGGCGCGACGTTTGACGCCGCCTACTGCAACTCGCCCTTGTGCGTGCCGTCCCGCCTGTCCTTTATGACCGGACGCTACGTCTCCAACTGCGAGGGATGGGACAACGCCAAGCCGCTCCCGTCCGACGTCCCGACCTGGTCCTATATGCTGCGCTCTCTGGGTTACGACAGCGCGCTGTCCGGCAAGATGCACCTGATAGGCCCCGACAGGCTCCACGGATTCGAGTCCCAACTCGCCTATGACCCACACGGCGGAGGCGGCGCGGAGGACGAGACGGCCCGGCGGCTCGGACTGTCCACCGGGGGAAGGCACCCCATATATCTCTGGGAGGACGGCATACCCACCGCAGGAGAACCCTGGCCCAGCGTGAAGCAGGCAGGGGCGGGCAGCGGTCCGATGATAGAGGCCGACGACGCGATAGAAGCCGAGGCCCTCCGCTATCTGAGAGACACAGCGCGCCGCGAACGCCCTTGGGCGCTCTGCGTCGGGTTCGTTGCGCCCCATTTCCCCTTCATCGTGCCTGAACCCTACTTCTCCATGTACTATCCCGAATACGCAGACCTCCCATCCAACCCGCCCGGCCATCTCGAAAACCTGCCCGCAGCGGCCCGCAGGCTGCGTCGGTCATTCAATTTCGACGGCTACACCGAGGACGAAGTACGAAGGGCCAGGGCCGCCTACTATGGCCTCATAACCTATCTCGACGACAAGATAGGCCGCCTCCTCGACACCCTCGACGAACTCGGTATGACGGACAACACCGTCGTAGTCCACACATCCGATCACGGCGAATCGCTCGGCGAACACGGTCTCTGGCGAAAGATGAACTTCTACGAACACTCCGCCCGCGTCCCGCTCCAGATAGCATGGCCGGGCGTCATTCCGGGCGGCCAGCGCTTTGCCGGAGCGGTCTCACTCGTGGACGCCACCGCCACCATCCTGGAGATGGCGGGAGCAACCGCTGAATCAACATCCATAATGAACGCGGACGGCGTATCGCTGCTGCCCCAGATGACCGGCAATGCGAGCGTGGAGCGCGACGAGGCGTTCGTCGAACACCTCGCGCATGGCACCGACCGTCCCAGGGCTATGGTGCGCCAGGGCAACTGGAAGCTCTGTTACAGCTATGCCGACCCGCCCGACGTCGAGCTATACAACCTCGAATCCGACCCGGGCGAGTTCGACAACCTCGCCGCCGATCCCCAATATGATGCCGTTCGAGAGCGACTCACATCCAGGGTAATGGAAGTCTGGGGCGACCCCGACGACCTTGACCGAAGAATCAAAGACAGCCAGCGCTCGCGCCTCATGATCCGCGATGTACTGGGCGAGGAAGCTATTTTCTAGCAGTCCGAAATGCTCACATCCCACGTCGCCGGACCACGGTCACAATAAATGAACTGGATAATTCTATCCCTCGGCAGCGCATTGGCCTTCGCGGTCGTGTCCGCGCTTGACAAAGTCCTGATTCAGAGGTTCGTGCCAAACCCCAGGGCGTTCATCGTTCTGGTTGGCCTGATCCAGTTTGCCCTTGCGTTCTTGGTTATTCCTCTGGCTAAGTTCAGCGGATACGGCATAGACACCACGCTGATCTCCTGCGCTTCCGGCTTCCTGGCGGGCATATACCTTGTTCTCATGTTCTGGGTCATGAGGATGCAGGACGTGTCCAGGGTCGTCCCCGTCACCTCCACTCACCCGATATTCGTGGCGATACTCGCGCAGGTGTTCCTGGGAGAGGTCATAACTGCGCTGGCCTGGGTGGGCATATTCGTTACCGTCGGCGGAGCGGCTCTTATGTCCTTTGGCCCAACCACTCGCCGCTCCGAGCGGGACGAAAACCAGCTAATCCCGTTCGCGCTGCTTATGGTGTCCAGCCTCGCCTTCGGACTCAGCCAGTATCTCAGCAAAGTGGTGGCCAACGACATAGATATCTGGTCACTGTTCGTATGGCGGGGCTTGGGCCTCGGAACCGCCTGCGTCGGCATTATGATCAGAACGAGTATGTTTCCGGACCTTATCAGAGCGATTCGCAATCCCGTATCTATCGGGTTGACTGTCTTCACCGAGGGTCTGCTGGTGTTTGTAGCCGTCATATTGCAGCTTGGGGCCATATTCTCCGGCCCCGTCTCACTCGCTGTTACGGTTATGGCAATCAGGCCGCTATTCGTCTTCATCCTCGGCATACTGCTGAGCCTGGGAGTGTCCAGAGTCCTGAACGAGCCGCTTGAGGGTCGGATACTCGCTGTAAAACTGGCCGCAATCGCCATGACAGTCGGCGGAATTATAGCCGTAACCCTTGCCTGAATGAGTTTCTGTCGTTATTTTCCACGATAGTGTTGACACATATCAGGACTTAGCCTATACTAATTCGTAGATTTAGCGTGCAGTTAATCATGTGGTTAGCGTATATTGACGGAATCTGTGATCCCACGCTAAACAGACGTGTTCGCGTATGCTCATTTACCGTCTCAGGACGTAGGCATATCAGGGAGTCCAGTGATGCAAACAGCGGTATCGAGTACAAAACGCCAAGCCGAGCCGTACAGCCGGCCCCTCAATGTTGCGTCATCGAGTGAATACGCTGAGTATGCGTCTCCCGCCGTTGTCCAACCCGTCTTCACTCACAGAAGGGGCAGGAAGCATCTGAATCCAGCCTGGCGGTTTAACCTGTTCATCTCTGCGGTGGTCACGGTTGTGGTCGTCATATCCCTCTTGCTCCAGGCCTGAGCCACTCGATACACGGCTTGCCTTTGATTTGGTTCGCGCAATAAGGCAGTGGCAGGAAAGACGTCTTCCCGGACCTGAATGAGATAAAGGCAAGGACGAAGACGGTTGGGGTAGGGTCTGCTACTCGGTTTCGCAGTCTCCGCAAACGGTGAAGATCTCGATTCTGTGCCCCACTATCTCGCCCGAGATCTCACGCCCAAGCGTCCTGAGCAGGCGCTCTATGGTGAAGTGTTTGAACTCCCCGATGCTGTTGCACTTGACGCAGACCGTATGATGGTGATGATCAACCCGCGCCATGCTGTACTTGGGAGTTCCGTCCGGCATTGACAGCTTGCATATTACACCCGCTTCCAGCAGGAGCTTGATAGTGCGATAGACGGTCGCCCTGCCCACGTAGGGGAGTTCATCGCAGACCTCGTCCGCGCTGAACCCTTCCTCCTTATTGCCGAGCAGACCTATTACACTGAGCCTCGGCTTGGTTATTCGATACCCGCCATCCTCCAGGACCGCGAGAAGGTCCGGTCGGATAATAGGTTTTTTCCCAGTCTCTATGATGGTGGTTGTCATTGTACCCGCGCCCTTGCTGAACGGCCTTCTCCGTTTCGACGAAAGCCCTTGCCCTGGACGACTCGCCGGATATTCCGGCGGCGAACTCCCATTCATTAAAAGCTATCACCCACGAAAGTATTCGTCAACGAAAACTCCACAATCGGCACGGCTTTCGAGGATTCCGCTTGACCAAGATACGCTCTTAGTTTCCCCTGTTATGCACAACCAGTCCCACTATCTGCTACAGTATCCCCATCAAGCTCAGCAGCGAGGAGAATGAAATATGAGACTGGTAATCGCCGGATGCGAGTATTCCGGCACCACAACCCTGACCTTCGCCATAGACGACTGGATGCGCAAAACCATCGGCGTAAGGTTCCCTCTGATTCACGACCACTGGAAACTGCCGCACACCTCCGGCCATCCCCAGCCGGATATGACCGAAGACGAGCGTCGGCAGGTGCTCGCTCTCAGCCCTGAGTTGAAAGAGATGACCCAGCGTCACAGCCTGTACTATCATATCCAGGCCAACTCATGGAACGGGCCTGACTGGATGTCCATAGGTCTGCACATAGACGACGGTGTTTACGGCCCCATGTACTACGGCTATGGCGGCGATGGTAAACCCCACGACCGAAAAGTCGTGTCCCAGCAGGTGGAAAGCTCGATTCTCAGGTTCGCGCCCGACGTCGTTCTTGTTCACGTCAAGGCTTCGGCGGACGTGATAGCGCGCCGCATGAAGGAGAATCCACACCCACACAGCCCGCTGAAAGCGGAGGACATTCCCCATGTCCTCGACCAGTATGAGCAGGCGTGCTCCCGATCCCTCTTCAGCCACAAGATGACGCTGGACACGAGCAAGTCATCGGTTGAAGAGTCGGTCGCCGAGTTCGCAAGAAAGATCGAGCCATACCTGACAGAGACCGACAGGTCGAGGATTTTGACTCACAGGATCTGGTAACTTATCTGGGTAAAGAGTTTCAGGAGCGGACACCGTTCTCAGTACGACCGCCAAAGGTTGGCGATTGGCATACGCCGGTCCCTTCCGAAGTTTCGCGGGGTAATCTTGATGCCCGGCGCCGCCTGCCTGCGCTTGTACTCCGAGCGGTCCACAAGCCCTATGACTTGCTTTACCACCCCGGCGTCGTTGCCCATCGCGGTTATCTCCTCGAAGCTCATGTCGTCCTCCACATAAGCCTTGAGTATGGGGTCCAGTTCCTCATATGGGGGAAGGCTGTCCTGGTCGAGCTGGTCAGGTCGGAGTTCCGCGCTGGGTGGCTTGTCAATCACCGTCTGGGGGATAAGCTCCTTGCCCGCCTTCGCGTTTCTGAATCTAGCGAGGTCGTAGCAGATTACTTTCGGCACGTCCTTGATGACCGCGAAACCGCCGGACATATCACCGTAAATAGTGGCGTATCCGGTGGCCATCTCGCTCTTGTTGCCAGTGGTGAGAACGAGCCAGCCGAACTTGTTGGACAGGGCCATTATCAGGTTGCCCCGTATCCTGGACTGTATATTTTCCTCGGCTACGCCCCAGTCCGTGCCTTCGAACTGAGGAGCGAGTGAATCCATAAAGGCGTCGAATGTCCGCTCGATGGGGATGGTCCAGATATCAATGCCCAGGTTGTCGGCCAGCAGTTTGGCGTCCACGACGCTGCCCTCCGACGAAAATTCGGATGGCATGGAGACGCCGACTACATTTTCGTGGCCCAGCGCGTCCGCGCCAATGGCGGCGACAAGGCTGGAGTCTATTCCGCCCGACAGCGCGACCAGAACCTTGCTGAAGCCGCACTTTCGCACGTAGTCGCGGGTTCCCATCACAAGGGCCTCGTAAATCTCCTCCGCGCCGTCATAGAAATCTCCGAAACTTCCCCGCGCGTCCTCATCATCCCTGGCGCGCGGTTTCTCGTCCCGGTCGGAAACTCGCGTCAGCCTGGAACTTCCTATCTCTCTCAGGGATTCGGGGTTCTCCTTGCGCGGCCTGGGTTCTCGGAGCCTCGAGCGAAAGACCGATTGAACGTCCAGGTCAACGACGAGCAGGTCTTCCACGAACTGGCCGGACGCCGCTATCACCTCGCCCTGCGGATCGAACACCATGCTTGCCCCGTCGAATACCAGCTCATCCTGACCGCCCACCATATTGACGTAGGCGAGGAACAGTTCGTTGTCGGCGGCCCTGGTCGCCAGCATCTTCTCCCTGAAGCGGCGCTTACCCGCGTGGAATGGTGAGCCGTTGATGTTGACTATGACCTCCGCGCCCGCAGCCCGCTGGACGGCGGTAGGGCCGACCGGATACCAGATGTCCTCGCATATATTGACCCCGACCGACGTGCCGTTTATCACATACACCGGGCAGGTGTTCCCGGTGCGGAAGTAGCGGTCTTCGTCGAAGACGCCGTAGTTGGGCAGAAACATCTTGTGATATACGTCTATCAGCCCGCCGTCGAATCCCACCGCAGCCGCGTTATAAACCTCCGCGCCCACCGCGTCCGCGAATCCGACAATAACCGCGATTCCCTCCGATTGAGAAACGACGCGCTCCATATAGCGACGGTTCTCGTCGAGAAACTGCGGCTTCAGCAGCAGGTCCTCGGGAGGGTAGCCCGGTATCGTGAGCTCGGGAAACGCGACAAGGTCGGCTTTCGCGGCGCGAGCCTGCTCCATGCGGGACAGCGCCTTTCCGGCGTTGCCTTCCAGGTCTCCGACCGTCAGGTTTATCTGTGCCAGCGCGATTCTGAAGTTACGCATGGGTTCAATGCAGGGTGTGTTCGCTAAAGGGTGTAATGGCTGCGGGCGGCCATGAACCTGGGGTTGTCGAGCCTGAATACGTCGGGATTGTGACCAAGCTCCACTGCCAGCCAGTAGGTCAAAAGCTGGAGCGGTACAAGGTACACGATTGGCGAGAAGATTTCGGGACACTCTGGCACGCTTATCACGGTGTCGACAAGGTCGCCCCTGGCATCGTCACCGGTCTGTATCGCCGCCGCGCTGCGCGCGCCGATTTCGGCAATTGTCCGCATAATGTCGGTCACCCTGTCCTCGGCTCCCCTGCGCGGCGGCGCGACGAACGTGACCAGGCAGCCCTCATCCGTGGAGACGAACGGGCCGTGCAGGTACTGTTCAAGCTGAAACCCCTCCGTAGTTGTGTAGTTCGCCTCTTTCATCTTGAGCGCGGCTTCGTATGCGGTGGAGGCGTTAGCCCCCGTTCCGACGAAGTAAAAACGCTGTATGTCCCTGCATTCAGCCGCCCACTCCTTCACCGCGCTCTCGGTCGAGATAGCTCCCTGGACCATGTCGGGCAGGGGGGAGAGCGTGTCGGTGGAATTTCCCCCGGACAACTCGACGGAGAGCATCGTGAGAGCGGTTATCGCCGCGGTGTGGCTGATTGTGAAGGCCGAGGAGGGATCCGGGAGCGAGGTCTCCACGACCACGCTGGCAAGTTCGCGCCGCGCGTCCGAGCCGACGCCGGTCAGCAGTCCGGTCGCCGCACCCGATCCGTGAGCGACTTCCAGCGCGCGCGCCGAGTACGTTTTGGTGCCGCGGTGGCTGAGGACTATAACCGCGTCGTCGCTGCCCAGAGAAGGGGGCCGGTCGCAGAACTCGAACGAATTCCAGGCCCGCGCGTCCTCTCGGCCCGCCAGCGTTCTCAGCAGGTCTTCACCAATCAGGGCGGCGTGCCAGGACGTTCCTATGCCGACGACGTGCACTCTCGCGGCGTCTCGAACCAGGTCTGCCAGAGCGCCGACGTTCTCCCGCTCCTCGCGGATAACGCGCGCGATTGCCTGCGGCTGACCCATAATCGCGTCGTGCATATGGTAGGGGTGTGCGGAGCGTTCTTCTGAGAGTGTCATGCGTCTGCCTTCTTTACAAAGTCTTCGATGCGGTCCAGCGCCTTTTCAATATTCTCCGCCGAGTTGGCGAAAGAGAAGCGAACGAACCCGTTCCCATACTGTCCGAACGATTCCCCGGGCAGACACGCGACACCCGCCTCTGTCAGCAGATCGTCTGCGAACCGGCGGCTGCTCATCCCCGTCTCTTCTATATTGGGAAAGGCGTAGAACGCGCCGCGCGGGAGCGGGCAGCGAATGCCCTTGATAGAATTCAGGCCATCCACGATGATTGTACGCCGCTTCTTGAACTCGGCAACCATCGAGTGAACGTCGTCCCGCGACCCATTCAACGCTTCCAGCGCGGCCATCTGGGTGAAGCCAGCCGTGCATGAGACGCTGTTGGTGACCAGCCTGGAGATTGGTTCCACAAGCTCCAGCGGCATCACTCCGTAGCCTATCCGCCATCCCGTCATCGCGTAGGATTTGGAGAAACCGTCCAGAATTATCGTCCTCTCTCTCATGTTTGGAAAACTGGAGATGGAGTGGTGTTCGCCCTCATACAGGAAGCCGCTGTATATCTCGTCGGACAGCACCGGGATGTCGTTTTCTATCGCGAGCTGCGCCAGGCGTTCGAGGTCGTCTTTCGAGATGACCGAGCCGCACGGGTTGTTGGGCGAGTTGACTATCATCAGCTTGGTGCGGCTGCTGATCTTCTCCTCTATCTCGTCTATATCTATATTGAAATCCCTGGATTCGTACAACTGCATCGGCACCGGAACACCGCCCATGAAGTTGATCATTGACTCGTAGATAGGGAAGCCGGGGTTTGGATACAGCACCTCGTCACCCGGGTCCACCAGCGCCATGATGAGGAAGAACATTATCGGCTTGCCGCCCGGCGTTACGACAACGTTATCGCCGCTGACGTGAATGCCCCGCGTGTCCGTAATCTCCTGGGCTATCCTGTCCCTGAGCGCCGGGTAGCCAGGTGAGGGGTTGTAGTGCGTGAAGCCATCGTCCAGCGCGTTTTTGCCCGCCTCCACGATGTTGGATGGAGAGTCGAAGTCAGGCTCGCCTATCTCCATGTGTATCACTTCCATACCCTCCGCTTCCAGCAGCCTTGCCTTGGCGAGCACCTCGAAAGCTGTCTCGGTTCCCAGTCTGGTCATTCTCTGCGCTAGTCTCATTAGGTTCATCTCCCTGAAATTCGAGAGTTGGGAAAAACTCCTGAATAGTATAACCATCAATGCCCGCTTGTGCTACAATCCATTCGCGGCTTACCTGCCATATTCGCGGGGGAGATTCAATGAAGGTATTTCTTGGCATACCGAGAGGGTTTTGCGCCGGTGTCGTTCGCGCGATAGACATTGTGGAGTTGGCGCTCGAAAAATATCCGCATCCGGTGTACGTCAAGCACCAGATCGTCCACAACCCTTATGTCGTAAGTTCGCTGGAGAACAAGGGCGCGAGAACCGTCGAGGACGTTGACGAAATCCCCGAGGGCGCGACGGTTGTATTCTCCGCGCACGGGTCTCCTCCCGATGATTTCCAAAAGGCCGAAAAGCGTGGACTGAATGTCATAGACGCTACCTGCCCGCTCGTCACCAAGGTGCATAACGAAGCCAAGAAGTATGCCGGAGAGGGCCGGAAAATGATTCTGGTCGGCCACCGCGGTCACCAGGAGGTCAAAGGCACGATGGGCCAGACCGATATGCACCTCGTAGATGACCGCGAGCGGGACAATATGCCCGAATGGGACGGCAGCGAGCCTGTCGCGGTCCTTACCCAGACTACTCTGTCGGTTAGAGACACCGAGAATGCCATTTCCGAGATCAAGAAAAATTTCTCAGACGTCATAGTCCGCAACGACCTCTGCTACGCCACTACCAACCGCCAGGCGGCGGTGGACGACTTATCGGCGATAGTGGACGTTGTACTAGTCATTGGAGCTCACAACAGTTCCAACTGCAATCGGCTGCGCGAAGTGGCGGAGGCGAACGGCCTTCCCGCGTACCTCATCAACGGCCCGGAGGATCTGGACTTCGACTGGCTCGAAGGTGTCGAGAACGTCGGGATAACTTCAGGAGCCTCGACGCCCGAGGACCTCATTATGGACGTCATTAACGTTCTGGAACCCGATGAAGTCAACACAATAGATGGGGTTGAAGAAGACATAACCTTCGTTCTTCCCCATGAGTTCAGGGAATAGCCATTCTCCGGGCCGCTCCCGATTAGCCCTCTTCCGCTAGGAAATACGCATAACATGGAAATCAGGCTGGCAAGCCTTCTGGACGGCGCCCGCTCGGCAGAGGGCGTCGTGATAATCATTGATGTATTTCGGGCCTACACGACGGCCGCGGTCGCGCTGTCCAGGGGCGTCGAGAAGATAGTTCTTGTGGCCGAGGTGGAGGAGGCGATTGCGTTAAGAGAGCGGGGAGTGGGCGATATATGCGTCGGAGAGGTTGGCGGCATGAGGCCGGAGGGGTTCGACTTCAACAATTCGCCGTCTGAACTGAGTCGAGCGGACATCGAAGGGAAGACGATCATCCAGTCAACGCGGGCAGGGACGGTCGGCATGGTGACCGCGACCGGGGCCGACAGGCTGTATGGCGGGTCATTCGCGGTGGCTACGGCTACCGTCGAGGCCGTCCGGCGTCAGCGGCCCGATCTGCTGACCATCGTCGCGATGGGTTCCGAGGGTCGCATCCGCGCCGACGAGGACGAGCAGTGCGCGCTGTTTCTCAAGAACCTGTTCCAGGGCAGACGGCCCGATCACAAGGCTGTCAGGACTCTGGTTCTGGTCGGCGAAGAGTCGCAGAAATACAACGACCCCACTAAACCCCACTTTCCACCCGAAGACCGCGACATGGCCCTCACGATTGACTCGCACAATTTCGCCATAAGGGTGGAGCGCGAGGACGGATTGCTCGTCGCCAGGCGGGAGTTTTGACTCCGGCCCCCTGCCGCAGCGAGAATCGCGCCGAAAGGAGCGAACCATGGTTGTCAATGTAAAAGCCAGATTCTCAAACGGCGCGCTCATGCCGCTTCAACCTCTCGACCTCGAGGAAGGCGCGGAGGTAACGCTGCGTATCGTGAACGTCGCGTCCATGAAACCGGCGTCTCCCGCTCTCCAGCAGCCGGAAAAAGAACGCGCGCCCGGCTCCGCCAGGACTCACCCGGTCATCGCGATGATAGACCGTCTGAGGGCGGAAATGCCCGCTTCGACGGACGACGACCTGCCAACCGACGGGGCCAAGAACTACAAGCATTACCTTTATGGCTTCCCGAAAGAGAAGGAATGATGAGAGAGGTGTTCGTGGGCGCTGGCTTACGACCGCGACTTCCAGCAAGCCGGGTTCGCCGCCCTTCTGCGCGATGATGACATCACGGATAGATCGGTATGATAGAGACTGGACAGACCTAGTTTGTTCTCTTATGGCATTCCAATACAAAACAGGAGACTTATATTGAGATACAGACAGTTGGGGCCCTCCGGGCTTCAGGTTTCCGCCATAGGACTGGGGACTAATAACTTCGGGCGCAGGCTGGATGCGGGCGGAACCGAGGATGTGGTTCACGCCGCCCTTGACGCCGGAGTGAACATGATTGACACCTCCAACAGCTATGGGAACGGCTATTCGGAGGAGTTTATCGGCAGGGCGTTGAAGGGCCGGCGTAACCAGGCCGTCATCGCGACCAAAGTGTCCAGCCGAGTCGCCGACGGCCCCAACAACGCCGGAAACTCGCGGAAGCACATCTATGATCAGGTGGACGTGAGTCTGCGAAGGTTACGTACCGACTATATTGACCTCTACCAGATTCATTGGTGGGACCCGAACACTCCCATTGAAGAGACCCTGAGAGCGCTGGACGACCTGATACGCGCGGGCAAGGTGCGCTACGCGGGCTGTTCCAACTTTGCGTCATGGCAGGTATGCGAGTCCCACTGGACGGCGAAAACGCTTGGGATAAATGGTTTTGTCAGTATGCAGCCTCGCTATTCAATGCTGTACAGGCAGCCCGAAGCGGAAATGATGCCCTTCTGCGAGAAGTACGGAATCGGGGTTCTGCCGTACTACCCACTGGAGAACGGCTTCCTCACCGGCAAGTACCGCAGGGGCCAGCCCGCCCCGGACGGCACTCGTTTATCCGAGAACGACAGGGGTACGCTCACAAGTCGCAACTTCGACATACTCGAGAAACTGGAGCAATTCGCGTCCGAGCGCGGTCATACGATCCTGGAACTCGCCTTCGCGTGGTTGCTCGCAAGCCCTGTGGTAAGCTCCGTCATAGCGGGCGCGACACGTCCCCATCAAGTAGAAGCCAACGCCGCATCCGCGGACTGGTCTCTGACTCCCGACGATCTTGAAGTAGTGAACGCGATACTAGGTGGGGGATAATGAAATTCGGATACGTCACGCCGCAGAACTGGGGAATAGCGGACCCGCAGGATGTCGTTGATCTCGCTGTCACGGCTGAGGAACTGGGTTACGACTCGGTGTGGGTCAACCACCATATCCTCAACGTGGGATACATATACGACAGGCTCCAGAACAGTCCGTACTACGACGCGCTGACCGTCCTGACCTGGGTGGCCGCGCTTACGGAGCGCGTCCGTCTGGGCACTACGGTTCTGGTGCTTCCGTACCTGAACCCGCTCGTTCTCGCCAAGACGGTCGCCACCCTTGATGTCATGTCCGGCGGACGAGTCACGCTGGGCGTAGGCGTCGGAATGCTCCGCGAGGAGAACGACGCCCTGGGCAGCGACTTCTCCACCAGGGGCGCGTATGCGGATGAGTCCATCGAGATAATGCGCGAGCTTTGGACCTCGGACGAACCCCAGTACAGCGGCAGATTCTTCGACTTCGGCGGCAACTTCAAGTTCTCTCCCAAGCCCGCGCAGAAGCCCGGCGTACCGATCCTGATAGGCGGCATGAGCCGCGCCGCCATGCGCCGCTGCGCCAGACTCGGAGACGGCTGGCACCCGAACTCGGGATCCATAGAAGATTTGGCCGCCCGCGCCCAAACGCTCAGGGAAATGTGGCGTCGGCAGGATAGAGACCCGGACGATATGCAGCTTGTCGTCCGTTGCGAACTCGACGTTCTGGACTCCGAATCGGACGACCCCACCACTCCCATGATTGGGACTCCCGACCAGTTGGTGCAGGCCATCTCCGACTACCAGAGCCTCGGCGTTTCCGAAATCGTTCTCGGCATAAGCACGAACAATCTGGACAGAATCCGTCGGATTCAGGAGTCCTTCGCCGAACTGGTCATGCCTCGCGTATCAGGGTAGGCGTTCGGCGTCCGCCGCCGGCTCCACCTCGAAAGTGTTCAGCGCGCAGGCCAGCATCGCGTAGTAGCCCATCGTCGCGGTAAGCTCGGTCACGCCCTTCACTCCGAAACGAGCCTCGGCCTTCCCGAAAGTCGAGTCCGAAACCCGCTTGCCGCCGAGCATCTCCCGTCCATATCCGACAACCAGCGCCTCATCATCGGTCAGCGCGTCGAGCGCGCCCCGGTTCGCCACCGCCTGAATCGCTTCCTCGCGGACTCCCGAATCCCTGGCCAGCACAACGTGGGCCGACCACTCGTAATCGCAGTCGAACTCTCGCGCCGCCGTTATGATGGCAAGCTCGCGTATGTCCGCGTCGAGAACCGACTCGAACCTGATGTAGGACCCGAGGTGCGCGGCTCTGCCCGCAATCTCGGGGCTGTTGAGAAGCATCGAAAAAGGCCCGCTCACGCGGCCCCGGCTGCTGGCGATGGCGTCGAAGTGGTGGGCCATATCCTCTGGAACGTCCGTCCGCTCTTGGATCTGGGGTATTCTGGGCATTGTCTTGAACCTCCGGTCAGGTTAGACCATTTACTTGGGATTATAGTGTTCTGGTAGCGGTGCAGGTGCCTGCTGATGGCCTGCAGGTGGGGTCTGGTACCAGCATTCGACCTGCAAATCCCTGTATTCACCAGTTCGGGCGGTTTTTTGGCTTGGGGGCGTTTCATTCATAAGTTCCAGTATATAGTATCGTACTGTTGTTCTGTTCTGTGTGAATTGTAGCACAGGGTTGGAGAAGTTGTATAGTGAAGTTAGAAGCGGCGGAGTTCCGAGTTTGTGAAAGGCGTTAGACACGATAGCGCGTCGGAGACAAGAGTAAATTGAAGAGCGCAGCAGTGATACAGCACCACCGATTCGAGACGCTTGGATCGAACTTTACCTCGATTCTAGGCGAGTGCGGCTATGACATAGAGACCGTTCCAGTGTTCGAGGGCGAGCCGGATTTCAACGACTTCGACGCACACGACCTGGGTGGCGTTGACCTCGTTATCGCACTCGGCGGGCCTATGTCGGCGAACGACGGCTATCCCGCGCTGAAAGAGGAGATGGTATATCTCAGGCAAGCCGCGGAGCTTGGGAAGCCGGTTCTGGGGGTATGCCTGGGGGCGCAACTTCTGGCCCGGGTGCTTGGCGCAGCCGTGGAGCCGACCGGCGGATACCAGTTTGGACTCAGGAAGTTATGGGTGTCGGAGGAGGGCCACAAGGATCCGGCGTTCTCTAAGATCGCCATACCGCTCGCGCCGACGCTGCACGGCGAATGCTTTTCCATCCCGCCGGACGCGGTCAGGCTGGCCGAGGGATTCATGCTGCGGAGAGACAGCAGATACCGCCGCATCAATATGGCGTTCAGGTACAAGAACGCGTACGGACTCCAGTTCGAGCCTCAACTCACGCTGGAGGAACTCAAGGTGTGGAACAGGGAATTGGCCGGGGACTACGATCTGATGGGGGCGGAGTTCGACCCTGCAGTCGAATCAGGGCGCAATCTGCGGGAGTTCGGAGGATTCGCGCCTGCGCACGAGGCACAGATGGCGGCGTTCCTTCGGGCCTTGATTGGAGTTTGCCATGACTAAGAGCCTGACTCTGGAGATCCCGATGATCTTATCGGTCGCTGCGCGCAGTGCTTTTGGTTATACCATTCAGTGTTAAAATTCTGATACCTTAGCTATGTAGCTCAGACCCCCTTGCCGCGCTTAAATGGGTTATATGGCCTCTGAGGGTCGGTCCGATTTACTATTCGGAGCGCAGCATCGTAGAGATAGATGGGTTGAGCGTTCTGCCAATACTGTTCGCTCCCTCCGCGCTCATATTTTTGGGGACGGTCGCGCTCTATATGTGGGCTACGAGGGGGTCCACGAGAGCTAAGTGGGCGGCGTGGATTGTGTCTATGCTCCTGTTACTCGCGCTGGTAATCAGTATGAGTGTAGGCCCTTTCTTTCTGCCCGCCGCCGCGACGATGTTGCTGGCGACAATCCTGCAAAGCAGAATTTACAGGAATATACATTCCTAATTCCGCCTGACCGCTCGGCCCGGAAGCGCGCCCGTATGCCGTCCGCCGTCTATCACAGGAACGCCGTTCACGATCACGTACTCGATGCCAATGGGGAACTGCTTCGGTTTCGTGCGGGTGGCGGGCGCGCTGACCGACTTGGGGTCGAATAGCGTGATGTCCGCGTTCATGCCATCGCGCAGAACGCCTCTGTCCTGGAGACCGAGCCTCTGCGCGGGGAACGAGGTCATCTTGCGTATGGCATTGGGCAGTGACATCTGCCGCTCCTCCCTGACGTACTCCGCTAGTATGACTGGGAAGCAGCCGTAGGTGCGCGGACTTGGGAAGTCGCCTAGCAGCACGGCGTCGCTGCCGACCATGGACAGCGGGTGTGTGACGAACGCGGGCAGTGTTTTCGGATTCAGACCCTCGGCTACGTAACAGGTCTGGAGGTCTTCCTCGATAAGCAGGTCGCAGAGCGCGTCAACCGGATGCTGCTTTCGCATCTCCGCGACCTCAGCTATCGAGCGTCCCTCGTATGCGTGGTTCTCTGGCCGCTTGAAATAGGTGAGCCACATATCGTGCCAGGTGGGTGCCCTGGGAACGACCTCATCGCGCAGCCGCGCGCGGGCGTCCTCGTCGGCCAGCGCGTCTTTCAACTTGCGCGGCCCGCCCTCGTGAATCCAGTCTGGGAACACTATCAGGATCCTCGTGCTGCCCAGGCTGTACGGGTAGCTGTCGAACGTCACGTCCTGGCCCGCCTCAGCCGCGTCCTCCACGAGCCCGAGAAGGCGGGGCGCGCCGCCCGGAGCGGGGGCCTTCTGGTAAAAGTGGGTGATATGCACTGGGACGCCGCTGCGCTCGCCTATCTCGATTGCCTCCCTGAACGGGTCCAAGAACATATCGCCGGACTTGTAACGGACGTGGGTGTGGTAGATCCCTCCCAGCTCCGCTACCTGTTCGGAGAGCGCGACCAGTTCGTCGGTGCTCGCGTATCCGCCGGGTGGGTAGTCAAGTCCGGTCGAAAGGCCGAGCGCGCCTTCCTCCATAGCCTCTCTTATCATCGCCTTCATGTTGGCTGTGTCGCGCTCGACGTGGCGGGCGTCGAATCCCAGCCAATGGCATCAATGCGTACAGGCGAGTTGCCGAGTATGTACGCGATGTTTACGGCGGACTTGCGGTCGAACATATTCAGATATTGCTCAACGGTTGACCAGGAGCCGGGCAGCGGGGGGTCGCCGTCCAGCCCGGAGTTCATCTCCACGAACTGGCGAAAGTCTTCCTGCGACCTGAAGGGCGCGTATGAGTTGCCGTCCACCCCGATCAGCTCGGTGGTAACTCCCTGCCGCACCTTCGGTTCGTGTTCGGGCTGCGACAGCAGGACAAGGCCGGAGTGGGCGTGCATATCTATGAAGCCTGGGCATATAACCAAGCCGCTCGCGTCTATCGCTCGGCTGGCCTCCGCGTCGCGGACCGCGCCTCTGAAGACGCGAACCCTGCCGTCCTCGACGCCTATCGAGCCGTAGTAGCCCGGGTTTCCGGTTCCGTCTATTATCAGGCCGTTTTCTATCAGAAGGTCAAGCATGGGGTCGCCTCGGTATGTAGTCTGAATCGGTATGTGCGGGAGTTCAGGATTCTCAGGATATGGATGCGCTTGATTGTAACCGATTACTTAGAAACTGTCTCAACCTGTCCGCCCCAAGCCAGGCAGAAGATACGGGAGGCAATGGCGGCCCAGGAAGCCGAGGCTCAGGCTGCGTCGTGGGCATCCCGGGCGTCCCTGACGACAAGGCGCAGCGCAACTTCACCGGCGCCGAATCGCGCATCAGGGCATCAGGTATTCCGCCGCCGTTCTACAGCCGCCGTACATCAGGCAGAGAGGCCATCCTGCGATCCAGCGTCAGTGTCTGCAACATGGCCCGCGAGTAGTCGTCAGCGATCAGTCTGTCGAACAGGCCAGGACCGCCGGACGCCTCAAGCGCATCGAGGACCGAGCGACCATTGAGCGGGGCCACCAGACCGCTGCGTAGAGCATCGAGCAGAGACGCTCGGGCATCGGCGCTCGACACACCGTAATGGTGTTGCACGGCGATATATGTCTCGCCAATAACCTGGTTGGAGGCGAAGACCTCGTCGCCCTGGTCCTCGACCAGGACTCGAAGCGCCTCGACGCAACGCTCGAATTCACTCTCAGGGTCTTTGGTTATAAGTCTGACCAGCACTGAGGTGTCAATTCCGAAGCGCTGGGTCATATGGCTCCCTCCGGAAAGTCTCGAGATCGAACGGCGGATGGCCTGATGGTATCTTGCTGCGCAGCGTTCCCAAGCGCGAATAGTCAATGTGTCTGGGCCGCAATATGAAACCGTCTGGTCCCTCGCTGAGTTCTAGCTGGTCGCCGGGGCCAACACCCAGCGCGTCAAGTACGCTCGCCGGAAACGTAACCTGCCGTTTAGACGTGATTTTCACAATCATGGAGTTGCTCCTTACCAGATATGCTATCTCTGGTAAGGCGTCAGGGTCAAGGGATCCTCAAGGTGATGGATATGTGTCAGACCAGTGGGTTCAAGCGCTCAGGCAGTATCGGGAAAGCGCGCGCCGAACCAGGCCATCTGCGGCGTTCTATGTCCTCAATATCAGGCGCCTCCACCCTGAATGCGAACGCCCAGAGCCTTTTCAAAGTCGGCCTGAGTTTCCCACATCACTACATATTCACTTCCTACTGTGCTACAATACATTCCAATACTAAGAACTGACTACTGATGACTGAACACTGACAACCATAAACTGGACATTATCAATGACAACCCGTTCAACTGAAAAATATTCTCCCCAAAGCTAAATGCTGGTGAATCCAGGTCAAACACAGGTGATAATTCACACCAGCGCTCACCTGGCAGCCACCTGTTAGGGTCACCAGCGGTCACCAGCACAACTATAAATCATACTATATGAAACCGCTCCAATCCGGCCCACTCGCCGCTGTTTGATCCGAATCGTTCACCCCGGTTCATTCAGACTTTGCAAAGACCCTGCCACTACTATCATTTCCATCTGAATATGCCATACATCGACCATTTTCCGTCTTTCCCGCGCCCCTACCGTTATTCCCGCGAAAGCGGGAATCCAGAGATAGCGACAAGTTGATACATTGCAAAAACAACTGGACCCTGCCACTACGCTCAAAGCCTGCTAATTTCGAATAATTATGTTATTGTCCATGTATCGAATGTATCGAATGTGTAAATTCTTCTTGGCGACAGTTCTATGATGATCGTCCACATTGGGGAATCCGGCGGCTCTCTGCTTCTGTGGGGCGAGGAGTCGACAGAAGGCGTTGATCGTCCTGCCCCTCGACTCACACGGAGGAAGGCTTCTCGCGCGCATCCACACCCTTTTGGCGTCAGTGGGGATGGACTCGTCGAGGTGTTGGATAAAACCATACCGGGCCTCAAACCTTCCCGAGAGCGGGTTTGCGAGATAAACGCATGGCTGCCAACCAGGGGTTCCAGTCCTGTTCCGTCCAGCGCGCTCATCGCCGAGCCGCGCAGGTCTCGCGCAAAACTGAAAATCGCCCCGTGGACAGTCTCAGCCTATCGTCTCTCAATGGCGGAGGCCGTGGAGCTTCTGTCCGTATCCGTGGACAGGCGGACGCTCGCGCCGGGAGTGATCGTCGGAGCAGACACGGCATACTTGGCGGAGGCGCTCCGCTTTGCCGGATCAATCGTAGCGCGACAACAGTTTCTGCCGGGACTTACGACCGGCGCAGATGAGCGCCGAGCCGTATGGAACCCCGTATTTACAGGAGTGGACGCGGAACGGCTCACAGAACTCGCCATGCGTATGCCCGCGGCCGCGAGGGCCCTCTCGGAGACGGACCCGAGTGAACCTCCGGCAAAGCGTCCCATAGAGGTTCTCGGGAACATAGTCACCATGCTGACGGACCACCTGGTGCGCGCCACGGCATCTGACCGAACCTCTTCAACGGCAAGCAATCATCGGGACGGCGTTGCCTTTGCCAGTGTGCATGATTCATGGATTCACGCTCTGACATCTGCTGACGGAGTAGTCAGGGGCGATGTGTCGGAACTCGCGCACCTCGCCACACAGGTCCGCGAGTGGCGGCGACCGATTGCGGTTACGGCCAATTCCCCGTTTCGCCTGTGCTTCCGTTTGGAAGAGCCGGTGGGCATTGCGGAAGACGGCGAGGACGATATCAGCGAAGCCGACGATTCCTGGTATGTCCGCTATCTTCTCCAGCCCCATGATGACCCGAGCCTGCTCATCCCTGCGGAATATGCGTGGGAGGACCAAGAGGGTGGGTTAGCTTCGCTGAAGGGAGATGGCTCGAGTGTGCGGGAATTCCTGCTGTCCTCGCTGGGACAGGCTTCCGGCATCTGCCCAGGAGTTGCCGCCAGTCTCGAAAACGCTGACCTTGGCGGGTACAGGCTCGACACAAACGAGGCCCACAAGTTCCTGGTCGAAGACTCCCTGGATCTGGAGCAGGCGGATTATGGCGTCCTGCTTCCGGCCTGGTGGACCCGCAAGGGCACAAAGGCCAGGCTCAGCGCGCGGGCCAATGTCAGGACTCCGGCAATGCAGGGCGGCGGCGGAGTGAATCTGGACACAGTCCTCCGGTTTGACTGGGAAGTGTCTCTCGGAGACCAGAAGCTCACTTCCGATGAGCTGGAGACATTGGCGCGGATGAAGATTCCCCTGGTCAGGGTACGGGGACAGTGGGTGGAGGTGAACGCCGGCGATATCCAGGCGGCAATCGCCTATTGGAAGAAGAAGGGTGTTGACCAGGCGACCGTTCGCGATATAGTCCAGATGGCGCTCGGCGCCGGGGACGTTCCCGAATGGTTTGACTTCGACGGCGTCCGCTCCAACGGCTGGCTCGAAGAACTGCTGAAACAACTGGAAGGACAGGCGGACTTCGAGGAACTTGAGTCCCCGCAAGGCTTTTCCGGCGTTCTTCGTCCGTACCAGGAGCGCGGCTATTCCTGGCTTTCGTTCCTGCGGCAGTGGGGCCTGGGAGCGTGCTTGGCGGACGACATGGGACTGGGCAAGACGATCCAGACCCTCGCGCTGATCCAGCGCGACTGGCGGCTAAACGGAGAAAAGCCGGTTCTACTCATCTGCCCGACATCCGTGATCAACAACTGGCTGAAGGAGGCCGCCCGCTTCACCCCGGAGCTTCCCGCGTTGGTCCACCATGGCGCTGACAGGAACCGGGATGAGACTTTCAGGGAAGAGGCCGCGAAGCGCGCCATTGTCATCTCAAGCTACGGACTGCTTCATCGGGACATTGATCTTTTCAGGGCCGTGTCGTGGGGCGGCATAGTGCTCGACGAGGCCCAGAACGTCAAGAACGCCGAGACGAAGCAGGCGACGGCGGCGCGGGCGATCAGAGCCGACTACCGAGTAGCCCTGACCGGAACGCCGGTCGAGAACCACGTGGGCGACCTCTGGTCCATCATGGAATTTCTGAACCCCGGTTTTCTCGGCGCACAGAGCGAGTTCAAGCGCAACTTCTTCTTCCCCATACAGGCCGAGCAGGACCCAATCGCGACGGAGATGCTCAAGCGGATCACCGGCCCGTTCATCCTGAGGAGGCTCAAGACAGACAAGTCAATCATCTCCGATCTGCCTGAGAAACAGGAGACGAAGGTATTCTGTTCACTGACCAGGGAACAGGCTTCACTATACGCCGCTGTCCTGAAAGACACTGAAGAAATACTGGAAGACGCAGAGGGCATCGAGCGAAGGGGCCTGGTTCTCGGCGTTCTTTCCAAGCTCAAGCAGGTCTGCAATCACCCGGCGCAGTTTCTGGGGGACAACTCCGGTATCCCGGACCGTTCCGGCAAGATGGAGAGACTGACCGAAATGCTGGATGAGATCTTCGAGGTTGACGACCGAGTGCTGATATTCAGCCAGTTTGCGGAGATGGGACGGATAATTCAACGCCACGTGCAGGAGACGTTCGGCGAGGAAGCGCTGTTCCTTTACGGAGGCGTGCCGAGAGGCAGGCGCGACCGGATGGTGGAGCGTTTTCAGGGCGAGAGCGGCGGCCCCCGGGTCTTTGTGCTGTCCCTCAAGGCCGGCGGCACCGGATTGAACCTCACACGCGCCAGCCATGTCTTCCACTTCGACCGCTGGTGGAACCCGGCAGTGGAGAACCAGGCGACCGACCGGGTGTTCCGCATAGGTCAGACGAGAAACGTCCAGGTGCACAAGTTCATCTGCGCCGGAACTCTGGAAGATAAGATAGACGAGATGATCGAGCGGAAGAGGGAGGTCGCCGAGAGTGTCGTCGGCGCCGGAGAGAACTGGCTGACGGAACTGTCCAACGAAGACCTCATGGAAGTCTTGTCGCTCAGCAAGGATGTCGCAGGAGTATAGAATGCCACGTTTCTACCTTGAATACTTCGAGCCTTCCCGCCCCCTAGATGTGAGGGGCGGCATCAAGGCGCGGTCCACAAGGGGCGGGTTTGGAAAGAGTTGGTGGGCCAGGCGCTGGATTGAAGCGCTTGAGGATTTCAATCTCGGGGCGCGGCTCAGCCGCGGCAGATCCTACGCCCGCCGGGGCCAGGTACTTTCGATAGAAATTGAGAAAGGCGTGGTGACGGCCAGTGTTCAGGGTTCGAGGCCCTGGCCGTATGAGGTCGAAATCAACGTCAGGACGCTCGACGGGTCGGACTGGGAGAAGATGACCGCGTCCCTGTTCGAACAGCCTGTCTTCATAGCGAAACTCCTGGCCGGCCAGATGCCTGAGAACATTGAGGATCTTTTCAGAGACACCGGGCTTTCGCTGTTCCCGGACAGGGATTCCGACCTTGAAACCGACTGCTCATGCCCCGACTGGTCGAACCCCTGCAAGCACGTCGCGGCGGTCTATCTTCTTCTGGGCGAGGAATTCGACCGCGACCCGTTCCTTGTCTTCAGGCTGAGGGGGATGGAACGAGAGGAGCTTGTCGGACTGGTAAAAGACCAGGCAGCTCCCGAAGACACTCTTGAGCGCTTCTATGAGCGGATGGCAGACCGCTCGCGCCCGGAGCCGCTTCCACTGGACCCTGAGGTATTCTGGGGGTCGGGGAATGCTGGGGAGAAAATCTATGGAGCGGGAAACATTCCAACCACCTCTGCGGCGCTGCCCAGGCGGCTGGGCAACTTTCCTTTCTGGCGGGGCGAGAAGGATTTCATCTCCACGCTGGAAGGGATATACAGCAAGGCGTCGCCCGCAGGCCAGGAAGTGTTTCTTGGAAAGTAACTCACCTGGACTTTGCATATAACCGGAGGCGACAAGAGCCGGTTTATACTCATTCAAGCTGCGTAGGCCGGCGATTCCGCCAGACGCTTGAACAACGGCAGCGGGACTTTTGCCACGTCAGGCTTATCCGGCGAAGGCCAGGAAATGGGGACTTTTGTTGCATCGAGGACGGCCCCTCATAGCTGTACTCCGCCCTTGAACGGGGCGAGAAAGGCTGAAAATGCAAGAATGCCTCGAAACAATGCTTGCTTAGAGGTAAAATCCGATTGACCACCCACGTCCACCGCATGGCCCGGTGTCTCGTGGCTTGTGGTACATTTGTAGAGGGCAGTTCATAGGAGCGACTGAGATGAATGTCATCTGGATAGTAGCTGACACCTTCCGCAGGGATCATGTAGGCGCATACGGCAATCCGACGATTCGAACGCCTTCTCTCGACGCGCTGGCAGACAGGGCAGTCAGGTTCGACGGCCACTACTCTGCCGGATTCCCGACCATGCCCACCCGGGCGGATCATCAAACAGGACGATGGACGATGTCCTTCATGGGGTGGGAACCGCTGCCCGCCGGGGTGACCACCCTGGCGGAGATGCTGGCTGACCACGGCCTTCACACGGCTGCGTCAGTGGACACACCCTACTATCTAAGGGACGGAATGAACTACGACCGGGGGTTCCAGTCCTTTTTCATGAACAGGGGCCAGGACACTATGTGGTCCCTGAGCCCTCAGCCCGGCTATCATCATGAATCCCAGGATGTCCGGGCGGCATGGCGAAACGAAGCGGACCGGAATGCCCCTCGAACTTTTATGACCGCCATGCATTGGTTGGAACGCCACTACAAAGAGGACTTTTTCCTTTACATAGACACTTGGGATCCTCATGAACCCTGGGATGCCCCATCCTACTACACAGAGCTATACTGGCCGGAATACGATGGCGAGGTAGTGCTGCCGCTGTACGGAAACTGGCATGATGTACCGGGATACGACGAAAAGAAGATGCAGAAAGGCCACGCCGCCTACTGTGGTGAGATCACAATGGTGGACACGTGGCTGGGTTTCCTCCTGAAGTCCGTTGAGAACATGGGTCTGATGAACAAGACTGTGGTCATCTTCACCACAGACCATGGTTTCTACTTTGGGGAGCATGGCGGCCTCTTCGGAAAGATGAACTCGGATTGGTACCCGGACGGAAGGCTTCGGCCCTATGGGGAGCCGGGGTCGCAGTGGACCTACTCCCCCCTTTTCGAGGAGATCGTCCACCTGCCACTTCTGATTCATGTGCCCGGAATATCCCCGGGCGTGTACAGAGGCCTTAGCTCCGCCATTGACGTCATGCCGACTATAGTTGATCTGATGGAGATGGAGATTCCGGACTTCGTTCAAGGCAGGTCTCTTGTGCCCGGGATGCGGGATACTTCACGTTCGGGTCGGGAGTTCGTGGTCAGCAGCATTCCCTTCGCCAACCCCGGCGACCCGGTACATTCCGTGGACAGCCTGCTCCGTGTCCTCGCGGACCCTCCGGTCACCACCATCACTTCGGGAGAATGGAGTCTGCTTTACAGCCCTGAAGCCGGCGTATCGCAGCTATACAATCTGAAGTCCGATCCGAATCAACTGAAGAACGTGATAGGAACGCACACGGACGAGGCCAGAGAAATCCACCAGTTCCTGGTTGAGTTCATGCGTGAAACCGAAGTGCCGGAACGTCTGCTGCAACCTCGCTTGGAACTGCGTCTGTAGATTCGTCGAAGACTGAGCCTTGATACGCTATTCGTCGTCGCGCAGAGAAGTATCAGCGCCGCGCTGGGTGGTGAAGAGAACGTTAGAATAGCGCTCAAAATTTCGAGGGCGCTGGTGAGGCGTGAGAAGAAAGCTCAGAACTATCTTACCCTTCTTCAACGGGCCTGCCCACTAATTATGGTATCGCCATTGGCATCTACGTGAGACTTTGAGATAATTTCTTAGTCGGTGACTTTGACGAGCGGGGCGAGTACAATCTGCTCCTGAGCATTGAAGGCTCAGGCCTGAGCGTATCGGATTCGCACCCGGCAGCCAGCAAACAAAGGAGACGGACATGGCAAATCTGCGTTTTGGCGCCTTCCTCGCGCCGCACCACCCAATTGGTGAAAACCCCACGTTACAGTTGCAAAGCGATTTGGAGCTCGTCGAGCATCTCGAACGACTGGGATTCGACGAGTTCTGGTGCGGTGAGCATCACTCCACCGGCTGGGAGATCATCGCGTCGCCGGAGCTTTTCCTGGCCGCTGCCGCTGAGCGCACGAACCGAATCATGCTCGGCACCGGCGTTATTTCGTTGCCCTATCACCACCCTTTCATGGTCGCTCAGCGCCTGGTCCAGCTCGATCACCAGTCTCACGGTCGCGTCATCTTTGGCTCCGGTCCCGGCGCGCTGCCATCCGATGCCCATGTCTTGGGTATAGACCCGATGGTCCTGCGAGACCGTCAGGACGAGGCTATCGGGATCATCCGTCGCCTGTTCGAGTCGGACGAACGCTTCAGCTACGAGTCCGATTGGTTCACGCTCCGTGACGCGAAGTTGCAACTGAAGCCTTTTCAGAAGAACATGGAGTTTGCAGTCGCTTCGAGTACCAGCCCATCGGGTATGACGCTTTCCGGCAAGCACGAAACGAGCGTGTTCTCGGTAGGCTCGCTGTCTGAGGACGGAATTAGAGCGCTGCCGTTGCAGTGGAGTTTCGCGGAGGAGTCCGCCGCGAAGCATGGCAAGACCGTCCACCGCGAAAACTGGCGCCTCTTGCTTAGCTGGCATATCGCCGAAACGCGCCAGAAAGCCAGGGAGCAGGCGCGGGAAGGGCTGTTGCGGCACAATAACGAATACACCATTGGCACGCTTGCGGGTGGCGAAGGCCCGATCTACAAGACGCCGGACGCCGCCGTGGACGGTGTCGCCTTCTCCGATGTGGGTACGGCAGTCATCGGAACCCCCGATGACCTGGTAGCCAGGATCCGCCAGATGATGGAACAATCGGGCGGATTCGGCTGTGTCGTCGGTTTCGTCCACGACTGGGCGAACCGCGAAGACACGCGTCGGAGTTGGGACATGGTCGCTCGCTACGTGATACCCGAGGTCAACGGCCTTCTCGAAGACTACCGTGAGTCGAACAAGTTCGTCATCGAGAATCGCGATACGTGGGAACGCGCCCGACAGGCGGTCAGGAGCAAGATCCAGGAGAACGAGCGGGCGGCGGCGGCGTTGGCCCTGGACGAGGCCAGGGAAAAGGCTGCTAAAAGTTCTCGCGCCTGAACCGACCTCGCGGGATGATATTCTCGGCCGCGTCTCGCGCGCCGCCGAACCCGGAACCACAGGCCAACACAATCGCGGACAATGACAGCACAACCGGCATGTCGAAGTTCAGCATAAATGTCAGGGTAAGTGACCGGCAAAAATGTCACTTGCTTTGCTTGTCATGGTATCAGGCTACGTTACTTCCACTTTCACCCGAGAGGGTGTCATGGGCGGACTCGCAGCTTTCAGGTACTTCTTCACTGTGTTCCTTTGGATGCCCGTCTCCCGGGTTATCCCTCTGATGGACAGGCCCTTGCGCTTAGCTTCCTGAACAGCCTCCCATCTCGCTATCTGCTTCGGGGTGGGCTTCCATGGCAAGGGCGTCGCCTTCTTCCGTTCCCTATAGACGGCTTGGCGTTTGCTCTCTTCGGCTCTCTCCCTGTCGAGCGATGCCAGAACCGTCGCCCACCGACTACCCGGGCCGTTACGGTCCGGTGGTGTATGTGAAGAGTCCATCGATACCGCACAGGGTGTTTGGACGAGGTGGAGCCTCCTGGCTGGGGACGACACGGCCCTGGTACTCAACGATCAACTGGCCGTCGAGACTCTCAAGCACGTCCACCTTCAACCCGGCGTAGGTCGGTCTCTCAGTGCCGGGCAGCAGCTGAAGCGTACTCCGGCGATACTTCACCGTGTTGTCCCTTGCCACCCTGCGACTGTGCCTGAAGCAAAGCACTCTGTCCAGACATGTCTCTGCCTCCACAGTGCAGTAGGCGCCCTCCGGCTCCTGCGCAGGTACACCGAAGCGCTCGTTGAAGTGCTCAAGGAAGGCTTTCAGAACGACCCTGGCGCCCACGAGTCGAAGCTCAGTTACCAGTCTGTCCTGAAAGGTTCCCGCCACCCTCTCCACACGTCCCTTGGCCTGAGGAGACAGGGCGAATATCATCTGTATGCCAAGCTCGTCCATAGCACGAGAGAACTGGGTTGGATCGCTCGGTAGTCCGGACCCAGGTACGTGCTTGAAGACAGAGTGGCGGTCAGTATACAGGGCGCCGGATCAGACCCCGCATCAGCAGGAAGTAGTCTCGGGTGTTCTCATACTCACAGAACAGGGCGCTTGCGACTCTACCCGTGGCGTCGTCCACGGCCAGAAGCAGCATGAACTGAGGACCATCGTCTCCAAGCCACCTGTGGTAGCTGCCGTCTATCTGTATCAACATCCCCTCGCGCGGCATACGCTGACGACGAACACGATGCTTCGGCGGACGCCGCCGACGCGGATTGTTCACTCCGGCTTCAACCAGTATCCGCCGCAATGTGCTGCGAGCTATGTCTATACCCTCGCGTTCTCTCAGCAATTCGCTAAGGTGAGTGTGATTGGTTCCTGAGTACCGGGTTCGAGCAAGACGCAGCACTTCGGCCTTTGTCTTCTCCGGCGTTGTGTTGGGAGCCCTGCGTCCTCGGTGGCTGTGAGCGAGTGCGGCTGCGCCTTCCTTTCTGTAAGCCGCCAGTAGTCGCCAGGTGTGGCGTGTGCTCACTCCCATCAGAGTAGCTGCCTGGTCTATCGTGATATGCTCCGCCAATAGACTGTTGAGGACCTGAAGTCTTGTCTGTTCTTTCTGGTTCAATGTCACGTTCTCCATTGTGACATTGTTGCTGAGCAATAACAGAAGAATGGGACAAAAGAGGACATTATGTCTCACCGACTTTCTCGTTGCTCATCACAAATATCAATGCGACTGCCCTGCTCGATACGACGCGCGTCTAGGTTATGGGGTATACTACCCTTGGTGGCGGCACTCTAAGTTCCCCGGTCGTTCCTTGGCTCCCCAGCTCACCCCTCGGTTCTCGTCAGTTTCCCTCCGGACCTCCCAGGGCCCATTGCGGCTTTGGCTTTGGTGGCCGTCTACTTGTCAACTATCTGATTGAACGGAGGACATCAATGAGTTACGAGGACAGAACCCTCTCCTGTGTGGAGTGCGGTCAATCTTTCACCTTCAGCGCTGATGACCAAGCTTACCACGCCGACAAAGGTTACACGAATGAGCCCAAGCGCTGCCCGGCCTGCCGCCAGACGAAGCGCGCCCGGCGCAACAGCGACGGCTTCGGTGGTGGGTATGATCGAGGCCCTCGGGAAATGCACCCTGTCGTTTGCGCCGAATGCGGCAAGGACACCACCGTGCCTTTCCGGCCTAGAGGCGACCGCCCGGTCTACTGCAACGACTGCTTCAGACAACAGGGCAGACCGGCTGCCCGGAGCAGATACTAGTACCAGAACCATGTGGAAATGCCGTACTCCCGCCTCAAACGTCATTTGTATGTTGTAAATATCTCTCAGGTCGGCCAATCTGAGAGGTAAGCGTGAGGGGCGCGTCGTCCGTCATTAGGTGAGCCCACTGCGGCTGCGCCGAGCGGGAGTAAGACACCCCTCACGCCAAGCTTGTCGCTCCGAACGGATACATGGGCCAGAGGCCCGAATATGCAAGTGTGGAGGACACAGACATTATACAGAAGGGAGAAGACGATGAAAGTAGTGGCTGGCATAGACGTTGGAAAAGCGAGTCTGGACGTGTCGGTGGACGCCGGTTCTGTCAGACGCTTTTCCAACACTCACAGTGGAATCGGCGAGTTGTTGGACTGGCTGAAGAGCGAAGGAGTCGTTCTCGCTGTCTGCGAACCGACTGAAGGCTATGAGAGGCTGTTGGTCGACAGTGTGAGAAAGAGTTCTTTGGAGATGGCTGTGGTTCATCCCAACAGGGTCAGAGCGTTCGCTCGCGCGTGCGGATACGAGGCGAAGACAGACGCTCTGGACGCGAAGGTTCTATCTCGGTACGCTCAGGTGTTCATGGTGAGTCCACAGCCTGAACCCGAGCCTGGCAGAGAAGCCCTGAAAGAGCTTCTGAGTCGTCGTCGTCAGCTTGTCGAGCAGCGAGTTTCGGAGCGCAACCGGTTAAGGGCATATCGCCGGGCGTTCGAGCCTCCACAGAGCGACACGTGCGCTGGCTGGGGCGGGAGATAGACCGGCTCGACAAGCTCTACAAAGAGGCGTTGAGGAGCGAGAGCGGACTGTCTGAGCGCGCGAGCTTGTATCGTAGTGTGCGCGGCGTGGGCGAACTGACCGCCGCCACTCTGACAGCCTATCTTCCAGAACTGAGACAGTGTTCCGCCAAGGCTCTGACCTCGCTGTGCGGTCTGGCTCCCTGGTTCAAAGACTCCGGCGCACAGCGAGGGTATCGCTCCATCAGAGGCGGACGATCAGTGGTGAGGGGCGCACTGTACATGGCGGCTGTCTCGGCGGTGCGTTATGAGGGCGAACTCAGACAGTTCTATCAGAGACTGCGTGATCGTGGAAAGCCGGGCAAAGTGGCTCTGGTGGCTCTGATGCGAAAGATGCTGTTGCAGATGAACGCCGTCGCTCGAAGGGGAACTCCATGGAAAGAGCAGTATGCTTCTACCCCTCGGATCACTTGACTTTCAACACAGATACTCCCGCGAAGCAACGCCACCCCGTACTCCGATACGGGGTTGTCCTCGTGGAAACGGGGAGCGGGAATCCAGGGGTAATATGCTGAACTTCACTCTTGCTAACTCCCGCTTATCTATCCGATTATTCTGCAGTCACTCCTGCCAGATAGTGTAGGTCGAAACGACCTCCGAAAACCCCTCCAGCGTGGCCATGACCTCTATGGTGTACAGCCCCGGGCCGTGTCTGGCGATTACGGCGCCGAGATCGGCCCGTATGTCGAACTCCGTATTGTCGTTGCGCAGGTCCCACCTGTCCGCTTGGACATCAATGCCCGTGAATAGGACAGTTACCTCCTCGACCCTTCGCAGCGCCATCCCGATTTTCTCTATCTCGTCCAACGATGACGGAATCTCAGCATCGGGACTCACTTCGTAGGGGTCGGGGCATGGAGTGTGGGTTGTGGTCTCCATTGTGAAGCCAGGCTCCCGCCACACCGCCGCGACGAAGTGTCCCGACGTGTAGCAGTAGGTCCTGAAGAGCTGTCCTGGCGTCAGCGTGTGGGGCGGTGGGTAATAGGTGATCGCAAGCAGTTCGGCGTCAGCCATCCGCGCGCCGTTTCGCAGATTTCCCCTGAGGGTGAGTATGCCGTCGTTAATCGACAGCAGCTGCTCATAGCCAACGTAGTCCCCCTCGAAGTGCTGGACAAGCCAAACTCCCCGATGGCGGGCGATTCCCAGGCTGACGCGCCTGTGCAGCGGGTCCAGGATGTTCTCGCGGTGTCCGGGACTCTCCATCAGACCCTCCATGGCATCCCGGAGCGCCTCCCTGGTGTTCTCCTGCCGGTAGAAGGGATGGCAGGTAACGGGGCTGGAGACATTTTCGCCGTTGGCCTGGTAACCGCCCGCCATGCTGTACCTGGCGTAGGGTTTCAGACCGTCCGGCCCCCAGTGGGACAGCACGCAGGTGTCTCGCAGGGCCTCGGCGTGCATCTGCGCCGTCGGATTATCGCCGAGAGAAACCGGATCCAGTCCCGCGGCCATGCGCGCCGAGTTTATGAGCTCGAGCATGTACATCTTGTCGTCAGCGCACCTATCACCCGGCTCGACCGACTCCTCGAACCTTCTGTCGAGAGAGTCCTTTATCTCCGGCGCGGCCCAGAGTAGTCCGAACAGGAGCATGAACCCCACTGTTGCCAGACCGGAAAGCCATCGACGGTTCCGACTAACTCGCACCACTCGGACCCCTGCAGCGCTTGCTTCGAGGGCGATTCCTTCTCGCGCCCCAGCTTCCGATGTAGGATTCCAACTGGCTCCGTATGCGCTCCGAGCTTCTCATTCATCGGAGTATAGCGGATGGCCGTAGACTTACCCATTGCTATGCTGGAGCAATTTCGGGTACAAAACGGACAGGCTGCCATGTCAGAATAGGGGCACACTACTGTATCTTTTCCAAGCCCTTCCAAGGGTTCGCAGCCCGAAGAAGGTGAAGTGTGAATACTAGCGCAGTATAAGGCACGAGATGGCGCCTGTTTCACTGGGTGATGCTCTTGCGTTAATAAAGCCCTGGAGGATCACGATCACAACGCTGGAGATTGTATTATCCTGGGTGGTGAAGTTCGGAAGTTTCCCAGAGAAATTGTGAACCATGGATCGACACGATAGGATAATTCGATGTCTTCTAGGGAAATCACGGCAGAGCCCGCCATGCATATACCAACGAGCGACTGTTGGCAGACGTTCAAAAGTAGAAGAATACAAATGGTCATCAGGTTATCGGGGAGGGCTGACATAGCCAGCAGCAGACATCTCTCAAAAGAAGGCGAGACGAGGTAAGCATGGGAAAACAGCATCAAACTGAATGCAGCAAGCTCCACTGTGTGCTTTGTCGCTATCGGGGTATGTGCATTGGCAATGATTAGCTTGGCGGCGTGCAGCCGTCCTACTTCACCCGAAATCCCTGGGCCTGCCACGGAAACCACAGACCCGTCGGCTGCGATATTCATATCCACTCCTACCCATACTGCCACGCTCCTGCCTACCGCAACTGATACTCCGCAGCCCACCCCTACCCATACTGCCACGTCCCTGCCTACCGCAACTGATACTCCGCAGCCCACTCCTACCCATACTGCCACGCTCCTGCCTACCGCAACTGATACTCCGCAGCCCACTCCTACCCATACTGCCACGTCCCTGCCTACCGCCACGATCAATCTCCTCAGCAACGTCAGGTTGAAGCCCCTCAATGACCGAGATGACGGAATGACCGTCTCTGTGGGTGAAACGATCGTAGGAAGCTTGGATCACCTCCTTGATTGGGACTGGTATTCGATTAGTTTGGAAGAGGGCGAAACAATAAGTGTTTCGACAGAATCCCTCAACGTAGACACCGTCATCTACATCGACTTCCCTCGTTCGCGTGACAATCAGGTTGCTAGTGACGACGACAGCGGCGGCGGACTGTTCGGCACAGACTCTGAACTCGTCTATCGCGCTCCTGCTACCGGGGAATACTTCATCGCAGTTACCGAGGCGACAGGTGAAAGGCTCGGTGGTTACTATCTAGATGTAGTACCTGCGCGCGAGGGGACGGAAACGGTGAGCGTACCACCCAGTCCACAGCTTGTGGACAGCGATTTTGGCACAATGTTGGTTTTCGAGGACGCACCAGGATACTTCTCGGTCCATGTGCCGGAAACTTGGATTGAGGGAGAGGCGGATGCATCCCTATCTGAACTTTTCTACGCTTTCGATCCAAAGACTAACAGCGATGTGCTTATTGTTGAGGAAGATGTTCTTGCTCTCGGACTGGGCCAGTCGTCTCTGGAGAACTACGCAGACGTAATAGAATCGCAAGTGATCATCCCTGCGGGAGCAACGGACATCACCAGGGAAACGGTGAGGACATCTCAAGGTTTGCCGGCCGTCAGATTCGAGATGTCCGTTTTGGCGAATCGGGTAGTTAGGTTGATTCATCTATTTGAAAATGACATAGCTGCCAGCATCACTTACTCATTCCCAGGTGATCAATTCGATGTGGGAGAGCAGCTTGTCGAGTATTCATTCAGCAGCTTCCATGTAAATTGACTGTTTCGCATCCTCGTCAGGTGATACTCATCGACCCCGGTCTCAAAGGATGGTCGCGGGTACTCCTGAATTGCCCCTATATGTTCCTGGAAGGAGTTGAAGTAAGAGTAAGAGCGCGGCCTTTCCGGTAGTGGACATATCGACTCCAGTAAGAATAAGTCAGTGTTTTCGGATAGGACGCCCCTCTCTGGTAGCGACAGCTGATACGTAGTCAGTCCGACGAGCGGGACAATAGGGTGCAGAATGCTGCTCATTAGGTCCACGATCATTCTTCAGACGAACTCAAAGCCATCCGTACGATGGATTTTGGGACCGGGTGTTCCTTCGGCTATTACAATCTCTGAGTTCTTTGAGCGTTCAGCAGCAACAGGAGTGTAGTTAGGATGACCTCAAGCCAATCCCTATCCAGGATCAGAAAGGTTCACCCGCGGACAGTGTGGCCTGACGAGGCCAGAAACTTCACGAAGTGGCTGGAAAGAAACGTCCCCGAACTGGGCGTGGCTCTGGGAATTCCGTTGAAGGTGGAGGAAATTGAAAGTCCTGTAGGCCACCGCTATCTCGACATCCTGGCTACCGATACCAGCAACGGTCGCCGGGTGATCATTGAGAACCAGTTGGAGATCAGCGACGGCGACCACCTCAGCCGCCTCCTGGTTTATGCAGCTGGCAAAGACGCCGATGTGATCATCTGGCTCGCTCGAGAATTCAGGGAGGAACACTGGCTCGCGCTCAAGTGGCTGAATCAGCGGGCCGGGAGCCGGACCAAGTTTTTTGGAGTCGCCATCGAGGTGTTGCGTATTGATGGTTCCCCGCCGGCCCCGCACTTCCGGGTGGTTGTCGCGCCGGATGATTGGCGTCGGCAAGAGCTGCGCGACATGTCGGGAAGTGAGCGCCGCCAATTCCGGCAGGCGCTTGAGGGCCAGATAAAACAGGCCAAACTGCCTGTTCAGCCAAATGGCGACAATTCTAACCCCTGGCTATCCATCCATTATAAGGACAACATTCGATATTCGGTCGACTTCAATGGTCTATTCTCAGTCGCCTTCCAGTTGGAATCCGAATCCGACGACAGAAGACTAAAATGGTGCCGCACAGTTTTTGAGCGGTTGGAACAGGACGCAGTTTGCATCGAAGCGAAACTGGGGCCATTGGAGTGGGATCGAAACTGGGAAGGTGACAGGGGAAGTCAGATAGTCAGCCACTACCCCTTCGCTTTCTATGGTCTCCTGGAATCCTCCTCCGACCTCCACGCATGGGCCACTGAACAATACGGTCTCTTCCGTAGCGTATTTGAAGAATATCGGAATGAGCTGTTGAAAATCGAACCCGACTCGACATAGCGAGGTGGGAGGCGGTTCACGAAGCGAAGCGCTAGGGCCTATCCATCAGAGGGATTGTCAAGGGCTGGACTGTGTAGCCTGAAAGGACGCCTGCTATCGCCGGGACTCGGCGTTGAGAATCGCCGTCATCAAGCCTTAGCGCGCGGGAAAGCCCACAAATCGGCCAAGTTGCCCTGTGCTGAGCGCAAAGGTTCTCCAATAAGCGCAGGGTCAAGCAACGGACGGGAATAGGCGGCCCGATTCTGGTTCGCACTACTTACATTATGTAAACCCCGCCAGCTTTGGACGCTCACGACGCCGTTGCCTTTATGGATGACCAAGGGCGGCACTGTTTTCGTAATTGATTAGTGGGTATGAGTTTACGGAAGAGAGCCGGTTGATCTTTCAGATGTCCGAAGTCCGAAGCGCCGGTTCCTGGGGGTTGTTCCAGGGAGCACTGGATCGCATCGGCCAGGTTATCGCCGGCGCCAAGCTGAGGATGGATGCAACTCACGATCTTGCCGAAGGCAGGGCCTTTGCAAAGTCAGTATTGGTTGAGCGCATACAGAAGGCTGTGCGCAGAGTACTTTAGCTCGACGACACCATACCGGAGAGCGGTTCCTTCGCCGACCAGAATGAGCACATAATCAATTGAGCATTTCGCTCACCGCAAGAACCGAAGCGTCAAGAGCGTCAACCTTCTCAACTGCGTTTACCACGCCGATGGAGTCTCACTGCCGGTGGCGTACGAGATAATCCGCAAGCCGATAGTGTTCACAGACAAAGACAGCGGTAAGCAGAAGCGCAGGAGCGAGGTCTCAAAGAACGAGTTGATGTGTCGGATGCTGAGAGTCTGTGAGAACAATGGTCTCAGGTATCGGTATGTTCTGGCGGACAGTTGGTTTTCGTCCAAGGAGAACATGAACTTCATACGGCGAGACCTCAAAAGACATTTCGTTATCGCGCTGAAAAGCAACAGGACGGCGACATTGAGCTATGAAGAGAAACTGAAAGGCGGATTCGACCGGATAGACACGCTTGCTTTGCCGGAAGGCGAACCTGTGCGCGGCTGGCTGAGAGGACTGGACTTTCCGGTTCTACTGATTCGCCAGGTCTTTACGAACAAAGACGGAAGCAAAGGTACACTGTATCTGGCTTGCAGCGAGTTGGACGCTGGAGGAGAGGCCATCAAAACGATCTACCACAAAAGGTGGAAAGTTGAGACGTTTCACAAGACGCTCAAGAGCAACGCCGCGCTTGCCAAATCGCCGACCAAGACGGTTCGGACACAGAGCAATCACTGTTTCGTGTCCATCTACTCGGCCTGTCGTCTGGAGTGGCTGAGTGTGAGGCATAAACTGAATCACTTTGCATTGAGAACCCAGATGTATCTCAAAGGCTGTCCGATATGCCTTTGACGAACTGCAACTCCTAAAGGCTGCGTAACATCAGTGAGTAACTGACCTTACGCAGTTGAGAGAGATTTCGTAGCTGAGCTGGCTCATTCTCGTTTAGGAATTCATAGCTAAGTGCGTAACATCAGTGATTAAGTTGTATGAATTATGAATTTTCGTGAATGGGTTGGAGATGATTGACAGACAATATAAGTATTCCGATTTGACGGCCAAGGTGATAGGAGCCGCTATGGCGGTACATTCAGCTCTGGGGAATGGCTTCCACGAAGTTATCTACCAGAGGGCGTTGCAGATCGAGATGGCCGACCGGAGCATATCCTTTAGCCGCGAATATGAAATGCCTATCTACTACAAAGCATCCGTATGCCCTTTCCGGGCCGTGCAGAGGCGACTAACTATATCGCCTTGTGATGCCGTGTAAGATTATAGGGAGGCGTGTCGTCGTACAGAGACCGGAGTTGGCATTGGCGCTTATTGCCCGGTACAAAGCATGGTCCGGGAGTCTTACGACGGCATCATTGGTGACGCTCCGATCAGGGCAGGCTCCCGTTTGAAAGATTGTGCGAAGTCGATGATTCCCTGCGGCGGCACGCCTACTCGATAGTAGCGGAGGGCGCGATGGAAAGGCACGAGACAAGTTCAGGACGAAAGAAAGTTAAGAGAGATCAAACGAGGGATTTGCCGCAGGAGTTGTCGCGGGTGAACCTGAACGCTGCGGGGATAGATGTGGGAGCGAGCAGCCATTTCGTGGCGGTCTCCGAAGGGCGCTCCGAGCGGCCAGTGCGTGAGTTCGAGGCGTACACTGCGGAGTTGTACCGGATGGCAGACTGGCTGGTTGAGTGCGGAGTGGAGACGGTGGCGATGGAGTCGACCGGTGTGTACTGGATACCGCTGTTCGGGGTACTGGAGGAGCGTGGGCTGGAGGTGCTATTGGTGGACCCGAGGCGTCTCAAGAGCGTGCCCGGTCGCAAGACCGACGTGCAGGACTGTCAGTGGCTACAGCAGTTGCACACCTACGGTCTGCTGTCGGGAGCGTTCAGACCTGAGGCGGAGATAAGAAGCCTTCGGAGCTATCTGCGTCAGCGAGCGATGCTGGTGGAGTATGCGTCTCACCATATCCAGCATATGCAGAAGGCGCTGACGCAGATGAACATAAAGCTTCAGCACGTCATGAGCAATATCACCGGCAAGACGGGTATGCGGATCATTGAGGCGATAGTAAGAGGCGAGCGCGATCCGCGCGAACTGGCGCGGTTCAGACATCCTACGATGAAGGCGGATGAGAAGGAGATAGCGAAGTCGCTGCGCGGTCACTGGAGGGAGGAGCACATCTTCGAGTTGACCCAGGCGTTAGAGCTATACAGAGAGTACCAGCGCAAGATAGAAGAGTGCGACCGACAGATAGAGTTGCAGCTTGGAAGGTTCGATGACCGCAGCGACGGTGGCACACTTGCCAACAGGCGCGGCGCGAATCCTCATCAGGGCAACGCGCCGCGCTTCGACGTTAGAACACACCTGTACAGGATGACTGGGGTGGACCTGACAGAGATAGACGGGGTGGAGGCGTACACGGCGCTGAAAGTGGTGAGTGAGATAGGAACGGACATGAGTCGCTGGCCTACTGTGAAACACTTTGCCTCCTGGCTGGGGTTGAGTCCGAATAATAAGGTAAGCGGCGGCAGGGTGATGAGTTCACGGACGAATCCGAGCGCGAACAGGGCTGCGGCCGCGCTGCGCCTTGCCGCCAATGCGTTGCATCGCTCCGACAGCGCGCTGGGGGCGTTCCTTCGCAGGAAGAAGGCTCATCTGGGCGCTCCGAAGGCGATAACGGCAACGGCGCACAAGTTGGCGCGGATCATATACTCGATGCTGAAGTACGGGCAGAAGTACGTTGACGCGGGCGCGGAGTACTATGAGCAACAGTACCGCAAGCGCGCACTGGGTAACGCCAAGAGGAGGGCCGCTCAGCTGGGCTACAAGCTGGTGCCGGTGGCTGACAGTCAGCAGGAGCCTACGCCGGGCACAACTCCACAACCGGCGGTAGCGTTCGCATGAGAAGGTAAGTTAGTTGAAAGGGCAACAGGTAGGTACCAGAAGGGTTGATTTTCTGGTCGAAGGGGTTGTTTCGGTAGAGTTGAAGGCCATTATGCGCCTGGAAGACATCCATCTGGCCCAGGCCATCAACTACCTGGAAGCATACGACCTCGAGGTGGGTCTCCTCGTCAATTTCGGCGCCCGAAGACTGGAAGTCAAAAGAGTAGCCAACAAAAAATTCAACCAGAAAAAATCAGGGCAACCCCCACATACCCCAAAATCAAAAAATCGTAGTCCAGAAATCATAGCCCCAATAACCCCGAGCATCCCGAACCAAGCCTAAAATCATAGCTCATCACACAAATCAAATAAATCACAGTTCAGACCATGAGAGCCATACGCTCCCTATACAACATACTCCGAGAGGAACGCGACCGCGGTTTCGACGACCGCGCAGTTATCGGCGGCCTGGACGAGTTCCTTAAACGTAACTCCGACGACCTCGCTCCGTATCTCGACGGCTCCGCTCGGTACGGTTCCATGTCGCCGGAAGAGAGGGGCGAGTGGGCGGGTACCGTGGTCAAGAGTATGCGTGGCGCTATCGGACAGCCAGCAGAGTCCGCTCCGACTGACTCCACGACCGCCGCCAATATTCCCAGCCCGCCGCGCCAGCGCGCGCCACGAAAGCCTCCCGCTCCCCGGAGACCTCTGGAAATGTCCGACGACGTTACCCTGATAAAGGGCGTGTGGCGAAAGCTGCTGCCCCGTCTTCACAAACTCGACGTGAAGAGCGTCGGCGATCTGGTTCACCTGTTTCCCGGACGCTATAACGACTTTACCAATATACGGACGGTCGCCCAGCTTGCGCCCGGCGACAACCAGACCTCGATCCTGACCGTCTGGGAAGCCAGGCAGACAATGCTGGGGAGACAGAAATCCACTCAGGCCGTTCTTGGCGACGAGACGGGCAACATCAGGGCCGTCTGGTTCAACAACCCCTGGATAGCGGCTCAGCTCAAGCACGGCGTCAAGGTCGTACTGAGCGGCAAGATCAACGTGTTCAGGGGGAACCTGGTTTTCGAGGCCCCGGAATACGAGGTTCTGGACGGCGGCGATGATCTGGTTCACACGGGCAGGCTCGTTCCGGTATATCCTTCGACCCAGGGGCTTTCGCAGCGTGTGCTCCGCTCGCTGGTGAAGCGTGCCCTGGACGCGACGATAGAGCGGGTGGAGGAGTTCCTGCCCGCTGACCTGCTTCATCGCACCGGGTTGATCGGACTTGGCAACGCTATGCGCCAGGTGCACTATCCCGACGACTGGGACGCGATCAGGGCGGCGCGGCGCAGGCTGGCGTTCGACGAACTGTTCCTGCTCCAGATGTCGGTCATCAGACGCAGAAACGATTGGCGAGAGGAGAACCGCGGGGTACCCGTTTCGGTGGACGCGGGAGTGATAGAATCCTTTCTCGGCTCGCTGCCGTTCGACCTGACCGGCGCCCAGAACAGGACGCTCCAGGAAGTACTGACCGACATTCGCTCCGACAGGGCGATGAGCCGCCTGCTTCAAGGCGACGTGGGCAGCGGCAAGACGGTCGTGGCGGCGGCGGCTATGCTCGCGGCCGTTCAGGACGGCAAGCAGGCCGCGCTGATGGCCCCGACCGAGATCCTGGCCGAGCAGCACTTCCTCACGATATGCGGACTGCTCAGCGGCTCCGGGTTCGAGCCTGCGGGCGGCTATATCCAGCGGCTCGACATTGTGGGCATTGACCGCAAGGTGACCGTCGCGCTGCTGCTGGGCGCGCACCGCAAGCGCATCAGGGACGACCTGTACAGCCTCCTGTCCGCTGGCATGATAGACATTGTGATTGGCACCCACGCGCTTATACAGGAGCGGGTGGACATTCCGAACCTGGCCCTCGCCGTCGTGGACGAGCAGCACAGGTTCGGAGTCCGCCAGCGAGCGCTGCTGCGCGAGAAGGGCGAGAGGCCGCATATGCTCGCCATGAGCGCGACCCCGATACCGCGCTCGCTGTCCCTTACAGTCTATGGCGACCTGGACGTATCGGTCATAGACGAGATGCCGCCCGGGCGCCAGGCTATCCGAACGCGCTTCATAGAGAACGACCGCCGCGACTCCGCCTACGCTTTCATACGCAACGAGGTGAAAGAAGAAAGGCAGGCTTTCGTGGTATGTCCGCTGATAGAAGAGTCCGAGGTTATCCAGACGAAGGCGGCGCAGGAAGAGTACGCGCGCCTATCGGAGAAGATATACCCCGACTTCTCGGTCGGATTGCTGCATGGTCGTATGTCGCTGAAGGAGAAGGAAGAGGTGATGGACAGCTTCAAGGAGCGCGAGATTGATGTCCTCGTCTCGACGCCCGTGGTCGAGGTCGGGATAGACGTGCCGAATGCGACGGTGATGCTGATTGACGGGGCGGAGCGGTTCGGGCTGTCCCAGCTTCACCAGTTCAGGGGCAGGGTAGGGCGTGGGGAGCATCGTGGATACTGCCTGCTGCTGTCCGAGTCGCCCGGCGCGGAGGCGGTCAAGCGGCTCAAGTTGCTGGAGCGAATATCGGACGGCTTCCGGCTCGCCGAGGAAGACCTCAAGCTGCGCGGGCCGGGTGACTATCTGGGCACTCGCCAGAGTGGACTGCCGTCCTTGCGTGTGGCGCAGATAACCGACCACGATATACTCTCTCTCGCCCGCCGCGAGGCGATACGTCTGCTGGACATGGACCCGGAGCTTGCCAAAGACGAGCATCGCCCCCTCGCCGCCCGCTTCGAGGAGTATCTGTCCACGCTGCCCGGTGAACTCAGCTAGCGCCGGTGTGTGGCAGAACCGAATTTGACAGCCTTGGTCTTGCTCTCTATATTGGACGAATCCTATATGGTGTTCAAAGCGCAGCTATGTTTTCAGTACACTGATTGGCTGTGCGAGGAGGGATTATGGCGAAGATCAAGCATATTGCGATAGCGAGCCAGGAGCCTGACAAGACGGCGGAGTTCTTCAAGTCCGTCTTCGATATGGAAGAGGTCGGGAAAGTGGAGAGCGCGAACGCCGTGGGGTACTACCTGAGCGACGGGAACGTGAACCTGGCGATCCTGAACTTTCTAAACGACACGGTGGCCGGGGAAGAGTTCGGCATAGGCTACGCGGGCATCCACCACATCGGCTTCCAGGTGGACGACTCCGAGGCTACCGAGGGTCGGCTGAAGAATATCGGCTCCGCCCCCAGGGACGACATAAACAAGGCGCTGCACTCCGCCATGGGCAGCGGACACGGTGGGCAGAACGTGGAGACCAAGTACGCCGGCCCGGAGGGGATAATGATAGACATATCCCAGTCCGGCTGGGTTGGCACCGATGGCGACTGATACGGATGAGGCCACTATTGCGGTGCCCATATATTCGGTTGTTTAAGAGCTTGGCGTAGTCTGTGGATTCCTGCTCCCCGTTTCCATGAGGACAAGTTTCACGGGAATGACGGCAGCTGGTTGGCGTTTGGTGTATTCGATTGGATGAGGCGCTAGTATAGCGTCCATATATTTCTGCCGTGTGGAAGCCTGCCGCAATCTCTGGATTCCCGCTTTCGCGGGAATGACGGTAGGGGCGCGGGAACGACGGAAAATGGTCGGTGTATGGCATATTCAAGTGGAAATGGCGCTAGATTATTGGGGGCGGTCGGTGGGTTGGGACTGCCCCCAATGAGTTGATTCGTCTATTGGTGGAACAGGTTCAGCGCGGAGCCGACGTGGAACCACCTGATCTGCTCCTGGGCGAACGAATGGTTCAGATCGAGTTCTTCGTCCGAGCCGTCGGAGTGGTGGAGAATCGCCCGCACGGGCTTGCCCGGGGCGAGTTCGTCCAGTCCTACGATGCTTATGCGGTCGTCTTCCTTAATCCTGTCGTAGTCTGCCGGGTCGCTGAAAGTCAGAGCGAGAAGGCCCTGCTTCTTCAGATTCGTCTCGTGGATGCGCGCGAAACTGCGCGCGATTACGGCGGCCCCGTTGAGTAGTCTGGGCGACAGGGCAGCGTGTTCGCGTGAACTGCCCTCGCCATAGTTGTCGTCTCCGATGACGACCCACTTCAGCTCCCTGGCCTTGTAGTCCCTGGCCACTTTGGATACGGCCCCGCCTTCCTCTCCGGTCACCAGGTTCTTGGTCTTGCCCGCCTCTCCGGTGTAGGCGTTGGTCGCGCCCATGAACATATTGTCGCTGAACCTGTCGAGGTGTCCACGCAGCGAGAGCCACGGGCCAGCGGGGGATATGTGGTCGGTGGTGCACTTGCCCGATACTTTCAGCAGGACAGGGACCTGCTCGAAATCGGCACCGTCCCATGCGGGCCAGGGTTCCATTATCTGGAGACGCTGGGAGTCGTGGGCGACCTCGACCTTGACGTCGCTGCCGTCCTCGGGCGGGGCGACGTAGTTTGTATCGCCCCTGTCGAATGCCTGCGCGGGGACTTCGGGAGCGATGGCGGGGGGGTCAAGCCTGAAGGTCTCGCCGTCCGGCGCGGTGAGGTCGTCGGTGAGCGGATTGAAAGAGAGCCTCCCCGCTATCGCGTAGGCGGTCACTATCTCGGGGCTGGCGATGAAGTTCATCGTGGACGGCTGGCCGTCGTTGCGGCGCGGGAAGTTGCGGTTGTATGAGGTGACGATTGTGTTGGGCATAGTGGCCTCGCGCGCCCTGCGCCACTGTCCGATGCAGGGGCCGCAGGCGTTGGCGAGAACGGTGGACTCTATCTTGTGCAGTGAGTCCATCTGGCCGTCGCGCTCGATAGTCGCCCTGACCTGTTCGGACCCGGGAGTAACCATGAACGGGACGGACGACTTCAGCCCGCGCGCGGCGGCCTGCTCAGCGACGTCGGCTGCGCGGCTCATGTCCTCGTATGACGAGTTGGTGCATGAGCCGATAAGGGCGGCGGAGATGCTGTCAATGAACTCGTTGTCGCTGTCCGCTATTTCGGCGGCCATATCGGATATTGGCCGCGCCCTGTCGGGTGAGTGCGGGCCGACGACGTGCGGCTCGAGAGTCGAAAGGTCAATGCGGACCACCTGGTCGAAATAGCTGTCCGGGTCTGCTTCCACTTCGGGGTCGGCCTGGAGCATATCGGCGTAATTGTCGGCGGCCTCGGCGAGCCAGGGCCGGCTCGTCGCCCTGAGATAGTCGGCCATGCTCTCGTCGTAGGGGAACATCGAGGTGGTCGCGCCAAGCTCCGCGCCCATATTGGTGATGGTGGCCTTGCCGGTGCAACTGAAACTGCGCGCCCCCGGGCCCAGATATTCGATGATGTTATTCGTGCCGCCCGATACGGTCAGGAGGCCTGCGAGCTTCAGTATCACGTCCTTGGGGGAGGTCCAGCCGCTCATCTTCCCGGTGAGGAGGACGCCTATTCTCCTGGGCATAAGAACGTCCCAAGGCAGTCCGGCCATGACTTCGACGGCGTCCGCGCCTCCGACGCCGACCGAACATGCTCCCAATCCGCCCGCGTTCGGGGTGTGAGAGTCGGTGCCGATTATGACCTGTCCGGGAAAGGCGTAGTTCTCAAGGTTGACCTGGTGGATGATGCCGGCGCCTGGCTCCCAGAAGCCGACGCCGTATCGGGCGGAGACGGATCTGAGGAATCCATAGACCTCGTCGTTTTCGGCGAGGGATTCCCGGAGGTCCTGTACGCCCTCTTCGCGCGCCTGTATCAGGTGGTCACAGTGTACGGTTGTAGCAACGGCGACCTTATCGCGCAATGTTTGCATGAACTGGAGCATAGCGGTCTGGCCGAGAACATCCTGGAGTATGACCCTGTCGGGTCGCACCCTGATGTAAGTCTCGCCCGGGACAATCTCCTGATTTTCGGGATCGTCGAGGTGGGACAGAAGTACCTTCTCGGCTAGGCTCAACGGCCTGTTGAGGCGTCGCCTGATAACCTGAAGCCTTTCGGACATTTGCTCATAGGTTTGCGCCGCGAATTCGGGTGTTGACTCGATGGTAACCATGCCTTGTCCTCCTGTCCGGTGAAATCTGTGTAAAGCGCCGCGTGGTAGGTGTGGTGACCTACCCGTCGGTTATTCGGTTCGACATTGATTTTGCCAAAGAACACCCTGCCCAGTCCATTCCACGGAATCGGGAAGGGAGGGCAGGGTGTGTTTCAATTCTTTATGATGCTGAGGGTCCGGCTTAGCGGGACATATCAAAATACTCGTAGTTGATATCAATGAAATTGTCCCATTCGGGCGGCACGTCATCTTCGGCGAAGATGGCGGTAACCGGGCAAACCGGCTCACAGGCCGCGCAGTCTATACACTCCTCCGGATGGATAAAGAGCTGGTTGTCGTCTTCTTCGTCCAAGCCGTAGATGCAGTCCACCGGGCAGACATCCACACAGGCCCCGTCCTTCACATCCACGCACGGTTCCGCGATGATATAGGTCATTTCCTTGTAATCCTCCTGTCGAGGGATTCAGTTGCCCTGCACATACGCACGCAAGCTATCTTGAAAATCCAGATAATTATAGTCTGCTGCCCCTGCCATTTCAAGGAGCGCGCACGGTGAGGCAGGGTTTTCCGGGTTCGGCAGCTGTGCTGGTGGACAGCCGGGGCTTCAATTCTTCAAGTGCGGCGCGTCTCCGGGCGTATGGGATTGATTTCAGATATATGTTCAGTCTATCCGTCGTCATAGTTAATGTGGTCGTCCTTTGTAGAGTTGCGCTGCGGGATTAAGATACCGGCGGCCCTGCTGCGTTCACGGCGTTCTATCATGGCTTCCAGCTTGGCAGCTCCTATTTCAGGATGTGGGCCGGGGTCTTCGGGAAGTTGTGCGATGATGTCCCACATGGACAGGTCGGGTTTGTATGGGCTGGGTGGGTCCTCCTCGAATTCGGACAGGTCCATGCTGGCGAAGACCTCATCCATTTTGATGATCAGAGGGTCTTTTTCGGGGTCGTATTCTATAGAGTCGTTAGTGGTTAGTTCAGAGTCGTCAGCTATGAGTTCGGAGTTTTGGGTGGTCGGTTCGGTGTCTGTGTGGTTCTGTGGTGTGGCGGGTTGCGGCGCGGACTGGATTCCCGCTTTCGCGGGAATGACGGTGGCGGCGGGAGTGGCGGTGGAACCGGGCGCGGGAGCGGCGAACGGGGTTGCGCTGGAACCGGGCGCGGAGGTCTGGGTCTGCGCTTGGGGTATGGATGTGTAGTCGTTGTCGTAGCCGCGGGCGAGTATTTCGCGGACGGCTCTCATTCTGTGGTGTGGCTTGAAGGTGTCGAGTCCGACGTCTATGGCGGGAGTTCGTCCCTGCATTACGTCAATGAGCCACTGTGCGGTAAATGCGGGGCCGGCCTCGGCGAGTATGATCTTTTGGAGCGCGTCGTCGAATTCGGACTGCTGTTTCCGCTCGCGCCTTGACATTCCAGGCTTGCGAGTCAGTTTGTGCTGGTCGAGTAGGAGTTGGGCCTTCGGGAAGTGTCCGTACCTAGTGAGCAGGCGCGCAGACTGGAGGCGGTGAGTGAGCTGGACGTCGGGGACGTTCTGGTCGAGCACGTCTGTGAGGAAGTCCACGACGGTGTCGCCACCGCTGGTTTTGCGGTGGATGGCTTCGGCTAGTTCTGCTTGCGGGTTGGGAGTCATGGGTTTTCAGTTCTCAGTTTTCAGTGTTGGTTGCGTGAGTGGTTGTTTGGTGTGGTTGATAGTTGGATACAGAATAGCAAGTATGTTCTGTGTCGTCAAGAGCAACTTTGTGAGGATGTCAGAATCGGGATTTGGGGTGTGGGGGATTGGGAGCTATTCATTGTCGGACGTTCCATAGACGAAATAGTGTGGCTCACCCTCACCCCAACCCTCTCCCTGAGGGAGAGGGGGCTTGTACGTTGGTATTCATACTTGGCTGTACACTTTTACCTACCCTTGTCAGCCCTGAGGGAGAGGGGGTCTGTTGGTTGGCGTTCATAGCTGATTCCACATTTGCCTACCCTTGTCAGCCCTCGAGGGAGAGGGGGTTATGCAATCGTCTCATGGGGGATGTTGGAATCGGGATTTGGGGATGAACAGGATGGTGGGATGGTGGGGGTGTTACGGATCCCGCGAGCGGCACAGGGACTAAACTGATACAGGCCGCCGAGAAGGTGGCCCCTACACCGGATAAGGTAAACATGGTAAACTCGCGGTTGCCAACCTGGTTAAGGAGGAGCGGACTATGATCGAGTCGGAGCACAAGCCTTTGCTGACCCGGGACGACTTGCCCTTGGATCAGGTCGCGCGGATTTGCCAGCGGTGGAACGTGCGCGAATTGGCGATAGACACCACTCAGAAGCGTCCGCCGCCGATTCCGCGGCATTTGAATCAAACCGACCCGTTCGCTACGGTTGATCTTTACCTGATAGCGGACTTCGGCCCGGGCGAATACGAATGGGGCTTCAAAAAGCATCATTTCGACGTCGTTGAGGAACTCCAGGAACTGCTGGGCAGCCATGTGTGGATAGAGGACAAAGGCATCCTTGAGAAGCATATCGCAAGCGGCGCCGAATGGGCCCGGCGTGAAAAGGAAAGACATGACGTTATCTACACAGTATACGCCGTTACATTCTGAATCGCGAAGGTTTGCCCAGAACGGGGAAGCGCCAGCTACCAGCCAATAATCACGACATATCGGAGGTCGGTGTTTATGCAACCCAGATTCGAGTTGCTCCAGGACGAAGAGATAGTCCTGGAGGACGAGCAGGCGGTCATTACTAACAGGCGGCTGATTGGCAATTTCGGCACGGCGAAAGACAGGGAGTTCGACGTATACGAACTGATGGAAGTCGGCGCGCCGAACAAGTTCAACGGAGGACAGTACGGCAAGCGCGCCCTGGGCGTGAGACTGCTCGTGGGCGGAGCGGCGGTAGTAATCGCGGGCGCGATTCTCCAGCCTATTATTCAGCCGGACCAGAGAATAGAGGCTTTCGTGTTCGTAGTTGGGGCCATAGGCGCGATGGTCGGACTGTATATGCTGCTCAACGACATGTTCAGACCGCCGCCGAACACGACGGTGATATTCCCGGTGCTGGACGGCCAGGACATCATCGCGTCCTATCCCGACTGGGATAACTCGCAGGCGGAGGAACTTGTACGAAGTTTCGCCCGCATCAAACGGGGCATGAGGCGCTGATTTAGCAGTGAGTTATCAGTTTTGAGTCTTCAGTCGCCGCCGGAGGGGGATGGCTGTTGGGCGGAGCCGGCCGTCTGCTGAGAAGCGGTCGTGGATTCTGTCCTGAACAGCGTTAGCGCCAGAGCCAGCAGCATCAGCCCGCACGACACTTTCAGCGCGAGGCTCAGGCCGGTGACGAATGCGAGCCGCACGCCTTCCCCGCCGCCATCGGCAATGACAGACAGACTCGGTTCGTAACCGTAGGACGCCATTGTTATGGTTACCAACGTTGTGGAAATGGCTATGCCGGAGACGTTGGCCGAAGTGCGGGCGAGGTTTACGAATCCTGACACTATCCCGTACTTTCCGGGCGGCAGCGAACTCATAATCGCGCTGGTGTTGGGGGAACTGAAGGTCGCCATTCCCAGCCCCGACAGGAATATGCCCAGTACCACCTGCCACGCGGAGGAGTCTGTGCCAAGCAGGGAGAGGGTGAACATTCCGGCGGTGGAGAAAACCATCCCGGTCGCGGCGGGCCAGCGCGTGCCGACGCGGTCGGACAGTCTGCCTATCAGCGGCGCGACAATCGCAAGGCAGAGCGAGCCGGGTATCATCAGGAGCGCGGCGCGGCTGGCCTCGTATCCCAGCCCCTGTATGAGGTAGAAGGGCATCAGGAAGAAGATTGCAGACCCGCCCATGAACGAGATGAAGCGCGCGCTGATAGCGAGCGAGAACACCTTGCTTCGGAACAGCGACAGGTCGAGCATCGGGTCGGACACGCGCATTTCCCAGACTATGAATGCCACGACAGTGACGACCGCTGCGACGGTCCCCAGGATAATCGGCGCGGACGTCCATCCGAGCTTCCACCCGTTGGTCATAGCCAGCAGGAACGCGACCAGGGCGGCGGAGGAGAGCGCGGCGCCAACCCAGTCGAACGAGCTTCTGCCCGCGCCGGCGGCCTGCTGTTCCGTTCTGCCCTTGAGCACGAGGGCGGCGGAGGCCATGGCCAGAATTCCTATGGGTATCCCCGCGAAGAAGACCCATCGCCACCCGAACTGGGAGACCAGCAGGCCGCCGATTATCGGGCCGGAGATAGCGCCCGTCCCTATTATCGTCATATACAGGCCCATCGCCTTTCCTCGCTCTTTCGCGGGGAAGACCTCGGTTATGAATGCCATGCTGTTCGCCTGAACGCCCGCGGAGCCTATTCCCTGTATTATCTTGACCGCTATCAGGAAGGCCAGACTCTGCGAGAGGCCGCCCACGAACGCCATAATGACGAAGGAGACGTAGCCCATGAGATAGACTCGCTTGCGGCCTATCATGTCCGACAGGCGGCCCATGGGCATGAGCATCGCGCTGGTGGCCAGGCTGTAACCGAGCGTTATCCACTGGACGGTCGGAATGTCGGCGGAGAAGTGGTCGGCTATTTCGGGCAGCGCGATGTTGATTCCCGACTGGTCCATAACCGACAGGAACATTCCGATTGCGACCGCCCCATAGGCCCACCACTTGTAGTTGGGGCTGGAGGTGATGCGGCTCAAAGGCCCGATTCTGAGTGAAGTCAATTATCTCTCACCGTTGGCTGCGCTTCGGTTTCCATAACCACTGCGCTCTCCGACTCTTCACTTTCGACCTGCGCGGACGGTTTCAGAATTGTAAGAAATATCGAGAATCCGATGAAACTTCCGAGCAACAGGAACGCTATTCTGAGCCCTTGGGTGAACGCCGCTTCCACGCCCGCGCCGCCTGCCGCGACCGCGTCGAGGCTCGGCTCGAAGCCTCTGGACGCCATCGCTATTGTCACTATACTGGTCACGGCTCCAATGCCAGCCACGCTTGCGGTGTTCCGTGTCATATTGAGGAATGCGGTCGCGACTCCGAACCTCTCCCGTTCGACCACGCTCAGAACCGAGGACGTATTGGGCGTATAGAATATACCCATGCCCAGCCCCTGCATGGACATGGCGGCGGCGACGTTCCAGGGATGGGTGTCCACGGTCAGACGCCCCAGAAAGGCCAGCGAGGCCACAAGCATACCTAGCCCGATGAACTCGATTATTCGCGGCCCGAAACGGTCGGAGAGCGGCCCGGAGAGCGGCCCGGAGACCGCGAATCCCAGCGCGGCGGGCGCGATGAACAGCCCCGCCGAGCGCGGCGAGAGGTCCAGCACGTCCTGAAGGTAGAACGGCATCATGCTGAAGACTGACGTTCCAGCCAGAAAGCCGAAGAAACTCGCGGAAGAGCCAAGCGCGAAAATTTTTCTTCTGAACAGGTCGAGATCCAGCATGGGCATGGGCGCCCTGCGCTCCCAGTAGATGAACGCTGTCAGCAGTCCGATAGAGAGCGCCAGCCCGCCTATGATAATGGGCGACGTCCACCCTATGCGGTAGGCGCTGGTCATAACCAGCAGGAAAGTGGTGAGTCCGCCCGCCGACAGCAGCGCGCCCATCCAGTCGAAGCCGGTCGAAAGCCGACGGATGCCGCTGATTCTGGGCGGGTCGCGGTTGAGAACGATGATCGCGGCGAGGAGCGAGAGCAGTCCGAGCGGAACGCCGAGCAGGAACACGGATCGCCAGCCGAAAGCACCCACCACGACGCCGCTGATGATGGGCCCCATAATCGCGCCGAGTCCCACCATGGTCATAAACATACCGATAACGCGGCCTCGCTCGCGGGCGGGGAAAGTGGTCGTCAGAATCGCCATGCCGTTCGCCTGTATCATCGCGGCTCCCGCGCCCTGCAGAATGCGAAAGGCTATGACTGCCATCAGGTCTGAAGACATACCCGCCAGTCCCGCGCCGAGTATAAAGACGCAGAATCCGCTGACATAGACGACCTTGCGGCCTATCATGTCCGACAGGCTTCCGGCGGGGAGGAGTAGCGCGCCCGTGGCCAGAATATATCCGAGAGCCACCCACTGGACAAACGGGATAGTGGCCCCAAAGTCCGAGGCCATTATTGGCAGCGCGAGACTAACGCCTGTCTGGTCGAGCACGGACACGAAGGTGCCGGCGGCGATGGTCAGGAGGATGAGCCTGCGCTTGCGCGGGTCGGCTATTGGGATGTCGGGGGATTTCAATATGACTTGATTGTATCACGACCGTCGCATCTAACCGAAATGTGGTCTTCAGATGAGCCCGTATCGCTTCAGCAGGCTGCTTCGATCAGAGTGTTGGGTTTACTTCCAAGCCCCTGTGGATTCTCGCTCCCCCGTTTCCACGAGGACAAGCTTCGCGGGAATGAGGGTGGCGGCGGGAATGATAAGATGGGCGCAATGCCAACTTCTGAAACTGCGCCGCCTGCCAAACTGATGCAGGTTCCGCATATACGGGCATGATGGCAGGGGAAGGCTTCGCCGGAGGTCGGGGCAGCTACCTTCCGGTATAGTCTAACCCGGCGAGGAGGGACGCTATCCGCGTAGGACAGAGAACTGCCGCGCGAATATCCGAAAGGCCAATGACACCGGCGAAGCGTGATTTTATTATGACACCCTGATACTCCATGCTTTCAACGTGTTTTCAGGCGCGCTTTCGACGGGATTAGTAGGCGTTGTAACAGACAACTATCGGAGAGAGGAATTCCAATCGCTAAGCTCTGTGCTACTTAATCGTACCAAATAAGGGTGAAGGCTCAGCCTTCCTTGACACTCGCACACACTTATCTACAATGTACTCAATATAACAACGGGAGACGTCGCCATGATCGACAAATTCGGAAGCCTGTTCGCTGGACACATAGACTTGGATAACATCGGTTTCGCAGGAACCGCCGCCAACGACCGCTTCTACTCCAACGAGCGTCTCATCACTGTTTTCGACAAGACCGAGGCCATGTGCACCCTCATGGATGACCTGGGCTATGACGTGTTCTGGATGGCCGAGCACCACTTCCAGCCAGAGGGCTACGAGTGCATCCCGAACATTCTCCAGCTAAGCGTTCACCTGGCGCACCTGACCAAGCAGATCAAGATGGGCTGCGGATTCAACATCGCCCCCATGTGGCATCCGCTCCGCCTCGCCGAGGACTTCGCCACTGCGGACGTACTCACAGAGGGCAGAGTCATATTCGGGGTCGGACGCGGCTACCACACCCGCGAGGTCGAGGCGTTCGGCGCGCCAATGCTCGACCAGGACGAAAACCGCGACTACTTCGAGGAACAGGTCGAGATTATCTTCAAGTCCTTCGAGGAAGAGTCCTTCTCCCACAAGGGCAAATACTACACCATCCCGCCCGAAGTGCCTTACAGGGGCTACACCCTCAAGGAGATAAGCCTCGTGCCTCGCCCTGTCAATACGCCGGTCGAATGCTGGCAGCCTATTGTCAGCGCGGGCGAGCGCGGCCTGAACTTCATGGCCAAGCATGGCATAAAGGGCATAATCGGCGGCGGCGCGGCTCCGGGCGGCGCGTCCGATCTGGTCGTGCGAAAGTGGCAGGAGGTCCAGGCCAGCCACGGCAACGAGACCGAACTGGGCGGCGATCTGATTCTGGGCATTTCGTTCTTCATCGCGGACACAGAGGAAGAGGCCATACGCCAGGCAAAGCCCTTCTACGAAGAGAACATGAAGATGTTCGCCCCGCTGGGCTTCGTGCGCGGCCTGACTGACGAGCAGATGGACGCGCTGGGCGATCCCGCCCGCGCCCCGCACGCCGAACTTCCGACGCTCGAAGCCGCCGTGGAATCGGGTTCCTGGCTGGTAGGCACCCCGGAGCAGATAATAGAGAAGATGGAGGCGATAGAGCGACATTGGCCCGGCCTGGACCACGTGAACATGGGTCTGCCGGTCGGCACTCCTCAGAGCGTGCTTCTGGAACAGCTCGAGGCATTCGGCAAAGAGGTCATGCCGCACTTCAAGGGCCGGATGGCTACTGCCGCGGCTGCGGGCGACAACTAGCCCACCGACGCTCGGACAACTGATTGATTGGCCATTATCGTGGGCGGGCTTTAGACCCGCCCACCTTGCCATTCTGACGACTTGGGATAAGAAACGCCATGCCCCTGATAATCGGAGTCACAGGCTCCATAGCCACCGGAAAATCCACCGCCTGCCAGTTGATGGTTTCTATGGGCGCGCTCCACTGCGACGCCGACCGGCTTGTTCACAGAATGTACGACCCCGGCACCGATGCGTTCGACCGCATAGTCGGCATATTCGGACGCGAGATAGTCGGCGAGGACGGCTATATAGACAGGCGAAAGCTGGGCGCGAAGGTGTTCGGCAAGCCCGAGGAGATGGGAAAGCTCACCTCGGCCATCGGCAGCATAGCCGACGCGATCAAGGCCGTCGTTGATGAGTGGAACCGCTCACTCGCCCCGGACGATGTTACCCTGTTGGAAGCCGTGAACCTGGTAGAGGCAGGCTACGGACGCTGGTGCCACCAGGTCTGGCTTTTCGCCAGCGACCGGGACACAGTTCGCAGTCGTCTGGTCGCCCGCAACCAGTATTCCGAGGATGAGATCTCGCGGCGCATGGCCAGCCAGCGCCCCTGGGAAGACAGGGCGCCCGCGTCCGACCTGCTCATATTCAACAACGAGACTGAAGACCAGTTCAAGTCCGAGGTGCGCAGCCACTTTGCCCAGGTCCGCCACCTGTGGCAGAATGGCGAACTCGAACCATCGCGCTATGCGGCGTGGTGGAAGGAGCGGAACAGCGGGGGATAGCATCCCGGTGAAAGAGTCTTTCGACAGATTTGTAAACCGCCCTCATCCCGACCCCCGGAGGAAAAATAACCCCCGGATACAAGGTGGGAAAGTCGCCGGAAACCGCACCTGTTCCACCTACTGGATTACCTGAACGCCATAACCGCGAATATATAGTCCTGTCTGGCCTACTAAAATTTACTGACCTTACGCACTCAGATCCTCACCCCGCTCGTGTACGGCGATTTCTGAACAGCGAACTTCTGCCGCTAACGTCCAGTTCGGCCCTAATTGGCCTGGAAGCGTCCCCCGGACTGCCGCCTCGGACAATCCATGTGGACAGGGCAGAACGCGCTCCTTGAGTTAGCGCCGCCTGTATGTGAAGTCATGACCTGGCCGATACCACTATCGGCCAGGTCATGGTCCTCGTCAACAATTCGCCCGTCTTCGCCCATTCTTGACCGCGCTGCCAGGGTCTTTTCGTTTTCAGGAGACAAGTTGATCAACGGGATGACCGTCCCCTCTCCCTCGATGGGCTGACAGGGGTAGGCAAAAGTGTACAGCCAAGTATGAATACCAACGTACAGCCCCCTCTCCCTCAGGGAGAGGGTTTGGGTGAGGGTGATGCACACTATTTCGTCTATGCGATATCCGATAATGAATAGCACCGTTATGCCGGTGTCTCCGAGCCGTGCATATTGGGAGTAACTGCGGCCCACATACACGCGACGATGGACGCCTGACAACCACAGTTACTCAATAGACCCTGGTCCGACAGACCCGCCGCGTTGCCGGCCCGCACTGAAAAGTAGTAGAAGCCATAATTCGGCATCTTGGTTATCGTCGCTCCTGAGCCGTCAAGGACAATGACAGCGGTCGGCGGCTCAAGCCCAGCTCGGCCTGTCCTATGGGGCCTTGATGGCGTTGTTACGCGACCAGCCTGAGGCTCCTGCGTCGTTGATCGTGCTCACCTGGAAGAAGTACCACTCGTAATCAGTCGGCAGGCCGTTGACCGTGGCGCTGGAGCCATTGAACGTGATGATGATGCCGTTCACGCTGGCATCGGTGGACAGTTCGGTATAGGCGTCAACCTGCCAGACCCGCACGGTGTAGGAGGTCGCCGTTGGCACGTCGTTCCAGTCCAGCGAGACCGCTCCCTCGCCGGTGGACTGCCCGGTTGGTCTGTCGGGCGCATCCGGCGCGGTGGCGTCGGGCGCGGCACGAGTGACGGTGATGGTGTAGGTTTTCGTCGTCTGTCCGTTCTGGGCTGTCACCTCGATGGTGATAACGTTGCTGCCCACGGCCAGCGGGATTATCCCGTCCGCGTCGGCCACCCCGCCGAGCTTGATCTCATAGGTGGGCCCGTCGTCGTTCGTTGTCGGAGTTACGGTGGTCTCGGCAACCACGTTTCCGACCTCGGTGGTGTAGGTTATACTGGCCGGGTCGAACGCTAGGGTTACACCACTGAGCCTTAGGCTACCCAGCGTCGCGTCAGTGGAGAGAGGCGGCGCGGCGCGGGTGACGGTGACGGTGTAGGTCCGGGTCGTCAGCCCGTCCTCGGCGGTGACCTCGATGGTGATGACGTTGCTGCCCACGACGAGCGGGATTACGCCGTCCGTGTCCGCCACACCGCCCAGCTTGATCTCATAGGTCTCCCCGACGGCGAACGACGACGGGGAGAAGGTGGTCTCCGAAACGTCGCTCCCGACATCGGCGTTGTACTGGGTAGTGTCAGAGTCGAACGCCAGGGTGACGCCGCTGAGCGCCAGGGCGCTGAGTGCGGCGTCTTTGGAAAGCGGCGGCGGTTCTGCCACCGAGAAGCTCGCGCTGCCCGAGGCCAGTTCCACGTTGTCGGGAGGCGAGATGCTGGCCCTGACCGTGTAATCGCCCGGCGGGCAGGCGGCGGAGACGGTTCCCGTGCGGGTCTCCGGGTCCTCGTCAACCTGATACATATAACGGTCCACGCCCAGACCGTAGCCGTTGGCCTAGTCTTCGCACACATCCACGTCCGAGTCGTCGGACTTCTTCACGTCGGCGCGGAAGATGTAGTCTTTAGTATCGGTGTCTGAGTCGTGCTCCAGGTTGCGAAGGTCATCGTCACGTCAATAGTCGTGCCCACCGGCGCCGTGGGGGGCGATAGCGACACCGCCACTGTCGGGCCGGTTTCCGCCTGCTGCTGATTTTCCTCTTGCTGTTCTGGCTGCGTGTTCATCGGTATTGCCGGGGTCACCGTAGCTGTCGGGGTGCTGGTGTAGGCATGATCCTGGCCGTTGTCGTCAGTGAAGGACATCCGAACCTTGATGGTCTTGCCCTCGTCGGTGGGAACAGGGGTGTAGGCGCGGTTCGTCGCGCCGGCGATGTCGGTGTCGGTGGAGCCGTCGTTGGAAATCCACCCCGTGCGTTCCTCCGGGTCCTCGTCCACTTGGCGGATGTAGTTGCCCACCCCAATGAAGCCCGCCGACTCGCAGGCGTCGGCATCATTGCCGTCCGAGTCCACTACGTTCGCCTGGAAGGTGTAGTCAATGGTGGAAGTGTCGGAATCGGTCTCCAGGTTGCTGAAGCTCATGGTGACAGTAATTGCGGTGCCTTCGATCACCAGCCCGGCAGAATATAAGGTGACGGTTACCGAAGGCTGCGGGTCTTCCTTTGGGGAGTTTGATGCCATTTGGCCTTTCTTGTCGACCTCGGCCCGTGTCACGGTCACGGTATAGGTCTTGACGGTGTTGCCGTCCTCGGCGGTCACCTCGACGGTGATGACGTTCTCGCCCACGGCAAGAGGGACGGTCCCGTCCGCATCTTCCACGCCGTCCAGCTTGACCATGTAAGTTGCGCCGTCGTCATTGGTCGTTGCGGTTACGGCGGTCTCCGCCACATCGTTGCCGACCTCGGTGGTGGCTGAGTCGAACTCCAGGGTGACGCCGCTGAGCGTCAGGCTGCTTAACGTCGCGTCTGTGGAAGCCGGCGGTTCCGGCTTGACGACCGAAAAGCCCGCGGTGGCCGAGGCCAACTCCACGTTGTCGGGCGAAGAGATGCTGGCCCTGACCGTGTAATCGCCCGGCGGGCAGGCGGCGGAGATGGCGCCGATGCGGACCTCCGGGTCCTCGTCCACCTGCCACATGTAGCGGTCCACACCCAGACCGTAGCCGTTGGCCTGGTCTTCGCACACATCCACGTCCGAGTCGTCGGACTTCTTCACGTCGGCGCGGAAGATGTAGTCCTTGGTGGCGGTGTCGGAATCGGTCTCCAGGCCGCCAAAGGACATGGTGACGGTGATCGCGGTGCCCGGCTCCACCGAGTCGGCGGAGAGACTGACCGAAACGGACGGCGATGCCTGAGCTTGCGCCGGACTGGCCGATGCGGAGAGCAGGACGGCAAGAGCAAGCGCGCCCAGCAGGGCCAGAACGAAAAGGGGATTGCTGTGCTTCATCGTATAGTCCTCACGTTCCGCAGCTTGCCGGGGCATTCCCAAGATTCGTATGGCGGGTATGCGCATCGCCGGATGGACAGACCAAGGTTGACCGTACGGAACGGTGCCGCATGGCCCGCGCTGCGATTGTGACCGCTAGGGAAAATTGCAGACTAAATCAGGAAAACACTACCAAGAAACCGGCCTGCCGTCAGTCGGTTCACCGGGCTTCGCGGCGCCTTTCCAAAGTCGGACTGAGTTTCCCACATTACTACATATTCACTTCCTGCTGTGCTACAATACACTCCAGAACTAAGAACTAAAACCCCATAAACCAGAGGTTATCAATGACAACCCGTTCAACTGAAAAATATTCTCCCCAAAGCTAAATGCTGGTGGATGCAGGTCAAATACAGGTGATAATTCACACCAGCACCCCACCTGCAGCCACCTGTTAGGGTCACCAGCACTCACCAGCACAACTATAAATGGCGCTATATGAAATCGTTCCAATCCGGCCCACTCGCCGCTGTTCGATCCGAATCGTTCACCCCGATTAATTCAGACTTTGCAAAGACTCTGCAGAATCCCTGACACATATGGACGTACCAAGTGACCAGTCATATAAAAAGAGCCGAACATCCCCCACGCAGGCCGCTATCCGCCATATACGAGGGTCTCACGCACAGCCTGAATCTGGGTCGAGGCCAGGGCGCTCCCCGCGCCGGCGAGCGTCTGCGCCAGTTCCACTTTGCGTTGAGGATCCATATATATCTCAAGGCTGTCCACCATACTTTTGGCGAACTGCAACTCCTCAAGGCTGCGTAACATCAGTGAAATTTAGATGCGATTGCTCTGCATGGAAGACGGGGGATGATGTATAATTTTGTCCATGACAACGATAATGGAGGCGAAAGACCTCACCAAGAGGTATGGCGAGATCGTCGCCTTGGACAGGGTGAACTTCGCTATTGGGCAGGGGATAACCGGGCTTCTGGGCCCGAACGGCGCAGGCAAAAGCACCGCCATAAAGCTGTTCCTCGGTCTGCTGACTCCAACCGGGGGTTCGGCGTCCGTGATGGACGAGCGTCCCTATGAGAATGTCGAGATCAGAAGTCGGCTGGGCTATATGCCCGAGCACGACTGTCTGCCCACCTCGGTTACGGCGTCCGAGTTTCTGACCCACATGGCGCAGGTGAGCGGTCTTCCTCCCGCCGCCGCGCGAACCAGGGCCGCCGACACCCTGCGTCACGTCGGTCTGGACGAGGAACGATACCGCTCCATCGGTGAATATTCCACCGGAATGATACAGCGGGTCAAACTGGCCCAGGCGCTGGTTCATGATCCCGTGATAGTGATGCTGGACGAACCGACCGCCGGACTGGATCCGGTTGGGCGCGATGAGATGCTCACCCTTATTCGCCGCACAGGGCGGGAGTTCGGAATCAGCATCGTGCTTTCGACGCACCTCATGGGCGACGTGGAAACGACCTGCGACCGTATCGTCGTTCTGGAAGGCGGGCAGATCGTTGAGTCCGGGGAGGTATCGGGATTCACCAGGGAAACGGAGACCGTTTTCATAGACGTAGATGGTGGAGTGGAAACGCTCATGTCCGCGCTGTTGGAACGTGGACTGGATTGTTCGCCGGACGGTTACTCGGTCGCGGTGCAGGGGGTTGGAGTGGAGGAATATGACAAAATCAGGGATGCGCTGGTGGATTCTGGTGTGAGGCTGCGCCGCCTTGGGCCTCGTCGTCACCGATTGACCGAAATTTTCAGATAAGATCGGTGACGATAGGTATGGACACCATATGAACGCACCCGAAGGACAGCTTTTCGACCTGGGCTACCAGCGTTATGACGGCCCGCGCGAGGGCAGGACGCGCGCTCGAAAGGCGCTGTTCGTCAATGGAATCCGCACGTCTTTCGGTATAGGGCGCGGGACGCTGGCGAAAGTGCTGCCCATCCTGTTCTTCGGCGCGGTTATGGCTCCGGCCATCGTATTCATAATTATAGCCGCCACGACCGAACGAATTATCGGGGTCGCCGTGTCCATTCCGGGACACGCCGATTACTACCAGATTGTCTCGTTGGTTCTCCTTCTCTTCTCCGCGGTTATCGCACCCGAACTCCTCTGTCCTGATCGGCGGAGCGGTGTAATAACCCTTTACCTGGTTCGCTCGCTGACATTCACCGACTATGTTCTTGGCCGCTGGGCGGCATTCTTCATAGTGAGCATTCTGTTCATATACGCGGGACAGGCGCTTCTTATGGTCGGCCTGACAATGAGCGCGACGCAGCCGCTCGACTACCTGCGCGACAATTGGGCGGACATACCAAAGTTCCTGGGCGCGGGACTGGTGATAGCGATAATGACGACGACGATACCGCTGGCCGCGGCCGCGTTCACATCTCGCCGAGTGTATGCAACGGCGTTTGTCATTGGCCTGTGGCTAATCTCAGCCGCCGCCGCCGGGATTCTCGTAGGTGGGTTTGATGAAGGAGAGACCAGGGAGAACGGCGTTGTCGTGGATCGGGAGAACGGCTCCCTGCTGGCAGATACGGACTTCGCCCCATTGGTAGGGCTTATAGACATAGGCAACGTTCCGATCCACATCAGCGACATGATATTCGACAAGGATACCGACGACACTGTTATGAAACAGGTTGCCAAACTGCCGGACGCCGCGCCGATTCTATGGTACATCGTCGTGGTTAGTATTCCCGGTTTTCTGTTATGGGACCGCTACCGGAGGCTTTCAACTTGAACGATCTACCTGACAGCGCCGGCGCGGACTCGGCTATCGAGGTCGTGGATGTGTCTAAATGGTACGGCAGCGTCGTTGCGGTCAACGAAGTCTCGTTCGATTTAGGCCCCGGAATCACTGGACTGCTCGGCCCCAACGGAGCGGGCAAGACGACGCTTCTCCACCTGATAGCCGGGCTTGCGGGCTGCTCCAGAGGCGACATCAGGATGCTTGGAGAGCCGGTACGCGACAACCCGGGCCTGTACAGTCGCATGGGCTTCATGCCCGAGCACGAATCAGTTTACGACTTCTTAACCGGCCGGCAGCTGGTGGAGTTCTCCGCGAGGCTGCACGCTCTTGCGCGTATGGACGACCACGTTGACCGCGCCATCTCGATAGTGGGCCTCGAGGACGCGCAGAACCGCAAGATGGGGACGTATTCGCGCGGGATGCGACAGCGTATGCGCCTCGCCGCCGCGCTTGTACACGATCCTCAGGTAATAATTCTGGACGAGCCGCTTAACGGCACCGACCCGCGCCAGCGGATCGAATTCCAGGACGTGATGGAATGGCTGGCGGCCGAGGGCCGCACGATTCTAATATCGTCGCATATCCTGGAAGAGGTCGAAACTCTCGCAAGCCGCATACTGCTTATGATAAGCGGTAAACTGGCCGCGGCTGGTGACTTCAGGGCCATACGCGCCAAGCTGGACGAACAGGCGTACAAGGTGCGTGTGGTCGTGGACTCGCCCCGGGTCATGGCCTCGGCCATCATGAGCATGGACGAAGTTGACACGGTGACCGTCTCCGAAGACGGGGAGCTGATAGTTTACAGCCGCAGCGTCGCCGCCCTGCAAGGGTCGCTTGCGAGACTGGCCCGCGACAACGCTGTCAGACTATTGCGGGTCGAGCCGATGGACGACTCTCTCGAAAGCCTGTTCGAGTACGTGGTGGAGCGGTAGATGGTACAGATACTCACTCTCTCCCTGAGACAGCTGAGCGGCAAGTGGCGTGTGGTTCTGATACTCTTGCTGGCCGTCGTACCCGTCGGACTTGCCCTGGTGCCCGGCGGAGACGGCGCTGACGCTGACGAAGAGTTCATCAACGCCCTTCTCGATGGCCTCATGGTGGGCGTCATAATGCCCCTCGTAACGATGGCGCTGGCGACCGCGGCGTTCGGCAATGAGATAGAAGACAAGACGCTCAGCTACGTCTTCCTGAAGCCGGTGGCGCGCTGGCGCATAGCTATTCCGAAATTTCTCGCGTCAGTCGTCATCGCGGGGCCTCTGGCAGTAGTGAGCGGCGCGGCTGCGGCCTACATCGGGCTGGACGGAGACCTGCGATCTGCCCTGGCCGTAGCCGCAGCTCTCCTGGCCGGCGTGATAACCTATGCCTCCGTCTTCACCTGGGCCGGACTCATCACCACTCGCGCCCTGCCCTTCGCCATAGTCTATGTGTTCCTGTGGGAGGGCATTCTAAGCACGTTCATAGGTGGTATAAGATACCTGAGCGTGCGAGGCTACGCGCTGGCAGTCATGCACGGTCTGGGCTCGGACAGCCTGGAATCGCTTGGGGAGCGCGTAATCGAGTTTCCCGCCGCAATCGTCGGCGCGGTTCTGGTGTCCGTCGTGTTCCTGTACCTGACGGTCTATCGCCTGAGAAAAATGGACGTGCCATAGCGGTGCACATGTGTGACTAACTTCCAATTGTTGGGGGCGTAAGGCGTAATGATAAAGAACTTTTCGGTACTGTACGTCGGGAACATAGACCTTGATAACGTAGGCAGCGATGGGACGCCCGCCGACCGGCGCCGCTATCCGAGTGAGCGGCTTGGGCAGCGATGGGACGCCCGCCGACCGGCGCCGCTATCCGAGTGAGCGGCTTGCCGAAAGCCTTGACACCGCCGGGCAGGTCGCTGAACTTATGGACGAACTCGGCTTCTACGCGCTCTGGATGGCCGAACACCACTTCCAGCATGAGGGCTATGAGTGCATTCCCAATATCATTCTGCTAGGGACTCACCTGGCGTCGCGGACGGAGCGGCTGAAGTTCGGGTGCGCGTTCAATATCGTCCCGATGTGGCATCCCATCCGGCTGGCCGAGGACTACGCGATGGCGGACATTCTGACCGACGGGCGCATCATATTCGGAGTGGGGCGCGGATACCACAGCCGAGAGGTAGAATCCCTGGGCGCGCCGGTCATAGACAATGACGCCAACCGCGAGATATTCGAAGAACAGATGGAGATCATCTTCAAGGCGTTCAACCAGGAGTCTTTCTCGCACAAGGGGAAACGCTACTCGGTTCCCGCTCAGGTGGAGTACCGCGGCTACGACTTGGAAGAGGTGACGCTTGTGCCTCGCCCAAAGCATCTGCCGGTGCAGATGTGGCAGCCCATCGTCAGCGGCAGAACAATAGACTTTATCGCCAAGCACGGGATAAACGGCGTGGTCGCCCTGACTGGCGAGACGCTGGTGGAGCAGATTTTCGAGCAGTACCGCGAGGCGTCCGCCAAGTATGGGCGAGACCTCGCCCCGGGTGAGGACCTCGCTCTGGGGTTCGGGTTCTACATAGCCGACAGCCAGGAAGAGGCGATGAACCGTCTCAGGCCGTATCACGATGAGCGTTACAAGTGGTTCGCGCCGTTCGGATTCGTGCGCTACGCGGACGAGCAGGGCCGTACCTGGGGCACTCCGGGCGCGCCCGCGAGAACGCCGCGCATCGAGGACGGCGTGGAGCAGAAGGCGTGGATATGCGGCCCCGCCGAGGACTTTGTCGAATTCCTGCGTGACCTGGAGAGAAAGTATCCGGGCCTCGAGAACGTAATCCTGCACTGGGCGGAGGGAATGCCCCGCGTGGAGTTCATGAGCCAGCTTCGCCTGTTCGCCAAAGAGGTAATGCCCGCGTTCACCGGCCGCTCTTGAATACCTGCCCCTGCGAAGGCCGAGGCCGTCAGGTCGGTTCCCCAATTGTTGGGGATATTCTGTCGTATATTTTAGCGGCCAGCGTCTCAAAATCGGTGTATGCATCCCGGACAGCCGCGGCGTGGCTGCCAAAGGCACCGTCCGCAGTGGTCAGTTTGAAGATCGGTTTGCGTTCTTCCTGAGCCATCGGGACGAAGCTTCGGTAATGCTTGACGGTGGCGAGAGCGTGTTCGCCGTCCTCTGCAGGAGTGGCGGCGTAGGAGCCCGTATCGTCTTCCAACAAGTTTTTGGCGTATTCTTCCGGCATCCGGTTAACCCACTTGTCGTAAGCCCTCACAGGGCGGTTCAATCGTACACTGTACTGTTGCACTACATAGCCTATGGGCTTCATGTCTCCCTTTGGAATAGGGAAATCTGGCTCGCTCCAGTTGTCTCGCCTGCGTTTCCAATCCTGTCGCCAGCGTCTGAGGGTGGGGCCGAGATTGTGTAGGCCCCGGAGAGAAAACAGATCTGCCCCCAGCGGAACGACGACATAATCGGTCGCAATTAGCGCGGAGCGGTCGATAGCACCGAGGTTAGGGCCAACATCAGCCAGAATGATTTCAGCGTCCATTTGCGCGGCTCCATTCTGCATGATGGTAGAAAACGCGGTCAGTATTCTGAAAGGACGGTACAGATGTCCAGATCCTAGTACCATTTCAATGTAATGATACTGGGTAGATATGTTCGAGTTTAGCGCGAGCGTCTGTGGTGGAGAACCGCCAGTCTATGGTGGCGCAAGCTTCGTTGCGCTCCCGTTCGAGCGCGGCAACCTCTCGCTTCAAGGTCTCTTCGTCGCCTATGCGACGATTCAGACACTGTCTGCTGAAGACGCTGAACTCTATCTCCGCCATATTCAACCAACTTCCATGCTTGGGGGTGTAATGAAACTCCAGACACCTGGCTATGCGGCGCGCTTCAGACGGCTCGAACGCTTCGTAGAGAGCCGAACTTGTGGGTGTTGAGGTTGTCCAATACCAGACGGATTGTCCCCACGGCAGGGTACGCCTCGTCAACCGGCCAGCGCATCTGCTGAGCGAAGTCCACAGCGGTGCGACGCTTCGGTCACCTCCACGTGTCTCCACCCTCCTTTCGGTTCACAGAACATGAACAGGTTCCGAGTTCCGTTTCGCCTGTACTCGCAGTCATAGCGTTTCAATCGTCCGGCTCTGGGAGCTATGGGTGTTCTGGTCTCCTCAATCAACTGTTTGGATGTCTCGTCGAAGCAGACCACCGGACGCTCCGGATCGTAGTCTTCGCTGTACAGGTCCAGCACGTCCTCCATTCGAGCCACGAACTCCCCGCTCACCTTGGGGATACACCACTCTTTCTTCTTCCAGGGCTTCAGTTCGTTTTTTTGAGTATCTGTCGAATCGTCTCGGGGGAGATACCCTCAGAGAATCCCAACTGTACCACCTTGCCTGCAAGCAGTTGGAGTGTCCAGTGGGTGTGTCCTTCGGGCGCGTCGCTGCAAGCTATGGCAACCAGATGCGCTTCCTGTCTGCCGTCCAGCTTTCGCTTCTGTCCAGGACGGGGACGTTCGTTGAGCGCTCTCTCCAGTCCCTCCTCACAGAATCGTTTCCGAACCCTGGCTACCGTATCAGCGTTCATGGAAATCGCTTCCGCTATCTTAGGGTCAGACATTCCCTCGTCGGCCCTCAACAGCGCAAGCGCTCGCTTCACTTTGCGCGCTGACGACCTTCCCTTGCTGGTGACCTCCGTCAGACTGGCCCGTTCGGATTGTGTCAACTCAACTTTATACTTTATGGCGGTCATGTCTCGGCACGTCCTCACAAAAAGATCATGCTCAAGACTAACCAATTTCTAATGACACTGCAAATTTACATGGAAACAGTACTAGCTTCCGATGTATCATCTTGCGGACAAGCAAGCACTTCTGCACTTCGCAGGTTTGTAAATACCAAAGCTAGTATCTCAGACTTGCAGAGAGCCGCGTTCCTAGCGATGATAGAAGTCTGTGAACGGAACGGGAGCTGGAGCCTATCCTGCATACAATGACACAGCAACGGCACAGCAGGCGATAGACTTTCCTCTCAATTGATGAAACCCCGACACCCGAAAAAACTCTCTGAACGGGTGTTTGCAGGTGGCAGTTGCCACGAGAGGCCATCTGCACTCTAAGTCCGAGATATATGTCCTCCCCCATTCAAAATTCACTATTCTCCTTTGGAAAGCCCCTGCCAATTCGAGCGGACAGATTGCCCGCTTTGAATGACTGCCATATAATGCGGGTGTGATAGCCGATATGGGCGAGGAGACGAGAATGACCCTGAAGACAATAGCAATCCTCAGTCCCGGGGACATGGGACACGGAGTCGGCAAGGCTCTGTCCGAGCATGGATATGACGTAATAACCTGTCTCGCGGGCCGCAGCCAGCGAACGAAAGACCTTGCGGAGGCGGGAGGATTCCGAGACACGGAAACGCTGGACGAGATGGTGTCCGAGGCGGACCTGATCATGTCCATACTGGTTCCTGCGGAGGCTATGGGCGTCGCGGAAAACGTCGCGGACACGATACGCGCCACTGGTCTATCGCGTCCGTTCGCGGACTGCAACGCGGTCTCCCCGCAGACGGCGCGGCGCATGGAATCTATGATAAACGACGCGGGGGGCGAGTATATAGACGGCGGTATAATAGGTGGCTCTCCCGCGCGGGGGGCGACGCCGCGCATATATACCTCAGGTCCCGGCGCCGGGCTGATGGATGAACTGGACGGGAAAGGCATCGCCGTAAGAAACCTGGGACCCGAGATAGGCAGAGCGTCCGGCATCAAGATGTGCTACGCCTCGATGACAAAGGGGACTTCGGCGCTCCGGGTGGCGATGCTGACCACCGCGCAGTCCCTGGGACTGTACGACGAGTTGGTTGCGGAGCTTTCATATAGCCAGCAGGGCGCGCTGTCGGCGATGGAGTCCGGCGTTCCGGGGCTTCCGGCGAACGCGGGCCGTTGGATAGGCGAGATGGAGGAGATAGCGGCCACGTTCGACGCCGTGGGCGTGACCCCGCACTTCCACCAGGGGGCCGCGGAGATATTCAGGCTGCTGGCCTCTACCCCGTTCGCGGAGGAAAGCCCTGAAACTGTTGACAGGAACAGGTCTTTGGGAGAGACGATACGGGGTGCTTCGGAATATCTTCCCAGCCTGATGCAGTCGGCGGACTAGGGGAGGAGAGTTGAAAGCGCTTTTTGTCAAAGAACCGGGAACAACGCCTGACCTGGAGGTCAGAGATGTCGCAGAGTCGCGCGCGCGCGCGGGCCAGGTGGTCGTGAAGGTAGAGGCGGCGGGCCTGTGCGGGCATGACGTAGCCATAATGACGGGTCTGCTGCGAAGAGGGGTTGACCATGGGGTCATACTGGGCCATGAAATCTCCGGTCGTATCGCGGAGGTGGGCGAAGGTGTCACGGGCTTGTCGGAGGGGGACGCGGTTGTGGCGTCGCTGACGGCCTTCTGCGGCGAGTGCGACAGGTGCCGCGCGGGCATGGACTACCGATGCCGCATGGGGCGCGGGGTCGGACATGGAATGAACGGCGGATTCGCAGAGTACGTTCGGATGCCAGCGCGGAGCGTTACCCGGCTTCCCGATGGTCTGGACTTGACCGGCGCGGCGCTGTTGGCCTGTCCGATTGGAGTGTGTGTCCGCGCGATAAAGTCGGTAGCCAACGCCGGGGCGGGAGAGGTCGCGCTGGTAACGGGCGCCGGGGGCGGACTGGGTGTTCATGCTATCCAGATCGCGTCCGCGCTGGGAGCGCAGGTATTCGCGGCCACCTCCACACCCGAAAAGATGGACGTGCTGGAACGCTTCGCGCCCGGAGGCGTGATAATGGGTGGCGAACTGGACTTCTCGGAGTTAGTCCTCGCATTCACTGAAGACGCCGGGGCGAACGTGGTAATAGATACGGTCGGCTCGGCCACGTTCGGCAGCTCGATACGCAGCCTTGCGCAGTATGGGCGTATTGTCCTGCTCGGAGAGGTCGCGGGCGGCAGAACTCCTATCAGCCTGACCGATATTATGTTCAGAGACGCCGTGATTCATGGTTCGACGGGCGCGAGCCTCGGCGATATAGCGACTGCGGTTGAACTTGTGGCAGGAGGGGAGGTAGAGCCGGTGGTTCACGCGCGGATGCCTCTCGAGGCGGCGGATGAGGCGGTTCAGATGGTCGTGGACAGGCAGGCGTTGGGGCGAATCGTCTTAATACCGTGAAGTAATTATATCGTCAAATAGTCCTCTCCCTTTTGAGATTGGAGAGGACTATTTATTTCACCCTTATCGGAGAGATACAGGCTTTCATGGGTCAGGCGGGTGCGCCGCGGGGCTGCCTGATGCGTCTGAAGACACCGCCTATGTCGCCGTACTCCCATGAGATTAGCATCTGGCTCGCTATGGCGATGGAACTGTATGTTCCTGCCACAACGCCTATCAACAGGACGAGCAGGAACTCGCGAATGGTTGTTCCGCCAAAGAGGAAGAGCGCGAGCAGCGTTATGGTCAGCGTTATGCTTGTGTTGAGGGATCTGCCGATTGTCTCCGATATGCTCAGATTGACGACCTCGGACAGTTCGCGGTTGGGGTGTATGGTCACATTCTCGCGTATCCGGTCGAACACGACAATGGTGTCGTTCACGCTGTATCCGATGACGGTCAGAATGGCAATAAGGAACATGGTTCCGACTTCCATATCGAGGACGGCGCCGAGTATGGAGAATATCCCGATAACTATGACGGTGTCATGTACTAGCGCGACTATGGCGGCGGCGCCATATCTGAAAGGGCTGGGAACGTTTCTGAAAGCCCACCATACGTATATGAAGATGCCGACCGCGGCGGCGAGCACCGCGTAGAGTGCGTTGAGCACCGTTTCGGAAGCGACAATCGGCGATACGAGGTCGAATGACAGTTCGGTCAGGCCGTCGGGGGACAGATTCGCTTCGAGCGCATCAACGAGGGACGTCTTGGAGTCGTCGGTCAACTCTTTCGTTCGTATGAAGAAAGTCCGGTCACCGAGCTTTTGCACCGTGGAGTCGGGGTGTCCCAGTGAGGCGAGGCGGTCCCTGAGGTCGGTCTGGCTGACATCGTTCTCAAACTCCAGGGTGAGAGTCGAGCCTCCGGTGAAATCTATGCCCGGATTCAGGCCCGGGGTGATTATGAGAAAGACTACGCCGGGCAGAATAACCGCCAGCGAAACGAGATAGAACCAGCCCCTCTTGCCTACGAAATTCAATTCAAGCTCCTCTAGTCGGCGGTATCGGCCATAAACTGCTGCGGCACTTCGCTTCCGCCGGACGGCAGCCAAATTCTCATTGTCCTGGTCAGCCTGGAAGTGCCCATGAAACGCAGCAGCGTGCGGCTGACGGTGATTGCGGTAAATATACTGACAAGGACGCCAATCGCGAGGGTTACGGCGAATCCCTGAACTATGCTGGCGCCCAACTGGTCGGCGAACCAGAACAGGATGCCGCAGGTTATCAGAGTGGATATATTGCCGTCACGAATCGCGGGCCACGCCCTGTCGAACCCGATGTTTATGGAGGACAGCAGGGTTCTGCCGGCGCGCAGTTCATCTTTCATGCGCTCAAATATCAGGATGTTGGCGTCCACCGCCATGCCTATTGACAGAATGACCGCAGCCACTCCGCTGAGAGTCAGGGTAACCGGAAGCACTTTGAAGATCGCCATCACCAGCATGGCATAGATTATCAAGGCTATGGAAGCGACCAGTCCGGGCAGGCGATAGTACAGGGTCATAAACGACAGTACCAAGCCCAGGCCGACCAATCCGGCGACGACGCTCTTGGCGAGCGAATCCGCGCCGAGAATAGCGTCGACGTCACGCTCCTGAATGAGCTTTATGTCAAAGGGCAGCCGACCAGCCTCCAGCTGGAGTGACAGGTCGCGCACTCTTTCTACCGTAAAGTCTCTACCTTGTATTATCGCGGTTCCCGCGGTAATGGCAGTCTGGACGGTGGGAGAGATAAGCTCAATGTCGTCGAGGAAGATGGCTATCTGATCTCTTGTACCCTCGGTCTCCTGCTTGCGAACGATATCCAGGGTAAGTTCACCGAATATCCGGGTTCCTTCACTGTCGAACTCCAGATTGACGATGGGGATGCTGGACTGGGAGTGCTGGCCCGGGAAGGCGCGCGCGAGATTGTCACCGGTCAGACCTATATCTTCGTCAACCGTTCCGATAATCTCCGTAAAGAGAACCTGCGGCTTGTCTCCCACTCTCTGGCGCGCGACTTCCAGAGTCGGCTGCGCCTGGGTTTCCTCTTCGACAGGAAGAGCGAACGCATAAGTCGTCGTATCCATTCGCTGCACGGTGAGATAGCTCGCTGTGAATCGCTGCTGTTCGTTCCCCTCGATTGATATGTCGAGCGTATTGGGCAATCTACCGCCGAAAGGAGATGCGGCAGGGTCTTCCTGCTGTCTCTGGATAAAGTCCTGTTGATATACGAAGTAGCTCTGGGCCAGTCTCAGAAAGACCGACAGGAACTTGGGCGCGCCCTCTTCGGTGAACTTGATCATCAGGGCGATGGGCGCCTCTTCCTCCGACTGGGCGGTGTCCGGCGTGGATGTGGCGAGCTCGTCGGTAGAGGTGTCGGATACGTCGGGGAGGAAATCCACTCTCACGCCCGCGATGTCCGCGGCCGTTATCTCCTCAAGGTCGCGCGATACGTTGAACACGCGCCGCTTGAATTTGAGCTGGGCGGTCTCGCCTATCAGCCTTTTTGCGCGCTCCGGATCACTTACGCCTGGAAGCTGCACCAGGAGTCTGTCGGAACCCAGAAGCTGGATGATCGGCTCGCCCAGCCCGGAACTGTTTACACGTCGTTCGATAGTGAGTTTCAGTGCGTCCATCTGGTCCTGGGTGACTTCTACGGGAGCCCCATTGGGGTCAGTCAAGGCTGCCTGATAGACCAGGTGGCTGCCACCCTGCAGGTCCAATCCCAAGCTCAGGCCCAACAGAGTGTCCGAACCTCGCTGGAAATTACCGATTGAGATCGTCTGGAAGCCGAGGATAAGTCCGGCCGCAATGACCACAACAGCGATGATGGCGACAGTTCGCCCGTACCTACCCACCGGCTACTCCTGTTCTAAAGTTAGTCCTGGCCAATTTCAATGCCTCGTCTCTGGTTGTAACCTGACCGTACGCCTCCGCCTGCCCGACGGATTTCAGAAGCTGCCCAACGAGCGGACCAGGTTCAATATGGAGTTCTTTCATAATATCGTAGCCGGTCAGCAGTCCCTTGCGCGACGCGACGGAGGTTTCTTTCTGAGGACCGACCGCAAGAATATGTTCTATGACCCTCACCTGGTTTCGCATTTCAGCGGGAGTAAGCAGCGGGCCACGCGCCGCAAGAAAGTCTGCCATGTTCAGGTATAGCGTGTCCAGTGCAACATCGCCCAAGTCACGATAATACCTGTGGATAGCTCGGTTTGTGGGAAGTTCTCCGCCGCTCGCCATCTGCCTGGGTCTCAGGTGGTGGCGTATCATGCCTTTGACCAGACCGACGCCTTTACGGCCGACTCGCAGGCGGCTGAGAATGTCCTCCGCAATCTCTTCTCCCATCTCGGAATGACCAAAGAACCTGACCCGACCGGACGGCTCGACGGTCTTGGTGTGAGGCTTGGCGACGTCGTGCAATAGGGCTGCCAGCTTGAGCATGGCGCCTCTGGTGTGTCCATCGGCGGCCTCGCGGCTGAAGTAGGCGTCCATCCCGTCGAACGCGGGCATCATGTCTTGTACAAACTCGTATGAGAAGCGCCCGGATACTATCTGGTCGACATAGTCAAGCGCGGCTACCAAATGGCCGAAGACGTCGTAGTAGTGTTCTTTGGGTTGTTTTATCCCCCTGGCGCGGTCAAGCTCGGGGATGAGAACAGACATCAGACCGAGCCGGTCCATCATCCGTATCCAGCGCACCGTTCCGGGCGCAGCCAGGATTCTGAACAGTTCTTCCCTGATGCGCTCGGGGGAAGACTCTGTGAGCCTGGGCGCGTCGCGACGGATCAGGGACTCCGTTTCAGGCAAGATGCTGAACCCGGTCTCGGCGGACAGGCGAACTGCCCTGAGAAGGCGAACCGGGTCATCGGCGAAGATGTTGTCGGAGACGGCTTTGATTCTCCTGGAAGCAATATCTCGGACACCGCCGAGCGGGTCAATCAGGTCCCAATTTCCCGACACAACCGATTCGAGAGGCGTCGCAATAGCGTTAATGGTGAAGTCGCGGCGTCGAAGGTCGGCGTCAATGCCATCCTCGGTCAGACTTAGTAAATCGAGTATGACCCTGTGATCCCGGTTTCCGACAAGCACCCTGGCAACATCGCGTCCGAGATCGAGAGGGATCAAATGCCCGTCAAGCGAGTGGGCCAGCGCGCCGCCCAACTCGTTCGCAGACCCAGGCACAACAATGTCCACGTCCCTGGTCATCCTGTTCAGCAGAGCGTCGCGGACTGCGCCTCCAACCAGGTACGATGACACATCCAACTCTTTAAGGATCCGGGCGGCGCGATTTACTATAACCTGAGTTTTTTCTTCAAATGGGTTCATCGCAATGACAGCCAATCTTCGTAATATACAAACGCGCCACCTTCACAGGTGGCGCTCGCGACCTGGCAGAGTGGGAATCGAAACACTACCTGATCTTCAATGATGCGGGAACATCTTCGGGAACTAACGGGTCGGGAGATGAGGGGGACACGCCTTCATCGGACTCATCTTCCTTATCGAGCGGCTGCCCGTTCTCATCAACACGATAGGGCGTAGAGTGTTCGGCGAGGTGGTCAAGGTATAGAATCCCGTTCAGATGGTCCACCTCATGTTCCATAGCCTGGGCAAGAAGGCCGCAGGTCTTTATTTTCACTATCTTCTCGGTGTGGTCGAGCGCGCCGAACCTGACCCATTCGGAGCGGTTTACAATGGCACGGTATCCGGCGTGGCTCAGACACCCTTCTTCCACTTCGCGCTCGCCGCCGCGGCTCAGTATCTCAGGGTTTATGTATATGAGCGCTTCTTCCTCTTCGGGTATCTGAATGACGATCAGGCGTCTCAACTCCCCGACCTGGTTTGCGGCAAGTCCGACGCCGCCGGCCGCGCGCATGGTCTCAACCATATCGTGGGCAAGCTGGAGCAGTCTCTTGTCAACCCGTCTGACCTTCCTGGCGCGCTGTCTCAGAATCGGGTGCGGAATCGCAAGTATCTCTCTTATTGCCAACGGACTTCCTCATGGCAGCTTACTCAATCGGGGCCGAATCGTATTCTATTGTACCATCAGGGCGTAAACATTAGGAATTGAAAATCGTCTTTGCCCGTTTACGGGGACGTTCAATTATGAAAACGCTCGTTTGGCTGGCTCGTTACCGATGGTTACTATCTTATCGTTGCAGCGGGTCTTGCGGCTGGCACAGCTTCAAAAGATGGAAATCCGATGCCGGTTGACATGGCAATTCGACGAAAGTAGTGTGGGGACGCCTATACTGAAAGGCAGGAAGATCAACCGGAGACCGAGTTAAGGAGAGTTGTCAGATGCCAGGAGTAGCCGTACTCGATGATTATCAGAACGTCGCACAGGATATGGCCGACTGGGGTTCTCTCCCGTCAAGCGTGAGTGTTGAATTCTTCAGCGATCACCTGTCGGTCGAGGATGAGGTTGCTCGGCGGCTGGGGCCTTACGAAATCGTGGTGGCTATGCGAGAACGGACACCGTTCCCGCGGACGCTGATTTCGCGCCTGCCGAACCTGAGACTACTGGTCACCACCGGGATGAGAAACGCCTCGATAGATGTGGGGGCGGCAGTGGAGCATGGGGTTGCGGTATGTGGGACAGACGGTTTGCCATACCCAACAGCCGAGTTGACCTGGGCGCTCATTCTTGGGCTTGTGCGCAAGGCGCCGACCGAAGACGCGGCGACTGTATGAGGAGGAGTTGACCTGGGCGCTCATTCTTGGGCTTGTGCGCAAGGCGCCGACCGAAGACGCGGCGACTAGAGCGGGCAGGCAGGTGACGATGGGCGAGGGACTTCATGGGAAGACGCTCGGGGTCATCGGACTTGGCAGGCTGGGGTCGCAGGTGGCGAGGGTAGGCGCGGCTTTCGGGATGAATCTCGTGGCCTGGAGCCAGAACCTGACAGCCGCGCGCGCGGGGGAGTTCGGCGCAAGGCTAGTATCGAAGGATGAACTGCTGAGCGACTCGGACTTTGTGACTATACACCTGGTTCTCAGCGACAGGACGCGCGGACTGCTGGGCGAACGCGAGTTGTTGCTGATGAAGGAGTCGGCATACCTGGTCAACACGTCTCGTGGCCCGATAGTGGATGAGTCGGCGCTGATAGAGGCGCTGAGCTCGGGGGCGATAGCGGGCGCGGGCCTCGACGTGTTCGACATCGAGCCGCTGCCCCTGGACCACCCGCTGAGAACGCTGCCGAACACGGTTCTCACGCCGCACATGGGCTACGTGACTACGGAGACATACCAGATATTCTACCAGGATGCCGTTGAGGACATCGGGGCGTTTCTGGCAGGGAAGCCGGTTCGAGTACTGTCGGCGCCATGAAGGTTGGACGAATCTATGCACTATGCCAGATCACAGAGGCTCGACCCGGACGATCCGAAGTGGAGACCGCCTCCGAACCTGCCGCCCACCGTCTTCATTTCTATGGAAAGGGACTCGTCCCAAATGCAAAGTCTGCCGGGAATTCTGGTCTCGTGCGACTGGACCGTGGACGGCAGAGTAGAGACTCTTCGCCCTGACGACCCGTTCGACACTTCCAGTATTGAGGTTCTTGACGCCGAGGGCGCGAATAAAGTCCGGTTCGAGATTCATAGCCAAGCCTCTCCAGTCTCCATTACTGCCACCAGGGTGTTCGATTTGGGCGCGGACAATCCGAATGACTTCGACTCTATCGCAGAATGGCTTTCTCCAGGGCGGTCCGAACCGGACGGATTGGATCTGATCTACGTAGAATCTGACAACAGACCGCGTTGGGGTCTTGATGTGCCGTTGGTCGCAACACAGGAACCTTCTCATATCACGATTCAGGCATTTTGGTCGAACGCCCCAATTGGGTTTGATCCGGGACACATGGCCGTCTGGGTCGTGGGCTTATCGGGATATCCAAATGGTCAGACGGAAGCCGACAGAATTGAGATTCGAGACCGCAGGCGGGCCGAAAGCGGGCCAAAACGACCTGCGGCTGGGGACGGCGGCCCAATTCGGTGGAGTTCGAGAGTTGATATGGGAGACTTGGATGAGAAATTGTCCGCGATAATTGAGGTCACCCGTAGGGAGAGCTTTGGCGACCATAGCGGCGGGATCGGGACTGAGTGCCGAGGAACTGGCCGCGCCGGAGACGAGCGTCTGGCTGTGCGCGGAAGCGTCTAATGAAGTAGAGGTATGGAATAGCGGCAGGGATGAGATACTGGCCTATCTCGAGCGTGAGTCGCCGAAACATGAGGGATTCCTCCGGGAGATTCTTGCTCATCCATCAACGGCCTGGTGGTTCGAGAGCGACAGATATGGGTGTCCGAGGATGGTAGTGCGCCCTCGAGGGATTCGCTCACCACCCCGTCAGAGCCTCCCACACGCTGGGAGCGTTACGCTCACAAGCCCATCGGAGGGCTGCTGTTCACGTCCACGATGATTGGCAACATTTCACCGATGCTGGGGGCCATAGACCTCGGAGTGGGCGACTTGCGCCCCGCATTTGGGCAGCCTCCATATGTAGTATGGCGAATGGAAGTTGACCAATCGGCCCGTGTTTTCGAGGTTGATGGTCCCAATGCCTGGCACAGGCTGTGCGTGGACTACCCAGCGGAGGGTAACAGCGGACGAAACGAACCCGATTTTTCGCGCGACCCGGGCAAGCTGGTTCCTGACTGGTCTAAAGTCGCCAGGGACTGGGATGCGGTTCATATGTCGTTTGGAGGATACCTCACCTCGGACCAGGTCAGGGTTGAGTCTGAATCGGGCTGGACGTATCACTGGGCCTGGGATTGTGAGGAGACGCTGTGGCTGAGGTGGATGTTCACCGGCTATGAGCGGCTGGAAGACTATCGGGAAGGCGACTCGGCGTGGCCGGAGTTCAAACACAGGTCACTTTGGCGACTCGCTATCGAGTCCGGGTCAAACGGATAGGTTAGCGTGGACCTCAGCCTCAGCCGAGATTCTCTATCTCTACCGGGTCTATGTCGTCGTCGAGGTTGAAGCCGAGGATGCGGGAGTAGAAGTAAAGTTCGGCTTCCAACGCGCGCTTGACGTTCTCGGAGTTCCTGAAGCCGTGTCCTTCGCCCTCGAATGACAGGTAGGCCACTGGCAGGCCCTTCTTCCGCAGGGCGTCGAGCATCATCTCCGACTGGGCGGGCGGCACAACCTTGTCGTCCGTCCCCTGGAACAGGATTATAGGACAGGAAAGACCCTCGGTATGGTAGATCGGCGAGCGTTCCTCATACAGGTCGCGGCGTTCGGGGTAGGGGCCGACCATCGAGTCGAGGTAGCGTGACTCGAACTTGTGGGTATGCTCAGCCAGCGCGCCCAGATCGCTCACCCCGTAGTAGCTCGCGCCAACCCTGAACACGTCCCTGAAAGCCAGCGCAGCGAGCGTGGTATAGCCGCCAGCGCTGCCGCCGCGGATCATCAGCTGATCACCGTCCACCTCGCTCGCGTCCACAAGATGCAGCGCAGCGTTCACGCAATCCGCGATGTCGACGATTCCCCACTGCCCGTTCAGCCGTCGCCTGTACTCCGTCCCGTATCCGGTGCTGCCCCCATAGTTCACGTCCACTATGGCAATTCCGCGGCTCGTCCAGAACTGATAGGACAGGCTGAAAGAGGACATAGCGGTGCCCGTAGGCCCGCCGTGGCTGATGACCAGGAGGGGCGGCTTTTCACCCTCGGCCCCAACGAAGTCCGCGTTCTTTGCAGGATAGTAGAAGGCGTGGGCGGTCAAGCCGCTGTCGGTCTCGAACTCTATGGGCTGCGGCATGGAAATGTAGCCGTCGTCCACCGGGACCGAGCGCGACTCCCTGAGGACGTCAATCGCCCCGGTGTCGGGGTTGAGCGACAGCAGCGCGTCGGGCAGGCTCGCGGATCCCGCTTCCAGAACGACGCGGCCCGACGCGGCCCTTATATCCCCGCGCGACATCTCAGTGTAGGGTGTCTCTATCGGATCGAAATCGGTGGTGCGCGTGTTCAGTGCGGCTAGTTTCCAAAAGCCATTCTCGGCGTATTCGCACACGATCCGCTCAGCGGATTCGAAGGCGTAAGTATGTGTGCCGAGCGCCCAGGCAGGCGCGCCGAACTCCACTGTCATAGGCGAAATAGCCTCTATATGACCGTTCCGCCAGCGATACAGGTTCCACCATCCGGTGCGGTCGGAGACGAAGTAAAGAATTCCGTCAGGCGACCACTCCGGCTGGAAGATGGACTCTCCCGGCATTCCCGCCACCTTGCGGTGTTCTCCGAGCGATCCATCATCGAGAATGTCGGCCGTCCACAGTACTGTGCTGTCCCAAGGCATATTGGGATGGTCCCAGCTCAGCCATGCCATGACTGAACCATCGGGACTGACGGACGGGTAGGCGTAGAAGTCGCTGCCTGAGACCAGAACGTCCCCTTCGCCGAGTCCGTCGAGGTCGAGTGCGAATATCTCGTTGGCGCAGTCCTGGTCGGAATCGCGATGATCCTCTCTGATACAGACCAGTCTGTTGCGGGTGCGGTCAATCATTCCGTCGGCATAGCGCAGGTCAATGCCCTCCGGGGTGATCGGCGATGGATCGCCATTTGGCTCCAGGTGATACACACGGCCATCCACGAAGTTGGAGAACAGCAGCGTGCGGTCCGATACCCAGAAGCAGAGCCCGCCGTACTCATGGACGCGCGTGCGCACATTGTACGGGGCGGGGGTGATGTCCTCAGTCGCGCTGTCGGCTGATCGTCGGACTATCACATTTCTGCCACCCTCATGCGGCCGCTCTTCCACCCAGTAGATGTCGGTCCCGTCAAGCGCGATGGAGCCTAGGCGGACCGAGTTCTGGATGACCATGTCCGACGTTATCGGAGATTTCCATGAACCATATGGCGCGGCGGTTGGCATAGTGTTACCCCTTATCCAATACTACTGGCCAAGCTCGAATGTCTTACGCCAGACGCCGGGCGATTCGGGCAGGTGGAGCATCGCCTCGCGCATCCGGGCGTTGTCGGGGTGTGCGGTCTGCTGTCGCAGCCAGTCCTCGCCTTTGGACACCTCGGTGTTATCGAACTCGTACATTGTCAGGTACTTTGGCTGGCCGACCGCGGCGGTATATCGCCGTCCGCGCCGCACACCCGTTACTGTCTCATAGTTCGGCACATAAACTGTGTCGTACCAGTGGTTCCACTCCGCTTCCACTTCGGGTGGAATATCCATCCGGCCTATCTGGAGCGCGGGGGCCATCGGACTGGAGGCTATCTCGTCGGTCAGACCGGCGGGGTGAATCATCTCATAGACGTTGCGGACATAGGTGGTAGCGGTGTACTCTGGCGACATTCGATTCGACCACTCGGTAGGGTTGGAGCGGACTCTCAGGTAATCGTCCGACTCCATCACCGCGGAACTTTCCAGTTCGTAAACCGCCAGGTGTTTCGGTCCGCTGACCACGGCTTCATAGCGCGCCGCACTCAGGACGCCCGGGATGGATAGCCGTTCCTCGATATGTTCCTCGTTGTACCAACGATTGAACTCGTCTTCGATGTCAGCCGGGACCTCGCACCAGACCATCAGCAGGCCGGCGCCTTTCTTGTTCGCCATGACGTTCCTCCATTGTCGGTTGTTAGTTACTAGTCGTTAGTTTACAGTTATACGGATGGATTGTCAGTTCTGAAACTACGAAAACATGAAGGAGTAGGCATGACTGTAACACAGGACATAGAAGCGACGATTGCGGGGTTGGAGGACGAACGTCTTGGAGCGATGGTGGCGGCTGACGTTGACACTCTCGACCGGATTCTGGCGGACGACCTGAGCTACGTTCACACGACCGCGGCGTTAGATACGAAGGAGAGTCTGACAAGCGGACTGGCGTCAGGGAGGCTCAATTACGAGTCTATCACGCCGACAGCGCGAGCGGTGCGGACGTACAGCGACTCAGCCATCGTGCGGGGTGGGGCGCACGTTCACGTAAACGGCAACCATTTCTCGCTGGAATACACTGTGGTGTATGTGAACAATGGGGGCGACTGGCAGATGACGTCGTGGCACGCGACGCGGCTGCCTTAGTACACCTCGAACCTATTCCCATACGAGCCTATGGCCACCAATACAGCCATAGGCTCGTGTTATTATTGTCTGAATCAGGATTTGCCGGAATGCCGGGGAAAGGTCGTTGCCCGGCATATTCAAGTGGAAGTGGCGCTAGTCCGCAGGCACCGCCTCCAACTTCATAGCAGAACCTTGGAATTCCGGCATGACGTCTTCGGCGAAGCGCTGGAGTTGTTCTAGGATGACTGACTCGGGGGTGCCGACGGGGTGACTGACGCCGACTCTATCGAGGCCAGGGTAGGCGGCTTCCAGTTTCTTGAGCTGCTCGATGATCACTTCGGGCGGGCCGGCGAGGAATCCCCCCGTACTCACAGCGGCCTCGATGCGGGGCAGGTCTGCTGTCGGCGCGCGGACGGGGTCGGACATCGCGTCTATCTGGTCGTCGCTCAGGGCGCGCACCAGGCGCAGCGGGCCGAACATCTTCAGGTTTTCCTCGTAGTATCCGGCGGCGGCCTCTATCGCCTCTTCCTGCGTATCGGCTATGTAGAAGTGGAAGCCGATGGACAGGTTTTCGCCGAGCATGAGGTCGCGGCCGGCGCGCGCATTGGCGTCACGGTAAGCCTCGATGACCCTGTGCATCGCGCCGCCCTCGGCTACGCCGCCTCCAATTACGCCCTTGATGCCGTGCCTGGCCATGAAGTCGAGACCGCGCGGGGTCGCGCTCTGTATCGGCTGCCAGCACTCGACGGGTAGAGTCTGTGGGCGCGGGACGAGTGTGATCTCTTTTAGTGTGTAGCCGCGGTAAGGGACTTCGGGCGGGATGGTGTAGTATTCGCCCTCGTGGGAGAATGACTCTTCGTTGAATGAGCGGAAGATGATTTCAACCTGTTCCTCAAAGAGGTTGCGATTCGCTTCCTGGTCGAGCAGAGGGGAGCCGAAGGTGTCCACCTCGCGGGTGTGGTAGCCGCGCCCGACGCCGAATATGACGCGCCCGTTCGTGAGAATGTCGGCGGTGGCGTAGTCCTCGGCCAGGCGCAGAGGGTGCCACATTGGGGTGATGTTGAAGCCGCAGCCAATCTTGATGTTCCGGGTCAGGTGCGCGAGGTGGACGGCTATCATCAGTACGTTGGGGATGCACTCATAACCCTCGGGCTGGAAGTGGTGTTCGGCCATCCAGAATGTGTCGTAGCCGAGCCGGTCCATAGTCTGGGCTATGTTGGCTGCCTTGTCATACGCGGTTACAAGGTGGTCGTTGTCGAAACTGCGGTCGTTGACGGCGGTTCCGGCATAGCCGACGTTTCCCATGTCAATGTGGCCCGCGTAGAGGCTGTCGAATTTGGTTATCATTTCTGTTCTCCTGGATGGGACGGTGTTTGCAGCATATCGAGCATGGTGGGAATGATAGAGCAGGCGTTGTGTTTGGGCAAGTATGGCGGTCTGGGGTCTCTTCGGAATCGGCGATCAATCAGGCTGAAGGATTCTTGTCGAGTGTCAGTCAGTGGGCCGGATTGGAGCGGTTTCATATATTATGGTTTATAGTCGCTCTGGTGTATGCTGGTGACCTTAACAGGTGGCTACAGGTGAGTGCTGGTACCTGCATTTGACCTGTATTCACCAGCATTTAGCTTTGGGGAGAATATTTTTTAGTTGAACTGGTTGTCATTGATAACCTCACGTTTATGTATGCAGCGGTGCAGATCGTGTTTTTCATGCGGATATTATAGCATAGTATGGGAGTGTCTGAGTAGTGTAATTGGAAACACGAGGCGGATTTGGAAGGGCGTGGCGATGCGGTGAACGGCGCGGTAATTGACAGGGTGGGCGCGGGTTCATATCATCAATGCGGACTGTGAATGCCCGCGCTGTTCTGAGATCGGGTTGCGTGAATGCCAAAGGAGAAAGTATGCCTACATTGGATATGAAGCCTGTGGAAGTGTCCCAGGATGTTCTTGACGGGTTGAAGAGTATTCCGACGGCGACTGTGTACAACGCGGTGCGCTCTATGGGGTCTCCGCTGACGGTGTGTGAAGGACTGGTGAATTTCACGCCCGGAAGGGAGCGGATGGCGGCGAGGGCGAGGACGTTGAGGTTCCTGCCGGTGCGCCCTGACATAGTGGGCGAGAGGGCGACGGGAGAGGACTCGGTGGAGTACGTGGCCATGGGCCGGTGCGGGCCGGGCGACGTGCTGGTCACAGACATTATGGGATCTAAGCAGGATGTGGTGGCGGGGGACGTGAAGCTGCTGCAACTGGCTATGAACGGGGCGGACGGCGTGGTTATAGACGGGGCCATCCGCGACCTGGACGTTATGCTGGATGAGGATTATGGACTGAGGGTGTATGCCAAGGCGCGCAGTTTTCACGGGAATCCGACTGCGATTCCGGCGGAGGAGAACGTGCAGATACAGTGCGGCGGCGCGCTGGTTCGTCCGGGGGATGTGCTGGTCGGGGACAATGACGGGGTTCTGGTAGTGCCGTCTTGGATGGCCGAGGCCGCTTTGGAGTGGGCGATAGAGCATGAGGGCGCGGAGAACTATATCAAGGAGAAAGTGCGCGCGGAGGGTGTGGCGCCGGGCAAGTATTACCCGCCGAACGAGGAGCTGATGGCGGAGTGGCTCAGGGTGAGGGAGGAGCGTGGGGGCTAGAAGGGTTTGAGCGTCCGCGTTGCACAACGACGGGGCGGTTTGGTATATTTAGGCTTGTCTTCCGCACCTAGTCTGTGGGGCTGTAGCTCATCTGGGAGAGCGCTTCAATGGCATTGAAGAGGTAGGGGGTTCGAGTCCCCCCAGCTCCACCAGCAACTCTTCTCCGCATCATTTGACTGTCCGCTCTTTCCTCTTGGCGATGAGAGACCTGTATAGGTCGGCGATCTTGGATGCGGTGGCCTGCCACGTGTAATGCTCGGTAACCAGTTTCCTGCCGTTCTCTCCCATTCTGGCACGCAGGTCGGGGTCGGAGAGCAGGGCGCTTATGGATTCGGCCACGGGTTTGTCGCTCGCCTCTACCACAAAGCCCGCGCCGTTCTCAGCCACTTCGGGGAATTCACAACCCTCAGTAATGACTACGGGTAGGCGAGCCGCGAGAGCTTCTAGTACGGAAATACCGAGTACATCCGAGTGGGAGGGCAAGACGAATACATCGGCGCAAGCCATAGCAGCCAGTTTGTCCTCTCCTGTTAACAGGCCGGTAAACACAGTTCTGTCAAGTGTGCTTTCCGAACGGAGTATGGCTTGCATTTTCTCCCGTGTGCCAGATTCATCCGGTCCTACAACGAGTAGTGCGGTATTCTGGTACTGTCGAGAAATCGTCGAAAAACTGCGGGCAAGAATTTCTAGGCCTTTCTTGGGGTTGAGCCGGCCCAAAAAGAGAATGATTTTACGTCCCTGCAAGTTGGGAAATCTGTTTATGAATTCGGACGGATCGGGCAGGCTGTCGAATAGGAGAGGGTCTATACCATTTGGCGCGACAATGACACGGGTGTCGTATCCGAGACGGGCTATCTGATCTTTCTCGGCAGATGTTATGGCGTGCAGGGCGTCAGCGTTGCGCAGCATTTTGCTGAGTATCGTCTTCAAGTACATCTTCTTCTTAAGCGCTTTGTGTCGGAGACTCCATTCGCTCAATTCTCCTCGAATACTCATGACGAATGGTGTGCTACGTTTGCGGGCGACTTTGTAGGCGGAATAGGCGCCATGATGCCAGACTTCGCTAACATGCACCAAGTCGAACCGATCAACGTGTTCATTGAGAAACTGGCTCATACCTCTTGAATGAGCAGTCCAGAGTCTGTCGGGAAAATCGGTGTCGAAGATATGGGTAGGAGCACTGGGGTGTGGAATGGGATTCATGCCCACCCTATAGCCGCGAGTTGTGGCAACCTCAGACATTACTTCTTGCGGTACAAGTGCGGTGATGAGAGAGGGTACGGAATAAGCTGGACCGCCCCATTCTGGGGATAAACTGGGTGCGACGTGGAGGATTTTCATGTCGGGCTTAAGTCACCTGAGTTTGTTCCTAATGGCTCGCGCTCGGTTCCGCAAGTGTGCCAGAGGGGTCGCGTACCAAATCAATGCTTTGAGTAGACTAAATGTGTCAAGTAGAGTATTAATGCTTGGCGGATCGGTCTTAATACCTTGAATAAACGTGGACAGGGCGGCGCGACGCTTGCGAAGCATCATTTCGGTGAATGCTAATTGGCGAAAGAGAGCGGCGAGTGTCTTAGGGCGCTTGTACAGTGCATCGGAGAATTTCTCCAGATGTCGTTTAGCTGCAAACTCTCTCTTCAGTAGGTTTTCGTGAGTGTTGTTGGAGACTCGATCGTGTCCCAGGCGTGCTATCGTGACGACCTCCGGCAAGTAATCGATTTCGCAGATCTCTGAAACTCTGCGACTGAAATCCCTGTCCTGACCACTCGCCAAACATTCATCAAACCCTCCCACTTGCCTCACCACGGACGCCCTAGCGACTAAAGTGGAACATGCGCCGATTCCCCCACGTCCAAGCAACTGTTCAAAAACATTGCCTCGAATTGTCTTGTGGGCCTGATATGCTATTCGCCCTTCGCTGTCCAAGTAGTCCATCCAACCGTACAACATACCAACTTCAGGTGGCGCTGAGTCCAGCATCGCAACCTGATTAGCCAATTTTGTGGGCAGCCATTCATCATCATCGTCAAGGAACGCGATATACTCGCCCCTAGCGTGGGATAAACCAGTGTTTCGCGCCGCAGAGCCGTTCTTGCTCGCTACATGTTTAAAGATACGTATCTTGGAGTTTCTGTATCCCGTCAAGACACATCGAGTGTGGTCACTAGAGCCGTCGTCAACAATGAGTATCTCGTAGTCGGCAAAAGTCTGAGCCAAGACGCTTGAAACTGCACGAGGAAGCAGATCAGCCCGATTGTGTGTTGGTATGATCACACTTACTCTTGGCGCGATACAGTCAGTCATTCTCGGCTCTCAAGATCACTGTGTATTATTGGGCGGAGCTTGATTGCACTGGTTTTCCAATTGAGTTCAGATTCGACCCTCCGCCTGCCATTCTCTCCGAGTCGTGCGGATTCCTCCTTATCAGACAGCAGTCGAATTACTGCTGATGCGATTTCCTCGACATCGTTGGGATCTACCAGGATGCCTGTCTCACCATCGATTATTGCGTCCGTTGCTGTCCCGCCCACTCGTCCGCCCACAACTGCCTTCCCGAAAGCGTTCGCCTCTGCGAATCCCAGTCCGAATCCCTCAGACTGGCCGCCGTCCCAGGGTCTTGAGGGCATTGCAAAGACTTGACAACGCTCATAGCACTCGAACTTTTCGCGCTCAGTTATGTCGCCCAGAAATGTTATTCTATCCCGAGCAGGTGAGATTCTGGCCAGACTTTCCAGTTCCTCGCGGTACACTCCATCGCCACCTATTAGGTATTTGGCGTCCGGAACAGCCGATAGGATGGTGGGCATGGCCTTGATCATTCGGTCAACCCCTTTGTAGTCTCTGAGGCGGCAAACGGTCAGGACAGTTGGACCGCCTTCTGCAAAGGCGTCCTCTATGCGAGGAAGTTGATGTGTTCGTCGTCGTCGATGTTCGGAGACCTGTTCATAGTCGAATCCGTTTAGAACTACGTCAACCCTATCTGGGGACACTCCAAGTGTTTCAACCAGGCACTGGGTGTATCTACTTACACAGATCACTCTCCTGGCGTCTTGTACAGTCCGCCGGCGGATAACCGGCCAACGCGTGGGCCTTTTAAGTTCTTCACCATGCGCAACGAGAAACCAGGGCAGGTTTGTCAATTTTGACGCGATGACCATGCTAATACCGGTCTGTGGACCCCACAGGTTGCAAATGAGATAGTCCGGCTTGTATTTCCTTACTGCGCCAATCACTGCACGCAAGAGGGTAGCCCGATTGAATCGAGTCTTCGATCCCTCAGCGCTCTGAAATTGCCGCGTCGAGTACCGCATGACAGGGTAGCCGCATACGGCATCGAATTTCTCGTCGCCCGGCATATCTGGAGCCAGCGCAATGATGTTTTCACCTAATTCTGTAAGGTGCTTCATTAACTGGTGCCCTTGCTCACCCATACTTCCCAATTTAGGCTTAAAGTCCACGAACACGAATAGACCGATAGGGTGAGTGAGGTGGTCGTTAACCTGCGTCATCTCAATGTCATTGCACAAGAGGCTTTCTTCCATAGTCCCTGAAAAGTATTAATGAGTAAACATGCTCTGTCTAACGGTTTTATGCGACGCAGATAATGAATTGGTGAACTACCTCGTGTTGATCGCGTTGTGCGCTATCGACAAGGTGCTATCCGCACTTGCCTTCCAGCTGAAGTCTTGGGCAACTCTGCGCCTTCCCACATCGCCAATTCTGCGAATTTCGTCTGTGTTTCGGAACAGCCGGATTACGGCTTCAGCAATTTCATCGATACTGCATGGATCAACCAAAAGGCCTGTCTCCTCATGTACGATAGCGTCGGAAGCCCCACCGGATCTTCCTCCGATGACGGGCTTTCCAAATGCGTTAGCTTCCAGAAACACTATGCCGAAGCCCTCTACGTCGCCATCAGCCGGTTCACGGTTGGGCATAATGAAAACGTCGCATCGTCTATAGGATTCGTACTTTTCGTCTTGGGCAAGACGACCAAGGAATACGATGGATTCCTTGGCTGGCGAGGCACTGGCAAGTTGCCTCAGCCTATCTATGTCGCTCCCATCTCCGCCAATCACATAACGAACTTCGGGGATTTCGGCCTTTATCATGGGCATCGCTTCTATGACCTTATCAATTCCCTTCCGTGGAACAAGTCGGCTAATCGTAAGAATTGTTTGAGTTCCGGGCTCAAAAGCCTTGTCAAGCCGCCGATAATCACTGTATTCACACCGTTTCTGGTATGAATCTAATTCCCGAACATCGAATCCATTGGGTATGACTGCAAGATTCGCCTGTTTCACACCGAGTCTATTGACCAGTGCCTTCGTGTATCGACTGACACAGAGTACCTTCGTTGCAGTTCGGAATGCCATCGTTCGTAGAACACCCAGATGCATTGGCCGAGCGACCTCTGTCCCGTGAGCAAATAGGAAGAAGGGTAGGCGCAAAAGTATTGAAGCCAGTACCAAGTTTAACCCGGCTATGGGACTCCAGAGATCGCAGATAAGATAATCCGCTTTAAGGCGACGGGCGACTCTGAGAATCCCGATCAGGATTAATCTGCGATCTAAGCGAGACTTAACCCAGTTCCCTAGTGGTAGTCGTGTGTCGAATCGAATTACAGGATACTCGCATGTCTTGTCGAACTCAATGGCGCCTGGCTGTGCTGGCGTTAAAACAGTAATCTTTTCTCCCAGTTCAGTCAGATGTTTGGCCATTTGATGGCCATGCTCTGCTATTCCGCCAACCCTGGGTTTGAAGTCCATCGCAATGTAGAGGCCGGTTGCCACTTTGAGTTCCTTTAACTCTGCCTAGGTGCGTATTCTTCGTAGCCGTTCTGGTTTATGGTGGACGAGAGGGCCTGACGGTTGACTACTCGAGTGAACTCGCCGTCGAGGCTATAAAGGGCGTCATATGTACCCTCCTCGACAATGCGGCCATCCTTCAAGATATAGATCGTGTCGCAGTTTCGGATAGTGGATAGGCGGTGAGCTATGAGGATTATGGTCTTGTTGCCGCGAAGGGCGTCTATGCTGTCTTGTACTTCCATCTCCGATTCGGTGTCGAGGGCGCTGGTGGCTTCGTCGAAAATGAGGAGCCTGGCGTCCTTGTAGAGTTCGCGGGCTATGGAGATGCGCTGTCGCTGTCCGCCGGAGATGTTGATGCAGTTGTCGCCGAGCAGTGAGTCGTAGCGTTCGGAGAGGCTCTCAAGGTTTGTGGACATCTGGTGGGTATGTTCGGCGATGCCACCTAGCTCAGGCTTGAAGTCCATCGCTATGTAAGGACTGGATGCCATCAGGATTCCGGTCCAGTTTCCGCGGCTACTTTTGTTGCCTCAGTTACGGGCTTCCGGCCAAAGCGGCAGTTGGCGATGTCCTCTTTTCCAGCCCGACGCGCCTGGGACGCTAGTATTGTGGCAATGGCAACCGTGCGCCCCCCGGGTTCCAGGAACTCCACTTCATAGGCTTCTCCGTCGCCTTGCATATATACAATCGTGCCGACATCGCCTATTCTCAGTCCTTCGTTGGGTCCATTGATTCGATCCAATATGCTATCGCCTGGGATATCCCAGATGCGCTCCCGGGCAATTGGAGAGGTGAGTGCAATAATATCCAGTTCCTTAAACATACCTGTCTCCTAATCAAGAGGATACGCCGTTATAAATCTCGGATAGTCTTTTCCGGCATCCACTTGCCAGACAGTTCTAACATACGGGTCGAGTCCGTCAGGAGTCTCAATCGCTCCATCCACAATGTGCTTCACGCCATATTCTGTCTCGATAACTTCAATTGCCTCATTCCGCAGACAGTGATTCAGCAATGCCCGCTCAAGGTATTCCGGGCTGTCTATGCTAAACCCGAATTCTGAAAAGAACTTAGCCTTGCCTCCACCTTCGGGATGCTCAGTTGAAAGTAGATAGCCTGTAATTTTTGCGCTTTCAATTTGAGCCTGTTGTACGTTGGGCAGTTTCAATTATAAACCATACGGCTCAGTCAGTGCGTCCACTCTCGATTAGCGTGTATTCTTCGTGGCCGTTTTGAGTGATGCTGGACGCGAGGGCCTGTCGGCTGACCATCTGACTGAATTCCCCATCTAGATTGTAGAGGGTTTCGTATGTTCCCTGTTCGACGATGTGACCGTCTCTGAGGACGTAGATTGTGTCGCAGTTTCTGATTGAAGATAGGCGGTGGGCTATGAGGATAACGGTCTTGTCGCCGCGCAGGGTGTCTATGCTGTTCTGGACTTCTATTTCGGACTCGGTGTCGAGGGCGCTGGTGGCTTCGTCGAATATGAGGAGTTTGGCGTCCTTGTAGAGTTCGCGGGCTATGGAGATTCGCTGTCGCTGTCCGCCGGAGATGTTTATGCCGTTGTCGCCGAGCGTTGAGTCGTAGCCGTCGGGGAGGCTCTCGATGAAGTCGGAGGCCTGGGCAGTGCGGGCGGCGGCTCGGACTTTGTCGCGGGAGTCGAGATCTGAGGACCAGAGGGCGATGTTGTTGTGTACGGTATCGTTGAATATAACACTTTCCTGTGTCACGTATCCGATGGCTTCTCTCAGCCTGCGCTGGCTTATCCGGTCGTATGGGACGCCGCCGATGGCGATTTCGCCGGAGGTGGGTCTGAGCAGGCCGGTGAGCATTGTGACCAGGGTTGACTTGCCCGCGCCGGACGCGCCGACGAACGCGACCATGCTATTAGGCAGGATTGTGAGGCTCACGCGATCCAGCACCTTTTCGGCGCCGTCGTACTCGAAGGATACGTCGGTGAGGGTTATGGGCCGATTGAAGTCGGGGGTTGCTCCGGCATCGTCAACGGGTTCTTCGCGCTCGGACAGTTCGGCGCTCAGCCTCCGAAACTCGCGGACGCTACCCGAAAATCTCAGGAATTCCTGGAACGACCTCTGCGCGTTGATAGTGTACACCATTGCGCGGCGGACGATGAACAGGATGAACAGGATTTCGATAAGGCTGTTGCGCGCCACCTCGACGGAGTACAGCAACAGCCCCCCGATTATGAGCATGAAGAACAGGTCCGTCCCGTTTTCGAGGACGGCGGACAGGGCGGACTGCTTGTATTCGAGACGGCCCTGCTCGCGGCTGGTGTCGCGGATGCGGCTGAATATGCCCTCGTGGGAGCCGGTGGCCTTTAGGTACTTGAAATTGACAAGCCCCTGGATGATGTATGACTGCAATCCCGCGTTGGCGGTGGTTGACCTGATGGAGAAACCGCGCGCCACGTTGAACAGCCTCTTGAGCAGGAAGTAGCCCGGAACTCCAACGATTATGACGACACTTGTGAAGGCGGGGTTGATGGCCAGGGGCAGCGCGATGTAAACCAGCGCGAAACCCGCGTTCACGATGAACCTGTTGCAGCGTTCGAACGCTTGGGAGACGTTGTTAAGCTCGGTGGTCACGGCGTTGGTGAACGCGCTGAGGCCGCGGTCGAGGAAATACTGGTAGTCGGCGCTGTAAACCTGCTCGACCAGGGTTATCTTGAGCTGGGCCATCAGCCTTCCGGTTATGTTGGCGGCATAAACGCGCTGGTAGATTATGAAGCCGGTGCGGGCTAAATACAGGACGGCCATGCCCGCGACGGCGACGGGTAGGGTGTATGGCAGGCCGAGATATTCGGCGCCGTCGGTCAGGAACCTGTGCAGGGGAGTGTCCGCGGACTCCGAGCCGCCCAGAATGGGCAGGATCATGCCGATGCTGAACCCCTCCAGGAGCGACGCGACCATCAGCAGCGCGACCCATACGAACAGACGCCATCGAATCATGGAGTACAGATAGCGTATGAGGTATGTAAATTCGTTCAACGCGGGCTGCCTATATATACGGACTTGGGTGGTTGTTTCTGCCGACGCTGTGGTACTCGAATCCTATCACTTCCATGGATCGGGGGGACAAGCAGTTTCGCCCGTCGAACACGAAACGGGGCGGTCTCATGCAGCGAGCGACATCTTTCCAGTCGGCGTTGATTATCTGCTCCCACTCGGTGAGCAGGACGAGAGCCTGCGCCCCGGCCGCGGCCTCTACTGGATCGTCAACGATGCGGGTCGAACATGGGAGTTCTCGGGCGGCGGCACGGGCGGCGCGCGGGTCGAAGGCGCGGACTTCCACGCCCTCGTCAACCAACGCGCTAATCAGGTCTAGGGAGGGGGCGTCGCGTACGTCGTCGGTCTCGGGCTTGAACGCAAGTCCGAGGACGCCGACCCTAAGCCCGGATATTGCGTTTCCAAACCTGGCTCTGAGCGCGTAGAGGGGCAGCAGGCGCTGTTTGTTGTTCACATTGATGACAGAGCGCAGCAGTTCGAAATTCACGCCGCTGGTGAGCGCGAGGTAGTCGAGGGCGCGCACGTCTTTCGGAAAGCAGGAGCCTCCGTATCCGACGCCCGCGTAGATTCTGCTGCCAGTCCTGGGGTCCATGGCAAGGCCCTCGCTCACGGCGTCAATGGATGCGCCAACGCGGTCGCACAGGGCGGCGATTTCGTTGATGAAGGATATGCGCGTGGCAAGAAAGGCGTTGCTGGCGTACTTGGTCATTTCGGCGCTGGTGATGTCGGTGACTACGAATGGCGCGTTGATGCCGGAGTGCATTTTCTTGACGGCCTGGACGCTCTTGTGGTCGCCGGGTTCCGCGCCGATGACGATGCGGTCTGGGGCGTCCCAGTCCTGGACGGCGCGGCCTTCGCGCAGGAATTCAGGGTTGGAGGCGTAACGTATGCCGGTTCCGCGCAGGTCTTCGCCCATGATTTTGCAGCCGGTTCCGGGCGGGACGGTGCTTTTCATAACCACTAGAAGGCCTTCGTGGGGCCTGGATTTGATCCATTCGAGCGCGGACTTGACCTGGCTGAGGTCCGCGGCGCCACTCTGCCTGGGTGGTGTGCCGGTGGCGATGAGCGCGATGTTGCCGATGGGTTCGCAAAGGTCGTCGGGATGGGTGAAGCGCAGGCTGCCGTCCGAGATTCGGGCAGCGATTTTGGGTTCGAGACCAGGTTCGTATATGGGTACGCAGCCGGAGGAGAGCGAGCGAACGCGGCTGCGGTCAATATCCACACCGAGTACCTGGTGGCCCGCATCAGCGAGGCCGCCGGCGGCAACGGCGCCCACATATCCGAGACCTATGACGCTTATTTTCAAGTGGGTCTTTCTCCTGGCGGACATACCGTACAATCCTTGAACCTAGTGTGATTGTTCGGAGCGAGGCGCGGGTATGTCAAGGTGAATCAGGTTTAGCGAATCTTCAATATGTCCATGTAGCCAACTGTCGGAACAGGGCAAATATATTTCTTGGATTATAGCTTAGAGGCGGGGATTCTATCCAACGGCGGCGGGCGGCGCGGGGGAGCTATTTAGCCCCGTATGTCTCTGGCCCACTCCCTATTTTCGAGATACCAGTCCACTACGCCGCGGATGCCGCTTTCCAGATCAACGCGGGGTCGCCAATCCAGCAGTCTTTTCGCCTTGGATACATCAGCCCAGGTCGAGTCCACATCCACCGACGGCCTGGGGGCGACCTGGATTCTGGCCTTTCTGCCCAGCGCATCTTCTATGAGAGAAATCAGGTGGGCTATCTTCACGGGGCGGTCGCCGCCCAGGTTAATTATCTGGTGGCCGAGCGGCCTTATTCCGGCTACGACGCCCGTGGCCACGTCGTCAACGTGGGTGAAATCGCGCTCTCCGCCATCGCCGTACAGGGTTATCGGTTCGTCCTCGGCTATCGCCCTGACGAACTTGAATACCGACATATCCGGCCTGCCGGACGGGCCATAGACGGTGAAGAAGCGGAAAATGGTCATGTCGAGGCCGTAGATGTAGTGGTATGAGTAGCAGAGGGATTCGGCGGCCTTTTTGGACGCGGCGTAGGGGGATACGGGCATGGACGCGGGAGCGGACTCCTCGAAGGGCGGGATGGTGTCGTTCCCGTAAACGCTGGACGTGGAAGCCTGTACGAACTTCTCTATCCCGTATTCCCTACACAGTTCCAGTAGGTTTATGACGGCCAGGTAGTTTGTCTGGGCGTATATCCAGGGGTCTTCGACCGACTGCCTGACCCCGGCCCGCGCGCCGAGATTTATCAGGGCGTCATAGTCGGCGAGTTCGAAGGCGGCAGCCAGGGATTTCATATCGCGGATGTCGGCCTTGTAGAATGTGAAACGCCCGTCGGCGCGGAACGCGGCGAGCCGGGTGCGCTTCAGGAGAGGATCGTAGCCGTCGCTCAGGTCGTCAATGCCTGTGACCGGGTGCCCGGATTCCAACAGCAGTGTGGAGACCCTGGCGCCAATGAATCCAGCGCATCCGGTTACGATGTATCTGGGCATGGCTCGGGCATCGAGTCCCTAGAATTGGACTGGCACTGGGGGAATGGGTCTTTCCACCTGGAGCAGCCGGAGGAATGCCTGCTGAACAGTGCTGATGTGACCGTCGTCTCGGTAGAAGACGATCAGCGGGCGCTCGCACTTCCATCCGCGTACCCTCAAGACGCTCAAGTAGCCTGCCACAACGTCGGGTCCTACGGAGAACTTGGACAGCAGTCCGAGACCCAGACCGGCGGCGGCGGCGCGCTTGACAGCTTCGTTGCTGCCCAGTTCCATTGCGATGTTCATATCCATGTTGTGGGCTTTGAAGAAATCGGTCGCCGCGTTTCTGGTCGCCGACCCGGATTCGCGCATAATCAGAGGTTCGCCCGCGATATCTTTCAGGCTAACCCACCTCCTTTCACGGGCGAAGGGATGCGTCGGGGAGGCGACTATGACCACCTCATCCTCGACATAGGGGAATGAGCTGAGACCTTTTATATCCACGTCCGCCCCCGCCATACCGAGGTCCAACTCGTGACTGAGTATCTGCTCGACGACGGACTGTGTGTTGGAGATGGCGAGTGACATTTCGATTTTGGGATAACGCTCTCGAAAGATTCCCATAGCCAGCGGCAGAATATATTCGCCGGGCGTCGAGGAGGAGCCGATTGTAAGCCTTCCCGCCTGTAAGCCTTCAAGGTCTTGTACCGCGAGGCGCATCTCGTCTGCAAGTGAGAATATACGCTTGGTATATTCGTAAACCACCTCGCCGGAGCCGGTTAGGAATACACCCCTGCGCACCCTGTTGACAAGCACGGTATTAAGGCTGCGCTCAAGTTCTTTGACTTGAATGGAGACGGCTGGCTGACTTATGTTCAGCTCTCGCGCCGCCTTGGTGAAACTGCCCAACTGAGCTACGTTGTGGAATATGAGAAGTTGATGGAAGTTGGTATCTGGCATATTTATTGTGATTGGCTCAGATGAGTCTGGATATTTGCTATTTTATAGGACTATCCGAAAGTTATCACATCTAGCGTGAAATTTCACCAGCAGTTTTCAGTCAATATGAAGATTCAATATCATTCGTATGGAAAGATAGATACGAGCAAGGCGGGGTTGGAGTAATATCCATATCCTTTGGCCATGCATAAGCGGAATCTACTCACGCGGGTCGAAGACTCCTGTTTAGCGAGCAATCTGGGCGGATATGTTTCTACGCTGAATCTTGCCTGTGGCGGTTCTGGGGAGAGATTCGACAAGGTAAACACGGTCGGGCACTTTGAAGTCGGCGAGGTGGCTGCCGCAGAAAGACCTGATGTCGCCTTCGGACACGGCGCTCGAAAGCACGACCGCGGCTTGCACAGCCTCTCCATATTTCACATCCGGTACGCCGAAGCAGACGGCCTCGGCTACGCAGGGATGCTGGAGAAGTATGGCGTCAATCTCAAGAGGCGAGATCTTCTCGCCGCCCCTGTTTATGAGTTCCTTGAGGCGTCCGGTGAGTGTGAGCACTCCACCGGTATCCAGCAGGCCCTGGTCTCCGGTGCGGAACCATCCGTTTGTGAATGCCTCCGCGTTGGCCGTTGGGTTGTTGTGGTATCCAAGAGTTACGTTCGGGCCTTTAATGACTACCTCTCCGCTTTCACCTGTGTCGAGAAGCCTGCCGTCGTCGTCCATGACGGCTATTTCAACGCCGGTGCCGGCGCCGACGGTGCCGGGTCTTCTGTCGCCCGGAGGTAGCGGGTTGGACGACATCTGGTGCGATGCCTCCGTCATGCCGTATGCCTCAAGAACGGGCGCGCCGAAACGGGCCTCGAGATCGCCGAAGACGGAGGGCGCGAGCGCGGCGGAGCATGAGCGTATGAACCTGAAACTCTCTTTGGGCGCGCTGTCGTCATCGGCGCGCATGAGCAGTATCTGGTGGATTGTGGGTACGGCGGAGTACCATGTCGCGCCCGTGAGACTCTGTTCCTGCCAGAAGCGGCTCGCACTGAACCTGGGCGGTACGACGATGCTTCCACCTGTGCTGAAAGTAGATAGGGCCACGCCTATCAGTCCGTGAACATGGAAGAGGGGCATGACGACCATGGCTATGTCGTCGGGAGTGAGCGCGTAGGTGTCTCCGATGTTTTGGAGCGAGGCGAGCAGGTTGGCGTGGGTCAGAGGAACGCCCTTGGGTCTGCTGGTCGTTCCGGAGGTGTGAAGGAACAGGGCTATATCGTCGGGGGATGGACCGGGGGTGTCTTTCCTGCAAGTCAGGTTAGAGCCATCGCGGGACAGTTGAACTTTGCCGTGGGAATCGAGCCTGGCATCGAGAGTGGGGATTCCGAGTTGGTTGGCGGCGTCACGACCGGGGTGGTCGCCCTCCGGCAGTATAACGAGCTGAGAGTCGGCGTCTTCCATGAAGAACTTGAACTCGTCCAGTGTGTAGGCGGAGTTCAGGGGGGCGGCTATTGCGCCCGCGCGGGCGACGGCAAGAAACGCGACCAGAAATTCGAGGCCGTTGGGAAGCACGATGGAAACCGCCTGACGGGCCGGCGCTACGGCCGCGAGTGTTTCCGCGACTCGTTCAACCTCATCTCTTAGTTCGCCATAGGTGACCGTCGGGCCACCGGGCATAATAACTGAGGTCTTGCTGGCAGGATAGTTGTCTAGGATATTCGCAAGTGAGATCAATTCTGCCCCCTGTTTACTAGCACTCTCTGCTGTCAGCATAATTTCACACTGATTCGGGCTGATGTCAAGTGGTTCGAGCATGGAAAACGGGTCTAAGAAAGCACGGCCTTGCCAAGCTCTTTCCTGAAATCGGGGTGAGCGATGGCGATAAGCGCCTCGGCGCGCTCCCTGTGATTTTTGCCCAGAAGGTCGGCGACCCCGTACTCGGTGACTATGGTGTCGGCCCAGAAACGGGGCATAGTAACAAGTTCACCGGATTCGAACCTGGGGACGATACGCGAGACCGACCCGTCCAGAGCGGTCGAGTACAGCATGGTTATGGCGCGTCCGCCTCTGGAGTACAGAGCGCCTATGTGCGTTTCCGGCTGACCGCCAATGCCGTTAATCATCCGGCCTCCGAAAACACTCTCGGAGGCTATCTGGCCGGTTAGGTCAACGGACAGCGCGTTGTTCATTCCGACCTGCGCGTGGTTCTGGGCTATCAGCCAGGGGTCCAGGAGGTATTCGGGCGAGTAAAGTTCGAAGATCGGGTTGTCGTCTATGATTCGCAGGTCTTCGTCGTTCGCGCCCGACCAGGAGACCGCGACTGCGCGGTTCTTGTGGATGGTCTTGCGAGAGCCATTTATCACCCCCGCGTCCACCAGTTTGGCGACACCTGGCACGGTGAGTTCGGTGTGCAGGCCGAGGTCCACCTTGTCGTCGAACACGCCCAGCCTGGGCATATAGGAAGACGGAGTGCCGACGCCGACCTGGATAGTGGCGCCGTGCGGAATGAGTCGTCTGACGTTTTCGGCAATCGCCCTTGTCTCAGGGGAAGGGTTGTCTATGCCCAACTGTGTCCTGAGCCTGTTCAGGTCAATAGTATCTAAATAGGGTATCGAGGGGATGAGGCGATTGGGGTTCACGCGGGAGATGATCTCCTCGAACGCCTTTCTGCGCTTATCGGAGAGGGCGGATATCGCCTGGGCCAATCGTTCGCCGCTCTCAGTGGGTGGTTCGACCTCGACCAGCGTGTCAATTTCGTGCAGAGGCATGAAGGTGTCGCCGAATGTGCGTATGAGCGACGGATTGACCTCGGCGGCGACCCTGTTGGCGCGCTGAGCGTATCCGCGCTTATACCAGGATTGCGGTCCGAATGTAATCTGGCGGTGTTTGTTGGGGGGCGCGACGGTTACAAGCGCGACGTCAATCGGTTTGGACGAGTCCGGTCGTTCGTCCAGCGACTTGAACGTGAGCGAGAAGGCGAGCGGCAGGTATGGCGCCAGACCATCGTTCTCGTATGGTCTTCCGTAAGGACCGATGAAGTTCTCTATTTCCACTTTCCAGCCCGCGTCCAGGAAGGGACCGACGTCAAACTGCGGCACGGCGACCGAGAGAGTAGCGCCTCTGACTTCGTGGGCTCGTTCGGCCAGGGCGCGGATGAGCGTCATAGGCTGTTCGCTAAGAGGGACGACCACCCTGTCGCCATCCCTGACTATGGATACGGCTTGTTCGGTAGTCGTGAGTCTGCTGTTGTAGTCGTCTTGCCAGGGCATGATATCCTTAGGGTACATCCATGTTTCTGCGATTATAGCGCATATCCACATTCTCGGTTGAATGTTGCCCCTGATTGCAGTATCTTACATATCAAGCTATGACCAGTGATATTTCGCTAACTACCGCCGACCGTGAGGAAAGCCTGTCTCGGGTATATGTATATGCTGTCGCATCATTCGTTGGCTATACAATCTCGAAAGAGAACTATGACAGGAACGGAATTGATTTACGCATCCATGCAGGTGGTCTTATGGAACCCTCGATAGGGTTGCAATTGAAGGCTACGATTTGGCTGGGCGAACCTCGACAAGATGGCAACTATCGCTACGCTGTGCCTATTCGGGATTATCAACGTCTGATAAGACCTTCTCAGACACCCAAATATCTTGTGGTTCTCTCACTGCCAGAGAATGAAGAGGAGTGGCTTAGCATATCCGCTGACGAGCTTGTTCTCCGTCGCTGCGCCTATTGGTTATCTTTGCAAGATATGGAAGAAAGCCAGAATAGTGAAAGCGTAACTGTCAGCATCCCGGACAGCAATCGGTTCGACGCATACGCTCTTCGAGAGTTGATAGAACGGTCAAGGCAGGATTTACTTAGTGCGTTAGGCAAGGAGTGAAGATGATGATCGGTTTTAGAACTGAAGACCATCTTGACTTGAGGAACATAACGCCTGTGGCACTGTCGCATTACGCTCGCTCCGAGGGGTGGTCGAAGGTTGGAATCTATCGGAAGTATTCTGACATATACGCCGCCGATGGGAAACCTGAGATCATTGTGCCTAGCGCGGATATAATTGACGACTATGAGATGGCCGTTTCAGACCTGATCGCGGTTTTCTCCAAAGTCCTGGATCGGGATAACATATCAATTTACAGGGATCTGACGGTTGCCGACCGAGACGTGCTTCGTATTAGAGCGTTGGAAGTCTCCTCGGAGGGCCTGCCTTTCGAGACAGGCCATACCATGCTTGATCGCACCAGGAATATGTTGGCGGCTTCGGCTTACTCACTTGGCAATAACAGTCGAGTGTATAGAACCAGGATGAGCAGAGAAATTGCCGATTATCTAAGAGGAATAAACTGGCGTACTGAGAGTGGCAGTTTTGCTCTGATTCTCATATCGCCTGCAATTGCTCCCAGATTGCGAAGTTCGACACTCGATGTTCAGAATGAGGTGACTCCGAAGGAACGTTTGGTGGCGCATCGGTTGTCTGAGTCTCTGATCGCTACTCGGATTGCCACACAGAGCGTGATCAGCGGCGACGACTACGCCTTCGAACGTGCCACCGAGTCCGGCGTGAGCGCAAATCTGTGCGAGGCAGTGGCGGGTCTTGTCGAAAGCGTCTCTTCCTTCGATGTTTCATTCAGTTGGGCGAGGACTCGTCCCTCCGACGCGCCTCGTGGGCCTGTTATGTTTTCTCACGGAGATGTTTCCATCCTGAAGGAAGTCGCCCTGAGCTTCCGCAAACTCGAACCAGAGTATGACAAGTTACTTTCCGGTTTCATTTATCGCCTCACTCGAGACCAAGACCAAATATATGGCACAATATCTGTACGCGCTTCTGTTGACGGCGTTTCTCGCTCTGTTGTCGCGGTACTGGGTGAACGAGACTACACACGGGCTATTGAAGCTTATAAATCGAATTCCATAGTGTCTCTTAGGGGAGACTTGGAACGGACCAGCCAGCAAATGCACCTTCGCAATGCCCGAATCGTTGACGTGATCCAAGTCCCAACTCTGCTAGGTATGGAGAAATCTGAGTTTTAGGATTGATTCAGCCCTAACCTATCATGTTGCCACATCTTCAATCATCTTGCCTATGCGCATTCCGAGGGGCCGGCACACTCGGTGGCATTGCCCATTATAGCCACGTTCAGACCGAAATGAGGGTAGCGGTGCAGACGGCAGCTTGCGCCCACCTCTTCGCCGCCGCGTCCCCAGCGGGTAATGCGCCCGTCCATTTCGGACACTATCTCGACGCCGTAGCCGTACCACGAACGATAGCCGAGTTGTGGGCTGAAGGGTGTTTCGACCACGGGAGTGAGCATCTCGTCCACGAGGTGAGAGCCAATCAGACCGTTGCGCATTAGCAGGCGCGAGAATTGTATCAGGTCGTCGGCGGTGGCGGTGGAGCCGCCGTCCGCGCCGCCCTCTATGGTCAGGTCGTACATATTGCTCTTCCAGCCGACCAGTTTCCTATCCTCGTCCAGAATCGGAACGTAGCCCTCGGCAACACGCTCGGCAGCAGCGTAGGCGGGGAGAAAGTCGGTATCATTCATGCCTGCCGGCCCGAATATGTTCTCGCGCATATAGCCGGCATAAGGAACTCCGGACAATTTCTCTATGGCCATGCCGAGCAGGACGAAGTTGGCGTTGCAGTATGCCCAAGCCTCTCCGGGGGCGAAGCGTGGCTCGCGGTTGGCGAACAGGGGCAGGTAGTCAGCGCCCTCTTTGAGAAGGTATAGGGGATGCTTGCGCTTCAGGGCGTCCCAATTCCACCTGCTCGTCGGAGACTCGTCTATCCAGTCGGCTATGCCGGATGTCATTGTTAGCAGGTGATAGACGGTGACCGCACCGGGGATTTTAGTATCTTGCAGTCCGAGAAGCTCGACTGTATTGGGTGTCGAGCGTGAGAAGGCCACGCTCTATAAGCTGGAGAACAGCGACCGCAGTGTGCATTTTCCCAACGGAGGCGATGCGGAACCTCGTGTCGCGCCGGTTTGGGATTTTCCATGAACGGTTGGCATATCCGCAGCAGCGGACGAATGTATCACCTTCGTCGTCGGACACGAGCACAACGCCGGAGAAAGGCTCGTCGCGGCATACACGGTCGAGCAGGTCTCAAAGCTCGCGCCGCAGTCGTGGCTTATCGAGCGCCATGTTCACTACTGGTAAACGGAAGCGGCCACTCCGCCACCCGCTGCGACCACCTCGCCCGCGATTGCGGTGGACTTGGGCGACGCGAGGAAGGTAACGACGTACCCTATCTCGGTGGCGTCCACGAGCTTGCGGATGTCGTTGGACTGCGGCGCGTTGGCGGCTTCCTCGGAGGTGCGCTCTGTGCGCGTGCCGCCAGGGTGGACTAGGTTGACGTTTATCCCGTCCGGGCCGAGTTGGAGCGACAGTGTTTTGGTCAGGTGGGCGAGGGCGGCGTTGCGGAGGCCGCTGAACGTTCCGGCGTTCCTCGCGGCCAGTCCACCGATGTTTATGATGCGTCCCCAGCCCTGGGCGCGCATATGGGGGGCGACGGCGCGGGCGCAGCGGAAGTAGCCGACGACCTTGGTGTTTATGTCGAACAGCAGGTCGGAGTCGTCAGATTCGTCGAGCGGGCCGGTAACGAATCCGCCGGGAGCGGCGGCGTTGTTTACCAGTATATCCACGCCGCCGAGTTCGGCAACCGCCCTGGTGACCATAGCGTCAACCGACTCGCTGCTGGTGGTGTCGGCGACGACCGGCACAATCTTCCTGCCTGTCTCGGAGGCGAGTTCGCTCGCTGCCTGCTCCAATACATCCTGGCGGCGGGCGCAGATCAGCACGTCCACGCCCTCTTTGGCGAGTTGGCGGGCGGTGGCCTTGCCGATGCCGACGCTGCCGCCGGTGACGATAGCTTTCTTTCCGTTGAGTTCAAGGTCCATGTCATGGCTCCATTTTGGGAATTATAATTTTCAATAGTGCTTAATCCAAAGGCGCGACTCTACCCGGCGGCTCATCGCGCTCAGCCCGATTCCATGCCTCCCGTAACTCCGATTGGCGAGCCAATGCCCCTTCGTGGACTAACCTCCAGTCACGCGGCGATAGACTCCCTTCAATTATGGTCAAATCTTCGATGCTAACTTCTGCGTTATCTTCGTTATGCCTTGCATGAAAGTGAGGTCGTGGATGATCACCGTAATACATCGTAATTACGATTCCATTAAATCGGCAGAGTTCAGGCAATTCTAGCCCTTTTAGCCATGTTGAATGAGTTGATGTCATCCAGGGTCTTGCCGGTAAGGCGCATATAGAGGTCGTTGGGGCAGAGTTCAAGATCGTCTGAATCTCCCCAGGCCACGCTTCCCTAGTCGGTAATCCGCACAGTCTCGAAGAAGCCCGGATTGTCCCACGCCTTGAATACGCCTCGTCCTGCGTGGTGTGAGAGATCAACTTGGCCGGACGAGCCATCCTCATAGCTCAACCATATCCTATAATCTTTCTGAGCCTTTACTTCAATTGGTCGAATCATGGTTTGCTCCTGCGTAAAAATTAGGAGACTGCTCACTTGTAACTATTATATCGGGGGCTTTTGCCAGCCGCCGAGCGCGGATTCGAGGAAGGCGGCGACGGCCAGGGATACGTCTTCTCTCCAGGGTCGGGTAATGACCTGCACGCCGATGGGCAGGCCCTCGGACGATGTTCCGCATCGGACGACCGTTCCGGGCCAGCCGGTCAGGTTGTATGGGCCGGTGTAGAAGGCGTGTCGGTTGCGGTCTTCAAAGCTGTCGCCGTGCGGCTGGGCGGGCATGGCGGTCGTGGGGGATATTATCACGTCGTAGTCGCTTATGAAGTGGAGCATATCGCTGCGGTACAGGTCGAGGTCTTCGAGCGCCTTTGTGAACTCTCCGGTGGAAATCGGCTCCGCCTCTTCGAACCCTTTGGTCAGAATTGCGGAGACATCGGTGGTTCCGGCCTTTGCCAGCAGCCTGCGAGTTCCGGCGTGCCCGTCGCCTCCGCCAATCCTGGCGGTCAGGTCAGGCACACGTTCCAGGGGCTGGGGCGCGTTTTCTTCCATGGACGCAGCCACGTCGGACAGCGCTCTCACCACGGACTGCACGGTGTCCCTGGTGTCCTGTGTGGGAACCTTGTAGCCGGGCGGGTCGGTGTAGAAGGCGACGCGAAGGCTGCCCAGGTCCACGTCGGCGGGGTCGCCGAGCGGCATATCCACTATGGCGGGGTCGCGCCAGTCGGGGCCGGAGATGATGGGCAGGGTCAGCGCCAGGTCTTCGACGAAGCGCGCCATCGGGCCGTTCTGGGTGTATGAGTCAGTCGCGCCCATGGTGTATTCGATGATGTGGCCGGTACGCGGAACGCGGCCTGAGTTGGGCTTGATTCCGGCGATGCCGCTGAAGTGGGCGGGCATCCGCACGCTGCCGCCGGTGTCGCTGCCTACGTCGAACGGCGAGCCGCCGGAGCAGATGATGGCCGCCGCGCCGCCGCTGGAACCTCCGGGCGTGCGGTCGAGGTCGAAGGGGTTGTTGGTGCGTCCATAGACGCTGTTGTCGGTCTCGCCGGCCATCGTGAGTTCGGGGGTATTGGTCTTTCCCATGAGTATCGCGCCCGCCGCCCTGAGCCGAGCGGTGACGATGGCGTCGCGCTCAGGCACGAAGTCGCGGCGTCCTGTGGTGCCGCCAGTGGTTACGACGCCCTCGGTGTCCAGCGAGTCTTTCAGCGTCATCGGAACGCCGTGCAGCGGGCCGGTGGCGTCGCCACGAGCGAGGGCGGCATCGGCTTCTCTTGCCTCGTCGAGGGCGCGTTCGGCGCATAGACGGACGACGGCGTTCAGGCTTGGGTTGACCTCGGCGATGCGATCGAGATGCGCCTGAACGACCTCGACGGCGGACACTTCCTTGTCGCGTATGGCCTGGGCTATGGATCTGGCTGAGGAGTAGATGATGTCGGTCACTGGTACAATATCCATATATTTCTGCGGTGTCCCTGCTTACAGCAATGCCTGGATTGCCGAGCGGCGAGCCCCTTCGGGGTTCCCGCTCCCCGTTTCCACGAGGACAGCCCCGTATCGGAGTACGGGGTGACGTTGCTTCGCGGGAATGACGAATGGCAGCAGGACGTTGATTCCATTTAAGTTCGGGGATCGGAGTTTAGATCGGAGGCTTCTGCCAGCCGCCGAGCGCGGATTCGAGGAAGGCGGCGACGGCCAGGGATACGTCTTCTCTCCAGGGTCGGGTGATGACCTGCACGCCGATGGGCAGGCCCTCGGACGATGTTCCGCATCGGACGACCGTTCCGGGCCAGCCGGTCAGGTTGTATGGGCCGGTGTAGAAGGCGTGTCGGTTGCGGTCTTCAAAGCTGTCGCCGTGCGGCTGGGCGGGCATGGCGGTCGTGGGGGATATTATCACGTCGTAGTCGCTTATGAAGTGGAGCATATCGCTGCGGTACAGGTCGAGGTCTTCGAGCGCCTTTGTGAACTCTCCGGTGGAAATCGGCTCCGCCTCTTCGAACCCTTTGGTCAGAATTGCGGAGACATCGGTGGTTCCGGCCTTTGCCAGCAGCCTGCGAGTTCCGGCGTGCCCGTCGCCTCCGCCAATCCTGGCGGTCAGGTCAGGCACACGTTCCAGGGGCTGGGGCGCGTTTTCTTCCATGGACGCAGCCACGTCGGACAGCGCTCTCACCACGGACTGCACGGTGTCCCTGGTGTCCTGTGTGGGAACCTTGTAGCCGGGCGGGTCGGTGTAGAAGGCGACGCGAAGGCTGCCCAGGTCCACGTCGGCGGGGTCGCCGAGCGGCATATCCACTATGGCGGGGTCGCGCCAGTCGGGGCCGGAGATGATGGGCAGGGTCAGCGCCAGGTCTTCGACGAAGCGCGCCATCGGGCCGTTCTGGGTGTATGAGTCAGTCGCGCCCATGGTGTATTCGATGATGTGGCCGGTACGCGGAACGCGGCCTGAGTTGGGCTTGATTCCGGCGATGCCGCTGAAGTGGGCGGGCATCCGCACGCTGCCGCCGGTGTCGCTGCCTACGTCGAACGGCGAGCCGCCGGAGCAGATGATGGCCGCCGCGCCGCCGCTGGAACCTCCGGGCGTGCGGTCGAGGTCGAAGGGGTTGTTGGTGCGTCCATAGACGCTGTTGTCGGTCTCGCCGGCCATCGTGAGTTCGGGGGTATTGGTCTTTCCCATGAGTATCGCGCCCGCCGCCCTGAGCCGAGCGGTGACGATGGCGTCGCGCTCAGGCACGAAGTCGCGGCGTCCTGTGGTGCCGCCAGTGGTTACGACGCCCTCGGTGTCCAGCGAGTCTTTCAGCGTCATCGGAACGCCGTGCAGCGGGCCGGTGGCGTCGCCACGAGCGAGGGCGGCATCGGCTTCTCTTGCCTCGTCGAGGGCGCGTTCGGCGCATAGACGGACGACGGCGTTCAGGCTTGGGTTGACCTCGGCGATGCGATCGAGATGCGCCTGAACGACCTCGACGGCGGACACTTCCTTGTCGCGTATGGCCTGGGCTATGGATCTGGCTGAGGAGTAGATGATGTCGGTCACTGGTACAATATCCATATATTTCTGCGGTGTCCCTGCTTACAGCAATGCCTGGATTGCCGAGCGGCGAGCCCCTTCGGGGTTCCCGCTCCCCGTTTCCACGAGGACAGCCCCGTATCGGAGTACGGGGTGACGTTGCTTCGCGGGAATGACGAATGGCAGCAGGACGTTGATTCCATTTAAGTTCGGGGATCGGAGTTTAGATCGGAGGCTTCTGCCAGCCGCCGAGCGCGGATTCGAGGAAGGCGGCGACGGCCAGGGATACGTCTTCTCTCCAGGGTCGGGTGATGACCTGCACGCCGATGGGCAGGCCCTCGGACGATGTTCCGCATCGGACGACCGTTCCGGGCCAGCCGGTCAGGTTGTATGGGCCGGTGTAGAAGGCGTGTCGGTTGCGGTCTTCAAAGCTGTCGCCGTGCGGCTGGGCGGGCATGGCGGTCGTGGGGGATATTATCACGTCGTAGTCGCTTATGAAGTGGAGCATATCGCTGCGGTACAGGTCGAGGTCTTCGAGCGCCTTTGTGAACTCTCCGGTGGAAATCGGCTCCGCCTCTTCGAACCTCTTGGTCAGAATTGCGGAGACATCGGTGGTTCCGGCCTTTGCCAGCAGCCTGCGGGTTCCGGCGCGCCCGTCGCCTCCGCCAATCCTGGCGGTCAGGTCAGGCACACGTTCCAGGGGCTGGGGCGCGTTTTCTTCCATGGACGCAGCCACATCGGACAGCGCTCTCACCACGGACTGCACGGTGTCCCTGGTGTCCTGTGTGGGAACCTTGTAGCCGGGCGGGTCGGTGTAGAAGGCGACGCGAAGGCTGCCCAGGTCCACGTCGGCGGGGTCGCCGAACGGCATATCCACTATGGCGGGGTCGCGCCAGTCGGGGCCGGAGATGATGGGCAAGGTCAGCGCCAGGTCTTCGACGAAGCGCGCCATCGGGCCGTTCTGGGTGTATGAGTCAGTCGCGCCCATGGTGTATTCGATGATGTGGCCGGTACGCGGAACGCGGCCTGAGTTGGGCTTGATTCCGGCGATGCCGCTGAAGTGGGCGGGCATCCGCACGCTGCCGCCGGTGTCGCTGCCTACGTCGAACGGCGAGCCGCCGGAGCAGATGATGGCCGCCGCGCCGCCGCTGGAACCTCCGGGCGTGCGGTCGAGGTCGAAGGGGTTGTTGGTGCGTCCATAGACGCTGTTGTCGGTCTCGCCGGCCATCGTGAGTTCGGGGGTATTGGTCTTTCCCATGAGTATCGCGCCCGCCGCCCTGAGCCGAGCGGTGACGATGGCGTCGCGTTCAGGCACGAAGTCGCGGCGTCCTGTGGTGCCGCCAGTGGTTACGACGCCCTCGGTGTCCAGCGAGTCTTTCAGCGTCATGGGGACTCCGTGCAGCGGGCCGGTGGCGTCGCCACGAGCGAGGGCGGCATCGGCTTCTCTTGCCTCGTCGAGGGCGCGTTCGGCGCATAGACGGACGACGGCGTTCAGGCTCGGGTTGACCTCGGCGATGCGGTCGAAGTGCGCCTGTACGACCTCGACGGCGGATACTTCCTTGTCGCGTATGGCCTGGGCTATGGATCTGGCTGAGGAGTAGATGATGTCTGGCATGGCAGTTCTCAGTCCTTAGTTTTCAGTTATCGGTTTGACCTTATCATCCAGCCAGCGGGCCAAGTTGTCGAACAGGAAAATCGCGAGTCATCTGGCTAGAAGTTCGCCGAGCTTACGATTCTTTTCGACGCTTGCGTGGAAATGCTCCATCACTGAGGCACGAGGCTTTGGGTCGGCGTGACTCTCGACGAAAGCGCGCATGGAGTCTTCCAATACCCACTGGAAGTGGCGGCCTTCATTGTTAGCTATGTCAGGCAGCGTGGCCAGCAGTTCAGGGTCGGCCTAGCTGAAATTCAACTTTACCACGATGAATCTCCCTTCCTGATACATCTCATTATGGTGTGGAGGGACATTTCCGTCAAGAAATGGCACGCGGTCAACAGGGTCTTTGCAAAGTCTGAATCAATCGGGGTGAACGATTCGGATCGAATAGCGGCGAATGGGCCGGTTTCATATATTGTCATTTATAGTTGTGCTGGTGAGTGCTGGTGACCCTAACAGGTGGCTGGTGGTGGGGCGCTGGTGTGAATTATCACCTGTATTCACCAGCATTTAGCTTTGGGGAGAATATTTTTCAGTTGAACGGGTTGTCATTGATAACCTCTGGTTTATAGTTGTCAGTGTTCAGTCATCAGTAGTCAGTTCTCAGTCCTGGAGTGTATTGTAGCACAGTAGGGAGTGAATATGTAGTGATGTGGGAAACTCAGTCCGACTTTGGAAAGGCCCTGACGCGGTCAAGGATATCCAGTCAACAGGGATGCCTCTCTGAAAACTGGCCGCTGATTACTGGAAACTCGTCATACCACGTCCAGGGCCATCATGTCCTCGAAACTCTCGCGCCTGCGTATCAGGCGCGCCTCGCCGTCGGCTACGACGACTATCGCCGGACGCCCGTTCAGGTTGTAGTTGCTGGCCATGGACGGGGCGTAGGCGCCGGACGAGGGTATGGCTATGATGTCGCCGGTCTCGATAATCGGCATCTCTATGTCGCGCACAAGCACGTCGCCGGACTCACAGTATTTGCCCGCCAGGGTGACCAACTCGCGCGGTTCGTCGGACATACGTGAGGCGACGACGGCCTCGTACTCGGAGCCGTAGAGCGCGGGCCTTATGTTGTCGCCCATGCCGCCGTCCACCGAGACGTACTTGCGGACTGTGGGAATCTGCTTTATCGCGCCCACTGTGTATAGCGCGACGCCCGCCCGTCCCACGATGGAGCGGCCGGGTTCGAGTAGCAGGGTCGGCTGTCCGAAGCCGAGGTCTTCGCAGCGGCGTGTGAAGGCGGTGGTTATCACTTCGGCGTAGTCCTCGATTGCGGGCGGGAGTTGGTCTCGGACGTAGCCTATGGCGAACCCACCGCCCGGACTGAACTCGCGCATATTCAGTCCCTCGTCTATGAACTGCGCGAGGTAGGTGAGAACGGTGTCTATGGCTATGGCGTAAGGCTCCAGCTCGAATATGGGAGAGCCGAGGTGGAAGTGGAGTCCGAGCAGGTCGAGGTTGGAGGCGGCCAGCGCCTGGCGGATGGCGTCGGTGGAGTCGCCGGTCTCTATGGAGAAGCCGAACTTGCTGTCCAGGATGCCGGTTGTGGTGTGGACGTGGGTGTGCGGGTCAACGCTGGGCGAGAGCCTGAGCAGGATGGGCTGCGTTACGCCGCGCTGCCTGGCAAGTTCGTTGAGCAGGTCGAGTTCGTAGAAGCTGTCCACGACTATGCGTCCGCAGCCGACTTCGAGCGCGTATTCGAGTTCCTGCGGGGTCTTGTTGTTGCCGTGGAAATAGACGCTGCTCATGTCCGAGCCCGCGGCGACCGCGACGGCTAGTTCGCCGCCGGATACCACGTCGAGCCCAAGCCCCTCATCGGCGACCATCTTCGCAATGCCCGCGTTGACGAACGCCTTGGATGCGTAGAGTATCCGGCTGTTCGCGTAGCGCGAGCCGAAGGAGTCAGCGAATCCGCGGCACATTCCGCGCAGGGTGGCGTCGTCGAACACCAGCAAGGGCGTTCCAAACTCGGAGGCAAGCTCTACGGTGTCGCAGCCGCCGATGGCGAGCCGGTCACGCTCGTTCACCTGGGCGGTGAAAGGAAAGAGGGCTATGTTGTCGAAGGGCATTGGAGTTCGGTCTCCTTATCGGTCATTCTGAGATTTATGATTTTCTCTGTCGAGTCTCGGATATCGTTCAGGCGCAGCCGCCAGTCGGAGCGGTCACTATACATAGATGAGGTCCTCGTATATTCGTTCTCGAACCGGGGGTCTCAGAGCGCCCGAGGTCGCCAGGTCAACTTCTGTTTCCAAGATGTCTTCGAGGTAGAACTTCACTCTGACTATCTTGAAGAACCCGGCTGGGCGCTCGATCTCTATCAGAGTATCCACATCGCTGTCGGGTCTCGCCTCATCGCGGGCGGTGGAGCCGAAGATGGCAATGGACTTCACACCGAACATCTCACGAAGTTCGACCTTGTGCTCCGATAGTATTCTGAGGGCTTCGTCTTGCTGCATTTTCAGATGGGTTGGGGCGGTGTCCGGCCCGCCTGCGCGCCGCTTGCGATGTTGGCAGGTACTATCGTACACATCCAATGTCGGTATAACAACGCTGCCTGCTTGAACTCACAGGGCCCTTTTGGGGTCAGTGAATCAAACAGGTTGGACGATATAGGTCAAGTTGCACGGCTTATATATAGAGGGGCGAGTTGTGTTGCCACACAGGAATTTTAGCACATCGGGTCGGATTATGTATAGATTAGGTAACCCCGTGTGCAAGTTTTTGGATAAAGGATAGAAACAGTTGAAAGTCCAAGTCATAGCGTCTCTAATAGGGTTGCATCAAACTCCGAGGATGACGCCATGGACCTGGACGACTTCATAATAACCGTTTTCTGCATTATTGACGACACTATGAAACAGCTTTTTGGAACAATACGCCTCAGACAGAGAGGGCCTGCGCCCGCACTCTCAGACAGCGAGACGCTCACCATGGAGATAGTAGGAGAGTATCTGTCTCTGAACCAGGACAAGGCCATCTATGACTACTTCCGCAGACACTATTCGCACTTCTTCCCTGAAATGGGAAAGATACATCGCACCACATTCGTCAGACAGGCGGCCAATCTGTGGCGCGTCAAGGAGATGATATGGCAGCGTATGCTTGAACAGGTCAGATACGACCCCTCTCTGAAACTGGTTGACAGTTTCGCTGTCCCTGTCTGTCAGTTCGCTCGCGCATACAGATGCCAGCGCTTCAGGGGTGAGGCCGGCTTTGGACACGATACCGTTGCGCGCCAGACCTTCTACGGCTTTCGATTGCACGCACTGGTGGCGTGGCCGGGTGTGATAGTCAGCTTCGGCATAGCGCCTGCCCAAGTCCATGAGACAGCTGTGGTTCCCGAGTTGGTCAACGGGCGGCGCGGAACCATGTTGGGAGACCGAAACTACTGGAGTCCCAGACTCAAAGAGGAACTGGATAGAGATGGGCTTAATCTTCAAGCACAGTTCAAAAGAGCTTCTTCCGAGCCCTGGCCGCGCAGAAGTGCGACGATCAGTCGCTTCCGTTATAGGATAGAGACGGTCTTCGGACAATTAGTGGACCGCTACCTGATCAAGCGTGTGTGGGCCAGGGATATGTGGCATCTGAGCAATCGTCTGCTCAGAAAAGCGCTCAGCCACACCATGGCTTTCATGTTGAACCAGGCTCAGGGTAATCCTCCTCTGCAAATATCTAAATTGGTGAACTGAACATAAACCCGCACATCGGGTTAGGTAACTGTAAGTTGGTTTGAGAGTGCGATGTGCAGGGAAGCGCAAATTGGGGCCTTGCATAGTTGGCGGGGTCCGTTAGAATGCCGGTCCTCAAAAATCTAATGGAGGTAACTCATGTCATTGAGCATTGGTGTAGCGCGGATAGAGTATCTGGACTACCCGGGGCGCGCGGCCAATGGATTCGCATGGCATCTGGCAACGGAGTGGGACAGCCAGACATGGCGGGTGCAGGATGAGGGTCATGTGTTCATAGAAACAGATCATGATCACATGGTTGATCGCGCCACTCGGTACATCGCATCGGAAAATCTTGGGACGGCTGAATCAGATGAGATACTCGGCTGGGTGAGAAGCCTGCCATGGAACAGATACACAATCATGCTGCATCTCTCGTTTTAATGAATTCATGGGCGGTAAACCGCTTGCCTGCGACGCGAACCCGTTATAGAATACGTGTTCGTAAGCTGGGAGGTTTCTATGGAATATCTCGACAAAATCATTCAGGGGGACTGTGAGAGCGTACTGAAGGAACTTCCTGACGACTCGATAGACCTGATATTCACGTCGCCGCCGTATGCAGACCAGAGGCGAAGAACATACGGAGGCATCAAGCCGAATCAGTATGTGGATTGGTTCATGCCCAAGGCCGACCAGTTCTTCAGAGTCTTGAAGCCGTCCGGCACGTTTGTCCTGAATATCAAGGAGCGTGTCGTGAATGGCGAGAGGCATACCTATGTGATCGAACTCATACTGGAGATGCGAAAAAGGGGATGGCTGTGGACTGAGGAATTCATGTGGCACAAGAAGAATTCTTACCCGGGGAAATGGCCGAATCGCTTTCGGGACAACTGGGAGCGGCTGATTCAATTCAACAAAAGCCGCAAGTTCAATATGTACCAGGATGCGGTCATGGTTCCGGTGGGCGACTGGGCAAATGGCAGGCTTACGAACCTTAGCGAGACCGATAAGATCCGAGACGAATCGCGCGTTGGGAGCGGATTCGGCAAGAACATCTCAAACTGGGTTGGCCGCGATATGGTCTATCCAAATAATGTCATCCACATGGCAACGGAGTCATCGAACAAGAGGCATAGCGCAGTGTTTCCGCTCCCATTACCTGTCTGGTTTATCAAGCTGTTCACACAGCCGGGCGATACAGTCCTGGACCCGTTCGTTGGCTCAGGCACTACGGCCGTTGCCGCGCTATCCCTCAGCAGGCGCTATGTAGGCATAGACACTAACGAAGAGTATGTGCGACTATCCGAAGAACGCTTGGCAGATATGCAGGCTCGCCTGCCGGGTATTGCGGAACGCAAGGCCAAGTATTTTGAAGTGACTGTATAAGGGGTGTCCGGTGAAACCGCTCGATCTTCCCGCTGTGGAAGAGTATGTGAATGAAAATATCGGCGTGTTCCACGAAGGGCGTCTGAATTCGCTTCAAGACCTTGACATCAAGCGACTGATAAAAAAGAATCCCTACCTGTTCAGGGCCAAGAACATCCTGACTGCATCGGAGATGGTGGAAGGATTCATGGACGCTTTCCTCTCATCTTCGGAAGAAGAACGGTTCGGGACATTCCTGGAAGGGTTGGCGGTATTTGTGGCGCAACAGACCTCCGGCGGGCATAAATCAACGGCCGAAGGCGTGGACCTGGAATTTATCAACAGAGGTGTCCATTTCATTGTGTCTGTGAAATCCGGGCCGAATTGGGGCAATTCTGACCAACAAAATCGGCTTGAGAATAACTTGAAGACAGCCGTTAGCCGAGTGAAACAGGGAAATATGCAGGCAAACGTACAGGCCATATTGGGAATATGCTATGGCAAGACGCGTACAAATCACCTGCGGGGTTACCTGAAAGTTGTCGGACAAAACTTCTGGTATTTCATCAGCGAAGATATGAATTTGTACACTGCAATCGTCGAGCCAATAGGGTATAGAGCGAAAGAACACAACGAACAGTACATGAACCGGAAGGCTGAGGCGACTAATCGGATCACGAAACAGTTCGTGGATGAATACTGCCATCCATCCGGCGCGATAGATTGGCACAAGCTTGTTCAAGCGGCCTGCGGCAACTACGATCTCGATAAGTTCATGTCATCTGGGCAGTAAGATTAACTGTAATTGATTAGCGGGTTGCGGAGTGGGCGGAAGAGAGTCAGAGGGAACGGGCCGGCAGAGGAGCGCCGCCGAACACATCGCAGAGCGCATCCACCAGCGTATCGTCATCAACCTTCCGCGCCAGAGTCCTGATCACGCTCGTGAACGCAGAGTACGCCTCAGCCCCTTCGTCGGTCTTCGAACACTGCGACACCTTCCGAGCTATCACCGCCCCGCGCAAGGCCCGTTCCGCCCGATTGTTGGTAGGCTCTATTCTCGGATCATCCAGAAAGCGCAGCAGGCTGCCGCGGTCGTTGTGCCTACCAAGTTCGTTCAGCAGTCTCTGATTGTCCGGGTCCGGCATCTGACGATCTCGCAGATGGCGGGACACCTCCCGTTTCAACCGCTCAGCCTCACCCACAAAGTCCGCCGCCTCTCCGCGACGTTCCGACTCCCGCAGCTCAATCGACTCTCTCAGAAGTTCGATCAACCGCTTTCCGAAGCTGCGACCTCTGCCCACCTTGGTCTGAACCACCTCACCGATAGAACGTATGACGTGCGCCATGCACTTCTGCTGTCTGACACCGGACAGAGTACGCGCGTCATAGCTCCGGCCCCTGTCCGTCACCATCACTCCGCCATAGCCTGAGGGGATCAACTCTCTGACCTCCTCGTTGCGGTGGCGAGAGCGTATCTGGTACACGGTCGTCTCATCGGTCTCGAACGCCATCAGGAAAGCAGGCTCTCCGCCCACACGCCAGCCCGTGTCGTCGGTGTGTACGAACGAACTTGAGCGCACTGAACCGCGCAGACTGCGGTAGGCGTCTCCCACCTCTCCCTTAGCGCGGCGCAGAGCGTCCTGTGTGATCGCGCTCTGGGTTATCTTCACCCCGGTCAGAGTCCTGAGTATAGATGGAATCTTCCTCACCGGGACCCCCGCGCTGTGGTGCAGTATATGGGCCGCCGACATCACGCGCTTGCCCATTCTGTGAGCGCTCGCGCCATACTGGTCAGGGGCGACTTCCCGATTACTACCACGAACCCTCTTGCCGCAGGACCGGCAACGGCATATCTGCACTCTGTATCCCTTCACCTCGGGCTTGGGCATAGGGGGAATGTCGGTGATGTAGGCATAGCCCACTCCCTCGTGTTCGAGCGCGCCTCCGCATCCCGGGCAACTCTCCGCCGACACCGAAACGTCAATGATCGGTTCTGTCAGTTCATCGACAGAGGGGGGCTTTCGGAAGCTGAATGACCCTGTTCCCGGCTTTCGGCCCGGCCGCCTGGGCTTTGCGGCTCGCTTGCCCTTGGAGAACGGAGCGGCCTGGCGCTTTCCCGCTCGCTGAGCCTCGGCGAGTTGCTTCTGTAACTCTCGGATCGTCGCCATCTGCCGCGCAACTTGCATTTGCAGCCGGTTGACCGCGGACGTCAGTTCGTCGCGTTCAGAGGGAGAAAGGTCTTTGTCCGTACACATAGCCGCAGTATAAGAATATGCTCGGCCCGACGCAATCCCACGAGAATGCCGCTAATCAATTACGATTAACTTATACCGTTTCCATAATATTTCAGCCATGTATCAGACCTCCGCATCCTCTGGATTCTCGCGAAAGTTAAGTGTATGGCATATTCAGATAGAAATGGTATTAGTATTTGAACAGTTTCGCGATTGAATTTATACAACCATATATATATTTACAGAAAAGAGAAGCAACTATGCCAAAGAAAAAGCTGCTACCATCTTTAACGGCATATGTTATCGTAGGAATGCTTGAGAGTTCAGCAATGTTAGATGAAAAAGCTTCTGGAATGCGAAAATTGGAATCACGGCATGGTCAGTCTCAAGGAGTTCAAACTATCAGCGGTGTTACAGCTGAGATCATAGCACTTCCCTTAAGTCATTCATTAGGAGTGACAGTATCCGCGCAAGTGTTAGCAGGCCAAGCAACTGAATTAAGTCTAAAATTACTTTATGAAGAGAAAACACATAAACTAGCATCTCAAAACCATGATTTATATAGTGAATGGAATAGGTTGCCCTCTAATGTAAAGCAACAAGTTCAACAGAACTATGAAGTACGGATCAAAAGGCATATGCCATTAAATCAGCCTAAATGGTCTCAGCTGTCTGAATTGCTGATTTCATGCAGGAGGTATTCGATAGATTGGAGATACATCACTGAAGACGATCCTCAGCGCCATATGGATTTCTCCCCTATTCTACTGCGCGAAGGAGTATGTAGTATGATGGGTATATTGGGGTACAATATAAACTGGGGTGGGGGAGTATAAAATGAGACTTGGGCGTTCGATACTATGGGGTATCCTGAGCGGATGCTTGCGAATAATATCGAACGGGATAGCGAGGTAGCGGAAATCAACCAGATGAGGAATCGAACATGAGCATATCGGAAAACATCGAGCAGGAAGTCGTTGCCAGGCTGGAGTCGGCGGGGGCGGAGTTTGAGATGTTTGAGATAGACCCGGATTTCGCGGACACGGCGCAGTTCTGTGAAAAGTATGGCTTTCCGCTAGAGAAGTCCGGCAATACCATCGTCGTCGCGTCGAAGCGCGGGCAGAAGAAGTATTGCGCCTGCATCGTGGCGGCGACGGACAGGCTCGACGTGAACAAGAGGGTGAAGGGGCTGATGGAGGTCTCGCGCGCGTCGTTCGCCAACGCGGACGAGACGATGGAACTTACCGGCATGATGATAGGCGGCGTAACTCCATTCGGTCTGCCCGACGACCTCCCCATCTACGCGGACGCCAAGCTGCGCGACCTGGACTACGTGATACTCGGCGGTGGCAGCCGCTCGTTCAAGCTGAAGATGCCCCCGTCCGAACTGGAAAAGCTGCCGAACCTGGAGTTCATCGAGGGCCTGTCTCTGCCGCCGAGGAATGGGTAGAGGCTGTTTCGCGGGCTCGCCGCGCATATTCCTCGGACTGGTCAACGTTCACATATCCAGAAGTGGCACTCTGAGATAGAGAATACCCGCCGCGCGACTCACGCAACTGAATATCGGCGCGCAATTCCGCTTTCATGGCTTCAATGCGTTGGCGACGCTCTGGCGTAAAGTCTTTGGTCAGTTTGCTGAATGGATGGTGTCCGCTCATTCTATCAGCCCCTCGTTGCGAAGTTCTTCCAGATAGCCATCATAGAGGCGGCGCGGGCGTCAGCGGGCGGGCTGCACCAGTTCTATCAGCACGTCGTCCGGCCCCTCTATGTAGGCCAGCCGGGTGCCGCCGGTCACCTCGGTTATGGGCAGAACGACACGGACTCCCGCCTCTTCCAGGCGCGCTATGTCCGCCGCTATGTCGTCCACGTCGAACCCGAAATGCTCAAGTCCCAGACGATTCAGTTCGGCGACAGCCTTGTGGTCGGGGGTTCCCTCCGGCTTGGAGGATATGTTGAGCCTGACAGGGCCGCCCGCGTCCATGCTGACGGTTATAGTGCCGGGCATGACCTCTCTGGACGAGAGTAGCTTGGCTCCGAAGTGTTCGGTGTACCAGGCCGCGGATGCGTGAGGGTCGGCGGCTCTTATGTGAACGTGATTGATAGAGTATGCCATTGGGTTACACTCCTTGGCGGTATTGTCCGGCCCGCGCCGATATGGTCGAGCGCGGGCAGAAGTTGACTAAAGTATCCGGTCGCCGGGCATATTCGTCCACGCGCTCATCTCGTGCGGGGAGGTCACGGCTTCCGCTTCGCAAACGTATTCGGGGCCAAGCTGGTCAATGGAAGTTATGCCCAGCAGAGCCATAGCCACGATAATCTCGTCTTCCAGAATCTCCAGCATACGGACAATGCCCGCCTGTCCGTATGCGGCCAGTCCCCAGCCCTGCAGCTTGCCGAGGGCCACGGCCCGAGCTCCGAGCGCGACCGCCTTGAGAATGTCGGCGCCTCGCTGAACTCCGCCGTCCAGAACTATGTCCGCCCTGCCGTCAACCGCTTCCACGACCTCACCGAGCATATCCATTGTGCCCTGTCCGTGGTCGAGCTGGCGGCCTCCGTGATTGGATACCCACACAACATCAACCCCGTGTTCGACGGCGATTTTGGCGTCCTCCGCCGTGGCTATTCCTTTGAGCATGAAGGGAAGCCCGGCCAGGCTCTTTATCCTGTCCACGGTGTCCCACGTGACCGACGCCGAGTGAGCGGGGTCGTATGCCCTGCGCCTGGTGGGCGGCGTCCAGCGTGTCAGCATGGGCCGCTCCCTGCGGCTGTAATGCGCCGTGTCCACAGTGATGCACAGCCCGATGTAGCCCGCGTCCTTGATGCGCCCGACCATCTCCACGATCCACCCCCAGTCGCCGTGAATGTACAGTTGGAACACCTTCGGGCGGTCCGCGGCGGCGGAGATGTCTTCAAGGCTCGGCTCCGTAACCGAGCTGACCACGTGCGTTATACCGAACTCGGCGGCCGCTCGCGTCGAGGCCGCGCCGCCCTCGGGGTTGAATACCTGGAGCGATCCGATTGGGGCAAGCAGGGCGGGTATCCGCAGGTCATTGCCCAGGAAAGTGGTTGAAGTATCCACCTTCGAGACGTCGTTCAGAATCCGAGGACGAAAGGCCAGGCGGTCGAATGCCAGGCGGTTTCGGCGCATCGTCGTCTCCGACTCCGACGCGCCCACGAGATAGTCCCAAGCGCCCTGGGGCAGGTTCTTTCTCGCCCGCAGGACTATCTCCTCATTGCTCAAAAATTGTGATGCCACGCTCATCTCCTAAGATAGTCTGTCTGACCTCAATTATACCGATGGGGTTTCGGCGCGCATACCCTAACATTCCGTTCCGAAGTCCTCAACCTTCGGGGGAGCGGGCTCATTAGAATGCGCCAGGTTTTGATATAGTCACCACGTGTCCGGAGACGGCATGAAGCGGCCGGGCTCTCCGGCAACTTGACTCGGACACCGGACAAGCATATGACAAACGGAGGCGCACCTTGCCAGATTACGAATACATACTATACGAGACCAAAGGCCCAGTCCGGCTGATAACCCTGAACCGTCCCGAGACGCTGAACGCCATCACCGAGCCGATGGAAGCGGACCTTCACGCCGCGCTCGACCTGGCCGAGTCCGACCCCGAGGCGCGGGTGATCATAATACAGGGCGCGGGCAGGGCTTTCAGCTCCGGCTATGATATAGCGTCGTTCCCCGACACCGATCCGGTCTCTATGATAGCCGAAGGCGCGAGCGCCGCCGAACACACCTCGCGATGGTTCTACCACGACCGCAATATGCTCAAGAACCAGACGCACATTCTGGAACTGTCCAAGCCGGTAATCGCGTGCGTGCACGGCTGGTGCATGGGCGGCGGCACGTGGCTCTCTCTGACTTGCGACATGACGTTCTGTTCGGAGGACGCGGTGTTCGCGCAGCCGGAGGTGCGCCAGATATCCAACACCAGCTTTCTGTGGGTGCTGATGGCGGGATACAAGAACGCGCTGCGCTACTCGCTCACCGGCGACCATATAGACGCTCAGGAAGCGTTCAGGATCGGCCTCGTGAACGAGGTGTTCGCAGACAAGGACGCGATGATGGCGGAGGCGTTCCGGCTCGCGGAGCGCATAGCGAAGATAAGCCCCGAGACCGTGGCGGCCAACAAGTACGTCGCCACTCTCGGCCTTGAGATGATGGGACTGCGCAACGCCATCACAACCAACTGGCTGCTCTCCGCGTTCGCGCACTCGTCACAGCGACCGGATTTCAACCGGCGCGAGATGATGGACGCCGCGATGGAGCGTGGAATGCGCGGCTTCCTGGAAGTGCGGGACGGCCCGTTCAGGCCGGAGCCGTTCGGGCCGAGGTCGGAAGACGGGGATTAGGGACTTTGGCGACTCTTCAAGCCGCAAAGGGATTACTTGAATGTCTTGTCAACGGCCCCGATGCTGAATCTACGGTCTTGGGCGCGACCAAACTGATTGTTCTCAGGCATTGATTCAGAAGCGTGAGAACGCGAGCGAATCTGCTCGATCTGGTGTTCCAGAAGGGACTTTCCCGCCTTCAGGCAGGCTATGTTCAATTCGCCTTCAATGAGTCCCTGAAGAAGCCTCGATAAACTCGGTTCGATGTTTTCCAACTGCAAGGGCAACTCCGGCCTTGACAGTGGAAACACGTCCTGCTTCAGCAGAACCGCCCGGGCGATATGGCTGGCCGCGAACATCAATTCCTCTATTGCCGCGTCAATATCCCCAACTTCAATCAACTCGGATGCCATGCTCATGCGCTTTCTCGCATGGTCAACTTTCGGGCGCCAGTCCGGCCAGTGAGGATTATCAATCTCGGCGGCCACGCTCCTTGCCCACCAACCATCAGGGTCCCGTATGGGTATGCCGAAACGAAGCGGCCCAACCCGGGTAGTCATCACCGTCCTCAAGCCGTTTCAGAAACATCGAACGACTATCCTGTTGCAGGTGGACATCTCCCGGACGATTGAGCCTGATTCTGCGGTGGTCGTCACTAAGGACGAGGATGTCAATGTCGCTGTGAATCTTCATAGCATTGCGGGCGCCTGAACCTACCAGAACAACAGTCGCCGTGTCTGCCAAGCCCTCCAGCGTCAGCGCGTCAAATACTAACTTGGCTCCATTCTTCACTAGGTCGTTCATGTCAATGACTCGATGCCCGATTCAATCTCGTCTATAAACATCTCGAGTTCATGGCTCAGGTCTTCCAGGTTCAATTCCTGAAGTTCCGGCCCCGGCACATTGTATGCGACATCCTTTCTCAATACGTTCAATTTCTCCAACTCGTCACCGATGTCCCGCGAGACCAACCCGTCTGCATACAGATTCCGTGCCAGTCGAGCCTTCTGATAGTGGTTCGGGGACCAACTGCGACCATGCAACTCCACAATTGCAACAACGCAGTTCTCGTAGGCATAGAAAGCCCACATTACGGCATTTTCAGGATCTGGATACAAATCTGACGCCGCGCCCTGAACCCTCTCCAGCTGCCCTCGCGCAGTAGAAATTTTATCTCTGGCCTCGGCAATACCCATTGGCTACACCTTGTGTGACATTAGCATGACTGAAGCATATGTAACTCTAGCATACTTCATTATTACCTGATGTTACGCACTTAGCTATGAATTCCTAAACGAGAATGAGCCAGCTCAGCTACGAAATCTCTCTCAACTGCGTAAGGTCAGTTATTACTGAGAATATGCGGCTTATCGGAGATATAGTAACCACCGCCAACACTGACGACAGCATCCGATACGCATGATAAGGCGCGCTGAACCGAGTCAACGTATTCGCCGACAGCCTCAGCCGGGGTTCTACCAGGCATCAGACTCCCAAGCCTCGGGTATCGTCATGGCCAGACTAACGACATCATCGTGGAATTCTCCGGCTTTCCACGCCTCGAAGAATTCGGCAAGGCTCATGCCGAAGTTTCCCTGGGCTTCTGTTTCCCTAATCTCTCGCCATTCCTCTTCAGTGTAATAGTGGGGCTTGGGAACTTCTATGTTCTCGATGTTTTCGGACTCGGTTGCCACGAAAAACCTCCACTGGGGGTCTGTGAATCTAGCCCGCTCATCAATTATACACGGGGAGCGGGCGGATACGCGCATTCTATGCTTAGCGTCTCAGGTCTTCCTTGACCGCCGTTTCAGCGCAAACCTATAATCTACGCTAAAGTCGCGCGCTCGCGACCGGAGACCACATGAGTGAAATAGACATAACCACGCAGATAGAAGAGCTTAAGTCAAAGGCGCTGGAGGCGCTTGACTCGGCGCTGGGTCTTGAGGCTCTTGACGACTGGCGTATATCTTACCTGGGCAGGCGCGGGGAATTGACCCGGGTACTGCGCGGACTTGGGTCTCTGCCCGCGGATGAGAGGCCAGCGGCCGGGTCATCCGCGAACGCGCTCCGGCAAACGCTCCAGGAAGCGATGTCCAAGCGTGAGGACGTTCTCAAGCGGGCCGCGTCCGAGTCCGCCGCCGTTCAGGACGCGATAGACGTTACGCTTCCGGGCTGGCCCGTGCCGCGCGGCGGGATTCATCCAACCACCCGAATCGTGAGGGAGATCTGCGCCGCTTTCGCGTCGATGGGTTTCAGCGTCGTGGAGGGTCCGGAAATCGAATGGGACCACTACAACTTCCAGATGCTCAATATCCCCAAGGATCATCCGGCGCGGGATATGTGGGATACCCTCTGGATAGACTACGAGGACGAAGACGGCGAGCGTCCGATGCTCCTGAGGACACAAACATCTCCAATGCAGGTGCGCACGATGGAGGCTACCGATCCTCCGGTGAGGATAGTGGCTCCGGGCAAGTGTTATCGCTACGAAGCGACGGACCCCAGGCATGAGTGGCACTTCTACCAGATAGAGGGTCTCGCTGTGGACCGGGGTATCACGATGACCGACCTGAAAGGCACGCTGTACGAGTTCGCGCGGCGCATATTCGGAGTGGACCGCAAAGTGCGCTTCAGGTGCGACTACTTCCCGTTCGTGGAACCGGGAGTGGATATGTCCATAGACTGCTTCCTGTGCGACGGGGAGGGCTGCCGGGTGTGCAGCGATACGGGCTGGATCGAGATCATGGGAGCGGGTATGGTGCATCCGAAGGTGCTGGAGGGTGTGGGGTACGACCCGAACATCTATACCGGGTTCGCTTTCGGAATGGGGCCTGAGAGGATATCTATGCTGAAGCATGGCATCGAGGATATCAGGCTGTTTTACTCGAACGACCTGCGTTTTCTTCGCCAGTTTAGTTAGATCAAGCCATCCGGCCGCTCATGGCATACACAGGGCGACCGGGCGGTCGCCCCTATTTATTTTAGGCAAAGAGCGATAGAAGAGGATCATATGCTAGTACCCGTCTCATGGCTCAGGAAATATGTCCCGGTTACAGACCCCCCCGCCGATCTTGGGCACAAGCTCACGATGGCCGGAGTCGAGATAGGCGACGTCGAGACCGTCGGCGAGCATTGGGACCCCGACAAGATAGTCGTAGGTTACGTGCTGGAGGTAGCGCCGCATCCAAACGCCGACCGTCTGCGTCTGCCCACGGTGGACGTGGGCGGCGAGACCGCCACTGTCGTCTGCGGCGCGCCCAATGTCGCGCCCGGCCAGAAGATAGCGTTCGCCAGGGAGGGCGCGAGAATGTTCAGCCCGCGCTCGGGCAAGGTGGAAACCCTGAAGCGGGCCCGCATTCGCGGAGTCGAGTCCGCGGGCATGGTGTGTTCCTCGCTCGAACTCGGGATCGGCGATGACCACGACGGCATACTGGTGCTGGATGAAGACGCGCCAGTAGGAACCCCGCTTGCCGAATATCTCGGGGACGCGGTTCTCGACGCGGAGGTCACTTCCAATCGCCCGGATTGTCTTTCCATACTCGGAATAGCGCACGAGGTAGCCGCCATCAACGGCAAGAAGGTCACAGAACCAGAGCTGTCATACCCCGAAGAGGGCGAGGATATAGAGAGTATGGTCAAGATCGAGATAGCCGATCCCGATCTGTGCTATCGCTACACCGCCAGCCTGGTAACCGGCGTGAAGATAGGCCCATCGCCCTCGTGGATGCAGGACGCGCTTGTAAAGGCGGGCCAGCGTCCTATCAACAATGTCGTGGACATCACCAACTACGTGATGCTGGAATACGGTCAGCCGCTTCACGCGTTCGATTTCGACAAGTGCCGCGACAATACGATCATTGTCAGGTCGGCGCGGGAAGGGGAGACGCTGACGACACTGGACGGCGAGGCGCGCGAGCTCAACCCGCCCATGCTCACAATAGCGGACTCGCGCGACTCGGTTGGTCTGGCGGGCGTAATGGGCGGCGCGAATTCCGAGATGACCGGGCAGACCACGTCCGTTCTGCTCGAGTCGGCCAGCTTCAATCCGGTCAACACGCGGCGCACGCGAACCGCGCTCGGTATGCGCACCGACGCATCCGACAGGTTCGAGCGAGACATCCGCTCGGCGCTCGCGCCCATAGCCCTGCGTCGCGCCACCGGGCTCATAGTCGAACTCTGCGAAGGAAAAGCCGCCAGGGGAATCATAGACCTCTATCCTACAAAGCGAGAGCCGCCCAGCGTGAAACTCAGCCGTTCCCGCATAAGACAGGTACTCGGGGTTGACTATCCGACCTCGCAGGTAAGGCGAACGCTTACTTCGCTCGGGTTTGAGGAGACTAAGGAGCCGGGTGGCCTGATTGACCTGATAGAGACGCTGGAAGCGGGACCTTCGTCTGAGCGCACCGATACCCTGTGGCTGAAAGTCCCATACTGGCGTTCGGACATATCCATCGAGGACGATCTGGTAGAGGAGCTTGCCCGCATCATCGGCTACGACTCAATACCAACCACGATGCTGTCCGGCTCGATACCCCACTGGCAGCCACAGCCTATGACACAACTCAAAGACACCATGCGCGACCTGCTGGCCGCCGCCGGAATGCAGGAGACCATCTCCTACTCTCCCACGACGCTCCAGAACCTCGACTCCGTGGACGCGCTAGACGAGTCCAACCCGCCGCTTCGCATAGCCAACCCACTCAGCCGAGAGTGGGAGTATATGCGAACCAGCCTCAGGGCCAATGTTCTGAACACGCTCTCATACAACCGTCGGATAGCCCAGGGTGAGGGAATCCGCATATTCGAGGTGGGCCGCGTGTATCTTCCCAAACCGGAGGCGAAGGAACGAGACCTGCCCGAAGAGCGGGAGATGCTTGTGGGAGCGGTATCCGGCCCCAGGTTCGGCGCGTCCTGGGTAGCGCAGGACGCGAGCATGGGGTTTTTCGACGCCAAGGGCGCGCTCGAATACGCCTTCGCCGCGCTGGGCATAGACGTGGCATACGAAGCCTCCGAGGACTCGATACTCCAGACCGGACGCGCGGCGAAGCTGACGGCGGGCGGTGTAACGCTCGGTGTCATAGGCGAGCTGCAGAGCCGCGTCCTCGACCATTTCGACCTGGACGCGCACCCCGCCGCGATGTTCGAGATAAACATGGACGCGCTTCTGTCCGCGGTCGGCGGCGTAAGCCTGACCTTCCAAAGCTCCAGCCGCTACCCGGAGTCCTATCGCGACCTAGCGATAGTCGTGGACGACGATGTTCCCGTATCCCGAATTCGGGAGATAATCGAACGCCACGGGCTGGTGGTTCGCAGCGCGCCGTTCGACATATACTCCGGCGAGGGCGTGGCCGAAGGTCGCAAGTCCGTCGCATTCCGCGTCGTGTTCCAGTCCGACCGCGGCACACTCACATCCGAGCAGGTGGACCGCTTCCAGAACGACATACTTCGCCAACTCAGTCGCAATTTGAACGCGGAACTGCGGGGCTGAGCGCGACTTTCCGAATCCCGAACAGCGAACGATGAGGGAGCGATATGAATAAGGCTGAAGATGCCGTCGGGCAAGAGCGGGTAATCCTCTGGAAAGACATAGAGGCGAACGACCCAGATGCGGCCTTGTTGTTGCGGCAGGACTTTAGGGAACTGGTATGCGAAGCGCCTGATGACATGATGGATAAAGCCGCCGAGTATCTGCTTGAGATACCGGACTACCCGGAAGACTACCGCGAAGATAAGATAGCGGATTTCGAGCGGGGCAAAGAGGAATTTCGCCGCAATACGAGAGCGGACCTGAACGGCGGATCCGAGAATTCAGCGTCGCTTCTACGCGCTGAATTGCATCACTTGTCTAAATCCATGAGCGGCCTGTTGCTCGCCGAGGGCGTGGATGTCATGTCGTCAACTGCGTTGCTGAACATTCCTGAAGATATGACCGAGGAAGAACTTATGGATTTCCTTGCCGGTGAAGAGGAATTTGAGCAGGGTGATTGGGTTAAGTGGGAAGATATAAAGCGAACCGATATATGAAATCAGACTTTCTCGCCAGGCCAGACGCTATATTCAGCGAGTAAATACTATTACGGCGCGTCGTCTGAATAGACACCTTGACAACATTAGAGCCAACCCGATTACCCATAAGAATGTAAAATCCCTGCGTGTGAATCCCGGTTCGTACTGCTATCGAGTTGGCAGCATCCATATGTGATATGAGGTAGGTCGGGAGAACATGATTGTTAGGGTGAGAACGATCCGCCCCAGAGGCCACGCTTACAAGAGATAGAAAGATTTGGATTTCTCATACCAGTACACCGCAGAACAGCAAGACTTCCGCCAGACCGTATCTGGCTGGCTGGACAGACACGCTCCCGCTAATGCAGATGCGCTGTTCGATTCGGCTGACGGGAGCGCTGCTCTCAGCGACCTCGCGCGTAAGATAGGAAGTATGGGTTGGCTGATGCCGCCCGAGTCCGCCGAAAATGGCGGAGCCTCGCTGTCTCCCGACCTGACCGTCGTTGTTCTCGAAGAACTGAACCGACGCGAGTTGCTTCCATTGGTACAGAGCGATGCTCAAGGGCTTAGGACAGCGCTCTCTCGGTGGGGGAGTGAAGTCCAGCGATCTAATCTTGCCAAGTCTCTGGCCAGTGGGGAACTGACAGCTTGGCGGCACCAGGTTTCGCTGTCGTTTCGGGTGGATGGCTCAGGCGCGCTCGATTTCGACTCTGTTGGGCTGACGGCGGAACCCGACGCGGATGGATATATAGTCAACGGGTCTGCATTGTTCAGCGGACTCGGCAGCGCACCCGGCGTACTCTGGACAGTCGCGTTGGTCGAGGCCGGCGACACTGATCCGCTCCCAGTTTGCCTGCTGATAGATGCCTCCTCAGAAGGCATTACTATTTCGTCATCCAAGACTCTATCCGCTCGCGCGCCGCGACAGGTTAGTTTCCGAGACGTCTGGACGCTGCGTACCGACGCTCTGGGGCCGGAGGGAGATGGCCACCGGGTGATAAACGCCCAGGTCTTGCTCGACCCGAGCGCGGACCTGCCCGGCTGGGTCGAGTCGGAAACCGACGCCCTGCTTGACTACGCGCGCAGCGCCGATTCGGGCGGCAAGCCGCTCGGCGCGGATCCAATACACGCGCGCGTACTTGTCGAGGCTTACATCGCGAGTCGTGTCTCTCGTCTTCTCAGGATGCGCGCGACGTGGGTGCAATCACACGGAGAACAGGTCGTGGTGTCGGAGGCTCTCGATTCCTTGTGGCGTCGGATGGCGGCGGCGGGCTTGTCCGATACGGCCAGGCAGGTTGTTGGCCCACGCGCTTTGTTGTCTTCCGACGATCCGCATTCCGCGGACGCCGGTCGTTTCGAGCGTCTGAGTCGCCGAGAACTCGCAGAGAGGGAATCGGGTTCACAGGGCGATGCCGATCGCGAGGTGTTATCGTCCGCACTGGGCATGGAGAACAGGAAGGGGCAGGCCCGTGAGTATTCATAATGAATTGGATTTACTTGCAGCGCTCCTTAAACAGCGAAACGAGATCGAAAAGGATATCTCCGAAATAATAGGTCGTCCTGCAGAGAGAGGGCACATTGGGGAGTTCATAGCCGCCGAGATTTTCGACATAGAACTGCATGAGGCGGCCAATCACAGAGGTAGTGACGGCATTTTCCGACGGGGTAAACTTGCTGGGCGGACGGTGAACATCAAGTGCTATGGGAAGAACGAGAGTATCTTGGACATGAAACTCGACCATCCGCCTGAATTCTACTTGGTGCTAACAGGCCCGAGAACAGGGGCGCAGTCCTCTCAAGATACAACCCGACCGTGGATGATTTCCTCGGTGTTCTTGTTCAACCACTGTGATCTCGATAGCAGAATTAGTTCCAAGAGCAGAAGACCCGCTGGTGTCAGGCGCTATCTTTGGGATGAAGCGGAGATTTATCCCACTCCGAGCAATGGGATGCTTCCCCTAACGCCCGGTCAACGCTCGATACTTGAAATGTTCGGAAACTAATGCCAACAGTCCACACTGAAGGGGGCGGGTTCCAATACCCGCCCCCTTGCTACTCGAAGCACCTAATTTGGTGTTCCAACTAGCGCCAGTAGCGGGAGATGTTCTCTTCTTCCTTGGACTTCATTTCGAGCAGGGCAGGCTTGCCTTCTCGGTTTGCGGCGAGAGCGCGCTGTATGGCGGGGGCGACTTCATTGGGGTCGCTGACCTTCTCCCCGTATGCGCCGAGTCCGCGCGCTACTTCGGCGTATTCGCCGCCGAGAGCGTTGCTGTTCCAGCGTTCGGTGGCGTAGGGCATATGCTCGTAGTAGTGGGTCATCACGCCGTTGTTCAGCACGACGGTCAGAATGGGTATCTCGGACCTGGAAGCGGTCTCGATGTCGAGTCCGGCCATGCCGAAAGCGGCGTCGCCCATTATGTTGATAACCTGCTTGCCGGGTTCGGCCATCTTTGCGCCGAGCGCGAGTCCGAGTCCGTAGCCAAGCTGGGTTGACTTGCCCCATCCGATGTAGTTTCGGGGGGCTACAGCAGGCCAGAAGGGCACTATCTGCTCGCGCGGGTAGCCGGAGTCGTGTGTGATTATCGTCTCTCTCGCGTCAACGGCCTTCATAAGCTCGGTAAACACGCGGTATGGACTGATGGGAACTTCGTCCGAGTTCAGGGACGGAGCCCATTCAGCCATCCACTCGCTCCTGACCCTGGCGATTTCGTCTCGGACGCCGTGAACGTCACCGCGCCCATGCTCACCGAGTTGGCTCTTGGCCTCCTCGATCATCTGGCGGAGTACGAGCTTGGCGTCGCCGATTGCGCCGTAGTCGGCGCGGTGGTCCTTGTTCACGTCGTCGGCGCAGTTGGTTGAGTGGGCGAGGGTAACGCCCGATGGCATGGGCGCGTTGAAGTTGGATATGGTGAAGCTGGTTCCCATGCCCAGAACGATATCGGCCTTCTCCAGGAAGCGCTGGCACATCAGCGTGCCGGACGAAGCGCCCGTGCCGAGCGCGAGCGAGTGGTCTTCGGGGAACGCGCTTTTACCGGCCAGCGTGGTCATAACAGGGATGTTGGTAAGTTCGGCAAACTCGACGAGGTCGTCGGTGGCCTCGGCGTACATGACGCCCTGGCCCGCGTTGATGACCGGATTGTCCGCTGCCAGCAGCGCGGCGACGAGGTCGCGAACGTCCTCGGGGCTCGCGCCTGACTTGTACTGTTTCACGGGCTTGTAGCTGTCAACCAGCGCGTCGGAGATTTCTCCGACCATAATGTCGCGTGGAAGTTCGAGCAGGACGGGACCCAGCCTGCCATGCTTGAGTTGGGTGAAGGCCATGGCCATGAGTGCGGGGATGCGCTCGATCTTGTTGACCAGCGCCATCCACTTGGTGATTCCGCCGTAGTTCTTGACGGCCTCGAAATTGGGGTGAACGTCCATGCTTTCTCTCGGCTGTCCGCCGGGAAGGCAGAGTATGGGAACGGAGTCGGCGTATGCCTGCGCGACGCCGCCGAAAGCGTTTTCCGATCCTGGGCCCGTCTGCATGGTGAAGACGCCGATGGTCTTGCCGTTCTTGATTCGGCTGAAGCCGTCGGCCATGTTTACGCCTGCCCGCTCCTGCCGGGACAGGATGGGGCGTATGCCCTCTCGCGCGCAGGCGTCAATGAGGGACTGCGCCGGGAAGGCCGCGATCCACTCGACGCCCTCTTTCTTGAGTATTTTGGCTATTGCCTGGTCTCCGTTCAATTTCTGTTCTCCTTGTTCTGGTTATTAGTTTTCAGATGTCATCGTTGCGGTCTCTGAAAAAGGAACGCTCTCTTGGTGGGTGTGCAAGTGGGTTGCCTTCAGGGGGCGGCACATTTTCAAAAAGGCCGATCAGTTCTTTCATGTTCTCTATTCCGTTCCTTACGGCTTCTTCATGCATCCACGCCTCATAGAAGTTGGCGTGCAATCCTTCCCCCACGGCGAAGAGTTCATAAATTCTTCTCCAGCCTGTCTCGGACACTATGTGATTAGTGGATATTCTCAGTTCTCGGTGTGACTCATGAGGCAGGCCGCGCGGGACTGCCAGCGCCTTGAGGTACTGCGTCGCGGCTCTCCAAGCCTTTTCAGAGGCCTGGAGCAGGTCGCCCTTCTCCAACTCGGCGTCAGCCTGTTGGATGTAGCGGCGTCCGGTCCGCTTGTATTCTTCAGCGAGAGCGCCGGGAGTGGTGTAGGTTGTCATTTATGGAAAGTGTCCTCTCGGCATTTTATGAGCCATCCTCACCGACCCGACTCGGTGAGGATGGCTCATTATACCAGAACAGTTTTTTCGTCCGGGCTCAGGTCTCCGGCTGACATCCAGCGTGGCTTACCAACTCGTCTATCGCACCCTTGCGAATTTCTGGAGGCGCATACCGTCCAGGACCTCGCCGATGTACATATCGCCGCGCGAGTCCACCGCGACTCCGTGCGGCGCCCAGAACTGGCCCGCTTCGTGGGTGCGTTCGCCACCCCACTGTGATAGTACGTTGCCCTCGTCGTCTATAATCGTCACTCTTCCCTGAAGTTCGGGGACGTATATCTCACCCTCCGGACCAACACAGATGTCGGTAGGCTGCCGGAAGCCTGTGTACACCTGCTGGATCTCGCCCTCCTGGTCGAAGACCTGGATGCGGTCGTTCTCGCGGTCGCACACCAAGACGTAGCCCTCGTGGTCTATCCCTATGCCGTGCGGCAGGTGAAAGTCGCCCGGGTTCACCTTTCCGGGCAGTCCCCAGGACAGCAAAAGGGAGCCGGTATCGGTGTAGCGATGCACGCGACTGTTCCCGTAGCCATCCGAGATGAAAATGTCGCCTTCGTCCGATACGGCTATGCCCGTCGGTAAGTTGAACGGGCCGGCAGCGCGGGGCACCGGGTCGGCGTTGGATGTGTAGCCAGTCTCGGATGGCCTGCCCGTGCCGATCTTGAGAGTCATCGTGCCATCTGTGGAGTATTTCATGACCACGTGCGCGTCGCGGTCAGCGAGGTAAACGCTGTCGTCGGGGCCGATGTGAATGCCGTGCGGCCCAGCGAAGACTTCGTCCCAGGTGTTCAGGAAGTTGCCGTCGCTGTCGAAAACCATTAGTTGGTGTTCGCTGCGGTTATAGGCGTAAACGTTGTCGTTGCTGTCCACAGCGACGCCTGCTACCTGATGCCATTCGTAGCCTTCGGGCAGGTTTCCCCAGTTCTCCACCAACTCATACTGATAATCTCCTTGTCCGTAAGTCATGGTATGCCCTCCAAGTGCAGATGCGGCCGAATTCCGTCTGGAGATTCGGTCATAAACTCTCTCCAGTTCGCAGCGTACTATACGATTTAGGGTCGAGAGGGTCAAGTTCGCAGCCGTCTCAGGATTCGCGCATCGCTGCCGTCACCGCGACAGACAATCCTGAAAAGGCTGGGCTTTGGGGTATGATGGGATTATGGAGTAGTCAGAGTGAGTCAGGAAATACGCTGGCGATACTTGGATTGATATGCTCACCGACCGCAACCTGATGTCCCATACCTATGACTTCGCTCGCTTTGAGGCGGATCTAATGAGAGTCAGCAGCCTCTACTTGCCGATATTGTCAACCCTTTACGAGCGAATGCATCGGGACACGCTGGAATTATGAACACCCCGGACCTGCATCCCCAGACTGCGGCGAGACTATCGCGTTTATTCGCCGCCTGGCCGGAACTGACAGAGGTCATACTTTACGGTTCCCGCGCCATTGGCACGGCACCTGCGCGCTCGGACATTGAGGGGCATCAAGGACGAACGCCTGCTTAGGCGTCTCACGCTCGGCCTGGATGATTTAGACATTCCGCAGAAGTTCGACGTGCAGGCATACGAGAAAATCACGCACCCACCGCTCAAGCGTCATATAGATGGCTTCGGGATTAGCGTTTACAAGAAGGGAAACGCCGCCGGTTGAAAAAACCACTTGAAATCCGATTTTCAATAGGATAGAGTGGGCGAACCACATTTACAGGGTGAATAGTATCAATCACTGGAGGCAATACGATGTGTAATTGTACATGTATCCAGGCTGGGCTGAGCGCAACTACCGCAGTCGCACAGATCCGGCCAGATGACAACCCAACAGCATTGGTAACCATTGAACACGAGCCGATGATTGGCGAGACTCCTCAGCGCGCCTTCGACAAATGGCTCACCCCCAATCCCCTCTTCTACGTCCGAAACCACTTCTCTGTCCCTGACATTCGCTGTTCCGACTGGAAACTCCACATTGACGGCCTGGTTTGGCAGGATTCCGAACTGAGCCTCAACCAACTAAAGAACCTCCCGCGTGTGACTATGCCCATTACTATGGAGTGTGCGGGCAACAACCGCAGCGACCTCGATCCTCCCACACCGGGCAACCAGTTTCAGAACGGAGCGGTGAGCACCGCCTACTGGGCGGGCGTTCCGCTGAAAGATGTTCTGGCGATTGCCGGAATAGCGGACGGGGCGAAGGAAGCGCTGTTCGAGGGCTACGATTCGGGCAGTCCGGCTCCGGGCGAACCCGTTATGCCCTACCTGCGCAGCCTGCCGATTGACGTAGCCATGCACCCGGACACTCTGCTCGTGTATGAGATGAACGGCCACGCCCTTCCGAAGGAGCACGGCCACCCTCTGAGGCTCATAGTGCCGGGCTGGTACGGTATGGCGGCGGTCAAGTGGCTGAAGCGGATAAGCGTGCTGCACAGGAACTACGAGGGCTTCTTCCAGACCGACCGCTACATCATCGAGGACGACGCGGGAGGCGCGACTCCGCTGACGAGTATCGGAGTGAAGTCGGTCATCGGGTCTCCCGAGGAGGGAGAGAGCGTAGGGATAGGCGAGGTGTGCGTGAAGGGGACGGCGTGGTCCGGGGACGAGCGGATAGCCTCTGTTGACGTGAGTTGCGACGGGGGCGAGACATGGGCGCGGGCGGAGGCGGTTGGCCCATCGGAGCGTTACGCCTGGCAGCACTGGCACTACACGTGGATGCCTCCGGCGGCGGGTGAGTACACGCTGATGTCGAGGGCGGTTGACGCCTGCGGCAACGTTCAGCCGATAAGGTCTCAGTGGAATCGTCTGGGATACATGGTGAACGGCGTCAGGCCGGTTTCCGTATCCGTCGCAGACTAAAATCACGGATTGGCATTCACCGCATTTTGGTGTAACCTCACCGAGTAGCGAATTCGGAATCCGTAGGGGAGCGAACGTGTTTCGTATCTCTCGCTCCCCTATATAGGCTCCTGGACAGGGGGATCGAGATAGTAGATCTCAAGTCTCACACATCGGCCATAGTTTACCGCTATACGGCGGCGCTCGCTTACCCAGACTATGTGACTTTATGGACGGCGAGCCTATCATCCGGAGCGGCTGCGTGGGCGCTGATAGTCGCTAGGGGATGGCTCGTCTATGACCTGACGGGTGGGGAATCCCTGTGGGTCGGGATAGTAACGTTCGCCGCTATGATACCCCGGGTCCTGGTGCCGCCGTTTACAGGCTATCTCGCCGACAGGTTCAACAGGCGCAATATCATGGCCTGTATGTTCGCGGTCAATCTTGTCCACAACATCGTCCTCGCACTTTTCGTGATATTGGGAACCATCGAGATATGGCACCTGGTGATTCTGTCGCTAGTGAACGGTTCGGCTCGCGCGGCGCAGATGCCCGCCGGACAAGCCCTAATCCCCAACCTGGTGCCGCGCAACCTGCTGCTGAACGGCATTGCGCTGAATCAGGCGACGATGAACGGCTCCAGGCTGATAGGCCCCCTCGCCATATGGCCGCTTCTGGAATTGGTGGGTGTGCAAGCCGCATTCATACTCTGCTCCGGCTTTTACGCCATTAGCCTTGTGCAGGCTCTGAGGATCAAGACTTATTCGACCGGAAACATAGACCGGCGCCTGAGTTTCATAAGCAACCTGCTGGAAGGGCTGAGGTACGTCTATCGAACTCCGGTGCTGCGCGCCGTCGTTATTATGGCGCTGTTCCACTGCGGCCTTACGATGTCGTTCGAGTCGCTGCTGCCCGTACTATCTGACACGCGCCTTAACGCGCAGGATGGAGGCTTCAGCCTGCTTATGATGGCGGTCGGCGCCGGGGCGATGGTCTCGATATTCCTGCTGGCCGGGGTGACCAGCGAGTCGCTCAAGGGCAAGCTGTTCCTTAACCTCGGCGTTCTCAGCGGCCTCGCGCCCGCCATCCTGGCCATGTCGGTCAATATGCCGACGGCCCTGATAGCCGCGGGCATTATGGGCGCGACCCAGGCGGGGTTTATGACGCTCACTCACACGATGATCCAGTCGGTGACCGAGGACGGCGTTCGCGGCAGGGTCGGCGCGGTTTACTCCGTCCACATAGGCGGAATGATGGCTTCCGCCAACCTTGTCAACGGCTGGTTCGCAGATATTATCAGCGCGATGATGGCTTCGGTCAACCTGTTCGGCGGTACTGCTTTCGGAGATATGCTGAGCAGCAGCGGCGGCGCGTCTCTGCTGCTGCTGGCTGGCGGTGTCGCCTTTATCGTGTTCATGCTGGCCAGTTGGCAGGGCGCGACGATCAGGCGGATATACCGGGGCGAGATGTTCTATTCCCACGCCGCCGCCGACTGACCCGCCACCCGGTTTCGTGTACAATCGGACACATCCCGCTACACGGACGACCTCGTACGGTGCTGAATAACACGTTCATACATATTCCGAGAATAGGCTCGGTAACCGAGCGCGAACTCTGGGACTCCGGCATACACACGTGGCACGACTTCCTGGCCGCCCGCAGCCTGCCTGCCAGGGCACGATCCGCGTTTCATATCGCGCGCCCGATTCTGACCGAGTGCGCCGACCGTCTGGAGGACATGGACGCCCGCTACTTTTCCGAAAGCATTCCCCGCAGGGAGTCCTGGCGTATGTACGCCGACTTCAGGGCCACCGCAGCTTTCCTGGATATCGAGACCACCGGCCTGTCCCCGCAGTCCTCGATAATCACACTGGTCGGTATCCTGGACACACACGGATACCACTCGTTCATTTACGACCGCAACCTGTCCGACCTCCGCGAGGCGCTGGAGAAGTACGATCTCATCGTCACGTACAACGGAGCGTCCTTCGACCTGCCCTTCATCGAGCATCACTTCGGCTCGGTGTTCAGGCACAAGGCTCACATTGATCTCAGGTTCCCCCTGCGACGCCTGGGTCTGAAGGGCGGCCTGAAGTCGCTGGAGCGGCAGATGGGGGTCGGTCGTCCGTCCGAACTCTCCGCGCTGAACGGCTATGACGCTGTCAGGATGTGGCGTATGTGGGCGCGGGGAAACGATGGCGCGCTGCAAACGCTCGTCCGCTACAATGCCGAGGACGTGCTTTCGCTGCCAAAGCTCGCGGAGATAGCCTACGGGAGAATCTCGGACAGCATCGGAGCGCCGTCCGCCGTCCTCGATCCATGGACGTACCCGGACACCGACCTGCCATACGACCCCGACGTGATACGTATGCTCAACCCGGCGGGGTTCGCGGGATGAAGATTGCGTACATAGGCCACGACCGCGCCCTGCGCGTCCATGACCCGCTTCTGCCCGATGTCAGGGATCGAGTTCTGAGTGTCCCCGGCCTGCGCTGCACCTGGCCTGCCTGGTCGCCGGACGGGAGCGCGATAGCCTTTTCGGGATACGCGGGAGGAAGCAACGGGAACGCCATGCTGGGCGTATATGTCACCGGCCATGACAGCCCCGGGCCGGGCCTTATATACTCCAACGAGCCGGGCAGCGACGCGATTGCCAGGTTCACGCCCCACTATTGCTCATGGTCGCCGGACGGCTCCAGGCTCGGGTTCGTCGCGCAGACGGGAAGGGGGCTGACCCTGTATCTGTGGGACAGGCATGACGGATATTCACCCCGCGTCGCGCTGGACGGCGGGCCGATGTATTTCGCCTGGTCTCCAGATTCGACCGAGCTGTACGTCCACTCCTTTCTCGAACACTACCTGATTGACGCATCCGGCGGCGGCTCACCTCAGCAGTTCCCGGGCAGAAGCACGCAGTATATGTCGCCCTCCTGGGGGGGCGAGAGTGGAGGCATCGCTTTCTTTCTGGACGGCGAGAATGGGCTTCAGCGGCTGGTTGCGATCAACCTGAAGGACAGGTCGGCGAAGATGCTGACCGAGTTCTACGGGTTGGCGGCGGCGGCCTGGCGGCCCGGATTTGCCCAGGTGGGCCTGGCAAGGCAGACGATACGATCGACCGGGTTCTACTCCGGCCTGTGGCTGGTTGACTACGAGACCCGCGAGGAAGTTCAGCTTACCGACGATCCCGCGCTCGCCTTCTACTGGTCACCGGACGGATCGAAAGTGGCCTATGTGACTCCTTCCGAGGGCGCGGAGGGTTCGCTCCGCTTCTGCGTCGTCGGGGTCGAGAGCGGGGACAAGGTGTATCTCTCCGACTTCGTTCCAAGCCAGGAGCAGTTGATTCACTTCATGTACTTCGACCAGTACGCGCAGTCGCACCCGGTCTGGTCGCCGGACAGCCGCTCGCTTCTGGCATTCGGACAGCCCGGCTATCACATAACCCGTTCTCCGCTGCCCTCCGACGAGTCCAACAGGGCCATCCTTCTCGACGCTACCGGCGGTGAGGAACCCCGCGACCTGGCCGGGGGATTCATTGGCTGCTGGGGACCGGACTGACAGATAAGTGGTCAGGCTATTCGTCTTGCGGACAGCGAATCCGCCAGCCGTTTCACCCGCTCGCGCGGAAACGCCGCTGGGCCGACCGCCGTACACTTCAGCGACGCCGCGGCTACCGCGAACCTCACCGAGTTCTCGAACTCGACGCCGTTCAGCCAACTCAGGATATAGGCCGCAGAGAACGTCGCGCCCGCGCCGCATACATCCACGACCTTCACTTCGGGCGCATTTACGTGGATGGCTCGACTCCTATCTATCCCCACGGCTCCGCCCGAAGCGAGCGTTACCAGGGCGGTGGAAACCCCGCGCTCCATGAGCAGATTCGCCACCGCTTCAGCATCGCCGCCGAGTTGGGACGCATCCGTTACCGCCTGGCATATAGTCGCGTATGGGGCCAGGGAAGCAAGGGCGCTCGCGTCCTGGTGTCCGTGTTCGATGTTTAGGAACACCGGAATATCCAGACGCCGCGCCTCCTCCATCGCCCGAAGTATATGGGGCGCGTCGTACCAGTCCACGTACAGCAGGCTGGCGTCTCGCAATGCCGAAAGGTCGGCGTCGTCCAGGGTTTTCAGCAGTTCGGGACGGCGGTTCCAGTAGTAGGTTCTGCCGCCGGTGGAGTCGGAAATGTTGACCTCGAAAGGCGTTTCGACGCCCGGCGTGAGCCTGAACCGCCCCCTGACGCCCATCTCTGTGAGCATGGACAGCGTTCTCCGGCCCGCGTTATCGTCGCCCAGCGCGCTTCCGACCAACTCCGTTTCGATTCCCCAGCCCGCGAGCAGTCCGGCGACAATAGCCGCGTCGTCCGAAACGAACTCCGCGCCATCCGTCCAGACCGCGCCCGAATTCCAATCCGGCAGTTCGTCCACCACCATCACCCTGGCGGGCGTTATCATGCCAAAGCAGACCGCCCTGGTCGCGGCGTCGGAGTCCGGCGATGGCCCGTTATCTGTTGGACGCCCGGATAGACTACCCATAACGCCCGGTTTCCAATCGAATCAGCATAGCGTATATGGTAGCACGGATCATTGGCCGGTTATTGGGGTCTTTCCGTTGTCTGTTTTGATGGGGCAACCGGCCTTGCACAGAAAGTCCGTTTTGCACAAGAACTAACACATTTCGCACAAAATCTCAGTCCGACAGAAACTTGCCTGCACGCCCATGGCGATTCCAACAGAGGTGAAATAGAAAAGCCCACGCCAGAGAGAAATTGGTGGGGGCTCGAGATGCGAATTGTTGCGCTCTAATTGGGTTCTGCCGGTTCCATTTCATCTTCTTCCAAGGGATGCCAGAAAATCTCGCCGCTATCAATCAAAGGCTGGATGCGCCTGTCTGTGCGAACTCCGGCAATCGCGGGCCACGCTTCTCTTCCCGTGAACCTCGTCAAGAGGCCGGCGTTAGACATTGCTCTGCTGGTATTCCTGTCGTCACAGGTATAGGAAGCCTGAACTACAATGTAGCATCTTGTACCATCTGCCCTCGCGACCTCCATTATGAGGTCAGCTTCATACAGGCTTATCCTAAGACGTCGCGGAATGGCAGCGAGTCTTTCTGAACCGTATTCTCTCGCCAGAGCGCGAATCCTCTCGGGCGAGAGAACTTCCAGGGTAGTCTCGTCGAGTCCCAACGTCTTGGCCTCGTCCAAACCGACTACTATGCTGGTCGCCTTCTTCACTGCCGCGGACTCAGCATAGTTGCCTCGGAATCTCCCGAAGTCGTCGCTCATGCGCCCGAAGTTGGCTTCGACGTTGTCCAGGCGACGCAACATCATGTTCTGAGTCTCCAGCAAGGAGTTCTGAGTCTGCCGCAAATCATCCAGGTCCTTCAGCATGGAGGCTTGGGTCTCCAGCAAGGAGTTCTGGGTCTGCCGCAAATCAGCTAGATCCTCCAGCATCGTGGCCTGAGTCCGGCGGGTCTCCGCCAATTATTCCAGCATAGAGTTCTGGGTCTCGCTCATCGCGGCGAATTGACCCGGCAATGCCAGGAGTTCTTCGGTAAGCAACTCACGCCTCATCGCAGCGCGAAACTCTTGGTTTTCCCGCACGATCCGTAGAAGGTCGTCTATGGTGTTGATCGTCGTCATATATTCCCTCTCTCTGTCTCACTTGATTGTAGCCGATTATCTAAACCAGCGGGGAATGCCTCCAAGCTGAGGGATGTGCATCACTCAAGCCTGTGGGAAATTCTCAGGGAGTGTTTGCGCAAATGGACTCTTCGGTTCGTTTGAGGCAACGAAATGTCACGCGTCGAACCGAGAAGCCTGTGGAAACACGCCTACCTTGGCGTAGGGAACAACGTCCCGCTCACCCGTCGAACAGTATGCGGCTGTTGGGCAAGGGGATACGCGGGCGGAAGCAGCTAGTACAGCGTCTATGTATTTCTGCCGTGTAGGAGCCTGCCACAATCTCTGGATTCCCGCTTTCACGGGAATGACTAAAAATGGTCGGTGTATGGCATATTCAGATGGGAATGGTACTAGAACGCGATGTCGGGGGTGTAGGCTAACGGATGTGGCGGCATAGGCTCTGACCTTCTTCGGTCAGCCGCTGGCGCGCTTTTTCCATCTCAGGTGACGATGGGTCGAACAGCGACACGTACTCAATGTCCGGCAGGAAGGAGTGCGGGCTTTGGGCAACTGAGTCCACCATAAATTCGCCTCCCTCGACAATCACAATGATTTCGCCCCCGTGACACCCGATCTGGGCCTCGGCGGTCGGAAATGGCCAATCGGCGCCGTAGTCGCTGCGCCGGATGGTCAGAACGCTGTCCGGTTCCTGTTCCGACCAGCGTGGATACTGCAAGTCGGCCATTGATTCTCCGATCAAGATTGACTGAGGCATTTGCAGGTCGGCGATTGATTGTCTGATGGCTACCAATTCATCCTGGGCGTCCAACTCTTTGATTTCCGCTCGGAGAGAGGCCAATTCCTCACGCAAGTCCTGCTTCTCTACTTCCACGACGTGTTGTAGAGAAGCTAATTTCTCACGGAGGGCCTGATTCTCCACTTCCACGATGTGTTGTAGAGAGGCCATGTCCTCGCGCATCTGTCGAATTTCCGACAACTGGACGTATGAGACGACGGCGAGAACAATTACGGCGATAGTCAGCAGGGCCGTTACAAACACGCTTATTTTCCCAAAAGACATATCAATCTCCATAAGTTCTTGACCAGCGTTCGACTATATCCATAGTAGCACGGATTGTATCGAGGCTCGTTGGCCGATTGCGGCGAGGTCTTTCGGTTGTCGGTGGACGCGGGTTGTCCGAGGTTTTCTCTCAGGGGAGTGCCGGGAGCCGGAGCGCGTTCGGCGATCACGGGTCGTCTTCGTCTTCGAAGCAGATGTCACAGATGCAACGTCCATATTGGTCGCGTTCGTGGTCGTCGCAGTAGCAGTCCGGGTCCGCGTCGTCAATGTCGGCTCCGTGCCAATGGTAGTAGAGGTCGGCGACCAGTTCGGGGTTGTAACCGGAAGGGTACTCGTCGTCGCTCTCCATCAGGTAGTGGAACCAGAATGGGAAAGCGGCAATCTCGGCGTCGGGACAGAACTTTCTGACAAATTCGTTCGCTTCTTTCCACAGTCTGGCGGCTTCGGCGACACGCTCTTCACTGTCCTCGGTTGCGGTCATGGCTCTACGGATGATGGACTGGTATATCTCTTCGTGGTCTATGCAGTGGCGTTGGGCGTATTTTGCGATGGCTTCCCGCTGGCATACGTGGCAGGAGCAGAGTTGGGGGTGTCCGGTCTGGGTCTGGACTGTTGGCTCGGCTGCGGCGACCGAGGCGGTCTGCGTAGTGAGCTGTTGAGGCGCGGGTGAGGTCTGCGGCGCGGGCTTTGCGGTCTTGCTCTGCTTGCGGCGCGACGCGGGCTTCATCAGTGGAAAGCCGTATCCGAGCAGTTCCTTGGCGGCTGCTATGCGGAGACTGGGTCTGAAGCTCTTGATGTGACCGTCCATGGCTTCGAGGAAGAACCGTATCATCCGGCGTCCGTTCTTGCTGATGCGCTTCGCGTAGCCGGCGAGTTCGCGTTCGGCTGCGCTGAGTTCGGCGTCCGCCTCGTCGTCGAAGAACTTGCGCTGGGCTGAGTTTCTGGGGACTCGAGGCTTTCTGTTGGCTTCGACGAACTCGATGCCTTGTTCGATGCCGAGAATGCCGAGGACTCGCCCGGCCATAAGCTGGTGAGTGGGTGTGAAGTTGAGGAACTCGCCTTCCATGGCTTGGTAGAGGAAGCGAACGATGCCGCGGCCGTCGTCGGTTTCCTCGCGGATAATCTGTTGTAGTTCTGGGTATGGGGTCATTGGGTTTTAGTTCTTAGTTTTTAGTGGTTAGTTGTCAGTGGTATTGATACAAACGTTCTTAGAGGAAATTATAGAGGATGGTGGAGGTTGCGTCAAGGGGTTGTCTGAACTGTGATTTATTTGATTTGTGTGATGAGCTTTGATTTTGGGATTGGCTTGTGAGTCGGGTCTGTGGATTGAGTTGGCGTTGTATGCCAACAGCCGCTACTCTTTATAAGAGGGGGTTGAGTTAGATGTCGCTTGCTCGGTACGTTGTCGGCATAATCGCGCTTATCGTGATGGTTGGATGCTCACATCTGCCCGGCGCGCCTGCCCCTGCTCCTACGTCCAATCCCCGGCCCACACCCAACACTGTGCCTACATTCAGCCCTGCTGTACCCACACCCAGCCCCTCGCCTATCATATTCAGACTTACATCTACACCTAGCCCTGTACCCATACCCGGCCTTGCGCCTATACCCGGCCTTGCGCCTATACCCGGCCTTGCGCCTAAATCCATCCCTCCCGACCCAATTGTGGTCGCAATCGAATAGAGATGCTTCTACCCCGACACCGGCATTCCCGAAACTCTCATGGCGTCCCTCGCCGAAATCGTGGATAAGCACACGACTCGAACTGTGTACACTGACAGGGGCACGTTTCGCATCGAGACAGGATATTTCGTGGACCCGCATCGGTGGCTGTTGGATGATGCGCACAAACGTATCCTAACTTCTGATCCGACAGTATGGGATCCCATTCTTATGAACCATCCGTTCCTGGCGCATGACCATCGTTACCTGCCACCTACCCCTCCTACCGTAGTGAGGCACGAAGACCAATGGGAATTCACGTTGTATGGACTGGTGGACGTTCACGCCTATTATGGCGGCGGGAAGTGGGTGTTACGGGCAGAGGCAACGATGGACGTGGAAACCTGTGAAGCAACGCTTGAACGATTGGTTGCCGGTCCCGATGAGATAGCGCTTTACCCGGAGGACGATGCGTAATTTCTGATGTCCCCCAAACAGAGATAGACCCGGCTGGCGACACACCCCACTTGATTGTGCGTGGCCTGAACATCGGGGCTGTTCGCAACTACTCTTTGAGTCTGGGTGTCTGTCATCATACCGATTCGCGTTCCTTAATTCTCCCCCCTGTTCGACTAGAGTCGCCCGCCCTGATTGATTGCTGGCTTTGAGAAACCCTCGTCTGCGGGTCTGGAACTTTCAATACGCTCCTGCATACAGTATATTATTGAGCAGTGTAATTGGATGACACCCGCCGTGATGGCGTGGTGACAAATGCGAAACAACAATCAGTGGAGGTGATATATGGGCAACCGTCTTGAGGGCAAGGTTGCAGTGGTAACGGGCGGGGGTCGCGGCGTTGGTCGCGGGGTCGCGCTTCTGATGGCCGAAGAGGGCGCCAAGGTCGTGGTGAACGATCTGGGCTGCGAGGTGGACGGAACGGGAAGTTCGCAGGCTCCCGCGGATGCCGTTGTCGAAGAGATCAGGGCGCGCGGCGGCGACGCGGTCGCCAACTATGACGATATGGCGCTGATGGAGGGCGGAGAGGCCGTCATCCAGCAGGCGGTTGACGCCTATGGACAGCTTGACGTTCTGGCGAACTGCGTCGGCTCCCTGCGCGACAGAATGATATGGCAGATGACGCCGAACGACTGGGACAGGGTCGTGGTCAACAATGTGAAGGCGGTATTCGCGCCGACAAAGTTCGCGTGCATCCTGTTCAGGCAGCAGCGCGGCGGGCGCATCGTGAATATGACGTCGGACGCCGGTCTTGGAGACGTTGGCCGTTCGAACTACGCCGCGGCGTCGGAGGCGATAATCGGCCTCACGCGCACGGTCGGGCGGGACATGGGACGCTACGGCGTTACCTGCAACGCTATCTCCCCGGTAGTGGAGACCAGGCTGTTCCCCGGTTCGGTCGAGGAGTACAGGGTAGCGTCCGTCGAAGGCCCCACCCGCGACCAGCGCGCGGGGATATTCACCCCCGAGAGCGTCGGCTGGGAAGGCGCGGGCTGGCCGGACGACCCCGAGAATGTCGCTCCGCTGGCCGTTTATCTATGCACCTACGCTTCGCCGCATATAAACTGCAACGTTTTCGGCGTTCGCGGCGGCAGCATCTATCTCTACTCCAATCCGAGAGTGGAGCGGTCGGTGCAGAAGTGGGGTAACTTCACGATGGAAGAGATGGACGTCCTGTTCCCGAAGATGATCGGGACGGGGTTCTAGGAGTAACAACATGGGCAACAGACTTGAAGGAAGAGTGACAATAGTTACGGGCGCGGGGCGCGGGATAGGCGCCGAGGTGGCCAAATGGATGGCCGCGGACGGCGCTTCGGTCGTCGTCAACGACCTCGGAGGCTCCCTGGACGGTATCGGAGACTCGAGCGCGCCCGCCGAGGTCGTCGCGCAGGAGATCCGGGATTCGGGCGGAAGCGCGGTCGCCAACTTCGACTCGGTGGCGGAGTACGAGTCCGCCGGACGGGTAGTGCAGTCGGCGATTGACAATTTCGGGCGTGTGGACGCGCTGTGCCACGTCGCGGGCATACTGCGCGACCGCATGGTGTTCAACATGACCGAGGTGGAGTGGGACGGCGTGCTGTCGGTCCACCTGTACGGCGCGTTCAACATGGTGCGAAACTGCGTTCCGCACATGATGAACCAGAAGTACGGGCGCATAGTGCTGTTCTCGTCCGGCTCTGGTCTTGGAGCGTCGGGACAGGCGAACTACGCCGCGGCCAAAGAGGGCATGGTCGGGTTCGCCCGCTCGCTGTCCAAGGAGCTTGGACCATACGGGATAACCGTGAACGCGGTATATCCGGGCGGCGCCACCAGAATGACTGCCTCCATACCGGAAAGCACGACGCAGCTTCGGCAGCAGCAGCGAGCGCAGGCCCAGCCGGCGCCTACTATGGCTGCCCAGGGCGCGCCCATCGAGGGCCCGCCGGAGGCTCGCGACCCTGCGAACAACGCTCCCAAGGCGGTGTATCTCTGCACCGAAGCGGCGGGCGACATAACGGGGCAGGTTGTAGGCATCAGCGGCTGGCAGGCGACATTGTACTCGCCGCGCCACGTTACGCGCAGCATTCACAAGGATGGACGCTGGACGCTGGACGAGTTGGACGATCTGGTTCCCATATCCCTGGGCACCGGTCTCGTCAACCCCGTCCCGCCACAAGCTCCGCGATAGTAGTGTAGCGTCGCCGAGATAGACGGATTTATCGCTGGCGGCAGGTTAAATGCCCGCCGCCAGTGATTTTAGTCGGCGCTAAGTTGCTTTCCCAGAAGGTCAATGGCGGCTTGGGCGGCCTGGCGCTTGTTGCCGTCGCGGTCGCCGGTGTCGGTGTGAATGCGCTCTGCCGCCTCGAAGCCGTCCGGCCCCGCGACGCCTATGTAGAACGTTCCAATGGGCAGTCCCGAACGGCCCCCGGTCGGCCCCGCGACGCCGGTAACGGAGACGGCGTAGTCGGTTCCGGTCAGATCGCGCACGCCGGCGGCCATGGCTTTCGCCATCTCGGGGCTGACGGTGCCTTTGCTCTCGTAGAGTTCGTCAGAAACGCCCAGGACTTTCTGCTTCAGCCCGCCGGTGTAGGCTATCACGCCGCCCGGGAACCATCTCGAACTGCCCGGAACCGTGCTCAACATATATCCCACCAGGCCGCAGGTGTCGGCCTCGGCCACTGACACACTCTGGCCCTTGGATACGAGCAGGTCCGCGATTTCTTGCACTTCCATGATTTTGCTCCTCATTCGTTGGGATTTACTTCACGCAAGTGTATCAGAGAGAATATGGTTGTGAAGATTCAGGTTCATGGATAGTATGGATTTGCAATTATTGGATGACGATATGGAGGATAGGAAGGTCAAGGCGATGGATGCGCAAAAACGGGTAGAAAAGCCGATAGATCAGCTTGTGCGTGAGCTTGAGAAGAGCGAGACGCGCCTTCCCTTTGTGGCCTTGACTGTATTTCGTGACGAAGTTCTTCCCAAGTCGAGTTTCGACTGGGCCAAGGATCCCGCAAAGGTAAGATCCTTGCTTAAAGACGCAACAGCCCGATGCTTGATTCTGACAAGTAAGATGCATAATCCCGATAATCCACTGGAGCCGACTACTACAATATGTCTGAATCGGAGTGGTACCCGACTCGAACCTACCACCTCCCCATCCGGTTCCAGGCTCAAGCCGATACAGATTCCAGGTCTCTCTCTCTCCGATGCCGTAATCCAAGAAAGAAGAGAGGCCAGGTACTGACAGGGAAAGATGGCGAGTTACTACTTCGACACGAGCGCTCTGGTTAGGGCGTATTTAGGGGAAGATGGCAGCGATGTCATAATCGGGCTTGTAGAGACTCTAAGTGGCAACGAGGTATATATTCTGGAGATAGCGCTCCTCGAGGCGCGCTCCGCGGTTCGCAGGCGTGAGCGGGAAGGCAACATCTCTGGACGCGCCGCCAACCAGATACTTGGACGCATACATCAGGATAGGGTGTCGACATACCTTGTGCAACCTCTAAGTCCTTCAGTAATCGAAGGAGCCGCCAGGGTCCTGGACACGCATCCACTCAAGACATTAGACGCTCTCCAACTTGCCGGATGTCTGGTGATCAACAAGAGTATGCCCGAGCCATTGATATTCGTTTGCGCCGACGCGCGCCTCAGTAATGCGGCAATGCTTGAAGGGCTGGTTACGTTCGATCCTCTCAATGTTCTCTGATCCGCGCAACACGCCTTACACGCCGCGCCTCATTCTGCTACACTTCTGGGTGGGAAAACGAGGCATGAAATGAACCAAATCACCTCTGACGAAGTTAGGCATCTGTCGCTGCTGTGCCGCGTCGCAATGACCGATGACGACGTGGCCCTGATGCGCGAGCAGATGTCCAACATACTGGGCAATATCAGCATTCTCAACCAGGTTGACACCGAGGGCGTCGAGCCGACCGGACATTCCGTTGACCTGGTATCGGTGATGCGTGACGACGAAGTGGAGCCGTCCACGAATATCGAGGACGCGCTGGCGAACGCGCCGACCCGCGAGGGCGATTTCATACGAGTCAGGGCGGTGCTGGAGTAATAGACAAAGCGACTCTCACAGGTCTGACCATCCATGAAGCGCGCGCGCTTCTCGACAGCCGCGAGATAAGTTCGGTGGATCTTACGAAGGCGGTTATGGAGCGTATCGTGCAGGTCGAGGATCGGGTCAAGGCGTTCGTGACGATTACCGAGTCCCTGGCAATCGAGCAGGCGGAGCGGGCGGACACACGGATAGCAAACGGAGACGCCGCGCCGCTTACCGGCATCCCGATGCAGCTTAAGGACAATATGGCGACGCGGGGAGTGCCGACAACCTGCTCATCCCGAATGCTGGAGAACTTTGTTCCGCCATACGACGCCACTGTCACGCGGCGGCTCTATGACCAGTCCGCCGTGCTTGTGGGCAAGGGAAACCTGGACGAATTCGCCATGGGTTCTTCTACCGAGAATTCCGCCTTCTTTCCGACTCGCAATCCCTGGGATCTGGACCGGGTTCCGGGCGGCAGCAGCGGCGGCCCGGCGGCGGCGGTTGCGGCCTCCGAGTGCTTCTACTCGCTGGGTTCGGACACGGGCGGCAGTATTCGGCAGCCCGCTTCCCTGTGTGGGGTGGTTGGGATGAAGCCGACATACGGGCTGGTGTCCAGATACGGGCTTGTGGCGTTCGCAAGCTCTCTCGACCAGATAGGGCCGATAACGAAGGATGTGACCGACTGTGCCCTTGTCCTGAACGCGATAGCGGAATACGACCCAAAGGACTCGACCTCGCTGCGAGTCGAAGCGCCGGACTATACCCGCGCTCTGGGCAAAGACCTGAAGGGGCTGAGGATAGGCGTGCCGTCGGAGTATTTTGTTGACGGCATGGAGCCGGGCGTAGAAGACGCGACTCGAAAATCCATAGAAATGCTGAGTCGGCTGGGCGCGGAGGTCGTCGAGATGTCCCTGCCTCACACCACCTACGCTCTCGCGGTGTACTACATACTCGCGCCTTCCGAATGTTCGGCCAACCTCGCCCGCTACGACGGGGTCAAGTATGGATTCTCCGACAGGGACGCCGACACGATGTGGGACGCGCTGGAGCGGACCAGAGGGCAGGGGTTCGGGCCGGAGGTCAAGCGACGCATCATGCTCGGCACATACGCGCTGTCCTCGGGATACTATGACGCCTTCTACCTGAAGGCGCAGCGGGTGCGGACTATAATACGCCGCGAGTTCGAGCGGGCGTTCGATGGCCTGGACGCCATAGTGTCCGCGACTTCTCCGACTGTGGCTTTCCAGCTCGGAGAGAAGACCGCTGACCCCGTGCAGATGTACCTGTCCGACGTGCTGACCCTGCCCGCGAACATAGCGGGGATACCGGGGATATCCGTTCCGTCCGGTCTGTCGGACGGTCTGCCGGTTGGATTTCAGATACTTAGCAAAGCGCTGGGCGAGCCGACGATATTGCGAATCGCCCACGCGCTGGAGCAGGCGACGGACTGGCGCAAACGCCGGCCCGCGCTGTGAATCGAAAGTCCGCATGGCATCTTCAGATATTTCCATTCGGATAGTGGCCGTGGAGCCGTGGGAGCCTCCCGACGGGGAGCCGGGGCGCGGGATTGTGCTGCGCACCACGCGGGGCGATGTCCAGTCTATCGTTCACAACAACCAGGACGCGCGAACGACGAAGGGCATAATCTGGGTCTGGGGAGCCCGCGGGGGATTCGCAGGCCCGGCAGACGGTCTGTATCGAGATCTTGCGGAGGAGCTCAAGTCCGACATTACCTCGGTACGGATTGACTATCGTATGCCCAATAATCTCCAGGAATGCGTCATGGATGCCCTGGTCGGCGTTTCGTTCCTGACAGGCACGGGACATACCGACATCGCGCTGGTGGGACACTCGTTCGGCGGCGCGGTGGTGATTAGCGCCGCGCCCTTCAGCGACGAAGTGAAGGCGGTCGCGGCGCTGTCGAGCCAGACATACGGCGCGCGCGGCGCGGACAGAGTATCGCCGCGTCCCCTGCTGCTGGCGCACGGCGGAGCGGATACGCGACTGCCGCCATACTGCTCGGAGCAGATTTACTCCTGGGCGAAGAAGCCCAAAGAGTTGATCCTGTACCCGGGCGCCGGACACGGGCTTGCCGAGTGCGGCGAGGAGTTGAGGAAAACGCTCGGCGACTGGCTGAGAGCCAACCTCGGCCTCTGACGCCGCGCGTTTACACATCGAACCGGGCGCGATATACTTCAGCGCGACGAATTCAGCTTAAAGTGATTAGTGAGGACTCCCAATGGGTGAATTTGACGGAAAGGTTGCGATAGTAACCGGAGCGGGAAGACTGCGGGGCATCGGGCGCGCCGCCGCGGTCGGGTTTGCGAAACAGGGCGCCAACGTGGTTGTCACGGGAACTGGTCGAGACCCTTCCACTTTCCCTGACGACGAAAAGGCGGTCGGGTGGCGGGACATTCATAGCGTCGCCGACCAGATCGAGTCTCATGGCGTCAAGGCTCTCCCCTTGCTCGCGGACGTTACCAACAAGGATCACATCCAGAACATGATTGACCAGGCGGTGAAAGAGTTCGGTCGGGTGGATATCCTGGTCAACAACGCCGCGTATGCGCGCGGCCCGGACCGCGTTCCGGTACTGGACCTGGATGACGACATCTTCCAGAGGGTGATAGATATAAAGATCGGCGGCACCTATCTTTGCACCAAGGCTTTCGTTGGGCAGTTGCAAGAGCAGGGGAGCGGCGGCAAGATAGTCAACATATCCTCGAGCGCGGGCAAGCGCGGCAGCGCGAACACGCTGGCCTACAACGCCGCGAATTTCGCCATAGTCGGAATGACGCAGTCCATGGCCAGGGAGTTCGGGCCGATGGGGATCAACGTCAACTGCGTCTGCCCGGGCGCGGTGGACACCCACAGAATGGACGACATTGACAGGGAGACGCGCTGGGTCGAAATGGCAGCCACCACTCCCATTGGGCGCAACGGCACAGACGATGAGACCGGAGAGTTCTGCGTCTATCTGTGCACCGAGGCCGCTTCATGGATTCACGGCCAGTCCATCAATATCAACGGCGGCACTATTATGGAACACTGACCCGCTGAGGATACTTTCGTTTATCACATGGGGCGTCTATCGGGACGCCCCATAGTGTTTTCATCAACCGCGCGCGGCTAATTTGAGTATCTGGCTACTCTCGGATGGGCAGGGAGACGGTCGCCTTGCCGATTACGTGCGGAGTTCCCTCTTCGTTTTCCATCGTGATGTCGCACTCTATTCTGGGGTCGTCTTCAACGATGTCCTTGTCGGTTATCATGCCTCTTAGGGTCAGCGGGCGGTTGTGCAGAACGGGGCTTCGGAACACAACGTCGAGTTTTTGCAGCCGCACTGTCGGCGACCACCCGGTTATAAGCTGGGACATGATGGCGATATTCATCGCGCCCGGCACTATCGCCTCCGGGAGTCCCTCGCTCTGCGCCGTCTCCCTGCTGGTGAAGCGGGTCGGCCCGGTCTCCCGTCCCCAAACCTGGGTGAACTCGATCACCTGTTCATCGGTGACTATCCTCTCGACCGGGCCAACCTCGTCGCCGAGGTCAACGTCGTCGAAGTAGATTTCGTCTGCGGTCATCGGGGCCTCCTGTTGCGTCTGACGAACGACTCCTGCACCAGCGCGACGGTGTCGCCGTCCTGATTGGCGAAACTCGTCTCCCAGACCTGGAATACCATCTTCCCTGAACGGCCCGTCTTGGCGTAAACGTCCTTGAGCTTGGTCTTGGCGAACAGGGTGTCGCCGGGTCTGACAGGGGATACGGACTCTATGGCCTGCCCCGCGAACAGGCTCACGTCCCCGAATTCCAGTTTAATGTCGGGGCGGGTTACTCCCGAAACAAACATATTGCAGAACGTGGGCGGTGCGATGATGCTTCCGTACTCGGACTCGCCGCCCGCGCTTTCGTCGAAATACAGCGGGTTTCGCTCTCCGGTGGAGTGGGCGAACTTGAGTATCATCTCCTTCGTTACCGGATACTCTCCAATGTCGTTCTCGACGCCCAATAGACTGCGGTCGAACTTTATTTCCGTATCCTCGGTTGTCATGTGGCTGCTGCTCCTAAAGTGTGTCATCCAGTCGAACCGGACCGAAATTCCCGGAACGAAGTTCCTGAACCAGGTCTGACTCGTTCGATATTCGGCCTTCAAACTTTGTCATACACTTGCCGATTGCGCTGACCAGGTGGGCGTCGCTGCCGCCGGTGGCCGAGACTCCCAACTGCCGAATGAGTTCCTGAGCGCGTTCCTGTTCGCCCGGACGGTTGGAGCCGTTCAAACCTTCGGCGGCCTTTATCAGGCCGAAGTCCGCGCCGCTGTCGGTGAACTCGCACAGCCCAATGCCGAACCGGCCTGGATGGGCGGGCAGGGCGATGGCGCCGCACTCATCCGCCGCCTTCACCAACGCCATCGCGTCCATAGCCACGTCCGAGAAATCCACCACGTCTGTCAGGGCTTCGGTCACGCCGTACACGAGGAAATGTCCCATGTTGGTGTCAAGCTCGGAGCCTTTCATAATCAGGACGTCGTTCTCTTCGGACAACTTTGAATAGTCCTTGTCGAAATCGAACTTCCTGTGTTCTGTCAGAACGAAGCCGTCTAAGCGGTATCCCTTCCTGCGGAGTACGCCGACCCACTTGACGTATTGTTCGACCGGGGCGCGAGAGTCGTCAGACGATATGGAGTGGGTGTGTAGGTCTATAAACATGGATTCTGCTGTCATTCGTGGATTACGGTCGGGGTTCGGGTGTCGCCGCGCCGCACATCGAATGTTATGAGAGCGCCCTTAGTACAGTCAAGGGGCGATTGAAGTTCATGCGGTTCCGCGGTGTCGGTTCACGCCTTCCGCGCGACCCATATCATCTCGGTACTGCCCGCGTCGAACTCGGAGCGGTCGAAGTCGCCAAACAGGTCTTCCATCTCGAACCCGCACATTATCAGAAGGTGGTGTATCTCCCAGCGGTGGCAGTATCGCAGGCGGTAGTCCCTGTACATTCTGCGGGCCACCACGCCGTCCTCGTCCAACTCCTCTATCAGCAAACGCACGCTGACCGTCTGGTGATGGGTGTCATACCCGCTCTGCTGATGCAGGACGTAAGTTATGCCGGTAGCGGGGTCTGTGACGTCGTACAGGTGGCGAGGGATGTCGCTCTGTTCGAGGGCCATGTTCGGGTCGGGGACGAAGATGTTGAACACCAGCTTTCCGTCCGGCTTCAGGTGCCGTCGGATTCTGCGGAGCGCGCTGACCTGGTCCTCGACTGTCATCAGCGCGAGGAAGCCCCTGAACGGGATGGTGACCAGCGGGAATTCGCGCCTTTTCCCCCGCGTGTCTCGAAGGTCGAAGTCGCGCATATCGGCAGCGACCAACTCCACCGCACCCGACTCTGAGCGGAGAGCGCTCAGCTTGTTTCTCGCCTTGGACAACATTGCCTCGGACGTGTCTATGCCCACTACGTCTATGCCCAGTTGGGCGGTCGGGACAGCTATGCGCCCGGTGCCTACGCCCAGTTCCAGGACAGGCCCTCCCGACTCAACCGCCTGCTGTGTGTAGAAGGGTATGTCTGAGCGGACGTATGAGTAAACGGTGTCGTAAATGTCGGCCCAGAGGTCGTAGGACGAGTATTCCATCATTCGCCCGCCAGGTATTCCAGCGCGGCGCGGATGCGGTCTTCTTCCGTCCGGCCGTTGGATGTAGTTCTGGACAGCGCCTCGCGGGCCTCGTTGTCTCCGTAGCCCAGGGCGGTCAGGGCGTCCACCAGATCCGAGTCGGGAGCCGACGCGCCTCCGTCCGCAAAGTCGAGGTCGAGCTTGCCCTTGAGTTCGAGCACTATGCGGCTGGCGGTACGGCGGCCTATTCCCGGCACAGTAGAAAGCGCCCTGGTGTCGCCCTCTTCGACGGTTTGCGCGAGGGACTGGGGACTGAACCGGGCAAGCATGGCGAGCGCAAGACGGGGGCCGATTCCGCTTATGTTCAGCAGGGTCTCGAACGTCTGCCGCTCGTCTTCGGTCAGAAACCCGAACAGTGTCAGGCTGTCCTCCCTGACCTGGAGGGATGTGTAAAGGCTAAGCGGCTCGCCGACGCGCCCGACGCCGCCCGTGGAAGTGTCCGGCATACTGACCCGGAACGTTATGCCGCCGACCGATATATCAACCCAGTCGGCGCCCGTTCCTCTCAGCGTTCCGGTTATGGATGATATGAGTGTCGAGACCATGTTCTATTGCCACATTTCGATGTCGTTGACGTGGGCATTATTGATGTGGCATATAGCTACGGCCGCCGCGTCCGCTCGATCCGCCGGTTCCAGAGGATCGGACAGGCCGAGAAGGAATTGCACCATACCCTGTACCTGCTCCTTGGAACTTCCTCCATGATCGGTGACCGCCTTTTTGACCTCGCGGGGAGCGTATGTGGATACGGGTATTCCGTGAGAGGCGGCGGCCACCATGGCGACTGCCTGTGCCTGTCCGACGGATATGGCGGCCTTGATGTTTCGACCGACGAAGGGAGCCTCGACGGCTACGACGTCCGGCCTGACCTGGGCGATTATGGCCTCCAGGCGGCTGTGGAGCCAGCCCAGCCGTTCGGACAGGTCGGCCTTGCGCGGGGGACTGAGCGCTTCAGACAACTTCAGCGCATAGGCGTCGCCGTCGGACTCGACGACTCCGACGCCCATTCTGTACGTTCCGGGATCTATCCCCAGTACAAGCACTCCGACTCTCTCCATGGTACAAGTCTGTGACTGAATATAAAGACAAACAGCGAGATAAGGCAATACGAGGAAGGGATGTTTTTCTTGACTGGACGCGGTTCGATTGCCTTTAGGCCGTATGGGGGCTGTGCTAGTCTTACCATTGAACGGGCGTCTATATACCATATCTGAAGTTCTCCCACCTGTCCGGGAGAGGCGCGGCGAAAAAGATAGCTGATGCAGTGGCTCGATGTACTGATAGTCGTGATTCTGTGCGGTTCGCTTCTATGGGGGCTGAAGAATGGTCTCCTGGAAGCGATTTTCTTGTGCGCGGGAATCGTAGTCGGCTGGTGGCTCTCCGGAAGATACGCGGACAATGCGGGTGAGCTGGTGAGCCTCTCGGCCAGGGCGGATGCGGTTGTATCGGTAGTGGCATACATTTTTATAATGTCGGTATCCACCGTCATCTTCGTGATGGCGGGCCGGGTGGTGAAAACTATTGCGGCGGCAGGCACGCTTGGGGCGGTGAGCGTAGCGGACAGGATAGCGGGCGTGGCACTGGGCCTTGTGATAGGGCTGACGCTTTCCGGTGCGCTGATTGTCATTCTGGCGCGCCTCGCTTTCGCCTTTACGCTCACAGGATCGGACATAGATATTGCGGGTGGCGGGTACATATCGGTGGACGGGAGTGACGCTTCGGCGATAGTAGAGGACAAGCGGCGCCTGCTGGTTGAGGGCCTCACGAACTCTAGGGCCGTATCGGTGTTCCTGGATATGTGGAGCGCGCGTCCTCGCATTTCGCTTGGGCCGGTGATCGGCGACTTCGCCGTCGGGCTTGACCTCTTGGCGAGAGAGACGGGCAGGTGATAATTCGCGTGATATAGAGATACAATTGCCATTTGGGTTAGACTAGGGTAGAACAGTAATCGCATCGGGGAGTTTCGAGCAGACAGGTTCACCGGAAGACTTACAATGAGCGCAATAAATTCGCCGGTTCTGGTGCTCAACCAGAATTACCAGCCTCTCAACGTCTGCAACGTGCGGCGCGCTCTGGTTTTGGTCGGGCGTGGCAAGGCTGAGCTTGTGGTAAACGGGCGCGGTCACATTCAGAGCGTGTCGGATATATTCCCTGCGCCGTCCGTAATCCGTCTTATATACATGGTGCGGCGGCCCGTGATGCGCCGTCGCCTTTCGAGACAGGCAGTGTTCTACCGCGACGGCTTCACCTGCCAATACTGTGGCAAGCAGACCCGACAACTCACGCTGGACCACATAATGCCGCGCTGGCGGCATGGCTCTCACTCCTGGGACAATGTTGTGAGCGCGTGTATCCCCTGCAACCACTACAAGGCGGGCAGGACTCCGCGCGAGGCGAAGATGCGGCTGCTCCGCGAGCCGGGAATGCCGAAGCCCAACCCCTATTATATGTTCCAGCACCGCGAGATTATGGAAGAGTGGCTCCCGTTTATCCCGTGGGTGAAGTGATTGGGGCAGAGGGCCGGGATCTGTTATGAGGGAATCTCGCGGGCGTGTTCAATGATCCGGAGAACGCTCGGAAGCGGGCCTCTGAGGTCTGAATGGAGCGTCTGGTCGGAGCCTATGACTACACTCGCCTCCCTTTCGCCGTCCTCGGTCTCGACCGCTACCCTGTCTCCGAACGACACGGATATGCCGTCGTCCTCACAGTAGTGGACTCTGCCGGAAGGTCTGAATCTTACTCCTACAATCATGGGCCTCACTCATTTCGTATGGGCATGGAGGGCAGGTTCATCACCATACCCTCTATCGCCAGACGCGGGGATACGTTTCTTTCCAGCAGGAACGCCGTCCGGCGGATGGATTTCAGCGCGGCGGCGACCAGTTCAACCGGAATCTGCGCGGAGACGGAATCCAGTGTCTCTTGTCTGGAGACGTTGACAATAAGTTCATGCTTGTTCTGTCCGGTGAGAAGCACGTCGCGCCACCATGAAAGCCACAAGTCGAGTTCGGCGAACACATTCTGCCTGTCCGCGGAGAAGCGCGCCGAGAGACGCTCGGCGTACTCGAACCTGTTCGTCAGAGAGCCGTGTACGGTCGCCTCGATGGTGTCCATCGTTTCCGCTATCCGGCTGATTATAGCCGGGTCGGCGGCTGCCTCTACCGCCCATCCGATTCTGCCGCCCGACAGTCCGGCTACCTCGTCGGCCTTATCGCGGTCTGCGGCCTTCTGTTCCACCAGGAAGTCTGAAATTACGGGCGTAGGCACAGGGCGCAGTTCTATGCGCCGGCACCTTGACAGGATGGTTGGCAGCACGGCCCTCACGTCGGAGGCCACGATGATGAGGATAACGCTTTCGGGTGGCTCTTCCAGCGTTTTGAGCAGGCTGTTGGCGGCCTCGCCGCTCAGCTTTTCGCCGCTCTCGAATATAAATACCCTGCTGCGGCCTTCGTATGGCAGCAGGCTGGCGTCACGCTGAATCTCTCTCACCTGGTCTATGCTGATCTGGGTTCGCAGCCTGCCGGACCTCGCGGTCTCCAGACCGATGACTCGCACGTCGGGGTGAAGGCCGGAGGTGATGCGCTCGCACTGGCGGCAGCTCCCACAGGGGGGACTGGCCGAGGCGCAGTTGGCGGCGCGGGCTACGTCCAACGCGAGCGTAGTCTTGCCGACCTTGTCAGGCCCGGTTATCAGATACGAGTGGGCCAGCCTGCCCTCGGCTATGGAACGACTCAGCGTCCTGACGGCCTTATCATGTCCGACTGTCTGCCACATATCTCCTACTCGTATCTCAGCGCTTCGGCGGGGTAGATTCGGGACGCCTGACGCGCTGGCAGGAATGTCGTGAAAAGCGAGAATGCGTAGGCAATGGCCACGATTATTCCGATCTGGATCCATGGAATGGTGAACGACAGGCCGGGGATGTCGTCCGAGATGTCCTTTACCAGGTTGTATGAAAGCAGGGCGCCCAAGCCCACGCCAAGCAGGATGCCCAGCAGCGCGATGAAGCTCGATTCCATCAGGAAACTTGTCAGCACCATACTCCGCCGGTAGCCGATGGCTCGCAGAACACCGATCTGCTGCCGCCGCTCCACGACGGAGCGCAGGCTGATTACGCCGAGCGCGGCGATGCCGACCAACAGCCCGGACGCCATGAATCCCTGGAGCAGACGGTTCAGGGCAATGTTGGCCTGGCGGTCTTCCTCGAGTTGTTCTGCCAGCACCTCCGGTTCAAGTCCGTTTTCCACGAATGCCGACTCGAGCGTATCCGCAATGGCTCTGGCGTCCGCGTCGTCGCTCAGCTTGAATCGGTAGGTTGTGATGGGCAGACTGTCGGGCGAGATGTCGTCGAGAACGCTCTTGGGGAACATGAGAACGCCAAACTGGTCGGATAGCACGTCCATGACGGCTATGACGGTTACGCGCGCGACCGCGCCGCCGCGCGGCTCGCGTACCTCAATCTCGATAGGCTCCATCTCTTCGTCCTCGATGAAAATGCCTTCGACCCGGAAGTCGGGGCCGCCGATATTGAAACCGCCGCCCTCGCGCGATGGGATAGCGATGGCGTCTATCACCGCCAGATTGGGGTTGGCCCGGACAGCGTTCCAGACCTCTTCCTTCGTATCTCCGTAGCCGTCCGAGATTATCTTGAAGTCGTGGCCTGTGCTTCTGAGATAGGAGTCCTGCGCTCCTCTGGCAGTATAGGAACGCCATTCCTGATTCTCGGCTCCTACTTGTCGCAGGTCAACGGGCAGGGACGTGTAACCGCCGACCGCGACCAGTTTGTCCACGTCCGCGCCCAGCGCGTCGGGCAGTTCGGATTCGATGTCCTCTATCGGGTTGTTGTAGCTTACCACCCCTGTAATGTCCCAGCCTCCGGTAACCGAGTCCACGTCTTCCAGGGCTGCGCTGAAAGCGGTTGTCAGTGAGGACATGACTATCAGGGTGAAGATGACCAGAGCGAGCATTGCCAGCGTAAGCCCGGTTCGCAGACGGGAGTTCAGCGGGTAGGCAATCGCGGTCTTGAGCGCGGGACGAATGCGCGAGAAACGCCCGAATATCACGGTCATAACGTCAGTTATCAGGTCCGCGTTATAGACGATAACGAAGATCGGAGCCATTACCAGGCATAACCCGGAGACGAAGAACATCTCTATGTTGGAACTCATCTCGGGCGTAATCCAGTCCAGCGAGTCGAAGGGCGTTCCCCAGAACAGTATCAGCGCCAGCCCCGCGAAGGTGAACGCATTGCGAGATTCGAGATCTGTTACGGCGGTCTCCCGGAAGAGCGCGGCCTGCCGGATCAGCTCGAATGCCGCAACGACGATGGCGAGGATTATGGTTAGTGTCTGGCCCTGCGCGATGCCAACCACAAGCCAGAATGCCGCCGCCAGCAGAACCGCTCCCGCGGTCAGCAGGTTCTGTCTTCGAGGATTCCAGAAGGGACGGTCGAACAGCCAGCGAAGCATCAGCCCGAGTCCAATCACTCCGATTGTGATGCCGATTGAGTACGGGGCGAGTTGTTTTGATAAGAGTCCCAATACCATGAGGGCGACGCCCAGTATGAACGTCAGCCACCCTTTGGACAACGCCCCGGTCGAGATTCTCACTAACGACCATAGTATCAGTGCGGCCCACACCGGCGGAAGTATCTTCAAAAGAGCCAACAGCAGGTTGGCGAAGAACGAACCGACTCGTCCCCGTTTCAGGCTGCGAAACGCGAGCAGCAGGCTGCGGAACGGGGACACAAGCGAGCGTCCGACGATCCGCAATTTGGGTTCGTGTGTCCTCGATTGCAGGGTGTCGGGCAGGTCGCGGATCGCCGAGATTATGTTCAACCGGCTCGCGCGGTATGCTGAGAAGAAGATGGTGATGAATGTCAGCATTACGCCAAGGCAGTATGAGATGACGAAACTCTGCCAGCGATAGCTCATAACCAGTTGGAAACCGTCTTCATCCCCGCCGAATATGCTCGCCATTATTCCGACCATGGCCATTCCGACCGCGATTCCGAGCAGCGCTCCCACAAGGGCGGACATCAGGTCGTATGCCATTCCCTCATAGACGAATGACTGTACCAGGTGGCGACGCTGCATACCTATGGCGCGCGCTATTCCCATCTCCGGCTTGCGCTCCGCGGCCAGCATCACGAATATCAGGAATATCAGCATTACGCCCGCCATCATCGAGAAAAGGCCGAAGATGATGAATATGGACATGATTCCGCTGGCCGCGAGGTTGGCTATGGACAGCAGGTCGGCCTTTATGTCCTGGACACTGAGGATTTTCAGGTCGTTGAACAGGGTGAACGCCGCGAACAGCCGCTGTGGATCGTCGGTACTGGCCTCGAAAGATAGAAGAAGTTGCGCCGCGACCCCGTCGTCGGCCAGATGGGATACCAGCCGGGACATCTGCTCTGAGTCCAGGCTGTCGGATTCCAGCAGGTCTGCCGTGTCGAGCAGGTCTTCCTTCATCGCCTCGGACTGGTCTTCGGCTCGGTCACGTATCTCAGTGAGAACGGCGGGGCTGTTGAGCGTCTGCTTCAGCTGCCGCGCCACCTCCTGGTCGGTCAGCAGCATTCTCAGACGTTCCGTAACCTCTTCGCTGAGGTCGGCTCCTGAATTATCGTCGCCTCGGTTGGAGATCAGGATGGTGTTGATGTTGCCGGGCTGGTCGAACAGGGTCTGGGCCTGCGAGAGCGAGAGCAGGGCGGTCTCATCCTCTCCGGCCAGTCCACCATCCGATACGATTCCGGCGATGCTCAGTTCGACCGGAGCTCCCTCGAGAAACATCGTTATCCGGTCGCCGCTGGATGCTTCGAGGCTTTCGGCGGCCTTTTCGTTGATGAATACGCTGCCGCCGCTCAGCGCGGATATATCCACCTCGGCCCCGCCGGTGTCTGGTACGGGACCGAATACGCCGAGGTCGGCGGTCTCGATTCCGAGAATGTTCATGCGAGCCACGCTCTCGCCGCTGGCGGGGTTTGTGACCGGCGCTCTCTCGGAAATACTGGCAAGCATACCGTCAATTTGGTCGTACCCGGAAAGTTGTCCGCGCAGGCTGTCCAGGGTTTCCACCGCGAAGTAGGGGCTGCTGCCCGTGAGTCCGAGGGAGTCGCCCAGGTTCGCGGTGAGTATCTCGTCTATCTCGCCCAGCCCGTCCGTAACCGCGTTCCTGATGGAGTGGTTGAGCGTGTCGCCCGTACCCAGCGCGGAGGAGATAATAAGCGTGCTGAGCATGAGTCCGACGACTATGAGCGCGGTCTGCGCGGGCCTGCGCGGGATGTTTCGCAGGCCAACTTTGAGAACGATACGGTTCAGCAGCGCAAGAATTCCGACGCCGCAGAATATGATGAGGAATCCTGTCAGAACTCCCAGCATTATGAGGTCGGTATCTACGCCAAATATCTCTTCCACTCGCTCCCCCTGTCAGTTTCATATAAACGTACAGTCCAATATATCAACATATCAACGCGCTGGCCAGAGTGTCAATTGGGTTCTCAGAGCCAGGGTCATTCGATTATCCTCCTCACCATAGACTCGCACTCTGTTGCCCATGTTTCGACCTTTGATTGAAAGCGTCTCTTGCCCTGGCGAAAGAGGCTTGGGCAGGGAATGACTGATAACTGAAAACTTATAACCGAAAGACCCTGTTCTCAGAGCGAAGAGAATTGCAAAAGCCCCCTCTCCCTTGAGACGGGTGATGCACATTGTGTAAGTCCTTTAACAATTGAAGAGCGTAGCTAACGCCAGGTCAGGACGACCGAAGTGGCGATTCAACCATATGCCCACGTTGAGAGCGGCCACCTTGGCCGCCACTCGACTCAACAGTCCCCACTTGCTGCGAGCGCGTGGGAACTGAAGGCCAAACACCTCCTCCAACTGTCCATTGACGGTCTCCACCACCTGTTTGAGACTGCAATGCCGCCGTCTGGCCAGCTCCGACTCGCTCCCGACATAGTTTTTAGGGGTCAACACTCTCGCTCCATACTGTTGTCGCCAATGTGTCTGCCACAGGGACCCGAAAAAGCCGTTGTCTCCAAGATAAGGCTCTGAGATTGGCCTGCCAACGGCATATCTTGGCCATATGGGGCCGGTGGCTCCAACATATCTGTTGCCATTTCGTCGGATGGGAAGGTCCTGGGCCTGGCGGGGTATTCCCATCCAGTCATTGCGCCAACACAGAAAACTCTCCGCCACCCAGCGGTCTTCTGTGCTGGCTGGCGCGATCAGAAAGCCGGTTATCACGCCCCGGCGCGATACCGATAAAAGCAGTTTGCAGCCATAGTAAAAGCGCCTGTCGCTTCCACCCTTTCCTATGGCCGACTCGTCTCCAAACAGACGATGGCGATCTCCTCGACACATCCGGGCCAGCGGTACAGGAACGCTGTCTATCGCCTGATACGCTGAGGCATAGGCTCCCAGTTCCTCAGCCACCGCACCGGACAATGCTATGACAACCCCGCACAGGTCTCGGCTGCGACGATTGAACGCGCTCTGAGTGAGCATGTTTGGAAAGTAGCCTCGCCAATGCTCTGACACATGACGAACGAAAGCGCGCTCGGAAGTCCCAAACCACTGACAGCACAGCATCAGAGTAAGGACCTCGCTGTCAGACAGTACAGGGCGTCTGCCAGGACGAACCGGCTTGTGGCAGCCATAATGTCGCTTATAGAGGTCGTCAACTATCGTGTACAATGCCGTCAGGAAAGCGTCAAAGTCTAAGGTCATCGCCAGCCTCCTTTGGTCGGGTAAGGCCAGCGTACACCATTCCTTGACGCTTTCTGTGTTCTTCACTTGGTAATGTGCATCACCCGTCTCAGGGAGAGGGCTGGGGCGAGAGTGATCAGGTTAGGCGCCAGCCACTACAAGACGGTGAACAGCGTCGTAACGAGTCTTTTACAATCTTCTCCAGAGCAGGGTCTTTTCGTTTTCAGGAGACAAGTTGATCAACGGGATGACCGTCCCCTCTCCCTCGATGGGCTGACAGGGGTAGGCAAAAGTGTACAGCCAAGTATGAATACCAACGTACAGCCCCCTCTCCCCCAGGGCTGAGAGGGGTATGTATCTGTTGCTCATGGTGGTGTATGTTGAATGATCTTCATTCCGGGTGGTGGTTTGGGCCATTCTTCGGGAAGCAGCCACACTCTCTTCCATACTCTACCCCTGTTAAGAAGCCGTCTCAGCCAGGCCGTGCCGAGTCTCAGCACACTGACGCTCCGACCAGGACTGCTGTGGGCGCTGCGATGAGTCGGCGATAGACACTTCGGCGGCGCTCTGAGGTTGCCCGGCTCTCGCCCCAGATCGGCGGCATCCTCGACTCGGCTACCGTACGCCATCGTCAGCAGTGTCGCCACCGACAACACCAACCAGTGTCGACTCACCCGCTGAGGGTCTGTCCTTCGAGTCTTGTTCCACTGCCAGCCCAGACTTTTGAGCGCTCTGAAGCCCAGTTCTATCCAGAACCGAAGTGCGTACCAGCACACTCCGGCGGCGTCCACAGCCAGGTCGGTCATCACCAGCCACGGCTCGTCCGCTCCGTCCACCCACACCACGATCATCGTTCCCAGACGACGCTTGGAGGTGGCCCTGAACGCCGTGCCGTAGCCGACATATGCGTGATTGGGTCCTGGAACCAGATGACGCGCTCTGATGCGGGTGCCTCCCTGCGGACAGAACACGGTGTTGATCGACTGTCTGACGTACGGATGGAAGCCCACAGAGCATATCTTCTTCCACAGTCTCGGACTCCTCAGTCCTCTGTCGCACATCACCAACACACTCATATGGTTGGGCACCGCATCGGCCAGCAGATCGAGCAGCCTCATTGTGGGCGCTATCCACTCGCCCGGTCTGTTCGCAGCCAGCACGTGCCAGGCCACCGGAATAGCACAACTTCGATAGACCACGCTTATGACTATCGAGTTGAGCTGGTCTCCCTTCATCGTCGGGTCTATTGCCAGCGCCAGTCTGTCCGACTTCCACAGACACAGCACCCATCTCAACAGCGGAGCGAAGCACGACTCCACGTCGATCTGTGTCGCTGTCGGTCTGGGCCTGTGCTGACCGTCGTACAACCACTGTCTGAGATACTGGCGCATGGTGTCGAAGCTGCCCATGAACGAAAGCGCTGTCGAAACTGCGTTCTGACAAGCGCTGCCCATGACAATAGTGCCGTACACCCACAGGGTCAGACCCAGCGACTGAGACTCTCTGAGGTGCGGCAGATGGTATTGTATGGTCTGAGCGATCTGGTAACATTCGGGCGGGAGGCGCATGGCGAATCTGTGGCAACCTTTCTGTTTGGTACCAAAAAGATGCCACAATGCCACGCGCTTTCCAACTCCTCATACCTGTCCTTCGACTTTACATACCCCTGTCAGCCCTCGATGGGAGAGGGTTAGGATGAGGGTGATCCACACTATTTCGTCTATGCGATGTCCGATAATGAATAGACCCTGGTTCTCAGAGCGTTTGAGACGATTTCAAAAGTCCCCCGTGATCGGCGATTCATCTAAAGCGGTCCCCAACGGCGCTACGAATTTCGGATTCCTGTCCTACGCATCATTCCGTAACTGTCTTGGAATCTAGGAATCGCCGGGGATCAGGTTCTGGCAATGTTGTCCAAGTTCCGACATATCCCGGAATCCCACCATATTGTCGCGGAGTATTAGCCGTCCTGTGGGGCCGGAAGGTTCTCGCAAGGAACGTCAGGCTGACCTGGATTTGGTAGGTCGGGGCAGTTCAAGGGTGTGCGAGTCGCTGGATACGGCGTGCGTGTGGCTGTCGGCTTGGGCGTTCGCGTCGGCGTGGCAGTCGGTGGCTCGGGTGTGCGCGTCGGCGTAGCTGTGGCTGTCTCACCCGAGGTCGAGCGCGGCACATATACGACATCCGAACTATTGCCGAGAATGCACTCGGACTGGATACCGCTGTCGCACGCCTTTCCCGGGACATAGTAATAGTATCCCCGCCTAACATCGGGAGACGTGAACTTGACCGGAGAACGACTGTCCGTCTTCGTATCCGCTATGCTGTATTGACCGTTTCTTGAGGATGACTCGTACAGGTTGAACACCAGTTCAGCGCCGGCGGCAGAACTGGTGTAGCTGACAGTCAGCGTCCTCCCAGACCTGCTGATGCCCGTGATGGTAGGCGCCTGCAGCGAGGTCGGCGTGTTGGTTTGCGTTGGCGTAGCTGTCGCGGTATGCGTTGGGGTTGCCGTCGCAGTGGGCGTGGGCGTCCGTGTCCTGGTGGGTGTGGGTGTGGGCGTTCGTGTCCTGGTGGGAGGGATCACAACGACGGGTACCCGTGTCCGTGTGGGTGTGTAGATGGCAGTCGCAGTAGGCGTGACTGTGGGCATGGATCCGGGCTGCTGTAATGTGGTCACATCGAACTCGTTCGACTCCGCCGCGTTGCCGTCGGGGGCAATGGACAAGATGTAGTAGGTGTATGTGGTGCTGGGACTCAGACCTCCGTCCAGGAAAGGTTCTCCTGGCGCTAAGTCGTCCAGATTGGATTGGTAAGCAGTATCACCCAGAACTCTGTTCACGACGTAGCTGGTGAACTGGGGATCTTCGGACCGCTGCCATGTCAGAGTGGCAGAGTTATGATTCCGTGTCGCAGAGAGAATCTTGGGCGCCGCGTTGACGAAAATCCCTTTGCTGCGAATTGCTCTTTCCGTGTCGTACGCAAGACTAAGGCTTGCGAATCCCCAACCGTGCGCGCATCCTCGGACGACGATGGTACCGTCATCCGGCAGGGGAACAGTACGGGTGCCCCAGGGATCATCAACTGGTGTCGCAGGACACTGCCCCTGGACGAAGCGGTTGCCGAGAGTGATGGCGAAGGAGCTTGTGTCATTTGGTATAAGGTCAGTTGCTCTGATTTCCAACTCCTGACCGTACTCTATCGTTGTCGTGGCAGTCTCTGTCAGGAAGGACTGCAATGTTCCGCTTACGATAGTCGGAACCACCGCTATATCCATCTCGGCGATGGTGAGAGCGTGACGCCTGGTCTGTAGAGTTACAGCGCCCTTGCCGTACGAACAGCCGGTTATGGCAAAGCTGGTGAGACCTTTCACGTATTCGTCGGCCTCGGCGCACTCGTCGTTGCGGCTGTAATTGATTAGCGGCGTCGGCTTGGGGATTGCGGTTCTCTGAACATATTCTTATACTGCGGCCATGTGTTCAGGCAAAGACCTCCCACCCTGCCAGCATGGCGACCTTCTTGTCCAGGTCAACCGACTGCAAGACCGGAACGCTCGACAGTTGGCGACGATCAGGGAGTTGCAGAAGCGACTCGTCGAGGCTCAGCGAGCGGGAAAGCGCCAAGCCGCTCCGTTCTCCAAGGGCACACGAACCGCAAAGCCCAAACGTCCGGGCCGAAAGCCGGGCAGGGGATCGTTCAACTACCGAAAGCCTCCTTCCCATGGTGACCTAACGGAACCGATCATTGACGTGTCGGTAGCCGGGGACAGTTGCCCGGGATGTGGGGGCAGACTCGAATATGAGGGAGTGAGCTTCGCCTATGTGACCGACATTCCCCCGATGCCCAGGCCCGATGTGAAGGGATACAGGGTACAGATATGCCGGTGTCAGTCGTGTGGAAAGCGGGTTCGCGGCTGTCATAGGGATGTAGCCCCTGACCAGTACGGCGCGAGCGCCCATCGGGTGGGCAAGCGGGTGATGGCGGCGGCCCATATACTGCACCACAGCGCGGGCGTTCCGGTGAGGAAGGTTCCCTCCATACTCAGGACTCTGAGCGGAGTGAGGATAAGCCAGAGCGCGATCACGCAGGACGCGCTGCGCCGCGCGAAGGGAGAGGTGGGTGACGCCTACCGCAGGCTGCGCGGTTCGATACGCGACAGCGCGTTCGTCCACACCGACGACACGGGCTGGCGTGTGGGTGGAGATCCCGCCTTTCTGATGGCGTTCGAGACCGATGAGACGACCGTGTACCAGGTACGCTCTCGCCACCGCAACGAGGAAGTCAGAGAGTTGATTCCCTCAGACTATGGCGGGGTGATGGTTGCGGACAGGAGCCGGAGCTATGACGCGTGTACTCTGTCCGGTGTGAAACAGCAGAAGTGTATGGCGCATATCCTGCGCTCTATCAGTGAGGCTCTTGAGACCAAGGTGGGCAGAGGACGAAGCTTTGGCAAGCGTCTAATGGAACTGCTGAGAGAGGCGATTGAGCTGCGGGAGTCAGAACGGCGCGGTGCGGCGTCTAACTTTGTCGCCGAGTCTGAGCGGTTGAAACGAGAGGTATCCCACCATCTGCGCGACCGTCCGATGCCGAACCCGGACAATCAGAGACTTCTGAATGAACTCGGTAGGCACAACGACCGCGGCAACCTGCTGCGCTTTCTGGATGACCCCAACGTAGAGCCGACCAACAATCGGGCTGAGCGGGCTCTGCGTGGGGCTGTGATAGCTCGGAAGGTATCTCACTGCTCGAGAACGACGAAGGGGCTGAGGCGTTCTCGGCGTTCTCGAGTGTGATCAAGACGCTGGCTCGGACGGTTGACGACGAGGCGCTGCTGCTGGATGCGGTCTGTGACGTCTTCAGGGGCGCTCCTGTACCCAGCCGTTCCCTCTGAATCCTTCTCCATCCCCAACCCGCTAATCAATTACCTCTAAACTCTCCCAATAGTCTTTCATACCACCGATGGTATCATCTACTCCCGACAAGACATAGCTCCACATATGTTCGGCGAGTTGAACGTCACTGCTGACAAGTCCAGGGATAACGTATTCGCGCCACTGGGCTGCACCACCCTCATCATCTTCATCGTACCACCCGCTCGCTATTCTGCATGCAAGTCTCATCTCGAGTGCCGAGGGGAACCCCCACCACCAGTGGAATGATAAACCACGCTCCGGAGCTGGCAGAACATACTCCAAGTCCCTTAACTTTGCCATGACGCATAACACGGGAGCCGCGTGCTGACCGGAATTCCGCAGATCATGATATTCCCTTGCCCATCCTTGGATAAACTCCGCCCACTGCGCTCTATCACCGATACGCTCAACATAAAGAACATCAGGGAGATTCTCACACTTCAGCAGGTTCTCCACATTCCTGAGAGTGCGTGGTGTCGGCCAGGAAACATTCATCGCTTGGGTGCTAGCCATCGCAGGGCTGGCATTACCAGCCTCGAATAGGCTACTGACCGAGAGTCGTTGGGAGCCTATCCAGTTTCTGATCAGTCGCCCAGACATTTCCCGACTGAGGTTGTCAGGTAGTAAGACTATCTTGACACCGTTAGTGCCGCCATCTGTGATGGTTCGAAAAAACGCTTGCGCGGATGGGAGTGAGTAGACAATTTGCTCGAGGTCCATTCAGTTCACCTGGAAAGGTTCGCGAGCTTCGAGGGCGGCAAATGTACGATTAACTTCGTTCTCACTGCCAAACATCTGGGCTATCAGTGAACTACGCATCCTGTAGAATTCTCCGTCCTGCCCGAGAACTCCTAGCCCAACCAGCTCATTCAGCGTAATTGATTAGCGGCGGAGGCTTGGGGATTGCAGTTCTCTGAACGCCTTTTTATACTGTGGCTATGTGTTCAGACAAAGACCGCCCGCCCTGTCAGCATGACGATATTATCGCCCTGGTCAACTGCCACCGGGGTGAGAACGCGCGGTTGCAACTGCAAGTTGTGCGGCAATTGGCGACGATCACAGAATTACAGAAGCAGCTTGTCGAGGTCCAACGAGCGGGGAAGCGCCAAGCCGCTCCATTCTCCAAGGGCACACGAACCGCAAAACCCAAACGTCCGGTCAGAAGGCCGGGCAGGGGATCGTTCAGCTACCGAAAGCCTCCTTCCCATGGTGACCTAACGGAACCGATCATTGACGTGTCGGTGTCAGGGGAGAGTTGCCCGGGCTGTGGAGGCAGGCTTGAACATGAGGGAGTGAGTTTCGCCTATGTGACCGACATTCCCCCGATGCCCAAGCCCGATGTGAGGGGATACAGGGTACAGATATGCCGGTGTCAGTCGTGTGGCAAGCGGGTTCGCGGCCGTCATTCCGAAGTCGCCCCTGACCAATATGGCGTGAGCGCCCATCGGGTGGGCAAGCGGGTGATGGCGGCGGCCCATATACTGCACCACAGCGCGGGCGTTCCGGTGAGGAAGGTTCCCTCCATACTCAGGACTCTGAGCGGAGTGAGGATAAGTCAGAGCGCGATCACCCAAGACGCGCTGCGCCGCGCGAGGGGAGAGGTGGGAGACGCCTACCGCAGGCTGCGCGATTCGGTGCGCTCAAGCGCGTTCGTCCACACCGACGACACGGGCTGGCGTGTGGGCGGAGAGTCTGCTTTCCTGATGGCGTTCGAGACCGATGAGGTCACCGTGTACCAGATACGCTCTCGCCACCGCAACGAGGAAGTCAGAGAGTTGATCCCCTCAGACTATGGCGGGGTGATGGTTGCGGACAGGGGTCGGAGCTATGACGCGCATACTCTGTCCGGTGTGAGACAGCAGAAGTGTATGGCGCACGTGATTCGTTCTGTCAGTGATGTGGTTGAGACCAATGTGGGTAGAGGGCGCAGCTTCGGTAAGGGACTGATTGAACGTTTCAGAGAGGCGATGGAACTGCGAGAGTCATACCATCGTGGAGAGTCGGATGACTTTGTGGGAGAGTCGGAGCGGTTGAAACGGGAGGTGTCTCACCATCTACGCGAACGTCCGATGCCGGACCCGGACAATCAGAGGCTGCTGAATGAACTCGGCAGGCACAACGACCGTGGCAACCTGCTGCGCTTTCTGGATGACCCAGGCATAGAGCCGACCAACAATCGCGCTGAGCGGGCATTGCGTGGAGCGGTGATAGCTCGGAAGGTGTCTCACTGCTCGAAGAACGACGAAGGGGCTGAGGCGTTCTCGGCGTTCACGAGTGTGATAAGGACACTGGCTCGGAAGGTTGGCGATGAGGCGCTGCTGGTGGATGCGGTCTGCGATGTCTTCGGTGGCGCTTCTATGCCAAGTCGCTCCTTCTGAATATCTTCGCCACCTCCCCCCGCTAATCAATTACAACCTGATGTTACGCACTTAGCTATGAATTCCTAAACGAGAATGAGCCAGCTCAGCTACGAAATCTCTCTCAACTGCGTAAGGTCAGTTATTCATTCAAATCAACTGTCTCAGAGGGAAGTTTTGCCCAACGAGTATAATTTACAGGCTTGTTCGCGGCACGTCTGTCATTTGGATGGATTCTGAAGGCGTTGGATTCGAATTCATGAGGGATGAGATTGATCCAGCTGCTTTCCCATTCATAACCGAGATTGGCGAGTGGTAAATCCATGAAGTCGAAATTACTGATTATGTCGGTATTGGCGGTGCTTTTGTTACTCGTTGGTACTGGGACAGTGTTTGCCCATCATTATATCTACATTCACGAAAAACCTGAGTCAGCATTCTCAAGTTGTAACTGACCTTACGCAGTTGAGAGAGATTTCGTAGCTGAGCTGGCTCATTCTCGTTTAGGAATTCATAGCTAAGTGCGTAACATCAGTGAATAATTCTCGGTCAATGCGGACATCGCTCGGTAACTGGATAACACTCCCGTCATCTAGCTCAATCGACTCGACTGATGTACCAACATTCGCGCTTCTGGCATCGCCCGAGGTCCCGACTAAACCGTCGCCAAGATGTCGAGTCGGACCAGATGAGATCTGGGAAGCGGTATTCCCTCCTATCTGTGCAGTTCTTGTGCCCGATGTGGTCACCCGACCGGCAGAGATCATCTCTTGAGCTTGAGCCTCACTGATAACCCTGCCACTGGGCCCGTATAGATAACAGCTGTCCTTGGTAATGCTGATGCTGATAGTGGGGTATAAATCGTATGGGTTTTTCAGATCCTCAAGACAGGGAGGGTCCGGCCAGTCTGGAACGGCATTGGGGTCGAACGGCGGAAGTAGGTGCATGGTCTCTTCGGTTATCACGACGGGTGTGGGATCAGCCTGAGCAAGAATGCCCCGCGACCCCGACAGGCCGAGGAACACCGCCACGACAGCCGCAACGAGTATTAGCGCTCCGCCGACTGCGGGCCAGCGTCTGAGCAGCCACGCTCCGATGCCTCTGGATGTCATTTCTGCCTCCTTTCGGTAATTGTCCGTTCACAGTGCGAAGTGTCCGTGATTTTACAAAGTATAAAGTATTAGGGTAATTGATTAGCGGCATTCTCGTGGGATTGCGTCGGGCCGAGCATATTCTTATACTGCGGCTATGTGTACGGACAAAGACCTTTCTCCCTCTGAACGCGACGAACTGACGTCCGCGGTCAACCGGCTGCAAATGCAAGTTGCGCGGCAGATGGCGACGATCCGAGAGTTACAGAAGCGACTCGCCGAGGCTCAGCGAGCGGGAAAGCGCCAGGCCGCTCCGTTCTCCAAGGGCAAGCGAGCCGCAAAGCCCAGGCGGCCGGGCCGAAAGCCGGGAACAGGGTCATTCAGCTTCCGAAAGCCTCCCTCTGCCGATGAACTGACAGAACCGATCATTGACGTTTCGGTGTCGGCGGAGAGTTGCCCGGGATGCGGAGGCGCGCTCGAACACGAGGGAGTGGGCTATGCCTACATCACCGACATTCCCCCGATGCCCAGGCCCGAGGTGAAGGGATACAGAGTGCAGATATGCCGTTGCCGGTCCTGCGGCAAGAGGGTTCGTGGTAGTAATCGGGAAGTCGCCCCTGACCAGTATGGCGCGAGCGCTCACAGAATGGGCAAGCGCGTGATGTCGGCGGCCCATATACTGCACCACAGCGCGGGGGTCCCGGTGAGGAAGATTCCATCTATACTCAGGACTCTGACCGGGGTGAAGATAACCCAGAGCGCGATCACACAGGACGCTCTGCGCCGCGCTAAGGGAGAGGTGGGAGACGCCTACCGCAGTCTGCGCGGTTCGGTGCGCTCAAGTTCGTTCGTACACACCGACGACACGGGCTGGCGTGTGGGCGGAGAGCCTGCTTTCCTGATGGCGTTCGAGACCGATGAGACGACCGTGTACCAGATACGCTCTCGCCACCGCAACGAGGAAGTCAGAGAGTTGATCCCCTCAGGCTATGGCGGAGTGATGGTGACGGACAGGGGCCGGAGCTATGACGCGCGTACTCTGTCCGGTGTCAGACAGCAGAAGTGCATGGCGCACGTCATACGTTCTATCGGTGAGGTGGTTCAGACCAAGGTGGGCAGAGGTCGCAGCTTCGGAAAGCGGTTGATCGAACTTCTGAGAGAGTCGATTGAGCTGCGGGAGTCGGAACGTCGCGGAGAGGCGGCGGACTTTGTGGGTGAGGCTGAGCGGTTGAAACGGGAGGTGTCCCGCCATCTGCGAGATCGTCAGATGCCGGACCCGGACAATCAGAGACTTCTGAATGAACTCGGCAGGCACAACGACCGCGGCAACCTGCTGCGCTTTCTGGATGACCCCAACGTAGAGCCGACCAACAATCGGGCTGAGCGGGCTCTGCGTGGGGCTGTGATAGCTCGGAAGGTGTCGCAGTGTTCGAAGACCGACGAAGGGGCTGAGGCGTACTCTGCGTTCACGAGCGTGATCAGGACTCTGGCGCGGAAGGTTGATGACGATACGCTGGTGGATGCGCTCTGCGATGTGTTCGGCGGCGCTCCTCTGCCGGCCCGTTCCCTCTGACTCTCTTCCGCCCACTCCGCAACCCGCTAATCAATTACGTATTAGGTTGAATGTCTAACAGAAATATGTCATGGCATATGAGTGTGTGTTCTGCGAGAAGGAAAAAAAGCAACGCTCATCGCAAAATGCGGGGAATAGGAATGACGACTCTTCCAGTGCGTCGAGTATTTCAGAATCAATTGCGGTTTCCGTGAGTTATTTCTCGCTGAGTCCTCATTATTCGCAAATGAGCTGCTGGCTGTGGCCCATCGCAGGCTGTCTATATCCGGATGCATCCAGCTTTCTATTGCCGTCTCTACGTCATCACGTGTTTCGTCGACCGTATAATACGTGATGGGTGAATTGTTTATGGCCCAATCATAAAACACGAAGTTCTCGTAACCGTGCGTGCGGCTCAGCGATTTAATCTCGTTTGTATAAATCTTATGGTGGGCAACCACAACTCCCAAGATCGACATCAAGATGCCGGCAGTCAGGAGGAGTACCAGAAGAAACTTTATCATTCTATCTACCCGGCGCGCGTTCAGTAGTTAACCCCGTGTGCAAGTTTTTGGATAAAGGATAGAAACAGTTGAAAGTCCAAGTCATAGCGTCTCTAATAGGGTTGCATCAAACTCCGAGGATGACGCCATGGACCTGGACGACTTCATAATAACCGTTTTCTGCATTATTGACGACACTATGAAACAGCTTTTTGGAACAATACGCCTCAGACAGAGAGGGCCTGCGCCCGCACTCTCAGACAGCGAGACGCTCACCATGGAGATAGTAGGAGAGTATCTGTCTCTGAACCAGGACAAGGCCATCTATGACTACTTCCGCAGACACTATTCGTACTTCTTCCCTGAAATGGGAAAGATACATCGCACCACATTCGTCAGACAGGCGGCCAATCTGTGGCGCGTCAAGGAGATGATATGGCAGCGTATGCTTGAACAGGTCAGATACGACCCCTCTCTGAAACTGGTTGACAGTTTCGCTGTCCCTGTCTGTCAGTTCGCTCGCGCATACAGATGCCAGCGCTTCAGGGGTGAGGCCGGCTTTGGACACGATACCGTTGCGCGCCAGACCTTCTACGGCTTTCGATTGCACGCACTGGTGGCGTGGCCGGGTGTGATAGTCAGCTTCGGCATAGCGCCTGCCCAAGTCCATGAGACAGCTGTGGTTCCCGAGTTGGTCAACGGGCGGCGCGGAACCATGTTGGGAGACCGAAACTACTGGAGTCCCAGACTCAAAGAGGAACTGGATAGAGATGGGCTTAATCTTCAAGCACAGTTCAAAAGAGCTTCTTCCGAGCCCTGGCCGCGCAGAAGTGCGACGATCAGTCGCTTCCGTTATAGGATAGAGACGGTCTTCGGACAATTAGTGGACCGCTACCTGATCAAGCGTGTGTGGGCCAGGGATATGTGGCATCTGAGCAATCGTCTGCTCAGAAAAGCGCTCAGCCACACCATGGCTTTCATGTTGAACCAGGCTCAGGGTAATCCTCCTCTGCAAATATCTAAATTGGTGAACTGAACATAAACCCGCACATCGGGTTAGTTAGGAACCGGCGCGCATCCGGATCGATGTCATCACCATCGAAACTGAAGGCGACACCGTTGGCGTCCGTCCAGACGACGGATTGCCCGCGAACAAGCTTGTAGAATGGAGTCTGTGGACAGAACCACCCTGTCACGCACTGTATGAGAGGTCCCCGGATCTCCACAATTCGGACGTCGCTGGGCAGCTTGATCGTCCTGCCATCGCGAAGCTCAATCGTCCTGGCCGCAAGCCTCGCCTGCATTGCGGCGTCGTAAGCACTGCGAGCGGCTCTTGCTCTCTTGCCCTCTTCGGCCTCACGCTTGACTATGAGTGCGTCGGCTTGTGATTCGGTAAGGTATCTACCGTCTACCCTGATTGAGCAGTTGCCGTTCCTTCCATAACCGAGATTAAAGTACCGACCATATTTGCGCTCCAATTCCTCCATGCAAGGAGGTTGAGCAATCGTCGGTATGGCATTCGGGTCGAATGGGGGCAGCAGGTGCATGGTCTCTTCAGTGATAACGACAGGCGTAGGGTCGTCCTGAGCGAGAATGCCTCGCGACCCCGGGAGGTCGAGGGCGAGCGCCACCACGAACGCAGCGAGCAGGAGAGCTCCGCCCACTATGGGCCAGCGTCTCATCAGCTATGCACCGATGTCTCTGGGTGCCACTTCGGCCTCCTTTTCGGACACAGTCAGTTCACGATGTGATGTGTCGGGGTATTGTACGGGGTATATGGTTGAGTGACTACTATAAATATGTCATAGGAAGCGAGTGCGCGTTCTGCCAGGAAGGGAAAATACAACACTCCTGGGAAAGTACTCAATAACTGACCTTACGCAGTTGAGAGAGATTTCGTAGCTGAGCTGGCTCATTCTCGTTTAGGAATTCATAGCTAAGTGCGTAACATCAGTCAATAATAGGAAGGCCCGCGCATTCAGTGTTCGGGGTATTTCAGCTTATCAGCGTGGGAGACCCTTTCAGTCAAAGGCCGAAACCTGGAAACTGGAGGTCAGTATATATGCTACAATATGCTCATGAACGACACGATTCGTGCCACCATATACATAAATGGGAACTTATCAAATGACATTCGCCTGCGTGAGAGAAAATTCTCTTAGCTACAAACGCTGGGAAACGCTGGGAAGCGCAGGGTGAAAATGGCCTCAGCGTCCCCCCAGCGTCTCCCTGTTAGTCACCCAGCGTATGCCCAGCGGTTCACCCGATAATTATAAAGCCGGGTATATGCAACCGCGTAGATCTGGCTTTTCTCTGCCGAGTATTCCCGCACAGCCTTTCACGACTCAAAAAAGACCATGTCGGTTGACACTCACAGCTTCTATTGATAGATTGATGTGGTAATGTTCAGAATCTATGACTGCACCTTGCCGCCAAACTCAACGGCGGGCGCTATGGCCTACCGAAAGCGGTATAATGTAAAGCGAGCGTTTCTTTGAGCCGTATGAATATCAACAGGACGCTTACCTGCATTCCCAGCCCAGCTAAATAGTCCAGGAAGGAAGCCGGAGAATGACCCAGACCAATCCTATTATTGAGTACTTTCCCTCGGAGATCGAAGAGTTCGAGGCCGGAGTGAACAGGTTCCAGGCGGGGGATTGGGATCCGACGGATTTCATGGCATTCCGTCTCCGGCAGGGTGTGTACGGCCAGCGTCAGCCGGATGTCCATATGTTTCGTATCAAGTTCCCATTCGGAGGGATGACGGCAGACCAGCTCGATATGATGGGAGAGATCGTCGAGAATTACGCTCCCCTCAACAAGGGCCACGTTACCACCCGTGAGAACATCCAGCTACACCACATCCCCCTCGATGACGCCGCGCAGATTATGCGTATGCTTGCTTCGGTGGGACTGACTACCCGTGAGGCGTGCGGGAACACCGTCCGCAACGTTACGGGCTGCGAGATAGCGGGCGTCTGTGCCCTGGAGCCGTTCGACGTAACCCCGTATGCCGCGGCATACTCGCGCTACTTTGTCCGACATCCGTTCACGCAGTCAATGCCGCGCAAGATCAAGTCCGCATTCTCAGGATGCTCACGCGACTGCGCCATCACCGGAATCCACGACGTGGGCTTCCTGCCCGTGATAAGGGGCGACCAGAAAGGCTTCAAGATGGTGATGGGTGGCGGCACTTCTATCATGCCGCGCATCGCACCCACGCTCTACGAATTCGTCTCCACGGACGAGTATCTGAGGATTACCGAAGCCGCTCTCAGGGTCTTCCACAATTCGGACGAAGAGCGCAAAAACAGGATGAAGGCGCGTGTTAAGTTCCTCATCGCCCGCATAGGCATAGATGAGTTCCGCGACCTGGTTGAAGAACAGCTTCAGGAAGACTGGGCGCAGCGTTCCTTCGATCCGACCGGCCTCCTGTTTATAGACGACGAAGAGGCGGACGCTCCACCGCTCGACGGCAATTTCGCCTCCCCGGGCGCCTCCCCTGAATTCGACCGCTGGCTTACGACAAACGTCCGGTCACAGAAACAGGCCGGATACCACACCGTGACCGCCAAGCTGCCTATCGGCGACATACAGGCTGAACAGTTCCACCAGCTCGCGGACCTCACTCGAAAGTATGGCGCAGGTCGCGCGCGTCTGACTCACCAGCAGAATCTGGCCGTCCGCTGGGTGCCTGAGAACGCGCTCTACGAAGTCTGGGAGCAGCTGAAGGAGATCGGATTCGGTGACGCTGGCGCATTGGAGATAACCGATGTCGTCTCATGCCCCGGTACCGACAGTTGCAAGTTGGGCATCACGTCCTCTATGGGGCTGGCGCGCGCCATGTCGGACGCGACCCAGGTGATAGACAAAGAGGAAGACTCTCTCGTCCGACAAATGCACATCAAGATGAGCGGCTGCCCCAACGGGTGCGGACAGCACCACGTCGCGGACATCGGCTTCCACGGAGCGGCGGCCAAGGGTCCCGGCGGACAGGTTCCGGCCTACGAAATGTTCCTGGGCGGCGGATTCGAGAATGGCGACACGCGCATCGGACTCAGAGTCAAGACCAAGGTTCCCGCAAAGAGTATGCCTCACGCGCTCAGAAAAGTTCTCGACTTCTACAAGTCCGAACGCGAAGACGACGAGATTTTCCGCGACTTCGCCGCGCGGGTGGGCCCCGAATCCTTCGAGCCTCTTCTGGCCGAATTCAAGGATATACCTGAACTCAATCGAGATTCCCTTGATATGTACATTGACTGGAGCAGGACGGCCAAGTACATCCTGGAGCGTGGCGAAGGCGAGTGCGCTGTCTAAGGACTCCATCCGGGCTATTTTCCCGTGAACTACAAACGCCATGCCTGCCATACGATGTGGCGGGCATGGCGATTCTTATCTGCTTATGCGTGTGCATATCAGTCTTGGCGGCTTGCTCGGAACCGGTCAGTTTACCTGCCGACATCCCCACACCCGATACCGAGACTCCGGTTTCTCCACCTACGCCTACGGTTGCGCCCACATGGACGCCTACTGTCGCGGTTATTCCCATACCAACCCCGACCATATCGTCGAGCGCTTCTACTGTCATCCTGCAACTTGCCATCGCGCCCGGCAAGACGGGAATCCCTTATGACCGAAGCGAGTGGAAGCACTGGATAGATGCGGACGAGGACTGCCAGGACACCCGGCACGAGACGCTTCTGGCAGAGTCCGCCATAGCGGTTGAGTTCAAGGACAGCCGCAGATGCGAGATTGCGACCGGGAGATGGACCGACGCCTATACAGGGAGCGTTGCCACTGATCCGCGCGGTCTTGACGTTGACCACATGGTGCCTCTGGCAAACGCTCACAGATCGGGGGGATACGCATGGGAGGAAGGTCGCAAGAGGCGGTATGCTAATGACCTGATCTATGCAGGACACCTGATAGCGGTGAGCGCATCCACCAACCGTTCCAAGGGCAGTAAAGGCCCCGAGGAGTGGAGACCGCCCAACCGCGACTACTGGTGCCAATACGCCCTGGACTGGATAACCATTAAGCGGGAATGGGACCTGACGGCAACGGAAGAGGAAGCGTACGCGCTGTCTGAAATGCTCGGCACGTGCGAAACCCGGATTTACATTCAGGCCACCCGGTTGGAAGAAACACAGGTCTCAGAAGCGCCCACACCCGCGGCTCCCGAGCCTGCGTCAACCGCGTTTCCGACCGCTGCGCCCGCGTCTGCCCCGACACCAACACCCACGCCGAATTCAACACAGGAGCGCAATTGCTCGGACTTCGGTACGTGGTCTGAGGCTCAGGCGTTCTTCAAGTCGGCGGGTGGCCCGGACTCAGACCCGCACCGCCTCGACAGAGACGGTGACGGCGTCGCCTGCCAGTCTCTTCCCGGAGCGCCGAGTACTGCTCCTCCAGCAGTCACACTCACACAGGCCCCAACATTTATACCCGCATTTGGGCCGGTACAGGATCACGACTGCTCAGACTTCGATACATGGTCAGAAGCGCAGGAGTTTTTCAAAGCGCAGGGCGGGCCGGACTCAGACCCGCACCGCCTCGACAGAGACGGCGACGGCATTGCCTGCCAGTCTCTTCCGGGCGCGCCCAGCAGCGCCGTTACACCAGGGCCAAGCGATATCGAGACGGTGTTACTGACTCCGACTTGCTCAGACTTCAGCACTTGGAACGAAGCCCAGGCACTTTTCGTATCCCACGGCGGCCCCGGTTCTGACCCATATCGGCTCGATCCGGACGGCAATGGCATCCCCTGTCAGTCCATAGTGGGCGCGCCTGCCATACCGACGCTGCCCGAAATACCTATCCAGGACATGGACTGTTCAGACTTCGCTACATGGTCAGAGGCTCAGTCATTCTTCGAGGAACAAGGCGGCCCTGACTCAGACCCACACAACCTCGATGGTGATGGCGACGGTATCTCATGTCAGTCTCTTCCCGGCTCTCCAGTGAGCGCACCCACTCCCATACAAGACCGCAACTGTTCGGACTTCGACACGTGGTCAGAGGCCCAGGCGTTCTTCGAGTCTGAGGGCGGCCCCGGTTCAGACCCGCATCGGTTGGACAGGGATGGCGACGGTATCGCCTGCCAGGAACTGCGAGACGCTACCAAGACACCCACACCTGTATCAACTGATACATCCCGAACCGCTTCCAGAGACACACGCAACTGTTCGGATTTCGACACATGGTCAGAGGCCCAGGCGTTCTTCGAGTCAGAGGGCGGCCCCGGTTCTGACCCACATCGCTTGGACAGGGACGGTGACGGCGTTGCCTGCCAGTCTCTTCCCGGCTCGCCAAACAGTGACGCTGCATCGAAATCGTCTGCTAAGCCCGCAGCAACTCCCACACCCAAGTCGAGGGACACCCACAACTGTTCGGACTTCGATACGTGGTCAGAGGCGCAGGCATTCTTTGAGTCCGAAGGTGGCCCTGACTCAGACCCACATCGCTTGGACAGGGACGGTGACGGCGTTGCCTGCCAGTCTCTTCCCGGCTCGCCAACCAGCGCGCCGACGCCAACCCCAACTCCTAAGTCTGTTCCGACAGCGCCAACCCCAACTCCCACACCTGAATCGGAAGACACCCACAACTGTTCGGATTTCGATACATGGTCAGAGGCGCAGGCATTTTTCGAGTCCGAAGGCGGCCCCGGCTCGGATCCGCACCACCTTGATGGGGACGGCGACGGCATTGCCTGCCAATCTCTACGTGGCTCGCCAAACAGTGCGCCGACGCCAACCCCAACTCCCACGTCTGTTCCGACAGCGCCGACGCCGGTAGTAGCGCCAACGCCAACTCCCACACCTGAGTCGAATGACACCCACAACTGTTCAGACTTTGATACATGGTCGGAGGCTCAGGCATTTTTCGAGTCCGAAGGCGGCCCCGGCTCGGATCCGCACCGACTGGACAGGGATGGCGACGGCATTGCCTGCCAATCTCTTCCTGGCTCGCCAAACAGTGCGCCTAAGCCGACGCCAATCGCCACGCCAACTCCAACGTCCGTTCCGACAGCTCAGACGCCGACAGCGGCTCCAACTCCCACACCTGAATCGGAAGACACCCACAACTGTTCAGACTTTGATACATGGTCGGAGGCTCAGGCATTTTTCGAGTCCGAAGGCGGCCCCGGCTCGGATCCGCACCACCTTGATGGGGACAACGACGGCATAGCTTGCCAATCCCTTCCCGGCGCTCCTAAGACCCCAACACCTGAATCGGAAGACACCCATAACTGTTCGGACTTCGATACGTGGTCGGAGGCTCAGGCATTTTTCGAGTCCGAGGGCGGCCCCGCCTCTGACCCGCACAGATTAGACAGAGATAGAGACGGCATAGCATGTCAGTCTCTACCCGGCGCCCCCAAAACACCAGCGCCTACCCCGTCGTCCGGGTAATTGAGACTCGTGGCAGAAGTCTCCCTGCTTTGACGTTCGACAGCCCTGTCCTCACCATCTATATAGTCGAATCCAAAGGTTCTTGTATGTGCTATGATTGGGCCGCTTAATCAAGTTGCGGAGGTACTGTTATGCCGTTCGGAGGTAATGATTGGCTCGAGTTGACATCCGAGCCTGCCCTTGAGCCTGAAATTCCAATTTGCGACCCACACCACCACTTCTGGGATATGCGCACAGAGCGCATCCCATACCAACGCTATCTTCTCCACGAGCTTGCCGACGACGTGAACAGCGGACATAACGTGCGCTCGACCGTGTTCATAGAGGCTCGGGCGATGTACCGATCCAGCGGCCCGGAAGAGATGCGCCCGGTTGGCGAGGTTGAGTTCGTGCAGGGTCTCGCCGCCGCCAGTGAGAGCGGGCTGTATGGCCCCACACGCGCCGCCTCCTCCATAGTCGGACACGCCAACCTTCTGTTGGGCGATGGGGTCGCGCCTGTGCTGGAAGCCCTTCAGACCGCAAGCCCTAACCGATTCCGTGGAATCCGGCACTCGGTGACCTGGGACCCTCACCCGGAGATAGACGTCACCTCCGCTCACAGAATGCGCGGGCAACTCGCCAACGACGATTTCAGAGCAGGCGCGCGCGTACTCGCCCGAATGGGAATGTCTCTTGAAGCGTGGATGTACTTCCCACAACTTCCCGAGTTGGCCGACTTCGCAAAGGCGGTGCCGGATTTGCCGATCATACTGAATCATATTGGCGGACTGCTAAGGGTCGGGCCATACGGATACAACGACGCTGAGGTGCTCGAAGCGTGGCGCAGAGGCATCGCCGCGGTCGCCGAATGTCCAAACGTGAACGTCAAGTTGGGTGGCATCGGAATGCCGCGCACGGGCTTCGACTGGCACGACAGGGACGCGCCCATCGGCTCAGAAGAGTTGGGCGAGTCCATGGCCCCGTTTATGAACTACTGCATAGAGCAGTTCGGTCCCGACCGCAGTATGTTTGAGAGCAACTTCCCCGTGGATAAGGTCTCGTACTCCTACAACGTGATGTACAATGCCTTCAAGCGTCTATCAAAGGGCTACTCTGATTCCGAGCGCGCCGCCATGTTCCACGACACCGCTGTCCGAGTGTACCGAGTAGAGGTCTGACCTGTACGTGCGGAAAGGTGCGCTCCATTGACAGAGGAGAGCAATCAGTCAGAAAATAGTCTTGACACTCAGGCTGGCCGGACGACGAAGCTCCCCCAGAATTTCCACAACAGACAGGTGAACCAGAATGACACTACCCGAAAGAATGAAGTTCGGAATTTTTCTCGGCCCGTTCCATCGCGTTGGCGAGAATCCCACATTGGCGATAGACCGTGACCTAGAGCTTATCCAGTGGCTTGATTACCTGGGCTATGACGAGGCGTGGATAGGCGAGCACCACAGCGCGGGCTGGGAGACTATCTCGTCGCCCGAGATTTTCATCGGAATCGCAGCCGACCGCACACGGCACATCAAGCTCGGCACCGGCGTTGTCAGCCTGCCCTACCACCACCCCCTGATGGTAGCCAACCGAATGGTGCAGCTCGATCACATGACCCACGGACGCGTAATGTTCGGCGTCGGCCCCGGCGCGCTGCCCGGGGACGCCTACATGATGGGCATTGACCCCACAACCCAGCGCGAGAAGATGGACGAGGCTTTAGGGATCGTTCTTCGCCTCTTCACAGAGACCGAGCCGATTACATACAAGAGCGACTGGTTCGAGCTTAACGAAGCGATGCTTCAGCTGCGCCCATTCCAGAGACCGCATATGCCGATAGCCGTCGCGTCCGTACAGTCGCCCGCCGGGGTCGCGCTGGCCGGAAAGTACGGCGCGTCCGTGCTGACTATCACCGTCCCCAGGGACCCGTCCTCCGGGGGATCGAACCTCAAGTTCCTGTGGGATGTCGCCGAAGATTCTGCCGCGGAGCACAACCAGAGCGTGGACAGATTCGACTGGCGACTGACAGTCCCCGTACACCTCGCCGAGGACCGCGAAAAGGCATTCGAGGAGGCCAGGCTGGGCGCGGGCCGCTTCCTGCGCGAATATACTGAAGGCACCAATGGACGACAGGCCGCGTTCGACGGGCCGCTCGAAGAGGTAGTTGATCACATGGCCGCCACCGGCTCCTGGATAATCGGTACGCCCGACGACTGCATCGAGGGGATACTGAAGCTGGAAGAGCAGAGCGGCGGATTCGGCGGGTTCCTGGTACAGGCGATAGACTGGGCGCCTCGAGACCGGATTCTGAACAGTTTCGAGCTTCTGGCGCGGTACGTCATGCCCCGCTTCCAGGGTTCGGTCGTCGGGCTGGAGAATTCCAACCTGTGGGCGAAGTCGCGGCAGGAAGTGCTTGTGCAAGGCCGCACACGCGCCATAGACCGCGCCCACCAGGTTTATGCGGACGGCAGGGTCTAAACAAGGACGGAAATTCCCGCCGCGAATCGAGATTGCGAATGTGACCGGATGCTATGTCAAAGCCGCGCATCCGGTCTTTGATGACTATTGCAGAAGCGTAGCCAGCTCATTGGGGTGGCTCAGCATCGGGTAGTGTCCGGCGTCCATCTCGCGCCAGTCGGCGTCGAGTTTTTCAGCCGTGCGACGCTGGTGCCATTCGGGCGGATTGACGCTGAGGCGACAGCGGATAACCCGCGCGTCCCACGATTGTGCCCAGAACCCATCCAGTTCACCCGGCGCGTCCGACGCCTCTACGGGGTGCATCGTGCACCGCTCCACGGCCCACGCTCTGAGGTTCGGCTCCAGGTCCGCGAACATCCGGTTCTCTATCTCCTCCCGCGTCGGACCCCGCGTCAATTCGGTCGTCGGCATCGGCGGCGTATTCGGGTTGCGCTGCACTATATCGGATACCCTCTCGCCCGGTTGTGGCGCGAGAGCGTCAACGAACACGAGGCGATCAATGCGCTCACGCGCCAACTCCGCTATCTTGCATATCACCAGCCCGCCGGTGCTTGTTCCGACAAGGACGACATCTTGCAGGTCCTCGTAGAACATCATGTCCGCGACCTCCCGCCCCTGTGCCGCGATGGTTATGCCCGGCCGTATCAGGTGATGACGCTCCCCGCATCCGTCCAGCGTTGGCGCATACACGTCATGCCCCGACTGTCGCAGAACCGCCGCAGTCGGCTTCCATATCCAACCGCCTTGAAATGAACCATGTACCAGCATAAAGGTCGCCATATATTCCTCCGCGTAAACTGATGGTGACAAATCGCTTCTCTAAAAATAGCCTCGCCCCGATGATTACGCAATACCGTCGTATCGTCTCTGCTACACTACGATGTATCGTCAGGGTTTATCTGCCGGGTATTCCACCTTCACCTTTTGTCTTTTTCCCTACGACAGGGGCATGGCTAAGGCCTATCAAGTCCGTCAGGTCATAAGAGCTATTGAGAGATTGGAGTCCATGGAATGTAAGATCACTATACATATCGCGTAACCTGGTCTGCTGACGACGGCGAGTATCTGGGCCTTTGCGCTGAATTCCCATCGCTAAGTTGGTTGGCGCCCACCCTCGATGGCGCGTTCTCCGGTATTCGGTAGCTTGTATCAGACTCTCTGGCCGATATGAGGGCCATGAACGAAACGCCGCCCGAACCAATCGCTGATCGAACATACATCGGAAAATTCATAGTGCGGGTGCCGCCGGAAACGCACCGCGCTCTTGCCAGGCGAGCGGTGGAAGAAGGCGTGAGCCTTGAACCGGCTGGTGAGCGCGCGACTTGCAAAGGACGCCAGGTAACCATCCATCCGCCTACATCCACTGCGGCGGTCGGTATTGCAGCGCCTCGGCCAGGTGCTCGACCTGGATGGTGTCGGAGTTCGACAGGTCGGCGATGGTGCGCGCCAGCTTCAGTATGCGGTGGTACACCCTTGCCGATAGGTGCATCTGCCGCATCGCAGACCTCATCATCGCGGACGCCGCTTCGCCCAACTCGCAGAACCTGTGTACCTCGTTCGGCCCCATCTCGGAGTTGGTCAGCAGCGTGCTTTCCGCGAACCGCGCCCTCTGTATCTCCCGCGCCCGTTCGGTCCGCGCCCTGACGCTCTCAGACCCATCCGCTCCGGGCGGCGCGGTCAGTTTTTCATAATCCACGCTCGGAACGTCCACGAATATGTCTATCCTGTCCAGCAGAGGCCCGCTCAGACGCTTTCCATATCTGGACACCTGCGAATCGGTGCAGGAACACTGTTTCATGGGGTCGCCGTAGTACCCGCACGGGCAGGGATTCATCGCCCCGACCAGCATGAAATTCGCAGGGTAGGCCGCCGAACCCTGGGCGCGGCTTATGACCACCCGCTTGTCCTCCAGGGGCTGCCTCAGCGCCTCGAGAATCCGATGTCCGAACTCGGGCAGTTCGTCCAGGAACAGCACTCCACGGTGGCTCATCGTAATCTCACCGGGCCGCGGCCTGCTGCCACCCCCGACAAGGCCCGCGTAGGAGATAGTGTGGTGCGGCGCCCTGAAAGGGCGTTCGGTAATCAGCGGGTTATCGCGCGTGAGCGAGTCCGCTATCGAGTATATCTTCGTAACCTCTATCGCCTCTTCGTGGGTGAGGGACGGCAGTATGGTTGGCAGCGTTCTGGCGAGGAGGGTCTTTCCCGATCCCGGAGGCCCGCTCATCAAAAGATTGTGGCTTCCCGCCGCGGCCACCTCCAGCGCGCGCTTGGACTGCTCCTGCCCGCGTATCGTGGATATGTCGAACGCGCTGTCCGCCGCTCCCGATTCTCCGGCCGTTCCGTCCCATATGACGGGCGTCAAATACCGCTCGCCGCTCAGGTGCCGTATGAGAGAAGCCAGGTCGCCGACCGGAAACACCTCGACTCCCTCCACAAGTGCCGCTTCCTGGCTGTCCGGACTCGGAACGAATACCCTGCTGACGCCCGATTCCCTGGCCAATGCCGCCATTGGCAGAACGCCGTCCGTGTGAAGCAGGTCGCCGTTCAAAGACAACTGGCCGAGGAACATGGAGTCGTCGGGGGTTGGCGGAATCTGACCCGAACTCTGGAGCAGCGCGACGGCGAGCGGCAGGTCATACGTGGAGCCTGCCTTTCTAACGTCCGCCGGGGCGAGGTTCGCGGTGATGCGGCGCAGCGGGAATTCGTATCCCGAATTGCGAATCGCCGCCCTGACCCTGGCCCGCGCTTCTTGTACAGCCGCGTCCGGCAGCCCCACAACGTCGAATCTCGGCAGGCCGGGGGAAATATCCACTTCGACATCAACAATGAACCCGTCCAGACCTACGACCGCGCAAGACTTGGCTTTGGCCAGCAATAGTCAGTTCTCCTTTACAACGAACGGTAACCCAGCCGCGTAGAATCTATCGTGCCGAAAGGCGGCGATTGACCGGCGGCTCTACTATCTCGACGTACCCATTATCCCTGGAGTCTGACCAGGCGATACTCTCTGGTCCCGCGCCGCAGCACGATGACCCGGCCATCCACGGAGTGCTCGAGTGTGACACTCCGTCTAGCGTCCGACACACGCTGGTTGCTCAGCGCGATGCCGCCGCCCTGGATGAGGCGTCGCGCTTCGCCGCGAGAAGACGCCAGTCCGGTCAGCGCTACGAGGTCGCGGAGGGATACTCCATCTCCCTCGAACTTTTCACGTGGTAGAGATGAGGACGGAACATCCTGGAAGATGTCCAGAAGTTCGTCGGCGCTCAGACCGGATATGTCGCCCCCGAAGAGTACGTTCGTCGCCGCCAGCGCTTTCTGAAGTCCCGACTCACCGTGTGTCATGCGGGTGAGCTCGGCGGCGAGTCTCTGCTGTGTTTCACGTCTCTCCGGCCGCTCCGACACCTCTTCCTCGAATTCGCCGATCTCTTCCAGAGTGAGGAGAGTGTAGTATTTCAGGAACTGGACAACATCCGCGTCCGCGGTGTTCAGCCAGAACTGGTAGAACTGGAACGGGGAGGTCTTGTCCGCATCGAGCCAGACTGCGCCCGCCTCGGTTTTGCCGAACTTGGCGCCGGTCGCCGTCGTGATCAGCGGGGTGACAAGAGCGTGCGCCGCGGCTCCCCGCACACGGCGAATCAGGTCCACTCCCGCTGTGATGTTCCCCCACTGATCGCTTCCCCCCATCTGGAGAACGCAGTCATGACGGTCGAACAGTGTGAGGAAGTCGTATGATTGGAGTAGCATATAGCTGAACTCGGTGTATGAGATGCCGTCCGTCATTCGGCTGCGGACGGACTCTTTGGCGAGCATATAGTTTATGCTGAAGTGCTTGCCGACGTCGCGCATGAAGTCAATGGCGTTGATCTTCTCGAGCCAGTCGGCGTTGTTGATAAGGAGCGCGGCGTTGTCCTGCGCGCCGAAGTCCAGAAATCTCTCAAGCTGCGCCCTGATACCCTCCAGGTTCGCTTGCAAGACCTCGCGGGTGAGCAGCGGACGCTCCTCGGACTTGCCGCCCGGGTCGCCGATGAGGCCGGTGCCGCCGCCCGCAATCGCGATTGGCCTATGTCCGCGCCGCTGCATTCGGACAAGCATCATTATTCCCAAGAGGTTCCCTATGTGCAGGCTGTCGGCAGAGGGGTCGAAACCGATGTACGCGGTGACCTTCTCACGCGCCAAAAGCTCATACAGTCCGGGCGTGTACAACTCCTGAGCGTCATCGGTAACGTGAATCAGACCTCTGCTTCGGAACTCATCAATAATCGAGTGAGTCGTTTGTGCAGCCACCGGCATAGTGCGAATCCTCCATCGTGCGCCATAAACCCTGGTTACGCTATCCCTGCGAGTATCGCAGAGTTCGGTTTCTATTGTCCAACCCGGCGCGAAGCCCGAGGTTCAGTCCGCCCACTCCGCTCGCTCCTGTACAGCCTTATAGCGACCCTGAGAAGTATCCTGGCCAACTCGCGGGGCAATCGCATCTTAGTTTCAAGAAGTTAATATATTGCAGTATATACACCCGAGAGCATTGCCCGGTTCGGAAACTGGTACCAGTTTCGACTTAAAACTGATAGAAAACTGATACCAGTAAATTTCGGAAACTGGTCTGTTTCAACCAGTTTATACTGGTCAACAGCTTTTTCCGGTCTGATCGGGTTTCTGACATAAGCGCAAATTTATAGTTGAGCCACTTGAAAGGATTTGAGACAGTCCCTTCGAGTGCCTCAAAGCGGTCAGTATGTACAATGGCGGTCCGGCATAGCATAGACTAATGATAGCACAATATAGAACGCTTGTGCATATCCTATTAGAGCGCGGGCGAGAATCGGATGCGATTGCTCTGGGCCAACTCGCCTGCCTTCTGGCAATGGGAACCGGGCTGTATTACCATAAGACCGCTCCGGGCCGCTTATTCCGAGCGTTCCAATCCAAGCCAAAGAAGCTATATGTCAATTGCCAGCATTGGGGAACTGACAGCGCGACAGCGGAAGATAATCCGCGCGTGGTGTATGTACGACTGGGCGAACTCCGCGTTCGCCACCAGCGGAGCGGTTGCCATATTCCCGTTCTACTTCGTCTTTCTCTTCAAGGACGCGCTGGGAGAAAGCGCGTCTTTCTTCGGCATCACACTCACCGGCAGCTCCACGTGGAGCCTCGGGGTGGCCGTCTCCACCGCAATAGTCGCGCTGTCCAGCCCAATACTTGGCGTCATAGCCGACCGCGTTCCCATCAAGAAGGCTCTTTTGTGGACGTACACCGTCGCCGGTTCCATCTTCACCGCGCTGGCCTTCTTCTCGGCATACACCTCACAACCCTGGGCATGGCTGTTCGGGATGTTCGTCCTGGCCAACATCGGGTTCGCGGGCAGCCTCGTATTCTACAACTCATTCCTGCCTCATCTGGCGCCGCGCCATCTTCTGGACGACATAAGCAGCCGTGGGTTTGCATACGGGTATTTAGGCGGCGGCCTGCTTCTTCTGGTTCACCTTGTCGTAATACTTCTCACCCAGGATAGCGAGATAGCGGACCTGGCGACACGAGCTTCGATAGCGTCGGTGGGCGTCTGGTGGTTCGGGTGGGCGATATGGACATTGAGGGTTGTTCCCGAGCCGCCGATCTATAACGGAATTCAAGGCATGACCACGCTGAATGCGCTGTCCACCGCGTTTGTGGAGCTTGGCCGAACCCTCCGAGAACTGAGACGCTTCAGGGTTGTACTGTTCTATCTGGGCGCATACCTGCTGTTCAACGACGGCCTCCAGACTGTTATGAGCATAGCGGGCGCGTTCGCCGCCGACACGCTCGGGATTCCGCTCGCCTTCAACATGGCGACGATTCTCATAATCCAGTTCGTGGCCGCGCCGGGCGCGATGGCATTCGGACGGCTTGCCGCCCTGATTACGACGAAGGCCGCGCTCACGGTGTCGCTGACAGGCTGGTGTCTCATAGTGTTGTTCGGAGTGGCGATAGTACCTCTCGTCCCCTCCGACCACGGCGACTTCGACTACCAGCTTAGCTACCGGGCCAGTCCGAGCGGGTATGCTGTGGACAAGGTCCCCGATCTTGATGACTCGCACACCGAAGACCTCTGGCGGGCCGAAGTGGGTGAACTCGCTGAAGGCGATGTTCTCACCTCCCAGCAGCTCCGAGCATTGAGTGACAGCGTCCGGCAGTCCGAAAACTCCGCGTATGCCATCTCCATACAGGGCGGCGACCTCGACGACGAGAAACATATCGGCGCGCTCCATCCGTCCACACTGGGATCGGGCACTCTCGACTGGTGGCCCGCCTTTGTACGCGACGCACTATGGAAACCTCTGGGCATGGACGCCGGATATCAATGGCTGCTTCTCGGAGTGTTCACCGGAATGGTCATAGGCGGCAGCCAGGCTCTTGCCAGGAGTTTATTTGCCCAGATAACGCCCGAAACCAGGAGCGGGGAGTTCTTCTCATTCTTCGGATTTATGAGCAGGGCGTCCGCGGTCTTCGGCCCGATGCTCTATGTAATCGTGACCTCCGTATTCGACACGCGCGTAGCCATCACATCCATCCTGATAATAATAATCGCCGGCACAATCGCGCTCAGGTGGGTTGATGTCCAGTCCGGCGCCCGCGCCGCCGAGCGGGAGGACGACAGGCGCAAGTCTATGTCACAGGAATAGATCAGATATGCCAACGCTGAATGACGTCCAATCCAGGCTGAATGAAACCGAGATCAGACGGGTCATCCGACCCGTGACGCCCGAAGACGTCCGAATCGCAATCCGCAACGCCGCGAGCAATGGACTAGCGATGTGCGCGGCGGGCGCTCTCCACTCGATGGGCGGCCAGCAGTTCGCCGCATCCGGCGTCTCCATGAGTTCATCTCAGCTCACACGGATCGGCCCGCTGGACAGCCCCTCCACGAGCGTGTGGGCGCAGTCCGGGGTCACATGGCCCAGTCTTGTACGCTGGCTCCACGATAGTCGGCGCGGGTCTTTCAGACCCTATCAATAATCCAGAAGCAGACCGGGGCGGACGAGATGACCCTCGGCGGCGCGCTATCGTCGAACATCCACGGCAGGGTTCTCGGTCGCCGCCCGATAGTCGCCGACATCGAGGCGTTCTACCTGACCACTCCACAGGGTGACAGGATTCTATGCAGCCGAGAGAGCAATCCAGAACTGTTCAGCCTGACAATCGGCGGATATGGGCTTTTCGGGTTCGTTGACTCGGTCAAACTGAGACTGGAGGCGAGGACTCAGATGGTACGAAGCGTAACCGAAGTGGGGACAGCGGACGTTATACCCGCGCTTGAACAGCGCATCCGTGAAGGCGTGACCTATGGGGACTTCCAGTACATGACCGACGAGTCGTCGAGTGACTTTATGGCTAAGGGAATAATGTCCACGTACTCACCCATTACCCGGGGCGGTGACATTCCCGAAGGCCGGCCTGGACTGACTGCCGAAGACTGGATGCGGCTCTACGTTCTCGCTCACACGGACAAGGCCCGCGCCTATGCCGAATACGCCAGCCACTACCTCCAGACGGACGGGCAGGTTTATTGGTCGGACGAGCACCAGTTCAGCCCTTACGTGCCGGAGGCCGGGGATATGCTCGCCAGCAGCCTGGGATGGCAGACGTTCGCCTCGCTGATGATCTCCGAACTGTACGTGCCGAGGTCGAGGTTCTCTGAGTTCATGCACGAGGCGCGCGAGGCGCTTCTGTCCACCGAGGCCAACGTGGTATATGGCACCGTCCGCCTTATCGAATCCGAGAACGACACGTTCCTCAGGTGGGCGAGGGATGATTACGCCTGCGTGATATTCAACCTGCTTGTAGAACACTCCGCCGATGGCGTTGACAGGGCTAAAGAACAGTTCCGCGCGCTTATAGACTGTGCCCTGGACGAGGGAGGATGCTACTACCTGACCTACCACCGCTGGGCGAGGAAAGACCAGGTGGAGAGGGCGTATCCGCAGTTCCGATCATTTCTGCAACTCAAGGACAAGTACGACCCCGACCGCGTGTTCACCAGCGACTGGCATCGCCATTACATAGAGATGTTTTCCTGACGCTCCCGCCACGTTCTAAAGGGACAGGCGCATTACGTGTCGCCGCGTGCCCGCCTTTCCAACTTCCGTGAAGTCCATCGCCTGGAAAGACGAGACAAGCCCCATGAATCGGTAGCTCGGTGAGTCCGGATCCACCGGATAGGCTTCGACGACCGTCGCCCCCTTTGTTCCGGCATGATCCACCGCCGCGCCAATCAGGCGCCGAGCGATACCCTGTCCGCGCAGTCGCCGCGGCACGAAAAAGCACGCGATTGACCAGACTTTCTCGGAGGCGTCCATGGGATACCGCAAGCCGCCCAGCTCACGATAGGTGTCCAAGGGCGCGATAGAACACCAGGCCGTCGGCTCTCCATCCAGATAACCGACGATTCCGATGGGAGTGTCCTGTTTCACCCGCTGTCTGAGCGCCTCTTTCTTCGCCCCGGAATCGGAACGTCCCGTCCCTCTCGGCATACGCCGCCATGCCATGCATCAGCAATACTTCGGGCCGCCCCGCGCCTCGAACAGCCGCTCAAGGTCTTCCCAGCGGTCGTGGCCAACCTCGCGGAATTCCATAGCTTCCGTCATCATCTCTTGATACGACTCCGCGGTGTGCCTGTTGAAGCCCGGCCTATCTCGGCAGGCCGAGGCCGCGCTGAGCGATGATGTTGCGCTGTATCTCCGAGGTTCCGGCGGCTATGGTGGAGGATGTGGACGTGAGATACAATTGCTGGATATGCCCCTCAAGCGGCGTCCACCTCGAACCCTGCGAAATCTGACCCGCCATGCCCAGTATCTCCATGCCGGTGCGCGCCACTCGCTGGGTAAGCTCGGTCCCGTACATCTTGGACATCGAGGCCTCTGCGTTGGGGACCATACCCTGGCTCTGCATCCAGGCGACCTTGTACGACAGCCAGCGCGAGACCTGCGTCTCCACGAAACGCTGCGCGAGCTTTCGCCTGACGTTCGGGTTCTTGCTGAGCGGCTTGCCGTTCCGCTCGGTCTGCTTGACGTAGCTAACCAGCGCTTCGAGGGTTCGACGCGCGCCCGCCGAATAGCCTACTCCAGACCGCTCGAAGTCGAGCGCGACAGCCAGCGTGTACCAGCCGCGGTCCTCCTGTCCGACCAGGTTCCCGCTGGGTATTCGCACGTCGTCGAAATAGACCTCGTTGAAGTCTCGGCCTCCCGCCATATTCTCGATTGGCCGGACGCTCACGCCGGGGCTTTTCATATCCAGCATGAGGATGCTGATTCCCCTGTGCTTTGGCGCGTCGGGGTTGGTGCGCGCCGCGAGCCAGCCCCAGTCCGCGATATGCGCGCTCGAAGTCCATATCTTCTGGCCGTTTATTACATAGTCGTCGCCGTCCCGCACCGCCGACGTTTGCAGCGAAGCAAGGTCGGAACCCGATCCCGGCTCGCTGTACAGCGTGCACCACAGGCGTTCGCCCCGCGCGATAGGAGGCAGATGCTCGCTCTTCTGCTCCTCAGTCCCCGCTATCATCAACACCGGCCCAACCCAGGATATGGCGCCCGTCCCAAGTTCCGTACCCGGCACGTTCCAGTACGACATCTCCTCGTTGTATATCACCTGCTCCATTATCGAGCGCGCCTGTCCTCCATACTCCTCCGGCCAGGCCAGCGTGAGCCAGCCCTTTTCGGCAAGTGTATGAGTCATCTGCCGCGTGAAAGCGTGACGCTGCTGCGCCGACTGTCCCGTCTGGCCGAGCGGGTCCCAGTCCTCGGGAAGCGTCTCCTTCAGGAAGCCGCGAATCTCCTGCCGAAAGTCTTCTTCCTGCTGTGTGAATCTTATATTCATTACACGCCTCCGAGCGTTGAGTCTGGCACAGGAACAGTCTATGAACACCAAATCGAGGCGTCAAGGGGTGGGGCGGGGGGTTGTCTCAGTCCCGGGCGCGGGCCCCATCGCGACGTTGACGCTTGCGGTCCGTCGCGGAGAGTTCCATCTTGCGCAGGCGCAGGTTTTTGGGAGTGACCTCCACCAGTTCGTCGTCAGAGATGAAACTCAAGGCTTCCTCAAGACTCATCCTTATTGTGGAGTTCAGGCGTTTTGTCACCTCGGCCGTTGAGGAGCGCATATTGGTCAGCTTCTTCTCCTTGCAGACGTTGACTTCGATGTCGGCAATTCGACGGTGAGAGCCGACTATCATCCCTTCGTAAACCATGGTTCCCGGGTCTATGAAGGTGTCGCCTCTACCCTGGGCGTTGAGCAGTCCATAGGTAACGGCCACGCCCCTCTCGGATGCCACCAGCACGCCGCCGTTATGGGACTTTATCTCGCCCTCCATTGGCTCATACGAAGTGAACGCGCTGCTTTTCACTCCGTCTCCCCGGGTGGTGCGGAGAAAGAAAGCGTTGAATCCGATGAGCCCGCGAGTAGGTATTTTGTACTCCATATACACGTAACCATCCTCGCCGTACCGCATATCGCGGAGTTGGCCCAGGTTGGAGGACAGGTGTTCAGTCAACGCTCCCACGTACTCTTCACGGGTGGTGATATTCAATATCTCGTATGGCTCGTGTATCCTGCCTCCGATTATTTTGGTGACGGGCGCGGGGCGGGAAACCTGGAATTCGAACTGTTCGCGGCGCATGGTCTCGATCAGAATGGACAGGTGCAACTCTCCTCGTCCGGCAACCAGGAACACGTCGGGACTGGGGGTAGTCTCCACCCGCAGGCTGACGTTGGTGCGCAATTCTCTCATCAGCCGTTCGTGGAGATTTCGGGAAGTGCAGCGGTCTCCCTCTCTGCCGATGAAAGGGGAGGTGTTGACGCCGAAGGTCATTCGCACCGTGGGTTCGTTGATGGCTATGGAGGGCAGGGCCTCCGGGCTTTCGAGCGAGGCGATGGTGTCGCCTATGGACACGCCCTCGGGGCCGGTGACGGCCACTATGTCCCCTGTATGGGCTTCGGCGACTTCAACCCGATCCATCCCGTGGAACACATATATGCGCTCCACGACGTGGGAGGATGGCTCGCGGTCGCTGCTCAACAGGGCCACTTCGTCGCGAAGCCTGAGTATGCCATTGGTGATCCGGCCGATGGCCACTTGTCCGAGGTAGTTGTCGTAGTCGAGCGCGGCGACAAGCATTTGCAGTGGGGCGTTAGGGTCCCCTGTCGGCGACGGCACGGAATTCAGTATAGCTTCAAAGAGAGGCTGCATATCCAATCCAGGCTCGTCCAGGCTCGTCGTGGCGTAACCCTCCCGGGCTGAGGCGTATAGCACGGGAAAATCCAGTTGATCGGCATTCGTAGCCACCTCCAGGAACAGGTCCTGGACCATCCCTTCTACCTCAGCCACGCGGGCCTCGGGGCGGTCTATCTTGTTAATGACTACCATAGGCTTGACGTTCTGCTGGAGAGCCTGGCGCAGCACGTAAGTGGTCTGGGGCATGGGGCCGTCCACGGCGTCAACCAGCAACAGGCAGCCGTCGGCCATGTTCATTACACGCTCCACCTCACCGCCGAAGTCGGCGTGGCCCGGCGTGTCTATGATGTTGATCCTGATTCCCCCGTAGGAGACCGAGGCGTTCTTGGCCAGAATCGTGATGCCGCGCTCTCGCTCCAGTGGGTTGGTGTCCATAATCAAGGCCCCCACCTGTTGGTGGGCCTGGAAGACTTTGCCCTGTTTCAATAGCGCGTCAACCAAGGTGGTCTTGCCATGGTCAACGTGGGCTATGATGGCCAAGTTGCGGATAGCATTCTGCTGATAGCCGTTCAAGTGAATTTACTCCAAAGCGATGATAGTAATGATAGCAGGCTCTCGCCTCGAAAATCTTCATACCGACTCGCGCGGCAGGGCGTTTTCAGAGTCAGTAATCAGCCGGTGCGGTCGAATCAGCCCGAACATGAGAGAAAAGCTAGATCTGCGCGATTGCATATAGCTGGATTTATAATTTCCGGTGAGCCGCAGGGCATACGCTGGGCGATTAACAGGGAGACGCTGGGGCAATTTTCACCCAGCGCTTCCCAGCGTTTCCCCAGCGTTTGTAGCTAAGACGATTTTTTCTGACGTAGGCGAAAGTCATTGATAAGCTCGCATTTATGGATAGTCTGTCGTGGAAGTTGTCTGTCATGCGTATATTGTAGCGCATTGCAGGCATGATTGTGTAGTAGAAAGGGAAACTCAGGCAGACTTTGGAAAGGCTCTGTCGCGCGGACAGCGCCATAATTGGGTCTCCAATGGCGCCTAGATTCTTTTCGGCTCCTGTATCCATCTATATCCCACATACCCCGCCACCACGACCGCCAATCCAACACCCGCGGCTATCGTTATTATCTCGAAGTTGTTGTCTATGAAGTCCCGGATTGACTCACCGAATATGAATATCAGGACGCCGATGGTCATAAACCGCGCGCCGCGTCCTATCAGCGACGCTATCAGGAAATTCCTTATCCGCAGGTCCAGAATCCCCGCGAGTATCGTGAACACCTTGTACGGGATAGGAGTGAACGCCGCGACCACTATGGCCCACGCGCCATACCTGTCGAACAGCGTCTCGGCCCGCTCTACCTTGCTCTCCGAGATAAGCCTGCGGAGCAGCGGTCTGCCGACCTTTCTGCCCAGCCAGTGGCCCAGGTACGCGCCGCATACAGAGGCCAGCGTCACGAACGCCGCGACCCATATCGCGGACTCAGGACTCGCTATCCCGATGGCTATGAGCAGCGGGTCGGGCGGAATAGGGAAGACCACCGACTCGCTGAACGATATGAGTATCAGCAGGCCGATGGCCCAGTCGCTGTCCGCGAGTCCTAGCGTCCAGTCCGTCAGTTCGTGAAACAGTTCGCGCATTTACGGCCGCTGTGTCCCCGCCACTGTGCGCTCCGTGAGAATCGCCGGAATGAGAATCATGCGAAGCCGGCCAGTTCGAGGACGCGGTGCACGTTCTCAGGGCCGGGCGAACGCTCGCCGGACTGAACTTCCTGTACCACCTGGACTATCGCCGCGTTGATTGGCGTGGGAATGCCAGACCTTCGTCCCTGCTCGACGATATAGCCGTTCATAAACGCTATCTCGGTATGGCGTCCTTTCTCCACGTCCTGCCCCATGGACGACTTCCAGTCTGCCCCGCCGCCGGACGGCTGGAACTCGGCGTCCAGTTCCTCATACACCTCGCCGTCGTCCGCCCTGGAGAAGAACTCCGCCGATATTCCGCGTATCGGCTCGACCTGGTAATTCTGCGCGAGAGCGACCTGGCAGGACTCCTTGCAGATATTGATCTGGATGCGTCGCGCCTCAGGCATGGACGCGATACCCTGCGCTCCAAGCCCAGTCATCGCGCCCACCGGGTTGCCAGAGGAGTTGGTCGTCAGCTTCGACCATCGCTCGCCCCACAGGTTGGAGGTGGGCTTGGCGTCGTCAATGCACATCAGTATGTCCACAAGTTCTTCCACCCTGGGCGTGATCCGTCCGTGCAGTTCACCCACTCGGAACACCACGTGTCCGCGTCCTCTGCCCGGAGGCCCGCCCCGCGTCACGTGTCCAGGCTCCCACAGCGCGACCGTAATGCTGGACATTATGCAGCCCACCGCGCGGTCGAACCCGACGATAGAAGCGACGAGGCGGTCGTTCATGCAGTTCTGCGATGATACGACAACACCGTCGTGCTTGACGAGCCGCTTCAGGAAGTGGGCGGCCCACTCGGTATCGTAGCTCTTCATCGCAAGGAACCCGATGTCGAACTTGCCCTCTATCTGCGTCGCGTCCGACAGGTGAAACGCTTTGACCGGAATCGTGAAGTCGCCCTGGCTCCCGGATGCCCGCAGTCCGATCTGGCGCATCGTCTCTACGTGCTCGCCCCACATATCCACCAGGGTCACGTCGTACCCCTCTTTCGTCATGTATGCGCCGAGATAGCTGCCCGCGGCCCCCGCGCCCATAATTACAATACGCTTGTCGCTCATAGAATTTTTCTCCTTGTGATGTGTTATGGAGACGCGACCTCGATCTCGAAATCGAATCTCTGACCCCCGACCGTCGCCGAGACCTGCCTAGTCGCCCTGGTCGCCGCCTGGACTCCGGGCAAGGCGATAACCCTGCCGTCCGCGTCCAGCGCGGTGAACTCGCTTCCCTCGGAGCGTACCGAAATCGCGCCCGTCAGGTCGAGGCCGACGAACGACTTGATCTCCGCTATCATCCGCTCCTGTTCCCAAAATATCTCATGCGCCTCCTCGACCGAGACCTCCAGGAAGCGGATTCTCGCGCCGGGCATAGCCTGTGCCAGCAGCCCGATGTCCGCGCTTATGACCGTCGCTATCTTGGTGTAGCCGCCCGTCGTGCCGCGATCCGAAAGCAGGATAATGGGCGTGCCGTTGCCCGGCACCTGCACCGACCCCAGCGAAGTTCCGTCCGAAACGATGTCCCCGCCACTGATATGCTCGATAGTCGGGCCTTCCAGGCGACAGCCCGTTCTGTCCGCGTCGTTCGAGACCGTGTACTCCGAGTTGAGCAGGGTAGAAATGCCCTCCTCCGTGAATGCGTCATCCTGCGGCCCGAGAACCACCCTTATGGTGAACTGCTGGCCGTATGTGGGGTGTCTGCTTATCTCGGGCGGCAATCTGTTCGGTAAGTAAGCCACAGGATGCGGCGAATATCCGGTCGAAAGAATGTCTCCCACACTCAGTGCGCGTCCCTCGAACCCGCCGAACTCACCCTTGGTGTCCGTGGCCCTGCTGTCCATAACAATCGGAACTTCGATTCCGCCCTCGACTGCCAGGTATGCCCTCAGCCCGTCCCTCGGCGCGCCGAAGCTGAGTACCGAACCCGCCGCCGCGCGAACCGATTCCCAGGCTGCCATCGGGCTTCCGTCCAATGTGGGTTCCAGGTCTGCCCCGACGACCGCGATTGTCGTGTCCTCCATGAACCTGATTGTCGGCCCGATGGCCGTCATCTCCAGCCCAGCCAGGCTGTCGCGATTTCCCACCAGTATGTTCGCTATCCTCAGCGACACGCTGTCCAGCGCGCCGCACACCGGAATGCCGTATCTCTGGTAGCCGAAACGCCCCAGGTCCTGCACAGTCGTCAGCAGTCCGGGACTTACTATCTCGAAGGTTGGGTTCGCCATCAGCCTTTCCGAGTTACCACAGAGTATATGCCGTCCCTAACCTGCCGTTCGATGCCCTCGTATTCTTCCTCACCGGCAAGCGGGACGAAGCGGACGCGGTCTCCGGCGTTGATTACGGTCGGCGGGTCCGAATCTGAGTCGAATAGTTTCAGCGGCGTTCTGCCTATAAGCTGCCAGCCGCCCGGACTCGCAACCGGATAGGCCCCGGTCTGGGTTTCCGCGATTCCGACCGAACCCGCCGGAATCAGCGTCCTCGGCGTCTTCAGCCTGGGCGTGTTCAGCCTCGGATCCAGCCCACCCAGGTACGGAAACCCCGGGCTGAAGCCCATCGCGTACACCAGATAGTCCGCGCCCGAATGGATTCTTATGACCTCCGACTCGGCCAACCCCGCGTTCTCCGCCACGAATCCAATATCCGGGCCATACTCATCGCCGTACAGAGTCGGTATCTCCACGACCCGCTGACCGCCCGACGCGCCGGTCTCCTCTATGTCCAGGGAGAGAATGGCCTGTTGGAGCGCGTCCTGTCGCGTCTGAGAAGGGTCGTAGTGTAGCATCAGCGACCTGTATGTCGGCACCAACTCGATAACACCGTCCAGTTGGGCGCGCTCGATGGCGGCGGCGGCCCTGTGGACGAGCGCGTTCACCTCCGGGTCAATCTCCGACCCGAATTCGATAACCATTGCCCGGTCTCCAGACGGCAGGAAAACCGGCTGCTGACCTGTCTGCATCGTCAGACCAGTTCGGCCAGCGGCTTGATCTCGACGCCCTCATCCTCGAGCGCCTGTTTCAGCGCTCTCGCCATCTCCACCGCGCCGGGAGTGTCGCCGTGCAGGCACAAGCTGTCCGCCTGCACCTCTATCACGTCGCCGTTGATAGCCCGCGCCTTGCCGTCCCGCACCATCCGCAGGCTGCGCTCGACAACCTCGCCCGTATCGTGAATGACCGAACCGGGCTGCGACCTGGAAACAAGCGTGCCGTCCGGGTTCAGAGCCCGGTCGGCGAATATCTCGCGCGCCACTCTCAGGCTCATGTCCTCCGCGATGGTGATCCACCTGGAGCCTGCGAGCGCGAGAAGCGCCACGCTCTCATCAACCTCCAGTACCGCCTCGCATATCGCCCGCGCCAGTTCGTCGTCGTCCACCGCCATGTTGTACATCGCCCCGTGCGGCTTCACATGCTGGAGCTTTCCCGTTTTGGTGAATGCCTGGAGCGCGCCCATTTGGTAGATCACGTCGTTTCGAGCCTCATCGGGCGAGACGATCATGTTCCTCCTGCCGAATCCCGCCAAGTCTGGAAAGCTGGGATGCGCGCCGACCGCAACCCCCTGTTCCTCTGCCAGCCTGACTGTTTCACGCATCCAGTTCGGATCTCCCGCATGAAACCCGCACGCTATGTTGGCCGAAGTGATGTACTTGATGACCTCTTCGTCGAAGCCCATCTTGTACATCCCAAAGCTCTCGCCCATGTCGCAGTTGAAATCAATCTGATTGCCCATGCTCACCCTCACGAAAAAGTCGTAGTTTCCCGGTCGGTCAATTATATCCGCAGACCGTAAAACAATCCACCGACCATTTCGGAACACGGGAACTTTCCAAATTCTATATTCCCGATTCCGCTACATAATAACTCCCACACTATGCTACAATCCCCATATGTCGAAGGAAGCCAAAAACCAAAGACTAACCACTAAAGACCAAGAACTAACAACTGTGAACTATAAACTGAAATCTATCATTTACGATTCGCTCACCTGCAAGACAATTCTCTCCAAAGCTAAACACTGGTGTTAACAGGCCAATAACAGGTGAAAATCGCCACCAGCGCCCCACCAGCAGCCACCTGTTGGGCTCACCAGCGTCGCATCAGCACAACCATAAACTGAAATATATGAAACACCTCCGCTCCCCACTTAGAACCAAGAACTAATGACTAACTGATGTTACGCACTTAGCTATGAATTCCTAAACGAGAATGAGCCAGCTCAGCTACGAAATCTCTCTCAACTGCGTAAGGTCAGTGACTAAGAACGAGGAACATATTGGACAACGCGGTTGAAGAACTTCCCCCAAAGCAACTGAGCATGATTATCACCGCACAGGCCGCCGTGCGTATGCCCGTTGCTCCACATCCGCCCGGCTTTGACCTGCGAGGATACCGCCCGGGCGACGAAGACTCATGGGTCGAACTGATAAACACGGGCGAGTTCGGCTCCGACTGGGACCGCGTCCGCTTCGATGAGTATATATTGGGGCCTGAACGTATGACCGGCTCTCGCGTCGTGGAACGGGACGGCGTGATAGTTGCCGCGACATTCGCCTCCGTCCAGACCGGAATGGAGAACACAGGCCGCGTGGACTTCGTTACCAGCCGTCCCGAATATCGCGGGCTTGGGCTTGGCCGACTGGCGTGCAGAGACGTTGTCTGCTGCCTTGTCGGCAGGGGATACTCGATGGTGATACTCTTCACCGACGACTGGCGGCTTCCGGCGATCGGGCTGTACCTCTCGATGGGTTTCGAGCCGCAGATGACCCGCGAGGATATGCCGGAACGCTGGGAAAGAGTAGGGCGCAATCTGGAGGCGGGCAGATGAGAGAACTACGGCTTGGACTGGCCGGACTCGGACACGGCGAGACGCTTCTGGGAGCGAACCGCTCCGACATTCCGATAAGAGTAACCGCGCTATGCGACACGAATGAAGACCGCCTCGAATCCGTCGCGCGCGAGCAGGGCATCGGCGACGTCACCACTGATTTCGACGAGCTTGCCGCCCGCCCCAATATAGACATTGTGGGCATATACACCCCCGGCCCGCTACACGCCGAGCAGATACTCTCCGCGCTGGACGCTGGCAAGCACGTTATGGTTACCAAATCCATGGTTTACACCCTCGAAGAGGCTGAACGAGTCGTCGAGGCGGTGGACAGGACCGGCCTGACCCTGCTGGTCACCCAGACTATGCGAGGCCGCTACGACTTCATGGAAGCCAAGCGCATCTGCGACGCCGGAACGATAGGCGACCTGTTTATGGCCGAGGCGCACTACGTCCACGATCTGCGTCCGGTATATGAACAAACGCCCTGGCGAGTGAGTATGCCCCAGGACCTGATTCTGGGCGGCGCGTGTCACCCGATTGATCTGCTCAGATGGTTCATGGGTGACATATCCGAAGTCCACTGCTACGGGATCAGGAGCGGCGTTTCCACCGACTACCCGCAGGAGGACACGTTCGTCATCAACGTCAGGTTCGCCAGTGGCAAGATAGGCAGGGTCGCCAACTTCCTGGGCGTCATACACACCCCCGGCGTGCCGATGAACAGCCTGACCGTGTACGGCGCCAAAGGCACCATATCGGACAACAAGATACGCCTCGATTCGGACGAGTGGCTGCCCCAGCGCACCTACTCAATAGAGTATCCGCCCGCGGGCGGTCACAGGGGCGAGATGATGGTTATGCTCCAGCATATGGCCGACTGTGTTCTGAATGGCGCGACCCCCTGGGTTGGCGCGAGAGAAGGCGCGCGGGTCGTTTCCACCGGCCTCGCCTGCTGGGATTCGCTCAGGTCGGGCGGCCCTGCCGAGGTGCGCAACGAGTTCTGAAAATTGATAACTGACAGCCGGAAGGCGGTGAATTTGTGAACGAGAACGAGAACGACAGAGTGCGACGCGCGGGCGAATATCTCGCCGCCGAGTATATGGCAAGAAGGCCGCTGAACATCATGCTGCAAGACTTCGCGCCCCACTCGCAGACAGAGGCATACGCGATTCAAGATGCATTTCAGCGGCGCATGGCTGCCGTGCGCGGGCCTGTCGCGGGCTACAAGATAGCCTACACCAACGCGATAATGCGCGAGCGTTCCGGCGTAACCGTGCCCTGCTCAGGGCGAATACTGTCCCACGGCGTCCTTGACTCGCCCGCGTCCGTGCAGAGAGACGGCTTTGTCCGGCTGGGAGTCGAGTGTGAGGTCGCTGTCAAGCTCGGCGCGGACATACCCATGTACGGCGCGCCCTACTCGCGGGAGGACATATCCAATTCCATCGAGTGGCTTGCGGTTTCTTTCGAGGTCATAGACGGGCGGCAGTCCGCCGACGCCGAGGGACAGGAACCCGCGCTCAAGGCTATCGTCACCAACATCAGCAACGCGGGCGCGGTCCTCGGCCAGCCCGTGCCCGATTGGCGGAACATAGACCTGCCCGCCTCTCGCGGCAGTCTGGTAGTCAATGGTGAGTTGATAGGGGAGGGCAGGGGATCCGATGTTCTCGGACACCCGGTCGAACCCGTCGCCTGGCTCGCCAACAATCTCGCCGAACTCGGCAAAAGCTTGGAGGCGGGAGCGATAATTCTGACCGGAAGTTTCGTCCCGCCCTTTATGCTGAACGCAGGGGACTCCGCCGTCGTTTCCATAGACGGGCTTGGCGAAGCGCGCCTCGACGTGTCCTGATGATGGCGTCTTACTCTATACCAGCGCGTTGTGTCCGGTGAGGTCGCGCCCGAGTATCAGCGTGTGTACGTCGTGCGTCCCTTCGTAGGTGTCCACCGTCTCCAGGTTCAGCATATGCCGTATGGCCGGATGTTCCAGGACTATGCCCGATCCGCCCAGAATCTCACGCGCCGACCGCGCCGCGTTCAGCGCGGTTCGCACGTTTTCCCGCTTTGCCAGCGAGACCTGCGTGAAGCCCATCTTCCCCTGGTCCTTGAGCGCCGCCAGTCGCCACGACAGCAGCAGCCCCCGTGTGTGGTCGGATACCATGTCCACCAACTTGTCCTGTACCAGCTGCCGCGCCGCTATGGGCTGCCCGAAGGTCTCGCGCGTCTGCGCGAAGTCCAGGGCGTCCTGATAGACCGCCTCGATTGCGCCGAGTACGCCCCATGTTATCCCGTAGCGCGCCTGTGTCAGGCACGAGAGCGGCCCGCGCAGCCCTGCCACGTTCGGCAGCATCGCGCTCGCTGGAACGCGGCAATCCTCCATCACAAGCTCGCTCGTCACCGAGGCTCGCATACTCATCTTGTGCTTGATTGGATTCGCCGTGAAGCCGGGCGTGTCCGTCGGTGCCAGGAATCCACGTACCACACCGTCATCGTCTGCGGCCCAAATCAAGGCTATGTCCGCGATGTTGCCGTTGGTTATCCACATCTTGGACCCGTTCAGCACGTAGCTCTCGCCGTCCCTTGTCGCCCGCGTTCGCATGGCTCCGGGGTCCGAACCGCCCTCATGTTCGGTCAGCCCGAAGCAGCCTATCATCTCTCCCGCCGCCAGTTTCGGCAGATACTCGCGCTTCTGCTCCTCCGAGCCGTAGGAGTAGATCGGATACATCACAAGCGCGCCCTGCACGCTGGCGAAACTCCGCAGTCCAGAGTCCACGTGCTCCAGTTCGTACATAATCAGGCCGTAGGAGACATTGTTGACTCCCGCCGCTCCGTACTCCATCGGTAGGTTTGCGCCAAAGTAGCCCATCTCGCCGAGTTTTGGCACAAGGTGTTTCGGGAACTCCCCGCGCTCCCAGTAGTCCGCTATGTCCGGCGCCGCTTCGGAATCCAGGAATTGTCGCGCCGTTGCCTGAACCTGCTTCTCCTGCTCTCCGAGCATATCCATTACGTTGTAATAATCGAGCATTTCATCTGTCCTGTGTGGGAAAATGTTTGGATGATTGTAAGGGTTCTGTGTCCCGCAGCGGTAGTGGAAGCGATATGTCCCACGCTCCACTCATATTGACACTCCGTTTCCGGCGGCGTTAATATGGGCTTGGATTGAGATGCCCCAATGTCAAATAGACGATTCGAGAGCATGGCGGAATTCCCCACGACGGTCGGCGGACCTGCCCGCGTCAGTGTGGACGAGGCTTACGAGCTATGCGCCCTCCTCGCCAGGACGCACTACGAAAATTTCAGCGTCGCCTCCTTCTTTCTCCCGTCCGACAAGCGCAGGCACTTCTACGCCATCTACGCCTACTGCCGCTTCGTTGACGACCTCGGCGACGAATTCGAGGGCGACAGGCAGCGCGCCCTGGACCACTGGCAAGAGGAAACGGAAGCCTGTTTCTCCGGCGCCCCCGCCCATCCGTACATGGTGGCCCTACGCGAGACCATCCGTTCCTTCGACATACCCAGGGAGCCGTTCCTCCGGCTGATAGAGGCGAACCGGATTGACCAGACCACCACGCGCTATCCCACCTACGCAGACCTCAAGCGCTACTGCCGCCACTCGGCGAATCCGGTCGGGCACCTGGTGCTGTACGTGTGCGGCTACCGAGACGAGGAGCGCCAACGCCTCTCCGACTACACCTGCACCGCGCTCCAGCTCGCCAACTTCTGGCAGGACGTCACCCGCGATTATGCCAAGGGCCGGATATACATACCCTTGGAGGACATGGACAGATTCGGGTACGCCGAAGACGACCTGGCGCGCGGGGAGGTCACGGACGCCTTCCGAAGGCTCATGGCCTTCCAGGTTGACCGTGCGCGCGAACTCTTCAACAAGGGCCTGCCGCTGGAGGACATGGTTGACCGGGACCTCAAGCTCGATATAGCCCTCTTCAGCAAGGGCGGCATGAGTGTGCTTGAAAGCATAGAACGGCAGGGCTACGATGTCCTGAGCAGGCGCCCGGTGATTGGCAAGGGAAAGAAAACGTATCTGCTGCTCAGCACGCTATTGAAGCTGAAGCTGCTGGGAAGGGTGTGAAGGAGCGGATATGTCCACTGACCTCGATCAGGCATACGACCACTGCCAGCGTGTAGCGAAGACCCACGCGAAGAACTTCTACTACGCATCCCACATGCTGCCGTCTGCGAAGCGACGAGCGATATACGCCGTCTATGCCTTCTGTCGCTACTGTGACGACGTTGCGGACGAAGACTTGCCGCCGGAAGAGAAGAGAAGACTTCTGGCCGAGACTCGCAATCGCCTATACGATCCGAGCCTCGCGCCGGAAGATCCCGTATTCATGGCGCTCGAAAGTGCTATCAGCGACTTTGGAATATCCCGCCGTTACTTTGAGGACGTTATCCGCGGAGTGGAGACGGACCTGGTAGAATCGCGCTTCCAGACCTTCGGCGACCTGCGTGACTACTGCTACCTGGTCGCCTCCGCGGTCGGCCTGATATGTATCGAGATATTCGGCTACGAAGACCCGGCGGCCAGTGAGTACGCGGTTGACTTCGGCATAGCGATGCAGCTAACCAACGTGATGCGCGATGTGAAGGAAGACGCCGACAGAGACCGCATCTATCTACCACTCGACGACATTGAGTCGTTCGGCTACTCGGAGCGGGAGTTGATGGACGGTCGCAACAACGAAAGTTTCCGTGCGCTTATGGCATTCCAGGCCGCGCGCGCGAGAAGCTACTTCGACTCCGGCGCGCGGCTGTTCCCACTGCTATCGAGGGAGTCGCGGGCCTGCGCCACCACCCTGCACCAGCTATACAGCAGAATCCTCGACCGTATAGAGTCCTCCGGCTATGATGTGTTCGAGCGTCGCATCGGACTGAGTGTGGGCGAGAAGATGCTGCTGGTGGCGAGGCTGTGGGCCGGAAGCATGACGCCCAGCCTGACCATCCGGCGCGGCCGGTAAGGTCGAACCCTATGACTGCTCCCGGCGGATCTAATGGCAAGAGGGTGGTCGTCCTCGGCGGTGGAGTGGCAGGGCTGTCGGCTGCGCGCTCACTAATCGAACTAGGCTTCAACGTCTCGCTTGTCGAAAAGCGGCCCTTTCTTGGCGGAAGGGCCTACTCGTTCCATTCCCGCGACACCGGCGCCGAGGTAGACAACGGCCAGCACGTTTTTATGGGCTGCTGTACCTACTACATTGACTTCATCCGCGCGCTCGGCGCTTATGGCGACGCGGTACTCCAGGACTCCCTGCGGGCGGGAGTCATGCTTGACGGGAAGCGGGGGGCGCTGGCGAGTGCGCCAATCCTCGGCCCCCTGCACCTGATACCCTCTTTCATACGCTATCCACATCTTGGGATCTGGGACAAGGTGCGGGCTGCATACGGCCTGCTCAGCGCCGGACTGACCGACAGGCAGAAGTACACCAAAGCCCTCGACTCCCAGATATTCTATGACTGGCTGAAACGCTATCACCAGTCCGAAACGGCGATAGAGAACTTCTGGAACCTGATAATCCTGCCGACCCTGAATGACGACGTGCGCAGCGTCAACGCGGACATGGCGCTCATGGTGATAAAGCAGGGCCTCCTGAAGCGGCCCGCGGACGCAGCCATCGGCTATTCTCGTGTCGGGCTGACCTCTCTCGCTGGCATCCCAGGACGGCGCTTCATCGAGGAGCGGGGCGGTTCCGTAATACTGGGAAAGACGGTCCGTTCGCTCCTGTTCGATGATGACAAGGTGAGTGGAGTACAACTCTCGGACGGATCTACCCTGGAGGCGGACGCATACGTCAGCGCGCTGCCATTCGGGCCGCTGCTCGATTGCCTGCCTCCGGCCCGGGCCGCAGACCCCTTCTTCGCCCGGGCCGCCGGTCTCACCTCCGCGCCCATTGTAGGTGTGCACCTCTGGTACGACCGGCAGGTAATGGAAGACGCCTTCGTCGCATTTCTGGAAAGCCCGGTACAGTGGGTGTTCAACCGCAGCCACATCCAGGGAGGCGACGACTCTTCTGGGCAATACGTCTGCATATCTCTCAGCGGCGCGTGGGATTTCATAGACCGCCCCAAGGACGAGCTTAGAGAACTGTTCACCGAAGAGATGCGCCATCTGTTCCCTTCCGCCCGCGGCGCGGTGGTCGAAAAGTCCCTGGTCATCAAGCAGCCCTGCGCCACCTTCCGGTGCGTGCCGGGAGTCGCATCACATCGCCTCTCTCAGGCTACGCCCATTCCGAACCTTTTTCTGGCCGGGGACTGGACTGATACCGACTGGCCATCCACCATGGAGGGCGCTGTCCGCAGCGGTGTCTATGCCGCCCGGGTGCTCGCGGCGAGTTCCTCTCCCGCGGCGCTTCGTTGACCTGCTCTCCAATGGGTTGATAAACTCGCCGTCAGGCAGCATTGACCTTTCCAGGAGGTATATCGGACGGCGTGGCGATCAGACTGGCGGCGTTCGCCGCCTTCGTGTTTCTGGCTCTGGTGTACGCTAACGGGCCGATTGAGGCGCAGCTGGACTACCGAGCTGTCGAGGGTGTCGTTGTAAGCGGCACGGCCGGCGGCGCGGATATGTTTGGGCAGGTCGTTACTCTGCATCGCGTCACCTCCGCCGGCTTCGACGACATTACCACCCTTACCGACGACACCGGCGCGTTCAGGTTTGAGAATATCGAATACGACCCTTCTGTAAGATACGGCGTATCCGTCCGCTACCAGGACGCCATCTACGGCACCGACCTCGATATGTCTCTCGATTCACCTCCTCCGGTGAAGCTGACGGTGTATGAAGCGACTCACGACGACACGGTTGTGTCCGCAGGCTCCGCTTCCTTGCTGATTGCCTCTGCAGACGGTTCCGATCAGACGCTGGCGGCCCTGGAAATAATCACCCTGATCAACCGTTCAGATACAGCATACGTGCCGGGTTCAGGCGTGATGGAACTGCTCAGGTTCGGCCTTCCCGCGGACGCGACCGAACTTATTCTGGATACACGCCTTATCGGAGCGGACTTTATTCAGGTTGACAGGGGATTCGCGCTTCTCGCCAGCGTTCCGCCGGGAGAGCATGAGATCATGTTCTCATACAGGTTCCCATACCAGGGAGAGCGATTCGCGCTCGAAAAGAGCTACCGCTACGGCGCGGAATCGCTCCGCATTCTGGCTCCCGAAGAAGTTGCGTCCATATCCGGCGAGGGTCTCGGCGATCCTGAGCAGGTGACGATAGGCGAACGCCAATACCGTGTTCTGACAACTGAGGGCCTGGGCAGAGGCGCATCGGTGCCGCTGGTTCTGGACGGACTGCCGACTCCCGGCGCGGCAGACAGGATAGGCGGCAGCCTTTCGAGCATCAAGTTCCAGTACGCCGCCCCTGTCGCTTTGGGGGCGCTAATGGTCGCGCTTCTGGTATATGGCGCGATATGGAAGACCACGAGACCGCCGCGCGCCGTCCCGACCTCCGATGTCTCTAATGAGCGGGCCGTCATATTCAGGATGATCGCGGAACTAACCCGCAACTACGAATCCGGGGACATATCCGATGAAGAATATCGCCAGAGACTCATGGTTCTGAATGCCAGGCTCACCTCGCTTGGCGAGTAAGGCCGAGGCTGAAAGGCCGAACTTAACCAAGAAGAAGGGTCGGCCATCCGGCCGACCCTTCGATACTAAACTTTCTTGGTGGAATGGTAAGTATGTTTGACTATCTGGACAACGCCGACGCTATGGTCGTGGCCTTGCTGATGTCGAACCCTATCGGAATGCCGGATCCGTTGCCCGGTTTGTAGCCCGCACTCAGGCCGCTGCTCGACAGCATGGAGTTAATCCGCTCGAACATTGAAGAGGCGCTGTCTATGGTCACCTGATTTATCTCGCCACGCATCATCGCGTGGTTCTTCAGGAGGAGCGCGGCCGGCTTGTAAGGATCGAACTCGCCCTTGTTGATGTTGTTGGCCTTGAAGTAAGACTTGAGCCGCTCGACTATGCGCGGATTGCTGTCCGAGATAGAGCGCAGGGTGACAGGTTCTCTGAGTTGAGTGGCATATGCCTGGTTGACCAGCCGCAGGTAGAACCCGGGATCGAGAAGGTCCTCGATGTCCGCATCCCTGACCCGCGTGACCTCGATCCAGTTGACCGGCGTGTGTTGTGTCGTGGCCATGGCGTCGTTGATCTGGTTGATGTGGTCGCGGTTCTCTTCGGTAATATCCATAAGCACCGCGAGGCTAGTGTAGTTGTCGCCGAGCAGCGAGATGAATGTGGGCAGGTTCTCGGTTGTGCCGACGGGTATGATTACCCATCTCGGGTCCAGCTTGGCCGCACCCTCCGCGACGCACATCTCGCCGAGCACCTGCAAGTAGATCACGTCCGACGCCGATCCTACCAGCAGGCAGTGTGGAGCGAGGAACAAGGTCTGCACAAGCTGGAATCCCAGCGCCATCTGAAGCGGGAAGACCGTATCATCGCTGTTCAGCAGAATGTCCCGGCTCACCGTGGTACCAAGATTGTCCATGTCCTCGACGGTTCTGACGCTGGTCAGGTTGTTCAGGTCAATCATAAACGGGGAGTGGGTCGTGTAAACTACCTGGTGCCTGGGCGCAAGCCTCTCGTTGATGAACCGCTGGAAATCATACTGCGCCAGCGCGTGCAGGTTCAGCCCCGGCTCGTCCAGCAGGAATATCATATCGCGCTCCTGCTCTTCCTGTATCTTCTCAATCATCGAGAAGTACACCAGGAAGCTGAAGAACCATACGAACCCCTTGGACCGTTCGTCGAACGGCACCGATACGCGATGTCGGTTGTTCCAGACCCGGACGTGAAGAATAGTGCCGCGGTTCAGGGGCGGCAGGTCATTCGGATTCGCCGAGGACAGGTCGAACTGTACCCTGAGCTGCTTGTTCTGCTTCCAGAACTCGAATATCTCGTCGCTGATGCCGATGGATGCCGACTCCAGTTCCGCCTTCAGATATTCGTAGTTTGTCTCGTGTTCCAGTTCGTCCAGGCTGCTTCCCACCATCGAGAGCAGCGCCAGGAAGGTGCGGTCCGCGTCGTCCAGTTCCTCCGGGTTCACTCTGCGCTGTTTGATGTCCTCAATGGATATCCGACCGCGCATAGTGCTGTAGTTATCGAAATAGACGAGCACCGGCAGATAGCGCTCGAGGTGGTCCAGAACCACTTGCTGGCGCAGGTCGTTCTCGGGAAGCCTGTCCATCAGGGCATCCACTGCCACGCTTTTGGCCTCTATGGACTGTAGCCGCTCTTGCAGTTCCTGCCATGTGCCGACTGAGGACAGGTACTGGTGTATCTCGTCCGGCAGCCCGGCGGACTCGACGAGGTTTCGTATGACAGCAGCCTCGTCCATGTCGAACTGCCAGGCGCGCTGGTTCTTGTAGTTCTTCGATGCCATCACGCGGCGCGACCGCATCACGCCCTTTCCGAACTTGCCCTCGAGCTCGGCTATTTCCTCGTCGCTCAGCTCGAACTCCGCGCGCACTGCGACGTCCGGCTGCGAGTCATGCCGTCTCCTGTAACGCACGTATCCTTTTCTGGGATAGTCTCTGAGACTGAACGTGCCGCTGGCGCTGTCCACCGGATTCAGACGCCTGAGCGCCTGGAGAAACGCCGTCTTGCCCGACTCGTTCTTGCCTACCATACAGGTAACGTTATCCAGGGATACCCATCCTGAATCGTCAATGCTTCGGTAGTTCGTGACTTTCGCTCTGATCAGCTTCATTTTTCCTCCTCGGCAAAACCTCCGCGCTCCCGATACTGACATACGGCGTAATCGGTTAGCGCAATACTTCGCTATGATGTTTCTTCGACAACAGGGAAGGGATGTCGAAGTCGCTGAGCTACACCCCCATCTATCGTTCGCAAAGGCTATCATCTGAGCGCTAATCCATTTCAAGGAGTTTGTATGCCTTGTTTTAGATTTGTATAAAATAAAACGCCTGCTCCCTGCCGGCAGTTCCGTGGCATATCCTGGAACGCCCGCCGACGGGAGCGGCGTTTTCCTGTTTACTCTATTCCATTTCGAAATCTATATCAGGCTGTAACCCGATCCCTGCCTTTCAACTCCGGTTCCTCTCGCCTCTTCTGCCCAGCCGAACTCCTTCAGTATCTGCTGACTGTACGTGACGCGGCCCGTCACACTGTCCAGAGGCTCGGTGGCCAGCAGGAGCGCCGACTTCGCCATGAGGTCGGGGTGTTCTCCGCGCGGGTCGTCTATTCCGGTTACCAGGTTATGGAAGACCGTTCCCGGCGTGGGAACCACCTGAGAAGGGGACACGCACGTAACCGAGATGCCGAACTGGTAAACCTCCTGCGCCAGCCCCTGCGAAAATCGCTCCAGCGCCGCTTTTTCAGCCCCATAGCAGGTACCGCCGGAATTCGCGGGAGCATCCGGATACGGGCCTCTCCCGGGTCCGATGGCCGCGCCCGATGATATGTTGACGATGCTTCCACTCTTCCTCTCCATCATGTCCTCCAAAGCGAGTTGGCTGAGAATGAACGGGGCGTGGAAATTGACTGCCCACGACCGCATCCAGCGTCGCAGCGGATAGTCCTTGACAGGAATGAAGTAGGTCAGCGCGGCGTTGTTCACTAAGACATCCACGCTGCCATAAGCCTCGTGCGCCTCCTCGAACAGACGCTCACAGTCCTCCGGCAGCGATATATTCACCGCGGACGCCGTGGACTCTCCGCCCGACTCGCGGATTTCCGCGACCGTCTTTTCCAGAGACCCTTCCAGCGGGTGGTCGCCCTCTCTGAGTGTGCGCGCGGCTGCAACCACCTTGCCGCCCTCTTCGGCGAATAGCCTCGCTATCCCCGCTCCGATGCCTCTGCTGGCTCCGGTGACTACACACACTTTGCCGTCCAGTTTACCCATAAGATGCTCCTCCAGGTCCGATTTGAGATTTGACGCCCGTATTATATATGCCAATCGCGTCCCGCACTTGATCGGGGTTGTGCCTGAATGGACGATAGAGTACATTTCCGACAGATTCAAACAGGAGGTGAGCGAATGTCCGAAAGACAGGCGCCAAGTAAAGACGAAGTTATGTCCTATCTCCGGGAGCGTCGCAACTGGGGCAGGTGGGGCGATAAGGGGTCTGCGGGCGCGATCAATCTTATCAACGCGGAGAAGCGACTGGAGGCCGTCGGTCTTGTGAAGAATGGCCGGACCGTGTCCCTGAGCAGGCCGCTCCCCGTCGAGCCGGGAGCCGAGAACCCCAGACCCGCGCAGCACTATATGTCGGTTATGGAGCGACCGCACGGGGGAGGGGCCGCCATGGACTACTACGGGGTCTTCTATCACGGCACCGCCACAACCCACATAGATGCCCTGTGCCACGTATGGGACTCCGGGGGAATGTGGGACGGCAAATCGCCCGACGAAATACTGAATTTCTCCGGCGGCACGTACGGAACGGTGGATGCGTGGAGCGACGGGATACTCACGCGCGGAGTTCTGCTCGACGTTCCGAGGCGCCGAGGCGCTTCCTATGTGACGCTTGATGCACCCGTTCACGGGTGGGAGCTTGAGGACATCGCCGAGGCTCAGGGTGTCCAAATCAGGCCCGGCGACGCTGTTATGGTTTACAGCGGGCGCGAGGCATACGCCGCCGAACACGATGGAAACTGGGCCGGAGGCGATTCACGGCCCGGCCTTCACGCATCTTGTCTCAAGTTCGTCCGAGACAACGACATCTCCATACTCGGCTGGGACATGATGGACGCTTCACCTAATGAGTACGACCTGCCATGGTCGGTGCACGGCGTCATCTTCGCCTACGGTGTCGCGCTCCTGGACAACTCGCTTCTGGAGCCGTTGGCCAATGCCTGCGCCGAGGAAGGCCGCTATGAGTTCATGCTCACCATCAACCCGCTCAACGTAGTTGGCGGAACCGGATCTCCCGTCAACCCGATAGCGGTCTTCTAATCCGGCCTGTCTCACATCCGCGCCGCGCCGTCACTTGAACCCGTCGGTCACCATTGTCTTGCGCCGCCGCTTACAATGCGGCGGCGCATTACAGATCAGAGCCTTTCCAAAGTCAGGGTTGGTTTCCCACATAACTACATTTCATATCCCACATTCTGCTACAATACATTCCAAGACTAAGAACTGACTACTGACGACTGAACACCGACAACCATAAACCAGAGGTTATCAATGACAACCCATTCAAATGAAAAATATTCTCCCCAAAGCTAAATGCTGGTGAATACAGGTCAAATACAGGCGATAATTCACACCAGCACCCCACCAGTAGCCACCTGTTAAGGTCACCAGCACTCACCAGCACAACTATAAATCACACTATATGAAACCCTTCCAATCCGGCCCACTCGCCGCTGTTCGATCCGAATTGTTCACCCCGATTGATTCAGACTTCGCAAAGACCTTGGCCGACCAATTCCCACGCTTGTTCATATCATCGGGTGATGTTATACTCAGAATATAATCTATTGACTTACTGGAAGTGGGCCGAGCCCACTTTCTTTGTTCAATAGGATGCGCGATTCTCGCCGGAATAGTTAAGGAGGTAGCTGAATAATGAAGAGCGACTTCGTAATCGCTTTAACGCAGCTGGCCGCCGAGCGAAATCTGCCGAAAGAGATTGTGATCTCCGCCATCGAGGCCGCTCTGGCCTCCGCATATCGCAAGGACACTATCGCATCCGGCCAGAATATCTCGGTCAAGTTGGACCCGGGCTCAGGCGACGTCACAGTCCACATACTGAAAACAGTGGTGGACGCGGTCGTTGACCCGGAGACGGAGATATTGCTCGCCGACGCCGGGCAGGTTAGCAGAGGGGCTGCGCTCGGCGACGTTATCTCCACCAGCAGTATTCCCCACAGCGCGGGGCGTATAGCCGCTCAGACGGCCAAACAGGTTGTTATGCAGCGTCTGCGAGAGGCAGAGCGCGACCTTGTTTACCAGGAGTTCATCGAAAGGATCGGTGAAGTATTCCCGGTAACCGTGCAGAGAGTCGAGTCCCGCCACGTCGTCGTGGACATGATTAGGGGTGAGGCCATCCTTCCACACTCCGAGCAGATGTCCTCCGAACGCTATCGGCAGGGACAGAAGTTCAAGGTGCTTCTGCGCTCGGTGGAGCGCACTCCGCGCGGCACCGAGTTGATAGTGTCCCGCGCCGACAGAGACCTTCTGCGCCGCCTGTTCGAGATGGAAGTGCCCGAGATATACAACGGCGCGGTGGAAATGGTCGCGATTGCGCGCGAGGCAGGCTCACGAAGCAAAGTCGCTGTCCGCGCGCGCCAGGATGGCGTGGACCCGGTCGGCTCCTGTGTGGGCCTGCGCGGAGTCCGCATACAGAATATCGTCAATGAACTCCAAGGCGAGAAAATAGACATCCTAGAATGGAACAAGGACATCGCACGGTTCATCGCCAACGCTCTCAATCCCGCCCAGGTGATGCGGGTAGAGCTTGACCCTGCCACGGATGTCGCCATTGCCGTCGTTCCCGACAGGCAGCTTTCGCTCGCCATAGGCAAAGAAGGGCAGAACGCGCGTCTCGCAGCCAAGCTCACCGGCTGGAGCGTGGACATAATGAACTCGACCGATGCCGAGGCCGCCGCGCTGGAACGCGCCAGAATTGCGGCTGCGGTAGCCGCCGAGAAGGCGCGACGCGACGCCGAGGAACGTGAAGCGTCCGCGTCCGAGGCGGTGGAAGTTGCCGCACAGGACGAGCAGGTTGTCGAGGCAGTGGCCGTCGAACTTCCTGAAGAGGTTGACACGCCTATAGAGGATGTAGCGGTCGAGCCTGAGATACTGGAAGTCGCAGCCGAAATCGAGCCACCCAAACGAACCGCAGCCGAAATCGCCGCTGAGGAAGCCGAGATTCTGGCTGAACTTGAAAGGGAGGAGGCTGCGCTTCGCGCCGCTCTCGAGGCCGAAGAGCGCGAGCGCGAATCCGAAGCCGCCGCCGAAGCGACCTCGCTACGCAACCTGCCCGAGGATATATGGACAATCCCCACGGTTCCCGGACAGGCCGAACCCAGCCAGATACGGTTTGCCGAAGATATAGATGGACTCAGAGGCGGAGTTACGGCGAGACGCTCCAGGAGAAATGCGGTTGGAAACACTGAAGGCCAGCCGCCACCGGCCGCGGCCAGGGGCGGACGCAGGCGCGGACGCGGCAGAACGGTCAGAAGACGACGTTAAAACCACCCGAATGAGGACCAGTTCATGCCCAAGCGTAAATATGTTCCGCAAAGAACCTGTATATGCTGCGGCTTGAAGACGGACAAGCGTGACCTGCTGCGTATCGTGTCCGCTCCGGACGGAAGGGTTGTTGTTGACATAACCGGCAGGCAGAACGGCAGAGGCGCCTATATATGTGCGCCGTGCCGCCGTTCCACGGACAATCTGCGCCGCGGACGCTTGGAATACTCACTGAAAACGAATATAGATGAAGATGAATGGAAGGTTCTGATCGAGACGCTGTCGGTCTGACCGGAAGCCGTTTCCGCGTCTCGATTATCCTGAACCCGGTTCTCTCGAATCAGGAAGTGTATGTGGAGCTATGACAACCAGTAACATATCGCAACCCATCCAGACCGCGACCTCTGTACGCGAGCATAGTCTCGAAGAGATCTCCACCGCTATAAGGCTTCAGGGCCTTGAGCCTCTGAACATACCGGCTGCCATAACCGTGGCCGACCTGGCTACCGCTATGGACGCGGGGCCTGTCGAAGTAATAAAGGCGCTTATGCGTACCGGCTATATGTTCACTATAAATGATGTTATAGAACACAGTATCGCATCGGTGGTCTCCCCCGCTTTCGGATATGGTCTGCTGCCACTTGATGCCGAATCCAATGCTGCGTTCGGCTCCACCTCCATAGTCTTCTCGTCCGAAGAAGAGGAAGACCAGGACGCACTGGAACCCCGACCACCCGTCATAACCATTCTTGGGCACGTGGACCACGGCAAGACGACGTTGTTGGACACTATCAGAAACGCCAAAGTGGTAGAGGGCGAAGCCGGCGGTATAACTCAGCACATCGGAGCGTACCAGATAGAGTACGACGGCACCCGGATAACCTTTCTCGACACCCCCGGCCACGAGGCTTTTACCGCCATGCGAGCCAGGGGAGCGCAGGTTACCGATGTAGCGGTGCTCATTGTTGCCGCGGACGACGGCATCATGCCCCAGACGATAGAGGCCATAGACCATGCTCGCGCCGCCGAAGTCCCTATCGTTATCGCCATCAACAAGATTGATCTGCCCAATGCGGATCAGGAAAGAGTGAAACGCCAGTTGGCCGAGCAAAATCTGCTGATCGAGGAATGGGGTGGCGATGTCATCGCCGTGCCGGTATCCGCAGTCAACGGCGACGGGGTATCCGACCTCTTGGAAAACCTCATCCTTCTGTCTGAAATCAGTGAGCTGCGAGCCAACCCCCACAGAGACGCTCTCGGCGTTGTCGTCGAGGCCAGGCGCGATAGAAGCAGGGGCAGCGTAGCCACCCTGATAGTGCAGACAGGAACTCTCGAGGTTGGCGACAGTATTGTCATCGGCGGCATTAGGGGCAAGATACGGGCCATATTCGACGACGGCGGCAACAGAATCGAGTTCGCCGGCCCTTCCACCCCGGTCGAAATTCTCGGACTGAGCAGCCTTCCTGAAGCCGGCGAACTGTTTGAGGTAGCCGAGGACGAGCGCGAGGCGCGCGAGTGGGTGCAGGAGTACGAGCTTGAGCGCAGAAGGGAGCGACAGAGCGGCCCGACCCTTGAAGACGTTCACACCCGGATTCAGCTCGGCGAGGTTGTCGCGCTCAACCTGATAGTCAAGACCGACGTCCAGGGAACCCTTGAGCCAGTGCGCGCCGCGCTCGAAGGCCTGAACACTGAAAGCGCCCGCGTCAACATCGTACACATCGCCAGCGGCGGAATCACCGAGAGCGATATTCTCCTCGCAGTGGCCTCTCAGGCGGTCATTATAGGATTCAACAGCCCACCCGAACAGGGCGCCCAAATGCTTGCCAACAAGGAAGGCGTCGAAATACGCAATTACAATGTCATATACCATATGACCGAGGATGTAGAGCGCGCCCTGACCGGGATGCTCCAGCCCGTCTTCCGGGACGTTCTCGAAGGCAGAGCCGCCGTTCGAGCGGTCTTCAATCTCGGAAGACGCGCCAGGGTCGCGGGCATATACGTCAACGACGGACGCATTACGCGCGGCAACACCCTCCGCGTTATTCGCAACGGCAATGTCGTAGCCGAGGGCGTTCCGGCCAGCCTGAAACGCTTCCAGGACGACGTGCGCGAGATTGCCAACGGCTTCGAGGGTGGTGTAACTATTGAGGGTTTCAACGACTGGCAGGAAGAAGACCTTATAGAATCTTACCGCTCCGAACGGGTGAGATAGTCGGACGACTAACTCGGGCATATGCCCGGCGCAACGGGGCTGTTTCAGGTCTTCTTGGCATTGACTGATTATCCCTGAAGTTACACGTGTCTGCCTACTCCCAAACTCGCTATCCCGTGGAGGATCCACCGTGTCCAGAAGAATCGAACGGCTCAACTCGCTCATACGCCGCGACGTGAGCGAACTGCTGCGCTATGAGGTAAAGGATCCTAGGGTGTCGGGTGTCGTCAGCGTAACTCGCGTCAACACCTCCGCGGACGTTCAGCACGCCAGGGTATATGTGAGCGTCTATGGCACCCTGCGCGAAAAAGAGAACACAATCGCCGCTCTCCAGTCCGCCGCCGGATTTATAAGACGCCAGCTAAGGGGCAGGCTCGAAACCCGCCAGGTGCCGATTCTCAGATTCATCCTAGACGACACCCTGACCGAGGGCAACCAGATGCTCGACCTGCTCGACAGCCTGTCCGAACAGATGCCTGCCTCGCCCGAATCTACGTCCACACAGTGACGCCGAATCCCACAGACGGCATTCTCATTCTGGACAAACCTCACGGAATCTCCTCGATGGAAACTGTTCGCAGGATAAAGCGCGCCAGCGGCATAAAGCGCGTCGGACACGGCGGCACACTCGACCCCATGGCCACAGGCGTTATACCAATCTGCGTCGGTCGGGCCACCCGCCTGATGGAATATATTCTGGACAGTTCCAAGGAGTACGTCGGGGATATACGCCTCGGGATAGCCACCGACACATACGACTCTGAGGGAGAGATAACCTCCCAAAGCGATCCTTCATGCGTAACCCGTGAGCAGGTTGAGGACGTTCTGAAGGGCTTCCTGGGACGTATAGAGCAGGTGCCCCCCATGTACAGCGCGCTGAAACGGCAGGGAAAGCGTCTGTATGAACTTGCCAGGCAGGGAATCGAGGTAGAACGCGAACCGCGCCCCATGACCGTACACGGCATCCGGCTGTCCGACTGGAAGCCTCCCGTTGTCCGCGTCCATATCGAATGTGGACGCGGATTCTATATGCGCTCACTCGCGCACGACATTGGCGTCCTGCTCGGCTGCGGCGCGCACCTGCAATCCCTCACTCGCCTCAGAACCGGCCGCTTCCACATCACCGGCGCCGTATCCATCAAGACAGCGCAGCGGAGTTTCGAGGACGGATCCTGGCCCGACCTGCTCCATAGTCCGGACAGCGTACTAGGAGAGATGCGGGCCATCATAGTAGAAAGACAGACACAGAACCTCGTCCAGAATGGCCGTCCCATCTCACTTGACAAACTCGGCCATACTCGACAACAAGACGAACGCTGCCGCGCTTACAGCATGGATGGCGAGTTCCTCGCTATAATGCGCTTCGACTTCCCAGACAACGCCTGGTGCCCCGAGAAGGTATTCAGCCCCTCAAACGCCCAGCGGACTTCTAATTCGGGTTGACTACGCTTCCTGAGCATTACTAAAATAGAGCATTGTCCAAGAGGTACATAAATTGACTCACTACGCAATAGTCCAGACGGGCGGAAAACAGTACAGAGTCGCCACGGGGGACACCATCAGGGTGGAGTCCATCCCGGGCGACATAGGCGATACGGTCGAACTCACCGACGTGCGCATGGTGTCCAGCGACGGCGATGTAACGCTTGGGACGCCCACGGTCGAGGGAGCTAAGGTCGTCACCGAAATTTCCGAGAGCGGCAAGGGAAAGAAGATAGTCGTCTTCAAGTACAAGCCCAAGGTCCGCTATCGCCGCAAGAAAGGCCATCGCCAACTTTACACCGACCTGACCGTTATGGACATCTTATTGGATTAGGACTCTTCACCAGAATCGGAGAAGCGATTATGGCACACAAAAAGGGCGGCGGCAGCACTCGCAACGGTCGAGACAGCAATGCCAAGAGGCTTGGCGTCAAGCGCTACGACAACGAACTGGTCCGCGCCGGGACGATAATCGTCCGGCAGCGCGGCACCCGCATCCATCCGGGAACCAACGTCGGCGTGGGCAGAGACCACACCCTGTTCTCGCTGATAGACGGCTCTGTCAAGTTCGAGCATGGACGTCTGGGCCGCAAGCTCGCCAGCGTATATCCCTCAGGGAGATTCGCACAATGAAAACAGGGATACATCCCACGTACTATGAAGAAGCCCGGGTGATATGCAGCTGTGGCAATAGCTACGTCACCGGAGCGACTAAGCCCGAACTCCGCGTCGAGATATGTTCACAATGCCACCCGTTCTTCACGGGGGAACAGCGTATAGTGGATACCGAGGGCCGCGTCGAACGGCTCATGCGAAGATTCGGCCTGCAATAGCCATCGAATACCTGCGAACGACGAAGGGGTGGGAACATATCTCACCCCTGTCCATTTGCCGCCGGACGCCTGCCCGGCGCTCGCCGGGATAAGGAGGAAATGAATGGACTTTGAAGACGTTCGCCCATTCATGGAAACGCACCACAGGGGTGTCATTGCCACGTGCCGGCCCAACGGCGCGACTCACTCCAGCATCGTCGTGTGCGGCGCATACGACGGCCATGCCGCCTTCGTGTCCGTCTATCCCAGGTCGCAGAAGATACGAAACCTCCGGCGCGACCCCAATTGCACCGTCCTGGCCGTAACCGACGATTGGCGACAGTACGCAGTCATAGAAGGGCAGGTCAAACTCTTCGACTACTCCAACATGGACGCCGAGGAGATGCGGGTCATGTTGCGAGATGTCTATATGGCTTGCAGCCACACCGAGCATCCCGACTGGGACGAGTACGACCAAGCCATGATAGACCAGAAGGCCGTAATCGTCCTCGTCACACCCGAGCGCGTCTATGGTCTGCTGCGCTGAGGCTTGTTTCTATGGCTGACGAGCAGAGACCGACGTATGGCGGACAGGCCGTTCTGGAAGGCGTGATGATACGCGGCCAGAATCACATGGCCGTCGCCGTCCGCAGACCCAACGGCGCGATAGCGATACAGAGAAGGCCGCTTGCCACCCTGTACACGGGTAGGCTGAGAAAGGTCCCACTGCTCAGGGGCATTATCGTCCTGGTGGAGACCCTGAGCCTCGGAATGCGCGCGCTCAGCTACTCCGCCAACGTGAATATGGAGGATCCGGACACCGACCCGAACTCAGAGGTCGAGTCGGAAGAGCTTGGTAAGGGCGCTATCGCGTCTATGCTTCTTCTCTCGTTCGGGTTTGCCATAGCGCTGTTCTTCTTGCTGCCCCTGTTCGCCAGCAGGCCGCTGGAGGGAATGTTCGGCAACGACATCGTATCCAACATCGCCGAAGGCGTGATCAGGCTGGCGGTGTTCGTGGCCTATATCTGGATCATAGGGCGTATGCCGGACATAAGGCGCGTGTTTATGTACCATGGTGCCGAGCATATGACAGTCCACGCCCAGGAGAGGGGAGACCCGCTTGTGATTAGCGCTATCAGGAAGTACTCTCCCGCGCACCCCAGGTGCGGCACTGCCTTTCTGCTGACCGTCATGGTCGTCGCCATCGTCGTGTTCGTACTCGTGCCGAGAGAGCCTGTGTGGTGGCTGATACTGTCCAGGATTATCTTCATACCGGTTATCGCCGCAGTCGCCTACGAGGTAATCCGCTGGAGCGGCAGGTACGAGGACAACCCATTGGTCAGTCTGGTAACGGCCCCAAATTTGCTTCTCCAAAAGCTCACGACGCGCCAGCCGGAGGACGACCAGATTGAGGTCGCGGTCGCGGCGATGAATACCGCGCTGGCTGCCGACCGAGGCGACTCCGACGTGGACTCAACAGGGGACGGAATCAGCAAGGGCGTCCTGCCGCCGTCCTGACCCAGACCTGGCTGCTACCCGCGCCTGTCTCTGAGAGCGGACCACACGTCATCAGGGCGCACTCCGGTCGCCGCCATGAGAACGAGGGAGTGGTAGAACAGGTCGGCAAGCTCGTCTGAGAGCTGTTCAGCGTTCTGCTTCACTCCGGCTATCGCCGCTTCGCCCGCCTCCTCGATGACCTTCTGCGCTATGCGCTCTGGGCCGCCTTTCAGAAGGCTGGTCGTATAGCTGCCTTCCGGCATTGACTCTTTGCGGTCCTGGATTACGGAGAAGATTTCCTCCAGGATGCCCGGGCCTTTTTCGGGAGCCTCGAAGTCGGGGAGATCGTCGAACGGGGTGAAGAAGCAGGTGGGGTTTCCGGTGTGGCAGATCGGGCCGTCCGGCACGACTTTGAGCAGTATTACGTCGCCGTCGCAGTCAACGGAGGCCGAGCGGATTCTCATATAGTTGCCGGATACTTCGCCCTTATGCCACAAATCTGAGCGGCTTCGGCTGTAAAACCACACCTCGCCGCCTTCCAGTGTGCGTTTCAATGCACCAGGGCTGACGTATCCCAGCATCAGCACCTCGCCGGTCTCGATGTTCTGGCATATTGCCGGAGCGAGGCCCTTTTCATCCAACAGAACGGTTGCCATTTGCCTCTCCAAGTTATTCTATCGGACGCACAGGCACCCGGTTTTGGTTCAGATAGTCTTTGATGTCCTTGACGCGGTATGTTCCGAAGTGGAACACGCTCGCGGCGAGAACCGCGTCGGCTTTGCCGTAGTCTAGGGCTTCCAGAAAGTGTTGGGGCAAGCCCGCTCCGCCGCTGGCGATGACTGGGATGGTCACTCTTTCGGATATTTCCCTTATCATATCGAGGTCGTAGCCCGTCTGGTGTCCGTCGGTGTCCATGCTGGTCACAAGCAGTTCACCCGCGCCAAGTTCGTTGACTCGGCGCGCCCATTTGAGGGCGTCAATGCCCGTGGGCGTTCTGCCGCCGTGGATATAGACCTCCCAGCGCGAACTTTCGTCCAGGGCCAGTGTGGTATCGTCGCAGATGACGCGCGGGTCGCCGGGCCTGATTGCGGTCGCGTCTATGGCGACTACTATGCACTGCGCGCCGAAGTGGTCGGACGCTTCGTTCACCAGCGTAGGATTCTGGACAGCCGCCGTGTTCAGCGAAACTTTGTCAGCGCCCGCCTCGAGCATACGGCGAACGTCGGCCACGCTTCTCATGCCGCCGCCGACGGTGAAGGGGATGAAGAGCCTCTCCGCCACTTCCCGCACCACGGTGACCATGATCTCGCGCGAATCGGAGCTAGCGGTGATGTCGAGCAGGACGAGTTCGTCCGCGCCCTCGGCGTCATAGTATGTCGCCAATTGGACGGGATCTCCGGCGTCGCGTATCTCGATGAAGCTGATGCCTTTGACGACACGACCGGCGTCAACATCGAGGCAGGGGATTATTCGTTTGGTTAGCATTGGTCGTATGGCCTTCAGTTGTTACCGAAGTATAGTAATACATTGGGTTTGGTTGAAGAGTGATGGAACTACTTTGATTTACTTACAATTGGGACAAGTGGGATTATCCGTCATACTCACGACTACCGGCTCATCAACTTCCTCTCTGTCTATCCCGCAAGCTGTAAATCGTCCGTCAGGAAATCCTCGATGGATTAATCGCGATTCAGCCGGGCACTGCTCTTGATTACTGTCCGATCTAACTTCCTCATTGTCTTGCCTGAATCCACGTTGCCTGATGATGAGAGCGATGTGATCGGGCAATTCACTGAGTCTGTGCTCCCGCAAGCGAATCCACGACTTGCTGACTCTGCTGCAATTCTCTGGTTGCCAGGCATACAAGGGATTATCGTGATCATGCGCCCCCCAGCCTGGGGCACCAATAGGTTGAAGCAAATCAAATCCCGCGTACCATTCCCCATTGTCGAAAACCTGTTCAACCAAGTCCAATTGTCTGGTGGTCGCGCTCTCGTCTTTCTGGTCTCTTAGCAGCTCGCGGGGATTCCTTGCTCGCTTTTCCCAGACCATAGCCCAGAACTCCGCTTCGTTATACGCCAGAAATTTCTCTGAGATACTTGCGTTCATCCTTGGAGCTTCTGTTCCCCCAATTAGTTCCCCGGGCGCCCTCCACTGTGAGTCTGGGACACTTGCGGCACATTCAAGACAATACGCATATTGTGGGTCGTCAGACCAGTCGCGCCAAACCGTACCGGAGAAGGTTTGATGCAATGGCCTTTGACAGGCATCACATATCGGCACTGTCCAAGAGCTTAGGTTCTCTAGCCCTCTCCAGTGCCAGCAGAACGGAGAGCAATACATTGCGCCGCCCTCATTACAGTCAAGGTAAAGGACACGTGGGACCGTCTCATGAGCGGCAAATGCATTCTCGCTGGGTTTAGATGTAAAAATGACTTCGATAATTACGATCACACTTTGATTGGTATCAAGGGCAACAACATCAGCCCGAAGCCGCGGCGATTTCTGATAAGTAAATTCTGTAAGGACCGCGGAAATACCCTCAATCGGAAAGCGAACATCGCTTTTGCAGAAATCACAAGTAAAGGGTGGCAGCACACGATACGCGGCTGCTATTGCATCGCGAGTATCATTGTGGTTCTTGCGGAGATATGCACACCACGACTCGTTGTTCGCTTTGACAGTAGGATGAGATTGCTTAAGTACGGGTATAATGTCCCAGCTTAAATCCCCCCTGTTTTTCTCACGATTCATCGTTTTGGATAAACCCTTTCCCATTGCGATTTGCTATTTCAGTAGCACTATGCTGATTCTTTAATAGTAACTGATGTTACGCACTTAGCTATGAATTCCTAAACGAGAATGAGCCAGCTCAGCTACGAAATCTCTCTCAACTGCGTAAGGTCAGATAGTAACTAGAGCCTCCGCCAAGTCTATGTCGTTGGTATAGAGGGCTTTGCCTATGACGGCTCCGCCGACGCCTGTTTGGGAGAGGCGTTGGAGGTGCTGGATGGAGGCTATTCCTCCGGCGGCGATTACGCCTTCTCCGGCGACAGCTACGAGGTCGCGCATCAGGTTGTAGTTGGGGCCGGAGAGGGTGCCGTCTCTGGAGATGTCGGTGCATAGGAAGGTTCGGACGCCGGACTTCATCATATTTCCAACCAGGTCGGTGGCCTGGATGTCGCTGGCGGATGTCCAGCCGGCGACGGCGACGCAGCCATCCCTGGAGTCAATGGCGACTACGACTGCGTCGCTGCCCAACTCGGCGCACGCGGAGCGCACAATGTCGGGGTCGCGGACTGCGACGGTGCCGAGCATGACTCGCTGGACTCCGGCGTCAATGATGCGGCGCGCGCTGCCGAGGCTGCGGATGCCACCGCCCATCTGGACGGGGACTTGTACTGCGTTGACCATGCGTTCTACGACGCGCAGATTGTCGGGCCGGCCGGAGCGGGCGCCGTCGAGGTCAACGATGTGGATACGTCTGGCTCCGAGGCTTTCCCAGCGGAGGGCGACTTCTATGGGGTCGTCGGAGTAAACGGTCTCCTTGGAGTAGTCTCCCTGGTAGAGGCGGACGCACTTTCCGTCTATGAGGTCTATGGCGGGGATCAGTTCCAAGTTTGCTTTCCTTATACAAATCCTTATCTGAATAAGCTGTCAGGAAGATTGTTGACAGCAGTTCTGATTCCATCCATGTCTGTGGGCGGTTCTATAAGAGCCCTATCTACTCGGTCGCGCAGGTAGCCGTACAGTTCAGTCAGGGGGCGATTATTCCTTATCTGAATGAACTGAACCTGTTGATTTTCAGCAGTTTGCCATACGTTCGACCTTGGGCCTATCCTGTCGAATATGACGATACCACCGCTGCCTACGCGGTTGATTTTGTCCTCTATGACTTCCTGGTTGCCGCGTTCTATAAGTCCCATTTCGACCCGCACCCGTCCACGCCTGCTCGCGATTTCGGCATCAACTTCACGGCCCACTTCCACGTCTCTCTGTAAGTTTATCCAGAAGTCCTCACCTTCCACGAAACCAAGCATGGAAAGACCCGCCCGCAGGAAAGCGCGCTCCAATGTCTTGCCGACCGTAGATTTCCTCGAGCCTCTGATTGTCAATGTGGCGGCTCCCGCCCATACCATCAGCATAGCATTGTCAAAGTTCAATTCGGGGGAGCTATCCGTTACACTCTGAATATGCGCGACTACCTCTTTCAGGTAGTCAAGGCGTTCAGCGCGCCTAATACCCAAATTCTGGGCGGTTTTATTCGTGAGTCCGAGCAACCACCAGGCCAGACTGTCCTCGCTCCGCTCCAACGTTTCTTCTATGGCAGCGAGCCACTCATCATTTCCGGCGTCGGCTGGAAGACTTTCTCTTACAGAGATGAGTCGCCGATAGGCGTCGAGAAGCTGGCTTCGGGTCTGACCTTCGGTGTAAAGGCGGTAGTTGTAACCCATTAACAGCGCGGCGACAATTTCCCTGACACCCTCTGAGGACTCAAGGCTATATATGTTTGGCGTCAATGTCCGCGCTCCATAGGTACTGAACATCGTCGAAGTCTATTGAGTTATATGTGATTATGTCGCTTAACTCCTGGCGCATCACTTGAAAATAATCAGAACGGTTTTCAGTGAGTATGAACCTCCTTCCAAGCGTCGCGGCTACGCGACCGACAGTACCGGTTCCCGCGAATGGGTCGAGAACGCTGTCGCCTTCAAACGAGTAGTAACTGATGACACGCTTTACGAGTTCGTCGGGGAATACCGCCGGGTGAGCTTTGTGGCTGGCGGGGGTCAGTTCCCAGATGTTAGTTCTTTCGTACTCCCCCAAGATCCTGGATCGTTCCACTGCGGAGGGGTCTGGGTGGTTTCGCAGGTTCCAGTCAATTAGTCTCTCGGTTTTCTTGCGATAGACCAGCACATATTCAGTGACTGTAACCGGCTTGTATTGCAGCGGCTGCCGGTCAGCGGCGAAACGACGTCCTCGGCCCAGGTTCCACCCCGCGCCTTCGGGCTTGCGCCAGATGATGTCGTCTATGAATTCGTATCCGACGCTCCGCAAAATGGGGTGGAGGTCGAAAGGGATAGGCAGTCGTCTGCTGGCCGCGCTGCGGGAGGCGCGGCGCACCAGTACAGGGGAGATGTTGACTACAAGGAACCGTCCCTCGGCCAGAACGTCGTGACACGCGGAAAATGCTTCACCAAGAAAGTCGAGATAGGACTCGTAGTCCACATATTCGGCATATTCGACCTTGGCGTTGAAGTAGGGCGGGGATGTAAAGACCAACTGCGCGCTATTAGGTGGGAAGTCCTTCAGAATATCCCGGCAGTCGCCCAATATCACCTTGTTGGGGATGGGCGGGAACGCAATCCGAGCGTTCTTCCTGCGAATGGTTGTCCGACGCCTGGCATAAGCGCTGCGCAGTCGCTCTTTTACAAGCGAGGGCAACGGCGAGCGCGTAATCTTTCCGTCCTGGCTGACCTGCAGTTCTCCGATTGGTACGCTGGAGTTTCGGGACGTGACGAGCGCAACTCGCCATACGTCCATCCTGTCATCCCATTCGGGCAGGCCGAGCAGTATGTCGCGGTCATAACGGTCTGAAAAGTGACTGTTCAGCCAGCCGCGCGCTACTTGACGCACATCATCTGTCAATAGTTTCGCAGAAGTCATAGGCTATCCAAGTTCTTCAGGTTCGGGGGCAGAATTTGGGACAATGGAAGGGCCTCCTTTGTTTACGACTGGCGGGTGTAGCGGACGAAGTTTTGGTATATTTTGAGGCCGACGCTGCCGCTCTTTTCAGGGTGGAACTGGACGGCGGCGACGGAATCCCAGGCGGCCGCGCTGCAAAATTCGACGCCGTAGTCGGTTGTTCCGGCGACGAGGGAGCGGTCTTCGGGGTCGGCGTAGTAGCTGTGGACGAAGTAGAAGTGGGAGTTGTCAGGCACATCCTCGAATATGGGATGGTCTTTTTTCAGGGAGACCTGATTCCAACCCATGTGCGGTATTTTCTGGCCTCCCGGCAAGCGTCGGCACGTACCCGGCACGATGCCAAGACAAGGCTCTTCGCCCTCTTCGGAGCTGTCGAGCAGAAGCTGGAGACCGAGGCAGACGCCAAGAAAGGGCTTGCCGCCTTCAATGAAGTCACGGATCGGATCAACGAGGTTGCGAGAGTGGAGGTGGAGCATGGAGGAGTCGCAGGCTCCCTGTCCCGGCACCACAAGCGCGTCGGCATCCGCTATGCGCCGCGCCGACGATGTTATTTCGGCGCGCGCGTCGAACTTCTCCAGCGCCTTCTGGACGCTGCGGATGTTGCCCGCGTTGTAGTCGGCTATGGCGATGGTGGGACCAGGCATAGTCACTCACTCCGGTCAGGAATCTGGGCCAGATTTGGATTCCCGCTCCTCGTTTTCACGAGGACCGGCTTCGCGGGAAAGACGAGTATCGGGGTTGGGACGCTGGCCTGTTACTATCTCCATGGGTAGCAGCCGGTCTTCGTACCTGGCAAGCATGAAGAGCAGATCGGAAAGACGGTTCAGGTAGATCATTATCTGGACATTGGGCAGCATATCTTCGTTTCGCAGCTCGATGACCCTTCGCTCGGCAGTTCGCGCCTGTGTTCTGGCAACATCGAGGGCGGCTGAGCCTGCGGACGCGCCCGGGATGATGAAATTCGGGGGAAGTTCGACCTGTGAGTTGAGGTCGTCTATGAGGGATTCCAGCCGGGATACGTGTTCTTCGGAGACTATCTGAAAGCGCTCCAGGAGATGGCGCCGGTTGGCAGAGTCGGTAGCAAGCTCAGCGCCAATCATGAACAATTCGCGCTGGACTTCGAGCAGTATGTCCTTCACTCTGTCGTCGGTGGACAGAGCGCGGGCAAGGCCGATGGCCGATACTGTGTGATCGGTAGAGCCATAGGCTTCGGTGCGAACGTGGGCTTTGGACACCCGACCGCCGAATAGCAGGCCGGTTTCGCCTGAGTCGCCTGACCTTGTGTATATCTTCAATTCGGATGACCTCCGGCGGGTATTATAGCAAGCGCGGGGTTTGAGTAACATATCGGGTCTAGTTGTTAGTTGTCAGTTATTAGTTGTCAGTTGTCAGTTGTCAGGGTTAGATCCAGAGGTGTATGGGCTGGTGTGTGGAGAGGGCGGTGATGGCCCAGACGAGGGCGTCCATGCGGTCGGGGGAGTTGGAGGACTGGGGCGTCCATGTACACATCTGGTCTTCGAGGTCGGGGAAGGAGCCGATGTGGTGAACCTTGCCCTGTTCGTAGAGGGCGGCTACGGGTTCGGCGCGGGTTCGCTTGGGCTGGGAGGCTCGGAGGGATTTGAAGTTGACAAAGCGGCCGGAGGCGGAGTTTCGGATGACGGACTCTATGAGAGCGCCGCCGTTGTTGGTTTCGCCCGCTATCTGGTAGGCGTCGTACTTTTCGTACAGCTCTATGGCGCGCTGCGCCCAAGCGTTTGGGGTCATTATGCCGGAGGCGTCTTCGAGTATCCAGTAGGTCTTGTCTGAGGCGTATGCGTGGGGGCCCATGCCAGCGACTATGATGCCGGTCTCGTCGCTTCTGCTGGGGTCGAAGGTTACGGCGGGGTCTATGGCGACGACTCTGTACTCGATGTCTTCGGGTGCGGAGTCAATGCGATGTCGGTCAATCCACTCGCGTTTCCAGAGCGCTCCGTCGGCCTCTTTGAGGAGTTGGGCGTAGATTTCCTGGAGTCCTGTCTGAGTGCCTTCGTACCTGCGAATGTGGTTGATGTACGCGGGTGTGAGGTTGCCCGTGTTGTCGTAGGTTGAGCCTTGCGTGATTTTGACGTCGGGTCTTGTGGTGAGTTCGCGGAGGATGTCGAGGGGCTTCGGGGTTGTGGTTACGACGCACCTGGGGTCTGCGCCGAGCCTGAGGCCGAAGGCGAGGTTGTCCCAAGTGTTCTGAGGGTACTGCCATGAGGCGAGTTCGTCGCACCATGCGGCGTCGAACTGAGGGCCTCTGAGCTGGTCGGGTTCGTAGCTTGAGAAGGCGAATGCGGTTGCGCCGTTGGGCCAGGTGAGTCTTCGCTTGGTGGATTCCCAGGTGGGCATATTCCAGGGAGGGCAGACGCTGAGGATGCCTGATTCTCCCTGGATCATGATGTCTCGGACTTCGTGTGGCGATCTTGCTACGAGCGCGATTCTGGAGGAGAGGCCGGATTCGACGCGGGCGCGCACCCACTCTGCTCCTGTCCTGGTTTTTCCGAAGCCGCGTCCGGCTAGAAGCAGCCAGATGTTCCAGGGGTTGTCGGGTGGGAGTTGTGTTGGCCTGGCCCAGAGGGGCCAGCGATAATTCATGGACTGGGCCAAGCCGGTGGGCAATTCAGGCAGAACGGACTTTAGAACAGGAAGTCTGCTGACGAATGGCATTTGTATGAGGCGAGCGGTAATGGACGCGAGCCGTCTTTTGTATTCTGCTGAATTGGGGTCAAGCGCGGCGAGTAGCCGCAGTTGTTGTTCAACTGTCGTCATAGTTAATGTGGTCGTCCTTTGTAGAGTTGCGCTGCGGGATTAAGATACCGGCGGCCCTGCTGCGTTCACGGCGTTCTATCATGGCTTCCAGCTTGGCAGCTCCTATTTCAGGATGTGGGCCGGGGTCTTCGGGAAGTTGTGCGATGATGTCCCACATGGACAGGTCGGGTTTGTATGGGCTGGGTGGGTCCTCCTCGAATTCGGACAGGTCCATGCTGGCGAAGACCTCATCCATTTTGATGATCAGAGGGTCTTTTTCGGGGTCGTATTCTATAGAGTCGTTAGTGGTTAGTTCAGAGTCGTCAGCTATGAGTTCGGAGTTTTGGGTGGTCGGTTCGGTGTCTGTGTGGTTCTGTGGTGTGGCGGGTTGCGGCGCGGACTGGATTCCCGCTTTCGCGGGAATGACGGTGGCGGCGGGAGTGGCGGTGGAACCGGGCGCGGGAGCGGCGACCGGGGTTGCGCTGGGTGCAGCTATGGGCGCTTGGGGTATGGATGTGTAGTCTTTGTCGTAGCCGCGGGCGAGTATTTCGCGGACGGCTCTCATTCTGTGGTGTGGCTTGAAGGTGTCGAGTCCGACGTCTATGGCGGGAGTTCGTCCCTGCATTACGTCAATGAGCCACTGTGCGGTAAATGCGGGGCCGGCCTCGGCGAGTATGATCTTTTGGAGCGCGTCGTCGAATTCGGACTGCTGTTTCCGCTCGCGCCTTGACATTCCAGGCTTGCGAGTCAGTTTGTGCTGGTCGAGTAGGAGTTGGGCCTTCGGGAAGTGTCCGTACCTGGTGAGCAGACGCGCGGACTGGAGACGGTGAGTGAGCAGGACGTCGGGGACGTTCTGGTCGAGCACGTCTGTGAGGAAGTCCACGACGGTGTCGCCACCGCTGGTTTTGCGGTGGATGGCTTCGGCTAGTTCTGCTTGTGGGTTGGGAGTCATGGGTTTTCAGTTCTCAGTTTTCAGTGTTGGTTGCGTGAGTGGTTGGTTGGTGTAGTTGATAGTTGGATACAGAATAGCAAGTATGTTCTGTATCGTCAAGAGCAACTTTGTGAGGATGTCAGAAGTAGGATATACGGGATGGTCGGGTGGTATTGGGAATGTTGGGTGAATTGGCGGCGCTGTCATGTCGCCCTGTGGATTTCCGCTCCCCGTTTCCATGAGGACAGCCCCGTATCGGAGTACGGGGTGACGTTGCTTCGTGGGAATGACGAGAAATGTCAACACAACCGAGGCCAGGCTTTGTGGGAATGAGAGGTGAGCGAGATGAAGGGTCTTTGCAATTTTCTCGTCCGGCCAGAAGAGTTGACAGTGTGACGTGGTCGGACTAATGTGGAGTAGGTTTTGCTTGATAGAGTTACGGGCTTTATTGACAAGTATTGGGCAGTACTTCACACGCTGGCAGCACCTTGGGGAATCGGGGTGGCAACATGGTTGCTGGGAGGTCGTCCATCAATCAGTTGGGATTTTTGTACTCTCGAAAACCGCCTTTGACAACCTTCTGGGCCTGGGACGTCAATGAGGGCGGGTCGTAAAACCCGCCCTCATTGAATTGATGGGATGACGCTCAGCCGGATTCGACTATCCGGCCTTTATATCGAGGTGGCGCGTCCTGGTGGACTCGTGCCTGGGGATGGTGATGGTCAGGACGCCGTTTTCGTAGCTGGGGGCTGCCTTGTCGGTATCCACCGAGCCTGGAAGTCGGAGCGAGCGGCTGAATCGGCCCACCCGCCGCTCTCGCAGCAGGTAGTCGCTCTTCTCGACCTCAGTGTCCACGCTGGTCTCGCCCTGGATGGTCAGCAGCCGGTCTTCGAGCGTAACGCTGATGTCCTCGGGCTTGAGTCCGGGCAGCGAGGCGCGAACGACCACATCCTCGCCTTCGCTGACGACGTCGAGGGGAATGGGCCAGCGTCCGCTCTCATACGGGCCGAACCGCGCGCGATTGAACGCTCTCAGGTCTATAAACGGGTTCCATCTCTGAATTGCCATGTTATTCTCCTTTTGGTGGTATCTTGCTGATCTGAGGTCTTTTACCTTGTAATAAATTGTAGGGATGGCAAGATGCGCTGTCAAGAGAGATATAATAAATACTATAACTAATATGTTATATATCGAGCATATGGTATAATGTGCACAGATTAAGTTTATTCGCAGAGAGCGCAAGATGGCCGACTACTACGACATACTTGAGATTCAGAAGAACGCTGACGAGAAGGAGATACGGCAGGCTTTCAGGAAGTTGGCGCGGAAGTATCATCCCGATCTGAACCAGGGCGACAAGGACTCGGAGGCGCGCTTCAAGGAGATTAACGAGGCGTATGAGGCGCTGTCCGACCCCGACAGCCGCAAGAAGTATGATGCCTACGGTGAGCGCTGGAAAGACGCGGACAGGATAGAAGAGCAGCGTCGCGCGTCGCAGCCCCCGTTCGACTTCACCTCTTATGGCCGCTACGACGACAGCGACCTCTTCTCGGGGTTGGAGGACATTCTGGGAGTCGGGGGAGGTTTCGGTGACTTCGAGGCCAGGCGGCCATCGAGAGGAGTGGTACGCACGGAGACCTCGGTCAGGGTATCCTTGGAAGATGCGTACAGCGGGACGACCATCACGGCCAACTTCTCCAAAGGCGGTAGGGAGCGCAGGTTCGAGGTGGACATTCCACCCGGCGTTGATAACGGCAGCACGGTTCGCGTTACTCCCGAAAGCGGCACCGAGCTTTTGTTCAGGGTGAGCGTTACTCCGCATCCGCGCTTCAGGCGTCTGGATACGGACATCTATACTGATGTGTCCGTGCCGTTCGAGGACGCGATGCTGGGCGGCGAGACGGAGATACAGACGCCGGACGGACGCCGCATAGCGGTTACTATTCCAGAAAACAGCCAGAACGGACAGAACATCCGGCTGCGTGGGCTGGGAATGCCCACTCTCGGTTCGCCAGAGAAAAGGGGCGACCTGTACGCGACCGTGCGACCGATGATGCCCAGGAGTCTGACCGACGAGCAGCGGGAGTTGATAACGCGCTTCCGGGACCTGCGGTTCGGGGAAAGCCGAGCGGATTAAGAGTGAACGAGATATTCGACCGGAACGAGCCTGTATTCGTAATCGGCGTGGCGGCGCGTATGATTGGCGTGAGGACACAGACGCTGCGCTACTATGAGCGGCTGGGGTTGATAGAGCCCGTGCGGACGAGCGGGAACCAGCGTGTTTTTTCACGCAACGACATCGAGAGGGTGAGGCGGATCCGGAGCCTGGTGGACGACCTCGGGGTCAATCTGGCGGGCGTGGAGGTGATTATGAAACTGCTGGAGAGGATTGGCCGGATGGAGGACGAAAACTCGCGTCTCAGCGCGGAGGTGGAGTATCTGCGGGCGATGGTGGCGGCGAGGGGGTGACTATTCTATGACGATTTCGGCGTCCTTGTACTTTGCGAGGTTGTCCCAGTCGTATTCCACGCCGAGGCCGGGGCCGTGGGGGACTGAGACGCAGCCGTCGGAGTCTATCGCCTCGAGGCCGTCGGCGTAGCCGTCCTTGTACACGGGCAGGCGCGCACCGAGTTTGGGATGCACAAGGCCCATCTCGTAGAAGTTGGAGTTTCGCATGGCGGCCATGCAGTGCCGCTGGGCGGGACCGGCGATGTGCAGTTCGACGTCCATTCCGAAGCCCTCGGCGGCGTGGGCTATCTTCATCACACCGGTGATGCCGCCGTCGTATTCGGGGTCGGCTCGCCAGAAGTCGGTGGCCTCGGCGGCGGCCATGTCAACGTGGCCCTCCACCATGTGGACGTGCTCGCCCTGCAAGAGCGGGGTTTTCAAGGACTGCCGCAGTCTGCGGTACGCTTGCAATGAGACGCCGCCGTCGTTCATCGGGTCTTCGTACCAGAAGAAGTCCTGCTGGTCGCAGGCGAGGCCGACGCGGAGGGCGTCGCCGTAGGTGTCATAGACGCAGCAGGGGTCTGTCATCAGTGCCATCTTGCCTCCGACCCGTTTGCCCACAGCGTGAATGGTCTCGATCTCGCGCTCTATGGGGGCGGCGGCCCAGGAATGAATCTTGAAACCCTTGTATCCCATCTCGAGGCACTGCTCGGCGAAATCGGCGTAGGCTTCAGGGGAACTGAGGCCGTCCGGCGCGCGGTCGGCATGGTATGTGCTGGCGTAGCAGGGGAACTTCTCTCTGTAACCTCCCAGCAGACGATAGATCGGGGCGTCGAACAGCTTTCCCGCGAGGTCCCACAGGGTTATGTCTATCGGCCCAATGCCCATGCGGTCATGTTTTCGGAGTATCATTCTGGCCTGGCGGTAGAACAACTCGCGGTCGAGCGCGTTCTTGCCGATGAGGAACGGCGCGAACATCTGGATCTGCTCGCGAGTCGCGGGCGTGGTACTGATATATTCGCCCGTAACGCCTGTGTCGGTGAATATGTGTATAGCGAGGACTGTGCGATAGGATTTGCTGCCGGGTTCGTAGAAAGCGCCTGCGGCGAATGCGAGGTCGGTGGCGATGTTTTCCAGCGGGAAGCGGTATGAGGTGAGTTGTATCTTATTGATGATCGGTGACTTGGACAAGACAATCTCCTTTGTCCGCGCTACTCGAGTTCCGCGATGGGCGCGCCTCCCATGACCTGCTGGCCGACAGCGACGAGTACGGATTTGACGACCCCAGACCAGTCGGCGCGGAGCATCTGCTGCATTTTCATTGCTTCCAGGACGCATATCGGGTCGCCCGTAACCACCTGGTCGCCCGGTTTCACCTCGATGGAAAGAATGGTGCCCGGCATCGGCGCCCTGAACAGTTTGGCCGCGCCCGGAGCGCTCTCCACGACTGCCCCCGCGGGTCGCGCGACCCGAGGAGGTGTCGGGGCGGGTCGGGGCGATAGGCGCGCCGGAGCAGGGGATGGCCTGGCAGTCGGGCCGGGACGTTCCCGCACAGTCTCAGTGACCGGGTCGTGCACTTCGACCTGGACGGTATGTCCGTCCACGACAGCCCTGATGGGCCTCTGGGTGAGGTCGCCCACCTCGACGCTGTACCACTTTCCTTCTACTTTTACTCTGACTGTTTCTGGCATGGGTTTCTGTTCAGCGAGACGAGTCGTCCGGCCCCTCCTAGTTGATGAGCGATATGAATACGCCCGCCACGACGGCGGAGCCTATGACGCCCGCTACGTTCGGCCCCATAGCGTGGGGCAACAAGAATGTGCGCGGGTTGGATTCCTGTCCTACGTGGTGGGAGATGCGCGCGGCCATAGGCACCGCGGACACGCCCGCTGAGCCTATGAGCGGGTTTATCTTCTCTTTCAGGAACAGGTTCATGATCCTGGCGAAAAGCAGGCCGCCCATAGTTCCGCACGCGAACGCCACCAGTCCGAGACCCAGGATGATGAGTGTGTCGAGCTGGAAGACCCGCTCGGCTGAAAGTTGGGTTCCGACGGTGAGCATTAGGAATATGGTGGCGATGTTCAGAATTTCGTTGGACGCGGCGGAGGTGAGGCGTGGAACGGCTCCGCTTTCTCGGAACAGGTTTCCTATCATGAACATGGCTATGAGCGGGGCCGACCTCGGCACTATCAGAATGATGGCGACCATGGCGATGGTGGGGAACAGCAGTCTTTGCAGGCGCGAGACTCTTCTGGGCGGCGGCATCTCGATTTCTCGCTCTTTCTTTGTAGTGAGGAGTTTCATGAGCGGGGGCTGTATGAACGCCACGGCGGCCATGTAGGAGTAGGCGATGACGGCTGTGATTCCGAGAATGTCGGGCGCCAGCCTGGCGGACAGGAAGATGGTGGTGGGGCCGTCCGCGCCGCCAATTATGCCAATCGAGGCGGCTTCGGAAAGCTCGAACACTCCGGTGGCAAGCGCGCCCCAGAAGGCGACGAAAATCCCGACCTGCGCCGCCGCGCCGAGCAGCAGCGTCCTGGGATTTGAAATGACGGGGCCGAAGTCGGTCAGCGCGCCCAGGCCCAGGAAGATAATCGGCGGCAAGATGTTCCAGAACGACAGGCCGTAGTGGAAGATAATGCCGAACAGCCCCGACTCCTGGTATCCCGCGCCGTCGCCAGGCGGTATGAGCAGTCCGGTCAGGGGAAGGTTGGCGATAACGACACCGAGGCCAATCGGCAGAAGCTCGTAAGGCTCCATGTCCCTGGCGACCGCGAGATATATGAACAGCAGGCCGAGAGCTATCATCACGGCTTGGCCCGGGCCTATCTCGCTGAACCCGGTTGAGCTAAGGAAGTTTAGTAACTCGTCCAAAAACCATCATTCCTGGCTATCTATTCGTCCCGATTTCGAGTTGAGCGGCTGCGTAGGTAAGGCCTGGACTCCAGCAGGACCGTAACCGCTATTGCGGCTGCGGTCGCGCGGTTTCTCGCCTCCGTATCAGCGGCGGGTGGCTCTTCCTGGGAGGCGGAATTCTGTTCGTCCTTGTTAATCAGCCGCGAAACCAGCCTTATAATCAGCACGGCGACCAGCAGAAGAATAAGCACGCTGAAAGCCGTGCCGATTCCTATGCCGGTAAGTATGAGCGCATCGGGCTGCTCCACAGGTTCTCCTCTCAGACTATCCAGCAGATTCTACACTACGGACGGGGGAATAGTGAATTTGTGATTGGGGACGGAGCCGGATTGCAGGGCCACTTCAAATTCGGCACGGATCGTTCACCCCGATTGATTGTCGGCTGTGAAAAGACCCTGAGCAGGATTGTGTCTTGCTTGAAGCCGTGCGCGGTGGGGGATAGAATCAGCGACAATAGCAGCAGTGGGGGAGAGTATGCTCAGGCTGGCATTGCGGGCCGCGATGTTCGAAGGCGGCGTGTATGACGAGATCAGGGAGAAGCAGGAGACCGCGTTCAGCGCGCTGGGGGTTGTTCTGGTCGCGGGCATAGCGTTCGGGATGGGAATATGGACCCAGACCCAGGATACCGCGCAGCAGGGATTCAGAATCGAAGAGAGTTTCAATCTGCTACTAGCTGTCTCGTGCATCTTTACGAGTTGGGTTGTGTGGACCGTCTTCGTGTGGCTGCTGGGAGCGCGCCTGTTCGCTGGGAGCGAGGGCTATCGCACGAGCCTGCGCGCGCTGGGGATATGCTACCTTCCCCTGTCGCTGTGGCTGCTCATCGGCGTGCCTTCCGTCGGTGAGGTTCTGTTCATGCTGGGGGCGATGTGGACGCTGGCGTCGGCGGTCGTGGCAGTCAAGAATACTCACGGCATCGCCTGGTGGAAGGCGGGAATAGCGGCGGGGATAGGATGGTTCTGGGCAGTAATCATAATACCCATGTTCCTGGTTGTGCTGCCTCTGGCGACGGCGGGAGGGTCGTCCTGACAACCCTCGCACTCCTAATTTCCCGACGCGCTTTCGGAATTATGTCCGTCCCTCCGAGGACTGTCAGCCGAAAACCGACAACTGTCGGTAGTCTTGGATAGCGTTTTCTTGTAATATCTATATTACAAGCCCGAAATTTTGGAAATACCCGGAGCTAAACCATGCCCCAGCGGCCCAAGACGAAGATAGTCTGCACACTCGGCCCCGCAACCAAGTCCTACGAAATGATATGCGACTTGATTCGCGCGGGTATGACGGTCGCCAGGCTGAACCTGTCGCACGGCACGTCCGCCGAGCACCAGGAGTTGTTTCGCACGGTGAGAAAGGCTTCTGCGGACCTGGGGATACCAGTCGGCATTATGGTGGACATTCCGGGGCCCAAGTACAGGACGGGGCCGCAGTCGCCAGGCGACATTTATCTCAAGTCCGGCGACAGCGTGACGCTCACGAGCCGCAACATCACCGGAAATCCGCAGATGCTAGGGGTATATCCTTCGGGGATACACAATGACGCCGAGATTGGCGGGAACGTTCTGGTGGACGACGGCGCGATAACATTGCAAGTCGTATCCGTCGCCGGACAGGAAGTTGAGTGTGAGGTTCTGGACGGCGGCAGGATAACGGAGAATCGGGGCGTCATAACGCCGGGCAGAGCGCCGACGCTTCCTCTTTTGGACTACCGCGCGATGCACGGGCTGAGTTTCGCGGCCAGCGCGGGCGCGGACTTTGTGGCCTTGTCGAACATCACCAAGTCGGAGGACGTATATACCGCGCGCCAGCTTCTGTACATGAAGGGCAGTACCCCGTTTATGATCTCCAAGATCGAGACCGCCGAGGCTATAAACGCTTTCGACAGCATTCTCGAGGCCAGCGACGGGATAATGGTCGCGCGTGGAGACATGGGTGTCGAGATACAGATGGAATCGGTGCCTGCGGTGCAGAAACGGCTTATCGCCAAGTGCAACATCCTGGGCAAGCCCGTGATAACCGCGACGCAGATGCTGGAGTCCATGGTCGAATCGTCCCGGCCCACCAGGGCGGAGGTCACGGATGTCGCCAACGCGGTGTACGACGGCACAGACGCTATCATGCTGTCGGGCGAAACTTCCATCGGCCAGTATCCCGACAGGGCGGTGGACGTGATGCGTAAGGTGTCTTTGGAAACCGAGGCCGACCTCGACTACGAGCGGATTCTGGTGGAGAAGGGACGCTCGTCGGAGCAGCAGACGGACGACGCCATCAGCTATGCGGCCGCCAGTATAGCCAACCAGATGAACGCGGGCGTGATTGTGGCCTTCACCGAGTCCGGCAGTACGGCTCGGCGGGTGTCCAGATACAGGCCGCGCCCGCCTATTCTGGCACTGACTCCGCACGAATCGGTGCAGCGTGAATTGACGCTGAGCTGGGGGGTGAACCCCATAATAGGCTCGACGCTTACGAATCTGGAGAGCTTGTTCGACGCAGCGGAGGAACGCGCTGTTTCGGATGGGTCTCTGTCCAACGGCGACAAGCTGGTACTGACCGCCGGAACTCCGCTTGGAGTGCCGGGAAGTACGAACTTCCTGTATGTAATGAACGTTTCGGATGACAAGGGAAAGCCTTCTGTCTAAGGCGGCGGATTGGGATACGGAATGGTCGCGCGAGGTAAATCAGCACGCGGCCCGGCAACGTCTCTGCGGTTTCCGCCGACAGGGATGTGTAAGGGGAGTAGTGGATCATGTTGAATATATATAACACTCTCACAAAAGACCTGGACGAAGTTTCCCCGCTGGAAAATGGCGTGGTCAGGATGTACACCTGTGGCCCGACCGTGTACAGGGACGCGCACATCGGCAACCTGCGGTCGTACCTGATGGCCGACTGGATACGCCGCATACTGTCCGCGCAGGGGCTGGATATTATCCATATCAAGAACATTACCGACGTGGGGCATATGCGCCAAGAGATGCTGGAGCGTGGCGAGGATAAGATAATTGCCGCCGCGCTGGAAGAAGGCAAGACGCCCGCCGAGATCGCCCAGTTCTACACCGACCGCTTCCTCGCGGACGAGCGAAAGCTGAGAATTCAGCCCGCGCACGAATTCCCGAAGGCCACCGACCATATCGAAGAGATGATCGAGATAGTGGAAAGACTCGTCGAGAAGGGCTATGCCTACGAGGCGGACGGCAACGTCTATTTCGCTGTTTCCGAATTTCCCGACTATGGGAAGTTGTCTGGCAATATACACGAAGCCGAGCTTTTGGAAGCGGTCAGGGTAGAGGCCGACCCGCTGAAGCGCGACCCGCGTGACTTCACGCTGTGGAAGGCGGCGGAGCCTGGGCGGATGATAAAGTGGCCGAGTCCCTGGGGAGAGGGCTTTCCAGGCTGGCATATAGAATGTTCCGCCATGTCCATAAAGTACCTGGGAGAGAGGTTCGATATTCACACTGGAGGCGTGGACAATATATTCCCGCATCACGAGGGTGAAATAGCGCAGAGCGAAGGGTTCACCGGCGAGTCGGTCGTCACCTCCTGGGTACACGGTCAGCACCTTCTCGCGGATGGCGTAAAGATGGCGAAATCCACGGGCAATTCCTTCATCATGTCCGATATAGAGGCCCAGGGCATTGACTCGATGGCCTTCAGGTATCTCTGCATGACCGCCCGCTACAACACCCGACTTAACTTCACGTTCGCTTCTTTGAGAGCGGCGCAGCGGGGATTGCAGCGCCTGAAGAACCGCATCTGGCAGTGGACAATGGAAGCGGACGAGGACGCCGCAGATGGCGCAGACGTCGAGGAGTGGACGGGCAGGTTCTTTGAAATGGTCAACGCTAACCTGGATATGCCCGGCGCGCTTGCGCTGACATGGGAAATGGCGCGCTCCGACCTGTCAGCTTCCACAAAGCTGGCGCTGGTAGAGAAGTTCGATGAGGTGCTTGGACTCGGTCTGTTGGGAGTTGTAGAGGAATACGAGACGTCACCAGAAGCATTGGGGCAACTGGCGAGCAGGTCACGACTCCGAGATGCGGGCGAATATGGAGACGCCGACCGGATAAGGGCCGACTTGGAAGAAGCGGGCTATGTTGTCGAGGACCGTGAGAGAGACTCCCGCATCAGGCCCAAAGCGGAGTGGGAGAAACTGACCGAGGACCGCGACATCGTGTCTTCCGCCGCTGAAGTGCCGTCACTCATACATGAAAATGACTCGCGCGACATAACCATAGGCGTGGTGGCCTCCAACTATGTTGACGACGTGAAACGCGCAGTCAACAGCGTGTTCGCGTGGGCAGGAGACCGCGACCTGGAGGTGGTCATTCTCGACAACGGCTCGACGGACGGAACGTCTGAATGGCTGGAAGAGTTGGCGGGGAGAGATACGCGGGCCAGGGTTATCCATGCCGACCACAAGCTGGGTGAGGGAGCGGCCAAGAACATTGTGCTGAAGCAGAGCCTGGGGCGGACTGTGGTTCTTCTCGATACGAGCGCCGAGATATGCGCGGATATATTCGAGCGGATAGAGAGTATGCTCGATGAGGAAGACGTGGGCGTAGCGGGGCCTTTCGGCCTGCGGACGGACAATCTTCATCACTTCCACGACGGCGAAGGCGAATCGGGCGAGATGGACGCGATGCAGGCGTACTGTTTCGCGTTCAGGCGCAGCGCTCTGAAGGAAGTGGGACTGATGCGTGAGAGCTTCCGCTTCTACCGGAACCTCGACATTGATTACAGCTTCCACTTCAAGGAAAAGGGCAAGAGAATCCTGGCGGACTCAACTCTTGGAGTCGTACAGCACGAGCACCGCGTATGGAGCGAGTTGGCCGAGGGAGAACGCGACGAGCTGAGTCTGAAGAACTACCGCCGCTTTTTGGAAAAGTGGGGCAACCGCGCAGATCTTCTTGTAAGCAGCAGGTTGGGCTAGGTAGAATAATCCTGACTTGACATTTTCGAATGGCCCCCGGATACAGGGGCCATTCTGTCGTATTACGGGAGATGATGTGACCCTTACCCTGCTCTGGTTTCAGTTGGCCGCCGCCGGCGGAATAATACTGGTAACGGCGCATTTCATGGCAGGCTCGGCGGATGTAATAGCCGAAAAGACGGGGTTGGGCAGATCGTTCGTCGGAGTGGTTTTGCTGGCCACCGCTACATCCCTTCCCGAGCTTGGTACCGGCGTTAGTTCTATCGTGCTGGTTGGCGAGGTTGACCTCGCAGCCGGGGACGCTTTTGGCAGCAACCTGTTCAACCTGCTGATAATCGGGTTACTCGACATATACTGGAGGCGGGGGCCGGTTCTCAGCAGCGTTACCGCGACATCGGCGCTGGTGGGCGTGCTGGGAATTGTCGTAATCTCGATTGCGCTCACCGCCATGCTCGTCCACGGATTCACTTCCGACATATCCGGCTGGTACGTCAGCCCCATGTCGTTTATATTGATTGGCGTTTTTCTGGTTTCGATGTTCCTCATCTACCGCGCGGAAAGCCTGGAGAAGGCATCGGCCGCACTTACCGAGGACGAGGAAAACTACGCCGACCGGAGCCTGGCTCGCTCCTTCGTTATCTATCTTGTAACGGCGGTGGTGGTGGTGGGTTCCGCAGTCTGGCTTGCCAACATAGGTGAAGACCTCGCGCACGCCATGGGGTGGGAGGCGAGTTTCGTCGGAACCCAGTTCCTCGCGCTCAGCACCTCGCTGCCCGAGTTCGCCGCGTCGTTTGCCGCGCTCAGGCTCGGAGCGCCTGAACTCGCTATCACCAACGTTCTCGGCAGCAACCTGTTCAACATGGGATTTGTGCTGTTCCTGGACGACGTCGCGTTCACAGACGGGGCTCTTTGGGACGGCATATCCCAAATCCACGAACTTACCGCGATCACCGCTGTTATAATGACCGCGATAGTGGTGGTGGGAATACTCACCAGGGCATGGAGAAGACCGAGATGGCCCATAAGCCCGGAGGGCGCTTTAATGATAGCGTTGTACGCAATCGTGAGTGTCCTCGTGTTTCTCTGGGCCGGTACGTCCCCGACTCACTAATAGAATTGTCGGCTGAAGCATATATTCACATAGGAGATGAGTGATGTTCTTCGAACTTCGAGAGTACAGGACGCTGCCCGGACAGCGTGAGAACTGGGTAAAGTTTATGGAAGAGGATATAATCCCCTTTCAGGTCTCCAAGGGGATGACCATTCTGGGCAGCTTTGTGGGCGAGGAAGAGGACGACCTTTATATCTGGGTGCGCCGCTTCGAAAGCGAGGAGCAGCGCGAGAAGCTCTACGCGGCGGTGTATGAGAGCGAATACTGGGTAAATGAAGTCGCTCCCAAGATACCGGATATGATGGATCGGTCGAGGATAGTAGTCCGCCGAATCGAGGCTACCCCTCGCTCCGTAATTCAGTAGCCGGCGCTCGCTGCTGAATATATCTCCGCCTGTTTTTCCGTTGGGGCGCGATGACTTGCCGGATCTGATCCTGACCAACGCCTGTGCGCTGACGATGGACCCGCTTCGTCCTCACGCGGAGACGGTCGCTGTCAGGGACGGCCGCGTTTTGTGGATAGGCTCCGACGCAGATGCCGGGGCACTGAAGTCAGCTGGATCCAGGGTTGTTGACTGCGGCGGGGGGACCGTTTTGCCCGGCTTTCACGACGCTCATATGCATCTGCTGGCCTACGCGGCCACCATGTTGGCGGTGGACTGCCGCCCGTCCGCGGTTTCCTCTATCCAGGATATAAAGCGCGCGATTGGCGACCGCGTGTCTCACACCCGTGAGGGGGAGTGGATCCGGGCTTGGGGTTACGACGAGACCTCGCTGATAGAGGGTCGCCATCCGACACGGCGTGACCTGGACGAGGCGGCGCCAGGTCATCCGGCGCGGCTGGATCACAGGTCGAGCCACGCCTGCGTGCTGAACACGATGGCGTTGGAGCGCGTCGGCATTGGTATCTCTTTCTCTGAACCGCCGGGTGCGACCGTCGAGAGGGAACTCGACTCCGGCGAACCCAATGGCCTGCTGTTCGAGATGGGTGAATACCTGGACGGCAGGATTCCGCCCCTTTCCCGGGATCAGATTGAGACCTCTGTAAGGATGGCTTCTACGACTCTCCTGATGCACGGCATCACGTCGGTACAGGACGCGACTCACTACAACTCGGTCGCGCGATGGGATTTTCTCAACGACCTGCGAAATTCCGTAGGCGCGATGCCCAGGATTACGATGATGCCCGGCTTCCGGCATATGCCCGACTTCGCGGAACGAGGTCTGGAATTTGGAGCCGGCGGACCTCATCTGAGGGTGGGACACGTCAAGATCATGGTGACTGCGTCCTCCGGGCGTCAGACACCGGGTAGGGGTGAGTTGTCGCGCATGGTCGCCGATTGCGTGAAGGCCGGATTTCCGGCTGCGGTTCATGCGGTGGAGTCCGAGGTCGCGCAAAGCGCGGCGCAGGCAATATCCGACGTGGCTGAGTCGCCAGAGATAGGCGCGCCGCATCGAATCGAGCACTGCTCGGAGTGCCCGCCTGTTACTTTGGAATCGGTTGCGCGGTCTTCGGCGATGGTGGCGACGCAGCCCGGCTTCATTTACCAGAGCGGCGACCGATACCTAGCTATGGTAGAGACTGGTCTGCTGCCCTATCTGTACCGAATCCGCGCACTTACCGAACGTGGCGTTGAAGTAGCTTTCGGCTCGGACGCGCCTGTCGGCGACCCGAACCCTATGCGCGGCATATACTCTGCGGTCACGCGGCTGACGGAATCGGGGAACAAGCTGGGAGCACAGGAGAGCGCCGGCCTTCTGGATGCGCTGGAATCGTATACCGTGGGGTCGGCAAGGGCGGCTGGTGTACAACGTGAGGGTGGGAGACTGGCTCCTGGGATGTTTGCCGACATGATCTTGTTCGAGGAGGACCTCGCCGCAAGCGAGATGGAGCGCATCGTGGATATGCGGCCTGTGATGACTGTGCTGGGGGGTCGGGTTGTGTGGGAGTCGTGAATCTATTTGTTGTAGAGCGAAATTTCAACGCCGTAACGCATACAGACTAACTGTTTTCTTCAATGAGAAAAGCATAGACACTCATGCTGTCAGCACGCTCCTGGTCCAGTGGATGAACGTGGTAGCCTACGACCACAGCTATCGTGTCCTGATGGAATATCGCGCCCAGGGCGTCGGCGGACTGTCGAACACGTTCTATGTCGCTTTGGGCGATGTTGTTATATGCTTCAATAGCCACCCAGACTTGGGATCTGTCCTCCTTGCGCGTGGCGTGGACGATGATGTCCGTTGCGTCAATTCGGGTTTCCTGGGAATCGGAGATGACGCCTCTGTCAAACGCTTCTTCAACTGGCTCGAAGAGTTCCCGCCTGGTTTCCTGAACAGGGCTCTGCATTACTCTCGCCTTGCGCAGTTCGAGTCTTTGGCTGAGAAGGGGACGAATTCTCCTATGGAGTTTTCCTTCAAGGCTGTCTCCTTTGAGAACCGCGACATCGCCTTTGACGACTTCAAGATCACTTTTGACAACCTCGAGGTCGGCCTGGATAACCTCGACTTTGTCCTCTACACGTTCCAAACGTATCGGCATACCCAGGAATTCTTCGGTGAGCAATGCGCGCAACAGCAGTTTCTGAGCTTCAGGGTTGGCCTGAAGTTCGGCGATGATGCGTCCCACCAGGGACTCGGGGTCAACTTGTGTGGATGTAGGGGCTGTTGCCATTGTGAACCTGTTTGTTGTCGCAGATATTTAGGATAAGAGTTCCTCTGTGTGTAATCAGGATACGAAAGGCAGAGGATATGAGTCAACATATATTCAAGATGGTTATCACTGCGCGATTCGTGAATCCTATCAGCGCCGGCGTCTGACCACGTAGTCGAGAAGCAGTTCTAGCGAGTCGCGCGAGGTTGATTCGGGCATTGTTCGGAGGGCGTCGCGGGCGGTTTCGCAGCGTCGGGATGCCTCGGCGTATGCCTCGGCTATTATCTCAGGCTGCCGAATCATGTCAACGGCTTCTTTGAGCAGCGCGCCGTTGTTACGGTCTTCAAAATAGGCTTTTACGGGTTTGCCGGCGCTATTTCTCTCGAGCGCGATAAAGGTGGGCAGGGTCATTATCCCGTGCGCGAGGTCGCTTCCGACGGGTTTGCCTGTTTCTTCCTGAGTACCCTCGAAGTCGAGTATATCGTCAACTATCTGGAATGCCATGCCGAGTTGGCAGGCGTATTCTTTAAGAGCGGCGATATGTTCGTCGGTCGCGCCGCTGATAGTGGCGGCGGCTTCGCCGGACACAGCGAAAAGTGACGCGGTCTTACAGTAGATCCTCTTGTAGTAGTCGTCCAGGCTTTGTTCGGGATCATAAACGCTGATTCTCTCTCGCAGTTCGCCGTCTGAGAGGTCCATGATTGTTTCCGAGAATCGTCTGATTATTCCAATATGGCCGATGTCGCATACGAGAGTGGCGGATGACGCGAATACGTAGTCGCCGACCAGCACGGCTATGTCTTTGCCGAACATACTCGAGATAGTTGTCCGTCCGCGCCGGAAGTCGGATTCGTCCACGGTGTCGTCGTGTATCAGGGTTGCGATGTGCAGAAGCTCTATGGCGGTCGCCATTATCTCGGACTTGAGTTCATCGTGTGGGTGGAAGCAGGATGCGAGCAGAGTGATGGCGGGCCGGACACGCTTGCCGGATGAGCAATAGACGTGAGAGAGCAGGTCGGACAGGAATGGGAAGTCGACGTTCGCCATGTCGCGGAGCCGGTTCTCGACTCTGGTCAGGCGTTCCTGTACCGGGCCGTATATGTAGTTTATGGTTTCTCTATCCGGGCTAGCTGCCAAGACGCGCTGTCTCTTCCTCGATGAGCGATTCATCGAACTTGCGGAACAGTGGTTTGGGGCGTGGCAGTGGGCTGCCGGGTTTCAGTGCGTTGGAGTCCCAGCTCCAGCCCTCGGATTCCACGCTGCCGTCCAGCCCCAACATCCCTTGCAGCTTTTCGGAACTGCCGGGCATGAAGGGATACAGGGCGGTTTTGAGGCAGTTTATTACGGACATACTCGTCCATATGGTTCGGGCTGCGTCGGCCTTGTTCGTTCTAACTGCCTGCCAGGGCGCCTTCGAGTCCAGGTAGCGGTTGGTTGACTGGGCGAGGCGCATGGCGGCCTGGAGCGCGTTTCTGAACCTGCAATCTGCGATATTGCGCCCGGCATCGTCGAGGGCGTTCCGCGCCTCGTCCAGCAGGGCGATGGACTGCTCATCAAGGTCGCCCGGGTTCGGAACGGCGCGGTCGAAGTTACGCCCCGCCATGCTCAGCGTCCTGTGGACGAGGTTGCCATAGGTGGCGACGAGTTCGTCGTTGTTGCGGCGGACGTACTCCTCCCATGAGAAGTCGGAGTCGTGGGTCTCAGGCATTATAGCGGACAGCACATATCGGAGCGGGTCCGGGTCGTACCTGTCCAGGTAGTCGGGCATCCATACTGCCCAGTTTCTGCTTGTGGACAGCTTCTGGTCTTGCAGGTTCACGTATTCGTTGGCGGGGACGTTGTACGGCAGGTTCAGGCCGCCGTATCCGAGCAGCATGGCGGGCCATATTATAGTGTGGAAGGGAATGTTGTCTTTGCCCATGAAATAGTACGATTGGGAGTCGTTCTGCCAGAAGTCCTTCCATTTATCGGGGTCTCCACTGAGCTGCGCCCACTCCTTGGTCGCGGACAGGTAACCTATGACCGCCTCGAACCAGACGTATATGCGCTTATTCTCGTAGCCTTCCACAGGCACCGGGATGCCCCATTCGAGGTCGCGCGTGATTGCGCGGTCGCGCAGGCCGCCTTCGAGGTAGCCGATGGTGAAGTTCTTAACGTTTGGCCGGAGGTGATCCTGCTTTCTGATCCACTCCAGCAACTGATCCTCGAATGCGCTGAGTCTGAGGAAGAAGTGTTCGGTCTCTCGTATCTCCGGTGCGGAGCCGCAGGTGCGACATCTGAGTCCGATGAGTTCCTCGGGGTCGAGGGTGCGTCCACAGTTGTCGCACTGGTCACCGCGCGCGCCGTCGTAAGCGCAGTGGGGGCATATGCCTTCGACGTACCTGTCGGGGAGGAAGCGCTCATCATTCGCGCAGAATGGCTGGCTCATCGTGTCGGTGTACAGGTAACCCTTTTCCAGCAGGCGCAGGAACATATCCTGTGTAACTTCGGTGTGGTTCTGGGTGTGGGTGGAAGTAAACAGGTCGAAACTTATGCCGAAACGCTCCCAGGTGTCGAGGAACTCGGCCTGGAATTTGGAGTATATATCCTCGGGGGATATGCCCTGCTGGTCGGCGGCGATGGTGACGGGCGTGCCGTGGGCGTCGCTGCCGGACACCATGACGACTTCGTTGCCAATCATGCGGTGATAGCGCGCGAATATGTCTGCAGGCAAGTACGCGCCCGCAGTATGGCCGAGGTGTATGGAGCCGTTGGCGTAGGGCCAGGCGACGGCTACAAGGATTCGTTCAGACATCGGTCGGATACCAGCGTAAATGTATTGCCCACGCAGTGGACTTGTCGTTCATGGTAGCACGCTGTATTCAGTATTGGGAATAGTGAACTTGGTCGAGATTGGACAGCCTTATGGCGCGCACGTTTGGGGATCGCCGGGCTGATCAGTTGCGGGTATGTGATTTTCGGTACTGTTCATGCTTATCTCGCAGTGATACAATCCGCGCAGCCAGGTTACCCTACTTTAGCTATGCTTGGAGAAGATGATGAACTCCGGCGACACAGCGTGGATGCTCACTTCCACAGTATTTGTGCTGTTTATGACACTGCCCGGCATTGCTATGTTCTATGGTGGACTGATGCATTCGAGATCGGTTCTGTCGGTGATGATGCAGTGTTTTTCGATCACGTCTATCTCGACTTTGCTGTGGCTCTACATTGGTTACGCGCTGGCATTCGGTGACAGCGTCGGCGGAGTGATTGGCAGCGTTGAAAACGTGTTTTTCATCGGCCTCACCGACGGAGTCTCGACAGGTACCGTTCCTGAGATAGTGTGGGCCTTTTTTCACCTGACATTCGCGATACTGACTCCCGCACTCATCGTGGGCAGTTACACCGAGCGAATCAAGTTTCCGGCGGTGCTGGTATTCAGCGCGCTCTGGTCCACGCTGGTTTACGCTCCGATATGCCACTGGGTATGGGGTGGCGGTTGGCTCGATCAGATGGGAATTATGGATTCTGCGGGTGGGGTGACACTCCACACGAGCGTAGGCGTGGCGGGACTTGTGGCTGCCATAGTAATCGGCAAGCGCCTGGCATTTCCCAGTGAGTTGCCCGAACCGCACAATCCGGGAATGGCAGCGGCGGGCGTGGGAATGTTGTGGATAGGCTGGCTTGCGCTTAATGGCGGTATGCAGGTGTTCGCAGGCCGCGAACCGGGCATATCCATGGCCATAACGCACATCGCGGCCGCTGCGGCTGTCATAACATGGATGACCACACAGTGGGTAGTGGAACGCAGGCCGACCCTGGTCGGCACTGTGACCGGTGCTGTTGCGGGACTGGCGATTGCAACGCCTGCCTCCGCATTTGTAAGCCCGTTGTCGGGGCTTGCGCTTGGAGTCATTGCGGGTCCAGTTTGCTATTTTGCGGTCGGTGTAGTAAAGAATAAACTTAAAATTGATGACTCTATGGACGTATTTGCAATCCATGGTGTGGGCGGCATTCTCGGTACGCTGCTTACGGCGGTACTGGCGCTGGAAGTATTGGGTGGCAGCGGATTCGTCGAGGAGGGTCGCCAGTTCTTCGCCCAACTTGGAGTTCAGGCACTGGGATTGTTGGCCATCGTCGTCTGGAGCGGGGTTATCACGTTTATTCTACTCAAGTTGACCGGCGCACTGGTGAACGGGTCAAGGGTTGATGAAATGGATGAGATAGTGGGCCTTGACATAGCCACACAGGGTGAACGAGGGTACGACTTTTGACGTTGACCGGAGGGCTGACGTTCAGATCGTTAATATGTGATAAAATTGGCGTTCGCAGACCTATGCTCCAGAGCGAGGTCCTGGTACGGAAATGCGCGATAAATAGCTGAGGAGGCTTACATATGAAAGTAGATACCCTGAAACAGGGAGATAGTCTGATCTTACTTACCGAAGGGCGCGTTGACGGGACGAACGCGGTTGATTTTCAGAATGCGCTGGAGGATGCCATACACGGGAATGACCAGCCGGTGATTCTGGATTTCGAGAACCTCTCGTACATCAGCAGCGCCGGGCTCCGGGCAATACTGGTAGTCGCCAAGGCGCTTCAGAGGCAGGATGTGAAATTCGCGGTATGCTCTCTGATAGACCCAGTCAAGGAAGTATTTGTAATCAGCGGCTTCGACAGAATAATTCCGGTACACGAGTCTCAAGAGTCGGCCATGGGTTCATTCAGTAACTGATAGCCAGGGAGGCGGTACTGATGGGAGACTCTTTTAAGATTCTTGTCGTGGACGATGAGCCGGACCTGGAGCCGCTCATTCTTCAACGCATGAGACGCCACATCAGGGCGGGACGCTACAGTTTCGTGTTTGCCCGTAACGGTGTGGAGGCGTTGGAGGTGCTGCACCGCGATGAGGACATTGACATGGTGGTTTCGGACATCAATATGCCTCAGATGGACGGACTGACCTTGTTGGAGCAGATCCCGAAGGTTGACCCTAACATTCGTTCGATAATTATCTCGGCCTATGGTGACATGAAGAACATCCGCACGGCCATGAACCGGGGCGCTTTCGACTTCGTAACCAAGCCGCTGGACTTCAATGACCTGCGAATTACGATTGACCGGACGCTGGTTCACATGACCGAATGGCGGGAGGCGCTCGCGTCACGTGACCAGTTGGTGGCACTTCAGAATGAGCTGAGTGTGGCGAGCGGTATGCAGCAGTCCATTCTGCCCACTGTTTTTCCTAAGGGACCTGATTACGGGTCGTTTGCTAGTATGGAACCCGCCCGCAACGTGGGAGGGGACTTCTACGACTTCATGCGCCTGGACAACGGTAGAGTCGGGCTGGCAATTGCGGACGTGTCCGACAAGGGAGTGCCGGCGGCTCTGTTTATGATGTCGAGCCGTACTTTGCTGAAAGGCGCGGCAATCGGCAACGAGCAACCCGGCAAAACTCTGAAAGAGGTTAACGATCTACTTTGTGATGATAACGACGCATTCATGTTTGTTACCCTTCTATATGCGGTGTACGATCCGGCGAGTGGAGAACTCTTCTATGCAAATGGCGGGCACAACAGCCCTGTGGTGGTCCATATGGACGGGAGTTCTACCGTTCTCCCCATGACCGGAGGAATTGCGCTTGGAGTAATGCCGGACTTCGAGTTCGATCAGAACTCCATTACACTACTGCCCGGAGATACGCTGGTTCTCTACACTGACGGTGTCACAGAGGCCATGAACGAGGCGAGTGAAGAGTACGGTATGGAACGACTGTGTGAAGTCCTCGCGGCTACGCCTTCGAGAGAGGCGGAGGAAGTCAACAGGGCAATTTTCGAGAGCATACGCCAATTCGCGGGAGAGGCTCCGCAGTCGGACGACATTACTTGTCTGACACTCCACCGCAGTGAGGTTGGCGCATGAGCACAAAACTCAGCCTGAGAGTTGAGAACAGGATTGAAGAGTTGGGGCGCATCGCCGCCGCCGTGGACGAATTGGCGGAGAGTGAAGGCTGGTCTCCGGCGCTTGCTTTTCGGGTAAATCTGGTACTGGAAGAGTTCGGAATCAACGTCATAAAATATGCCCACGAAGATGGCGTTCACGACTTTGAGATAACCCTTTTGTCGGATTCAGACACACTCACAATTGAGATTATGGACGACGGAGTTCCCTTCAATCCTCTCGAGGATAATCCTGAACCTGATACGTCCGCGCTTATGGAGAACCGTCCCATAGGCGGGTTGGGTCTGCACCTTGTGCGCACAATGACGGAAGATATGAGATACGAGCGAGAGAATTCCAAGAACCATTCGACACTGGTTATGCGAAAGGCTGAGTGAAGCACATATCTCGCCTGTTTGCGGCTCTGCTATTTGCGCTGGCTCTAGGGGGAGTCGCCATTATTATAGCCATCAGCACAGGTGGATTGTCTTGGTTCGATAGCGCCGACACCGAAGTTCAGATGAATCAGGGCGATGCGCCAAGTGAGGTCACGCCTTCGGTTGTCGAGGAACCGCAGCCCGAAACCGTTCAACTCGGGGAACCCGGGGTGTTTGACAACTATATTCTCTTCGGCCAGTCCGCTGCCTTCAGTGGGCCCGCCAGCGAGCTGGGTATAAATATGCGTCTTGGCATAAAGGCCGCCTTTCATGAAGTCAATGAGACGGGCGGAGTGAATGGTCGTCATCTTGAACTGAAGTTCATGGACGACTCCTACGAGCCAGAAGCGGCTATTACGAACACCGTCAAACTGATCGAGGAGAGAGTGTTTGCGCTGATTGGCGCAGTGGGTACGCCGACTTCGAGGTCGGCCACGCCGGTTGCGGCGGAGGCGGGTATCCCATACGTGGCGCCATTCACCGGCGCGGCCTTTCTGCGAGAACCGGAGTGGGAGAACATAATCAACTTGCGCGCTTCGTATAACCAGGAGACCGAGGAGATGGTTGCGCGGTTGACCGAGGACCTCGGCATTGAGCGTGTCGCGGTGATGTACCAGGATGATTCGTATGGACGCGCGGGCTACCAGGGTGCCAAGAGCGCTCTGGAGAGACGAGGCATGGAGCCGGTGTCGGTTGGATTGTACCCCCGCAATACGCTGGCCGTGAAAACGGGTCTTCTCGACCTGCGACGAGGCGACCCCGAGGCGGTGATTATTATTGGAGCCTACCAGCCGGTCGCAGCTTTGATCTCCTGGGCACGTTTTACGGGCCTGGACCCTGTTTTTATGACCGTATCTTTTGTGGGCAGCAATGCCCTTGCAGAGGAACTGGGGCCATCCGGCGCCGGGGTTTTTGTAACCCAAGTGGTGCCTTTTCCTACCGACAGCAGCCTCCCTATTGTCCAGTCCTACCACCGCGCTCTGTCGAGATATGCCCCGTATGCGATTCCGGGATTTGTCTCGTTCGAGGGATATCTGGCCGGGAGACTGGCTAGAGCCGGCCTGGAACGGTGTGGGGAAGAGGTCACACGAACCTGCTTCCTCGATAACATTCGCCAGGAGGACGCTATTGATCTGGATGGCTTTCAACTCCGTTATGGGTCGAGCGACAATCAGGGCTCCGACGCGGTGTTCCTCACGGTTATCGGGAGCGATGGCAAATATCATCCTATCAGTACATTGCTGGACTCTGAGCCATGATGGAACGACTGGAAAGGCTGTTTCATAGCCGCTTTCGCATTTCTACCCAACTATACTCAGGCATTGGCGGGGCTGTTGTTCTGACCATGGCCGCCAGTCTCGTCGGGTGGTTTTCTTTCGACCGCGTTGGTGACGCACAGAGCCAGGTGAACGACCGCAGCATTCCTGAAATGGCCGCCGCTTTCGAGGTTGCGGAGTACAGCGGCGCGCTGGTGGCCGCCGCGCCGCGCCTCACCTCAGCCGTAACCCGCAGAGACATGGAGTCTGTTTATGACAGTATCAACAATGCCCACGAGTCGCTGGAGACACAGTTGAGAGTTCTGGAGCAGAGCCACACGGGAGACGAACATTTAGAAAGCATACGCGCCCACTCCCGGACACTAATCGCCAACATCGAAGCCATTCGATCTCAGAGGACAGAGTTATTTCGACTGGTCAATGAGAGGGAAACCCTAAAAACTGAGCTTGCCGACCTGCGTAGCCAACTGGATGACATCGTGGTTACGGCCATAGATGACCAGCTTTTCTACACAATTACCGGCTATCGCGATCTGGGAGAACCCCCGGACGAACTCTCTGATCACTTCTCTGAGGACGAGTTCAATCGGTATCGGCACCTGCTGGAGTTGCAGGCGGACGCCAACATAGCGACCGAACTTCTGGCTAACGCATTCACCCTTTCGGAAGCCGCTTCCCTCGAACCCTTTCGGGAGCGGTTCGAGGCCGTGGACGGTCGCATCCAGCGCAATCTGGCGGCTCTGGAAGATTCCCACATACATGACCAGGTGGCCCCGGTTTTCGCGCGGCTGTCCGAGTTGGGCATCGGACCCCAGAACGGATTCGCATTGCTCCAGCGTGAACTGGAGTTGACAGAGAGCCAGGGTGTTCTGCTCGCGCTCAACCAGGATGAGGCCGTCGCGCTCGTCGCCGATGTGGACGGCCTGGTAGTCGCGGCCCGCGACAGCGCGGGGGAGGCCACCTCCGCTTCCACACAGGCCATCCTGACCGGTCGCACCCTTCTCCTTGTCATCAGCGCCCTCAGCATTGGCGGGGCTTTTCTGATCGCGTGGCTCTTCGTTGGGCGGATACTGCTACGCCGTATCCAAGTGTTGTCGGACTGGATGCGCCGTATGGCGGGCGGCGATCTGGAGGCCAGGGTTGAGATTGGAGGAAATGACGAGGTTACCGATATGGCAGCTGCGCTTGAGGTGTTCCGCCGCCACGCCCTGGAGGTGCAGCGTCTGAACCTGGTGGAAAGGCTGGCGGCAGACCTTCAGGGGAAAAACGATGAGTTAGAGAGTGTGTTGGCAGAGCTTCGCCTAGCTCAGGATAAAATAATCACACAACAAAAGCTGGCGGAAATGGGCGAGTTGACCGCAGGCGTGGCGCACGAGATCAGAAATCCACTGAATTTTGTCAAGAATTTCTCCGAGGTCTCTGAAGAACTGCTTGTAGAATTAAAGGAAGTTCTCGAAGAAGAGGGCGTTGAGTTGCAGGACGACCAGCGCGAACTCGTAGAAGAGATTTCGCAGGATCTGATCGACAATCTGGAGCGCATACGCTCTCATGGCGAGCGGGCGAATCGAATCGTACATGATATGCTCATGCTGGGGCGAGGTGGGGGCGAAGTCAGGCCTGTCAGCATAAACGACCTGCTCAACGAACACGCTCTGCTCGCTTACCATAGCGCGCGGGCGCTGGACCCCAATTTCCAGCTCGATTTGAAAGTGGAACTCGACCCCGACGCTGGGGAGTGGGCGGTAGTTCCCGAAGATATGGGTCGCGTATTCCTGAACATGGTTAGCAACGCCTGCTACGCGACGGATGAGAAACGGCGCTCTCTCAGGGAGAAAGGTGATTCGAGTCCATATATGCCTACCTTGTGGCTTAATACAAAACGAACCGGTGACGCTATGGAGATACGCATACGAGACAACGGGGACGGCATACCTGATGATGTTATTGAGAAGATATTCAACCCGTTCTTTACCACAAAGCCCACTGACAAGGGCACCGGGCTTGGACTGGCGCTGTCGAATGATATTGTCCGACAGCATGGCGGCACAATCAACCCGGTATCCGTGCCTGGCGAGTACACGGAAATGACCGTAGTATTGCCGGAGGACGGGGTTCACGAGGAGGATGCGGGCGGCTGACCTCCGCGACGCTTGCAATGGACTTCAGCGCTTACAACCTAGACTCCGGCATATACGACGAGATGTTCATGACGGACGGCTCGCCTCGGGATCACTCTATATCGCTGTACGAAACGCTGAGCAGAATCTCTGTCCAAGACCTTGCCAGCATCCAGGAATGGGTGTCACGCTCCTTTCTTCAGGAAGGCATCTCCTTCATGGTATATGGGGATGACGAGGCCGAGGAGAGAATCATACCCGTGGACTCTGTTCCCCGCATCCTGTCTGCCGCCGAATGGCAGATACTGGATTCGGGACTGACCCAACGCCTGCGCGCCCTGAACCTGTTTATCGAGGATGTTTACAATGGCGCCCGTGTTTTCCGTGACGGGGTTATCCCGCAAGACCTGGCGCTGGATTGTCCACAGTATCGCCCCGAGATGGAGGGTTACTCAGCTCCGCATGGCACGTGGGTCTCGATTTGCGGGACTGACCTTGTGCGCACCCATGACGGATTCTACGTGCTGGAAGATAACCTGCGTTCGCCCTCCGGCGTGTCTTACATGATCGCTACCCGCAGAGCGGCGAAGGCCAGCTTCCGGCGTCTGTACAGGGCCTCTCGCGTGCGGGAAGTGGAGCGCTACGGACAGCTTCTGCTGACGACGCTTCGGGAGATGGCGCCGCGCGGAGAGTCGGAGCCGACCATCGCGCTTCTAACGCCGGGCGTCTATAACGCCGCTTTCTATGAGCATATGTTCCTGGCGCAGGAGATCGGGGCCGACCTCGTCGAGGGTCGGGACCTGCTGACGCAGGACGGGTACGTTTATATGCGCACGACGGAGGGGCTTCGTCGTGTGGACGTTATCTATCGTCGCGTTGATGACCTCTTTCTGGATCCGGTTGCTTTCCGCCCTGACTCGCTGCTCGGCGTACCCGGTCTGCTGGATGCGTGCAGACGCGGAAACGTTACCCTGGTGAACGCTCCGGGCGTGGGCATTGCGGACGACAAAAGCGTGTACGCCTACGTGCCGGATATGATTCGCTATTATCTGGGTGAAGATGCGATTCTGGCGAATGTCGAGACGTACCTCTGCCGCAGGCCCGAAGACCTCGAATACACGCTCGACAATCTGGAGAGTCTTGTTGTAAAGCGGGTGGGCGAGTCGGGCGGCTATGGAATGTTGGTTGGGCTACACTCCACGCCGCAGGAGCGGGATGAATACGCGAAGCAGGTGCGGGCTAACCCGGCAGACTTCATATCGCAGCCGACTTTGGCATTATCCCGCGCGCCCTGCATGATAGACGGTCGCATGGAGCCGCGTCACGTGGATCTGCGCCCATACGTGCTTCAGGGGCGTCAGTCTCGCCTGGTGCCGGGCGCATTTTGCCGCGTTGCGCTGCGGCGTGGCAGCCTGGTAGTGAATTCCAGCCAGGGTGGTGGCTGCAAAGACATTTGGGTATTGGAAGAGTAAGCCAATGTTGTCACGGAACGCGCAAGGTCTGTACTGGATGGGCCGCTATCTGGAGCGGGCGGAACTTCTCTGTCGTCTTCTGCGGCTGCAGACGGCAGCGCTCGCGGATCGTCCGGCGCGAGACATTCATTCAGGCTGGCGGCGTCTCTACGTGAGCCTGAACCGCCAACCGCCGGGCGGCAGCCTGAATATGGTTGAAAGCGACGATTACACGCTGGCAGATTCCTATACGCTGGCGGGTGACCTCACATTCGACCGTGTCAACCCGGATTCGGTATGGAACTGTTTCGCGCAGGGCAGGGAGAACGCGCGGCAGATGCGCCATCGTATAAGCTGGGAGATGTGGCAGCGTCTTAACCTGGTCTATCTGCGGATACGCAACCTGGATATTCAGGACATCTGGGCGGCTTCGCCCGAGGCTTTCTACGCCGAGATGGGGGCGGACATTGGCGCATTCGCGGGAGCGGCGGAAGCGACTATGTACAGGGACGAAGGCTGGAGTTTTCTCCAAATCGGACGACTCCTCGAACGCTCGCAGTTCTCGTCCTCCCTTCTTATCCAGCAGATAGCCATTGACTCGGAGGCGGAAGAGTTCGCGGAAGGGGATTGGGTAGATCTGCTGCGAGTCTTCAGCGCGCTGGAGAGGCACAACCGGCGTTACGGCATTTCAGTACAGCGGAGCGGAGCGCTGGACCTCCTGGTAACCGACCCCTTGCTGCCAAGTTCACTCTGCCGGTCTTTCAACGTGATAGCGCAGGAACTCGATATGCTTGGAATCGGTCCCAGCGCAGACTCCGGCGAGGCGGCTCGACGCATGGTGGGCCGGTTGAACGCGCTGGTGCAGTATCACTGGCCGGACAGCGAAGACCGCGAGGAATTGCTCAGCCACGCCCTGGAGCAGTCCCGTGAACTTCACCTTCTGGTTACTGCCGCCTACTTCGATTATCCTGTTGTTGGAGTCACATAGGGTAGCGGACTTATCCTGCGGGGCCTGCGGATGCTCCGGGTCTCGCGTCTCTTCTTGACACCTTCCTCTGCGGAGGCCTGGCCATGAATACCAGCGCCATTGACAGAAGAGCGGCGGCTGAGAACCCGAGGAAGGCATTTGTGTAACTGCCCGTGGTATCGAATATGTAGCCGCTGATTATCGGGCCTACGATTATGCCCAGCATCTGTATGCTCGACCTGAACCCCTGTATCGTCGCGTATGAACGCCGTCCGAAGTAGTCGGCTATCAGCGATTGCGGAATTACGGATATGCCGCCCTGCGACGCCGAGAATACTATGAGAACCGGGATAACCGCGGTCACATTGGGCGCGCGAGCCATGAATATGATGGACACTGACATAACCGCCAGCGACGCCGCCATCACGTAGCGCTTGTTCACGAAGTCGCCCAGCGCGCTGAGCCCGAAGCGGCCCGGTATGCTCATCAACCCGACCGAACCGGCGAGGGCGGCGGCGGTTACGTTCGACGCTCCCAGGTCAACAAAGAATGGCACCAGGTGTAGCCCGATGCCCCCGCTGACGAGAGACCTCGCCATGATCGAAAGCGTCAGGAACCAGAAACTGGATGTTCTCAAAGCCTCGCGTGCGGTGAAATCGTTGGAAAGGTCGGCTATTATCGGTCTTGTCCGGCCTTGGGGGTCCTTGGGGGAATCGCGCGCGCCGTCCGGTACAATCCCGTCGGGATAGTAGCCGTACTGCTCTGGGCGATGCCTCATCACCGACGCGACCGGCGGCCCTATCGCCGCGACGAATACGCCGATAATCAGCGCTGCCGTCCTCCAGTCGTAGGTCTCTATCAGCCATCCGACGGCGGGAACGAACAGCCCGCCCAGTCCCACGCCCGACCACATAACTCCGAATGCCAGCCCGCGCCGCTTGTTGAACCAGTTCGCCGCCGCCGCTGTGATCGGCGTGCTCATGCCCAGGCTGTTGCCCAGCGCAATCATAAACACATATACAAAGAAGAAGGCGATGAGGCCGTTGATAAAACTGAGCGCGATGTAGCCCAGACCCATCAGCGGAATGCCCACGAGTATCAGCCTGCGCGGGCCGGAGCGGTCAACCGCCCAGCCCTCGATTGGGCCAAGCAGACCGGACTCCAGCCGCGCCGCGCTGAATATGACGGATATGGTCGTGCGGCTCCAGCCGAACTCGCGACCAAACGGAATGATGAAGTTTCCGAAGCCGTGGAAGTTGATGCCGGAGGCGATGGACATGACAAGGCCGCCGGCAATTACAATCCACCAGCCGAAGAAGAAGGGCTGTTTTTTGGAGTTATCGGTTTTCAGTGGTCAGTGGTCAGTCTTAAGTGATTAGTGGTTGCTGGTAGGTTTGCAGGCAGGGTCTTTCGGTTATAAGTTTTCAGTTATCAGTCATTCCCTGCCCAAGCCTCTTTCGCCAGGGCAAGAGACGCTTTCAATCAAAGGTCGAAACCTGGGCAACAGAGTGCGAGTCTATGGTGAGGAGGATAACCGAATGACCCTGGGTTTGCAGGTTCAAGGCTTGACCAATAAACAATCGATAACTTATATATCACCAGCCAATCGCGAATCCATCCCGGCGGGGGTCTGCACCGCCCTGGAAGGTGCCGGATTCCTGGTCTATCAGGATGCCCTGCGCGCCGCCCACGGTCGTTGAGAACGGCTCGGCGAGTTCTATGTCGTGGCCCTTAGCGGCAAGCGCGGCGCGGACGTGGTATGGGAAGCGCTCTTCCATTACCACGCGCCGCTCCTCGAAGACGCGCAGACGGGGGGCCTCGATGGCCTCCTGTACGTTCATCCCGAAGTCGAGGACGTTCATGACGAACTGGGGCGTGGTCTGGAGTATGCCCCAGCTTCCGGGCGTGCCGAGGCTTACGTGGAAGCGACCGTCTTTGAAGGTCTGTGTGGGCGCGACGCAGAAGTCAACACGCTTGCCTCCGCCCAGACGGTTGGGAGCGCCCTCTTCGAGATCGAACCAGTGGGCCATATTGTTGAGGAACAGGCCGGTGTCGCCGGGAGCGACCGCCGAGCCGAATCCGCCGCCCAGCGTCTGCGTAACCGAGACGACGTTGCCGTCGCTGTCGGCCACGGCGAAGTGGGTGGTCATGCCGCCGTCGAACTCGTTGGGGCTGCCCGCCTTGAGCGAGCCGGAGGGTATCATGCGGCTGAACTGCTCGCCTGAGACGACGGCTGCGTTATTGCGGTCAATGCGACTGCGCTGGCTCTCGGCATAGCCGCCTGACAGCAGTCCGCGTATCGGCGCCTTTACGTAGTCCGGGTCGCCGCCCCACTTGATGCGGTCGGTGACGGCCAGTTTCACGGCCTCAATGTACAGGTGAAGCGTCTCCGGGTGCTGGAATATGAGGTCTGCGCCCTCGAATCCCTCCATTATCTTCAGTGTCTCCAGGAGTTGGAACCCGGTGGAGTTGGGTGGGACTGAGAATATCTCGTAGTCGTGGTATTCGATGCTTATAGGCTCGCGCCATTCGGCGTCGTATGTGGCCAGGTCTTCTTCGGTGAACTGGCCTCCGAGCTTCCGGGCGCCTTCGATCAGTTTGGACGCAAGCTCGCCGCGGTAGAACTCGTCCTTACCGCCCCGCGCTATCGCGCGCAGAGATTCAGCCAATTGGGGCTGCCTGACTCTCGCCCCCGGCCTCGGGCCTTTGCCATTCTTTACGAAGATGCCAGCGGAAGGGAATCGGGACAGGCGCGGCACGGAATTGCCGATGGACTTGGCGTTGAAGAATGTGATGGGAGCGCCGTTTTCAGCGTATCCGACAGCAGGCTCGAACAGTTGCTCGCGCTCCAGTTTCCCGTATGTCTCATGCAGTGTGAGCCATCCCGATACGTTCCCCGGCACAAGGGCCGACTTGATACCGACGTCCTTATCTGATTCGGCATACTCCTCCGGGTCGGCGGCCTGGGGCATCCGTCCGGAGAAATTCAGGGCGCGCACACGGTCCTCGGAGGCCACATACGCCAGGGCGACACCGACTCCGCCCGCGCCGGACATGAAGGGTTCGCATACGTTGAGCGTGGAGGCGACCGCGACAGCCGCGTCGAATGCATTGCCGCCAGCCATCATCATTCGGACTCCGGCCAGCGACGCCAGAGGGTGCGCCGAGGTCGCCATGCCGTTGGCTCCCATCGCCGCGGGCCTATTTGCTTGAGGGATCACTGACAAACCGGGCATCGCACTCGCTCCTGAACTCTGACTTGTGGCGTCAGTATATCAGGTATCTTTGCCCGAATCAGGATTGGCGTTGGGCGTCCAGGGTCTTTTCATTGTTTAACATCGCGTTGTAGAAGCGAGGCAAGTCACCCTCACCCCAACCCTCTCCCTGAGGGAGCTGACAGGGGTATGTAAAGTCGAAGGACAGGTATGAGGAGTTGGAAAGCGCGTGGCATTGTGGCATCTTTTTGGTACCAAACAGAAAGGTTGCCACAGATTCGCCATGCGCCTCCCGCCCGAATGTTACCAGATCGCTCAGACCATACAATACCATCTGCCGCACCTCAGAGAGTCTCAGTCGCTGGGTCTGACCCTGTGGGTGTACGGCACTATTGTCATGGGCAGCGCTTGTCAGAACGCAGTTTCGACAGCGCTTTCGTTCATGGGCAGCTTCGACACCATGCGCCAGTATCTCAGACAGTGGTTGTACGACGGTCAGCACAGGCCCAGACCGACAGCGACACAGATCGACGTGGAGTCGTGCTTCGCTCCGCTGTTGAGATGGGTGCTGTGTCTGTGGAAGTCGGACAGACTGGCGCTGGCAATAGACCCGACGATGAAGGGAGACCAGCTCAACTCGATAGTCATAAGCGTGGTCTATCGAAGTTGTGCTATTCCGGTGGCCTGGCACGTGCTGGCTGCGAACAGACCGGGCGAGTGGATAGCGCCCACAATGAGGCTGCTCGATCTGCTGGCCGATGCGGTGCCCAACCATATGAGTGTGTTGGTGATGTGCGACAGAGGACTGAGGAGTCCGAGACTGTGGAAGAAGATATGCTCTGTGGGCTTCCATCCGTACGTCAGACAGTCGATCAACACCGTGTTCTGTCCGCAGGGAGGCACCCGCATCAGAGCGCGTCATCTGGTTCCAGGACCCAATCACGCATATGTCGGCTACGGCACGGCGTTCAGGGCCACCTCCAAGCGTCGTCTGGGAACGATGATCGTGGTGTGGGTGGACGGAGCGGACGAGCCGTGGCTGGTGATGACCGACCTGGCTGTGGACGCCGCCGGAGTGTGCTGGTACGCACTTCGGTTCTGGATAGAACTGGGCTTCAGAGCGCTCAAAAGTCTGGGCTGGCAGTGGAACAAGACTCGAAGGACAGACCCTCAGCGGGTGAGTCGACACTGGTTGGTGTTGTCGGTGGCGACACTGCTGACGATGGCGTACGGTAGCCGAGTCGAGGATGCCGCCGATCTGGGGCGAGAGCCGGGCAACCTCAGAGCGCCGCCGAAGTGTCTATCGCCGACTCATCGCAGCGCCCACAGCAGTCCTGGTCGGAGCGTCAGTGTGCTGAGACTCGGCACGGCCTGGCTGAGACGGCTTCTTAACAGGGGTAGAGTATGGAAGAGAGTGTGGCTGCTTCCCGAAGAATGGCCCAAACCACCACCCGGAATGAAGATCATTCAACATACACCACCATGAGCAACAGATACATACCCCTCTCAGCCCTGAGGGAGAGGGGGCTAGTACCATGTCCACATGAATATGACATGTAAGGCTACTTTCCGTCATTCCCGCGAAAGCGGGAATCCAGGGGTTGGGGGTCGGGATTCCATATGTTGCGACAAACTAATCAATGTCAAAACTACATGGTTTTGGTACTAGTTGATTGACCTGTTTCCTGAAAACGGAAAGACCCTGGTTGGGCGTCCTAAGCGCCTACATATGCACATCCCCTTTGAAAACGTCCCGGCCCTGAGAGCAGAGTCGTTCGGTTGTCAGTATTCAGTTGCGAGCCGGGGCGGTCAGGGGTCTTCGTAGAGGAAGTCGGTTTCCTCTTCGAGTTCGCGCATGAATCGGAAGAAGTATGTGAGTTCGTCGCAGTCGTCGCAGCTTTGGCATATGCAGTAGTAGAAGTCGTCACGGTCTAAGTCGTAGTATTCGGCGGGGTCGAATACGCAGTTTTCAGGGTCGTTCATTCGCCGGTCGAGCGATCTGGCGATGAGGTCTCCGGGTACGCTGACGGGCTGGTGTTCGGGGTCTTGGTCGGCGACGAATCGGTTGAAGTCAGCTATGAGATTCTCGGCCTGGCGGGTGGCGGATTCTATGTCGGGTTGGTCTGCGGCGTGTCGGATGATGGACTGGTAGATGGATTCGGCTTGTGGGGCGCAGCGCCCGCTGGCGTAGTCGCGGTAGGGGGCTGAGCCTTTTTCGGAGTGGATTTCGCGCTGTATAGCGGCCAGAGAGACCGCGGGCTGCCGGACAGTTTCGGGTGCGTCGTCGCAGTGGTGTTCGTGTGTGGGCTCGTCTATGGGGACGGGTTCGGGGCTGGCGGGCTCGTCGGGCCGCGACGGGGCGGGCTCGTCGTCGTAGTCGAACTCTATCTGCCGGACCAGCTCTTTGGCGGCTGCCATGCGCAGGTATGGCTTGTATTCGGGGTGGTATCCCTTCATTACCTCGACGAAGTGGATCATGATGTCCGAGCCGTCGTTGGTCTTCTTCTTGACCAGACGATAGAGGTCGGCTGTGGCTTTGGCCATCTCGCGCTTGGGAGGGTCGTTTTCGTCTTCGGGGTGAACCCGCCTGAAGGGTGTCTGGACGTAGTTCCAGTCGAGGTATCGTCTTCCTTCTTCGAGTCCGAGCCTGGCGAGTATGCGGGCTGAGGCTATCTTGTGTGTTCGAGTGTAGTCCTTGTGGCTGAGTCCGAAGAGTGTGTGGGCGTCTTCGATGTCAATGAAGACGCTTTTCAGGTAGCGCACGATGTCTCGTCCGTCGTTGGTTTCTTCGAGGACGATATTTTTGAGTTGCAGGTTTGGTTTTCGGGTGACTCTTGGCATGATTGGCGCCTCGGTCTCTGCACACATAAGTTCTATGCATATAGAGTACGAATGTTCTGTGAGGCGGTCAAGGGGATTTGTCCGAAATCTCCCTTGACCGCCATAACTTGAACGACTTAGAATTGGTTCAGATTCATAGATCGCAGGAATATACAAATTGGGAACCGCATAGACCTCTTCAGACGAATTACATTCGCAACTATCTAGCCTCTCGCGGATTGTGTCCAAATTGCGCGAGGGGCTTTTGCGTGTTTCGGGCAATGCTCGAAATTTTAACCCTGCACAATGATTTTCCTGGCCGAAGTGTGCGCCAAGCGGCCTACCGGCCCGATTTATAGGAGAAGATGAAATGACGCTGCAAGTTGATTCCGAACTGATAGAACTGCGGAGGCGGATCAGGCACTCCGCGGCCCACGTGATGGCGGACGTCGTGAAGACGCTCTTTCCCGATGCCAAGATCGGTATCGGCCCGCCCACTGAGGACGGTTTCTACTACGACTTTATGGTGGATACGCCGTTCACGCCCGACGACATCCAGAAGATTGAGAGGCGTATGCGCCGTGTGCTGAAACAGGATCACGCCTTCGAGTACAGGGAGTATTCCAGGGATCAGATCAATAAGCTGAACGCGGATGAGCCGCTCAAGCTGGAAGTGATAGCCGAGATACCCGAAGGGGAAGCTATCTCGACCTATACACACGGAGACTTCGAGGATCTGTGCGCCGGGCCGCACGTGGAGTCCACGGGGAAAATACCGGCGTTCAAGCTGCTGAACGTCGCAGGTGCGTACTGGCGCGGCGACGAGAACCGCCCGATGCTCCAGCGCATATACGGCACCGCATTCGAGTCCCAGGAAGCCCTTGACGAGCATCTCGAAAGACTGGAGGAGGCGCGCAGGCGCGACCACAGGGTGGTCGGACGCGACCTGGACCTGTTCTCGGTACACGATGAGACTGGGCCGGGGCTGATTATCTGGCATCCCAGGGGGGCGCGCATTCGAGGGCTGATAGAAGACCTGTGGAAGCGCGAACATTACAGGTGGGGTTATGACCTGGTATATACGCCGCACATTGGCCGCTCCACCCTGTGGGAGACGAGCGGGCACCTGGAGAACTTCAAGGAGAATATGTTCGCGGCCATGGACATGGACGGTCAGGACTACTACCTGAAGCCTATGAACTGCCCGTTCCACATCATGTACTATCGCAACAGTCTTCGGAGTTACCGCGACCTTCCCATGCGAATAGGCGAACTGGGTTCGGTGTATCGCTTCGAGAGGGGAGGTACGCTTCACGGGATGCTGCGCGTCAGGGGAATGACGCAGGATGACGCCCACATATTCTGCCGTCCCGATCAGATAGCGGACGAGGTGAACGGGGTGCTGGACCTCACGTTCCACCTGCTGAATATGTTCGGGTTCAGCGACTTCTCCGTGATGCTTTCGACGCGCCCGGAGAAGGCCGTCGGGTCGGAAGAAGAGTGGGAAGTCGCCACGGACTCGCTGCGCTCTACGCTTGAAAACCGGGGCCTGAAATACGAGGTCGAGGAGGGCGGCGGCGCGTTCTACGGGCCTAAGATAGACATACACATCGAGGACGCCATAGGCAGGCTGTGGCAGTGCACGACCGTCCAGTTCGACTTCAATCTGCCCCGGCGGTTCGGCATAACCTACATCGGCGCGGATGGCGCCGAACACCAGCCGTACATGGTGCACAGGGCCTTGTTCGGCTCGATGGAGCGGTTCATGGGCGTTCTGGTTGAGCATTATGGAGGCGCGTTCCCGACGTGGCTTGCGCCGGTGCAGGCGACCATCATCCCGATTGCCGACCGCCACCATGAGTACGCCGAAAGCGTTCGCGGCAAGTTGCTGGACGCGGGGATAAGGGCTGAGACCGACCTTCGCAATGAGCGCATGGGCTTCAAGATACGGGATGCCCAGATGCAGAAGACGCCGTATATGCTGATCGTCGGCGACCGCGAGATTGACGCGGGCTCGGTAGGCGTGCGGCTCAGGTCGGGCGAAGACCTGGGCGCGGTTGCGGTAGGCGAACTGATTGGCAAGATAGCCGCGGACGCCGCATCGGTCTGAGGTCTCGGAATACTTTTCGCGATCTTGTTGCCTCGCCAATTCATGTGTGCTATATTCATTAGAATCCAGGGTTCGTCCTGGGTAAAACTGCTTTCCTAAAGAAAAGAGGTGTCAGGATACCACCCAGGGATTATCGGGCTAACGAGAAGATAAGAGTACCGCAGGTTCGTGTCGTGGACGAAGAGGGGAATCAGCTAGGTGTGCTTCCCACGAGGCAGGCGCTCGAGGTCGCAGATGAGAGAGGGTACGATCTCGTGGAAGTGGCTCCGGGCGCGGATCCGCCTGTATGCCGCCTTATGGACTTTGGGAAGTTCAAGTACGATGCGACACGCAAGGAGCGTGAGGCGCGGAGGGCACGGAGGGCGCGGCCCACAAACGAATTGCGCGAGGTCAGGATGAAGACCCGAATAGGGGAGCATGACCGCCTCGCCAAGACCCGGCTTGTAAAGCGATTGCTTGGCCAGGGCGCGAAGGTCAAGGTATCGGTCATATTCAGGGGCCGTGAGAACGAGCACCCTGAGATAGGCATGGCGCTTCTCAAACTGGTGGCCGAGGCTCTTGTTGACGACGCCGCGCTGGAAAGTCTGCCCAATTTCGAGAGTAGAAGAATGCTCTCCATGATACTGGCGCCCGTAAGCAGTTCGAATGTCAGAGAACAGAAAACGAATCAAAATCGGGAGAGGGTACGTGCCTAAACTCAAGACACACAAGGGAGCCAAACGCCGCTTTCGCATAACCGGGACCGGCAAGATTGTCCGCATGAAAGGGCATCGGTCTCACCTCAGGCGGAAGAAATCGGCGAAGGCCAAGCGCCTATTCGCCAAAAAGCTTGAAGTAAGCCCGTCCGATGTGAAGATGCTGAAGCGAGCGCTTCCATACGGCTTGCGCTAACTGCTACAATTTCCAGAAGAAGAATACTGAAGTGAAACTGCCCCTGCTTATTGTGAGGGGCGGTTGTATGTTTGATAAACGAGGTAATCCAATTGACCCGGATCAAACGCGGCGTAACCAAGCGAAAGCGCCATAAGAAGATTCTCAAGATGACCAAGGGCCATCAGGGAGGACGACACACGCTGTTCAGGCAGGCGAACGAGTCCATGCTGAAGGCGTATTCCTATGCGTTCGCGCACCGCCGTGAGCGCAAGGGCGATATGCGGAAGCTGTGGAACGTCAAGATAAATGCCGCCGCTCGCGCCAATGGGATTACGTACAGCAGGCTGATACACGGGCTGAAACTCGCCGGCGTCGAAGTCAACCGCAAGATGCTCGCCGATCTTGCCATGCGTGACCCCAATGCGTTCGCGCAGATTGCCGAAACCGCCAAGCGAGAGCTCGAACCCGCCGTCTAGCGAGCGTCGAGCAGCAGCCGAATGTCGTGCGCCACCTCTTCCGGTTCCAGTGGGGGAGTGAATACCACCCGCCGTCTCCCTTCGCGGTCTATCAGAAATACGGGCGTCGAGTGAATCACCAAGTAGCGTTCCGCTATCCCTGCACTCAGCGTGCCAATCGCGCCTCTCGGTTCGGGAGTCGAGCGTACCGGCCCTGATTCCAGCGGGTTGTGATCGCTGACCGCCGGGTCTATGTAATAATTCTTCCAGACCGCTTCGAGTTGCCACTGCTCGCCGACCAGGTACTGCCAGCCGTCCGAAAGTCCCCATTTATCCAGATAATCGCGAGCCGAATCAACACTATCGCGAGCTGGATCAACGCTGACCGCGATGAACTGCGCGTCATCACTGTCTGCGCCGAGACCCTGGTAAACCTCGCGGAGCCGCGAGGTGACGATTGGGCATACGTCCGGGCAGTTGGTGTAGAGAAAAGTCAGAACGACGACCCTGTTCCTGAAACTGTCCAGGCTCACGGGCTGGCCGAACTGGTTGGTAAGGGTGAATCCGGGTGCGGTATCGGCGTTCTTCAGCGGTGTGCCGTTGAATGCGGTGTCCGCGCCGGGCGCATCGCAGGCCGACAGAAGCAGGATGACCGGCAAAGCCAGCAGCCATTTCCAGCGAATAACCCCGGAAAGCGTGGGTCGGATTGTCGCCGTGCGGCCTGTGAACTGAACTCTACTCTGCCGGTTCGTTTCTTGTGAGCAGATACGCGACAATCGGAACACCGAAAACCAGCGCGGAGCCAAGTACGATGACTGCCACGGGAAAACCACCCGCTTTTATAGGGCTCAGCAGGATAAAGGTCGTGCCGAGTATGCCTCCGTACAGCGCGACCAGCAGTATGGCCATCAGTGGGAAGAGAATCGAAAATGCGAAGTTCTTGCTCATGTGGGTGTGTCCTCCAACCCGGCGGACGGGTTATCTCCCATGTAGTTTCTTTGTCGTCGTCTGTGATTGGCCTGACGGGCGCGTTCCTCCTCGCCGTACCAGCGATAGAAAGTGACTATCAGCAGACCGAGGAATAACAGTCCGCCGCCAACTTTCATAATGACAGCCCCGATCTGCTGGTCCGTGAGCGCCGAAATGGACAAGATTCGCGGAGCATTCACATAGAACGCGTATATCGGTTCGCCCGCGAACGTGAGCGCTCCGAACACGATTATCTGCGCCACCGACAGGCCGAACAGGTACATTATCTGCATCGGGTACGAGATCCTGGGAAGTTCGGGCATTGTGCTTGTCAGAGGCCACCACATCAGGATAGCGGCGCTTATCATCAGGACGTGTTCGGTGATGTGTATGCCGTGGTTCATCAGGGATGCGTTGTACAGCGCGGGGAGGTGCCAGAGCGAGAAGACGATATTGAACGCCAGGAACGCGCCTATGGGATGCGTCAGTGCCCGCGCGATTCTGAAGGTCCAGTTCGGCCTGAGAAGCGGGCGTATGAGCCAGTCGGGCATACCGCGCACCATAAGGGGCGGAGCGACGAGTGTGAGAAGCACGTGCTGGAGCATATGTACGCTGAACAGGTACTTTTCACTGACGACGTGTATCGGCGACGCGAGAGCTATGAAAATGACAAGGATGCCAAGCGTGAAGGTCGCGACCTGTTTTGGGTCAACGTGGTCGGCCCAGTTGTTGCGCTGTCGCAGGGGGCCGACGCCGAGGATATAGAGAGACTCTACCGCAATCAGAAGGATGACGGATTCGAGGTCGGCTTGCCACGCCATCCACAGCGACCCTGTATCCAACTCCCCTGCCTCCTTCCAGCGTCAAGGCGCTGTTCGCTTCAAGCCACTGCGCGACGGCAGGGGCCGGTTCCGGTTAGATCAGGAACCAGCTGAACAGCGCCATCAGCGCGAAAATCACTCCGGTGGCCACGAACATTCCGAAGAAGAACATTCCCGAGAATATCTTCGAGTCAAACTTAAGGTGCATATAGTACAAGACCACGAGGACAAACTTGCCGATTGAGAGAACGGCCAGTAACGGGATGATTGCGTAACCCAATGGGGTCACGTAGAAGATAGCGACCTCTACGGCCGTCAGGATGGACAGGATCATGGCGATCTTGAAATAGGTCGCGGGTGTCGGATGTCCGGTGTGCGCGGAGTCCGCCGTATGCTGTTGTATGACCTGGCTGTCTTCCTGGCTCATGTGATCTCCCTGAGCTATGTTTTCAGATTACGCGGTTTCTCGGTATATCGTATCAGTGTACCGTGGACGGCACCGTTCCGGGGAATCCCTCGAAGACGCCGAACAGATATACGACGGTGAAAATGACTATCCATACTATGTCCACGAAGTGCCAGTATAGCGCGGCGAGGTCCACGTCGAGGTTCTTTTCGGGCGTAACGCCGCCCTTTCTGAATGAGTGGAAGAGTATGGAAAGCAGCCATATAACGCCGAGCGTTACGTGCGCTCCGTGGAATCCGGTGAGCGTGAAGAACGTCGTGCCGAACAGGTTGGTGCGCGGGGTCAGGTGGCTGTGGTTTGCGAATTCGTAGAACTCGAACACCTGGAAGGACAGGAACGTGGCGCCCATTATGGCGGTGGCCGCGAGCCATATCCTGAAAGCCTTCATGTTGCCCCTGGTAAGCCATGCGTAGGCCATCACCATGCTCATCGAGCTCATAAGGAGTACGAAGGTGCTTACGGACGTAACGGGTATATCGAAGACATCTATTGGCAGAGGGCCTTCGACGCTCTTGTTCTTATATACGAGATAGGTAGCGATCAGCGTACCGAAGAACATACAGTCGGAGCCTAGGAAAGCCCACATGAGCAGTTTTCTGTGGTTCAGGCCTGTTGTTGTCGGTTCGTGCTCGCCATGGATGGCGGGGGCATGTGCCACTTAATCAGCCTCCGTAGGGTTAATGGGCAGCGTGTTCGCCGTCGGGTTCGGGGTCATTGACCGGCTCGAACGACCAGGCGTAAACGGATACCATTCCGATCAGCACGCCAACAACCGTGGTTGTCAGCGCGACGTAGTTAAGTGTTCGTATTCCGGCATCGGTCACGTTTATCAGGTACACAAGGCCCATGCCGCCTATGAACAGGCCGAGCGAAACGAAGAACGGCCAGTACGACGGCTGAGGCAGATGGATGTCGTGAGCGTCGTCGGAGTCGGAGCCGCCCGCGATTACCGGAACGGCTGCCGGCTCGCGCCTTCGCTGCTTCTCTTCCCACCAGTCGTCGCGGTCCTGAACATTCGGCACCTCGACGAAGTTGTATTCTGGCGGCGGGGATGGTATGGACCATTCGAGAGTACGGCCATCCCACGGGTCGGCTCCCGCGGTCTCACCCTTTTTCCAGCTTCTGGCCATGTTGTATATGAAAATAAGGAAGCCGACGGTGAGAAGCACCGCGCCGACGGTCGAGACCATGTTCCAGAAGTCCCAGCCCATGCCGCCGTAGTACGTGTAGATTCGGCGGGGCATCCCGTTCAGTCCGGTAAAGTGCATAGGGAAGAAGGTTACGTTCTGTCCGATGAACATAAGCCAGAAGTGGACCTGTCCCTGTCGTTCGTCATACATACGGCCCGTCAGCTTGGGGAACCAGTAGTACACGCCCGCCAGAATGGCGAATATGGCGCCTCCGAACAGCACGTAGTGGATATGGGCCACGATGAAGTAGGTATCCTGCTGCTGGGCGTCGGACGCGGCGACAGCGTGCATGACTCCGCTGATTCCGCCGATGACGAACATCGAGACGAATCCTATCGCGAACAGCATCGGAGTCTTCAAGTTCAGCGAACCGCCCCACATCGTCCCCATCCAGTTGAACACCTTTATGCCCGTCGGCACCGCTATCATCATGGTGGTTATCGTGAAGACGGAGTTGGCGACCGGGCCGAGTCCGACGGTGAACATATGGTGGCTCCAGACCATCCATCCCATGAAGGCGATAATCACGCCTGCGAGAACAACGGTCGCATAGCCGAACAGCGGTTTCTTTGAGAATACGGGCAGCACCTCGGACACGATGCCCATGGCGGGCAGAATGAGAATATACACCTCCGGGTGTCCGAATACCCAGAACAGGTGCTGCCAGAGCACCGGGTTCGCGCCCGCGGCGACGTTGAAGAAGTTCATGCCGAAAGAGCGGTCGAAATACAGCTCGATGAGTGCGACCGTAATGACGGGGAAGGCAAGCACCAGCAGTATGGCGGTTACGAGGGTCATCCAGGTGAACAGGGGCATTCGCATCAGGCCCATGCCCGGCGCGCGCATATTCAGTATGGTAACGATGAAGTTGAAGGATGCGGCCAGGGAGGCTATGCCCAATATCTGGAGCGAAAGGATCCATACGTCAATGCCGTGTCCGAGGTTGTAGGTGATTCCCGTAAGCGGGGAGTAACCGAACCAGCCGCCGTTCGGGGCTGAGTGGGTGAACCAGCTAATTTTGAGAAGCAGCGCTCCGCCGAGGAACGTCCAGTAGCTGAAAGCGTTCAGTCGCGGGAACGCGACGTCCCGCGCGCCTATCTGGAGGGGAACTACGAAATTGAAAAACGCAGCCGACAATGGCATCACGCCGAGGAAGATCATCGTTGTGGCGTGCATGGTGAACATCTGGTTGAATATCTCAGGCGTGATGAGGTTCTGTTCGGGGCGTGCGAGCTGAATCCGTATCAGGAAGGCTTCGATGCCGCCGGAGAAGAACATCAGGAACGCGGTTACTCCGTAGAGAACACCGATGCGCTTGTGGTCTATCGTGGTGAGCCAGGACCAGATGCCTGTTGGGTGTGTTGGTCTTGGAATTGCCAGAGGAAGGGTAGTCATCCCATTTCTCCAAAAACTAATGTCATCTGGCCTGCCCTCACTTCAGGGTGGACAGGTAGGCAACTACGGCGGATAACTCGGCCTCATTGAGGGATTGTTCGGGGTTTATATACGGAGCGCCCTGTGAGGCCATGGTATTACCGGGTTTGACGCTGTCGGGATCTGTGATCCAGGTTCTCAGGTTGCGCTGAAGAATGGCCGTGTTGACATTGCCATTCTCGTCGCGATTGTCGAATATGCCTCCGGCCAGATTGGTTCTGCTGGCGACGTGCGTCAGGTTTGGCCCCGTGCGTCCGGGCGTACCCGCGTTGGTAACGGAGTCGGTCGCGTGACAGCCGGAGCATCCCGCGCTGCGGAAGACCTTGCTTCCTTCCACGACCAGCGGGTCCTGTGATTCGACTGCCGGCTGCGCCTGCGCCCTGAGCCAGGAGTCAAAATCCTCCTTGGTCTGGACTATCACCTTGAAGCGCATATTCGCGTGCTGAACGCCGCAGAACTCCGCGCATTGGCCATAGTAGAAGCCAGTGCGGTCCCCCTCTATCCACATTGTGTTATCCGCGTTGGGTATCATATCAACCTTGCCCGCGATTTTGGGGATCCAGAAACTGTGGATCACGTCAACGGAGTCGAGGTTGACATTGACGACTTCATTGACCGGGATGTGCAGGTCGCCCGCGAAGATCACGTCCTTGGTGGGGTCGTCCGGATGGTCATACCTGAACTCGAACCACCACTGGTGACCGATGACGTCAACTGTCAGAGCGCCGGGTTCAGGGGATACCTGGTTGTCGAATATGGTGAATATGGTCGGTATGGCGACCAGGATCAGAATGACGGTCGGGCCGGCCGTCCAGGCGAACTCAAGGGTGTGGTTGCCCTCTACCTGTTCGGGCATATCGTCGTCGCTTCGCCTGCGGAACTTGACCGCCATGTAGATAATCGCGCCCTCGACGGCCACGAAGACCACCGCGCCCGCGACCAGGATAACCCAGAAGAGGTTCAGCTGCGATTGGGCTACTGGGCCATCCGCGTCAAACGTGGACTGCGGATCGTTAGGCGTGCACCCGAACATCAACGCCAGCAACGCTCCCAACATCAGGAAACTGAGCAGAAGCCTATGGCGCCGGTAAAATTTTAGCATGTGCCTAGGGACCCTTTTGTTTGTCAAGATACTTCAGAAACCACTTCCGAAACCGAGAAAGAATCTACCAAAGCGCCATGTTTCAGTCAAGGCGCGGACGCGGAAGTTATTCCTTTCACCACTATGTATCTGAGCATACCGCATTACAGTCGCGCCACGCTATCCACCATTATGACCAGGAACAGCAGCGCGAGGTAGGCGAGCGAGTACAGGTAGGCGGGCTTTGCGCCCTCGATTTCGTCCTGCTTCATAAGTTTCCATGCGTAGTAGATAAATCCTATCCCCAGAGCTAAGGCTCCTCCGAAATATATCCATCCGACGGCCCTGGTCGTGAAGAACATCAGCGTCAGCGCGAACAGGAGAATGGTGTATAGGAAGATAGAGCGTTTAGTGTTCTTGACCCCGGCGACCACGGGCAGCATCGGAATTCCGGCCCTGGAGTAGTCGTCCTTAATCAGGAGAGACAGTGCCCAGAAGTGTGGGGGAGTCCAGAAGAATACGATTGCGAACATATACAGCGCGGGAAGTCCGAGCGCGCCGGTCACGGCCACCCATCCGACCATTGGGGGGATAGCTCCCGCCGCTCCGCCGATGACGATGTTCTGTGGGGTGCTTCGTTTGAGACCCTTAGTATAAACGAACACGTAGAAGAGCGTCGCGGACAGCGTGAGCAGCGCGCTGAGGGGGTTGACAAGCACTCCCAGAATGACGAACGCGGCGACGTTGAGCGCGATTCCGAACCACATCGCGTGCAGGGGGGGAATGTTTCCGCTCACAATCGGGCGTCCGGCGGTGCGTCCCATCAGGCCGTCTATATCCCGGTCCAGATAGTGGTTAAGCGCGTTCGCGCCGCCCGCGGCCAGCGCGCCGCCGCCCAGAACCAGAAGGATGAGCAGCGGATCCGGAACGCCGCGCGCGCCCAGAAACATACCGCCGAGCGCGGTGAGAACCAGCAGAGAGATGATCCGCGGTTTTGTCAGGGCTATATAGCCCCTGAGTGTGGACTGTGCGCGGCTGTACGCCGCCGTCGAGGTGGTCATCCGATCTCCGTCAGGTTGCTTTCCGTATCAGAACGGCTCTGCCAGTTTCAGAAACGGGCTGGTATGAGTATATCAGAGCGGCAAGAATTACCAAGCCCACCCAGACCAGGGTTGCGAGGCTGAGGTGGGTCGCTTTGAGGTCGGCGGCGAATCCGCTCCAGATTACAACCGCGCCAACGACTACCTGGAGCGCGAAGGCTCCCGCCACGCCCGCCGCCGCTATTCTGACAGGGCTGTGCCTGGGAGCCAGGCTCCAGACTTTCCAGACCGCGGCCAGTATGATCAGGCCGACTACCGCGGCTATGAAGCGGTGTCCCATGTGTATGGCGTAGGCCGTTCCTTCAGGAAGTATGCTGCCGCGACACAGCGGCCAGGTGGCGCACGACGTTCCGTATCCGCCTCCGACCATGTACGAACCGGACAGAATAAGAATGAACGCGCCGACAAGGGATGCGACAATCAGGGGTTTGACCGGGTCGGATTTCTCCATGTGGACGGGCGCGGAATAAGCGTTCCATCCCGCAATGGCGGCCAGTACCAGGCAGGCGATGAGTATTTCCGCTATGCCGAGGTGAATGAGTACGCCCCACCAGGCCAGTTCGGTCAGAACCGTGATTCCGCCCAATATGGCGGCGGCTATCACAAGCGCAAGCGCGGCTATGCCGGGGTAGAGTACGGGTCGAACCGCGCGGTAGTGCATCCACGCTATGGTGGTGTTGGCGACAACCAGAAGCCCGAGAACGGACGCGGAAAGGCGATGGCTGTACTCTATGAGTGTCGCGGTGTTGAAGGGCGGGATGATCTGTCCGTGGCACAGGGGCCAGTCGGGGCAGCCGAGGCCGGAGTTGGTAACTCGAACGACTCCGCCGAGAGTTACCTGACCAAATGCGGCCAGAATAGCGGCGACCACGACGATGCGGAATATGGTTTGTATTCTAGCGCTCGGCAAATTTCTGATACCGCTCTACTGTGTGAAAAAGACCGTCCAGAAAAAAGTATGTGCATTATTTCACGAACTCACAATATCACACTGTCCGAAGGCGCGTCAATGAATATGGAACCGGAAGCAGGGTGTTTCAGAGTCAGTAATCAGCCGGCGCGGTGGAATCAGCCCGAGCATGATAGAAAAGTGCTATTCGACACGATTGCATATACCTGGATTTATAATTGTCGAGTGAGCCGCTGGGCATACGCTGGGTGATTACCAGGGAGCCGCTGGGGGACGCTGGGGCCATTTTCACCCTGCGTTTCCCTGCGTTTCCCTGCGTTTGTAGCTAAGACAATTTTTTCTCGCGCAGGTGAATGTCATTGATAAGTTCCTATTTATGGATAGTCTATCGCGAAAGTTGTTCATAATGCGTACATTGTAGCGCATTAGAGGTATGTTTGTATAGCAGAAGGGAAACTCAGGCCGGCTCTGGAAAAACCCTGTGAGTTCCCTCGCTCGCTTGACTGAACCTGTTCGGGGCAACTAGAATTATCCCGCTTTAAGGCAAATCGCCCAAAGGCAGATCGCTTACGGCCCGCTAGCTCAATTTGGCAGAGCAACTGACTCTTAATCAGTAGGTTCTCGGTTCGAGTCCGAGGCGGGTCACTCCTCTCTCCACATACTGTTCCGGTAGCTGCATCCTATGGATTCCCGGGGATTCCCGCTCCCCGTTTCCACGAGGACAACCCCGTATCGGAGTACGGGGTGGCGTTGCTTCGCGGGAGTATCTGTGTTGAAAGTCAAGTGATCCGAGGGGTAGAAGCATACTGCTCTTTCCATGGAGTTCCCCTTCGAGCGACGGCGTTCATCTGCAACAGCATCTTTCGCATCAGAGCCACCAGAGCCACTTTGCCCGGCTTTCCACGATCACGCAGTCTCTGATAGAACTGTTTGAGTTCGCCCTCATAACGCACCGCCGAGACAGCCGCCATGTACAGTGCGCCCCTCACCACTGATCGTCCGCCTCTGATGGAGCGATACCCTCGCTGTGCGCCGGAGTCTTTGAACCAGGGAGCCAGACCGCACAGCGAGGTCAGAGCCTTGGCGGAACACTGTCCCAGTTCTGGAAGATAGGCTGTCAGAGTGGCGGCGGTCAGTTCGCCCACGCCGCGCACACTACGATACAAGCTCGCGCGCTCAGACAGTCCGCTCTCGCTCCTCAACGCCTCTTTGTAGAGCTTGTCGAGCCGGTCTGTCTCCCGCCCCAGCCAGCGCACGTGTCGCTCTGTGGAGGCTCGAACACCCGGCGATATGCCCTTGTCCAACCGGTTGCGCTCCGAAACTCGCTGCTCGACAAGCTGACGACGACGACACAGAAGCTCTTTCAGGGCTTCTGTGTCAGGTTCGTCCTCAGACTCGGCTCTGAACATGAAAGCCTGTCCATATCGAGACAGAACCACAGCGTCCAACTTGTCTGTCTTCGCCTCGTACCCACAGGCCCGAGCGAACGCTCTGACCCTGTTGGGATGAACCACAGCCATCTCCAAAGAACTCTTTCTCACACTGTCGACCAACAGCCTCTCATAGCCTCCGGTCGGTTCGCAGACAGCGAGAACGACTTCTTCGCTCTTCAGCCAGTCCAACAACTCGCCGATTCCACTGTGAGTGTTGGAAAAGCGTCTGACAGAACCGGCGTCCACCGACACGTCCAGACTCGCTTTTCCAACGTCTATGCCCGCTACAACTTTCATCGTCTTCTCCCTTCTGTATAATGTCTGTGTCCTCCACACTTGCATATTCGGGCCTCTGGCCCATGTATCCGTTCGGAGCGACAAGCTTGGCGTGAGGGGTGTCTTACTCCCGCTCGGCGCAGCCGCAGTGGGCTCACCTAATGACGGACGACGCGCCCCTCACGCTTACCTCTCAGATTGGCCGACCTGAGAGATATTTACAACATACAAATGACGTTTGAGGCGGGAGTGGCGGTGGAACCGGGCGCGGGAGCAGCGACCGGGGTTGCGCTGGGCGCAGCTATGGGCGCTTGGGGTATGGATGTGTAGTCGTTGTCGTAGCCGCGTGCGAGTATTTCGAGGACGGCTCTCATTCTGTGATGAGGCTTGAAGGTGTCGAGTCCGACGTCGTCAAGAGCAACTTTGGTGAGAGAAGATTGCATAAGTCCGTCATTCCGGCATACGCTGGAATCCAGAGGAGTATGTGTAGTGCGCGGCAACTTACGATCAATCCATTTTCACCCTCATCCCAACCCTCTCCCTCAGGGAGAGGGGGCTGTACGTTGGTATTCATACTTGGCTGTACACTTTTGCCTACCCCTGTCAGAGGGAGTTATGCAATCGTCTCTTGGTGGATGTCAGAATCGGGATTTGGGGATGGACGGGATTATTGGGTGGGTCTGTTCTGAGGCGCTGGTGGTGGGTGAAATATATGAGCGGGGGTCTGAGGTGGCTGTTATAGCTTTAATCGCTGGCGAAATTCGGTTAAGATTGATGTGGTAAGTGTTGAGGTCAGGGGAGTGCGGGGTCCCGATGCGGGGCGCCGGGAGATAGAAAGAAGGAATTATGTCTAAGCTGAGCGGTTTCGGCCTGCTGGTACTGGGGGCCATCCTGATACTTATGGGGCTGGTTTTCAGGTTGGGCATCATACAGTGGCTGATAGACCTGACAGGACTAATTCTGATAATTCTCGGGATTGTGATTGTGGTCGTTGGCATAATTTCGATGATGACAGGCAGGAGGTCATCGTCGGGCTACTGATATATAATTCCGCACGAAATCGTACTCAGGTCGGGTAGTACAGTGTCCATATATTTCCGACGTGCAGCAACCGGCGCGGATCTATGGATTGCCGCTCCCCGTTTCCACGAGGACGGGTTTCGCGGGAATGACGGTAGGTGCGCGGGAATGACGGGAAATGGACGGCGCCTGTCATATTCAGACGGGAATGGCACTGGTACAGTGTCCATATATTTCTGAGGCGCGGCGGCCTACTGAGACCTCTGGATTGCCGAGCGGCGAGCCTCTTCGAGGGTTCCGGCTCCGCGTTTCCACGAGGACAGGCTTGGCGGGAAGACGAAAATAGTCGGTGTTTGTCATCTTCAAATGGATACGGCGCTAAATTTCAGGGAGTTGGAAAAATGGGTCTTATGTCCCGAATATCAACGGTAGTAAAAGCCAAGATCAACAGGCTGGTGGACGATGCGGAGAATCCGGGTGAGAACCTGGACTATGCCTACGAAAAGCAGCGTGAGATGCTTCAGAACGTCAAGCGCGGCATCGTGGATATGGTGACGACGAAGCGCAGGCTCCAGATTCAGGCGGAGAAGGTCAGGGCGAGCATCGTAAACGTCGAGAACCAGGCGAGGCAGGCGATGTCGGCGGGCAGGGAGGACCTGGCGCGAATGGCTCTCCAGCGCAAGCAGACGGCCATTATCGAACTGGAAGGGCTTGACGAGCAGGTAGCGCAACTTGAACTCGAACAGGAGAAGCTGACGCGCGCGGAGCAGCGCCTGACGGCGAAGGTGGAAGCCTTCCGTTCGAGGAAGGAGATCATCAAGGCGCAGTACAGCGCGGCGCAAGCGCAGGTGAGGATTGGCTCGGCTCTTTCGGGCATATCCGAGGAGATGGGCGACGTTCAGCTTGCGGTGGAGCGTGCTGAGGACAAGACAGAGAATCTGCGCGCCAAGGCGGGCGCGATAGACGAACTGGCGGAGTCGGGCGTTCTGGACAATCAGCTGACGGCGGGCGGGTCCGATCCGCTGAGCCGCGAACTGGCGCAGTTGACCGCCGAGCAGAATGTCGAAGACGAACTGGCGTCGCTAAGAGCGAGTTTGCCCGCTTCTAGTCAGAAGAGGGCGCTTCCGGGCAGCTAAGCCACGTATTGGAGTGGGTGAAACTTATGATAATACGCATACTGACCGAGGGCCAGTACAATCTTCCGGGCGCGTTCCTTGATGATCTGAACGAACTGGACAATATGCTGGTCGAGGTGGTCGAGCAGGAGGACAGGGCGAGGTTCGGGCCTGCGCTGAAAGCGCTGCTCGATCTTGTTCGGGAGAACGGGACGCCCATCCCGGTGGAAGAACTGATCGAGTCCGACCTGGTGCTTCCGGAGCCGGACATTACGCTGAAAGAGGCGGAGGAGCTGTTTGTGGGTGAGGGACTGGTGCCGGATTAGTTATCTGCGAGATGTGAGGCGTCGTTCAGGCGCAGCACGGACCAGCCTCGCCGGTCGAACACGAAGCGCGATATAGCGGTGTTGTCAATCGCCAACCTCGATAGCAGGCTGTCCTTGAAGCCCATGATGTACTGGAAGAGGCAGCGGGACGCGGTTCCGTGTCCGACGACGGCGATGGTGAGGTCGCGCGGGTGCGCGGTCAGTTCATGGTTGTAGATTATCTCGGACTCTACCCAGCCTGAGACACGCCGCTGCACCATACGGAGAGACTCGCCCCGTGGGGGTACGAAGTCGGGTCCCTTGTCTGCTATATAGGCGACGTTCTCGGGGGTGTAAACTTCCCCGACCGGAATGCCGCGCCAGCCCGGCATCTGCTGTTCTATGAGGGCATCCGCCGTTGGAAAGGCGCGCTCCGCTTCGTCCATCGCATCGAGCATAAATCGCGCCGTCTTCTGGGCGCGGTCAAGGCTGGAGCTGTAAACCCTGTCGAACTTGATGCCCTCTCGCTTCAGCCGCCGGCCCAGCAGACGCGCCTGTCGGACGCCCTTTTGCGTGAGCGGGGAGTCGTAATTGGCTCCCGCGGCCATGCCGGGGGTGGCGTTGGACTCGGATTCGCCGTGCCGGATGAAGTAGAACTCGCATCTGAAGTCTTTGTGTATCAAGTCAGTTCCTTTCGGTGGTTAGTTTTTAGTGATCAGTTGTTAGTTTTCAGTTTTCGCGCCTCAAGCCTGTACTGGATTTTCTTTCGACGTGTCACGAATCTCTGAGCGATGGGGGAAGCATATTGGGTATGGTATTGGTGATGGCGTAGGTTTCGGCGCACTCGGTACAGGTGAGAAGGCCCTCGACGATTTCGTCGGTGTCCTGTGTTGTGATGGTGAGATCGAGGCTGCCCCTGCACATCGGGCAGACCAGTATCTCCATAAGTTCCATTTTCAAGATGGCAGCTCCTATGTCTGAACTGTGATGTATATGATGTTGAGATTTTCAGGATACAGGCGCTCCTGATCGTGAACAGTTATTCAGGCTGGGCCAGGGTCTTTTCATTATCGGACATCGCATAGACGAAATAGTGTGGATCACCCTCACCCCAACCCTCTCCCTCAGGGAGAGGGGGCTGTACGTTGGTATTCATACTTGGCTGTACACCTTTGCCTACCCCTGTCAGCCTTCAGGGAGAGGGGGCTGTACGTTGGTATTCATACTTGACTGTACACCTTTGCCTACCCCTGTCAGCCCTCAGGGAGAGGGGGCTGTACGTTGGTATTCATACTTGACTGTACACCTTTGCCTACCCCTGTCAGCCCTCAGGGAGAGGGGGCTGTACGTTGGTATTCATACTTGGCTGTACACCTTTGCCTACCCCTGTCAGCCCTCAGGGAGAGGGGACGGTCATCCCATTGATCAACTTGTCTCCTGAAAACGAAAAGACCCTGCAAGCTGGGCGCGCATAATTGTTCAGCGGACGGCGACCTCGTACAGTGTTTTGAGCAGGTCTGCCAGCAGGAACACTATTACGCCGAGAATGACTATCGTATTGTAACCGGAAATCGCCCTGACTATCTTCCCGAACATACCGGAAGGCGGCTTGGGATTCTCCCTGTACATATCGAGGAGCGCGGTTCGGCGGCGCCTGCTGCGGGCCAGGAGGAACATCCATACGCTAAGGGCGACCTTGATGCCCAGGACTATGCCGTATGACGGCCCGGTGACGCCGATGTTCAGACGATTGAAGGTGAGGATGATGCCGGTGGCCAGGATAACGAAGATGCAGGTATCCACCAAGGCCCTGAACTCGGCGGCGGTCGTTTCGCTGATCCTGCGTCCGGCTTCGGGGGAGCGACGCAGGGCGGGCCGCAGCACGAAAAGATAGAATATGCTTCCGCCGACCCAGGCCGCAGACGCGACCAGGTGAATCCACCTGACCACGACCAGAAAGGCGTCGCTGGCGGTCATTCATGATCTCCGGGGGTTGTCTGAACTGTGATTCGTGTGATTTATGTGATTGAGCGGGCGGTTGTCTGAATCGGGATTTGTGGGTATTCCTGTTGGAGTCGTCTGTGGTCACTGGAGGGTTAGAAGATTTCGGCTATAAGCTCTTCGAGTTTTTCGAGGTTGAGGGCGCCGGACCAGGTTCTGACGACATTGTGGTCGCGGTCTATGAATATGGTAGTCGGGAAGCCTGAAATCTGGTAGTTCTTCAGTATCTCGCCGGAGGCGTCGCCCTGCCTGTCGGGGCCGAGCATATAGTTGACGTTCAGGTCCTGGACGAACTTCTGACCGTCCTGAGCGGTGTCCAGGCCCAGTAGTTGTATGCCTATCATACGCAGTCCGTCGCCCTTGTGCTTCTGGTACGCCTTCTCGAAGTCGGGCATTTCGGCGACGCATGGCGGGCATGAGGGGAACCAGAAGTTCAGCACGATGGGCTGGCCATCGAACTGGGACAGGGTGATAGTATCGCCCGCCTGGTGTTCGGCGTTTCCGAAGAGGGTCAGCTCGAAGTCGGTGGCGGGGTTGGCGTCGCTTTGGTCTTCTTCCGACGGGCTGCCGCAGGCGACCAGCAGGAGTGACAGGACTGCCAGAATACCTAATGCCGTGAGCGAGCGGGTGGGGGAGGGTAGAGTGATTTTCACGATTCACCGCTGTGTGAATGAGGATTTACAGGATAACGGTTATTCAAGTCGCTAGGTTGGATGCAGCGACGAACGGGATGGATTCAGGCGGGGTCGCGGTCGGAGATGAGGCGCGCTCCGCGTTCGAGAAGGTCCTTAGCGCGTTCGGGCGGGGTGTCGCGGGATTGGAGGTAGCTTTCGAGAAGCTGTGACGGGGTGAGTCCCTGGGAGTATGTTCCGTCCAGCCTAGTGCGGGGACGCTCGGTTATCTGCCTGGAAATGGCGGCTACGTAGTGCGCTTCGGAAAGCGACTTGCGTATTTCGGAGTCGGCCAGGAGGGGCTCGAGATTCGCGGGCATTTCGATATTGAGCTTGACGATGGCGTCACGGACACTGTGACGCGATACTTGGCCGGTAATCGTGTCGTTTGGGGACTGGTCGTCGGCGCTGAGCTTGACGTTTATGGTGAGAAAGCGCCTCGCGTTTACCGGCTCGAACCGGAAATCGGCCATTCGCTGCCCCTGCGGCTCGGAGGGTTCGAGGTCTATAACGCAGAAGCCCTTCTCGTCTCGTTCCTCTCCGAAGTCAATCCGCTGGATGCTTCCCGAGTAAGCGACGTGGGGGTTCTGTCCGATTACCTGATGCTTGTGTATGTGGCCGAGGGCGACGTAGTCGAACTGCGGGAGAGCGACAGAGCTTCGGAGCAGAACGTGGTCGCTGCCAAGCATCATGGACTGTTCGGAGCTTGTTCTGGCGTCGTTGACGGTGACGTGGCCCGCGAGAATGGCGGGGATGGCGGGGTCGAGACGTTCGGCCTGAATCTGGATGATGTCTGTCAGGGAGTCGCTGATCTTCGCGTTGATTTGGGTAGTGGTGAGTCCACGCATTTCGTCCCTGGCGATAATCTGGCTGCGACGGACCCAGGGGGTGGCGACTATCTGCACCGGCCCGGCGGGGGTCTCGATACGGTAGGTCGTGGCGTTGTCGCCTATGGTTACCCTGGGCATGGGCAGGGTGCGGTATATGTCCAGCGAGGTAGCGCGTCCCTGGACGTGCGGGGTGTCGTGGTTGCCGACCAGCAGGAAGGACGGGATGCCTGCCTCGGAGAGCCGGACTATGCGTCTGGCGAATTCGCGCTGGTGGGTCTGGGACGGGTCACGACTCTTGTATGCGTCCCCGCAGAACAGGGCGAGATGCACGTCCGAACCTATGGCGTAGTCCACAAGCTCGTCGAAGGTTTCCAGGAAGTCCTGAAGCCTTGTGGAAAGGCCCGTATCCGGGTCTGTGCGTGAGTAGTTTTCTACGCCGATGTGAACGTCGGCAAAGTGGAGGATTCGCATTTGTCTGAACTCTTATTCGGTCGGGTCGGTCAGGTTTTGGGCGAGACGTTGTACAAGCTCGGATATGGGGACGCGGGTCTGTTCCATTGTGTCGCGGTAGCGGATGGTGACAGCGTGGTCGTCCAGGGTGTCGAAGTCGACGGTTACGCATAGGGGCGTTCCGATTTCGTCCTGTCGGCGGTATCGTCTGCCTATGCTCTGAGTGTCGTCGTACTGGACGAATCCGGGAATCCGACCAGACTTTCGGACGGTCTCGAAAACCTCGCGGGCGGTGGGCGTCAGGCGCGCGTTTCTGGACAGGGGCAGGATGGCGACCTTCACCGGGGCGAGTTCGGGGTGCAGTTTCAGGAGGACGCGGGTCTCGGTCTTGCCGGATGCGGTCGGGACCTGCTCCTCGGTGTAGGCGTCGACGAGGAAGGTCATTACGGCGCGGTCCACGCCGGCGGCCGGCTCGATTACGTATGGGACCACGCGGCGGTTGTTGGGCTGGTCGAAGTAGGTGAGGTTCTGGCCGCTGGCCTCGGCGTGGGCCTTGAGGTCGAAGTCGGTGCGGTTGGCGATGCCCTGGATTTCGCCCCAGCCCCAAGGGTATAGGTATTCGACGTCGCAGGTGGCCTTGGCGTAGTGGGAAAGTTCGTCGTCGTCGTGATTTCTGACGCGCAGGCGGTCAGGGTTGACGCCGAGGCCGGTGTACCAGCCGAGGCAGTCCTTGATCCACTGTTCGTGGCTCTCTTCGTCTTCGCCCGGATTGACGAAGTATTCTATCTCCATTATCTCGAACTCGCGGGTTCTGAAGATGAAATTGCCGGTGGTTATCTCGTTTCTGAACGCCTTGCCTATCTGCGCGACGCCGAATGGGAGTCGCTTGCGGGTGGAGGTAAGCACATTGTCGAAATTGACGAAGATGCCCTGGGCGGTCTCGGGTCGGAGATATGCTTCGGCGGCCTCGTCTTCGACGGGACCTATGAAGGTCTTGAACATGAGGTTGAACTGCCGGGCCTCGGTGAGTTCACCACCGCAGTCGGGGCAGGCCGGGCCGTCGAGATGGTCTTCCCTGAAGCGGAGGTGGCAGTCTCGGCATTCGACGAGGGGGTCGGTGAAATTGCCCACGTGTCCGCTGGCACGCCATACGTCGGGGTGCATGAGGATCGAGGCGTCCAGGCCCACGATGTCGTCGCGGCTCCAGACGAAGGTTCGCCACCAGGAGTCCTTGATATTCTTCTTCAGTTCGACGCCGAGCGGGCCGTAGTCCCAGGTGCTTGCGAGTCCGCCGTATATCTCGCTGCTCTGGAATATGAAACCCCTGCGCTTGCACAGGGATGCTATCTTGTCCAAGTCCACGCGGGATCCTGTAGTTGCCACGATCACCTCTTGTGAGTAGTTGTTAGTCTTCAGTTATCAGTTTTTAGTTTTGAGTCGTCGGTTGTCAATGGGAAAGCGAGGAGTCTGGGAGTTGCTTTATCAGGTCTGCGGCTTTCTCGGCGATCATTATGGTGGTGGCATTGGTGTTGGCTCGCACGACATCGGGCATTATAGAAGCGTCTATTACCATGATGTTGTCGAGGCCGCGCACGAGGCAACGCTGGTCAACAACGGCCATGGGGTCGGAATGAGGGCCCATCTTGCAGGTGCCGGAGGAGTGGTGCTGAGTCAGCACGTTCATCATCAGCCAGTCGTCCAGGGCATTGTCGTCGGCCAGTACGTCGTCGGTGGGCGAGAGGCGGGACATTCGCGCGGGGGAGTACTCGGGCATGGCTGAAATCTGGGCGCAGAGACGCACCGCACCGCGCATTCTCTCGCGGTCGAACGGGTCGGTGAGGTAGCGATAGTCCAGGATTGGCGGGTGTCCGGGGTCCGCGCTGGCGAGCGTGATTTCTCCCTGGGAGAGGGCCTTCTGCATGGCGATGCTGAATCCGGTGGGGACACTGCCCTCGCTTATCTGGAAGTCTGCGGGGATATGCTCGGTGCGTATCTGAATCGGGCGCATCTGCATATCGTTTCGGAACGGCGAGCCGGGCGTGGTGTAACGCATCCCTATCTGGAGGGGCGGCGGCCGGTCCGGGAGTGTGACTTCGCTCTGGTAGTGCATGAAGACGGCGGGGTGGTCGCGCAGGTTCTGACCGACACCCGGAACATCGGCGACAAGCGGGATGGCAAGTTCGGACAGGTGGCGCGCAGGCCCGACGCCGGAGAGCATAAGGAGCTGAGGGGAGTTGATTGCCCCGCCGCTCAGGATTATGCGGTTGGCTTCCACCCTGAATATCTCCCCGCCGGACTCGGCCTCAACGCCGATAGCGCGCGAGCCGTCGAACAGCACCCGGTGTACCAGGACGTCAGACCTGAGAGTCAGGTTGAGTCGATTTCTGGCCATACGCAGGTAGGTGAGGGCGGTACTCATGCGTATGCCGTCCATCCGGTTGAGCGCGTAGAATCCGACCCCGGTTGATTCGGGGTGGTTCATGTCGTGGGTTCTGGGAAAGCCCGAGGCGACGCACGCTTCCAGGAACGCGCTGGGACTGGGGAGAAGGTCGTCGTCGGTGTAGCGTCGGACAGGTATGGGGCCGTCTGAGCCGTGGAAGTCGTCGCCTGGGAAGTCGAGGTCGGTCTCGGACTTGCGGAAGTAGGGGAGAACGCTGAGGAAGTCCCACCCGTCGTTTCCGAGGCCGGCCCATTCCTCGAAGTCCTCGGGGATGCCTCTGAACCATACCTGGCCGTTGATTGCGCTGGAGCCGCCGGTGACCTTGCCCCTGGGCAGCCTGAACGGCTCCCTGTCGTCGGAGGCGCGAGCTTCGTATCCCCAGGTGTGCGCCAGGGGGTCGTAGGACTCGTACCAGGTGTGGACGCCATACTTGATGTGGTCGGGGAGTGTGTCGAAGTTGGGATAGTCGGGGCCGGCTTCGAGAATCAGCACGGAGCGTTGTCGGTCTTCGCTCAGGCGTGAGGCGAGTACGCATCCGGCGGAGCCCGCGCCTATGATGATGGTGTCGTATTTCATGCGGTCTCCCGTAATGGTTCTTGGAATAGATCCAGACCCAGGGCGTTTTCAGAGTTGGCAATCAGTCGGAGCGGTCGAATCAGCCCGAACATGAGAGAAAAGCTCTGTTCGATGCGGTTGCATATACCTGGATCTATAATTGTCGAGTGAACCGCTGGGCATACGCTGGGCGATTAACGGGGAGACGCTGGGGGGACGCTGGGGCCATTTTCACCCAGCGTTTCCCAGCGTTTGTAGCTAAGAGAAATTTTTCTCACGCAGGCGAATGTCATTGATAAGTTCCCATTTATGAATAGTGTGTCGCAGAAGTTGTTTCTCATGCGTACATTATAGCGCATTGGAGGCATTTTATATAGTAGAAGGGAAACCCAGGCTAGGGTCTTTTCATTATCGGACATCCCATAGACGAAATAGTGTGGATCACCCTCACCCTCAGGGCTGAGAGGGGTATGTATCTGTTGCTCATGGTGGTGTATGTTGAATGATCTTCATTCCGGGTGGTGGTTTGGGCCATTCTTCGGGAAGCAGCCACACTCTCTTCCATACTCTACCCCTGTTAAGAAGCCGTCTCAGCCAGGCCGTGCCGAGTCTCAGCACACTGACGCTCCGACCAGGACTGCTGTGGGCGCTGCGATGAGTCGGCGATAGACACTTCGGCGGCGCTCTGAGGTTGCCCGGCTCTCGCCCCAGATCGGCGGCATCCTCGACTCGGCTACCGTACGCCATCGTCAGCAGTGTCGCCACCGACAACACCAACCAGTGTCGACTCACCCGCTGAGGGTCTGTCCTTCGAGTCTTGTTCCACTGCCAGCCCAGACTTTTGAGCGCTCTGAAGCCCAGTTCTATCCAGAACCGAAGTGCGTACCAGCACACTCCGGCGGCGTCCACAGCCAGGTCGGTCATCACCAGCCACGGCTCGTCCGCTCCGTCCACCCACACCACGATCATCGTTCCCAGACGACGCTTGGAGGTGGCCCTGAACGCCGTGCCGTAGCCGACATATGCGTGATTGGGTCCTGGAACCAGATGACGCGCTCTGATGCGGGTGCCTCCCTGCGGACAGAACACGGTGTTGATCGACTGTCTGACGTACGGATGGAAGCCCACAGAGCATATCTTCTTCCACAGTCTCGGACTCCTCAGTCCTCTGTCGCACATCACCAACACACTCATATGGTTGGGCACCGCATCGGCCAGCAGATCGAGCAGCCTCATTGTGGGCGCTATCCACTCGCCCGGTCTGTTCGCAGCCAGCACGTGCCAGGCCACCGGAATAGCACAACTTCGATAGACCACGCTTATGACTATCGAGTTGAGCTGGTCTCCCTTCATCGTCGGGTCTATTGCCAGCGCCAGTCTGTCCGACTTCCACAGACACAGCACCCATCTCAACAGCGGAGCGAAGCACGACTCCACGTCGATCTGTGTCGCTGTCGGTCTGGGCCTGTGCTGACCGTCGTACAACCACTGTCTGAGATACTGGCGCATGGTGTCGAAGCTGCCCATGAACGAAAGCGCTGTCGAAACTGCGTTCTGACAAGCGCTGCCCATGACAATAGTGCCGTACACTCACAGGGTCAGACCCAGCGACTGAGACTCTCTGAGGTGCGGCAGATGGTATTGTATGGTCTGAGCGATCTGGTAACATTCGGGCGGGAGGCGCATGGCGAATCTGTGGCAACCTTTCTGTTTGGTACCAAAAAGATGCCACAATGCCACGCGCTTTCCAACTCCTCATACCTGTCCTTCGACTTTACATACCCCTGTCAGCACCCTCAGGGAGAGGGGGCTGTACGTTGGTATTCATACTTGGCTGTACACTTTTACCTACCGCTCTCAGCCCATAGAGGGAGAGGGGACGGTCATCCCGTTGATCAACTCGTCTCCTGAAAACGAAAAGACCCTGAAATCCAGGCTGACTTTGAAAAGACTCTGGATCCAGACCCCGATACCTTGCAAGTCGTATTGGCGTGTATGGGCGACTGTCGTCGGACATTGGATACAGGGAAGCCCGAATCAGGAAGTTACTTCTTCCATGAACGCTCCGGCCGCGGACGAGAGCAGCGTGGTCAGATGGGTATATAGATACGTGACGCCCTGATCAAGGTATCGCCGTGTCGCGTGGGCATTGCCCGCCGAACCGGACACCTTTCCAGCCGCCGCGATTGAAGCGAACACGCTATCCATTGCCTCTCGCACCTCGGGGGCGTCCGGGCGGCCCGGGTATCCGAGGGACTGGGACAGATCGGATGGGCCTACAAAGAAAACGTCCACATTCTCTACCCGCACAATCTGCTCCACGTTCTGGACAGCCTCCGCTTCCTCCAGTTGGACGCAGACCAGGGTTTCCCTGTTGGAGTGTTCGGCATATTCGGACATTGACATACCGTAGCCGTAAGAGGCGGACTTGACTCCGGCGGCCAGTCCGCGTTGGCCGAGCGGATGGTATTTAACCGATTCAACCGTTCTCCGGGCGTCTTCCGCTGTGTTTACATGGGGCACCTGCACTCCCATTACGCCCCTGTCCATGAGTTGACCGATTGCCTCAAACGAGTTGACGGGCGGCCTGGCGATTGGGGTGACGCCGGAGGTCTCGGCGGCCATGACCATAAGCTCGACGCTTTCGAGCGAAATGGAACCGTGTTCGCAGTCGATAAGTATCCAGTCGAAGCCCAGCCGCCCGACGATGTCAACTATGTGGGGAGAGGGGAACATGACTGAAACTCCGAATGCGGGCTGGCCGGATAGTAGTTTCCGTTTCATGCGGTTGGGAATCATAGGGTCGGCTTTCTTGTCGAAACCTGTCTCACTTGTTCAGGTGAATCAAGAGACGAGCTTCCGGTTTGGGCTATCTCATCGGCTATCCAGTCGTAGGTGTACTTGATGCCTTCGCTGATGGCGATTTGGGGCTGCCAGCCGATTATTTCGGCCAGGATGGTGTTGTCGCTGTTGCGTCCGCGGACGCCCTGGGGCTTGGTGAGGTCGTGATGCCGGAGCAGGTTTTTTCCGGCGGCGAAGCAGACGGCGTCAACGAGCTGGTTCACAGTTATCAGTTCTTCAGTCCCCAGGTTGACGGGCCTGGTATAGCCGGACTCCATGATACGGCGCAGTCCTTCGACGCAATCGGCGATGTAGCAAAAGCTGCGAGTCTGCTCACCGTCGCCCCAGACCTCTATGCTGCCACCGTCGGGAGCTATGGCGACTTTTCGGCAGATGGCGGCGGGGGCTTTTTCCTTTCCGCCGTCGTATGTGCCCAGAGGCCCGTATATATTGTGGAAGCGGATTATCCGCACATCGAGGCCGCATTCTTCGTGGTAGTAGGTGGTTAGCTGCTCGGCGAACAACTTCTCCCACCCGTAGCCTTTTTCGGGATCGGCGGGGACGGCTTCATCCTCTCTCAGAGGAGTTACGTCTTCGCTCTCCTGGAGGAAGCTGGGATATACGCAGGCCGAACTGGTGTAGAGATACCTGTCCACCTTCGATACCCTAGCGGCCTCGAGCATATGGCTGTTGATGAGGGTGTTGTTGCGGGTGAGAAAGGCGTGGTTGGCGGTGATGTAGCCGATTCCGCCCATATCGGCGGCGAGTTGGTAAACGTCGTCCATGCCGTCGGTGGCCTGAAGGCAACTTTCGAAATGGCGGAGGTCGGCGAGCAGAAAGTCGTCTGCCGCGCTATCTTCGTATTCGGGGTACTTGATGTCCACGCCCCGGACCCAGTGTCCCTCGGACTTCAGGCGCTTAACGAGGTGGTGGCCTATAAACCCACCGGCTCCGGTAACGACGACTTTCATGACTGTATCCTCAGTGTTTTGCGCTGGCCGGTTGAATGACTCAGGCGTGGAAGCCCAGAGCCGCCGCGACAGTTCGCTGACGGTTGTCCAATGTGATGAAAGCCAGTTCGTCCGGCTTTCGGGCGGTGTAAAGGGCAACAGCAACGTGCCAAAGGTCAGCGCCACGCAGGTATCCTGCGGCCAACGCAAGTGCCATTTCCGGGCGGAGAGAGCGATTGGGGTGAACCCATCCGATGCCAGAGATTAAATTCTCGTTCAATTCGAGTCCCTCACGAGAAAGCACAGAGTATAGTTCGGCTTCAAGCAGGTTTGCGGAAATAAGCCGCGAAAATCCATACAGCCGAAGCGCTAGGTCGCCACTACCGGGTTCGTTCAAGACGATAGCTACGATAACGGACGAGTCGAGGTAGGCGTCGCTCACTATTTTGAGGGGCCCTTCCATCGCTCGGCGTCTTCGCCCCACCTTTCGGCAAGGAAGCTATCCAACGCGCCTGGCACTGTAGCTATCGGCTCGAACGGCTTTCCGGGGACGTCGGAGGCGCTCAACACTCCTATCCGTTCCAGATAGTCAAACCATTCTTCCACAGTGAGATTTTCTCGAAGGTCGCGCTCGACCGGTCGGATCTCAGCCACGGACTTTCCTTCACAGGTGATGGTGACAGCGTATCCCTTCCGCGCCTGCCGGACTATTTCGGGGAATTTCTTCCCGGCCTCATCTATGGAGTAGCTAATGCCCATGGCCCTGATTGTAACTGTTCAAGGGGACTGCGGCAAATTTCAGCGAGGTTCTCTTTTTGTAAAACGAGGTGTGAACTGGAATATCTTGCTCGCAGGTTTCAGGAACGGGACCAGGAACCCACCGTGCAGGCGGTTGTTCCGCCAGGCGCGGGCCACTTCCGAGTTAGCTTTGACGATATTGGAGATAGAACTGTTGGACGCGCCGCCGAGGGCCATTCTCACCAGCACGCGGTCTATGTATTTTACGCTGATGCGCCGCTTGAGAATAAGGCGCATCATCAGTTCGTAGTCGGCGGCTATGGGGAATCCGAGGTCGAATACGCCGTACCTGTCATAGACGCTCCTGCGAACGAAGAACGTGGGATGGGGCGGCATCCAGCCCCAGTACCATTTTGCCGCGCTCGGACTTCCGGCGCTCCAATAGCGCACTACATCATCATTGTCGTTGACGTAAACCAGGTCGCCATAGCAGGCGTCGGTCTCTTTATCGGCGAATGCGTCCATGACCTCCTGTATCACAAGCGAGTCGGCGTAGCGGTCGTCTGCGTTGAGTATTCCTACGATATCGCCGGTGGCGCGGCTGATACCCTTGTTCATGCCGTCGTAGATGCCGTCGTCCGGCTCGCTTATCAGCGTGGTGATACGGTCGCGGTATGATTCCAGAATCTCCATGGTGCCGTTGGTGGAACCGGCGTCCACGACGACCAGTTCGAGTTCATGCTCGTGCCGCTGGGCGAGGATGGAATCGAGGGCGCGCGCGACGCGGGGGTCGTTGAACACGGGCGTTACGATGGTGATTTTCATTGTCAAGTCCACCCCGGGAGTCTTGTCATATCACTCATCTGCCATTGTTCAGCAAATCTTCTTGATAATGCTATTCTAACATAGGTAAATTCATGTAACCGCGCACCAAACGATACTGACGTTTCAATTTCAGCAATAAATCAGTTTGCGCATCGTGCCCCGTCGGATCGGAGTTGTGGTCAGTACCTTGGTGGTCTTTTCAGCCGTAGTGATCGAGGAGTCGATGAGATGTTTTATGAACGCATCAAAAAGGAGATTAAGGCGTATGACAACCTGGCCATTAACCGGTTGAATGTGGATGTTGCTCGGCTTACTAGCAATATGATCGGCTCCGATTTAGTTGAAAGCTATCTTTCAGGTGCAGGTATTCAATTCCCAAAGTCATCTAGGCTTTGGATTGATTCCGTAGGAAACCCTATAACTCAGATTACCGCTTACGACTGATCGCTTTGAGTCTGGGACTCCAGTAGTTTCGGTCTCCCAACATGGTTCCGCGCCGCCCGTTGACCAACTCGGGAACCACAGCTGTCTCATGGACTTGGGCAGGCGCTATGCCGAAGCTGACTATCACACCCGGCCACGCCACCAGTGCGTGCAATCGAAAGCCGTAGAAGGTCTGGCGCGCAACGGTATCGTGTCCAAAGCCGGCCTCACCCCTGAAGCGCTGGCATCTGTATGCGCGAGCGAACTGACAGACAGGGACAGCGAAACTGTCAACCAGTTTCAGAGAGGGGTCGTATCTGACCTGTTCAAGCATACGCTGCCATATCATCTCCTTGACGCGCCACAGATTGGCCGCCTGTCTGACGAATGTGGTGCGATGTATCTTTCCCATTTCAGGGAAGAAGTGCGAATAGTGTCTGCGGAAGTAGTCATAGATGGCCTTGTCCTGGTTCAGAGACAGATACTCTCCTACTATCTCCATGGTGAGCGTCTCGCTGTCTGAGAGTGCGGGCGCAGGCCCTCTCTGTCTGAGGCGTATTGTTCCAAAAAGCTGTTTCATAGTGTCGTCAATAATGCAGAAAACGGTTATTATGAAGTCGTCCAGGTCCATGGCGTCATCCTCGGAGTTTGATGCAACCCTATTAGAGACGCTATGACTTGGACTTTCAACTGTTTCTATCCTCACTCCGATAGAAGGGAGCCGCTTTTTACAACTTGGAGGCTCTGGATCTCATGCGATCAAAGCGCTAATCGGGGGAGCAGATAGGGCGTTCTTGGTAACACCGTCCATAGGTGAAGGCCAAATTGCCATGATCATGGCAAGCTATTTGGATCTTAGCTCCAGACTAGATGTCGCAATTGGCATTGGTGAGGAACTTCCCTTTGATGCAGGTTCCTTTGACAGGATTTACGGGGGTGGGACTCTGCATCACGTTAATTTGGAACAGGGGATGCCCGAAATGGCCAGAGTTCTGGCACCTGGAGGACGAGCGGGATTCCTAGATCCGCGACTTAACTTCATCTACCGTATCCTCGAAATTACGAAGATCAGAGACCTCGCCAGAGAACCAGGAGCTCAGTGCTACCCTCTGAGCATATCCGATGTCTTAGCGGCGGCACGAGGTTTCAAGACCATAAGATGCGAACTCTCTGGAGGCCCTGCGAGGTATGCCATAGTAGGACTAGGAAGAATCTTCGGAGTGAATGTATCGTTGCCCTTCTCAATTGCGATTCAGTCTGCGGAGACCAAGTTGCTCTCATTGTTGCGTTTGCGTTCAATGCTTGGAAGCCTAGCCGTTCTGCTTGAAAAGTAGAAAGACACAGACCGTGTGGGACATTACATTGCATTCAACAATTAACTCCCGTAAACAGCGGGCCGTCCAATTTCGCCCTGTCTCGTCGGCGAGGACTTCACAGTAAATCGAATTTGCTTCTCCCTGGGTGCTTTACACATTTCTCGAACTTGAGTTGTGAAAGAATTCGCCCGAATCATCTTACCCTGTGCGGAGCTAGGGCGTCTTCATTCAGGTTGATTCCGAAGCCGGGGCGGTCGGGTGGGCTGACGTGGCCGTCCTCGACCATCAGGGTCTCGTTGAACATATGGCCCCACATCGGGTCGGTGGAGTTACTGTAGTATTCGACGGTGAGGCCGTTAGGTATCGCGGATACGAGGTGGACGTGTACGTCCTGGTTGCCGTGCGGGGCTATGAGAAGGTCGTGCGCCTGTGCGAGCGCGGCTACCTTCATAAACTCGGTGACCCCGCCCATTATCAGGCCGTCCGGCTGGAGAATGTCGCAGCATCTTCCTTCGATAAGCTCTCTGAAGCCGTAGCGGGTGTATTCGTTCTCGCCGGTGGCTACCGGGATGATGGTGGACTGGCTGACGAGCCTGTGTCCTTCGTAGTCGTCGGGGTTCACCGGCTCCTCGAACCAGAACACGTCGTAGGGTTCCATCTTGCGCGCTATCTCCTGCGCCTCGAAGTGGCGGTAGGCACAGTTGGCGTCAACCATCAGCCTCGTGTTGGAGCCTATGGCCTCTCTTACGACGCGCACGCGCTCGACGTCCTCGTTGATGGGCGCGCCGCCGATCTTCATCTTGACTGCGCGCGCTCCGAGACCGACGGCGATCACCATCTCCTCGGCGAGTTCTCCCAGCCCCTTGCCCTCTTCATAGTAGCCACCCGCTATGTAAACGGGAACCTTGTTGGTGTAGCCGCCAAGCAGTTTGTAGACAGGCAGGCCGGTGATTTTGCCCTTGAGGTCCCAGAGGGCGATGTCTATTCCGCTGATGACGCGGGTGGTAATCCCGCGTCGTCCGACCAGCTTGGGCTGCCACATATTGTCCCATATACGCTCGGTGTCGAAGGGGTCCTGTCCGACAACTACCTGCGCGAAGTGTTCCAGGATGGCCGCGCCTATCTCCTCCGCGCCCTGTACGCCGCCCGCGAGACCGACGCCGGTGAAGCCCTCGTCGGTTTCCACCTTAACGACGTTCAGGCCGGAAGTGGGGTACACGTACATTCCATTGCGTATGGGCTTGTCGCGCTTCCAGCGGTAGGTTTCCATTGTGAGGCTTGTGATTTTCATGGCTGGGAGTCCTTAGTTATCAGTCATTAGTTTTGGCCTGGCGACGGTTTCGAGTATAGCACAGGAGGGGAAGATTGGAGCGTTCCTTCAGGGTTTTTGCAAAGTCTGAATGAATCAGGGTGAACGATTCGGATCGAACAGTGGCGAATGAGGCCTGACTGGAAGGGTTTTATATATTGTGATTTATAGTTGTGCTGGAGAATGCTGGCGCCCCTAACAGGTGGCCGCAGGCGGGTCGCTAGTGGCGATTCTGACCTGCATTTAACCTGAAAACACCAGTGTTTAGCTATGGGGAGAAAATTTTCGCAGGCGAGCGAATCGCTATTGATAATCTTGTATTTAACCCCGTGTGCAAGTTTTTGGATAAAGGATAGAAACAGTTGAAAGTCCAAGTCATAGCGTCTCTAATAGGGTTGCATCAAACTCCGAGGATGACGCCATGGACCTGGACGACTTCATAATAACCGTTTTCTGCATTATTGACGACACTATGAAACAGCTTTTTGGAACAATACGCCTCAGACAGAGAGGGCCTGCGCCCGCACTCTCAGACAGCGAGACGCTCACCATGGAGATAGTAGGAGAGTATCTGTCTCTGAACCAGGACAAGGCCATCTATGACTACTTCCGCAGACACTATTCGCACTTCTTCCCTGAAATGGGAAAGATACATCGCACCACATTCGTCAGACAGGCGGCCAATCTGTGGCGCGTCAAGGAGATGATATGGCAGCGTATGCTTGAACAGGTCAGATACGACCCCTCTCTGAAACTGGTTGACAGTTTCGCTGTCCCTGTCTGTCAGTTCGCTCGCGCATACAGATGCCAGCGCTTCAGGGGTGAGGCCGGCTTTGGACACGATACCGTTGCGCGCCAGACCTTCTACGGCTTTCGATTGCACGCACTGGTGGCGTGGCCGGGTGTGATAGTCAGCTTCGGCATAGCGCCTGCCCAAGTCCATGAGACAGCTGTGGTTCCCGAGTTGGTCAACGGGCGGCGCGGAACCATGTTGGGAGACCGAAACTACTGGAGTCCCAGACTCAAAGAGGAACTGGATAGAGATGGGCTTAATCTTCAAGCACAGTTCAAAAGAGCTTCTTCCGAGCCCTGGCCGCGCAGAAGTGCGACGATCAGTCGCTTCCGTTATAGGATAGAGACGGTCTTCGGACAATTAGTGGACCGCTACCTGATCAAGCGTGTGTGGGCCAGGGATATGTGGCATCTGAGCAATCGTCTGCTCAGAAAAGCGCTCAGCCACACCATGGCTTTCATGTTGAACCAGGCTCAGGGTAATCCTCCTCTGCAAATATCTAAATTGGTGAACTGAACATAAACCCGCACATCGGGTTATTTATGTATGCAAGGGTGTAGATGGCACTTTTCATGCGGAGATTGTAGCATAGTACGGAAGTGGAAACGTAGTGATTTGAGAAACTACGATAAACTTGAAGAGGCGATGGGGCGTTCCTGTGGGACGGTTACTCTATCTGATAGCTGTTGACAACATGGGTGGTCTTTCATATAGTCTGTCTTGTCATTGAACAGTGAGTTTGGGGGAACAGTGAGTTTGGGGTAACAGTGAGTTTGGGGTAAAATTATTTCCTGAATCTTATCTTGTGAGTCAGGATTTGAGAGTTGGAGCGCAGCTATGGGATATGGAGGGCAATGTTGAATCGCCTGTGGTTTCTTGGGGCTATGGTCTTCGCAATGACGCTTATTACTGTCGCTTGCGGTGGCGGTGGGGAGCCTCCGGCTGAAAAGGCGGAACAAGTGCTGGCGAAAGAAATAGCGGAAGACGCCAGGCGCGCGCAGAGGCCAGGCCAGAAAACCGTGGCCCAAGATGATAGGCCACAGCGAGTGGCGGCGGAGGGAGAGGTAATATTCCCCGACCCGACGGTCGAGGAATATGTCAGAAAGGATCTGAAGCAGGATGAAGGGCCTATCATGATCACGGATGTGGCGGAGTTCACGTCCTTCAGCCTGAACCAGTTGCTGTATGTCGCAGACATATCCGGATTGGAGCACATGGTCAACCTGACCGAGTTCGATCTGTCCCAGAACGCCACCGGAGATATATCTCCGGTGGCCGGCCTTACTAAGCTGACAAGGCTGGATCTCGCGCAGAACGACATCGAGGACATCACCGCGATAGCCGGACTGACCAATCTGACTTACCTTAGATTGAAGGACAACCGGGTAAGCGACATTTCGCCCCTAGCCGGACTGACTAATCTGACCGAGTTGGACGTCTGGGAGAACCAGATAAGCGACATATCGGTCCTCACCAACCTCACCAACCTCACCAAGCTCAATCTCACCAAGAACCAGATAAACGATATATCGCCTCTGGCGTCACTGTCCAACCTAACCCACCTTGAACTTGCCAGAAATGAAATTACCGACATCTCGCCACTCCTGGAAGCCGGACTGGGTGAAGGAGTCACAATCAGGCTCTGGGGTCTGCCGCTGGACGAGAATTCCAAAGACGTAGTTATTCCCAAGCTGGAAGAAGCGGGCGTAAGAGTTGATTTCTGAGGGTGATACAGCCAGATGACCACGTACATAATTAGAAGGCTCCTGCTGACCATACCGACTCTGCTTATCGTCACGCTGCTGACCACGGGCGCGCTACGCATTATTCCGGGGGACGCGATAGATGTCCTGATAGGCCAGATGGACCTCTCCGGCAAGGAGGACCGCGGACTGTTGCGGGCCGAACTCGAGGCGCAATTGGGGATAGACGTGCCAATCTACGTGCAGTACGTGCGCTGGTGGCGAGACCTGATACTTCATGGCGACCTAGGCGATTCGATTCTCATGGGCTTCAACGTAAGAGATCAGATAATACAGAGGCTGCCTGTCACCTTCGAACTCGGCATCATGGCCTTGGTAATCGCTATGTTCATCTCCTTCCCTGTGGCCATATACTCGGCGGTGCGACAGGACTCGGTGGCGGATTATGCCTTCCGAAGTCTCGCTATTCTCTTCATCAGCCTTCCGTCTTTCTGGGTAGGTATTATGGTCATAGTCTTTCCCTCGATCTGGTGGGGATGGTCTCCGCCCATAATTAACATTTCTCCTTGGGAAGACCCATGGGGCAACCTGAAGATGTACATACTTCCCGCGGCTATCATGGGTATGGCTATCAACGGCGTCAATATGAGGCTGATGCGCACAATGATGCTGGAGGTGGTTAGAGAGGACTACATCAGGACCGCATACTCGAAGGGTCTGACTGAGAAGGCCGTGATATTCAGGCACGCGGTCAAGAACGCGCTTATCCCGGTAATTACGGTGATAGGACTCAACATACCCGTTGTAATAGGGGGTTCGGTGATTATCGAACAGATCTTTGGCCTGCCCGGAATGGGGCGATTGGCAATCGAAGCAGCGTTCCTCCGAGACTTCCCCGTGATTATCGGGGTAACGCTGGTGTTCAGTATGTTCGTCCTACTCATTATCCTGATAACCGACTTGAGCTATGCCTGGCTCGATCCCAGGATTCGCTACAGATAGAGGTGCATCGGAAGAATGGCACAAGCAACTTTAGGCGCTCCAGTATTCGAAAAGAGACGCAGTCCATTCGCCGATTTCTTCACGCGGCTGGTAAGGACAAAGCCGCTCGGCACGGCGTCGGCGGTCGTTGTGCTTGTGTTCTTCCTGGTTGGCGTTTTCGCCAATGTTATTGCGCCGTACGATTTCAATCAGCAGAAGGTTGAAAATGAGGACGGGACGAAAACGCGGTTCGAACGTCTAACTTCACCCTCGTTCGATCATTTTCTAGGCACCGACAGCATAAGCCGCGACCTTTTCAGCCGTATCGTTTACGGCGCTCGCATCTCCATGCTCGTGGGCGTAATCGGCAGTGTGACTTCTCTCGTCGTCTCCTGTCTCATAGGACTTCCCTCAGGGTACTTTGGAGGCAAGTTCGATCTTGTTGTCCAGAGGTTCATTGACGCATGGCTCATCTTCCCAGACTTGATACTTCTGATACTGTTGGTGGCGCTGGTTGGGCCGGGTCTGTGGAATATAGTGTTCATTCTGGGATTGCAATACGGACTAGGCGGTTCCAGGTCGGTAAGAGGGGCTGTCATAGGAATCAGGCAGAATGCCTACATCGAGGCTTCACAGGCTGTCGGCGTATCGACGCCCAGAATACTCCTGCGCCATGTGCTTCCGAATGTCGCCCCGTTCCTGCTCGTTCTGGTTACCACTCGTATGCCCGGCATGATGCTGGCCGAGGCCGGCTTGAGCTTTCTAGGTCTCGGCGTGCCGCCTCCTGCGCCCAGTTGGGGCGGAATGCTCAGCGGCGCGGCGATGAACTATATGTACGTAGCGCCGATGCTTGCAATATGGCCCGGTCTTGCGTTGAGCATAGTTGTGTACAGCACGAATATGCTCGGCGACGCGCTCAGGGACTTGCTGGATCCACGGCTTAGAGGAGCCTCTGGAGGTAGATATTAGAAGCAGACATGATTGGTGAAACGGCAAGAGCAGTCTCTTGACATTAGGAGAATGTTCACTATTATTTGAGTCGCGCGAATTATGGCCAGTCCACATCGTGTTGTCAAAAGCAAAAGCATAGGATAGGAAAGGAAGAGTATCACAGTTGAGAAAAATATACTTAATAGCAGCGATGGCGATTTTGGCGTTGGCGCTTACGGCGCTAGTGGCATGTTCGAGTGAACAGCCGGCAGCACAGGTCCCGCCAACGGCAACGCCAATAAATGTCGAGGCGATAATTCAGCAGGCTATGCAGGCGCAGCCGCAAGGCGCTACGTCCGCTGAAGTCGCGTCCGCTGTACAGGCAGCGATGGCGGCCCAGGGAGGGGCGAGCCAGGCCGACGTGGCCGAGGCCATAGCCGACGCCTTGAAGTCGCAGCCCGGACAGCTGACAGAAGCAGATATGGCCGGTGCAATAGCCAATGCCTTGGCCTCCCAGCCGGAATCCGGTGTTACACAGGCCGACGTGGCCGCTGCAATAACCGACGCGCTGGGACAGCAGGCGCCCGGTCTCACCGAAGCGGAGGTGGCGAGCATAGTGGCCTCGGCGCTTGAGACCAGCCAGGCGGAGATCCAGAAGACCGTCGAAGAAGCCGCGAAGAAGGCGGCTGAGGCTGCAGTGGAGGCCGCGCCGGTCGCGATGACCCAGCTTAGGCCCGAGGACATCAAGACCGTCGAAATAAGAACAGGCCCATCCTACGGCGGGACACTGAGACTCGCGACCGCCAGCGACCCAGGGTCCAAATGGGATATGTGCGAGTTCAAGAACCAGCACATGTTGACATACGCGGTCGAGAATTTCCTGTTCGGGGACTACAACAAGGGCCCGTCGGGAAGCGGCGAGACCACCTACCTGCCGGTGCTCGGCTTCGGAACTGATAAACTAGCCACCGGCTCTTTGGCCGACAGCTGGGAAGTGCCCGACCCGGTGACCTATAGCTTCCACCTCCGGCCAGGTGTCAAGTGGCAAAACAAGCACCCCACCTTCGGTAGAGAAGTCACAGTTGAAGAACTGGTCACCGAGATGGAACGTATCAAGGACTGCCGCTGGCCAAGACACGACTTCCTGGATGAAGTCACCGGCGACGACACCGACGGCGACGGTGCGCTCGATACTGTTACCTATCACACGAACAAGCCGGTCTCGTTCTGGGGTTATGAGTTCGCGTGGGGTCCCTACCTGATAGCCGCTCCCCCGGAAACCATCGAACTGGGTACAGATGACCCCTGGAACCAGTCGGGTACTGGCCCATGGATGACGGTCGAGGGCGGATACGTAGCCGGCAGCAAGATCGAATTCGAGAAGAACCCGGACTGGTACCGGACTTATAACGTGGATGGCAGAGAGTATGCGATGCCCTTCATGGACGGCGTCGTAGAGATAATCATCCCTCAGGAGGCCGCCCGGCTGGCCGCTTTGAGAACAGGCAAAATTGACAAGCTGCGCTCGGTTAGGACCTCCGACCACGCCAGCATCGAAGAGTCGAACCCGGACCTCGGCAAAGTGAAGCCCCTTCAGGACGCCCATATCTTCTGGATGCCGATGAACAAGCCTCCGTTCGACGACCTGCAAGTGCGTCGCGCGATGAACATGGCTATCGACAGGTCTGTCTTCTCTGACGATCTGTTCCAGGGCGACTCGGTTACGTTCGCGTTCCCGTCGTCGCCGGAGTGGCCGCTCCACTACGTGCCGCTGGACCAGCAGCCGGATTCCGTGCAGGAATACTTTGAGTACGACCCCATGAAGGCCGGAGAACTTCTGGATGAGGCGGGATATCCGCTGCAGGACGGCAAGCGCTTCGCGATAGAGTTGATGATCCGAAATACCATTGAACTCGAGTTGGAATCGGCGCAGATAGCGCTGGGCTTCTGGGAGGATATAGGCGTAGAGGTTACGCTCGATCTGGTGGACAGTCCTGTCATACAGAGCAGACTGTTCGAGAAGCAGTACGACTTCATGTTCAATGCTCTTGTGGCGAGGCCGAACGCACTGAACGACTTCAGGGCGGGACACCAGTGGAACAGGTCCAACCTGAACGACCCTGTGTGGCACGCCATGTGGGAAGACGTTCTGGCCGCGACCGTCTCTGACGAACAGATCGCTCTGATTAAGGCCGCGAACGTCGGCTTCCTCGAACTGGCTCCAATTATCCAGGTGCCGGCCGGCTTCGGTGGCGACTACTGGCAACCTTGGGTACAGAACCACAACGGTGAACATGTCCTGGCCTTTGTTGACTTCGCGTCCAAGTGGGCCTACGTCTGGCTCGATCAGGATATGAGAGAGGATAGGACTGGCATCAGGGAATAGCTTCCGGGCCTGATTAGTACAACGACAATCGCAACGGGGTGTGGAGACAATAATCACCACACCCCGTTTGCAATTGTAGCCGGAACACGGTAACTCATACGCCATGCTAAGGATTCGAGCCAGAACCAACAATTTCCCCAACTCCCTCTGCGATAGCGGGCTGAAGAAGCGCCGTATCGTCGGCCTGGCTCTGATAGCTGTCCTGCTGGCACTCTTCCTGGTATTCAACCGCGTTCCCAAGCTGGACACGGTGCAGGCCGATCTCGCTGTGGCGACGTCTCCCGCGGCGGAGTGTTTTCAGGGTTTCTGCATCGAAGGCCCGCCGGAGAAGTCATTTGTCTCGCGCTGGTGGGATTTCTCGCTGACGTATCTCAGGCTGGTGGCGGTGGGCATGACCTTCGCTTTTCTGGTCGCCGGAGCAACCGAGGCGTTCGTGTTTCCGAAGTCGGCAGGATGGGGAATTTCGGCGACGGGCATAAGGGGATCGCTGAAGGGCCTACTCATCGGCCCGGCCATGAACCTCTGCTCCGCGTGCATCGTTCCGGTGGCCTCCGCGTTCCGAAGAAGGGGATCGGGTATCGAGACCACCCTGGCTATCACGCAGGGGTCTTCGACACTGAATCTTCCAGCCATGATCATGGCGGCTATGGTGTTCGTACCCCTGATTGGAGGGGCGCGCATCGGAGTGAGCCTGGTGGGCGCTCTCTTGATAGGCCCACTGGTCGCGAGGGTTGTGCGGGGAGATGATGAAGTTATCCTGGATCTGCCTTATGCTCCGTCTGGACCGGACACTATTGGATGGCGGGAGGCGTTGGGGGAAGGCTTTCGAGAATGGGTGAAGATAACCGCCGGACACGTGATACGCCTGGCCCCGGTGATGGTTCTAGCAGGGTTCGCCAGCGGCCTTGCCATCCAGTGGCTGAGTCCTCAGACCGTGACGACATGGCTCGGAGACGACATTCTTGGCATAGTAATCGTCGCGACCATCGGTATCGCTATTAACGTGCCGCTGCTGTTCGAGATTCCTCTCGTGGCAGTGCTGCTCATGGCAGGCATGGGTACTGCGCCCGCGGCAGCGCTGCTGTTCACTGCGGCGGCCGGAGGGCCGATTACGTTCTGGGGACTGGCCAAAGTCATGCCCAAGAAGGCCATCGCAACCTTCGGGGCAAGCACGTGGGCATTGGGAGTTGCGGGGGGTATGGTCGTGCTGGCATTCGTCTCACTCGGCAACGGGCCGGACTTCGGCCTGCGCGCGGACTACGGCTCCGCAACGCGCCCCGCGCTGTCTTCGACCGATTCCGTTCTCCCGGGTGACGGTGAGTGGGTGAGCACCATGCGGTTTACCGACGTGACCCTCGCGGCGGGCATCACACACAGCCACACCGCCCCGGAGTCGCTCTTGGGCAAGCTGGAACCGAAAGACATGATTGGAGGGGCCGTCGCCGAGGATTTCGATGGCGACGGATGGGTTGATCTCTTCGTCCTTCGGGGCGGCGAGGCTCCCAGTCTGCTGTACATGAACCAGGGGGATGGCTCATTCTCCGAAGAGGCTATTCAGCGGGGAGCTGGCCTTCCGACAAAACTGGGAGCGGCGGCGGCGGCGGCGGACTTCGACAACGATGGCGACATTGACATTGTGGTTGCCGCGCAGAGCGCGCCTCATTACCTGCTTGTCAACGCCGGAGAGGGACAGTTTAGCGTGGATGACGCCATGCTGACCGAGCCGAAGATGTTCGCCACAAGCCCGAGCTGGGGGGACGTGAACAACGACGGAATGCTCGAACTCGCGCTGGGGGAGTGGAACTCCGAAACAGCGAAGAATTACGATGCGGCTACCAAAATAGTCAACGACTGGCCACCGCCCGAGAATCCGAATCCGATAATCGGGGAGAACAACCTTACTCCTCTGTTCATGTACGCCAACGATGGGCAGGGGCGTTTGGAACCCTACGACTTTCGTTCTGAACCGGGTATTGACCTGTGGGTCTTCGCCCCGAGATTCGCGGACATGAACAGCGACGGCCTTACTGATCTGGCGGTTGTTTCTGACTACGGGATGTCGCGTCTCTACCTGAATGTTGGGGATGGAATGTTCAGCGCCGAGTCCGGTGTCTCGGATGTGCTGACCGACGAAAACGGTATGGGGTCCGCAATCGGCGACTACGACAACGATGGCGACCTCGACTGGTTCGTATCCAGCATATTTGGCCAAACCAACCCGGACAAGGGCGTGTTCGGAGGCACAGGAAACCGTCTCTATCGCAACGAATCCGATATGGCGTTCGCCGACCTGAGCGCGGAAGCGGGCATCCGCGACGGCGGCTGGGGCTGGGCCGCGAGTTTCGGCGATCTGGACAACGACGGCGATCTGGACCTCTATCATGTAAACGGCTGGGTGCAACGGCAGATAGAAGGCGACCCGGCGGAATTCAACAATCAGCCCGCGCGCCTGTTCGAAAATGCCGGCTATCGCGGGTTCCATGAAGTCGCCGAACGGACAGGCGCCGCCGACAAGGGTCAGGGTAGGGGCGTAATCTTATTTGATTTCGATAACGACGGCGACTTGGATATATTCATCACCAACAACCACGAATACGTCTTGGACGGCGATAAGGCGATACGCAGTCCAGGCGCGCCCACACTGCTCCGCAATGACACTCTGAACGGAAACCACTGGCTCAAGGTGACGCTGGAAGGCGCTCCGCCGCTTCACCGGGACGGTATTGGTTCGAGGGTGTATGTCGCTGCTGGCGGCGTTACGCAGATGCGCGAGTTGCACGCTTCGACCAATTACGTTACCCAGGAGCCGGGCAGGATCGCTCACTTCGGCCTGGGCGCGGCGGAGACGATTGACGAGATTCGCGTCGAGTGGGTCAATGGCGAAACCGATGCGCTGACCAACGTGCCTGCGGATCAGCACATCTCCATTTCCAGCCGGTAAGCCCCGACGGATCGGACGCACTTCGGTCTCGGCGGCCCATTGACACCTTTACGCCGCCTACATATCATTGGCCCAATTCGCTTGGCCGACTGATCGGCCGTTTGAGAGGCATCTTATGGTCAGCTATCGCTATTCCCACTGGGACGGCACTCAGAATCCGTTCGATCTGGACGAGGACGACGTTCTGGAGGCTCTGTCCGAAGACATAATGAATCACGGCGACGTCAACCGGGCGATGCGGAACCTCATGCGGCAGGGCATGAGCGGTGACCAGGGCCAGCGGATTACGGGGCTTCGTGAACTGAGAGAGCGGCTCAGCCGTCTTCAGCAGCAGCAGTTGGAACGCTACAACCTCGAATCGGCGATGGACGACATAGCGGAGCGGCTGGAGGACGTGATCTCGACCGAGCGCGGCGGCATTGAACGGCGTCTCGACGAGGCCAGGGAACAACTCGAAAGCGCGGGGAACGATTCCGACCTGTCCGACCTTCTCGGAAACGCGATGGACGTTCTCGAACAGCGCGCCCAGCAGAACCTCGAAAAGCTGGATCTGTTGCCGGAGAGCGCAGCGGGACAAGTTCGTTCTCTTTCAGAGTACGACTTTATGGACCCCGAGGCCCGCGAGAAGTTCCAGGAACTGATGGATATGCTGCGCCAGCAGATGATGCAGAACTTCTTCCAGGGAATGAAGGACGCGATTCAGAATATGTCGCCGGAAGATATGCGCGGAATTCAGGAGATGATCCAGGCTCTCAACCAGATGCTGCGGGACCGGGCGATGGGCGAAGATCCGGACTTCGAGGGATTTATGGAGCAGTACGGACAGTACTTCGACCCAGACCGGCCCGCCAGTCTGGACGAACTTATAGAACAGCTCCAGCAACAGATGGCGTCCATGCAGTCGTTGATGGACTCGATGTCGTCGCAGATGCGCGACGAACTAGAAAGTATGCTCCAAGGATCCATGCCCTCTACCATGATGCAGGATATGGCGGAGCTTTCCTCGATTATGTACGATATGTTCCCCTTCGAGGATATGGCGAGCGAATACCCGTTCATGGGCGACGAGTCGGTGACGCTAGACCAGGCTATGCGGCTCATGGAACAGCTTCAGGACATGGACAGGCTGGACGATCAGCTTGAGTCGGTCATGAGGCATGGCGGAGTCGAGGATATTGACCCTGACAAGGTTGAAGAGCACATGGGCGAGGACGCGCGCCGTGAACTTGAGCAGCTTCAGCAGATGATCCAGCAGTTGGAAGAGGCGGGATACCTCCGGCGCAAGGGTGACAGGCTCGAGTTGACCGCCAGAGGTATGCGAAAACTGGCACAGAGCGCGCTTCGCGAGGTCTTTGCGGAGATGAAGAAGGAGCGCATGGGCAGGCATGAGGTCTTCACGCGCGGGGATGGCGGCGAGTACACCGGCGAGACGCGGCAGTATCAGTTCGGCGACCCGTTCGACGTTGACCTGCACCGCACGCTATTCAACTCAGTGTTGCGCAACGGCCCGAGTGTCCCGCTGCGGCTGTCTCCTGAAGACCTGGAGATACACCACACCGAGCACCTGACCCAGACCGCGACAGTGTTGCTTCTGGACCAGAGCAAGTCAATGGGGATGTTCGGCTACTGGGGGCCTGCGAAGAAGGTCGCCATGGCGCTGTACTGGCTCATTCACTCGCAGTTCCCGAGGGACTACTTCTACCTGGTGGGCTTCTCCGACTACGCTATGGAGTTCAAGGAAGAGGAGCTGCCGGAGATAACCTGGAACTACTGGAACTCAGGCACGAATATGCAGCACGGGCTTATGCTGGCTCGCAAGCTGCTGTCGCGTCAGAAGGTAGCCAACAAGCACATAATTATGGTTACGGACGGCGAACCGACTTCCCACCTGGAGAACGGCCACGCTTACTTCAGCTACCCGCCAAGCTACCAGACGATTGACGAGACTCTGAAAGAGGTCAAACGCTGCACGCAGGATGGGATAACCATAAACACGTTCATGCTGGAGGCGAACTACTACCTGATGGACTTCATAGACCAGGTAACGAAGGTCAACAAGGGCAGGGCGTTCTACACGTCGCCGAACCAGTTGGGGCAGTACGTGATGGTGGATTATATGCGGTCGCGGAAGAAGCGGATAGCGTGATCGGAGCTATCACTTCTCTTCCAATAGAGTGAAGTCATCGTCTGACTTCAGAGAGAAGACTCGCGGGAAATCGGGATGCAAGCCCCCGATCTCCCGCGAGTTTTTACTATCCAATCGAGTTCGACGTTTAGTTAGGGTTGCGCGAAGTGTTGTCTTATATCGTTCCAGTCAATTGGTTGGGTTATCTGGCGATTTCACGGAGGCGCCGGGTTGGGGATGATGGATAAATAGCGTCGGTCTAGCCGAAGGGCCACCACCAGCGGCGGCCTCCGCCTTCGGACGCGGACGCCTGCCGAGTATCCGACTCGGTCGGAATCTGGATAGGCTGGCGGCTGAACAGTCCGAGGGCGCCCAGTACCCTGTTGAATTGCTCGAGTTGCAGCGGCTTTCGAGCATAACGGCTGGGAGGAATCGAATACGACTCGAGCAGGCTCGCCTCCGCCTCGGTGCCGGTCAGCAGCATCACGGGTATAGAAACCAGGTCTTCGTCCGCGTTTATCTCCGCCAGAACCTCGGTGCCGTCCTTCCGGGGCATTCTGAGATCCAGTAGAATCAGGTCCGGCCTGGGCGCGGATGAGTATTCGCCTTCCTTTCTCAGGATGGCTAACGCGACCTCGCCGTCTTCGGCGAGGGTGATATTTGCCTGCTGACGCGACTGCTCTATCGTATCCTGGGCGAGTCGAGCATCTGCCGGATTGTCTTCCACTAATAGGACTTCAATAGGTCTGTCATCAATCTGGGTAACCATGGGCCTCACCTCCTATGGTGGGAATCTTTATCCAACTACCGGGATGTTGAAGCGGAAAGTCGCTCCTTTGCCGACATCCGATTCAACCCAGATACGCCCTCCGTGGCGTTGGGCAATCTTACTACACAAGGCGAGACCTACACCAGTACCCTCGTATTGTGATCGGGAATGCAGTCTCGAAAACATACCGAACACTTTATCCCGGTATTCCGGGGCTATTCCGATCCCGTTGTCCTGTACAGCGAATATCCACTCATCGCTCTTCAACTCGGCCCATACCCGTATAACAGGGGCTTCACTGCTGCGGAACTTCAGCGCGTTGCTGAGCAAATTCTGGAACAGCCTGTACAACTGCGACTCGTCGCCGATCACGGTAGGCAGGGGTGAACACTCGATAACCGCCCTATTTCTCTCTATTGCCTGATTGAGGCTTCTGAGCGCCGTGTTTATGGCGTTATTGCAGTTTACCGATTCCAGCGGACGCTCCTGAACGTTCACGCGGGAGTATTCCAGCAGGTCGTTTATGAGCGCCCGCAAACGGTCTGCGCCATCCACCGCATATTCGACGAACTCCTGCGCGGTATGGTCGAGGTCGCCCGCGTATCGGTCCTTGACCAGGCCGAGATAGGAAGTGATGGTTCGCAGCGGCTCCTGAAGGTCGTGCGAGGCGGCGTACGCGAACTGCTCCAGATCGGAGTTGGAGCGTGCAAGATCGTCCTGGGTACGGACTATATCGGCGTACAAGAGCGAATTGGCTATCGCTGGCGTTATCTGCGAGGCAACTCGGGACAGAATTTCGGCGTCTTCTTCAGTGTAGGCGTTCAGTCTGGACGATCTGGCGTTGAGCACTCCGAATAGCTGGCGGCGGTAGATGAGCGGGGCCAGCACGATGGAAGGAAAGCCTAACAGATTGGGGTATCGTCTCTTCAGGTCTATGGGGTTTCCCTGTATGATCATAGACCTCCGGGAACGCACCGCTTCGCTGGTCACCGTGCCTTCCAGCGAATTGACGTCTCCAACTTGCCGTCCGTGGACCTCCTCGCCGAGTATGTAGGCGTTGGTGAAAGTGTTGTCGTCCAGATTCACCAGGCTGATTGAAAGCCTGTCGAAATCAACCAGTCTTCGCGCCTGATTCGCAAAACCCGCGTAAACTTCGGTAATGTCCAGGCTGGAGCTTATGATTCGTCCGATTTCGCCCAGGATTTCGTTCTCCCGCGCCAGTGTCCGAGCCTCATCTCCGGCGGCGCGCAGGGATTCGTGGGCGGCGCGCAGACGGGATATGTCGCTGGAGTAGATGCGAATAGCCAAGTCTTCGGGTATATAGACTATTTTCTGCTCGAAAGTTGATTCCTGAAAGGTGATCTCTCGCGTGGCGAAGCCCGCACCCTCTCTCAGGAGCCTGCCGAGCAGCGGGCCGATGTCCTGGGCGAGTGGGTGGCCAGGCGACGAATCCTGCTCGGAGACATACACCTCGGCAGCAGGGTTCGTAAAGGTGACGTTCCCATCCAAGTCAACCTCGACTACCGGATTTGGGTTGTGCTGCGGAAAAGACGCGAGACGCTTGGCAAGACGTTCCGCGTCTTCCTGTATCTGCTCTTCGGAAGCATGACCTACTCCGGTAAGGCGTCGGACTATACCGGCCAGATGATTCTCACGACTTCGCATTTTTCAACCTCGGCACGGATGTTACTTCAATCTGCTTACGTACCAAACCTGTCCCCAGGATTCAGGCCGATATGCTCAGTCCACTCGGGGGCCATGACCTTACGCCCGCCCCCCGGCTGAACGCGACCAACCAGGATCGCGCCCCCGTTCGCGGCTATGGTAAAGCCGTCGTCGCTCACCTCCACGACCTCGCCCGCGGGCTTGCCCGTGTCCCCTTCTACCTTTGCAGCTCTGAAGAAAGCGACCGCAGAGCCGTCAAGGGTTGTGTTGGCGCCCGGGCTCGGGTCGCCGCCCCTGACCATGTTGTAGATTTCGTCCACGTCCTTGTCCCAGTCGATAACTACGTCTTCGGGATTGCACCATCCCTCGTAGGTCGCCTGAGAATGGTCCTGCGGTGTCCTGGAGGCTTTTCCTTCCCTGACTATCTGCACAGACTCGACCATCGCATCCACACCCATCTGATAGAGCTTTCCGAAGTACAGTGAGCCGAGGGTGTCGTTCGGGGTTATCTCAACCTCTTTCTGGAGCAGGACAGGTCCGGTGTCCAGCCCCTTGTCCGGCCAGAATATGGTCAGTCCGGTTATAGACTCGCCCCAGATTATCGGCCAATTCATCGAGCTTGGCCCGCGGTGCTTCGGCAGAAGGGATGGGTGGTACTGTATGGTGCCATGAGTGGGGGCTTCGAGAATCTCGTCCGGCACAATGTCAGTAACGAATGCCATCACACACAGGTCGGCGTCCAATTCCCGGAAGGCGTCAATTGCGCGTTTGCGTCTCATCCTTCGGAACTGAAAGACCGGGATACCCCGCTCCTCCGCCTCCTGTTTGATAGGGTCGGCAGGCCTTCCCGCACGGTCGGGTGGACAGAATACGCCCACGATGTTCTCCGAGTTGTCAGCCAGTGCGGCCAGAACATCTTTTCCAAAGGCAGCCTGGCCGATTATAGCGATTCTCAAATCATCCGCCATACTTTGTATCCCCCATTTCTGAGTAGAGGCGGGCCTTTTACCCTAACCTCAATCCTCTCCCATTAGGGAAGAGAACATATTGAAATAGCCAGTGAGACTTCTGACACTGAATTTACCACTTAACCGCTATATGGGCAAATCGAGTTTGGAAGGCGAATCGGGTTGTGGTCAGGATGCGCTCTATTTCATATATGGGCTGTGAACGTGTGAACCAGACGCAATTGTCCGCGCTAAATTTCCCGGATTGTATTGACTGCCAAATGCAGACCTAGCTAAAATTCAAGGATAAGGAGTCTATGACTTTCAAATCAGTTAGGCAAAGGAGGGGCGCTGTCATATGAACTCGAGCTTTATAAGGAAGGTCGAAAAGGCCAAGGACTACACGCTTCAGAAGGAAAGAGTAAACCTGACAGGCTGTACGGTGCGATTCCAGGGCGATAACGGCGACCATACGATAACTTATGAAGCGGGAAGTTGGCATTGTGACTGCGACTATCACATAGGCCGCGATACGTGTACCCATATCATGGCTATGCAGATGATGCTCGAAGAGATAGTTGGAGCGGTTCCGGCAGCCCGCTAATTCCGCCGAATATACGAGACCAAGAAGGCCACCTGCACATGCGGGTGGCCTTCTTTTTGCGTCTGGGCAACGGGGTCAGTCGTCAAATCTGCTGAATATGACGCAGGCGTTCTGGCCGCCGAAGCCGAAGCTGTTGGACAACACGGTCGCCACGTCGGCCTGTCTGGCCTCGTTGGGAACGTAGTCGAGGTCGCAATCCGGGTCCGGGTGTTCGTAGTTGATAGTTGGGTGAATGATGCCCTGTTCGATGCTTTTGACACAGGCGACTGCCTCTATCGCGCCCGCTCCGCCCAGCACATGGCCTATCATAGACTTGGTAGAGCTTATGGGGACATTGTAGGCGTCTTCGCCGAACACCTTCTTGATCGCGAGCGTTTCCACGTGGTCGTTCTTTGGCGTTGACGTGCCGTGCGCGTTGATGTAGCTGATCTCGGACGGCTTCAGATTCGCGTCATCCAGCGCCCAGCGTATAGCTCTCGCCGCGCCGGATCCGTCCTCGTCCGGCTGTACGGAGTGGAATGCGTCCGAAGAGACTCCATATCCAACAACTTCGGCCAGAATGTTCGCGCCCCTGTCTATGGCGTGTTCAAGACTTTCGAGAACCAGTATGGCCGCACCCTCTCCGGGAACGAAGCCATCCCGTTTCAGGTCGAATGGTCTGCTGGCTCTTTCAGGCTCCTCATTCTGTCTGCTCAGCGCCTTGATAACGTTGAATCCTCCGAGTCCCAGCTGGCTGATGCCTGCCTCGCACCCGCCACCCAGAACCACATCTGCGACACCTCGCTGTATAGCGACGGCAGCCTCACCAATGCCCTGGGTTCCGGCGGCGCAGGCGGTGATAATGGTGGAAGTATAGCCTTTGAGGCCGTAGATGCGGCTGACGTTGGCAGCGGCCATGTTGGGCAGTATCATCGGGATGAAGAACGGCGACATCTTCATTCCGCCGCGCCTGACGAGAATTCGGGCGTTGTCCTCAGTGGTAGGGAAGCCCCCGTTGCCGTTGCCCATAACGACGCCTATCCGGTCGCTGTCCTGACTTGACAGGTCAAGCCCTGCATCCTCTACGGCGAGGCCAGCCGCAACGACGGCCATCTGTGAAAAGCGCGCCATTCGGCGGTGTTCCCTGCGGTCTATATAGGTTCCCGGGTCGAAGCCGCTGACCTCCGCCGATATTCTGGATGGGTACTGGGACGGGTCGCACAAGGTCATGGGACCTATTCCAGAACGCCCATTGACCAGGTTGTCCCAGTATTCGTCAACCGACTCACCCAGCGGGGTTATAGCTCCCATGCCGGTGACAACGACCCTTGTTTCAGTGTTTTTCATCTTGATTCTCCTGCCGCGACCACGAAACTAGGTTTGCGTACGGGGGCGCGGCCCTCTCAGATTCTCGTATATCTCCGGTTCGATGCCGTGAATCTCTTCAATGACCTCGGCGACGACGGCCAGAGATCCTGTGCATAGTATAAGGTCGTCCACGCCCGCGAATTCAAGGGCGCGTATCAACCCTTCGGATACCGAGTCTGTCTCCATCAGCAGGTTCATGTTCAGACTGCGAACCGTGTCCGCTACCACGCTCGAATGCGATGAACGCGGGTGCCTCGAATGCACTGCGACTATTTTGGGCTCCAGAATCGAAAGCTCATTAAGCATATCCTCGGCGCTGTGTCCGCCCAATGCCCCGAATACGAGAACCACATCGTCGAACTGCACGTAGCCACGCAGGTTTTCTACAAACCTTTTGATTGAGTAGGGGTTGTGAGCGCCGTCCGCCACGATGGTCTTGCCGTCTTTGTGGAAAACTTCGAACCGACCGGGCCAGGAAACTTCCCGGACTCCCGCGACTATGGCCTCGAGCGGAATTTCATATCCCCTTTCTATCAGCTCCTCGGCAGTGGCCACTGCGGTCGCCACGTTCTCTGCCTGGTAGTCGCCCAGCAGCGGCGTCCTCAGGTGATATGTTCCTTCAGCGCTCGTCAATGTAATGTCCTGCCCTCTGACGTCGGAGTGTCCCATATCCCAGGAGAATTTCTTGGCGGCGGATATGAGCGTCGAGTTCCGTTCACGTGTGACCTGTTCGAACACGAGCATCGCATCGCTCTCGGCCTGTGGACCCACGACACATGGCACACCGTCCTTTATGATGCCCGCCTTTGCAAAGGCAATCTTCTCTATCGTGTCTCCCAGGACCGCCACGTGGTCGAGGCTTATTGAGGTGATTACCGAGACCTCAGGAGTAACTATGTTCGTCGAATCCAGTCTCCCACCCATTCCGACCTCCAATACCTGGAAGTCAGCTCCGACGTTCCTGAAGTGCGCCATTGCCAGCGCGGTCAACATCTCGAAGAAGGTTACCCCTCCGTACTCACCGTCCCTTCCTACTGATTCGACAGCGGGCCATATCTGACCTATAAGCGCCGCGTAATCCGTGGTCGAGATTGGCTCGAGGCCAATGCGCACACGCTCACACACACTGTGCAGGTGGGGCGACGTAAATAGCCCGACTCTATATCCGGCGTGGGACAGTATAGATGTTATCAGGGCGCACGTGCTTCCCTTACCCTTCGTTCCGGCAACGTGGACGCTGGGCACAGCCTTGTCCACGTCGTCCAAACGCTCGGCAAGAAGCTGTACCCGCTCTAGATGGAAGAAAGAGTGTCCGGGCCAGTTTGCGGAGCGTTCAAAATCGGCCAGGCTCATGGCCAGCTCAATGGCCTGATCGTAAGTAAGGTCGGGGGAGTAGTGGTTGGTCGTCATATCCCTAAACTTAGTCTGACTGAGACGGGAGTATCGGCTAAACGGAATAGGCAAATATCTTGGCGTTGGGAAGGAATCATGTGCCGGGGGGCGGCTCGTCAAATGACTCTCCGCGCTTCTCGGCCTCAAGGCGTCGCAGATTCCAGGATGCCACCGCCGCCGCCAGACTTGCGCGCTACTCTTCTCTGAACTTCTCACGCTGCCGCTCTATCTTGTCGTACAGATAATTTTTGGTGGCGCGCGCCATAACCATAATTCCGCCTCCCAATATGAAGTTTCCGATCATTACGCCGAGTATCGAATAGACGACAATCAGCGGTACACCGCCAGAGGTTTTCGACCCGACGGCGATTGAGGTTTCCAAGATGCCCGTGTACTTCCGGCTCGATACTTCTCCCCATGCTATGAGCGCTGTCCATGCCACTGTCAAGAGGCAGATTGCCCATAGACACCAGGGCCAAAGTTCCTTGGTGATACTCAGGGGAGAGTATAGGCCGTTCGGTTCAGATAGTCCTACTCAAAATCTCCCTCCATTATAGCGCAGCCATGTCTCCTCTTATAGTGCAACTGTACAAGACACAGGTTTTTCGACTGTTTGTTGTTCCCACCCGGCTCTCCTTCCGTCGGCGTATGGGATGGTTCCAGCAGAAGGTCGAAACCCGGAGAACTGAGAGCGAATCCGGGTAAAGAGGCATAGTCGAATGGCCCTGATGTGCGGCATGGATTCTTCATCGTTTCCAGCCTATCCTGGGATTGGACGGCTGGTTTTCACTCTCCGCCAGTCATATATTCAAGCGCATCCCCGGCCATGTCAAGCAGCGCGGGAATGTATCTCTCTAACGTTCTGAAATCGGGGTACGGGTAGGGCAGGTAGGGGACTATGTTCCTGTGGTAGTGGAACGCGGATTCGAGCGCGGCCAGCGGCTTGGCTATTTCAAACCCGCCGCGCAGCCTCTCGAAAGGCGCGTAATCTGTCCACTCTCGCAGGTAAATTGCCACGATGTCAGGGTTTCGGCGCGCCTGCGCCGGAGTAAGCGGGGTGAAAAACGGGTGCGAGATGCAGGCGTCCGACCAGTCCATGAGAACCGGACTCCCGTTTCGGATGAATACATTCGTCGAGTCCAGGTCACCGTGTTCCAGCGTTTGAGGCAGCCCAAGCTCTTCCAGCCGGCGCGTCATAGCCGCGATTGTGTCCAGCCTTGGCTCCAGCCGTCTTACCGCGGCGTCGTTCTCCTGCTGGTACATTCGGAGCGCGTCGCGGTATGGATATTGCGTCCAGTCCGTGAGAGTCTCGACTATCGCACCCGTCGTTCGTCTCTCGAGGTTCATGTTCTCTATCTCGCCTAAGCGGTCGGCGTATCCTTGCTGAACCAGGGCGATAGTCCTCATCGTCTCGTGCCACAGTTCCGCGCTACCTGTCTTGCTCAGGGTCAGACCTCCCAGGTCTTCCATTAGCATCCATCCCCGCTCCGGTTCCGCTGCCACAAGTTCGGGGCTGACTTCAGGGAAGCTATCCGCAACGTTCTTCGTAACCACCACCTCGGACGCGAAAAAACGCGGGGACGCTTTGAAGTATAGCCGTCTGTCCCCAGAGGTCAGTCTGAATACCGAGGATATTGACCAGGACCTTATCTGCGTCATTCGCCACGGGTCGCCGTCCACCGTCGGCGGAAGATTCGCCTCCGTCCACTCCCGCGCGTTCCTGTGCCAGCGTGTGGGGGAGTCCCAAGGAACGGGTGGATCGGGTGGCGCATCCGCTGACAGTCGATCCAGTTCCAGCCGCGCCATCCGCGTAAGGCTCTTTGGCGCGTCTTCTCCGAACGCGGGTTCGTGCAGGTCGGTCCAACTGAAGCCCGGACGGGGGTCATTGTATTCGGAGACGCATACCGCCGAGTATAGGCGTGGTCTCCCGTCGTTCGCGTCTCCTTCTTCCAGGCAGCGGAGTATTGCGACCTCTAGGCCGCACAGATGGCGGACACTCTCAACCAACTCTTCTACCTCCGGGTAGAAAACCGGAGCCAGCCTGAAATCCGGCAGTCGCCCAGAATCATCGCGGACGAGCATCCTGCGCCCATCAGGGTCGAGCAGAAGCGCGTAAACGACAATAGCGTCCGGGGAAGACGTGGGCTGTGCGGTTGACATTTTACGGCCTGACTACGCCAACGCCGTCCTTGATTTTCACCTCGACGCCGAACGGCTTGGACAGCCGCTTTATCCTATCGAGCGCGACGCGCATAACGCGGCCTTCGGCCAGGAGGGGTCGTCCTCGCTGGGAGCGCGGCTTGCCGTGTCCCATGTCTATGGGATGGAGGGTTATCCGGTCCAGCTTGCGCGCCTCGAACCTGCACTCCGCAACGACACTGTGCCAGTAGATGGCGTCACCCGGAAATCCGCGTGTATCGTCCTCGCTGCGGCGGTCGTAGAAGTCCGCGGGGGTGGCGTCCGGCCCGAGGCCAACGCTCTCGTAGTTCAGCGCGGGTTGCCAGCGCACCGTATCGTTCTGGAATATGAAGTTGCCGAGGCTATAGAAGATCGGCCTTCCGCGGTAGATTTCTATGCCGCGCGTGACGTGCGGCCCGTGTCCCATGAATCCGTCCGCTCCGGCCTTTATGCAGGCATGGGCGAACGTTCGCAGGAATTCAGGCGGGTCTTCCATGCTCTGACCGTTCTCGTGGCAATGGAAGGATACGAACACCCAGTCCGCCATGCGCTTGGCGTCGCGTATCCACTTCAGGTTCTCATCCATATCGCGGCGGTTGGGCGTTGTCGAGGTGCTGAACTCCTCACCCCTGAAGAACTTTCGACCAAGGAAGCTGATCTGGGTGTCGTTGTCCTCCATGAGTGTGCCGCTGGGCCTGAATCGGCGCTGAGCCGCGTTGCGTGATTCGAACCCCAGTTCACGGCTAACCCGTTTCATGGCGTCGAACGCGCGTCTGTCCAGGGTGTGAGTGGTCGAGTGTCGGAGCGCGTTGAGCCCGGGCCTTCCCCCGATGTCCGGGCGCTGGTCCATGGCCCGACCCGCTTCGTGGAAGGTCGAGGACGCGGCTATCAGGGCGACCCTTCCCGCCGCCGTATCCAGGTATCCTGGCGCGCGCGACTCGCTCAGATTTCTGCCCGTTCCCGCAAACACGAGTCCGGCGTCCTTCAGATGCCTTATATTCGTAAGCGCGCCGTCCCCGCCGTAGTCGTAGCTGTGGTTGTTGGCCGTGGACACCAGGTTGATGCCCGCCCACTGCAACTCCTTGAGATTCGCAGGCTCTGACGCGGTGAAGGTTCCGCCAGCCATCCCCGGGGCGTGATCGAAGTCGTGCATCAGCATCTCCAGGTTGGTGTAGCCGATGTCCGCATTCCTGAAAACCTCGACCAGCGACAGAAAGCGCGGTTCGTGGAAGACCGACAGTCGCCGCGTTATCATCGTGTCCCCGCTCGCAGTAAGGGTGAGATTGCCCGATTCCGACTCGTACAGCATATACAGTCAAGCCTCCGGCCTATTCCGCCGCCCCGGTAATCTGCGCGTACTCCGCGGCCAGGATTCCCATGACCGCGGAGTCGAATCTGGACCCTTCGTGTGGCCTGCTCTTGCGCAAAGTGCCCTCATGCACGAATCCGAGACGCTCGAACAGCGCGCGCGCCGCCATGTTGTATTCAGGTATGTCAACCCAAATTCGATACAGGCCGTATTCGTTGAAGGCGGTATCCAGCGCGGCGCGGACGCTTGCTCTCCCATAACCCCGGTTCCAGAGGTCCTTGCGTCCTATTAGAATAGACAGTTGCCCGTCGCCCAGCACCTCTTCCAGCGCGAGGTGGACCTCTCCGATGTGGTCTCCCTGCCCACTGTATATGGACAGCGTCAGGTGACCAGGGTCCTCGAGTACACTGGTGAACTCTTCGTCGCTCGCGTTCTCCATATCGTTGGGGCGGTATCCCAGGTGGGCAGGCTCGCCGTATGAGTACCTGCCGAACCAGCTTTCGGCGACCTCATCGTCTTCCAGCCACTGCCTGATGCGAGACACGTCCTCGCGCGTAACCTGTCTGAGAGTAATTGTCTGATCACTGGACATAGGTGTTCTCCCGGAATAATCGGAGTAAGGAGTCTCAGGAAATCGCCACAATGAGCGCTTCTCTGCACTGATAACTAATAACAGATTTCGGGCGATTTATCCACATCGGGATTGCGGAGCGCGTTCCATCGGCAACAACCTCCGCGACTGTCGAGACAATGCCCTTACCAGCGCAGTTCCGATAGAGGAGTCTTGCCGCCCCGTGGCGAGCCGTCGCTGATGACACGCCCGCTGCTCATCTCGATAACCCTGTCGGCGATGCGGGATATTTCGCGGTTGTGAGTAACGACCAGGACGGCGCGGTCGGCGGCAGCCTGCTCTATCAGCAGCTCGAGTATCTGAGCTCCCGTCCTGAAGTCCAGCTCTCCTGTCGGCTCGTCTGCCAGCAGGATGGGATTTCCCGTGGCCAGCGCCCTGGCAATCGCCACGCGCTGCTGCTCGCCACCGGACAGTTCGTGCGGGAAGTGGGCGCTCCGGTCGCCGAGGCCAACGGCCTCCAGCACGGATTCCGGAGAAGTGACTCCACGCTTCCCGGCGACGTCCACGCCGAACTCGACGTTCTCCAAGGCGGTAAGACCAGGGAACAAATTAAAGCTCTGGAAAATGAAGCTTACTGTCTGGCGTCTGAGAGTGAAAAGTTCGGAGCGGGAGACGTTGGTAATGTCTCGCCCGCCAACCGAGACGCTCCCGGAAGTGGGTGTGTCCAGGGCACCGATGATATTCAGCAGCGTCGTCTTGCCGCTCCCGGAAGGGCCCAGAACGACGACGAACTCGCCATCCGCCACGTGCAGTTCCACGTCGTCCAGCGCCCGAACCTCGACGGGGCCTATCTGGTAGTGCTTCGACACTCCAATCAGATCTATCAAAATCTCATTCCCTTTCCAACTCATCCGTCCAAAGGACCGATATGGCTGGCCACTGTACCGCATTGTACCAAGTTATATGCCGTTCGGCACCGGGAAATCGCGTCTTGCGTGAATCCAGGGGTATTTCAGAGTTCGGAAACAGCGCCCTGTTCACCATGAGAACCTGGTGTCCGGCCAGGGTCTTTTCAAAGCCGGTAATCAATCGGGGTGAACGATTCGTGTCGAACATCGGCCAGGGGCCGGACTGGAGCGGTTTCATATATTCAGGTTTATAATTATGCAGGTGAATGCTGGTGACCCTAACAGGTGGCTGCTGGTGGGGTGCTGGTGTGAATTTTCACCTGCATTTGACCTGTTCCCACCTGCATTTAGCTTTGGGGAGAAAATTTCGCGGGTGAGCGCGTTGTCATTGATAACCTCACATTTATGTATTCAGCAGTATCAGTCGTGTTCTTCATACGGATATTGTAGCATAATATGGAAGGGATAATGTAGTAATATGGGAAACCCAAGGTCTTTTCATTTTCGTTCAGTCAGTCACATAAAGCTGAGAACTACGCTTCCGGCTGGGTGATGATATGAGCATATCGTCAATCCAGACAGATGTTATGGGGGAATGATCGCTATAAGACTGTGCCATGCCCAATAATGAAAATACCCTTGGTGTCCGGCGCGTGAATAGAACATTAAAATAACTCCATTGACACTGCTTCCCTAATCTTGCTATTGTGGGCGTGAAATGATTGAACTCGCCGCCAACAGATATTTTGGATATTACTTTTACCGCACCGGCTGTAAAGCTGTCGGCTGAGAGGTTATGTCCGAAGCCATGTGAAGGTGAAGACACTGAAAACCAGACCCCAGTCGGCAGCGACTGGGGTTTTTGATTGTCAGACACAGGACGATGCAAGTCCCAACAGGAGAGAAGGTCAGATGCAAGAGTCACCAACCAGGGATGTGAATGTCGTGAGTACCGATCAGTTGATAAGTCCGGTAGAGTTAGTAAGACAGATACCCGTCAGCCCTGCCGCGGAAAGGACGATTCTGGAAGGCCGCGAACAGATCCGACGAGTGCTGAGAGGCGAGGACGACCGCATGATGATGGTGGTCGGTCCCTGCTCGATTCACGACGAGAAGGCCGCCGTGGACTACGCCGCCCGGATCCTGGAACTGCGAAAGGAACTGGAGGACAGGCTGCTGATAGTCATGCGGGTCTATTTCGAGAAGCCCCGGACCACCGTCGGCTGGAAGGGCCTGATATACGACCCCCATCTGAATGACACGTTCGACATTGACGAGGGTCTCCGCGTTGCGCGCCGTCTGATGCACTCCATCACCGAGATGGGCGTTTACACCGGCACCGAGTTCCTGGACCCCATAGTGCCTCAGTATCTGGCGGACCTTGTTTGCTGGGCGACAATCGGGGCGAGGACTACCGAGAGCCAGACACACCGCCAGATGGCCAGCGGCCTCTCGATGCCGGTAGGCTTCAAGAACGGAACCGATGGCAGCGCACAGATCGCCGTTGACGCGATGGTCTCGGCGCAGGCTCCCCACGCTTTTCTGGGCATAGACCACTACGGCCAGACCGCTGTCGTCAACACCGGCGGCAATTCGGACGGACACCTGGTACTGCGCGGCGGGCGTTCCGGCCCCAACTTCGCGGAGGAATTCGTTTCTGAGGCGCAGGGCCTTCTGAGCGACGCGGGCGTCCGGTTGGAGCTATTGGTGGACTGCTCGCACGGAAACTCGAACAAAGACCACAACCTCCAGCAGGTTGCGTTCAGGGACGTGGTATCACAGCGCGCCAGCGGCAACGATCATGTAATCGGCTGTATGCTGGAGTCCAACATCAATCCGGGCGCCCAGAAGCTCAACGGCGGTCACGATGCGCTCGAATACGGCGTCTCGGTAACAGACGCCTGCATCGGCTGGGACGAGACCGCAGACCTGCTCCGCTGGGCGGGAGACCAGGTCAGGGTCGGGGTTCCCGTAACCGCTGACTAAACCGAAAAATGGGATGGGGAAATCCTCCCCATCCCCCTTACATTCCCTTCAGGAGAAACCTGGTGAAACTCACCGGGCGGACTCGGATAAGAAATCACCCCGGAAGAGACGACCGAAATTCTGTCCAGTGGCATGGTTGCTCACCTAGGGTTCATGCACAGGACGACGCCCCGTTTGTAATCCCCTTCACATACCACCACGATCCCGACGCGCCCGACTCCATCTGTTTGAACCCCGGAGAACATCCGAGCCGCATTCTATTCAGGCTCGAATAGCGATGTGTCGGGGTGGAAGGCGTACCATCCGAACCAGAAGGCCACGAAAGAGGGTATTCTCGATAGGGTTTTACTCTCGTCAACCGCGCTTGTCAGCCCATTCTCGCCCACGTTCCAGGTTTCCCCGTTCGAGTCCACCAGCGACGACGGAACCCCTTCCATATCACCGCTGCCCTCGAAGGTGAACGTCTCATCCCCGCGCTCGAACACCCTGACATCCGACGATACGCCGGAGGATATTATGACCACCGCCTTCTCGCCGACGGTATCGTTGACAACCCTCAGTTCGCGGAGCGTGACCACCGGGTAGGCTTTGTGAACGTCGCCAGCCGACAGCCCCAGCACCTCATCTTTCGCCTCCAGGGTCAGGTCGCGGTTCCACACAGGGAACATCGTCTCCGCGCTCACACGGTAGTCGTAGTATATGGACTTCGTGTCCGTCTCAGGCTCGTAAAAGCGGGGAGAGTAGTAGTCCGTATCCAGCGACAGCACCTTGGTGTCGGGATTCTCGGCCATCCACTCCGCCCAGGTGGTCAGGGCCACAGGAAAGAAATCCAGCTTGATAATTTCGTCCCGCTCGGCGAGGTCTCCGATGACAGGCTCTCCGACGAGTGAACTCCATAGCGAGTTCGTCTTCCGGTCGTACATCAGCTTATTGGAGCGGTACAGCAGGCCGGAGGTGCCGAAAGTGGTTGGCTGTCCGTCTATCTTTGCGGAATACACGATTCCGGCTCCGCACAGCGTTCACCACATCAGCGAGACAGGTTCGCCTCCCACCGAGTCGTTCACCATCTCGTGGGCGTTGACGACCCTGAGCGGATACGCCCTCACGTCGCCGTTTATCTCCAGCCCGAAAACCCTGTCGTCGGGGTTCATGTAGTCGGCTTCATCCGCATCGAGGAAGGTCGGCCTGCGGAGGTCCGGTATGCCGTCCGGTCGCACTCCACCCCAGACCACCTCGGCCAGGTTGATGCGAGAGAAATCCCGAGCGGGTCGGAGGAAATACGTGAAGCGTTCGTCTATGACGGAATAGAGCGCGGCTTTCCAGTCCGCGTACTTGTCAGGCAACTCGACCTCATCCAGATTTTCGCCCATCCAATCCATCCACTCACCCCATTCATCACCCGCGAATGGCTGTCCGGTAAGCGACTGAAGCGTATCTGCGATCCTGTTCCGCGATTCAGAGGACGGCATAAACCGGATTATCTCGACCAGAACGGGGATCATCGAGGTGTCGTCGTTCTCCTCGATGTCCTCCAGCGCCTGATACGTCCGCGCCATCGCTATCGTAAATCCGGGGAACACGTCGTACATTGCCCTGTTCGAGTCGTAGCCCATGGGGGTCGGCGTAGGCTCCGGCGTGGCGTCTGGGACGGGCGTGGCAGTTGGGCGCGCGGTCGGTGTGGGTATCGGGGTCGCTTCGTCCGTACTCATATCCGCCTTCGCCGACACCTGCACGGGTGACGGTTCCACCGTGGGAACCACTACCGACTCTCCTCCACAGGCGGCGGCGGCGAATACCAGCCCAATCCCGGCCATGCCGAGGAATTTCTTCATGCTCATAAGCGCCAAGGTACCAATCTCCCGCCTTTCTCACGCGCTATATTTTACGAGAGAAGACGAGACAACGGATTGGCGGGCGGGCGGCGCGTATGGCGGGGTTCATCGTTTAAGCGCTCTACTCTCCGGTCGCGATCCAGCCCGCTATGCGCTCCGCCAGCATCATAATCGGCACGTTTGTGTTGGAGCGTGGGCAGTCGGGGAGTATGGAACCGTCAACCACTCTCAGATTTCTGACTCCCCTGACGCGCCCGTGCTGGTCAACGACCGCCATCGGGTCGTCGTCCGCCCCCATCTTCGCGGTACAGGAGATGTGGTGCATCGTGCTGACGTTGCCGAGCATCCACTCGTCCAGCGCGTCCTCCGACTCCAGAGCCGCCTCATCGGGCGCGACAAGCTCTCCCGCGATGCCCGCGAACGCAGGGTTTTGAACGATGTCCAGACACAGCCGAACGCCGTCTCTCAGTCGCTGCCTGTCGAACTCCTCGGTGAGATAGTTGTAGTCCAACAGGGGCTGGATATGCGGATCCGCGGACTGGAGAGTCATACGCCCCTTGCTAACGGCCAGGTAGAGGCCAACGCTCATCACAAGCATATGCCCCTCCTTGCGGAAGCGCATCACGGTAATCATGTCGTCCGTCAGATGCGACCCGGGCGAGGTGTAGCGCAGCGCGACCTTTTGCGGCCCGACCTCATGCGGCGGCGCGGGAACATGGTCTTGAGCTTTCCAGAGCATCGTAACGCAGGGGTGGTCGCGGAGACCTCGCCCAACACCTGGGGAATCATGGACGGTCGAGATCCCGAACTCCGCGAGATGCTCGGAAGGCCCGATTCCCGACAGCATCAGCAGTTGCGGGGACGCTATCGGCCCCGCGCTCAAAACTACCTGGTCGCCATAAACCTCGAACACCTCGCCCCCGCTTTCGACCTCTACTCCGACCGCGGTATCTCCGTCGAACAGAACGCGCCGCATAAAGCAGTTGGCGCGTATGGTGAGATTCAGCCGGTGTCGCGCCTGGCCCAGATAGCCGATGGCGGTGCTCCAGCGCACTCCGCCCGGATTATTCAGCGGATACGGCCCGACGCCGGACGCGCCGGGTTGGTTGTGGTCCCGAATCTCTGGAAACCCCATGTCCAGGCAGGCGTCGTAAAACGCGGACTGGTCGGGTTGAAGGGAGTCCAGAGTGTGCCTGCGAACGATTATCGGGCCGTCCGTGCCATGATAGTCGTCTGAGAAATCGGTATCCGTCTCCATCTTCCGCAGGTAGGGTAGGGTGTCCTGGTACGTCCATTCATCATTGCCCAGCGAGGCCCAGTGGTCGAAATCGTGAACCAAGGGACGAAGAAAGACCTGCCCGTTGATGGCGCTCGTGCCTCCGGTGACCTTGCCGCGCGGCACTTCCATATCCGTCCTGAGAGGCGTCGCACGACCCGTGAACCCCCAGTTGTGCCTGTCCTCCACAACGAAGTCCGTCCCGGTGCCCCAACCGTACTTCAGGTCTTCGGGGATGGTATCGAAATCGGGATAGTCAGGCCCAGCCTCCAGCAGCAGTACGGAGAGGTTCGGGTCTTCTGACAGCCGCGTGGCGAGCGTCGCGCCCGCCGACCCCGCTCCAACGATTATGTAGTCATACTTCAACTTTCGCGCTCCTATGGACAACCTTTCAGGACATCACCGAGTGCTGGCGTTTGATTTCTAGCGTCCTTCCTTCCCAGCCTATGAAGTCCGCCATCTTCTCACCTATCATCATGGTGGTGACGTTGATGTTGGCTCTCACGCAGTCGGGCATTATGGAGGCGTCTATCACGCGCAGACCTTCGAGGCCGTGCACCCTGCCGTGCTGGTCAACGACCGCCGTCGGGTCGTCCGCAGGCCCCATCTTGGCAGTACATGAGATGTGGTGGCCGGTCGTTACCTCGCGCGCCATCCACTCGTCCAGGTCGTCGTCCGAGTCCATTACCTCGTCGGGCGGCTCGACACGTTTTTCGATTATGTCGCTCCACGCCTCATGTTCGCCCAGCCTGGAGCATATTCTAACCGCCTCGCGCATCCGCTCCCTGTCGAACTCCTCGGTGAAGTAGTTATAGTCGAGAATGGGCTGATCCGACGGGTCGGCGGAATTCAGCTTCAACTCGCCCGAACCCACCTCCAGGTCGAGCGCGACTATCATGCGTATGCCTATCGGATTCATCCGGTCGCCGCCGCGGTTGACTCTCTCGGTGGCGAAAGTGTTCATATACACGATCATGTCGTTGCGGAGGTCGGAGCCGGTCGCGGTGTAGCGCAGGCCGAACTGCATACGCGGCCCGTACAGGTCGAATTCGTGATCCGGCTTCACCGTCCAGGTCACGTAAACCAGCGGGTGGTCGCGCAGGTTCTGTCCCACGCCCGGAACGTCCTTGATCACCGGAATCCCTATCTCGCCCAGGTGGTCCGCGGGTCCGACGCCGGACAGGAGAAGGATCTGCGGCGAGCCTACCGAGCCCGCGCTCAGGATTATCTCCTCACCTTGCACCGTGAAGACCTCGCCGCCGCTTTCGACCGTCACGCCGGTCGCCCGGTTGCCTTCGAACTCTATCCGGTGCACCGTGCAGTTGGGCCGTATCGTAAGATTCAGGCGGTGGCGCGACAGGCTCAAATAGCCCAGATTCGTGCTCCACCTTATGCCGTTCGGGTTGTTCAGCGGGAGCGGGCCGACGCCTGTCGAATCGGGGTCGTTGTGGTCGGGACAGTCCTCGAAGCCGTATTCCAGGCACGACTGGTAGAACGCTTTGGACACATCCTGCCATGTCTCCTGCTGGAACCTGTGACAGATAATCGGGCCGTCCGTTCCGTGGAAGTCGTCGGAGTAGGTGGTATCCGTTTCCAGCTTTCGGAAGTAGGGCAGGCAGTCCTCAAATCCCCACTGTTCGTTTCCCCACGACGCCCAGTTGTCGTAGTCCTCCGGGACGCCGCGCAGGAATATCTGCCCGTTGATGGCCGAAGACCCGCCCGTAACCTTGCCGCGCGGAACCAGCATCGGCTCCGCCGAGTCTGTGGCGCGGGCCGTGTACTGCCAGTTATGGTCGCTGGTCATAATGTCCGTAGCGGTGGCGTATCCGTAACGCACCTCGTCCGGCAGCTCCTCCATCTCCGCGTAGTCCGGCCCCGCCTCCAGCAGCAGCGCCGACTTCGACGGGTCTTCCGTGAGCCGGGTGGCCAGAATCGCGCCCGCAGAACCGGCCCCAATGATGATGTAGTCGTATTTCATGCCTGCGCTCCTTTTTCCGATGCCGGTTAGAGGGTCCGGCATAGTACAGCGTTCATATATTTCTGACGTGTGGTAGTCTGCCGCGACCTCTGGATTCCCCCTCCCCCGTTTTCACGAGGACAACCCCGTATCGGGGTACGGGGTGACATTGCTTCGCGGGAATGACGAAAAATGATCAGTGTCTGTCGTATTCAAATGGATGCGGTACTAATCTCCACTTATCGTGACGCCCGCCATGTCCTCGATGAAATTGGCGATGGCGGAGTGGTCGGCGTTTCCCTTGCCGTCGTTCATAAGCGAGACTATCATCTGCTGCACCAGCGAGGTCACCGGCAGACCCACGCCGAGGTCCTTGGCCGTCAGCAGCGCGTTGTTGAGGTCTTTGTGATGAAGAACTATTCGGAATCCGGGAGTGAAGTTGCCCTCTATCATCATCGGCGCCTTGGCGTTAAGCACCGTTGACCCCGCAAGGCCGCCCTTGATGGCGTCGAACACGACCGTCGGGTCCAGACCGGCCTTTTTGGCCAGGGTCAGCGCTTCGCCCACCGCCTCTATGTTGGCGGCGACGATTATCTGGTTGGCCAGCTTTGTGGTGTTGCCCGCTCCGTAGTCTCCGCACAGTACGATGCTCGATCCCATTGCCTCCAGCAGGCCGATGTGCGCGTCGAATACCTCTTTCTTGCCGCCCACCATGATGGCGAGCGTGGCTGAAATCGCTCCGGGTTCGCCGCCAGATACGGGTGCGTCCAGGAACGCGACTCCCTGCGCCTCGCACGCCGCCGCTATCTTCTGCGAACTCGCGGGCGCGATGGAACTCATATCAATGACCACCGACCCGGCCGACGCGCCCTCAAGAACGCCGTTCTCACCCAGGATAGCGGCCTCGGAGTCCGCCGAATCCGGCACCATGGTGATGATCGTCGGCGTTGCAGCAGCCACTTCCGCCGCCGAGGACGCGGGCTTCGCCCCGTCGCCGACCACCTCTTCCATGGCCGAACCCACGACGTCGTAAACCGTCAGCGAGTATCCCGCCTTCATAAGATTGCGCGCCATTGGGCGTCCCATTATCCCCAAGCCGATAAAACCTACATCTCCACTTGGCATTTTTGTTCTCCTTTCTCAAAGCGTTCTGAGCGCGGGATGTGCCCGCCCCGATACGCCGCAACGAGGGTGCGCTTCTTGTTATCGAAACTCAAGTCAAGGTTAATCTTACAGGGCCACATGGTCAAGTGACGTTCAATAGCGCACTGCCCCTTTTCAGAGTCCCCGTAGTTTCCCGTATTATACACAACCAGTCCCATACTGTACTATAATGCCCGTATGAACAAACGACATCTGCCACTACGTACATAAATACCAGATTATCAACACTGACTCACCTACTCGCAAATTTTTCCATAGCTAAACACTGGACAAGCGGAGGCCAAAATCGCGTCGGCGCCCTGCCCGTGTTCACCTGTTACATCATCAGCGTGATTATAAACTGAAATATATGAAACAGCCCGGCTTTTGCTTGCTCACCGCTGTTTGATCCGAATCACCACTCCGATTGATTGGCGACGTTGTGAAGGCCCCGCAGATTTCCGGCGCGGGATTGACTGTAAAATCGGGTATGGATAATATGCCTATGAATTCGATTTGATATACTTGGAAATACATTGAGACGATGCGCGAGTACTCCAAATGAGCACAGAAACAGCATCCTGGCCCAGGGTTCAGCAACTTCTGGACAACATAATGGGAAGATGGGAGCGCAAGGAGGGCCGAAAAGGTCTTCCGGGCATCCACTCCTACGCTTGGGCAACTCCGCAGGAGTTGGCGAACGACGAGTCAATGGGGACCAAGTTCATCGCGCCCGGCATTCCCGCCGAGGAGACCGCGCTGATAATCTCCCTGCGAAAAGGTTTCGGCTCCATACCGCGTATGCCGATGGGTGGCCCGTTCCTGAAGCCGGACGAGATTGACGAGATAGCTGGATGGATAGACGCCGGTATGCCGGAGTGAGAGGTGCGTTTTGACGGACAGGCCATCGAGTACAGTTAGCCTCAACTGGGAAGGCGGCTTCAGATTCGAGTCGCGCGACACCCACGGCCACTCCCTCACCCTGGACGCGCCCCAGAGCGACGGTGACACGTTCGGCGGATTCATGCCCGGCGATATGCTCCTGACCGCCCTCGCGGGATGCAGCGGCATAGACGTCGTGAACATACTGGGCAGGATGCGCCAGAAGGTCGAGGGCATCGAAATCAATGTCAAAGGCCACCAGAACCCTGATCCTCCCTGGACGTGGGAGGACATAGAACTTCACTACACCATCCGAGGCTCCGGCCTGAAAGAGCATCTGGTAAGACGCGCCATCAACCTTTCCGAGAACAAATACTGCTCCATCGGCGCCACCGTTGGAGGACGCGCCCGAATTAGCAGCGCTTTCGAGATAATAGAGACCTGAATACGCGGCGTCGCTTTCGCCGCGGTGTACCAATATCACTACCACCGTCCCAGGAGGACCCACAAGTGTCAGACATCAAGCCAATAGACCCAGACCTTCTTGAAACGCTCCGAAAAATCCCGTCCTGCTCCATCGCCAACGCGATAGAGACATTCTCCGTCCAGCCCCGAAACGTGGGCTTCATGGGGCCTGAGATCAAGAGCATATTCCCGGGCATGGGCCACATGATAGGGTACGCCGTAACTGCCAAGATAGCCGCCGACGCGCCACCGTCCAGCTACATGAACGTGCCGCGAACCGACTGGGTGGACGCGATTATGAAGATACCGGCCCCCCGCGTACTGGTTCTCGAGGACATAGACTATCCCAACCCGATAGGCTCGTTCTGGGGCGAGGTGCAGGCCAACCTGCACAGGGCGCTCGGAGCGGTCGGCACCGTCACGAACGGCGGCGTCCGCGACCTGGACGAAATGCAGGAAGTCGGCTTCTTCGCCTTCGCCTCGTGTGTCCTGGTGTCCCATGCCTACGTTCACATCACCGACGTCGGCGTTCCGGTCAAGATAGGCGGACTCGAGGTCAACCCGGGCGACATCATCCAGGGCGACCAGCACGGCGTCATCAATGTTCCCCGTGACATCGCTGCCGATATTCCCGACGCGGTTAAGAGGGTCGAGAACAACGAGCAGGAACTCATAGGCTACGCTAATTCAGCCGACTTCAGCGTCGAGGGCCTGAAAGAGATGCTGGCGCAGAGGTACTAGGGAGAACTTTGTCCATGGGAATCTTTAATGTTCCAATAGAAGTGGGTGATCCCGAAGGTGGGCGTTTCGAGCGGGTAGAAGCGCTGGTGGACACCGGCGCGACCTTCACCATTGTGCCTGCCCCATTTTGGACGCCTTGGGCGTACAGCCCCAGCGGAGCGGCGCCTTCGAGCTCGCAGATGGCAGTTTTCGTGACTACCGGATCGGAGAGACGATCCTTCAGGTGAACGGGGAGGAAGTTCATTCAGTTGTGGTTTTCGGAGATCGAGAAATGCAGCCCATGCTGGGTGCGGTCACGCTTGAGATTCTGGGTCTGGCGGTCGATCCCGCCAGGAAGCGCCTGATTAGAGTCCCATACAGGCTGCTATAACGGCCGGCGACATAGAACAAGAAACAAAGGCAGGCATCAGAGTGGCGAATCCCAAAGTAGTCTTCATTACAGGGTTGCCCGAGCGCATCGTTGAAGTCGTGGTCGGATACAATCCCGACAGCTGGACGACCCAAGTTGTGTATGGCGACACGCCGCTCGAAGAGCAGAAGCGCGCCGTGTCCGACGCCGACTTCATAATGGTCTATCGCGCCCATCTCTACGACGACGTGCTGAGGTCGGCTGAGAAAGCGCGCGTAATCCAGACCCTGGCCGCTGGATACGACAACATGAACCTGCGGCTTATGCGCGAACTTGAAGTCCCTTGCTGCAACAACGGCGGCGCGAACTCCCACGCCGTCGCCGACCACGCTGTCCTGCTGATGCTCACGCTGTACAAGCAGCTTATGGCCGCCGACAAGTCAACCCGCGAGGGACGCTGGTCGCAGCCGATAGACGGTTTCAACACTTTCGAGATGGCCGACAAGCTTGTTGGCGTGCTCGGACTCGGAAACATCGGGCGACAGGTAGCCAGGCGAGTGCAGGGATTCGACGCCCAGGTTCAATACTTCGACCTGTTCCCGCAGACTCCCGAACGTGAAAGGGAGTTGAACGTAACGCGGGTCAGCTTGGAGGAACTGTTCAGTACCTCCGACATAATCACCTGCCACACGCCTCTCACTCCCGACACCCGCCACATCGTCAGCCGCGAACTGATAGCGTTAATGAAGCCGCCCGCTGTCCTTATCAACACCAGTCGCGGCCCCGTGGTTGACGAACGCGCGCTGATAGATGCGCTGTCGGAGGGCCGAATAGCGGGCGCGGGCCTGGACGTGTTCGAGAACGAGCCGATTGGTCCCGACAACCCGCTGCTGACTATGGACAACGTAGTTGTCACACCCCACTCCGCGGGCACGACCTGGAACACCTGGTTCCGCCGCGCCGAGTTCGCCTACCAGAACATGAAGGGTATCTGGGACGGCGACCCCCCAATGGCAGTCGCCCAAGACTACGAGATCGAGGACACCGATTAGCTCCATGATTAATAACTGACCTTACGCAGTTGAGAGAGATTTCGTAGCTGAGCTGGCTCATTCTCGTTTAGGAATTCATAGCTAAGTGCGTAACATCAGTTAATAACTAGGAGTCTGTCTGAGTAATACCATTCTAGGCTGATGTAAGCGTGAAGAGCTGTTAAAATTCTGATACCTTAGCTATGCAACTCAGGCCCCCTCAAGCAAACTACGCGCCCGCGTCAACCTTAAATGGTATAATACCGTTGGCGAGCTATTGTAGGTATGATGATGGGACTACCAAGCATGTGGAGCCATTGATGAGCAAGACCTACCGTTCCTACGATCCGAACCAGCAGTTTCTGCTTCCAGCAGCAATGCAGGAGTGGCTGCCTCCGGACCATCTGTCGTACTTCATCTCCGACATCGTGGATCATCTGGACCTGTCCGCGATCACGTCTGTGTACGAGCGGGAGAGTCGAGGCGGCCCGCCCTACCATCCTCGGATGATGGTCAAGGTATTGCTCTACGGCTACTGTATCGGGGTTGCCTCCTCGCGCCGCATCGCCCAGCGTCTGTGCGAGGACATAGCGTTTCGGGTACTTTCGGCCAACAACACGCCGGACTTTCGGACCATATCCGACTTTCGCAAGGATCACCTGTCTGAGTTGTCTGAGCTGTTCCTGCAGGTACTGGTTCTGTGTCAGCGGGCGGGTCTGGTCAAGCTGGGACACGTGTCGTTGGATGGGACGAAGGTTAAGGCGAATGCGTCGAAACATAAGGCTATGAGTTACGGACGCATGAAGGAGAAGTCGGCTCAGTTGGAGTCTGAGGTGGATGAGTTGCTGCGACGAGCTTGTGAGGTGGATGAGGAGGAAGACCGGCGATACGGCGGGGAGAAGCGGGGAGACGAGTTGCCTGCGGAGCTGTCCTTTCGTGAAGGTCGGCTGAAGAAGATACGGGAGGCGATGTCTGCGCTGGAAGCGGAGGCTCAGGCTGACGCGGAGCGGGCGGAGGCTGCGGGTCGTAAGCGTCCGGGTGTTCCGGACGAGAGGGCGCAGCGCAATTTCACCGACGCTGAATCGCGTATCATGCCCGCCCCCGGAGGTCGGGCATTCGTTCAGGCATACAACTGCCAGGCGGTGGTGGACAGCGCAAACCAGGTGATAGTGGCGGCGCGCGCGACCAACCAGTCCTCGGACAAGCGTCAGGCGGCAGTCATGATGGAGGAGACCATAGCCAACTCAGGCGCAGTTCTCCGTGAGTTATCCGCAGACGCGGGCTACTACTCGGCAGAGGCGGTTGAGAACATTCACGCCTTGGGAGTGGAGCCGTTCATAGCTCCTGAGAAGACGCGCCACGGCAGGATAACGCCGCCCGCTCCCCGTGGTCGAATACCCCGAGATCTGTCGGCCAGAGACCGGATGCGACGCAAGTTGCGGACGAAGCGTGGCAGAGAGCGTTACGCCTTGCGGATGGGAACGGTGGAACCTGTATTCGGACAGGTCAAGCAGTGTCGGGGCTTTCGGCAGTTCTTGCTGCGGGGTCTGGACAAGGTGAACGGCGAGTGGCTACTGATCTGCATGGGCCACAACCTTCTGAAGCTGTTCAGGTCTGGGGTCAGGCCGTATCCCGGAGTGCGGCTGAAACGATCCGCCGCAAGCGCAAGTAACCCGTCTGAGGTGATGAGCGGAACGATGTTCAAGAAACTATCTGGACGCTTAACTCTACGAGCGGCAAAGATAGTTGTCGCCATCCACTGCCTGGGCCATACGCCACAATCAATCACCTATACTCGGACAGGCTCCTAGGAGTTACATCCCATATGACCGCCACTAAGCGCCCACTGGCCGAAGTATTCGGATTTCCGACCGACAACCTCAGTAGCTCGGCCGTCAGATACCGGCGCTACAAACTATGTCCGTTCAATAACAAGGTGCCGAACTGCACAAAAGACAAGGCTAACGATCCGTTGGGAGTATGCAGCATATTCCATAACGAGGATGTTGTTATCACATGCCCGGTTCGATTCCGCCAGGACTGGGTTATCGCCGAACACGCTGCCGGGTTTTTCTTTCCAGCGGACGCTCGCTGGACTTCACTGACGGAAGTGCGTCTTACGGATGTAAATGGACGCACTGCCGGGAACATTGACATAGTGTTGGTACAATACGACGACAAGGGTCGAATTCTCGACTTTGGAGCGTTGGAAATACAAGCGGTATATATTTCTGGGAATGTGCGCCGTCCGTTCGAGCAATTTATCTCCGATCCTGAAACCAACGCGAACATGGATTGGGCTGCCCGTTCCAACTATCCTAGGCCAGACTATTTATCATCTTCAAGGAAGCGGCTCGCTCCGCAACTTCTGTACAAGGGTGGGATCATCAACTCCTGGGGACGGAAGATAGCCGTAGCCTTGAACAGCGGTCTCTATCGAACATTGCCGGAGTTTGAAACTGTACCACGCTCTGAAGCGGATATAGCATGGCTGGTTTATGAACTTGATCTGGACCAAGACCGGAATGTTTACGAAATCAGACTGGATAGGACTATATATAGCCAATTTGATGTATCATTGAACCAGATCACTCGTCCCGAGCCGGGTAGCGAAGAAAACTTCATCGAGCAGTTACAGTCCAGACTCGATGATATGCTGGAAGAGCCCAATCCACCTGATGCGCCAACCATAGATCTGACGTTATAGCCAATGGTTCAAGGACATTTACTTCCCTCCGATACAAATGACAGACCCGTCAATGTCGCCTCTGTTCCTCAGAGAAGCCTCTTTCGGTACCCGGGCGGCAAGACGTGGCTGGTTCCCCGTGTTCGCCATTGGCTATTGAGTATGCCTTACAAACCCCGATGTTTCGTCGAGCCGTTCCTGGGCGGGGGGATTATCAGCCTAACTGTGGCGGCGGAGGATTTGGCCGAGTCGCTGATTATGGTCGAACTGGATGATGAGGTTGCGGCGGTATGGAAAGCAGTGTTAGGGGATGAATCCGGCTGGTTGAGCGAGCGGATTGGCGACTTCGAGGTGACGGAAGATTCGGTGAGAGAAGTTCTTGGATCCCAGCCCGACTCTCTGCGCGAGAAGGCTTTTCGCACCATCGTCAAGAACAGGGTCAATCGTGGCGGTATATTGGCGCCCGGGGCTGGAGTTCAGAAATTCGGAGAAAATGGCAAAGGCTTGAGGTCGCGCTGGTATCCCCTCACTCTGCAGAAACGAATTGACGGGATACGGCGAGTCAGTCCCAGGATGACGTTCATAGAAGGTGACGGGGTCGAGATTCTGAGGTCATACACGGACAAGGGGTTAGCGGATTCCGCCTTTTTCATAGATCCTCCATACACCGTAGCTGGGAAACGGGCGGGCAGCAGGCTCTACAAGTATAGTGATATAGACCATGAACAGCTTTTCCATATCGTCGGTCGTCTGAAAGGTAACTTTCTGATGACCTACGACAACTGCGCTGAAGTACAACGTCTAGCGAACAGGCACCGATTCGATACATTGCCTATTTCTATGAAAAATACTCATCATGCCGAAATGACTGAACTGCTAATCAGCACCAACTTGGACTGGGCAAGATAGTCGGTGTCTGGTTTATCCCGTCTATCTGCATACACCGACCTTCATCGTGCTGGTATGATAGTGAATAGCTTAATGTAGAGGAACGCAATGGAACCTGTGATAAAAAGTGTAGCTGGCAGGGGAAACCCGGTTCTCGGCCCAGACGACGGAGTACCGAACTATGTAATGCTGTGGGTCCAGCACCCGCCCGGAGGAACCAGTGCGCAGCACGTTCACCCCTGGGAACACCAGGCGTACATCGTAGAGGGCGAAGGCGTTCTCTGGGTCGAAGGTACGGAATATCCTATCAAGGCCGGAGACGCTGTGCTCGTGCCGCCGGATCTGGAGCACCAGTTCCGAAACACCGGCGAGGTCACGCTCAGCCGTGTGACCGTAAACCCGCTGAGCTCGGTCGGTCACGAGTAGTGCGATGCCAGAAGTCCACGACAGGGGAGGAATCCCCACCGACGAACCGATAGATAGGTTGGAACACGAATGGGCGGACTGGGAGCATACGACCAACGCGCTGGTCGGCGCACTGAGGACACGCGACCTGATGAGCGTGGATGAACTCAGGCGCGGCATCGAGTCCATACCGCCCGACCTGTACGAGTCATACAGCTACTACGAACGCTGGTCAACGTCCCTGGAGACGCTGATTGTCGAGAAGGGCATACTGACGACGGAGGAGATAGACGCCAAAGTGAGAGAGTTGGACGACAGATGGGGATAGTCTTCTCAGCCGAGCCAGGTTCTTTCTCGCCCGGGGATACTGTCCTGGTCAAGCGCGATGTCGTAAGCCATCACCACCGTACGCCCTGGTTCATAAAGGGCAAGATGGGCAGGGTTCGCGCCGTGAGCGGCCCGTTCTTCAACCCTGAAACCCGCGCTCACGGCGGCAGTGGAGTTCCCAGGTGTCTCCTCTACCAGGTCGAGTTCAACCAATCCCACGTATGGAGCGACTGCTATCTCGAAGACAAGAACGACCTGCTGATTGTGGATGTGTACGAACAGTGGCTAGAACGCGTCCAATAGTGTCGAAATACCCGAAAACCGATAACTTGCAGCTAAACGCTAGGCGGCTGATATGAGCGAAAATCATCACGACGAATCCGAACACGACGGGATTCAGCCCGATACAGAGCTGAGCCTCCCCGCCAGGCGCGCACTCGCCATTCACGAGCTCCTTGTGGAAAAGAGCGTGATTGGCGCGGACGAGGTGCGCGAGCGCGCGGAGACGTTCCGCTCACGCACCCCCTCTGACGGCGCGAAAGTGGTGGCCAGGGCATGGAGCGACCCGCCCTTCAAGCAGCGTCTTCTGACCGACGCCAGGGCCGCCGTCTATGAACTGGGCTACACCCTGACCCACGACGCCGAACTCGCGGTCGTAGAGAACACCGAGAGCGTTCACCATCTTGTCGTGTGTACGCTTTGCTCCTGCTATCCGACCTCGCTTCTCGGACCGCCGCCCGACTGGTACAAGAGCTTTGCCTATCGGCAGCGAGCGGTGGTGGGGCCGCGTTCTGTCATGCGCGAGTTCGGCCTTGAGTTGGACGGCGATATGCAGGTTCGGGTTGTGGACAGCACAGCCGACCTGCGCTACCTTGTTCTGCCTCGCCGGCCCGCGGGAACCGGGCGTATGTCTGAAGATGAACTGGCCGCGCTCGTCACCCGCGACAGCATGATAGGTGTTTCCGAACCTCTACGGCCCGAACGCTCGAACCGGGGCTGAACCTCCGCCGATGGCTCACATACCGCCGCGCAGCAGGGGAACCCTGCGGGCACAGGCCGAACGTTCATACGTCGCCAGTTCGAAGAATCAGGCTGCCCGTACAGCAGTACATTCACACCGAATCTGTGGGCGGGCTGGTTTTGTTGGCCGCGACAATTGTCGCGCTCGCATGGGCAAACTCGCCCTGGTACGACCAGTATCACCACATTCTCGAAACCCACCTGACGCTCGACCTCGCGCTGTTCAGTGTTGACCTATCGGCCGAAGAGTGGGTAAACGACGGACTGATGGCGATTTTCTTTTTCGTTGTCGGTCTCGAGATAAAGCGCGAGGCGCTTTTCGGACACTTTTCGTCGCCGCGCCGCGCCGCGCTCCCCGCCATAGCCGCTCTGGGAGGCATGGTTGTTCCCGCCGCCGTTTATCTGGCCTTCAACGTCGGCGGAGAGGGTGTTCGAGGGTGGGGCATTCCTATGGCGACCGACATCGCCTTCGCCCTGGGGATACTTGCCCTGCTCGGACGGCGCATACCTGTAGAACTCAGAGTATTCCTTCTCGGCCTCGCGGTCGTGGACGACCTCGGCGCGATTCTCGTGATAGCGCTTGCCTACACCGAGTCCATATCCTTCGCGCATCTGGCTATGGTCGCCGGACTGGTCGTCGTAATGTTAGTCGCCAATAGAATCGGATTCAGCCACGCCGCCGTTACCGCCGCGCTCGGCTTTCTGATATGGGTGGCGATGCTGAAATCCGGCGTGCACGCTACGGTGGCGGGCGTGATTTTCGGGCTGCTGACGTCTGCCCGGCCTCATTACAGCAGGGAACGCTTCGCCGAAGAGTCGGAAGGGCTAATCGCGGAGTACCGGCGGGCGCTCGACGATGGGAATACGGAGAGTTTGGAGGCCATTCTCGGAGAGTTGGAGGAGCTTGCTCAGGGCACCGAATCGCCGATGGAGAGGCTCGAACGGCTGGTACATCCCTGGGCCAGCTACGTTATCCTGCCCGTGTTCGCTCTTGCCAACGCCGGCCTTCATCTGTCCGGTCTCGAATTCGGGAAAGTGATCACTGAAGGCGTCACCCTCGGCGTGGTTGTCGGCCTGCTGTTTGGCAAGGTGGTCGGCATCACAGTGTTCCCCTGGGTGGCGTCCAGATTCGGGATAATAGAACTTCCGCGGTACGTATCGTGGGGACACGTAATGGGCGTCGGTCTTCTGGGCGGAATTGGCTTCACCGTAGCCATCTTCATATCAGGGCTCGCCTTCACCGATCCCAACTTGGCGCTGAATGCCCAATTTGGAATAATGTGCGCCTCCGCCCTCGCGGGTCTCCTGGGCTACTTGACACTTCGATGCGTGTCGCGCCCCAGTTAAACAGGCTCTATTTTCTCCAGGCTAGATGAAGTTCAAGATTCACTTCCGTGAGTCTGCCCGATTTAAGCCGAATGAATTGATGTTCCGGTCAACTTAGAGCCTTTGCGAACTCGGCCTCCGTTTCCAACTTCACTACACAATTACTACGACACTGTGCTACAATTCACACATAACAAGAACAACAGTGCTGTATTATAACGTAGAGTTTATCCATGAAAACCTCCCAAGTCCGAAAAAACTGCTGAACTGGTTAATACAGGTCTCTGCAGGTGAAATGCAGGTGGTCGTTGCCATGAGAAGTCATCTGCAGCGCACCTGCGCGCCCACCAGCACGACGATATATCCGAATTTATGCCTCAATCAACTATATCCACTTTGAAAAGGCGCTGCGGTTAATGAAGCACATTTGACGCTCGGTTTTCGACCCAACTAGAATTGGTGCAATTCACGAGTAGGGGAGAGCCGGTATGACGAATAAATTGGTTCCGCAGGGGGATATGCCTCGCGCCTATGTGCCGGGCGCGGTCGAAGAGCGTATCTACAAGTTCTGGAACGACAGTGGCTACTTCACGCCGGAGATAGACCGCTCCAGGAAGCCGTTCACAATAATTATGCCTCCCCCGAATGTTACCGGCGAACTTCACATGGGACACGCGCTCACCATCGCGCTCCAGGACCTGATGGTGAGGTGGCATCGTATGCTGGGCGAACCGGCTCTCTATCTTCCCGGAACCGATCACGCGGGCATCGCCACGCAGGTCGTCGTGGAACGCCAGATTGCCTCGGACGGCATGAGCAGGCATGACCTGGGACGCGAAAAGTTCGTCGAGCGAGTTTGGTCATGGGTGGACGACTACGGTGACCGCATCTACCGCCAGACCGAACGGCTGGGCGCTTCCTGCGACTGGACACGCCGCGCTTTCACCCTGGATCAGGGGCCTGCGAGGGCAGTCCGCACAACGTTCGTCAATCTCTACAAAAAGGGCCTGATCTATAAGGGCAACCGCATTACCAACTGGTGCCCTCGCTGCCGGACCGCCCTGTCCGACCTAGAGGTGAAGTACCAGGATGAAAACGCGCATCTGTACCATATCAGGTATAAGCTGGAGGACGAATCCGCGGGCGTAGTCATAGCCACAACTCGCCCTGAAACGATGCTTGGAGACACGGCGGTCGCCGTGAACCCGGGCGATGGCCGCTACTCTGGTCTTATAGGAAAGAACGCCGTTCTTCCCATCGTTGACCGTGTTATACCCATTATAGGCGACGACTCGGTGGAGATAGAGTTCGGAACCGGCGCGCTCAAGGTGACGCCCGGCCATGATCCTGTTGACTTCGAGATAGGCCAGCGTCATTCTCTGGAAACCCTGAATATACTGAACCTTGACGGCTCTCTCAACGAGAACGCCGGAGCTTATGAGGGACAGACTGTTTCGGACGCGAGGCGCAATGTTGTTCGCGAGTTGGAGGAGGACGGAATCCTCGAGAAAGTCGAGGACTTCCACCACGCGGTGGGCCATTGCGACCGCTGCGACGAGGTGGTCGAGCCTATTGTCAGTGACCAGTGGTACGTCAGGATGGCCCCGCTCGCCAAGCCAGCCCGCGACGCGGTTGCGGACGGTCGCATCAAAATTGTCCCCGAACGTTTCACCAGGGTTTATTTCAACTGGATGGACAATATCCGCGACTGGCCCATCAGCCGCCAGCTATGGTGGGGACACCGCATCCCGGTCTGGTACTGCGAGTGCGGGGAGCGGATAGTCGAGCTTGACGACCCGACCGTATGCCCCGCTTGCGGAAGTGACTCCCTCGAACGCGACCCCGACGTTCTGGATACCTGGTTCAGTTCCGGCCTGTGGACTCACTCCACGCTTGGCTGGCCGGACGATACCGAAGACCTGGACTACTTCTATCCCACATCGGTGATGGAAACCGGATACGATATCCTGTTCTTCTGGGTGGCGCGCATGATCTTCTTCGGCATGGAGAACATGGACGACATTCCTTTCCACACGGTCTATTTGCACGGCCTTGTGCGAGACCCCGAAGGCGTGAAGATGAGCAAGACCAAGGGCAATGTGGTTGACCCGCTCGAACTCGTCCGCCAGTATGGGGCCGACGCCGTCAGGTTCGCGCTCACGACCGGCACATCTGCGGGCAACGACATGAGAATGAATGAGCAGAAGCTCGAGGCAAGCCGCAACTTCGCCAACAAGATATGGAACGCCGCTCGCTTTGTCGTAAGCAACCTGGAGAGCGCGTCCGGCCTGGAAGACTGGCGCGAACTGGGCGAGTTGAAGCATCGTGAAGATCGCTGGATAGTGAGCCGACTGAACCGCGTTGCCGCGCAGGTGGACTCGAATATGTGCGACTACCAGTTCGGAGAAGCGCAGCGAGTTGTCCACGACTTCCTTTGGAACGAATACTGCGACTGGTACATAGAGATGTGCAAGGTCAGGCTGCGTGCCGGGAATACTCCCTCGCCTCTGCCCACGCTCGCGCACGTGCTGGGAAAAATGCTCAGAATGCTCCATCCCTTCATGCCTTTCGTGACCGAGGAGATATGGACCAGGCTGGTTGCCGTTCTCCCCGAAGCCATGGGCCGCCCCGAAGCGCTCATAGTTGCGCCATATCCCGAATCCGATCCTTCGCGCTGCGACCCGGGAGTGGAAGATGAGGTAGAGTCCATTGTCGAACTCGTCCGCGCCGCGCGAAATCTGCGCGCCGAATTCAGGATACAGAACAACGAGCGTCTCGCCGCCGAGGTCTCGGTGTCCCATGCGCAGTCCGGCGTGTTCGAGGAGTCGCTGGACTTCATCGCGGCCCAGGCCAGGATTGATCTGGTGGTGACCGATTCGGCGAATGAGACTGCCGGATCGCCTGACACGGCGGTTCAGGCCCTCACCTCAGGTACGCTCGCCGTATCTCTCGGCGGGCTTGTGGACCTGGACGAAGAAACCCAGCGCATCAAGTCGGAACTTGGCGAACTCCAGAAGTACGAGCGGCGCATCACGCGGAATCTCTCGAATGAGAACTTTGTCAATCGCGCCCCCGAAGAGGTTGTTGACCGCGAGCGGGACCGGCTTGTCGGCGCACAGGAGCGCATAGCCCGACTGACCGACATACTCGACCGTCTGGCAGGATAGATTGCGCCGCCTGGAGATTTCCACCCCACAGCGCCTGCTCGGACGGGACGGGGTGCTTACATTTTGCGTCCTCACAAGCATGGGACGGGAATACTTCACAATCCTGAATTCACTATTCATAATTCCACATCCCATCGAATTCAGGATAGGAATAACCAGACATTGACCATCTTCCGCTCCGTCGTTCCATCTGTGAACCGAAACGGGCAGGTGGTCATCATCGCGTCCACTATCCGTTCTCTCGACTATGGATTCATCAGCATCTTTCTCGGCGTCTATCTTGATCTGCTCGACTTCTCGCCCCTTCAGCTTGGAATCGTCCTCAGCGCGATAATGGCCGGCGGCACGCTGTCCAACATCGTCGCAAGCTGGAAGGGAGACGCAATAGGCCGGCGGCGTATGCTGGTCGCCATGGCGCTGCTCATGGGTCTTGGGGGCCTCCTATTTCCGCTCACCGAGGAGACCGCGCTGCTGGTCGCCATCTCACTCATGGCCATGACCACCTCCACCGGCGGCGACAGGACGGCTTTTCTCTCTCTGGACATGGCTATACTGGCCCAGTCCGGCGAGGCAGCGCAGCGCACAGTGCTGTTCAGTTGGTACAACCTGCTGGGAAGGCTCACAAAGGCGCTTGGTTCACTGATGATAGCCGTCCCCGCCGCGCTTCAGGCGTGGCTTGGAATGGATGACGTCGCGTCTTTCAAGGCGATGTTCCTCATATATTCGGTAATCGCGTTTGCCGGAGTCGCCATCTACTGGAAGCTGAGCGCAAGCGCCGAGTCGCTGCCCGCAGAGTCCCCGGAGGCGGAGCCTCCGCCCGATATTTCACGCAGCGCGCGGACGATAATGGTACAGTTGGCCGTCCTGTTCAGTTTGGATTCCCTGGGCGGCGGGTTCATGGTCAACAGCTTTATGTCGTTCTTCTTCGCCAACAGGTTCGATATGTCGCTGGAGACAATCGCCGCCATATTTTTCGCCGGACAGCTTCTCAACGCCGTATCCATAATGCTCGCCGTTCCGATAGCGCGCCGCATCGGACTGATTACCACAATGGCCGCTTCCCAGGGACTTGCGAACTCGGTGATGATGCTCATGGCTCTGACCGGAAACTGGCTGCTGGCGATCATATTCTTTCTGACCAGGGAGCTGATAAACGACATGGACATTCCCACGCGGCAGTCCTACTCGATGGCGATTGTCCCGCCCGAAGCACGGACGGCGACCGCGGGCGTTACGAACCTGGGCAGGACGATGGCCCAGGCGGTAAGTCCGGCCATCGCGGGGGTGGTGGCGCAGTCCACGACTCTTGGTGTTCCTATAATCGTCGGAAGCCTGATCAAGCTGGTTTACAACGCCGCGCTCTACGTGATGTTCAGATCGGTCAAAGCACCCGAGGAGAGCGGGAAATAGCTGCTTATGAGTGGCCCCGATTCTACCTGGCCGAGTGGTACACCGCGTTGAACAGTAGCTTGTACGTACTCCTCGCCTGCGCCCTGAAATGCGGCCTGAATCCAAATAAGATCACCTTTCCCAGCCCGATAGGTACAGACACCAGCGCGGAGAGGCCGGCGATGTGTTCCGGCCCGACGAGCAGCCCGCTTAACAGCGTATTCTCACCCGCGAACCTGGCTACCGTGTCTCCTTTTTCGACGCGGTAGGCGGGACCGTTTATATACAGCGCCGCCACCGTCTCCGGCATTCCGAAACCGATTGGGTGTTGGTTTTCTACTTCTATCTTCAACAGGCTGCCCGGCGCGAAGAAGTCGGAACTGGACAGCTTCGAGAGCGAGTTGGCAACAGGAAGTTTCATGTGATGTACCAGCAGCCGACTCGAGTCGTCCCAGGCTATGATTGTTCCTCCACGCTCCGCGAACCTTCGCAGTCCTTCGATCCCTCGGTCTCCCAGGCCACCCGAAAAGCGCGGAGCGTAGTGCGCGCTGCTGAATCCGCGCCGGAGTTGCCGAACTCTCTGGTGGGGAATGATGATGCAGTCGAAGCGGCTTTCCAGGCCCGGCTCCTTTACATCGCTGTCCACCAGGGATGTGTACTTGAACCCATAGTTGTCGAATACAAAGCGCGTCCACCCTTCCTCGATGCTCGGCACATAGCTGGCGTATATGCCAATCCTGGGTGGCCGGAGCAGATTCAGCCCCTGCTCGGGCCTGCTGTGAACCGTCCAAATGTTGACGTGCGCCTCCTCTGACGAAAGAACCTCGCGCGCGGCATCGGACACAGGTATCACCCATGTTCCCGGGGCCAATATGCCGTCCCCCGCGCGCATGGGCGTGTGTGTTCGGAATACAGGGTGTCCGTCGAACATGAGCCTGTTGACGAGCAGGGCGGAGGCGTTGGATTCCGGCCCGACGGCAAATGCGGGCGCGTCCGACTCCATCAGCCATTTTCGATTCTTCTTTCGGAAAGACGACGTCCCCAACTTTGTCAGCTTGATGTCGAAGGGTGCTTTAAGTTCGTGACATACCACGCCCATTGACAGGGGCAGACTGTGGGCCGTTGCGTCATACGGCTGCTTTGGCGGCCCTCCGGGGTACTGGCGAATGTCCGGGTAGCTCTGCTTCTCCAGCATTGTCCGCACGAAAGACCCGAATGGCTGCCGTGTCAGAATTACGCTATCTCCCGCTTCTATGTTCACGCCCTCGTAATTGACCGACTGCTCTGAGCGATGTATTTCGACCTCGGCGAATCCCAGAAGTTCCAGCAATTCATCCGCCGCGCTCGGGTCGTGCTGTGCCCGGGGTATGACGTAGGCGTATGGATTGGACTGGCTGCTTATCGCCCGCCGGAGGACATCGTAGGCATTCCTGACCCACCAGAGGCGGTTCCGGGCGGCGTGGTCGAGACAGGCGACAGTCGCGGACAGGTCGTATTCGACTATATCCCGGAGGCTCCAGCGTCCACCCTTCCAGGGAAGCGGATGTTTCCATGACTTCACTTTTGGGCATTCGCCCCTGTCGTCGCGCAGGCTTCCGGGAGGTATATCTATCGGAGTCGCGATTTTCGCGCTGGCCGCCTCCGACAGGATTCGCAGACCGCCATGGTAGTGGGGATAGGAGCGGCTCGGGCTGTAAGAGTCATAGACCATATTGACGGCCACGCCCTCTTTGCCTTCGGAGATGAGCTGCGCGGCCATGTGTGTGCCCAGGGCCGCCATTTCGCTCTGGATAACCGGATCCACGTTCGGGCCGATTGGGTCGAGCAGGGGTGGAAGGATCATGCGCATTCCGTCCGCGCGCGTCTGGTGAATGTCGTATGTGACGTGCGGATGCCAGGCGTTATGGATATGCTCCACCACCAGGCGGGTCTCCTTCTGCGTGAACATAAACCAGTCGCGGTTGTTATCGTGGCCGGTGTACTTGTGATACAGGTAGGGCGGTATCGAACCTTCGAAGTGTGTCCCAAGAGATGCGTCGTACCAGTCCTTGACCCGAACCAAGCCGTCCGGGTTCATGCTCGGAACCAGCAGCAGGATAACATTGTCCAAAATGGCGCGCACCCTCTCGTCGTCTGAGTACGCCAGCAAGTATGCCAACTCCAGCGACATCTGGCTTCCACCCACCTCGGTAGCGTGAATGCTGCAAGTGACGGCCACGACCGCGCGCGCCTGTTCCAGAGCGTGGTCTGCTTCATCCCCGCTGAGCGTTACAGGGTCGGATAGCGACCGCTGGATCGCGCGGAACTCGTCTGTGCGCCGGAGGTTTTCCGGCGAGCTGATAGTGCAGAGGATAAAAGGGTGACCCTCGGTGGAACACCCGATTTCCTCCACAAGCACCCTGTCGCTTTCCCTGCTCAGAAGCTCGAAATAGCCGACCATCTCGTCCCAGCCAGCCAGCTTTCTATCTTCGCCAACCTTGAAACCCAGAAATTCCTCCGGTGTGGTTACGCGCGCCATCTATCGCCGCCCGCCGATATAGGAATTCATGTACAAGTCACCCTGCCTCCAATGTTAGTATGTTTTATCTGCGATATAGGATACAGCATACGGAGCAGCAAATCGGATAAAGGAGATCGGTAATAGGATGACCAACCCAACCAATACAGTTCTCGTCGTTACACCACACCCGGATGATGCGGAAGGGGGAGCCGGCGGAACAATCGCCAAGTGGACCCGAGAGGGAAAGAAAGTCGTTCTGGTGGTGTGCACCAATGGCGACAAGGGTACCAGCGACAGGACGCTGAAGCCCGAGAAGTTGACCGCCATACGCGAGAAGGAGCAACTTGACGCCGCCGAAATGCTGGGCATCGAAGAGGTGGCGTTTCTCAGGTTCCCGGATCAGAACCTCGAAGACTGCCGAGAATTCAGGCTGGCCCTGTCGCGGCAGATCAGGAAACATCGTCCCGACCTCGTGGTTACGATAGACTCCAGCAACCGCTACATCAGGCACAGGGACCATTACATGACCGGCCGCGTGACCCTTGATGCCGTCTTTCCCTACGCGCGCGACCATCTGGCTTTCCCAGAGTTGTTGGAAGAGGGCCTGGAGCCTTTCAAGGTTCAGGAAGTCTGGCTGTTCAGGCCGCAGGAGCCTGACGTATATGTTGACATAACCGACACGTTCGTTATGAAGATGGACTCGCTCTACTGCCACGTCAGCCAGATGGGCCGGCCCAGAGAGATAGCCGAAGCCAGATCTCGGGAGAGAGCCGCCGAGACCGGAAAGCATATAGGCGGAGGGCTGGCCGAAGCGTTCAAGCGGATATACATCGGGCGGCGCTAGTCGGGTTCGGTTTCCTCGATTGTGGGCAGCTTGCCTGAGCCTCTGAGCATGGTGAGCGCCTGCTTCTCCAGTTGCCGCACACGCTCGCGGGTTACTCCGAGTTCCCTGCCAACTTCCTCAAGGGTGCGAGGCCGGTCGTCTATGAAGCCGAATCTCAGGGCGAGCACCATTCTGAGGCGCGGGGGAATGTTCTCCAGGGCCTCTATAACGTCCTCCCTGGTCAGCATCTTCATCGCCACTTCGTAGGGGGTTTTGCCGCTTGTGTCCTTGATGAAATCCTCCAGTGTGGAGTCCTCATCGCCCACGGGCGTGCCGAGAGAGATTGTGTGCTGACGCTGGCGCATCAGGTTTTCGACCTGTTCGGTGGTCCATTCCAGTTCTTCGGCAAGCTCCGCCGGGGTTGGGTCGCGGTCGTTGTCCCTGATCAGTTTCCGTTCAGCCGTGTTGAGTTGCTGGAGCCTCTCGACGACGTGTACGGGAAGCCTGATAGTGCGTCCCTGGTCGGCGAGGGCGCGGGTTACCGCCTGCCGAATCCACCAGGTGGCGTAGGTGCTGAACTTGAACCCGCGGTGCGGATCATATTTTTCGACCGCGCGCATCAGACCCAGATTGCCCTCCTGTATCAGGTCCAGGAGGGGGAGTCCGCGACGGAGATACCTTCGGGCTACGCTCACGACGAGCCGCAGGTTGGAATTGGTCAGCCGCTCGGAAGCCGCCTCCCCGCGCGCCTCTATCAGCCTCCACCATCTCTCAATCTCCGGGGCCAGTCCGTCAATGGAGCTTGCGATGGTCTCCTCGTCCAGAGACTCGTGATACAGTTGGGGACCCAGATTCCGCTCCAGTTCGCTCACGACCCGCACGGGAATCAGCGCCGAGGACTTTGACATATTCGTGATTCTCGGGGCGGATTCATCAACCTCCAGGTCCAATCGGTCGGCGAGGGCCTCTTTGAGGGAATCCGGGGCCGGACTATCCAGAATGTCACGAACATCGTCTCTCGAAAGAATTGCGCTGGCGGGGGCTTCCAATGGAAGTTCGAGTTCGGTCTGCTCGGCCAGCGTTCTGAGAACAAGCAGATCGGTGAAAACACGATACAGCAGAACGGCCGCGATTTCGGCGGTAGCGGGTTCGTGATCGAACTCGTTCGCGAGTCGCGCGCGGGTATCCTTTAGCAGGATCCACCTCTCCACGTCGCGGCCCAGGGCCAACTCCTGCGCGGCGGTTAAAAGGGCGTGCTGGCCAATAGCGCGAAGATACTCTCTCACCGTATCGGTCGGCTCGTCGCTCAATTCGCGCTCGTAAGCCTTCAGCAATTCCATAGACTCTTCGGAAACATCCGAAGTGTGATTGAAAGACCGCCTGGCCAGAGGGTCTTGTCCGGATTCTATTATCTGGTTATCCCAGAGATGTCTCTCTTGCGTCATTATCTTTCTTTCTTGATTTGGCCAAGAAACGACAGTATATCACATTTCGCATTATATCCTAATCCCAGAATTCGCATCGAATTCGATGACTCTCTTGACATTCGCAATCGCTGCTAGTTTACTACAGTGTGGCGGAGGCATTTGGCGAGACAGTCCGATATCGCGCCGCCAATTCAATAACCTTGCTGTCAATAGTCTTTTCCGTCCTTGCGGGAGATAGGAGAACCAGCGTGTCCAAAAGAGTTTTGATAACCGGAATGAGCGGGCTGATAGGAGGGATTCTGAAGGACCATCTGCTGGAAGCGGGCGGGTATGAGCTTACGGCCCTCAACCGGCGCGAGGTGGATGGGATTCGGACTGTTCGCGCCGACATCTCCGACCTGGATGGCATTCTGCCCGCGTTCGAAGGGCAGGACGTGGTCGTGCATCTCGCGGCGTACCTCGGCTCGCAGGACTGGGAAGAGCAGCACGCAGGGAACGTTCTGGGTACGTACAACGTATTCGAGGCGGCTCGGCGATCCGGGGTCAAGCGGGTGATTTTCGCGTCGAGCGGGAACGCCATCCGCGGTTTCGAGCGCATGCCGCCGTATTCGGATATAGCCGCGGGCAACTACGATAAGGTGCCTCCCGATTTCCGTAAGCTCACCCACCATGACGTGCGGCCCGAGGCGCTGTACGGCGCGGCGAAGGTGTGGGGCGAGGCTCTTGCGCGCCACTTCTCGGACGACTACGACATGAGTATGGTCTGCGTTCGGATAGGAATGGTTACGCAAGGAGACCGTCCCAGAGCCATGCGCGAGAACGCCATATACCTGAGTCATCGGGACATCGCCACTCACCTGAAGGCGTGTATTGACGCCCCTGACGACCTCAAGTTCGACATTTTCTTCGCGGTATCGAACAACAGGTGGAATTACAGGGATCTCTCGCACCCCAAGGAAGTTCTGGGCTGGGAGCCGCAGGACTCCGCAGACAACTACCCATTTACCGGGTGAAGAACCGGGTGAAGCGATGTACGGCATACCGATTTGGAGAGGCGATACTCGCGCCGGACGGAGAAGATTTAGCGCATGACGCAATTCGTGAAGATAGACAGAACGAAGAGGCTGAAGGACCAGCCCGATACCGGCCACAATCGCTGGCATCCGGACATTCCGCCGATACTCGAGGTCGGCGAGAACGAGAACATCATAATCGAGACCCGCGACGCCTCGGACGGCCAGATGACGCCGAGCAGTGTGGCAGACGATCTCGAGGCGATGGACCAGAAGGTCAGCCACCCCCTGACCGGGCCGATATACGTCGAGGGAGCCGAGCCCGGAGACCTTCTCGAAATCGAATACGTTGACATATTCCCCGAATCCTACGGCTGGACGCGCTTTCGACCGGGCGCGGGCTTTCTCAGGGATGTGTTCACGCAGCCGTTTGTGGCGCACTGGAACATAGAACACGGCTACGCCACTTCCGAACAGATTCCGGGTGTGCGAATACCGGATGGGTCTTTCATGGGGACGGCGGGCGTCGCGCCGTCCCATGAGCAGATAGAGGCATGGACGCGCCGCGAGCAGGAGCTTCTCGAACGGGGTGGAATGGTACAGCCTCCCGATATTCAGGACGCGGTGCCGGGCGGGCGTATTGGCGAAGAAGGGCTTCGCACTGTCCCGCCACGCGAGAACGCGGGCAACATGGACATAAAGCAGCTCACCCGCGGCTCGCGGCTGTACGTTCCGGTCGCGGTGGAGGGCGCGCTTTTTTCGGTCGGGGACGGCCATTTCGCGCAGGGCGACGGTGAGGTGTGCATCACCGCCATAGAGATGGGCGCGACGGTCGGAGCGCGGTTCGCCGTTCACAAAGGGGAAGCGGAGCGAAAGAACATCCGCACCCCGCGATTCTCTCACCCCGGATTCTTCCTGCCACCCGACATTTCGGTTCCCAGAAACTTCACCGCGACCATGGGCTACCCTATAAGGGAGGACGGCACCCAGGAGGGAGAGGACGTGACGCTTGCCGCGCGCAACGCGCTGCTGGCAATGATAGAGTTGCTGGGGGAGAGGGGATTCACGGCGGAGCAGGCATACGCGATATGTTCGGTGGCGGTTGACCTGCGAATCAGCAATATCGTTGACCTGCCCAACGTAACGGTGTCCGCATTCCTGCCGGAGGACATATTCACGGGATAGGCGGAGAATCGCGGCGCGGCTGGCTTAACTCATTTTCGGCGTCGAAGAGGTACTTCTTCCAGTATGGCGACCTCAACTCCTGAAGCGCCTGAATCCAGGCTTCCCCGGCGGCCCTGTCTCTCTCCACCGACTTCGCCGCCATGAGGTACGCTTCGAAGTCGGCTCTGAACCCGGCGGGCGATATGTAGTCGCGCCCGGCAATTCTGAACAGGATTCTCTGAGCGGCATCCGCCTGTTCCGGGTTCGGCGCCGTCGCATACTCTTTGGCAAGGGCCTCGGCTTTTCGTTCCAGAGTTCCAGAAAGTCGGGTCTCCCTGATCTGGGCAAACCGAGCGGGGTCTCGCGGCGGCGATTCCGGGGTCGTGTAGGACTCGAATATCTCGAACAGCACGTCGTTCAGGTCGAACGGAGGGCGGCGCGACGTGGCCTGGCTCGGTCCTCGCAGTGTACCGAGGTCAATGATTTTACTCGCGCCCGAGCCGGGAGAGTAGAAGACATTCTGCGGGCCGAGGTCCTGGACGAGATAGCCCTCTTCGTAAAAGCGTTCGACAATGGCGAGTGCGGTCAGGGCCGGGTTCGTATAATCAGAGCCGATGTGCGCCACCGCGAGATGTAAAACGAACAGGTTCAGGGGAAGACCGACCGGGTGTCCTCTGACAATATCTGAAACGCCTCCAACGAGAGGAATGCCCCTGGCTCGCTCCTCGACCTGTACGGAGTAGGGGCGGCCCGGGTTGTCGTCGAAGTACCACGCAAACGAGTCCGGCGCCGTCAGTACGTGAAGCCGGACCAGGCCGGGCAGGTCTCCATTTCGCATTCGCATCTCCGCGTGGAGTAATGTCCGGCGCTCCACGTCGCGGTGAATGTCACGTGAAACAAGCGCCGGGTGGGGCCTCTTGACGACAACCGGCTCGTCGGTCTGACTATCGCGGGCCGCGAACACCTGGAGATCCGCGCCCTCTCCGAGCAGATTTCCGAGCTGGAATCGTTTCAGTTCTGCGGGGCCGGAGTGCAGGGTCATCGCTGTTTTCCTTTCCAATAGTCTGTTTACGGGAAAATCGAAAGGACGCGGGAAACCAAGTCCGACTTTGAGAGCCGGCTGACCTGTCTGACAGGATCATTGCAAAGTCTGGTTGAATCGGGGTGAACGATTCGGATCGAACAGCGGCGAGTGGGCCGGATTGGAACGATTTCATATAGTGTAATTTATAGTTGTGCTGGTGAGTGCTGGTGACCCTAACAGGTGGCTGCTGGTGGGTTCTGGTACCTGCATTTGACCTGTATTCACCAGCATTTAGCTTTGGGGAGGATATTTTTATTTGAACGGGTTGTCATTGATAACCTCTGGTTTATAGTTGTCAGTGTTCAGTCGTCAGTCGTCGGTTCTCAGTCCTGGAGTGTATTGTAGCACAGTAGGGAGTGAATATGTAGTGATGTGGGAAACTCAGTCCGACTTTGGTAAGACCCTGGCTGTCTGGCGGAGCGGTTGAATAGTGAGCGGAATAGTAGGACAATGCGGACGCTATGCCTCATTACGATATGGTTGTTATAGGTTCCGGCCCATCCGGCCAGCGCGCCGCCGTACAAGCGGCGAAGCTGGGCAATTCTGTGGCGCTGTGTGAGCGCAGGGAGCTTGTGGGCGGCGTGTGCGTGAACACCGGCACTATTCCCTCCAAGACGTTCAGGGAAGGAGCACTATATCTCAGCGGGTTCATCCAGCGTAACATCTATGGGCAGTCCTACGTCGTTAAAGAGAATATCACGATGGGCGATCTTGTCTCGCGCTGCAATATGGTCATAAATCGCGAAGTGGACATTATCAAACACCAGATGCAGCGCAACCAGGTGTCCGTAATTGGCGGCGCGGCCAGATTCCTGTCCGAGCACGATCTGGAAGTAACGAGCGACAAATCCCGCGTCGAGCTTTCAGCCGACCATATTGTAATAGCCGTGGGGACTGAATCGGCCCACCCGACCGAGGTGAACATTGACGGCAGGATGGTTGTGACGGCGGACGAGGTGCTGGATATGCCCGCGCTACCGCGCACGATGACAGTCGTAGGCGGCGGCGTGGTGGGAATGGAGTATGCTTCGATATTCGCCACGCTCGGCGTCGAGGTAACGATTGTGGACGGGCGCAAGAGACTGCTTGAGTTCCTGGACGGCGAGGTCGTTGACTCGTTGATATATCATATGCGCGACATGGACTGCGTGTTCAGGCTTGGCGAGCGGGTCTCGCACGTAGAGTCGTCCGTGCCTGGCAGAGTGGTCGCCACACTGGACAGCGGCAAGAGAGTAATATCCGAGGCGCTTCTGTATTCGGTGGGGCGCGTGGGGGCGACGAATGACCTCAACCTGCGGGCGGCGGGACTTGGGGCCGACCGCAGGGGCAGGATAAGCGTGGATGAGCGTTACCGGACGTCGCAGCCCCATATCTATGCGGTGGGCGACGTCATAGGGTTCCCGTCGCTGGCCTCAACCTCTATGGAGCAGGGCCGGATAGCGGCCTGCAACGCTTTTGGCGTGTCGTACACCTCAAGGCGCAGCCTGTTTCCATACGGCATATACTCCGTGCCTGAAATCGCCATGGTCGGTCAGACCGAAGAGACGCTTACCGAAAACCGGGTGCCCTACGAGATAGGGGTCGCGCGGTATCGCGAGATAGCGCGTGGGGCCATAATGGGCGCGACTCAGGGGCTTCTGAAGCTGCTGTTCCACCGCGAGAATCGCAGGCTGCTGGGAGTGCACATAATCGGGCACAGCGCGTCGGAGCTAATTCACATAGGGCAGTCGGTATTGGCTTTCGGCGGCGGTCTGGACTATTTCGTCAACAACGTCTTCAACTATCCGACGCTGGCTGAGGCTTACAAAGTCGCCGCTCTGGACGGGTACAACAAGGTCGGCCCGGAAGACGGGGAAGCGCCGCTGCCGGACTGACCGGCAGGCGAACTACGGCTCCACTCTGAAGGCGTGTCTTGAGAGCCGTCCGAGGCCGAGTTCCTCGGACGCGCGGATTATGATGTCGGTGGCGGCGTCGAGGTTCATCTCGCTGGTGTTGATGACGAGGTGGTAGTGTTCGGCGGCGTCAGGGCTGTCTATTCCAAAGAAGCGCTGGAAGTAATTGAGCCTGGCTTCGTCCCGGGAGCGGATGGCTTCTTCGGCCACTCTCTGTTCCATCCGCTCACGCACCATCACGCGCTCGACGCGGTCATCGAATGAGGCGACAAGCCCGACGCGCAGCACGTTTGGGTTGTCCTTGAGAATGATATGCGCGCCCCGTCCTACAATTACCACGTTGTCGGCGGAGGCCAACTCCTCTATAACGTTCTTTATCGCGGTTATGTAGGCGTCGTCGTCTATCTCGTGGCCGCGTGTGGCAATCAGGTTCGGGAGTTCGTCGTACTCGGAAACCAGGAACTCGGGATACACAGTGCCGAAATAGGGGTCGGAGCCGCCGCCGGTGTAGGCGGTTCGCTCCATTATGCGCTGTATGATTCTGGAGAATCGCTCCGAACGAGTGGGGGGACGCTGTTCACGCTGGTCGAGGGCCTCGACCGTCGCCTGGAGTTCGCGGGCGACGTTGGAGAGTATGAGCCGGTCAACGTAGTCGGCGTCTATCCTGCGGGACAACTCCGGCCCCAGAAATCTTCCGCCTCCACCTGCCAGTCCTCCGGTAACTATAACGGCCATTTCAGACCTCGCTTTCAGACCTTGCATCTCTGAGTAGTGAAGAAATAGTCGGACACAGTCGCCCTGTTTCGCGCGATACTGGCATATATCGCTCTCTCACATCCCGTTTCCGCGCTTGCTACGTAACTGCTGAAACGTCATAATACTAAGGGTATGGGCGATAGTGCGGCACAAAGAAAGCGCCTGTATGTCGCGTGAAATCCAGTTGAGTCTATATGCGGTTCAGAGGCGTGTCAACATGGGAATTCAAACATGAATCTGTGTTCAGTAATCTTGGAACGAGTAGTTCAATTCTCTGAGGGAAAGCTGTGACAATTCGGAATGCGGAGTCCGACACACTGGAAAAGCGGCTGCGCCTTGCCCAGGAGCGTATAGCCGAGTTAGACGCTCTTCAGCGCAGGAGCAGGCGGGTCAGCCATGTGTTGACGCGACTGGCGACGCTTGCTGACCACAGCCCGAGCGCGATAGTCGAGTTCGACGGCGCGCTCACATACCTCAACCATGCCGCCAGAGAGAATTTTCCGGGCCTGGACGTGCTTGGTCTGAGCCATCCCCTTCTGTCCGGTCTGGAGGACGCGGTCTATAAGATGAGGCTGGCGGGTGTCATGTCAAGGACCCGTGACGTGCGTGTGGACGGAAAGACATTCAGCCAGAAAATCGTTCTGGATGAGAACGCCCCGCAAGCAAGTGTTTACTCCGACGATGTCACCGAGGACCGAGGGATGCACAATGCCCTGAAAAGGGCTTCTCAGGAGACCGAACTGCTGGCAGCCGAGAACGCGCTGCTGGCAGAGATAGGCATGATTATCAGCTCCTCGCTCGACATAAGCGAAGTATATGAGGGCTTCGCGCGGCAGGTGAGAGAGTTGATACCCTTCGACCGAATCGCTATCAGCCTGGTGGACATGGAGTCTCACACTTTCAACAACCAGTACGTTTTCGGCGTTTCCGCCGCCGGTCGGGAGGAGGGAACCATAGTTCCGCTGGACGGCACTATGATCCTGCGGGCCGTGGAGGCGAACCGCGCCATCATTTTGCAGGGCGACGTCGAAGATATGTCTAGACGATTTCCGATGATGGTCAGGTCGGGTCTGAAGTCCGTGCTTCTGGCTCCGATTGTCTTCAAGAACGAGATTCTGGGAGTGCTTCATATGCGCGCTCTCAAGGAGAACGCTTACAATTTCCACCATCTCGACCTGGCGGTCAAGGTCGCCTCCCAGATAGCCCCCGCCATAGCGAATTCGCAGTTGTACGCTCAGCATACCGCGTCGGAAAAAGAGGCGAAACGGCTCGCGCTTCAGAATGCGGCAATCGCGGAGATTGGAAGAATCATCACGGCGTCGCTCGACATAGAGGAGGTGTACGTCGGTTTCGCGGAGCAGACGCGCCGTCTTATAAATTTCGACCGCATCGTCATCAGCCTGCTCAGCCGCGAATCCAGTGACTTTACTAACGCCTATGTAATCGGCATACCTGTTTCCAACAGAGACCGGGGAGATTTGATCGAACTGGAGGGGACATTCACGAACGAGGTGGTGCGACAGCAGAAGGCTATCCTGTTCATGCCGGATTCGCTGTATGAGACCCGTACTACGTTCCCGGGTCTGATTCCGCAGTATCAAAGCGGCCTTCGCTCATTCATAAGCGTGCCGCTCGTTTACAAGGACGCGACCATCGGTGTGCTGCACTTCAGTTCTGTCAGGATGAATGCGTACAGTGACTACGAAGTCGGTATCGCCAGTCTGATAGCGGCGCAGATAGCGGGCGCGATTGAAAACTCGCATCTGCACGCCGAGACGCTGGAGGCGGACATAGCGCTTCAGAGGCAGGCGCAGGAATTAGCGCGCTCCAACGCCGAACTCGAGCAGTTCGCCTATATCGCGTCTCACGACCTCCAGGAGCCTCTGCGCGTGATAGCGGGCTATGTGAATCTGCTGGAAGACAGGTATGCCGACAAGCTGGACCAGGACGCGCGAGACTTCATAGGATATGCTACCGATGCCGCCCACCGTATGCGAGTGCTCATCAACGCTCTGCTCCAGTATTCCAGAGTGGGGACGCACGGAAATCCGTTCGAGAAGATGGACTGCAATCGCGCGCTGGCCGAAGCGCTGGCCGACCTGGAAATTTCCGTTGGCGAGACGGATGCGGAAGTGACGGCGGACCCTCTGCCGGAAGTCATGGGCGACCACATTCAGATAACGCATCTCTTCGAGAACCTGATATCTAACGCTATCAAGTTCAAGAAAGATGACTGCCCGCCAAGGATTCACGTATCATGCGGACGCGGTGAAGACTCCTGGCAGATCTCGGTCGCGGACAACGGGATGGGCATAAGGCCCAGGTACCAGGAACGTATATTCGGGATGTTCAAGCGGGCGCACAAGAGAAGCAAATATCCAGGCACCGGCATAGGACTGGCACTGTGTCTGAAGATAGTGGAGCGCCACGGAGGACGAATATGGGTCGAGTCCGAGGCTGACCAAGGCTCGACGTTTCACTTTACTATTCCTACCATCGAGGAGACAAAGAATGACACTTGGAGATAGCAGGCCGGTACAGATACTACTGGTCGAAGATAACCCCGCGGACGCGCGCCTTACACAAGAGGCGATCAGAGATACCGAGTACAAATACCAGTTACACCTTGCGGAAGATGGGGAAGAAGCGATGGAATTCTTACACCAAGAAGGAGAGTTCGCCGACGTCCCCAGGCCGGACCTGATTTTGCTGGACTTGAATCTGCCCGGAATGGATGGGCGGGAAGTGCTGGCCGAGATAAAGTCTGATGACGACTTGGGGTCCATCCCGGTGGTTGTGCTGACCACTTCTACCGCCCAGCAGGACCTTCTGTACTCATACGGACTGCGCGCGAACAGCTATGTAAACAAACCGATAGACAGAGACCGATTCAACGACATGATAAAAAGCGTGATGGAATACTGGATCAACATTTCCACTCTTCCCGGTCGCCAGTAGCCATCCGCGCAAGGCAGAGGTATGCCCAATGGCTGTGAGGAAATTTTGGCTCGTAAAATCTGAACCCGGCGCCTATTCGTTCGATGACCTTCTGAACGAGCGCGATCAGACCGCCGAATGGGATGGCGTTCGCAACTATGCCGCGCGCAACACCATGCGCGACGATATGCAGGCAGGGGACGGAGTCCTGTTCTACCACTCCAATTCCAAGCCTACCGCGGTGGTTGGCTATGCGACCGTGGTCAAGGCCGGATACCCGGATAATACCGCGTGGGATCCAGAGTCGGAACACCCAGACCCCAGGAGCACCCCCGAGAATCCGGTCTGGTATATGGTTGACATAAAGGCGGAGAACAAATTCCGCAGTCCGGTGACGCTTCAGCAGATCAAGGACCACAATGACCTCAAGGACATGGTGCTCGCCAACAACTCGCGCCTATCGGTCCAGCCGGTCACCAACCGCGAGTGGAAGATAATCCTCACGCTCGGCATGGACGGCTGATTTGTATCCTTGGCGATCAGACCCGAATCTGAGTGGAACCAGTGACCGCGACTATTTCAGTCAGATAGCTCTTCATCTTACCGACGAGATCAGCCTGAAACCGGACTCATCCAGGCTGTATTTTCTCAGGGGCAACGCCTATCTGGATTCCGGTCGTTTCCAGGACGCGATTGACGACTATACCAAGGCCGTAGCACTGTCTCCCTCGGACGCCGCCTGCTACAACAACCGTGGGATCGCGCGTCGCTACATCGAGGAGTTTAACGCCGCGATAGCCGACTATGACCTCGCGCTGTCCATAGACCCCGGCTACCGCGACGCATTCACCAATCGCGGTGTCGCATACGCCGACAAGGGCGACCTCGACCGCGCCGTCTGCGACTTCGACATGGCGATAGAACTGGATCCCGAATTCTGGTTCGCGTACAGCCAGCGCGGCCTGGTTTTGTGGGCGCTCGGCAGGCGCGAAGAGGCTGAGGCGGACTATGCCAAGGTGCGAAGTTTCCAGTCATAAGAGTTCCGGGCGAAAATTGACGATAATTTGTTCGCTTTTGCCTTGACAACACATTCGTGCTGTTCTATTGTTAGAACACCTTAGTTTGGACTGGAGAAGACCTCATACATACCCTGTATGTTCCCACATTGTCGGGGAGGTCCGAACCAGGACGAGGAGGCCAAGTCAAACTCCTCTCTAGGTCTGTACGGCCTATTTCTCTTTCACCCCTATATGAGAAGTAGGCCGTATCACATTCACAATATCCGTATCCGTCGAGCTTCTCAGGCCGCTCTGAAGATCGGCATATGATTATTCTGTACGCCGGAATGAGGTACTTACCAGCCACCGGAGGAAATCTCACTATGAAGGCATCAGCAAGCATCGTTATTGACAGGCCAATCTGCGAGGTCTGGGACTTCGTGGCGGACATAGGGAACATGGATAAGTGGGTCAACGGGGTGAGCGATCCGAAACCTGTATCCGAAGGGGAGTGGGGAGTGAGTTCTACTTTCGAGAGCGGCTATACCTATGCAGGCAAGACGCATACGATAACCTATGAGATAATCGGGTTCGACCCACCCAATCGAGTGTCAATGCGTTCTACTTCAGGGCCGTTTCCATTCGAGGGCTGGACGGAGTTGCGCGAAGAAAAGGATGGAACGCACCTCATCAATACCATAGACGCCAAGCCAACCAACGCGTTCCTGTCCATCTGGTTCGCGGCTTTGGGCATTGTATTGCGAATGATGATGCGAATTCAGCTCCACAAAGAACTGGTACTGCTGAAGGCGAGACTGGAAGGGGCCGAATCGGTCGAGGCAAAGTAGCGTCCTCTACCATCCGACCGCGAATCCGTCCGCGCGAGGCTCGCTTCCGCCCGTGAGCATTCCGGTGTCCGAGTCGCGGACAATCATCTGCCCGCTGCCGAACAGTGTGCCTTGCGGCTGCATTACAATAATCCGGTGGCCCCTGGAAGCGAGATCCTGCGCCACTTCTGCGCCCGCTATGTCTTCAATTGCGACGCCTTCCCCCAGTCTAACGCTGAAGCGGGGCGCATCCAGAGCCTGTTGAGGCTGCAGGCCGAAGTCAATCATGTTGGTGAGTACCTGAAGATGCCCCTGAGCCTGCTGCATCGCTCCCATGACGCCATAGCTCGCCCATAACTCGCCTTTTTGGGTAACCATTCCGGGAATCAGGGTGTGGAAGGGCAGTTTGCCCGGCTCCAGACAGTTTGCGTGGCCCGGGTCCAGCGAGAACGACGCGCCGCGGTTGTGCAGCGCGATTCCGGTCCCCGGCACGACCAGACCGCTGCCAAATGACATGAAGACGCTGTTTATCAGTGAACAGGCGTTGCCCTCACCATCCACCGCGCTCACGTACACCGTATTGTTATGAGCCGGAGGCTGACCATGCGGGGCCAGGGGCATCGCGCGGCGCGGGGAGATCAGTTTGCGCCTGCTCGCGGCGTAATCCCCGGATATGAGCGAGCCGACTTGGGTAGTCATCGAGTCGGGGTCGGTGACATGGTGAAGCGCGTCCGCGAAAGCCAGGCGCATACTCTCGATCAGGTGGTGGAACGTGTCCGGCGTCTGGAAGCCCATTGCGTTCAGGTCGAATCCCTCGGCTATGCTGAGCGCCATCAGCGCGTTCACTCCCTGGGAGGGCGGGGGACATTGCCAGCAGTCGAAGCCGCGGTACGACGTTGACACGGGTTCGACCCATTCCGGCCTGTGTTCCGCCATGTCGCTTTCCGAGAGCCAACCGCCCATTTTCCGGACGAATCGGGCTATCCTAGACGCGAGCGGGCCTGTGTAAAACGCTTCACTGCCGCCTTCCGAAACCTCTCTCAGAGTTGCGGCCAACGTGGGGAGTTTCATCACCGCGCCGCGCGCGGGAGGGGCGCCGTTCAGCAGGAGTTCTCCACCGGCGGGGCCTGAACTCAGCCTCGGAGCGCCCACACTCCAGTGCTCGCTGATAACCTCGGAGACCGGAAATCCGTCCTCGGCGTAGCGTATAGTCGGACACAGCGCGTCGGAAAGGCTCATTCTCCCGTAACGATTCAGGAGCGCCTCCCAGCCGCTGACAGCTCCAGGCACGGTGACGGCGTAGGGGCTGGTGTCCGGGATTTGTGTGAGGCCGCTGTTGACCAGATCGTCGAGTGAGGCGGCGCGGGGAGATCTTCCTGATGCGTTCAGCGCGCGCACCCGCTTCTCGTCGGACATCCACACCAGCGCGAAAAGGTCACCGCCTACGCCTGTGGAGTGCGGCTCCGTCACGTTCAGGGCCGCCGCGGTCGCCACCGCCGCGTCAACGGCGTTGCCGCCTTCCATCAGCATCCGCAGCCCCGCCATTGCGGCGAGGGGCTGAGTGGTGGAAACCATCCCGTTGGCTGCGCGTACATTCGATCTTCGGGAGTTGAACTTCATGAAACACTCCGGTGGAATATGTATAGCAATGGGAATAGGTGCGGAGCGTAATCAAAATCAATCAGGAGCAATCATCAGAGTATAGACTTGCCGGTCTGGTAAGCGATAGCGAGTGCCCTATCGGCTTCAACCACCCTGGGGCCGTCCCCGCTCAGCCCGACCTCGATATTAGCTTGGGCCGGAAGGCTGAACGCCCGCTCGCCGTCCAGGGCGATTGTGGAGGGGCGCAGACTTACGGATATGGGTGGGTTGCCGGGTTCGATTATCCTCCAGTGCGCGATGCCGACGTTCTGAACAAGTCCTGGAGCGACCGGAGCGGAGACTCTGGAGCGACCTTCGCCCAGCCGTATATAAAGCCCGCGTTCTTCCTCCGGAGACACCTGTTTCAGCCGCGCGCCGATGGCCGACAGGCCAATGCTGGTCGGCTCGGCCCTGGTGAGAAAAATCTCGTGCAGGGTTGTGATGTCCCAGATGGCGCGCGCTCCCACGAACCGCTCGGTCGAGACGGCGAGGTCAACCAGCGCCATGTCTTTGAACTCCCCATCCCAATAGACTTCGAGCCGTGTGTGGCGCGTTGTAGTCCGGTCGAGGTCCACCATGCCCCCGGCCACAGCGCCTGCGGCCAGTCCCGCTATCGTCCCTTCCATCATGCTGGGAAATACGTTGTTCGTTCCGGTGGAAATCGGCATTATCGGGACGTCGCCGCACTCTTTGGCGACGGCGCGGTTCGTTCCATCGCCGCCCAGGGTGACTATGCAGCCGACGCCCGCTTCGCGCATTGCTTTGGCGGCCCTGGACGAGTCGTTCTGCTCGTGGAATACCGGCATATTGACGAACTCGGCAGAGAGGCTGAACTCCCTGCCAGCCAACGCATTGCTTCCGAGCGATCCGGTGTCCGGCATGAATATGACACGCTCGACACCCATGGCGTCCAGGCCGGAGAGGACTCGCTTGAGTATGTTCACCTTTTCGTGGTTGGGGACGAACCGGCCCTGAGCGACGATACGCCGTATATCTTTTCCGGCGGCGGGGTTGGCAACTATTCCGACGAAATTCAAGACCGGCCTTCTCTCCAGGATCTTTCGATTGTTGTCATGGCTGTGTAAATCACCCTCGCCCTGGGCCTTATCTCATCCAGGGTAGAGGTTAGTGGGAGTTATTCGTCGAATCGGAAGCCGAGCGGGTCGTCGTCGAACTCGATTGACGCCAATGCCTGCTCAGCCGCCTCTTCCATAGCATGGTCGCCCCGTTTCATGGCCTGGGTCAGAGCGCGCTTGGCCAGTTCACCCCCAATGTTCCCAAGAGAGCGCACAGCGCCCAGTTGAACCTGGCTGTCAGGGTCGTTGAGCATATTTATCAGGTGTGGGACTGTTTCGTCGTCGCCGAGATATCCGCAGGCAATCGCGGCCTCATACCTTATGGCGGCGTCCTGGTGAGCGGTCTCGCGCAGAACAGTCGAAAGCCAGCGGGAGTCGGAACTGCGGCCCATGGCGTAAATCGCGCTCTGTTTCATCTTGGGATTGTCGTCGTCGTAGGACTGGAGTATGGTTTCATGCACGCGCTCCGAGCTTATCGGGGCGACGGCCTCTATAGCGCGTCTGCGGGTCTCACTCTCCTCATGCGGGTTTTCTATCACCGCCATGAGCGCGTCGCTGATTCTCTGCCCGTCTCTCCTGATGAGCTTGCCCTCCTCTGCCATCTCGGCGAACTTGCCGAGGGTGGTCGCGGCGGCGGCGCGCACTTCGGTGGAGGGGTCTTTGCCCAGCAGTTCAACAAGCGGGCGTATGACAATACGGTCGTCGGAGTCCCACAGTCCGCGCGCGGCGCTTGCCCTCACAGCAGCGTCGCTGTCTCTCAGACACACTCTGAACAGGGCGGTGAAATCTAATTCAATGTTGTCTCCCACAAGTTCGGCCATCTTGTCCAGCAATTCGCGCCTTCGTTCAGGATTTATGTTGGCCCAGGATGAAATCACATCCATGACCTCCACCCTGGAAAGTCCCGATAGCTGGACCAGGTCTGTGTGTCTGACCTGGCCGTTGGGGTCTGACAGTTCAGCTATTACATATTCAAGGGTCACTATGACTTTCTCCAGGGGTCAATCACTGTGAGCGAAAGCGAACGGAGGCATGATAGAGTGAGGCGGAATCGTCTCGCTGGCATCCGACTTTACTATCATGCGAGATATGTCGTGTCCGCGGCGCGCGGCTCAGTCTTGTAGAATCCGGTAATCAAAATGACAGTAATAGAGCAATTTGGGTTGTGTCAAGTGGATTGGGCGGCGAACGCGGTTGAAGTATAATCCGATATTGTGAAGGAATCGGGCAAAAGTTTCAGGAGGGGCGCGATGGCGGGCAAGAGAAAGAGGGTAAAGGCTGCCGACGTTATGTCGCACCTGGGGCCGCTGTATGGCCCGGCGGATTGGGAGCCGAGGTATAATCCCGCCGAGGAACTGGTTTACACGATACTCTCCCAGCATACCTCGGACATCAACTCCGAGCGCGCATTTCTGAACCTGATGCGGACGTTCGAGAGCCTGGATGAGATAGCCGACGCGCCCGTCGAGGACATAGAGCGGGCAATCAGGTCGGGTGGGTTGTCCAGACAGAAGTCGGCGCGTATCAAGGAAGTGCTGAACATAGTGCGAGCGGAAGTCGGCTCATTCGACCTGTCGTTCCTGGGCGAGATGCCGCTGGAGGAGGCCAAGACCTGGCTTAAGCGACTGCCCGGGGTGGGGCCGAAGACCGCGGCGATTATCCTGTGCTTCTCGCTGGGAATGCCCGCTATGCCTGTGGACACTCACATCTATCGTGTCTCGCAGAGGCTGCGGCTGATAGGGCCAAAGGTATCGGCGGACAAGGCGCACGACATACTGGAACCCATGGTGGGCGAGGACGACGTGTTCGCGTTTCACGTGTATCTCATAAAGCACGGGAGACAGATCTGCAAGGCGCAGCGTCCGAGGTGCGAGGACTGCGCCCTGGCGTGGGGCTGTCCATCCAAGGGCAAGGTAGGCAACAAGAGGGCGAAACGCCGCAAAGCAGCAGCCTCCTGAATTGGGGAGAAGAGGTCGGATAATGGTTGAGTCGAACAACCTGGTTAGCCTGGACGATATCCGCGGGGCCGCGCGGCTCATTGCGCCCCACATCCACAGGACTCCGGTCACATCCTCGGCGTACCTGGGCGGACTTATCGGCGCGACTCTATATCTGAAACTGGAAATGTTTCAGAAGACGGGATCCTTCAAGCCGCGCGGCGTTCTGACCAAGATGGCGAGCCTGGACGATGAGGAAAAGAGGCGGGGAGTGGTATCGCTTTCGGCGGGGAATCACGCCCAGGCGCTCGCGTATGCTGCGACAATGGCCGGAGCGCCCTCGGTAATCGTCATGCCGTCCGGTGCGGTCAGGGCCAAGATCGAGGCGACGCGCGGATACGGCGGGGAGGTCGTTCTGACCGATGACGACTTGCTCCAGACCGCGCTGGATATCGAGCGTGAGCGTGGAATGACGCTTGTTCACCCATTCGACGATCTGAACACAATCGCGGGAACCGGCACGCTGGGACTGGAGACACTGGAAGATGTTCCGCAGACGGACATTGTGATCTGTGGAATCGGCGGGGGCGGCCTGATCTCCGGAGTCGCCGCCGCGCTCAAGCTGAGCAAGCCGAATACCAGGGTGATAGGCGTTGAGCCTGAAGGCGCGCCCGGCATGACGCTCGCTCTGGAGAAGGGCGAACCCGTTCACATGGAGCGTATGAACACCGTGGCGGACGGCCTCGCCGCGCCCTTCGTCGGTCGCCACAACCTGAATCACGTCCGCGCGTTTGTGGATGATGTGGTGACAGTGGAAGACAGGGCGATCATCAGGGCGATGACGCTCATACTGGAACGAACCAAGTTGCTGACCGAACCCGCCGGAGCCGCCCCGTACGCCGCGCTGCTATCGGGCAAAATAGAACTGAACGGCGGTGAGACCGTTCTCTGCGTTCTAAGCGGCGGCAACGTGGACAGCGCGCGGCTTGTCGAACTTCTGGCCTAGCCGGAGTATATGATGTGGCCCCCCGTCTGGTCGCGATTCAGCCGTCGGTTCAGATACAGGCCCTCCAGGATGAACTCGACCGCGGAGGCTATCGCGGCGGGGTCGTCCGATGACTCGATTCGGGCTACCATCTCCCTCATGTTCGCCATCTGCGGCAGTTTCTCTGCGTAGTCGTCTGATGGAACATCGGAACCGGTCTCTACCGCCAGTCCCTCCTCGAACCTTGTCAGAACCGCGCTGAACTCGCGCGGGCTGAAGTAGCGTCCGAACGTGTTCTGAATGGCTTTCTTCACCAGTCCATCCACGACTTTGAACTCGCGCCCCTCTTCCACGCTCTCCATTTCGACCTTGCCATTCGTGGAGGCCACAATAGCGGGCAGGTCGCTTACCCGCGGGCTGGCGCCCTCGTCGAGTCTGAGGCTGCGCTTGAACGCGCTGCCGATTACGGTCTCGTAGTTGGCGATGGAGACTCGCAGACTCACGCCGGAGCGCTGGTTTATCTCGGGACTTCGCCTGGCCAGCGTCGTTATCTCCGCGACGACCTCTTTCATGTACTGTGGAACGGCCACCCACTGCGCGGAGTCGGCGAAGGTGGTGTGCTCCTGCTCCATTATCTCTATTTCCTCTCTGAGGTCGCGCGGGTAGTGCGTGCGGATCTGCGCCCCGTAGCGGTCTTTGAGCGGGGTGATGATGCGCCCGCGGTTCGTGTAGTCCTCCGGGTTCGCGCTGGATATAAGCATCACGTCCAGGGGCAGCATTATCCTGTACCCCTTGATCTGTACGTCCCGCTCCTGCATCAGGTTGAACAGGCTGACCTGGATGCGCTCGGACAGGTCGGGCAGTTCGTTGATGCAGAAGATGCCGCGGTTGGTGCGGGGTATGAGGCCGTAGTGTATGGCGAGTTCGTCGGAGAGGTAGCGGCCCTCGGCTATCTTGATGGGGTCTATTTCGCCAATCAGGTCGGCGACGGTTATGTCTGGAGTCGCCAGCTTCTCCGCGTATCTCTCCTCGCGCGAGACCCACCTGATGGGAACGTCGTCGCCATTGTCGGTCACCGCGCCCCTGCACTCTGTACAGATGGGCACGAAGGGGTTGTCGTTAAGTTCGCAGCCGTCTATCGCGGGGATGGCATCGTCGAGAAGGTCCACCATGTTTCGTATCAGCCTGGACTTGGCCTGTCCGCGCTCGCCGAGCAGAATGATGTCCTGTCCGGCGAGAATAGCGTTTTCCATCTGCGGAATAACCGATTCGTCGAAACCGACGATGCCCGGGAACAGGTCCTCATTGTCTCTGATCTTGGCTATCAGGTTCTTTCGGATTTCCTGTTTGACCGGCAGTACTTCATAGCCGGATTCTCGCAACTGTCCAATGTTCTGTGGTCGGCAGTCGGATGCCATGTTCAGGTGCGCTCCTATTTTCAGGGTGTATCAAATAGCCGAGTATTTCAATCCTCAGTTTTGCACACAGACCCAGAACTTGGCAACCGTGCCCTCGGACATTGAGGTCCTTTCCGAGTCGGCAATCAATAGGGTGGGTGGTTCAGATAGAACGGCGTCGAGTGGGCCGAACCGGAGTTGTCACATATATTTCAATTTATATTTGTCCAGGTGGGATTCAGCAGTTGTACACCATCTTCTTACAGAGCCGTCCTGTGTAATTATCTCAACCACGTGATTACTGGAGGTGATATACTGGCCCGGGAGATCCTGATTTTGACTCTCCGCAAAAGAGCGGCTGAAACGCGAGGCCAGCCATGACCACCAGATCAACCGTCGTCCATCCACCGCCGGACGACCACTACGCTCGACTCCGCCAGAAACTGGAGAGATTGCCCGACCCGCCCAGAGACCCGGACGCCATACAGCAGATACCCTTCATATCAGTGGTGCTTTATATACTTAAGGAGTTCTTCGCCGATTGCGACGATGTTCTGGTGGCCGCAGAAGGCTATCTCTGTCAGGAAGCTCGAACTCGATCCAACTTGTTCGTCCCTGACTGCGTATTCGCGCGCGGAGTGGACCCCGATATTATCGCCAATATCCAGAACGGATACGTGATAGACGATGTTGGCAAGCCGCCCGACTTCGTATTGGAAGTCGGGTATCCGAGTACGGGCGTGTTGGACTACACCACCAAGCGCGAGGGATACGCGAGACTGGGCGTAGTCGAGTACTGGCGTTTCGACCCCAGCGGCGGTGAGTATCACGACCAGCCGCTGGCTGGCGACCTGCTGATAGAAGGCGCGTATCAGCCAATCCAGCCGCATCACGAACCGGATGGCTCAATCTGGGGGCGGAGTGCGGCATTGGGTCTCGACCTCCACTGGCGGGAGGGCCAATTGCGTTTCTACGATTACACGAGCGGAGAGTTTCTGCCCGAATATGCGGAAGCCAAGAGACAGCGCGATACCGCCATGGAAGAAAGAGACATGGAAAGGTCCAGACGGCAGATTGCCGAAACCCGTGCTGCTACCGCCGAAACCCGCGCTGAAGCGGAGGCCGAGGCCCGGGTTAAAGCGGAAGCCAAGTTGGAGCGACTGCGTGAACGGCTGCGCCGTCTCGATGAGTAGAATATCTATTCCTGATGTATTATCCGCCGCAATTTTCTGGTGAGGAGAATCATGCCGAATTTCATATGCCGAACGTGCGGGGTACAGTTCGCGGAATCGGATGCGCCGCCCGCGGAGTGTCCGATATGTCTCGACCCGCGGCAGTATGTGGGGTGGGAAGGGCAGCGTTGGACGACGATGGAAGACCTGATGCGCGAAGGACACCGGAACGACGTCCGGGTGGAGGAGGAAGGGCTTCTGGGCATTGGCATCACCCCATCGTTCTCGATTGGGCAGCGCGCGCTGCTGGTTCAGACCGCGCGCGGAAACGTCATGTACGATTGCGTGAGCGTCCTGGACGATGAGACGGTCGGGGAGATTAGATCGAGGGGCGGGATCGAGTATATCTGCTTTTCGCACCCGCACTTTTATGACAGCATGGTGGAGTTCAGCCGTGCTTTCGGCGATGCTACTATAATCGTGCCGGAGGCGGACCGCGAACACGTGATGCGACCCGGCCCCGCTATAACCTACTGGGACGGCGAGCCGCTGGAACTTGTGCCCGGGGTGACGCTTGTCCAGTGCGGCGGACACTTCGACGGCAGCGCGGTACTGCACTGGGCAGACGGCGCTGAGGGCAGGGGAGCTCTGCTGGTCGGAGACAGCATAACCGTGGTGCCAGACCGCCGCTACGTGAGCTTTATGACCAGCTATCCAAACTTGATTCCGATGTCCGCCGAAAAGGTGAAGGGGATAGTGGACGCGGTGTCCCCCTATGAATTCGACCGCATATATGGCGGGTGGTGGGAGCGGAACGTGATGTCGGGGGGCAGGGAGGCGGTGCGCCGCTCGGCTGACAGGTACATGCAGCACATAGCGGACGTGGGCTGAAGCCATCTAGCCAGCCCAGTTTCTCGACCGCTCGACCGCTTTCAGCCACTGTTCATACAGCCGCCGCCTGTCCGACTCTTCCATCGAAGGCTCGAATATCTTGTCCGCGCTCCACAGCCGCGCGAGTTGGTCGGCGCTGTCCCAGAATCCTACGCCCAACCCGGCGAGCCATCCGACTCCGAGCGCGGTCGCGTCTTTCACGGCGGAGCGTTGGACTGGTATTCCGAGAATGTCGGCTTGGAACTGCATCAGCAGTCCGTTGGCTGTCGCGCCGCCATCCACCTTGACAGATGCGATGTCCAGCGCTGTATCAAGGCGCATTGCCTCTACCATGTCGCGGGTCTGGTATGCGATAGATTCGAGGGCCGCCCTAACGATATGCGCTCGGTTCGCGCCCCTGGTAAGCCCGACTATCGCCCCGCGCGCGTATGAGTCCCAGTACGGCGTGCCGAGCCCTGAGAAGGCGGGCACGAAATAGACGCCGCCGTTGTCCTCGACCTCGGACGCGACGCTCTCGGATTCGTCTGAACTGGAGATTATGCCAAGCTCGTCTCGCAGCCACTGGATGGTTGCGCCAGTGGAGAAGACCGTGCCTTCCAGCGCGTAGGTCGTCTCGCCTTCCAGCGTCCATCCCACCATGGGGATAAGGCCGGAATCCGACTCTATCTTGCGGGAGCCGGTGTTGGTGACAACGAAACACCCGGTTCCGTAGGTGTTCTTGGTGTCTCCCGGCTCGAAACACGCCTGCCCGAACGTGGAAGCCTGCTGGTCTCCGGCGATGCCTGCTATCGGAACGGGCTGACCTGCGGACAGGTCTCCGGCGACGTAGCCGTATATCTCGCTGGACGACCTGACCTCCGGCAGCAGGACGCGCGGTATGTCGAACAGTTCCAGAAGGTCGGCGTCCCACTCCAGCGAGTTGATGTTGAACAGCATCGTGGTGCTCGCATTGGTCGTGTCGGTCGCGTGAACCAGCTTGTTGGTAAAGTTCCACATGAGCCATGAGTCCACGGTTCCGCAGGCGAGTTCGCCGCGTTCGGCGCGACGCTGGCCGTCCGGTACGTTGTCCAGGAGCCAGCGTATCTTGGTGGCGGAGAAGTACGGGTCCATGGGCAGCCCTGTCTTTTCGCGCACCCACTCCTCCAGTCCGCGGCCTTTCAACTCGTCGCACAAGGGGGCAGTCCTGCGACACTGCCACACAATGGCGTTATACAGCGGCTCACCCGTCCGCCTGTCCCACAGGATGATGGTCTCGCGCTGGTTGGTGATTCCCATTGCCACAATCGAGCGGGGGTGCGCCTCAGCCATGTCGAGCAGGTCTTCGATGGTGTCGAGACAGGACTCGAAAAGCTCCGCAGGGTCGTGCTCCACCCAGCCCGGCCTAGGGTATATCTGCCGAATTTCGCGGTTGACTGTCCACAGCGGCGTCCCGGTGGAGTCTATGAGCATCGCGGTGGTGCCTGTGGTCCCCTGGTCGAGGGCGAGGATGTATCCTGACGCTGACATACGGCCTCCTGTGCCATTATCTGGCGTTCTGCCATACTTAGCCATGAGGGGCGCGGTTGTGTCAAGACGCCCGAACAGGCTAATATGACCGAACCCCAGATTACAGGACTGAATCGAATGAGCGACCGCAGCATCAGAATAGTAGCGGGGGATGTGGAAGTCAGTGCGGAGTTGAACGATACGCCGACCGCGGACCTGGTATGGGACGCGCTGCCCATCACTGCGTCCGGCAGTACGTGGGGCGACGAGATTTACTTCCGCGCTCCTGTCCAAGCTGAGGAGATGGACGCGGTCCCGACCGTGGAAATGGGAGCGGTGGCGTACTGGCCGCCTGGTCAGGCGATATGCCTCTTCTTCGGCCCCACGCCTATGAGCGTCGGAGACGAGATACGGCCCGCGAGTCCGGTCAACGTCTTTGGCCGCATTCTTGGCGATCCGACAACTCTCAAGTCGGTGTCGTCCGGGTCGGAAATCAGGGTAGAGAGAATCTAAGCCGGTCTGGGAGGTAAGCGCATGGGATTTTCTGGCGAACTTCGGGAGCGGGGAGCCTCGACTTGGGACAAGGAGAAGGCGCACCCGTTCGTTACAGGAATCGGGGACGGGACACTGCCCCTGGACAATTTTCGCTACTATATGCGCCAGGACTATGTATTTTTGATAGACTTCTGCCGCGCCATATCGCTGGCGGTGGCCAAGGCGCGGACGCTGGAGGATATGGGCTGGTTTGCTCGCCTGATTCACGAGACGCTGAATGTGGAGATGTCGCTCCATGTGAGTTTCTGCGCCGACTTCGACATAAGCGAGGATGAGCTTCTGGCAACCAAGCCCTCCCCCACGACCTGGGCTTACACTCGGCACATGATAAACACCGCTCACCAGGGTTCGGTGGGCGAGGTAGCGACGGTGATACTGCCGTGTTCCTGGGGATACTCGGAGATAGGCCGGACGCTCTACGCGCGCGGGACGCCGCAAGACCAGCCGCTTTACACGCGGTGGATCGAGATGTACAACTCCGACGAGTTCGCCGAACTGGCCGACTGGCTGCGGGGCTTTATAGACAGGTACGCCGAGAGCGCGGGAGCCGCCGAACTGGAGGCTATGGAGCGCGCGTTTATGATAAGCAGCCAGTATGAGTATATGTTCTGGGACGCGGCGTGGAGGATGGAGGAGTGGCCTGTCTGAGTTCGCTTTCGGGTGTGATATGCCGACGGCGATAAAAATTTCATGTCCGAGCAACTGTGGCCGCACGTTCAGGGAGTCCATTTGAGCATAATCAAGGGAGAGAACTATAAGTACTGGGTATTCGCGGCCCTTGCGATAGGGCTGTTCACGTCGGTATCCGACCATGGCAGCGTGGGAGTCGCGCTGCCGACCATATCCGACCACTTCAATACCGACCTTCCGACCAGCCAGTGGGTTGTAATCGGCTACGCGCTCACCATCAGCGCATTCCTGCTCCCGATGGGACGCCTCGCGGACATAGTGGGCAGAAAGAAGATATATCTGCTCGGTTCGCTGATACTCGTTTCGGCCGGTCTGGTCGCGGGTTTCTCCCCGAACATCGGCGTGCTGATAGCGGCCAAACTGGTGCAGGGCGTGGGGTCGGCCATGACGCAAGGCACCTCTATGGCGATGCTTATCGCCAGTTTCCCCAGCGAAGAGCGCGGCAAGGCGCTCGGACTCCAGATGAGCGTGGTCGGTACGGGCGGAGTGGCGGGGCCTGCGGTTGGCGGCCTGTTGGTAGGCGAACTGGGCTGGGAATGGGTGTTTTTCGCCACCTCGATAATGGGAGTGGTGGGCCTCGTCGTCGCGTTCCTGCTGATAGATTCCAGGCTCGCCGACAAGGGAGCCGTTTCCGGCCAGAAATTCGACTGGCTTGGCGCGGCGCTGTCCACAGGCGCGCTGCTCACATTCCTCCAGAGTATGACCTGGGCGTCCGTGCTTGGATTCGGCAATCCGTTCATAATCCTCACTTTCGCCATATTCGTGGGCCTGCTGACCGCCTTCATACTCTGGGAACTGCGGACTCCCACCCCGATGATGGATGTGCGGCTGTTCAAGCGGCGGCTGTTCTCTCTCGGAGTTGCGGCCAGCTATATCAACTTTGTGGGTATGTCCTCAGTGCGCTTCCTTATGCCGTTCTACTTGCAGGCGGTGCTGGGCCTGTCTCCGAGTACGGTGGGTCTGGTCATAGTGCCGGGCGCGGTGTGCATGATAATCACGGGGCCGTTGTGCGGTCGTCTGTCCGACAGGTTCGGCTGGCGGTGGTTCACAATGGGAGGTCTGGTAGTGTCGGCTTGCGGCCTGTTCACGCTGGCCACTCTCCGCCCGGATTCGCCCCTCATTCTGGCTATGGCCGGCATGATTATGCAGAGCGCCGGAATCGGCATCTTCAACGCGCCCAACAACAGTTCCATACTGAGCGCCGTGGAACCGAGCAAGTACGGGGTTATCTCCGGGTTCCTGAACCTGGTGCGAAACTCGGGGAACCTGTCGGGAATCGCGCTCGGCACAGTGATGGTGACGACCACGATGGCCACGCTCGGACACGCGCCCACGCTGGCGTCGGTGTCTTCCGGCGGCGGCGAGGACCTGCTGGCCGCGTTCACCTCCGGCCTGCGCGTGGCGTATATAGTTATGGGGGTTGTGGTGCTGATGGGTGTGGCGGTGTCCGCCTTCAAGGGAAAGGCTGTTCGGCTTCCTCCCGACACCGCCGAGGAGAGCCGCCAGCCCGCAAGACAGGGCGCGGACTGACTGGGTTCACCGTCGGATCAGACGCTCGCGGCCCGTTCCTCGTAGTGGGTCTTCAAAAGGACGTGGGTCTCGTTGACCTGGCCCAGCGACTCGGCCAGCGAACCTAGCTGAGCTCCGGGCACGGCCATCAGCATGAACTCGTCCGAAATGCCCGAATTTATCCTCATGCCCACACAGCCGAACGACTGCGACGTTCTGCCCGCCGACAGCGCGACCGGGATAGCGGCGCACCCCGGACGTCCGTACACGCCCGCCGGCCCGCCCGCCCAATTGATGAGCCCCGCGCCGCGCCTACCACCATAGCCTGCCTGGGAGTAACCCACAGCAGTACGACGTCCGGCTGGACGGGCAACTGCCCCAGCGGTCCATAGACTATGCCGCTGGCTGACCGCTCCACTTTGGGAACGTTAGGCACCTCCTCCTCCCTGACGTATGAGGACTCGCACATCATCCCCACTTCCTGCATGAGACGGTCCATCTGCGGGTCCGGCAGGGGGAATCCCATCACCATCGCTCCAAGCGGACAGTTGTAGTGATCCTCTGCGGAGGCGTAGAACACCTTCGTCTCCGCCTCGCGCCAGAAGGCGCAGCTCGACGGCGCAACGTCTTCGAGTCCAGCCACTTCCGGCGGAGGATCGTTGACGAAAGCAAGCCCTATGGCGGGCTTGTCAAGGAGTATATTCTCTTCCAGCAGCCTGGCGGCGTCATTATGATTCATCTCAGTATCCTGCCTTTCCTGCGCGAATTTATCCAGCGCGCCGGTACGTGGACGCGATTTCTCCAACGCGGGAAAGTTCACCACAAGGCGCGGCCAATGTCAAACTATGATGGTATTGGCGGGGAGTGGATAGTGATACTGCAATACATCTTTTAGCTCGTTCAATCTGGAGTATGGAAAGCAGTAGTCGCACTCGCTCCACAGAGTCTGTAAATCGTTTGGTCGAGCCCGCCAGCCACCACCGTCAATAACGTTTATGAATAGCGTGTCAGGTCTGTTGCGCTGTCCACGACTGCTATTATACCTCCGCACATCTTCATACATTCTTGTCTGCTCATTGGCTTTGCTGCTTTGCGATGACGATGTAGTGAGTTGGTACGAGGACATAATGAGGACTTGGGGATTGGAAGTATCCGGTATCGCTATGTCTACTTCCTTGTTATCAACGATGGTGACAGGGCCTTTCTGCTGGGCGTAGCCAGACTCAATCGCTATCGTTCGGACGCGCTCTTCCAAGGCGTCGCCCGTGCTGACTGCGTACTTCGACTTCATATTGTCTTGAATGGTTGGTTGCAGATAGTCTCTGTCCTGTAGTAATTCAATCCAGTTGGCGGGGAGAAAGAAGTTCTTCCTGATAAACGGAGGCACAAAAGTTTCTTCACGCTGCGGATTAATGAGAAAATTCGCTATCCTACGGCGTATATTCTCATCATGTCGTATCCTGCTCCAGCTTTCGCCAGGGAAGATAGCTTCATAAACGCGCTTGACCTTTTCCAGCGAACCTCGTGAAAACCCAATAATGACTCTCATGCGCTCTTCCGTATCCGCTCCGGCGTCAAGATAGTCTGTCAGAACGTCTGTGGGATCCCTTCCCCCATTCTGAGCTTTAGTCAGCAAAATCTTACTGATAGCTTTTTCTGCTTCCGTCTGAAAGGAGCGCTCGACATCAGGAAAATCAAGGAACACTCGCATTCCTTCCCGAAGTTCACTGAGTGTGAGTTTTATTGGTTTAGTCATTGATTCTTCCGAAAATCAACGTCTCGCATGGAGACTATCTTCTTAAGATGAATTGATACATAGGCGCCGTTGGCCTTAATCGGCTTTGCCCGCATCTGCCTTTCTTGGGTTGCGTCGCAGTAGCCTTTGTCTATATCCGCGCCGATATATCTGCGTCCCATCTGTTTAGCTGCGATAGCTGCTGAGCCCCCGCCGCAGAAGGGATCGAAAACGATGTCATTCTCGTCGGTTGTCATCAGTATCATGCGCTCTATCAAGTGGACAGGAAGTTGGCAAGGGTGTGAATCAATGCGCTTGGATCTATGGCGGATTCTATGAATGTCATCCCATACGTCGCTTATTTGGTAACCGAACTCATGCCGCAGATATTCCTTGCCTCCATAGTCTTTGAGATATGAGTCGCAAATCCTGCAAGTTTTGTGCGGCGCGCGAACATCATAGAATTTACTTTTCCTAGTTTTCGTGTAGAACAGTATCCCATAGTGTGCAGGCTGAAGTGTTTTTCCTAAAGGTTGCCCGTTTGAATTCCAGGCTATCCAATGCCTGAACTCGGCAAGGTTGTTGAGTATCCCAGACGTGTATGTGAGGAGTTTCGGTATGTTATACACGAAGATGCTTCCATCGGGTCTAAGAATCCGACAAGCTTCTGAAAGCCACTCTGCCGTCCACTTCATGTATTCACCGAATGGAAGGTTGTCCTTGTAAGACGAGTACTTCTTATTGAGGTTGAATGGCGGATCCGCGAAAATCATGTTCACCGAGTCTTCTGGCATAGATTGCATCAGTTCAAGGCAGTCCATGTTATGCGCCTTGTCTAGCAGACACTCCAGCCCTTCGTCCTCAATTCCGCGAGAGCGTCGAATTGGGGACGAATCCTCGCTTATCTCCCATTCTATTTGCAACGGCGAGTTCATTCTATCAGTCCTTGACCATAGCTTCAGTGGGGTCTGATTACAATTGACACAATATAGAACATTTGCACGACTGTCAAGGTGATTTCGGGTTATCCCCAGAGCAATCCCATTCTCGGATGACAGGTTGTATGATCAAACAGGATAAGTCCAGTAGTGACTAAATCAGGACGTATGTAAGCGGATAGAGTGGGATAATTACTATTCGTTCGCTGTTATTTCCCAGCAGAGTTAAGAATGCGATTGCCCTGGGTCAATCTCCAATTGCCCTTTACACAACTCTCCAACCTCTGTACACTACCCATTAAGAACATACATTCCTATACAGTTACGACATACTGGAACATGACAGACACCAACGACAACCTAACACCAAGAGAACGACTCGCCAAAATAGTCGCCGAGGAAACCAGCGACGGACGGCGTGTCGTCCAGTTCTTCATTGGTGTCGCCGAGGGCAGACTCGACGGCTTCCAGGCACACCACCGCATGGACGCAGCCAAAGAACTCGCCAAGATAGGACTCGAAGAGTTCGAGGACTACGTAAAAGCCAACTCGCCGTCCCCGCGCCGCCGTTCTCCAAGAGCGGCGAGTCCGGCCGCTGACGATGGCCTGTCCCCAGAAACCGAAGCCGCCCGCGCCGAACTCGGAAAGTACGCCAGAGAACTCACAAACGACGGACGAACTGTCGTCAGACTATACTCGGAAATCATGGACGGATTCCGCAACCACGAAGGCTTCAAGTCCCACCATCGCATAGCCGCCGCCAGGGAACTCATCCGTATCGGTTTCGGTCCCGTATCGGCTCCACGCCCCGAACCCGCGCCCGTCGCTGAACCCCAGTCCCCACGCGACATTCCTGAACCTGAGCCAAACCCGATGCGGGAAATCTTCTCCCCCGAGCTTATGGAAGTCATTGAAGACGACGAGCCTATCGAATGCCCGTGCGATGACGGCGAAATGCCCTGTCCCGAAAAAGAGGGCGAATGTCCCTACTACGGCATAGAAATCCCGAATATGACCGAAGAAGAGAGTCGGAAAGTCAAGGACTGGGCTCTCGCTGGCCTCAGACGCCACGCCGCCGCCATGGGCCTGGAAGACCCTTAAGACCATCCCCTGTGACAATCGGTTGACAATCGGTCGCTATAAGCCGAAACATACTGGGCAATCCCAATAGCGCTTAAGATCGTCCGCTCTCTTGGTTGACAGGTGTGGGGTCTGTGGGTAATCTTGGCGAAGTTCCAATGACTTCACCCGCCCACGCCGACCAGCCTCTTTCTCCATACACCGTTCTCGACCTCACCGAAGGCGGCTTCAACTGGTGCGGCAAACTGCTGGCCGACTTGGGCGCGGACGTGATAAAGGTCGAGCCTCCGGGCGGAAGTCCGGCGCGCGCCATCGGGCCGTTCGTGGGCGGGGACCGTGGCCACGACCGCTCGCTGTTCTGGGCTTCCTACTGCGTGAACAAGCGCGGAATAACGCTTGACCTGGAGTCCGACGCGGGCGCGGCCCAATTGCGCGCTCTCGCCTTCGGCGCGCACATTCTCATAGAGTCCTACCGGCCCGGCTACATGAGCGCTCTGGGACTGGGCCATGACGACCTCAGCGTGGACAATCCCGGCCTGGTGTACACGTCCATAACACCCTTTGGGCAGAGCGGGCCGTACTCCGAATACATCGCGCCCGACCTGGTTGCGTGGTCAATGGGCGGGATGCAGTACATCTGCGGCGACGCCGACAGAGAGCCGGTGCGTATCAGCGCGCCGCAGGCGGAACTCCACGCCGGAGCGCAGGCCGCGATGGGAACCATGGCCGCTTTCTGGCTCAGCCGGACAACCGGACGCGGACAGCGCGTTGACGTCTCGATGCAGACGGCCGTCGTGTGGACGCTGATGAACGCCACCCCTTTCCCGCCGCTTCACAAGATCAACATGGAGCGCAACGGCGCTTTCCGCTCCAGAGGGCCTGTCTCTATGCGGCAGGTCTTCGGATGCAAGGACGGATACCTGAGCGTGGTGGCCGCGCCCAGAACCCTGAGAGCGCTGACCGAGTGGATGGCGGAGGAGGGAACCGCCCCCGAATGGCTGCTCGAGATTGACTGGGACGAGTGGAATCCGGGCGCGGTCGAAGCGGATGACCTCGACGCGATAGAACTCTTCAACCGCGTTCAGTCGCAGATGGAGAAATTCCTCGCCTCTAGGACGAAGAACGATCTTTATCTACGCGCGATAGACCGCAAGATATTGCTGGCCCCATGCCAGACGGTCAGAGACATAGCCGAGAGCGTTCAGTTGGAGGCGCGCGGCTTCTGGCGCGGAGTGGACTATCCCACGCTTGACCGCAGCCTGACCCATCTCGGCCCATTCATAGGCATGAGTGAAAGTCCGATCCGTGTGAGGCGACCCGCGCCGCGCATAGGCGAACACAACGATGAGATTCTGAGTCCGCCCGCGCCAAATTCCACCCGAAAGATAGTCTGCGCTCCTGCGCCGCCCCACAAGTCGCCCGCAATGCCGTTCGAGGGCATCAGGGTTCTGGACTTCACCTGGGTGGGTGTCGGGCCTATTACTATCAAGCATCTGGCCGACTTTGGGGCGGACGTAATACGGATCGAGGCGGCGTCCAGGCCGGACGTTCTGCGTGGCGGCGCGCCGTTCAAGAACGGGCAGCCGGGCGGCCTCAATCGCAGCCAGTTCTCGGCGAACTACAATACCAGCAAGCGAGGGCTTGGCCTTAATCTGGCCCTGCCGGAGGGCAGGGAACTGGCGCGCCGCATAATCCGAGAGTGGAAGCCGGATGTGGTAGCGGAGAGTTTCACTCCCAGGGTGATGAGGGGCTGGGGGCTGGGTTACGCGGACGTGAGCGAAATTCTGCCCGATGTTATCTACTTCAGCACCTGCCAGCAGGGCCAGACAGGGCCGCACTCGAGGTATGCGGGATTCGGACAGCTCGCGGGTGCGCTCGCGGGGTTCTACCACATCACCGGCTGGCCGGACCGCGAACCGGCGGGGCCTTATGGCGCGTACTCGGATTTCGTCAACCCGCCCAACGCCGCCGCCGCAATAGTGGCCGCGCTCGAATACCGGCGCAGGACGGGCAGGGGCCAGCATCTGGACCTGTCCCAATATGAGTGCGCCACGCACTTTCTCGCGCCCGCAATCATGGACTACATGACCAACGGAAAGGTACTGGACAGGCGCGGCAACGCGGACGACGAGTTCGCGCCCAACAACGTTTACAGGTGTAGGGACAGAGAGCGCGGATACACCGGCCCCGGCTCGTCCTGGATAGCCATATCGGTCACCGACGACGAGCAGTGGCGGCGGCTGTGTGAGCAAATGGCGCGGCCCGACATGGTCTCGGACACAAGGTTCGAGAGCGCTGAGTCGCGCCGCCGGAACGCATCCGAACTGGACGTGATAATCGGCGAGTGGACACGCGACAGGGACGCGAGAGAGTTGATGGACGATTTGCAGGGAATGGGCGTTCCCGCGGGCGTGGTTCAGAGCCAGGCCGACCTGTGGGAAGACCCTCAGCTGCGCCACCGAAACTTCTTCCAGTGGCTGAATCATGCGGAGTGCGGCCCGATGCCATACGACGGGCTGACGTATCTCCTGTCCGAAACGCCGGGAGCGCTCAGGATGCCGCAGGCGCTCATCGGGCAGCATAACGAGGAGATACTGAAGGAGATACTCGGCCTTGGCGACGCCGCTATATCGGATATGGTCGTCAGCGGCGTCCTGGAGAGTTCCTGACAGGGTAGTGGGAGTATTCTTATGGCAATGGCGCTGGATGGCATAAAGGTAGTTGACCTGTCGAGGATGGCTCCCGGGCCGTTTTGCACGATGGTGCTCGGCGACCTGGGTGCGGACGTTATCCGGGTGGAGGAACCGGGCGGCGGAAGAATGGCTCGTGAGAGAGGGGCGGGTGTAGATGAAAGCCAGGCTAGGCGGAGTGCCGCATTCAACGCTCTGAACCGCAACAAGCGTAGTATCGCGCTGAATCTCAAAGACCCGTCCGCCCAGAGGGTCTTGCGTGAGCTTGTCATGGACGCGGACGTTTTCGTGGAGGGGTCCAGGCCGGGAGTGGTCTCGCGGCTGGGGTGCGACTATGAAACGATGATCGGCATCAACCCGCGCCTTGTGTATTGCTCGCTGTCGGGATACGGGCAGGATGGGCCTTACGTGGGGCTGGTCGGTCACGACATAAACTACATATCCGTCGGCGGCGCGCTGGGCATGATAGGCTCGCCGGACGGCCCACCCGTCATTCCGTACAACATTGTGGCGGACTTCGCGGGCGGCGGACTCCACGCCGCGACAGCTATACTGGCCGCTATCATCGCGCGCGGACACACGGGCAGGGGGCAGTACGTTGACGTGGCGATGTCGGACGGGGTCGCCTATATGCTGGCCTCGATGATGTCGGCGTACTTCGCCGACGGCATCGTCCCGGCGCCCGGCGCTATGGCCCTGAACGGGGCAGCGCCATATTACAACGTCTATAAGTGCAGGGACGGTCGCTATCTGAGCGTCGGGTGCATCGAGCCGTGGTTCTGGGCGTCACTGTGCCGCGCTCTCGACCGCGAGGACCTGATTTCCATTCAGTTCGACACCGGGCGGGCGGAGTATATCAAGAGCGAGCTTCGTGACATATTCATCACAAGGGAGCGTGACGAGTGGTGGGAGACGCTGTCCGCGATGGACAACATAGCGGTGGCTAAGGTGTCCACGCTGGAAGAGGTGACATCCGACCCGCAGAACCTTCACAGGAACATGGTGATACAGGCGGGCGAGGTGGACGGACAGCCCGTGAGACAGGTGGGGATCGGTCCCAAGCTGTCGGACACGCCCGGATCCGTCAGGTTCGCCGGCGCGACAACCGGCCAGCACACGAACGAGACACTGGCAGAGTTGGGCTATTCGGACGATGAGATAGCGAGACTGCGCGAGTCCGGCGCAGTCGCGTGAGCGTTGTCGTTGTTGCTAACCGCGGCGCGTAGTCCTCGCCGGAAGGGATGGTTCTATCCCGTCTTTTCGGACAGCGTAGTCTTTTTCAAACGCTCCACAATCCAAGTATGTATCAGCACGTCAGGGAATATACCACGTTCACGTGCGATCTCAACGATCTGATTAAACGTATCGGATTCAAAGACAACTATCACTCCATGATCTATCCTATCGGAAAACTTCACCTTTACGGGTTTGAGTTCATCCCAAAAGTCTGTAATGTCGTGCGTATCCCAGAACTCCGCTTCTTCCTCCCTGCTCGCGAACTCTGGGATTCTGGGCTTTTTCTGTCGCTGTTGTTCGTCAGCTTCAGTCATCCTGTCACCTCTCTATACAGACACAGAAGCATAATTCAATGCGCCTTATAGCCCGACGCAGGCGCACCGGCAAAAAGCGGCTGTCGCAGTAAATCCAAAACATCAGCCTAGTGTCCCTAAGCCAACAGAAAGTCGAAATCGCAGCCGGTGTCGGCCTGGAGGACGTGCTGCGCGTACATGGAGGCGTAGCCGCGTTTGTGGACTGGCGGTTGGGGCGGTGATTCGTGGAGACGACGCTGGATTTCCCTGTCTTCGACCAGAAGATCGAGGCGGCGGGCTGGTACGTTGAGGCTGATGCGGTCTCCGTTTCGGAGGGCGGCCAGCGGTCCTCCGGCGGCGGACTCTGGAGTTACGTGGACTACGACGGTGCCGAAGGCGGTGCCGCTCATGCGGGCGTCGCTGAGGCGCACCATGTCGCGGACGCCGGATACGAGTAGCTTCTTGGGCAGGGGCAGGAAGCCCCATTCGGGCATACCGGGCGCTCCTATGGGGCCGCCGGAGCGCATTACCAGAACGTCGTCCGGGGTTACGTCGAGGTCGGGGTCGTCAATGCGGGCGAAGAGGTCGTCGTGGTCCTCGAACACTATGGCGCGGCCCTCGTGTGTCATAAGCGACTCGGATGCGGCGGTTGGCTTTATCAGCGCGCCGGTGGGGGCGAGGGAGCCGGTGAGTACCGCTAGGCCGCCCTCGGAGTTCATGGGTTCGTCCATGCTTCGGATGACGTCGGGGTTGTAGTTGATCGCGGGAGCTATGTTCTCGGCGAGCGTCTGTCCGGTGACGGTTATCCGGTCGGTGTGGAGCAGTGGGGAAATTTCTTTCAGCAGCGCGGCGAGTCCGCCCGCGTAGAAGAAGTCTTCCATGAGATACTGACCGGACGGCTTGAGGTTGAGAATGAACGGCGTGGTTCTCGAAAGTTCGTCGAACAGTGAGCCGGGCAGGTCTATTCCGAGACGTCCGGCTATGGCGGTGAGGTGTATGACGGCGTTCGTGGAGCCGCCGAGCGCGTGCATGGTGCGAATGCCGTTCTCGAACGCTTCCCTGGTCATAATGTGGGAGGGACGGATATCCTGCTTCACAAGGTTGACTATCTGGCGACCGGCGAGTTCGGACAGGCGGTATCGCCTAGAGTCAACGGCGGGGATGGCGGCGTTTCCGGGCAGGGCGATTCCCATAGCCTCTGCCATGGACGCCATGGTGGATGCTGTTCCCATAACCATGCAGTGCCCGGGGCTGCGGACTATACAGGTCTGGAGGTCGGCCCAGTCGTCGCCGGTTATGTTGCCCGCGCGGAGTTCGACTTCGTAGCGGCGGCAGTCGGTGCAGGATCCGAGTTCCTCGCCGCGCCAGTTGGCCTTTAGCTGCGGGCCGCCTGTTACCAGAATGGCGGGAATGTCCGCGCTGGCGGCGCCCATCAGAAGGCCGGGTGTGGTCTTGTCGCATCCGCCGAGCAGCACAACGCCATCGAGCGGGTTGGCGCGGAGAGACTCCTCGACCTCCATGCTCATAAGGTTCCTGAAGAGCATCGTCGTGGGGCGCATATTGTATTCGCCGAGAGACATGACGGGGAATTCCATTGGGAAGCCGCCCGCCTGCCAGACGCCGCGCTTGACCGCTTCGGCGAGCTGGCGCAGGTGGGCGTTGCAGTGGGTGAGTTCGCTCCAGGAGTTGCAGATGCCGATGATGGGGCGGTTTTCGTATGCCTCCGGGCCGTATCCCTGCGACATGAAGGCGGCCTTGCGGAGCCAGCCGTAGAGTTCGGGGGTGTCGAACCACTCAGCGCTGCGGAGCCTGGGGGAGTCGGTCGTCATGTTGGGAGTCCTTGGTGTCTGAACTATGATTTTTGGGATTGGCGGGATGCGGACGCTTGTTGGGGTCGTCCGAATCAGGATTTTCGGGATTTTCGGATTGGCGGGATGTGTAGATCGGTTTGGTCAGGATTGTTCGGGCGCTGATGGGTTGAAGTAGGATTCCAACCAGCGTTTCAGGGTGTCGAGGGCGCGCGGAGCTACGAAGAAGACCTGTATGTCGCCGGGGAACTGGACGTGGTGGTCTTCCCGGATGAAGAGGGCGGCGGACTGGCCTTCGGTGAGGTCGCTGGATATCTTCTCGCCTATGTTGGAGTACCTGGTTTCGAGTGTGGACTGGTAGCCCTGGACGGCTGTGGCGTACACGTTCTGGCTCACGATGCCGATGGTAAGGATTCTCTGCCAGTCGGTGTGTTCGTGAATCAGTTCAGCGTCTTCGAGGGCGTGGAGCTCGGCCGTTGACTGGCACATGGCGCGGATGAAAGGGCCTGCGCCCGGGTTCATCATGTCAATCTGGGAAAGGCCGCTTTCGCCGTCGAGGTATATGAGTTCGTGATAGACGCGGGATACGGCTCCGAGCGACCTTTCGAGGCTGGCGATGGAGTCGCGGACTTCGGACCAGTATCTGGCCACCAACTCCTGGCCATCCTCGGGGGCGTCGGGGGGGAGGACGTAGTTGGGGACGAGGAAGAGTTTCTTCTTGTCGTCGAAGCGGCTGGCCTGGGGTCTGGGTATCTGTGAGAGTTGGTTGGTCATGGCTAGTCTTTAGTTGTTAGTTTTCAGTTGCGGGTATTGTAGCGTAATTTTGGAGTGGTTGTGTATTTGATGAGGGAAGCGCCTTTCGCAAAGTCTGCCTCAGTTTCCCATTTTACTACACAACCATGCCTTCAATGCGCTATAATGTACGCATGAAAAACAACTTCTGCGACAGATTATCCATAAATGCTACCTTATCAATCACGTTCCCCTGCGACAGAAAAAGTTCCCTTAATTCCAAACGCAGGGAAACGCTGGGGAAACGCTGGGAAGCGCTGGGTGAAAATTGTCCCAGCGTCTCTCTGTTAGTCACCCAGCGTATGCCCAGCGTATCACTCGGCAACTATAAACCCAGCTATATTCAATGGTGTAGATCTAGCTTTTCTCTCATGTTCAGGCTGATTCGCCCACGCCGACTGATTACTGATGCAGAAATATATGGACGCCGTGCTAATGGGGATAGAAGCTGGGATTGCGGGCTGTCGGGGGATATTTTTATACTACGGCTTTACGAAGTTCATCTCACCTTATAGGCTGGAACGCGATGCGAAGCTCCGACACCACAAGCGTATCTGACAAACCCACTCTGGTGCTGGGGGGCCGAGTGATAATTCCCGGCTTGGCCGCCGGGCACGCTGTGTTTCACTGGAGCGTTCAGAGTTTCGTGGTGGCGCTGCCCGAGATTCAGCAGACATTCCACCTGAGCGGAGTAGGCGTCGGTGGAATCCTCGCCACGCGGGAATTGGCGACGGCGGTGGTAAAACTGCCGGGGGGAGTGGCGGTCGACGTCTTGCGAAAGTACTGGGGGCCGCTTCTTGCCGCGTGTCTCGGCGCTTCGGCCCTGGGTTCTCTGGTTATGGGTGTCTCCCCGGTTTATCCACTGCTATTGGTCGGAATGGCTATCGTGGCTATTTCCCATTCCATCTGGCATCTGCCCGCCTCGGCATCTCTTTCCCACCATTTTGGGCAACGGCGCGGGATGGCGCTGGCCATTCACGGTGTGGGAGGCAGCGTGGGCGACGTGGCGGGACCCGTGGCGACCGGGGCGCTACTGGCATTTCTGACCTGGCGGGAGTTAATAAGCATTTACGCAGTGGCGCCCTTTTTCCTCGGGGCAGTAGCCATATGGGCATTCCGCAACATCGGGTACGCAGAGGAGGAGGACAGCGTCGCGATTTCCCAACGGTTGGAGGTGACCCGTCGGTTGCTGAGGAGTCCCGTCCTCTGGGGATTGGCGGCAGTGTACGGGTTCCGCGCGATGGCGTTGGTAGCGCTGGTCACTATTCTGCCCCTGTACCTGGATAATGATCTGGGATTGAGCCCGTCTTCCCGGGGGGTTCACGTCGGGCTGCTCATCGCCATCGGGCTGGTCGCCAAGCCAGCAACGGGTTACCTGTCAGACAGGTTGGGACGCAAACGGGTGTTGGTGCCAGGGCTGATATGGTCCTGCATCGTGGCCCTGACGTTACTCGTATTCGACACGGGTATTTTGCTCACTATCAGCGTGGCATTGCTGGGACTGTTTCTCTATCCCGACCAGCCAATACTGACCGCTGCCGTTTTTGACGTGGTTGGACGCGAGGTGGCGTCCACGGGCCTGGGGGTGGTCTCTTTCGCCGGTTCCCTGATGGCGGTGGTATCCCCGCTTATCGCCGGAGTTCTGTACGAGACAATGGGCTTCGAAGCAACGGTCTATTACATCGCATCTCTGTTCGGAATAGCGGCGGCGGTTTTCCTGGCGCTTCCGGTATCGCAGAACGCCGCAGGTCAACAGGCGGAGTAGCTGCGCCAATGTCCAGAATATGGAGGCGCAAGTTGAGTAGGCCCACGGCCGGCAAGCTCGTAGATCTGATATTTACTCTCTCCACACTTATACTTTCAGGGGTTGTCGGGAACGGGTTACGCCGCGGTCTTCGCCTACTTTGTCCACGCGGACGGCGCATACTTTGTATTCAGGGATGCGCGAGTTGGGGTCCAGGGCGGCGTTGGTCAGGAAGTTGGCGGCGTGTTCCTGGAGCTTGACGAAAGGCACGAAAAGCTCGCCCGCCCGCTGTTTTTCGGTATAGACTGCGCGGCCTTCGAGATCGCCTCGTCGGGACCGGACTCTTATCCACTCGCCGTCCGGTATGCCATACTTGTCGCCGTCGGCGGGGTGTATGGAGACGGTGAGTTCTGGGGAGCGGGCGAGAAGGTTGTCGGCGCGTTTGGTCATAGTGCCGCCGTGCCAGTGGTAGAGTACCCGGCCAGTATTCAGGATGAGGGGGAATCTTTCGGAAGGTGTTTCGTCCGCGGCAGGGCCTTGATCGAATGCGACGAACTTGGCCCTGGGGCCGCGCGGGAAGTCGCTTTCGTATAGGAAGCGGGTGCCGGGGTGGTCGGGCGTGGGGCAGGGCCACTGGATTCCGCCCTCGTTTTCCAGGCGGTCGTATGAGATTCCGGCGATAGAGGGCGTGAGCGAGGTCATCTCGTCGAATATCTGCGAGGGGTGGTCGTAGTCGAACTCATGCTCGAGCTCGAGGCCGAGCTTGGAACTTACTCGCTGGGCGACCTCCTTGAGAATTACCCAGTCGGGCTTGCTGTCTCCAACGGGGTCTATCGCCTTTCGGACGCGCTGGACGCGCCTCTCGCTGTTAGTGAATGTGCCGTCCTTTTCGGCGAAAGAGGTGGCGGGGAGGACGACGTCGGCTATCTCGGCCGTCTCGTGCATGAAGATGTCCTGGACTACGAGCAATTCGAGCTTTTTGAACGACTCCTCGGCATGGTGGAGGTCAGGCTCGCTGAGAAGCGGGTTCTCGCCGGTGATGTACATGGCCTTGATGCGACCATTGTTGATGGCTTCCACCATGTCGGTTACAACGAGGCCCGGGTCGGGGGGTAGGGGCTGGCCGCTCCAAGCTTCCTGGAACTTGACGAGCGAGGCTTCGCCGATGGTCTGGTAGCCCGGGAAGGCGTTGGGCAGGCATCCGGCGTCGCCACATCCCTGCACGTTGTTCTGGCCTCTGAGCGGGGAAATGCCGGAGCCCGGACGACCGAGTTGTCCCGCGAGCAGGGCGAGGTTCAGAAGGCCGTGCGCGTTCGCGGTGCCCATTGTGTGCTGTGTAATGCCCATTCCCCATATAAGGCAGGAGCCACTGAAGGGCGGGCGGGCGTAGATACGGGCGGCCTGGGCTATCTGGTCGGCTGGGACGCCTGTTATCTTCTCGGCGTAGTCGAGGTTGTACTTCTGGACGGTCTCCCACCACTCGTCGTAGTCCTCGGTACGGTCGTGGACGAACCCGGCGTCGGCCAAGCCCTCGTCCACAATGACTTTGGCCATGGCGTTGAGCAAGGCGACGTCGGTGCCGGGCCTGGGCCTTAGCCAGAGGTCGGCGTAGTCGCACATATCTATGCGCCTGGGGTTGATGACAATCAGGCTGGCGCCTCGCTCGACCACGGCGCGGCGCATCCGCGACGCGGCTACGGGGTGGTTGGAGTTGGCGTCGGAGCCTATGATTACAAGACAGCCGGCCTCCTCGTAGTCTATGTACGAGTTGGAGGTTGCGCCGCTTCCGAGCGCGGTCAGCATCGCCTCGACCGAGGGGGAGTGGCACAGGCGGGTGCAGTGGTCAATGTGGTTGCTCTGCATGATGAGGCGGGCGAACTTCTGCTGGATGTAGCCGTCCTCGTTGGTGGCTTTCGCGGAGGCGAGCGTGCTGAAGGCGTCGCCTCGGTATTCGGAAAGACGGGATGATACGTAGTCGAGCGCTTCTTCCCACTCGACGGGGGTTAGTTCGCCGTCTTTACGGACGAGTGGCTTGGTGAGCCTGTCGGGGTGGTTGACGAACGAGAATCCGAAGCGGCCCTTGACGCAGAGCATACCGAGCGAGGACTGGTTGTCGGGGTCGTCGAGAATCTCGATTATGCGGTCATTGGGATCAATGCGGGCCTTGATTCCGCAGCCGACGCCGCAGTATGGGCAAGTAGTGGTGACGGTGCGGACGGGGGCGGGGATGTCGGCCTTGGCGGTGATGGCGCCGGTGGGGCATGAGGCGAGACAGGAGCCGCAGGTGGTGCATACGGACTCTATAAGCGGCCTGTCCATGAAAGTACCTATCCGCGCTTGGGTTCCGGTCCCAAGAATGTCAATCGCGCCTATGAACTGGTGACCGTCTTGGCAGGCTTGGGCGCAGCGCCCACACATAATGCAGGAGTCCATGGCAATCTGGAAGACGGGGTTGGATGCGTCAACGACCTCGCGCTCGCGGCCCATCCAGCGGGGGGTATCTATGTCGTGGTGCCTGGCGGCTATGGAAAGCTCGCGGTAGTCCTCGGAGGCGGTTTCGCCGTTCTGGGGAAACATGGCCATGGTGAGTTCGAGTACGCCGCGCCGGGTCTGGCGGGCGTCGTCGGTCTCGGTCAGGACGCTCATTCCATCAGCGGCGGGAACCGAACACGAAGCGGGGAAGCCACGCATACCGTCTATCTGCACCAGGCAGGTTCGGCAGGCGCCGATGGGTTTCATATCGGGGTCTTTGCAGAGCTGCGAAATGTAGGCGCCGGACTGGTTTATCGCGTCAAGCACGGATACGCCATCGTTGACGGTAACCTGCTTGCCGTTGATGGCGAGTGTGATGGTCATGGTGGGCCTTTCTTATAACGAGTCATATAATGGCACGTACATTAACAGGTTTATTATATCTTCTGAATTGTTGCGTTCGGAGATACGCTCCAGGTTTTCTATACAAGTTCCTACGTACGTTGACATAGGCGCGAAACCACAGCGTGGAAGGCCATGCCCTCTCGCTGGGATCTCGTGGCTTCTCTATGGAATGGCGTCTTCCTTCCCTTGAAAATACGCAACCGTGAGACCTGAGATGTCTAATCAGTTCGATACGTCTCATACGGTGATTCGTTCTTGCTGATAGTCCTCCCCAGCTGCGGTTATGGCATCTTTTCTGTTTAATTCCACCATCTCGTTCAGAGTAATTTTAAGGGTTTCCATCAACTCGTCGCGTGAGGATTCCTGACAGTTTACACCTGGAATCTCTTCTATCCAGCCAATCCACCAGTCGCCGTCCTGCTTGATTATGGATGTGCACTCGTTCACAATGCCTCCTTTGAGACATCTGACTTCATGTCTAAGTTATTGCCTAGTATGAAGCGTTGCCGTGTCTAACCATCCTGAAACCTCCCTGATAGTTTATTTGTTAGTTCGTCGCGGAAGAAGTGTAGGCCGCTGAGTATTGGGTTTCCAGCGGCCAGGCCAAGTCCGCAGAGGGATGTGTCGTTTACGAGACGGGCGAGGTTGGAGAGTTCTGTTATGTCGTCCTGAGTAGCGGTCCTGTCGGCTAGAGAGTCAATCATCTCCACCATGCGGGGCGTGCCCTCGCGGCAGGGGGTGCACTTGCCGCAGGACTCGTCGGCGTTGTACTGGGCGAGGTTTCGGATTACGGATAGCGGATCCATGGATTCGTCCATGGCTATGACGGCTCCCGCGCCGAGCATTACGCCGGATTCGTGAAGGAAGCCGGGCTTGATGGGCGTGTCGAGCATGGAGACGGGGAATACGCCGCTGGAGGGGCCGCCCACGCCTATGACCTTGAGGGAAGCGCCGCCGGGCGGGCCGCCACCGATGTCGTAGATGATTTCCCGGAGTGTGGTCCCCATAGGGACTTCTATCAGTCCAGGACGGCGGACGGCTCCGCTCAGGTTGATGATCTTGGTTCCGGTGTCCGTACCGTCACCGATTTCAGCGTACTCTTCTGCGCCGTTGGAAATGATGAAGGGGATGCTGGCGAGGGTCTCGGCGTTGTTTATCACGGTGGGGCGCGACCACAGGCCGGACTCGACGGGATAGGGCGGCCTGATGCGCGGCTCGCGCCTGTATCCCTCGACGGTGTTGATGAGAGTAGTCTCCTCACCGCATACGTAACCCCCCGCGCCCCTGCGGATTTCGACGTTGAGATCGAAGCCCGCGCCAAGGGCATTTTCACCTATGAGACCAAGTTCGCGAGCTTGTTGAATCGCGGTCTCAATCCGGTGGGCGGATAGGTTAGCCTCGGCATTGATGTAGAAGATGATGTCGCTGGCGTCGGAGGCGTAGGCTGCTATACACGCGCCTTCTAATACTCTGTGCGGCACGCCTTCCATAAGGTGACGGTCCTTGAAAAGGCCGGGCTCACCTTCTTCACAGTTTACGATGATGTAACGCTGGCCGGACGGAAAGCCGCGGGCAGACTCCCATTTGAGGCCGGCGGGGAAGTATGCGCCACCGCGTCCCCTGAGACGTGAGTCCTTCACCTGGCCGATGACCTCGTTGGGGTCGGATTGGAGCGATTCGACGAAAGCGGAGTATCCGCCATGCTCCAAATAGTCGTCTATGGAGTCGGCGTCGAGAGAGCCGCAGCCGTCGAGCGCGATTCGATGCTGGGCGGCGAGAAAGTCCGCGGCTTCGGGCGGAGCGTCCACGCTGGTGTCGTCGTCCAAGGCGCGGGCGATGGGTTCGAGGTCGGAGGCTGAAACGCGCTCGAGGCGTCGGGTGTGGCCCGACCGGGTTGTGACAAGGACGGTGGGCGCGGCGAAGCAGGCGCCGTCGCAGCCAGCGGTGATGACGGTCGCGGTGTCACTGAAACGGTCTGCGATGTTCAGGGCGAGTTCGGATGCGCCGATGGCCGTTCCGCAGTGTCCGACCTGAACGGTTACCCTGGGTTTGCCTCGGTGCGCGCGTTGGATTCGTTCGTGGGCAGCGTCGGCGATGTCCTGGAAGCGAGATTGCAGTGAAGTGTCAGTCATTTGCGGTTTTCCTGACCAGTTGGATTGCTGATTGGGGATTGAGCCGTCCGTGCCAGCGACCATTTATCTCTATCGCAGGGGCCATGCCGCACAGGAAGCCGCACGGGGTCTCTTCGAGCGTGAATCCGCCATTGTCGGATGTGCTGCCGGAGTCCAGTTCGAGTTCGGTTTCGAGAGCGGTGAGGATGTCTTGCGAGCCAGATACCAGACAGGATAGGGCGGTGCATACGCGGACAATCGTGTTGCCGGGCTGCTCGGTTCTCAACTCGGTGTATGAGGTGGCAGCCCCATAGACTTCGGAGGACGGGATGCCCAGATGCCAGCCTACGACCTCCATCGCCCAGCCGGGTAGGTAGCCGAACTCGTGCTGGAGGAAATGCAGGGCGGGGAGAAGTTGGCCGTGGTTTCTGGGGAATCTTATCCTGAGTTCACGGCGCAGCGTGTTTTGGTCGGTTATCAACGGACTCACCTCGGATCATCCTGATTCAGACGGGATGATTTTATCAGAATTCGCAAAGGGCGCAATTGTCTGATTCAGACAATTGGGGAGTAGGCTGCTGCGTCGTTCAGATCCAGTTCGCTAAGTTTTTCTTGGGGTATGGAGCCGTCGGGGTTCCAGCCGCGGGTGTGGTAGTAGGCGGCTATCATCATGTCGAGGTCGGCTTTGGAGAGTCCGACGCCCGCGGCAACGCCGTCGGGGAGGGACTCAGTGAGAGCGCGTTGGGGCAGGGTGTCGTCCTCGCGGGTCCAGCCCTCGCGGATGTTGAAGAGCTTTTTGAGGTTATTGATGCGCTCGCCAGCCGTCTTGAGTTCGTCCGGGGTGACGTCCCAGCCGGTGATGAGGTTGAGCGAAGTGGCGGACTCGTCCCAGAAGTCGTCGAACGCCTTTCGCAGAAATTTGCACCAGATGAGGGAGTCGAGGACGGCTGAGAAGTCCTCGCCGTCGGCGGTTATCTGGCCGCGGACGGCATCGGCTTCAAGCCTGTTCACGCGGTTGGAGAAGTCGGCTTCGTAGGCGGAGGAGCGGTTATGACACGCGCCTCTTGTGCTGACGGAGAGGGCGAGGGCCATCGTCTTGAGGCTCCTTGGCTCGTACCCGGGCATCTCCAGGCCCTTGACGTGCATGGCCCAGTCCTGGGAGTTCTGGCCGATGGTCTGGGACGCGATTCGGGAGCCATATGCCAGCAATTGCCCTAATTTATCGTTTTTGTTTGCTATTGATTCGAGACATGGAAGGATTGACTGCGCGTTTCCAAACGTGAGGTCGAGACCGCCGGTGTCGTCGAGCGTGAGCAGTCCGCGCTCGAAACACTCCATTGCCCAGGCGATTGTGCCTCCGGCGCTGATGGTGTCCATGCCCACTTCGTCGCAGTAGTGGGAGGCGCGAATGACGGTCTCGCGGTCGGATATGCCGACCAGGGGGCCGAGCGCGAACGCGCTCTCATATTCCATGCGGCCGGTGGACTTCTTCTTTCCGCTGCCGACAGTGAGAATCTTTTCACAGCCTATTGTACAGTTGGCGCAGTGGGCGTTCTTGACGAAGTGACCTTCGTATAGGGCCTCGCCGCTGACCTCTTCGGCGAACTCGAAAGTGGATTGCTGGAAGTTGCGGGTGGGCAGAGTTCCGAGCCTGTCGAAGACGGCGACATTGGCCATAGTGCCAGTCGTGCGGTACTTTTCGGTGGCCGGACCGAGGCTCCTAGCTGAGAGACTGCGTCCGACGGTGTCCAGGCTGTCCCTGTCGAAGACGGGCGCGGGGTTGCGTCCCCGGACGGCGATGCCCTTCAGGTTCTTGGATCCCATGACCGCGCCGGTTCCGGTGCGGCCCGCCTGTCTGCCACCGTCGTTGGCTATGCTTGCGAATCGGACGCCGTTTTCGCCTGCCGGGCCTATGCAGGCGACCCTGAAACGCCTACCGAGCGTGTTTCTGACGGCCTGCTCGGTGTCGAACGTGTTAAGTCCCGCGAGATGCGCGGCGTCTAGGAACTTCACGTCGTCGTCTTCAATCGAGAGGAGGGTTTTTCGTTCGGCCCTGCCTTTTACAATAAGAGCGTCGCATCCGGTTCGCTTGAGTTCGACGGCAAGAAAGCTGGAACTTAGTGAGTCACCTATCATTCCGGTTAGGGGTGATTTGGCGGCTACGGCGAACTTGCTGGAAGTGGTGAGCCTGCTACCGACAAGAGGGCTGCCCGCGAATATGAGCGGATTGTCGGGGCCGAGCGGGTCGGCTCCGGGAGGGCAGTGCCGGTAGAGCAGGTATGCGGCGAGTCCGGAGCCGCCGATGAAATTTCGCAGGACGGTTTCGGGGATAGGTTCGCGGTGGACGGACTCCGTTGTCAGATCAGCGACCAGGGCGACGCCGTGATAGCCGTACATCTCAGTCTTCAGTTGTCCGTTTTCAGCTTTCAGTTTTAGCCTCCGGCCTGGCTGGAGAACAGGTATATGTTGTCGCCGGGTGAGATTGGGATGGGATCTTCCGCCATGAATGCGAGTCCGTTCAGGTTAGCGGTGTAGCTGGAGAGGAAGGCGGATCCGTCATCTTCCAGCGCGGTGGATATTAGAGATGGTAGCGCAGCAGCGAGGGCGACAGCCAGATCGGACGCGCTGGATCGCGGCGGGAGGGCGACCTGCACGTCGCGGACTCCGGCGACGGTACGGGCGTGGCCGAACAGTTCAACACTGACTAGGACTGTATTTTGCGTTTGAGTATTCATTGATTACGCTGTTCCAGCGCGATATTGATTGCCTTTTCTAAGTCCTGCTGCGTGTTGATGTTAAAGAAGCTGAGCAGGTCGGGGTCTATGGCGCGAACTCGATCTTCGGTGAAATAGTGGACCGCCACATTATCGAAGAAGCCGGATATTTTCAGTTCGTTCGCGTCCAGTTTCACGCGGATGGGTTTGAGGCAGGCGCGGGAATATGCGGCGTGTATCGGCTCCGGTCTTCCGTCCACGACCGGTACGATGGCATCGCATATATCGCGGCTGGACAGCAGCACATGGTAGAGCTCGGGACTCGGGAAGGGCATATCGCAGGCGCAGAAGACCGACCACTCAGTCGGCGCGGCGTGTAGGCCGGTGTAGATTCCGCCGAGAGAGCCTTTCCCGGGGTACTTGTCAATAACCGGGGTCACGTCGTTCGGCAGATTAAGCTCGGCCACGCGCCCTTCGTCGTTTGCGACGACGATGATGTTGGACGCGACACTGCTCATTATGCGGATGACGCGGCGGATGAGGGGTTCCCCCTCAAAAGGCTCGATTGCCTTGTTGCGACCCAGACGGCGGCTCATACCGCCTGCCAGAATCACGGCGGTTACGTCCGGAGGGTTAATAGGTGATGTGGATTTCTTTCGGCTCATGGTTGTCTGAATCAGGATTTTCCAGATTTTAGGATTGGCAGGATATGGATACTTCTGATAGTGAACACTACTCAATTCAACCGCTTAAAGCGTTGTTTCATATTCGCTCATGGGTTCAGACTATCAGACCTCAATGGCGTACGCTACCCAGGTACAGCCTTTAGGCAGGACAGTCGCATCTAAGTTTCAAGCGGTGTATATATTTCAACTTATACATCCGAATAGCGCTGCCTGGTTCGGAAACTGGTCTGTTTCAACCAGTTTTGACTAGTTTAAACTGGTCAACGGGTTTTTCTGGTCCGGCCCTGATTTCTGACATAATCGCACGTTTATGGCTCGTAGGGTTCGGGACAGTCCCTACGAGCGCCTCAGGACAGGCGGTATGTATAATGGCGATCTGACATAGCATAGCCTAATGATAGCACATTGCAGATCGTTTGTGCGTAAATTATAGGAACGCGGGCGCGAATTAGATGCGATTGCCCTGAACCTTTAGGGTTCCCATTTGGCTCACGTTGTATCCGCCCAGAGATTGGACCTCTGCCTGGAAGTTGGGAGAGCGAATCAGTTCGAGCATGGGAGCGAGTAGTTCGCTGTCGTAAAACTCGGTCGGGATTACGAGGTCATACTGTTCCTCGAACAGGGGTATGAACTCGAGCCCCATCGCTCTCGCGGCTGGCAGGATGCCGAGTCCGACGTCGGCGCGACCGCCCTGAACCGCGGCGGCGACCGCCAAGTGGGTGTATTCCTCGCGGTCATAGCCGGATATGGATTCGGTGGGGATTCCCAGTTCTCGCAGCTTGAAGTCGAGCAGAACACGGGTGCCGGAGCTGCGCTGCCGGTTCACGAAGCGCACTCCTGGGTTGGTGAGGTCGGACAGGGAGGATATTCGCATGGGGTTGGCGGGGGCGGTCATCAGTCCCTGCGTTCTCGCGGCCAGGTGAACGAGGGCGACCTGCCTGCCGGGGATGTATCGCTCGATGTAGGACACGTTGTACTCACCGGTCGCTTCGTCCATAAGGTGTGAACCCGCGATATGGGTTTCACCACGGCGAACCGCGAGAAGGCCGCCCAGGCTGCCCACGTTGGCCGAAGCGAGAGTCGGGTTGTCCGGCCGCTCGCTGAGTCGGCTTGCTATCAGGTCGAGAATGAGGTCGTGGCTGCCTATGGCGACTATCGTGTGGCGGATGTCGCGCATCGGTCTGAGCAGGCGCACCGAAACCTGGCTTCCGGCCTCGATCCCTTCGGAGTTTCGAGGGATGCGGGCTATGCCGTCCGCTCTGACAAGAGAGCTTATCACGCCTGCGCCACGCTGGAGCGGGGTTGCGACAATCCTGTCGCCGACCTGTCCGAGGCGCACGCGCAGGAACTCGTCCTCGCCCATAGGGGAGTGGACGCGGCGGGTCATGGTGGCCTCTGTGGTGGGAGCGGGGTCGGCAGGGCGTCCGAGCTTTGATTCGATAATCGGCTGTACGAACAGTTCGCAGGCGATGACCGCGGATACGGGGTAGCCCGGGATTCCGATAACGGGCTTGTCCACGACGACGCCCAGTACAATCGGGTGGCCGGGCCTGATGGCGACGCCGTGAACAACCAAGGTGCCAAGCTCCTCGACTCGTCCGGCAGTGTAGTCCTCGGTTCCTGCGGAGGATCCTGCGTTCACCAGAACGATGTCGAATTTGTGGGCGGCGTCCTTAATCGCGTCCTGGAGCAGGTCGGGGTTGTCGGGGATGGGAGGCAGACGGGTTGGGTCAGCGCCCCACTCTCTTAGCATGGCGGCGAGGACGATTGAGTTGAACTCCACTATGTCACCAGGCTTGGGGCTGTCGGAGATGTCAACGAGTTCGGTTCCGGTGGGGATTATGGCGACGGTCGGCTTGCGGCGGACGGCGATTGTGGTTACGCCGGCGGCGGCGCAGGCGCCAAGGTCAGCGGGCCGCAGGCAGTGGTTCTGGGGCAGCAGCAGTTCGGACTCTACGATGTCCTCTCCGAGCGGTCTGACATGGTTATAGGGCGGGACGGGAGACCTGATTTCGATGGTGGAATCGTCCAATCGGCGCACGACTTCGATCATTATCACTGCATCGAACTCGTCAGGTACGGGATCGCCGGTGTCCACCCAGGCGGCCTGTTCGGGAAGAGCGAGCGAGAGCGGGGAGGTCTCAGAGGCGCCAACGGTATCGGCGGAGAGTACGGCCACGCCGTCCATGGCGGATGCGTCGTAGTGGGGGACGGAGCGGGCGGCCCAGACCGGCTCGGCGGTGATTCTGCCGAGGGCGTCCTGGATTGGGATGCGCTCGGGGGCGGATGGGGTGAGGGCGTCCGCTCGGCTTAGGACAGCGTTGTATCGGGCGGTCGCCTCGTGGAGGGGGATGTCCTGGAGGTAGTAGCGGCGGGAGTGGGTCATTATGTGACTTTCTTCGCGGCGCGTTCTTCCTCGAATTTATCTATTTCCGGTGTAACAGTCTCAATGACTTGCTTGAAGACCTTGGCGATGCGTTCGGCGAAGTCATCGTCTAGGGAGGAACTTTCATCAAGTTCAACTGTTCTCCAACCCCACACCCCATCTGAAGTAATACCACCTTGTCCATCAGTAACATCTAGGTTCTGGATCATTCCATGCAGGTTATCGAAATCCTCTTCAGAATAGTCCCACCTTCTCTTCAAGAGAGGCTTATTGTAATCAAGCCCTACGTTTGTCCGCCATTTGGAATCATCATCAGGGGAGAGTATAATGCGATACCTCATACGCTTGTTTTGCCATGGGGAGCGTGAGTACCACAGACGATACCAGCGGTCGTCAGTACCGCCAGCTTTGCTGTTCCACCTGCTAGGTCGGATGGTCGGATCGGATATCCCATCCCTTACCAGACCTACTACTTTTTCACAAAAGTTAGTAACTTCGTCTTTGCTCCCATTTCCATTTCCCCCTTGTTTACTTCCCGGCTTGATTACCTCCACATCAGCGGACGGAATAATGGAATACGCTTGCATATGAAGTGATCCATCTACTTCATCGCGATAGGGTATCAGTCGAATACAGGTGATTAGGTTTTCAATCTGCGCTTTCTCATTCAGCCAGAGGGCAGCCGACGTTACTTGGGGAGCGAATCGGTGGCTAACTAGAATGATGCGCTGGCTGCTATTGAGGCCATTTAGGTCGTCTGAATCAATGTGTCCTAGGATTTCTTCTTTCGCATCTGACTGATCAATTCCTTTATACTCTGAGAGTATATCTTCCAGCTTGGCATTACAGAGATAGCTTGCATACTTGATTGCCTGCCAATGGGTATCTGAACCACTATCGTCGCGCTTCAGTTCTATTACCACTAGGTTCCCTTCTTGATCCACTGCAAGCAAATCAGGTTTTTCACTGATTTTGTCGAAGCCGCTGTACTGTCTGCCGATAATTAGCAGTCTCTCTTGAATGATGTCAGGGTCAGATTCTATCCATTTTTCAATGTGCTTTTCTTCCAAGCCCAAATGGGCGAAGTCTACTTCTTCTACTTTCCCGTCGGATGCGATGATTTTGGAATCCTGAGTTTCGTTTAATGCGATTCTGAATAGCTGTGGTTCGGTGGTCATAGTGGTCTCCTTTCGTCTGAATCAGGATTTACGGGATTTTGGGATTTTCAGGATTCAGTATAGACGGACGGACACTTTTTCGCCCGCGTAGATGCCGCCGGAGTCAGCGGGAACGCAGATAAGGCCGTCGGAGTTGACGAGGGTGTAGATGAGGTTGGATTTGCCGAATACGGGGGTGGCATACAGAGTTCCGTCGGAGTTGGAGAGGGTTACGGGGATGTAGTCCTCTCTGCCGGATTCGGAGGGGATGTCGGCGGTGAGAATAGCTTCCACGGTGTTCGTAGCGGGCGGATTCTTGGCGCCGGAGAGTAGGTGAATTGCGGGGGCGACGAGGAGGTCGAAGACGACTAGGGCGGACACGGGGTTTCCGGGCAGTCCGAATAGGGGCTTGTGGTCTGCGACGGCTACGATTGTGGGCTTGCCGGGCTTGATGGAGATGCCGTGCAGCAGGACTCCCGGCTCGCCGAGTTGGTTGAAGACGGCGGCTGTCATGTCGCGGGAGCTGAGTGAGCTTCCGGCTGAGAAGACGAGCATATCAGCGGACTGAAGTCCGTTTCGTGCGGCTTCCAACTGGGGAGCGTAGTCGTCGGACACCAGGCCGATGATTACAGGCTCGGCTCCGCATTGGGTGACGCGGGCGGCGATTGTGTAGGTGTTTATGTCGCGTATCTTGCCGGGAGACAGCTGAACGTGTGGAGGGACCAGCTCATCCCCTGTGGAGACGATTGCGACCCTGGGTTTTCTTATGACCGGGATGTCTGTAATGCCGAGCGCGAGCAAGCCGCCGATATCTTGGGGGCGGATCGTGTGGCTGGGCTGGAATAGCAGGTCTCCGGCTCGGACATCTTCGCCTGCTTGTATGACGTTCTCTCCGGGGGCGACGGGCCTGAGAACTTCTATGGAAATTTCGTCTGCGGGCTGGGTACGCTCGATCATTACGACGGCGTCGGCGTTGTCGGCGAGCATTCCTCCGGTGTAGGCGACAGCCGCCTCTCCGACGTTCAGGGCTACATCAGCGCTGGTTCCGGTGGGAATGTCAGCGACGACTTCAAGCATAGCGGGCAGGCTTTCGGACGCGCCGAAGGTATCGCGGGCGCGAACTGAGAAGCCGTCCATGGAGGACTTGGGGAAGGATGGCAGATCTTCGGGGGAGCGAATTGCTTCGGCAATTACGCGCCCGAGCGAGGACGCGGCTGGGATTGTCTCACGCTCGATGATAGGGGATACGTGGGGACGCAGGTCTTCGAACGCTTGGGACGGGGAACGAACGTTGAAGAACTCTGGCATTTTCTTTCCGTCCGTTTGGGCAAGTGTGGGTATGTCGGATTATAAACTTTGGCGAATTTCGATGCCTTCATATGGAAAGCGGCGGTCAAATGTATAGATGGCGCAAGCGCCATCTGAGCGGGCTGCCGCCCATATCATTGCATCGGCTATTGACACTCTGCCTGAGGGACGGCACATCGCCAAGCCTCGCAACGCTAAATCTTTGTCAATAGCATAGACTGATACGTTGTCTCTCTGAACTAAGTCTGTCAAATCGTCAATGATGGTCTCACGCGGAACTTGATGGCGAGACCTCAAAACATATGCCACTTCAGCCAGCGCGACAGCGGAGACCTGGAGACTCTCGGTTCCTTCTATGATGCGGGAAGCCTGGGCGGCGTGTTCAGTAGGCTCATCGACTAAATATCGAACGATTACACTTGTGTCGAGAAAAGCGGGCTCGAGATTCATCACCATTTGTAGTGGTCTTCCTCGATGGCCTTTATCCAAGCCTCCTCTTTTATCCTGTGCCAGTCGTCGTCATCAAACCTGTTGCTCTCATTCGCGTACTTAGACAGACGACCAGCTAGGGGCCTGCCGTCGTCGGGGGGCCGGAAGTAGATTATCAGGTGGTCGTTTTCGAGGAACTGATAGGCACGCCAGCCGGGGCCTATGCCCAGTTTTTCGCGCAGTTCATCGCCTATGACTATCTCGCCCTTCTGTCCAACTTCTTCAACTTTGTAAGTCATGGCGGCGCTCCTAGATTTCTCGCGGTCGTTACAGGCCGAGTATGTTGCCCTCGTCGTCAACGTCCAGCTGGCGCGGGGAGCCGGGAAGGCCGGGCATGGTGACGATGTTTCCAGCTATGGGGTAAATAAAGCCGGCGCCGATGGAAGCGCGAACGTCTGATAACTGGAAGGTGTAGCCTGACGGGCGACCCTTGAGCGCGGGACGGTGTGAAATAGAGAGGTGCGTTTTCGCCATGCAGATTGGCAGATTGCCCCATCCGCGTTCCTGGAACTGCCTGAGCGTTCGGCCGGCAGGAAGCGCCCAGCTGACATTCTCGGCGTTGTACACCCGTTTTGCGAGCGCGACGACCTTTTCGCGAAGGGTGGCGGCTATGGCGTAGGCGTAGTCTATTTCTGGATGTTCGTCCGCTTCGGTGGCGGCTATGACGGCTTCGGCCAACTCTATTCCGCCCGCGCCGCCTTCCGCGAACACCTTGCTTTCCACGGCGGCGAATGCGCCCGCGCTTTCGGAGCCGCTCTTGAGAATGGCGGTCTCTTCGGGCGTGTCGGTTGGGAAGTGGTTGAGCGCGACGACCACGGGCAGGTTGAACGACTTAATCATGCCTATCAGGTGGGTCAGGTTCGCCATTCCCTTCTGGACGGCCTCGACGTTGGGAGTTCCGAGGTCGCGGGGCCTGATTCCGCCGTGATACTTGACGGCGCGAACTGAGGCGACGATGACGGCGGCGTGCGGTTCCAGTCCGTTGAACCGCGCCTTGATGTGCATGAACTTCTCGAAGCCGAGGTCGGCGCCGAATCCGGCCTCAGAGAGGACGTAATCGGCGTATCCGAGCGCGAGTCTGTCGCCGACGACGGACGAGCAGCCGTGCGCGATGTTTCCGAAAGGCCCGGCGTGAACTATCACGGGCTGGCCCTCGGTGGTCTGGACGATGTTCGGCTGAATGGCGTATCGGAGCAGGGACATCATGGAGCCGACCGCTCCCACGTCGGCGGCGGTGACCGGCTTGCGGTCTGCGGCTCTGGTCGCGCTGGTGTATCCGACGACAATCCTGCTCAGCCTGTCACGCAGGTCCTGGAGGTCTTGTGAGAGGGCCAGAATCGCCATTATCTCGGAAGCGGTGACGATGTCGAAGCCGCTCTCGCGCACAGGGGCGTTGTTGGAGCCACCGATGCCGGTCATAATGGAGCGGAGGGCGCGGTCTTCGACGTCTGTCACCCTGCGCCAGGCGATTCCCTCGGGCCTGAAGCCTTCAATCTGGCCGCGCTGCGCCACGTTGTCGGTCAATGCGGCTAGAAGATTGTGCGCTGAGCCGACGGCGTGTGCGTCGCCGGTGAAGTGGATGTTTACCTCATCCTCCGGTTCTATGAGGCTGAGTCCTCCGCCGGTGCCGCCGCCCTTGATGCCGAAAATCGGGCCGAGCGATGGTTCTCTGAGAGTCGCCACAACGTTCTTGCCGAGTCTGCCCATGGCCTGGGTCAGGCCAACGGTGGTCGTGGTCTTGCCCTCGCCCGCGGGGGTGGGCGTTATGCCGGTCACGACGACCATCTTGCCGCGCCTGCCGTCGTCGCGGATGGCGTCGAGTCGTATCTTGGCCTTGTAGTGGCCGTAAGGGATTACCGAATCGCGGCTAAGCCCCAAATCCTCTGCAACATCCATAATAGGCCGCATACGATAACCTCCGGTGGTGATATGGCGCGACAGGGCGCGGACGCTTGCCAGTTGGCGATGCGAATTGTAGCATAAGCAACTACCAAGTCAAACTTAGAGGAAGCAAATCCTTTGTCTGAATCAGGATTCACGGGATTTGGGGATTGGCAGGATTAGGAATCTTGGTTAGCAGTCTGGAGGGAGGGTGAGAATTGAGAGGAGTCGTATTCACAGGAGACCGAAATCTGGAAATGCGGGAACTTGGGAAACCGGAGCCGGGACCGGGTGAGGTTGTACTGAAGATGACGGCGTCGGGGCTGTGCGGGAGCGATCTCAGCCGCTATCGAATGGCGTCCGAGCGGATTACCCCGCCGTTGTACGTCGCAGGACATGAGCCGTGCGGCGTGGTGGCGGAGGTAGGTGCGAACGTGGAGTCGGTCAAAGTCGGCGACCGGGTGATGATGCACCATTACACGGGCTGCAACCGCTGTTCGATGTGCAGGATAGGGTACACGCAGATGTGCCTTGTTCATCACGAGGTATATGGCAGCACGGCGGACGGCGGACACCAGGACTATCTTCTGTGTCCTGCGTCAACGTGCGTCGAGCTTCCGGACGAGCTTTCGTTCGAGCAGGGCGCGGCGGTGGCCTGTGGGACGGGAACGGCGTTCCACGCGGTCAAGCGTCTGGGCGTGTCGGGCGTGGATACGCTCGCGGTGTTCGGGCAGGGGCCTGTGGGCGCGAGCGCGACGTTGTTCGGCAAGGCGATGGGAGCGAGGGTAATCGCGGTGGACGTTATAGGGGAGCGGCTCGCGCTCTCCGGAGAGTTGGGCGCGGACGTGGTAATTGACGCATCGAGAGAGGACGCCGAATCGGTTATCCGCGAACTGACTGACGGAGAGGGCGCGGACGCGACACTGGACGCCACGGGAATACCGGACGTGAGAATCAACGCGGTTGACTCGGCACGGTACTGGGGTCGGGTGTGCTTCGTCGGCGAAGGGAACACGACCACGTTCGACATAAGCGGGCAAATCATTCACAAACAGCTTACGATCTACGGCTCGTGGACGTTCAGTCTCGCGGGGCTGGCGGAGGCGGCGAACTTCGTGGTGGAGCGGGATGTACCACTGGAAAAGCTGATAACCCACCGTTACCGACTCGACCAGGCAGAGGAGGCGTACAAGCTGTTCGATACGGGCAGGACCGGGCAAGGCGGTCTTCGTCTGGGAGTAGGCGGGCAAATATCTTCATTTAGGTTTATAATGGCGGCATAGGTACAGGCGAGAAGAAAAAGGAGAACTGCGATGAAAGAGCGTGGAGATACGATAATCGGTGACGGCGCTATCAAGTTCGGGATCGAGTACAGGGACTTGCTTCACGACCAGGGGGTGTGCATACACGTGCTGGGCGACGTGAGCGAGGACGATGAGCATGAGCTTCTGAGGTTCGACTGCTTCGACCATGAGCCGCACTACCACTACGGCCCGCAGAAGCTGAACGAGAGGCTTATGCTGGACAAGACGGCGGCGGGCGACTCGCTCGAATGGACTATCGGCCAGATCCGCGGCAGGCTGCCTGAGATGATAGATCGGGCGAGGTACCCGGAACTCGCCGAGGCCGCGAAGGATGCGGACCTGGACGCCGCCATGGATGACCTGGAGGCGCAGGCGCGCGCGCTTGCGGTGTCGGGTCGCCGGACGGTGATGCACGACCGGGGAGACGTGATCCTGGAGGCGGGGCCGGTTCGGTTCGGGGTAGAGTTCCGACACCTGGCCAACGACCGCGGGGTCGCTATTCACGTGATGGGAGACGTTGGCGGCGAGGAGCATGAGCTTCTGACGTTCGACTGCTTCGAGGTCGCGCCGCACTATCACTACGGCCCCAGGGCCAAGAACCAGCGGCTGTATCTGGACACGACGACCGTTCCGGATCCCCTCGGATGGGCGCTCGACCTGTTCAAGGGCGGCAAGCTGGGGACGATGCTGGACAGGGCGGGATACGGCGATCACGCCTCTCGCCTGAATCCGGCGCTGGTCGCCAGCGCGGTCTCGGAACTGGAGGGCGTGTCGAGAGAGATGGAGTCGGCGAACGCCCAGTAGGGCCGCCGATTAACGGATAGCAAGCTATTGGAATGAGCGCAGACGCTTCTGGGTCAAGAGAACGGCCAGGGTGACGAGTATCAGCAGGATGCCGAGCAGCCCAATGGCCATCTGGCCGCCCAGGGCGTCTGCAATCATGCCCGCTGGCAGCACGCCGAGGGGCATGAGTCCGAAGTTCATCATAAATACGCTCATCACACGACCGCGGTACTGGTCTTCTACGACCTCCATAATCAGGCCCATGTTTATCGTGCGTCGTCCGGCGTCTCCGAGTCCGACCAGGACCATTATGGCGGCTGCGGCGTAGTAGAGAGGGAAGGCGGCGATAAGCAGAAGTGCGCCGCCGGACACGAACGTGCCTAAGATGAGGAGCATTCCCCTGCGCCAGTTTCCGAGCGCGGCTATGGTGAGCGAGCCGACAAGCGAGCCTCCGCCCATTATAGCCACCAGCAGGCCCATGGAGTCGGGGCCCCTGTTGTAGATGTCCACGACGAATACGGGCAGAAGCATCCTGAAGGGGGAGGCAAGCAGTGTGGTGGCGAGTCCCATTAGCAACAGCACCATCACCATCGAGTTTCCCTTTATGTAAACCAGCCCGGCGCCGATGTCTCTGAGCATATCGCGCTTTCTGCCCGGGACTGCGCTCCTGCTGGGCTTGGGAACAAGGGTGGTGAGGACGACAGCGAGCAAGGTCATGCCCGCTATTATGAAGTAAACCTTGTCCGGGCCGACGAGCGCGTAGAGTCCACCGGCGATGGCGGGGGCGAGCAAGGTCATCGCGCTCATTCCGGCGGCGTTGATGGCCATGGCGTTCCCGATTCTGTCTGGGCCGACTATCTGCGGGATGATGGCCTGGCGCGCGGGCATCATAAAGGTCCACACGGTGCCTTGCAGGATGGATGCGGCCATGAGGTGGTACCACTGGATCTGTTCCATGGCTATGGCCACGCCCACAATGACCGCAAGTATAGCGACTATGAATTGGCCGCCCTGTATGAGACGCTTGCGCTCTACGCGGTCGGCGATTGCGCCGCCTAGAGGGGCGAGAAAGAGCATGGGTATGGCCATTCCGGCGCTAACGAATCCGAGCAGGGACGCGGAGCCGGTGATCTCGTACACCAGGTAGCCGCGCGCGAGCATCTGCATCTGCATCCCGCCCATCATGGACATCATGCCGAGCCAGAGGAAGAAGTAGTCGCGGTTCTTGAGGGACGAAAAGGTCTGTCGCCACCCGCGCGTCTGGGAGGCGGTGTGTCTGGGGGGCAGTACAGCGCCGGCGGCGGAACTGTTTCGACGGGCGTTTGGGGCGCGGGATGGGCTGTGTCGGTTGTCGCCCGTCAGGGTGGGCGAGGGGGCGTCCTCCGAGGAGGATGCGGGCGAGTCTGCTTTCATATATCGAGTTTACATTATCGTCGGCTGTCGGGGCAATTTGGAAAAGGGACGGTGCAGGCATGGTTTTTTCGTTTTCAGGAGACAAGTTGATCAACGCGACGACCGTCCCCTCTCCCTCGATGGGCTGACAGGGGTAGGCAAAAGTGTACAGCCAAGTATGAATACCAACGTACAGCCCCCTCTCCCTCGATGGGCTGACAGGGGTAGGCAAAAGTGTACAGCCAAGTATGAGTGCCAACGTACAGCCCCCTCCCTCGATGGGCTGACAGGAGTAGGTAAAAGTGTACCGCCAAGTATGAGTGCCAGCGTACAGACCCCTCTTCCTCAATGGGCTGACAGGGGTAGGTAAAAGTGTACAGCCAAGTATGAATACCAACGTACAGCCCCCTTCTTCCTCAATGGGCTGACAGGGGTAGGCAAAAGTGTACAGCCAAGTATGAGTGCCAGCGTACAGACCCCTCTTCCTCAATGGGCTGACAGGGGTAGGCAAAAGTGTACAGCCAAGTATGAGTGCCAGCGTACAGACCCCTCTCCCTGAGACGGGTGATGCACATTACCAAGTGAAGAACACAGAAAGCGTCAAGGAATGGTGTATGCTGGCCTTACCCGACCAAAGGAGGCTGGCGATGACCTTAGACTTTGACGCTTTCCTGACGGCATTGTACACGATAGTTGACGACCTCTATAAGCGACATTATGGCTGCCACAAGCCGGTTCGTCCTGGCAGACGCCCTGTACTGTCTGACAGCGAGGTCCTTACTCTGATGCTGTGCTGTCAGTGGTTTGGGACTTCCGAGCGCGCTTTCGTTCGTCATGTGTCAGAGCATTGGCGAGGCTACTTTCCAAACATGCTCACTCAGAGCGCGTTCAATCGTCGCAGCCGAGACCTGTGCGGGGTTGTCATAGCATTGTCCGGTGCGGTGGCTGAGGAACTGGAAGCCTATGCCTCAGCGTATCAGGCGATAGACAGCGTTCCTGTACCGCTGGCCCGGATGTGTCGAGGAGATCGCCATCGTCTGTTTGGAGACGAGTCGGCCATAGGAGAGGGTGGAAGCGACAGGCGCTTTTACTATGGCTGCAAACTGCTTTTATCGGTATCGCGCCGGGGCGTGATAACCGGCTTTCTGATCGCGCCAGCCAGCACAGAAGACCGCTGGGTGGCGGAGAGTTTTCTGTGTTGGCGCAATGACTGGATGGGAATACCCCGCCAGGCCCAGGACCTTCCCATCCGACGAAATGGCAACAGATATGTTGGAGCCACCGGCCCCATATGGCCAAGATATGCTGTTGGCAGGCCAATCTCAGAGCCTTATCTTGGAGACAACGGCTTTTTCGGGTCCCTGTGGCAGACACATTGGCGACAACAGTATGGAGCGAGAGTGTTGACCCCTAAAAACTATGTCGGGAGCGAGTCGGAGATGGCCAGACGGCGGCATTGCAGTCTCAAACAGGTGGTGGAGACCGTCAATGGACAGTTGGAGGAGGTGTTTGGCCTTCAGTTCCCACGCGCTCGCAGCAAGTGGGGACTGTTGAGTCGAGTGGCGGCCAAGGTGGCCGCTCTCAACGTGGGCATATGGTTGAATCGCCACTTCGGTCGTCCTGACCTGGCGTTAGCTACGCTCTTCAATTGTTAAAGGACTTACACAATGTGCATCACCCGTCTTGAGGGAGAGGGCTGGGGTGAGGGTGATCCACACTATTTCGCCTATGGGATGTCCGATAATGAATAGACCCTGACGGTGCAAGACCCTTCGATTATTGCAATTTCAAGAGTCCCGCATCATTCGTCATTCCCGCTTTCGCGGGAATCCATTGAGCCTGGCCAACACAAACACGACGACGTTACTGCGAATTGGTATCAGACAACCACACGCAGTCCCAAACATCAAATAAATCACAGTTCAGACATCCAAAGTTGCCCTTGACGCGCTAGAACACCAGTGCTATTATGTATCCAACTACCAACCCACCCACGCAACTAAGAACTAAGAACTGAACAATGACCACCACAGCCTACCCTGAATTCCAAAAGATAATCAAAGAGGAAACAGACGACGGACGAACCATCGTCCGGTTCATGCAACACGCCATGGACGGACGCTTCCCCAACTTTACCCCCGTACACCAGATCATGGCGGGCCGTGTCCTCGCCATCCTCTGCATAGAACAGGGCATTGAGTTCGTCGAGTCCATCAAAAAGCCCGCTGTTCCCAAGACCAGGGACTCCGCCCAGCGCAGGGTCATTGACGACGAGGCTGACGCCGCCCTCACAGCCGCCCAGCGCGAAATCGCCGCATACGTGCGGAAACTCGCAGGCGGCGGACGCAGGATGATAAAGTTCCTCCTCGAAGCCATGGAAGGCGCCCTCAAGAGTTTCAGCCCCTCCCTGCGAATAGCCGCCGGAAAGGAACTCATCGGCTACGCCTTCCCCATATTCGCGCCACCGCGTCCCAGGAAATCCGGTTCCGAGCCACGTTCCAAGACACAGGCCGAACCCGCTGCCAAGCCGACGCCCCGCGCCCAGACCGCAGCCGCCCCGCAGTTCACATATCCACCCGCCGGTGTCCCACTCGGTATGCCCCGCGAAGAAGCTGAGCGCCTCTACCGGATGAGGCACTGCGAAGAGGGCGAGACCATAGACGACTCCATATTCCGAAGGAGCATGGAAAAGTCTGACGACATGGAGGTTCAGCGAGCCGAGGCGCGCAGACTGTGGGAAGAGAAGGAGAGGTTTATCAAGAAGCGCTGCCCGAACCTGGATCCGGAACCCTACCCTGAGTTGTTCGACGGCCTGCTTGACCTGATTCAAACGGCCCCCGAGGACCCCAACGATTGGTGGGACGACGAGGACTGGGAACTGTGCGAAATGGGTCTGTGTGGAGAAGCCGGCCTGCCATGCCCCTGTACCACAGTCCCTAGGGGAAAAGACGACCCTTGATCAACCTAAAACCGGAAACCGGGCGCGGGCGCTTTTCATTTTCGCTAAGTCAGTCATGCAAGAGTGAACCACACTCGTCGCTGTGCGATAATATAGTGCCATGTCCATGTGAATATGCCATACACCCACCATTTTCCGTCATTCCCGCGCCCCTACCGTCATTCCCGCGAAAGCGGGAATCCAGAGATTGCGGCAGGCTTCTGCATAGCAGAAACACATGGTTTAGGTACTACTACCAACGCAGTGAACCGACCGCTGCTTGTCTCAACCATCCACCAGTATTTGGATTTGATAATCTGCCAAGTGGATATGAAGAAAAACTTAACGCGTCTCATTTACTCACTGATGTTACGCACTTAGCTATGAATTCCTAAACGAGAATGAGCCAGCTCAGCTACGAAATCTCTCTCAACTGCGTAAGGTCAGTTACTCACTACTCGTCCTCAAGCGGCCTGCCGCGCCATACCAGTTGCTTTCCGGTATTAGCGTCAAGAACGCCGTCCAGTTTGGGCGGGTTATCTGGGTCAGCGCGTGCTTCGTCCAATTGAGCCTGTGTCAAGCCAATCACAGGCATCGGAGATCTACTGCGAGGATCAGGATTGAACAGTTCTGAGCCGGACAGATTAGCACCCTCAAGTATTGCACCTGACAGATTAGCGCTCCAAAGTTCTGCACCTGACAGGTTCACACTCCAAAGTCCTGCGTCGGCCAGATTCGCATTCCACAGGTATGCACGGGATAGATTTGTACGCATAAGGTATGTAGCAGACAAATCCACATCGTCAAGAAACGCCTCGAACAGATTCGCGTCCCAAATCCCTGCGTCGGCCAGATTCGCGTTCGACAGGTTTGCACGGGGCAGGTTTGCGTGGTGTAGATTCAGGGTAAATTTATTTCTCTTTTCGAGCGCAATAAGTATCTCACTGCGATTTCGGATCATGTCCACGATGGGCTTAACATCTTCGCGCAGTATTACCTTCTGGTCATTAGCTTTCTCCTGAACATCCTCCTCGGCTTCGATACTCTTGTCCCTAGTCGGATAGCGGACGAAAGCGGCTAGCAGATCCATAATCTGTAAGTAGTATTGCTCAGGATGCTCCTCAGCCAAGCGTTGCAGTGCGTATATGCCGCCCATACGAACTGCGAGGACATCGCTGCCAAGCATCTCCGAACCCTTTTGGTAGCGTTCATTCAACAGACCCTGTTGCGCCACTTCAGACTGTCGATGCGCCGCGTTAGCCTGTTTCTGCGCGACAACACTACGCCAGACGGCGAATCCAAGAGCGACCAATCCGGCGATCACAAGACCTACATTGCGAATCGTCGTGCTAGCAGATTCCCTGCCGTTCTCCTCAATTCGGAGCGAGTCCCAGAAGTTGACCACGCTGTCCCTGTATTCGATGAAGCCCCATAGACAGACCACAATAGCGACTACTGCCAAAATGACCAATGCAGGCAGAGCAAACCGCTCTTTGAAGAATGTGAAGGTATGTCTGCTGCTACTGCGAGTTCTACTCCGAAAGGTGGCAGTGAATTCTTTAAGGCGAGAGTAGTATCGAGACTTGAGAAGGGTCATTGGGCAGCCTCGGCTGTGACCAAAATCAGGGCCGCAATGCGGCGGGCGGTGTCGGTGAAGTGCTGGACTTCTTCGGGGGTGAGCGCGCGGCCCAGCACTTTACGCTCGCGGTAGGAGAGCCATTTTTTGAGGACCTGGTAGCCGCCGAGTTTGTAGTTCCAGACTGCGGCGGGGACGTTCTTCCAGTAGGCATGGTGGTTGAGGTGTATGTCGAAGGTGGTCTGGCCGAGGCTGGATATGGCGTTGGCGAGGGCGGCGCGTTCGTCCTGGGTGTAATCGCGCTGGGTGGCGCTGCCCTGTCCGGGCATGACTGCGCCGCCGGAGCCGAGGTGTCCCCAGCCCGCGCTCAGAGTGAAGTCGTCGCCTGTCATGTTGCGGTTGTCCAGTGTGGCGGGGACAGCGATTGCGGCGATTTCGGGGCGCAGCGGGCTGGCGGTGACTCCGGGCACAGGAGTTTCGGAGTCGAGGAGGCGGGCGAGTTCTCGACCGCGGGCGGCGGATTCCGAGAGCGTCTCAGCCGCGCCGTCCGCGCCTCCGTCCGGCCAGCCGGGGAGCGGGATGCGTGGCCATTCCATACGCAGCGCGCCCGCGTTGGCCTCACGATAGGCGGGGTCGTGCAGGACGGTCAGGACGTGGTGAAAGAGGTCTTCTACTCCCGCGCCGATTCGTTGGAGATAGCCTTGGGCGGCGGGTGATAGGTTTGGACGGGGTTCAAATTCGTCGCCCGCGTTGATGAGGGCATCGTCGCGCAGATATGCGGGGAACCAAAGGGCGGTACGCTCAATCATGTGAAGTGAGCCAAGGTGTTCTGTGATATATGCCTGTGGTTCGGTCTCGCCTTTCCTAAGATGCTGAGCGGAAGACAGCCAAATGTTTCCCTCGAACACGTGAGGTCTGTACTCGGTGCGTTTTTCGTCAAGAAGTTTGGTATCTGCCTCCCAGTACAACCAGCGAGTATCGAACGGGCGATAGGAGTATCGGATTAAAACGCTCTCAACTGGCCCTCCACGCGCCAACAGCGTTTCACGCACCTCCTGGGCGTTGAACCGCGCCGTTCGTTTCATGGCAATTGGATAACGCCGCGTTATCTCGGCATGGCTCAAACCTGGGTTGAAATAGTCCGCGATACGCGCCTTGAGGTTATCGAGGTCTATGTCGACAACAAATCCGTCGCGGCTGGTCTTGACCCCTGGGAAATAGGTCGGAAACAGGTCCGGCAGGGAAGGCCAGTCGAACCAGTTACCGCTGACCGGCATGGGCTTGAACGGCAGGCCCATTCGCAGTTCGGGATGCAGTAGGGAATAGCCCGAGTCAATCCCGGGAGCGTCAAGACTTTCTATCAATGCCCGCCGCCTGTCGTCGGCTCTTGCCTGGTGGAAATCGCGGTATTGAACATTCTTGTCTGCCGACTCATCTGAAACGGTTCCAGTCTTTGACAACATTGCGATGCTCGTGCCTACCTTGATACCCGGCGACTGTCCTTGAAGCGCAAAGACCGTCTCGCTGGTTCGACCGTCGGGCGTGTACTCCGAGATGATACGGTCGCCATGCAGATTATCAATCCTGATAGCGTCGAAGGCTTCGAGGAACCGCTCTCTCATTCCGGTGAAGGACAGGCCGTCCAGCCATGAGTAGTTGGAAATGAAGCAGACGACGCCCTGCCCGGTCTTGTCCGCGATTCGTCGTTCGGCCATTCGGAAGAAGCGGACGTAGAGGTCGTTCAATCCCTGCCCCTGTGGACGGGGCGCGCGCCTGGTGGCTCGGTATGCCTGTGAGAGTTCGCGTTCTTCATCCACTGCCATGCCCGCGAATCCGTTGTAGGGCGGATTGCCTATGATGACCAGTATGGGCGCATCCTGTTTGACGCGGTCGGCGCGGTCGCGCTCCTCCTCAAGTTCAGGGAACGGGAGCGGCTTCTGCATCCTCGGTTCCCAGCCGGTGAGCGCGTTTGTGAGGAAGACGCCCGCGCGTTCGTCCGCGTCGTCCGAGAGCGGGGCGTCGAGCGCCTGCATGGTGAGGCCGACTTGCAAGTGCGCGACGACAAAGGGCGCGGGCATTATCTCGAACCCGAACACGCGCTTGGTGGCCGCTTGCTTCACCCGCGCCCCGGCGAGCGCGCCCAGCCCCCTGCCTTCCAGGTTGGAGGCTATGCGGCGCAGCGTTTCGGCGAGGTAGGCGCCGGTTCCACAGCAGGGATCGAGGACATACACATTGTCGGCGGCCAGGCCGTCCACGATGCCGAGGTCGTCCTTGAGCGCCATATCCACGCGGGCGACCATGTAGCGCACCACCTCGTTGGGCGTGTACCAGACGCCAAGCTGCTTTCGGAGTTGGGGATCGAACTCCTGCAGGAATGGTTCGTAGAAGTAGGGGACGGCTTCGCCTTGGCTGAACTTGGCAAAGAACGCCTGCTTGTCCACGCGGTCGAGCGCGGCGGCTGTCCAGTCGAGCGTCTCCACGAGTCCTAGCGGCCGGAGTCGTCCGGGGTCGGAAATCTGCTGGAACAGCGCACGCAATACGGGGGCGCGCAGATGCCAGACCGATTCATGCCAGTTGAACTTGCCCGCCGGTCGAGGGGACTGATTCGCCCAGAGCACCCACGCGGAGAATATGCCGTAGAACAGTGTCTGCGCGAGCGTGGAGTGAAAGAACGCCGCGCCGCGCTCTCCCTCGAACCGGACGCCCAAGGCGTCTTCCAGCGCCGAACGCACGACGGCCAGCGAGGCCGAATCCCCGGCTGCCTCGATGCGCGAAAGGCCGTCCCGCGCATAGGAAGCGAGCAGCCAGGCCAGATCGCTCGGCTCGGCAATGGAGGCCAGACTGGACAGCGCGCGGCATAGATACTCGCCCAGCCGCGCTCCGACATCGCGGGCGAACGAGCGCGGGTCTTCGAGGCGAGCCTCGAACTCATCCGCGCTGTCGGCCAGGCGGAAGGTCTCGAGACGGGCGGGATTGCCGTCGGCGTCCTCGCCTACCAGGACGAAATCGCGCGTGTTGGTGACCAGAACGAGACGGTAACGCTCCCAGTACCGGGATACCTGGTCGCTGTCGGCGGTGAGCCATGCGTGGTCGTCCGCGGGCTTGACCTCGACGACCCCGCGCTCCGGGGTCTGGCCCTGGCGTGGGCGTCCGCGCTGAACCTGCCGGGCGGAGTAGAGGCCGAAGTCGGGATGGCCCGCGCCCTGGTCGGCAAGCTCGGCTACGCAGAAGACCTTGGGCTTGAGCGCGCCGCCTATCGCGTCAAAAAGGTTGGCGAGGGATACGTAGGTCGAACGCTCCGCGGTCGCGCCGCCGGATGCGCGGGCGAGTCGCAGGGCATCGAAGTAGTTCTCGGCGGCTGTGGTTAGCTGCTTGTTGGTTATGGGCATCGCGCCAGCCTGTCGAATTCACCGAATAGTTTATGGAAACAGGTGGAGAAGGAGATGGGTCTGGACTACGAGCCGCGCTCGCCCGTGAGACACGAGAGGCACTCGCAGGTGTTCAATCCAGACCCGTCGTGGTTGCGTTGGTTCGGTTAGGGTACAGGCGCTCCCAGATGATAACATACTCATACTTGGAGCGGACATACAGTGAACGTCTCGCGCGGCGAACGGCGCGGGCAGCAGTGGAGTGAGAGATGAGCAATTCGTTTGGGCAGATGTTCAAAATTACGACGTGGGGTGAGTCGCACGGGCAGGCGGTGGGGGTGACGGTGGACGGCTGTCCGCCGCGCTTTCCGCTGGAGGAAGCGGACATACAGAGCGAGTTGGACCGCAGACGGCCGGGGCAGAGCGTGATTTCGACCCAGAGGCGGGAAGGTGACCAGGCGGAGATACTGTCGGGTGTCTTCGAGGGGCTGACGCTCGGCACGCCTATCCAGATTATCGTGTGGAACCGGGACGCGAGAAGCCGTGACTACGAGGAGATGCGGCTGAAGTACAGACCGTCGCACGCGGATTACAGCTACCAGGCGAAGTACGGCATCCGCAACTGGATGGGCGGGGGACGCGCGAGCGCGCGGGAAACCATTGGCAGGGTGGCGGGCGGCGCCATCGCCAAGAAGTACCTGGCGGCGGAGTTCGGGGTGGAGATAGTGGCATACGTGAAGAGGGTGTGGAACCTGGAGGCGGACGTGGACACGGAGCGGGTGACCACAGCGGAGGTTGAGGAGAACATGGCGCGCTGTCCGGACCAGGACATGGCGGCGCGGATGATAGAGAGGATTCAGCAGGCTCGAAAGGATGGGGACTCGCTGGGCGGGGTGGTGGAGTGTGTCGCGCGGAACGTGCCGACCGGACTCGGTGAGCCGGTGTTCGACAAGCTGGAGGCCGATCTTGCGCGCTCGGTACTGTCGCTGCCCGCGTGCAAGGGGTTCGAGGTCGGATCGGGGTTTTCAGGGACGTATATGACCGGCTCGCAGCACAACGACCCGTTTTACAACGATTCGGGCCGGATACGGACGCGGACGAATAATTCGGGCGGCATACAGGGCGGCATATCGAACGGCGAGAACATCGTCATACGCGCGGGATTCAAGCCGACGGCCACGATTATGAGAGAACAGGAGACGGTTGACGTGGACGGAAACGAGACCACGTTGATGGGCAGGGGTCGTCACGACCCCTGCGTACTGCCGCGCGCCGTGCCGATTGTCGAGTCAATGATGGCACTTGTGCTTGCGGACCACGCGCTTCGCCAACGAGGGCAGACGGGAAGCGTCGGGTTCTGAAGTTATTCGTCCGGGCTAAACGACCGGCGAGGTTCCGCCGTCTATGTTTATGGCGATGCCGGTGAGATAGCTGGCTCTCGTGGACGCCAGGAACGCTATCACGTCTCCGGCCTCCTCTGCCTCGCCGACGCGCCCGATGGGAACGCGGTCGCCCATGCCGGCGTAGAACTGGTCGAGGGTGAGGTCGGGCTGGCTTGCCTGCATATTCCTGAACCGGGTCTCGTGCTGGCCGCTCTTTATCAGGCCGATGCAGACCGTGGTCACGAGTATGTTGTCGGCGGCGAACTCCTTGGACATGGCCTTGGTGAGTGCGACGCCCGCGGCCCTGCTGACGGATGTAGGCACGGACGCCGCGCCTGGGGCCTTCGCGCCGAGGTTGGTGACGTTGATGATACGTCCGCCGCCCTGTTCGCGCATTATGGGGACGGCCAGCCTCGATGTCCTGATCGCGCCGTAGAGCTTGAGGTCGAGGTCATGCTGCCAGGCTTCGTCGGTGACGCTCTCGAACGCGCCGCCCGCGGAGGTTCCAGCGTTGTTCACGATGATGTCGAGCCTTCCGTGGTCGTCTATGGCCCTCTGTATGAGGCTTTCGACCTGCTCGGGGACCATCACGTCGGTCGGCACCGCGGTGACCTCTCCGCCGGTCTCGGATCGTATCTCGACGGCAGCGGCCTCAAGAACGTCCGCACGGCGCGCCGCTATGAGAACACTGGCTCCCTCCGCGGCCATGCTTGCGGCGGCGGCTTTTCCTATTCCCTCGCTTCCTCCGGTTACTATCGCTACTTTGCCCTGCAAACCGAGATCCATTTTTTCCTCCAGTTGTTAGTGATTAGTTGTCAGTTATCAGTTTTTAGTACAGCGTCCATGTAGTTCTGCCATGTACCAGCCTGCCGCAACCTCTGGATTCCCGCTTTCGCGGAAACGACGGGGAACATCAACACAACGTCGTAGTTATAAGTTTTTAGTTGTCAGTATTCAGTTCTTCTTGTCGGTATGCCTCGTCGAGGAGGTCGGTTACGTATTTTACCTGGGCGGAAAGCTCGCGGTCCTGGATGCCGAACTGGAGCTGCAAGAGGCAACCAGGGTTGGCAGTGACCAGTATGTCGGCGTCGGTGGTCTCGAAGGCGTCCATCTTGGAATTCAGGACGCGGAGCGAGAAGTCGCGCTCGGTAATCGTATAGGTGCCGCCCGCTCCGCAGCACTGGCCTGAGTTGGGGAGTTCTACGAACTCGACGCCCGGGATGGAGCGGAGAATCTGTCTGGGGGCAGCGGTGACGCGCTGCGCGTTTCCGAGGTGGCATGAGTCCTGATAGGTCACCCGATAGTCCAGCGCGGCCCTGGGAGGATCGAAGGGAAGTTCGATAAGAAATTCGTTTATGTCCTTGACTGTCGCGCTGAAACGCTCGGCCTTGTCGGAGTACACGGGATCCTTTCTGAGCAGGTGTCCGTACTCCTTCATTCGCGCGCCACACCCGGCAGAGGCGACGATGACGTACTCGACGCCGGCGTCCGTGAACACGTCTATATTGCGGCGCGCCAGCTTTCTGGCGGTATCGAGGTCTCCGACGTGCGAATTTATCGCGCCGCAGCAGACCTGGTTCTTCGGAACCACTACCTCGCACCCGTTACGGGCAAGCACGCGCACGGCGGCGTCCATCTCCGGGCCGTTTACCAGCGGCATCACGCAGCCGGACAGGATAGCGACGCGGGCGCGCCTGTGTTGGGTGGCGGGAATGGTTTGTCCCCTGGCGCGGAAGTAGGTCTTGGATACATTGGGCATCGAGGACTCGAGAGCGGCCATCGAGGGGGCTATCTTGCCCAGAATGCCGGACTTTCGGACAATGGATTGTAGGCCGGACTTCTGATATATCTTGGTGAGGGTCATAAGGGCCTCGAGACGTCCCTGGTGGGGGATGACACGCTTCAGGGACAGATCCGCCGCGCCCTTTTGCAAAAGGTTCCGCTTTCTGTGGTCGGCCACCTGCGCCATTGTCGCTTCAATCAGGTTGCCGTAGGGTACACCGGACGGACAGGCCACCTCGCAGGCCCTGCATTGGATGCAGAGGTCCCAGTGGCGAATCACGGTGTCGGTTATGCCTATACGGCCTTCGTTCACGGCTTTCATCAGCGCAATGCGACCGCGTGGGGATTCGGTCTCGAGGCCGGTCTCTATGTAGGTGGGACACGCCTGGAGGCAGAAGCCGCAGTGTACGCACTTGTACAGGTCGGATTCCTCGGGGGCGTCGGGGCCGGAGAACAGGATGGAAGGATCAAGTCCTGGTTGCGTGTTCACGATCAAATCCTCCCTACGAACCTTCCGGGGTTCATAATCCCGTTGGGGTCGTACTGGCGTTTCATCCGGCGCATCACTTCAATTCCGGGCGGCTCCTCGCCCCAGACATCCATACCTTGCTTGATGTCAGGCGGGCATTGCTGGACAACAGAGGTTCCTCCGATCCGGGATACGTGTTGACGGACGCGAGCGATTATGTCAATCAGCGAACCGGGGGCTGTGTCGTCCGCGCCGAACCAACTCGCCTCGACGACGCCGAATCCCGGCTGGGAGATGGCGGCGGGTTCAAGTGAAGAATCGCGCAGTTTGTCAATCGTCTTGAGGATGGCGCCGGTGTGAGACGGAAGCGCAGTTATCCTTATGTTCAGCAGCAGTGTGGTTTCGGGCGCCCATCCGAAATCGGACAGGGGACGCCATAGCGACTGGGTGGGGCCTTCGTTGTCTCGCAGGGCGGACGCTCCGGCCTGCCTGCATATAGCCGTAATTTCATCCACCTGGCGCACGAGAGTGCGGGGGCGGCCTCCGAGCCGGATGGCTATGCGGTAGCCGGGGCCGCTATCGTCGAGATTGATTCGTGTGGAGACGGCGGGTCCGAAAGCGGTCATTGCAAGTGGCATCACGTGGGAGTTGAATACCTGAATGGATGCTTCCACAGCCGTGTCAACATCGTCGAAAGCGGCAAGAACCGTTCTCTCGTACATCGGGATAGGCGTGAGCTTGAAACTCGCTTCCAGTATAATTCCGAGGCTGCCGAGTCCGCCGATATGCAGACGGGACATATCGTAGCCGCTGACGTTCTTGACCACCTGGCCGCCGCTCTTGGTTATGTTGCCGTCCGGCTGGACGATCTTCATCCCGATAACCGTGTCACGGGGGTGTCCGAAATGCCACTTGAGCGGCCCACTCACAGCGGTTGCGAGCGTTCCACCGACGGTGGCGCGAGTGGGCAGAGGCGGGTCAATTGGTAGGAGTTGTCCCTGCTGAGCGAGGACTTCAGAAACGAGACCAACGGTCGCGCCCGCCTGAAAAGAGGCGGTGAGATCGGCGGAATTGTGCGCGACGACCCGGTTGAGACGGGACATATCAACTACGACGCATGGGCGGACGGGAGCATTACCCAGCCGGATACGGGTTCCGCCGCCCCAGGGAATAACGCCAACCCCATCGGCGTTGGCGGAGGCGACAACGCGGCAGAGTTCGGTTTCGTCGGACGGCGCAACAACATCGAGAGGGGCTATGCCGTCCACGTCGTACTTCGGAGAGTCTGTCATTTTTCGCAGCCATCCTCTCTGCCCGTATGGAAAGGGGATGGAGACAAAACAGGCGCGCCCGATGAGTGCAGTATGTCCTGGAGCGGGGCTGAGTTCATGGCTGGCAGCGCCGCTTATATGTAAGCGCCCGGACCGGCGCGTCGAATGGCGGCGGCCTGCGAGACGTCCGCACAGGATGAGCCGGTGGGGAATATCTTGCCCGGGTTGAATATATTGTTGGTGGCAAAGGATGGCCTCAGTCCGGCCATCGCTTCCATGTCGGTCTCGGAGAACATCAGGGGCATATACTCCTGCTTCTCAAGCCCGATTCCATGTTCACCTGAGAGAACTCCACCAACCTCGACGCACATTTCCAGTATCTCGCCGCCTATTTTGAGCGCGTTCTCGGTGTCGCCCGGCTTTCTTTCGTCGAAGAGGATCGAGGGGTGGAGATTTCCGTCGCCCGCGTGCAGGAGATTGGCAATGGGGTATCCGGTTCGGTCGGAGATGTTCTTGATACGCGCGAGAACCTCAACCAGGCGGGTTCTGGGGACGGTGCCGTCAACGAGAATGTAGTTGGGCGCAAGCCTGCCCAGGGCGCCAAGCACGCCCTTTCTGCCAGACCACAGCTTTTCGCGCTCGACCGGATCGGTCGCCGTTCTTATCTCAAGCGGGTTGTAGGAACTGCACACTTCCTCGACCGCGGCGACCTCCTCCTCGACCGATTCGGCGAGACCGTCAACCTCGACGAGAAGAACCGCGCCCGCGCCTTCGGGGTAGCCCGCATTTACAGCGGCTTCTGCGGCCTCGATGCAGAGGTCATCCATCATCTCTATGGCTGCTGGCACTATGCCAGCGCCGATAATTCCCGACACGGCCGCGCTAGCATCGTCGAGTTCCTGGAAAATCGCCAACAACGTCTTGACGGACTCCGGCTGCCTGAGCAGGCGAACCGCTATCTTGGTGACCATCGCGAGCGTGCCCTCGGAGCCTATGAGGATGCCGCGCAGGTCGAAGCCCGGGTACTCTCTTCCGAGTCCGCCGACCCACTCGATGCTTCCGTCGGCGTAAACAACCTCCAGTCCGAGGACGTGGTTAGTGGTCACCCCATAGGCGAGGCAGTGGGGGCCGCCGGAGTTCTCGGCGACGTTGCCGCCTATGGTGCAGGCGCGCTGGCTGGAGGGGTCGGGCGCGTAGTAGAGACCGTACTGTGATACCTGTTCGGTGAGGTGCAGGTTTATTACGCCCGGTTCGACGATGGCGACGCGGTTTTCGACATCAACGTCGAGGATGCGGGTCATGCGGGTCAGCGCGAGGACAAGGCCGCCGTGTTCGGCGACCGCGCCGCCGCTGAGTCCGGTTCCGGCGCCGCGCGCGACGACGGGGAGTTCATGTCTGGCCGCCACCTTCACGCAGCGCGAGACCTGCTCAGCAGTGTCGGGGAGGGCGACGATGGTCGGAAGAGCGCGGTCAACCGAGCCATCGTATTCAAAGACTATGAGGTCCTCGGGCTTGTGGAGTACGTACTCGGTCCCGACAATGGCCTGAAGTTCTTCGATTATCGCTCTGAAGTCCACTGCGTCGCCTCCCTTCGCAAGACAGGCCAATCATAATTGATTCTCGAACTGACGCGCAATAAGCGGATGCTGTACTAGCTGAGGACCTGGGCCATCATGGTGTCGAGGTTGGTGGTGGGGAGTTGGCAGGCGTAGTTTCGGCAGACGTATGCGGTTGGCTTGTTGTCCATGACCGATCGGCCCTGGAAGACCGGCCACTCACTGACGGCCTCGGTGTCCTGGGGAGCGGATATTACGATTGCGCCGGTCTGGTATGCGGAGGCGAGGCGTCGGAGCATCTCGCGCGGGCCGGAGCCGCCGGGTGGGGTGATTATGACGGCCTCTTTAGTCTCCGACAGATAGAAGTCCAACACGGACAGCCAATGTCCTGCGCCAGTGGGGAATTGCAGCATGATGTTTCTGACACTTCGGAGCGCGTCGGAGGCCATTGTCCTGAGATCACTGTCTCCGGTGATTACGGAGAGGCGGATGAGAACGCCGGTCATCATCGAGTGGCCGGAAGGCAGGGCATTGTCGGTAACGTCGCGCGGTCGGATTATCAGGCTCTCCTGGTCGCCGCCGGTGTCGTAGAAACGACTCTGGAGCGGGTCCCAGAACAGAGCGACCGCCTGCCGCGCCAACCTTTCGGCCTCGCGGAGCCAGCGCACGTCGCCATCCGCGGAGTGCAGGGTGAGCAGTCCGTCAATAAGGTGCGAATAGTCGTCCAGGAAGCCCTGCGCGCCGTTTTGCGAATCGCCGTCCGTTCTTCTCAGGCGGCCATCGCGCTCCATTCGGTCGAGGATGAAACTCGCGTTGTCGCGGGCGGCTTCGAGATAGTCGTCTCTTCCGAACACCGCGGCGGCCTCAGCCATCGCAGCCATCATCAGGCCGTTCCACGAGGTGATTATTTTGGTGTCAGTCATGGGCGCGACACGTCGAGAACGCTCAGCCAAGAGTTTTGCAGAGGCCGACTCGATAACCGCGTCCAACTCATCGAGGGACATGGAGCGGCTGGAAGCCACCTCAGCGGGGTCGCGCGGGACATTCAGAACCGTCATGCCCTCGAAATTGCCTTCGTTGGTGACTCCGAAATAGTCCGCTGCTACTTTGGCATCCTTCCTGCCGAGGATACGCACAAGTTGTTCGGGCCGCCAAACGAAGAACTTGCCCTCGACGCCCTCGCTGTCGGCATCCTGAGCGGATAAGAACCCGCCGTCGGGATGGCGCATCTCACGCAGCGCGTAGTCGAGAATGCCCTGCGCGATCTTCGAGTATGCGGGATTCCGGGTGGCCTGGTAGGCGTGGGTATAGAGCCGCGCGAGCAGGGCATTGTCGTAGAGCATCTTCTCGAAGTGCGGAATCAGCCAGAAGGCATCTGTGGAGTAGCGGTGAAATCCACCGCCAATCTGGTCGTACATACCGCCGCCGGCCATCTTGTCGAGAGTCAGTTCCACCATTTCGAGGGCCTGCGGCACACCCGTCCTGTGGTGGTATCGAAGCAGGAACTCGAGCGTCGTGGGCTGCGGGAACTTCGGCTGAAGTCCGAAGCCGCCAGACCTGTCATCGAACTGGCGTGAAAGTTGCTCGAAGGCGGAGCGGAGAACGGCGTCGGTCAGAGGCTCGACGCTCCGCCCGGAGGCGAAAGTCTCGTTTATCCTGTCGACAAGCTGCCTACCGCTTGACAGGACATCGGCGCGGCGCGTCCTGAATGCCTCCGCTATCGTCGTAAGAACCCTGGGAAACGAGGGTAGGCCACCCCTGTCTTCGGGGGGAAAATAGGTTCCGCCGTAGAAGGGGGACCCGTCCGCCGTGAGGAACATGGTCATGGGCCAACCGCCGTGTCCGGTCATCGCCTGCACTGCGGTCATATAGACCGAATCAACGTCCGGGCGCTCCTCGCGATCAACCTTGATGCTGATGAACAGGTCGTTCATAAGGGCGGCGATTTCGGGGTCTTCAAAAGACTCGCGTTCCATCACATGGCACCAGTGGCATGACGAGTAGCCGACACTGAGCATGACCGGAAGATCGCGTTCGCGCGCGGCGTCGAACGCCTCGTCGCCCCACGGATACCAGTTCACCGGATTATTGGCGTGCTGGAGCAGGTACAGGCTTGTTTCGTTAATCAGGCGATTAGGCATGGGCGCCGCCTCAGTCTCCGCGTATCTCCAGAGTCGTCACCTCTTTGGATTCGAGGTCTGCAACCCGTATCGCGTGGTTGTTGGTGTCGGCAATATAGAGTTTGCCGTCGTGCGCGCTGACGCCGCCGGGTTCGTAGAACTCGGCCTGGGATGCGGTTCCGTCGGTGTTGCCGACCTCGCCTGAGCCGAAGACCGACCTGCAAAGCCGGGAGCCGGGATCGAGCGACTTTATCTTGTTATTATAGGAGTCGGTTATCCAGAGAGCGCCGTCGTAAAGGTCAACGCCTATCGGGTGCTGCAACCTCACGTCGTTTCCGATCCCGTCAACGTCGCCGAACGTGAACAGGCCCTCACCGACGAGAGTATTCACCGCGCCCATGGGAGATACATCCGCAGAGCGTACAGAACTGGTCTCGCTGTCGGCGAAGTAGAGCATTGTACCATCGGACGCCAGGCCGCTGGGCTGGGCCAGTTCGGCGTGTTGGAGCGGGCCATCAATGATTCTCTCACGGCCATTGCCCGCGTGGACGTGCGCCTCGCGGCTGTTCAGGTCGAGTTTCCATAGCTGGTGGAAGCCAGCCATGGCGATGTACAGCAGGTTATCCACCTTGACCAGGTCCCAGGGGGAAGCGAGCGACACGAAACGCCCGTTGCCGCCGGTGTGCCGACCTTGAGCCTGTTCGCCCGTTCCGGCCAGAGTCCTGACCTCCAGCGTCTCCAGGTCTATCATCCTGACGGCGTGATTCTTGGTATCCGCCACATAGAGCCGGGGCCAGTCGAGGGCAGCGCCCTGCGGATCGTGGAACGCCGCCTGAGCGGCCGGACCGTCCTTCAGGCCGCGTTCGCCGCTTCCTACTATGGCCTTTATGTCACCATTCAGGTCGGTCCAGACTATCCTGTTGTGGTTCGAGTCGGAGATAAACAGGCCGTGTTCTGAGGCCAACGCCTTTCCCGGGAAGGACAGCGGACGCTCCCATTCCTTCTCGCTCTCCAGCCTGAACTTCAGGGGTTTTCTGTCTATCTCCCCCTGATCGTCAAATTCACTGACCATCGTTGCCAACACATTGTCGAGCGCATCCGTGGGGAACTCCCCCTCGTGCTTGCCTATCACCTTGCCCGAAGGGCCGATGAACATAAGAGTGGGCCAGGCGCGGACGGCGTACTGCTGCCACACCATGAAATCGGCGTCGTTAATAACCGGGTGTTCTATTTCGTAGCGCAGAATGGCGCGACGGACATTATCGGTCGCCTTCTCCGCGTTGAACTTGGCCGAGTGAACGCCGACCACGGCCAGTTCACCGGAATACTTCTCCTCCAATTTCCGCAACTGCGGAAACACGTGCATACAGTTAATTCAACAGTACGTCCAGAAATCCAGAACCAGGATCTTGCCGCCGAAGTCGGATAGCGCAAGAGGATGATCGGTATTCAGCCAGTCCAGCCCCGCCGGGAAATCGGGCGCGTTGACAGTCCCTGTGAATCTGCGCGGACTCATAATATAGCTCCTCACTTCAATTGAATTGCCAGCGACAGAAACGCTGGGGAAATCGTTCAGGCTCCGGTTCTACGCGGGCCAGTCCTCCATATTATACGCCATTGACCAGAACATAACCTCATAGCGCGAACTGGTCATGTACGCCTCCGCCATCATATTTCGGGTCTCGGGCCCCGCGTCTTCGGCCAGCTCGTCCACAAACTCCGACCAGGCCGCGACACTCGCCTCGAGCAGGCCCTCGGCGTAGGTTGACTGCCAAATCCTGTAAGTAGGGTGGGCGGGAGTTTCCAGAATCTTGCCCACCTCATGGTAGATGCGCGGGCAGGGGAGAAGCGCGGCGACACCGCAGGACAGTCCGCCAACGTCCATAGAAACCTCTATGTGGTTCATGTAAGCCAGGTTGGTCGGAGAAGGGGCACATTGCCTGACTTCATGATCGGTGACACCGAGCGCGTCGAACAGGCCAGCATGAAGAGGTCTCTCCACGGGCGTCGTGACCCGCCTGAGCAGTCTGAGGGCGGAATCCGTGTCCGGGGCCAGCGACAGCGCAGCGGCAGCCGCGCGTCCGAACGCGCCGAGGTACAAATAGTCCTGGAGTATATAGTAGCGGAACTTTTCGACGGGCAGGGTTCCGTCCTGCAACTCGGACAGGAAGGGATGCTCAGACACCGCTTCCCACACAGGGGCCGCCAATTGCCAAAGGCACGAACTGAAAGGCTGGTCACTCATACTATTGACATATCTCCATTGCACAACACTACAGTTTCGATGCTTCCCACATAGAATATATAAATATCCATCTTGATAGTGCAGAGAGTTCGGAATATATGCTTACTCCGGGAGTGCACACGATATATGTTTATCCATATAGTATATATTTTGAAATCAGAATAGATTCATTGAGCATATCGAATACTTGATGGGCAAGATAGAAGCAAATCGGCGACTTGGGCGGGTGGGGGAGCGTCCCTGGCAGGATTCGAACCCGCGACCCGCTGCTTAGAAGGCAGCCGCTCTATCCAGCTGAGCTACAGGGACACAATCTAACGACAAATTCAGTTTAGCAACGGCTCAATTTTGGGTCAAGCAGGGGAAGTGGGGCGCAGGGTCTTTCGGCTATACAGATTCGCCAGTGCAGTGGCCCATGGATTCCCGCTCCCTGTTTTCACGAGGACAGGCTTCGCGGGAACGACGCGTAATGCGGGGCTTTGGGATTTGCAACAATCGAAGGACCCTGAGTGAGGGGACTTTCATCAGTTACTTTTCAGTGGTCCGTTGTCATTGGTCAGGCACTCTGACCCCGGTTCTATTCTGTTAATGCAGGCGACTCTTTCGCCAAAAGGCCGATACGGGAGAGAGGCCGAAACTCGGGTCTGCTCTAAGCGATGTAATCGAGGTCGCCTGAGTAGGGAGGCCATGGCGAGAGACAACCGAGCGTTGACCAATAGTCGGCTGCTGTGGAGAACACGACTGTGATCTAAGACAGAGGCTGGGTCACCGGTCAGCATGGCGAGCGGACTATCAGAGGCTGCATCTTCTGGAACCGACTGCATTTCAGCCGCGACCGGAGGTTGTCCTGACCCAGACCACGGACACCGGACTTCTGAGAAGCTGTCGGACTTCCGTGAACTCCACCTCCGCGACATCCGGTAGGGTAGTGAAGTGGCGCTGGAGCAGCCTTCCGAGCGGTCGGCCCAGAAGCGCTGCGGCGACCAGGGCTGCGACGCCCCCTCTTAACGCTGCCCAGAAGCCCTTCTTACGACCTGAGAAAATCCTGGCTGCGAGCGCGCCGACGAGCGCGTATGTCACGATATTCGTTCCACAGTAAGGCGAGATTGCTAGGTCGGGATTGCCCGCCTTGAGCAGATCAAGGGCATTCTGGGCGGACAGTGAGACATCCTGCCATGGCGCCCGTGACCAGACAATGAATCCTTGTGGAATCGAGTATCCTCCCATAGGCGCGCTAACTCCGCGCTCGAGCAGCAGAGTCACCGTCGCGTGTTCAATCGCGTGATTCCTGCGGACATCATCTATCAAAGGAATCCCCACCTCAGACCTCCCGCTACATTTTTCATCGGCATAAGCGTAGCCTTGGGACAGTATCACACAACCAGCACATTCCGAGAAGGGCAGGGGAGAATCTGAGAATCGGACACGGAGTTCAAGCAGGAAGCGCGACTGCCGGAATACTCCGGGACACAGGTGACGTCTACTAAATTATCTTTACTAAACACAAAAAAGCCGTCTAGCAATCAATATGCAAGTCATGTTACTGATTTCGAGTATGTTTCTAGCTATTTCAGATACTTGGCAAATACTGGAAAAAGTATTGAAAAGTGTATTGACACTATGAGTTCCCAATACTAGAATACATACAACATCACTGAACGGAGGAAACAGACATGACCCGCAAGACCAAGAAAATGATCGCCGTTGAAGAGAAGTTCCACCAGCCGCTCGAGAAGATTCTGCCTGAGATGGTGACCGCCGAAGGGCTGTCCTCCACCGCGGGCACGCTTGGAGTCAGCAAGGCCACCCTGGGATACTGGCTGCTCAAGCTGGGCATCAATGTCCGGCGCGTCGCGCTCGCGCCCGGCGAGACCATCGAAATAAAGAGAGTCAGCTAAGATGGCCATTCTCCCGGGCAGCGGGAATGGGCAAGATCAGAGCGAAGAAAATGGCCGTCGGATACACCGACGGCCATTTTCTTTATCGCCTATATACAGCCCAGAGACAAGTAATCAGAACCGCCGGGCGCCTATCGCGGCGCGGGCCTCGCGCTCGCGCTCGCGTTCTATCAGGGCGCGCCGCTTGTCGTAGCGTTTCTTGCCGCGCGCCACTGCCAACTCCAGCTTGGCCTTGTGGTTCCTGATATACAGCCTGAGAGGAACCAGGGTCAGACCGCGCTGGTCAACCTGCCGGGCAAGCTGGAAAATCTGATCGCGGTGAAGCAGCAACTTCCTCGGCCTCTTGGGATCGTGATTATTCCTGTGGGCGGGAGCATACTCGTCAATGTGGAGATTGTGAAGCCACATCTCGCCGCCCGCGGGCCGCGCGTAGGAGTCGCTGAGACTCACCTTTCGGTCGCGGACGGACTTTATCTCAGTTCCGGTAAGAACCAGACCGGCCTCGATTGTGTCCACAATATCGTAGTCGTACCGCGCCCTGCGATTTAGCGTAATAGTCGAATTCCCGTTTTTGCTCAACTGCTTAACCCTCTAAGCTCTGTTGATATTTGACATTTCATCCCGTCATTCCGGCCTTGAGCCGGAATCCAGCACTCCAGACAGGTGTGATTGTCACGAAATTAGCCACACTCCGCCCCTCTGGATTCCCGCTCCCCGTTTCCACGAGGACAAGCTTCGCGGGAACGACGGGGAATGTCAACACAATCCTAAGCCCCGCCGGCCACAAGCCCCTCTATCACTTCGATTGCCTTCTCAAGCTGAGACGTATCCGCCTTCTGACTGTCCCTGGACGTCACTTCATAATCGGGTTCCACGCCATTGCCCTCTATCAGCCGTCCATTGGGCGTGTACCACTTGGCGATAGTCATATACAGGCCACCGCCATTGCTGAGACGGCGCAGGATATTCACGCTGCCCTTGCCGAACGTCGTAGAGCCGATAACCGGCGCGCGGTCATAATCCTGAAGCGCGCCCACAACAATTTCCGACGCGCTCGCGCTGGACCCATTCGCCAGCACAACGAGCGGAATATCCGCGAACTCTCCCGCATTTCTGGCCATATGGTCATCCCGTTCGCCTTCCCCGTCCAACTCATACAGAATCAGGCTATCATCCTCCAGGAACATACTCGTCACGTCAATGACGCTGCTGAGGAGTCCTCCCGGATTATTTCGAACATCGAGGATAAGCCCCTCGGAGCCATTATCCCGGGCCTCTCTGATAGCCTCGGCAAGTTCACCGGCGGTATTGGCGTAAAATGTGGTGAGCCTGATATGGGTGAACCTGTCCTCGGGCCTACTGCGCACGAGAACACTCTCCAGGGGAATTGTGTTGCGCACCACGGTCACCTCCACCTCAGCGGCGGCGGTGAGATGCTTGACAAGCAGACGCACCTCAGAACCCTTCGGCCCTCTAATCTTATTGACCGCCTCGAGCAGGCTCAGGCCGACAATGCTCTCGCCGTTCACCTCGAGAATCAGATCTCCGGGCTTCAGCCCGGCCGCCTCCGCGGGGCCTCCCTTGATGGGCGCCACTATCAGAAGTTTGCCGTCGGGCCGCCTCTGGACTCTCGCGCCGATGCCCTCAAACGAGCCGTAGAGGTCCTGATTCTCTATCTCGAACGCCTCGGGCGGCACATAGCCGGTATGCTGATCATCCAGACCCTCGATAAGACCCCTTACAGCGGATTCATCGAATGTCCCGGCATCGAACTCCTGCCGGTCCACGTGCTGATCATTGAGCAGGGACCAGACCTCCCACACCGTCGCAAGATCCTCAGGCACACCCTGGGGAACCTGCACCGAGTCGGGAGCGGATAGGGCGGTAGGGAGGAGCATGGGGTCCTGCGGAGCGGCGGCGGGGAGGGCCGCAGGCTCTTGCTGGGCGGCAGTCGCGCTCGACTCCTCGGCGACCGGCTCCGAGACACTCGCGGGAGCAGCGGGCGAACTGTCATCCTGGCACGCACCCAGCAGCAGCGCCGCAATCAGCGCGACAGCGCCGAGCCACAGCGCGGCCCTGTGCCTGAGCGATTTTCTTCGCAGTTTTTCCGTATGAAGATAATTCTGTGAAAGCATGAACCTATTTTAGCACCTGAGCGCGCACAGCGCATTTCAACAAAAGAAAGCCGATTCGCCGGCCCCGCGCCGGACACCCGGGGCAAGGCCCCCTGTGTCCGAAACTACGATGCGAAGAGAGGTACGGTTTGAGAGCCTTACCCAAAGACATAACGCTGAAAAGCGCGTCCAGGCATTTTCAGAAATATGCGAAATATGTTAACCTATCGCCATCACAACTATAAAACCAAGCTGAACAACGGCTCCAGCTTCGGACAAGCCGAGATACGTTTTCAGAAATATGGCAGACAAAGGTCAACCGGAATGGCCAAGAGAACCAGAATCACCAGACCCTATCCCACCCACTCCTTTCAGGACGTGCTTCCGATAGCGGAGACCATACAGAGAGTGAACGGTGGACAGCCGGTGCGGACCGAACATCTGGCGGACGCGCTCGGCACATCGGGGAGAAGCAGCACCTTCATCCAGAAGCTGAACGCATCGTCCAAGTACGGGCTGACGACCGGATCATACTCCGACGAGTCCATTCAACTAACCGAGCTGGGAGAATCGGTTACCGCTCCGGGTAGCGAGGAAGAGCGCGACGACTCCATCCGGGAGGCAGTAACCAAGCCTGAAGTCTTCGGGAAGTTCTACCGGATGTATTCGGGCAAAAGAATGCCCGAGGACATATACGCATCGAACACGCTTGTCCGCGAGCTGGGCGTACCTCGGGAGCTGACCGAAGAGTGCCTGAGCATTATAAGGCGCAACGGCCTGGCGGCGGACATCGTGTCCGACCAGTCGGGCGTCCTTATGGTGGGCGCGGTGTCCGACAGCCAGGACGCGGGATATTATACAACAGAGCGTTCGAATGGGCGCGGCGCGGAGAAAGACCCCGGCGAGGAAGAGCGCGACGACATGGAGCGTCGTTCCGAGGGCGGCGCGGAAATCCTGGTTGTCTCGGATCCGGACGACCCGATACACGTCGAGGTCACCGGGCTGGTGGAAGGGCTATCCGTGCCTTGCAAGTCGGTAAGTCTGGATGTGTCCGGGGGGAGCATAATCCCGCAGGCCCTTTCGGACGCTCTGGAGTCGGCGCGCGGGTGCGTCTTCGTATGGCCTCGGGAATACGAGCGCGGGGCCGACCGGACGTCGGACGCGAAGACATGGGCGGCACTGGGAGCCGTGTCGTACCGGCTCCGGCAGAGGCTGGTTGTCGTGCTTCGAGATGGAGACGGCACATCATCCGATATGGTGTCGGGCGATCCGGTCACGACGGTTGTCCGCACGGAGCAGGGTGAGAGCGTCTATCCAAGACTCATGGCGTCGCTGGTGCAGTCCGGCATAGTCAGAATCTCGGTGGGCTGACATGACGGGTTCGAGCGAGGCGCTGGCCCGACAACCTGGACGGACAACCAGTTGCTGACCTTGCTCATCCTCATTCAGGGATTCATAGCCAAGTTCGTAACGTCAGTTATGTAAAGTATCGCAGGTTCGGCGCTGAATTCCACATACTAAACTTTACATAACATTTATAGTGCGAACCAACGATTGAGGATGCCTGTACTGCCCTGTCAGGGGTTTGGCGCGTCCCATAGATGCCCTCATTGGAGACGCGCTCCTCGGTTCATGTACAAACTGCGGTTCGGCTCAGTCGCTCCGCGGTCCTTCGAGCGGACTGAGGGCGACTGCGACAATGCGCGAGTGATTTATCAGCCATGAGCGTATCAGGCGCTGGCGGGCGCGAGGAATGCGTCGCCGATAAGCTCTTCGTCGAGGGCAAGCTGAGATTCGATCATTTCGAGCAGGCCGCCGATACCCTCTCCGGTCAGCGCGGAAACCAGGACGGCGTCATTCGGCCCCGACTCGACCGCCGCCAGATACTCCACGCGCCCCTCGTCGGACTGAGGCAGCAGGTCGGCCTTGTTCAGCGCCATCAGCGTTGGAACGCCGGCCATGCCCATGTCGTCGAGAATTGACTCGACCACAGTCACCTGTTCGGGCGCGTTTCTGTGCGTGACGTCAACGACGTGCAGGACAAGCGACGACTCGGCTATTTCCTCCAGCGTCGCGCGGAAGGCCGCTATCAGCGTCGTGGGCAACTTGTGGATGAACCCGACCGTATCGGTCAGCAGTACGGGATGGCCTGAAGGAAGCAGTATCCGGCGTGTCACCGGGTCGAGCGTCGAAAACATCAGATTCTCCGCCCTGACCCCCGCCCTGGTCATACGATTCAGCAGCGTGCTCTTGCCCGCGTTCGTATATCCGACCAGAGAGACGACCGGAATTCCGTTGCCGGTCCTCTTCGAGCGATGCAGACGCCGGTGGCGGCGCACATTCTCCAAGTCCTTCTTCAGCTTCTGGATGCTGCCGCGCACCAGACGCCTGTCCGTCTCAATCTGCGTCTCGCCCGGCCCCCTCGTGCCGATGCGACCCTCCATTCTTTCCAGGTGCGTCCACTGTCCGGCGAGTCTCGGCAGCAGGTATTGGTGCTGGGCGAGTTCAACCTGGAGCCGACCTTCGCGGGTGCGCGCCCTGGAAGCGAACACATCCAGTATAAGCGCAGTGCGGTCAATCACCTTCTGGCCGGACAGCGCGTTTTCCATATTACGCTGCTGAGTGGGCGTCAGCTCGTCGTCGCATATCACCGTGCTCGCGTCGAGTTCGGCGCAGGTATGCTCGATCTCCTCCAGCTTGCCCTTGCCAACGTACTCCTGCGTGGGCTTTGCCACGCGCTGGGAGACGCGCGCGACGACCTTAGCCCCGGCCGTTCTGGCCAATTCCGCAAGTTCATCCAAAGAATCCTGCGGACGCCACAGCAGCCGCTTCCCTTTCGGAGTCGAGCTCACCAGGACGGCCCGTTCCTGTTTTGGCCTGGTGGTCTTCATTCTCTTTCTAGCCACGTACTCCCCCTTCCGACAGCGGCCGTATGGTACAGAGTCCACATATTTCTGCCGCGTATCAGCCTGCCTCAACCTCTGGATTCCCGCTTTCGCGGGAATGACGGAAAATGGTCGGTGTTTGACCTTCAAATAGATACTGCGCTAGCGTGAGCCTGTCCAGGTCGCAAGCCGTCTCAGTCCCTCTTCCAGCAGATCATCCTGTATCGTAAGCGAGAAGCGAATATAGCCCTCGCCGTAGTCCCCGTAGCTTGCGCCCGGGGTGACAACTATATCGCAATTCTCCAGAAGTTGTTCGGCGAAGTCACCGCTCGTGAACCCGTGCGGCACCCTAGCCCACACGTACAGGCTCGCCTTCGGCGGATCAACCTCCAGCCCTATCTCATCAAGCGCCGCCAGAACCTTATCGCGGCGTCTCTGGTAAACGGCGTTTCTGTCGTCAATCCACTCGTCCGACGTATTCAGCGCCTCGATTCCCATGAGCTGAATCGCCTGCGGCACGCCGGAATCCAGATTCGACTTCACTATCAGGAGCGCGTTTATCATATCCGCATTGCCGACCGCCATACCAAGCCGCCAGCCGGTCATATTATAGGTCTTCGACAGAGAGTGAAACTCCATGCCCACATCCATCGCGCCCCGCGCCTGGAGGAAGGACGGGTGCCTGTACCCGTCGAACGTCACATCCGTATAGCAGGCATCGTGCATAACCGCTATGTCGTATGACCTGGCGAACTCCACAACCTTCTCGAAGTAATCCAGGTCCGCTATTGCGCCCGTGGGATTATTCGGATAATTCAGCCACATAACCCTGGCCCGTTTCGCCACCTCTTCGGGTATATCCTCCAGTTCGGGGAGCCAGCCGTTCTCCTCCTTGAGAGGCATCCAATGGCACTCACCGCCCGCGAACCAAGTCCCGACCGAGTAAACCGGATAGCCCGGGTCCGGCACCAGGGCGACATCGCCCGGCTCGATAAAGCAGAGCGCAGCGTGTCCAATGCCCTCCTTTGCCCCTATCAGCGAGATAACCTCCTTCTCAGAGTCCAGCGTGACGCCGAACCTTCGCTGGTACCAATCGGCGGTCGCCGTTCGGAACTCCGGCAGGCCCTCGGACTCGGGATAGCGGTGATTGGGGAGATCTCCGGCTGTATCGCGCAGTACATCAACCACAGGGGCGGGCGTTTCGAGATCGGGGTCTCCGATGCCGAACGAAATGACCTCGATGCCCTCCGCGCGCTTGCGGGCTATCTTCCGGCTGATTTCAACAAACAGATATGGCGGTATCTTTTCCACTCGGCTGGCGAATTTCATGCTAACTCCGTTGTTAGTTCTCAGTTCTTGGTTTTCAGTTTGGTATGGATGTGTATTTTAGCATGGGGCGGCGGCGATTGGGCGGCGATTCTCATGCCAGCCAGACTCTTTCGGTCTTCGGCGAGCGGAAGGGAGCGGCGTCAATATATTGGGATTTATAATAAGCGGGGAAGCGCAGTTGACCTCAACAGGTGACCTCAAGCGGGACGCTGGTGAGAAATTCGACCTGCGTTCCAGCCGTATCCACCTGCGTTCACCCGAGTTTAGCTTTGGGATGAGTATATTTCGGGACGGGTGAGTCGGTCATTGATAAATCCGCCTTTATGGAATTCAGTTATCAGTATCAGCTTTCGGAAGTCGGATGAGCTTCTATTGACGCAACCGAGAATCTTCTCTATTATAAGTAAAAGAACGTTTATTCGCAAATAGTGAATTCAATAGAGGGATGGGCAAGCAAATGGGAGATCAGAGGAATCCAGAAGAAGGACACAGTGAAACTAGCTGTGCGGCGACGAAGAGGGATGGTGAGACGTGCGGTTCCAGCCGCGTCACAGTTTCGGGGTACTGCTTCGCGCACGACCCGGAGTCGGTGTCATGGCGGGCGATGGGTGGGAAGGCAACTGCCAGGAAGAGGCGGGCGACGAAGTGGGTGAGGGACGCGGGCATGGGCCGCCTGTACGATATGCTGGAGGAATCATTCTTTGAACTGAGCGAACAGGAAGTAACCCCCGCCAATCTTCAGGCAATGGCCAGGCTATCGGATACCATACTGAAACTGGTCAAGTGGTCCAAACCCGAACCGGACGTACTGGACTACATAGAAACGGAGTTGCGAAAGCCCCCAGAGTGGACGCCGTACTAGCGGTGGTCAGTCGGGCCAGTCGCCCTCGAACACGCGGGCGACCGGGCCTTCCATGATGACCTCTCCCCGTCCGGGCCAGGAAACGCGCAGTTCGCCGCCGGGGAGTTCGATCGTGACATCGTCGTCAACCAGGTCGTGCAGCCTGGCGGTGACCACCGCGGCGCAGGCGCCCGTTCCGCAGGCGAGGGTTATGCCGGATCCGCGCTCCCAGACCCTCACCTTGATCCGGTCTCGGTCTATGACATTCACAATCTCATAATTCACCCGTTCGGGGAAGAACGGGTGATTCTCGACCATAGGGCCGATTCTAGTCAGTTCATATTCGTCAACCGGATCGTCCATGAACACCACCGCGTGCGGATTGCCCATCGAGACACAGTTCACCAGAAGCTCCGAATCATCAACAGCCAGAGGATAATTCAGCGCGACCTCAAGCTCGTCCGGGGCCGCGACCGGAACCTGAGACGGCTTCAGAATCGGCTCGCCCATGCCGACCGACGCGCCGACCACCACGCCATCGTCCCATGTCGGACGCACAGAGAGAACCCCGGAGGCCGTCTCGATTTCAAACGACTTTGATATGCTATCCAGCGCGGAACTATCCAAACCAAAACGAATAAAACAGCGAATTCCATTACCGCACATCATTCCCTCGGAGCCGTCGGCGTTGAACATCTGCATCCTGGCGTCCGCATTCTTCGAATCGCGCAGCAGAATCAGGCCGTCCGAGCCTATCCCGAAATGCCTGTCGCTCACGCGCCTGGCGACGTCGGGCCAGTCCCTGTTCTGGGCGCGCGCGTCAACGTAGATATAGTCGTTACCGGCTCCGTGCAGCTTTACGAATTTCATGTAAATCTCCCGAAAGTGTTCTTCAGTATGCTTATGGCGATACGGTGTCCGCACATTTCCGCCGTGGAGAAGCCTGCCGCAATCTCTGGATTCCCGCTTTCGCGGGAATGACGAATAATGTCAACTCAACCTAGCCTATCCACGCGGCGGCGAACTCGACAGCCGAATCCATCCGCGAAGGCTCGAACCACTCAATACGCGGGTCGTCGCGCCTGAACCAGTTCGACTGCTGCCTGACGTAACGGTGAGTTCTGAACTTCGTCCTCTGCACCGCATCGGCCAGATCGGAGCCGTTCAGCAGGTGGTCCATCAACTCATGATAGCCTATTCCAGACATCGAGGGCAGGCGCGGACCGTATCCCATAGCGAGCAGCCCTTCCACCTCATCCAGAAAACCATCGTCCATCATCCGGTCAACGCGGTCATCCGCGCGCTCATACAGCAGCTTACGCTCCATGCCAAGACCGACGACCGACGACTCGAACCACGGCTCCAGCCTTCTGGGCACATTCACAGCTGAACCCGCCGCGGTAGCCACTTCAATCGCCCTGATAACCCGGCGCGGGTTCGCCGGGTCAACGCGCTCCAGGGCGGCGGCGTCAAGATTTCGCAGCCGGGCCAGCAGCGCGTCAATCCCGTCCGATTCCAGCAGGCTATCCAGTTCGCGGCGCAGATCCAGATCGGGCGGAACCACCGGAACATTCCAATTCTCCAGGACGGCCATCACGTACTGCCCCGTTCCTCCGACCAGAAGCGGAGTTTTACCCATCATATTTGCGTTTACTATTGCTTCTTTTGACAAGTATAAGAACTTTCCAAGGCTGAAATCGTCGTCAGGCGCGATTATGTCAACCAGACGATGCGGAACGGCGGACAGCTGCGCCCGAGTCGGCTTGGCAGTCCCGATATTCATGTGACAGTACACCTGTCGGCTGTCGGCGCCGATTACTTCAATATCCAGACGGCGCGCCAATCTCAGAGCCAACTCGGTCTTGCCGACGGACGTTGGCCCGACGATGGCGAGCAGACGGGGTTTGGCTCGATTATTGAATTCAGTCACTCTGACGACTCACCGAGAATCCTGAAACAGGCTCTTAGAGTACCAACTCGAAATGCGACTTCCAAGCGCTGTCGAGCAGACTGGCCAGCCGACGTTCAAGAATGGACTCATGCCTTTCCTGCGGAACTATAAAGTAGGCCCTCGCAGTTCCACGGCGATACCGCAGCGACCAGGGCAAGCGAGGCAGATCGAAGCTCGACTTCAGGCTCTCCGCCACCCTGCCGATCTGCTCGGCGGCCTTCCCTCGACGCCCCAGGTGGTGATAGATGACCATGCTCTGGCCGCGCGCGGCGAACCGGCGGAGGTCGTCCATGAAAACGTACTTCGGACCCGTCTTCCGCAGCCGGTCAACCGACGCGGAGATGCCGCTGTCGGGGTCGGAAACGCTGTTATCAGGGTCAACGAAGACCACATCCGCCCCGAAAGTAGCTTCGAGAGCGCCCTCGAACCAGTTTGTTCGCGCCGCCTGCCTGAGAGAGCGCGGCGTTCCGAGCGGATATGACAGGCTCGGCTCATAGTACATCGTATCCGCCGGAAGGATTCCGCACTGCTGGACCGCCACGATATTGCGTTGGTTCGCTTCTACCAAGCTGCGAAGCGAATCGTAGAGATCGGGGTCGCATACGCGAAACGCCGCGTGATTCCTGGAAGTACCGGCCAGGTAGCCTGTGTATTTCCCGTCCGCATTATGTGACTCGTCCGGGTATAGATACCAGACAACGCCCAGGCGTATCGCGGGAGCCGGAGGCGGCGTTTCTCTCTGCCCTGTCAGATAACGCAGCAGGCCGTACTTTCCAAAGTCCCCGACGTCGCCGACATATCGGTTTTGCATATACCTACACCTGGCGCGCCATCCGTCATTCCGCGACTTCGGACGCCCTCGTGATTATCGAGGCGAAAGACTCGGCGGCAAGACTCGCGCCGCCGACCAGGGCGCCGTCAACATCCGGCTGCCGAACGAAGTCTCGCACATTGTCCGGGGCAACACTTCCGCCGTAGAGACACGGGACGCTGTTGGCGGCGTCTCCGAACTTCGACCTGAGAGCCGACCTGAGAGCGCTCATCATATCCTGCGCTATCTGCGGCGTCGCGGCCTCGCCTGTTCCGATTGCCCATACAGGTTCATACGCCACCAGCAGGCCGGATACATCCTCCAGATCAGCGAGGCACCTGAGAAGCTGCGACTTCACCACCACCTCCGCCCTACCCGTTCGCCGGTCTTCCAAAGACTCTCCGACACACAGGATAGGTTTCAGCCCGGACTCCACCGCCGCGACAACCTTTCTGCCGACGAAATCGTCAGACTCCCCGAACAGCGCCCGCCGCTCCGAATGGCCCACGATAACAAAGTCCGCCAATACAGTGAGCATCGGCGGCGACACCTCTCCGGTGAACGCGCCCGAAGGCTCCGGGTGGACATCCTGCGCGCCCACGCGGAGCCGAGAGCCAGCCACTGCCTGGGATACACGGTCGAGCGCGACAAATGGGGGACATATTATTATATCGCAATTGATTTCAGAAGGAATCGTAGTGGATATATCATATACCAGCCTGGCCGCCGAGTCCGGTGTCGTGTTCATTTTCCAGTTGCCTACTATCGTTAATGTTTTCATTGTTAAATATCTCTATATTTCAATGTCTATATTGTTGGTATGTCAAGCGCCGAACTTGTCCAGCTTGCCCGCGTGGGCCAGAAGAAGCAGCGGCAGCGAGGTCGCAGGAATACTGCCCAGATAGCCGGAGGCGCAGTCACGCTCATTGAACCCGGCAGACCCAAGCCTTTCCGTAGATGGCGAATTTATCACAAGAGGAACCGGATGCCAGCTATGCGCGCCCAGAATCGAGGGCGTGGAGTGGTCACCGACGACCGCCACCACATCGGCGCCGAAATCGAGCAGGCGGGGTATTCGGCTGTCCAGCTCCTCCAGCGTCCTCACTTTGGCGTCGAAATCGCCATCCTCCCCTGCCGCGTCAGCGGGCTTGTAGTGCAGGAAGATAAAATCGTGCTCATCCAGGCGTTCGGACAGCGTGTCTAGCTCCGCGTCGAAATCGTGTCCGGTGGGTATCACCCTCATTCCGAGCAGATTGGCTATGCCGCGGTACATCGGATAGGCCGCGACCGCGCCTGGATTGAGATTATACCTCTCCCCGAACAGCGGCCAATCGGGACGCTTCGAGAAGCCGCGCATCAGAATCATGTTGGCCGTATCCCTGCCTCCCAGAATATCGCGGGCGGCCTCGACGAACTCGGCGGCCTTGCGGGCGGTGCGCCCGGCGGCCTCCGACCTGCCGAGCGGCTCGAGCGGCTCGAATCCGATTCGCTGAGGATCGGTGTCCGTTACATCCCCGCCCATGCTCTCGCCGCGAATGACCACGACGAAGCGATAATCCTGCACGGGCCGAACCATAAGCTCGACACCCGGGATTGAAATGCCGGACAACCGCTCCACAAGAGGCGCGGACTCGTTCGACCTGATCCTCCCGGCCCTGCGGTCTGTCAGAACGCCGCCTGAGTCGAGCGTGCAGAAATTACAGCGGACGGCGATGTCGTCCGGCGTCAGGTCAATACCGATGCCCAATGCTTCGAGGACGCCGCGGCCTATGACGTACTTCAGTGGGTCGTATCCGAACAGCGCGAGGTGTCCGGGGCCGCTGCCCGGAGTTATGCCGGGGGCGACGGGCGTGGTCACGCCGCATACGCCGCGTCCGGCGAGCGCGTCCAGGTTCGGAGTGCGAGCGGTCTCAAGTTCGCTCTTTCCGGTCAGCGGATGCGGAAGTCCGCCAAGCCCGTCAACCACCAGGAGAATGATTTTGGAATCGGTCCGGCGGCATATTTCATCCAGGTACGGGAAGTCAATCATGCGCGCATCCTATCCCTTCTCGCAGCGCTGTCGGCCAAAACAGTCTCGCGGTCGTCCAGGGCGGTAATTCCGGGCAGTTCCCGTCCTTCGAGATATTCCAGGGTCGCGCCGCCGCCGGTGGATATATGGGAGAAGGCGTTCTGGAGATCCAGCGACCTGACCACATCGGCGGTCGAACCGCCGCCGGTGACCGTGTACGCATTCCGCAGGCCAGCGATTGCGCGCGCGATTCCACGGGTTCCATGCGCGAATCGAGGCCACTCGAAAACACCCATCGGCCCGTTCCAGACCACCGTCCTCGCCTTTTCGAGCCTTGCGCCGTAAGCGCGAAGCGTCCTGGGGCCTACATCCATGACGATATGCCCGCACGGTATCGAGTCCACGCAGGCCGTCACCGCCTCAGAACCTTCCTCGAAACTCCTACCGACAACAACATCGAGCGGAAGAACCAGCTCGACGCCATCCGCTTTGGCGCGATCCAGAACGCGGCGCGCGAGGGCGACGTCCTCTTTATCAACGCCCGAATCATCATCGAGCTTGCCCTGCGCGCGCAGGAACGAGGCCGCCATTCCGCCGCCAATCAAAAAGGCGTCGGCTATGCCCGCGAGGCGGTCAATAACCTGAACCTTGTCCGCGACCTTGGCTCCGCCCATAACGATCACATAAGGATGCTCCGGCGCGTGGATTACCCTGTCCAGCGCGCTTACCTCCGATTCGATCAGGAACCCGGCCGCGGACGGCAGAAACTCCGCCACGCCGGAGGTCGAGGCGTGGCTTCTGTGCGCCACTCCGAAGCCGTCGTTTACATAGAAGTCGGCAAGATTCGCAAGGCTTCGCGCGAACTCCCCGTCATTATTCTCTTCACCGATATTGAAGCGGAGATTTTCCAGCATGAGAACGTCGCCCTGGCTCATGCCCTCGACTATGGCCTCCACTTCCTGTCCGATACAATCGGGCGCGAGCGGAATCGGGCGTTCCATAATCTGCGAGAGGCGACCGGCGACCGGAGTCAGGCTATACCTGTCGTCCCGGCGACCGTGCGGTCTTCCTATGTGCGAGCACAGTAACACACGGCATTGGCGTTCGACCAGATACTCTATCGTAGGCAGAGACTCAACGATTCTGGAATCGTCGGATATATCTCGCGGCTATCGCCGACGAACGTAACATTATAGTCCACTCGCACCAGCGCCCTGTCGCCCGGCGCAATATCGAAGTCGCGGACGCTTTTCTTGCGATACACTACGCCCCTCCCGGTATATATCGCACAAGATCGCAGATTTCGGACGCTCGTTCCCCAGACGGAAGGGCCTCCCGGATAGTTTCGACCGCCCGAGCAATCCGCGCGTCTATCTCGCGCTCGGCCTCGTCGGATACGCCGAGTCCAGCGATGATGGCGGACAGGCTCTGAACGTCCGAGGGTTCCAGCACGCGCTTGAAGTAGTAGTCCCCCAGCCTTCTCCTCTCGGAAGGGGACGCGATTTCAAACGCCCTGACCACGGGATACAGCTTCTTCTTATTCATAAAGTCTTCCGAGGGCGGAGCGTTCTCGTCCAGGCCGGACGCCAGCTGTCTCATGTCGTCCGCTATCTGAACGGCTACGCCGAGATCCCGACCGGCATCGGCAAAGGACTTTCGTGCCGCATCACCGCCGTCCGCGGCCAGCGCGCCGAACTCCATAGCGCAGCCAAACAGCGACCCGGCCTTCGCCTCCGCCATATTGAGATAGGCGTCCGACGACATATCCAGGCGTTCCTGCGCCTCCAGGTCCATAAAGCGGCCCTCGCAGGTCGCCAGGCTCGCCTTATCCAGCAGCTTGACGGCCTCGAATGTCCTGGCAGGCCCAACTCCGCGCTCGCCAAGCCCGAGGAGGGCAAGCCGCGCCAGCGCGTGCATCCCGTCGCCGGCGTTTATCGCCTGCGCAGGCCCCCACTTCCACCACACCGAATCGCGTCCGTTCCTGGAAATTTTGCCCGCCTGAATGTCGTCGTGGATTTCACAGAAGTTCTGTACCAGTTCGATAGCGGCGGCGGTGGGCAGAGCGGTATCTATATCCGCGCCGAGAGATTCACACGACGCGAGGCAGAGAGCGCCGAGAGGTCTGGACACGGGAGCGCCGAAAGACGCGTCGTCCGGCGACCATCCGAGGTGGTGCTCCATCATGGAATAGAGAGGAAGTCCCCTGTCCGCAACTATGCGTCTCAGTTCAGTCTCGACCATCGAACTATATCTGCTGATTCGGTCCAATCCGCCACTCCTTACAACAGGTGCAGACAGGATTCTACACTTCCAGCGCGATGCCTGCCAATTGCTGAATTCGAGAGCAGGATACCGCGCCTTCTCTCAGCATCCTGGGCGGGTCGGTCGTCAGGTCTATCACGGTGGAGGGCATGGAGGGCGCGAGCCGACCGCCGTCCAGAACCAGGTCGAGCCGAGTCCCAAGTTCACTCACCACTCCGTCGGCGGATGTGAGGGCAGGCTTTCCGCTCACGTTAGCGCTTGTCGCGGTGATGGGAGCGCCGAGTCGGCCGACTATCGCTCTCGGCGCCGAATGGTCGGGAATACGCAGCCCAACAGTGTCGAGGCCGCCGGAAACGACCTCCGGTATCAGGCCCGACTTTTTCACGACGATGGTCAGTTTTCCGGGCCAGAACTCTTCAGCAAGGCGAACGGCGGAATCAGGGACATCGCGGCCATACCGAAACAGGTCGTTCAAGTCCGAAACGAACACAGGAAGCGGGCTGAACTCCTCGCGGCCCTTGACTCCGAACACTTTGGCCGCAGCCGTCGCATCCAGGGCGTTGGCGGAGATGCCGTAGAGGGTATCGGTCGGGAGCGCGATGACCCCGCCCCATCTGAGAATTTCAACTGCCCTGTATATAGAGGTAGAAAGAATATCCGGGTCTTGCAACTGCGCGGCTCACAAAACGCCCTCCGAAGGGCGCATATTGGTTGTATATAGCTTGACCCAAATATAACACATACGTTAGCCTGAAATCAGACACTATCCATGTCTTCGACTCATTTTCAAGACTCCACCCAACCTACATCCACCGGCAAAAGACTGGTCGGTTCAGCATATTCCGAAAGCGGGCAGGCAGAGACCCGACCGGCTGCCGAAGCCGCCGATTCGAGTCACCCGGAGACGATTGTCATAATTGACTTCGGCTCGCAGTACTCGCGGCTGATAGCCAGACGAATCAGGGAATGCAGCGTTTACTGCGAGTTGATACCCCACACCGCGCCCTGGGAGACGGTGGCGTCTCTCAATCCAAAAGGCGTAGTCCTGTCGGGCGGCCCGGCGAGCGTGTATGAAGACGGCGCCCCGCTTGCCCCGGACTGGGTATATGAGTCCGGCCTGCCGATTCTGGGCATCTGTTACGGGATGCAGGCGATGGTACACCAGCTTGGGGGCAGAGTCGCGCCCGCCTCGCGCCGCGAGTACGGTTACGCGGAACTGCTGCAGGATGCACCCTCCGATCCGATATTCCATGACACGCCCGAATCAATGCAGGTATGGATGAGCCACGGCGACAACATCTCGGAACTTCCACCCGGCTTCAGCGCGCTCGCCCACACCGACAACTCCCCCATAGCCGCGCTGGGAGACCGGAGCGGCAGGCTGGGCATCCAGTTTCATCCCGAAGTGGTTCATACGCCAAAGGGCAAACAGATCATACGAAATTTCCTATATGAAATCTGCGGCTGCTCGGGCGCATGGACGCCTGGCAACTTCGTTTCGGACAGCGTGGAATCAATCAGGCGGCAGGTGGGAGACGGCAAGGTGATATGCGCGCTGTCGGGCGGCGTTGACTCCGCCGTCGCCGCGACGCTGGTTCATCGCGCTATCGGAGACCGGCTGACCTGCATATTCGTCAATAACGGGCTTATGAGGCACCAGGAACCGGAGCGCGTGCGCGAGACGTTCGAGAGATATATGTCAATGAACCTGAGCTACGTGGACGCCGCCGAGCACTTTCTGGGCGCACTCCGGTCGGTCACCGACCCGGAGGCCAAGCGCAGGATAATCGGCGAAGAGTTCATAAACGTGTTCGAGGGCGAGGCGTCCAGGCTTGGGCAGGTTAACTTCCTGGCGCAGGGTACGCTGTACCCAGACGTTATAGAGAGCCAGGCGCCGGGAGACAACGTTTCGGCCAAGATAAAGACACATCATAACGTGGGCGGCCTGCCGGAGCACATGAGAATGGAACTCGTCGAGCCGCTGCGCTATTTGTTCAAGGACGAGGTGAGAGAGGTCGGACTCGAACTCGGCCTGCCCCGCGAGATGGTGTTCAGGCAGCCCTTCCCCGGGCCGGGACTGGCAATCAGGATAATCGGCGAGGCTACGCATGAAAGCCTTGAAACCCTGCGGGCCGCCGACCGCATTCTGATGGAAGAGATAGAGTCCAACGGCCTGTACGACGACCTGTGGCAGAGTTTCGCGGTTCTGACGAACTCGAGGTCCGTCGGGGTTACCGGGGATTACAGGACATACGGCAACGTCATCGCGATACGGGCGGTTACCAGCGACGACGCTATGACCGCGGACTGGGCGCGCATACCCTATGACATCCTGGCGCGCATATCGAACCGCATATGCAACGAAGCGCCGAACGTGAACCGAGTCGTATATGACATTACAAGCAAGCCGCCCGGCACAATAGAGTGGGAATGAGGGAGGCGCGGCCATGAACGTTCTCATCGTCGGCAACGGCGCGCGCGAACACGCGATTGCGTGGAAGATAGCTGCCAGCCGACACAGGCCACGCATTCTAACCGCGCCCGGCAACGCCGGAACCGCCCGGCTCGGGACCAACTTCGACGTGTCTGCCGAGGACATAGACGGGCTGGCACGGCTGGCAAAGGACGAGTCGGCAGACCTGACCATCGTGGGGCCTGAAGCGCCGCTGGCGGCAGGCATAGTGGACAGGTTCAGGGAAGAGGGTATCCGCGTGTTCGGTCCGACAAAGGCCGCGGCGCGAATCGAGTCCAGCAAGTCTTTCGCCAAGAGCGTGATGGCGGCGGCGGGTGTTCCCACGGCGAAAGCGAAGGTATTCCAGGACGCAGATTCGGCGATTGAGTACGTACAGTCCGCAGAGCCGCCGTTCGTCGTCAAGGCAGACGGGCTGGCCGCCGGCAAGGGTGTGATAATGTCGCCGAGCCGAGAGGACGCCATTGCCGCGCTGAATTCGATGTTCGTCAGACGCGACTTTGGCGGCGCGGGCGACACGGTACTGATAGAGCAGTGGCTTCAGGGTCGGGAGGTCAGCGTTTTCGCGTTCGTGGACGGCCCATACGTCTCGGAGATGGCCGCGGCCTGCGACTACAAGCGGGCGCATGACGGAGACCTCGGGCCGAACACCGGAGGTATAGGCAGTTACAGCCCTCCGCCATTCTGGGACGACGATCTCGAAGCAAGGGTACGCGCCGAGATAATGGAGCCTGTGGCCGCGCAGATGGCGGAACTCGGCAGCCCCTTCCAGGGAATTCTGTACGCGGGCCTCATGGTCACGCCGGACGGCCCGAAAGTGATAGAGTTCAACTGCCGCATGGGAGACCCGGAGGCGCAGGTCGTTTTTCCGCGCCTTGCGTCAGACCTGTTGGACCTGGCTCTAAGCAGCTCAGACGGCAACCTTTCCGAGCAGAAAGTGGAATGGTCAGGCGATTCGTGGGTGGGCGTGGTACTGGCGTCCGAAGGCTATCCCGGCAATTACGACACCGGATTCGAGATCAGCGACCTTCCCGACAATTCGGACGACTGTGTCATATTCCACGCGGGAACCACGATATTACACGGATCAGATACAATACAAAACGCTAAAATAGTAACTTCCGGCGGAAGAGTGATGACGGTAGCGAGTCGGGGCGACACGCTGTCCGACGCGCGACTCTCAGCATACAAAACAGCAGATAGTATCCGGTTTAGCAACGTATTTTTCAGACGAGACATTGCCGCGAATGTTTGAGGTAAGAGGTTAAATATGCCACTCGTAGGTGTACTTATGGGAAGCAGTTCGGACAGGGGGGCCATGGAGCCTACCGCCGAGGTACTGGAGCAACTGGGAATCAGCCACGAGGTCGAGGTAATGTCGGCCCACCGCACACCGGACAAGGTGCGCGAATACGGCCTGTCCGCGAGGGACAGGGGTATCGAGGTCATAATCGCGGGCGCGGGCGGGTCGGCAGGGCTTCCGGGCGTACTGGCATCCTGGACTACCCTGCCCATCATCGGTGTGCCGATTCCGTCCAGCGACCTGAAAGGCATTGACGCGCTGTACGCCATAGCCCAGATGCCACCGGGAATTCCGGTCGCCTGCGTCGCGGTCGGTTCGTGGGGCGCGAGGAACGCCGCCTTTCTAGCCGCGCAGATACTGGGCGGCAAGCACGAATCCGCCCGAAAAGCGTATGATGACTACCGGGAAAGCCTCAGAAATCGCTAACGGAGACGCCGCGACATGATAGAGCGATACTCCAGACCGCGCATGAAACAGGTGTGGTCGGATGAAAACAAGTACGACAAGTGGCTGCTGATAGAACTCGCGGCGTGCGAGGCGTGGACGCAGGCGGGCGTCATCCCGTGCGGGGACATGGACAAGCTGCGGTCGGCGAGTTACGACATTGACCGCCTGAACGAGATACTCCGCGTCACCAAGCACGACATGACAGCTTTTCTGGGCTCGATCACCGAACAACTGGGGCCTGAGGGCAGGTGGATTCACCTGGGCCTTACTACAAGCGACGTTTGGGACACCGCCACCAGCCTCCAGATGGTGGACGCCGCGGACGCGCTCGACGACGAGATAACAAGCTGTATAGACACGCTCGCCAGGCGCGCCTGCGAACACAAAGACACGCTGATGATGGGCCGCACGCACGGCGTTCACGCCGAGCCTATCACCCTAGGGCTGAAACTCGCGCTGTGGTGGGACGAAATGCGGCGGAACAAGACGCGGCTTGCCCACGCGCGCGAGGAGATAGCCGTCGGCAAAATGTCGGGGCCGGTCGGCACCTATGCGACGGTCTCACCCGAAATAGAGGAGATCGTGTGCGCCCAGCTTGGATTGGCGGTAGCCCCGGTGTCCAACCAGGTTATCCAGCGCGACCGCCACGCCAGTTTCGTCACCACGCTTGCGGTGATAGCGGCCTCGCTGGAGAAATTCGCCACCGAGATACGCGGCCTTCAGCGAACCGAGATAAGAGAGCTCGAGGAGCCGTTTTCCGAAGGACAGACAGGCTCGTCCTCCATGCCCCACAAGCGCAATCCAGAGCTCACCGAGCGGGTGTGCGGTCTGGCGCGTCTTATAAGAGGCCACTCGGTTACTTCGCTGGAGAACGTCGCGCTCTGGGGCGAGCGGGACATAAGCCACTCGTCCGCCGAGAGGCTCATACTCCCCGACTCCTGCATGGCGCTGGACTACATTCTGAACCTGTTCACCGGCGTCGTAGCCGGAATGAGGGTGTATCCCAGGCGCATGAAAGAGAACATGGAACTCACGCGAGGACTCCTGTTTTCGCAGCGTCTTATGCTCACCCTGATAGAAAGGGGCATGAGCCGCGACGACGCATATAAGACAATGCAGAAGAACGCCGCCCGCACCTGGGACGACGACGACGACTTTCGAGAACTGGTCCGAAACGACTCCACCGTGCGGGGACAGATCGGACTGGACGAACTGGACGAAATTTTCGATTACGGATACTACGTCAGGTTCGTGGACGACGTGTTCGCGCGCGTCGGACTGAACTGACGACTGAAGATACACTGGAAAAGGCTCATGACACCAGCGACAGTTCACGAAACCAACCTGCCCAACCTGCTCTACCGGGGAAAGGTCAGGGATACCTACCCGATTGACGATGAAACCCTGCTAATGGTAGCGACAGACCGGATTTCGGCGTTCGACGTGGTGCTGCCCACCGGGATTCCGAACAAGGGCGCGGCGCTGAACCAGATATCCGCCTTCTGGTTCGACAAGACCTCACACTTGATTACGAACCACCTCATCGAGATGGCGGCTGACCGCTCCGACCTGGACATACCGGACGAGATAGCAAGGCGCGCCATGGTGGTGAAGAAGGCCGACCGCATAGACGTGGAGTGCGTGGTGCGCGGCTTTATCACCGGCTCGGCCTGGTCGGAGTACCGGCGCTCCGGCACGGTGCAGGGAAATCCGATGATCGAGGGCCTCAGAGAGGGCGACCCGTTCCCGGAGGTACTGTTCACGCCCACGACGAAGGCGGAGGTCGGCCACGACGAAAACATGAGCTTCGAGGAAGTGGTGGAGATGGTCGGGCAGGAAATGGCCGAACGACTCAGGGACACCACGATAGAAATCTATTCGTATGCCAGGGACTACGCGCTCGAACAGGGAATCATCATCGCGGACACCAAAATGGAGTTCGGCACGATTGACGGCGAACTCATCCTCATTGACGAGTTGCTGACGCCCGACTCCAGCCGGTTCTGGGACGCCGAGGGCTACGCGCCCGGAAAGTCGCAGCCCAACTACGACAAGCAGTTTGTCAGAGACTGGCTGGACGATTTCGGGTGGGATCACGAACCGCCCGCGCCCGAACTGCCGCAGGACGTGGTTTCCAGGACGATAGAACGCTATACCGAGGCTTATCTGAAATTGACTGGACGCGCTCTGAAATAGCATAATTGATACTCAACTCAGAAATCTTCGGCCAGGACAGACATGGCATCAGCATCAAATAGATCAGGCGGAAGAATGACGCCAACCCAGGCGCGCGCGGCGCGGCGCTCCCGGCGCCAACGGCGCAGGCGTGTATTCAGATACGCGGGAGGAGTGGCGGTCGGTCTTGTCGCGTTCGCGCTCATACTGTCCCTGTTCCTTCCCGGCCTTCCCCTGGACAACCTGTTCCGGGGCGGCCCGCCGGATGGGCCCGGGGTTCGAGTGCAAGACCAGGGCCGGCAGCACGTAGTACCGGGAGAGGAACATCCTGAGTACAACTCTAACCCTCCGACTTCCGGCTGGCACTACAACGTGCCTCTCGCGCCCTCCCGCTGGGGCATATATGACGAGCCGCTGGAAGACGAGATACTGCTGCACAACCTCGAACACGGTTATGTGAACGTGCACTACGACTGCCCCGACGGATGCGAGGAACTTGTTGAACAGTTGACCGGCATCGTGCAGGAGGGCATAGACCGCGGCGGCAAACTCCTGATGAGTCCATACCCGGGCATGAACACCCGAATCACGCTCACCGCATGGACTTTCATTGACCAGTTCGATCAGTTCGACGAGGGCAGGATCCGCGAGTTCGTGAACGCGCACGAGAGTTCGCCGAACGCGCCCGAATTCAACCTTCCCAGGTAGGCAATGTTTCTGGCAAAGGTCTATATAAGTCTCAAGCCCAGTGTCAACGACCCGCAGGGGCTGACTATACGCAGCGGTCTTCACCAGCTTGGGTTCGACTCGGTGTTGGACGTGAGGGCCGGGAAGTATATGGAGATACGCGTGGACGAGAGCGAAGAGTCGTCGGCCAGAGAGCGCGTGTCGGATATGTGCCGCCAGCTACTGGCGAACCCGATAATCGAGGACTTCAGATTCGAGCTTGAACCGGAGCGGCGGCCTACTCCGTGATCGTTCCCTTAGTGCTGGGAACCTGCCCCGCCCTTCGCGGATCGTACTCGAGGGCGGCTCTCAACGATCTTGCCAGGCTCTTGAAGATAGCCTCCGCCTTATGGTGGTTGTTGACCCCGGACAGAAGACGGACGTGCAGGTTGAACCGGCCCTCGCGCGCGAACGACTCCAGGAAGTGGCGCACAAGGTCGCCCGGCAGCCCACCCATGTCGCTGTCGCCTATATCGGCGTCTATAACCGCGTACCCGCGCCCACCGAAGTCCACGACAGTCAGGGCAAGGGTCTCGTCCAGCGGCATATACGTGTGGGACGCGCGCCTGATTCCCGCGCCATCGCCCATGGCCCCGGCCAGCGCCCTACCCAGCACAATGCCGAGGTCCTCAACTAAGTGGTGAAGGCCGACCTCGGTGTCGCCCCTGGCGGATACTTTCAGGTCAATGAGGCCATGCCTGGAAAGCTGGGCGAGAAGGTGCATGAGCATCCCGTTTACGGCGTCCAGTTCGTACTCGCCGGTTCCGTCAATGTTCAACTCGACCGCTATCTGTGTCTCGGCGGTGTTTCGCTCGATACTCGCTGTCCTGAGCGCGGGCGTCATTGCGCTATTTCCCGCACGGCGCCGAGGAAAGCCGCGTTTTCGTCCGGCGTTCCTATGGCCACCCTGAAGGAGTCGCGCAGCCTGTCCGAGCCGAAGTTCCTGACGAATATGCCACGCGAGGCGAGTTGGTCAACCATGTTCCGCGCGCTTTCGGGATGGTCCATCTGGCAGAGAATATAGTTGCCCTGGGAGGGCCAGGGCTTTATGCCGTCAATGGCGGACAGGCTCTGGAAGAGCGATTCGCGGTCATCTACTATCTTCTGAACGTTGCCCAGCAGGTAGTCGCTGTCCTCAAGGGAAGCGATGGTCGCGGCCTCAGCCGCCACGTTCACGTTGTAGGGCGACTTGATGTCAATGATGTGTTCCACCAGGCCGCTGCCCATTATTCCGTATCCTATGCGGAGGCCCGCCAGTCCGGCCCACTTGCTCATGGTACGCAGGATGACAAGATTGTCGTACTGGCCAATCAGGTTGCCCACCGTCTCCTTGCTGAACTCGTAGTAGGCTTCGTCTATGACCACAACCAGGCCAGTATCCAGCAGGGCGCGCACCTGCTCCTCGGAGGCCATGTTGCCGGTGGGGTTGTTGGGAGAGCTTATGAATATTATCTTGGCCTTGTCGTCAATGGCCTCACGGACGGCCTGCACGTCAATTTCAAAAAGTTCGTCGCGCTGCACCAGCCGCACTTCGCCGCCCGCTATCCTGGCGCAGAAGGCATACATGGCGAAAGTCGGTTCGCAGTCGAGGATGGCGTCGCCAGGCTCAATAAACAACCTGAAAAGCAGGTCAATAAGCTCGTCGCTGCCCGCGCCCGCGATTATGTTTTCGGTCGGAAAGCCGGTGTACTCGGAGAGCGAGGCGCGCAGGCTGCGCTGGAACGGGTCCGGGTATATGTGCATCGGCGTCCGCGCCATGGCTTCGGCGGCCTTTGGCGAGGGGCCGTAGGGATTCTCGTTGCCATTGAGCTTCACGATGGAACCGGCGGATATTCCCGCCCTCTGCGCCAGAACCTCGGGCGGGTCAACGGGTTCATACGTCTGTATCGAGGACAGATGCGGCCTGATTAGCTTTTCAATTCGCTCTTCCGGCATATCGGACTCCTGAATTCCTTCTGCTTAACTGATGTTACGCACTTAGCTATGAATTCCTAAACGAGAATGAGCCAGCTCAGCTACGAAATCTCTCTCAACTGCGTAAGGTCAGTGCTTAAATTGGATATGGCTCAGATCAGTTCCTGCCTTATTTCGGCGGCCTCGGCGTGGGCGGTCAGGCCCTCGGCGCGCGCTATGATGGCGGCGGCGCGAGAGAGAGCGACCGATTCCGCGTCATCGAGCGCAATTATCGGAATTGTCTTCAGAAACTTGTGAACGCCCACACCGGAGTTGAATCTGGCCGTGCCGGACGTCGGCATGACGTGGCTTGGCCCGGCGACGTAATCTCCGAGAACCTCGTGCGAGAACTCGCCCACGAACACCGCGCCCGCGTTCCTTATCTTTCCGACCCACGACCAGGGATCGCGCACGGCAAGGCACATATGCTCCGGCGCGAACGAATTGGCGAGTTCGACGGCCTGGCCGGTACTTTCGACCAGCGCGATAATGCCCTGCCCCTCCACCGCAGCCCTGGCTACCGATTCGCGGCTGAGCCTTCTGAGCCTGGTCTCGATCTCGCGGGCGACCTGCGCGGCGAGCGGTTCGGACGTGCATAAAAGCACGGGTCTCGCCATCGGGTCGTGTTCGGCCTGGGCGAGCATATCCGCGGCACACAGCGTCGGGTTGGCTGAAGCGTCCGCGACTATCAGCGTTTCGGTGGGGCCGTACAGCCCGTCTATTCCGACGTCGCCGTAAACCAGTTTCTTGGCGAGCGTCACGAACAGGTTACCCGGGCCGCAAACCATATCCACGGCCGGGACGGACTCGGCGCCGTATGCCATAGCGGCTATCGCCTGCGCTCCACCGATGGCGAATACGCGGTCAACGCCCGCGATGTGAGCAGCCGCGAGCACGACCGGATCGGGCAGTCCGTCCCGTTTGGCCGGTGAGCAGAGTATTATCTCATCCACTCCGGCCACGCGGGCGGGGATCGCGGTCATAATCGCCGTGGAAGGCAGCGGCGCGCTGCCACCCGGTATATAGACGCCCACCCTCTCACAGGGGCGTAGGAGAGCGCCGTAGCCAGCGGAGAAGTCCATCCAGTCGTTCGGCCTGGAAGCCTCGTGGTAGCGGCGTACCCTGTCGGCGGACAGGGTGAGCGCTTCCAGTACGCTCGTGTCCACGGATTCGGCGGCGGCCTTCACCACGTCGGGATCAACTTCCAGCTCATCCTGCTCGGAGCCTTCTATCAGCAGCGCGAGGCGTCTTATCGCGTCGTCGCCATTCTCGCGCACGTCGTCAACTATTCGAGACACTATTTCGAGCGGAGTGAGGCGTTCGCCGAATATGCGCTCCGAACTGTCCAGGACCGACTGTGGGACGCCGGACAGGTCAAGCCGCCTGCTTTCTGCAAGAGCGGCGCGCGACTCATCATATCCCCTTACGATTCTCATGACAGGTAATCCCTTAGAGAGTCAACAATCGTCTCGACCGCCTCGTCCCTGAATTCTTGGACGTAGGACTTAGGCACATGGTCGTACAGGGTTTCGAGAGAGCCGTCGACCGATGCTATGAAACGCTCCGCGTATGCGTATGCGGGGTGATTTTCGTCGCCAGCGGAAATGCGTCTGGCCATGAACCTGAGCCGCTCCCAGGAAAACCCGCCGTTCATCACCCTGCCGACCCACTCTTTCCATTGGACAAGGTCTTCCTGTGGGAGAAATCGTACGTGGACGTTCCGGGTGTCAGCCTCCACGCCCGTGATTGACCTCTGAACGTCGTCCCATACCGTCCTGTCAAAATCCAACTGGAGCGCGCGGTCCCATATCTTCGCCATCGCGTCGCTCTCGAACGCGCCCGGCTCTCCGAAATATGGCCTGAACATTCTCACGATGTAGGACTCGTCCGCCATCAGGTGCGCTATGTATCCCGCGATGAACGCGCGCATGGGGCCGTCGTGCTCACCCGCTTCCATCAGTTCGGGGTGGGCGGCGAACATGGCCTCCACTCCCGTCCCGACGGTCTCGAAGTCCAGCTCGACGAAGTGATACTCCGAGCGCGCCCGCTTTGTCAGGGCGCGTATGTCCGGCGACGTCGAACCCAGGTAGAAGTAGCCCAGGTTGGAATCCAGGTCCAAATGTCGCATCCGTTCCGCCGCGGCGATGGCAAGCTGTATATGTGTTGGAAGATTAGGCATATATGTTGTCCGGTCGAGTCCTCACATCAACCTGGAGTAGGACTCGCACTCCGATTGAAAGAGATAGTGCGGTTTGGAAACCCTGACACTGCTGCCCCCTATCTCGCGCAGCCGGGCGACCGCGGGCAGCAAGCGCGTTTCCTCGACCATCACCGTAACCGCGAACCAGCCCTCGCCCTGGGGGTTGAAAACCGTGGCAATCGTCGGGCCTCTCAGGCCGGAGGTGTCCGCGTGTTTCATAACGTATTCGGCCACCTCGGCGTCGGTCTCGCCCTTCATGTTGGCAGTGACCTCGAAATATCCCCCGGCGTACAGGTGCGCCTCCATCATCTCCAGCAGCAGCCGCGCGGTCTCAAGGGGTTCGCTCTCATCGTCCGGGTACATTCTGCGCGAGACGACACAGGCTTCCGACTTCATCACTGTTCCGCCGTCAATCTCCTTGAGTCTGTTCTCCCTGATGGTGGTGCCGCTTTCGGTTATATCTCCAATGATGTCCGCGAACCCCATGGCGGGCGCGGCCTCGAGTGTGCCGCTGGAGCGTATCAGACTGAAGTAGTTGACGCCATTCGCAAGGAGGTGGCGTCCAATAAGGCGGGGATACTTGGTGGCCACTCTGAGATCCTGCCCCCGTCCGCGGAACTCCACGGATATGTCGGCGAGATCGGCGATAGAAGTCACATCCACCCACGAATCGGGTACCGCTATGACCAGGCCGCTTCTGCCGAATCCCAGCTTCTCGATGACTATTCTGGTGTCCCCGTCCTCCCGCCTGCTCTCCAGGAACTGGTCTTTGCCCACAATGCCGAGGTCAACGCTGCCCTCGTCAATCTTGCTCGTGATGTCTGAACTCCGCTGGAACATCACCGTCACATTCGGCAGGAACGGGACGCGCGCTATGTAGTGCCGGTCGTTCGGACGGGAGACCGCCAGGCCGCACGACCGCATGAACGACATGGACGGATGCTGAAGCGCCCCGCTGCTTGGCAGAGCGAGGCGCAGCGTGGAGTTGGTCATGTAATTTCCTTACGCTCCTGTTGAATAGTCCGCACGACCTCATCTACGTACAAAGCGAATCCGCAGGCCGGAACGTCGCCTCCACCGAATGCTCTCACCAGGTCGTCATACCTGCCGCCGCCGCCAATCGGATACTCGCCCGCGCCCGCGCCGTCCAGGAATTCAAAGACTATTCCGGTGTAGTAGGTCAGCCCGCGCACAAAGGACAGGTCGAGATGAATCGCGGACTCGCTCACACCTTCCGATTCCAGTTCTCTCAACGTAGCCTTCAGTCCGCGCACGCTCCTGAGCGACGCGGAGTTGGATTTCAGAATCGCCTCAGCATCCTCGATCACCTGCCGCGCGGAACCAGTGAGGGACACCAGCCGCGCTACGTTCCGCAGGGCGACGTTGAATTCGGCGCGTGAACAGGCGCGTTTCATTCTGCTCGACAGCCGCGCCATGATCTGCCCCGCGCTTCTGCGCCCGGTTGGACCGGACATCGAACGCCGTATAACTTCAAGTTCGGGCATAGCCTTGTCGAGTCCGTCGGTGACCGGGACGGGCTTGCGGTCTTTCACCACAAGGCCGGAGGCGACCGCGCTTTCGGTCAGCCGCTCCACGTAGTCCGCGCTCTCACCAATCTCGCCCAGGTTGGAAACAATGTACATCTCCACCTGTTCGGAAAGACCCTGCGACTCGACTATGTCATGTATCATGCCGATATGACCGAGCCGGAGTGTGAACCCGGCAATGCCCGCGCCGCGGAGGCAACGGATGGCTGTCCTGAGTATCTCGACATCGCCGTCCGCGTCCGAGACCCCGATAAGCTCCGCTCCAACCTGCTGGAACTGCCTGAATCTACCACGACGCGGCCCGGCATACCTGAATACGGGGCCGGAGTACTGGTACCTGTGAGGCGCGCGCGTTTCAGATACGTTCTCGATAAACCACCTGATTATAGAAGGGGTGAATTCCGGCCTCAGACTGACGCTCATGCCGCCAGGGTCCTGGAATGAGTAAAGGCTGCTGGAAATCTCGCCCCCGGACTTCCTGACAAACAGGTCGGTCGGTTCCAGGATTGGCGTATCCAGCCGTTGAAATCCATCGCCGCTCAGAATGCCCTTCATACGCTCGGCGACGCTGAAATTTGCCTCGGTCTCCAATTGGCCGAGGTCGCGCATAAGGTTCAGTCGGGCTATCAGGTTTGTCTGCAAATTTGGCCGCCTCTCGCTTCCTGAATTCTACATTACCCCAGTAGGGGCGTTCAATTGGGCGCGAGCGGAAATCTCCGCCAAGTTGGATGGCTTCTACACTTGGCCGTCGAGTTGACGGCCTGAATTGGGTTATAACATAATCTGTACTACACGGCTAAAGGGAGGTACGTATCAAGTTGAACCGCAGAGAATCGCTCACTTGAACCCCAACCACCGACCCGGCAGGGTTGCCATAGTCGTGGACAGCGCGGCGTCCGTTCCAGAAGAGTTCAGGGCCAGCCCGCTGACTTTTGTCGCGCCTATGCGCCTTCACATAGGCGACGCGACGTTCAGGGACGGCGTGGACATTTCCCCCGGCGACTTCTACAAGATGCAGAGGCAGAACGCTGAACCGACCAGCACGTCCGCGCCCATGCCCGCAGACTTCACAAGCGCCTATGAGGCCGCTTCCAAGGTCGCGGATTCAGCGCTTGCCATACTTGTGTCCGGCGCTTTCAGCGCGGCGAAAAGGTCTGCGGACTTAGCCCGGGAACAGTTCAGGGGCGCGCATCCGAATTTCGATATACGCAGTATGGACTCCAGAAGCGCGGCGGGCGGCCAGGGTCTTGTGGCATGGGAAGCGCTCAAGGCGATATCGGCGGGGGCGGACCTGGAGCGCGTGGAGGGCCGCGCCCTGGAGATTCGTGAGCGCGTCCGGCTGCTGGCATACGTTGACACGCTCTACTATCTATGGAAGGGCGGGCGTGTGCCGGGCATGGCGCACACCGGAGCGTCTCTGCTGAGTCTCAAGCCGATATTCGAGCTGAGCCAATCTGAGATAAGCAGCCTCGCCAGACCGAGAACCGCCACGCGCGCCACCGCCAGGCTGGTCGAATTGATGGCGGAGCGGGTCGGCGATTCAAGAGTTCACGCGGTTGTCATGCACGTGGACGCCGGAGAACAGGCGGAACTTCTGCGAGAGTCCTTGAGCGCGCGGTTCGACTGTGTGGAGTTGTTCCTGACGGAGTTCACTCCCGTCATGGGAGCGCACATAGGGCCGGGCATGGTCGGAGTGGCGTTCTGGCCGGAGATGCAAGCCAAACAGGTAAACAGCCTGTGAAGAATTGGCGCGCCCGGCAGGATTCGAACCCGCGACACCTGGTTCCGAAGACCAGTGCTCTGTCCCACTGAGCTACGGGCGCTGGATTGTATGACCGTCCTCGAATCGAGTACGTAGTGTTAGTTTACCAGTCCCTGGCAGAATTGGCGAAATTCCATCGTACCCGTGTGGCGTATCATGGAGTCGTCGGTGAATTCCACGTCGCCAAGCTCCTGGAGCAACTCGACGTGCGCGACTATCTCGGACAATGCCATGAACAGATTGCCCCCTGTCAGCTTTCGCCGCTCGAATACGCCCTTGGTCATCTCCTCCAGCCCGGTCGGACGGTCGTCTATGCGCCGGACTATCTGGGAGAGCCGCTCCCCGTGATGGTTTATCACCTCGGCGGCGCGGTTGACCGAAACGAAATTGAACCGCCCTCGGTTGAACAGCCTGTGCGCGGGCAGAACGGCGTAGCTTTCGCCAAGGTCTAAAACGGTCTTGAGAGATACCATGTAGGTCTTTAGTCCGTAGGAGCTGGACGGGTCGCTGAACTTGGCGGGTATGTCCTGCGCGACGTGGTCCGAATATCCGGCCCTCGTAGTCGGATGAGGCGTTATCTCGGGCAGAACGTGGTCTCCGGTGAACACCACGTTGTCGAGGGTCAGGCACAACTCGTCCGGCGAATGGCCGGGCGCATATATGAACTCGACGTCGCCTACCTTGTCGCCATGGTCCACCTGGCGGTCAACCTTCAGACCCTTTCTCGACTCAACGTACCTGCGGTTGCGAGCCTCATACGACGAACTGCGCCGGTCAAGATTGCCGGACACAACGCGGTTCATCGCCGCGTGTATGGGCGAGGCGTCGCGGTTCTGCACTTCCCAAGGGTTGTAGTTAGTAAGAGCGGCGTACATCCCGTGCGCCCAGAGCGCCGAATCAGCGGACTCCACGAGTTGGGCGATTGAGCCGTCGTGGTCTGAATGTCCATGCGTCACCACGACCCTGTCTATGTCCGTCACTGAGTAGCCCACCACTTTCAGGCCGTCTTCGAGTTCGGAGAACGACCCGTGTGCGCCCGGGTCTATGAGAGTGATTCCCTCGTTATCGAACACGTAACACCAGGTCGGCCCGGTGCGGGAGGGCCAGTCCTGTGGAACGCCGATAGCGTGAATCCTCTGCCCGGATCTGGTGGTCAGACGGAGCGCCATGCGATTACCCTGTGGGTCACCCTCGCGCAGGGTATCCACAGAAGTGAATCCGGTCGGCATCAGGATACTCTCCTCAGTAATGGCAGGGTGGGGGCCGTGAGACGGCGCAGGAGATGGCAGGTGGGGTGAGCGAAGGGATTCGAACCCTCGATCTCCAGGGCCACAACCTGGCGCCTTACCGCTAGGCCACGCTCACCACGGCTACGAGAAAATTCTAGCATTCGACGCTGAAACGGGTCAACGTGGAAGCGGACTGAAGAACCACCATCACACCGCCACAGCATCCCGATCGGAAACGCCTGCGCTTTCATGGGATTCCACAATGGCCTGATAATTCCGGTAGGTCAGCGCTTCGATAAGCTCGGACACGATGATGTCCTTCTTCGTGTGGTGTCGGAGCGGCAGGTTCGGGTCAACGCTGTACACGTTCCTGCGGCCCGACTTTCTCCGAGCGATGTAGCCCGCCCGCTCCAGGTCCGAGATTATCTTATGCACCGTTCTCTCGGTTACCTTGATCTGGTCGGCTATCTCGCGAGCCGTGCTCGTGGGATGGTGATAGATGTAGCTCAGGACAAGACCGTGGTTGGTGATAAATGTCCACCGCGAAGAAATGGTCAAGATACTGCCCCTCTACTAACTATGTGGTTGTGAGATAATAGAATGGTAGCACATCGCCGAATTCAGATTCCAATTTTCGGAGGGTCAGGCCAGAGTTCGAGGAATATAACCATAACCCGCTATGATACCATCCATATCATGCGCTCTGCGCTATTTTGTTCTCAGAGGATGGAGTTCATCAATACGCGTTCACCTCACGGGTCTATGGCGTCACCCTGACTTTATGAGACTGTGGGTTGGAAACAGCATATCGGGAATTGGCTCACAGACCCCGTTCCTCGCGAATGGGGGAATCAAGGTCAAGTGAGTAGTCGGCTGGCTGCGCGTATATATCCCGGGCCTGCCGCGCGGTACGGCAGACCCGGTTTTCGATACGCTGAAAAGGCCGTCGCTACTCCGAAGCCAGGGCCGTCGCCAGTTCGACCAGTGTGCGAACCGGCACGCCGGTTGAGCCTTTCGGATTGATTCCCTTGTTCGAGGTGGTCCTGGTCGTGGCGGCAATGTCCAGGTGCGCCCAGCTGGACTCTCCGGCGAACTCGCCGATTATGAGCGCGCCGGTAATCGCTCCCGCGCCGCGCCCGCCCGTATTCCTGATGTCCGCGATGTCGCTGCTGTACTCCGACTTGTAGGAAGCGTAGGTCGGCAGCTGCCATATTCGTTCGCCGACCGCGGCCCCCGCCTCCACTATCTGGTCCACCCAGCCCTGGTCGTTACCGAACACGCCGGTCGCGCCATCTCCCAGGGCCACGCCTATCGCACCGGTCAGCGTTGCCACGTCAACTATCCGAGTGAGGCCGTTCTCCACCGCGTAGCACAGCGCGTCGGCCAGAACCAGCCTGCCCTCGGCGTCCGTGTTGCCTATCTCGATGGTCTTGCCGTTCATGGCGGTCACCACGTCGCCGGGCCGCTGGGCGCGGCGGCCGGGCATATTCTCGGTGGCCGGGATTATTCCCCACACGTTTATCTTCGGATTGAACGCGCCAATGGCCTTCATCGCGCCGATTACGCACGCGCCGCCCGACATATCGCTCTTCATGGTGAGCATACCCGCCGCCGACTTGATATCCAGGCCGCCGCTGTCAAACGTTATCCCCTTCCCCAGCAGTCCCAGGTTGTTGTCGGGGTTGTCAGGGTCGCCCTCGTGCCTGATTACGATGAACTTGGGCGGCTCCTCCGTTCCCTGCGCGACTCCGGCATAGGCGCCCATGCCGAGTTCCTCTACCTCCGAGCGCTCCAGAACCGTGAGCTGCATACCCGCGCCGCGCGCTACCTCCAGCGCGATTTCGGACATTCGAGTCGGGGTCATCACGTTGGCAGGCTCGTTGCCCATCTCCCGCGCCAGGTTCACCGCCTCCGCGATAGCCTTTCCGCGCTCGACCCCTCTCTCTATCGCCTCGACTTTCTCAGCGTCGAATTCGACGACGTTGACCGACTCGACAGACTTGGAACCGGGATCGGACTTGTACTTGTCGAACGAGTAAAGTCCGAGAATCAGTCCCTCCGCCGCGGCTTGGGCGGACTCACCTGGCTCCAGCCCGCCAATGCCCGTGCCGTGCAGGAGGGTCGCATAGCTCCGCACACCCCTGGAACGCAGGAAGCGCGCGACGCCCGCATGTACCTCCCTCGCCGCGCCTGAATCGAAAGCGTCGCTCTTGCCGAGTCCGGCTACCACGACCCGCGTCGAACTGACCTTACCGAGCGAGTAGATAAGGGTATTCTCACCCTTCTTGCCCATAATGTCGCCCTGCTCTATCAGGTCGCTTATAGCGCCGTCCAGCGCGGCGTCCACGGCGCCGGTCGCGCCGCCGGGCTGCGTTACGCCCTCGAACAGGTTGACTACAATAGCGGGGTCGTCGCGCTCCACGATGTTTCCCTGATTGACGTTGATCTGCATATTTGCCTCCTTGTTCACAAACCGTCAACATTATAGCCGAATCTGATATAATTCACGCCGACGAATTTAACATAATATCGACACGGCATTTCACAGCAAAAACAGGAGTAAGAGCATGACCCGCTCACAGTCGGATAGAGAACGCCAACTTGTGGAACGCGCTCACGCGGTTCTGCCCGGCGGCAACCTCGGCAACGTTGGCAAGGACATCGTTATCGAAAGGGGTGAAGGCAGCCATATATGGGATGCGAGCGGCAACGAGTATATTGACTACCTGCTAGGCTCCGGCCCGATGCTCATAGGCCACAGCCACCCGGAGGTTGTCGAAGTCGTGCGCGAACAACTGGCGAAGGGAACCACTTTCTTCGCCAACAACGAACACGCCATCGAGCTTGCGGAGGAGATTGTCAGCGCGGTCCCCTGCGCCGACAAGGTCAGATTCAGCTCTACCGGAACCGAGGCCACACTCTACGCGATGCGCGCGGCCAGGGCCTACAGGCGCAAGGACAAGATTCTGAAATTCGAGGGCGGCTTCCACGGCATGAACGACTATTCGCTCATGAGCATCTGGCCCTCTCGCCTTACCGACTTTCCCAACCCGGTTCCCGGTTCCGCGGGCATTCCGCGTTCCGTCCAGAACGAGATGCTGATAGCCCCGTTCAACGATCTGGAGACCACGCGCGGCATCATAGAAGAACATCACGACGAGATCGCGGGTGTCATCGTCGAGCCGTTCCAGCGACTGATTCCGCCCAGGCCGGGCTTCCTTCAGGGTCTGAGAGACCTGACCAATGAGTTCGGCATTCCGCTCATCTTCGACGAGGTGGTTACCGGGTTCAGGTTCGCCTACGGCGGCGCGCAGGAATTCTACGGCGTTACACCCGACATCTGCACGCTGGGCAAGGCGGCCGCGGGCGGCTTCCCGCTCACCGCCATCGCTGGACGCGAGGACATCATGGCGCACATGGACAGCGGCGGAGTGCCGTCCGAGGACTTCATGCCGCAGGTCGGCACTCTCAGCGGGAACCCAATCGCGGCGGTCGCCGGACTGAAGACGCTGGAGATACTGAGAAGACCCGGCACGTATGAGTCAATGCGCGCGACCGGCGGCACACTCAAGGAGGGCCTTCAGAGAATGCTCGACGAGGCCGAGATCCCAGCCCGCGTAACCGGCGAGGACGTGCTGTTCGACGTTTATTTCACGAACGCCGAGATAACGGATTACAGGTCAACCCTCACCGCCGACTCCGCGACAATGGGCCGCTTCAACGCCGGTGTGGTCGAGAGAGGTATATTCAAGGGCGCCTCGAAATTCTACATCTCAGCCGTCCACGATGAGAATGACGTAGAGCAGACATTGAACGCATTTAGAGAGGTTATAGAAGAGATGCGCTGATGTCTTCCCCCGATGGTAGTTTACGCACAGCGGCCAGCAATAGAGGTGTCGGAAATCCGACACCTCTTATACCTCCAACCCTTAGACATTACAAATGCGTCCAACTGAGAGTCATTACGAATTTCGTAGAGATAAACAAAATAAATAGCTATTATTAACTGATAACGGCACATATAAATTATTTTCCACCAATTTCACGCAAATTATAAACTACTCTACGCTTGACACGTTATCCGCCTCCGCATACGATAAAGACGGTGGTTGTGGGAGAAGTAGCCCGGTACAGGCGTTAAGCATTTGCTATGATTTCAGACCGGGCCTTGTATTCATACTTGGATCAAGGCAGTCTGCTGAGCTAACTATCAAGACCTTGTTTAGCTCGACAACTTGAGCGCCGATTACGTCAATCTGACAAGGCCCCAAACCTGCCCCGGCAGCGGGCAGTAAGCGGGCCCTCAAAATTGTAATCTTCATCTCTCTTCAGATGACGTGCGTCACTCAACAGGCGACCTCCGGTCGCCTTTCTCCCCCTGCCGCGACTGGTGCCGGCCACTAATTTTACTCGATTGGGGGTGAGCGATTGAGAATAGGAAACACAAGCATTGATCTGCTGAAAGACGGTACGTTCAGGATGGACGGCGGCATCCTGTTCGGACAGGTTGCGAAGAGCGAATGGGAGCGCTTCATAAAGCCCGACCGCAGAAACCGCGTAACCCTGGGTCTTAACGCGATCCTGATAAACACGCCGAAATTGAAGATACTCATAGACACCGGCGCGGGCAACAAGAGAATGGCCGAGATGCGGGATGACTACAACCTTAACGGGAACAAGCTCATCAAGGGCCTGAAGGAGCGCGGTCTGAGCGCGCGAGACATTGACATGGTGGTGCTCAGCAATCTTCACTTCGACCACAGCGGCGGATGCACCAAGCTCGACAGAACCGGCACGGCCATACCCATGTTTCCCAACGCCGTTTACATGATGCAGAGGTCGTCCTGGGAGGCTGCCCAGTCCCCCAACGAAAGGTACGTTGACTCATTCTACGAGGAAGACTTCGAGCCGCTCGCGGAACGCGACATGATAAAATTCCTCGACGACAAAGATGAAATCATCCCGGGCGTGACCGTCAAGCTCGCTCCCGGCCCCTCACTGGGCAATCAGGTCGTGTTCATCGAGTACGGCAGCGAAAGAATAGTATATGCGGGTGACCTTATACCTACACCCTTCCATCTGCCGCTGCACCACATTCCCGCAACCGCGGAGTTCCCGAACGATATGCTGGCGCAGAAGCGCGAACTGCTGGAAACCGCCATGGAAGGCGGGTGGCTGATAGTCTTCGGAAATGGCAACGACCACAACTCCGCCTACGTCCGAGACCGTGGCGGCGTATCCCAACTCGTACCTGTAGAGATTTAGTCTCCACGCCAAACTCGAACAGCCCCGCGGAGATAAACACCGGCGGGGCTGTTCGATTGGGAACTGTTTTTAATTCGCAAAGGCGTTGATTCACTTTGCTCTCACGTTCCCCACCCTTGACGTTCGACTGCGCGAACCTACTCGCCCAGGACACGCGCGTTCATCACGTCCCCATCCAGGCTCTCAAGCGTCGCGGGCGTTATCCGGTTGGCGAGATCGGACACGGACAAGGCGCGCGCCCTGAGATAGTTGTCCGTCAGTCCCAGCCACGCCGTCCCGTCTTCGCAAGTCTCCGCCCGCTCCCAGAGGATCTGCCTCGTCTGCCCTACCGACGCCTCCCTGAAGTTACGCGCGAGCCTGTCCACCTCCGCGCTGAGGGCCTTGATCCTCTCGGACTTCTGCGCTGGCTCCAACTGGCCTTTGTAATAGGCCGCGCTGGTGCCGGGCCTGACAGAGTACGGAAAGACGTGCACCGACGCCAGCCCGGCCTCCACACACGCTTCCACGCTGTCCTGAAAGTCGCGCTCGGTCTCTCCCGGGAATCCAACAATCACGTCCGCCGTAACCGCCGCGCCCGCCACCGAGTCTCTGATGCGTCGAACCGAGTCCTGAAACTCAGCCGAAGTGTATCTGCGGCGCATAATCTTCAATATGGAGTCGCTGCCGCTTTGCAGAGGCACGTGGAAGTGCGGGCAGAGACGCGGGTCGGCCCACAGCTCCAGCAGTTCTTCCGATATGTCCTGCGGCTGAAGAGAGGATATCCGTATCCTCGGGACCTCGGTCCTGTCCAGCAGATTTCTGACCAGCCCGCTGATGCTCATGTCCTTCAGGTCGAATCCGTATGAGCCGAGCTGCGTGCCGGTCAGAACGACCTCGCGGCATCCCATATCCGCGTATGCGTTCGCGGTGGCGACGATTTCGTCCGCCGGAATGCTGCGCTCCCTTCCCCTGACCGTTGGCACTATGCAGTAGGCGCAAACCTGGTCGCAGCCCTCCTGTATCTTGACCATAGCGCGAGAGCGTATCCTCAGAACCTGGCTCAGCGCCTCGTCGTCGCCGACCGCGCACACCGTATCCGGGTCTGACGCGAGCCTGCCAATCATCCTTGCCAGGGACGGCTTGTCCACGTTTCCCGCCACCAAGTCTATCTCCGGCATCGAGCGCAGGTCGTCCGGCGCGCGCTGAGCGTAGCAGCCCGTAACGACGATAAGGCTGTTCGGATTGCGCCTCTTGGCCGCTCTCACCGCCTGCCGCGCCTTGCGGTCGGCAACGTGCGTTACCGTGCACGTATTCAGAACGAACACATCCGCGTCCTCAGTATTTCCGACAACGCCGTACCCTGCGCTCGCCAGTTCCCGCGCCAAAAACTGGGTATCCGCCTGGTTCAACTTGCAGCCGTGCGTCTCCAACTTTACGGAAGGCCCGTCAGCCAATTCTCTTCACTCCTCCGCCATTCGTGGAAATACAACCGCCGTCATGCGCCGTCCACCGTCCCCGGAGCCGGACGATGACCGGATGACACTTTTCAAAGTGACCCTCGGTTTCCTGAATTATACATAACCAGTCCCACGCTATGCTACAATCTGACTCGCGTCCCCAGGGTCTTTCGTTTTCGTCTCGTTATTCCCGTTTTCGCGGGAATCCACAGACCGCCGTACTAGCGAATCCGTATAATCGAAAGACCTTGCTGAGTTTCCCACATCACTACATATTCACTTCCTACTGTGCTACAATACGTGCCAGAACTGAGAACCGACTACTGAGAACTGAACACCGAAAACTATAAACCAGAGGTTATCAATGACAACCCGTTCAACTGAAAAATATCCTCCCCAAAGCTAAATGCTGGTGAATACAGGTCAAATGCAGGTACCAGCACTCACCTGTAGCCACCTGTTAAGGTCACCAGCACTCACCAGCACAACTATAAATTACACTATATGAAACCGTTCCAATCCGGCCCACTCGCCGCTATTCGATCCGAATCGTTCACCCAGATGATTTAGACTTTGCAAAGACCCTGCCTACGTCCCAACACACCTGAAGACCGGAAACTGATTCGCTATTCTAAATTCCATACCCCGAGCAGTTCCCATGACACGAACACAAGACAACCCCGAACTCGACAGGTGGACGGACCGCGCCCGCAGGATGGTCGGCTACCGCGATGAGGCGCTGGATTTCCTCGGACGCGCGGGCGAACAAGTCCCCGTTTTCGAGTCCGACGTCGGGCTTGTCTGCCACCTCTGGGCGGTCGCAGACGAACATGACGAGGTCATGTGCCAGGCGCTGAGCGAATTCGACTCCGCTCTGTTCGACACCGCGGGAGAACTGGACATAACGCGCGGAGTGGAAACCGGGCCCACTTCGGAAACCGAGTCGCGCGTCATGTTTCTCTGCACCTGGTCTGTCGTCCGTCCCGGCCGGAACAGCGTCGCTTGTATCCTGTACGGAGAGCAGATGACCGGAGCCGTCGGCCTGGAAGTCCGAGACAGCCACGGCGTCAGCCATCCGCTTCCCTTCCCGCTCGACGACCCGAACGCGCTTTACGAGGCGCTGAGCGACGCCTTCTTCGGCCTGGCCGCGAAACTGTGAGAAACCCCCACAGCATATTAAATGCTATTTCGTTTCCCTATTCCCCACAACCGGAGAACTCTCTATGATCCGAACGCCCACGCCCAGAATGACTGTCTTAAGAATCCCCCATATCTGAGAACTGAAAACTAACCACTAAAAACCATCAACGATAGTTTGCCGGCGCTCTGTGTTATAATCGCTTCCGAAGTGTGGGCTTTGAAAGACGCCAATTGCGCGAACGCCCCTTCCCCAGGAGTTTCCCCGAATGGTCCCTAGTCGAGTTGTCGTAACAGGCGTTGGCATAGTAAGCCCTCTTGGACTGGACACCAAGTCCACTTGGAAGAGCCTCTTGTCGGGTCGCTCCGGTGTCAGACAGATTACGGCCTTCGACCCCGAAGGCTATGGCACCACCATCGCCGCGGAGGTCAAGGACTTCGAGCCGGAAGGTCTGCTCGGACGCAAGGAAGCGAGGCGAATGGACAGGTTCGTCCAGCTTGCCGCCACCGCAGCTTTAGAGTCCGCCGAGTCCTCGGACATAAAGATAACCCCGGACAACAGCGCGCGCGTCTCGGTGATGATTGCCAGCGGCATCGGCGGCATCATCACCCTGTCCGACCAGGTCGGAGTGCTGGAAAATCGCGGCCCCAGGCGTATATCCCCGTTCCTGGTTCCTATGATGCTCCCGGACATGGCTTCCGGTCAGGTCTCTATGATGATGGGAGCGAAAGGGCCGAATTACAGCACGGTCTCCGCGTGTTCCAGCGCGGCGGACACGATAGGTCAGGCATTCGAGGCGATTCGCAGGGGCGACGTGGATGCCGCGTTCGCCGGTGGGTCTGAGGCCGCCATCTGCCCGATAGGAGTAGCCGGATTCAACGCCTGCCACGCGCTCTCCAAGCGCAACGACGACCCTGAAAGGGCTTCCCGGCCGTTCGACGCCGAACGCGACGGGTTCGTGCTGGGCGAGGGAGGAGCCGTGCTGGTTCTGGAGAGCCTGGAACACGCGGTCTCCAGAGGCGCGACGCCCATCGCCGAGCTTGCGGGATACGGCTCCACCGCCGACGCCCACCACATCACCCAGCCCGCCCCCGAGGGAGAGGGCGCGGCGAGAGCGATGAACATGGCGCTCAGGCAAGCCCAGACACAGCCCGAAGAAATAGGCTACGTCAACGCGCACGGCACCTCCACGCCGCTAAACGACAAGTACGAGACCATGGCGCTCAAGACCGTCTTCGGCGAGGAGGCGTACAAGATACCCATAAGCTCCACCAAGTCAATGACCGGCCACCTGCTTGGCGCGAGCGGCGCGCTGGAAGCGGCGGTCACAGTGCTTGCGCTGTCGAACTGGGCCATTCCGCCCACTATCAACCTCGAAACCCCGGACCCCGATTGCGATCTCGACTACACTCCGCATATGCCCAGGAGAGGACGCATTCGCTCCGCCATGAGCAACTCTTTCGGCTTCGGCGGGCACAACGCGTCGCTCGTGTTCCAGGAGTTCGAGGAGTAGTCGGCGGGTCGCCGTTCTACAAAGCGGATTCGCTCACAAGAATCTCCACGAAACTGCCACTCTAAACCTCTTTACGTCATTACCGCTTTCGCGAGAATCTAGGGATTGCGGTCATCGCACGACAAGAACATACCGACACTGTACCAGGACAGACCCGATTGAAACATAACTGGAAACTCATGCCTGCTGTCCCCGAAGAGACCGTCGGCGCGCTCGGATTCCCACCCCTTCAGTCCCAGCTTCTGTACAACAGGGGGTTGAACTCTCACGAAGAGGCGCAGTCCTTCCTCTCACCCGACAAATCGGACGTCTGCGACCCGATGCTTCTGCCCGACATGGACAAGGCTGTCTCCAGGCTGGGGCGCGCAATTGACGACCGCGAGCGCGTAGGCGTTTTCGGAGACTTCGACATTGACGGCATCAGCGGCACAGCGGTCATAATGAACGGTCTGAGAAATCTGGACGCTGACGTCGTGCCGCACATTCCCAATAGAAATCGGGTTGAGGAAGGGCATGGACTCAACAGGGACGCCATACGTTCCCTGGCAAGCGATGGCGTGTCCCTCCTGATTACAGTGGACTGCGGCAGCTACGATCTCGACGAGGTAAAGTTCGCGTCATCCTTGGGGATAGATACCATCATCACCGATCACCACGCCGTTCTGGAACTGCCCCCTGCCCTGGCCTTCATCAGTTCCAACAGGCCGGATTCACAGTATCCCTTCCACGCTCTGGCCGGGGTGGGCATGGCCTACAAGCTGATGCAGGCAGTCTATGAAGATGCGGGCCGGGCGGAGCCGAGCGAACTGCTGGAGTTTGTCGCGCTCGGCACCGTGAGCGACGTGGTTCCGCTCGAAGGGGAAAATCGTTACTTCGTCAGCGAAGGTCTCCGGCGTATGAACCGGACCCGCGTCCCCGGCCTCAGCGCGCTGATAGATGTATCGGGAAATCGCGGAAAGGAACTGGATACGACTACCCTTTCATTCGGAATCATCCCGCGCCTGAATGCTCCGGGCAGGCTGTACGACGAGCGCGAGGCGCGTTACATGGCCCTGAATCTGATGACGACCACCGACCCGGAGCGCGCGCGTTACATGGCCGCGGACATGGAAATTTCCAACAAGCGTCGCCAAGCGCTGACCGAAGAGGGTGTGGTCCAGGCCAGGGCGCAAGTAGCTAAACGATGGGGACGGGCATCGCTGCCGGGCATCATAATGGTCGGGCATCGGGATTGGAAGCCGGGCATAATCGGACTGATAGCGTCCAAGCTGGTAGATACGTACAACCGGCCCGCCATTGCCGTTGCCGTTGGTGAAAGCGAGAGCAGGGCCAGCGCCAGAACCGTTCCTGGGTTCAACATATTCGAGCCTATCGAGATGAAAAGCGACCTGTTCACCAAGTTCGGCGGCCACAAGCAGGCCGCCGGATTCACCACTCCGAACGAACATCTGCGAACGCTGGCAGACCACTTCGAAGCCGTCTCAGAGGGCACTTTCGACAACAGCGCGGGAGATGCCCCCCTCGATATTGATATGGAGGCAGGCCCGTCACTCGTAGCGAAAGACCTGTTCGACTTCACGCGCAAGCTCGCGCCTTTCGGCAAGTCGAATCCCGAGCCGCTGTTCGCATCCGGGCCCCTGCGCGTGGTCAAATCCATCGGCGTCGGCTCCGGCAAGCACCTGAAGCTCAGCCTGCAAGACCGTGACGGCTCGACCTGGGACGCCATAGCCTTCAGACAGGGCAGGCGCATCGGCGACGCCACACCCGGCAGCCACCTCGACGTGGCGTACAGAATGGAACTCAACACCTGGCGGGGCGCTTCCAGCCTTCAGCTTGTAGTCGAGGACTTCTACCCGTCGGCCCCCGCGTAAATCGCCTAACGACCTTTCCATACTCAGCTTGGGGGTTAACCCATATCGCTATTAGCGGCGGCGCCTTCTGCGCTCCGCCCGCGAACCCTGCTCGACCGGGAGGATAGGCGCGTCAGGGATTTCATCCGCTGGTATAGGGCGCGCCCTGATTAGCAGCAGAGGCACGGTTATCGCCAGTACTAAGAGCGCGATATAGTGCGCTTCCTGCATTCCGAACGCCCATATCCTGTCCTCCCGGAAGAAAGTTATTCCGAAACGTCCCAGCGAGTAGAAAGCCAGGTACAGCGCGAACAGCATCCCGTCCGGGCGCAGCCGATTTCGCAGTTTCCATATTACAAACAGCGAGACCATGTTCCAGATAATTTCGTATGCGATCACCGGATGCACAGATGCGCCAACTCCGTTTACACAACGCGAAGCGTCCGACGCCGGATTCGTCCATACAAACCCAAACGCAAAATCCCACGCTTTCGCGCAATGCTCCCCGTTCACGATGTCGCCCAACCGCCCTATGGTCTGCACGAACAGTAAGGCCGGAGCGGTCAGGTCCGCGATGACGCCGACAGGATGCTTTCTCCACAGCGCATACGCGGACCCGCCCAGAAATCCGCCCAGTATGCCGCCCCAAAGCCCTATGCCGCCGTTCCAGACCGCGATAAGCTGGCCCGGATTGCTCTGGTAGAAGCTCCAATGATCTATCACGTGAACGGCGCGCGCGCCGACTATGCCGCCGACTATCGCCCATGTCGCAATCGAGTATATGTCGTCGGGATGGATGCCGCGCATCGGCGCCCATCTTCCGACCAGAAACACAGCCGTCGCCACTGCGATGAAACTGAAGAACCCGTGCCAACTCAGCACGAACGAACCGAAGGCCACCAGGTTAGGGCCTATGTCTATGTCAACCATTGAGAAATATCCTGAATTGCGCTTATCGTCAGATTCCGCAAGCTCCCCAAGCGTCGCTTCTGCCGCAGAAGGTCTGGAAACGACCTTACTCGCTCAGGGCCATGTGCTAAAATCAGTATGACTATCCTATGATTCCAGGGGTGTGCATTGATGAATGAAGTCGTGGAAAACTTCCTCCACTATATGACAGTAGAACGCGGCGCTTCGCCGAACACTCTTGCGGCCTACCGAAACGATCTTGTACAACTCGTCGAGTATCTCCAGTCGGCCAGCGGGCATTCAAACGGTCATATAGCCTGGAACGAAGTTACCGAGCAGACTATCTCGGAGTATGTGCTGCATCTTCACGGATTAGGATATTCCGAAACGACCAGGGCGCGCAAGATAGCCTCGACCAAATCGCTGTTCGGGTTTCTCGTGGACGAGGGTACGCTGGAAGTCAACCCCACCGCCAACGTGAGTTCTCCGAGGATAGGCCGGTCGCTTCCCAAAGCGCTGACGGTCGAAGAGGTTGACAGGCTTCTCGCAGCGCCGGGCGAAATACATACCCCCGAGGCCATACGCGACCAGGCAATGCTCGAGCTACTCTACGCCAGCGGCATGAGAGTGAGCGAACTACTCTCCCTGAACCTGGAGGATATATCCGCCGAGACGGGATCGGTCAGGTGTTTCGGCAAGGGCGGCAAGGAGAGGATCCTCCCCGTTCATCGGCAGGCGTCCGACGCGGTGACATTCTACATCGAGGAAGCTCGCCCCAACCTGGCGGGTTCCAAGACCACCACTGCCATGTTCCTGAACCGCAGGGGGGCCAGATTGACACGGCAGGGATTCTGGCTGATACTAAAAGGCTATTGCCAACAGGCGGGTCTCAATGGCAAAATCACTCCACATACCCTGAGACACAGTTTTGCGACTCACCTGCTGCATGGCGGCGCTCCACTGAGACACGTTCAGGAACTGCTCGGACACGCAAGCATCACCACAACCCAGGTTTATACGCATCTGACAAGTGAGCACGTTCGCTCCGAGTACGATCACGCCCACCCGAGGGCCTGATTTGAAACGAACCGCCGACAGGTTTATCCTTACCTTGTCGCACATCTCCCTTCAAGGAGGCAGAACGAAATGCCAAGCAAGAGTAAACGAGCCGCCTCCCGCCAGGCGCAGCTGAGCCAGCGCAGAAGGCGCAGGGGCGGGCGCGGACAACGAAACACCGGACAACAGGGGCAGACTCAGGCGACGCTCGGAACGGCGAGGCCCGCCGAATCCGCTCCCGACCGCTCCCCTGCCGCGGCGACGGCAGTGGCCGCGACTCAGACCCAGAGGGCAGCCACACGCTCAACCGCGACCACCCAGCGGCGGTCTCGGAGCGTGGCGGCTGTGCCCAGAGCGCGCACAAGAGCGGCGCGAGACCGCGCGGCGGCTTACGAACCGCTTCCGATGTACGCTTACCTGGGATCCGAGCTTAAGCGAATCGGCGCCATCACCGCCATTATGGCAGTGGCTCTGGCGGCGCTGACCGTGGTATTGGGGCAGGCGTAACATTCGACACACAAGCCGGTACTCGTATCCACTTGAAAATGACAAACGCCGACCATTTTCCGTCACTCCCGCAAAGTTTGCCTCGTGTAAACGTGGAGCGGGAATCCAGAGATTGCGGCAGGCCGATACACATCGCAGATATACCGACACAGTAATAGAGACATCGGGCGGCGTCTGATCCATCCCGGAGTGTATGCCGTATGAACGAGGTCCATGAGACCGCGAGGGGCAGCGTGGTCGTAGCGGAGACTCCAACTTTTATAGAGCGCTTGCGCGCCCTGCCGGCGAGGCCGGGCGTCTATTTGATGCGCGACAAGTCCGGCGTCATTCTCTACGTGGGAAAGGCGGCGAAACTCCGCTCGCGCGTGACAACCTACTTCGGCTCCCCCCAGGACCTTCCTCCAAAGATCAGGCAGATGGTCCGCAGAATCGCGGACTTCGAGTTCATAGTCACTGAGTCCGAGCAGGAAGCGCTGATACTCGAAAGCAACCTGATAAAGGAACATCAGCCTCAGTACAACGCCAGGCTAAAGGACGACAAGTCCTATCCTTTCATCAAGATAGACACGACCGAAGACTTCCCGCTTGTCTATGTTACCCGGAGAGTGAAGGAAGACGGGGCGCGCTACTTCGGGCCTTTCGCCAGCGCGTCGAGCGTGCGAAAGACGCTCGCCCTGCTCAAGAAGCTGTTCCCATATCGCTCCTGTACCAAGACCATCACGGGAAACGACGACAGGGCCTGCCTAGATTACTATATCCACCGATGCGCGGGTCCGTGTATCGGCGAGGCGAGCAAGGAGCAGTACCACGAGATCATTGATCAGGTCGCGCTGTTCCTCGAAGGTCGAACCGAGCAGGTTGTCAGAGGAATCCAAGCCCGCATGGAGGAGTCGTCAGAAAACCTGGAGTTCGAACGCGCCGCGGCTCTCAGAGACCAGATAATAGCCATAGAGAAGGTTCACGAGGGACAGAAAGTCCTCCAACTCTCCAACGAGAACGTGGATATCATCGCGCTCGCCCAGCAGAACCGCGACGCCTGGGTGGAGGTGTTCTTCATCCGGCAGGGTAAGCTCATAGGGCGCGAGAACTTCCTTATGTACCGCGCGGACGGCGACGAACCCGCCGAGGTGCTGGCGGCGTTCGTGAAGCAGTTCTATGCCGCGAACCCATACGTTCCCCGCAGTGTGCTGCTCCAGTACCTGCCGGACGACCTGAAGGCCATCGAGGGTTGGCTGCGGACAAAGAGACAGGGCGCGGTCTATCTGCGCGTCCCGCAGCGCGGCGAAAAGAAGAAGCTGGTGGATATGGTCGCCCAGAACGCCGCGCAGGGACTGGAGCAGTTGACCATAAGAAGGATCCACGAGTCCACCAACAACACGAAGGCGACCGAGGAACTTCAGGAAGCGCTCAGCCTTCCCCATCCGCCAACCCGAATCGAGTGCTATGACATTTCCAATATACAAGGCACGAACTCTGTCGGCAGCATGGTCGTGTTCGAGGACGGCAAGCCCAAGACCTCAGACTACCGCAGGTTCCAGATAAAGAACGTCGCGGGCATTGACGACTACTCAATGATGCGTGAAGTGCTTGCCAGGCGATTCAAGCGCCTGGCAGACACTCGCAAGAGGGAACGCGAGGGCAATAGCAGCTCCGCCAACGGCAGGAGCGACAATACGTGGGGCCTTCTGCCCGATCTGGTCATAATTGACGGGGGTAAAGGGCATCTTGGCGCGGCGCTTCAGGTTTTCCTCGAACTTGGAATAGACGATGTCCCACTGTGCAGCCTGGCCAAGGAGAACGAGGAACTTTTCGTTCCCTACGTAAAGGACCCGATTGTCCTGCCCAGGAGTTCACAGGGGCTGTTCCTCGTCCAGCGGGTGAGGGACGAGGCGCACAGGTTCGCCATAACCTTCCACCGGCAGCGACGCTCCAAGAGCAGCGTGAAATCGTCGCTCGACCTTGTGCCGGGCGTCGGCCCGAAGCGAAAGAAGATGCTCATTCGCAGGTTCGGCTCCGTGAAGAACATCAGGGATGCGTCGCTGGAGGACATGGCGTCCGTACCCGGCATGACTATGGTCGTGGCGCGGGCCATCAAAGACCATATCTGACGGGGCGATGCGGCAGAGACAAATCCAAGGCGGCAGCCTCTCGACTACCGCCCTCTTCTACTCCGAACTCAGACGGCTCAGTACGCAAGCCCAACATCTTGCGGGCTTACGCCTCATACCGCATCCATTTGGATATGACAAAAACCGACTATTTTCCTTCATTCCCGCGAAAACGGAAATCCAGAAGTCGCGGCAGGTTCCTATATTTCAGAACTACATAGACGCCGCGTCTAGTCCCCGACCGATGCGTTTTCTCTCATACCCGAAGGCCCGCCGCCGCCGGTCGCCGCGTTCAGGAACGGGCTGAGCAGGTTGGTAAATTCCATAGGGAAGATGAACTTGGTACTCGAGCTTGACCCCAGCGCTTTCAGGGTGTCGAAGTATTGCAGGCTGAGCGTGTTGGCGTCTATGCCGTTTGCGACCTGGTGTATCTTGTCCAGCGCGGTGCTGAAACCCTCCGCCCTTAGCACTGCGGCCTGCTGGTCTCCCTCAGCGGTCAGTATCTCAGACTGACGGTGACCCTCCGCTCGAAGGATGGCAGCCGACTTTTCGCCTTCGGCGACGGTGACGGCGGCCTGTCGTGTCCCCTCTGCCTCGGTAACGACGGCGCGCCGGATTCTCTCGGCGGACATCTGGCGATTCATCGCCTCCTGAATGTCCCGCGCAGGCTCGATCTCCCGGATTTCTACCTGAGTGACCTTGATTCCCCATCGCTCGGTTATCTCGTCCAGCTTGATTCGCAGCTCTTCATTGATGCGCTCTCGCTGGGACAGCACGTCGTCAACGCTCATCTCGCCGATGACCGCACGGAGCGTTGTCGTGGCTATGCCGACGACGGCGCTATGAAAGTCCACCACTTCCAGCACGGCTTTCTCGGCCTGGTTTTCCATAATTCGCATATAAACCAGGAAGTCAATCTCAATGGGCGCGTTGTCTTTGGTGATGTTGGTCTGCCTGGGGATGTCTATGACCTCTTCCCTGAGGTCCATTCGCTGTGTGGAGTGGAACGGCCAGAAGAGGACTCGTAAACCGGGTTGCATAAGCCCCGAGTACTTGCCCAGTGTGAATAGCGCGAGACGTTCATACTGTTTAATGATCTTTATGTTCGGAATCATGTTAGCTCCTCTCTAATGGATTGGATGATAGCGGATCTCTGAATACTTTCAATGTGAGGCCATCTACTTCGGTAACCATTACACGCTCGCCGGACCTGATTGGTTCACCGGAGTCCGATTCGGCGGTCCAGAGTTCATTGGCGACCTGCACGCTACCCGTTGGGTCCAGATCGGCCCTCACTGTCCCGACCTGCCCGACTATCTGGGAGTCTCTCGACGGGCTGTGTATATTGCGGGCCTTCCTGGCAAAGTACCATATCCCCACCAGGCTCGCGCACATAAACGCCACCGTTCCGCCAAATACTCCAAATCCCAGTATAGTTCTGTCGTCGAACAGCAGCAAGCCTCCGATGGTGAAGCTGATAATACCCGCAGCTCCGAACGAGCCGTAGTCGGAGCCGCCCGTAAACTCGAACAGAAACAGCGCAAGCCCAACGCCGATGAGCCCCAGTCCCACCCAACTAAACGACAGATTGAGAAGCGCCATGCCCGCAATGCCGAGCAGAATAGCGCCCGCGATTCCCGGAATCCACCCTCCTGGACTTGCCACCTCGACCAGAATCAGAAGTGTACCTGCGGCAATCAGGATAAACACTATCTGGGTGTCGGCAAGCCATCTAAGGGAATCCAGTTCGGGCATCACGGTCTCCCAGTCTTTGGAACAGGCCTCTCACGCGGCGGTATAAGCGCGGCGTCACTCGTCCTGATACACTGTCAGTATAACACCGTCCACGTCGGATACGATGACACTCTCCCCGGATTCGATGGTCTCGCCTGAGAGAGATTCGGCTGTCCACAGTTCGCCCGCCACTTGCACTGTTCCCCTGGGTTCGAGCACAGTTCTCACAACGCCAACCTGTCCAACGATCTGTGAGCTTCTGGACACGACCATTATATTCCGAGCCTTCCGCGAGAAGAACCACAGCCCCACCAGGCTGACGGCCATGAATGCGGCGGTTACGCCCAGCGCCCCGAATCCAACTCTTACATCCGGGGCGGGCAGTCCAGGGACGCTGGTATCTCCAAACAGGAGAAATCCGCCCAGTATAAAGCTGATACCTCCCGCGAGTCCGAAACCACCCCAGCCCGGCGCCTGCAACTCGAAGAAAAACAGCGCCAGTCCCGCGCCTATCAGAACGAGTCCTATCCAGTTTACGGGCAGGCTTCCCAGTCCGAGGAAAGCCAGTATCAGCAGCCCGATGCCGAGAATTCCGGCTACCCAGCCTCCCGGAATCAGAATCTCGAAAAGTATCAGAATCCCGCCCGCTGCGAGCATGATGAACACCAAAAGAGGGTCGGCGAGAAATCGGAGGAACTTCTGGACGGGCGTTATCTCGGCCCGCCGGACGGGCGCGCCATCAGTTTCAAGAGTTATGAGACTTCCCTGAACAGAGACTTCCCTGCCATCGAGCTTGCCGAGAAGATCAGGCACATCGGCTGCCAGAATGTCCAGAATGTCGAGTTCCAGCGCCTCCCCGTCCGAGTAGGAAGCCGCCTCGGTTATCGTCTTCACCAGCGCCTCGGAATTCCTGTCCCTCTGGCTGGCGATGCTTCTGAGCAAAGCCGCCGCGTCCTGGGTTGCCTTGGCCTTGATGGTTTCAGGAAGTTCCACTCCCCCGGCGCCCACGGGCGAGGCGGCTCCGATGTTGGTGCCGGGTGACATTGCGGCTATGTGCGCGGACGCTACGAGAAACGTGCCTGCCGACGCCGCTCTCGCCCCGGAGGGCGTTACCAGTACGGCGACCGGAACGGGCGAATCCAGGATGTCCCCGACCATGTCACGCATGGAATCCAGCGACCCGCCCGGCGTATCCAATTCCAGGACGAATAGTTTGGCGCCGCTGGCATTGGCGTCACCGATCCATCCTCCGAGAATACGCGCCGTCACCGGATCAATCTGGTCTTCGAGACGGCCTACCAAAATCCCGCCCGTATCCGCTTCCGCCTGGGCGCTTACGACGCCGGCCACCACCGGAAACAGCATTGACAGCGCGCCAAGCGCGAGGAGCGCTCGTCTTAGCGTACTCAGCCGTTTCATCATGGCCTACACCTGCGCTTTCGTAATGAATATGCGGTCCGGAAGACTTTCCGGTATCCGAGGCAACGGTAGTCGGTGAATTCAATTATAGACGATGAAACCGGCTGTCGCCCGGCTAAAATGCGACGCGGTGGTGGTTACCGGGAAGGGAGCTATACGTATCATCCGGGCGATGCGATCCGGCAGCCCATGGCCTCGAAGAATTCGTCGTCCACACAAGCGACGGGCAGCCCGGTCTCGAGCGCAGTTGCGGCGACTACGGCATTGGGAATAAGGGACGCCTCGTCCGATTCGAGGTCGCGCGCCAGTCCACCCGCCCGCCTGGCAACATCGGCGTTCAGTTCTATCACGTCCACCATGGAAACCAGGGCCATAAGCTGGATCTCAGCCCGCCTGTCAGGGAGTCTGCGGACGGCCTCAGCGATGGACAGGGCGGAGACCGCAGCCCTGGTATCCCCGCTCACGATGAGCGAGACCCACTCGGATTCGGGGCCGCCGCGCCAGACGCTTTCGATTATCCTCGTGTCCAGTATGACTTCGGCATCCATAAGAAACGGCTCCTCGGTGTGGCAACACATAGACGCGCCGAGTATGTTCTCACTCTATGTGCGGGGTTAGGGATACAGTCAGACTATCGAGCGTCGGGGCTTACGGCTTCTTTGAGGATCGCGGAAGCCTCATCCGTCGAAAGCTGAACCGGAGATCCGACCGGCTGGCGTCGCTGCATGGAGAGGTATTCGTCGTTCCAAACCGATTCGGTCTTCGGTTCGGGCGACTGCGACCGGTCGTCATTCAAGGCTGCCTCGAGCGCGTTCTCCAGGAACGTTCTCAGCGGGACGCGCATCTCGGCGGCTCTGGCCTTCGACCCCAGGTAGAGGTCCTCCCGGATCTGCGCGTATAGCTGTCGAGTTGGGACTGCGCTTTTCTGTCTGGGCATTGATATGTCCTTCGTTGGGGATATGCTTCTATATTATAACATCCAAATTATAGGAAAGAGTATATTCTTACACATAGCAAATATATTGTAATATGCCAAAACTGGTCGAAACAGGTCCTCAGCCGCGTGGTGTGGTGAATTGCCGCGCCCCTTCGGTATATAATCTGTCCACTATGAAAATTGTGATTGCCCCTCAAACATTCAAAGGAAGCATATCGGCGCTGGATGCCGCAGGAGCGATGCGAAAAGGCATCCTGGAAGTGATCCCGGACGCCGAGACGCTCCTGGTTCCCGTCGCGGATGGCGGAGACGGTACGCTGGAAACCCTGGTAGAGGGTTCGGGTGGCGAGATAAGGGAAACGGAGGTCTGCGGGCCTCTGGGAGAGCGCAGGGCCGCCGAATGGGGCGCGATGGGTGACAGAGTTACCGCGGTCATAGAGATGGCGCGCACCTCCGGCCTTGCGCTGGTGCCGCTCGACCGCAGAGACCCGCTAAACGCGACCACATACGGCTTGGGAGAAGTGGTCGGCGCCGCGCTGGATGACGGTTTCAGGCGATTCATCATGGGAATCGGCGGGAGCGCGACGAACGACGCCGGAGCAGGCATGGCGCAGGCGCTCGGCGTTCGCCTGCTTGACGATACGGGAGACGAACTGCCCTACGGGGGCGCGGCTCTCACGGCTCTGGACCGTATTGACCTATCTGGAATTGACCCGCGAATTGGGGAATCGTCCTTTCTGGTGGCCTGCGACGTGAGCAATCCGCTAACCGGGCCGGAGGGAGCGTCAGCTATATACGGCCCTCAGAAGGGAGCGACGCCGGAGATGGTGCGGACACTGGACGCCGCCTTGAGCCACCTCTCCGAGATCGTGCGGCGCGATCTTGGCGCGGAGATAGAGAACCTGGAAGGCGCGGGCGCGGCAGGCGGGCTTGGCGGCGGCATGGTCGCGTTCCTGAACGCTGAACTTCGCGCCGGGGTGGACATAGTTCTGGACACGGTCGGACTGGACGAGGCGCTGGAAGGCGCGGACCTGGTTCTAACAGGCGAGGGCGCGCTTGACTACCAGACCGTTTACAACAAGGCCCCGATAGGCGTGGCGGAGCGAGCGCGTCGGCTTGGGATTCCCGTCATAGCGATAGCAGGCACCCTGGGAGATCGTTACCGCCTGGTGCACGAGCACGGCATAGACGCGGCGTTGGCCATCACCAACGCGCCCATGAACCTGGAAGAGGCGTCCTCTCGCGCTCCCGAACTAATAGCGAACGCGACGGAGCAGGCGATGCGAATGATGAAGGTCGGTGCAAGAGCGCTGGGCGGAAGCTGAATGGGATGCCACTTTCTTCCTATCCATAGAATACTTCACTCACTAATTCGGGAGGTCAGTCTTGAAGGTTCGATGGTTCAAGCTTTCAACGCTTGCGATTGGATTACTTTTACTTGTAAATACCTTGAGTTGCTCACAAAGTCTGTCTGAGTGTGATAGTTCAAATGCCAAAGAAACTTTGGAAAGAGCATTCAACGACTCGCAGTTCGCTAGAGCAATGTACCTTTCAGTAGTCGATATTTCAGGTGCTAGAGAAAGGTTTAGTTCACCAGAGAGAAAGGAATGCACTGCATATGTCTTAATGAACAATGCCCGTGAAGTACAAGTCGAATACGAAATGGACCTGAAAGAAAATGGGAAGTACATACTTACATTCGAAATCGTTGGAGGTGTTGATTCATTATTAAATGATAGGTAGCCATATGCACAATTTTTCCGGCAGTAGATTGGAATGATGTGTATAAATAGCGCAGTTGTTTATATGCCATAGCAGGATTTTGTACAACAGGACAGAAGCAAATGAGTAATTTGCACTCACGGGTTGCGCATATCATAAGTTCCTTCGCAGAGGATGTCTTCCACTTGCACCAAGACGAAGATAAGGACAAAGTTAGGGTTAATTCACGGAGAGAACATGAGCTAAGTCAGTGCCTAGATCCTGAAGACCTCAAGCCCGCTTATAGCTTGGCGGAATATGCAGTTTTCTTAGTTACGGTAGATCATATGCACGCGATTGCAAAGGCGCTGACTTCACCTACGCTGACTTTTGCGCCTTGGGCTTCGGCCAGATGCGTTCTTGAAGCGTGCTCACTGGCATATTGGCTTTCTGACACGAAGGTGGATTATAGAGAACGGGCCTGCAGGATACTAGACTTTAGGTTAAACGATATGAAGAATGCGTTAGCGTTAAAGAATACCACGCCAGATTTCTCAGAGGGAGTTTCTGCTAAAGCCACTGCATGGGAGAAAGACCAATTGGCGAATCTTCTGGCAATCGCCAATAGATTCGGGCTTCATCCAGAATTGGACAAGAACGGAAGACCCAAGAAGTTTGGCAATGGTATGCCAAGGCACACCAATCTTGCGAAGATCGCTTTTGGAGCAGATGTGGAGTATAGGTTGCTATCTGGTGCCACCCATGGGCAGTTCTATGCGAGTGAACTCAGCACCATGATGTTGGATAGCTTGAACTTGGACGGCAGTAGAAATCTCGTTCGTCACATCTCGACAGAGGATGCGAGACGGGTAAGCGCTCTCGTGATGGAATGGTTTGCCAAGGCGGCGTGGGAGATGTTCAAGATACATGGTTGGCAGATACATGGGTTGGCGAAAGTCTTTGAGGAGGCGTATGGCGATATGGACATACAGGTGGACTATCGCTTTTGGCGTAGTGACCGCTTGACCATGGTGCGTCCCTGAGTACAATTGCCGTTCTTGCCGAACCGAAGCCTCGACTGCTGACCGCGTTCCCCTACCCTATGAGTACCATGTGGACTTCGCCCGGCCCGTGAACGCCGGTTATCAGCTTGTACTCTATGTCCGCCGAGCGGCTGGGGCCGGTTATCAGGTTCATGTAACTGCCAAACTCCCCTTTGGTGAAATCGTTGCGCCTGAGAGTGAAGAGTTCGTCGAGACTGGGAAGAACCTGTCCGCGTTCGACCAGCGCTATATGCACGGGCGGCAGAAGCGACACAAGCCTGCTGACCCCGGCGCGCGGTATGATGACGCAGGTGCCGGTCTCGGATATAGCGTAGTCAACCCCGGTTACACCAATATCGGCGCTTTCCATTGTCGTTCTCAGCCTGGCGCGGTCGTGCGCGTCCTGAGTTTCGGACTCGTGTCCAAGCGCAACCGGAACGGACTGAATCCCCGCGCCGGAGAGCAGGTCGAGTCGTATCGCGGATCGGACGACCGGGTGGAGCGAATAGACCAGCGAGCGGGCCTCCATATCGCGGGCAACCTCCAATACATAGTCGCCCGCGTCCTGCGCGTCCGCGACACGCGCCACCTTCCAGCCGGAGGTTTCGGCTACCCGCTCGAGTATGGACATGAGGTTATCGGCGTCGCGCGACATCAGTTCACGCACCATCTCGACCCGGCGGTCCAACTCACCCGGTGGGCCTACGGCGTGTGGGATCTCTGAAATCGGGGCGTCAAGGGGCGCGGAGCGTCCCAGCGCGCCGCGTATGTTTGCCAGAAAATTGTCGCGGTCGCTCATTTGTCGCTCATATCGCGCCATCGAGACCTGAAGGGCTTCGAGGCGGGCGGGAAATCACGATGCTCTGTCCAGCCGGATAGCGGCCCGGGCAGTTTGGATATTTTTCCGTCTCTCGACATGACGGACTGCCCCAATCTCGCGAGCAGGCTTGCCGTCCGCATCGCCTTGTCCGACGACACCGATGCGCGCCAGCCCTTCATGGCCACGGTCTCGGCGGCAGAGACGGATTTCTGGTCGGGGTAGTTGTCGCCCTGGGTCAGTTCCTTGCGCAAGTAGAGCAGCATCCTGGGTATGTCTATCCGCACCGGACACGCCTCTTTGCACGCTCCGCACAGTGTGGAGGCGTATGGAAGGTCTTTCGCGTCCGACAGGCCGGTCAGCATGGGAGACACGACCGCGCCGATGGGGCCCGGATACACCCAGCCGTAGGCGTGACCGCCCACCTTTCTGTATATCGGACAGGCGTTGAGACACGCGCCGCAGCGCAGACAGTAGAGCGCCTCCCGCAAGTCCGCGTCCGCGAGAAGGCGCGAGCGTCCGTTGTCCACTATCACAAGGTGGAACTCCTCCGGGCCGTCCTCCTCCTCGTCGCGGCGTGGGCCGGTGACAGTGGTCACGTAGCTGGACAGCATCTGACCAGTGGCGGAGCGTATCAGCAGCCGCAGGAACAGGCCCAGGTCCTCGATAGATGGCACGACCTTCTCCATGCCCGCAATCGCTACGTGAACCTTGGGCATGGACGTGCACATACGCCCGTTTCCCTCGTTTGTAACAAGGGTAACAGTACCTGTTTCCGCCACCAGGAAATTGGCTCCGGACACGCCCATTCCGGCGGACATGAACTTCTGTCGCAATTGCGCGCGCGCCTCGCGGCCGAGGTCCTCTATGTCCTCGTAGAACGGGGAGCCAAGTTGCTCTGCGAACAGCCTGGACACGTCTTCACGCGACTTGTGTATGGCGGGCGCGATGATGTGGAACGGGGTGTCGCCCGCAAGCTGCACGATGAACTCGCCGAGGTCGGTCTCGACCGGCTCGATCCCATCAGCCTCCAGCCTCTCGTTAAGCCCCATCTCCTCGGACAACATGGACTTGCTCTTGATTACCATGTCAATGTTGTTCCGGGCCGCGACTCCCGCAACGTAGTCCGATGCGGCCTTGGCGTCCTGGGCGAAGAACACGTGACCGCCTGCGCGTTCGACGTTCCGAGCCAGCATTTCGAGATAGTAGTCCAGGTTCTCGATTACGTGCGCCTTTATCCTGCGTCCGGTGTCGCTCAGTTCCTCCCAGTCGGAAGTGGCGGACGACGCCATAATTCTCGCGCTGTGAAAGCCGGAGTACAGCCCCGCGAGATTCTTCTGCACGTTCTCGTCGGACAGGGCCAGAGCCGAGTTCTTTCTGAACTGTCTAGTGCGCGTCTCCAATTTACTGCCTCCCCTCCAGTCCACGGGCCACAAGTTCCGCTACGTGGGCAACCTTGACCGCGCTTCCCCGCCGCTGAAGTCCGCCTCGAATGTGCATCAGGCAGCTCGAGTCGCACGCGGTTACAATGTCCGCCCCGCTGGCCTCTATATTGTCCAGTTTGTCCCTGAGCATCGCACCCGATATATCGGGATACTTGATAGAGAAAGTTCCTCCGAATCCACAGCAGACCTCGGCCTGGGGCAGTTCCACCCTATTGGCGAGCCTGTCCAGCAGCGCCTTTGGCTGCGCGTCAACGCCCAGTTCGCGCATGGTGTGACAGGCTTCATGGAACGCTACCCGGGCGTCGAGTTTGGCGCCCCCAAGCAATTCATCCAAGCGAGTTGCGTCCGACCTCTCGGCTATATACTCGGTGAATTCGAAAACGCTTGGAGCAAGCCTCTCTGCCCTTCTCTGGTTCACGGGGTCGCCAGCGAAGAGTTCGTGATAGTAGTTGCGTATCATTGCCGCGCATGAACCGGACGGCACGATAACCGGCTCGGAGCCGTCATACCGGCTGAGGAAGCGCCTGGCGAGCGGCTTGGCTTCGTTCCAGAAACCGGAGTTGAACGCGGGCTGGCCGCAGCACGTCTGCGCGGTGTCGAACTGTACATCGTCGCCCAGCGCGCGCAGCGTTCTCACAACCGCCTCGCCGACCTCCGGGAAGAACTGGTCAACTATACAGGTCACGAAAAGGTGAACGCGGTTTGGGTTGTCTCGCACGATCATTTCAGGCATACATCCGGGTTTCCAGCGGAGTCCGGGTTCACTTGTGAATTCAGGCTGTTCACAGGGACAGCAGTCCGCGCGCCACGAACCCGACAATCCACGCTATTATAAACACCCCGCCCGCCGCAAACAGGCCGCCCGCCGTCTCCCGTCTCGCGGGACCGTGGAGCGCGACATACGCGATGAACGCGCCAAGTCCTATGGCCACCAGCCAGACGGACAGGTCGTTCACGCCGAGCGCGATTCCTATTATGAACCCTGCTATACCCCAGGTGATCCACGAGTCCAGTTTTTTCAGGACCGCGGAGGCGCGGGACGATTGAATTCTGGCTAACAAAGCGACTCCCCATACCCAGCGATTTTCCTGCATAAGAGGATACACTCGCGGTTCGGGTGTTGCAAACGCCGGGTATGACCTTGTAGGGTTCGATCCAAGACCAAATACAGGCAATGCAGGAGACTTGAGATGATAACAGGATTCAACCATTCGGGTTTCGTGGTCAAGGATATAGAGAAGATGGTCGCGTTTTACCGCGACACGCTGGGGCTGTCGGTGATGCGCGAGGTTGACAGCGTCGCGCCGCCGGAGGGCGACCACACCGGCATTCCGGGCGCGCGCAGGACGCTGGTCTTCGTGGGCAAGCCGGAGGGTGAACACGCGCTGGAGCTCGTCCACTTCATAAGTCCTCCCAGCCCGGAGGGTCATCTACACCGGCATCAGCTTGGGTCGGCGCATATATGTTTCAACGTAGCCGACCTCGCTGCGCTCTCCGATAAGCTGAAGTCGGAGGGCATCAGGTTCATCACCGACCCCATCTTCCACGATACCCCCGACGGCAGGCGGGGCATATGTTACATACAGGACCCGGAGGGGAATTACGTGGAGTTCATCCAGCCGCCGGTGTGAGTGGGGTTCAGGCAGTGGCAGAACAGGACAAAGACACCGGCAAACCGGAACCGCAGCTTTCGGTTCTGAGCGTCTCCCAGCGGTGGTGGCACATTTGCGTTATACTGTTGTGCGCGCAGACGCTTGGTTGGATGGCGTTCATCCGGTGGGGCATCCATGATAGCGCGGGGAGTTATCGAGAGATAATCGAGGCTATGGTGTACGGCACTTCAAGAGCCATACCTCTGTTTATCGTTTTTTCAATGACCGTACCGCTGATTGCAGAATTCACTGGAGGGTTGATAGTGGTACTCGCCGAATATCTGAAGCGCAGATTCGAGAAGCGCGGAGAGAAGCGTGGCAGGGAGCAAGCGAATTCCGACTGGGAAGCCTGGTACAAGCGTATGAAGGAAGCCCAAGAGAAGGGTGAGCCTTTCGACGAGCCACCTCCTTCTCCCAGGAGCTAATTGCTTGATGAGCTATCCTGGGAACAACTACGCCAAGTCCATACGGTCGCCGATGTGAGAGGGCGGAGGGTGGCTATTGCGCTGGTGAAGAGGCGACGCCGATGGATTCGGCTTGCTGGCGACGCTCTTGGGCCAGGTCATAGTAGGCTTGCCTGCGCATCCAGAACTCGGCGTTGCTCCAGCCCAAGCGTTCTAGGGCGAGTGCCATTCCGGATGAAATCCCGCAACGTCCGTTCAACAATTGCGACAACTCGCTCCGACTTACGCCGAGGCGGTCAGCGCACTCCGCCACCGTCCAGCCTGTAGCTTCTACATTGTCCAGTACACTAAGGCCGGGATGTGTTGGATTTGTTCTGCTCATAATGGTCTCAAGGGCACCCTTATGAATCTGATCGTCTGAACGATTACCTATCCCTAGATGGGATACTCAAGCCCCAAGAGCCGTACGGTCCTTCGGGACTGAAACTAGACTGTTTGGTCTCGTTGGTAATACGCCAGGATGGCTGCATTTCCGAAGGCTTTTTCATAGTTCTATATCCACTTTTCATTACTGGGGTATCGGGGATACCTGATCCTAATGATGGGATGATTGACGCAGACGACGACCTTTTCATTGGATCGGAGATACCTGGTTTCACACGCTCACTGGGCGCTGGACGTCTTTTTATACGGGGAGCTGGGTGCTTTTTCGTAACCTTGCGTAATTTCCTAATCTCGGGAGTTTTGGAGGGGATGGGTAATGAGTGGTGTTTCGTAACCGTTGCACCCAAATCCATTAGTTTGTCCGCCATTCTGTCCACCGGGCCCATGTTGGCAGGGACGAAAGACGACAATATGAAAACTGTATCACTTGGCGCTATCTGGAAATCTGAAAACGCACCGCTGGCAATTTGTGCGAGAGCCGATGTCTCTTCCCCTTGACTTCCAGTTACCATGATTAGAACATTCTCAGATGGAAGTTGCTTAGCCTCAGATATGGTTATGACAGTATTTGAAGGTGGTAAGAAAGTTCTTTGATTCAACACCCGTAATTGATTAGCGGCATTCTCGTGGGATTGCGTCGGGCCGAGCATATTCTTATACTGCGGCTATGTGTACGGACAAAGACCTTTCTCCCTCTGAACGCGACGAACTGACGTCCGCGGTCAACCGGCTGCAAATGCAAGTTGCGCGGCAGATGGCGACGATCCGAGAGTTACAGAAGCGACTCGCCGAGGCTCAGCGAGCGGGAAAGCGCCAGGCCGCTCCGTTCTCCAAGGGCAAGCGAGCCGCAAAGCCCAGGCGGCCGGGCCGAAAGCCGGGAACAGGGTCATTCAGCTTCCGAAAGCCTCCCTCTGCCGATGAACTGACAGAACCGATCATTGACGTTTCGGTGTCGGCGGAGAGTTGCCCGGGATGCGGAGGCGCGCTCGAACACGAGGGAGTGGGCTATGCCTACATCACCGACATTCCCCCGATGCCCAGGCCCGAGGTGAAGGGATACAGAGTGCAGATATGCCGTTGCCGGTCCTGCGGCAAGAGGGTTCGTGGTAGTAATCGGGAAGTCGCCCCTGACCAGTATGGCGCGAGCGCTCACAGAATGGGCAAGCGCGTGATGTCGGCGGCCCATATACTGCACCACAGCGCGGGGGTCCCGGTGAGGAAGATTCCATCTATACTCAGGACTCTGACCGGGGTGAAGATAACCCAGAGCGCGATCACACAGGACGCTCTGCGCCGCGCTAAGGGAGAGGTGGGAGACGCCTACCGCAGTCTGCGCGGTTCGGTGCGCTCAAGTTCGTTCGTACACACCGACGACACGGGCTGGCGTGTGGGCGGAGAGCCTGCTTTCCTGATGGCGTTCGAGACCGATGAGACGACCGTGTACCAGATACGCTCTCGCCACCGCAACGAGGAAGTCAGAGAGTTGATCCCCTCAGGCTATGGCGGAGTGATGGTGACGGACAGGGGCCGGAGCTATGACGCGCGTACTCTGTCCGGTGTCAGACAGCAGAAGTGCATGGCGCACGTCATACGTTCTATCGGTGAGGTGGTTCAGACCAAGGTGGGCAGAGGTCGCAGCTTCGGAAAGCGGTTGATCGAACTTCTGAGAGAGTCGATTGAGCTGCGGGAGTCGGAACGTCGCGGAGAGGCGGCGGACTTTGTGGGTGAGGCTGAGCGGTTGAAACGGGAGGTGTCCCACCATCTGCGAGATCGTCAGATGCCGGACCCGGACAATCAGAGACTTCTGAATGAACTCGGCAGGCACAACGACCACGGCAACCTGCTGCGCTTTCTGGATGACCCCAACGTAGAGCCGACCAACAATCGGGCTGAGCGGGCTCTGCGTGGGGCTGTGATAGCTCGGAAGGTGTCGCAGTGTTCGAAGACCGACGAAGGGGCTGAGGCGTACTCTGCGTTCACGAGCGTGATCAGGACTCTGGCGCGGAAGGTTGATGACGATACGCTGGTGGATGCGCTCTGCGATGTGTTCGGCGGCGCTCCTCTGCCGGCCCGTTCCCTCTGACTCTCTTCCGCCCACTCCGCAACCCGCTAATCAATTACCAACACCCTATTGACACTTTTCTTGATAGCTGAGCCAATCGGAATCATTTTCTTACTGTGTTTAGACGCCGCTCGTATGGCCAATCTAATTTGAGTGGTTGCAGGTGAGGGTATTGCAAGTATCACTCTTCCTGGCGAGTCTTGTATCACACTGATCAGAGAATCCTTTAGGGGTTGTGTCAACGTAGTGTCCTAATCAACCTGAATACAAGTGTGGTTTCAGCTTAAGCTACACTATACACTACACTCATTTGGCCTTGAAATTAACCTATATCTTTAGGCTGACTTCCGGTACACTTGGAAGCGGTGGCGGTTAGTCTCGACCACGTAGAGGCGCTCCTGGTCGTCCAGGCGGACGGATACCGGCCCCCAGAAGTATGGCTCTATCTGGGATGATACGTGGTACGGGGACTGGAGGTGTTCGGGCAAGTCGGGTTCGAGGTCGGCTATCCGACGCACTTCCCACTCGTCCTGATTGGCGGAGAAGTAGTCCATAGCCCACTGCGATAGAGTCGCCTGTCCTCGAAGCGTGGCTGCGTGTTCGCCTTCAGGATTGAATACCTGCACTCTCTCGTTGCCCCAGTCCGCGACGTATATCAGCCCGTCGGAGTCCACCGCGACCCCGGAGGGCCGGTTAAGCTGTCCGTCGCCGCTACCCGAAGACCCCACGCTCAGTAGATATTCGCCATCGGGAGAAAACTTCTGGATTCGGTCATTGCGCCAGTCGCAGACGTACACCGCGCCGTCTGCGCCGATACCCACGCCCCAGGGCAGGTCGAACTGACCTGGCGCGGCGCCGCGCTCGCCCCAGCCGGTTATGTACTCGCCATCCGCGCTGAACTTCTGGATTCGACAGTTGTGCTGGTCGGTGACGTATATGTTGTCCTCTTTATCAATCGCTATTCCCGCCGGGCCGTTGAACTGGCCGGGCGCGGCGCCCATCTCGCCCCACTGCGTGATATAGTCGCCGGATGCGTCGTAAACGACCACGCGCTGGTTGAATTCGTCGGTTATGTAGAGCCTGCCCGCGCTGTCGAAAGCTATGGCGACCGGCCACGTGAACTGTCCGTCGCCCTGCCCGTAACCGTTCCCGAACTCGAACAGGTAGTCCTCGTCCAGGTTGCACACGCCGACGCGGATTGCCTTGGCGCGCGCGGGGTCACAGCGGTTCAGTACATAAATGCGACCATCCGGGCGAAACGCGATGTCATAAGGGTTGGCGAATCCACGACCGTTGTCGCCGTTGTTCACTATCCCAACAGTCTTTATATAGTCAAAGGTAGCGGCAGCCTGCGCAGTCACCTTAGTTCACCCCGTTTCGATTGAATTTTCAGCGGCCTTCCGTCAATGAGCCGGTATCCAGGGACACCGGCTCATTGTTGCGCTGTTAAGCTCGATTTGATTGGCCGGCACTCTCCGATTACGCCAACTGGTACTCTTTGGACGACGCTATCAGGCGCATTACGTTAGCGACCTTCTGGACGGAGTCGTCATCCTCCAGATTCACGTCGCCGAACTGGGACGCGAACGAGACTATCGCGCTCCGGGTATCGTCCCCGACCTGAATCGGCCCCATGAGGTCCAGGCAGCCATCCACAAGCTGTTCGGGAGACTGGGTATGCCCGCCATCCCGCGCGAGCCTGTCGGATATGGCTCGGACTCCCGGGTTGTCGGGATTGCCAAGCTCCCTGGCGGCGAAGTTGACACGCTCTACTAGAGCGCCGCTGTCAATCCACTCGATGCCCTCGTGCCATCCCTCGACGGTCGGAGGCTGGAGAAGCCCCTGTCCCATGAAGAATGCCTGGCTCGCCAGCATATTTACGCCGAGCGTCGGTTGTCTGTAAGAGCCTGCCATCCTGACGGCCCCAACCACAGTCTCGACCGGAGCCTTCACCCTGGCGTACCTTGCCTGTTCTGATGTGAAGTATTTCGAATTGAATAATGTGCGGAGGACCGAGCGGATTTCATAGTCGGACTCGAAATAGGAGGCCATCATCTGCTCAATTGTAGCCTCACCAGCCTCGTCTATCTCGTCGGCAGCGAAGAACTGGAACAGCCTCGTGCACACGAACCTGGCAGTAGCGTCCTGGCGGCAGATGATGTCAACTATCTGGTCGCCGTCGAAGTTGCCGCGCTCGCCCAGGAACTCCTTCTCCTCGGCGTCGTGGTCGTGATCGCGGAACTCGAAGTGCCACGCGATGCGGCTGTACGGCCAGATAGAGTCCTTCATCGCTCGCATGGACATATACTCGGCGTTCCTGAGAGTCCACCCGGTGAACGCGCGCGACGCCTCCTTGATGTCGTCTTCGGTGTAGTTGCCAATGCCCAACGAGAAGAGTTCCAGAAGTTCGCGGCCATAGTTCTCGTTGATCGCGCCATCGTGGTTGTCGTTGTTATCCAGCCAGATAATCATGGCAGGGTCTTTAGACAGTTCCACGAGGATGTCCTTGAAACTGCCGAAGCCAACCCGCCTGAACATATCTATCTGGTTCAGGAGCACGCGCGCCTGGTTCAGCTTGGAATATCCTGTGGCGAACAGGCTGTGCCAGAAAAGCGCCACCTTCTCTTCCAAGGGCGAGTTCGTCGTAATCATGCGGTAGAGCCAATAAGCGCCCGCGCCGTCAAGCTGCCTGAGTTCAGAATGGTCAACGTGGTACCTGCGAATCAGGTCGTCGGGCAGGTTGCCCCTGTCACCGCTGGGATTTATCAGGTCCTCGACCACGTTCTCGTAGCCTCTGGCTGCCAGTTCGTCCAGCTCTTCACGGGTCGCCCCGAAACCGGCGCGTCTCATCAGGTGGGCCATCAGAGAGATCTCCGCGGTAGTGGTCATCTTAATTCTCCTTTTGTCTTGCCTAGTGCCTTCCGAAGCCTCGTTTCACGCTAGGCGGGCAGGAAGTCGAAATGCTCGAACGCGCCGTTTACAATCGGCTCCGAGTCAATCTTGAACCAGCGGTCCAGCAGTGTGGCATACGTCATTCTGAAGTCGTTGTTGAACTGAAGGTCCCCTTCGAGCTGCATATGAGGATCGAGAGACGGGTAATCGCCATAGAGTCCGCCGTTGACCTGGCCGCCTATCACGAATGCCGTCCCTCCCGAGCCGTGGTCGGAGCCGGAGCCGTTGTCCTTTATCCTGCGCCCGAATTCAGAGAATACGAGGATGGCGACGTCGTTCTCGCGTCCGTGTTCCCTCAGATCGTCGTAGAAGTCGCCAATCGCGCCCGCCACCTCGTTCCACAACTTGGCGTGGCTCACGATCTCGCCCGAGTGGGTATCGAAGCTGCCGTGCTGGGTGTAGAAGATGCGGGTTCCCAGATCGGCGAACAGCACCTGCGCGACGCTCTTGAGGCTCTCCGCGATTGGGTTCACCGCGTATTCGACGGAGGACTGGTACCGGGCCGGAGCGGTGCGGAGTATGTCGGCTCCCTTGAGCGCGTCCCTGCCCGTCTGTCCCAGGAATTCCATTACGGTGTCCTTGCCCTGTCCGCCGTACATCTGCGAGAACGCCTCGAGCGCGTACTTTCGCATTATTCCGTCCTGAACGTCGGGGAAAAGACCGTACGTCTCCAGGTTGCCGACCGAAGCCACAGGAACGCCGCGAACCGCAAGCGCCCTGGGCAGGCCGCGACCGAAGTTCACCGCGGTCAGAACGTTGTCTCCCGCCGGGTCCAATTCCCTGGTCGCCAGTCCGAGCCAGCCGTCGCGCCCAATGTCGTCGGGAAGCGCGGTGTGCCATATATCCATCGAGCGGAAGTGCGAGCGGTTCGGGTTCGGGTAGCCGATTCCATTGATTACGGCGACGTTGCCCTCATCCCACAGCCGCTTGACCGGCCCCATGCTGGGATTGAACGCGAGATCGTCGCTGATTGGGTGAACCTTGCTTGTATCGAGTTTAACCTTCTGACGAAAATCGTGGTACAGACCGTCGTTGAAAGGCACGACGGTGTTCAGCGTGTCGTTCCCGCCGGATAGCTGAACCACGACCAGCGCTTTTTGATGATTTCCGTTTTGCGAAGCCATTGAAACGCTCCCTGTTACGCGATTGTGAGCGGCTAATCCATGTATAGAGAATTTACTACTTATTACCGCTTGGCGCAAGTGTTGGGCGCGGGTTTCAGGCTCTTTTCCAAATTGGTCTGAGTTTCCGGTTCTACTACACCGGGGCGTTTTCAAAGTCGGCAATCAGCCGGCGCGGTCGAATCAGCCCGAACATGATAGAAAAGCTAGATCGACGTGGTTGCATATACCTGGATTTATAGTTGTCGATGATACGCTGGGCGATTAACAGGGAGACGCTAGGGGGAGGCTGGGGCAGTTTTCACCCAGCGTTTCCCCAGCGTTTATAGCTAAGACAATTTTTTCTGACGCGCGGGAACGTGATTGATAAGGTAGGATTTATGGATAGTCTGTCGCGGAAGTTGTTTATCATGCGTACATTGTAGCGTATCGGAGGTGTGTTTGTGTAGTAGAAGGGAAACTCAGGCCGACTTTGGAAAGACCCTACTGCTACACGGTCATACCTAACTGCGATACAATCCGAGCGCGAGCGCCATTGGTTCACCCGAACCGCTAATCCGGCATAATTTCCAAATTCAGGATGGCTCTGAGCGTGAATAGAGGGCAGTCAATGCTCTGCATGGGATTTGGTTCCACGAAAGGAGACCACGATTGAATTCGTACATGGGAACATCAGCGACTGAAATGTGGCGCACAAGGGTCGAAACGCACCATGCGCAGTCGGAAAGCGTTATGGATGCCTCTATGAGAGAGGGCGACTTCTGGCGAAATCTCGCGCCCATGTTCCGCGCCGACCCCTATCGCACGGACGACGAGATACTCAACAACATTTTCGAGATGGTCTCCGAAGACACCACAGTCCTGGACGTGGGAGGAGGCGCGGGCCGATTCGCCATAGCCCTGGCTCTCAGGTGCGGAAGCGCCACCGTGGTTGACCCGTCCCAGGCAATGCTGGCCCAACTTGAAGAGTCGCTCTCCGAGGTCGGAGACGTGAACGTAACGGGCGTTCACGCCGACTGGGAATCCGCCCAGGTGGATAGCGCCGACCTAGCGCTCTGTTCCCACGTCGTGTACGGGGTCCCGGACATCCGTCCTTTTATAGAGAAACTACAGGACCACGCCCGCGAGAGGGTGGTCCTGGTATCTTTCGTGGACTCGCCACAGGCGGGGGTTGCGGCCCTGTGGGAGCCTGTGTACGGAGAGGCGCGAGTCAACCTGCCCGCCCTTCCCGAGTTGATGAACGTTCTCTGGGAGATGGGGATTTATCCCAGCGTGCGAATGATGGCGCCGGCAGGGCCGCAGTCCTTCGAGAGCGTGGAAGCGGCAGTTGAAGAGGTGAGCGGACGGCTGTTCATCGGGTCGGATTCCGAAAGGCGTCAGCGTCTCTCCGACTCAATCGAACAGTTCCTCGAACCGACCAAAGACGGCTACAAAATCAAAATTGCCCGCCCAGTCCGCCAGGGCGTCATCTGGTGGGATGTCGAAAGATGATGGATTTTGGATCAGCAGCCAGGTTATAAGAGAGTCGGGAGCCGTATTTAGCCTATGGGAAAGACGCTGGCGCTGCTTCTCATCGGAGTCATTGTTGGGGCGGCCGGACTCTACGCATACCAAGATGCGGGCCTGCGCACCCAGGTTTCAGAGTTTGTCGGGGGACTCGTGAACTCAGTCCCCGATGCCCCCACTCCAACGCCAACTGCACCCGCATTGGCAGTGATTCCGTCGCCCACCACCCCGCCTGTCCAAGTCGTGCCTGTACAGGCGGTTCCAACTTCAACGGCAACTCCAACGCCAACCAGCGCACCCAAGCCGCAGCCCACCACTACGGCGACGCGGATACCCACGGCTACACTCACGCCCGCCCCTGCTAAATATTCAATAGAAGTTGTAGGTATGGAGTTACTGGACAGCGGACAGGTGGATTTCTTGTTGGAGGTGAAGAACGAGGGGGATTTGGAAAGAGATGAAATCGCGCAGGTCGAAATGGTCGTGGACAACGGAGTTCATGAACTGGTGAACATCATAGGCAAGTTGTCTCCGGGAGAATCCAGGTCATTTGTGTTCACCCGCGCATTGACCCCGGGGTCTCACACACTGAAGTTCACAATTGGCGATTCACATACGACTGTCAGTGTGAATGTCGCAACGCATGACGTCACTACTGCATCTGCCCTGACTCCAGCCAGCCCTTATACACCAATCTCCACTGCCACACCGACACCCACTATGGCCCCTATGCCGGAGTCAACAGTTACAGCTACATCTATACCAACACCGATAGTTACCCTGACTCCGACATCAACGAACACGCCTCTGCCGACAAACACACCCGCGCCTGAACCAACATCCACTTCCGTTCCGCCACCTCAATTGCGCCATATAGAAGAGAAACGCTATATGCTCAAACTCATCAATGCCGAGCGGGCGAAGGTTGGACTCGATCCGGTTGTTCTCGGAAACAACATCGCCGCCCAGTTTCACGCGGAAGCCGCTCTTGAGAACTGCTTCGCATCGCACTGGGGAATTGACGGACTGAAGCCGTATATGAGATACAGCCTGGCCGGAGGCTACCAGTCCAATGGGGAGAATGGATCCGGAAGCGACTACTGTATAAAGGCGTCCGACGGCTACCGCGCTATCCAGAGCATCAACACCGAGATTCGTCAGGCGATGGAAGGGTGGATGGACAGCTTAGGCCACAGAAGCAACATTCTGGACAGGTGGCACAAGAAGGTCAATATCGGTCTGGCGTGGGACCGTTACAACTTTCTGGCCTATCAGCACTTCGAGGGCGATTATGTCGAATACGATGAACTGCCATCTATTGAGAACGGCGTTTTGAGAATATCGGGCAGAACGAAAAACGGGGCGCGATTCGACCAAGACCGCGATCTAGGCTTGCAGATTTATTATGATCCACCGACACACCCGCTCACCAGAGGCCAGATCACAAGAACGTACTGCTATGACAACGGACTTCAGATAGCCGCGCTAAGAGAACCGCTACCGGCAGGCTGGCATTGGGATGAAGATGAATTCACAAGATCGTATAAGCCTTGTCCCGACCCCTATCACGTTCCGGCGGACGCTTCCGCTCCACGCTCTCACGAAGAGTCTCACCGATTCTGGAAGTCAGCATACGACAAGAGCCAGGAGCGCCAAGGAATCCCAATCATCGTGCCTTGGCTTACAGCCTCAGAATGGGCCGTCGGAGAAGAATCTTTTTCCGTGAATGCGGACTTGAGCGACTTGATTGCGAAGCATGGCGATGGAGTCTATACAATCTTGGTATGGGGAAATATCGGCGGAGAACGCGCGGTTATCTCCGAGTACTCGATATTGCATGGGGTTACGCCGCCTGACACCTATAGTCAATAACGGACGCGGTGGCTCCCGGGGTTTTCGCTCGCCCACTTTTCGATAGTCCTCACGTCTATGGCGAACGCGAGGCTATCGTCATCGGGCAACCTGTCTATCGGAAACCATGAGACCTTGGAATGTCCTCCTTTCAAATGCGTGGAAGCCCAGGAAATCAAGCCTCCTTTGGACTTTCCTAGCCAGATTTTCGCGCGGTGGCTGTTCTCATAATACAGGTGGTCGGCGATGATCTTGATTTCGGCGACTTTGTTGACTTCCCTTATGGCGGTATCTCGCCTGCCTTCTCCAGATTTGGGTCTGCCGCCCGGCAGACCCCACTTGCCCGCTCGCCTGCCCCCGCTATGTCTTATCAGAAGGATTTCATTCTTGTCGTTCACCACCAGTCCGAAGCCTGCCCTACCCATTTTGGAACGGGGATAGTGAACACGACGGCTACCCTGATTTTCGTCTGCCCACTTCCCAACGACTATTTTATCGGGACCGAAAGCCAGGTTTGCGTCGTGTGGCAGCATATCTTTCTGGAACCATTTCGCGTCCAGGCACTCTTTCCGTTGAACTTTCAAGTATCCGCCTATGCGCCTCCCTTTCCAGACTTCATAGTTGCCCTGCCTGCCTCTGCGATACAAGCTGTCAGCAGACATTCTGATGCCCGTTTCTTCTCTTGTTTCCCTGACGGCGGTCTGTTTATAGGTTTCGCCTTTATCCCTCATCCCTCCGGGCAGACTCCATTTGCCTTTTTCCTTGCCATACGCTCTTTGAATCAGAAGAATCTCGCTTCTGTCATTCACGACTAGTCCCCATGCTGGCATAGTTCACCTCTGAGACAATGTAAAACTCCGCCCATGAAAGCGGCGGGCGACTCCTAAAAACTGAAGATGCCGCTCACCGGGCAGGTGAAGCCGGTCAGTACGTCGAGGCCGTTCAGCGTGTCGCTCTCGTCCAGCGTTATAGTGCGCTCGCCCGCTCTATAAACGTCCACGGAGCGGGAGCCGGGGCTCACCGCCCATACCAGGCGCGCGCCATAACTCAGCCACATGAGCGCCTTGTCCATCACCTCGCGCGGACTGTCGCCCGGAGACACGACCTCCACTACAAGGTCCGGAACGACTTCGTAGTATCCGGTCACCTCTACGTCCAGGGGAAGCCTATCCGAGGAGATGAACGCTATGTCAGGCTCGCGCACCGTGTCGGGGTCGCGTTCCAGCAGGACACCCGTGTCGGAAGCGGCCAGCCGCCCCAGGCGACGCGGCGTTATGTAAATTCCCATAGGAATGACCAATTTCACTACGACTTCGCCATGTCTTCCGCCGATTGGCCTAGTTTCGCGGAGCTCCCCTCTGATAAGTGCGCCGCGAACTCCCCTGCCGTACAATTCCAGCAGGTCATCGGCGGTTAGCAGTTCTGTCTTTGTGATTGTCATGGACATCCCCTTACTATGAAATGCGCCGCTCGCCGGCAAGGGCGCACAGAACCCTGACCACTTATTTTAGCTGCCCCGGTCGGCGCTCGGATAGCGAGTTTCAGACCTGCCTGCGGCACTGATAATCCACAGACAAGTCTGGCAGTTTGCCGGCTAAATGCCTTCGGCGTAGGCGGAGTGGAACGTGTCTACTCCGGCGCGGAAGCCAGAGCCGGGGTCGCGGACTATGGTGACCGGGCTTGCAAAACTGGCGAATCCGTCCTCGACCTGGCCGCTGCCGATTGTGTAGATACGGTGGCCCCTGGATTCAAGCTCCGCTACGACTTCGGCGGGCAGGCGCGGATCAACGCTGGTGACCGGAAGCGAGCAGTCCACTCGTGGCGAGTCTATGGACTCCTGCGGCCCCATTCCATAGTTGACGACCTTTGTTATCAACTGTGTGACGCAGTTGGTTATCCTGCGCCCGCCCGATGCGCCGACAGCCAGCTTTACGCCATCGGAGTCTATTACCAGCGCGGGCGTCATGTTGTTCAGCGGGTACTTACCGGGCATTATCGAGTTCACCCTGCCCGGAACCGGATCGAACCACATCATGCCGTCGTTCATAACCACGCCCGTGCCTTTTGGAATAATGCCTGAGCCAAACCCAGCCATCAGCGTGTTGGTAAGCGAGACCGCGCCGCCGTACGCGTCCATCGCGCAGAGGTGAGTCGTGCCTGAGTCGAGAGCGGGCGTGCTGGCCTCGAACACGCGGGACGGAGCGCCTTCCTCGAATGCCCAGGGATCCCCGGACTCTATCTTCCCCAGCCGGTCCGCGGACATGAGCGCGCGACGGCTTTCTGAGTACCCGTCCGACACGAGGCCGGCCCACGGAACATCCACGAACGCGGGGTCGGCCAAGTACCTGAACCTGTCCGCGTAGGCGAGCCTTGCGGAGTAGATATAGGCGTGGAGCGCTTCCGGCGAGTTGTGTCCCATAGCGGATATGTCGAAACCGTCCAGCAGCTTGAGGGTCATGGCGGAAGTCGTTCCGGCGCAGGCGAATGGAGGCACTCGAACCGTGTGACCCGAGTATCCGAATTCCAGCCCGCCGTCCCACACGAAGGGCTTGTACTCCGCGAGGTCGCGCTCCGACAGTATTCCGCCGTTGGCGCGTATGTCGGATGTGATAGCCGACGCTACGTCTCCGCCGTAGAAGGCCGACGCGCCGTGTTTGCCGATTGCCTCCAGAACGTTGGCCAGATCAGGCTGCCGCAGATTCGCCTGCGAGGTCAGGTCGCCGGTGGGCAGCTTGCCGCCCGGCATGAACACGCTCCTCAACTCGTCGTAGGCGAACAGCTTGTCCGACATCAGGCCAAGCGAGTATATGTTGTGCCATCCCGGCGAGTGGCCATCCCGCGCGAGCGACACGGCGGGCGCGATTACTTCGGACAGGGGGAGTTTGCCGAGTCTCTTATTGGCCTCGCACAGACCGGCGACCGCGCCCGGAACGGCTATTGACCTGAATCCCTCGAGATTCTCGTTGTTGACCACCCCAGGCCAGCCAAAGTTGCCGACCGCGGCCTCGCCGGTGAACTCGTACATACCGGGCGTCGCGTCCAGCGGCCCCTTCATAGGGAAGCCTATGACCCCACCCCGTTCTCCGACCTGATAGACCATGTATCCGCCGCCGCCTATACCGCTCGACCCGGGCTCGACGACCCCTATTGCGAAGCAGGCCGCGACCGCGGCGTCAACGGCGTTGCCGCCCATCTCCAGGATCTGGAGTCCGGCTTTGGTGGCGTGTATGTCCTTGGTAGCCACCATTCCGCCGGTCGAGCGGGCTTCTGTCTTGTTTATCGTGGTCATGGTTGGCGCTGTGGTTGGCATATAGTTCTCCTGGTCGCATTTTTGCTTCTATTTTCATCATTCGGGATTCGATAGAGTCCAATTTTATCATTTTCTTAAAATTGTGTTAAAAAGGGGTTGACAGATGCCAGAATGCCCTATAGTATCTATACACGTCCCAATGGACCGAGCCAAATGGAGGAGACCATCGGGGATCAGGCGGCCCACCCGCCGGGTTTCAGGGGGTTGAGGACAGATAGGCAAAGCCTGTTGGGGCGTGTTCATTTCTCAGGAGTTCCCCTCCGGTCTGAGTACGGCTATGAACGGCAGGTTCCTGTAAGTTTCCATGTAGTCCAGGCCGTAACCCACTAGGAACTCGTCCGGCGCCTCGAAGCCGACGTACTTTACATCAACATCCGCGATGCGGCGCACTCGCTTGTCGAGCAGAGCGCACACCTCGACACTGGACGGAGCCAGAGAGCGCAGGTAGCCTGTCAGCCAGTTCAGCGTCATTCCGGTATCAACGATGTCCTCGACGAGGATTATATCAGCGCCCTCGAGATCAATATCCAGGGCCTTGGTAATCCTGATGTCCGGGCCGTTCTCCCCCGCGTAGTGTGATATAGACATGAAATCCATGCGTATGGGCAGGGATATGTGGCGCATCAAGTCCGCCATGAAACAGACCATGCCGCGCTGAACGCCGACGAGCACCGGCTGGGTGTCGGCGTAGTCCGTGGAGAGAGCCTTCCCCAGTTCTTCGACCTTCTGAGAGATCCGACGCTCGGAGTAGAGCACCCTCGAGATGCGCGGCGCTTCCGGCCCGGTCAGCGGTCCGAATCCGAACTTTGCCAGAAGGCGGTGAAAGTCCTTCCTGTACAGCAGCTTGACGTTCACGTCCGGGTAGGTCTCGCGCAGCCTTCGTATCTTGCGGTTTTTCTGCGTTACCAGCGACTGCTTCATCGTCGTCAATTCAAGGTAGAGGTCCAGGTCGGGCAGGTAGAAATCGGGCGTCATCATCTCGACCGGGCGGTCGTCTTTCCACTCCAGGGGGAAGGATATTGGTTCATAGTCCCAGCGCAGGCCATAGAAGTCGAGGATTCTGGCAAACTCTTCCTCACTTGGATGGGCGAACTTGGGTTTTCGCAGACTGGCCGGATTCGGAAAGGGAGCCGGCATGGGTGTCTCGATTTCAACCATATCGGCGCCTCCTTACAACCTGTCCTTGACTCGTCGCACACAGTTTATGGCGGCGCAATTCTAACACAACATACGAATGTCTGTTTTCGCCAAAATCGAAAGACCACGGAGCGGTTGACCAAGACTGCGCCGATTCATATAATCGGGCCATCCTGACAGGAAAGGCAAATATGGCAAGCGCGCAACTTAGTTCGAACCACATCCAATTCGACGGCTGGAATGACGTAGTCGAAGATTACATGGCTCGGGGCTGGACGGACGGCCTCCCCATCATTCCGCCGACACCCGATCTGGTGGCCGCGTTCCTGGCGGCGGCGGGCAGAAGCCCATCCGACATACTCGGCACTGAGCCGACAAAGGGGCGGGTCATCACCGCTGAAAAGGCCGCGGTGAACGCGGTCATGGCGGGGTGCAGGCCGGAATACTTCAAGATAGTGGCCGCCGCGGTCGAGGCGATGTGCGAACCGCAATTCAACCTCCACGCGGTCACGGCCAGCACACAAGGCTCCGCCGTTCTCGCCATCGTGAACGGGCCGATAGCGCGGGAGGTGGGTCTGAATTCCAGCATAAGCGTGTTCGGGCCGGGACATCGCGCCAACGCCACCATTGGCCGCGCGATACGCCTGGTTATCATCAACGCGACCGGATCGGTCTCCGGCGAGATTGACAAGGCTACCCAAGGCCACCCGGGCAAATACACCTGGTGCATCGGGGAGGACGAGGACGTTTCGCCATGGGGTCCGCTCCAGACCGACAGGGGCTTTTCTTCAGGCGACAGCACCCTATCCATTTTCGCGGGCCTGTCCAGCATACAGGTTGACAACCACGCATTCCAGAAGCCCGAGGAGATACTCATATCTTTCCGCGACGCGATGTTCGCCGGAGGCGCCGGCTGGAACCAGGGTGAAGTGGTTATCGTCCTGTGTCCTGAGCATATAGGCCACCTGGAACGAGCGGGGTGGTCAAAGGATCAGGTGAAAGAATTCATTCACGGCGCGGCGCGGCGAACCATTGCCGAATGGCGCGCGGCAGGACGTTTCATCCGTGAGTCGGTCGGCGAGGACGACGATTACCTGCACTCCGCCATGTCGCCGGAAGCAATTACGGTGGTCGTCGCGGGCGGACACGCCGGAGCGTTCTCGTGCGTGATACCGCTATGGAGCGGGGGCAGCGGATCGCGCTCTGTTACAAGGCTGATAGAATAGGCTTACACAATATAAGGGAGGTTTAGCATGAACGGTTCAGCAGGAATATCGGTATTGGATCCGACGGTGGCCCCGCTTCCGGCGGAAGGAGTAATCGCCGACAGACCCAGAACGCTCGATGGAGTTACACTCGGGTTGTTGGCAAACGGCAAGCTCAACTCCGAGGAGATGCTCATGGCTCTCCACGAGGTTCTCGCGGACAGGTACGAGTTCGGCGGCGTAGTCGAACGCAACAAGATGAACGCCTCCCGCCCCTGCCCCGAGGATATAATAGATGAAATTGTCGCCCAATGTGACGTGGTTATCACGTCGTCCGGCGATTGAGGGTCTTGCTCATCGTGCAGTGTGCACGACGGACTGACCCTGGAGCGGCGCGGTGTGCCGACCGTGGTGATATGCACTGAGCCGTTTGTTACCAGCGCGGACGCCATGGCGGCCCTGGGAGGAGTTCCCGACTATCCCTATGTCGTAGTTCCTCACCCGCTCGGCAGCATGACAATGCAACAGCTGAGGGGATTGGCGGCAAAGGCCGCGCCTGATGTCCTGAGCATTCTCCTGGCTCAGAGATAGCGGCGACCGGATGGTGAGCACATTCACCATTAGCAGGTAAATATGAAAAAGACGATGGGGCGAATTCTCGCCCCATCGTCTTTTTAGTAAATTTCTGGCGGGAGCGAGAGGGAGTCGAACCCACCGCGCCAACCGCTGGGTTGCCGCCGGACGGTTTTGAAGACCGCGAGAGCCACCAGGCCCTATCCGCTCCCAGGGAGGGTGTTCGTCCTCACTCGTCCAGGGCGAGGACGCTATATCCTGGGATAATGTCTAGGTGATGGCCTCATCCACTCTCTTCTTGAGCATGGACTTGGGAACGGCGCCGACCACCTGACCGACGGCCTGGCCGCCATTGAATATCAGCAGCGTTGGAATGCCGCGGATGCCGAACTGCATCGGAGTCTGCGGATTGGAGTCAACGTCCATCTTGGCGAACTTGACCTTGCCCTCGTACTCGCCCGCAAGCTCTTCCACTATGGGCGCGATCATCTTGCAGGGGCCGCACCACTCTGCCCAGAAGTCAACAACCACCGGGGTGTCGGAGTTGACTACTTCATCCTGGAATGTCGAATCCGTAATTTCTACTGTATTGGCCATGTTTCGCTCCAATCTGCATAAAGGTTTGGGGTTGACCGCTTCATTATATTAGATGCGGCGGGGTTGTGTGAGGTTCAGGAAATGGAATTCAGCGTCTGCGATATTCCACATAGTCCGCGACCACCTCGTCCACCTCGTCCCACCACAATGTTCCAAGAGTCAGGCCCTTCGGAACGTCGAACAGCACCCACCCGGAAACCTGAAAGTTGCGGTCGAGCTGTATCTGGCCCCAGAGCAGCGGCGCGAACCTGTCCTCTTCCTCGTCAGTAGTCTCGACCTGCGCGGAACGTTCAAAGGGATCGAGCGCGGATATTCTCTCTCCCCGGCGGTCTCCGAGCCTCGCGGCTTCGGGGTCTATGAGAAGCGGCATCACAGTGCTGGTGCGGTTCACGACCGTGACCAGCACCGCGGCGAGTTCACGATTGGATGCCCTCGGCCTGATAAGGCGGTGGTCGTCTCCGCTCGAGAACGAGATTTTCTCGACGACCACCGGCCTTTCGGCGTGTATCTCGATACTCCGCCCCCGGACCGCAATAATGTCGGGATCGCTTGAGCAGCCAATGAGCGCCACAATCAACAATCCCAACAGCGCGGGCAGGTATCTCGTTTTCAACATACCGGACATGGCCCCGCCATGCCGGAACTTCGGGATTCGGCATATATTTATGAGGTCAGTATATTTTGGCATTTAGTTTCGTCGCACAATCTCGATTGAACTATACTCCCGATAACGATGGCATCGCTCGCAATCTGGAAACGAGATCCGCCAGCGTTTCGAGAAGGTAATCAACTTCTTCATCGGTGTTGTCGCTTCCCACTGTAATACGAAGGCTGCCCTGTGCCAGATCCGCGGGCAGTCCTATCGCGGTCAGAACATGGGAAGGCTCCAGAGACGCCGACGAGCAGGCAGACCCGCTCGAAGCGCATATTCCGGCGAAGTCCAGACCCAGCAGAATAGGCTCGCCCTCCACGTTCTCGAACGAGACGTTCACGTTGTTCGGCAGCCGCCGTGTGGGGTGTCCGTTCAGGTGAACCCCCTCGACTCGCTCCTGAATCCCGTATATGACTCTGTCCCTGAGCCGCGTTATATATGGGGTCGTCCGCTCGCGTTCGGCTTCCGCCAGACGCATGGCTTCCGCCAGCCCAATAATGGCGGGAATGTTCTCTGTTCCGGATCGCTTCTCCCTCTCCTGGCCGCCGCCCATTATAAGCGGCTCGAACGGGGTTCCGCGCTTGATATAGAGCGCGCCCACGCCCTTGGGGCCGCCCAGCTTGTGAGCGGACAGGCTGAGCAGGTCCACGCCCAGTTCGCGCACGTTCACCTCGATAGCCCCCACGGCTTGAACGGCGTCAGTGTGCATATATATCTTTCGTCCAAAGAGCGCGGCCGTGCGCGCGACCGCCGCGGCTATCTCCGCAATTGGCTGAATGGCGCCAATCTCGTTGTTTGCAAGCATCACGCTTACAAGTATCGTGTGCTCCGTAACCGAGCGGGCGACGTCGTCCGGGTCAACGAGGCCATCGCTGTCCACGGGAAGATACGTTATGTCGAATCCGAACTGTTCCAGTTGGTGGCAGGTGTGCAGCACTGCGTGGTGTTCTATGGACGTTGTAACGATGTGGTTGCCGACGTTTCTCAGGGCGAAAGCCACTCCCTTAAGAGCCGCGTTGTCCGACTCGGTTCCGCCCGAAGTGAACACTATCTCACTCGAGCGGCATCCCAGAGAACGGGCCACGCCGCGCCGCGCGTTGTCGAGCGCTCCCCTGCTCTGCTGGGCCAGTTCGTATATGCTCGAGGCATTGCCGAAGTATTCGGTGAAATACGGCATCATCGCGCGAACCACTTCGGGCCGGACAGGAGTGGTCGCCGCGTTATCCATGTATATCAACCTGTTGGTCAAAGCCATCTGACTCACCTTTTTCCAGCCGGAGCCTCAGACCCTTCCATCCGGCGTGAACAATTGTAGCACGTACTCAGCCCCTACCGGATATGACATACCCCATAATCTTGTACGCAAGCCTGGCCGCGGTGGAAGAACAGGCGACAGGCCCCTCTTCGGGACTCAATTCCACTATGTCGAATCCAACCACGTTGGTCTCGGCGGCCACGACCCTGAGCAGACCTATCATGTCCCACCACGTCATGCCGCCCGGCTCCGGGGTCCCGACAGCGGACATTATAGACGGATCCATTACGTCCAAGTCTATGGAAATATAGACGTTGGGCGACAGATATGCACAAACGTCCGCAATGAAGTCGGCTCTGTCTCTCAGCTGCGGCCAGTAGAATATCGGAAGCCCGCGCGACTTGGCGAAATCGTGTTCCCCGGCGCTGATGGAGCGGACTCCCACCTCGACAACCGGGCATATCTCGGAGATACGCATCGCGACGGACGCATGGCCCCATCGCGTACCCATGAACGAATCTCTCAGGTCGGCATGGGCGTCCAGATACAGCACACTCAGATCATCGAAACGCTCCGCGCAAGCGCGTACCGCCCCTACTGTAACGGTATGTTCCCCTCCCAGCAGCACGGGAGTTTTGTCGTCCCCAACAATCTGCGCTATGACCTTCTGAACCTGGTTGACAACCCGTTTCGGGCCGGAAAGGTCCGGGGAAATCTCCGCGAACGTGTATATACCTCGTGAGGACGGATCAAGCCCCAGTTCCACGTCGAAGTCTTCAAGATGGCGCGAGGCGTCTATAATCGCCGCGGGAGCGTATCTTGACCCACCCCTGAACGACGTGGTGCCGTCGTATGGCGCTGGAACTACGACCATCTGCGACGTTTCATAAACGTGTTCTTCCGGTGGAGTGTCCAGAAACGTCTGCCAGTGATAGCCTGGTGATGACACGAATCGCCTGCTCTGTCACTCGGCGCTTCCGCGCAGGCCGATCCGTTCGCGCACCATCCCCGAATACGTCTCTCTGTCCCCGATGTACTCCAGCCCCCGCTCCAGAACGCAGGTCTCGACCTCTGCTAGGCTAAACATCCGCTTGACAACGGGCAGCGCCGCCGAAGCGTCGAACTGCTTGCATGAGAAAATGTCAATGTTCACGTAGCCACGCTCTGGAAATGTGTGAACGGTTATATGACTCTCGGCAATCAGAACAAAACCCGACAGGCCCCAGTCTCCAGGTTTCTGGCCCTGATAGGTATAGACCTGGGGAGGAGCTACCCTGGTCATTCCTATCCTGTCCGGGTAGTCTCGGAGGAATTCGTAAATCAACTCCACGTTCCCCAGAGAGTCGAAATCTCCGCCATAACCGTCAATCACAAGATGCAACTACGCTATTCTCCACAAAAATAATCCGGGCCGTCCGCGCCTGGATGAGACCCGCTTGATCCGACACTTACGCTCAAGCTCGGAAACTTAGCTTATCATTACTGCCAAAGTTCGTACAACACGCCTCAACTCCTCACGCGTACCCATTTTGTGTTGGTTGAAAGAAGTCGGCCTCTCAGACAGCAATACTGACAACCGATAACTAAAAACTGACAACTAACCCCTAAACACTATAAACTGGCCAACAACAACCAAAATGGAACGGAGCACGCGCATGACTACGCTGCCTGCCCAAAAGCAAAGACCCCTCACGCCCAACGATGGCGTGTACTATCCCGAATCAGATGGTGAGCCAATAGCTGAAACCCCGTTCCAGTACATTCCTGCAACCTACGCTACCCAAGCGTTATCCGCTCACTACACTAACGACCCCAACATTCACGTCGCCGGAAATATGTTCATCTACTATCAGGCCGGCGACCCGACCTTGAATGTTGCACCCGACGTTTACGTCATCCCCAATCTCGACAAGCGTACTCGCACATCCTACTTCATGTGGCTGGAAAAACAGGTCCCCATGTTCATTATGGAGATAACCTCCAACAGCACATGGCGTGAGGACATTGGACGCAAGCGCGTTCTCTACGAGAGTTGGGGCGTACCCGAATACTGGATGTACGACCCCACCCAGGAGACGCACCTGAATCCCCTGCTCCAGGGTTTTCGCTTGATAGACGGAATCCACGAGCCGGTCGAAATCGAGATTGACTCCGACACCGGGCTGTGCCGCGGCTTCAGCGCCGTGCTGAACCTCGAACTGCACGGCAGAAAGGACTGGTTCAGATTCTTCAACCCCTCCACCGGCGAATACATAGACAACCTCAGCGAATCTCTGGCAGCGCGTCTGGCAGCGGAGCAAGAGCGAGACAGCGAATTCGTCGCTAGAGTAACCGCCGAGCAAGAGCGAGACAACGAGCGCGAGGCTCGGTTGAGAGCGGAGCAGTCCCGGGACGACGAACGCGCCAGACTCCAGGAAATGGAACGCCTGCTGCGCGAACACGGCATTGAGCCGCCAAGCTGAGATCAGGCCATATTGAGCTTCGGACAGCAGAACAAGTTTAGTTTAAGGAGAGACCTATGACTATCGGAAATACTGTATCGGCATCGGCGATGGAGCAGGGCAACATCGGACATCAGGCAACAGGCCGCCCCGTGGTCTATGGCACTCAGGGGGTCATATCCAGCGGACACTATCTCACCTCCATGGCCGGTATGCGGATGATGCTGTCCGGCGGAAACGCGTTCGACGCGGTGGTGGCCGCAGGGTTCGCGGCGGCGGTGACAGAGCCGATTGCGTCCTACTCACTCGCGGCCGAGGGCGTTTTCATGCTCTACCATGCTGAAAGCGGAGACCTGCTTTCGCTCAGCGGTCAGGGAACCGCTCCCAGGCTGGCCACGGTCGACTGGTATCGCTCCCAGGGCCAGGATGAGATACCCACCGGCCCCGGCCCACTCGCGCATCTGAGTTTCACCGTGCCGGGTGTCGTCGCGGCGTATCTGTCCCTGCTGGAGAAATACGGCACCAAGACAGTCGGCGAGGTTCTGGAGCCTTCCATTCACTACGCCGAGCGCGGCATCCCCAACTACGAATATATGCTGGAACGCATAGACGGCCCCGGCACCAGGAGCCAGTGGGACGAATATCCGCCGGGCGGAACGGACGTGTTCTACGACGACGGGCGTGTACCCGAACCCGGCTCCCTGCTGGTGCAGAAGGCGCTTGGCCTGATCTTGCGAAAACTGGTCGAGGCCGAAAGCGCCGCGCCCGGCCATCGCGCCGATGGAGTCCGCGCCGCGCGTGACTGCTTCTACACCGGAGAGATAGCGCAGATAATCCACGATTGCGCCCACAGCGTGGGCGGCATCCTCGGCCTCAAGTCCCTCGCCCCATACGAAGCCAAATACGAGACCCCCCTCAAGACCTCCTACATGGGATACGAGGTACACGGTCAGCGAACCTGGACCCAGGGCGCGGTCCTCATGCAAGCGCTCAACATCCTCGAAAACTTCGACCTGCGTGGCATGGGACACAACACTACCGCCTACATACACACCGTCAGCCAGGCGGTCAACCTCGCTTTCGCCGACCGCGAGGCGTACTACGGCGACCCCGACTTCGCGCAGGTGCCGGTAGATGGCCTGCTGTCCAAAGAGTACGCCAAAGAGCGCGCCGCGATGATAGATCCGAACAGGGCCATGCCCGAACTTCCGCCCCCGGGCGACCCCTGGAAACACTCGAATATGTCCGGCGTCGCGGCGCAACCACGCCAGACGGCAGCGTCCGCCGCCGGAGACGCCGGCGGCGCAGACAGCGGCACTACCCACATATCCGCCATAGACCGCGATGGAAACATGGTCTGCGCCACTCCATCCGGCGGATCGTTCGGCAAGTCCGTGTTCTTCCCCGAACTCGGCTGCGCGCTCAGCACCCGAATCGAGATGTTCAACTTCGAGGACGGCCACCCCAACCGCCTTGAGCCGTTCAAGCGTCCCAGGACAACGCTGGTCAACTACATGGTGACCAAAGACAACGTTCCCGTCATGACCGTCGGCTGCCCCGGCGGCGACCACCAGGCGCAGGCGAACATGCAGCTAGTCCTCAACTCGCTGCTCTGGGGCATGAACCCGCAGGAGGCCGTCGAAGCGCCCAGGTTCGCCAGCCAGGGCGTGACCAACAGCTTCTACCCCCACACTTACTATCCGGGACAGATTGGCGTCGAGCCCGGCATTCCCCAGAACACGCTAGAAGAGCTGAAGGCCATGGGACACGACATCGTAACCGTCGCAAGCGCCGGAATGGGAGCGACCGTAAACACCCGCGACCCCGAAACTGGAGCGCTGGCATCCTCCGCCGACCCGCGCCGCGCCTGCTACGCCCTCTCCTGGTAGCAATACGACATGAGTACCTTGACAGTTTAATACACGCCCCTATCGAATCGAAACGGGAATTCCGGCTCCGAGGTGTCCTACGCCCGAAACCCGTCAGCCCTTGTACCGTTCGACCATATCAAGAAAGCGGTCGAACAGGTACTCGTTGTCGCGCGGGCCGGGCGATGCCTCGGAGTGATACTGGATGCTCATAATCGGAAGAGAGCGATGCGCCAGTCCCTCGACGGTATCGTCGTTCAGATTAACGTGGCTGACCTCGACCTCCGACGGCAGACTGTCCGCGTCCACCGCGTAGCCGTGATTCTGCGCCGTGATATGCACCCGCCCGGTGGCTATCTCCTTGACCGGATGATTGCCGCCCCTGTGTCCGAACTTCAGCTTGTAGTTCCGCCCGCCAAAGGCGCGAGCGAGTATCTGGTTTCCCAAGCATATCCCCATTATCGGCGCTTTCCCGATCAGCCCCCTGGCCGTGTCCACCGCATAGTCAAGCAGATCCGGGTCGCCCGGGCCGGGCGACATGAGTATGCCGTCGGGTTTCAGCGCGAGAAGGTCAGCCGCCGATGTAGCCGCAGGATACGCTATCACCTCGCAGCCGCGAGTGCGAAGAATACGTAGGATGTTGTACTTCAGACCGCAGTCGTCAACCAGTATTCTGAAGCGCGGCTCGGCGGGAGTCGCGCCCGGAAGCGGCTGGTTCCACGGATACGGCGCGGACGTGGATACCTCGCGCACAAAATCCGTCCCCTCGTAGGTGGGCAACTCTCTCAGCCGCTCCAGCGCGCGTTCGGGGGACTCATCCACCGCGATCGTTCCCATCATCACGCCCTTCGACCTGAGCCGTCGCGTAACAGCGCGGGTATCCACTCCGCTTATTCCCAGAACTCCCTGCGACCTGAGAAACTCATCGAGCGTCATCTCGCTCATCGGGTGGCTAGGCGCATCGCAGTGTTCGCGCACCACAAAACCCGACACCTGTATCCTGCGCGACTCCGAATCCCGCCTATTGATTCCATAGTTGCCGATGAGCGGATATGTCAGCGCCACAATCTGCCCCGCGTATGAAGGATCCGTGAGAATCTCCTGGTAGCCTGTCATAGAGGTATTAAAGACGACCTCCCCATGCGTCCGCCGCGACGTATCGCCAAACGCGAAACCTCGGTACGCCGAGCCGTCCTCAAGTACGAGGTGGGCAGCCAACTCAGTCAATGTAAAGTATCCCCTTGAGCTTTTTATCTATATGCTTCGCGGCGATGTCTGACTCGATAGATTGTGACAACCAGATCGCGGTCATCAATATCGTAAATGACCCTGTACACACCTACACGAATTCTGTACTCGTTTATGCCAATGAGTTTCTTTGAGTCTCTGGGTCTGGGCTCTTCGGATAGAGATCTGATCCTGGCGCTGACGAGTCGAGGATAGCCTGACGGAAGCCTACGAATGTCTCGCGTCGCTCGACGTAGGATCCGGACTCTATACATCTATGCCTTCCGCTCTCAGTTCCGACTCAGCCTGTTCCCAGGAGATAATCTCCTCATCGGACTCGCGCAGTCGCCTGATCTCTTCCGAGTCCTGTATATCTTCCAGCAATTCCAACAACTCTTCCCACGTCGCATAGTCGAATTGCACAGCCTTTTTGTTGCCGTCGCAATCAACCACTGTCTGGACCCTCTGAATTAGTTCACTGACTTGCATTACGACTCCCTCCCGTTCACCTACGCCTACCAGCAGAAATGAGACACCTAATTCTTCGAGCCCCTATTCTGCCAAGCTTCATACAAGGACTGTACCAGAGTGACCAATTTCTCTTTGTGAGTTTCCCACTCATCGGAAGTCAGTATGAAGTAAACTTCTGTGCCGGGATCTTCCAGCACCTTACTTTTCGGCCACAGGCGATATCGAATCTCTTCTATCGGAAACCTAAACTCATCCACACCCAGACCAACGGACCGCGGATAGAAAGCTAAGCCCATTCCTCCATCCCAAGTGTCCATGCGCACATATGTATGGCTGCTGAACTTGACATTGATGCTTCTAGCATATGGTGGAGTTTTGTGAGGGCTTGGTATTTGATGAGATTCGGGCCAGTTCTCAATGAACATAGCTCTCACGGATTTATACAACTCACCTATCCCACATTCATCTACGCGAGCCGTTAATAATTTCCACCGTTCCTCCCTGCTCATACTTGGCCCCGTTGGTGTAGATTTGACGCCATCCACTTCCACTTGTTTGGCCAAGATAGTCTTACCATCATAGTTGAAACCCTGGAAGGTCAGCAGCGAGATGTCCATACCACTGTTGCTGGCAAGAAACCTCACCATTCGTTCAGTTCTGTCATCAACACCCAGTCCCACCAGAAACATACGCACAGGTTTCAGCGACTTCAAATCCTCGAAACCTGGATTACCAGTGTACCAACTTTGAAAATCTTCGATCTTCTCAATTTCATGAACTCCCGACTTTTCGGATATGTAACTGGCGAGAGCGCCCAAATCCATATCCTCAAGATAGGATGCGTAGTCTATGACCTGCGCCACGGCATCCCGAGACAGAGTGTCTCTCTTCAACTCGAACATGACCAGCTTGCCGTTTCCATCTACTCCCAGCAGATCGAGTGGCCCGCCCTCTGTTGGAGTCTGTCGACCGACCAATGTCAAATCTTCCATCAGCAAGTCCGGGCGACTGACAAGAGCATCTTCGAGCATCTTCTCAGTCTCAGTCTGACTGGTAGGCTTCAACTCCTCAACTTGAGAGTTATCAATCGCCCACACCTTGATCTCTTCCATACAGCTACCCTTATCACCTATTTACTTTATCAATCCTCATAAACCACCTCGCCCCCGACCAGCGTCGCTATCACTCGCCCCCTGAGCGTTGCGCCGTGCAGGGGGGAGTTCTTGCCCTTCGATGCGAACGCCTCCGTGTCGACCGTCCATTCGGCGTCGGGATCGAAGATGGTCACGTCGGCCTCCGAGCCGGGGCTGAGAGCGCCAATATCTGAGCGTCCCAGCAATCCAGCGGGTGCGGCGGTCAGCTTTTCTATTATAAGGGGTAACCCGATGTGTCCGGCGTGAACCAGAGACAGCCCCGACCCCAACGCCGTCTCCAGTACGCTGATTCCCATCTCGGCGTCCTCAAACGTGGACAGCTTTTCGACGCGACCGTGCGGAGCGTGGTCCGTGGCAATGATGTCTATGGTGCCGTCAGCCAGACCCTCGGCCATCGCGCTCATGTCGGGCCGTGCCCTGAGAGGCGGGTTGACCTTGGCGTAAGTGTCGTATGCACCCTCTCCCAGCGGGTCAAAGGGTTTGCCACCCTGCCCACCCATGACGGCCTCGTCAGTCAGCGTGAGATGATGGGGCGTAACCTCGCAGGTCACGCGGATTCCAGCCTGCTTGGCGCGCCTTACCATGTCGAGCGTCCCGCGAGTAGATATATGCGCCAGGTGGACATGGCCGCCGGTCAACTCGGCCAGCGATATATCGCGGGCGACCATCGTCTCTTCGGCGGAGTTGGGCGCGCCCTGGAGGCCGAGGCGGTTCGACACCCAGCCCTCGTTCATATGGCCGCCCCTGAACAGGTCGGGGGTCTCGCAGTGGTTTATTATCGGCAGCCCGAGGCCGGAAGCGTAGCTGAGAGCCTGGCGCATTACATTGGAGTCCGCGACCGGATGACCGTCGTCGCTGAAGCCGATACAGCCCGCTTCGGCCAACTCAGCCATCTCGGAAAGCTCTTTGCCCAGAGACCCTTTCGTCACGCACCCTATGGGCAGCACACGAACAGAACCCTCTGTACGCGCCCTTTCCAGCACATACTCGACCGTGGCGCGCGTGTGCATCGTAGGCTCGGTATTCGGCATCGCGCAGACTGTGGTGAACCCACCCCTCGCGGCTGCCTGTGTTCCGGTGGCGATGGTCTCCTTGTACTCGAAGCCCGGATCACGCAGGTGACAGTGCAGGTCTATGAAGCCGGGTGAAACGACCTTGCCCGCCGCCTCTATGACGCGGGCGCCGTTGGCAGCGGCAATTGACTGCTCTATGCCCGCGACCCTGCCTTCGCTGATGAGCAGGTCGCCAGCCATGTCAACGCCCTGTGCCGGATCTACTATTCTTCCGCCTTTTATCAGGACATATCCCACTTACTCACTCCTTGAAAGCATACACAGCATCGGTCTCACATAATCGAGAACAGGCAAGTCCGCGGCCCCATCCCACCAGGTAAATTCGCAGTGTTCTCCACTCAGCGTGACTCCCCCATCTGTGTTCGCGCGGAACACATGGTGAACCTGTCCATCGTATCTACTGTCAATTCCCCATAGTTCGCAGTAGTCGAAAAGATACTCCAACCTGGAAGCTACAAGTCCGGTCTCTTCATGCAGCTCTCGCGCCGCCGCGGATATGGGCAGTTCGCCTCGCTCTATCCCGCCACCTGGTAGATGAAACTCAATGTCCTGGGGTTCTCGCAGAAGCAGGGCTTTCCGGTCGCGCACTACTATCGCGGTCGCCCTGCGCCGAATTCTGCGCCCGGTCACATCAGCCATAGAACTTTCCGAGCCTTTCCAATATGCCCCTGACGTGGGGATACACGGGCGTGTCGTCGCGCATATCCCACCAGATGAACCCGTCCACTTCGCCCCGAACGGCGACTTCACCCTCAGCCTCCACCTCGTAGAGATGATGATTGTTGTACTTGCCCTCGAAGACGAACAGGTATCTTATGGCGGCCGCCTCGAGGCCGGTTTCCTCATAGAGTTCGCGCGCCGCCGCCGATATGGGAAGCTCGCCGTTCTCTATTCCCCCTCCGGGGAGCGCGTAGGTCGGACGTCCCCTGTCCCGAACCAGAAGCACACGATTGTCGCGCCTCATAATCACGGTTGCGCGATGGCGGGGCAGTTCTCCGTCCCATCCCGGATAGCTGGTCGGGCGTTCTCCGTGCCGGGCGGCACGGGGAGATTTGCCGCGATGTGATGATCTCGCCATTCGCTCAGCTTTCCCGGTGAAGTCGTTCATCGAGGACTGTGTGGAGCATCTGCTCACGGATGGGTGTGGCGACGCTATACAGCAACGCCATGCGGACAGCCACACCGTTCGTTACCTGCTCCTCGATCACCGAACGCGCTCCGTGCGCGACTTCAGGGTCTATCTCAACCCCCTCGTTCATCGGCCCCGGGTGCATGACCAGCGCGTCCGGCCTGACGAGTTTCATGCGTTCCTGGCTGATGCCGTAGGTCCTAGAATACTCTCTGAGCGACGGCAGGTGTCCGGCGCGCTGGCGTTCTAGCTGGAGTCGTAGCGCATAAACCACGTCCGCGCCCTCCAGCGCTTTTTCGACGCTGTTCTCTATCTTCACCGAGGCGAAAGGATGGCCGCCGACGTTGGCCGCGCCGTTCATCATGTCTTGGGGAATAAGTGTGGGCGGGGCGCACAGTGTCACCTCTGCGCCCATTTTGGTCAGCCCCCACAGGTTGGAGCGGGCGACGCGGCTGTACAGTATGTCGCCCACGATAACCACTTTCAGCCCCTCGATGTGCCCAAAGTAACCACGCATCGTGTACATATCCAGCAGCGCCTGGGTGGGGTGGGCATGAGCGCCGTCCCCTGCGTTTATGACGCAGGCGTCCAGGTGTCTCGCCAGGAAATGCGGCGCGCCCGAGTGTTGATGGCGTATGACGATAATGTCGGCGTTCATGGCCTGGAGGGTCAGAGCGGTGTTGTACAGCGACTCGCCCTTTTCGACGCTGCTGCCCGAACCGGAGACGTTGATAACGTCCGCGCTCAGTATCTTGCCCGCCTGCTCGAACGATACGCGGGTGCGGGTGCTGGCCTCAGTGAACAGCGTTATGACCGTCTTGCCGCGCAGCGTGGGCACTTTCTTTATCTCGCGGTTCATAACCTCGCGCATCGAGTCCGCGTTCTGAAAGACCTCCTCGATCTCCTGGGTGGAGAAATCATCGAGGTCGAGAACGTGCCTGCGGCCGGGAACATATATCGGCTGAGCGGAGGCGCCGTTTGACCGTCCGACACGGCTCTGTGCATATACGCTCGATGTCATGCTTCCCTCTCTCTGGACAATAGGACCTCGTCGGCCCCGTCTATTTCGGTCAGCTTCACATATACCTGCTCGTCAAGCGACGTGGGAACGTTCTTTCCAACATAGTCCGCCCTGATGGGAAGTTCGCGGTGTCCCCTGTCAACCAGTATGGCCAACTGGATCTGGCTTGGCCTTCCCAGGTCGGTCAGCGCGTCCATTGCCGCCCTGACAGTGCGCCCGGTGTACAGCACGTCGTCCACGAGCACGACCTTACGGCCCTGAACGTCTGGGATACGGGTCGGGCGCATGAGGGGTCGGGCACCGCCGGCCAGGTCGTCACGATACAGCCCTATGTCGAGCATCCCCACCGGGACCTCCACGCCCTCGAAACGGTGCATGAAATCCGCGATGCGACGCGCGATTGGAACACCCCGCGTGTGCATCCCGACCAGCACGACGCCTTCCCCTCCGCCGTTGCGCTCCATAATCTCGTGAGCGACGCGGATCAGGGCGCGGCGTATCTCGTCGTCTGTGAGTATCCGGCGCCGGACTGTGGCTTCACATTCGGCCAAACAAAATACCTCTTGCTCCGCCAGCAAGAGGTATGCGATATAGCGCGGGGAGGATCGCCGAACGCGGGCTTCCCGCCTTATTCCGCCCCTTGCCAGCCTCACGGGACCAACTTAAAGGGTGCCGAAGGACTCGAATCCAATCCAAGTCCCATCAATTCAGAGCTAATTCTATGTAACCCGATTCCCCGTTTTCAAGCGAAAATAGTCCCAAAAAGGGAGCAATACCGCAATACCGGGCCGATTACTGATACAATCCATATCGTTTCAACTCGCCAATAATACATCCCGAACACAAGAGGTGGTCTGAAAAATGCTCGAACGATTCAAGGTGCCAAAAGAGGACGAGATACACGTGCCACACGATGGGCTGCGCGACACGGTAGCCTCCATTTTCGAGAAGATGGGCGTCGCCCCGGAAGACTCCGAATTGGGGGCCGACGTGCTGGTGTCCACCGACCTGAGAGGCGTGGAGACACACGGCGTCTCCAATATGCTCAGGTCATACGTGCAGGGATATTCACAGGGAACGCTCAACCCGAGACCGAACTGGAGGGTGGTGCGCGAGTCCTCGGCCACGGCAACAATTGACGCCGACCGCGGGCTGGCCGTTATTCTCGGCCCAAAGGCGATGGGGATAGCCATCGAGAAAGCGCGCAGCGTGGGCATGGGAGTGGTGACAATGTACAACGCCGGGCATTCGGGCGCTATCGGTCACCACGCTATGCTTGCGGCAAAGCAGGATATGGTCGGCATGACGGCTACGGCGGGCGGCCTGCTTGTCCTCCCCACATTTGGAGCGGAACCTCGGCTCGGAACGAATCCCCTGGCGATTGCCGCGCCTGCCAAAACCGAGCCGTTCCTGCTGTTTGACGCGGCGACCTCGGCCATCGCGGGCAACAAGCTCGGTCTGGCAAGCCGGGTGGGGGCCAACCTGCTGGGCGGCTGGATTTCAGGATCGGACGGCGACCCGATATTGGATGAAGTCCCTATGCCTGAGCGCGGTCAATACTACCAACTCCCACTGGGCGGAACGCGCGAACAGGGTTCGCACAAGGGCTACGGCTTCAGCCTGATGGCAGAGGTACTGGCTTCCATGCTTTCCGGAGACAAGCCTGCGATGCTGACAAGCGGCGGCGCGAGTCATCACTACTTCGCGGCGTACAACATCGAGAGCTTCTGCGACCTGGATGAGTTCAAGGAGAACATGGACGCCATGCTGCGTGCCTTGCGCGACACTCCCCCGGCGCCCGGACACGAGCGAGTTCTGTATCCGGGGCTGTCCGAGTATGAAGAGGAGCAGGAACGCCGCGCCAGTGGCATACCGCTGCACAAGGAAGTCATCGAGTGGTTCAACGACATCTGCGCGGAGTTGCAGATACCGTCGCTGCGAACGCTCTAGTACCATGTCCATACATTTCTGACTTGCAGCAGCCTGCCGCGACCTCTGGATTCCCGCTCCCCGTTTCCGCGAGGACAAGTTTCGTGGGAGTGACGGAAAGCGGTCGGTGTTTGTCATCTTCACTGACCTTACGCAGTTGAGAGAGATTTCGTAGCTGAGCTGGCCCATTCTCGTTTAGGAATTCATAGCTAAGTGCGTAACATCAGATCTTCAAATGGAACCGGCGTTAGCGGAGCGGCGGACGCGAGTCCCCTGACGCGGATGCAGAGTTCGGATGTCGAGGAAGCGTACAGGACATAGTGTAAGCGATGAGCCGAGAGGAACATATGAGAGACCCGAATATGACGGGCCATGCCCCGGACGACAATCTACTTGCCGAAATCGAGGCTCGCGCAGTCGAGTTGGCGCGCGGAGGCGGGGCCGTTCTGTCAGGCTATTTCGGCGGCAACCTGAATATCCAATACAAGGACGACAACCAGCGCGATCCCGTAACCGACGCAGACCATGAGACGCAGGACTTTCTCACCAAGGGGATAATCGAGAGCTTTCCCAATCACGGCATACTGGGTGAGGAGGACGAGGAGAAGGCGGAGGACGCCAATATCGCGGCGCGGGATTTCCTCTGGGTTCTGGACCCGCTGGACGGGACGAAGAACTTCCTGCACGGTCTTCCGGTGTACGCCTGCTCGGTTGGTGTGCTGTACCGGGGTGAACCTGTCGTGGGCGCGGTCTATACTCCCTGGCCGGAAGAGGGTGGAGGCGTCGTACATCACGCCAGAAGAGACGGCGGCGCGTTCGCCAACGGAGTCCCTATCAGTGTGGCAAAGCTGGAGTCGCCGCAGGCCAATCAGCTTGTAACCCTGCCCGGCTCTTTCGATTGGCTGTACAGGTTCGACACCCCTATGCGAGGCCGGATTGGAGACCCGAGGGTCACTGGTTCGATAGCCTATGAACTAATCATGGTCGCGCGCGGCGTTACGCAGTATATGTACACGTCCAATCCGCACATCTGGGACATAGTGGGCGGCGTCGCAGTGGCTATGGAGGCGGGCGCGGCGCTTATGGTCGGACAGCGGCATTCCGGTCCGATGGGGCTGTTTCCCTCGCTGGAGTGGCGCGAGTCGAATGCGCTGGTAGCGGATTGGAAGACGAACGAGACGAAGGTGCGTCAACTCAGGCGGTGGGCGAGACCGCTGGTGCTTGGAAGCCCGCCCGTCGCGCGGTTCGTATCGTCGAACCTGGGATGGAAGCGCAATCCGAGACTCTGGATGCGGATGTGGCGGCGGCGGAGGCGGGCACGGCGGGCCAATTAGCGATGTGACAGGGAAACTGTATCAATTCAGTCGGTGTGCCGCTCGCGGGAACTGTAACAACCGCTGACGCCGCTCCCGCGAAGCAACGTCACCCCTTACTCCGATACGGGGCTGTCCAATCCGGCCCACTCGCCGCTGTTCGATCCGAATCGTTCACCCCAATTGATTCAGACTTTGCAAAGACCCTGGCCGTGAAGGCAAGGTCTGTTCGTTTTCAGGAGACAAGTTGATCAACGGGACGACCGTCCCCTCTCCCTCGATGGGCTGACAAGAGTAAGTAAAAGTGTACAGCCAAGTATGAATACCAATGTACAGCCCCCTCTCCCTCGATGGGCTGACAGGCGTAGGTAAAAGTGTACAGCCAAGTATGAATACCAACGTACAGCCCCCTCTCCCTGAGGGAGAGAGTTGGGGTGAGGGTGATCCACACTATTTCGTCTATGCGATGTCCGATAATGAATAGACCCTGATTGTGACACGCGAGCGTTTGGATTAGACCACGTTGTTGTGTATGATTGACATTATGAACGATAGCAAGAAAGGACTCGCCATATTGGGTTCCACAGGATCGGTTGGAACCCAGACTCTGGACGTAGTCAGGGCATTTCCTGATATGTTCCATATCGTTGGGCTGGCCTGTAACCGTAACCTGGAACTACTGGGCAGGCAGATTGAAGAGTTCCGACCCAAATACATACACTGCAATGGCGCTGAGGACGAAAAATCCCGCCTGCTCGCCAACGGCGTCAATGAGTGCAACCTGATCGATCTGGTCTGCCATGAAGACGTGGACGTCGTCGTGACCGCCACCACCGGCGACGTGGCCATAGCTCCGACCCTCGCCGCCATATCCGCTCGCAAGCAGATAGCGCTTGCCAACAAGGAAACCATCGTCATGGCGGGCGAGATAGTGACCTCACTCGCAAGGGCGGAGGGCGTTGACCTGATGCCACTGGACAGCGAACCCAACGCAGTATGGCAGTGTATCCGCGGTGAACGCGCCACCGTATCCAGGCTTATAATCACCGCCTCGGGCGGCGCGTTCAGAGACACGCCGCTCGATAAACTATCGTCGGTCACGCCGAGGCAGGCGCTCAAACACCCAACCTGGGATATGGGCCGAAAGATAACTGTTGACTCGGCGACGCTTATGAACAAGGCTTTCGAGGTCATAGAGGCTCACTGGCTGTTCGGAATGCCGTGGGAAGACATAGAGATAGTCATCCATCCACAGAGCATCATTCACTCGATGGTCGAGTTCGTGGACGGCTCGGTCAAGGCTCAGATGAGCAAACCGGATATGCGCCTGCCCATACAGTACGCCCTGTTCTACCCTCACCGCATGGAAAACCCGCAGATTGACCGATTCGACCCCGTGGTCACCGGCTCCCTCACGTTCCAGGACTGGGAGCGCGAGCGATACCCTTGTTTCGATATGGCAATCGGGTTCGCAAAACAGGGCGGCACCTGGCCCGCCGCGCTCAGCGGCGCGAACGACGCCGCGGTGAAAGCGTTCCTGGACGGTCAGATCGGGTTTCTGGAGATCGAACAAGTGATACGAGCCGCATTGGACAACCATCGCAGCGTCGAAAATCCGCAACTCTCAGACATCATACGGGCAGGCAAAACAGGCTATGACACGGTCGCCGATCTGGTAAGAGGCTAGTATGTTCGGACTGCCATCCTGGCTGCTCATAATTCCGCTTCTCGCTTTCCTGATCTTCGTTCACGAACTCGGTCACTTTCTGGCCGCGAAGCGATTCGGCATCAAGGTTCTCGAATTCGGTTTCGGCTTCCCGCCCCGGCTGTTCGGTGTGCGACATGGCGAAACCATATACTCGATAAACGCCATACCCCTGGGCGGATTCGTGAGAATGCTCGGAGAAGAGGATGCTACCGGCGGCCGCAGTTCGACCGGAGAGCCGGAGTCGGACAGCGCGGACAGAGAGCGCAGTTTCAACACGCAACCCCCCTTCAAACGCGCTATTGTGCTGGTCGCGGGTTCGTTCATGAACTTCCTTACACCCCTGGCCATCTTCACGATCATATTCCTGCTGCCCCGCGATGTCCCTGTCGGAACAGTGGTCATCAGCGGCGTCGCACCCGGGTCTCCCGCAGCCGAGTCCGGAATCAGGGCAGGAGACCAGATACTGTCGGTCAATGGGCAGCGGGTCAGAAATCATTACGAGTTGATCGAAAAAGTTGACCTCAGCCTGGGAACTGAGACAGAATTCAACATACGGCGCGGTTCCATCGTGTCCGGTCTGGGACAGTCGCCTGATACATCCGTAGTCGAGAACGTAACAGTCGTGCCGAGACTCGATCCTCCCAACTTGCGAGTCGTCGAAACCGTAACCGACCCGCAAACACAGGTCAGTCTCAGGGAGGCGCGAAGATACGACGCCCGGCTTGGCGTCGGGGATACACTGACACAGGGCGCGGTCGGAGTCATAATAGGCACAGGCAATGTCAGATTCGTAAAGGAACGTCAGCCTGCTCTTCAGGCGGTCCCAAACGCGGCGGGTCGAATATGGAAGATACTGACGACGACCAAGGACGCCTTCCAGGAATGGGCGGGCGGCGGCCCAAACCCGGGATTCACCGGGCCAATCGGCATAGCGCAGGTTACCGGGGAGGTGGCGGAAGCATCCGATGTGTACGGCCTAACGATCTTCTTCGAATTGGTCGCGTTCATCAGCATCAGCCTTGGAATCATAAACATACTGCCTATACCCGCCCTGGACGGGGGGAAACTCGTCTTCGTAGTGATAGAATGGGTGCGTGGAGGAAAGCGCATCTCCCCCAGAAAAGAGGGCCTGGTGCACATAGTGGGATTCGCAGTCCTCATTGGTATGATACTGGTTGTCAGCTTTTTCGACATAACCCGAATCTTGTCCGGCGACAGCCTGATACCCTAAACTCATAATCGAACCGTCTGAACGGGATACGGCCCAAGTACCGAGGAGCTTTTCTATCGTGATAAAGCGCAGGGTAACGAAAGCGCTCTACGTCGGCGATGTCAAGGTCGGGGGCAACGCCCCCATATCCGTCCAGTCAATGACCAAGACCGACACCAGGGACGTAGCGGCGACCGTTCGACAGATCGGAGAACTCGAGGAAGCCGGATGCGAGATTATCCGCTCCGCCGTCCCTGACATGGAGGCCGCGGAGGCCCTGGCTGAGATCAAGCGTCAGATCCGCATACCACTGATAGCGGACATACATTTCCACTACCAACTCGCTCTCAAAGCGCTCGAAAGCGGCGTGGACTGCCTGCGGCTGAACCCCGGAAATATCAGGGACCGCGAAAAAGTCGAACTGGTGGTCAGAGAGGCAAAGGCGCGGGACATTCCCATACGCATAGGTGTCAACTTCGGAAGCCTGCCGCCTGTCGGAGGAATTGGCAAGACGCGCGGGCTGTCGCGCCACAAAGACGGCGTGAATATGCTGGCAAAAGGCCCCGGCGGTGAGAACGAATACTCGGTCGTGGACCATATGGTGGCGACCGGCCTCTGGGAAATAGGAATCCTGGAAGATCTGGACTTCGACCTGATAAAAATCTCCCTGAAGGCGTTCGACATAGACACGACGGTCGAATCTTACAGGCGAATGGCGAAACTCGTCCCCTACCCCCTGCACCTCGGCATTACCGAGTCCGGCACCGCCAGGTCGGGCAGCATTCGTAGCGCGATAGGTCTCGGCGCGTTGCTGTACGACGGCATCGGCGACACCATCCGCGTGTCCCTGAGCGACGACCCGGTGGAAGAGATCGCTACCGGATTTGAAATCCTGAAGTCTCTGGAACTTCGGAAAGAGGGCGCGGTGCTGGTTGCCTGTCCATCCTGCGGAAGGGCGGACGTGGACGTGGTCAGCCTGGCCAATACCGTTGATGAGCTGCTGAAAAAGATCAAGACGCCCATCAAAGTGGCGGTCATGGGATGCGAGGTGAACGGGCCGGGAGAGGCCAAAGACGCCGACGTCGGCATCGCCGCGGGCGCGGGCCGGGCGATTATCTTCCGTAAAGGCCAGAAGGCGCGAATTGTAGCCGAGGCGGATATGCTGACCGCGCTGATGGAAGAGGTTAGCAAGGCGGAGTCGGAAATCGCGGATGAGTATATTTAGGAGGACTTTAATCCATGAGAATGTCCCGGTCGTTCGGTAAAACACTGCGAGACGACCCCAGCGAAGCCGAACTGCCCAGCCACAAGCTGATGCTGAGGGCGGGCATGATCCATCAGACCATGATGGGCGTGTATAGCTACTTGCCCCTCGCCTGGAGGTCTATCAGGAAGATCGAGGAGATAATCAGGGAAGAAATGGACGCCGCTGGCGGCCAGGAAATCCATATGTCCATGCTCCAGCCCCGCGAAATATGGCAGGAATCCGGTCGTGACGAATCCTACGGCCCCGACATGATGCGACTGAGAGACCGCCGAGACCGTTGGATAGTACTCGCGCCCACGTCCGAGGAACTGCTGACCAACATCGTAAAGGCCAACGTTCTCAGCTACCGCGACCTTCCGGTTACACTCTACCAGATCCAGACCAAGTTCCGAGACGAACCCAGACCCCGCGCGGGCCTGATTCGGGTGCGCGAATTCGACATGAAGGACGCTTACAGCTTCGACGCCGACCAGGACGGACTGGACAGCAGCTATGACGCGATGGTGGAGGCATACAAGAACATATTCGCCAGGTGTGGCCTGACTCCAATTATCGTGGATGCGGACTCTGGCGCAATCGGGGGGAAAGACTCGCAGGAATTCATTCTTCTCGCAGATGGAGGCGAGGACACCATTATCCTCTGCCCCGATTGCGGGTACGCCGCCAACGCCGAAAAGGCCGAGTTCACCAAGCCTCCAATGCCCCAGGAAGACCCTCTGCCAATCCAGGACGTTCACAGCCCCGGCACCAAGACGATTGACGAGCTATGCGACTACTTGGACATCCCCCAGGCAAGAACGCTTAAGGCCGTATTCTACATAGTGGACGACGAACTGCTATTCGTAGTTATTCGCGGAGACCTGGAGGTCAATGAGATAAAGCTGAGCAACGCGCTGGGTCAGCCCGCCGAACTGCACCTGGCCTCGCCTCAAGAAGTCGCCGCCGCGGGCATCGTCGCCGGGTCCGCTTCTCCCGTCGGACTGGACGTGAGAACGGTCGCTGATGAGTCTATCAACCTGGGTTCCAACTTCGCGGTTGGAGCCAACAAAGACGACTATCACCTGCTCAACGCCAACGTCGGGCGTGACTTCGAGCCGAATGTCGTCACAGACATTGCTCTGGCCCAGGAAGGCTATCAGTGCCCCAATTGCGACGGAGCCCTGGCATCGAGGCGCGGAATCGAAGTCGGCCACGTGTTCAAGCTGGGCACCAGATACAGCGAAGCGCTGGACGCGCAGTTCCTGGACAGCGGCGGCGAGCGGCACATGATAATTATGGGATGCTACGGTATCGGGGTCGGCAGGCTATTGGCGGCCGCAATCGAGCAGAACCACGACGACGCGGGCATTGTCTTCCCCGCCCCAATCGCGCCCTATGACATTCACCTCGTGGGACTCAACACTAACGTGGCGGAAGTCGCCGAAGCCGCCGACTCGCTTTACGATGATCTGCGTAAGGCGGGTATGTCCGTGCTGTACGACGACAGAAATGAGTCGCCGGGCGTCAAGTTCAACGACGCCGACCTGATCGGGCTGCCCGTGCGCGTCGTTGTCAGCAGACGCAATCTCAACCAGGGCATAGTAGAGATAAAGAGACGGAATTCGCCGGACGCCGTAACCGCTCCGGTGGATGAGGCCGTCCAAAACGTCGGGGAGTTACTTGGATCCCAGACGGGATAGGAAATACTCCTCAACCCTGTCCGCGTACCCCGACTTGTGCTTGACGAAAGAGTCCGCGTGACCGGCGCCCTCCACAACCCATAGAGCGCCACCCTCCGCCGACGCGTCGAATACCCTCCGGCTGTGTTCGGGCGGTATTCGGCTGTCCTCTGTCCCGTATATCACCATTACCGGATAGTCCAGTTCGGACACGGCCCGCTCCGGGTCCATATCCCGAACCCTTATGTCGAAAAGCGCGCGCGCCAGAAACACCGCGCCCGGAACAAAGACCGGCGTGAACCACTCTGGGAACGGCGTCCTGATAGCTGTCTCCTGCAAGATCAATTCGGATGCGCTCGCATACGGTGTATCCAGTACCAGCGCGCCTATGCCGGTCTCCTCGACAGCGGCCAGCGCCGCCGCCGCCGCGCCCATAGAGACACCGAGCAAACCAATATCGGCCGGCGCAACCCCCAGCGACAGCAGATAATCATACGCGCCCAGAATGTCGAGCCGCTCATGCCAGCCCCCTGATATTCTTTTTCCCTCCGACAGTCCGTGAGCGCGAAGGTCGAACATAAGAATGCCGAAGCCCTTCCGGTTGAGCATGGCCCCTAGCTCGGTCATCCCGTCTCCCGTCCTGCCGACACCGACGCCATGCGCGAAAACTGCAACAGGCATCCTTTCTCGCCTGGGCAGATACCAGCCATCGAGCATCACGTCCCCACGCCGCGACCTGAATCCCACGCTCTGGAACTCGACCCCGTAATCGGACGGGCTGTCCACGGGTTCCGCTCCCTCGGCCCTCGTCACCCCGGACGCTATCAGGTACGATACAAGCAGATACAGAACCGCCGGAGTCAGAAGACCCAGTATAATCAGAGCGACTGTCAGCAGGAGTAAATGTCCTCAAGGTCTGAATGTTGAGTGGATTCGATAGAACCCGAATCCGATTATAGCATCGAGACGTGGGCGTCGCTCTTCAAGTCCGACGCCCTGATCGGATAGAATTCAACCAAAACGCGGCATAATCAGGAGGAACAGCATGAGCGGAATATGGTCGGGCGACACGAGATGCGTGGTGATGCTGGGATTCGACATAGACGGCGTATCGAGCGCGATCAATCGCGACCCTGCGTCCGCAAATCTGCCAAGCCTCATGTCAATGCGCGAGTACGGCCCCGCGGTAGCCACCCCCAGGATTCTTGCCCTGCTTGAGAGATACGACATCGCCGCCAGCTTTTACATACCCGGATACGTCGCCGAAACGCACCCCGATTTGGTTAGGGAAATTCACGACAGCGAACACGAGGTCGCCCACCACGGCTATATGCACGAGCCGCCAGCCACGCTGACCCGCGCCGAGGAAGCCGAGGTCCTGGACAGGGGGATAGACATTCTGGGCGGTCTCACGGGCGAGGCCCCTGCGGGATACAGGTCGCCGAGCTGGGAACTCAGCGAACACTCTCTGGAACTTTTGGCAGACCGCAATTTCACATACGACTCCAGCCTCATGGGCGACGACATCCCCTACATCGTCAACGTGGACGACCGCGATCTTGTCGAAATCCCCGTCCACTGGGAATTGGACGACGCTCCCTACTTCAGCTACGCCCCATCGCTGGGAACGAGGTTCCCGATGTCCAGCCCTGGCCATGTTTACGATGTGTGGTCGGCGGGTTTCGAGGGTGCATACCACTACGGACGCGCTTTCACCCTCACAATGCACCCCCACGTGATAGGACGTCCCGGGCGGCTGCGAATGCTCGAACGGCTTATCGCGTATATCAGTGAATTCGAGGGCGTCGAATTCGCTCGTGCCGTTGACGTAGCGCGAGAGTGGGCCGCGAAGACTTCCAATGGAGAGAAGTCGTGACAATCGCGGTACTCATTCCGACCTCGAGTGAAATGGAGCCATTCACAAGCGCGCTGGAGACGCTCGGACTTCACGGTGCATCCACAGACGTCGGACGAATCTCCTGCCTGTCGTACTGCGACAGGCAGCTTCTGGTTGCGCGGGGTGGACTGGGCAAGGTCAATTTCGCAGTGACGACGCTTCATATAATCGAGCGCAGTCCGCCGATAAATGGGCTGATATGCCTCGGAACGTGTGGCGCCCTGGCTCCGGATCTGGCTATCGGGACATAGTCGTGGCGACCGAAACGGTCGAACACGACTTCAATCGCAAGCTCACCGAAGGGCCGATTCCCAGGTTCGAGAGTGACCGGACTCTTCTGGCCGCGTTCAAGGGGTCGGCGTCATTCCTGCCCGCGAGCGTATCGGTGAGATACGGCCCTGTGGCATCCGGCGACGAAGGGATTGACTCATCTGCCAGAGCGCGGGAATTGATGGACGCGACCGGGGGAATCGTAGCGGCGTGGGAAGGCGCGGGCGGGGCGAAGGCTTGTGAATTTGCGGGCGTGCCGTACATAGAGGTTCGATGCGTGAGCGACCTGGCTGATGAAGACGCAATGACAGACTTCCGGGAGAATACTCCGCCGGCCATGAGCAACCTCGCGCGGTTCATCACAGACACAATCGCACTCAGAGTCTTTCCAGAGTTCACCGAAGTTTCCCATGTAACTACATAATCATCCCCCTACTGTGCTACAATGATGTGCGTGACAGAACAAAAATGATTGAACACCTAAGGTAGAACTTATCAACTGATGTTACGCACTTAGGTATGAATTCCTAAACGAGAATGAGCCAGATCAGCTACGAAATCTCTCTCAACTGCGTAAGGTCAGTTATCAATGAAAGTCCACCCACCTCGAAAAAATTCTCTGAACTGGTAAATACAGGTTTTTGCAGGTGATATGCTGGTGAAAATAGCCACCAGAGGTCCCCTGCAGCCATGAGCAGACCACCCGCACACGCGCCAGCACAACTATAAGTCCGAATATATACACCCTCACCCACCATTCAAGATACACTATCCTCCCAGGGTCTTTCGATTGTCACAGTTCCAACAACCCCAGCATGATTCGTCATTCCCGCGAAGCCTGTCCTCGTGGAAACGGGGAGCGGGAATCCAGCGTTCGCCACACTATCGAATCTGGATAACCGAAAGACCCTGCCACCCTACTTTCTGCTAATGCGGCAGACGCGGCAAAAGTGCTAAAATGGCGATAGCGAGCCAGCCGCGCTTGAACTTGGATCTTCAGGGAGATGGGAAAAAGCCTCGATGACTACTGATACCACACCGGCGAAACCGGCATACAAAGTTGTCGGAACACGCCCTATCAGGCATGACGGCGCCGACAAGGTTACGGGCAAAGCCGTTTACGGGACCGACCTAAGCCTGCCGGGTATGCTCTGGGGCAAGGTTCTCCGCAGCCCCCACGCGCACGCCCGGATAAAGTCAATTGACACGTCCAGGGCCGAGGCCCACCCGGACGTCAAGGCAGTGGCGACGTACAAAGACCTCACCAACGTCGAAGACCGGATAGAGGAGATCGGCGAGGACGTTTACACCAGCATGAAGTACGCCCGGGACAACATACTTGCCTCGGACAAGGCTCTCTACAGTGGCCACGCGATAGCGGCGGTCGCCGCCGTATCATCCCACGCCGCCGAAGAAGCCTTGGAACTCATAGACGTGGAGTTCGAGCCGCTGATCCCGGTTACCGACGTGGAGTCCGCTCTGGCGCCGGACGCCGCGATACTCCACGACCACATGACAACCGCGAGTCTAGGCGATGGCGCGCCTACTGGCGCCAACATCGCCAGCCATCAGCAGTTCGTTCTCGGCGACGTCGCCAATGGGTTTGAGCAGGCCGACCTGGTTGTGGAGCGCGAGTTCAGAACCAAGTCCGTTCATCAGGGCTATATTGAGCCTCAGAACGCGACTGCCGACTGGAATTCGGATGGCAAGGTCACGGTCTGGTGCTCCAGCCAGGGACATTTCGGCATCCGTGACGCGACAGCCGCCGTTCTGGGTATACCCGTCTCCCGAATCAAGGTCGTTCCACTGGAGATAGGCGGCGGATTCGGCGGGAAACTCGCCAGCTACCTCCAGCCTGTCGCGGCCGTCCTCTCTCGCAAGTCCGGCGCGCCGGTGAAGATGTATATGACCAGGGCCGAAGTGTTGGAAGCGTCCGGTCCGACCTCCGGCTCACACGTCAGGGTAAAGATCGGAGTTACCAACGAAGGCCGGATAACAGCCGCCGAGTCTTATCTGGCGTTCGAGGCGGGCGCATACCCCGGCTCCCCGATAGGCGGGGCGACCGCCTGTATGCTCTCCCCATACGACATTGAGAACGTAAAGATAGACGGCTACGACGTCGTTACCAACAAGCCGAAGACCACCGCGTACCGCGCTCCGGGCGCGCCGTTGGGCGCTCTTGGCGTCGAGACGGTCGTGGACGAAATCTGCGAGAAGCTGGGCATAGAGCCGACCGAGTTCAGAATGCTCAACGCGGCCAGGGAAGGCACCCGCCGAGTTGACGGTGTCGTCAATGGTCGTATAGGCATGATCGAGACCGTCGAAGCGGTACGCAACCACCCACACTACTCACAGCCGCTGGGCGACGCGGACGGCAAGCTCAGGGGACGCGGCCTTGCTTTCGGGTTCTGGCGCAACAACGCAGGCCCCTCGAATGTCGTCGCCGGAGTAACGCCTGACGGCAAAGTGACGCTGAACGAAGGATCGGTGGACATCGGAGGCTCCAGGCCAGCGGTCGCGCAGCAGCTCGCCGAAGTCCTGGGCATTCCGGTAACCGACGTCAACCCGCAGGTAATGGACACCGATTCAATCGGATACACCTCCAACACGGGCGGCAGCGGCGTCGCGTACAAGACGGGCTGGGCCGCTTATGAAGCCGCTCAAGACATCAAGAGGCAGCTTATAGAGCGCGCCGCGCTTATGTGGGAAACCGAGAGCGATAACGTCGAGTACGATGACGCTGTCCTGAGACACAAGTCCGATCCTGAACTGAGCATGACTTTCAAGAATATTGCCCCAAGCCTCAACGCTACCGGCGGCCCGGTCGTTGGACGCGGCAGCGTCAACCCTATGAGAGGGGTAGGCGGTTCATACGCCGCCAACCTCGTTGACCTGGAAGTGGACCCCGAAACCGGAAAGGTTGATATTCTCAGGTTCACCGCCTTCCAGGACGTGGGAACCGCCGTCCACCCATCATATGTCGAAGGACAGATACAGGGCGGCGCGGTGCAGGGAATCGGCTGGGCGCTCAACGAAGAGTATTACATGAGCGACGACGGCCGGATGCTCAATGCCACCCTTCTCGACTACCGTATGCCCACAAGCCTGGACGTTCCCATGATAGACGCCGTAATCGTCGAAGTGCCGAACCCGGGACACCCTTTCGGGGTGCGTGGCGTTGGTGAAGCGAACATAGTCCCGCCGCTGGCCGCGATTGCCAACGCGATACACGACGCCATTGGCATACGCATAGACAAGTTGCCGATGAACCCGGCCTCGATAACCAGGGCGCTGAACAGCAAATAGAGCAACTGATACGACAATCAAGTAAATCACACTTAGCGAGGTGTACCAGAAATGGCAAAACAGTTTCAGTTCGACGTGGATGCCCGCCGCCAGTTGATGGCCGGTATTGATACCATGACCGCGGCCGTAGGCGTCACACTTGGGCCAGGTGGAAGAAATGTTGTTCTGGATAAGGAGTTCGGGCCTCCGCACATTTGCAGTGACGGCGTTACTATCGCCAAGGAAATAGAGCTTGTGGAGCCTTTCCCCAACATGGGCGCCCAGCTTCTGAAAGAGGCCGCGAGCAAGACCAACGACGACGTGGGCGACGGCACCACTACCTCTACGGTGGTAGCGCAGGCTATGATACGCGACGGCTTCAAGAACCTCACCGCCGGGGCAAACCCAATGGCCGTCAAGCGCGGCATCGAAAAGGCCGTGGTCGGAATCAGAGAAGAGATCCGCGATATGGCGCGCCCTGTCAACGGCAGAGAACAGATAGGACAGATAGCGGTTCTATCGGCGCACGACCGCGAAATGGGCGAACTCATAGCCGACGTGATGGAAAAGGTTGGGCCGCAGGGCATCATAACCGTGGAAGAGTCGAGGGGCCTCAATTACGAGATAGACTTTGTAGAAGGTATGCAGGTGGACCGTGGTTATCTGTCCCCTTACTTCGTTACCAACAAGGACAGGATGATAGCCGAGATAGAGGACCCGCGCATTCTCGTGACATCCGAGAAAGTCTCGGCTGTCAGCGACCTGCTCCCGCTCCTGGAGCAGGCGGCGCAGGTTTCCAGAAACCTGGTCATTATCGCGGAGGATGTTGATGGAGAAGCGCTTGCTACCCTGGTCGTCAACAATCTGCGCGGAACGCTCAACTGCCTCGCAATCAAGGCCCCGGCTTTCGGCGAACGTCGGAAGGCTATCCTGGAAGATATCGCCGTACTCTTCGGATGCCAGGTGATAAGCTCGGAGACAGGTCGCAGTCTCGACTCGGTAACCGTGGCCGACCTCGGACGCTGCGGACGGGTCATTGCTGACAAAGACAACACCACGTTCGTCAATGGCGGCGGCTCAGACACGGACATTCAGTCACGCATCGGCCAGATACACAACCAGGCCGAAAGTACCACGTCCGACTACGACAGGGAGAAGTTGGAAGAGCGTGCCGCCAAGCTCGCGGGCGGCGTGTCCGTTCTCAAGGTGGGGGCGGCCACAGAGGTAGAGCTTCGTGAGAAGAAGCAGCGTCTGGAAGACGCGCTCTCCGCGACCAGGGCGGCAATGGAAGAAGGGATAGTTCCCGGCGGAGGGACAGCCCTGCTCAGGGCAGCCCAGAAGGCCGCGTCCAAGCTGGACGCGGCTGGCGACGAACGCACGGGCGTAAATATAGTGCTGAAGGCAGCCGAGGAGCCGGTCAAGGTCATCTCCCACAATGCTGGACTCGTCGGAGAAGTGGTGCTGCACCGCGTCTCATCCGGCGATGGTGGATACGGTTTTGACGCCGAGACCGAACAGTACGGGAATATGTTCGAGTTGGGAATCGTTGACCCCGCAAAGGTTACACGCTCTGCCCTTGAAAACGCCGCCAGCGTCGCGGGCATGGTGCTGACAACCGAGTCGCTGATTACCGAACTGAATCCGATGAAACTGCCCGCCCCGTACGACGATTAGAGTGTCTTCCCAATCAAATCAGTTCAATGGCAGACCCTTTCCATTTCGATCAGGGTCTGCTATTGATAAGGTGGCTCTCTCACAAAGTCAGCCTAAAAGCTCACTTTCAAACCGCCATTGACAGACCGGACCGAAAACCGCTTGCTCAACACCTTGCGTATCCATAGTGAGGTACGCCGCGATGCCAGAAAAGACTGACAATACCATGACACAGGTTGAACATACCGACCGCGACTCGACTATCCAGGTCAAAGGCGTGACAAAGAGGTTTGGCGCGCGCGTGGCCGTTGATAACCTTTCGTTCGATGTAAAGAGGGGCGAGATTGTCGGATTCCTCGGCCCGAACGGATCGGGTAAGACGACCACCATGAGAATGCTCACGTCCTACTACGCGCCTGATATTGGCAGCGTCTCGATAAACGGAATGGACACCCAGGAAAACGATCTGGTTACACGCGAATCCATCGGCTACCTCCCCGAGAACAACCCTCTGTACGAGGATATGCTGGTTTCCGAATATCTAGCGTTCGTCGCCGAACTTCGAGGCTTGTCCGGCGCCGAACGCCGCGCGAACCTCGATCTCACCGTCGAGGAGACGGGCATCCAGGAAGTTTACTACCGGCCCATACACGAACTGTCGAAGGGCTACCACCAGCGAGTCGGACTCGCCCAGGCGATTCTCCACAGACCTTCCGTTCTGGTGCTGGACGAACCTACCGAAGGACTCGACCCCAACCAGCGCATAACTATCCGCGATCTCATCCGCCGCCTGGGTGGAGAGCGAACAGTGCTGCTCAGTACACACGTTATGCAGGAGGTCGAGAACACCTGCCAGCGCGTTCTGGTAATCAGTCGGGGCAAGTTGGTCGCCAACAGCCCCGTTCAAGACCTTCTCCACCAGGCTCTGGAACTCAGGAGCGTTCACATAGAAGTTGAAGGCAACGGCATCGAGTCCGGCCTCGCCGACCTCGACGGAATAACCGGGGTTCATAGCGAGGGTATAGAAAACGGACGCAAGCGTTATCGTCTGCAAATTACGGCGGACGCCGACCCGCGCGCCGAAATCTTCCAGATGGCAAAGTCCAAAAACTGGGTTCTGTGGGAACTGCACGAGGAGCGTCCGCGCCTGGAAGACGTGTTCCATGAACTGACGGCAGAGCCCGGCATCCGGGGGGATGATTCCTAGACTATGAGTTCACCACTGTTCGCTCTCGTCAAAAAGGACCTCAAGAGCTACTTCGACCAGCCCGCCGCGTATATTCTTATAGTGCCGTTCGTAGCGGTTCTGTCATACGTGTTTTTCAGCCAGGCCCTTCTGACGGCGGAGGCGTCCCTGCGCCCTCTGTTCACGGTCGATTTTCAGATAGACAACCCCTCCCTGCCCTGGCTGCTTGCCATATTCGTGCCGGCCGCTACCATGAAACTCCTGGCCGAGGAGAACAGAGACGGCACACTCGAACTGCTTCTCACCCACCCTATTCGTGGGTGGATAGTTCTCCTGTCCAAATTCCTGTCCGGCTTCGTATTCGTCGCCTTCGCCATCCTGGCGACCATCGGCATTCCAATCGCGGTACAGACCGCCGGAAATCTCGACGTCGGCGCCGTTGCGGGCCAGTACGTAGGCAGCCTGTTTCTGGCCGCCTCGTTTGTGTCCATAGGACTGTTCACCTCCAGCCTTACGCGGAACCAGGTCGTCGCCTTCATCCTCGGGCTGTCCCTGACCATGCTTCTAATGATTATGGGCCTGGACATCGTGGCAATTACCCTGCCCCAGCGTCTGGCCTCTCTGCTTCAGGACCTCAGCCCGGTCACTCACTTCTCCAGTGTCGCCAGGGGTGTGATACATCTGCGCGACGTGCTGTACTTCATCGCTCTTGTCTCGACATTCCTGAGCGCGACGTTCCTTATAATCCGCGGGGGCACACTGAGCCACAAGTCAACCCAGTATCGCAACCTTCAGCTCGGAACAGCGGGCCTTATCGTCTTCAGCGTTCTTATCGGATGGTCGGGCAATTCCATCGAAGGAAGGTTCGATCTGACGGAGGACAAGCTGTTCACAATAAGCTCCGCCACGGCGGACATCGTGGACCAGCTGGACGATATTCTGACCCTGGAATACTATGAGTCTCGAGAACCGCCTATACAAGTGGCCTTGACGGCCCGCGATGTTGGAGACTTCCTTGAAGACTTTGCCTCGGGGTCGGATGACAAGGTCAAACTCGTAAGAAGGTTTCCCGATGATGACGAGGACGAACTTCGCAAGGCGCAGATAGCGGGAGTTCCCCCGGTGCAGTTCAACGTTCGGAGCCAGGGCGAACTCCAGATAAAGTCCGGCTACCTGGGCCTTTCTATGACGTATGTGGATCAGCGGGAGTCAATTCCGTTCATAAACAGCTTCGACGGATTCGAGTATCGAATCGCGTCGCTCATCAACAAGATGGTGGACGATCAGAAAAAGTCCGTCGTGTTTCTGACGGGACACGGCCAGGCCGGTCCGTCCGGCGGCTATCAGACCTTCGCCGCCCTTCTCACCGACTCGTATGAAGTCAGGGAATTGAACGCATCCGAGGATCCGGCCATAGACCTTTCCGATGTTGACGTACTTATTATCGGCGGACCGACACAGTCAATACCCGACGAGACTTCAAATGCCGTCCTCGAATATCTCACAAATGGCGGAAAAGCCTTGATGATGATTGATTCGGTCGTCATTGACCAGTCTCAGTTGATAGCCGGTGAGAACCGCAACAGTTTTAGAGACCTTCCTGAGAAGTTTGGCGTAATAGTCGAAAACGACCTGATTTTCGATCTCCAGTCGAACGAAACCCTGTCGTTTGGAACTCAGGTCGGCAGCGTTTTCCTGCCCTACCCGTTCTGGATTCGCGCTCCCGTCATAGACAAAAAGGTGGCAGGCAACGTCGAATCCGCTGTGCTTCCCTGGGCAAGTTCACTCGGCATAGCCGAGTCGGAACGCGACCGTATCGAGGTGATTCCAATACTGGAGACAAGCGAATTCGCGGCCATTGACTTCACATACGGTGATCTGAGGCCCAACGCGCCAATCTTCGATCAGATAACGCCCGACAATCTGGTACAGAGCCTTATGGCCGTCGCCGTCGCCGAGAAAACCGCGGATGACCAAAATGCCTTCAGAATAGTCGTAGTCGGCAATTCGCGCTGGCTCACGGACTCCATAATCTCCAGATCCCAGGAGAACATCGCGCTTGCCCTCAACCTGGTTGACTGGCTCGCGCAGGAAGACAGGCTCGCTTCGGTCCGCTCGAAGGTGGTATCTTCACGCGACCTGCTGTACTCATCCCCGACTCACGAGAACACCGCTCGCTGGATAAACATCGCCGGTGTTCCCCTGCTTTTCATTCTGTTTGGAGCGATTCGGTCCGTCCGAAGGCGGCGATTCGGGTTCACTCTGTACGGCCAGGCTACCGGAAGCAGAGCCAGGCGACACGCCGAGTCCGATCAGGAGGATGACAATTGAAGAGCAGACAGGTCGGATTTGTCCTGATGGCGCTGATTGCAGTCGGAGTAGCCGGACTGGTATTCCGCATTATCGCGGCGGGATCGGATGAAGTCATCCTCGAAGGTCTCATCCAGGTATCCTCACAGGCGAGTGACCGCGTACTCGTGGAAGGCGACGGATTCAGTACCGAGTTGCAGCGTCTCGGTGAAGCCGAACAGGGAGCCTGGTTCGTTGACGACCAGCCCGTGTTCGAACCCTGGCTCCAACAGTTCTGGCAGGCGGTTGACGACCTGTACGACGCCCAGCTGGTATCAACCAATCCCGCGAACCACGACCGGATGGGCGTCGTTCAGGGCGACTCCATTGAAGTATCCTTCTTCCAGGAACGCCGCTCGTTACAAGAAAAGTTCATAGTGGGAACTTGGAAACCTACGACCCGCCTTTGTTACGTCAGGAGAGCCGGACACGATGAAACCTACGGGATACCATGCGCGGGCGGAAATGTGTTCGACCCAGACCCAGACCGCTGGAAGAATCCGGTTGTTGCATCCATTCCGCCTACCGACATAGCCGAGATACAGTACACCTATCGCGACGAGCAGTTTCTACTCAGGCCAAACGAAGAGGGGGAATGGTTCGTGGTAAGCGCGGACGGAACGGAGAAGCCCACAAGCCCGTTCGCCATGAACAGCATCATGGGAACATTGCAACTTGTCATCGCGTCCGGATTTGAGAATGAAGAACTGGCTGATACACTGAACTTCGCTGCGCCCGACGCGATGGTGCGCGTTATCACGCACGAAGACGCCCCTACGCCTTCAACAAGGCTGCGCTTTCTGAAACGCGACGACCTGACCTTCTACCTGAAGATACCGACCACCTCGACGGTCTATATAGTGGACGCTCAGAGGGTAGCTCCCCTTCTGCTTCGGATGAGCGAAATCGCGGAGCCGGAATCCGAAGGCTGAGCAAGGCGGCCCAGCGTCTGAAACAGGGCTAACCCGTCTCGGTTCTTGATTGCCCGCTGTCGCCTGCCAAGTCTCCTGGAACGTCTCCCCTGCGACGACGCGCGTGTCCGAACACGGCGTGTCCGAACACTATCATTGCGAGAATGCCCATTGCCAGTGCGGTGTTGAACTCATCGGGGTTCCAGAACCGGGTGAGAGCTATCACGACACCGTACGCGGATATTATGCAGAAAAGGGAGGTGTACGGCATCTTCTGACCGCCCAAGGCAACTCCAACTCCAACCATAACCCCTATGAACGCGATAACGTATCCAATGGGCGCGGAGAACAACACCAGCGAGATTCCTCCCAGCACCACAAGACCGTCCCCTCCCTTGAATCTCGTGAATATGGAGTTCCAGTGCCCGATAACCGTCGCGATTGACGGCAAGAATAGCCATGGCCCCTCGATACCCACCTGCTTGGCAATCAGAAGCGCGACCATCCCCTTGACCGCATCGCCGAGGACCACTACGGCAGCCGGAACTGTGCCTACGTTGCGCCGCACATTGGATGCCCCCGCAAGCCCGGTGCCGATATTGAAGATGTCAACTCCTCTGCGCCTGCTGATACGGTCTGCCAAGGGAATAGCGCCAAGCAGATACGCAATCGCCACGGCAATCAGCAGATTAGGAATTTCAGGATTGCTCGCTCCCAACTTTTCTCTCCGTTAATACACGCATCAGCGCCAGTTTACGAGTGCTGAAGTGATTGTATCATCTTAACGCGGTTCAGGTATTCACTTCCGCCTCATAAATTTCGTCGCACTTGGCGGCCATGATGAAGTCGTTTCGATGCAGACCCCTTATCTTGTGAGTCCACCAGTCAACTCCGACCCTTCCCCACTCGAGAACTATATGCGGGTGATGCCCCTCTTGCTCGGCCACCTCGGCCACTTCGTGGGCAAAGGCCATGGCGCCCGGAAAGTTCCTGAACTTGAAGTTGCGCTGAAGCCGCTTAATTCCGTCATTCTCAGTCAGTTCCCATTCGGGCGCCTGAGGGAAGAACTCAGCGACCTCCTCGTCCGCGACCCTGGGGGAATCCCGCCTGCAGGCCACACATTTTTCACGAGTCAACAAGATACCTGCCTCCCTGTATCGCAGTTGTGTTTACACCATGCCCTGAACCGCGTTGGCGAAAATCTAACCTTAGATAAATTATACACAGACGGCAACGCATCAAACTATCAGTTCATACTCTAATCAGGGTTCAGAGTGTTCCCGCCAGCCCATCGCCATTGTGCTGTCCGGCGTGTACGTGAAGTAAACCGGAAACGACAATTACTCCAGCTTGATGATTCTGTCGGGATCAGCTTCGGCTGAAACGAATCCGGGCTGACAATTAGACCGGAGACCAAAAACCCAGCACCCCGTCCGCAAGAGGCTCAACCGAGCGCGTCGGGCCGGTGTCCACGATGAAGATGCGGCTCCCGTTATTGGACTGTCCACCGAACCCGGCCGTTACAGAGTCCTCATTCAGAGTCCCGGCAAACAGTAAATAGCGGCTGTCCGGGGACCAGAGCTGATGTGAGTAGGCATATTGGTCGAAAAACTGGAACATTGTCAACTGGTCGGTGGAAGGGAGGAAATCCACCAGCGGGCTTCTCACTCCGGTGAACACATCCAGCATTGTCCATCTCAACCCACCTCCCTGATCCACCAGCGTAGCATAAGCTATCTTCGAAGAGTCGGGCGACCAGAAGTAGGATATGACATTCTCGTTCACTTCAATCGAGACGTCGAAGTCCACTGAGTCCAGAACCCTGAACTGTCTGTACACAAACATCACAGTGTTTCCATATAGAATGGGCCTGACATCGTCTGCTACGGCCAGATACGACCCGTCTCCGGACCACAGGAAAGCGGCATTGGCCCCGACCCTTGCCAGCGGCCTCGCGGAGGCAGAGCCGGACGCGGGCGAGGAATAGAGCGCGAACACCGGACCCGATACTCCCTTCACCGCGTTGAACTCGTCCAGCCCCGGACTCCAGGCCGGAACCCTGTACGCCTGCGATTCCAGGTCTATCTTTGAAACTTCCAGACCGCCCACAGCGCTAACCACGAAGTGCGCGTCTGCCCTGTGAACCACCAGCCTTGTAGAGTCTGTGGACCAGGACATCCAAAGTGGCCCTCGATCCAGAACGTATTCGGGGTCTTCCACGCTTGTGAGGTCATCAATGTAGAGGGTAAGCCCGTGTTCCCTGGTAGCGGCTATAAAAGCCAGCTTGCTTCCGTCCGGCGACCAAAGTGGATAGTGCACAACTCCATCGGCCAGGAGTCCGGCGAATCCGGGAGCGCTCTCATACAACGAGCTCGACTTCTGAGTAACGACGTCGTAAAGGAACAGTGTTGTGACCGGCTTTCCGTCGGCGTTCTCGACTACGCCTGAATACACGATGCTCCGGCCATCCGGCGCCCAGGTAGGCCATGTGAAGAACCCTGTTCCGGTGGAGACAGGACGCTCGCCGAGGCCGTCCGGCTGGTAGGAGCGCACCTGTCCATCCGCAGTAACCACTGCGATGCGATTGACCAGGTATTCAGGAGGCCAGAAGTCGCCCTGTCTGGCTATTCCTCCCCTGCCTCCCAGAACGGCGAGCAGGACTATAACTGCCACCAGGATTACCAGGGCGGAATACTTGCCGGGCGAAATGGTCATTCGTCTATAACCATATCCAGGCTGACATTCATCGCAGGCGCGGAGTGAGTGATCGCCCCGACGGATATTATGTCAACGCCCGTTTCGGCAATAGCCCTGACGGTTTCGAGAGTTATCCCGCCCGAAGCCTCTACGACGGCTCGGCCGCGCGCGATTTCGACCGCGGCCCGCATCAGCTCGGGTTCCATATTATCCAAAAGCACCAAGTCGGCGCCTGCGTCGAGAACCTCTTCGAGCTGTGGGATAGTCTCTACTTCGATCTCGACCTTGATGGTATGCGATGCTCCCTTGTGCGCTCTTCTCACCACGTCACCAATGCCGAGTCCCTGAAGCGCCAGCGCCTCAATATGGTTGTCCTTGATGAGAATGCCATCCGCGAGATTCTGGCGGTGGTTGTGTCCGCCCCCCATGGTTACCGCGTACTTTTCGAGCTTGCGAAGGCCGGGGGTCGTCTTCCGAGTATCGACTATCTTCGCTCGAAGACCCGAAACCGCGTCAACGTAGCGTCGTGTCTCAGAGGCAATGCCGCTCAGATGCTGTAGGAAGTTGACCGCCGTCCGCTCCGCCTTCAGTATGGAGGCGACGCTGCCGCGCACTCGAGCGAGACGGTCGCCCGAAGATACGCTCGATCCGTCCGGCATGAGGACTTCCGTGTGTAGAGATGGGTCGAATCGCTCAAACACGGCGGTCGCCACCTCCACGCCCGCCAGAACCCCGAAGTCGCGGGTGACCAGCGCGGCACTGCCCGTCAGATCGGGCGGGATGAGAACGTCGGTCGTTGGGTCGCCAACAATGACATCCTCGGCCAGCGCCGCATCAATCAGGTTCTGAATATCGAAGGTAATCAGCATGGTGGTAAGGGCTCCATCATAACACGATCTTGATAAACCAATACTGACTGCTATACTGAGTATAGACACAAATGTGTGGGGAGGTTCGACATGGGACTTCTGGACCCACTGTCCCTGTTAGTTCTGTTCATTGTGGCTTTCGCGGCGCTGGCCGTCCTGATATACGCCTACTGGTGTGTGGGGAGGTTCGACATGAGACTTCTGGACCCACTGTCCCTGTTAGTTCTGTTCATTGTGGCTTTCGCGGCGCTGGCTGTCCTGATATACGCCTACTGGATAGTGGACATGAACCACAACGAGCTCCTAACGTGGTCAATGCTGGCGCTGACGGGCGTGTGTGTCGCGCTGATGGCGGTACTAGCGGTAGCGACTCAAGATATGGGTACGCGATGGCTGTCAGCGGGACTGATAGGAGTGGTGGCTCTCGCGTTCTCCGCGCTGACTATCGTTAGTATAGGAATCCTTATAGCGCCGTTCGCTCTTGCCCTGACGATCATATCCTGCTTCATGCTGATTCGGGGGAGACTATCCTCAGCGAGCGGCAGTAGGCCGTAACCAACGCCCAGGCAAACGTCTTAAACCACCGACAGCATCCGGTCGAGGGCTATGCGGGCCTCGGACGCGGTGTCTTCATCCACCTCTATCCGGTTGACCACAACACCCTCGTTGAGTCCGTCGAACACCCATGCGACATAGGCGGGGTGAATACGGTACATCGTGGAGCATGGGCAGATAACTGAGTCGAGGCAGAACACCAGCTTGTCCGGGTTCTGAGCGGCAAGCCTGTTGACCAAGCTTATCTCGGTGCCAACCGCCCACGCTGAACCTGGAGGAGCGTCGGCTATCATTGCCTTGATGTACTCGGTCGAGCCGTTGTAGTCTGCCGCCCCGACCACTTCCATCGTGCACTCGGGATGGACGAGGATATTGACCTCGGGATATTTCTCCCGCGCCTGCTCTATCTGCTGAACGGTGAAGCGGGTATGCACGGAACAGTGTCCCTGCCAGAGAATCACCTTCGCGTTCACCAAGTCCTCTTCGGTGTTGCCGCCAAGTTCCTTGAATGGATTCCAGAGAACCATTTCGTCGAGTTCAACACCCATCCTGAGACCAGTGTTGCGACCCAGGTGCTGGTCGGGCAGGAAGAGAACTCGACTCCCGCGTCCAAACGCCCAGTCGAACGTGGCGGGCGCGTTCGACGACGTACACACGATGCCGTCGTTACGTCCGCAGAGCGCCTTTATATCGGCGGTGGAGTTCATATAGGTAATCGGCGTCACGCCGCCGTTGTCGCCCAGAACGTAGGAGAGGTCGTCCCAGCAGTCCAGAACGTCGTCTATCTGCGCCATGTCCGCCATCGAGCATCCGGCAGTCAAGTTGGGAAGAATGACACTTTGGTCGGGACCGCTCAGAATGTCGGCAGTCTCCGCCATGAAGTGAACGCCGCAGAACACGATGTGGTCTGCATTCTTCTGCGAGGCCGCTAACTGGGACAACTTGAACGAGTCGCCCTGAAAGTCAGCGAACTTGATAACCTCGTCCCGCTGATAGTGATGGCCCAGAACAACGAGCGTATCGCCCAGTCTGGAGCGGGCCTCAATTATCCGCGCGTCCAGTTCGTCCGGTTTCATCCGCATATATTCTATCGGCAGCTTCTGCCAGCGAACGCCCACAGCGAACTCGTCGTCCAGAGTCCTGGAACTCAGCTCTTCGTCAGTGGTGCAGAATGCGGACTGCTCTATCTCCGTTATAGGTATCGTCGGTATCTTGGTCTCTGTCTTTAACATAATTATCCAACCCCAAGCGGATTCAGGCCACTACCGCCCGGCTGCGACTATGTCCTTCTTATCAACGCGTACACCCTGGAGAGACCAGGGGCTTGTGCGCTCGATCCTGACCTTGGCCATGCTGCCCGCCAGGTTGTCCGAACTATCGAAGAATACCAGTTTGTCATTGCGGTTCCGTCCGAACCATCTGCCCTTCCGCCTGCCCTCGACCAGAACTTCCTGTGTAGCGCCGAGCAGCCTGGAGTTGATCCGGGTAGCGACTTCTTCCTGAACTTCCTCTATTACCTTCAGACGCCGGCGCTTTTCTTCTTCGGGGACATTGTCCTCCATAAGCCTGGCGGCTATGGTCCCCGGACGGGTCGAATACGCGGCGGCGTGTACCTTGTCGAACTTTATGTCGCGGATAAGCTCGACGGTCCTCTCGAACTGCTCCTCGGTCTCGCCGCAAAAACCCACTATGAGGTCGGTTGCCAGCGAGACGTCCGGGATACGCTCCCGGATTACGTCAATTTTCTCCCTGTACTCCGCATTGGTATATCCGCGTCGCATATCCGCCAGTACAAGGTCGTCGCCCGCCTGGAACGGAAGATTGATATGCTCGCACACCTTGTCGAGGTCCGCTATCGCGCCGATTATGTGGTCGCTCATATCGTTGGGATGGGAGGTGAGAAAGCGGATACGCTCCAGCCCCTCCACCTCATTGACCGCGGCAAGCAGGTCCCCGAGGTCAACCTCGCCCGGCAGATCGTGGCCGTATGAGTCAACGTTCTGGCCAAGCAGCGTAACCTCTTTGACGCCGCGCCGCGACAAGTGCGTCGCTTCGTTCACAACGTCCTCGATTATGCGGCTGATCTCCCTGCCCCTCCTATAAGGGATTATGCAGAAGGAACAGAACTTGTCACAGCCGTGGATAATCGGGATATAGGTGGATACGCTCGGTGTAGCTGAAAGAGGCCCGACGCATCCATCCGGGTCTATGCCGAGCCGGTCGCCGAGAAGTTCTATCAAGGGCGCGTACTGCTGGGGCTGCATGAACACGTCAACATAGGGAAACCGCTTGCCGAGAGCGTCCTTGCGAGGGCCGACCATGCAGCCCATTAGCGCTATCACCTTTTCAGGATCGCGCTGCTTGACCGGCTTGAGGTGGGTCAGCATTCCGACCACGCGGTCTTCGGCGCTCTCCCTTACTACGCAGCTATTCAGCACAATCACGTCGGAGTCACGGGCAGATTCACCCCGCGACAGGCCCATCTGACCGAGCGCGCTTTCAAGACGCTCGGAGTCGGCTTTGTTCATCTGGCAGCCAATTGTCCAGACGTAGTAACTTTGCATTCTAAACTCTCATTATCTCAAGATAACAAATAACGCGGACCCGGCCCGAATCGTGGGATAAGCGCTGTCTCCAACATTGCGAGTCGCTCCAAGCAGGATGCGACGTACAGCGGATAACATTGCTCAGAAGTATTGGTCTCTTCCCTGTGTCAAACTGCCTCTATGACACTCACAGCGGCATATATACGAACCTTCCGCGTTAGAATGAAACTATATCAGAGAATACACCCATCATCAAGGATTCTGATTGTGAAATTCTGCACTATCTGGATAAACAATACCGAATATCGTAAACCTTAGAGCATTATATAGCGTATTTTTCACGTTTTACATTTATCCCAAGCGCAAAACTGGCTTGTTACGGGAATTATTCCTTAAATTCCCGTATCTACAAGTTCAACAACTTTCCGAATTCTCAGCCAAAGACCGCTTATCCCCCGCAAAGTCAGACGACGGCCTGACCCTAACGGATAGGATCGAAATCCGACTGGCTCCCTACCCATACTTCACCGCCCTCGAAGAACTCCTTCTTCCATATAGGGACTATCTGCTTGATGCGGTCAATGCTGAAATGGCACGCCTCGAACGCCTCCTTGCGATGCGCCGAGGATACCGCGACCACCAAGCTCGCCTCTCCTATCCTCAATCTGCCCAGCCTGTGGTGTATCGCAACTCCGGTCAACTTCCACCGGTCACGCATTTCGTCCGCGACACGCGCCAACTGCTGGTCGGCCATGGGCCGGTACGCTTCGTATTCTAGGAAAAGCACCTTCCGCCCTGCCGTATTATCGCGGGTAGTTCCAACGAACGCGACGGTCGCGCCCGCGCCAGGATGCTCCACCTCGGAAACGACTCGAGCCGTATCCAGTTCATCGCGCGTTATCACTATCATAAGCAGACAACCTTCCGGCTAACCGCCACTGACGGGCGGAATCAGCGCGGCCTCATCTCCATCGCCGAGGACGAAATCGTGTTCCTGGTACTCGTTGTTGACGGCCACGACGATGCGTTCGGGATCGGGGAGTTCAGGAAACCTGGAGCGCATCGCATCCGCTAGGTCGCCGACCTTCGCTCCACATTCGAGGTCCAGTGTCAGACGCCCGACACCGGCCTTCTCCCGATAGCTGGCAAACAGCACCACTTCTACTCTCACGTCCGTCTCCCTCAGCCCCGCGCAGCCAAGTTTCATTCTATACACAGGATAGCATTTCTGCCCGAACAACGCGGATCGCCAATCACTCTCTCAGCGCGCCACCGTTTACGTGAATTGTCTGGCCTGTGATGTAGTTCGCTCCGTCCGAAACAAGGAAGGCGACCGTTTTGGCTATCTCAATCGGCATTCCAAGGCGGCCCACAGGAATGCCCGACGCCTGGCCCGCGGGCGCGCTCTGGCCCTCGACGCGGGTCGTGTCGAAAGCGCCGGGAACTATGTGATTTACAAGTATGCCGTGCGGGGCAAGCTCGACGGCCAGGGCGCGGGTCAGCCCAAGCGCGCCCATCTTGCCCGCGCAGACGTGCGCCCACTCCGCGCGTCCGGTGAAGGCGTTCAGGCCGGAGACGTTGATTATCCTGCCCCAACCGCGTTCGATCATTCCACGAACCACTGCTTTGGAGGTGAAGAACGGCGCATCCATGTTGACCGCGTTGACCTCGCGCCATTCTTCCACTGTCAAATCGGCAAACCGTTTGGACGCGCGCATTCCGGCGTTGTTCACCAAAATATCAATCCGTCCAAGTTCGGCGGTAGCTGAGCCTATCAGACCAAAGGCGCGATGTTCGTTTCCAACGTCCGCGATTCTGGCAATGGCGCGAACGCCGAACTCTCTGGCTTCTTCGGCGACGGCCTCCGCTTCTTCGCGATTGGAGCGCGCGTTCACCACCACATCTGCGCCCTGCCGCGCCAGTTCCAATACGATGGCGCGGCCAATGTTGCGCCCTGACCCTGTCACCAGGGCTACTCTGCCCTCAAGCGGTCTTCGCTCGTCTGTCATGACTGCCTCCAATCATCTTTCGTCGTCTGCGATTTCGTCCAGAATCTTCTCCAAACGCGGCTCAAACACAGCCCTGAACTGGATCAGACGCTCAATCATCCAGGCCCTGGTCTCTTCCAACTTCTCAGGCGGGTCGTCTATCGAGCAGTCTGTCCTTACGTGTACGCCCGAGTAGCCGGTTCCATCGTTCCTGAGCCATTCAAGGCTGTCGGCGTCATCGAAACTCGCTTCGATTCGGTCCTTTTCCTTCTGCAACGTGTCGAATATCCAATTGGCTCGCTTATCGCCCGCTGTTCCCAAATAGAGAGATACCCAAGCGTCAGTGTCCCACTCCAAAGAAGCACGATATCTGATGTCTTCATCGAGAACCGAAGCGAATCCCTGAATACCATTGCCGTAAAAATTCCTGCCCACCGGAGTCCCAGCAACGAATTCAGTTCTCCATAAATCTTTTCTCAGAGACTGGAAGAAGCCGCGCAACCTCGACGTGCGCGGCAACATATCTGATTGGTCATCTCGATTCGTCCACTCAACAGAGGGAGACGCTGCAACGCACAGACGTGGCGTAGGCGCTGAACCCTCGGACTTAGCGGCCCAGGCCGCTACGCCGTAGAATCCGATAGCGTCGCTCGTCCACTTGTTGAGCCAGTTTATGGTCTGACCATGCTCGTTGTTGAACCAGTTTGCGACCCATACCACGACGCGCGCGTCGAATTCCGCCGCGTATGTGAGCAACTGTCCGAGATGGCCGTGGTCGCTCCATTCCAGTTGGTTCTCAATCGCGACCAGCGTCCCGTTATTGACATCTTTCGCCAGAATATCGAGATAGAACCGACCCACCGGCTCTTCCTGCGAGACGAGTTCGAGTTCCATGCCAAGTTCCTCGCCCAGCAGGCCCAGGTTCTGAGCGAGCCAAGGCGTGAAGTCGCGGGCTTCATCAGGCCAAAGCTCGCGGACATCAACTGCTTCTGTCATTTCTTCGCTTCCCGCTGATCCTGTTTCCATACGCTTCCCCGTATCTCCCTCCCGGATCAAGAAGTCGCGCCTATCCTTGTACAGCAACGCCCGATTGAGGATTACGTCGTCCTCACCCTGCATAGTCCAGTATTTGTATTCACCAAGGAAGAGATACTTTCGGGTCTGGTGTAAGAATCGGCATTCGACGCCCTCTCCCCGCGCTATCCGATAGCAGAAGGCGACCAGCAATTCCTGCTGGCCGTCCTTCTCGACAACAACGTACTCGTGGGGCCAGGTGTCGCGGTACGTAACCGCCTCACGCCATGGCGCGTGCGCTATCAATTCCATGATTTCCAAAACGAAACCCTAGTCCGCCGCGGCGGCCGCTCTCTCGGCAGACCTCACAACCTCCAGGTCGTGAAGCGCCTGAATCCTGTCGTCGCCGTATCCAAGCACATCGCGCAGTATTTCGGTGGTGTGCTGACCGACAAGCGGCGTGGAGCCTACGACCATCGGCGTCCTGCTGAATTTGACAGACTTGCCTGTTACCCACATCGTGCCGGCCACCGGATCGGGAACTTCCATCATTATCTCGCGCTCGGTCAGGTGTGGGTCGCGCGCTGCCTGCGCGGTGGTGTTCACGGGCGAGCATGGGACGCCATACGAGGCCAGGTGGTCGGCAGCCTCCTGCATATTCTGTTCGGCGAACCACTCGCCCAACTCCGCCTCAAGCGCGTCTGAGTTCTGGGACCGCAGTTCGCGTGTGGCGAACCGTTCGTCCTCCAGCCATTCCGTCTTCTCTATCGCCTCACACAGCCGGCCCCACATCGCCTCGTTCGTGGCGGCGATAATCATCCAGCCGTCCCTGGTCTGGTATGTGCCGCCGGTGCCGCGCCCGTTCCCCTCACGAGGCTGCTCGTAGCCGTCACCCAGGTAGGCCGAAATCGGTATCTCATTCACCGTGTATCCCGTGTCCGCGAGGCACACCTCCAGTTCCTGCCCCTGCCCTGAGAACTCGCGCTCCCTGAGAGCGGCCAGCGCGCCGATAGTCGCGTGAAGAGAGGTGATGCGGTCTATCAGCGGGAAGAACGTGCGAATCGGCGGGTCGTCCGGGAATCCTGTCAAAGACATCAGCCCGCCCATCGCCTGGCCTATGGGGTCGAATCCCACGCGCTCACTATACGGCCCATATTGCCCGTATGCGGACACGTTTATCATAATGATCCGAGGATTCAGCTTCTTCAGTTCCTCATAGCCGAATCCCATTATGTCTATGGTGCCGGGCCTGAAGTTCTGGAGGAAGAAGTCGGACTCTTTCACCAGGTCGCGCAAGACCTCCTTGCCCTCGTCCGTCCTCAGATTGATTGCCAGGCTTTTCTTGCCAGAGTTGTACTGCACCCAGTAGGCGCTCTGTCCCCTGACTCTCGGCCCGTTGCGGCGGCTCTCGTCGCCCCCGGGCGATTCTATCTTTATGACCTCGGCGCCCATGCGCGCGAACATGAGCGCGCAACGCGGGCCTGCCTGGTACCTGCCTAGGTCGAGAAGTCTGAGACCTTCCAGCGGTGTATTTAGTTCTGTCATGTCTAAATCCGTCCCTTTCTGTCCAGGAATGGCTTGAAGCCCTCCAGCACCGGCGTCGGCGCCAGTTCATCTGCCTGGGCGTCCATTTCGTTTTGATAATGCGAGCGCCAGTCTTCACCGATGTCTCGAATCAGTAGCCTCTTCACGCCCTGCACCATGCGAGCGTCGTTCGCGGCGATGAGTCCGGCCAGCTCCATCGCCTTGTCCATAAGTTGGTCGGACGGCACAAGGTGGTTCAGCAAGCCCATATTCAGAGCTTCCTCCGCCTGTACCACCCGCGCGGTAAACAGCAGTTCCTTGGCCATGGGCCACCCGACCTGCTGCGGCAGGCTCCAGGTGGAGTTCACCCGGCCGTACTGCACCGCGAGGAAGCGGAAGCGCGTTCGCTCACAGCCGACCCGGATGTCCAAGCTCGATGCAAGCACCGCGCCGCCGCCGTAGGCCAGCCCATTAAGCGCACCTATCGTCGGCTTTCGGGCCGCGGCGACGTGCCAGGAATACTCCGGTCTTCTCGGATCGGGCGGCGGCGGACTGTCCATATTGGCCTGCTCCGCCATCTCGTGAATGTCCGCGCCCGCCGAGAACGCCCTCTCGCCGGAGCCGGTAAAGATAATAGCGTGAACGTCGTCGTCGTCCTCGAGCTGGGTAACAGCGGCGTCAATCTCGCTGAACAGCTTGCGGTTCATCGCGTTGAGAACCTCCGGACGATTCAGCTTAATCACGCCAACATTGTCCTGTATGTCAAGAAGAAGATGTTCGTAACTCAATCGCCTCTCCATATACATTGGGTTGTCGCCATTATATGAACGGCCCGAACACGGGTCAAGAAGCGGCTGAATCGCGCCCGTTGGATTCTGTCGCGGTTGGTGTATAATGCGGGCGACACCACATATCCAGCGCATAGACCGCGCCCATGAACCAATTCTGACGCCGGAGTGAGAGACATGACCACAGGATCTTCGTTCGAGACAATTCGTAAGCGGCCGGTGAGCGATTTCGAGATCGCGCCAAACCTGGACAGGGATAACGTCGGGGATTTCGACTGGCAGCAGATGTTCGATGAATTGGACTGGCTGCCCGGCGGCGGGCTGAACAAGGCGCACGAGGCCATAGACCGCCACGCCAACGGACCGAAGCGCGACAAGATAGCCATGATATGGGAAGGCAAGAACGGCGAGCGCGAGGACTATACCTTCGGCGACATGAAGCGCGAGACCGACAAGTTCGCCAACGTCCTCAAAAGCCTGGGAATCGAGACCGGCGACCGCGTGTTCACCTTCATGGACAGGCTGCCAGAGCAGTACATCGCGGTATTCGGCATTCTCAAAGCGGGCGCAATAGCCGGCCCCCTGTTCTCCGCTTTCGGCCCCGACCCAGTCAGGGACCGCATGGAGGACTCCGGCGCCAAAGTCCTGGTGACACAGCCCGACCTGCGCCGCAAGATTACCCACATCATCCCTGAGCTTTTCGACCTTCAACACATCATTATCGTCAATAAGGATGGGCGCGACCCGATGCCCGTGGATACCCAGGACCTCGACTACTATGAGGAGATGGGCAAGGCACCCCCGGACTTTACCACCGTCGCCACTTCACAGTACGACTACTCCATAATGCACTACACCTCCGGCACTACCGGCAAGCCCAAGGGCGCAGTGCATAGGCACCAAGCCGTCGTCCAGCAGTACGCCACCGGCAAATGGGCGCTCGACTTGCACGAAGACGACATCTACTGGTGCACCGCCGACCCGGGCTGGGTGACCGGCACCTCTTATGGAATGCTTGCCCCGTGGACGAATGGGGTGACCCAGCTCATATTCGAAGGCGGATTCCGCGCCAGTTGGTGGTACGAGCAGATACAGAAGCACAAAGTGACCGTCTGGTACACCGCCCCGACCGCGATTCGTATGCTAATGAAGGCGGGCGACGACGTGCCAAAGCGCTATGACCTCTCTTCGCTCAGGTTCACCGCCAGCGTCGGCGAACCGCTGAATCCCGAAGCGGTTGTGTGGGGCGAGGAAGCGATAGGACACGCCTTCCACGACAACTGGTGGCAAACCGAGACCGGCGCGATAATGTCCGCCAACTTCGCGTCCATGGACATAAAGCCCGGTTCGATGGGAAGGCCGATTCCCGGCATCGAGCTTGGCATCGTTGACGAGGACTTCAACCCCGTGCCTCTGGGCGAGGACGGCAACCTTGTTGTCCGCCCGGGCTGGCCCTCGATGTTCCACACCTACTGGCATAACACGCCTATGTATAATTCCAGGTTCAAGAAGGGCTGGTATATCACCGGAGACACGGCTCGGATGGACGAGGATGGATACTTCTGGTTCGTCGGACGCGCGGACGATGTTATCAACACCGCCGGACACCTGTAGGCCCGTTCGAGGTCGAGAGCGCGCTCATAGAACACGAAGCGGTCGCCGAGGCGGGCGTCATCGGAAAGCCGGACCCGATAGCGATGGAGATAGTCAAGGCGTTCGTATCGCTCAAGGACGGCTACGAGGAGAGTCCGCAGCTCCGCCGCGAGATAATGCAGTTCGCCCGCGCCAAGCTGTCGCCCGCCGTGGCGCCGCGCGAAATAGACTTCATTCCGGGTCTGCCCAAGACACGCTCGGGAAAGATAATGCGTCGCCTGCTCAAGGCGCGCGAGCTTGGTCTGCCCGAAGGCGACACCAGCACTCTCGAAGACGACTAGAGAGTTCGCTGCTCCGGGGACGGTTCAAGAATCGTCCCCGGAGACTGGATACATAGAGATGTGTGTAATTACGCGGCGTTATCCCCATTCTGCATACTGATATGAGGGAGTACTGACCCATGGCTGTAATTGTCCAAAATGGAGACATCTTCAAAAGCGGGGCGGAAGCCGTCGTCAACCCTGTAAACATTAAGGGCAAGGCTGGACGCGGCCTTGCCAAAGTCTTTATGGAAAGGTTTCCTGAAAATCACAGGCAGTATGTTTCCGCCTGCAAAAAAGGGACACTGACAATGGGCAAGGTTCTTGTCACAGAAGGGGGCGGAGCTTCCAAATATATCATTAACTTCCCTACTGTCAGAGAGCCCGGAGCGTCATCCCATCTAATGGACCTAGAAGCGGGAATGGACGCCTTAGTGGATGCGGTCATAGAACATCAGATACAGTCTGTCGCGATTCCCGCGCTCGGAGCTGGAGGGGGACACTTGGGTTTCGACGACGTAAGAGACGCTGTCAAGAACTCAACAGAACACATCCCGGAAGTGGCCTTCATTCTCTACCGCCCACATTCCAAGAGCGGTAAGCCAAAGTCTAGCAGTAAGCAAAAGTCGCGTCGGAGGTCGCACCTTAAATTAACTATCCTGACAACGATTGCCGCGACCGCAGGACTCGCTATATTCAGCGTTGTCGTCGAAATCTTGACTAGTGGATTCATAAGTGGACTGTTCAACATTGACTAATGGATAAGGCTATGAAAATTAGCCATATAGCTAAAGAATGAGAAAAATATATTGCTCGCGAAAATCCATCCGGAAGTGAGCCGCGAATTCATTCTCCACGCCAAAGAGCAACTGGACTTAGGCGACAGCCTGCAGGCTTCGGAGAAGGGATGGGGCGCGGCGGCGCACGCGGTCAAGGCCATAGCGGAAAGGCGCGGCTGGCGACATCGCTCTCACAGTGACCTGTTCATAGTTACCGACAGAATAGCCAAAGCGACAGGCAGGCCGGAAGTCACAGAGTTGTTCGGTGTTGCCAGCGCGCTACACCAGAATTTCTACGAAGGGTGGATGGGCGAAGGCTTCATATCTACCTGCCTGGACAGCGTGGAAAGACTTTTGGACACGCTGGACGAAGCGACATAAGGCAATGCAGCATCTCTTCTACGCGGGCGACAACCTGGCAGGATTGGGGTTGCTCGCTCGCCGTGACATCCGAGCTGACCTCGTTTACATAGACCCGCCCTTCGCCACGAACAACGAGTTCCTGGTAGATACTGACCGCGCGAACAGCGTCAGCGCGTCCGGCAGGCTGGCCTATTCGGACACGACACGCGGCTCCGAATATCTGGACGTTCTGCGACTGCGACTGCTCGCCATTCGCAAAATAATGTCGCCGACCGGCTCGATTTACGTCCATATTGACATTAACATGGAGCATCACATCCGGCTACTCATGGACGAAGTGTTTGGGCCGCAGAACTTTCGGAACAGTATTGCTCGCATCAAGTGCAACCCGAAGAACTTCGAGCGATACTCCTACGGCAATATGAGGGATACGATCCTTTTCTACTCAGTTTCGCCACGACAGATAACCTGGAATCCGCAGAGGACTCCGCTGAGTGAAGATGATCTGAAGACTCTGTACCCGCGCATTGACGCCCAGGGCCGCCGCTACACCACGACCCCGCTGCACGCGCCGGGCGTCACGCTCAACGGAGCAACCGGCCAGTCATGGCGCGGCAGAATGCCCCCGCGCGGTCGCCACTGGCGATACCCCCCTGAAAAACTGGATTCACTGGACGCCGAGGGCCTGGTCCACTGGAGCGCGACCGGCAACCCGCGCAAAATCAACTACGCCGACGAGGCCGAAGGGAAAATGCCGCAGGACGTCTGGGAGTACAAGGACCCACAGCGTCCCACCTATCCGACGCAGAAGAACACCGCCATGCTGGAACGGCTCATACTCACGTCCTCCGATCCGGGAGACACAGTGCTCGACTGCTACGCGGGCAGCGGGAGCGCGTTGATCCAAGCCGCGAAACTGGGACGGCACTTCATAGGCATGGACGACTCGCCGGAGTCATTCAAAGTTATTGTGAAACAGATGGAAGACATCGGACTCGATCACAGAATCGAAAGCGACTTCAGCGTGTTTGAGCGACCTTATCCCAACCAGCCGTCCATCTTCCGAAGCTCTCCCAGTCAGAGCGGGACCTCTCCAAAGTCGTTCTCAGTTTCCCAAATAGCTATATATTCATCCCTGTTCCATGCTACAATATCCACATGAAAAACACGATCTGTACTGTTACATACATAAATACAAGGTTATCTATGCCAACTCTCTCACCCGTGCAAATTTTCTCCCCAAAGCTAAATGCTGGTGTGAACAGGTTGAATACAGGTGAAAATCCTCACCAGCACCCCACCTGTAGCCACCTGTTAAGGTCACCTGCACTCACCTGAACAACTATAAACTGAAGTATATGAAACCGCTCAAGTCTGCCCCAATAGCCGATGTCCGACCGAATCGTCCAACCCGACTCTGGAAAGACCCCGCCTTCACGGCGGCAGTGTCGCCAACTCACTGGACCAAACGCCTGACTGATAACTAAGAACTGACAACTATGCAACAGGAGCGTCCCAAATGAAACTCTGCTGGTTCCATCTAATGCCCTACCGCTATCTGCCCGACGATTTCGAGGAGAAGTACCGCAGTGTCTGGGTGGACGTGCCGAGCCACCTGTTCGATCCGGTCAAGGCGAACCAACTCTACAACGAGTATCTGGACGAACTGGAATTCGCCGACCAGGTTGGATTCGACGGCATCTGCATCAACGAACACCACAACAACGCATACGGCATTATGCCGTCCCCCAACATAACTGCCGCGACGCTGACCCGCCGCACTAAGAACGCCGCGATAGTGGTTCTCGGCAACAGCCTCGCCCTGTACAACCCGCCCTTGCGCGTCGCGGAGGAGTTCGCGATGCTCGACTGCATAAGCGGCGGCAGGCTGGTAGCCGGATTCCCGGTCGGCACGTCCATGGACACCAACTACGCATACGGCGAGACGCCGGCCAACCTGCGCGAGAAGTACTACGAGGCGCACGACCTCGTGATGAAGGCGTGGACCGAGCCTGAGCCGTTCGCGTTCAATGGCAAGCACAATCAGGTGCGCTACGTGAACATCTGGCCCCGCCCGCTCCAGGACCCCCACCCGCCCGTCTGGATACCGGGCGGTGGCAGCGTGGAGACGTGGGAGTGGACTGCGCGGATGGACTATGTTTACTGTTACCTGAGCTACTTCGGCTACAAGCGCGGCATCCAGGTCATGGACGGCTTCTGGAAGGAGATGGAGCGGCTCGGCGTTGACGACAACCCCTACCGCGCGGGCTTCCTCCAGCTTGTTTGCGTCGCCGAGACCGACGAGAAGGCCAAGGAACTCTACGCCGAACACGTGGACTACTTCTACAAGAAGTGCCTGCACGTGTACGAGGGATTCGCCGAGGCCCCCGGCTACCGCACGATTCGCACCATAAAGTCCGGCGCGGTGCAGCAGGTCGGGGCCGCCGCCAGCAGGTTCAGGCAGCGCCTGACCTGGGAGGACTACGTAGAACAGGGCTATGTCATAGCGGGCAGCCCCCAAACCGTCATAGAGCAGCTCCGCAAGGCGGTGGAGGGACTCAGGGTTGGGCACCTTATGACCCTCCTCCAGATAGGCTCCATGCCCAAAGACCTTACCATGAAGAACACCGAAATGTTCGCCACGCAGGTCAAGCCATATCTCGAAGATATGTGGGACGAGTACGAAGATCGCTGGTGGCCTCAGCCGGTGGCCGAGGCCGATCGCGCCGAACCCGCTCCTGTCGGCTGAAACCGGACTATCCGCACCGGGGGCGAGTAACAATTCGCCCCCGACTCCATACCCATTCCCGAACAACATTCTCGATATTGCCACAGGAAGACGAAATGACCAAAACTCCCGAAGAACTGACGGTCCAGGTCGGGCCAATAACCACGAAATACCTGAAGATGGGCGAAGGACACCCGCTTCTCTACCTTCACGGCGCTTTCGGATACGACGGCTGGCCCGAGTTCCTGGACCGGCTCTCCCAGAACTTCAAGGTCTATGCGCCAACTCACCCCGGATTCGAGGGCGACAGCGACATTGACCACATCGAAGACCTGCTCGACCTCACTCTCTACCACGACGACCTGGTCGAGGCTCTCGGTCTCGAAAACCCGCACATAGTAGGCCACTACTCAGGCGCGATGGTCGCGGCTGAAATGGCCGCTATCTGCTCGTGCAACATCGGCAAGATAGTCCTCGCCGCGCCCGCCGGACTTTGGCAGGACGACAACCCCGGACGTGACTACAACACCACCCCTATAACAGAGATGCGCCAGGCGCTGTTCGCCGACCCCGATTCCGACACCGCGCTGAGCTTATATCCCCAGCCGCAGGACGACGAAGAACTCGGCTGGCAGATAATTCACCGCGTCCAGTCTCTCAACGCCGTAGGCAAATTCCTGTGGCCCATACCCGACAAGGGCCTGGCGCGCCGCGCGCGCCGCATTAAAAACCCGACGCTGGTTATAGTCGGCGACGGCGACCAGATAGTGCCGCCCTCCTACGCGGATATGCTCACGTCACGCATCCCCAACTCCCAGGCGGTCACGATACCCGACTCAGGCCATATGTTCCCGCACGAACACCCAGCCCGATTCGCGGAGACGGTAACAGAGTTCTTGTCCTGAGCGCCTATCGCGGAACCACCGGCAGCGTAATCCGCGACGGGTACTCCGACGTGTGATAGACGGTCTGGAGAGCGGGAACAAACGACATATCCGAACCTATCTGTTCGCCGGTATTGGTGTTCCGGTCGAACCTCGGGAAGTTCGAGCTTGATATTTCCACCCGGATCCTGTGGCCCTTCTTGAATAGGTTCGAGGTCGCCCACAAGTCTATCTCGTATTCGTTGATGGCGCCGGGCTGAATGAGCGAGGCGGGCTGGCGCGGATTCTTGTACCGCGCCCGGATAATCCCGTCTGTCAGGTTTCTGGCATAGCCGGACGGCTCCACGTCAACCAGTTTGGCCGTGAAGTCGGTGTCGAATGCGTTGCTGGACGCGAACAGGGTGACCGTCACAGGCCCGGTCACCTCCGTGTCCTCGGACAGGGGCGGCGTCGAATAGACCAGAACGTCGTCTCTCGCCTCCACCCAGCGTTGGTCGTATGCCCCGTTAGCCATGAACGCGGGGTCGCAGCAGAGACCGCCCCCGACGGTCGGCACCGGGTTGATGGGATTGTAGATGTATGCGTCCGGCGGCTCGTCTGCGGGCTGTTCGGGACTCAGAACACCGTCCCCGTTTAGAGAATTCGCCTGGCCTCTACTGTGCAAGTAGTAGCTCGTCTCCGCCGCCCGCGACAGCGGCCACTCATCCTCATATCTCCACACGTTCTCGCCCATTACGAATACGCGCACCGGCTTATCGTCCGCGAACCCGTTGTCCTCGCCCAGTATCACGTGGTCGTAGAAGCGTAGAATCTCGCCCATCAGGTCTATCGCGCCGCCCGCCGCCCGCGTCCCGAAGTTATACTCGCCGGAGACCGACGGCGGAGATCCGCCGTGAATCCAGGGGCCAAGCGTCAATCTCTGGCCGCTTCGCGCCATGTCGGTCGCGCCCAATGTCCGCATACGCTCGTAGTTCCTGATTGTCCCGCCCAGGAATATGTCGTACCAGCCCCCGAAGTTGTACGAGGGTATCCCTATATCCGCGTGAGACTCTTCTATCGAAACCTGCTTCCAATAGTCGTCGTACTCGGGATGGTCCATCCAGTCATAGTAGTACGGAGCGACTTCCTTCAGTCGAGGCATATCCTTCATGGGGAGATACTGGAACCACTCGGTCAATCCGTCCTTGGCGGCAAGCAGTTGTTCGAAATCGTCCGAACTCAGGTGATTCCTCTGAGACAGATTCGCCCAATTGGCCGCCCCCAGAGAACCTATCGCCCAGGACAAATTGAAGCCGAGCTCGAACGCTCCGCCCTGCCATGCCCAGCCCTCCTGGTAGTTGGACGCGGTCACACCGGGCGCTATCCCCGCCAGCGACGGCGCTCCCGACTTTGCGGCAAGCCACTGCGTCGCGCCTACATACGACACCCCGAACATACCCACCTTCCCGCTGCACCAGGGCTGGGACGCCACCCACTCCACAGAGTCATGACCGTCGCTTATCTCGTTGAAGAAGGTGTAGAATTCGCCCTCTGACGAGTACCTGCCCCTGACATCCTGGATAACCACCGCGTAACCGTGACTCGCGGCGCGAATGGCGTCCAGCGTTCCCGTCCGGCTCGCGGGCGCGGACTTGTCATACGGCGTCCGCTGCAACAGCGCGGGAACAGACCCCTCAACCTGCGGCCTGAATATATCCGCATACGTGGTTATTCCGTCCTTCATCAGAATCGGTACGTTATAATCAAAGGTAACGGAATATGATCCTGGCATCTTAAACACTCCACGAGGTAATCTGTCGCTCGCCTGCGACGGTATTGCGAATGTAGCACAGCGACCATGAGCGGGCAACCCCGTCAAACACACCACAATTATGTTACTTGCAGGCCACATAGGATTAACGCTCGCCATAGCGAAATACGCTCCCCGCGCGGTTCGGGACGTCAGTATGCGACTCAGACCGCCCCGCGGGATTCATACATTCACGCATCCCGTGACCGAACGTCTCGACGACCGCGCGCTCATCTTCGGTTCTATGCTGCCCGACCTGCTGGACAAGCCAATCGCCCTGCTCATCGCCCCCGACCTGGTAAACCACACCCTGAGAAACTTCGGCCACACCATCATGTTCGCCGCCGCCCTGATCGCCGTCGCGTTCGTCGTCACGCTGTGGATGCGACAGAGTTGGCCCTTGGCCTTGGCGCTGGCCTCAGCCGGACACCTTGTATTGGATACGATGTGGTACAGCCACCGGATACTGCTGTGGCCATTTGCCGCCTCCATGTTCGACCCAAGCTTCATCCACGAATGGGGGCCGAGTCCGGCGATTCTTTACATCGGCGCGGAAGCCTTCGGTCTCATCGTTATCTGCTGGATAGGACTGAGATTGATAGTAACCCGCAATGTCGGACGTTGGCTGCTCACAGGACGAGCGGCTTGATCTGGGTTTGACCCTCTCACTCCCTCTGCTACAATCGTTCCATACATGACACATGGCATGGAGCGCAGACATGATGACCGCTGGTGAACTGAAGGCAAGAGCCGCCGCCGAGATAGACAGGTGCGGCGACGAGCTGATCGGTATTGCGAAGACGATACTGGACAATCCCGAACCCGGCTTCAAGGAGTTCAAGACGGCAAGCACCGTCGCGGACGCATTCCAGAGATTCGGCATTCCATACAAGGAAGGCATAGGCATAACCGGACTCAGGGGAGACCTGCAAGGCGGCTCGGACGGCCCGACCATAGCCGTCATGGGAGAACTGGACTCGCTGAAAGTGCTGGGACATCCCCACGCCGATCCCCATACCACTGCCGCCCACGCCTGCGGCCACCACTGCCAGATAGGAATGATGCTGGGCGTTGCCGCGGCTCTTCAGGCAGACGGCGTTCTCAACCAACTCTCCGGCCGCGTTGCCCTCATGGCCGTGCCGGCCGAGGAGTACATAGAGGTCGAATATCGCGACGATCTGAGGCGCGAGGGCAAGCTGGAGTTCATAGGCGGCAAGCCGGAGTTCATCAGGCTCGGCGCGCTCGACGACGTGGACATGGCAATGATGACTCACACGTCGAGCGGCGACTCCGAGGCCGGGAACATAGCGTTTGGCGGAACCAACAACGGCATGGTCGCCAAGCGCATCCGCTTCCTGGGCAGAGCGGCCCACGCGGGCGGCGCGCCCCACATGGGCGTCAACGCCCTGAATGCCGCCATGATAGCCATGAGCGCGATACACGCCCAGCGTGAAACATACCAGGACCCCGACACAGTCCGCGTCCACCCGATCATTACCCAGGGAGGCGTGGCCGTAAGTTCAGTCCCCGCCGACGTCCGCATGGAGACCTACGTGCGCGGAGCCAGGACGGAAGCGTTTCTCGACGCCTCCGACAAGGTTGACCGAGCGCTTCGGGCGGGCGCGATGGCCGTGGGCGGCTCGGTCGAGATAACCACCCTGCCCGGCTATCTTCCCATCAGTTCGGACGAAAGTATGCTTGAACTCTACGGCCAGAACGCCGCCCAGCTTATTGGACGCTCCAGGGTTCACCGGCTCGGACACCGCACCGGCTCAACGGATATGGGCGACGTGTCACAACTCATGCCTGTCATTCACCCCTACGTCGTCGCCGCAACCGGCAACGGACACGGCATAGACTACGTTGTCCAAGACTACGAACTGGGCGTCCTGACCGGGGCGAAAGCGATGGCCATGACGGTCATAGACCTGCTATATGACGGCGCTGAACACGCTCGTCGCATAGCGGACGAGTATAGGCCGCCGCTCACAAAGGCGTCCTATCTGAGCCTGATGCGTTCCATGCTGAAAGAAACGACCCACACCGAGTAGCCCGCTGCGGAGACAGGATATGCCCACACTCGAAGAACTGAAATCCATCGCCCAGGCCGCGATAAACGACCGCGCCGACTGGCTGATAGAAGCCGCGAAAACTATCCTGGACAACCCCGAACCGGGTTTCACGGAAGTAAAGACTTCCCGTCTCGTCAGCGAAAAGCTGAGTCAACTGGGTATCGCCCACCAGTCCGGCATCGCGCTTACCGGACTCAAGGGCGTGGTTCGCGGCGGCAGACCCGGACCTACGGTCGCGGTCATCGGCGAACTGGACTCGCTCCGTGTCCTGGAACACCCTCATACAGACCCCGACACCGGCGCGGCGCACGCCTGCGGCCACCACTGCCAGACCCCGATGATGCTTGGCGCGGCGGTCGGCCTGCTCGTACCCGAAGTCCTGGAATCTCTGGCTGGCAACATCGCGTTCATCGCCGTGCCGGCCGAGGAGTTCATAGACGTGGAATACAGGTGGGGACTCCATAATGATGGCAAGCTCGGCCTGATGGCTGGCAAGCAGGAGTTCATCCGTCTCGGCGCTTTCGACGACGTGGACATGGCCATGATGGTTCACACCGCTTCCAACTCACAGGAGACTGCCAGGTTCGCGGTTGGCGGAACTTCCAACGGACACGTGGTTAAGTACGTGAAATTCATCGGAAAAGCCTCCCACGCGGGCGGGTCGCCGCACTTGGGCATAAACGCGCTCCAGGCCGCCATGGTCGCGCTGAACGCTCTCAACGCCCAGCGCGAAACGCTGCGCAACGAACACAATGTCCGGCTGCACGGGATCATGACCAGGGGCGGGGCGGCGGTCAACTCGATTCCCGCCGATGTCAGATACGAGGGCCGCGTCAGGGGACGAACCGCCGAGGCGATAGCGGACGCCAACGAGAAGATGGACAGGTGCCTTCGCGCGGGCGCGCTGACCATGGGCGGCAGCGTCGAGATAGTCACGCTGCCAGGCTACCTGCCCATGAAGAACGACCACGAAATGATGAGCATTTTCAAACATAACGCATCCGAACTCGTGGGCGCGGAGGAAATCATAGAACATCCCGATAGCCTGAACCGCGGCGGCTCGACGGACATGGGCGACCTGAGCCAGATAATGCCCGTGATACATCCCTACACCACCGCGGCTGTCGGGTCGGGCCACAGCACCGACTACGTTGTCACGGATTACGAACAGGCCGTGGTCAATCCCGCCATAGCCATGGCCATGACAGTCATAGACCTGCTCCACGATGACGCCCGAGACGCAAGGCGCGTCCTCGATTCCAGCCGCCCGACAATGAGCAAGGAGCAATATCTGTCGTTCCAGAACTCCCGCCTCACCGAAGAGCTATACCAGGGTGTGTGACATCTCTAGGCTCCTCACGGCACACTCAAAACCGCCATAGTAGCGCGAGGCGTATAACTATTTAGACCAACGGCATTAGTTCCGTGTGAATAAATGCCAGTTGCTCTCCCAGATACAACATGAATTGAATCAATGTCCCGGTACTTCCCTTATGGAGGCATCCATGAACCTGAACAGCATTCAGGAACTTAACGAAAACGTCCAAAAGGAATCCGAGTTTCTGAACCGTCTCCTGGACGAAATCCGCAAAGTGATAGTCGGGCAGGACACACTGGTCGAAAGGGCGCTGATAGGGCTGCTGGCTGACGGCCACATCCTGCTCGAAGGCGTGCCCGGACTTGCCAAAACGCTGCTCGTAAACACTGTCTCGCAGGCTATTGACGCCGACTTCTCCAGGTTGCAATTCACGCCCGACCTGCTCCCCGCAGACCTCATTGGCACGCAGATATACGACCCCCGCACCACCGAATTCAGCGTCCACAAAGGCCCGATTTTCGCAAATCTGGTGCTCGCCGATGAGGTGAACCGCGCTCCCGCAAAGGTTCAGAGCGCTCTTCTCGAAGCGATGCAGGAACGCCAGGTCACAATCGGCGACGCTACTTATCCCATGGAAGAACTGTTCCTGGTTCTGGCCACTCAGAACCCCATCGAGCAGGAGGGAACATACCCGCTGCCCGAGGCGCAGGTTGACAGGTTCATGCTCAAGGTCATCGTCACCTATCCCGCCCGATTCGAGGAAAAGGCGATTATAGACCGGATGACCGGAGACGACCTGCCCGAGATAGAGCCGGTCATTTCCCCCGCGGACATACTTCGCGCAAGAAAGATGGTCCGCGATATATACGTTGACGACCAGGTGAAGGAGTACATTCTTGACCTTGTAATGGCGACTCGATACCCCCAGGAGAATGGGCTGTCAAACCTGGGGTCGCTTATATCTTATGGCGCGTCCCCGAGAGCCAGCATATACCTGGTAACCGCGGCGCGCGCCAACGCATTCATACAGGGCCGCGGATATGTTTCACCTGAAGACGTGAAGACCATAGCCCAGGACGTGCTCCGACACCGCGTAATCCCTACTTATGAGGCCGAAGCCGAGTCCATATCCTCATCCGACATCGTAGCCAGCATTCTCGAACACGTCGAAGTGCCGTAACGGTATTATGCGCCATGCTGAACCAGGAAATCATCCAGCAGATCAACAGAATCGAAATCACGGCCAGACATCTTGTAACCGATGTATTCGCGGGCGAATACCAGTCCGTTTTCAAGGGCCGTGGAATGGAGTTCGACGAGGTTCGCCCTTACTTTCCGGGCGACGACGTGAGACGCATTGACTGGAACGTAACGGCCCGCATGGCCGCGCCATATGTCCGAAGATACCAGGAGGAGCGGGAACTTACGGTAATGCTGCTCGTGGACGCCAGCGGGTCGTCCGATTTCGGAACGGCGGGACAGTTCAAAAGGGAACTGGCCGCCGAGCTTGCCGCCGTTCTATCCTTTGCCGCCACCGCCAATAGCGACCGCGTCGGACTTACGATATTCACCGACAAGACCGAACTCCTGGTTCAACCCAAAAAAGGAAGACGGCACATACTCAGAATGGTGCGCGACCTGCTCGTCTTCCAGCCCGAGAACACGGGCACCGATATAAGCCTCGCCCTTAACACAGCCAACCTTCTGCTAAAGCAGCGTAGCATCATATTCCTTATCTCCGACTTCATATCCCCACTCGAATCTTACAGACTCGCGCTTTCGGCCACCGCGCACCGACACGACCTGATAGCCCTCGACCTGCACGACCCCGTCGAGTACGAGATACCGCGCGTCGGAGTCATCTCCCTCGAAGACGCCGAGACCGGAGAGATGGTATGGGTTGATACAGACAGCGAGGAGTGGCGTTGGTCATACGGCGTGGGGGTCGCGGAGAGCCAACTGGGAAAAATTCAGACGATGAACTCACTCGGAGTTGACAGGATTGACATAACGACAGGCCAGCCATACGTTGCCGGCCTGAACGAGTTCTTCCACCGAAGGGCGAGAAGGCTCTCACGATGACCCGCCGCGTTGCCCTACCCCACCCGGCGATCCACGGCTCGCTTCGCGCGGCGGGCTTCGTGATGTCAGTATTGCTTGCCATCTCGATATACGGCGCTACCGGAATCGCCTCCGCACAGACCATCCCAGTCGAGTTGACATTGAAGGTCGAGCCGGAAGCCATAGAGGTTGGCGACCCTTTCACCATCACGCTGTCCTCCACTCACCCGCGCGACCACCACATAGTTTTCCCACACCTGGAGTCGGAATGGGGCGAGTTCGAGGTCAGAAGCCAGGCCTCAGCGCCAACCGCCGACAATGGGGATGGGACTCTCACGTCGTCAATTGAGATAGAGGCCGTTCTGTTCAGCACGGGAGACCATCCCACTCCAGAGCTTAGCGTGGCAATCCGAAGGCCGGACGGCACAATTATCTACCACCCCGTACGCCCAATAGACGTCACCGTCAAACCCGTCCTCACCGATGGCGACGATGAACTCAAGGATATCAAGCCGCAGGCGGAACTGCCGGTTCCGCCCGACCCGCTGTGGGTCGCGCGAGATAGGAACAGGTTGGCTATATTGTCTGCGGCAGGCGGGATAGGTTTGGCTATATTGGCGATATACCTGTGGCGCAGAAGGCTGGCCCACGTACAGCCCATCCCTGGCTCACCCGCCGAAATCGCGCTACGCGAGCTTGACAGAATTGCGTCCCTGGGTCTGGTATCCGACACCGATTTCAAAGAGCGCTACACACTGGTCTCCGACTGCCTCAGAACATACCTGCGAGACCAGTTCGACATCCCCGCCCTGGAACTCACCACGCGCCAAATCATGCGAATTCTCGAACCCTCCGATGTTCCGGCCTCAGCAGCCCAGCGCCTCATGGGAGCGCTCGATGAGTGCGACCTTGTAAAGTTCGCGCGATTCCTGCCCGACGCCGAGGACGCGCGCGACATTATTGACCGCTCCAGGGACTTTGTACACGAAACTGGTATGGTCTCCTCTGTTGACCGGAATTCTGTCGCTGTTGGAGCCGAGACCGCATGAATCTTGATTTCGCCACCCCTTCCCTCCTCTTTCTGCTTCCGGTGGTCCTCGCGCTGGCCCTGATGCCTTGGTATGCGGGAGCCAGGTCGCGCCCCGCCGCCATGAGATTCACGAGCGTGGATGCTGCCCGAACGCGCTCACGCAGTTGGAAGCTGAGAATTCGACCATTCCTGCCTTTGCTCAGGTGGGTCGCGCTCACTCTTCTGATTGTCGCCGCCGCAAGACCGCAGTCGAGCGAAGCGCGAGAGATAATAAAAGGCGAGGGCGTGGACATATCACTCGCCCTAGACATCTCAGGGTCAATGGCGGCGTTGGACTTCGATCCAAGCAATCGCCTCGACGCCGCAAAAGACGTCATATCGGAGTTCGTACAGCAGAGAGAACACGACCGGATAGGAATCGTCGTATTCGCGAGCGAGGCTTTCGTCCACAGCCCGCCAACAGTAGATCACGACACGCTCGACCTGCTCATGGAAGATGTAGAACTTGCCGCCGAGCTTGGAATTGAGGACGGAACCGCCATTGGATTGGGACTGGCGACAGCGGCCAGTATCCTCAAAGACTCTGAAGCCAAAAGCAAAGTCGTCGTCCTACTGACAGACGGCGTAAACAACTCGGGCGAGATACACCCCCTGACCGCGGCAGTGGCCGCCCAAACCCTGGGCATAAAAGTATATACGGTGGGGATGGGAACACCGGAGGTAATCTCGATATCGCCTTGGGCCCAGCGCAGAACACAGAGAGGCGTCCAAAGGTTCGATCTGGACGAAGAAACACTCAGGGAGATTGCCGCCAGAACCGGAGGCAAGTATTACCTTGCCACCGACACCGAGGGATTGCGCCAGATATACGAAGAGATCAACAGCCTGGAAAAATCCGAGTACGAAGTATCCGTATATACAACGCACGAAGAGCTTGCCTACTGGCTGCTTATACCCGCTGCCTTTCTCCTGATCCTGGAAATTCTAGCGCGCGGAACAGTTTTCAGACCTATGCCGTGAGACCCATATGATGACTTTCGCAAACTCACAATACCTTATTCTGCTGGTCGCCCTGCCCATTGCGATTGTAGTCGTTTACTGGGCCGGTCAGAGCCGCAGCCGGATGCTCGACCGCATCGGCAGTCCACAACTGGTGAGCAGGCTGACCGCGAGCGTAAACACCAGGGGCCGACTGTTCGGCAGGGCTTTGACCATAGCCGCCCTCGGACTGGCCATACTGGCGCTCGCCAGGCCTCAGTGGGGTGAAAATATACAAATAGTGGAACGCGAAGGCGTACAGATCATAGTCGCCCTCGACATTTCAAGATCAATGCTGGCAGAGGACGTGAAACCCAGTCGCCTCGTCCGAGCCAAGCTGGAAATAGCCGATCTGATGCAGAAACTCCAGGGAGACGAGGTCGGCCTTGTCCTCTTCTCGGGAGCCGCGTTCCTCCAGTTCCCCCTGACATTCGACTATTTGAGCGCGAGAAATTTCATCGAAGACGCAAATACGGAAATGATAACAAGACAGGGTACGAACATCGCCGAGGCGATAGAAATAGCAGGTCTCAGCTTCAATGATGAACTGATCAGCCAGAAGGTTATTCTGATAATCACCGACGGCGAAGATCAGGACGAGGACGGTGATGCGGTCGAGGCTGCGCGCGCAGCGGCCGACGACGGCATCCTGGTATATGCGATTGGAATAGGTACGACCGACGGTGAACCGATTCCCATCCGCGCTTCCAGCGGAAACCTGCTCAGATATGTACAGGACAGACAGGGGAACATGGTGTTCTCACGCCTCGACGAAGATACGCTTGGCGCCGTGGCCGAAGCCGGAGGAGGCAATTTCATCAGGCTGGAAGGCTCCACGAACGCCGCCAGCCAATTCGCAGAAGAACTCGCCTCCCTCCAGAAATCGGCCGTAGGAAGCGAAACCGAAGCGACGAAGATAGAGCGGTTCCAGATTTTCGCGCTCGGCGCTATCCTTCTTATGATTGCCGGCGAGTTAATCTCGGACAGGCGACGAACCACCAAAGCCACAAGTCGCGGGAGGGCGTAATGAACCTGAGAATGGCTGCGCCCCTGGCTTCCATATTCGTCGCACTTCTCGCGCTGGCAGCCTGTGGCCGCGAGGGTCCCGAGGCAGTACGCGAAGGAAACGAGGCGTTTGAATCGGAGCAGTACGAACAGGCACAGGAAGCATATGACCGCGCCCTGGACACAATGCCGGAAAGTCCCGAAGCCACTTACAACTCTGGAAACGTACTATACAAGCAGGAGCAGTACGGCGAAGCGGGCGGCAAGTACGACAGCAGCCTGGAAACAGCGCGGGCAGACCTGTCCCAGAACGCGGCTTTCAACTCTGGCAACACCTTGTTTCAGTCGGAAGCATTCGAGGATGCAGTAGAGGCGTACAAGCAAGCCCTCCGGCTTAATCCGAACGACCAGGACGCCAAGCACAACCTGGAGCTTGCACTCCGCCGGATACAGCAGGAGCAGGAAGAACAGGAGAATCAGCAAGAGGAACAGCAAGAGGAACAGCAGGAGGACGAAGAAGAGCCCGGCCCCGGCGGACAGGAACCACAGCAGGAACCACAGCCGCAGGATCAGCAGCCACAGGATCAGGGAGAGCAGGACACGCAGGACGCAGAGCCATCCGAAGAATCCGAGACACAGGAGGGAGAGTCGAGTTCGACAGAGTCACCATCACGGCCCTCAGAAGTGCCTCCAACCGGGATGACCGAGGAACAGGCGGAACAACTCCTCGAATCGGTCGGAGACAACACGGACACTCTCAGGAGCAGGATGTTCCGTGAGTCCTTGTTTGGGTTTGAGCCAGATGAGCCAGAACAGGGGTGGTAGAGTAGGTATGAGAAGATTCTGGAAAGGGGTCATCACGCTGACCGCCGCGCTGGTATTCCTGGTCGCGTTGCAGCCGCTGTATGCTCAGACCTCGCACGTCACCGCCGAAGTGGACCGCACTGACCTCACACTATACGATACTGTCACGCTCACAATCACGGTAACGGGCGAGAACAACATCGGGGCGCCTACTCTTCCCTCGCTCAGCGGACTTCAGTTAACGGGCCGAAAGATCTCGTCTGAGCAGACATTCAGCAACGGTCAGATATCGGCCAAGTTCGAGTTTATCTATAACTTACAGCCCCGCCACACGGGAACCATCGAAATAGGGCCGGTGAGCGTCACACTGGGCAGCGACATTCACGAAACATCCCCTATCACTCTCAATGTCACGCAAGGTGTGCCGCCAACTCCGAGCCCCATCCCCACACCATCGTCGCCGCCCATTAGCTTATTCCTCCGACCGTCCCCCAACCTGGGCGACCCATCATTTCAGTCCTCCGCAGACGACGGCTCCTACTTCGTCGAGGCGGAAGTTGACAACAACAGTCCGTACCTCGGCGAGCAGGTTACATACATCTCCAGGTTTTATTCGTCCAATTCGTACATGGCCAGACCCATACACAGATCTCCCGACTTCGTGGGATTCTGGGATCCGCATCGCACAGACCGAAGCGAATACCCCGATGTCGTTGAAGGGACTGGATACTCCGTAATTGAATCCAGCGCAATACTGTTTCCAACACTAGCCGGGAACATTTCAATCGAGCCAAGCTCGGTAGCTATTCCCTCCGGGACACGGGTAGTCATGAGGGAACACGTCTCTCCTCCAGTAGTACTGCAAGTCAAGCCCCTGCCCATGAACGAACCTTCATCTTTCAGCGGCGCGGTCGGAAAATATGACATAGAGGCAAGCGTAAACGCCCACTGGGTCGAGTTGGGCGATTCGCTGACCCTGACAGCCACCATCAGCGGAGAAGGAAACTTCGACACACTTCCCGATCCAATATGGCAGGACGTTACCGGGTGGCGCGCATTCGAAAACGACTCCTCTTACCGCACCTTCGTGGAGGACGGAATACTTAACGGCGTCAAGACATTCCAGCGCGTCCTGGTACCCAACGCGCCGGGCAATTTCGATCTGCCCCCAATCGAATACTCGTACTTCGACCCCGACCTGGAACAGTACGTCACCGCGTCAACCGACACCATATCGGTTCGAGTCGACCCCGACCCAAGCGCGGCGGTCATTCCCAACCCGGTCGCCGGGGATGCAGGTATATTGCCGGTGTCCGACATCAGGCACATAAAGCCCGCGCCGGGCGGAATCGGCGCGCCCTCCGACTCCATCCTGATTAGCCCGATGTTCTGGGGATTGGGAGGCTTGCCCCTGGCAGCTCTCGCAGCGCTTGCAGTTTGGCGCTGGGTGGGAGCCAGGCGGGAGGCCGCATCCCGGGCAAATTCCTCAGCCAGGGCTAGGGAACTCGCCCTGAACAGGCTGTCCGATCTGGACTCGACGGCATCCGGCGCGGACGCGGCAACCGCCGCCCTGCACGGATACCTCAGCGTGATTCTTGGGCGGTCTTCATCCGCGCTTCCCATACCTGAACTCAGCTCACTTCTGCGAGAACACGGAATAAACCCCGACACTATACAACGCCTGGAAGAAATACTCCGAGAGCTTGACGAGATGCGATTCGCGCCGCATGGTCTCGCTCAAGCCGGTGATGAATCCAAGGGCGTTGCCGAGATAGTGCGCGGAATCGAGCGGGAGATTCACTCATGAGGCGTATCCTTACAGTTGTCATGGCCCTGGCAGCTATTCTCGTATTGACCGGCGAAGCCCGGGCAGACGAATTATCCGACATGAACACATTCGCCACGGCCGGACTCCTCTATGAGGAAGGCAACTACGCCGAGGCCGCGCGAAGCTATGAGCATCTTGTCGGGCTGGGATACGAAGACGCGACCCTTTACTACAATCTGGCAAACTCATACTACAAGGCCGAGGACACAGGACGCGCCGTCCTCAACTACCTCAGAGCCAAAAGGCTCGCCCCATTCGACCAGGACATCAAGGCCAATCTGAACTTTATCCGCCAACAGGGAGACAATCCCAATTCGCGGCAGGCGTCCACGCCGGTTCTCGTCCAGATTTCCGAGCTTGCTCCCTGGATATCTTTCAACCAGGCGGCGGTCGCGGCGCTTGCCTCATGGCTGGTTATCGGTCTGCTCGCGGCGCTGTATCTGTGGAGAGAGCATTTCCGCCAATCCATGGCGATACGCCGGCTGGCCGCGGTCGCGATTATAGCCATATTCGTATTCGGGACCGTCGCGGTCGGGAAACATATGGACCGCCTGCACTGGGAACAGGTAGCCGTGGTGACATCCGGATCGGCTGGCGTGTTCAACGGCCCGAACGAACGCAGGGAAGCCAGGTTCAGCCTGGAAGCCGGAAGCGAGGTCAGGTTCATCGAGGCGCGGGGCGCCTGGTCGAAAATCGGCATTTTCGACTCGGGAGTCGAAGGCTGGATTGCATCATCGGCGGCGGAAAGGGTTCTGGAACCGCGGGGATGATTCCCCAGCGCCGCAATCCCTACGGAAAACCCATCAACTCTCGCCCGCCCTCCCCTTTTTCAACCGGCATTTCACGATGTACAATCGGCGCGCGGTGACTTATGGCTAACTCTTCACTACTGAGACCCAGACGGACGCGCGTGCCGCCGACGCTGGACGCATTCAGGAATCCAGGATTCCGTCTGCTTTGGCCCGCCAATTTTTTCTCGTACATATCACGCTGGATGCAGATGACGTTTCTGGCCTGGATGATTCTGGAAAGCACCGGCTCCCCCTTCTACGTAGCGCTCGTCGGCTTCTTTGGAATGTTTCCGCTGCTGGCCTTCGGCGCTTTCGGCGGCGTCCTAGCCGACCGGATGAACCGCCACAAACTGCTGTTGAGCACACAGATACTCAACCTGGTCGCCGCGCTGTTTATGACCGCGCTGCTGCTGTCCGATATGTTCGAGTTCTGGCATTCCTACATCGTCGTGTTCGCGAGCGGGCTGGGCTGGGCTTTCGATATGCCGTCCAGAAGGGCTGCGGTGCACGACCTTATCGGGATGGGGAACGTTACGAACGGGATGGCGCTCGACTCGGTTGGAATGCACGCGAGCAGAATGGCAGGCCCCGCTCTCGCCGGTGGGCTGATAGCCCTTATCGGAGTGACGGGCGGATACTTCGTAATACTGACTTTTCAAATCATATCAATCGTGTTCATGTTCCTCCTGAGATTGCCGCCTCGCAGAGCGCAGGTCGTATCGAGAAGCATCGCAAGAAACCTGTTCGAGGGGTTTACCTACGTCCGCGCCAACCGCGTTATCATGGCGACCGTCGTCATCACCGTGTTGATGAACCTGCTCCTATTCCCGTATATGCAGATGGTTCCGGTGATAGCCACAGAGACCCTCGAAGTGGGGCCTGGTCTGATGGGCGTTCTAATGGGGGCTGACGGCCTGGGCGCGATAATAGGCTCCATTTCAATCGCCTCGGCGGGTCGCTTGAGGTATCACGGCAGGGTATATCTGGGTGGCTCTATCATCGGACTGGTTATGGTGCTGCTATTCGCGGGATCTCAGGTGTTTCCAGTGTCCATGCTGGTACTCTTTCTGCTCGGTCTGGGAACGGCGGGATTCGGGACTATGCAGTCAACGATAGTCGTGATCGCGGCGAGCGAGGAGATGCGCGGCAGGGCGCTGGGCGTGATTTCGCTGGCCATTGGCGCAGGGCCGGTCGGGGCATTGCTGATAGGAGCGCTGGCGGAGACGACATCGCCACCGCTGGCCATTGCGGTTTTCGCGGCGCTCGGCCTGCTGACTGTCGGCACAGTGGGAATACTGATGCCCGAAATACGCGGTCCGATAGTGCGGGAAGAGGAAAACACTCAGGCAGACACCCCTCAGCCCGCAATTCAGCGCACGTAATCGGCTGGACGGCGACAGTGTGGACTGGCTTTTGGGCATAGTAGTCTGAATCAGGATTTGCTGGATTCCTGGATGCTCAGGATGTACAGGGCTGTTATATATTGCGACTCCCGCGACTGTGATTGGCAACTCGGGCCGACCCGGTTAGATGTTGAAAATTTCGCTCACCGGACAGGTGAAGCCGGGGATGGCGGGTGCGCCATCCAGGGTATCGGCGTCGCCGAGCGTGGAGATAGGGCCATCCTGTTGGTACACGTCCACTGTCCGGGTTTCGGGGAAGACCACCCATACCAAGAGAACGCCGTAGCTCAGCCACATGAGGGCCTTATCGTTGACCGCCTGAAGGGTGTCGCTCGGAGAAACTACCTCTACCACCAGTTCAGGAATGCCCTCGAAGTATCCCGGACCTTCGTCATCCAGTGGGAATTTTCCGGCTGATATGAACGCTATGTCTGGTTCCCGCACTGTATCAGGGTCGCGTTCCAGCAGGACACCAGAGTCGGAAGCTATTAGCGACCCCAGGCGCTTTGGCTTGATGAACCCTCCCAACAAAATGATTGAATTCGTCACAATCCGCCCATGTTTTCTTCCTGTGGACATGGTTTCGCAGAGAACCCCCCGGATTAGTTCGCCTTTTACTCCTTTCGCGTCCAAGCGGAGGAGGTCCTCAGCGGTTAGAAGTTTTGGCTTTGTCAAGGTTGTCATTGCAGCCTCAATCCCTGAATTTGTTTCATGCCGCGCCGGATTGTCTATCATGCCCCGAAAGAGGCCCTGAACCTGTGCAGCGTGAGTTCAGGCTCGATGGGCGCGACCGGAAGATACTCCTCTTCCTCTATCTTGGCGACGATGAACCAGGGGCCGTTCTCTTCAAGCGCCTGCATGAGAGCGGACTCAAGTTCCTCTTCGTCCAGGACGGTGGCCGTCTTTTCGATGCCGCAACTCTGGGCGACCTGGGCCAGATCGGTTCCGAACGCGGTGTGGCTGGACTGGTATCCGGTCTGCGCCCACTGTTCGTTGTCCCAGACTATAACTACGAGGTTCTTCGGGCTTTCGCGCCCTATCGTGGCTATCGCGCCCATGTTCATCAGGAGCGATCCGTCGCCGTCCAGAGAGATAACCTTCTCATCAGAGGAGAGGGCCATGCCGAGTGCGATGGAGGAGCAAAGTCCCATCGAGCCGTAGGTGTAGAAGTTCCTGTCGCGGTGTCCGGCGTGCCACAGCTCGTCGGTCGTCGGGCCGAGGTTGGACACGACCGGGAGGTCGCCGATGTGTTTGAGCAGTCTTTTAGTGGCGGAGAATCTATGCAAGTTTCCCTCCGTGCAGTAGTGGGGTGAGACACAACGCGAGCGGCTGGCGGGATGCGTAGCACAGTTTGAGCGCGCCCGACACTCGCAGGTCGAGCCTGTCGTCGGTGTCCAGCGTATAATACTGGAGGCTCAGGATGTCGAGTATGGGGCGGGTGGCGCGTCCCATAGCCACCTGGGCTATGTTGAACTCGCCCACCTCGCCGCGCAGGTTGATGAACATGGGAATCGGTACGCGCGCCGGTATGCAGAGGCTGGCGAGGGCGTTCACGCAGTTACCGAAACCGCTTGACTGCATAAAGACGGCGGCGTTCCTTCCGGTCGCGTATCCGCCGGTGGCTATGCCGATGGCCTCCTCCTCCCGCGTAGCGGAGACGACGTGAAAGTAGTCGTCTTGCTCCAACAGCCTGGTGACCTGATGTATGCTTATGTCGGGGACATATACAATCAGGGATACCTCGGATTCTTTGAGGGATTGGACTATGGTTTCGGCCCAGTTCATATGTTGCTCACTCTCTGCGATTTCTGAATCAGGATTCTCAGGATATGTAGGACTATCACGATATTGCCCCTTTGTGATTGTGCACAGTGCTCAGACCGAATGCTTAACCCTATACTATCAAGGGCAAGGGGGCTATTGTCCGCCGAAGAGTCTATTTACAGGAAAACCAGAAGACCCTGGGACTGGGGCATGGTCTATTCAGGGCGCTAATTCTCCAATGATGTGCTTGCATATATCGTCTTTGTTAGCGTCAAGGCCGGAGAACTGTCTATCGGCCACATCCGAAAGTCGCGCCAAAATGGGACGGCTGATTCTTTGGCGATCTTCAAATACTACCAGTGACTTCGCCTTATCGTCCCAATTCTCAAGCTGGTGCATAGTAATCGTATTGGACGGCAGTATAAGTCCGCAGTCGTCCAGCATACATTCTATCGCATCTTCGACGTAGGTGTACCTGCCGGTAATTTCCGCGTACTTATCTTCGGGAAACCCTTGTCGCTGGTTCGAAAATATCGGGGCAGGCTGTCTCACACGCCGCCCATGACATCTCGTTCCCCTCCTGTAACAGACACTAAGAAGAGTTTTGAGATAGCATTTTAGCCATACTGTCGTCTTTCTTCATACAGCTACTCGACTTCAAGCGGTCATGGGTCGTCTTCGGCTTCGAAGCAGATTTCGCAGAGGCAGCGTCCGTATTGGTCGCGCTCGTGCTCGTCGCAGTCGTCGCAGTAGCAGTCCGGGTCCTCGTCGTCAAAGTCGGCTCCGTGCCAATGGTAGTAGAGGTCGGCGACCAGTTCGGGGTTGTAACCGGACGGATACTGGTCGTCGTGTTCCATCAGGTAGTGGAACCAGAATGGGAAAGCGGCAATCTCGGCGTCGGGACAGAACTTTCTGACAAATTCGTTCGCTTCTTTCCACAGCCTAGCGGCTTCGGCGACACGCTCTTCACTGTCCTCGGTTGCGGTCATGGCTCTACGAACTATGGACTGGTATATCTCTTCGTCGTCTATGCAGTGGAGTTGGGCGTATTTTGCGATGGCTTCCCGTTGGCATTCGGGGCAGGAGCAGAGTTGGGGATGTCCGGTCTGGGTCTGGACTGTCGGCTCGGCTGTGGCGACGGGAGCGACCGGGGCGGTCTGCGTCGTGGGCTGCTGAGGCGCAGGTGAGGTCTGCGTCGTGGGCTTTGCGGTCTTGCGCTGTTTGCGGCGCGACGTGGGCTTCATCAGCGGGAAGCCGTATCCGAGCAGTTCCTTTGCCGCTGCTATGCGGAGACTGGGTCTGAAGCTCTTGATGTGACCGTCCATGGCTTCGAGGAAGAACCGTATCATCCGGCGTCCGTTCTTGCTGATGCGCTTCGTATAGCCGGCGAGTTCGCGTTCGGCAGCGCTGAGTTCGGCGTCCGCCTCGTCTTCAATGTATTTGCGCTGGGCTGAGTCCCTGGGGACTCGCGGCTTCCGGCTGGCTTCGACGAACTTTAGGCCCTGTTCGATGCCGAGAATGCCGAGAACTCTCCCCGCCATGATCTGGTGAGTGGGTGTGAAGTTGAGGAAATCGCCTTCCATGGCTTGGTAGAGGAAGCGAACGATACCGCGACCGTCGTCGGTTTCCTCGCGGATAATCTGTTGTAGTTCTGGGTATGGGGTCATTGGGTTTTAGTTCTTAGTGGTTAGTTGTCAGTGGGTATTGATACAAATGTTCTTAGAGAAGATTATAGGGGATGGTGGGGGTTGCGTCAAGGGGAAGTGTGAATTGGGAATGGTGAATGAGGGGCAGGGTCTTTTCATTGTCGGACATCCCACAGACGAAATAGTGTGGACCACTCTCACCCCAACCCTCTCCCTGAGGGAGAGGGGGCTGTACGTTGGTATTCATACTTGGCTGTACACTTTTACCTACCCCTGTCAGCCCATCGAGGGAGAGGGGACGGTCATCCCGTTGATCAACTTGTCTCCTGAAAACGAAAAGACCCTGGGGGGTGGCAGTCAGAATCAGGATTTACGGGATTTTGGGATGTACAGGATGGGGGTGGGCGGTTATGGGTGGCGGTGGATGCTCAGATGCCCATGACGTTGTATCCGGTATCGACGTGTATTACCTCGCCGGTGATGCCGGAGGACATACCGCTGCAAAGGAAGAGGGCGGTGTTGGCCACCTCTTCGTGGGTGATGTTGCGGCCCATTGGCGACCTGTCGGCGTGGGCGCGCTTCATGTCGCGGTATCCGCTGATAACGCGCGACGACAGGGTGTCAACCGGCCCCGCGCTTATGGCGTTGATGCGAATGTCGTCCTTTCCCAAGTCCCATGAGAGCTGCCGGACCTCGTTTTCGAGCGCAGCCTTCGCGGTGCCCATAACGTTGTAGCCCGGGAATACCCTGCTGGAAGCCTGGAAGGTCATGGTTATGATGCTGCCGCCCCTATCCCGCATCATCGGCGCGGCGTGCCTGGCCAGCGACACCAGCGAGTACGCGCTTATGTCCAGGGCGAGGCGAAAGCCCTCTCTGGGCGTGTCTATAAACGGGCCGCCGAGGTCTTCCCTGTTGGCGAAGGCTATGGAGTGAACGATGATGTCAATGGCGTCCATTTCGGAGCCGAGCGTCTCGAACGCGGTCTCGACATTCGCGTCGTCGCTGACGTCGCACTCGACCAGAACGGGCGGCGAGGATAGCTGAGATCCGAGCCTCTCCACACCCGGGCGCACTCTGTCGTTTATGTAGGACAGGGCTATACGCGCGCCCGCCTCGTCGAGCGTCTTAGCGATGTGCCAGGCGATGCTGCGCTGGTTGGCGACTCCGAAAACGAGCGCGTTCTTCCCTTCGAGGTCTATGTTGTACAAGATGCTCCTCCATTGACTCAGGCGTCCGGGCGACGCTGGGCATTTTACGCGGCCTCAGACCGCAAGACAAGGTTAGTGTACCGAGACGCTCGAGGCTCCTGTTCTGATGTCTATGGCAACCCTGTTCGGCGCGGTCGCGTAGTCCGGCGACTGGTAGTCGCCGCCCAGCATGGGAAACCTCCCGGTATTCACGTCTATAGAACTCAGGGTGGATTCAACGTTTATTCGAGCGGCCACGCCCTCCGGCACAGAAATGTCAATGTCCGCAGCCCCAGCGGTTATGAAAACGTCGGTGTGTCCGGCGTTTGCGGGAAGAACTATATTGACGTCCGCGGCCCCGATCTCCATGTCCAGTACCTCGAGCAATACATCATGCAGATAAAGGTCTATCTCCGCCGCGCCGCCCTCGATATCCAGCCTCACTGACACATCCGGCGAGACTGCGACATCCCAGTTTATGTCGCCCAGACTGCGAAACATACCGAGCAGATCTATATCCACGTCCCATCCATCGTCGTCCGCGTTCAGATCAACCCCGGGAGCGTCCACTGAAAGGGCGACCTCCGCCACGCTTCCATTCCGATTTTCGTCCACACCTGCCGTTATCCCATTGAAATCAGCCGCAAGGAGTATATCCCGGTCAGGCGACACGAGCGAGTCAACGACAAGAGACCCCGCCCCAAAATCAATGTCCAGTTCCAGCGTGTTAGCTCCATTAGCGGGTGAAGAGTAGGAGAACGCCCTGAGGTCATCGTGGGCCGTGGCCCAGCTCGACAGGTAAGCCGCGCCGACGCTTGCGGCAAGAATCAGCGCCACCACAAGCGCTGAGAGCAGCGGAAATCGCGGCCCGAGTATCATGTTCAGGCCGACCCCTATCAGAATCACAGGCCAGAACCGGAACAGTTCCAGCCAGACGCCCCAGCCGATTACGCCCGACGTATTCAGAAGCAGCACGATTCCAACGGTCATAAGCAGAAGGGCCGCGATGGACACGCGCCTCCCTGTGTCGCCGGTATTTCCGTGATCGGTCATCCGGGATTACCGCCGACGACGCATTGACATGAACATAAGGGCAGCCCCAATTCCTATGATCGCTATGGCGCCTACAATGCCCCAGTCAACCGGGCCCAGAATATCCAGGTTATAGATCAAAAGGGCGATGCCTGCCACAATAAGCCCGATGCCCAGCAAGTAGCGCTTACGCTCTCTGCGCTGTCGCTTGATTGCATCTGACTCGACAGGGTCTTCGCCGCGCTCGGCGTTGTTGTCCACGATTACATCAGAACTTCCCGCCGAAGCGTAGTCCCTCTTAGGCACGACGAAAATCATAACGATATAGACCAGGATCGAGATTCCGCCTGTCAGGAAAACGGAGGCAACCCATCCAAGCCTGACGAACACGGGGTCAATCTCAAAGTATTCGGCCATACCGCCCGCGACGCCGGATACCATCTTGTCGCTCCGGCTTCTCTCAAGTCTCCGGGTATAGGCCATATCAATCCTCCCTGTGAAGGCATCCGCGATCTACGGATTGCCGAGCGGCGCGCCCCTCGCGCTTACCTCTCAGATTGGGGAATCTGAGAGATATTTGCAACATACAAATGACGGAAACCGAAATGGTCGGCACTTGTCATCTTCAAATGGATACGGCGCTAGAGGGCCTGCCAGTAGCGTCGTTCCTCGACGCGCACGAGCCTGCCGAATCCCGGAACCGGAAAGTGTCCGGACACGACAAGGGAATGGTCGCGTTCCATGCGGTCGAACAGTTCGGCGCGATGCTGTCGGGACAGTTCTGGATTGGTGTCCGCCCTCGGGCTCCAGTCCGTATGGTGTGCCTGCACGGGTATGTGGGCGGCGTCGCCAAGCACGACCGCGCTCTCGCCCGCCGAAGATATAAGCACGCTCGTATGGCCGGGGGTGTGGCCGGGGGTCGGAAGCGCAGTGAGGTTATCGCTTATGGACTGCTCGCCCTTTACAAACTCCAGCGCGCCCAGTTCCATCAGGGGAGTCACCTGTTCATTTATGTAGGAAAACATTCGCATTCCGGCCCGCCGCGTGAACACATCCCAATCCGCCTTCGGGATATGGTACTTAGCGTTCGGGAAGAAGGGTGTCCGCGCGCCGTTTTTTTCTACCATGTTCCAGCCGACGTGATCGCGGTGAAGGTGCGTTATGATAACCGTGGTCACCTCGTCGGGAGTTATGCCCTTGCCGGCCATGTCCGAGGCCAGCAGGCCCCACTCGGAATTGTCGAATGGGTGGTCACCCTCGCCGAGACCGGTGTCCACCAGGGCGACATCATCCCCCACTCTGATAACGAACGAGCCTACGTTCATTCTTATGAGACCGTCCGCGGTCAACTGGTCGGAGTGCGCGGCCCATTCGCCGGAGTCAACCGACGGGAAGAAGTCGGAGGGGGTGAAGTGTATATGCCCGTCCGTTACGGAAATAATCTCGGCGTCACCGATTCTGACTGAATAGCCCGTCATGGCCGGATGTCCCTTCTGTCTTCAACTGTGGTATGTGGGCAGAATATCCGCGGCCAGCGTGTCCAGTTGGGCGGTCATCATTTCGGGCGGACAGGCGGGCCTGGCCACGAACTTGGTCGCACCCGCTTCTATGTATGAGTCAATAAGGTCGCGTACCCTGTCCGCCGTTCCCAACGCGGAGAATCCGTCGTAGTCAACATCCGTTCTGCGGCGCAGCATATACGGTTCGGCTATTCGGCGCGCCTCGTCGTAGCTGTCCGCGATACAGAAACTGAACAGGGCACCGTAGTGGTCGTCCTCGATGTCGTTCTCGAACTCGGCGGCCATCGTCTTTATCTGGGAAACGCCGTCAGCGACCTCTTCCGGGGTCGCCTGGGACACCAGCCAGCCGTCGCCTATCCTGGCCGTGCGCCTTATTGCGAACTCGCTGCGGCCGCCTATCCATACCGGCGGAAGGTCTTTCTGCACGGGCTTGGGCTGGATGGTCACGTTGTTCAGGGTGAAGTAACGCCCGTGATAGGTCACATCGTCCTGCGACCAGAGCAGTTTCATAATCTCGATGGCTTCGTCCGTTCTGCCGCCGCGCTGGCGCTTCAGCGTTCCGCAGGCTTCGTACTCACTCGCCTCTCCGGTGCCGAGTCCGACCGCCGGAAGAGACCGGCCCCCGGAGAGGAAGTCCAATGTCGCGACCTCCTTGGCCAGGACGGTCGGGTTTCGGAGCGGCAGGGCCAGCACGTTCGTCCCGAACTTCAGATCGGTGGTGCGCGCCGCGATGAACGACAGCGCGACCATCGGCTCCATGTTCATGGCCTCGGACACTATCCTGTCGCTGAGCCACAGGGAATCCACGCCGAAGCGTTCGCACGAGTCGGTGTACTCCCAGAGGTGATCCGGGTCCGCGGACGGAAATGGCCACCCGCCGAATCCTATTCCTATCTTGACCGACATTTTCGTTCTCCTATATCTCGCTCGACGTGTCGGGCGCGTTTCCTCGTTACCGAAATATCCTGTCCAGACTGGCGGAGAAGCCTTCCAGCGTCGGAGATAGAAGCGTATCTTTCATCCCGTACTCTCCGATCGTCTCGAAATTGCCGTCTTTCAGCAGCATGACCGTTATCGCTCGAGCGGCGGGGTCGGCTATCCAGTATTCCTTCACGCCGTGGCGAGCGTACAGGTCCAACTTGATAGTCATGTCGAGCCTTCGGGTCGAAGGCGAAAGAATTTCTACCAGCAGATCGGGCGCGCCCTGAATGTTCGCAGGCGTGATGATGCGCTCGCGCTCTTTGGACACGAAAATCAGGTCGGGCTGAACGACGTTGACACCGCCGTCCGGGTCGGTCAGAATCACGTCGAACGGGGCGTGGAAGAGCCAGCCCAGATCACCGGCCTCCACGAAAAAATACATTCGCGCGCCTAAGCTCGCGTCGGCAATCTGGTGGTCTCGATTCGGCGACGCAACCAAAATCAGTTCTCCGTCTATCAGTTCATGGCGGTCGTCGCCCGGAATGTTCAGATAGTCTTCGTATGTGAGCCTGGGCTTTGTGCCAGAGATGACCATTTGCGCCCTCCGCATTTCGCTAAGGCATAGTATAGACGTGTTGTAAAGAATACCACATCACGGACGCGCGTCCGTCGCGTCGAGACTTTCCCTGATTCAGTCCTGTATCCAGAGGCAGGCGCCTTACAGCGATGAAGGGCTCGAATTTAGATTATTCAGCCAGGATGGAAGAAGCGTGCGGGATGGAAATCGGAGAGAGAATCACTGCCCAAACCGTCTAGGAGGTCTGCAACGGCCTCGCCCGTTGCCAGGCTCAGCAGGATCCCGTTCCTGAAGTGACCAGACGCAATGATTACGTTATCATAATCCGGCATTCGCCCGATTACCGGCAGTTCGTCACCCGATCCGGGGCGCAGGCCGGCAATGCTCCAATTGATTTCCGCGTCTCGGAGCGAGGGCATAAGGGCGGTTGCCATGCCCAGTATAGAATATACATTGTCGCCGGTGACTCTCTGGTCGAAGCCCGCTTCTTCGACAGTCGCGCCGACAATCATCGAGCCGTCATTGCGCGGAACCAGAATCCCCCATGAACCGTGAATTATTCTGCTTACGCTCCCATGAGCGGGCTGCATATTCAGATTGACGCCCTTCACCGGCTTGACCATCGCGTTTCGCGCGGAGCTTGGGCCGTGGTCTCCATACAGCCACCTGTCCATTGCGCCCGTCCATGCACCCGCCGCGAGAACGACCGCCCCGGCACGAGTAGCGCCTCCCCTCTCATTCACGCCCGCGAAGCGCCCGTTCTCGATTATCAGCCCAGTTACCTCGACACCCTGTCTGATCTGTGCGCCATGCCGCTCGGCGCCCAGCGCAAGCGCGTTGGCCAGCCTCTGGTTATTGACACGGCAGGATTCCGGGGTAAACATCCCACCCGGGATGGCCGGATTCAGGCCCGGTTCCATGTCTCGCAGATTGTCCTGGTCAACCCATCCCACGTCTTCGCCGATAGCCGAAAGCTGGCTCGTCAGACCACGCAGAGCGATAATGTCGCTCTCGTTCATTGCCAGGGTCAGGTCGCCGCACTGGGCGAACTCTACGTCAATGCCTGAATCTTCTCGGATAACAGGGGTCAGGCCGTGGAACAGTTCGAGGCTGCGTTGTGCCAGGCGGGCATATTGAGAGTCGCCGGGGGATGGGCTCAGGATGCCGGACGCGGCGTTGGACGCGCCGCCCCCAATTCGCCCCCTGTCGAGCAGTGAACAGGATATTCCGCGCCTGGCAAGAAAATAGGCCACCGAAGCGCCTATGACTCCACCGCCAACTATCACGACGTCCGGGTTGTCTGCCATTACTATCCCTCCCCTACCAACACGTCCGCAAGTTGGCTGAAGTCGTCCACGACAATGTCAGGCGTGTACTGTGTGGTGTCCTCATACGGGAGCGCGTATCGGTTGACATAAGCCCCCCTGAACCCGCAGGCGCGCGCTCCCATTATGTCGAATGAATGGGCCGCCACCATGAGAATCTCGGCGGGTTCGGCCTCCAGAATACGAGCAGCCGAGCGGTACACCGCCGGATGCGGCTTGAACGCGCCCCCCTCCTCGACCGAAATTATCCGGTCGAAATCGAATCTTATACGGTTGGCTGCCAGGTGATGAAGGTAGTCAGGTTCCCCGTTTGACAGGGCGACAAGGCGAAACTTATCCCCGAGCCTGCGCAGACCTTCCAATGAGTCCGCGTATGGACTCAGATCCTGCCACACTCCCATGAACCGCCGGATACGTTCGGGGTCGAACTCGATGCCGTTAGCCCGTAGAGCATAAGCCAGCGCGCGACGACAGGTCTCAAGGTAACCGCTGTGTCCAAGCATTATCAGCGAGTCCTGAAACTGCTCGATACGCTGTCTAGCCCGCCACTGGAGATAGAACTCCGCGCCGCTCATGTTCGACCCCAGTTCCTTCAGCAGATCGCCGGTAGGTCCCTCCAGGCTGCCGGTCAGGTCCAGAACCGTGCCGAAAATGTCGAACGTGAGCGTAGTTACCTTTTCAATAGGATTGTTCGGCATATGCTTCTCCGGTGCATTCGCAAGTCCCCTGAAAGCTAACCAGTAACGAGTGCGGTTAATTTCATGTAGTCACTCACGTCGGGACAGTATCGGTTTTGGCAGTATGGCAAATTCGATTACTAACTGACCTTACGCAGTTGAGAGAGATTTCGTAGCTGATCTGGCTCATTCTCGTTTAGGAATTCATAGCTAAGTGCGTAACATCAGTTACTAATGAAAAGGCACGCCGCTTATGTGGCGCGCCTTTGGCTGACACCGATTGGTGAATGTTCCAGATGTTATACGGCGGTGGCCGCGAGGTTGACGCCCTGCTCGGCAGCGCCGCTGATTGTGCTCCACGGCGTGATGGTTACCCAGTGGTCAGGCTCGACCTCAACCAGTGGCGGACGCGAGGTAGCGTACTCATGGGCGGGATCCACTTCCAAGGGGGTTCGTGTCTGGAACACGTCGCCCGGGGGCGGGTCCACTGGGGAAACCACTTCACCTGGAAGGATTATCTCCTCCCTCTGGATATCTGGATGGGATGACAGAGCGGCTGACAGGAGGGCGTTTGTGTAGAGGTGAATCGGGTTGCTGAATATGCTCTCCGTGTCGCCCATCTCCTGGAATACGCCAAGATACATGACCGCCATCCGGTCGCACATATAGCGAACAGTGGCGAGATTGTGCGCTACCATCAGGTATGCGAGGCCGTGTTCGTGCTGAAGGTCCACGAGAAGGTTCATTATCTGCGCGCGGATGGAGACGTCGAGGGCCGAAACCGGCTCGTCGAGAACGATGACCTGTGGGTTGAGCGCGAGCGCCCTGGCGACACCGATTCTCTGTCGCTGACCGCCGCTGAACTCGTGCGGGAACAGCGAAACCTGGTCTGGCCGAAGTCCGACCTCCATCAGAAGGTCGCTTACTCTACTCCTTATCTCCTGCTTGGTCATCGTGGTGTTGACTTCAAGCGGCTCTCCGATAATGCTGCCAACGCGCATCCTGGGGTTGAGAGAGGCCCAAGGATCCTGGAACACCGCCTGAACCGATCTTTTCAGATCTCTTTTGCCGGCGCGGCTGAGAGTAGCGACATCCTCGCCCTCGAAAAATATCTGACCCTCGGTCGGCTCTTCCAGGCCGAGAAGAACTTTCAGGGTGGTCGTCTTGCCGCAGCCTGATTCTCCGACCAGGCCCATCGTCTTGCCACGGTCAACGTCGAAGCTGACATCGTCCACGGCCTTCAAAATGCTCTTTTTGCGGCTGAACAGTGAGCCACCGCCGACATCGAACCACTTGCGAAGATGCCGAACCGATATTATGGCGTCGGAACTGGAATCAATACCGGGAGCCGAATCGACACCGTACCTGTTTGTCACTCCATTGGAGCCGTTAGTTGAAGCATCTGCTACCATATTGGCATCACCAGTCCTTACTGATTTTGAACCCCGGGCTACCTGTATTCAGAGCCATATGAGACGAGGTGGGCATACTTGTCGAACTCGGCAACGGAACTGTGGGATAGCTGTACCCAGTGTCCGGGTTCTACTTCCACAAGTTCGGGCCTTATCTGAAAATCCATGTCAACTGTCGGAAGCGGGGACCTTTCGGCGAAAGCATCTCCGATGGGAAGGTTGTAGAGCTGCGGCGGCTGACCATCTATCTGCGCGAGCCGGCCCGTCTTTTCTTCCAGTTTGGGAACCGAGTTAATCAGCGCCTTTGTGTACTCGTGCTTGGGGTCGTTGAATATCGTGCGCACGTCGGCGAGTTCCACGATTCGGCCCGCATACATAACCGCGACTCTGTCGCACATCTTCGCCACGATTCCGAAGTCGTGGGTGATGAACATGATAGCGACGCCAGTCTCGTCCTGAAGGTCGTTCAGAAGTCTGAGATACTGCGCCTGAATCGTAACATCGAGAGAAGTGGTAGGCTCGTCCGCTATCAGAACCGCAGGGTCGCAGGATATTCCGATAGCTCCGACGACACGCTGTCGCATACCGCCCGAAAGCTGGTGGGGATAGTCCCTCATTCTGACTTCGGGAGCGGGGATTCTCACCTTCCGAAGCATATCAACTATCGTGTCTTTGAGAACCGAGCCGCCGAAGCCCTTGTGTATCTTAAGCGCCTCTCCCACCTGGTCTTCAATGTCGAAGACAGGGTTCAGGGCGGTCATCGGGTCCTGGAGCACCATACCTATGCGGCTGCCGCGAACGCTCTCCATGTCACCTTCGCTGAGTTGGAGAATATCTTCGCCTTCCAGAAGCACCTGGCCTCCGACTATGTGGCCGGGCGGGGACGGAATCAGGCGCATAATGGAAAGAGAGGTGACCGATTTGCCGGAGCCTGATTCGCCGACAATGCCAAGTGTCTCGCCGCGTTTAAGCTGGAAGCTAACGCCGTCAACGGCTTTTACAACTCCCCAACGAGTAACGAAATATGTACGCAGGTCTTGGACGTCGAGAACGACGTCATTGTTGCTACCATTGGATGTGGTCATCCTGCACTACTCCTTAGATAGAAGCTGAATTCGGTGTGTTCATTCCTTGTCGAAAACGCATACTCAGAAGCGTTCCATCTTGAACCCGACCTACCCACCAGATAGGGGTTCAAGTTTGCCCAATATAGACAATGTGAAAGCAAAATGCAACCCCGTCAAAGCAGATTCCGGTCATCTCGCGGGCTACTCGTCAGCATCCGCGCCCGCGCCGCCCGCCCACGCGCCGAGAGCCATGTAGCCGCCGTCTATCACCACGTGGGTTCCGGTTATGAAAGACGATTTTTCACCAGCCAGGAACAGGACCAGGTTGGCGATGTCCTGCCCCTTGCCGATACGACCAATCGGATGACCGGCGCCGTATCGGTCCAGGGTCTCCTCGATGTCGCCCCCTTCGGAGGCTGCGACCGTCCTGACCATGTTGGTGTCTATGGTTCCGGGGCATATCGCGAGCGAGCGGATGTTCTCGGGAGCGTAATCCAAGGCCATCTGCCGGGTGAGGGACAGGACGCCTCCCTTGCTGGCGGCATACGCAGGAACAAGGTACTGGGACTGAAGGCCCTGCACGCTGGCGTTGTTTATGATGACTCCACCACCCCGCCTGCGAATCTCGGGGATAGCGTACTTGGCCATTAGGAAGTAGCTCTTGAGATTGACATCCAGGATTCTGTCCCACATGGCTTCGGGCGTATCCTCGACATTCCTGTAAGAGTCAACGGGCTGTATGCCAACGTTGTTGAACAGAATGTCCACGCCCCCGAATTCGGCAACGGCGCTTTCTACTACTCTTTGGGCGTCGTGAGACAGCGCGACATCCGACTCGACGAACAGGGCCGCGCCATTGTCCGCGCGAATGTCGGACTCGCGGCGGAGTCCGGCCTCGGAATTAAGATCCGCGATAACGACACTCGCTCCCTGGCGCGCGAACTCGGATGCGGTATCGCCACCCATACCGAGCGCGCCGCCGGTGACGATCACCACCTTGCCATCGAATTCACTCATTGCGGTCTCCTCTCGTCAATTCGATCCGTCCGGCAAATGATTCGCACCACTAATACAATACTCTGAATCGGCAGCATCTGGAAACATCAGAAAGGGCCTGACCTCTGCATGACAGCGTCTTTTCAAAGTCGGTAATCAATCGGGGTGAACGATTCAGGTCGAACATCGGTCAGAAGGCCAGACTGGAATGGTTTCATATATTGTCATTTATAGTTGTGCCGGTGAGTGCTGGTGACCCTAACAGGTGGCAACAGGCGAGTGCTGGTGAGTCTTGCTGGTGGCTTTCACCTGTATTTGACCTGCAAACACCAGCATTTAGCTTTGGGGAGAAATTTTCTCGGGTGAGCAATTTATAATTCATAACCTTGTCTTTATGTATGTGAGGGTATAGGTCATGTTTCTCATGCGGATATTGTAGCATAGGATTGGAATGATTGTATAGCTAAACAGGAAACCAAGACCGACTTGGAAAAAGCCCTGAATTCTGTATGGGCGCACTTGTCATAGACGTTGGGAAACATGGTATAATCGGTACGCGCATCGTGGGGATATAGCTCAATTGGGAGAGTGCGGCGTTCGCAATGCCGAGGTTGGGGGTTCGAGCCCCCCTATCTCCACCATACTCTCCACTCAAACAGGCTCTGGACCGTCAGCCCTGTCTTTTGAGCCGGCCGGTCATCTTGGCCCACTTCTCGGCCATGGAAAATATGGCGACGCTCAGCGGGACGAGAATCGCACCGAACGCGAGCAGTATCACCAGTATCCGCCCCATCTCGCCTATGCCCTGCCCGTCCAGTATCGCGCCTCGGATGCCGTCCAGCATATACGTCGCGGGCGACAGGTAGGATACGGCGTGCAGCCAGCCGGGCAGTACGTCCACGCTGTAATAAACGCCGGACACCAGCAGGACAGCGGCCTGCACCATGAACGACATCTGCGGGCCGCGCTCGGGGTACAGCAGAGGCAGTATCCCCGCGAGAATGGCGAGTCCGACGACGCTCAGGCTGCCCACGGCAAGAACCAGTGTGGCTGCGACCCAGTCGGACTGCGCGAGATTGACGTCAAAGAAGGGCGCGGCCATGGCGAATATGAGCAGCGTCCTGACTATGGCGTGCGCGACCCCGAACACGGACATCCCGACCAGGTGGATGACGCGCGGCACGGGAGCCATGAGGGTGTGCTCGATAGTTCCCTCCCAGCGTTCCCACGCGACGACAAGGCTAACGTCGTCCAGGACGGCGGAGAGGTACGCCCACACCAGCGTTCCGATGAGCAGGAACATGACCAGCCTGGAGACCTCGTCCCCGCCTAAAATGCTGTCCTGTCCGACCTGCTCGGCTATGAACGTGATGGCGAGTGTGTTGACTACGCCGTACACCAGCCAGACCAGTTCCCACCCCCAGTACCGCTTCCAAAGATTTATCTGGCGCTCGAAAAAGGCCCATGCGAGTCCTATGGGACGCGGCCTTCCGAGGGCCGCCTGAAATTCTGGACTAGTCATGTGTTTCCTCGTCCTCCTCTATACTTCTGCCGGTGAGTTCCAGATAAACGTCTTCCATTTCGATATCCTCCAGGCGCCGGCCGTCGGCCACCATGGCGCGCAGTTCAGTCGGCGTGCCCTCGGCGATGACGCGGCCCGCGGAGAATACCGCTATCCGGTCGCAGAGCAAATCGGCTTCCCGCATATCGTGGGTGGTCAGCAGAACCGTGGCGTCGTGGTCGCGGCGGACAGCGCGAATGAACGCCTGAACCTCGCGGCGGCTACGGGGATCGAGGCCGGTCGTGGGTTCGTCCAGCAGCATAAGGATGGGCGAGGACAGGAAGGCGCGCGCCACCGCCACCTTCTGCTGCTGGCCTCTGGACAGGTTTCGCATAGGTTCATGGGACTGCTCTCGCGTGAGCATAAGTCGGTTGAGAATCTGGTCGGCGCGCGTCTTTATATCCGAGGACCCTAGGCCATAGACGCGGCCAAAGAACATGAGGTTTTCGATTGCGCTCATGCTTCTGAAGAACGACGGGTCGGCGGAAACGCGGTTTATCACCGGCCTCACTTTCGCGGGGTCTTTGACCACATCGAACCCGAACACCGCGGCGTTGCCGGAATCGGGCAGCAGCAGCGTACTCAGCACGCGCACAAGCGTTGACTTGCCCGATCCGTTCGCGCCTATGATCCCGTATATCTCGCCCCTCCCCATCTCGAACGATACATCGTCTATCGGCCTGACTTTTACGTTGCGCTGGCGTTTTCTGAGTATCGGAACAATCTGCCGCCAGTCCGGGCCGCTCGGAAAGTTCTTCACAAGCGACTCGACTTTGAGCGGCGCTGCGCTATTCATAATCTTGCTCCTGTTTTCCCGTTGCGTGACGGATTTCGGCCAAATGAAAAAGCCCACTATCTCGTGACCGCGATAGTGGGCGAAGGGACGTCCTGAAAGAGTTTAACTCAGGTCGAATGCACACTCCCCCCACAAACGCGACCGGCCCGCCGGCAGCGAGCTATCACCGTCATCGTGACTATTGGGGATGTGTTCAGCATTTCTACAATCAACTCCTGATAGATTGATGCTAACCGTTCGGCGAATTCCAAGTCAAGGCCGGATTCAGCTTCGGCTGCCGCGATAGTCTCTGAACGGGCCGTCGCGCCATTCGAGCGCGGCTTTCAGACCTTCGGCCTTCGAGCGGCGGGAAAATTCCTTCACTATCGGTGCCTGGTGAGCGATGGCGTCAGTCTCGGCAGCGAGATGCTGGAGCGTATTGCGTCCCATGAGTTCGAGGGCCTTGTTCACGATGCTCTTGTTGGCGGCGAGAAGTTCCCAGGGTATTTTGGCCATCGTTCGTGCGAGTTCTTCGACCGCGTCTTGCAGTTCCTCGCGCGGGACGGACTTCCACACAAGCCCGATTTCGGCGGCGCGCTTGCCGGACAAGGACTCCCCGGTGAGCAGGAACCACTTGGCCCACTGAGGCCCGACCATGTAGGTCCACATATGGGTGGGCGGCGCTCCCATGGAGCGCACGGGCGGGAAGCCTATCTGGGCGTCGTCCGCGGCGATGGAGATGTCGCAGTGCATAGCGAGGTCGGTGCCTCCCGCTATGCAGTAGCCGTGTATGCCGACTATCACAGGCTTGCTCAGGTTGAGTATCTGAGACATGGTATTGGGCGTCTGCTTCATGCGGTGAATGTCGGCGCGGATGTTGTCTCTTGTCTGCGCCGCCGCGCGCTCCGCCTCGGGGGTCGAGGGAGGCGTGATGTCGTAGCCTGCGCAGAAGGCGCGTCCCTTGCCCATGAGCGTCATTACGCGGATGTCGGGGTCGTCGTCGGCCCGCTGCATACAGTCCACGAGTTCGGCCTGGAGTTCGCGGCTGAGCGCGTTGAGCTTCTGCGGCCTTGCGAGCGCGACGCGCCCGATGCCGTCCGAGGGGTTGTATTCGATGAATTCGTATGTCATTGCAATGCCCTTTTGAGAGAAATATATGCCGTTAAGCCAGGCTCGGCAGTCCGGCGCATTGTATCATACGACTACTAATCGCAGCGTTCTTATGGTATCCTTGAATAGCCGAGCGGGAGTAGCTCAGTGGTAGAGTCCCTGCCTTCCAAGCAGGCTGTCGCGGGTTCGAATCCCGTCTCCCGCTCCAATGTATTCACAGTTGGCTTGCTGGAATAGTGAACTCGAACGAACTTCGGCGCTGGCTCAAGAGGCGCGGCTGTACCTTCCATACACATAAGGGCGGCAGCGGACATCTCACAGTCCGGCTCGGGAACCGCACATCTCAGTTGCCAATGCACGGCAACCGTCGAGAGTTAGGCCAGAAGTTCGTTTCCAAGATAAAGAGAGACTTGGGACTGAGATAATGCTTGCCTACCCGATTCGGCTTGAAGACGATGGCGAGACCGTGATGGCTACCTCCCCCGACTTCCCTGAGATGACCACTTTCGGAGACGACAGGGACGAAGCCATTGCGCGCGCCGCCGACGCGCTCGAAGAAGCCATTGCCGCTCGCATGGATGCTATGCAGGACATCCCCACGGCATCCCAGGGTGAAGTTTACGTTACGTTGCCTACACTCACAGCGGTTAAGGCGATTCTGTACCAGGGAATGAGAGATCAAGGCATCGGCAAAGCCGAAATGGCGCGTCGTCTAGGATGGCGTCTGCCACAGGTTGACCAAGCGCTGGATTTGCAAAGTCAATCGAGGCTTGATCAGATGGACGCCGCTCTCGCTGCCATCGGGCAACGGTTGTACGTGGAGGCGTCGGCGCAGAAATTGACACCAGGTTCCCACTGAGCGGAGTACAGCCATCAAGAGAGTAGGCTTCTTGCTGAAGGTCAGGCAGGATATGCTTGACGACTATAAAGAGCGTCACCGGAACGTGTGGCCGGAGATGCTGGACGCGCTGCGGCGCAACGGGTGGCGCAACTATTCCCTGTTCGCCCGCGAAGACGGCCTGCTGTTCGGCTATTTCGAGGCGGATGAGGACTTCGCGGCGGCGCTGGAAGGTATGTCCGCGGAGGAAGCGAACACGCGCTGGCAGGACTTCATGGCCCCCTACTTCGAGATTCCGCCCGGAGCGAAGCCGGACGAGATGATGCTGGAACTCGAAGAGATCTTTCACACGGACTGACGGATTCGCAGAGCGCACAGGGAGCAAGCATGAGACTCGAGAACAAGGTCGCTATCGTAACGGGCGGCGCGGCGGGCATAGGACGCGCGATTTGCGAACTGTTCGCCAAAGAAGGCGCCAAAGTCGTGGTGGCTGATATTGACGCCGGCGGCGGACGTGAGACCGTGGCGAGGATAGAAAGTTCGGGCGGGAGCGCGATTTTCGTCCCGACTGACGTCTCGCAGGAGTTGCAGGTTGAGGCGCTTGTGGAGAGCGCGGTGTCCGCATACGGCGCGGTGAACGTGCTGGTGAATGACGCGGCGGCGTTCGTTTTCGGACAGGTGCAGGACGTTACCGACGCGGACTGGCAGCGGGTGTTCGGCGTGAACGTGTTGGGGCCTTCTTATACAGTCAAGCACGTCCTGGAACACATGAAGGCGGCGGGTGGCGGCTCTGTCGTGAACATCGCGTCGGTATCGAGCTTCATAGCCCAGCCCTCATTCGTGCCGTACAACACGTCCAAGGGCGCGCTGCTCCAGCTCACGCGATGCCTGGCCATGGACCTTGCGCCGGATAATATACGGGTCAACTGCGTCTGCCCCGGCGCGATACTGACCCAGGCGACCGAACTGCACCGCCAATTCACGGGCGAAGAGCGGGGAGCGTTTCTGTCGGACGCGGCGAACTCGAATTTCCAGAAACGGCTGGGCGAACCGCGAGAGATAGCATACGGCGCGCTGTTCCTTGCGTCGGACGAGTCGTCATTTATGACCGGACAGCCGCTCATCATAGACGGCGGCGCGACCGCCCAGTAGCCACTCTCAGCGCCGCGCGCCCACCTGCAACGAATCGAGCATCTGTCTGGACACGGCGGCTATGTCGTCCACGGCTTGGTCGAAGACGGGTTCGTTAATTCTGGACGGCTTCCTGTACCCGCTTATCTTGCGGATGAACTGGAGCGCGGCCAGCCTGATTTCATCGTCGGTCGCGGACCGCTCGGCGTTTCTGAGCTTCTTGATGCTTCTGCACACAGGATTCCTCCGCGTATCGGATTGGCGCTTGTATCAGTTCAGGACTTCGTAGATGGATACTTCATCAGAGTCGAACACCTTGCGCAGGTAAGGCGCGAGTTCAGAGTCGAACTTAGCGATTCCCTCCAGCGAATAGTACATCCTCTCGAGCTGGCCCACGTAGATGTACTTCACGCCATATTTCTTCAGAAGGTCCACGGCCGCCGATGCGTCCCTGGTGGAGTAGATTCGCTCAACGTCGCGTATTCGGGGAGAGACCATGTGACGATAGTCCCAACGCTGCTGCTCCTGGTGCCACTGCCAGCCGACGACGCTGGGCAGTCCGGTGTATATCGAGACGCGCCCACCCCAGCGGTAGGTGGGGGTATTGGCCTCCAGGACTACCGGCGACCCCTTCACGTTTTCGCGCAGCCACCTGATGCCCTCAAAGTCGGCTTCCAGGTCAACCGGGCCCTCCGGCTCGTTGTAGATCGTTCCCTCGATGTAGGCCAGGCCGTCCAGGGTCAGGGGCGTCACGTTGCCGTTGAAACGGTCGCGCAGCCTGTCCTGTGTCCCCAGCGCAGGGTAAACCGCCGCGCTCATAAGCAGAAGGGCCAGCGCACCCGCCCAGACGAACCTGTACTCCCAGCGTCTCCGCCCCGCAAACATGGCAGAACTAAACAGCCTCCAGAGCATATAGGCCGCGGCCAGCGCGAGCAGAACCCAGACCTGGAGGTAGAACTTAAAGACGCTGTTCATGCGCTCGATGTCGCCTTCGACCCTGAATATGTCCAGACCGACCACAAGGGCTAGCGCCGCGCCAACCATCAGGGACACGAACAGCGTAACCGGGGCTTCCCGGTCAAGACGCGCCAACGCGCGCAGGGTTACGGCCGCTATGAGCGCGAGAAGAGCTATGACGAATATAATCGTGCCTCCCGCACTGTAACCGGAAAGCAGCGCGGTCAGCAGATAGCCCGCCGCAAGAGCCGATACGAGCGATACGAGCAGCGTCCCGGCCCCTATCTGTATTGGGAGCGCGGAGGCTGAACGCGGTTCGCGTTCGGCTAGAGTGTCCATAAGCGTGTCGAAACGCGGCCTGACGCTCGCCAAGGTAGAGGTCAGAACTCCGCGCAGTTCCCACAGGTAGAACGAGCCTATCACGAACACGAACAGCCCACTTATGGCGAGGAATTGCCAGAGTGGGGTCGTATTCGTCGTCCGCTCGACGCTGCTGAAGAAGGTCTCGTAGTTCATGTGGTATGGCAGGAATGCCGCGTATCCGATGGCGAATACCAGCGCGCTCTTTACTCCCGCCCTGATCATCATGGCGAAAGACAGTCCTCCCTGCGCGAGGTACTCACCGAGCAGCACGGCGCCGCCGCCGAGCAGCAGGTAGGTCGGATAGTCCCAGGTGTTCAGAAGGCGCAGCGCGCCGACCGCTATGCCCAGTACGGCTATTCTCAGCATCTGCTCCGCGTTCCAGAAGGACACGGGGCCGGAGCGCGAGACCATCCCCAATACGACAGCGGCGGAGATACCTATGCACAGTACCGTGAACGGCAGCGCCCACAGGTGCGCGTGCGGGTCGGCGAACAGGAACGTGAAGAACGGGAACTCTGTAATCTCGTGCCCGGGCGGGTCGGGCGGCATCATGCGGCTCGAATGCCAGAAGTCGAACTCGCCCATCGGAAGCCCCTCTGCCGCGGCCCACCACGCGCCCTGCACAAGCTGAATTGCGCCGTCCAGGTTGCCGAGAACGACGACGAACATCATCCCCAGCAATCCCGCGACCACGGGTGAAACTCCGCTCTTCACCGATCCCCTGCCCCTCACCGCGCAGGCCAGGTTGTAAACGACGGAGTACGAGAAGGCGGCGGTCATTGCGAAGAACATAGGCATGGCCAGATTCAGCGCGATTTCCGGCGCTATCCCCGTTGCGTGTATCAGGATGGCTATGAGGAACTGTCCCCAGTAGTAGTAGTTGATGTACCCACCCCCAAACCAGGGGTCGTATGGGGGCATATAGCTCGACTTGAGAACGGCATTCAGGTAGGCCATGTCCATGGGCTTCTCGCCGCCCCTGAACGGGTGCCACAGGTCGGGATTCGCCATTCGGACTACTATGAACACCGCGAAGGCGGTCAGAAACACCAGTTCAGCGATGAGGACTGTCTTCCAATGTTCTCTAAAGAAGTCTCGTATATCTCTCGCCTTCGCGAAGAGCAGCGCCATGCTCACGACGAACAACGTGCCCACTCCGGCCATGAACGCCGTCCGCGTGAACGCCATCAACTCGAGACTGGACAGCAGCCAGACCAAGAGGCCCACGATAAGCAGGCCCAGTCCTTTGGAGAACAGCCAGCCCTTGTCCGCGAGCGGGTGGAACACGACGAACGCGACCGGGAAGGCGATTAGCGCAATTCCCTGCACTACGATAAGCCACATCGCGACCGATACCCAGTCCGCCCGCCTGTTGGGGTTGACTATATCCGTCCATGTGCCACCGGACTGCCTGTCCTCGGCCTGCTCTGAGGACAGCATGAGCTGGCGCGAACTGCCCGATTCCGATGGCGGGCGTGAGACGCCAGGCGACGCTGTCGGGAATCCTGGTGACGATTCAAGGATGCGGTCGTAGATAGTAGCCGCGTCCAGCCGCGACACGTTGCGGAAGATAAGCAATTTCGGATGGTCATACACCGAAAAGCTCTCGTCGGCGAACCCGAAATCCAGAGAGACCGGATGCGGCGCGGAGTCCTCCAGGCCCACGGGTACCGGGAGGTCGGGACGTCCGAACGTGTCACCCACGAAGCCTATCCCGAACAGGTTGGGATGCGACGCGAAGTGCGCCTCCAGGCTGTACCCAAGCTCGCCCGTGAACAGCAGCTTGTAGTATTCGCGGCTCACCGGATAGCGTTCGGGCAGACGCGGGATGGTTCCGTACAGCCGGTTGCTGTACAGCAAGAGATAGTCAGCCGACGCGAGCGAATCGCTCACGGTCGAAAGTTTCGCCTGGCTGTCCGGGTTGTAGAGCTGAAGTTCCTCGAAGTTGTACCCGTGCAGGCCGGGAACGCCCTCGTCCCAGTGTTCCCTCAGTATCAGCGAGTCGCGAGTCGCGTTCGACTGAATCCACTCCCCGGCGCGCACCGCGGGGTGTGTTGCGCCGTATATGCCGAGATATGAGACGGCATAGAAAAGGGTTGCGGCAAGCGCGAGTGTCGCAAGCGCGGCGACAGCGGCCTGAGCGATAATTTTCGCGCCACCGGCCAGTCGCCCGATACCGCGCCGGATGTCCGCCAGCATCTGCGCGCCGAACAGAAGCAGGAACGGGGTTATCGGTATCATGTAGCGCATGAACTTGACGTCGAACGCGCCCGTTATCAGGAAATACGGCACTACCCAGGACAGCAGCAGGGCGGTTATTCTGGTATCCGGTCTGCGTATCGGGATAGTAACGAGCAGCGCGCCAACCGCGATAGCGGAAGATGACGCGATTCCCACAAAGCTGCCGGATACCATCAGAATAGCGGCGGGCAGGCACAGCCCGACGACCAGATAGCCCACGGCCCACCAGAGCCTCAGACCGCGGACCGCAGCGTATAGCGTCCCGGCCCAGGCGACGATGCCCAGCGGCAGACCCAGCCCCCATATCGCCAACTGCCGGACGTGGTAGAGGTAGGGCGTGGTGTCCACGTACTGTCGCGTGTACGGGTAGTCTCTAATCCTGCGCACCATCTCGGACTGTTCGATAATGTCGGCTGAGAAACGCCCCCAATCCAGCAGGGCGTATGGCTGCGCTGCGAGGAAAACCCCGATAATGACGAGGCCGCCCAGAACCGCGTTACTCACGGACACGGCTATGCGGTCGGTGAATGACACATCGCGCGAATCATCCGGCCCCGCCAGGCCGAACACCCACATGAAGTGGGCGACGAAATAGGCCGCCAGTATGGGAGCGACACTGATCTTGGTCGCAAGCCCGAGGCCGAGGAACAGTCCCGCCAGCGCGGAATCTTTCAAGTTCCCTGAACGCGCGACTTTGACCAGGAACAGCACCGTCGCAAAGCAGAACAGCGCCATTAGTGTATCCACCGCGAAGAAGTGGCTGAGCTGTATGTGAACGACCGCGACGGCCACCAGGAAGGAGGCAAGCAGCCCGACCCTCCGCGACCACACCATCGCGCCCAGGGTATAGACCAGCGCGACCGTCGCGACATCCGCGAGCGCGGACACCGCCCGGCCTGGCATCCTCAGATCGCTTGGATCCATTCCGGGAATGTACCCGCTGAATATGGCGGTAATCTTGAGAACGTATATAGGAAGGCTGCCATACGGAAACCAGCGCGGGTTCCACGGACTTTCGTCGGCGTCCAGAAGCAGGGGCAGGTCTCCGAGCGCGGGGAATGACAGTTCGACGACCTTGAACATAATCGCCCGTTCGTCAGGATGCGGCGTCCAGGAAAACCCATCATCCCAGTCAAGCCCGTACAGGCGCAGGGCAAGAGCGGCCAGCAGAACGACCGACAAGCCCCAGAACGCGACGCGCCTGCTAAGGTCGCGGCTGTCCCCTCCGGCTGCGCCGTCTTCTACCGATCTCGACACACTCATTATCCGAACAAGGTGAATTCGGGCTGTGTCGGGTCAAGGAACAGCGCGTCAACCTCATGGCGATAGGGCATCGCCTCCTGAGCGCCCCTCTTTGTCACGGCGAGCGCGCCCGCCGCCGATGCGTACCCGATGGCAGCGTGCAGTGGACGTCCCTCGGCAAGCGCGACTCCGAGGCCCGCGCTGAAAGCGTCGCCCGCGGCCACGGTGTCAATAATCTCAATCTCGAACGGGGAAACGAAACCCTCATCGTCCTGAGTCGCATAGTAAGCGCCGTCCCCTGCCATCGTGACCACGCACACCGGAACGCCCTCGCTCACGAGTTTCCGAGAGGCGCGTCCCGCTGAGTCGAGATCGGTTACTTGTATGCCGGTCAGGTACTCCGCCTCCACCTGGTTAGGCGTCAGAACGTCGCAAAGCGCGTAGGCGCCGCGGCCCATATCCAGGGCGGGCGCGGGGTCCCATACCACGCGAACATCCCGCTCTCTCGCTGCTCTGGCCGCCTCGACGTCCACCTCAAGCGGCGTCTCCAGTTGGAGCAGCAGGGCATCGGCGCCGTCCAGCGCGGACTCCACTGCCCTGACCTGCTCGTGGTCGATTGCCAGGTTCGCTCCGTATATCGCGACTATGTAGTTGTCCTTCTGCCCGTCCAGCAGAATCATCGCTGTGCCGGAGGCGTTTTCGGGGTCGGACGCCACGCCAGACACGTCTATTCCCTCTCGGCGCATCCCGTCCAGCAGCACCGGGCCGAATTCGTCCTGTCCGACTCGCCCGACCATTCTCACTTCCGCGCCGAGCCGGGCTGCGGCCACGGCCTGGTTCGCGCCCTTGCCGCCGGGCGCGGTGTGAAAAGACTGGCCGAACACGGTCTCTCCGGGCGCGGGCATACGCTCGGTCGTACCCACTAGGTCCATGTTGATGCCGCCCAGCACGACTATCACCGGCCTTGCAGGTGCGTTCATCCTATGAACCCCCTCTCCAGCAGGTCATCGAGAACCTGAGCCACGCCGTCTTCTTCCATGGGCGGAGCGACAACGTCCGCCACCTCTATAACCTCTTGCACCGCGTCTCCCACCGCGACCGACATCCGCGCCCATTCGAGCATATGCACATCGTTGTACCCGTTTCCGAAAGCGATTGTCTGCTCGCGGTCAATCCCAAGATACCCGCACAGCCACTCCAGCGCCTTTTCCTTTCCACCATTGGGGTGGAGTATCTCGCAAAAGTAGGACAGCGACCTTGTGACATACAGCCTGCCATTAAAGCGGCGCTTCAGAGAGAGTTCCAGACGCTCTATAACATCGTCCTCGCCGCGCGCCACGATCCGCGTCATCGGATTGGATACGAAACCCAGCGAGTCAACGACCCGAACGCCGACGCCGGTTCTCTCGCCGTATGCCCGCGCCCATTCGGTCAACTCCGTAACGAACACTTCGTCGCTCAGGTAGCCCACTACTTCCACGCCTTCCCAACTCGACAGCGCTTCGAGAGCGACGGCGGTCATATCGGAGGTCAGAGGCACGTGCCACAGCACGTTGCCGGTTTTAGGGTCGGCAACGTGCGCGCCCTGGAACGTGGCTATCGGAGCGGTCAGGTCGAGGTCGGAAGCCGCGCTCGCGCCGCTCCTGTACGACCTTCCGGTCGCAATCGTAACGAACGCTCCGGCCTCCCTGACATTTTGGATAGTGCGCCTTGTGCGTTCGGAAGTCGGACGATCATGGCTGCGGATTGTTCCATCCACGTCGAGCGCTATGAGTTTATATCCCAAGTCTGCTATCCCTTTACTTCACTCGGATTGTGATAACATCCCACGTACCAATTGACGCTAATTGCGGAGGATGCGACCCGAATGTTCCGATTCAGCCCAAGAAGATTGCTCTGGACGGTTATCGTCACTGTGGTGGTTGCCATCCTGATTGTGGCATTCAGAGCAAACGCCTGACACATTCTATACCAGCCCGACAACAGATTTGAACGGAAACGGGAGGGAACAATTGAATCGCAAGACCCGTGTGCTTGTCACCGGCGCGGCTGGGCAGATAGGTGGAATCATCCGCGACAAGCTCGGTTACAGGTACGACCTCGTTGGACTGGACAGATTCGACTGCAGCTGGCCTGCCTCGCACGTCGCCGACCTTGCCGACTTCGACGCCATCAGGCCCGCGTTCGAAGGGGTAGAGGCCGTCGTCCATCTCGGAGCCGACCCAAGCCCGAACGCCTCCTGGGAATCCACGCTGAACAACAACATCATCGGAACCCGGAACGTCTATGAAGCGGCGCGACAGGCGGGCGCGAGGCGCGTGATTCTGGCGAGCACCAATCACGTAATAGGCTTCTACCCGCTGAAAGACGACCCTTACAGGGCGATATACGAGGGAAGGCTGGCCGAGGTGAGGCGTCCTTTCAGGATGCTCGACCCCCGCGATATGCGCCCCGACAGCTTCTACGGCGTCAGCAAAGCGTTCGGGGAGGTTCTGGGCAGTTTCTACCACGATGAATACGGGCTGTCGGTCATCTGCCTGCGAATCGGCTGGGTTATGACACCGGACGACCCGACTTTCCACCCCGCCGCGCTTTCACTCTGGCTGAGCCACCGCGACGCCGCGCAACTTGTTCAGAAGGCGGTCGAAGCGCCAGATTCGGTCGGATTCGCGATAGTGCACGGCATGTCCAGGAACGACCTGCGTATATGGGACATAGAGGACGGCGAGCGGCTCATAGGCTTCCGTCCCGAGGACGGCGCGGGCGAGGAATGGACGCCCCGTGAGGGCCAGACAGACTTCATGGGAAGATAGCGGAGCGCAATTGATGAACAGCAGGGGCGACGACCTGCGCCGCCTTATCTCCGAGGACGGCGCGCTTCCGGTGGCCGGAGTATTCAATCCGCTGTCCGCGCTCATAGCGGAGCAGGTGGGATTCAGAGCGCTGTACTTCTCCGGCGCGGCCTTCTCAGCCAGCCTTGGAATACCGGACATCGGCCTGTTCACGCTCGACGAACTCACGACCGCCGTCCGCTGGGTAACGAGGGCAACGAGTCTGCCCCTGATAGTGGACGCGGACACCGGGTTTGGAGAGACACTCAACGTTTACAGGACGGTCACGGATCTCGAGGCGGCGGGAGCGGCGGCGATACAGATCGAGGATCAGGTGATGCCAAAGCGCTGCGGACACCTGGACGGCAAGCAGATAGTCCCCGCGGGCGAGTTCGTCGCCAAGATCAGGGCGGCGTCCGAGGCCAGAGGTTCAGCGCTCATCATCGCGCGCACCGACTCCAAGGCTGTGTACGGCATGGACGAGGCCGTCCAGCGCGGTCGCCTCTATCTGAACGCAGGCGCGGACATCATCTTCCCGGAGGCGCTGGAATCGGAGGGCGAGTTCGGCGAGTATTCGCGGCTGGTAGAAGCTCCCCTGCTGGCGAACATGACCGAGTTCGGCAAGACGCCATATCTCAGCGTCCAGCAGTTCCACGAACTCGGCTACAAGCTGGTCATATTTCCCGTAACCGCGCTGAGGGTAGCCGCCAACGCCATGAAGATCGCGTTGTCCGAGACGCTTTCATTCGGAACTCAGCAGAATATTGTGGGTGAAATGCAGACGAGAGCCGAGCTTTACGAACTCATCCGCTACTCAGACTACGAGCGTATGGACAGCCTGTTCCAGGAACGAGTCTAGCCCACCGTGTACCTGCTCAACTTGTCCTCGTCGAACTCGACGCCCAGCCCGGGCGACTGGGGCAGGACTATCATGCCGTCCTCGACTACGGGTTCCTCGGTGAACATATCGAACGTCCAGGGCATATGCTCAACGTAGATGCCGTTGGGCGCGGCGGCTATGGCGTGCGCCAGCACCTCGGTCGCCAGGTGGCTCACGACAGGCAGGTTGTATATCTCAGCCATGTGCGCGACCTTCATAAAGCCGGTCAGCCCACCGACCCTGAGCAGGTCAACCATCACGATGTCCAGCGAGCGGTTCTCCAGCATATGGCGGAACGGAACCATCCCATAGTGATACTCGCCCGTCGCTATCGGCGTGTCGAGCGCGTCCGCTATCCGCGCGTATCCGGCGTAGTCCTGGTAGTGTGTTGGGTCCTCAAGCCAGTACAGGTTGTAGTCCGCCATCAGCCGCCCGATTCTGAGCGTCGTGTTGATGTCCCAGCCCTGGTTTATGTCTACCATGAGCGATACGTCGTCCCCAATCGCCTCGCGCATCACGCGCATCCGCTCTATCTCCTTGGCGTCGCTGTCCTCGCCGCCCAGCCTGAACTTCATCGCCCTGAACCCGCGCTCCACAATCTCAGGACCGGTCTTGGCGAGCATATCTAGGTCGTAGGTGCGCCACAGGTGTCCGCTGGCATACACGGGAACGCGGTCGGCGAACCCGCCCAGAAGCCGGTAAACAGGCTGTCCGAGCGTCTTGCCGCGTATGTCCCAGAGCGCGACGTCTATCGCGGACACCGCCCTCGTCACAAGGCCCGAAGGCGACCCGCCGCCGCCCAGCGACAGCAGCCTCGCGCCTATCGCCTCGATCATCATCGGGTCGGAGCCAATCGTCTGCCTCGCGAGACCGTCCAGCGCCTCTTTGAGCGCCTTCATCATAATCGCGGAGGTGAATCCGGCATACCCGATTCCCTCCACGCCCTCGTCAGTACGAATTTTCAGCGTAACGAACGTCGCGGACGCGCCCAGCGGTCCCGACTCCCTCGGCAGCTCTACAATCCGCGTCTCGAATCCTGTGATCTTCATGCGTAACTCCTGTTAAGCGGTCAGGCGGCTCTCCGATTCTGGATTCCCGCCTTCGAGGGATTGACGAAGTGGGAGCGGGAAAAACGGTCTTTTTAACGGTCAGCCTATATCCAGTGGTTCTGCTGACGAGAGGGCATGGTAAACCGGCTTCTGTACCCGCCCCGCAGTTCGGTAGTTCCCGCCGGGTACCTGATGAGCGCGTCCTCGTCCATCTCGATACCCAGTCCGGGCGCGGTGGGAATGTCGAAATAGCCGTCCGTCTGACGCTCGAACGGCGCGGTCATAATAGAGTCGTACCAGTCCGCGTGTCCACCCTCCTGGATAAGGAAGTTGGGCGTGCAGGCGTCAACGTGAATCGCGGCCATGGTATTTATCGGCCCGTAGGGATTGTGGGGCGCGAACCCGACGTAGTACGTCTCGGCCATCGCGGCGATCTTCTTCAACTCGCTAATCCCGCCCGCGTGGCACACGTCCGGCTGCACCACCGCGACCGCCTGTTTCTCCAGCAGGTCCTTGAAGCCCCACTTGGTGTAGATGCGCTCGCCGGTGGCAATCGGGATGTTTATTGCCTGCGCCACGCGCAACATGGCGTCAACGTTCTGTGGCGGCACGGGTTCCTCGTAGAAGAACGGGCGATACGGCACAAGCTGTTCGCCTATCCTGATGGCCTCCGCGGGCGTCAGCCTTCCGTGTACCTCGACCAGCAGTTCAACGTCATCGCCGACCGCCTCGCGCACCGCCTTGACCTTCGCTATGGCGTCCCGCTCCGATTCGGGAGACGTGAATATCCCCTGGTGTCCAAACGGGTCTCCTTTGAGAGCGGTGTATCCATCCTCGACGAAGGACATTGCAGTCTCAACAGCCGAGGCCGGGTCAACACCGTCGAAACGGCCATAGGTCCACAGCTTATCTCGCATCGCGCCGCCCAGCAGTTCATAGACCGGCACGTTCAGCGCCTTGCCCTTGATGTCCCAAAGCGCGATCTCAATGCCGGAGATGGCTGCCATCTGTAACGCTCCACCACGGATATTGTGATGGAGGTGGTACATATCTTGCCAGTGCTCTTCGATCCGGAACGGGTTTCTGCCCACTATCGCGGCCCCGAACTCCTCTACTACAGCGGCGACCGAAGTCGCGCCGATACTCGACTCTCCCCAGCCAACTATGCCCTCGTCGGTGGAGACCTTCACGAAGACGTAGTTGGAGAAGGCTCCGGGAGGCTTGGTGACGAATGCCTTGATGTCAGTGATTTTCATGGATAGGACTCCTTCTGATCCACTCAGTTCCTGTCAATGGCCTATTTGACGGGCCATTCGCAGTCGACCTTAAATTGACTTACGGGATTCCGACTTATCAAAATTCCACCTCTGTGGCTTTCATGTCTAAGACGACATTATGGCGTTATAGTCCCCTGCTCTCCCGGTTGCTAATGCCCTTCGCACTAGAGGACGCAACACAACAAGACCGACCATTGCTGCATGAATCGAAAGGACCGTTATGATAATCTCAAAATGCGATCCGGCGTAGTAGTAGTAGTCGTAAGACGACTCAATCAACATATCAAAGATGATCGCCCCTGCCCACACGCCCAATACATACAGGACAACATACCCGGTCTTGTACAAAACGGCTGGGAACTTCACCCCAAACATTTCAACTACATAGAAGAACCACGGGACAAGAAAGAGGACTGACTTCAAAGCCCCAGTCCGCCAGAAATGACCGTCGTTCAATCCTTTCATCAGGGCGATTAACACACAACAAACCGCCAAACGGAGCCCACAAGATTCCCATGAGGATCAGTAAGATTGAGGCGGCCAGCACTATCGTTACCATTTTTGGAAGCATATAGACTGCTAGAGCCAGTGACCTTTCAGAAGAGAATGGTCTCTCTGATACGAAAGGGAACGCTGCGGGATTGTTGTCCTCATAATCCGAGTCCATGATAAATCCATCCCCGTCGATCATCACAGACCACTGCCCTCGCACGATCAAATACTGAGGGTACGGATTGACCAAACGATCTGGCCAGCAGTACCTGGCGAAGGACGGTGCCCAGAACTCACTGGGACAGGACAATGCTATGTACTGACGAAATACCTCAAGCCCCGGTTCGCAACTAAATAGGGGATGTCTGCTAGTGGATCCACCGCACAGGAAATGTCTAGGACTCGCCTGCACGTAGTCGATTTCGATATCCTCGGGTAACGGTATTGTCCGTCCATCTCTCAGAACAATCGAATGAGTTGAAATGGATAGGGTCGAATCAGGCTCTGCAACCAGAACTGAATCGGCTGAGTCTGAGTCACGTAGTCTTGGGTCGGCGTACCGGAAGCCGAGCGCGATACCCAAAGATGAGGCAACTGCCAGTACAACCAATAGAACAGGCAATGTCCAATTTCGATTCAAACCTAAGCGTGAAGTCACATCCTATGCTCCCGGCCTACAATCCCCTCCCCGATTTGCGATCAATGTGGGTGTGACTTACGGTCAGACCCATCCGACTACCGCGTTGGCGAAATGCTCCATCGTGCGAATGCAGTCATCCACGTCCGGCGTGCGGAAGTCGAAAGTCAATTGCTGTATTCCTATCTCCGCGCACGCTTTCACGTCCTCGATTACCTCCCCGGTCGAGGCGATGAGCGCGCCGTTGGAGCGGTTGGATGGCCCTTCATCCAGTCCAATGTCCGTAAAGTGCAGAGTGCGCTTGAGCGAAATCGTAATCTCATCCGGGTCGCGTCCTATCTCGTTGCTGAACTCTCTCAAGTAAGGGAGGTGGGAGGCGACGAACTCGGGCGACTGCCGCGTGGGGTGCCAGGCGTCGCCGTACTTCACCGTCCTGCGGACAGCGCGCCTGGTGTGTCCGCCGACCCAAATCGGGATGTGGCGGTCGCGCACCGGCTTCGGCGAAAAGTATATGCCGTCGAAATCGTAGTGCTCCCCGTGAAATTCAGGCTCGTCCTCGCTCCACAGGGTCTTGAAAATCTGGAGATATTCGTCGGTAACCGGGCCGCGCTCCCTGTATGACGCGCCCAGAACGTCGAACTCCTTCTCCAGCCACCCTACCCCGACTCCGCACACCGCGCGTCCCTTCGTCAGAACGTCGAGCGTGGCGAACATCTTGGCTTGGAGAATTGGGTTGCGGTACGGGACAATAACGACCGTGCTGCCGATGCCGACCCGTTCGGTGGACGATGCGATGTAGCTGAGAGTAACCAACGTATCGAGCTGAGGGTCGTCGGGGCGGGAGACGAACCGTCCGTCCGGGGTGTAGGGATACTGGTCGGTCTCCTCGGTCGGCAGGACTATGTGATCACCCATCCAGACCGACTCGAAGCCCAGGTTTTCTACCGCCCGCGCAAACCTGACCAGCGCGTCACCGTCCGTCGCCTTCGGAAGAGCGAACCCGTATTCCATGCCAAATCCTCCATAGTCCAATGTCGCCGCGAGTGTAGCAACCACATTCCTGGCGGTCAACAATTGGAATCTGCGTTCTTTTGGCGTATTATCCCCCCAGTCACAAAGTTTCGCGGGGAGGCATACCCATGAAGTACGACGTTATCGTCATTGGAGCGGGGTCAGGTGGAGGCGTAGCGGCGACACGGCTGTCCGAAGATCCTGATCGATCTGTGCTGCTGCTCGAAGCAGGCCCCGACTACCCCGACTTCGAGACCCTTCCCGACGAGCTGAAGAACGGCTACGCCACCGCGACCGACGTCACCGTCAGCGACGAACACAACTGGCAGTTCACCGGGCGGGCGAACGACGTCTCAGGCCCTATGCTTGTCGCCCGGGGCAAGGTGACCGGAGGCACAAGCGCTATCAACGGCCAGGTCTTCATGCGCGCGCTGCCCGAGGACTTCGAGCGATGGGCGTCCTGGGGAAACGACGAGTGGACGTTCGAGAAGGTCATGCCCTTCTACCGCGCCATTGAGACCGACACCGACGTTCACGACGACTTCCACGGCACCGACGGGCCAATAGTGGTGCACAGGTTCAAGCCCGATCAGTGGCTCCCGCCCCAGGCCGCGTTCCACAACGCCTGCTTAGCCGCTGGAAGCCCCAGCTCCTACGACATAAACAACCCGGACACCTCCGGTGTGGTGCCTATGGCGTTCAACAACCCGAACGGCATTCGCATCAGCACCGCGCTCGGATACCTGTCCACCGCCCGCCACCGCCTCAATCTCACCATACGCGCCAACTGCCTTGTCCACAGGCTGCTGTTCGACGGCAAGCGGGTAACGGGTGTCGAAGTCGAGAGCGGCGGAGAGAAGTTCGTCGTCGAGGCGGACGAGATAGTCCTGAGTTGCGGCACCGTCGCCAACCCGCAGATACTCATGCTCTCCGGGGTCGGCCCCGCCCAACACCTCTCCCGGTTCGGAATCCCCGTCGTCCACGACCTTCCGGGCGTCGGCAGGAACCTCAGCGACCATCCGCTGGTATTCATAACATTCAAGACCAGGGACGGCTTCCCGCTGGACGGTCTCGCGCCCAGGCTTCAGCTTGGACTGCGCTACACCGCGTCCGGTTCCCACCTGCGAGACGACATGATGCTGTGGCCCATGAACTTCGCCAGCCATCGGGTGGACAGGGGCGGCGACCGCATGGAACCCGTCGGCATCCGCTTCGTGGCCGCCATCTACCTCGCCATGAGCAAGGGGGAGATAAAGCTCAAGTCCGCCGATCCGCGCGACGAGCCGGACATCAACCTGCACCTGCTGGAAGACCCCTTTGACAGGGAGCGGGCGCGCGAGGGCGTACACAAGGCGATAGAACTCTCCAGACACCCCGACTTCGACGACATAATCGAGGAACTGTCCGAGCCTGCGCTATCCGACCTCGAATCCGACGACGCCCTGGACGAATGGCTGCTGCGCGAAGTCGTAACCGGCAACCACCTCACAAGCACTTGCAGAATGGGGCCGGCGTCCGACCCCACGAGCGTCGTTGACCAGTTCGGCAGTGTGCACGGTATAGAGGGCCTGCGAATAGCGGACGCCTCGGTCATGCCGGACTGCGTGCGAGCCAACACCAACGTAACGACGATGATGATAGGCGAGCGCATCGCGGCTTTCATTAGAGACTCAAGCTAGGTTGCATTGACATTTCCCGTCATCTGTATGTTGTAAATATCTCTCAGGTCGGCCAATCTGAGAGGTAAGCGTGAGGGGCGCGTCGTCCGTCATTAGGTGAGCCCACTGCGGCTGCGCCGAGCGGGAGTAAGACACCCCTCACGCCAAGCTTGTCGCTCCGAACGGATACATGGGCCAGAGGCCCGAATATGCAAGTGTGGAGGACACAGACATTATACAGAAGGGAGAAGACGATGAAAGTTGTAGCGGGCATAGACGTTGGAAAGGCCTCTTTGGACGTGTCGGTGGACGCCGGTTCTGTCAGACGCTTTTCCAACACTCACAGTGGAATCGGCGAGTTGTTGGACTGGCTGAAGAGCGAAGGAGTCGTTCTCGCTGTCTGCGAACCGACCGGAGGCTATGAGAGGCTGTTGGTCGACAGTGTGAGAAAGAGTTCTTTGGAGATGGCTGTGGTTCATCCCAACAGGGTCAGAGCGTTCGCTCGCGCGTGCGGATACGAGGCGAAGACAGACGCTCTGGACGCGAAGGTTCTATCTCGGTACGCTCAGGTGTTCATGGTGAGTCCACAGCCTGAACCCGAGCCTGGCAGAGAAGCCCTCAAAGAGCTTCTGAGTCGTCGTCGGCAGCTTGTCGAGCAGCGAGTTTCGGAGCGCAACCGGTTGGACAAGGGCATATCGCCGGGCGTTCGAGCCTCCACAGAGCGACACGTGCGCTGGCTGGGGCGGGAGACAGACCGGCTCGACAAGCTCTACAAAGAGGCGTTGAGGAGCGAGAGCGGACTGTCTGAGCGCGCGAGCTTGTATCGTAGTGTGCGCGGCGTGGGCGAACTGACCGCCGCCACTCTGACAGCCTATCTTCCAGAACTGGGACAGTGTTCCGCCAAGGCTCTGACCTCGCTGTGCGGTCTGGCTCCCTGGTTCAAAGACTCCGGCGCACAGCGAGGGTATCGCTCCATCAGAGGCGGACGATCAGTGGTGAGGGGCGCACTGTACATGGCGGCTGTCTCGGCGGTGCGTTATGAGGGCGAACTCAAACAGTTCTATCAGAGACTGCGTGATCGTGGAAAGCCGGGCAAAGTGGCTCTGGTGGCTCTGATGCGAAAGATGCTGTTGCAGATGAACGCCGTCGCTCGAAGGGGAACTCCATGGAAAGAGCAGTATGCTTCTACCCCTCGGATCACTTGACTTTCAACACAGATACTCCCGCGAAGCAACGTCACCCCGTACTCCGATACGGGGTTGTCCTCGTGGAAACGGGGAGCGGGAATCCAGTCCGCGCCGCAACCCGCCACACCACAGAACCACACAGACACCGAACCGACCACCCAAAACTCCGAACTCATAGCTGACGACTGTGAACTAACCACTAACGACTCCGAAGAATACGACCCCGAAAAAGACCCGCTAATCATCGAGTTGGATGAAATCATAGCTAATCTGAACCTGTCCGAGCGCGAAGAAGAGCCGCCGTTGCAGTACAAACCCGACTACTCAATGTGGGACATAATCCAGCAACAGCCCTTCGTGCCGAGTCCGGACCCCAGCATCGGAGCCGCCAAATTCCGCGAGACTATCGAGCGCTGGAAACGAGCCGATGAGGCGGCGCTCGAAGCCAAGAAGCCAAATCCGAAAAAGGAAGACCGCATTAACTATGACGACGGTTGAGCGCCCACTGCGGCGGCTCACCACACTTGAACCACACCTGGCCGAACACGGAAAACGGCTCGATGCGCTGATAGACGACTTGGTGACCATGCCTTATAGCGGCAGACTCCCAATACTCAAAGCCGTTCACTCAAACCCTCGCGAAGGGCTGGCGGAAGACATCGCTCACCACCGGCCCCTCCGAAAAGACCCTGGTTTAAGACGCAATGGCCTTGATTCACTCAAACCTCATCAATTAGAATCCGTTAGATTTCCCTTGATACGCATTGAGTGAATCCTAACAGGCTTATTGAACGTAAAACCTAGCGAGTCCGCCGACAAGTCGGCGCGCCACTCGAAATATGTGAGCAGGTCGTTGTAGCCCCATGATAGAAGTCAACGACGTAACAAAATACTACGGAAACTTCCCGGCCATAATGGACATCAACTTCCGGATTGAGCCTGGCGAAATAGTCGGATTCCTCGGTCCCAACGGCGCGGGGAAGTCCACCACTATGAAGGTGATTACCGGGTTCATCCCCCCTTCGAGCGGCTCCGCGTCGGTCGCCGGTTACGACATCGTAACCGAGTCCCTCGAAGCCAGAAGGCACATTGGATACCTTCCCGAAACTGTCCCGCTGTACACCGAGATGACCGTCCGCGAGTACCTGCACTATATGGGCAAACTGCGCGGCATGACTTCGGACAGGATCCGCGCCCGCATTGACGACGTTATTGATATATGCCACCTGGAGGATTATTACTCCTCCATCATAGGCAAGTTGTCCAAAGGCTTCAGGCAGAGGCTCGGAATCGCACAGGCGATCCTGCACGAACCGGATGTGCTTGTGCTGGACGAACCTACTATCGGCATTGATCCGATACAGGTGGTCGAGACGCGCCAACTCATCAAGGACCTGGGCGGCGACCACACCCTCATCGTTAGTACCCACATCCTCCCCGAGGTCAGTCAGCTCTGCGAGCGCGTCATCGTCATAAACGAAGGACAGATAGTAGCCACCGACGCACCCGAGAATCTCGCCAAGCGTCTGCTCGGAAGAGAGCGCGTGGACTTGCAGGTCAAGGGGCCTCAGCAAGAGGTCATAGGCGCGCTGGAGAGTGTCTCCGGCGTGGAGGACGTTAGCAGATTCAACATCCAGCGTGGCGAGATTCCGCAATACCGTGTGGAATCCGAGTCGGGCATGGAGATAACGGCGGCGCTTGCCCAGAAGGTCGTTGAGAGCGGCTGGGAACTTTACAGGCTCGAGGCCGTAACTATGTCTCTCGAAGAGATTTTCCTCAAGCTGACGACCGAGGACGAAGCATGAACACGTTTAACATAGCCTGGAAGGAAAGCAAGTCGTATTTCGGCACGCCCGCCGCCTATGTCGTCGGCGCGATGTTCCTGGCGCTTACAGGAGTCTTTTTCGTATTCGACGTAACCGCTCCGTTCGCCGAAGCCAACGTTCGCGGAATCGTAAACTGGGCCAGCTTTTTCATCATATTTCTCGCCCCCCTGCTTACAATGAGGCTTCTCGCCGAGGAACAGAAACTCGGCACTCTCGAACTTCTGCTAACCTCCCCGGTCAGAGACTGGGAGGTCGTGCTTGGAAAATACATCGCCAGCCTGCTCATACTCCTGGCCATAATGGGCGTAACCTTCTACTACGTGCTTCTGCTCTACGTATTCGGCCAACCGGACTCCGGGCCCGTGCTCAGCGGCTATCTTGGTCTGATACTCTACGGCGCCGCTGCGCTGGGAATCGGTATGCTTGGCTCTTCTATTTCCAGCAATCAGATAGTCTCCGCCGTAGTCGGTATAGCGATACTCCTGATGCTCTCATACGTACATTACATCGGCGGCATCGTTACGGGGTTGGCATCCTCCATCCTCAACGGTATGTCCATGAATCAGCACATTCAGGACTTCAGCCGAGGGGTTATAGACACGTCCAGCGTCGTCTTCTTCCTCTCTTTGGCGGCAGTCTTCATCTTCTTGACAATTAGATCTCTGGAAACGCGCAGGTGGCGATAATTGGTGAGGCAATCTGACAGAAGAGGGGCCTTGAGCCTCGACCTTGTACAATCTCTTAAATCCACTGGATTCTGGAGTGCCATCGGCGCGGTCGTTGGTTTGATTGCCACCCTCGTGGGAATCGTCCTGTTTCTCACGGTGGATGAGCTTGGAAATTTCGCGGTCTCGGTCCTGATAATAGGGCTAGTGCTGCTTTTCATAGCCTTGGTACTCTCTCCACGCGCCATAGCGGTGTTTATGGCAGGGCGGCAGGGACGTTACGGCGCCAATATAGCGGTGATGACGATAGCGTTCTTCGTTATTGTGATCCTGATAAATTTCCTCCTGTTCCGCAGCTCGACCAGGTTGGACGTTACTGCGACCCGCGTGTTCAGCCTGTCCCAGCAGACTGTCCAGGTGCTCCAAAACCTCGATGAGCCGGTCAGGGCCAACGCCTTCTTCGTGCCGGGCGACTCCAATACCGCATTCGACAGGCAGCAGGCGGAAGACCTGCTGAACGAGTTCTCGCGCCGCAGCTCCAATTTCACTTACAGGTTCGTAGATCCCGAACTCAACAGAAGTGTCGCGGTACAGTATGATGTGCGCGAATTTCCCGTCGTCGTGTTCGAGGACCTGGAAACAGACACGCAGCAGGGCATTTTCAATCTGACCGAACAGGATTTCGTAACGGGTATCCTGGTGGCTACCGGAACTCAGCAGAAACGAGTCTATTTCCTCACCGGACACCAGGAAGCGTCAATCAGTCGAGACCCCGCCACGGGCGAAACTGACGACGAGGGCCTCGATTACGCCTTACAGGGAATGCAGCGAGACAACTACGAAATTCGCCCACTGAATCTGAAACAGGACGGCGTGATACCATCCGATGCCGCTGTCGTCATTGTCGCGGGGCCGAAACGAGACTTGGACGCCGATGAGATGGACGCGACCATGGACTATCTTCTGACCGGCGGCAAGATAGTCTTTCTGCTGGACCCGGATTCGCCGGACTCCTACCGCCAACTGCTGGCCGAATGGGGACTGCTCGTGGGGAAAAACCCCGTTGCGGACCTCATAAGCAATGTCGCCGGTGAAGCCAAGTCCCCAATGGCGCAGAAGTCCAACGCACAATTTGTCACCAGCGGGTTCACCGGAATCCCCATTGCCGACCAGCTCAATGTCGTATTCTTCCTGGACGCGACCGCGGTCCAACCGATCATTCCCCTTGAGGACATCCCACCCTATATAACCTATGGCTCCCTCACACGCACGACCCCCGCCAGCTGGCTGGAAATGCACCCCGAGGAGGTTAAATACGATCCGGGGGACGATGTTCAGGGACCGTTCGACATTGGAGCCGTCATTCAGGCCGGGGCCACGTTGACAGGTCGCCCGATCAACACGCAGGACACCGTGGCCAAGATAGTTGTATTCGGCGACTCGGATTTCGCCAGGAACAAGTTCTTCTTCAGCAGCGACAACTCAGACCTGCTGCTGAACTCGGTCAACTGGCTTGCCGACGACTACGATCTAATAGCAATCAGACCCAAACTTATCCCTTTCCGTGAGTTGGTGGTCAATCAGCGCGAGCGCGACTTTATCAAGTGGTCCAGCTGGTTTGTTCCACCCATAATAATGCTTATACTTGCGATTTTCGTGTGGTGGAGGCGCCGGTAACAGGCGGCAGATATGAACTGGAAATTTACCATAGGGCTGGTCATCGTCGCGGTCGCGGTTGGCGCCGTCGTATATATAAACCCTTTCGCGGGCGAGGAAGAGAGGAAGGAAAAGTCGCCCTGGTTCTACCAGGTCAGCTTTGACGACATTGTAAATATCAGGGTGCAGTCCGGCGATAAGGTAGAGAGCTTTTCCAAGATTGGCCAGGGTTCTTGGGTCTTCGACAGGCTGGAAGGTATCCCGCCGTCCCACCTGCGCTGGGGCGGAATAGTGCTTCTTGTCAGCGGTCCCCAAACCAGGCGTGACTTCTCGACCGTCCGACCCGTAATTGATGACCCTGCCCAGTACGGCCTGGACGACCCGGGGCTTATTGTAAACATCGGACTGACCGGAGACCGCGAACTGGAATTCAGACTCGGAGACAAGACCACCGACGGCAATCACAGCTACGGCCAGGTCATCGGCTTTCCTCAGTTGTTTCTGATAGCCGATCTCTGGGGAGACGTGCTCGCCAGGCTCGCCAACGAGCCTCCCGTCCCCAAGTGGTGGGAAACACGAGACCCCGAAACCATCGCCGAAGTGAATATACTGCTGGGCGAACCCGGCAAGATGGATTCACCCTACCTCCGCATCCAGCATAAAGACGGTGAGTGGCTGGCGCGCCACTTCAGTACGGACGACGACAACCACCCGCTGGATGAGGAAAAGTGGGCGTCGGAATATAAGCCGATCATGGGCGGGCCTGGAAGCATCGTTGTGGAACAGTATCGTGTGCGTGACCAAGACTACGCCGACTGGGGCATTGACAAGGACGGACACTCCATTGAGATACGCTTCTCCGGACTGACCGAGCGAGGCACCAAATACACGGACGGCGTTCTGTTCCTGATAGGCAATAAGACAGAGGACGGAAAACACTACTTCGCCGTGCCCGCCTCCGACCAGAGCCTTGCCCCCGTCGTCCTGCTGGACGCGGCCTGGACCGAGAAGATGTTCGATCTGGTCGGCAACGTCCCATACGCCGAGTCCGAATCGCAGTCGGGGTAACGAACCTGTATCAGTTTGGTCGGTATGCCGCTCGCGGGAGCTGTAACAACCGCTGACCTCACTCCCGCGAAGCAACGTCACCCTGTACTCCGATACGAGGTTGCCCTAGTGGAAATGGGGAGCGGGAACCCCCAAAGAGGCTCGCCGCTCGGCAATCCACAGGGGTTTGGAAGTAGGCCCAACGCTCCAATTGAAGCCGCCTGCCAAATTGATACAGACTCCTGGATAGCCAGGGTCATTCGGTTATCCTCCTCAACATAGACTCGCGCTTCGTTTCGCAGGTTTCGACATTTTATTGAAGGCGTCTCCTACCCTGGCGAAAGAGGCTTGGGCAGAGATTGTCTGAAGACTGAAAACTGAAAGACCCCGCCTGGAGAACCCTCTCGCTTTTCACCATCCCCGACATCGGGATATACTTGTGCCGCAATTACCGCACATGAACACGGATCGCGACTCTGAGCCACGAATACATGAGGTCAATCCCCTGTGAACGCTGAGATAATCTCCATCGGCACCGAACTTCTTATGGGTGAGATAGTGGATACGAACTCCGCCTACCTCGCCGATGAACTCGCCAAAATAGGCGTGGAACTGCGCTGGGTTACGAAAGTGGGCGACCACCCGGGCAGGCTGGAAGAAGCGGTACGCCGCGCCTGGCGCAGGTCCGACATTACCCTTACCACCGGTGGGCTTGGGCCAACCTCCGACGACCTCACAAGAGAGTCAATCGCGGCGGTGATGGGAGAGCGGATGGAAGTGCAGGACGACCTGCTCACTCACCTCACGTCGCAGTTCGAGAGCCGCGGCATAAAGATGCCCGCCACGAATATCAAGCAGGCCACCCTCATCCCCTCCGCCAAGGTAATCCCGAACCCCATGGGCACCGCGCCGGGCTGGTGGGTGGAGAAGGACGACCACGTAATCGCCGCTATGCCCGGCCCGCCCAGGGAAATCAGCCATATGTGGGACAACCAAGTCGCCCCGAGGCTGCGCGCTCTCAACCCCGAGATCGTGATAGTAACCCGCACGTTGAAGACCTTCGGCATCACCGAGGGCGGCCTGGACGAGATGCTCTCGTCCCTCTTCCAGAGCGAGAACCCCAGCCTGGGAATCTACTCCAAGCAGGACGGCATACACCTCCGCGCCATAGCCAGCGCCTCCACCCAGGCCGAAGCGCAGAGTCTCATCGAGCCTATGGAACGGGAAATCAGAAAAGTCGCCGGTCACGCCATCTGGGGCGAGGACGATGACACGCCCGTTTCCTCGGCCATGAGGGTGCTCTCGGAAAGAGGTTTGTCACTCGCCATAGCCGAAGGATTCACCGGCGGACTGCTCGCCAGCGCCCTGCTGGAGTCGGCGCTCGCTTCCGGTGTCCTGGCCGGAAGCGTTGTAATGTCCGGCGCCGAAACCGAACGACTCATGCTTGGCATCGCGCCCGTCAGTCCGAACAGTCCGAGGCCCGACGACGCCTCCAACATGGCGTTGGCCGTCAGAGAGAAACTTGCGGCGGACGTCGGCCTCGCCATAACGCCCCTGGTATCCGAAGAGACTGAAAAGTCGGGACCTGTCGGAACCACGCACATCGGCATAGCGACAGGCGATGAAGTGTATGTCCGCTCCGGCCACTACCCCACCCGACGGCTGCGCATCCGCGCCCGCGCCGTAACCCACGCGCTGCTTGAACTCGCCAAGTGCGTCGAAACCGGCGCCGGCGGCCACGAATCCCGCTGGGGCTAATCAAGCCTCCAATTCATGTCCATGTTGCAACAACGCCCTGATGTATCAATACCAGGGCGTTTCATGTGTGTTGTTCCTGTTCCTACATCGTCAGGCGGCGGTAGAGGTACAGGAGACGCTCCGGCAGATCGTAGATGTTGTCCAGGACTTCGTAGCCCATGTCGGCACACATTGTCTTGAGGTAGTCGTGGCCGTTCTTGTCCACGGTCAGGCAGAAGGCGTTGATGTCCTTCCTGCGCGCCTCTTCCAGGGCCATGCGGGTATCGTGGACAGCGTACTCTTTTTCCACGCCCTCGCGGCTGTATCCCCTGTCCTGCGGGCGTCCGTCGCTTACCAGGAACAGTATCTTGGTGCGCGCGTCCGCCATTTCCAGCTTTGCGATTGTGTGGCGGATGGCAGGGCCCATCCTGGTCGCGTGGAGCGGCGCGACGCGATCTATCCGACGCTTTACGCGGTCGGAGAAAGTCTCGTCCAGGTCCTTGATAGTGTAGTACTCGACGTTCTCGCGCCCATAGCCTGAGAAGCCGTATATGCCGTATATGTCGCCTATCGCTTCCAGCGCGTTGACTATCAGGACTATCGCCTCTTTCTCAACGTCTATGATGCGCTTATAGGATCGGCGCGCGGCCTCGCCGCGTCGGGTGCGCAGCCAGACCATGTATTCGACCGGATCGTCCGGCGCGTCCCAGTCGTCCGCGGTGCGCTTGCCCTCGTCTATCGCCTCGGCGGTGGAGGCGCTGGTGTCTATCAGGAAGGCGGCGGCCACCTCGCGCTGTACCTTGTTCCGACGCCAGTAAAACTTGTCGGACGGGCTGACGCCCGTCTTCATATCCACTATGGCCTCGATAACGTCATCAATGTCCAGCTCCTCACCGTCCTCCAGCTTGCGCACCTTGCGGAAGGTCTCAGGCACCATCAGCTCGAACTGCCTGCGTATGCGAGACACCAGGCCGCCGTAGCTATGGAGCGTTCCCCCGAAGAAGTTGGGGTCGCCCTCGGCCATCATCTTCTGCCTGACGATACACCACCGGGGCTTGTAATCCCCTGCCCTGAAGTCCCATTCGTCATAGACGAAAGTCTGCGGCTCGTTGGCTTCCAGGGAATCGCCGTCCTCGTCAATGTGGACGAACGGGCCATTGCTGAACTCGGGGTTGTCGGGGAGCTGCATACCCGCCTCTTTGAGCAGGTTGTCCGCGAACATTCCCTGGGTGTCCTGCAAGTCGCCCTCGACGGCCTGCAGATCCAACTCTGCGCTGTTCTGGAGCAGTTCCTCGAGCTGTTCCTGGGTAATCGGTTCGCCGGTGGCTTCCCCTGCGCTGTCCTGCTGCTGCATACGCAGTTGGGTCAGGAGCTGTACAAGCTCCGGCTTGAAGTCTCCTCTGTAATCAACCTCTTCGGATGATTCATATTCCTGTTCGCTGTCCGGGCGGAACTCCATGTCCATGCCCATTGCCATCTGCTGGAGCAACTGCTCCATGTCGTCGGGGTCTGAGTACTCCTCGTCCTGGTCTTCCTCGGTGTCCACGTCGTCCCAGTCATCGGGCGGGACCTCTTCATTGGGAATCGAGGATATGATCGCGTAGATGCGAAGCGTGGCCTCGGCGGTGTCTTCGACCGTTGCCTCTGCGTTCAGAATCTGGCGGGCGACCGAGGCTATCTGTTTCGCTTGATCAACATAGTCGTGGGGCGCGGGAATCTCGCGGTACTGCTGAAGACTCAGGCGCACCAGGAACTCGACCAGCGCCTCGCGCGCGGGCATAGTGGTGATTTCGGGCCTTCCTTCGGAGGAGTCCATCTGGACGCGCGCGTAGGAGGACTTGATACCCGGGTATTCGTACTTGACGCGGAAGTCCAGCCGTCCGTCCTCGACGACAGTGAAAACATCGAGGGCGAGCTTTCTGTCCTCGAACAGGTTGAAGAACCGCTGCATATCCGTTATCCAGGCGCGCTCCAGCCCCTGGCCGGACAATTCCACGTCCGGGCCGGCGCCGTTTGTAGCGGAGGCGTCAGCGTTCTTCTGTTCCTCCACCTCATAACGGCGGTCCTCGAACAGGACGGATGGGCTGTCGAACTCAAAGAAGAAGCTGCCGAATTCAAGATGCGCCACCTGGTGAGTGGAGACCACCTTGAACCAGGAGAAATTCTCATCTTTGGTGTGGTAGCGGTCAACAATGTCCGGCACGAATACCGTGGATCCTTCCGTGCTAGGAGATTCCGCCGATACCCAGCCGATGTTCCTGTCCACCAGTTCGGGGGACGAGGCGAGCTTTACGTCCTCGCCCGCAAGGCCGCGGCAGTACATCTCCATAATGGCCTTTATACGGTCGAACTCCACTCCCGAAGAGAGCGCTTCGAGCATCTCTTCGGAATACGCCGACTCGATCTTGAAGTACGCGAGGCCGCCGTCCGGGTTCTGGCGAAGCAGATTCACGCCCTCTTCGTACCATCTCTCAAGCTGGTTCATGGAAAGGCGGTCCATAACCTGGGCGGAAGACTTTATGAACTCAGGCACGGCGGCCGGCGATTCTTGTATCAGCCCTTCCGACAGGGTGAGAATACTGGAATGCAGACCGGCGTCTATCTGGGCGAACGCCTGCGAGGTTTCGAGCATGACACCCGGTATATTCGAGCCACCCTTGTTGACCAGGTCCTCCGCAATCTTCAGGAACCTGAATCTTTGCTCCTGGTCTATCTTCGGCAGCGCTTTCGCGCCCGCGTCGAAAAAGCTCTTCACCTCGCGCCAGCCCGACTCTACCAGGGCTGAGGCCAACGTTATGAAGGCGGTCTTGTCCTCGCCAATCAGTGGGAATATCTGCGTGCCGAGCGAAAGGCACTCGGAGGCCAGGTCGTAAGACCTGTGCGAAAGAGCGTCCAGGAACGCGACGAACCTCTCGAGTTCAGGGAAAGTCAGGCTGTCCATGAGCGCGGGGCTGTACGTGAAGAACTTGCACGCGAGCGTGCTGGACTTCCAGGTGCCTTTGTACAGGCTTCCACCCAGTCCGGCCCAGCTTTCTATGTGTCTGGAGCGCAGCTTGCCCATCGCGGCCGGAGAGGCGTCGAAGTATGCCGCAGCCAGGGTCGGCGATTCCTTGCACAGGTTGGAGCCGCAGTCCGTCCACTTCATAAAGTAGTTGAACGGCATATACGCGACCACTTTGGGGCTGACCTTGAAGTACTGAGCCGCGGCCTCCCATGAGCGCACCGTCTGGTCGGCTATCCCAAGTCCGGCCGTGCCCCACAAGAGGATGTTGCCCTCCTCCATCGTTTTCGGCATCATGGCGCGGGACTTATCGAACTCCTCGACTACGGGAGCCGGAAATCTCTGGAATTCAGCCCTGAGCTTATCTAATGTTGGCAGTTGCTCGTTAACCACGGGGCCTCCTTACAAGGGCGCGTTTTTCGTCAGCCTTAAGAACTGTTCCAGAATCCTTGCCGTCGCTCCAAAGATAACATGACCGTCATATACGTAGGTAGGCATCCTGTGGAACCGGCCACCTTCCAGTCGGACCTCGTCCCTGAACGAGGACGGCTTCCTCAGATGCGAAACCGGCGCCAGCAGCACTTCGGCCACTTCTGCTTCGGACGGTGTAAAAGTGTATGGGGAGGGTATTGCGCCCACGTATGTCGAGATCATGAAATCGGAAATGGTCGGCGTGTCGTCGAGACGGCCCAGCACGCATACGTCATCGGGGTGTATGCCCATCTCCTCGTCCGCCTCACGTAACGCGGTGTACAGGCGGGACTCATCGTCCTCATCAACCATCCCTCCGGGGAAGGAGATTTCCCCCTTGTGGTGTTCGACCTGCTCCGAACGCTTCTGGAGTATTATCCGCAGGTCGCCATCCACCGGGTACAGCGTGAGGAGGACGGCGGCGGGAGACATAGAGTGGTCTTCCACCGTCGCCGTCGTTCGATTCTCAAGAATTCGCTTTGTGCTGTGTATGAAATTCAAGCCCAAATCAGGCCCTCATTCCCCAGAGCGGCCTGAAGCCGGATGGGGAGCTCCCTACTCGAATATAGAAGTGGTGAGTTCCTCGATGCTGCGCTGGATATTGAAGTCGTCGGTGACCGACCAGTTGACCGCTACCTGGCAGGCGCGGCGCGGGGCGACGCCCTGGGAGATCATCTGACCGGCGTATATGAGCAGTCGGGTGCTTGCGCCCTCGGCGAGGCCGTGTTCCTTCAGATTGCGTATCTTCTCGCCCAGCTTGGCGAGCTGGAGCGCGGTGTCCGCGTCAATGCCCGACTCGTGGGCAATAATCTCGGCCTCGGTGTCGCGGGGCGGGTAGTCGAACTCAATAGAGATGAACCGTTGGCGAGTGCTGTGCTTGAGGTCTTTCAGCGCGCTCTGGTAGCCCGGATTGTAGGACAGTACCAGCAGGAAGCCCTCGGTGGCTTCCAGAAGTTCGCCGCGCTTTTCGACCGGCAGAATCCTGCGGTGGTCGGTCAGAGGGTGAATCAGCACGGTGGTGTCCTTGCGCGCCTCGACTATTTCGTCGAGGTAGCAGATACCACCAACCTTGACCGCGCGAGTGAGCGGGCCGTCTATCCAGACAGTCTGGTCGCCTTCCAGAAGATACCTGCCAACAAGGTCACTCGCGGTGAGGTCTTCGTGGCAGGCGATGGTCACCAGTGGCAGATGATCCCTGTCATCGGTCGCGCCGCTGCCGTTCACCTGCTTCACCCTCGTAAGGGGCTGACCCAGTCGGTAGGACATATACTCGACGAAGCGCGTCTTGCCGCATCCAGTCGGCCCCTTGAAGATAAGGGGTATCTTCTGGGCGTATGCCGCCTCGAACAGTTGGACCTCATCGCCGAGAGGAACGTAGTACGGCTCCTCGGTGAGGTGATACTCCTCGATTATATAGCTTCGGAAAATTGTCTGCGTCGGTGATGTCATCTGACTGCCTGGTCTCCTTCTATCCTTCTATTCGCGCGGAAACTCTCGAATTCCAAGTCTCCGCAATCGAAGACCCGAGCTCATAAATTCCCGAAGCGTTGGTGATTATAACGTCTGCGTGCGTCACCCGCTTGTCCTGGGGCATCTGTGATTCAATTCTGGCGAGCGCCTGTTCGCGCGACATTCCCCTTCGGGTCAGCCTCGACAGAACCTGTTCTTGCGGAGCGGCTATGACCCACACCTCATCGGTGAGTGGAGTCCACTTCGCCTCTATCAGCAGTGCGGCTTCGACCACGGCCACTCCAACTCCGTCATTCGTAAGGGACTCAATTCGATCCTGAATCATAGCATATATTCTGGGGTGGACAATCGAGTTGAGTCGCTGGAGATGCGAGGGGTCGCTGAAGACGATGGCTCCCAACTTTCTGCGGTCTATCTGCTCCTCGTCGTCAAGGATGTCTTGACCGAAAGCCGCTACGACCTCGCGCCAAGTGTCGGTATGGGGCAGATAAGCCTCATGTCCCACAAGATCGGCGTTTATTACTGTGGCTCCATGCCCCTGGAGAAACTTCGACACCTGGGTCTTGCCCGTGCCTATGCCCCCCGTGAGTCCGATGACGAACATTCGATAACCGCGCATTTGAGAAAGTCTTCACATTCTACAAGAGCGGCTGAAATTGGGTCAACACGGCGCCATGAATTGCCAAGCCTTTTCAAAGTCCGCAAAGGGTCGGGTCGGACGGTTCGGGCCGAACAGCTCGGTTCGGGGCAATTCAATAAATTCCGCCTATAATTGACAGACGACCCAACAGGTGACCGGCTCACCATTGGCCAGTACAAAGTTCAGGTTTCCTGCCTGAGGCAACCCTAACCGACTGATGACATTATGGGGCAATGACAGGTCTCCGACAAACCCGGTGTCCAAGATAGCCTCCAAAGGCCACAGACGACCGTTGTCGTCCGTAATCGCGATTGGCAACAAAGCCGATTCCCCATCTTCACTTATCCTGCCTCTAATCATCGCGCGCGAGCTGAAGGCGGGTCCAACGGTAGGCCGTGGGGTAACCGACGCGCACTGCCCAGGTCATCGCGCCTGGCCTTCGTCTCAGCAGGCGTCCGGTCGCGGCCCCGTCGCGCTCGTCAATTTCGTAGTCGCCGCTGTAAACGTCAATAACGATGAACTTGCCCTTTTCACGCGGCTCAACAAGGTGGCGGATACGCTCTTCGTATATGGCCGTCCCTCGAGATTCTATTTCTTCAGGAGTGTAAGTCTTGTCTGTCACGACGGGTGCCTTCAACGATGGATTGGGACTTGCTCCTGCCGCCGACGGCGCACTGGTGAGTAATGCGGCCAGCATAAACCGAAATTCCACTATTTTTGGCTGTCAGGATACCTTGCCATGCGAGTATTGTATCAAAGTACGGAACTGCGGATGTGGCCATAGATGTGGCCATATTCGGGATATAGAGTGAAGAATTCGGGCAGCCATTCTCCTTTACACAACTTCCATCCGGCATTACAATCAATCAAGAACATATTTTCTATATCTCGACACATTGAGACGAACCGAAACCGAGCGGTATATAATGCTCCGAACTGACAACTACATGAAACGGATCATATAATCATGACATCCAGATTCAGAGAAATACCGGCGGTGAACGACGTACTGCGACATCAGAAAGTCTCCGACCTGATAGGCAGATACTCGCATGAATCCGTCGTGGAGATAGTCAGAGAGGAGCTGAGCGCGGTCAGAGGCATGGTGGCGGCGGGGAGCGACCCTCCCAAACTGGCGGCTGTCGCGCAGTTGGTGACGTGCCGCGCGGCCTCGAGATGGAAGCGTTGGCCGGAGACGGTTATCAACGCGACAGGCGTCATCCTACACACGAACCTGGGACGCGCACCGCTGAGCGATGAGAGCATCGAGGCGGCCTCTGTCGCGGCGGCGGGGTACAGCGACCTGGAGTTCGACCTGAAGTCGGGAAAGCGCGGCTCGCGGCAGGCGCACATCTCGGACCTGGTATGCCGGGCTACGGGCGCGGAGGCCGCGCTTGTGGTGAACAACAACGCCTCGGCGGTCATGCTCGGACTCGCCGCCATAGCCGCGGGCAAAGAGGTCATCGTATCGCGAGGCGAGGCGGTGGAGATAGGCGGCGGATTCCGAATCCCGGATGTGCTGCGACAGAGCGGCGCGACGCTGATCGAGGTCGGGACAACCAATCGTACATACGCGCGCGACTTCGAGGCGGCCATCAACGACAATACAGGCGCGATCCTGTCCGTCCACGCCTCCAACTTCCGCGTGATGGGATTCACACACGCCCCCACGACCGCCGAACTGGTGGAAGTGGGCGACAGGAACGGCGTCCCGGTGCTGCACGACCTGGGCAGCGGCTGTCTGCTGGACACACGTCCCTACGGGCTTGCGTGGGAACCGCGACCGCAGGAGAGCGCGGCGGCGGGCGGCGCTCTCGGATTCTTCTCGGGCGACAAGCTGCTGGGTGGGCCGCAGGCGGGCATCATTATCGGCAGACGCGAGTACGTGAACATCGTAGCCGCGCACCCGCTGGCCAGAGCGGTCAGAATAGACAAGATGAGCATGGCCGCTCTTTCGGCCACAATGCTCCACTACATACGCGACGAGCCTACCGAAAAGATTCCGATATGGCGGATGATTTCGGAGACGCTCGACAATCTGAGAGCGCGAGCGTCGCAATGGAAGGAGCGCGCGGGAACCTGGGCTGAGATAGTCGAATCGAGGTCAGCCATTGGCGGCGGCAGCCTGCCCGGCGAGACAGTCGAGTCGGTAGCTCTGCGAATAGATTGCGGCGCAGTTGGCGAGAGCGCGGAGCAGATTCTCACACGCCTGCGCCAGTCTGACGATCCGATAATCGGTCGAATCGAAGATGACTGCGTTCTGCTCGACGTAAGAACAGTCCTGCCAGCGCAGGACGAATCGGTCGCGTCAGCCCTGAGAGCGTTGGGCAAAGTATGACCCTGTTTGAACATAGAATGGAACGCGACCTCGGCCGCCTGGCTCCACTGGCCGAGCGTATGCGCCCGCGAAAGCTGTCGGAGTTCGTCGGACAGGAACACATCATCGGGCCGGATACCGTCCTGAGAAGGTCTGTGGACGCCGGGCACATCCCCTCCATGGTGCTTTGGGGGCCGCCCGGCACCGGCAAGACAACGCTCGCGCGGCTTATCGCGGGTTCGGCCAGCGCCCATTTCGAGAGGATCAGCGCGGTCACGGCGGGAGTCGCCGACCTGCGCCGCGTGGTGTCCGAGGCGAGGGACAGGCTGGGAATGCACGGCGGGCAGACCATCCTGTTCGTTGACGAGATACACAGGTTCAACAAGGCTCAGCAGGACGTCATTCTGCCGCACGTGGAGCGCGGAACTGTGATTCTCATAGGAGCGACTACCGAAAACCCGTCGTTCGAGGTCATTTCCCCGCTGCTGTCGCGCGCGCGGGTTTATACTCTGCGGCAACTCACGTCCGAGCAGATTTCCGCGATCCTGGACTCCACGATGTCCGACTCCGAGCGTGGACTCGCCAGGTTAGCGCCAATGCTGACCGGGGACGCGAGAGATGCGCTCATCGCGCTTAGTAACGGCGACGCGCGCTCCGCTCTGAACACGCTGGAGTTGGCGGTGAACGGGACTCGTCCGGGCGCGGACGGCGTGAGGCCTGTGACCCTCGAGACCGTCGAGGACGCCGTTCAGAGGCGCGCCACGCTCTACGACAAGTCCGGCGACCAGCACTACGACACCATCTCCGCATTCATAAAGTCGGTGCGGTCATCCGACCCCGACGCCGCGGTTTACTGGCTAGCGAGAATGATCCATTCCGGCGAGGACCCTCTGTTCATATCGAGACGGCTGGTAATTCTGGCCGCCGAGGACGTGGGACTCGCGGACCCCAACGCTCTCAGCGTCGCAATGTCCGCTCAGCAGGCCGTTCACCTCGTAGGGATGCCGGAGGGCAGAATTCCGCTGTCCGAGGCAACGGTCTATCTCGCCACCGCCCCCAAGAGCAACCGCGCATACGCCGCGATAAACGAGGCGATGCGGGACGCCGAGAGCGGCATGAACGAACCCATCCCACTGCACCTTCGCAACGCCGTAACCGGGATGATGAAGGACATGGACTATGGCAAGGGCTACAAGTACGCGCACGACTACGAGGGCCACTTTACACAGACCGAAAACCTGCCCGAGAACCTGAAAGGCAGGAGATACTACAAGCCGTCCGACCAGGGATACGAGTCTAAGGTCTTAGAGCGCATGAAACGCTGGTGGGGCGACCGCGAAGGCTGACGGGCGGGCCTGTCTTCACTCATCGCTGACAACGGCGGATGCGCTCGACGCATCTTCGGCTCCTTCAAAGCCGAGGTCGGCCTGCCGCTCGACGCTCGACGCTCTGGGTATCAACCTGACCGCATTCAGCATGACTATGACAGCTCCGACACCTATAGCTAGGGGCGCGCCGTATAAAGTGGAAATCGCGCCGGTATGGAATCCGGTCATGCCTGTCACCCCCCACAACATACCCTGGAAGCTGAGCACGCGCCCACGCATATTGTAAGGCACACCAGTCTGAAGCATGGTGTTGACCATTGTCTCGTAAACGATGGCGATCCCGTAGGCCAGGCCCAGCATAGCCAACGACAGCGGAACTGAGCGCGACAATGAGAACATCAGCAGGAAGAAGCCGTAGCCGAACATTCCCACAACCAGCAGAATCCCCTTCTTCCTCGGGTTCTCAAAGGACGACAGGGCTACGCTGGTCACCGTCGCGCCCATGCTTCCGGCGGCTAACAGGTTGCCCAGCCCGGACACTCCCATGCCGAGAACGTCTCTGGCCATTACGGGCAGCATCGGCTCGTGCGACCAGCCGAACAGTTCATTTATTAGGATCGCGCCAAGCAGCGTCCTGACCAGCGGGGATCTTATGGAAAAGATCGCTCCTTTCTTGAGGTCTTCGAAAGGAGAAGATTCTTCGGCGCGCTTGAGAACGGGCGGATTGACCAGCATCAGCAGGCCGATCGACATCAGATCTCCCGCGGCCATAATTGCGTATGCCCAACCCATACCCGCTCCGTCAACTACCCTGCTGACAGTTAGGGGCACGACGACGCCCATGACCATCATGGACGCCATCCTGGCGGCGGTGGCGCTCACGAGCCGCTTGCTGCCCACAATGTCCAGGCTGAGGGCCATCAGTCCAGGGATTCTCACCGACGCGGTAATGCCGGACGCAATCGCAAAAAGCAGCGCGTGCCAGAGCTCAATCGAGTCGGTGAAGATGAGTGTTGCGACAACAGCCGCTCCTATGCCTCTGAACAGTCCCCCCACTTGCACCGCCCTTACTTTCACCATCCGGTCTATGATCACGCCGCCAATGGGTGAGAAAATGACCATGGTCAGTCCACCGAAGAACGAGGATATTCCAACCCACAACGGTGAGTCGGTAATCTGCAGAACCAGCCAGCCCTGGACGGCAAAGTACGCCAGCAGACTGACGTCGCCAAACGCGCCGGCTATCCAGAATGTTCGGAATTGTGAATGCCGCAGCAGGAGCAGCATATGTAACCTCGACGCGTCATCAATCTAATGACCGCGTGAATCAGAAAGAGCGGGCCGCCCGCCGGCGAACCCGCCCCAAAGGTCAATGGTCTATGGAAAGTGGTCAGTCGCCGTTCGAGAAGATCTCCCGAACGTTCGTCAGCGTGTAATCAATGTCCGACTCGGTAATCCCGTAGTGGGTAACGTATCTCCACCGCTTCTGCCCGCCTCCGCCTTTTATCCCGCGCTCCACCAGCCGCCGGTGCAGTTCCTCCCTGTCCTCGCGCTCCACGTCGAAGAACACCAGGTTGGTCGGCAGCGTGTCCGGCTCGATGCTTATGCCGGGTATCTCGGCGAGGCCGTGCGCGAGCTTGCGCGCGTTCGCGTGGTCCTCCGCCAGCCTCTCGACCATGGAGTCGAGAGCTACCAGGCCCGCGGCCGCTATCACCCCCACCTGCCTCATGCTTCCCCCAACCATCTTGCGCCATCGGCGCGCCTCCATAATGTAGTCCTCTGAACCCACGATAACAGAACCTATCGGGCAGCTAAGCCCCTTGGACAGGCAGAAGGTCAGCGAATCTACGTCCCTAACCAGTTCGGACACCGGCGCTTCCAGCGCGACCGCCGCGTTGAATATCCGCGCGCCGTCAACGTGAACCGGAATCCCGTTCGTGTGAGCCACGTCGGCCACCGACTTCATGTCGTCCTGGGTCAGTGTGGCGCCGCCGCACATATTCTGGGTATTCTCGAGGCAGACCAGCGCGGTGCGCGGCATATGCGGGTCGTTGGGACGCACAGCCGCCTGTATATCGTCGGTATCCAGCATCCCGCGGCTGTCGTTCGGAATCGTATGGAACGAGATGCCGCCGAGCGCGGACGCACCTCCCGCCTCGCTTCTGAAAATATGCGCCTTGTTGCCCAGGATAATCTCGTCGCCCCGCTGGGCGTGGGAGAGAACGGACACCAGGTTGCCCATGGTTCCGCTTGCGACGAACACGGCGGCCTCTTTGCCCAGACGCTCCGCCGCCTTCGCCTCGAGAGCGTTGAGTGTGGGGTCCTCACCGTAAACGTCATCTCCCAGTTCCGCTTCGTACATCGCCTTTCGCATCTCGGGAGAAGGATGGGTAACGGTATCACTGCGCAGGTCAACTACTCTCATTCGTCTTGTCCTCCTTGCGCTTCCGGGGCGCATATGCTCACTGTGGCAACTCGCTCAATTCTAACACGAACTTGTCAAACGCCATAGCGCGACTTTAAGATTGAACTCGCGCAGAAAACAGGCGGTGTGAACCTTGGAATCGAACCAGCAGCAGATAACCATAGACAGCGGCGGACTCAGCATAGAGGCGCTGCTGCACCTGCCGGAAGGCGCGGCGAACAAGGTTCCGGGCGTCGTCATATGCCACCCGCACCCGCGATATGGCGGCGATATGCAAAACAACGTTGTCAGGGGTTTAACAGAGCGGCTCGTCAGCGACGGTTTCGCGGCGCTGAGATTCAATTTTCGAGGAGTCGGAAACAGCGAGGGCGAGTTCGACTGGGGGTCCGGCGAAACCGACGACGCGGACGCCGCCCTCGACGCGCTGTCGCTCCGCGAAGAGGTGGACGCCAGCCGCATCGGCATCGCCGGATACAGCTTTGGCGCGGCTGTCGCCATACAGTCAGCCGCCGACTCGACTCTGGTTCAGGCGGTGGCGGCGATAGCCTGTCCCGCTCCGCAGTTCAGAGCGTTCAGCGGCATGGAATTGCTCCAGCCCAAGCTGTTCGTTCTCGGCGACCACGACCACAACTTTCCCGTTGATCAGTTCAGGTTTCTATGCAGACGATTCGCCGACCCGCTCCGCTCTGAGGTTATCAGCGCCGCCGACCACTTCTTCCGGGGGTCGGAAACTACGCTGGGCGATATGACCTCCGAGTTCTTCCAGCAATGGCTCAAACGCTGACGGATTTTCCATGAGACAGTCGGGAATAGACTTCAAGAGCAAGAAACTCACCTTGGAGGGCATCATCTCGTCGCCCGTGGACGGCGGCGCGTCCCTACCCGCAATCGCGGTCTGCCACCCACACCCGATGCTGGGCGGAAACATGAACTCACCCATCGTGACCTCGATTTGCCGAGAGGCGAGCCGTGAAGGGATGGTGGCGCTGCGGTTCAACTTCAGGGGTGTGGGCAGCAGCGAGGGCGAGTTCTCCAACGGCAAGGAGGAACACAACGACGTGAAATCCGCGCTGAACGTGCTCGCACACTGGCCCGGCGTCAACAGCAGGCGTATCGGCGTGGTCGGGTACTCCGCGGGCGCGTCCATCCTGCTGGACGGTATGAGACACATCAAGCGCGCGTCCGCCATTGTGCTTATCGCGCCCACTCTCGCTGCCCTCCGCAACAGGCGGTTCAAAAAAGACAAGCGGCCTCGCCTAGTCATAGCAGGCTCCGAAGACCGCGTTGCCCCCTCCCTGCAAATTCAGAATGCGCTCGACGAGTGCAGCGGCCCAATCCGTTTCCGCGAACTCCGGGGCGCCGACCACTCCATGCGAGGCCACGACTCCGAAATAGGCCGCGCCGTCGCGGAGTTCCTAATACAGAATTTGTAATCCCTGGATGAACGCGGAAAACTGGTATATTCACCACTGACTGACAGTTAGTCTCCAATGGCTGCCGCCGACCGGGAGTTATTGCGAAAATGTCGGCAAATCATGTATATATGCCGACGGAAATTGACACACCCATCTCGGTCTTAGAAAATGCCGGTGGGAGTAATACGCAATGACAGTCGAACTCAATCAAGACATACTTCACGAAGCTGGCATCGGCAACTTCTTTCGCCCAAGCCAACTTGAGACACTGGGAATACCCTACCACAGGCTTCGGCGGCTTGAGGCGGATGAAGCCGTCGAGCGCGTGGGCTGGGGTCTATATCGGCTTGCCGATGCCGATCCCACGGAACGCTACTCGATAGCCTCGATCTGCGCTCGGGTTCCCAGCGCGATAGTTTGCCTCCTCTCGGCGCTGCAAGTGCACGAGATCGGGACCCAGCTCCCACGCCAGGTCTGGATCGCCATCCCACACAAGTCAAGGCCGCCTTCACTAGGAAATACAGAAGTGCGGCTGCTCCGGTTCAGTGGCGCAGCTTGGACCTACGGAGTACAGAAAACAAAATTTGAGGGGGTGCCCGCTCGTGTTACTTCTCCGGCCCGAACGATAGTTGACTGTCTCCGGTTCCAGCGTCTCATTGGTCGGGAGGCCGCGCTGGAGGCCCTGAAAGAGGCTCTCCAGGACAGAAAGTGACTACCGACGCCCTTACGCACACACTTGAGATTCTGCCCTCACGCCGCCTCAGAATCATACTGGAGACCGGTGTGCTGTGAGTCCCAACGTGGCCGCTTCAATCAGGGCACGCCTGCTCAACAAGGCGAAAAACGAAGAGACAGAGGTTGAGTTTTTCCTCGTCCGCTAGGCCTGCGAGCGGTTCCTTTATCGCTGAGAAGTTTGAAGCTATGGTGCAATTGGGTGTTCGCAACAGCCGCATGAAGGACTTCTACGACATATGGGCATTGTCCGAGACATTCGCTTTTGACGGGTCTGGCTTGCGAGAAGCGGTTGCCCTCTGCTTTGATCGGCGTGGCACCCCTTGGACCGCCGATATACCTGACGCTCTTACACCAGAGTTCTACTCGAATGATGACCGGCAAGGAGATTGGCAGACCTATGGTCACCGCGGCGAGCTATTGAATCTACCGCCGAACACTTTTGAGGAAATTGGCCGCCGGATACAGTCCTTTCTGGGACCTGTGCGCGAAAGCATTCTGTCGCGCGAGCCTTTCGAGATGCACTGGCCTGGCGACGGCGCGGCTAACGATGGAGGGACTTGATTAATCGGACATTCAAGCCAGATTTTGAAGGGACGACAGTGTAGTGTTCAGAGCCAGCAGGATGAGTTTATACATCCCCTACGTCCCAAGTCATTGGGACGTATCTTGGAGTCGGTGCTATACCAACCAAGGTTGAATACGATCAATCTTCTCTTTCCGCAGAGCCTCCCAAATCCAGAAACCGTTTCCAACCGCACTACACAACTCCTCTATTGCTATGCTACAATAGCCTCATGACAGAACAAATGTACCGATTACATAAGGCCAGACTTATCAATGAAACCAGCCTACCCGAAAAAACTCTCTATACTGGTGAATACAGGGATATACAGGTGATATGCAGGTACCAGACCCCGCCAGCAGGCCACTTGCAGCCACCAGAAGACTGCACCAGCAGCAGCCGGGCCACCATAAATCAGGATTTATCCGCGACTCGCTGCTCCGACTTTCGGAAAACCTCTGCGACAACCGAACCCCGACGCTGGTAAACTATCCCGCAGACCATAAACCCACCGATTGAACGACAGGAGCGATAAAGTGTCAGACTCACAAGAATTTAGGCTGGAGCGCGACTCCATGGGCGAGTTCAACGTCCCGGTGGATGCCTACTACGGCGCGAACACCATGCGCGCCGTCCTCAACTTCCCCATCAGCGACCTCCGATTCGGGCGTTCCTTCATACACGCGATAGCCTCCATCAAGCTCGCCGCGGCGCAGGTCAACCACGAACTTGGCCTTCTCTCCGGCGATATATCCGAGGCGATAGTCACCGCCGCGAGCCAGGTCGCCGATGGCGACTTCGATAACCAGTTCGTCGTGGACATATTCCAGACGGGTTCCGGCACATCCACTAACATGAACGCCAACGAGGTCATCTCCAACAGGGCCATCGAGAACCTGGACGGAACCAAAGGTTCGCGTTCGCCCGTCCACCCCAACGACCACGTGAACATCGGCCAGTCCTCCAACGACGTCATCCCGACCGCAATTCACATCGCCGCGCTCAAAGCGATACACGACGAACTCATTCCCGCGCTCGAAGAACTAAAGGCCGACCTGGACAGCAAGGCGGACGAGTTCATGCCCATCGTGAAGACCGGACGCACTCACCTCCAGGACGCCACCCCCGTCAGGCTCGGACAGGAGTTCCTGGGACACGCGGGGCAGATAGAGCGCGGCATTGCGAGGCTTCGCCAGGCCGAAGCCGAACTCGGAGAGGTAGCCCTCGGCGGCACGGCGGTCGGCACCGGAGTGAACACACATCCTGAGTTTGCCGCGATGGTCTGCGCCCGCCTGTCGGAGACGCTGGGCGTCGAGGTGAGAGAGACGAGCAAACCACTTCCAGGCGCAGAGCACCCTGGACAACATCGTGGCCGCGAGCGGCGCGCTCAAGACGCTCGCCGTCAGCATGATGAAGATAGGCAACGACATCCGCTGGCTGGGCTCCGGCCCTCGCGCCGGCCTGGGCGAGATAATGCTGCCCGAAGTCCAACCCGGAAGCTCGATCATGCCCGGCAAGGTGAACCCCGTGATTCCGGAATCGGTGTGCCAGGTGGCGGCCCAGGTCATAGGGAACGACGCCACCATCGCGGTCGCAGGACAGTCCGGCAATTTCGAGATAAACGTCATGATGCCCGTCGCCGCCTACAACCTGCTCCAGTCCATAGACCTGCTGGCCGCATCGGCCCGCAATCTCGCCAAGCAGTGCGTCCGCGACCTCGAAGCGACTTCGGCCGGGCCGGACATGGTTGACAGGGGACTCGCGATTGTAACCACGCTCGTTCCCCACATCGGCTACGACGCCTCCGCTGACATCGCCAAAGAAGCGCAGGCGACCGGCCAGACTGTCAAGGAGGTCGCGCTGGTCAAGACCAGCCTCTCCTCCGAGGAACTCGACGACATTCTCGACCCGTCCGGCATGACCGAGCCGGGCTTGGGGTCCGGCGTCGCGCTGGGTTAGGATTCCTGAGAGGCTTTCAGTCTGTCCAGGACGAAAGCCTCTTCCTCTTCCTTGCTGGTGATGGTCCCGTCCAGCCTCGCAGCGCGCAACTGTCTGCGGATGCTGCCGATTTCAGGCCCCCGTGGAATTCCGAGCGCGATAATGTCGTCCCCGGTCAGTTCGGACCGCATCTGCCTGTGAAGGCGCAAATACTCGTCGAGCCGCCTACCCACCGGACTGCCCGCCGCCGCGATAGCGCATCCGACGATGCTGTACCCGGATAACGGATCCAGAATCTCCGCGAGGCTGCTGTTGGACAGCCGGACAGTCCCACCCCCCGAAATCCGCTCCGCCAACCCCGCCGACTCCATAAGCGCGCGCCGAGCGGGCGAACCTGGCATAAGCCACGCCACAACGCCCGACACGTCTGCCACTGACATCCCGGCGCCCAGTATCGCGTACCCAACCGCCACCCTGTCCCGTTCGGAAAAGCAGCCCACCTTCTCAGAAAACAGCTTCCACACGCCCGCGTCATATTCGAGCGCGGGATGTATAGCGGCGAGCGCGCCCCACTCTTTTAGCAAACCAAGAGCGGCGGTGGCTTCCTCTTCCAGGAAAACACGCTCAAGCTCATCGCGCACCCGCGCGGGCGATATGTGCGAGATAAACCCGACCGACTCTACCAGGGCATCGTTTGTTTCAGTGGACAGCCGGAGCGACAGCCGACTCGAATACCTGGCGGCCCTCAGAATCCTGGTCGCGTCGTCCCGAAAACTGCCCGCGTGCAGTACGCGCAGCGTTCCGTTTCGGAGGTCGTCCATGCCGCCTTCGGGATCGTACAAGTCCCCCCAAGTTGCCTCAGACAGCGAGACCGCCATCGCGTTCACGGAGAAGTCGCGCCGCGCGAGGTCTTCCGCCAGCGTGCCTTGCCGCACGACCGGCAGGCTTCCGGGCGAAGGATAGCTCTCAGACCGCGCCATAATGAGATCGAAATTGTGAGCGCCGACCCTCATGGCGACCGTGTTGAACTGCGAACGCTTGGTTATTTCACCTGCCGCGCGGCGCGCTATATCATCGAACGTATCGCTCTCCGCGCCAACCAGAGTTATATCCAGGTCCGGGGACGCGGGCGCGCCGATAATGAGGTCGCGCACCAAACCCCCGACGAGATACGGAGCCGCGCCGCTGTCCTCAGCCGCCTTCGCAACCAGGCGAACGGCCTGGAGAGCGTCGGACGTCATGACCGACACCATCAGATCGGCGACGTTATTCATGCGTGTCCTCATTGAGGGCGTGCGGTTGAGGTCTGGAAACGCTATGAAGACGCGCCCGCTGCCTTCTCCTTGAACGCCTGCGCGCCGGAAGCCGCCCACGCGGGCCAGCCGGTCATCATAAACTTGACGCCCTTCTCTATATAGGACTCCACGTTATCGTCGGTGGCGAGCGAGCCAGGGTTGCGGCCCGCGGCGGCTATCTTGGAAAGCGCCCCGTCAATCGTGCTGGTAACTTCGGGGTGGTCGAGTTGGCCGATATAGCCCATTGACTGCGCCAGGTCGCTCGGCGCGACGAAGAAAACGTCAATGTTGTCAACCTCCAGTATCTCGTCCAAGTTGTTCACCGCTACGATGTCCTCTATCAGGACTATGAGCAGGCTCTGGTCGTTGGCCTCCGAGAAGTAGTTGTCCACTCCGTAGCTCTGGCGACTGCCAAACATTCCGCGCTCGCCCAGCGGCGCGAACTTTCCAGCGCTCACGACCGCTTCCGCCTCCGCTTTCGTGTTCACGTGAGGCACCACTATGCCCTGCGCTCCTACGTCCAGAGTGCGATATATGACTCCCGGTATGTTCAGGTTGACCCGAACGACCGAGGTCATGCCCCAAAGGTCCGCGGCTCTGGTCAAGTCCGGGATGTCCTTGAAGTCCACGGGGCCGTGTTCCCCCTCTATCCAAATTCCATCGAACCCTAACGGGCCTAGCCAGTCCACGATGTCCGGGGTCATATGCCCCGAAAGAACCACCGATACCTCACCCCTGTTGAGTTTAGCCTTAACCCCGTTTTCTCGCATGGACCCCAATGTAGCACCTCTTTAACCGTGTTATTGTTCAGGGCCTTGCATAGCCCTCGAAAAGTAGAAACAAGACTATTCCATCCAGAAATTTTCCTCAACAAGCAGAATCCGAACGCCGCTCTCGTCGGCTCGTTCCTGGTCCCTGGGGTGGATGCGATAACCGGCCACGACGCCAACGGCGTCGCCGAATACCGCGCCCAGAGGGTCCGCCGACTCTTTGACCCTCTCTATATCTCTCTGACCTATATTGTTCGACACTTCCACCGCAATCCAGACCTGCGATGAATCTTCGTTGCGTACTGCCCGCAGCACGAAGTCGGTAACGCTCACGCGCATCTCCTGGGCATCGGTTATGACACCCCTTGCAACTGCCTCTGACAGGGGAACTTCAATCTCAGCGCGGGCTTCCTGTATGGAACTCAACATGATTCTCGAACGCCGCAGATTCATAGTCTGACTGATGAGCGGACGTATTCTCTTGAACAGCTTCCACTCCAGGCTGTCCCCCTTGAGGACGGACACATCCCGCTCAATAACTGCTATGGTTCTCTCCATACGCTCCATGCGTGGCGGCATCTTAAGGAATTCGTCCGTGAGAAGCGCGCGCATAAGCAGTACCCGGGCTTCAGGGTTGCCTTCTAACTCCTCGATAACACGCGCCACGTAGGACTTGGGATCGAGTTGCGTTCGTACCGTCGTCATCGTTCACGTCCATGACCTTGCTCTCCGACGCCGTCTGTATAATAACATACGCACCCAATTGAGAGGTACACGCCGAACTCGCAGCCCGGCCTGTCGTATAATCTCAGCCAGCCGTTCAAGAATCAGGATAGAGGGAAGAAACTTGGCCTCCGATTACAGCTACTGCCACAGGTGCGGAAACACAATGGGCGAGGACAAGATTGGGGGCGCGGTTCGCCCCAGGTGCGAGTCCTGTGGCGCGGTGGTCTTTCTCGACCCCAAGCTGGCCGTCGTCGTGATAGTGTCCCTCGAATCTAATATCCTCATGGTGAAGCGGGACATCGAACCGATGATGGGTCGCTGGAGCTTCCCGTCCGGCTACGTGGATCGCGGCGAGGTCGTAGAGGAAGCCGCGGCGAGAGAGGTCAGGGAGGAAACGAACGTCGAGGTGGAGTTGGGGAGGCTGCTCGGCGTATATTCCAGTCGTGACACGCCGGTCGTCCTGATCGCCTACGCCGCGCGGGCGCGAGACGGAAACGCGAAGGCCGGAGACGAGACCCAGGACGTGGGATGGTTCCCGGCGGACGGACTGCCGCCCCTGCCATTCCCGCACGACGATGAGATAATGCGCGACTGGCGCGCCGGCGCACGCTAGACCGAAACGAGTTCGTCCACTTCCCAGACCGCGTTCAGCACGTAGTCGGGACGCGCAGACGCGATTTCCCACTCCCTGCCCAGGCTCATCCAGCCAGTTCGCACCCCCACCCCAATCGCGCCCAGAATGTCGTGCTCCGAGTTGTCGCCGACGAACAGTGTCGAGATTGCGTCCGCCTCTATCAGTCCCAGAGCGTGGTTGAAGATAGCCGGGTCGGGCTTCCACGCGCCCAACTCCTCGGAAACGACGCAGGCGGTAACCAGGTTCGCGATGCCGGTCTTTCGCAGCTTGCCCCACTGAGTCTGAGTTCCGCCGTTGGTGACTACGCCGACCGGAACTCCCTCGGCCCTGAAGCGTTTGAGCATAGCTTCCGTCCTGGGGTCAATGCCAACCACCTCGGGCATCATGCTGAAATGAGCTTCCACTGCCGCGTCCAGGCTAGGAAAGCTACCCAGCCATACTTCCAGCATATCCCGGTAGATATCAGGTATCGGCGCGTACCCGATCCCGTACCGCGCCATCCGCGATACGAACCCCTCCCTGTCAGCGGGACGGTCGGACGCGGGCAGGGTGTCGTACCAGTAGCCAAACAGCCGGGCGAACGCCTCGGAGCGGTCTATCAGCGTATTATCGAGGTCGAACAGGACTGCCGTAATAGGCTGGTCGGTCATTGATGGTTTGGCCTCCAGGTTGCCCGCATCGCGCCTATATAAACTCTTCGGGCAGCCATGCGCGCTTGAAAATCCCGTAGCGGGCCTCCGACAGTTCTGCGGGCGACTCGACCGAGACAAGCTCCCAGCCCGCGTCGCCCATCCGGTTCAGGAGTTCGGTGTTGTACTTGACTGCGTCCAGATTGGGGCTGAGCTTTATTACCTCGTACTCCCATATGGGCAGGTTCGGCTCGTACTCCATATCGTCAACGTAGTCGAGCTGTACCAGGTCCTCGCCGGACACCTCAGCCCAGCCGTCGTCGGGCAGCGACGAGTCGCATATGTCGCACTTGGTCGCGGGGTCGAGCGAATACTCGCCGCACTCGGAACAGAAAATAATACGCATTTCACCCCTGCGGGACGTCTGATTCGGTATCCGCACAATTCCTCACAATATATTTTACACGCGGGGAAGCATTTCAGATAGGCGAGTATTCCGTCCGAAACGGGTCTTTCAGTCCTCACCGCTTATGAGAAACCACACCGCCACGACCGACAGCAGCGCGATCCCGGTGAACCCGACGCCCCAACCCAGGCGGCCGTCGAAAACATCCAGAATACCCCCGATGAATACCGGCCCGAGCGTTCCACCCATAAATCCGAAAAACGCTTGCACAGCCATCGTCGAGCCTAGCCTGCCGGGCGGCGCGGTCTCGGTCAGCGCGGTCGAATATATGGAAGAGTCCGCGGAAATCGCCCAGCCAAGCACGCAGGCCAAAACCACGATCAGCGCCCAGGGTACCGCTATGACCCAGCCTATGGCCAGGCTGCACGCTCCGCTGAGTATGAATATCCCGCTCGCGCTCGCGGCTCGTCCGAAACGGTCGGAGATAGCCCCTCCGATGACCGGGCCGACCGATCCCGCTCCGAGCGCGATGCCCCCAACGGTAGCGGCGGTAACGGCGGCTCTCTCCACGTCTGCCCCCCGGTAAACGAGCGCGGCGGCGAGAAGCGCGGGAAGCCATACCCTGACGGCGTAAAGTTCCATCGCGTGAAGCGAGTACCCAATGATGTACTTCCTCGTACGCCTGTCCGACAGAACGCTCAGCTGGAGCCTGCCGCCGGAGCGCGCGTCCGGGTTGTGAACGTTCCTGACCAGGGCCAGAACCAGCGGGATTGTCAAAATCGAAACAAGCGACAGCACGAGATAAGCCGTCCGCCAGTCAAGGTGATTCATCAGCGCTCCCATGGCCAGGAGCGACACCGCGTTCGCGGTGTAGAACGCGGTCACGTACAGGCCCATCGCCGTCCCGCGACCCGAATCGGGGAATTCCTGCGATATAATCCGCAAGCCGGGCATATATATCCCCACCAGTCCGATGCCCGCGACAAACCTGAGCGCGAACGCAACCACCGGGCCGAAGGCCGCAATCGGGAACAGCAGGTTACCGACCACCGTTACCAGCGCGGACGCCAGAAACACCCGCCTTGTCGGGAGCCTGTCAGTCAGTGGCAGCACCAGCAGCGCGGAAATCGCGTACCCGGCGAGATAGGCTGAGAATATGCCTCCCGCGCTGGCGTTGCTTATTCCCCACTCGCTCTGGATGAGCGGCAGCGCGGCCACGTAGCTGGAGAACGGGAGCAGCGCGACCATCAGCATGACGCACATCGCCAGAAGCCAGCCTATCCGGCCGGCCCCCGCTCTTCCGGTAGAGGTAAGCAGTGTTTTTAGTCGGTTGTTTATCAACTGTACTATCCCCGCTCGGCCTACCGAATTCTGGACAGAATCAGCCTCGCGACGGTCAGCACACGCTCATCCGCGGGCAGAGACAACACCCGCTCCAAATCCGCCTCCGCCCTGCTTGTGTCTTCGAGAATGAGATGTACCTGGGCGCGAAGCAGCAGCAGTTCCGCGCTTTCTGGTTCCAGCGACAGCGCCATGTCCAGGTCAGCCAGCCCGGACTCCGCGTCCGACATTTCCAGATAGACTTTTCCACGATTGACGTAGGCTTCGAGCAGACCGGGCGCCAGCGCGATTGCGCGCGTAAACTCCAGAATCGCCTGATCCTGGATTCCGTTCGCAACGAATACGAGGCCCTTGTAGTTGTGCGCCAGCGCGAATTCGGGGTCAATCTCCAGCGCCCTGTTTACATCCGCAAGCCCGTTGGTCATTCTGCCCAGTGCAAGGTGGATGAATCCCCGCCTGGCATACGCCTCCGCATTGCGCGGGTGGTCGCGAATGATAGAGTCGAATACGTCGAACGCCTGGTCGAGGTGGCCGTCCTCCAGCAGCCGAACTCCCCTGTCCATTTCCAGAACCGAATCCGTATCGAATGAGTCTTGACCACCGTCGCAGGCGCCGAATAACAGCACGGCGCACACCAGCAGATAGAGCGTTCTCACTACACTCACGGGCCGCCGCCAAAGCAGGTCGAGTTCACTGTTCTAAATTCCCAATCCGATATTCGTTATCATTCAACATTCCCCACGAAGATACTCTCACAGGCGTAACCCGTATCACCGGCGCATCATCAGGCAGCAGTCGAACATACTGGGGATACTTGGCCCTCAGCGCGCCAATCGCGCCGCGCCGCTCCGTGTCCGGTATGTCGAGCGTCGCGTTGGCGGTAATCATCACGTAGCCAAGCCTTCCCCAGTCCTCGTCGTAGCGGTCCACCAGAAACGACACCCTCGGGTTGGCGCGTATATTCCTGACGCGGCGAAGTCTAAGATGCTCCACGGACTTGGGCTTGGAGTCCAGGCCAACGTAAACGCGCCCGCTCAACATCTCGAAGCACACAGGCACAACGTTCGGCTGGCCCTCCTCAGACGCCGTTCCCAAGCGCGCTACCCGCGCGCTTTTGACGAACCGCGCCTCGTCCGCGGTCAACCTGTCGCGCGGCATCCGAGCCTACTCCGGCTGCCAGACGCGGCGGTCGCCCGACCGCGCGAAACGTCCGTACCCGGGATGCGGGAAGTGGCCGGACGCCACCAGCGTTCCCTCGCTCTCCAGCCTGTCCAGAACCGAGCGCCTGGTCTGTCGCGCCAGGTCGGGGTCGGTATCGAACACCGGACTCCATTCGGTGTATTGCGCCTGCGCGGGGGTGTGCGCCACGTCTCCCAGAATGAACGCCTTCTCTCCGCCCGACACCACCGCAATCGAGATGTGACCGGGTGTGTGTCCCGGCGTCGGGAGCGTGGTCAACTCGTCCGTAACGCTGTACTCGCCTTCGATAAGGTCAAGTACGTTTAGTCCTTCAAGTGGTATCATCTGCGCGTCAACGTGCGGGGCCTGCGCGCGAACCTCCGGCTGAGTCCAGTGGTCCCAGTCGGTCTTGGTCACAAGGTAACGCGCGTTGGGAAAAGTGGGGCTGCCGTCCGACAGATTCCAGCCCACGTGGTCGGGGTGTATGTGCGTCAGGACAACCAGGTCAACCGCCTCGCGCTCCACTCCGTTGGCTTTCATGTCGCCCAACAGCTTGCCGTCCGGTCCACCAAGCCCGGTGTCAACCAGTATCAGCTTGCCGCCCGACTTCACCGCGAAAGAGCCGAATCGCGGGTGAATCAGGCCCGCGTCGTCCAGCAGGTCAGAATACTCAGACCGCCAAGTGTCCATGTCGCTCGCCGGAAACGCCTCCGTCGGATTCATGTCGCCCTGCCCGTCCGACACCGACACTATCTCGACGCTCCCGACCGTCAGCCTGATTCCAGCCATTGGAGACCCCCTAAATGAATGATGAGTGTAGATGCCGCGCATTCTACCACGCTTTGCGCGAGTCAGGAACTTTCCGAACCGGGCGCAGTTTCCAGCGCAATCGCATCTGAGTTTCCAGCGGTTTATATACTTCACTTTATACATCCGAAGAGTATGCCTGGTTTGGAAACTGGTGACCAGTTTTGACCAGTATAAACTGGTCAACCGCTTTTTCTGGTCCGATCCGGTTTCTGACATAATCTCACATATATGCTAAATCGCTTTCGAGGGACAGGGACAGTCCCCTTAAGCTCCCCGAGACAGGCGGTATGTACAATGGCAGTCTGTCATGACATGGACTAATGATAGCATAATGTAGATCGTTTGTGCGTATGGTTTGGGACGCTAGCAAGATCTTTCGATTGTTGTAAATCGAAAGATCCCGGTCCCAGGTGGAATCGGCTTGACACTGCGCGCCGCGCGGCTATCATAGCGGTGACATATCACGAGAATCAGGAGCGGCCCATGAGCGACCAAAGCGCAGACTATATCATCCGGGGCGGCCTGGTCGCGCGCGGAACCGGGATAACCCGCGAGGACATCGTCGTCAAGGACGGCAAGATTCGCGCCAACGACGGCCTGTACATGGACGCGGACGCCCGCCGCGTAATTGACGCCTCCGGCCTCTACATCATGCCCGGAATAGTGGACGCCCACAACCACCCGGTCTATGCAGACCGCATCGAGACCTTCTCGCTCAGCGCGGCCTTCGGAGGGATAACGACCGTCATCCCATTCATAGCCAACAGGCGGAGGGAAGGCGTCGAGGGAACGGTCTCCGACATGATACGCGAGTTTAAGGATGAGGCCGCCGCCACTTCATATCTCGATTACGCCATACACGCCATACTGCTGGGCGACGACGACGTTGAAGACCAGGTGCCCGAGATGATGGATATGGGCGTCATCTCCTTCAAGATGTATATGACCTACCCGCGCCGCGGCATGATGATGCCGGACGACCGGATGCTCAAGGCGATGGAACTCGCCGCCGCTGACGGCGGAATCGCCATGGTCCACGCCGAGAACGGCTACTGCATTGACTATCTCGTGGACCGCGCGATAGCGGCCGGCAGCACGGGCAGAGAGCACTACGCGCCCTCCCAGCCGCGCATCCTCGAAATAGAGGCCGCCAACCGCGCCGCCACCTACGCGCAGGTCACCGGCTGCCCGCTCTACATCGTTCACCTGTCCGCGAGGGAGATGATCCCAGTCCTGGAACGTTTCCGAGGCGGGAATACACCCCTGTTCGGAGAGACCTGTCCCCAGTATCTTGACCTCACCAACCAGGCGATGCTCGACTTCGGCGCGCTCGCCAAGATAGGCCCGCCCCTGCGCGAGCGCGCGGACAACGATGCGATGTGGAAGGGCCTGTCCTCACACCTTATAGACACCATAGCCAGCGACTTCTGCGGACACAAGCGGTCGCAGAAAGCCTCATACGACTTCGAGGGCGACCCCTCCGAGGAAGTCTCGATATTCGACGCCACGTTCGGCGGCAACTGGGCGGAGCAGATGCTATGCGTCGCCTACCACGAGGGCGTGAACATGGGACGCATAACGCTGCCCCGCCTGGTGCAGGTAATGTGCGAAAACCCCGCCAAGATATTCGGCATATACCCGCAGAAGGGTTCGCTCGATCCGGGCGCGGACGCCGACATCGTGCTGTTCGATCCCGCCGCGCGGCACACCCTGTCCGCCGAGGCGCAGCACTGCATAGCGGACTTCACGATGTTCGAAGGTAAGAGCGTCACCGGACAGCCTATTCTCACGATGCAGCGCGGCGAGATAATAGTCGAAAACGGCATAATGCGGCGTCCGAAGGGCCGCGCCAACTACCTCCCCGGAAACCCCAACCTCGCCGCCTACGCCCCCACTGGCCACAGGGTGATGTAGTAATGGCCGAATTCCGAATTCCGCCGCGCGGCAAGTTCCTTAACAACCGAATGCCCAAGATTATAAACTAACAACTGAACAATGAAACCTGTCGAAGGAGCCTCGCCTTGACCCAGACACACGAAAACATTCGACTGACCAGCCTCGCAAGTTGCGCGGGTTGAGCGTCCAAGTTCAGCCCCGAGGACCTGGGACAGGTCCTGAGCCAGCTTCCCCCGGTATCCGACCCCAACCTGCTAGTCGGGGTCAACACCGGAGACGACGCCGCAGTCTATCGCATGGACGACGATACCGCGCTAATCCAGACCGTGGACTTCTTCCCCCCAATAGTGGATGACGCCTACTCATTCGGGCAGATAGCCGTCGCCAACGCGCTGAGCGACGTGTACGCAATGGGCGGCAAACCGCTGACCGCGCTGAACATAGTCGGCTTCCCGGTCGCGCTCCCGAAGGAGATTCTGGGCACCATTCTAATCGGCGGAGCGGACAAGGCGCGCGAGGCCGGAGTCCTGATAGTGGGCGGACACACCGTTGACGACGAAGAACCCAAGTACGGCCTGTCTGTCACAGGTGTGGTGCGCCCCGGAGACGAGGTGACAAACGCGGGCGCGCAGCCCGGCGACAGCCTGGTTCTCACCAAGCCCATCGGCACCGGCGTCATCACCACAGCGGCCAAGCAGGGAGTCGCCCCCGAAGAGGTTCTCGAAACGGCAGTCGGCATAATGAGCGAATTGAACCAGGCCGCGGCTCATGCTATGAACGCCGTCGGCGCGCACGCCTGCGTGGATGTGACCGGCTTCGGCCTTCTCGGACACCTCAGGGGCATGACCCGCGCCAGCGGCGTCGGAGCGTCCATCGTCTTCGACTCCATACCCTTCATCCCGGGCGCGACCCAATTAGCCGAGGATGGCGTAGCTCCTGGCGGCACCCACCGCAACCTGTCATCCCTGGACGCGGACGTAAGCTGGGACGACTCCATAACCGATGTGCAGAAAATACTCCTCGCCGACGCCCAGACCTCCGGCGGCCTTCTCATAGCCGTCCCCGAGGCCTCGACCGAAGCGCTGCTCTCCGCCCTCGATTCCCACGGCGTCCAGACCCGCGCTATCATCGGTTCTATAACAGCCGACAAGGACGCCCCGTCCATCCACGTCAAGTCTAGTTGAGTTTATGACAGTAGAAGGCTATCCCCCCATCGCAGCAATACGCCGGACCACCCACGTGATATACGTCTTGCGAGTCATGCCACGCCAGCGAGCCTCGCTATCAATGAATTCCGCGACATCCTCTTCAAGGGTAAAGCCTGCGCGGACGCTTTTGCCTGAAGATCGGATCAGAGGTATGGAGAGAAGCTGATTCCCAATTGGCGTTTCAATGGACTGGAACGGGCTGGTTCAGCGAGTTCCTCTCCATCCATTTCAGTCTCAACAGCATAGTCCCGAAGCGCCGCCTCGGCGTTCAGAAGAGCCTCGTCCACTGTGTCACCCATCGCGCCGACGCCTGGGATGTCTGGAAAGACAACCCCGTAAGCCCCCTCGTCACCGTCTATCAACGCCGGATATCGAATAACGCTATCCTCCTAATTGATCCAGCCCACCTTCTTCACAATCGTGCTGGCCATACCTACGGAAAGCTCCCGATGCCGCGGTAAGGTGATAATTCCCTTGATGCGCGGGTGCCTCTAAATGTCGTGGTTGGATCCGTGTCTGTGCAGATACCAACCATCCTGCTCAAGTCTCCGCTGTACCGCCGCCTGCTTGTCTCCATCATGCAAAAATACTAGCGCATCGTGTCAACCTTGTCGCCGCTCGCAGTATCACCATATAGGGTTCTGTGGCGTATATAGCTTGTAGTGCGGGAGTCGAAATTTCTATAATCAGAACAAAATCGTTCAAAGAATCCGGGGCATACCTGCCGCTGGCAGGTGGAGTGCTCCGCGGATCGAGGCCATTACAATCCATGAACATCTCAATCCGCAGACAGATAGCCGGCAGTGTGAGAGCCGCGCTCGACACCGCGCAGGCGTCCGGCCAACTCCCGGAAACCGACGTCACCGACCTCTCCATAGAGAGGCCGCAGAAAGCTGAGAACGGCGACTACTCCTGCAGCCTCGCTATGAAACTCGCCCGCCCGATGAGAATGAATCCCAGGGCCATCGGCGAGGCGATAGTCGCCGCCCTGCCCGACTCCGACATCATCGGCAAGGTATGGGTAGCAGGGCCGGGATTCGTCAACTTCGCGCTCGATGAAGGCTGGCTTCAGTCCCAGGTGAACCGCGTCATCGAACAGGATGATACTTTCGGCAACTCCGACCTCGGGCGAGGAGCGCACATACAGGTCGAGTTCGTCAGCGTGAACCCTACCGGTCCCGTCCATGTCGGACACGCGAGGGGCGCAGTGCTCGGAAGCGCGCTCGCCAACGCACTTTACGCCGCGGGCTACGATGTGCAGCGCGAATACTACGTCAACGACGGCGGCACCCAGATGGAACTGTTCTACAAGACTGCCTACGCCCGCTACCTCCAGCAGTTCGGCGGGCAGGCGGAGATTCCCGAGGACGGCTACCGGGGCGAGTACATGAACGACCTTGCCCGCTCGATAAAGGCGCGGCACGGGGAGAAGTACCTGGACATGGAGCCGGATGAGGCCGCCGCCGCCATCGGCGAGGTCGCGCTGGAAACAATGGTTGAGTCAATCAGGGACTCGCTGGATCGGCTTGGCGTTGGATACGATATGTGGTTCCGCGAGCGCAGCCTCTACGATGAGGGAGGCTTCGACGGAGTGATGTCGCTGATGGCAGGCAGGGGATATCGCACCGAGCGCGACGGCGCGGTGTGGTTCGCGGCGACTGCGCTAGGCGAGGAGAACGACGCGGTGCTGATACGCTCCAACGGCGCGCCGACCTACTTCGCCTCCGACGTCGCCTACCACCACAACAAGTTCGTCGAGCGTGGCTTCGACAGGGTTGTGGATATATGGGGCGCCGACCACCAGGGCCATGTGAACCGCATGAAGGCCGCCGTGTCCGCGATGGGAGTTGACCCCGACCGCCTCACGCTTATGATCTACCAGATGGTGACCTTCAAGCAGGGCGACGAGTTGGTGCGGCTGTCCAAGCGCTCCGGGGACATAATCACGGTTGACGACCTTGTTGACCAGGTTGGCGCGGACGCCTGCCGCTACTTCTTCCTGTCGCGCGCCGCCGAGACCCAGATGGAATTCGACCTCGAACTCGCCGCGCGGCAGTCCTCCGACAACCCCGTGTACTATGTCCAGTACGCTCACGCGCGCATCGCAAGCATAATAGCGGGCGCGAGACAGCGCAGCATCGAGTTCGAGGACGGCGACGTATCGCTGCTGGACCACGAGGCGGAACTCGCGCTGATACGCAAGATAGTCCAGCTGCCCGAACTGGTAGAGATGATGGCGTCCAACCTAGAAGTCCACCACCTGCCCCACTACGCGCAGGAACTCGCCACCGCATTCCACTGGTTCTACCAGCAGTGCCGTGTCATATCCACCGTAGAGGGCGACGAGGAACTCACCAGGGCCAGGCTGCGTCTGTGCCTGGCGTCCAGGATAGCGCTGGCCCGATGCCTGTCCTTAATGGGCATGAACGCGCCCGACAGAATGTGAGGGCCTATCTCTGATAACCGAATCATAGCGCTGACCCGATGCTCGCTCCCGCGGTCGCCTAAAAGGATGTGAGCGCCAGCCACTGATAACCAAGAACTGGCAACTAGAAACTACGAACTACCCCAGCCCTCCGTTCCTGATATACCTCTGCGTCTTCAGGACATAGACCTTGTTGAAATACTCGCCGAGTTCGAGGTGCCTATCCTGCACCTGGCCGCGCACCCGTCCCGGCACCCCGACCACGATGGAGCGCGCAGGCACCTGCATATCGTCCAGCACCACCGCCCCAGACGCCACCACACACTCGTCGCCGATGCTCACGCCGTCGTTGACGACGGCCCCGTTCCCCAGCAGCGTCCGCGTCCCCACGTTCTTCGCGTGGCATACTACCCGGTGTCCAATGACCACGTAGTCGCCTATCGTGGCGTTCGTATCGCAGTGGACGACAGAGTTGTCCTGTATGCAGGTGTACTTCCCGATGGTTATCTTGCCCATGTCGCCCCGGATTACGGTTCCGGGCCAGACGCTGGAACCTTCGCCTATCTCCACGTCTCCTATCACGTATGCCGCCTCGCTCACGAACGCGGTTGGGTGTATTCTGGGTGTAATTCCGTCCAAAGTCTTTATCACGGCGCTTCCTCGACTGAACTGGTTTGAGTTTGCATCGCACATACTCTATTCCATTGCGCCCCCCGAGAAAACCCCTACGCGCTCCGCCATATATGCTATCCTGAATAGTAGATAACCAATCTCGCAACTGAAATCTACGGGTCGCCAAATGACGAAAATTATACTAACCCTGGCGCTGGGAATGGTGCTGACGCTGCTGGCCGCGGCTTGCTCCAGTCCAGCTCCCACGCCAACCCCAACCCCGGAGCCAACGCCCGCCCCGACGCAGACGCCTGTACCCACCCCGACTCCTGCCCCGACGGTTGCACCGATACCCACGCAGACTCCCGTCCCGACCAACGCTCCTGATCCGACTGCCACGCCTCAGACCGCGGCGCTGTTCGAGTACAGTCGTGCCGTCAGACTACTGGAAGTGCAGGAATTCGACGACGCCATCACCGCTTTCGACCTCGTGATAAGAAAGCTGCCCGACTTCGGCCGGGCATACTACCGGCGGGGGTTGGCGTTCTATGGCGACGAGCGCCTGGAACTCGCGCTGGAAGATTTCGACAGGGCCGTAGAACTCGAGCCGGACTACGCCCGGACCTATGTGGCCAGAGCCAAGCTCTACATTGACGAGGGCAACACAGCCGGCGCGCGCGCCGATCTGGAGAAGGCCCTCGAAGTCGCCAACCCGATTAGAGACGGCAACGCCATAACCGAAGCGCGCCGGCTTCTCTCAGGGCTATGAGTCTGTGAGGCGGGCAGAGGCTCCGCCAGAGGGCCATGAAGCAGACTTAGCCAGCGCGTGAAGTCCCGAGTGCTGTGCCGCGTTCGCGGGCGATATTCGTTCGCCCATGACGCTCGCTATTCCCCTCGTTACAGAGTCGGCAGGAGGCGCGGGCATCTTTCTGAATTCGGAAACCACACGGTCGCCCGGCTGCATGGCATACAGGCACGGCAAGACGACATTCGAGACCAGCGTTAGCGCGAAACCTCGCCCCATATGCGGGCCCGCCGAGACCGCTTTCACCAGTGCGTCCGCGCCCCCACGCTCGAACTCCGTCCACATACTCTCAGCCAGTCCGTCGCACAGGCCGCGAACCACAATACAGGCCATGGCTCTCATTCGATTGACAGGGCTGTTGTACGGCCTGACCCGGAACATACTCCAGTCCCGCGTGGACAGGTGTCGCCGGACTCCCAGCCTTGAGGCCACCCTGCGAATCTGGCTGCGCTCCTGGATCTCTATCCGTTCGAGCACGTTGCCGGCTGTTGCCAGAGTCGCAAACACCCCGAACTCCGCCATGCAGCGTGGCTCGTCTATAAACGGTGTGAACAGCGTTACAGGCGCAACTTTCGACAGCGCGAGAAACGGCTTTCGGTTCCTCGCGTAGCCCATCGCTTCCATCATGCCCTGGTACATCGCCTGGTCGCGAGTGACTCCTGCCTCCATCTCTAGCCGGAAGCCCGCGCTCTTGGCCGCGAGCCTCTCAACTCCAAGCGCTTCGAGACCGGCGTCCGACATATTCAGCGCGCCCGTAGATGGCGGCGGTTCGGGCGGAAAGGCTGCGGTCGCGGTCGGCGGACCAGACTGATGGTGGGAGTTCCGGGCCAACTTCAAAACCACTTGGAGCACGACCCCGTTGTAGGCGGAGTCGTTGTGATGGCCGTGTCCTCTCCAACCTGACTGCTCCAGATGAAGTTCGACGTCCCCGCCGATTGTGCGGCCTCTGTGTCTGAGGACCGCGCCCATGAAATCCGGTCCAGGCCCCTGGTTCCTGATGCCCGGGAAGATAACCTCATATCTGTTCCCTTCGCCGTCCACAACGTTGGGGCGAAGGTCGAGCGAGCGTTCCCAGAGGTCGGAGAACCCCTTTTCGGACGTGATTTTCGCTTCGAGGGCGGTCATACCGTCTCCCATATACGGACTTGTCCCAAACGCCGGACGGCTAGACCACCGGCCAACGCGACTGGAAGGAGACCCCCGCGCGCGCCAGCATACTCTCCCCGATTCGCTGAACCTCGCCTATCAGTTCACGCTCGTCCACGAATGTGGGGACGTGGTCGCGCACGACTATCCTGCCGTTCACAATAACGGTGTGAACGCTGCGCCCGTCAGCAGAGTACACCAGGTTGTTCACCGGGTTGAACAGCGTCCGCCATTCGGGGCGCATCGTGTCGAATAATACCAGGTCGGCCTTCTTGCCCGCTTCTATGGAGCCTATCCGGTCGGACATTCCCAGCGCCTCCGCGCCCCTGATCGTCCCCAGCTCGAGCGCTGTCTCGGCTGGAATCATGGACACGTCCTCCCTGCCGTCCTTGTACAGGATTGCGGCGAGGTAGATCGCCCTCAGCGTCTCTGTCAGGTTGGAATTGTTCGGCGCATCGGTTCCGAGCGCGACCCTGACACCGGCGTCCAGCAATTCAGGCAGCAGCGCGCTCCGAGTCATTCCCGAGCCTCCCTTGGCCGCCGCCGGAGGACACATCACCACGGATGCGCCCGATTCCGCGATAATATGAACGTCGTCCGGGGTTATTCCGAGCGCGTGAGCGAGTAGAGCGTCCTCGTCCAGAAATCCGGCCTGTCTCAGAGAACCTGTCGGGGTTGTCCCGGTTCGCGCAGTCCAACTGTCCACCGCCGCGCTGGAAAAACTGTGATGAATAGTGACCCGTGTCCCTTTGTCTTTGGCTATCCGCGCCGTTCCCGACAGCAGTTCGGGGGAGGCGTACTCCGACGAGAACGGCATTGCCCAAGCCTCTACCATCCCGTCCAGTTCGCCGTGGAAGTCGGCTATCGTCCGCTCGGTTATCGCCAGCGCCTCATCCGTCCCATAGGTCGGGACGTTGAGCGGATTCGGCCTGTCGGTGACCTGGGCGCCTGTAACGATGCGGCATCCCGCGGTCCGGTAGGCGTCCAGGCAGGCGGCTATATGCTTCGTGCTGCCCGGGTCCACGAAGGTGGTGGTACCGTACTTCAGCAGTTCGGTTATAGCCAGGAGAGAGGTGAGACGCTCCTCCTCAGCGGACATGATGCCCTGGAGCTTGAACACATTGGGGAGGTACGCCGGCCCCAGATCGTCGGGAAATATGCCCCGTGTGGCGTGCGCGTAGCTGATGTGCATATGCCCGCCCACGAAACCCGGCGTGAGGACGAAATCGCTGGCGTCAATCGTCTGGTCAGCCGATATTTCAGCCAGTTCGTCGGACTTGCCAAGGCGGGTGATGGTGTCGCCCTCTATCAGGATGGCGGCATCGGTCACTATGCGCCTGTCAGCGTCCATGGTGAGCGCGTACCGGGCGTGTTCTATTTTTATGGATGGTAGAGTCATGGGAGTGGACCGCCGCAAGCCATAGAGCTATTGCCAGTGTTCGGGCAGGATTGGCACGTCCAAGCCCAGATTGTCCGCGATCCAACGCTCCAGGTACAGGCCGTCCTTGTAGCTGGAACGCTCGGAGGCGTACACGGACACGTCCCCGCCGATGGCCTCGGTGAGCGGTCGCAGAGTTTCGGGTTCGAGGACGGAACCCTCCGGCCCAGCCATGAGCAGAGTCGTCGCGCCGACGCGGTGCGCGAAGGCGCGCAGGTCGAAGTGGGACAGAGTTTTCGCCACGGCGTCCCGCCTGGACGGATTGGTTCTCAGGTAGTCGTTGTACTCTTCGAGCGGGTAGCCGTTCGTCCGCCCCGCAAGGGTGAGCGGGTCGAAGAACAGGGCGGGCGTACATACCAGGTGGGATGCGTCCGGTCGCAGCGCGAGCGTCTGCATGGCGACGTCGTTGCCGATTACCGCGACACGCGAGCTGTCCACGAAATCTAGCGAGTTCAGGAACTCCAGCCCGCGTATCGTATCCGCGACTATGCCCCTGAAAATATATCTATCCGGCGACTCGATTCCCTCGGTGACGAGGCCCGGGAACATGGCGGCGAAAGGCTGGTCGGAGTTGCGCTGTCCCCTGCCCGCCAGCGAGAAAGTCACGAATTCGCCTCTGACGGCGTTCGCGGTTCCCTGCGGAATTATCTCGAGAACGCTCGCGTACTTGGGCGGCCAGCATATCGCGGGGAACGGTCCCTCACGCTTCGGGACGCTGAGGTATCCGAACAGCCTGTACGGGCCGATGCCGGTCAGCCGAACGCCGCGCAGCGTGGCGAACTCGGTCTCCCTGAGCGGTATTACCTCGACTTCCGGCTCGGCGGGTGTGGCGTCCAACTCCGCGATTACCGCGTCCCAGTATTCGTCGAATCCGGTCGGCCTGGCGTAGGTCGAATCAGCCATTGGACTCCTCCCGGGCAAGGTGTCGGTCGAAGAAGGCGTTTATAATCGCGTCGTGCTCGTCGCGGCCCGCGCTGTGTCCCTGACCGTCGTAGGCGTACAGACGCTTGTCCTCGCTGCCTATATTGCGGAAGAGCGCGTAGCCGGTCTCGGGCGGGCAGACATTGTCCTGGAGCCCGATGTTCACAATGATGGGACAGGTTATACTGTCGGCGAAGTTGATGCAGTCGAAATAGTTCAGCGTCCGCTCGACGCGCTCGCGCCTGGACGGGTGAAGCCTGAGATAGTCGTTGATCTCCTGGTAGGGATACGTGCTGGTCAGCTCGATTGAGTCCATGAACCCGGTGAGGTACGGCGCGCCCGCGGCGGCGGCCTTGATCTCGTCTCGCATGGCAGCTGTGCAGAGGGTAAGTCCACCGCCCTGGCTACTGCCGGTGATCCCTATCCTGCGGGGGTCCACCTCGCTTCTGGACAGCAGGAAGTCCACCCCGCGCCAGGCGTCCACGTAGAAACCGCGATAGGAATAGACATTGCGGTCCACCATCCCGTATGTGAGCAGACCGGGATAGCCCGGGTTGAACTGCGTGTTGGAGCGCAGCTTGCCGCGCGGCGCGACCCCCAGCGCGGCATAGCCGCGCCTAGCCCACTCTTTGGGTATGCCAGGGTCGCTCTGGTAACCCGGAACAACCATTATCGCGGGCAGCGGGCCTTGCGCGCCTCTCGGAAGGCAGTACCAGGCCGCTATCCTCACGTTGTCTATGCTGTCATAGAAAGACTGGAATACCTCTACTTCGTCGTCCGAGCGCAACGGCTCCGGCGCGACCTCGGGGTTCAGGTCAACGCGGGCGACCTGCGCCTTTACGTCGTCCCAGAAGGCGTCGAAATCGTCCGGCTTGCGCGCCTTGCTCTGATAGTTGTCATCTACCACGTATGCCAATGGAGCGTTCCTCTCCGTGTGAAGCAACAACCCGCCAATTCTGAATCGAGGGGGCGCGTGCTGCCCATCGTCCGGGCGGCTGACTATCGCTGGAGCGGGTGATGGGATTCGAACCCACGACATTTTGCTTGGGAAGCAAACACTCTACCCCTGAGTTACACCCGCTCGACAGTGGCGAGATTGTACCAGCGTTAAATCGGATTGACAACTTCCGTGCCGGTTTCACCCTCACCCCAGCCCTCTCCCTCGAGGGAGAGGGGGTTTTTGCAATTCTCTTCCAGTGATGAGTCTGCATCAGTTAGTGGGCGCGGCGGTCAGGGGTCGTCTTTTTCCCTGGGGACTGTGGTGCAGGGGCATGGCAGGCCGGTTTCTTCACACAGACCCATCTCGCACATTTTCCCAGTCCTCGTCGTCCCACCAGTCGTTGGGGTCCTCGGGGGCCGTCTGAATCAGGTCAAGCAGGCCGTCGAACAACTCAGGGTAGGGTTCCGGATCCAGGTTCGGGCAGCGCTTCTTGATGAATGTCTCCTTCTCTTCCCACAGCTTGCGCGCCTCGGCTCGCTGAACCTCCATGTCCTCCGACTTCTCCATGCTCCTTCGGAATATGGAGTCGTCTATGGTCTCGCCCTCTTCGCAGTGCCTCATCCGGTAGAGCCGCTCAGCTTCTTCTCTGGGCATACCGAGTGGGACACCGGCGGGTGGATATGTGAACTGCGGGGCGGCTGCGGTCTGGGCGCGGGGCGTCGGCTTGGCAGCGGGTTCGGCTTGTGTCTTGGAACGTGGCTCGGAACCGGATTTCCTGGGACGAGATGGCGCGAATATGGGGAAGGCGTAGCCGATGAGTTCCTTTCCGGCAGCTATTCGCAGGGAGGGGCTGAAACTCTTGAGGGCGCCTTCCATGGCTTCGAGGAGGAACTTTATCATCCTGCGTCCGCCGCCTGCGAGTTTCCGCACGTATGCGGCGATTTCGCGCTGGGCGGCTGTGAGGACGGCGTCAGCCTCGTCGTCAATGACCCTGCGCTGGGCGGAGTCCCTGGTCTTGGGAACAGCGGGCTTTTTGATGGACTCGACGAACTCAATGCCCTGTTCTATGCAGAGGATGGCGAGGACACGGCCCGCCATGATCTGATGTACGGGGGTAAAGTTGGGGAAGCGGCCGTCCATGGCGTGTTGCATGAAACGGACGATGGTTCGTCCGTCGTCCGTTTCCTCTCGGACTATGGTTTGGAGTTCTGGGTATAGGGTCATTGGCTTTTAGTTTTTAGTGGTTAGTGGTCAGTGAGTATTGATACAAATGTTCTTAGAGGAGATTATAGGGGATGGTGAGGGTTGCGTCAAGGGGTCTGAACTGTGATTTGTTTGATTGGCGTGATGAGGTTTGATTATGGGGGCCGGTTACTTGTGGATTGCCGAGCGGCGAGCCCTTCGGGGGTTCCCGCTACCCGTTTCCACGAGGACAGGCCCGTATCAGAGGCGCGGGGCCAAGTTACCTGGAAATAGCGGTGGATGGACTTGGGGGAGAGCCTGTCCTGCCGCGCCGCCGAACGCGCTGTCCCGCGCTTTGCTACAATAGCCACGCCTTGAAAGGCATTCACGACTAGGAACTGACAACCAGGTAAAGAGAGTGGAAACAATGGCGCTTCAGCCTGCGATACTGGAAATCGGAATAGGAATAGACTTGCACGGACAGGACTACACCGAGGCGGCCAGGCGCGCGGTGTGGGATGCGGTTCACCACAGCAGCCTGATGTTTCTGGGTATGCTTGGACCGGACACGTCCAAAGAGATGATTGTGGATGTGACCGTCGCGATACCGCAGCCGGACGCGGTTGACGCCGAAACCGTGCTGGCGGCTCTGCCGCATGGCAAGGGCAGGCTGACGACCGTCCAGGGCGGGCTGGAAATAGAGCCGCGCGAGGGATCGGGGGACAAGACGGTGATCGCCAATGCGGCGGTGGTCGTGAGGGTGGATGTGTAGCTACTACGCCTCGGGCGCGGCCCTTGCGAGTCCGGCGAGTTCAGGCAGGTCGTCAAGCGGGATGACTTCGCCCGTCGTCTCGTAGGTCTCTACCAGAGTCCGCAGGTCGTCGGGAACACGGCGCGACACGCCGGCGTCGCTGTCGTAGTCCACGTAGATCACCTCGGCGCGGAGCAGCAGGTCGCCGGAGGCGCGGTTGTATATCTCGCACCTAGTCGTGAGGCTCGCGTTGCCTATGCGCTCGACTTTCCAGTAGATGTCCATCATGTCGTCCACCCTGGCGGGGGACAGGTATTCGAGCGTTGCCTTCACGGTGGCTGTGTCGAAATGCCGCCTGCCATCCGGGTCGTACAGGACAAAGCCGAGATTCCTGAAATACTCCGCCTGCGCGACCTCGAGGTAGTTGATATACGCGCCGTTGAAGACTATCCCCTGCGCGTCGCACTCCGCCCATCTGACCCTCACGACGCAGCTAAATCTGAAATCCTGCCTGAACAAATGCCGCTCGCTTTCTTGACACTGATTTCGGGGTAAAGATATACTCAAGTCCATGAGTTCGCAACTGACAGCAGAATGCGCGGTCGTCCATCCTGACGGCCTTGAAGTCGAGATAGCTTCGGGCAGCATGACGAGGCTGGCCGGCGTCTCCAATGCGCTTGGCGGCGCGGAGGGGATACATCTGGCGATAGCCACGATTCCGCCGGGATGCGCCTCCAGCCCGCACTACCACGTGAACTGCGAGTCCGCCATATACGTTTCAAAGGGAAAAGGACGCTTCCTCACGGGCAAGCGCCTGGAGAAGACGCTGGACATCGCTGAGGGCGACTTCATATACGTTCCGCCCGACTCGGTGCACCAGCCGGTAAACGACAGTCTTTCGGAGGCGATGGAATTGATCGTCGCTCGAAACGCGCCCGTTGAGATAGTTGTCGAGTTTGACCCGGAGACGGACACCCCAGTAGAATAGCCTTCCCACTTCCCTTCCCCTCAAAGTGGGCCATTAGCTCAGACGGTTAGAGCGCAGTCCTGATAAGACTGAGGTCCCTGGTTCGAGTCCAGGATGGCCCACCAATAATCACAAGTTCCAAGAGTTTTCGCGCTGTTGCGGTTCAGAACGGCTGTGTGGGAAGTGATTTTCTCATGTGCCATTGATGTCCGCTCATGCGAGGGATTCTTGCTAAGGCATCAAGTAGTGTGCCTCTCGAGGAATGTCATCATGTCTGATGAAATGTTAGTCTTGGATCGGATAGAGAACATTGAGGTCTCGCATGATGTTCATCACAACAACCTCAACGTCTTGCGTTCTCACGACATCGGGATGTTTCACCTAGCTAAGTTCACGCGCCAAAGAGAAATAGAAGCGTTAAAGCGACATGGCAGGGACAAAATTGTATTCATCGGTGAACTTACTGAAGAAACTCTGTTGTTAGGATGTGTTTTCGATTGGTTTGCCATAAGCTTGGTTAATTATATGCGCACCATCAAGCTAATGGAGATGTTGGAAGAGAAAGGATGGGTACTGGCAGATCTTCAGAAAAAGGCTGTCCAACACCAACTACGTAAGGTCTGCAGATCGTATATTGAGAAAATTGCGCCGGACGTGTTTCAATGGCGCAACAAGATCGCCGCCCACAGAATTGCGACAGATCCCAGATCCGATAATCTAAGTATGCTCACATATTCGACCTTCACGACAGTAACCTACCATAGCCCCCACTACGAAGTTGGCGGTCTGAAAGTTAGTCTGGGTGATGGAAGCGTATCCGATCTCCAATCGTGGTCGCTAACAGAAAAGTATGGAGAGTTAGGTCCAAGATATTGGCCTGATCGAGAGCTCATAAGTCTGGATTGGTGAAGTGAGGATATTCACTGTATCAAGGAGCACTCAGCCGTGCAGAGAATATTGCATCTCAAGACAAAGTGCTACCCGGAGGCAAGATGGGAATGAAGAATCACGGGCTTCCGTTAGGAGAGTCGGTTGACGCGGTGGTGTGCCACTCCCTTGCGTCAACAGGACGCTCCGCCGTTGACATTCTGGCCGAAGCGCCTATTCGCCACCTTTTCAAGACCCCTGATGACATAGAGTCCTACCTAAAGGATGAACGGACGTCATGGGAATGCTGATCTGTTACGTGAAGGTATTCCAAAGCCTGAGGCGACCGCCCTCGGTTGTAATGCCTAACATATCAAGCTGCCTGTTGTCCTTCAGTATCATGTTGACCGGTCGGGCCAAGTTGAACTTGGTCCAATCCACCTGAGAATCCTCGACATCTCAGGACCCTTGACATCTAACTGGATATCTCTTCCTACCACATGAGGCCAAGTGTCCACGGCATAGCGAGCAACTTTCGTCAAACCTGTGGTCGCCACAAGGATCATATGGTCAATGTTCAACAGAGATGAAGCAATAAGAAACTTGGCTACGTCGCCATAGTTGACTTCAAAATTGACTCCATAGAATTTGCACTGGATCGCGACTTTCTTCCCGTCGCTTCTTCTTTGCGCCACCAGATCAACTCCGATGTCGTTGATTCTTGGTCTGCTCGGCCACTGGCTCCAGAGCATTACATTTTCATACGTTGACTTATGCTCTGGGTTCAGTTGCATGAACGATCTAACAAGCAACTCCAAAACCTTACCCTTTTCGGCATTGTTTTTCGCTTTCATATCAAGCAGTTCCAAAACTTCGCCGAATGACCTTACTGGATCGTGCTCCAAAGCAGGGAACATTTCGACATTTGGGTCAATATCACCCTCAACAAAATCATTCTTGGGAAATGTCATATGATTCCTCCACTTGCCGATCTTTTGTAGCTGCCGCAGAAGCAACCTTATGGCCGACGCTTAATGATCTACATCATGGGTAAATACGGCTAGCGCCAGTATAATTTGGGCCGCTACACCAGTACCAAGTTCTGGTCTAGATAGCAACGCCACCTAGCGTGTGCCCAGAGTGCTCAACTGCCCTAGAGCGCCATCGCGTAGCCGATGTTGTTTTTGGCGGAGGCCGCCATGCATTGCAAGTGACTGGAGCGTCCCCTATGCTGTGCATCATAACAACAAGTAGTGAGCTCGCGTACTATGAAGAACATCACCGTGTCTGTTGATGACGATACACACCGGGCCGCTCGAATTCGGGCGGCGCAGCTAGGTACGTCGGTGTCCGCACTGGTGCAGGGATATCTAAGGAGCCTCGCCGATGGGCAGTTGAATGAGCCTAGCGTAGGCACTGGGGTCGGGCTTAGGGTCAGGAATTTGGAAGAGGTAATTGCCGACTTCGCATCCAGAGGAGTGGGATTGCGCTCGAGCGACAATCTGACTCGCGATGAGATGTACGACGAAGCGATAAACGGGTCCAATGCGATTCGTTGACACCAACGTACTGATCTATGCGGTCAGCGCACTGCCCGGTGATGCCGACAAGCGACGCCGCGCCCTTCAACTACTGAGGGGGTCTGATTTGGCGGTATCGGTGCAGGTCTTGCAGGAGTTCTACTACCAGGTGACACGCCCTACACGTCCGGGACGGCTAACCCACGAAGACGCGCTGGCGTTCCTTGGGGTCCTGCTAAGATTTCCGGTTCAAGAGATCACTCTGGATGTGTTCCAAGCCGCGGTTTCGATCAGTCACCGCTTTGGTTTGTCATACTGGGACAGCGCGATTCTGGCAGCGGCACGCGCCATTGGGTGCGATGCGGTGTATTCCGAAGACCTGAGCGACCAGCAAGACTACGATGGTCTGCGAGTGGTCAATCCATTCGCAGATCAGGGGCAGTTCGTATAGCCTTTAAGGGTTGCCTAAAGTGCCATTGCGTAGCCGATGTTGTTCTTGGCGGAGGTTGCGCCCGCGATTACTCCCTTGTCGGCGCGCCAGCGGATGCCCATGACCTTGCCGTTGGCCCAGGCGTACCCTCCACGCCGATGGACTCAGTGTTAGTGGTGTCGGCGGCGACCGATATGAGGGGCCAGGATGGAATCGCCCCGGAAATCCTTAGTAACTATCTCAAAACTCAGTAAAGAGGTTTTCACCCTCACCTCAGTCCTCTCCCGTCAAGGGAGAGGAGGCTTCTATTCCCCGGCCATGCGCTCCGGAGAAAGGTTTTGAGATAGTCTCTTAGGACTTGTTCAACTTGGTCACCCGGCCCCCGATGAGCCATTCGGCCACGTACAGGTTGCCATTGGCATCCACTGCCAACCCGTGAGGGCTGTTGAACTTGCCGGTCTCCAGGAGGCTGGTGGGTATTATCTGCCCCCCATCGCTCGTATTGTTGGGCCAGCCCTCTACGTCGCATACCTGCTCGTTATCGCCGAGGTATGTGAGCAGTTCGTCGTTTATATCGGTGACAGCCAGGCGCGCGCGAAGCTCGGCGATTACCATCAGATCACCATATGTCACGAAACCGCTTGGTGTGGTCAGGAAATCGGCGCCAAAGGAGCGCCTGAATCCGCCCTCCATGTCATAGACCTGAACACGGGCGTTGGCCCGGTCTGCCACGTAAAGCTCCGGTTCGGACTTGCGCCGGTCGATGAAGATGCCGTGAGGGCAATTGTACGCTCCGGCCCCTTCTTCGCCGTTGATGCTGCCGACATACTCGCCGTCCATCGTGAACCTATGGACGTAGCTGGCGCCGTACCCATCGCCCACCCAGACGTCGCCGTTGCCCCCAAATCGCTCTTCGTTTACTGCGACAGTCGTGGGGGAGTAGCGTGTGCCTTCGTACACCGGATGGGGAGGCGTCTCCAGCCTCATGACTAACTCGCCGTCCAGTGTGGTCTTTAACACCTGACCGAACGCATCGGCCGCGCCCGGAGGATAGTCGTAGGCGTGCCTGTGACTCCTCTTGGAGCCATTGTCCGCTATCCACAGGAACTCGACCCCGCCCTCGTTGACCAGAGTGATGCCATGCGCGTCCGCAAAGTCACCCTGCCACGAGGATATCAGGTTCCCGTCTCCGTCGAAGGTCATTACTATTGGGTCACCGGGGTGGCAAGTTACGACGTTTCCCGACTCTGTGACCACGATGCCCGGATGCGCCCAGCCCATGCGGGAGCTGTCACTCTCGGGGATCTTGGCCCAGTTGTCGATCCAATTATACGAATTCTCTTCGCTTCCTACCCGCATGACGCAACCTCCTATACTTGCCCCTACCCTCGATGGAGTCACAAGGGCAGGCATCTTATCGCTGGTCTAAACTTGGAGCGCACATACCGTTCCCGGCCATGTACGCCGGGAACCCCGCTTAACTGCCCCCGACAGCCTTTGCTGGGACACAGAGGCACCGCAGCTTGAGAGATCAGGCGGAGGCGCGCCGGGAACTGGCGTCAGCGTGATACCCGGCCTCGGCATCCCCTGCCCCTTTGATATGCCGTAACCAAGAAGGAGGCAGGCGCGTTCTGATTATGGATTCAGGATGACCTTGGTGTACCCGTCTATGCGCTTGTCGAATTTGTCATAGGCGTCCACGGCGGCGTCCAGCGGCACTTCATGGGACACCACAAAGCTGGGAGTGGCCTTCCCTGCGATAATCAGGTCGCGCAAATAGGCATTGTACTGCTTCACGTTGCACTGACCCGTACCCAACCGCAGGCCCTTCTCGAACAGCTTGCCGAAATTGATGGACAGAGCGCCCCGCTTGGCGCCCTCGTCCACGCCGCCCGGGTCCGAAGGTACGTACAGCCCTGGAATGCCCATGATCCCGGTGGGATTGATCAGCTCGATCATCTGATTCAGGACCACGTTGGGAACTTCGTCCTGCTCACCTCCGGCGGCGGACGACCCTTGGGCAGCGGCCTGATAGCCTACGGCGTCGACCGTCTTGTCCACGCCGTCGCCCTCGCGCAGGTCCCTGATCTGCTGAACCGGATCACCGTCGTCGAAGTTGATGGGGACAGCGCCAATCTCGCTGGATTTGTCCAGCCGCTCCTGCACATGGTCTATGGAATAAACCTCCGCCGCTCCCCTGATGATGCAGCTGTAGGTGGCCATCAGACCGACGGGGCCCGCGCCCCACACGGCGACACTCTCACCAGGGCTGACGTCGGCAAGCTCCGTGCCATGATAGCCAGTGGGGAATATGTCCGCCAGCAGCGCGAAATCCGACTCGAATTCATCCCCGGCAGGGAGAGGCAGACAGTTGAAGTCCGCATGGGGCACCTGTAGGTATTCGGCTTGACCGCCGCGCCATGGCCCCATAGCGACGTATCCATACGCGCCGCCAGCGAATCCGGGGTTGACCGTGACGCAGAAGCCCGTAAACCCACGCTGGCAGTTCTTGCAGAAGCCGCAGCCAACGTTGAACGGCATCACGACCCTGTCTCCTACCGACAGCGATTTGACAGCGGAACCGACTTCTTCGATTACACCCATGTTCTCGTGGCCAAAAATGATGCCCGGTTCGGCAGCGGTTCGACCCTCGTACATATGCAGGTCAGAGCCACAGATGCAACTGGAGGTAATCTTGACGATCACATCGTTCGGGTGTTGTAACTCGGGATCGGGAACTTCCTCTACAGACACACTGAACGGTCCCTGGTACACGACGGCTTTCATGGAAACCTCTTCTTCCCCCGTTTGGGCTACTAACGCTGTGCGGTCAGTCTCTTGGATCGCCGCAAAGTGTATCAGGCTGACGTAAATTTGTCTAAGAGGGTGTTTCCAAAAAGAAAATCGCAAAAGCCCTCCATCTCGCTCACCTGTCATTCCCACGAAGCCTGTCCTCGTGGAAACGGGGAGCGGGAATCCAGAGATTGGCAGCTCTTCAACTACTATAATTTCACTTATGCGATTTTCTCTTCCGAAGCGGAGCAATCGTTCACATCTGCAAGTTCCTCCTGGCAGAATCCGGCGGCCGGAGCGCAACTGTCCTAAAGCGCCATTGCGTAACCTATGGTGTTCTTGGCGGAGGCCGCGCCCGCGATTACTCCCTTGTCCTCATGCCAGCGGATGCCCATTACTTTACCGTTCGCCCAGGCGTCGGCACGCTCTATTTCGTGACCGCGACGTTCGAGTTCACCCAGGACATCCGAGGGAATGCGGGATTCGGCAACGACGCGCGCGGGGAACGCGGCTCGTGGGTAGAACGAGGATGGGAAGTGTGTGGAGTGTACGGTTGGAGCGTCCAGAGCCTCCTGCAGATTCATGCCGAACTCGATGTAGTTGAGGAAGAACTGGAGCGTCCACTGCTCCTGCGAGTCGCCGCCCGGGGTGCCGAACGCCATGAATGGGGAGCCGCTTCGCGTAACCATCGTTGGGGTGAGCGTCGCGCGCGGTCGCTTGTGGGGCTGGAGGGCGTTGGGGCGGTTGGCGTTCAGGTAGAACATCTGGCCGCGCGTGCCAAGCGGGAATCCAAGCCCCTTGATTACCGGAGAAGTGCCAAGCCATCCGCCGCTGGGCGTCGCGGCGACCATGTTGCCCTCAGCGTCCATCGCGTCAAGGTGGGTGGTGTCGCCGATGTGTGCGTGTCCTATGCCGAGGTCGCGCACCTCGCGGGCCTCGATGCCCAGGGCGGCGCGGTTGTCTTCGGCGACGGTAATTGCAGTGTATTCAGGCACCCCATTTCCAGCATCTCCTGGGCGTAGGTCGCGAGAGGCGAATTCGCCGATCTGGGCTGCCCTCGTCTCGGCGTACCTGTAGGACAGGAGCTCATTGAGGGGAACGTCGTCGAAGTCGGGATCCCCGTAGTATGCTTCACGGTCCGCGAACGCCAGCTTCGAGGACTCGATCCAAGCGTGAAGGTAGTCAGCGGTGTTGTGCCCGAGTGACGCCGCGTTCATTGTGCCCAAGATCGCGAGATGCTGTAAGAAGAGCGGTCCCTGCGTCCAGGAGGAGCACTTGTGGACATCCAAGTCCCCGTACTCCAAGGAAACAGGTTCTTCGACGATTGCATTCCACTCGGCGAGGTCATCGAGGGTCAGCAGACCCTTGTGAGCGACGCCGCTTGCGTCTTCGACGGGGTTATTGTTGATGAATTCGACTATCTTCTCAGCGACGCCACCCTCGTAATATTCGTCACGGGCAGCTTCGATGCCGGCGATACGTCCCCTGCCCTGCGCCCGCTTTTCGGCGGAACACAGCGACCGCAGCATCGCTCCAAAGTCGGGATTGCGGATAAGCTCGCCGGTTTCGGGGATGCCGCCGTTGCGGTAGTATATCTCGCCCGTCGTCGGGTACAGTTCGGTATATTTGGCGACGTCGGCTGCTAGGCGCTCCTGAAACCTGTCATAGAGCGGGAAGCCGTTCTCTGCCAGGTCTATGGTCGGCTGTGCGATTTCGGTGAAACTCATCGTGCCGAAGCGCGCGAGCGCGGTTGTCCACGTGCCGACGACGGCGGGGACGCAGGCGGGCAGATAGCCGTCGCCCGGTATCAGGTCAATGCCGTTCTCGCGGCACCAGTCAATTGTGAAGGCTTTTGGAGACCATCCCATGCCCGATATGGAGAAGGTCTTGCGCTCTTTGGCGGAGTATATAAGGGTAGGCACCTCGCCGCCGATGCCGCAAGATTGAGGCTCCAGCAGCGTCTCGCAGAGGCCCATGGCGGCGGCGGCGTCTATGGCGTTGCCGCCCCGCATCATCGTCTGCAGGCCCACCGATGAGACGAGGTAATGCCCCGACGTAACGACTCCCCTGGCGCTCATAACGACCGGTCGTGTAGTGAAATTCGCCATTGTCTTCTCCTGTCTGTCGGCGGACTCGCCCGCCATTACTTCGTCCATCGTGGCAAAGAACTGCGGACCGCACCTGTGCCGTCCAGTTTCCGAATGCAAGTTTATACGAATTGCGGGAAGAATTGTATATACTGTCAGCCACTCCCCGAAAGAACTGGTGCGTATTAGCTTGAGCCTGATTCAGAGAATGGCGATGCCCTCGATATACAGGGGGTGGTGGGTAGTGTCCGTACCGTTTTTGGCGGCTGCGCTCGGCACCGGCGCCGGACAGTACGGATTCGGAATCTTTATCGAACCGCTCGAAGAGACCTTCGGGTGGACGCGCTCGCAGATCAGCGCGTCGCTGTCCTTCACCGCGGTAGGAAGTCTCATGGCTCCGTTTCTGGGCCGCATCATGGACAAGTACGGCGCCAAGCAGATAATGGCCGTCTCGCTCGCTTTGACCGCCGTCGGATACCTGCTTCGACCATTTATGACCGAGCTATGGCACTGGTACGCGCTCAGCCTGCTCCAGTACGGCGGCTACACCGGGGCCTCGATGCTTCCCGCCGGAAAGTTGGTCGGACTATGGTTCCATAGAACGCGTGGCCGCGTTATGGGCATTACCGCCATGGGAAACAACTTCGGCGGCCTCGTCATACCCCCAATGCTGGGCGGCCTGCTGACCCTCGCCTCCTGGCAGGGGGCGTACGTCGCGCTTGGAGCTATGAGCGTCCTGATGGTCATATACGCGCTGGTCGCAGTGCGCGACTTCCCATCGGTCACAGAACTGGGCGATCAACTGGATGACCGGCCCGACGACAACAAGACTCTTGTCATTAGCGGAATGGCGGTGCGCGACGCGCTGAGAAGCAAGGCCTTCTACGCCATCACACTCGCCATCGTCATGGGAACTTTCACATACTCCGCCATACTGCCTCAGATAATTAGTCACCTGAGAGACCAGGGCGTGTCCCTGACGCTCGCCTCATTGGCCCTCAGCGTTTTCGCCATCTTCGGGATGATCGGCAAGTTCATCATGGGCTACCTCGCCGAGAGAATATCCGCCCGATATACGCTTATGGCCAACTTGCTAGGCCAGGCAACTTTTGTGACCATGATGATCTGGGCGGGTTCTCCGCCGATAATGTGGATTTCAGTCCCGCTGTTCGGCTACTTCAACGGCGCGTTCGGAGCACTGTTCCAGTTGGTGGTTCAAGACGCATTTGGAATACGAAACTACGGCAGCATCATGGGCATCATCAACATGACGACTATGGTCTCATTCGGAATTGGGCCGCTTCTGGCGGGCTTTTCCTTCGACATAACAGGAAGCTACGTGTTCGTGTTCGCAGCGGTGGCGATTATGTTCGTGATAGGGGCGCTGTCTCTAACGCAGGCGAGAACGTCCGTGGGCGAATGGGCGGCCGTGCGATAGGCAGCCTCCACTTCACGTATACCTGTCCCCGACTTATATGCCCCATCCATTATCTCTATCTCGCCAGGGAGCGCGTCCCAGAGCGATGTCCGCCTGGCGCTGCGCCTCCCGCTTCTCCACGGCCGTGGCTTCAGCCTGCCTGATCAATTCTCTCGGTCTAAGGTCGGACGCCTGCTTCGTGAGCGCCGCCCCGTACAGGAATATCATCCCGGCCACGTGCGACCATATCAGCACCAGTACGACCGACGAAATCGGCCCGTACAAAAGGTCACGCTGGCTGAACAGGTTTACAAAAAAGAAAACGTACTTTGCTATCTCAAATAAGATGACTGTTACAAATCCTCCGAAGGTGGCGTCTCTCCACTGAATAGGCTGGTTGGGGAAGTGCTTGTAAACGAGTACGAATACCAGGCCGGATATAACAAGCGGCACCAGCGCCGACGCTACACTCGTGAAGACCAGCAGGACGGCGCTCAGCTGCGCTCCGAATACCGGGATCCTCTCGGAAAGACGCAGCGCCGCCTGGAATACTGCCGTAAAGCCGATGGAGGCCAGGAAAAGAACGGCAGCCAGAAAGGTGACGGCGATGGTCGAAACGGTCGTCCCAAACAGCTTTTTGGGCGGACAGCCGAACAGTCGGTTCACCCCGCGGTTCGCCGCCACGAAGAGTCCGAGAGCACCCACTATGATGCCCGCCAGCGCAATCAAACTAGCGAGCAGCCGCGCCGTGTACAGGTGGTCAATCGCATTGAAAAGGAATTCCTCCGCTCCGGGGAAGTAGAATATGAAAACCTCCGTTACCACCCTGCGAACCGTATCCGGGTCCAGAAAGACAGAGAAGCCCAGCACCAGCAACGCAGTGAGTGGAAAGAACGCCAGCAGTGTGTAGTATGCCAGCGCCGCGCCGGAGTCCACGCCTCCGACCCTCATCAGCAACTTTCCGGCTCGCCACAGGGCTACACCACGCCACGCTTGCGGGCGCGATCTCAACTCGTCGGTCAGGTCGGAGAGGGCCCTGGAGACGGACCTTCTGATCGGTGGAGCAAGCATATTCAGCGGTGTGTCAACAAGAGCCAGCAAAGCGACCCTGACAGATTCTCCGGTTGGACGGTCTATATTGTATGCCGCCTCTACGCAGCCCCGCGCCGCGCCCATCACGGCATCGCTCGATCCCACCGCATAAAGACGTGTCGCGCGTATTGCCTCATTTACTATAATGCTGGCTACTTCTGCGGCGTCCTGATCGGACTTCGCGCCGCTTGTTATCAGTACGCGGGCCGTCTCCTGTGTCGCCTCGAACAGATTCCCAGAAGTCGAAAGCACTCCCGTGATTACGCCATGTATGGCCGGTGAAACAATATCGGTGAAGTTAACTCCAATGTTTTGCACCGCATCGACAACGCCCTCCGAGGCCTGGGCGCCTGCCTTGCTGTCTTTTACGCCCGCCATAGCCGCTCCGACCACTGCACCCTCGACCGCCTGCTTGATGGATTCGGGCGCGCTGCCACCTAGCTCAGTGGAACTCAGAACCGCCGCCGCCGCAACTTCTCTGACGACAGGCTTGCTGACTTTTGCGACCTTGCCGGTTCCCTCGATCACTCCAATGACTGCGTCGCGGACAAACACCGTGGCCTCGCCGCTTATCTCGTCGGCAGCCTTTACGGCGCCCGACACCGCATCCACCGCGGCACGGCTCGCACCCCTGCGAAATCGCCCTGTCCGGCTTATGGTAGAGCTGGACGAGCTCCTGAACAGGTCGGGAGTCGGCTCAGCCTGTCCTGTCTGAGCCGACCCGGATACCTCATCTCGTACCTTCCTGCCTGTTCTTCCCAGCTTAAATCGGCGATCCAACGCCACGCTCCTGATTCAGTTAATACCCAGTATGCCAGCCTGATACATATATCGCAACAGAATTTGGCTCGTGGCCGAATGAGTTCGCTATCTGGGGTTAAGTTCGTCAGCAGCGGGACTTTCATCTTCCGAAGCGTCGAGAAAGGCAAACCTGAAGGCGTCTTCCATTGACCTGTGAATCCTGAACACCAGGCGCCAGGCGCCGGCAATTATAACTATGAATATCAGAATAGGAACCGGCGCGGCGAAGCTGCCCAGAGAGAGGAGCTTGGACAGGAAGGGAAGGCTGAAGATAGCGAGGAGCGCTATCATCGCGAACAGGAGCGTATCCGTCAATATCGTGCGCAGACTCATATCCAAAGCGACGCCAAAGAAGCCCCCGCCGCCCAGCAGCGCTTCCGCCACAGCATCTATCATCCTCCGAAGCGCGCGCCAGACGAATACGCCCGGAGGAACAGAGAACGCGACCACGAGGATCGTCACGCTGAGGCCTATGAAATGTTCGCCGACGCCGAAAAGGCCGGAAATAGGTTTCGCGTAGCTCAGGGCAAATGTGCCTACGGCTATCAAGACAACGACAACGCCTGCGTTGGCGACTATCCCCCGGGCAGAATCTCTAATCTGGTCTCCAACCGAATCCGCGAGGTTGAACGCCATCCTGACCCGCCCCATCCAACTGGATGCCAGGAATAGGTAACGTTTCATGAAGAGCGGGGATACCCTGGATAGAAGTCGGGCACAGCCGTCCGCGGAGCGAAATATGACGGGATAGGCCAGCGCGGTCAGCGCGGCAGATATAGCCATCACGGGATACATAAAAGTTCCTACAGCGCCGTGGTCACTCCCCTCCTTTACCATCGCGAGGGAGAACTCCCCCATCTGAGGCATCCCGAATCCGACACGAAGCGGCGTGTTGCCAATGTGTCCGGCAAGGAAGGTCGCCACCGTGTCAATGAATGTTTTGCCGCAAATGAAGACCAGAGTGACCAGCAGCGCGGGCAGTATGAATTCCCCGAACTGCGATATGTCTATGAGCATTCCAATGGAAACGAAAAACAGGGCGGAGAACACGTCGCGGACCGGGGCCATGTTGCGAACAAGGTCCTCGGAGTAGTCGGCGTCGCCGAGGACTGCGCCGATGATAAAGGCGCCGGCGGCGGCGGACAGTCCAAGCCGGTCGGCTACCAGGGCCAGACTGAAACAGAGCGCAAGACCGACAATGAGGAGGGTTTCGGGCGAATGGAATCGGCCCACACGCCGGATAAGCCGAGGCGCCAGGACTCCGCCCAGAATCAGCACGGACATGAGAAAGAGCAGCAGCTTTCCGATTAGCGGTCCAAAGTCTGTGAAGCGGCTTGCTTCGGCGGACGGGACGCCCGACAGCACACTAAGCAGTATTACCGCGGCGAAGTCCTCGACAACGAGGATGCCGACTATCAGCCGCCCGTGCGCGGAGAACAGCGCTCCGGTATCGCGGAGCATTTTCAGGATTATGGCGGAACTGCTGATCGAGACCGCGGCTCCGAGGAAAATCGCCTCGATTCCGGTCCATCCGAGAAGGCGTCCGAGTTGGTATCCGAGCGCCACCATGAAGGAGACCTCGATGGCGCCTATCAGCAGTATTGGGAATCCGAGGCCGCGAATGCGCCGCCAGCCAAACTCGAGGCCGATGGCGAACAGGAGTATAGAGAGTCCAAGTTCGGCCACCGCCTTGATGGTTTCATGGGAATGAACCGGGGAGCCGATGCCAACCAGAGGCAGCGTGAACGGCCCCACGATGATTCCGGCGACAAGGTATCCGAGCGCCGGGGGCTGGTTTATGAATCTGAACAGAACCAGGGATACACCGGCGACCGTCATTATGATCGCGAAATCCTGGAGCAGAAATTCCTCTAGCAAGCGATGCTGTCCGTGCGGCTGTGGGTCGGGAAGATAGATAGACAGATATAGTATCCGCCAAGAGCGGGCAAGTTCCAGCGGAATAATGTTCGGCCAATACGATAGAATCCAGTGTACTGAATATAAGATAGTAGAAAGAGGGCATCCTGTGAGCAACAAAACCGACGTAGAACTGCAACTGAGCGAGGCGAAGACGATAGCGGTGGTCGGAATGTCCCCGCGCCCCGACCGGCCAAGCCACTATGTCGCCAAGTACTTGATGGAACAGGGATACAGGATAATTCCGGTCAATCCCGCCGTTGACGAGGTTCTGGGAATGAAAAGCTACCCTGACCTCGTTTCCATCCCGGAGAAGATTGATCTCGTGGACATATTCAGGCGTTCGAACCAGGTTCCGCCGGTGGTGGACGACGCGATAGCGGCGGGCGCCAGGTTCATATGGATGCAGGACGGCGTCGTCCACGAAGGCGCGGCGGCCAAGGCGCGCGCCGCGGGCATATCGGTCGTCATGGACAACTGCACGCTGCGCGAACACAGCCGCATCTACGGCGCGCGCGGCGAGGAATAGCTAATCCACCCGGATCGAATCTTCGTAAAGCTCGAATCGCTGCCTTATCATGTCGCAGGCGAGTTGAACGCCTTCCAGAATGCGCTCCGCGCTCATGCTCGCGGCAAAACTGCCCGAAATGGCCAGTTCATCGTTCCGTGCGTTGACGCCGGCCCTGTACAGCCAGCGGGTGTACCCTCTCACCCAGTCGGCCAGCACGGGGGAGGATTCCGAGGTGAACGGAATGGGCGCCCCGAAGGCGTCCAGGGCGGAGAGCGAGAACGCCGCCCCGGCGGCGGGGTCATCCACACCGCCGACCCTGATGTCGAATTGGACTCCGGCGGCGTCGAAAGGCAGCCTGAGATTTAGATCTATGGTGTGCGCACTCAAATCAGTATCTACTCCAGCAGGGATGCCTGACGCTCGGTCAGGGTAATCGGCAAGTTCTTGTCGGGATTGATTGGCCTGCGCTCTATGAAGGCGAGCCGTCGCTCCTCGGCCTCATCGGACTCAGAGTAGCGCGGGGCGTAGAGTTCGGTCGGGCTTCCCTTCTCTTCCAGATAGTCGGCAGACTCGTTGAACGTTATCTTCTGAAGCTGAAGGATGACGGGGCTGTTGTTCTTTATCAGGTTGCAGTACCTGATGACCTCATCTTCGAGTTTGTCGTGCGGGACGACAGAGTTGGCGAGGCCCATCTCGAACGCGCGCTGGGCGGAGTACTGCTGGGTAAGCATCCAGATTTCGCGCGCGCGCTTCTGCCCCACGACGTGAGCGAGATAGCCCACGCCCGCGCCGGAAGCCGGACTGCCCACGCGCGGCCCTGTCTGTCCGAAGATGCTGCGGGTGGAGGCGACGGTAAAGTCGCAGCAATAGGCGAGTATGTTGCCCGACCCGATGGCGTAGCCGTCCACCATGGCTATGACGGGCTTGGGGATGTGTTCCACGAGGTCCATGAACAGCGACTCACTGCTTCCGGAGTACTCGGGGCTGTTCCTGTCCTCGCCCTGGTCCCTGCCGGAGCAGAAGGCGTTAGGGCCGGAGCCGGATATGACGACGACCCTGACGGTGGGGTCGTTTCCGGCGTCCTTGAGGGCAACCGCCATCTCGTCGGTGGTGCGGCCCCTGATGGCGTTGTACACCTCGGGCCGGTTTATCGTGAGCCAGGCAATGCCATCCTCTTTGTTGTAGATGATGTCTATGAATTTCAAGCGGAGCGCCTCCGTCGGTTGCCAGTTGCCGGTTTACAGTTGCCGGTTGCCAGGTTGTAACGAGCCTAGCTTGCGACGGCTCCTTTATACCAGAAATACGGCGCGGTGAAAACCGCTAACGCAGAATGTCGAGGGCGCTTGCAAAGTCTGAATCATCGGGGTGAACGATTCGGATCGAACAGCGGCGAGTGGGCCGGATTGGAACGATTTCATATATTGTGACTTATAGTTGTGCTAGTGACCCTAACAGGTGGCTGCAGGTGGGGTTCTGGTGAGTCTTGCTGGTGACTTTCACCTGCATTTGACCCGCATTCACCAGCATTTAGCTTTGGGGAGAATATTTTTCAGTTGAACGGGTTGTCATTGATAACCTCTGATTTATGGTTGTCGGTATTCAGTTCTCAGTAGTCGGTTCTCAGTCCTGGAGCGTATTGTAGCACAGTAGGAAGTGAATGTGTAGTGATGGGGGAAACTCAGTCCGACTTTGGTAAGGCACTGGGAATGAGGAGTTGAGTGGAGTGACTCGCTCGCTTTATAATGCGGCCATGCTGGTCAGAGACATAGGGGAATTCGAGTTGATCGCCCTGCTGGAGTCGAGGATACGGGAGCGAAACCGCGCGCAGATCCGAAAGCTCCGCGCGCTGGGTGTAGAGGTCGAGCTGGAGATAGGCGATGACGCGGCTGTGTGGCGGCAAAGCTCAGCGCGGGTCGTATCTACGACCGACACGATGGTGGAGGGCGTGCATTTCAGGACGGACACCACGCCGTGGGGCGACCTGGGATGGAAGGCGGTGGCGTCGAATCTGAGCGACGTCGCGTCCATGGGCTGCCGGCCAACGCTCGCGCTAGTCACTATCGGTCTGCGCGAGGACGTTCCGGTACGGGGGCTTCAGGAGATGTATGATGGCATGATGGATGCCTGTGAATACGCGGGCGGCGCGATTATCGGTGGGGACGTGGTGCGTTCGAACACGTTCTTCGTAACGGTGGCGCTGGAGGGCGTGTGCGACGCGGAAACCCATGTCCTGGCACGCGGCGCGGCGCGGCGCGGCGATCTGGTGGGGGTCACGGGGCATCTGGGCTGCTCGGCGGGAGGTCTGAGGCTGCTTCTCAACCCGCAGGCCGGACGCGGCATTTCGGATGAATCGAGGACGCACCTGGTCGGGACGCACAACCGACCGATGCCGCGCGTCGCGGAGGGCAACGCGCTAAGAGAGCTTGGCGCGCGCTGCGCGATGGACGTGAGCGACGGGCTGACGGCGGACCTGGGGAAGCTGTGCACCGCGAGCGGGGTGTCGGCGGTGGTGGAGGTCGAGAGGCTTCCGGCGGACTATCATCTAAAGAGCGCCTTCCCCAGCAGGTGGCTCGATTTTGCGCTTGGGGGCGGCGAGGACTACGAGATCATATTCACCGCGGACAGGGACACGATGGAGTCGGCTGTGGCGCAGCTGGGAGAGCGAGTCAGCGTTATCGGCAGGATAGAGGATGGGGACGGGTCGGTGAGAGTTCTGGATTCGGACGGAAACGAGATCGAGGTCGAATCGGGCGGATGGGATCACTTCGCGGGGTAGTATGGAAAGCGTGACGGTCAGGCTGGATGCGGACTCTTCGTTCCGACCCACCGAGATAATGGGCGACCTTCGGATAGTGGCGGAGACGCTGTACTTTCCGATGCGGCTCGTCGGGTTCTGGGACGAAAACGCGGGTGGAAATCATATGTGTCCTGAGACTGAAATCGGAAGGCGGTGTCCTCACGGTCTGCCTGAGAGCGATCCAGAGTATGTTCCATACGCGCGTTCTATGCAGAGGCTGAAGCAGGCTGTGATAGAGGTAAGATTTCCACACGCTTCGGTAAGTATGTTTCTCAGTTAGGTGGCGGGAAGGGAGAGAGCTTTCCCCTCCCCCACGCTTATTCAAGACAGGAGGCTCACCAATGGCAACGGCTCAAGAACTCAGAAAATCTTTGGTCCCGTACGATTCGTTTCCGCTTCAGGACCTTCTGACGCGGACGTCCCACCGCTACGGCGGAAGAATGGCGGTGATAGACGGCGACAGGACTTTCACATACAGCCAGATGAGCGAGTATTCGAACCGCTTCGCGGCGGCTCTGGCGGGCATGGGAATCGGCAAGGGAGACCGCGTGGCGATACTCGCGCCCAACTGCGTGGAGTTCGTGATAGCGTTCTTCGGCATACTCAAGGCGGGCGCGATAGTCACGACCGTCAATTCCGGCTACCGCGAGAGGGAGATAGCGCACCAGTTGAACGACAGCGGGGCGGAGACGCTGGTCGTACACGAGGCGCTGAAGCCGATGGCGGATTTGGCGCACGACGAGGTCGCGGGTCTCGAACGCGATATCGTAATCAGGCAGGACTCGTCGGATGGGTCTTCCTTCTGGGGACTGCTGGAGAACGCGCCCGCCTCACCGCCGAGCGTGGTGATAAACCCGAAGAACGACGTGGCGGTACTTCCCTACTCGTCCGGCACGACGGGCCTTTCCAAAGGCGTGATGCTGACCCATTACAACCTGACGTCGAACGTTCAGCAGTTCCTGGGGCGAGTCGGCGAGGAAGCGGGGCTGGTGGAGAGCGACGTGATACTGACTCACCTGCCGCTGTTCCACATATACGGGATGAACGTGCTGATGAACGGGGCGATAGGAGCGGGGGCGACGCAGGTGATGATGGGACGCTTCGACATGGACGAATTCCTCGCGCTTCTGTCGGGAGAGCGCGTTTCGGTCTTGTTCACGGTGCCTCCGGTTGGGCTGGGACTCACCCAGTATCCGGCGGTGCGGGAAACAGACCTGTCATCTCTGAGGGTGGGATTCTTCGGGGCGGCGCCTCTCTCGGAAGATATGCAGGGCCGCATCCAGGACGCGCTTGGTGGATTCCCGATAATCCAGGGCTACGGGATGACGGAAACGTCCCCGGTAACCAACGCGGACTTTATCGAGCCGCACCTGATACGGCACGGCTCCATCGGCCCGGCAATGCCGGACACGGAGGAGAAGGTGGTTGACCTGGAGACGGGCGAAAGCGAGGTGGCTCCCGGTGAGACAGGCGAACTGCTGGTGCGCGGGCCGCAGGTGATGAAGGGCTACTACAACAACGAGGCGGCGACCTCGGAAACGTTGACAGACGACGGCTGGCTGCACACCGGGGACATCGTGCGGATGGACGGCGACGGCTACGTATGGGTGCTGGACCGCAAGAAGGAGCTAATCAAGTACAAGGGTTTCCAGGTGCCGCCCGCGGAGCTGGAGGGGGTGCTTCTAGAGCATCCGGGAATATCGGACGCCGCGGTCATAGGCAAGGATGACCTTGAATCGGGTGAAATCCCGAAGGCTTTTGTCGTGGCCAGACAGGGTGTGGAACTTAGCGCGGAGGACGTGATGAACTTTGTCGCGGGAAAAGTGGCGACTTTCAAGCGCGTGCGCGAGGTCGAGTTCACCAGCGCGATTCCGAAGAACCCGTCCGGGAAGATACTGCGCCGGACGCTGATAGAACAGGAGAGGGACAGGGCTTAGGGCGCGATTGTCTGAATCACTGATGTTACGCACTTAGCTATGAATTCCTAAACGAGAATGAGCCAGCTCAGCTACGAAATCTCTCTCAACTGCGTAAGGTCAGTGAATCAAGTGGATTCCCGACCCCCGTTTCGACGAGGACAAGTTTCAGGGGAATGACGGAAAATAGTCGGTGTTTATCCTCTTGAAATGGATACGATACCAGGGGCGGGACACCTCGGGGCGTCCCGCGCCGATTATTACTCGACTATGCTCGCGTGGACTATGTTGGACACTCTGTCGAGCCTGACGCTGTGCCAGGGTTCGGGGGACATACAGTTGGACAGGTAGGTGAACGAAACGCCGGATTCGGGATCTCCCCACGAGTATGAGGTGCCAGCGCCGCCGTGTCCGAATGCGGAGGGCGAGGCGATGGTTCCGAGGCCGCGAATGGTGGGGGTGAATCCCCTGACGTGGGGGCCGAGGCCGCGGTGCATTGGCATGCCCATGTTCTCGTCAACGCGGTCTCCAGTGTGGTTTCGGGTGGCGAACTGTATCACTCTCGGGCCAAGAACCCTGCTGCCGTTCAGGACGCCTCCGGCAAGCAGCATCTGATAGAAGGAGGCGATGCCTCGCGCGGTCCCGTATCCACCCGCGCCTGGGACTCCGGCCGCGCGCCAGGCGCGAGTGTTGCGGGAGGAGCGGGCTATCCTGCGGCTGCCGATGTAACTCTCGTCCTCTTCGAGATGGTGTATGTCGGCGCACCTGCCATCCGCTTCCTCACTCACGCCGACGAAAATCTCGTTTTCCAGTCCAATAGGTCGGAGCAGATTCTCCCTGACATGGTCGCGGTAGTCGGAGCGGGTTACGGCCTCTATGAGGGCGGCGGCAACCCAGTGGGCGGCAGTGCCGTGATAGTGGACCTTGGATCCGGGAGTCCACTCCAGGGTAAAGTCGCCGACCGTCTTTCTCAGCAGGTCGTGGTCTTCCCATGCCTCTTCGGGGACCTCAGCGTTCGGAAAACCGCCCTGGTGAGTGATGATCTGGAACAGGGTTATGTCGCCCTTTCCGTTGGCCTCGAACTCGGGTATGTGGTCGGCTATCCTGTCCGCGAACTGGAGTTTCCCCGCCTCGACAAGCTGCCACAACGCGGCGGTGACTATCACCTTTGTCTGGGAGAACATAAGCCAGAGGGTCGTGTCGTCCGCCGGGAGCGTATCGGGGTCGGCGCGCGCGTCTCCGAACGTGGCGACCCTGACCAGCTTCCCATGCCGCGCGACCGCGAATTGCGCGCCCGGGTAGCGGTTGTCGGATATGTGCTGCCGTATCAGACCGTCCAGAGTGGCAAGTCTTTGCGGATCAATCCCGACGGACTCCGGGGTAGCTGTTGAAATCGGGGCGCAGCTCAGTGTGGCTGTGGTCATGGCGTTTACCTTTCGTTGGATGGAATCGGCTGGCAGGTTCAGTATAGTGTCGCGGCCTGTCCAATCTCTGGATTGCCGAGCGGTGAGCCCCTTCGGCGGTTCCCGCTCCCCGTTTCCACGAGGACAGGCTTCGCGGGGATGACGGAAAATCATCGGTGTATGTCATGTTCATGTGGATATGACATCAGTCAACGACTTTGCGGAAGGCGGACTGAAGTTTCGGTCCGACCTTTTCAAGCTGCTCGACCGACGCGCTGCTGAAGGCGAGCCTGAGATACTTGTCCCCGGCCCTTTCCGGGTTGTGGAAGAACATGGAGCCGCTTGGGAATATAAGCCCCTCTTCGGCAGCGGCGACCCTGACCTCGGAGGCGGGCGCGCCGATGCACTCCAGCCACAGGAAGAAACCGCCGTCGGGCCGGGTGAACCGGGCATAGGGCGCGCAGTATTCTTCAATCGAGTCGCAGAGCGTGCGGCATTTGAGCGTGTAGAGTTCACGCATCCGATCCACGTGGGATTCGAGGTGGCCCGTCTGAAGATAGCGGGCCATCGCTCTGAGAATTATGGGACTGGTTCCCATATCGAACCTGACTTTGGTCAGCGTGCTTATGAATTCGGGCCTGGCCTGCACCCACCCGATTCGCAGTCCGGTCGCGGCCACCTTGCTGAAGGAGCCGACTCGGAGGACTCCGTAGCCGTCTGACAGCGCGTACATCGAGGGCGGCGGGGGGTTGTTATCGAAGTAGAGTTCGCTGTAAGCGCCGTCCTCGACGAGCAGAACGCGATGGCGGGCGCAGAGTTCGAGCAACGCCCGCCTGCGCGGGGCGGACATGGTGACGCCGGTCGGGTTGTGGTAATCGGGAATGGTGTAGATCATCTTGACCGTTTTCCCCGCTGCCTTTGATTCCGATATGACAGCAGCCACGGATTCCAGAGATATTCCCCCTTCGTCCATGGGGACCTCGACGACCTCTGCCAGATAGGACTGAATCGTCTCCACAATGCCCGAAAAGCTCGGCCCCTCAACTATCACCACGTCTCCGGCGCGGATGAAGGCTTTGGATATATTATCCATGGCGGCGGAGCTGCCGTTATGGATAATGAAGTTGCTCGCGTCCAGGGCCAGACCCTCGATACGGTTCTGGCGGGCGGCCATGGCGTCTCTCAGGCCCTCAAAACCCATCCATCCTCCATAGACCATCGCCTCATCGGCCTCTTCATCAAGCACGGAGTTCAGGGCGTCTCTAAGCTCGCGGGCCGGGAGCGTGGGAGCGTCGGGTATGCCTCCGCCGAGGGGTGTGAGGTCGGGATACTCGGAGGGCAGAGTCCACGTCCATCCGGCGTCGGTCGGGTCTCCAACGCCCGCCATGCGCGCGGCCTCGGACGCAAGATCGCCAACCGGCACGTCCGACCAGACTGCTCGTAATGTCTCGTTCGCATCAATTACCTGGTTCATTTTCCCTCTGCTGTCAGCGGCGCGCCGGCCGGAGTTTTGTTACGCGAGTCTAATAATTGTAGCCGAAAACGCGGCTGGCCTCATAGCAAGGGCGTGTTTTCAGCAAGGTCTTTCGGTTATAAGTTTTCAGTCGTCAGTTATCAGATAATCTCTGCCCAATCCTCTTTCGTCAGGGCAAGAAACGCTTTCAATCAAAGGTCGAAACCTGGAAAGCAGAGTGCGAGTCTATGTTGAGGAGGATAACCGATTGACCCTGGTGTTTTCAGCAGAGCGTTTTCAAAGTCAGTAATCAGCCGGTGTGGGTCGAATCAGCCCGAACATGATAGAAAAGCTAGATCGACACGATTGCATATACCTGGGTTTATAATTATCGAGTGATACGCTGGGCATACGCTGGGCAATTAACGGGGGGACGCTGGGGGACGCTGGGGCCATTTTCACCCAGCGTTTCCCAGCGTTTCCCAGCGTTTGTAGCTAAGAGAATTTTTTCTCACGCAGGCGAATGTCATTGATAAGTTCCCATTTATGGATAGTCTGTCGTATAAGTTGTTTATCATGCGTACATTGTAGCGTATTGAAGGTGTATTTGTGTAGCAGAAGGGGAAACTAAAACCGGCTTTGAAAGGTCCTGGCTATTTCAGGAGCAGAAATACTCTCAGCGCCCGCCCTATCGGCATGGTCAGGGCGCGAGCGATCTGACCTGGGCGAGCACCGTATCCACGGAAGGGCGATTTGTGTAGTCCTCAGAAACCCGCTTCCAGCGAATGATTCCATCCGCGTCTATGACGAATGTCGCGGGATGCGCCAGTTTACCGTTGAGAACACCGTATTCCTGGACCGTCTCCCGCGAGGCGTCGTACAGGATAGGGAACGATACATCCGGCCTGTCCGGTATATAGCTGGCGTCGCTGAAATCGTCTGTGCTGATGGCAAAGAACTGCGCGCCGAGCGCGTCTATCTCACCCCGTTTTCCTGACAGCTCTCCGAGCTGCGCCTGGCAGTATGGTCACCAGAAACCGCGATAGAACACCAGAACCGTCGGCCTGCCGCGGAATTGCTCCAGGCTGTACTCCTCTCCCGATACGGAGGGCAGAGTGAACGGGTGGGCCAAGTCTCCAACACCTATGCCATACTCGGCCACAGGCTGGGCCGGGACCGGAGTTGGGACAGGCGCCGTGGTAGCGGTCGGAGCCGGGGTTGGCGGTGCGGGAATTTCTGTCGCCGTCGGGACGGCGGTCGCGGTTGGCGGCTGTGTCGCGGTCGGAACGGGCGACGGTGGAACCGGAGTGGCCGTATCGAGCGACATGGGCGTTGACGCGGCCGGCGGCGCGGCAGTCGGGACAGACGTTGACGTGGGCGCGGGAACGGCAGTTGAGGTCGGCGGCGCGGGCGCGGCTGTGGGAATGGGAGCCACGGTAGGCGCGGGAACGGGAACGGTAGTTGAGGTCGGCGGTGCGGGCGCGGCTGTAAGAACGGGAGCCGCGGTAGGGGTAGGAGCCTCCGCAGGCGCGACGGCCCGCGATATGGGGGCAGGCGACGGGACAGGGGTCGGCGTATCCGGCGCGGGCTGCCGGGTGGGAGTTGCGGGCTGCGTGGTTGGGGGGATAACGACAGGAGCGGGGGCGGTGACCGGCTCGCCCGCATCTGAACAGGAGACAAGCGCCATGGCTACGACAGCCATGAATATGACCATGTATCTGATTCGAGCCGTCATTTTCTGCTCACCGGCGTTTCCATCTTGTATCTACGCATATATATGATACGACAAAGGTACGGGTGCGGATTATCGTTTCGCCTCAACGCTTGACCATTATGCCACGCGATTCTACACTTTGCCGAACCTTGGGTGAATAACCATCGAAGGAATAGATATATGACCCAGAATTCCCTATCGGACTCCCTGTTCACAGACCTCTACCAGTTGACTATGGCGCAGTCATATTACCAGAGTGGTCGTCAGGGCCGCGCCACGTTCAGTCTGTTCTTCCGGAATTTCCCGCCGAATAGAGCGTACTACGTGTTCTGCGGACTGGAGTCGGCGGTCAAGTACGTGGGGAATCTGGCGTTCGACGAGGATGACATAGCCGCTCTGAGCACGCTCGGCATTTTCGATTCCGGCTTTCTGGAGTACCTGGGTACATTCAGATTCGGCGGCGACGTTCGGGCGATGCGTGAGGGGGATATTTTCTTCGAGGACGAGCCGGTGATGGAGATCAGCGGACATATAATCGAGTGCCAGTTGGTTGAAACTTTTATCCTGAACCGGGTGAATCTTGAATCAATGCTGGCTACAAAGTCAGCGCGGGTGGTGGATGCCGCCGCCGGGCGGAGCGTGGTGGATTTCGCGGCGCGGCGCGCGCACGGGTTGGACGCGGCGATGAGACAGGCGCGGTCGTCATACATTGCGGGTTTCGCTGGCACCAGCAACGTCGCGGCGGCGGCCGAGTTCGGAATCCCTGCGGTGGGAACGATGTCCCATTCATACATCTCGTCCTTCGGGAGCGAGCGAGAGGCGTTCGCCGCTTACGCCAGGTCGTTCCCCGACTCGTCCACCTTCCTGGTGGATACGTATGACACGCTGGGCGGAGTGGCGAACGCCATAGAGGTATCGGCGGAGATGGAAGCGCGTGGGCATCGGCTTCGCGCGATTCGTCTGGACAGCGGGGACATGGAATCGCTCGCGCGTCGCAGCCGGGCAATGCTGGACGAGGCGGGACTCGACTACGTGCAGATACTGGCGAGCGGTGGGCTGGACGAATTCTCGATCTCCGAGCTGGTATCGGCAGGCGCACCAATCGGCGGATTCGGCGTCGGCACCAAGGTCGGCGCGTCGGCGGACGCGCCATACACGGACTTTGTGTACAAGATGGTCGAATACGACGGCAAACCGATTATGAAACTGAGCGAGGACAAGGTGTATCTGCCAGGGCCGAAACAGGTGGGCAGGCAGACGGACGGGGAAGGGATTGTGAGCCTTGACGTCATACACGGATACGGTGACCGAGGAGCGCGCTATAAAGGCGAACCCCTGCTCGAACCCGTGTTGAAAAACGGAAAGCGGACTCGCGCCCTCCCCTCGCTGGAAGAAATACGCGCCTTTCACGGCCGCAGAGTGGGAATGCTGCCCGAAGACCTGCGCGGAACGAGGCCCACAGGCCGCTATACAGTCCAGGTGTCGGACGACCTGGTGAGATTGGGCCAACAGACAACGGAGCGAATCCGGTCGGGCGAAAGCCGGTGACCGGCGTCTAACGGAAAGGATATGCAAGCATGGCAAGAGTGCAGTACGTCGAACGGGAACAGTTGAACGAGGACGGGCGGCGGATATTCGACCACATCGCGGAGACGCGGGGCGGCATAGAACCGAATACGCCGATGCCCAATTCGTTCAGGGCGTTGATGAACAGCCCCAAGGCTGCGGAGGCGGTCGGACAGCTGGGAGAGTACCTGCGACTGAACACGTCGCTTGACCCGGTCGTCCGCGAGATAGCGATAATCAGCGTGGCGCGGCACACGAACAGCGACTACGAATGGGCGCACCACGAACCAATCGCGCGCGAGGTCGGCGTCCGTCCCCAGGTTATCGAGAGCATCCGCACCGGCAGAGCGCCGATGGGACTGCCCGCGAAAGAGGGCATTTTCGCGCAGGCCGCCAAGGAACTGGTACTCAACGGCGACCTCACCGACCGCACTTTCCAGGCCATCGAACACCTCCTCGGACCGCAGGCCGTCGTGGAGTTCATTACGCTCGTGGGCTACTACGCGATGCTGTCCGTAGCCCTGCGCGCGCTGGGTATAGGGCTGGACGAGGGGCTGGAGTCGGATCTTAATTCGTGAGAGGGCGGCGCATGATTGTCTGAATCGGGATTTGCCGGATTTGGGGATTGTCAGGATGTATTTCTTCCAACGGTTGGCAGGCACAGAAACCAACTGATTAGGGACAGAAATATAGGGAACACGCAAACAGAGTGGAGAATCGATATGAACTCATACGATGACTCTCGTAGGGATGCGCTCACACCGATAGAATGCTGAGGCCGCGTACACGCTCGAAGTGCCTGCGATTATTGGTAAGCAGCGTGAGATTGTGATAAATCGCTGTTGCGTCAATAAAGAGGTCGAGATTGTCAATGCGGAGTCCGGCCGTCCTGAGTCTGTGTCGTTCCTGGGCAAATATACGGCACACAGCATCCTGGAGCGGCACGACCTCGACATTGTCGAGAAAATCATTCCGTCTTCGTTCATCACGTTCTGGATCAGCGGCCCCAACTAAGCCATCATAGAGTTCCGCCATAGATATGATGCTAATTCCCGCGCCTCCAACTGCCAATTCATCTAGCCGACGTACCACCGGCTGTATTCCATTCATGTAATCTATTGCCCAGTCGGTGTCCACCAGATACCGCATTCCCTATTGTTCCCACCCAGTATTCGAGCCGTACCGACGGGCTTCGTACAACATACGCTTTAACTTTTCTCCGTCCACTAACCCTCTCCATGAACCCGCGGCCGACTTCATTCCCGAAAGTCTTTGCTCCGCCGAAAGTTTCGATGCGGCATTGTCCTCCTGCTTCAAGTCCTCATAGCGCAGAACCCACTGCCCACCAGGATGGCGACCAATACCAACCTCGAATGGGTCGGGGTGTCCGGCCGCAACCCAATCGCGTTTGTCGCCACGGCCTTCTACTAATTCTATGAGCACTCGCGCAGCCTCAACCCTGGCAATATATTTGTTCGAGTGCCAGAAGTTCACCTCTGGGAAATCGGCTTCGTCTCTGCTGTTTCCATCCGAATGCCAAAATGAGATCATCCAGCGAATCGGCTTTGTATCAGACATTCTCTCCATTCCTTCTATATCTACTCCGTGGCCACAGCCCGAATCTGATCCCGGTCTCCATCCGACAGATCCCAGTCCGCCGCCGCGACATTCTCCTCCATCTCCTCCGGCCTCCGCGTCCCGACCAGCGCCACTGAGACGGTAGGCTCCGACACCACCCACGCGAGCGCAAGCTGGGCCACCGATAAGTCATTGTCCGCAGCGATTTCCTTGAGCGTGTCAACTTTCTTCAGGTTGTCCAGGAAATTCTGGCCCTTGAACAGCGGCTGTCCGAACGCCGTAAGATTGCGCCGCCAGTCATCGTCCTCAAACGTGGTGTCCGGCGTCATAGCGCCCGTCAGAAGGCCGTGCGCCAGCGAACCGTAGGCCATGATGCCCATGTTATTTTGAGCACAGAAAGGGAATATCTCCGGTTCCGGCCTCAGATCGAAAAGGTGATAGCCCACCTGGTTCGTGATTATCGGGAACACGTCTAAGCAGTCCGCCATCTGCTGCGGACTGAAGTTGCTGACACCGCCATACCTGATCTTGCCCTGCCGCTGGAAGTCCGCGAAAGCCTCCATCGGCTCCGACATAGGCCGGGACACGTCCGGCCAGTGGATCAGGAAAAGGTCTAGGTAGTCGGTTTGCAGACGGGCCAGGCTTTCGTCCAGCGACTTCTCCAGCGACTCGCGCGAACTGTCCCGCCGGCTGCCGCCGCCCGCCTCGTCCCAGGGTATCCCGCCCTTGCTGACTATCACGATCTCCTCACGCTTGCCCTCTATGGCGCGGCCCAGCAGCTTTTCACCCTCGCCCCATCCGTACACCGCCGCCGTGTCGAACAGCGTTACACCCATGTCAATCGAGGCGTGCACCGCCCTGACAACTTCGTTGTCGTCGAACGAGCCGTAGTGGCCGCGTCCCATCGGCCAGCCGCCGAATCCGACGACCGAGGTTTCGAGATCGGAGTTTCCAAATTTCTTGTAACGCATATCCTCTACTTATCCCTTCCGTGTGGTCACGCATACGCCTCACGCCCTTAGAACAGGGCCGGAACTCAACAATCCTGTAAATCCTGATTCAGACAGACGCCTCTCCCGTTAGTCCTGGAGTATCTGCACCTTCACCGAGCCGCTGTTCTTATCGTATGCGGTCTCGAAAGCCTTCTGAATGTCGTCCAGACCGTACCTGTGAGTAACCATCTGCTCTATCCGGGCTTTCCCGGACACCATTATGTCAATCGCCACTTCGTAGTCGTGCCGTCCGTCCAGGACGTTGTAGCACGAGGAGAAGACGAAATTCTGTTCCTTGAGCATCGGCGTCAGAAAATTGAACTCGAATGGCCGTCGGAAGCCGCCGATAATCACTATCCTGCCCTGTATCCGCGTCACCTCGACCGACTGGTGCATCGTTGCAGACTGGTGTCCGCCCACTGTCTCCACAGTCATGTCAGACCCGCGCCCGTCAGTTGCCTCCGCGATTGCGTCCCACAACTCCGGCCCGCGGTCGGAGTACACCTCGTCCGCGCCGACCAGCTTGGCCATTGTCGCCTGCTGCTCATACCTGGCGGACGCGATGACCTTGCCCGCTCCCAGCGCCTTGGCCGCGGCAATCGCGGTCAGACCTATGTTCCCGGATCCCAGCACGGTCACGACCTCGCCGCCCTTCAGGCTGCCCAGCCTCACCCCGTGAACCGAGACGGCCAGCGGCTCCACCAGCGCGGCCTCCTCCCAGGACATCGAATCGGGGACAGTGTAGCAGCCTATCGCCTTGCGCTTCATAAACTCCGCGAACCCGCCGCCCTCCGACGGCGCCATGTTCCGGCACGCCCTGAACTGTCCCTGACGGCAGTACCAGCAGATAGTACACGCGCGCCCATGCCCGATTATCTCCACAGCGACGCGCCTGCCCAGCATGGCAGGGTCAACGCCCTCGCCTATCTCCACAATTTCGCCTGCGACCTCATGCCCCGCCGGAAGCTGGTCCGGCTCGGTCTTGTCCACGTTCATCTGCAAGTCCGACCCGCAGATTCCCACCGAGCGAACGCGCAGTATCATATCGCCCGGCCCGGCCTCGGGCTTCGGGGTCTCCCTGACCTCCATCCGGCCTTCACCATCAAAGAAAGCGGCCTTCATCATCGCCATTTTGTGCGCTCCTATGCGTCTGTGGGGTGTATCTAAGACTGCGATTCCAGGTAGGCCCTCGCTCCACTCAGGATTATGTCCGGCAGGTTGAGCGCGGTGGATATGTCATAGGACATATTCCTGCCCGCGGCGTGTATCCGATCCGCAATGCCCGCTTCCGCGGCCTTCACGTCCGGGTGATCGGGCTGGCCGGGCAGACCCATGGACTGCGCCAGGTCGTTGGAACCCCACGCGAAGGCGTCAATCCCTTCCACCTCCAGTATCTCGTCCAGGTTCTCGAAAGCCGTCGTCGTCTCCAATTGGGCCATCACCAGCATTTCCTTATTGGCCGCCTCCATGTACTCCGTGCGCTGGAGTCCGGGCTGACCGAGCAGGCCGCCGTCGTTGTAGAAAGTGCCGCGACCGCCGCCCCAGCTTCGCTGCCCTTCAGGCACGAACCTGCAAGCGTCCACAAGCTGTTTCGCCTGCTCCGCCGTGTCCACGTGAGGCCCCAGCACCCCGATTACGCCCCTGTCCAGGAACTGGTTGATTGTAGAAGATTGAAGACTAGGCACGCGCGCCGTGACCGTCAGGCCATACCCGTCCGCGACCCTGACCATCGCGTCTATGGACTCCGGCGAGAACAGCCCATGCTCTCCGTCCAGGTTCACGTAATCGAATCCGCCCAGCATTCCCACCAGTTCCACGGCTTCCGCGCTCGGGTACACAAGCCCAAGCCCGATGCCTTTCTTGCCCTCACGGTTCTTGGCAAAGATATTGTTCTTTCGGAGCGTTACCATCTGTTTCACCTCTTCTTCGGTATGTAAATCGAGCAAGTAATCATCAGTAAGACTTCCAAATCACGGACATCATATAATCACATAAATCACAGGTCAGACATTAAGCGGCGGCATGACATCGTGCAGCCAGGGCACCAGGTCGGACATCACATCCTGGTTGATCTCGTGTCCCATGCGGTATTCGTGGTACTGCGGAGAGTAGCCCTCGGAGGTGAGAAAGTCCCGCGACTCCCGCGCGTCGTTCACCCTGATCATCGCGTCCTGTGTGCCGTGCGCCACGAAAATCGGCTGGTCGCGATGCTCCGGCAGGTTTTCCGACAGAACGTCCGGCGCCGGAACCCGCCCGCTGAGGATGACCAGACCCGCGAACATCTCCGGCCTGCGCAGCCCGAAGCGGTAGGTCATCATCCCTCCCTGGGAGAATCCGCCCATCACCATCCCGCCTTCACTGACGCCGTGCCGTTCTATCGCCTCGTCGAAGAAACCGACGAGAAGCTCTTCAGCGCGAGTCGCGGTATCCTCGCCGCCGGACTGGCCGGGCGGCGTCCAGGCGTACCCGGTCATCCCGGGTCCGATCTGCATCTGGATCGGCGCGTTCGGAAACAGGTACAGATACCCGCTCCGCTCGATAGCGGGAGCGAGTCCCGCCAGGTCGCGCATACTCGCCCCGAATCCATGAAGCAGAACGACCACCGGATATTCCTGATTCTCGTCATAACCGTCCGGTTCCACAAGAATGTAAGCCAGTGAGTTGCCCTTTATTTCGCGCGCCTGCAAGTATCACGTCCCCTTTCGATCGTCGGGCATAGGTTAATATCCCCCTCCTGCTTTGGCAATAGCGGGAGGGGGGCCTTTCGACTCCTGAACCAAAGCGTCCTCGCCTCAATTCTCTCACGTCAAGGCCAAGGATGCCGAAAACTATCAGCACACCGGCTTCTGGGTAACCGCTTCGTTGACCGAGCGCGACACAAGCCGCCCGTGGCTCGGCGAACCCGTGAGCGTCCGACCATCTATCATCACCTTGCCTCTCAGAAGAACCGTCTCCGGCCAGCCGTGCACTCCCCAACCTTCCCAAATCGAGTAGTCCTCCAGGTGCAGGTCGTCGAGCGTCAATTCGCGGTCCAGCGTCGGGTCAATGACGCATATATCCGCGTCCGAGCCGGGGGCGATAGCCCCCTTCTGCGGGTAGAGTCCGAATATCTTCGCCGCGTTCGCCGAGGTTATGTCAACGAACCGCTCCAGGCTCATACCCAGGTCAACAACGCCCACCGAGTACGCTATTCCCATCCGCGTCTCTATCCCGTTGTGACCGCCCGTGACGTCGGCGACGGTCTTGAAGCGAATCTTCTCCTCCCAGGTTGTGGATACCAGGTCGGTCGCCACTGTCGAGAGCCGCCCGTCCAGAAGCCCTTGCCACAGGGAGGAGCGGTCTCCCTCCGATTTAAGCGAGGGATAGGTGTGATACTTCATGCCGTCATTCTCGCGGTAGTTTTCCGCGTTGAAGCAGGCGTAGTTGTGCAGAGTCTCCCCATAGACCGGCATCCCCAGCATCCGAGCCTGTCCCACTGCCTCTACGCCTTCGTCCGCGCTAACGTGGACAAAATATACCGCGCAACCCGTCTTGCTTGCCAGCCTTATCACGCGCCGGAAAGATACGTCCTCGGACAGGTTGCTGTGTATGTCGTGCATATGCCACCAGTCCCACTTCCCGTCTTCCTGCGCGTTATCGTAGTTGTAGTGGACCATATCGTCGTCTTCGGAGTGCACAAGCAGTATCCCGCCCGCATCCGACACCTTCTCCATAATCAGAGACAGGCGACCGAAGTCGGTCTTGTTGTTTTGCATCTGCGGACTGGGAGGCCGGATCGAGGTCGTGAATATCTTGAAACTCGGAAAGCCCTCAGCCACCAGTTCCGGGATCTGTCCGATGGACTCGCGTGACGCGCCGTTGGTGAAGATAGGGTGGTATGAGTAGTCCGTGTACGCGCTGCCGTCCCACCGCTCCGCCGCCTCATCCAGCGCGTGCCGCAGATCGTGGCCCGGCACCTGCGTGGCGAAGTCCAGGACGGTCGTCGTCCCGCCCCAGACCGCCGCCTTCGACACAGGTTCGGCCCCTGACCGCTCCGGCTGTCGAGGCCCGCCTATATGGGCATGAGGCTCTATCCCGCCGGGCACTACTATCTTCCCGGACGCGTCTATCACCCGCGCGTCGCCGTAATCCACTGCGCCGGGCGCCGAAACGGCCGATATGCTCTCGCCAGTTATGAATATGTCCAGGGTCTCGGCCCCGGACGGCGTTACCGTAAGTCCTCCGCTTATTACTATGTCAGCCATGGTCTGCCCCCTATTGCAGCGCGGCGACAACCGCGTCGCCCACGTCTTCTGTTCTTGATGTTCCTCCAAGATCGGGAGTCAGCGTCTCTCCCAGCGAAACTACGCTCAACGACGCCTTCTCCACCGAATCCGCCGCCGCGTCCTCTCCCAGGTGCCGCAGCATCATGACCCCCGACAGTATCGTCGCCAGCGGATTCGCGATTCCCTGCCCCGTAATATCCGGCGCAGACCCGTGTACCGGCTCGAACATGGACGGGTATCTCCGCTCCGGGTCTATGTTGCCGCTCGGCGCGAGGCCCATGCTGCCCGTGATTATCGCGCCGATGTCCGTCAAGATGTCCCCAAACAGGTTGCTGCCTACAACCACGTCGAACGACTCCGGCCTGCGTATGAAGTCCATGCACGCCGCGTCAATCAGCAGGGAGTTCGTCTCTATGTCGGGATACTCCTCCTCCACCCGCTCGAATGCCCTGTCCCACACCAGCATCCCGTACCCCAGCGCATTGGATTTTGTGATCGAGGTAACGCGCTTCGCCTTGTCCCGTCTGCGCGCCACCTCGAAGGCGTGCCGCACAATTCGCTCGCAGCCCCTCCGCGTGAACACCGCCGACTGGATGCCAAGCTCCTCCGGGAAGTCGGGATAGACGAACCCGCCCACGTCGGCGTACTCGCCCTCCGTGTTCTCCCGGATCACCACCATGTCAATATCGCCCGGTCCGTATCCTTCCAGCGGCGACGTGATGCCGTTGTACAGCACACTCGGACGCTCGCATACATACTGGTCGAACGATCTGCGTATGGGCAGCAGAAGGCCGCCCAGCGTAATATGGTCCTGAATATCGGGATGGCCGACCGCCCCCAGAAAAATCGCGTCCGACTCCTTCAGCGTATCCAGCCCGTCCGTCGGCATAACCGTCCCGTTCTTCATATAGAAATCGCTGCCCCAGGGGTGCTCCACCCAATTCCAGGTGATTCCATATTCCCCGCCGACCGCGTCGAGGACCTTGATTCCCTCTTCGATAACCTCTATCCCTATCCCGTCACCCCTGATAACTGCAACGTTGTATTCCGACATCTGGTTCACTCCAAATTGTTCAGCGTCCTTCCGCGCCCGCTATTGTAAGCCCCACAAGGCGGGATTGCACCCCGCATACCTGTGCTACAATCCACGCTAAACCCGAAATCCGATAACTCACACACGAGGACACCACATTGAACCCATACACAGAAGCCCAAACCTGCGCCTTCACCGAAGGCATCCGGCTCCTCGAAGCGTACTTCACCGCCCCGTCAGAACTGCTCACCGACATTAAAAGCCTGCACGAGTCCCTGAATGCCCCACAGCCCGACGGCTCCGGCCATGTCACTCACGACGACACAGAATCCGCTCTGAAAATTGTGGCTTCCCTTCGGGCCGCAATAGAGACCCTCGATGACACGTTCATCCAACGCACCCGGCACATATTGGCCCGCGCCGAACAGGAAGTCGCCGCTGACCTACGCGCCCGCGCAGTCCCCAAGCTCAACGGCATCTACGTCATCGTGGATCCCGAAGCCACCCGAGGCCGACCCGTAACCGACGTGGCCCGCCGCTCGCTCGAAGGCGGAGCCAGGGTAGTCCAGCTAAGAGACAAGCTCAACGACAAGGGCGTCATTCTTGAAACCGCCCGCGAACTGAAAGCGATGTGCGAGGAGTACGAAGCGATGTTCGTGATGAACGATCACGCCGACCTCGCGCGCGCCTCCGACGCCCACGTTCTGCACGTCGGCCAGACCGACCTCCCCATCCCTTCCGCCCGCGACGCACTCACGCCGCACCAGCTGATCGGCAACTCCAACAACGGCCTCGAACAAGCGCTGCACTCATCGGCGCAGTCCGTTGACTACATAGCCGTCGGCGCGATCTACGCCACAACCACGATGGGGAAATCCGGCCGCTCCGCTCTCGGCCCCGAAACGATAGCCCGCGTAAAAGAAGCCGTCTCCCAGCCCATAGTAGCCATCGGCGGCATCAACAGCGCCAACATCACTGACGTAGTAAAAGCGGGCGCCGACTCCATATGTGTCGTCAGCGCCATCACCTACGCCGACGACCCGGAGTCCGCGACCCGCGAACTGGTCAGCCTGTACCAGGACGCCGCAAGATAAACTTGCGCCCTGCCCTGCTAGCAGGGTCTTTCCATTATTGGGCATGGCATAATCTTATGGCGACCATTCCCTCATAGCATCCTTCTGGATTGACGATTCGATTATTTTGTCTTACAACGGCGAGTGCGGTTCTCACCCTTACATAACTGACTGAACGAAAATGAAAAGAACCTGGCCCTGCTAGTGGCAGAGCTTGTTTCATAGTAACGGTCATGTTACCATAGGATTACTAGACTCATTATTCAAGTCTGGTAACACGGTAATCTTGATATGCGCTGATGATTTAGTCCTGCAGATCAGCACCTGTACAAGAATACATCCTGTTGTATATTTCTATATATTTAGGAGACTATCTATGTCTGCATTTGAGGTTAGAGAATATATTGACGAACATGGCCGAGACCGATTCAACAGATGGTTCGACGGGCTGGATTCAACAGCAGCCCTCAAAGTAAGAACATCCATTGCTCGTATGGAAGCCGGGAACCTGTCCAATGTAAGAGGCGTTGGGCACGGCGTGTCTGAGAACCGAATAAATTTCGGCCCCGGATATAGAGTTTATTTTGGGAGAGATGGAGAGACCTTGATAATTCTACTCGGTGGTGGTGTCAAACAACGTCAGCAACAAGACATCAGAGCTGCCCAAGACCAATGGCGGCGATACAGGGAGCGGAAGCGGAAGGAGTAGAACTATGGCACTCACACGAGACTTCAAGGAGACCATAAGAGATAGAGCGCAGCGCGATCCGGTTTTCAGAGAGGGCCTACTGAAAGAGGGCATCGAGTGTCTTCTGTGCGGCGAACTCGACACTGGCAAGATACTTTTGCGCGACTACATCAATGCTACAATTGGCTTTGAGGAACTTGGCAAGCTCACAGGTAAGTCGCCCAAGAGCCTCATGCGAATGTTCGGGCCTGACGGCAACCCGCAGGCCCGCAACCTGTTCGAGGTCATTCACTGCCTCCAACAGAGTGAGGGCGTACAACTCGAAGTGACAGCGGTTCGATAGTTTAAGGAACTTCATGTATGCCAACCGAACACGTCTCCACCGACCAACTGATAGACGCCATACAACTCGCGGGTCGCGCCTCCTCCGAGGGCATGGGCAACATCCACGCCGCCCGCGAGCAGGCCATCACAACCTCGCGCCAGATAATCCGCTTCTCCGCCAACTCCATCAGAGCCACGCACAGGAGCGAATATCAGGAGGCCCGCCGCCTGATAGCGTGCGCCGCAGACCTCCGGGCCAAGCTTGAACGTCAGAGAAACGCCCATCCCGAGGTGTACTACGGCGGATACGTCGAAGACGCGCTCAAGGAGTTCGTGGAAGCGCACGCCACTCTCGCATTCGCCGAAGGCTCGCGCCTGCCCACAATGGACGAGCTCGACGTCGGCCCCGCCGTTTACATGAACGGACTCGCCGAGACCATCGGAGAACTCCGGCGAATCGTACTCGACCTGCTGCGCGGCGACGACTTCACAAAATGCGAGACCCTCCTCGGCATAATGGACGAAATCTACGCCGTCCTCGTCACCCTCGACTATCCCGACGGCGTAACCCGCGGCCTCCGCCGCACCACCGACGTAATGCGCGGAGTAATCGAGCGAACCCGTGGCGACATCACCATCGCCCTCCGCCAACGCCGCCTCGAGCAGCAACTAGCGCAGCTTAATCAGAAGTTGCCCTGAACGCAATCACGGCCTTGCGTTCCCCAACTTATGGCGGTATTCCAGCAGGGCCGAACGCCCAACAATATCCATGATTCGTACCAGCGCTTCATTTCCTCGTGAATCTGTCAGAAGCATATCCTCGCCAAAAGTGAAATAGACGGGCTGAGGTTTCCCGCCGTTGACGGCAATGTTTGTAGTGTACAGATACACTCTGTCGAGCCGGTCTCGGATTGGATTCAGCCGTCCAGCCAGACCCGAAATGCCGCCTACCTCCTCTGCGAAGATCACCGATCCCCCTTCTGGTAAGGGTTCCAATTCAAGAGACAGCGCTCCTGGCGACGGAATCCAGTCTCGTTCAACGTGCGCTGAAAACCTTTCTGAAGCGACGAACACAGTTATCGGCAACCCTGCCTGATTGGCGTACAGGCCAACGCGCGCTTCACCGTTTTCGTCAGTCGTAGAATCTCTCCATGTATTATTAGGAAATATCGCCAGCACATCGGCGCCTGCAATCGGTTGACCTCCGCTCCGCACAGTTATTACGGCGGTAGCGTCGGATTCTCTAGCGGGGCCTCCTCTGGACGAATCCCACGGATCTGTCGGCGCGGATGGTATTGTTAGGCATAGTTCTGCCCCGTCTGTCAGCCAATACTCTGGCAGCCTACCGGACAATTCGCGTGTAGTCCGCCGGATTATGGGAACGCCATCGCCCCGCCGTTCCATGAAGAACTGTCTTCCCGACGCTCCGCTAATCCCGCGAACGGGCATCCTTCCAAGCATCGAAGTCAGCGCTTCGTTGCGCGTGGATTGCCGCTCGCCCATACTCTCTATCGTTAGGCTGTTCGGAAGTGACCCGGGCGAGCGGAGTTCCAGCCTGTCATTGAACATCGAAAGCCTGATACGACTCCCCCGAATAGAGTAGTCGCGGTGAACGACCGCGTTCACCAGCGCTTCGAACAGCGCGTTGACGCTGTACTGCGGCATATCCTGCCTGGCGGGCTCTTTGGTGGCCGCGACATTCATGTTCCGCGTAGCAAACGCCAAAGCCTGCGTAATCTGCCTATCGAGAGGCCCGGTAATCGTCTGGGCGTCAAGTTGCCCCGACGCTCTATCGGCTCCCCGATAAAGAGTAGCCACGATACAGGCGTTTGGAAGCCACTCCTCGGGTGAATTGGCGCACAGGAGAATTCCGGCCACCGTAGCTCTCATAACCCCGTTCTCATCCGGGGCCAAAAGTCCCATCTTCTCCAGCGCAAGTTCAGGACTCACAGATCCCTCGACACTCAGCAAAGGTTTCCATAACTCCTCGTCGAGCGCGCCAAAACCCGTTCCGGGTACTGTCTGCTCGTCGAACCAGCGAAAACGCGACTGTCCGCGTCTTTGCGCGAGGCGCATTCGCTCGTCGCCACTAAGTTGTCTCTTACTGCTGCCGACCCGTATGTAGTTGCCGCCCGGACTGTCATGCAGAGCGTCCCCTTCAGGCGCTTCGACCATCAGGTAGGCAAGGCCTTCGGAGATCTCCCTGCGAAAAATCCTGACTCTTACGGGAGGGTCTATTGAATCGGAACAGACTTCAAATATCAGCCGTTCGAGTTCGTCCATCTGCTCGCGGGACATCCCCTGAACCTCGCCATCATCGCTTACGCCACAAAGCAGCGCTCCCCCGTCGGCATTTGCGAACGCCGCGATTTCGTCCGCCCAGTCATCGCGTCGCGGCCCTACCGGACGAATTCCTCTGAACTCAACGGCCTTGAACTCCCAGCCGCTGTCCTCGCCCAAACGCAGCTGCCGCCGGACCTCTTCATCGGTATGGGGCACTACTAACCTCCGCTGCCATTTGACTCTGAATCCGCAGGCGGAAGAGCTTCTGGATGGCGAGGTATTTCAGGAAAGTTCTGTATCGTGATTTGGTTGTTATCTCCATGAATCTCGATGACTATTTTTCTACCAGATTCTGACATCTCGAAAACGGCTTGATTTGCCTCTGCCATTTTTTGTATAGCCACCGCGGTGGCCTCCATAGCCGCTCCTACTTGATTCTGTATTTCCTCAGGATACTGGGCATTCGCAAGACGCTCGGTAAATTTCTGGACACCATCCTTGATCATAAGATCTGTTGCTTCTTTCTTGATGTCACTTAATCGCTCATTTACATCTTCTGGGGACGGACTGTCGTCTCCTGATCTACTGAGGTCAAGTTTTGCAAAAGCTGTCATAACGGGTCCCGATACTTTAAGTAACTCTATGCTAATGGACGCGACAAGTCCTATACAGTAGTTTAACGCGACACCGGTCAGGTCAGAATTTGTCACAAAACCTAACCAGTCTGAACCCTGGGCAACTCCAACGAACCTGAATGGACCTTCCACCTGAGCGGCAATATTCAACGCGCGTTCGATTTCCCTAATCAGTTCTGCCAACTCAGTTGGATTGGAGGCAGACTTGATCTCTACCCAGACTGTGTCCGAAGAAGAAGAGATTGCATGGGCCTTTAAAGTAATGAGAATTATTGGTAGCCCGGGATTGTATCGTCGAACTGCTTGCTGCAATGCTTGGAATTCGCCGTTGGGTACTTCAAGGGTATCGCCCTCTCCTCGATTTTCCAAGTAGTCATCCAACAACCGGCGTTGTTGGTCATCTCCTATCCAATCGATTTCTCGGAGAACTCGCAGTGCTGTGCATACGTCATCCCAGTTCTGTATCTTCACGTACTGATTATTCAGGATGTGTTCGACTTCTAAGGTGAACGTTCCATTTACCGTAACGCGCTCCAACGCGTTTAATTTAGTGTCAATTCGCATTCAAATCTCCTGACTCGGCTGATCTATGTAGAATCAGAATATCGCAGAATGCCCGTTCTGTCTAGCGAATTCAGTACATTTGTACAGCGATTTTGACTCGGACCCAGCTATGGATTACCCCCTACTCCCCCAACAGCCTCCCCACCACACTCTCCACATCCCTCCCCTCCTCCGACCCCCGCAGCCAGGCCCGCAGCTCCCGACGAGCGATAGTCACCGTCACCCGATCCCGCTCCTCGTACAACTCCGCCAGCCGGACAGCCGACCCCTCGGCAGCCGTCCGTCCCGCCTCCGATATGCTGATGTGCAGCCTATTCGCCGGATCGAATTCAGGAATCGGAAGTTTCCATAGATGCTTCTGCAAATGGCGCGCTCCGAACTGTCCTCTTGCCATAAAGGGTTTGGCGGATTCGTACAGAATATCGCTGTTAATTATGCCAAGAAGATAGCAGGCTTCTCTCTCGTCTTTGCAGACAACCCAGAAAAGCGTGTAATCCACTATCTCACTATCGTCGTGAATCAACGCCGCAGTTGGCGCACCAGAAGACGTGTACACAACCCGAACTGGCCTGTCTTTTGGATCCTTCATCCACTCCAATTGCGACGAAAGTTTGTGTATATAGTCCAACTGTCCCAGTAGATTCAGCCGATTCGCGCGCGCCTTGTTCTCTTCCCAGAGGCCGCTGACAGTCTGCCAGCGTCCGCGCATTCGCCGGTCCAGACCGCCCATTCGTATTCCGCCCACTCCGTTCGCGTCCGTCGGTATCCTGTCCTCCGTCCGTCTGACAGGCAGGACGGCTTTGAGCGGGGGCAGCGTCGCGTATGGTACGACCGTCTCCCCCAAGTGAACGTCGTAAACGTGGCCGGACTCGATGGTCTGCTCACTGATTGCCGACAGGTCGAGACTCTTCCAGGGCGCCTTGTCCTGAGACCCGCGCCGAGGATTCACAGTGATAGTCTGGCCCGCCTGGATTACCGCGCGGTTCTCGGTTTCGTTCACGAAGAACAGGCAGCGCGGCACGATTGACGCCCCCTGCCGCGAGCGGCCCGCGTAGGGCGACTCGCCAATCTCCGATGTATCGGTTATCCCGACCAGCGTCCGCCGCACATTATCGTAACCCGCCTCTCCAATCCAGCGTTCCACACTGCCGGACAATGGCGCCGCCTTGCCCATTTCTCCCGTCCGCCTTGCGAACGCCACAGAGGACGGCACCGGAAAGAACGTGTTCGGCTCCAGCCGCTCCAGGTCCCATGCGCTCTTGACCCCGAAATCCACGCATAGCGTCCGCATCTGTCCGCTGGAATGCCAGCGTCCCGTCCGCCACTTCCGGTATTGTCCCGCCTGGAGCGCGCTGTGCGGCATCACCATCCCGACAACGCCGCCGTCCCTCAGGTACAGATCAACGCTGCGCGCGAAGAACAGCCACGCCACGTCCTGGTGAGTCGCGTACCTTCCGCCGACCCAGATGTCGTACAGATTCTTGCTCTGCCGTTCGAGTTCAGTTCTCAGAGAGCTCGCCGTCTGGTTGTAGTTCAGCCAGGGCGGGTTGCCGACTATCACGTCCACCTTCGCGCGGCTCAGCGCCACCGGACGAACCAGGTTGCGCGTGTAGTACGCCCAGATGTGGTCGCGCCCCTCCGAGTGCAGACGCCGCATCGTGGCGATGCTCTCGCTCAAGACCTCGCGCTCCAACGGGTCCGTAATCCCGTTGTCGTCCAGCGCGATGTACGGGTCGTCCCCGCTCTCTATGCTGTCCGCAACGTCCCCCATCAGCGAGTCGAAGTCGTTCGCCCGCTCCACCAGGCTCACCGGAAACGCCAGCGCCGAGTTCTGATCGTCTTCGACCTCTATCCTCACCTCGCGCTCCGCGAACATATCGCCCGCCCGGAAGCGCAGCTGCAGCGCGTCGCCCAGATAGATAGGTGCGGATATGGACGTGTCCGCCGCGTCCTGAATCGCGGGCCGCGCCGCCAGCGTCCACGCCGCGCGCGCCAGATGCACCGCCACCGGGTGAACGTCTATCCCGATCACCGAGTCGCGCAGCTTTCCCAGCGCATCCTCCGGGCGCAGCCCGCTCTCACGCGCCGCCCCGATAACCCGATTCACCGCCTCGACTATGAACGTTCCCGACCCGCACGCCGGGTCCAGAACTCGCTGGTTCAGAGGATCCGTGACCAGTTCCTCCACCATCGCCCGCGCAAGCCACGCCGGGGTGTAGTATTCCCCAAGCTGCCGCCGTTCGTCCGCCGGTATCACACTCTCGTACAGGATGGCCGCTATGTCCGCGGGCGCGCCCGCCCAGTCGAATCGCGCCACCCGCCGCGCAATCGCCCTCAAAAGCGGTAGCCCGCCCACCTCCGACGGCCACGCGAAGAAGTCCGACTCCACCACTCCGTGCAATCCGGTCGCGTTCTGCAACTCCCGCCCCTTGAGCAGGTCTTCGGGATCCGTCTCAGCCAGCCGGTATATGTCTATCCCGAACGACGCCTGCACCACCATCCCGATAACCGTCGTCAGGTAGGTGTGCCGGATGAACAGGTCATCCACGTCTTGCCGCGTGTCCGCCACCTCGCCAAGCGCCGCCCTCAGCAGGTCGCGCCAGAGCCGCCGCTTGATCCTGATAGTCTCCATATCCGCGTAGCGGTCATAGAGTTCGCGCAGCCGCGTTATGTCCCTGTTGTAGTGCGCGCTCCCTGGCCCGAAACTCTCTTCGACTGTCCCCCGGTCAACGGGTATATCGTCCCTGGACTCCAGCGCCCTGTCCCGCAGCCACTCGAACAGCGGCAGCCACCTGTTCTCCGACTCCAGCGTAAAGGCGTATGGATAGACCGTCCGCGCCTCCCTCGCTCCCGACCAGCGCAGCAGCCAATGCCGTCCGTCCGTCAGGATACCCATGCGAACGCCCCGGCCCGCGCTCTCCGACTCCGCGAGATAGTCGTCCAATTGCCGGACGTAATCCGGGTTCGGCTCGAAGCCCGACGCCGTTCCTATCCTGCGCTTCACCTCGATGAAAGTGTCCAGCGCGGTCAGGTCAACCGCCCGCCGCGACCCGTCCGATGGCGGGTTCTCCTCGACTATCTCGTCACTCCGCGCGAGCCTTGTGAGTATCAGGAAGTCCCGTATCGCGCTGGTGATGTTCGCCTCGGCCTCGAAATTCCCATGCCGCCGCAGAATCCGACCCGCCGCCCGCGCGTATCTTGCGTCCTCGATATCCAGATGCGTAGCCATAGTCGTGTCTCCCCCATCGAATCCCCCAATCATGTAACTACGCGAAGGTGAATTACGCACCCGAATGAAATCAGACATCTACCCTGTCGTTGTACCCTTCGGCAAAATTGGGCTGGAGCAAAGCAGTATCGTTGTCCTGATCTGCAATGCTGGACAAGGTTATAGGCGGACGGTCCGGAAACTCCACCACCAGGCGCAAATTCCCTCCCATAGCAGCGACATAATTTCCCAATGTGGATAGCAGTAGGTCACTCCGCTTTTCCATGCGGGACACATTCTCCTGGTTGATGCCAAGTTCCTTGGCCACGCTCACCTGCGTCATTTGCCGCGCTTTCCGAAGGTCTCGCAACGACATCTCTTCCAGTATAAGGGCATTCGCCCGTTCCTCCACCATCTTCCTGCGCGCCGAGGGCAGACTGTCCATTCTCTCTCTTAGAGTAGTCATCTTAAACTCCGTTCCCCCTTCAGCATATCCAGGCGCCTGTCGAATCGGTCGTCCGCTTTCCTGATGAGTTGCCGATAAAAGCGCCTTTCACTGCTCCCTGACTTATCGCCGGCTACAAGCAAAATGGCTTGCCGATTTGGATCGAACGCAAAAGCGACCCGCCACACGCCGTTATCCGCGTTAAATCGAAGTTCCTTCATATTGGCGTGGCGTGATCCATTCAGTGTATCCACACGTGGACGGCCCAGTGTAGGACCGAATACATCCAGTACCTTCGCCTGTGCAGGAAGTTCATCCTGCACTGCGGCAGGCATTGCATCAAATTCTGGGTCAAATGCCGGATCAAAAGCTACTTTCCAATTCATGCTACAATTATGACCCAAGAAACATATGTCGTCAAGAGCATATATAGGGTTGGACAGGGCCTGTCTAGTACCGTATCCATTTGATGATGACAGACACCGACTACTTTCCGTCATTCCCGCCAAGATTGTCCTCGTGAAAACGGGGAGCGGGTACCCAGAGGTCACGTCAGGCTGCTACACAGCAGAAATATATGGACACCACACGCTACGAATCATCCGGTTCCAGCTCCATATACTTGCTAAAATCCCTGTCTGCCCTATCAGTGTCACCCTTCCGAAGATAGGCGAACCCTCTGCCGTTGTAGGCTGACGCAAGATTCGGGTCAATCTCGATGGCCCTGCCGTAGTCCTCTATTGCCCTGTCGTACTCCTGCTTATTGAAGTAAGCGTCCCCTCTATTGTCGTAGATCACGGCTCCGTCCAGACCGAGTTCGATGGCCTTGCCATAGTCCGCGATAGCCCTGTCGTATTCTCCCTTCTCGAAGTGGGCCATACCCCTGGAATAGTAGGCCAGGTCGTGATTTGGTTCGAGCTTGACGGCCTCATCACAATCGGCGATAGCCCTGTCGTATTCCCCCTCTCGAAAGTGGGCCCTCCCCCTGAAGTAGTATGACCAGGGATCATCCGATTCGAGCTCGGTAGCCCTGTTGAAATCCGTAAAGGCCCTGACGCTGTCACCCTTCTGATAGTGGGCGTTCCCCCTGAGGCAGTAGGCCGCGGCATCGTAAACATTCAGCGCGATGGCGCTGCCACAGTCCACGATAGCCCTGTCGTATTCACCCTTCTCGAAGTAGGCCATAGCTCTGTAAACATAAGCTCCGGGCGAATTGTTCGGGTCTATCTCGATAGCCCTGTCACAGTCCGCGATAGCCTTGTCATATTCTCCATTCTGGAGAAACGCAACACCTCTCTGGCGATAAGGCACGGCATCGTTCGGGTCGAGCCTGATAGCCTCGGTCAATTCCTCAATATGTCGGTCGTTCATACGCTCGGTCCCTTTTTCTGAATCTCCGTTACAACGAAGAAAGCCTATCCGCCTGCGCCAAGTCCCTCATCCCTTGTTCTCGGTTGCCAGTCTGAAGATACGCCTCCCCCCTATTCTTATACGCCTCCGCGTTCATCGGATTCAGCCTGAGAGCCTTGTTCAGGTCCGCGATTGCCCGCTTGGGCTTACCCTCGTGCAGGTACGCCTCCCCCCTGTTCGCGTAGGCTTCCGCATGGCGCGGGTCCAGCTTCAGCGCCATGTCGAAGTTCGGGATGACCGCGTCGTACTCGCCTTTCTGAAAGTACGCCACACCCCTGTTGTTGTACGCTTGGACGTGTTTCCGGTCCAGGCTAATGGCCTTGTCGTAATTGGCGATAGCGTTTACATGGTCGTCGCTCCGACCGTATGCCGCTCCCCTCGAAACGTACAAATGCGGGTCGTCGGGACTCAACTCTATTGCCTTGTCGAAATCCAGGATAGCCCGGTCGCGCTCCTCCCTCTCGAAATAGGCGTTCGCCCTGTAATAGAAGGCGTCCTTGTGATCCGCGCCCAACTCTATCGCCCGGCTGAAATCCTCGATAGCCTTGTCATAGTCCTTTTTACCGAAGTAGGAGCATCCTCTCTTGAAATAGCCGTCCGCGCTATCGGGTTTCATTCTCAACGCTATGTTGTAGTCTGCGATAGCGCGGTCGGGCTTGCCGCTCAGTTCGTAGCTGATGCCCCTGTCCTCATAGACTTCCGCAACGTCCGGATCCAGCCGAATCGCCCTGTCGAAGTCCCCGATAGCCCGGCCGTACTGTTGCTTCACGCCATACAGCCTACCCCTGGCGTGGTAGGTCTTGGGATTTGCAGGGTTAAGCCTTATCGCCCTGTTGTAGTCCCTCATGCCCTTGTTCTGATCGCCCTTCTGAGCATAGGAGACCCCCCTGTCGTGGTAGGCCATCGCGTCTTCGGGATTATGCTTGATGGTCATGTTGAAATCCCTGATAGCGCGGTTGTAGTCGCCTTCTCTCAGGTATGCATTTCCCCTGTTCCTGTGAGCGTCGGCAAGGGTCAGATGATAAGAGGTGCCTTTCCTACGGTTGAGCCTGATTGCCCTCCCCGCATCCTCGATAACGCGGTCATTGTCGCCTCTCAGGATGTAAACCTCCGCCCTGCCATAGTAGAACTCGGCGTTGCGCGGCTCGAGGCTTATCGCACGGTCGAAGTCCGCGACGGCCCGTTCATCGTCGCCCTTCCGCAGGTAGGTTTCTCCCCTGCTCGCATAGGTTTCTGCGTTGTCCGGCTCCAGCCGAATCGCCCGGTCGAAGTCCGCGATGGCCCGGTCGTACCTCTCTGTCGCGCGGCGCGCGCTTCCCCTATTGATGTACGCCCCCGCGAATTTGGGATTGAGCCGTATAGCCCTGTTATAGTCTGTGATGGCCCGGTCGTAGGTCTTCTTCTGAAGATATGCGTTACCCCTGTTGAAATAAGTTACGGCAAACCCGGGGTTCAGCCGGATGCCCTCGTCATAATCCACCAGCGCGCCCTCCAGGTCCCCGCTCTCACGCCTCGCCGCTCCCCTGTTGCTGTAATATGCCGCAACCTCGGGCTTGAGCCGTATCGCCTCATCATAATCCGCGATGGCCCGGTCATAATGACCTCTTCCCGCGTGGGCGTTCCCCCTGTTCGCGTATATGTCCGGGACGTGCGGAGCGAGCCTGATGGCCTCGTCGAACTCCGCGATAGCCCGGTCATGCTCGCCCTTTTCACGGTACTGGTTTCCCATGTCGTTGTGATCTACGACCTGCTTGGGACCCAGAATGCCGACGGCGTCTCTCAGGTCCCGCATAAATCGTCCATTCATACTTCACCATCCCGTTCTGATCTTGGCCTTCCTGTCTCCGACTGCCATTTTACTCCAGCCCACCGACCCCGCAAAAGCCTCAACCCACAACTCCGGCTCCCTTCCAAATCCCGCCCCGAGCTTTCCCCAGCCTTTCGATTGTTGCAAATCCCAAAGCAGCGCACTACTCTCCACTCCCGCGAAGCAACGTCACCTCGTGCTCCGATACAGGGCTGTCCTCGTGGAAACCCTGTTGAGTCACCAGTTTCTCGCCAGCACAATTATAAATCAAAGTTTATACATCTCGCCAAATTCATCGTTCACTATTCAAAATTCCCAATTCCATTTTCTTTGACAACCTCCTACTCCCTATGTTAATTTCCCCCCACGATGAACGCCAAGAAATTCACGGCCTCCCACACCTGTGGCGAGGCCGTTTCTACGACGGAGGTATAACGTGGGTATTCTAATCCTCGCAATAGTATCAGGCGTAGTGGCCCTCGGATTCGCGGCTATTCTCACTATGCGCATCCTCAAAGCGGACGAAGGCAGCGAGGAAGTCCGCTTCATAGGGAACGCCATCCGGGAGGGCGCAAACGCCTTCCTCTCACGCGAATACCGTATGCTCGCCATATTCGTAGTCATCGTCTTCATAGTTCTCACACTCTTCATAGACCTCGATCTGCTCGACAAAATAGACGGCGACGCTGACGGCATCCCCAGGACCGCCATCTCATACCTGGTCGGCGCTCTCGGCTCCGGCCTCGCCGGTTTCATCGGCATGAGCATCGCCGTCCGCGCCAACACCCGAACCACCGTGCTGGCTCAGCAGGGCCTCAACCCCGCTCTCAGGCTCGCCTTCAACTCCGGCACGGTTATGGGCGTCAGCGTCGTCGGCATCGGACTCATCGGCCTGACGGTCATGTACCTCATATTCCAGGACATCAAGGTAGTCGCCGGATTCGGATTCGGCGCGTCCTCCATTGCCCTGTTCGCCAGGGTCGGCGGCGGCATCTACACCAAGGCCGCCGACGTCGGCGCGGACCTCGTTGGCAAGGTCGAACAGGGTATGGACGAAGACGACCCCCGCAATCCCGCAACCGTCGCGGACAACGTTGGCGACAACGTTGGCGACGTCGCCGGAATGGGCGCCGACCTCTTCGAGAGCTACACCGGCTCCATCATCGCCACAATAGCGCTGGCCGCCGTCGGCGCGACCGCCCTCGGAATAGCGAACGCGGACTCGCTGCCGTTCGACGCGGACCTGCTCGTGCTTCCCATGCTCATAGCCGCCATAGGCGTATTCGCTTCCATCATCGGAACCTTCCTCATACGCACCAGGGACGGCGCCACAATGGGTTCCCTGCTCTGGTCGCTCAGAACCGGCATATTCGGAGCCGGAATCCTCGTCCTCATCGGAACCGCCGCCGCGCTATACGCCCTGGACATGGACTTCAAGCTCTTCTGGGTAGTCCTCACCGGCCTTATAGCAGGCCAGATAATCGGCACCTCCTCCGAGGTCTATACCAGCTACGAATATAGATTCACCCGCAACATTGCCGACCAGGCCGAGACCGGCCCCGCGACCGTCATAATCAGCGGCCTCGGCCTCGGAATGCTCAGCACGGTCATTCCTGCCTTGGTAGTAGTCGCCGCCATGTGGATAGCCAACGAACTCGCCGACACGTACGGCGTCGCGCTGGCTGCCGTCGGAATGCTGTCCACACTCGGAATCACGCTCGCCACCGACGCCTATGGCCCGGTCGCGGACAACGCGGGCGGGATAGCGGAACAGGCCGGACTCGATCCGGCCGTCCGCGAGCGCACCGACGCCCTCGACTCTCTCGGCAATACGACCGCCGCCACCGGCAAGGGCTTCGCCATCGGCTCCGCCGTCCTGACTGCGCTCGCGCTCATGGCCGCCTACTCCGAGGTCACCGGCGTGAAGATATTCAATCTCACCGACACAAAAGTGCTTATGGGCCTGCTTCTGGGCGCCCTCATGCCCTTCCTGTTCGGCGCGCTCACGATGCAGGCCGTCGGTCGCGCCGCCAACGCCATGGTCCAGGAGGTCAGGAGACAGTTCCGCGAAATACCCGGACTGCTCGAAGGAACCACCCCCGCCGACTACACCCGCGCAGTGGATATCAGCACCCGGGGCGCGATGAAAGAAATGGTTCTGCCAGGCGTCCTTGCGGTTGTCGCCCCAATCGCCGTCGGCGTCATACTCGGCGCCGAGGCCCTCGGCGGCCTGCTGATCGGCTCAATATCTTCCGGCTTCCTGCTCGCCATTATGATGGCCAACGCGGGCGGAGCATGGGACAACGCCAAGAAGTACATCGAGGCGGGCAACCTGGGCGGCAAAGGCTCCGACTCTCACGCCGCCGCCGTAGTCGGCGACACCGTAGGCGACCCCTTCAAGGACACCTCCGGCCCAGCCCTCAACATCCTCATCAAGCTCATGAGCATAGTAGCGCTGGTATTCGCCCCACTCTTCTTATAGCATCCAGCCAAAGGTTATCGGTTTACAGTGGCAAGCAACTCGGACCCGCTGTAAACTGATAATCGGCAACCAACCACTCAATGCCCAGGTGGCGAAATGGCAGACGCGGTGGACTTAAAATCCGCTATCCTTACGGATGTGGGGGTTCGAATCCCTTCCTGGGCACCACTCCCTCCTATAAATGACCAAAACCCGGATGTCTGTCTCTTATTTATGAATCACTCTATTTTAGGAGAGTATTTTATGCTTTGGGTAAACGACTATACGTATCCGGGACACGAACCTGTACACGACCTTGACGCCATGTTTCACGCAGTCGGTTGCGGGAAGGCCAGCCCTTACTTTGACCGATATGAATGGTGGTCGGAATTGTCTCGTGAGGGAGCATTGGCACGGTTTCAAAATCCTGCATGGTGTGAGTCCTGCTTGCCTGGCCAAGGACGGCATCTTGTGCGCTGATGGGAAATCCTAACACGTCCAAGCCAGCGCCTCCCAAACCAGAAAGTCGGAATGTGAAATGCGCTTTCCATGGGCCAATATACTCCTGCTCATATTCCTAGCCCTGGAGTTGGTATCCGGGTTCTTCGGCCTGACTTCGGGCTCGGAAAATCGCGCCATCCATATGCAGATGCACCGCATCGCCGGATACGGAATTCTGATCACCCTGGTCTGGAAAACCGCCAACGTCGCCCGCTCTATGAAGTGGCCCCGGCCGCGTTCGACGCGCGCGGCCTCGCTCGCACTCTCCGCCTTATTGATTATCTGTATAGCGTCAGGGGTCGTCTGGTCCCTCATCGGGCCATACTACTGGTGGATATTCAGCGGCGTCAGCTGGCACATCTACGTCGGAGCGCTGATAGCCCCGCTGCTGCTATGGCATATCTGGTACATGGCGCGAGGATTCCCAATCGGCTTCTGGGCGGAAAGACGCCTGTTTATCCAAGCGGCAGGCGCGCTCGCCCTGGGCCTAGCAGCCTGGCAGACCTCCGAGGGCGTGGCCCGGGCCGCAAACCTCAGCGGCCAGTCGCGCCGGTTTACCGGCTCATACGAGGCCAGGAGCTTCTCGGGAAACGACTTCCCGCGCGTTTCCTGGCTCAATGACGACCCGGATCCGGTAGATACCCACACATGGCGGCTCAGGGTATTCGGCTCGGCAAATAGAGAACTGAGCCTGGCCTATTCCGACCTGTCGAGCAGCGCGGAGACGACAGCGACCATAGACTGCACCGGAGGTTGGCACTCGACTCAAAGATGGCGCGGTGTTCCACTGCGTGACATAATTCAAGAAGCCCAGCCTTCAGAAGAGGCCCGCAGCGTTATCGTGCGCTCAGTCACAGGCTATTACAGAAAGTTCTCGCTCGATGCCGCGCGGTCTTTTCTTCTGGCAACTTACGTCACCGGCGAAACCCTGTCCCATGGACATGGCTACCCGCTCAGGCTCGTCGCGCCGGGCCGGCGCGGGTTCGAGTGGGTAAAATGGGTCACCGAAATCGAAATCAGCGACACGCCCCACTGGTGGCAGCCTCCACTGCCGATCCAGTAAATCACGACTCGACAGACGAAGAGGGCCGCTAGGGTGAGAGCGCCAACTCGGAGAGCATCCGTTTTGTCGAAATGATGTGGCGGTTGAGCCGCATCACTTTCGGGTCTATGCCCATCGCCAGGCCGATAAGCTGCGGGAGATGCAGTATCGGGATGTCTATGGGCGCCATGGGGCTGTTCGCCTTCGCAGCCTGCGGCTGATAGCCGTCCAGGTTCAGGTGGCAGAGCGGGCAGGGAGTGACCATCGCATCCGCGCCGTTTCCCCTGGCGTCCATCGTGTGGGTAGAGACCATCTTCAGAGCATTGGTCTCGTTGATGGTGAGAATCGGGAATCCGCAACAGAGCGTCTTGCCCGGGAAGTCAACCACCTGGGCGCCGACGGCCTCTATGACCTGTTCGAGCGCGTCCTCACGGTCGGGATACTCGTCGAACTTGAGGGCGGACGTCGGACGAATGATGTAGCAGCCGTAGAACGGGGCTATCCGCAGGCTCGGCAACTCGCGCACGATGAGGGACTTGAGTTTGTCTATCCCTATCTCCTCTACTATCACCCACAGAAGGTGCCTGGGATCGGCTGTGCCATTGTATTGCAGCCCTTCCTCGGCAAGGTCTTCGTTGACGGACTCGCGGTATTCGCTGTCCTGAAGCCTTTCGTTGGCCTGCGACATGACACCCTGGCAGGTCGAGCAGATTGTCAGTATAGGCAATCCCACACGCTCGGCCATAGCGAACGTGCGAGCGTTCAGGGTATCTCCCAGCCTCAGGTTCTTCTCCTGAAGAACGCCGGCCCCGGTGCAGGAAGCGCCCTGCATCGTTATCAGGTCAAGTTCGATACCCAGTCGCCGGCATATTTCCAGCGTAGAGGCATAAAGTTCGGGGCAGGCGCCTCGTGACACACAACCGGGATAAAGGGCATATCTCATCGCTTGTTCTCTACCTTATCGAAGATTCTGCGGACGTTCTCCACGCCCGGAATACTCTTGTGTACCAGGGGCGGACGCTTGCCAGCCAGTTGAGCGCGAATTCCAACCGGAATCAGCTTGAGCATCTCTTTAACGTTGGTAACGCCGTGGCTCTTGACCACCAGCTTGGTCTCGTCAAGCCAGCCGCTGTGCTCGACCGAATCGGCGAAGGCGCTGGCGTGTCTCGCGCCGGTCGTGTTGGTGTAGCCTTCCTCCATCGCGCGTTCTCTGAGGGCCATGATTCTACCCATCGGGTCAACGCCCTTGGGACAGACCTCCACGCACTGCATACAGCGTGTGCAGTCCCAAACGCCGCCATACTCGTTGAGCGCGCCCAGCCTGGAATTGTCCGCGTCGTCTCGCGGGTCTCGCACGAAACGGTAAGCCTTGGCCAACGCCGCTGGACCAAGGAAGTTCTGATCGACATTCAAGACGGTGCAGTCGGAAACGCAAGCGCCGCACATGATACACGCCATCACACCAGTGAGGTGCTGCATATCGTCGGCCGGAGCTATGTACTCGGTCTCAGGCTCCGGGCCTTCCGGTTGAAGCCAGGGCTGAACCCCGCGAACCTTGCTCCAGAAGGGAGCGAAGTCCACGATAAGATCTTTCTGGACTTCCAGATTGCCCGCAGGCTCGACGACAATCGGGCCTCCGTCTTTCGGAATGGCGTTAATCACCAGGGTGTTGCACGCCAGACCTGCCTGCCCGTTTATCCGCATCGCGCACGAACCGCATATTGCGCTTCGACATGAGCATCGGAGGGCAAGGGTGCCGTCCATCTCCTCGCGTATGCGAATCAGCCCATCCAAAACGGTATCGGACTCGGACATCTCCAGTTCGTACTCCTGATAGCGGGGTACGGCGGTATGCGAATCCGGATCGAATCGCCTGACTCTAAACGTGACTTGCATATAAGGATTCCCTCACATTGGTAATACAAAAGATTCGGCTTGGGATGTAGCCTAATAGGAGCGCACCTGCGGCTCCCACTGGGTGATGACCACCGACTGGTAATCCAGCGCAGGGCCATCCTCGGTCTGCCTGACAAGGATATGTCTCAGCCAGTTCTCATCGTCGCGGTCGGGAAAGTCCTCACGGGTGTGTGCGCCGCGGCTCTCTGTGCGCTCGATTGCGGACAGGGTTATCGTCTCCGCGCAATCCAGCATGAAGCCGAGTTCGAGGGTAAAGACGAGGTTGGTGTTCCAGGTCTTGCCCTTGTCCGGCACATAAACCGACTGGTATCGCTCACGCAGTTGTCGGATCGTCCCGAGCGCGGTCTCCATTCCGGCCTGGTTGCGATACACGGCGAGGTGGTCATTCATGGTCTCGCCCATATCAACCCTGATCTGGCCGAACATATCCTTGCTCCTGGCGTTATCCAACAGGCGTTGAATATGCGCCTTCTCACCATCGGACGCGGAGTCGTCCAGGTCTTTGTGAGGCTTGGACTTTGCCAGTTCGGCGGCGTGTTCGCCGGAACGCCGTCCGAATACAAGGGTGTCCAGGAGCGAGTTGGCTCCAAGACGATTGCCCCCGTGTACGCTCACGCAAGCTACCTCTCCGGCGGCATACAAACCCGGAAGCAGCGTCTGGCCTTCCACGTCGGTCTTGATTCCGCCCATCTGGTAGTGCATACCCGGCCGTATCGGCACCGGCTCTTCCAGCAGGTTCACGTTTGCGAAGTCGCGGGCTATGTCCAGTATCTGTGTAAGGCGTTCACGAATCAGCGGCTCGCCGAGATGCCTGAGATCCAGCAGAACACTGCCGTCAATTCCCCTGCCTTCATTTATTTCCGTCTGCTCGGCTCTCGAAACGACGTCGCGGGAGGCCAGTTCCATCATGTTGGGCGCGTACCGCTCCATGAAGCGGTCTCCCTCGGAGTTCAGCAAGTGCGCGCCCTCGCCCCGCGCGCCCTCGGTAATGAGAACGCCGCTGCCCTTCAGAGTAGTCGGGTGGTACTGCACCATCTCCATATCCATGAGAGGCACGCCGACGCGGTATGCCAGCCCCATGCCGTCGCCGGTGCATATAAGGGCGTTGGTAGAAGGCTCGAATACCCTTCCGAGGCCGCCCGCGGCCATGATTACGGCCTTGGCGCGAATTACGTGTATTTCCCCGGAGCGTATCTCCATAACCACGGCGCCCGCGCACTCGCCATCCTCAACCAGAAGTTCGAGAACGAACCACTCCTCATAGACACGCACACCTACGCGCATTATCTGTTCGTAGAGAACGTGGAGTAGGGCCTGTCCGGTGAAGTCGGCGACGAAGAAAGTGCGCGCCTTGCCCTGTCCGCCGAAGGCGCGCGTACCCAGCCGTCCGTTTTCGTCACGGCTGAAAGTTACGCCGAAGTGCTCCATCTGAATGACTTCGGAGCCTGCCTCACGGCACATGACCTCGATGGCATCCTGGTCTCCCAAGTAATCGGAGCCTTTTACAGTATCATAGGCATGGTCATGCCAGTCGTCGCCCGCGTGTTCGAGGGCCGCGTTAATGCCGCCCTGCGCGGCGTTGGAGTGGCTTCGGACGGGGTGCACTTTGGAGATGACGGCCACGTCGGCACCGTTCTGACGCGCGGAGAGAGCAGCCCTCATTCCGGCAAGGCCCGCGCCTATGATGAGAACATCATGGGAGTACATTCAAACCTACCTCTGGACTTGTGAGTTCCGCAAATGAAGATAGCATACCGAGCTATGTGAGTCCAGTTGTGCGAGTCGGTGTTCATGGTCTTTTCATCTTCCACGCCTGAATACGTGGCTGCGGGCCGCTCTCGCTTCCGCCGACTCTTTTACTACGTCGAGATGCTTTCGGATTACGCGGTGATACATCGGCCTCGTGTAGATTACGCCTCCCAGCCAGCCGAAGAGCGGGAATCGCTTCCACGTGAAACTGCCATTGTGCGTCATCACGGTCTGCCCGTCGCGCGTCTCCTCGAATGTGAATTCCTCCTCCGAAAAGTGGAGTGGGCCTTCGAGGTGCTTGAACGTTATCCTCTCAGGCGGATAGAGAGTGACTTCCTCAAGCGTGGTGTAGGTGAATGGGCCCGTCTTTGTCCTGAACTCGACTAACTTGGTATTGCCGTCCTCGGAGACCAGCCTCGATGACTCGGCGTTGTCGCCCGCTATCCCGCCTCGCCGAAAGGCGGTCAGCATCTGGAAAACTAACTCGCGTGGCGCGTCTATTGTAACGGTGTGGGAGTTCAGCCTGATTGGGTTCAACAATTCCGGCTCACCTCGCTTCATACTTCTCAGAATAAGATGAAGCAAACGCTGGCAAGATTCGCGGTGTTCCCTACCCTGCGGGAGTTACAGCCTCGGCAAACGCCCTGATTTTGTCGGGATCTTTAACGCCGCCGGTTTCCACTCCACTGGACACGTCAACGCCCCACGGACGCGCTATCCGTATAGCGTCGGCCACGTTTTGGGGGTTCAGCCCGCCCGCAAGCAGCACATCGGAGTCGAGGGCCATGTCGCGGACTATACTCCAGTCGAACGCTTTCCCGGTCCCGCCAAGGGCGCCGGGCTGGTGCTTGTCCAAAACTGCCATGTATCCGGCGCCGAGCGCCTCTCCAACTTGTTCGGCTGCCATGAACACGGCGTCGGAACGCGACAGGTCCTCGCGAACCTTCACCTGCCTGATTACCGGGGCGGCCAGGTTATTCCAGAATTCGGGCGGCTCGTCTCCGCAAAGCTGCACATAGTCCAGGCTGCACCGATGCACGACACTGTTGACAAACTCCGCAGTCTGGTTGGCGAACAGACCAACCACCTTGGGGATAATATTCCCGTCGAACGACATACGAAACTCGTATATGATTTCGCTACCCTCCGAGGGTTGGAGTTGCCGCCGAACGCCTTCCACGAAGTTGAATCCAAGAAAGTCGGAGCCCGATTCCGCGGCAACCAGGGCATTTGACACGTCGCGCAGGCCGCATATTTTGAAGTGGGTCATGTCAACTCCATCAGTTTCACGCCCGGGTCGGGGGAGGAGACAAGCGCGTCGCCTATCAGGACTGCGGACGCGCCTGCGCGCCTGACACGCTCCAGGTCGTCCCGCGTCCTGATCCCGCTCTCGCTCACCAGAATGCGCCCGGAGGGGACCTTGTGGGCCAGGTTGTCGGTAATGTCGAGCGTCGTGTGGAACGTTCGCAGGTCGCGGTTGTTGATTCCTATGATTTGCGCTCCCACCTCGACTGCGGCATCTATTTCATCTTCGTCGTGCACCTCGACCAGGCACTGCATAGCGTGGCTCTCGGCCACATTTTTCAGCTCCACGAGTCTGTCCATGTCCAGCATCGCTACTATCAGCAGGATGGCGTCCGCGCCCGAAGCCCGCGCCTCATGCACCTGGTAGGAATCGAAAATGAATTCCTTTCGCAGAACGGGTACGCTGTGGCGGTAGGCAACGGCCGCAACCTTCTCCAGGTCGTCCAGACTACCCTGAAAGTGGTCCTTGTTCGTGAGAACAGATATGGCGGCCGCCCCGTTTTCGACGTATTCACGGGCAAGCCATTCGGGATCTAGATTTTCTCTAAGCGTTCCCCGTGAAGGTGACGCCCTCTTCACTTCTGCTATGACCTTGATCCTGCTTCCGGTCAACGCGGCGCGGAAATCCAGCGGAGCGACCTGCCTGCCGATCTTTGTCATCAGGTCTTCGACAGGAACCTCACTTTTGAGACGGGTGACTTCCCTGTTCTTGACCTCGACAATCTTTTTGAGAATGTCGGGGGAATCTGTTTTCACAACCATAGCGACAGTGTTCTCTCAGAGTTTACTTACCGTAGATGAGACAACCCGCCGAATTCTCTTCCAAAGCGAGGTTCATCAACCATCGAGCTGAATGTGATATTTAGAGTTTGGGAGGCGGTTCGTCGAAAGGCTCACCATTCTCCTCGGCTTCCTGAAATCGACGGTACCAGTCTGACCATGCCCGGTGCATATCAGACCGGCCTTGGACTCGGCCTTCAGCGCGCTCTTGGGCCCTTTTCTCCTCGTCCACTTTCTCCCGGAGCCAACGTGTAAGAGTCACTTTCAAATTCTCCTTTCCATCTATTGCCAACACGAGAACCACCGCGAGTATCATTATGGCCCCGATAGTATAAGAAGCATAGTCCTTCACGAACACCAATGCTACAGCAGTGTCAGAACCTGACTTGAAAGGAGACGACCCCGATTTCGCGCTATCGCTCGCAACCCCCACAAAGTCATGTGCTGCCACAAACACCGATGTCCAAACTATCAGGAACAAGATAAGAACCCATACAAACGAGCTCCAGTATTTTGCCAGTACGCTCCATATGGACACCCGTTCGGGCAACTCATTATCCATTAGTGGTTCCCATAGTTAGCCCCTCCCATAAGGCTGTCAACTGAATCCATCGTATTTTATCAAAACTCGTCGCCGACAAGACCGGCTATGCCCGGCAGTATGGCCAGGTTCGGATAGCAGACGAATGTTTCTCTGGGCGTTGTGCCGGACGTAACGCCGACGAACGGCATTCCGGCGGACTGCGCCGCGCCTGCGTCAACATGGCTGTCGCCCACGTACACGCAGTTCTCGATTCCGACGCCAAGCTCTCCGGCAGCCTTTATCAGGCCCTCCGGGTCAGGCTTGTGGCGAGTGACGTCCTCTCCGCCAATTATGACATCCACTCCGTCCAGGAGGCCGTCCCTTCCCATGATGGATTCTATGAGATAGCGATACTTGGTGGAGACTATGCCTACGAGATAGCCGAGTTCATCGAGAGATGGAATCACTTTCCCTGCATCGGGATACAGATGCGTTCCATCCGCCATTACCTCGTCGGCCTTCTGGATGAAGAAATCGAAGAACTGCTCCCCCTTTGGCCGGTATTCCTCTCCGGCAAGAGCGACAAGTGCCTCCGGTATGTGCAACCCGACTATCTCCAGAATCTCTTCCGACGTGGCTTCGGGCAGCCCAATCCGGGGCAGCGCGTAGTTGATACAGGTAATGATGCCCTGTGAAGAATCGGCCAGAGTGAAGTCGAAGTCAAACAGGACGGCTTTTGAGTCTCTTATAGCGGGATGTATTCCGGCGTGACCCGATAGCCTCTCCATCAGTCCAGGGTCCCGCTGAGTTCAACGAGCGCGTTCAGCCTGTTCATGGCTTCGCCCGTGTCAATCGAGCGCGCGGCCATGTGAATGGCGGCGGACAGCGTGTCCGCGCTCCCGGCGGCCACAAGCGCGGCGGCGGTGTTCAGCAGAACTACGAGCCGCGCCGGGCCCGGCTCCCCTGAGAGGACTGCTCGCGCGATTCGGGCGCTGTCCTCAGGCCCGTCCGCGCGGATAGAGTTGGCGTCGGACAGCGAGAAACCCAGTTCTTCTGGCGAGAACTCGTAGCTTGAAACCTCGCCGTCCTCGAGCTGCCAGATAGTGGAATGCCCGGTTATCGTCAGTTCGTCCATGCCGTCGGAACCGTGAACGACGAGTGCCTTCTCGCTGCCAAGCTGCCCGAGAACGCGCGCCATGCGCTCCGCAATAGACGGGTCCGCGACCCCGATGAGCTGCCGTGAAGCGTTCGCGGGGTTGGTCAACGGGCCGAGAATGTTGAATACGGTCCTTATGCCTATCTCGCGCCTGGGGCCGGCCGCGAAACGCATGGAAGGATGAAAACCCTGTGCGAACATGAAGCCGAACCCGACCTCATTCAGGCATTTCGCCACCGACTCCGGTGCCAGGTCTATCTTCACGCCGAGCGCTTCCAGAACGTCCGCCGAGCCGGTAGAACCGGACATAGAGCGGTTGCCGTGCTTGGCGACCTTCTCCCCCGCCCCGGCCACCACAAACGCGGCCGTCGTAGATATGTTGAAACTGCCTGAGTTGTCGCCGCCCGTGCCGCACGTATCAACAACCCTGCCTGTTGCCTCGACGTGGAGAGACTTCTCGCGCATGACCCGCGCCATGCCAGCTATCTCGTCAACTGTCTCTCCCTTGATTCTGAGCGCGGTCACAAGCGCGCCGAACTGCGCGGGCGTCGCGTCTCCGTTCATTATTTCGTCCATTGCGGAGGCGGCCTGGTCGGCGCTCAGAGATTGGCCTTCTACCACCGCCTGTATCGCGTCCTGTATCATCACTGTCCTCCCTGCGCGCCAGTCAAGGGCGCGTCCAGAAAATTCTTCAGCAGGTCTTTCCCCACCTTGGTCATTATGGACTCCGGGTGGAACTGTATACCTTCGATGGGATGCTCCTTATGCCGCACTCCCATTATCAGGCCGCTGTCGGTCCATGCGGTGATCTCGAGCTCGTCTGGCAGGTCGTCCCGGTACACCGCGAGGGAATGATACCTTATCGCCTCGAATGGATTGGGCAGGCCACTGAAAACACCTTCGCCGGTATGGTGAATGAGCGACATCTTGCCGTGCATTATCTCGCCCGCCCCGCCAACCGTTCCTCCGAAGGCGTAACCGACACACTGGTGTCCCAGGCACACGCCCAGCGTCGGCAGTCTCGGCCCGAAGCGTCTCAGAACGTCATTGGATATGCCCGCCTGCTCAGGCGTGCAGGGGCCAGGGGATATGACTATGCGCTCGGGCGACATATCCTCTATCTCTTCGAGCGTTATCTTGTCGTTTCGAGCCACGCGCACGTTCGCGCCAAGCTCGCACAGGTACTGGTAAAGGTTGTATGTGAAACTGTCGTAGTTGTCTATCAGGAGAATCACAGCCGCGCTCCTCAAATGTCTCGTGCCGGGCTAAATGTCAATGTCAATTTCCTGTTCCGCCTGGTCTATCGCTTTGAACACCGCGGACGCCTTGTGTATGGTTTCCATGTACTCGTCTTCGGGATTCGAGTCGTAAACGATTCCGCCGCCCGCCTGTACGTGCGCTATCCCGTCCTTGAGTATAAGGGTGCGGATAGCGATGGCGGTGTCCATGTTGCCGGAGAAGTCAAAGTAGCCGACCGCTCCCGCGTAAACGCTGCGGCGGTCGGGTTCGAGTTCGGCTATTATCTCCATCGCGCGAATCTTGGGCGCGCCAGACACGGTGCCGGCCGGAAAGCAGGCCCTCAGCGCGTCGTAGTTGGAGTATTCGTCCTGGAGTTGTCCGGTCACGTGCGACACCAAGTGTATGACGTGCGAATAGCGCTCTATGTCCAGTATCTGGGTCACTTCCACCGTGCCGGGCTTGGACACCCGGCCTACGTCGTTGCGGCCCAGGTCCAGAAGCATGATGTGTTCGGCGCGCTCCTTCTCGTCGGTTCGCAGTTCCTCTTCCAGTTCCAGGTCCTCAGCCTCGTTCATTCCGCGTCGCCGGGTTCCGGCAATGGGATGCACCGCAACCTTGCCGTCAACCACCTGAACCAGCAGCTCCGGCGACGCGCCCACTATCTGGAAGTCGCCCATGTCCAGGTAGTACATATATGGAGACGGATTGACCGCCCGCAGGGAGCGGTATATCTGGAACGGGTGCGCCGACGTGGGGCGCGACATACGCTGCGCGACCACCGTCTGTATGACGTCCCCGGCGATGATGTACTCGCGGGTCTTCTTCACCATGTGCTCGTAGTATTCGAGGCTCATGTTGAACTCAATGTCCGCGTCGGTCTGCATATCCAGATTCGGCTCCGGGATATTCGGGAAGGACTTCAGTCTGCTCACGACCTTCTCGATTCTGCCTATGGCATCCTTGTACGCGCGTCTGGTGTCGCCGGTCAGGTGGGCGTGGCTCACGATCTTGATCTTATGACGCAGGTGGTCGAAGACGAGGTATGTCGTCGACAGCATGAATATGGATTCCGGCAGTCCGAGCGGGTCAACCTCCGGTGTGGGAAGTTTCTCGAAGTATCTAACGGCGTCGTATGCGATGTAGCCCACGGCGCCGCCGTTGAACTTGTCGAGGTAGTCAACGTCCGCCAGCTTGTACTCGGAAAGCATCTCTTCCACCGGCTTCAGCGGATCTATCGCGCCGAGTTCCTCGCCCGTTCCCGTTTTTATGACCTTCTGCGGGTCGGTTCCGATAAAGCTGTATCGCGCCATCCTCTCACCGCCTTCGACACTCTCCAGGAGGTACGAATACGGTCCTTTGGCGACCTTCAAGTATGCCGACACCGGGGTTTCCAGGTCGGCGTTTATCTCCCGATAGACTGGCACGAGGTTGGCCTTGCCTTCGTAGGACGCGACCTGCTCGAGTGATGGATAGTACATTTCGCGTCTCCTTACCCGGGCAGGACGAACCCGACCTTGTCTTTCATCTCTTCCAGTTTCGGTTCGGATATGCTTCGCGCATGGTCCGCTCCGATGGCGAGCAGCCGGTCCAGCTCGGCGACATCACCCATCAGTTCGTAGTATCTCTCCCTGATGGGCTTGAGTTCCTCGATTACCACCTCCGCCACGCGGCGTTTGAGGTCGCCGTATCCCCGCGCGTCCGCAAAGTCTCGCTCCACCTCGAACTCCGTCTTGTCGGTGATGACCTTGTATATCCCGAGCAGATTGTTCACACCCGCCTTTTCAGGGTCGTCGCTGAATGCTATCTCGTTGCCCGAGTCGGTCACCGCTCTCATTATCGAGCGTTGTATATCCTTCGGCTCGTCAAGAAGACGCACTGCGTGGCCCCTGATGTGGGAGTAGCTCTTGGACATCTTGACGTTCGGGTCATTCAGCCCCATCACGCGACCGCCGATTTCCGGTATAACCGCCTCCGGAAGCACGAACGTCTCACCGAACAGCCGGTTGAACCTGCCCCCGATGTCCCGCGTCAACTCAACGTGTTGGCGCTGGTCCTCCCCGACTGGCACCTCGTGCGCGCTGTACATCAGGATGTCTCCGGCCATAAGCACCGGGTAGTCCAGCAGGCCGGTCGAAACGCTCTCCTGCCCCGCCGATTTATCCTTGTACTGCGTCATTCTTTCCAGCCAGCTTACGGGCGTAACACAATTGAGTATCCAGCACCCTTCGGCATGGGTGGTTACGTGACTCTGGACGAACAGCGTGCTCTTGTCCGGGTCAATACCGCACGCGAACAGTATGGCCGCCAACTCGCGGGTCTGTCGCCGCAGTCCCTCCGGGTCGAAATCAACCGTGATAGCATGAAGATCCACTACGCAGAAGAAGTTTTCCTTCTCATCCTGATTTTCGGCCCACCGCTTGAACGCACCGATATAGTTGCCGAGCTGCGGGTCGCCGCTCGGCTGAACACCGCTGAAGACACGCCTTCGGGTTGCCTGTTCCGTCATTCGTCCCGCTTTTTCTGCCAGTTGAGTAGTCATATTTCCCTCTGTGAATAGGCGGCAAAGCCCGTCTATGCCATTCCGTGATTGTTCTAACGATTCAGCTTCCACAACGGTCGGCGGACTATCTTACTCACGCCTTCACCTCCGAGCGGGAAAAAACTTGCCAACAAAAAAACCCGACCCTGATAGGGACGAGTATGGTGTATCCGTGGTGCCACCCTGATTCGCCGCAAGACACATAGAGCATCCAACGGCCTCATTGCCAGGCACGGAAGTCAGACGACCTCGATGCCCCGGGCCTCGATAACGGCGCCCTCACCGGCCAAGCCTACAACCGCGAACTGCGGCTTCGGTTGGCAGCTCCCAGGTCCATTCGGCCATCTCGCAAGCGCCGGGCTTTCACCTGTCCCCGGCTCTCTAACGCTCCGCCTGATGGCGTACTAATCCTGTTCTCAGCCTTTGGAATCTAAACTGTGGAACAGAGTATAGGGACGATCCAGGGCAACTGTCAACTCAACCCAGAGTCTTTTCATAGTCGCTGCTGTTTCCCACACCACTACACAATCACTTCCACATTGCATACGTTCGCAACGTGCTACAATGCGGGTCATACAGAGTTCCCCGACAGGCCCAGGATGCCAGAGAACCCACCGCAGACCCAGACACCCTACAATCCCATGATCCGCGATATGCCCGTGGACATGAGACCGCGCGAGAGGCTTATCGGACTCGGCGCGAACGCGCTGTCCAACTCCGACCTGATAGCCATTCTGCTTCGCACCGGCGTCAAGGGCGAGAACGTGTTGAGCCTGTCCAGCAAGTTGCTGTCCAAGCTGGGCGGCCTGTCCGGCCTGTCGGACGCGACCATTTCGGATATGTGCGACCTGCACGGCATAAGCGAGGCCAAAGCCTGCCAGGTGCTGGCCGCCGTGGAACTGGGCAAGCGGGCGGCGAGCATGAATCCGCAGCACAGGCCCGCCATAGGCTCCCCTGAAGACGTGAACAATATAGTCGGCCCTGAAATGTCGCAATTGGCGCAGGAGAAACTGCGCGTTCTGCTCCTGAACACAAAGAACCGCGTAATGGCCATGAGGGACGTTTACCAGGGAACCGTGAACTCCGCGTCCATCAGAGTCGCGGAGATTCTCCGGCCTGCCATCCGCGAAAACTGCCCCTACATCATCGTGGTCCACAACCACCCATCCGGCGACCCGACGCCAAGCCCGGAAGACGTTCTGGTAACCCGGAGAATCAACCAGAGCGCGGATATGATGGACATCGAACTGCTCGACCATATTGTCATCGGAGAACAGAGTTTCGTCAGCATGAAAGGAAGAAGTCTCGGCTTTTAGCCGAATTCAAGGAGGCAGACATGGAGCGTGAACTGGGAGACGTAGGAACGGAATTTCTCTGGGAAGACGATCACGTGAAGGCGTGGGACCTTGTTCTGGAACCGGGCGCTTCGAGCGACTGGCACAGGCACACGACGCCATACGTGTTTACAGTAACCAGGGCGGGCAGGCTGAAGACCGAGTACGAAGACGGCTCCGTTTCGGTGAGCGACCTCGCCCTCGGCGACGTGGTGCAGGGACGTCACGGCTCGGTTCACCGGGTGACCAACGTTGGCGACGCGCTGTACAGCAACTCTATCGTCGAGATAAAGCAGGACTGAGCGCAAAGCTTGGGGAACATTCAGGAGAGAAGAACAATGGCCAGAGGCAACGAACCGCTAGGCGACATAGCGACAGACGTACTTTTTGAAAACGACAACGTGAAGATATGGAATCTCATCGTTAACCCGGGAGAGTCCAGCGACTGGCATATGCACGGACGTGACTATGTCACCATCGTCGTGGAGGGCGCGGGCCTGACCGTCGAGTACGACGACGGCACAGCCGACGACAGCCCATCCGGCCCCGGCACGTGGCGATACCACGGCGAACACAAGATACATCGAGTGGTCAACAACACGGACAGCCGGTACGTGAACGTGCTGGTCGAATTGAAGCGATAGGCGGTTTGGGACACAGATGAAAATTCTTGTAATGGCCGCCGGTTCGGTGGGCGGATACTTCGGGAGCCTGTTGGCGCGCGCCGGAAATGACGTGACCTTCGTTGCCAGGGGCGACAATCTGGAAGCCATCAGGCAGAACGGACTGAGAGTGAACAGCGTCAACTCCGGCCAGTTTTCGGTTCGCGCCAACGCGGTCGAATCTCTGGATGGAGCGTGGACGCCCGACCTCGCGCTGTTCTGCGTCAAGGGCTACCACAACTCCCAGGCGATTGAAACCATCGCGCCCGCCGTTGGCGAAAACACGGCCATCCTGACGCTTCAGAACGGCCTCGGCTCCGGCGGCAACCTGTCCGCGACGTTCGGCGCGGGTCGGGTCATGCTCGGAGCGGCCTACGTTGAAGCCGCCCATCCTGAGCCAGGAGTGTTCCAGGAAATGGGAGGATTATGCCGGATAGTGTTCGCAGAACAGGATGGCCAGCCCTCGGCGCGCGGCGCTGCAATACTACAAACCCTGCAATCGGCGGGGATTGACTCCAACATCGCCGACGACATCAACGAGGCGCTATGGAATAAACTGGTGTACATCTGCGGCCTGAGCGGTATGACCTGCATTACGCGATCATCCTTCAAGGATGTGATGGACACTCCACAGACAGCCGAATTGACGCTGAGAGTAATTCAGGAAGCGGCGGCGGTTGGCAAGGCTTCGGGCGTGAACCTCGCCGACGACTTGGTGGAGACAACCATGTTCCATTTGGTAGAGGACAAGGACACAGTCATCTCTTCGATGCACGCCGACCTGAACGCGGGCAGACCGCTCGAACTTGCCAACCTGAACGGCAAAGTATCCGAGTTGGGACGCGAACTCGGCGTTCCAACCCCGCTCAACGACTTCATTACTGCCTGCCTGACCCCGGCCCACAACAGGGCCGTATCCGGCGGCTGAAAGTACATCCACGCAACCCCCGACACCGGAGGACTCCAACTTGACATACACCTACAACCCCGACGACATAAACCGCAGAGAACTCGCGCCCGGCGTCTTTCTCAGAACGATGTGGGGCGAGAAAATCATGATGAGCCTGGTGGAAATATCGCCCAACTCCGAAGTCCCGATGCACGAGCATCCGCACGAGCAGGCCGGAATGGTGCTGGAGGGCGAGTTCGACTTCACGATAGGCGGGGTGACGTCGCGGGTCAAGAAGGGCGACGCATACGTAATCCCGGGCGGCGTCGAACACCACGTGAAGGCGACGGACGAACCCGCGGTCGCGCTGGACATATTCAGCCCACCCCGCGAGGACTACAAGCATTAACGCCTGTCAGGATTGAGGCTCGGCTAAGAAAACTCGCCACCCGCTAAAGTGTGGATCATCTTTTTTTGACCCTCGGTTTCGATGGCGCGCCCGCAATACTCCTGTCTAATCCTGGCGATACTATCTTCGGCGTTCAGACCCTCGACTCTGGCTACGATACCCGTCAAGAGGGTCCCAGTCCGACCGTGCGCTCCGATACACCCAATCTCCACAGATTTGCCCTGGTCCAGGGTCTGTGTCACAGTGTTGATCAAACACTCAAACAGGCGCTGATCAATCACACCAAAGTCCTTCCATTCAACGTAGATAATCTGCCCAGAGCAGTCCTCAACTTTAGAGACACTGGATTTGGTCAGATCGGCCTGGACAGGCTTGGCCGAGCGCAGAGGTTGCCAGGTTCCGGGATCCAGATAGATGGCCAGATTTTTGGGCCGGTAGTCACTCGAATCGTTACGAACATTCAGACCGCTTGAAGCGTGGACTATATAAGGCCCAATCTCGACCGGGGTCTGGATGTGCGGACATCCAACTTTCTTGCTGTTTGCCATGTTACTCTTTCCGAACGCGCTTTAATTATGGGAAATTTCAGGAGGCGTTCTACTGAACGCCTCCGTGAGTTTTGGGATGTAGGAATTCCTAGACGCCGTAGCGAGCGGCGGCGAGCGGGTCGCTGTACTCCACGCCCTTGGTGGACCAGAATACCGAGGCGATGTCGTCCACGGCGGCAACCAGGCCCTCGGCGTTGTCCATGCCGACGGTCTGCTTGCACTGGCTTGCCAGCTTGAGCGCCGCGTTGAACTTGGCGGCGATTTCGTTGGCGTCGGTGCCGGGCCAGGTGTAGTCGGCCCACAGAACTCGAAGCTCGTGCTTGCACAGTTCGGCGTGCTCTTCCTTTACCGTTATATAGCGAGAAAGGGTGTTCGCGGAAGAGGCGTCGTCGGATGATTCAAGAGATTCTATCCGAAGCACCATCTTCTGCACGGTTTGGGCGGCTATCTTGGCCGAAATCGGATCGTAGATGCCGCACGGGATGTCACAGTGGGCGCTGGCTTCTCGCGCCCGAATTAGTCTTGCCAGGGCAGACGTGATTGTCATAACCTGCATTCTCCTTTCAGAAAGCTGGGGTTGTACATTGCACATATGAAGATACAAAAATCGGCGGGGTCGCGCAACCCCGACACCCGCTCATCAAGGTGTTTTCAAAGTCAGTAATCAGCCGGCGCGGTCGAATCATCCCGAACATGATAGAAAAGCTAGATCTGAGCGGTTGCATATACCTGAGTTTATAATGCCGAGTGATCCGCTGGGGGGACGCTGGGTGATTAACAGGGAGACGCTGGGGGGCGCTGGGGCCATTTTCATCCAGCGTTTCCCAGCGTTTCCCAGCGTTTGTAGCTAAGAGAATTTTTTCTGACGCAGGCGAACGTGATTGATAAGGTCGGGTTTATGGATATTCTGTCGCGGAAGTTGTTTTTCATGCGTATATTGTAGCGCATTGAAGGTATGATTGTGTAGTAAAATGAGAAACTCAGGCCGATTTCGCAAAGGCCCTACCCGCTCACACGATTTCTTCCAGGAATGCCGTCACATCGGAGTTCAAGCGCGCCGGAACTGAGCGATGCACTGAGTGACCGACCCGCTCGTACACCTTCAGGGTGGAGTTTGGGATCAAATCCAGGGCGATAAGGCCCTGCTCCGCCGGGAAGTAGAGGTCTTTCGCGCCCCACAGCATCAGTGTCTTGCAGGTGAGCGTGTCGAACTCCGTCGAGTCGCATTCGACAAGGGGAAAGTAGAGTTTGGGATACGGAGACCTGAGTCCGAGGGCCCTGTGTACCGACCAGCGGGCTATGCTGAACATCCTGCCCGGCCAGGACACTTTTCCAAACCCCATAGGCGCTTCAAGCACCAGCCCACTCACTCTTTCGGGATGCCTGCGCGCCAGCTCCAGGCAGACTCTGCCGCCCAGCGAATGTCCTACCAGTATCGCTTCTTCGACGCCGACGGCGTCCATGAACTCAACGAGAAAGTCCGCCATGTATTCAGGAGTATGGGTGAAGTCGCCTCTCGGAGTCTCCCCGAAGCCAATCAGGTCGGGCGCGTAAACGCTGTTGGCCGACGCGAGAACGGGGATAACGTCCATCCAGTCCATCCGGCTTGCGCCCGCGCCGTGCGCGAGCAGTACGCGCCGCTCCGAGTTCCCCGCTGAAAGATAGGGGATGCTATCGCCTTCGACGCGCGCCCATCTCTCAACGACCGCAGAACCATCGGATATGCTAATGTCTGCTGTGAAATTATTCGAGGACATGGCCTTTGCTCTATCTCATCTCGCGGCCAACGCTGTTCAGGGTCAGGGGAGCGAGCATGGAGCCGTCATTCTACGACGGCGACCTGCTGCTCGCTGCCAGCCCGCGCCGCGCTCCGGCCAGGGGCCAGAACGTCATCATACGGATGCCCGAATCCGACGAACCGGGTTGGCGGCTCAAGCGCGTCGTCGGACTGCCCGGGGAGCGTATAGTGTTCGAGGATGGTCTGCTGTTTATCAACGGAACTCTACATCCTGAGCCATATCTTCGCGGTCTGCCCGCATACCTGGGACTGGAGAGAATGGCCTTCGACATCGGCGAGGACCGCTATTTCGTCCTGGGCGACAACCGCACCCACAGCGTGGATAGCCGTTCCTTCGGGGCGATTGGCGCGAACCGCATAACATGGCTGGTGACCGCGCGGCTATGGCCGCCGCTCAGGTAAGCCGGGATCCCGCTAATGTCCGTCACGGGACAGTTCGCCTTCCATCTGAATCTCAGTAGAGGCGTCTTCCGTATCGTCATCGTGCGGCCCGCCTTCGCCAAGACGACCTATCGGGATCGCCGGAAGAGTAGTGATTTGCACCCCCACGCTGACGCCGAGGTGGAGCGAGAACTGCGCCGCCGATTCATTGTCCGGCGCGAACACTATCCCCACAAAGTCATATTCCCCCAACGCCGCGTACAGTCCAAGAACTCCCGTATCCGGCACTTCTATGCTCTGCGCCGAAGCGAGCATACTTTCGGTATCGGCAAGCATCTTTCGCCGGCCCTTCTGGGTCATTTTCATAAGCAGAATGTATGTCGCCATGGGTAAATCCCTCGATGATTATATCCGCTCGGTGAGGAGCCACTCAGCCACTTCCCTGGCGTGGTAGCTGAGAATGACGTCCGCGCCCGCGCGCTTTATGCCGGTAAGAATCTCCAAAGTTATGCGCTTGCCGTCAATCCACTCGTTTTCGGCGGCGGCCTTGACCATCGCGTACTCACCGCTGACATTGTAGGCGGCAATCGGGGTGGCGAACTTCTCCCTGGCCGTCCGAAGAACGTCCAGGTAAGCCAGCGCGGGCTTGACCATAACCATGTCCGCGCCCTCCTCGATGTCCAGCGCTATCTCCCGCATCGCTTCGCGGACATTGGGCGGGTCCATCTGGTATCCGGCCCTGTTTCCGAACTGCGGAGTCGAATCGGCGGCCACGCGAAAGGGTCCGTAGAAGCCGGAAGCGTACTTGGCGGAGTACGCCATAATAGGCACGTTCACGAAAGCCGCATCATCCAGCGCGCCCCGAATCGCGCCCACCTGTCCGTCCATCATCGCGGACGGCGCCACCATGTCAGCCCCGGCCTGCGCCTGGCGCACCGCCATCTGTCCCAGCAGGTCGAGCGTGGCGTCGTTGTCAACGCGCTCGCCGTTCAGGACGCCGCAGTGTCCGTGGCTGGTGAACTCACACAGGCATACGTCTCCAATCACTGTCATCTCGGGTACAGTCTGCTTGATGACCTCGATAGCCTCCTGGATTATCCCGGTCGGACTGTAAGCGTCACTCCCCCGCTCGTCCTTGTACGCGGGAATGCCGAACAGCATGACAGCCCGGATCCCGAGTTCATAGACTTCTCCGACCTCGTGCACGAGGTGGTCGAGAGACATCTGGTAAATGCCGGGCATGGGCGGCACTTCGATCCTGGTGTCTCTGCCGTGAACGACGAACATGGGGTAGATTAAGTCAGAAGCGGAAAGGGATGTCTCTCGGACCATGCCTCGAAGCCCTGTGTTATCTCTTAAACGGCGCATTCTGGTCGTTGGAAATCCCGACATAACAGCCTCCTTTACCTCCCGGAGAAGTGTTCGGCCAACGCTCCCGCCAAGCCATCGCTGGCAGCAACATTAGCAACTATATCAACTTTCAATCCATACCTGCCAGCGGTCACGGCGGTCACCGGGCCGATGCACGCGATAGTCGTATCCGTCAGCGAGGATATATCGTTATCCAGAATCCGAATCAGGTTCGTTACAGTGGAGGAACTCGTGAACGTAACCGCGTCAACCCCCTCACCAATCGCGTCCCTGGCCGCTTCTATCGAACTCGCGGGAATCAGCGTGCGGTAAGCGTCCACCTCCCGCACTTCCGCCCCGTTCGAGCGCAGGCTATCGGGGAGTTCGGTCGTGGCGATGTCCGACCTCGGCAGAAGTATGCGGCAGCCGCCTATTCCATGTTCGGCCAGCGCGGACGCAAGTCCGCCCGAGGTCGCCCGGTCGGGAACAAGGTCGGCCTTCACGCCCCTCTGGAGCAGTTCAGAGTAGGTGGCCTTACCTACGACCGCCGCCTTAGCGCCATGCAGCGCCCTCATATCTCTCCCTGTCTCGAGAAGCCTGTTGCAGACGGCGTGAACGGCGTTCGCGCTTGTGAAGGCTATCCAATCGAATTCGGACAGCGAACCCAGGCATGAGTCCAATTCGGTGAAGTCGTCCAGAGGTCGGACTTCAATCGTGGGTATCTCCAGGGGATACGCGCCCATTTCGGCAAGCCGGTCGGACAGCGCGGACGCCTTGTTCCCAGCCCGCGTAACCATGATCCGCCGTCCGAACAGCGGCAGCGTCTCGAACCAGTCCAGCCGGTCGCGCAGGCGTACCACTTCTCCTACCACTAACACGGCGGGCGATCCGAGACCCGCTTCCCTCGCCGCGTCCGCTATCGAGTCCAGTCGCCCCGAAACCGACTTCTGCGCGCCGGTTGTACCCCGGCTAACCAGCGCGGCAGGCGTACTCCCCGGTTTCCCGGAGGCGATTAGCGCGGACACTATCTCTTCCAGCCTGCGCCAGCCCATCAGAACGACCAGCGTACCCGGCATACGCGCAACCGCCGACCAGTCGGTTTGCGTATCCTGTCTGCCCGGCGCGACGCTGCCGGTTATGACAGTGAACGCCGATGCGTAATCTCTGTGAGTCAGCGGGATGCCCGCGTAGGCTGGAACCGCGACCGCGGATGTGACTCCGGGCGATATTTCAAACGGAACTCCCGCGAGGCGCAGGGCCTCCGCTTCCTCACCACCCCTGCCGAATATGAACGGGTCGCCCCCCTTCAGTCTCACAACCCGCTTGCCATCGCGAGCCTTCTTCACCAGCAGGTCGCTGATGCGCGCCTGGGTGCGCCCACGCATTCCGGGCGACTTTCCCACGTCCACCAACTCCGCGTCTTGCTTGCAGTGCGCGAGCAGACGCTTGTCAATCAGCCGGTCATACACCACCACGTCCGCGTCCCTGAGCAGCCGCAGGCCCTTGAGCGTCAGAAGCTCGGGATCGCCCGGCCCCGCCCCAACCAGATGTACCCCGCCCCCGCTCAACTTCCACGCTCCCCATATGCAATCGCGTTCGCCCCCGTCTCCATGAGCGCGCGCGCCGCGGCCTGTCCAGCCGATTCGGGATCCGAAGTCGGCCCCTCTGCCCGCTTCCTGAATATGCGCGAACCGTCCGGCAGACAGGCCATAGTGGTTATGTCGAGATTCTGTCCCCGAGGAACGGCGTATGCCGCGACCGGAACCCTGCATCCTCCGCCTATCCACTCCACAAAAGCGCGCTCCGCGGTCACCGCGGCCCAGGTCGGCGCGTGATTCACCGCCTCGACCATCTCCCGCATACGCTCGTCTCCGGCGAGTATCTCCACCGCGAGCGCACCCTGTCCGGCGTCCGGCACGCACAGGTTCGGCTCCAGGAAATCCGTCGCCTCCCCAATCCTGTCAAGCCGCTCCAGGCCGGCCGCGGCGAGTACCACCCCGTCAAGGCCATCTACTCCCACTTTCGACATCCGCGTGTCAACGTTCCCCCGAATCGGGACAATCTCGATGTCCGCGCGCGCCGCAAGCAACTGGCCGGACCTTCTCGGACTGCTTGTGCCGAGCCTCGCGCCCGGCGGAAGTTCGTCGAATCCGACGCCCCACCTGTTGACTACCAAGTCACGCGCGTCCTTTCGCTCCGGGTAGGCCGCGATTACAAGACCTTCCGGTATGGCGGTCGGCATATCCTTTGCGGAGTGAACCGCCATATCAATCCGCCCGTCCAGCAGCCATTCCTCCACCCCCTTGGCGAACGCGCCGCGCCCCAGGCTCAGCAGGGGCGCGCTCTTGCGGCGGTCGCCATCCGGCGTTATCACAACAGTCTGAAAGCGAATGTCGGGCCAAACCCCGCGCAGCGCGGACACGACCTCTTCCGTCTGCGCTATCGCCAGCGCACTGCCCCTCGTTCCGACCCTTACTATCCGCTCGCTCATGCTTGTGAAAGCGGCTCAGAGCCGGTCAGCAGACCTTCCAGCAGCGTGTTGTACGCGCTGTCCGGCTGGCCCGCCTGCACAGTGTCCAGAAGCTCTTCGGTGATGCAAGTCTGCCAGTGGTCGGGAGAAACGCGCAGTCCTCTGCGCCTCAGCTCCGCCCTGGCGTCCGAGAGAATCGGAGCAAGGTCAGCGTACTCGAGTATCCTGCTGCTCTCCAGCTTCTCCCTGAAAGTGCGAGCGAGCGCGGGACTGGCGCCACCCGTGGAGGTCGCCACAGTCACCTCTCCCCTCCTGGCCACGGACGGCGCTATGAACGTACATAGATGAGTTACGTCAACTACGTTCAGGATAACGTTGCGCTCCTCCGCCTCTTTGTAGATCTGTTTGTCCAGTTCGTTGTCACCCGTGTGGGCTATCGCTATGAATGCGCGCTCCAGGTCGCCATATCGGTAGTCCCGCCGGATCCACTCCACCTTGCCCCCATCCGCCAGGTCTCGCACCTTCGGGGTAACTTCGAGGCTTATCACCACGACGTTCGCGTCACACTCCAGCAGCTTTACAACCTTCTCCTCGCCCAAGTCGCCGCCGCCGATAACAACGCAGTCGCGGCCTCGAACGTCTATGAAGGCGGGATAGTATCTCGGCACCTGTATTCTCCCCTGAATCTCGCGGACTATCCCCATTATAGCCCACAGCAACCAAACAACCCAAAATTCCGGCCCATCACACAAATCAAAAATTACAGTTCAGACTACACGTGTCCTGGGTTTCCTGTTCTACTACACATCCATGCCTTAGATGCGCTACAATATACGCATGAAATACACCGCTTACGCCACTATTTACATAAAGACAAGGTTATCAATGAGAAGTCGCCCACTGAGAAAATTTTCTCCCCAAAGCTAAATACTGGTGTTTTCAGATTAAGAGCAGGCCAGAATAGCCACCAGCGGTCACCAGTTGAGTCACCAGCGTCTCACCAGCGCTACCATAAATTGACGTAAATATAACTTCTCCGATCCTGAAATATGCAACACGCCAAACGCAGGCTCCTCGAAAAGCTGGCCTCCGAAATATCGGACAGCCGTGTGCTGGACGCCATGCGCCACGTCCCCAGGGAGCGGTTCGTCACCTCGACGACCTCCGACCTCGCATACGAAGACGTCGCCCTTCCCATAGCCGCCGGGCAGACCATCTCACAGCCGACCATCGTTTCCATCATGGTCAGCGAACTCGAACTTCGCAGGTCGGACAAGGTTCTGGAAATAGGCGCCGGAAGCGGATACCAGGCCGCCATTCTCGCCGAACTGGCCAGAGAGGTCATTACGCTCGAACGCATCCCCGAACTCGCCGATTCGGCCAGGACAACGCTGGACGCGCTCGGATACCGCAACATACGGGTCGAGATCGCGGGGCCGCGGCTGGGAAGAGAAGAAGACGCGCCATACAACGCCATAATCGTAGCGGCCGCGGCCCCTCGCCTACCCCTCACTCTGCTGAACCAACTCGAGCCGGGCGGCAGGCTGCTGGTTCCGGTCGGCGACCGCCATGAACAGACACTGATGAAGATAGTCAAGAGCGCAGAGGGGTTTACGACGCGAACGCTGACCGCTTGCCGCTTCGTCCCGCTAATAGCCGAAGACGCATGGCCCGACGACCGCGCCACCCCGACGGTGTTGTAAACCTCGTATCCCGTTAAATATACTGATTACTGAATACCGTCCGACGACTATCAGGCAAGGCTCTACTGAAAATGAAGTACGAAGTGGTTATCGGGCTTGAGGTACACGCCCAGCTATTGACACGGAGCAAGATGTTCTGCCCGTGCAGTTCCGCGTACCAGGACGCGCCCCCCAACACGGTGGTATGCCCCGTGTGCATGGGTATGCCCGGCGTGCTTCCCGTCATCAACAGGAAAGCGGTCGAGCACGTTATACGAACGGGCCTCGCGCTCAACTGCGAAATCGCCGGATACACCAAGTTCGACAGAAAGAACTACCCCTACCCCGACCTTATGAAAGGCTACCAGATTTCGCAGTACGACCTGCCCATCGCCTCGAACGGCAGCCTGCCCATCGAGGTGGACGGCGCAGAGCGCGTCGCGGGCGTGACCCGTGTGCATCTCGAAGAGGACGTAGCGCGGCTGCTGCACCGCACCGAGGACTACGGCGAGGGATACTCGCTGCTGGACATCAACCGCGCGGGAGCGCCCCTGATGGAGATAGTCGGCGAACCCGACCTGAGAAGCGCGGAAGAAGCGCGCGCCTACCTGGTGCAGCTGCACTCTATCCTCCAGTACATAGGCGTCAGCGCCGCGAACATGGAGGAGGGCAACTTCCGCTGCGACGCCAACATCAGCATCCGCCCGGAGGGTGAGACGCGGCTTGGCACCAAGGTCGAAATCAAGAACATGAACAGTTTCCGTTCAGTATTCAGGGCATTGGAGTATGAGGCCGAGAGGCAAGTGTCGGTCATTGAAAGCGGCGGTCGGATAGTGCAGGAGACGCGCGGGTGGGTTGAGGCAGATGCCACAACTGCATCACAGAGAACCAAAGAGGGCGCGTCCGACTACCGCTACTTCCCCGAACCCGACCTCCCCCCGCTGCAAATCTCCCGCGAATGGGTGGAGGAAATCGGCGCGTCACTGCCCGAACTCCCCCACCACCGAAGGTCGCGCTTCGTCGAGGAACTCGAACTGTCCGCCTACGACGCCGCGCTGCTCACCGCGAACCAGGCCACCGCCGACTACTTCGAGAGGGTTCTGGAATCCGGGCCAACCCCGACGACCGCGCCTTTCGCCAAGGCCGTCGGCAACTGGATGCTGGGCGAAATGGCTCGCCTCCTGAACCAGACCGGCAGCCAAATATACGGGGTCAAGATCGAGCCGGACCAGCTTGCCGGCCTGCAAGCCATGGTTGAGGACGGAACACTCAGTTCCACCATGGCAAAGACGGTTTTCGAGAAGATGTTCGAGACGGGCGACAATCCCAGGGATATAGCGCAGGCTGAGGGACTTGCCCAGATTTCGGACGCGGACGCGGTGCTCGCCGCCGTGCAGCAGGCCATAGCGGACAATCCCGGCCCCGTGCAGGAGTACCTGGGGGGCAAACAGCAGGTGATGGGATTCATAATCGGACAGGTGATGAAAGCCACGCGCGGAAAGGCCAACCCGCGCGTCGCCAGTCAGCTAGTCAGAGAAAAGCTCGAGGCCATGCGCCAATGAGAGCGTACAGGAACGGATCGGACACCGAGTCGAGCGGTTCTACCGCCTCCCGCGCGCGCATTTTCCTGCGGCTACTCTATCCGGGTGTAGGACTCAAGCGCTGGGCGGCAGTCGGCGCGCTTGGAGTGGTCACCTGCTCCATAGGCATGGCCTTCCTGCTCAGAAAGCTGTTCGCCCTGCCATTCCCCGATTTCCTGCCCTGGTACTTCGAGGGATTCCTGATGCTGGGGGTAGGCGGGGGATTCATTCTCCTGTCCATGTACGGCTTTTACAGAACGCTCACGCCGTTCATGGCACGCTCTCAGCCCATAGACTCTCTTGCCGACTCTATCTACAACCGATGGCACAGGGGCAGAGGCCCGAGAATCGTGACGATAGGCGGCGGCACAGGGCTGTCCGTCCTGCTGAGAGGTCTGCGAAGACACACAGACAATCTGACCGCGGTTATCACCGTGGCGGACGATGGCGGCAGTTCGGGACGGCTGAGGCGCGAACTGGGCGTGCTGCCGCCAGGCGACTTTCGCAACTGCCTTGTGGCCATGTCCGAAGACGAATCTCTCCTGGCCGAGCTTTTCCAGTACAGGTTCGAAGAGGGCGACGGCCTGAAGGGACACAGCTTCGGCAACCTGTTCATAGTGGCCATGGCGAACGTAACGGACGGCTTCGACCAGGCGCTGGTCGAGTCAAGCCGCGTCCTCGCCGTGCGCGGCAGGGTCGTACCCGCCACGACGTCCAACCTGCACCTGTCCGCCCGGTTCAAGGACGGCAGCACGGTCAACGGCGAATCGAAGATCACCCGGCACAGCGGTGAGATAGAACGACTGATGATTGAACCCGAAGAAGCCGCCGCTCACCCGCTGGCGGTTCGGGCGATAGCGGAAGCGGAACTGGTGGTCATAGGACCGGGAAGCCTGTATTCGAGCATATTGCCCAACCTGCTTGTGAGCGGAATATCGGACGCAGTCCGGCGCACGCCGGCGACCGTCGTGTACATCTGCAACGTCGCGACGCAAATAGGCGAGACGGGCGGATACACGCTCGCGGAGCACGTGACCGCGTTGCGGCGGCATACGTTCGAGGGAATCGCGGATTATGTTATCGGCAACAGCAATCCGCCCGACATAGGAGATCGATTCGAGGGAGAGAGCGTCGTTCACGACGGCAGCCCGCTGAAGAACACAACCATTCTTCTGTCAGATCTGGTTGACGACTCACACCCGGTACGGCACGACTCGGATAAGCTGGCAGACGCCATAATGCAAATCCACGGAGCGAGCGACAGACGGCTGGCCGCAATTTCAGTAGAATAGTTTTCGAGTATATCAGCCACTTAACAATCATGTCACGGGAGTGCTAAACAAACCATGGGACTAGCCCTCAACATCGTTCACGTCTTCGTATCGGTTCTCTTGGTAGCCATTATTCTGTTGCAGGTGAAGGGACAGGGTACAGGGCTGTTCGGGTCCGCGGACAACTCGTTCAGAACGCGGCGCGGTTTCGAGTTGGCGCTGTTCAGGTTCACCATAGGGCTGGTGGTAGTCTTCATTGCGCTGTCAATCGTGAGCGCGAGCAATCTGATAGATCTGTCGTGAGCCGCCCCATCATCACGCTCACGACGGACTTCGGCACCAGAGACGCATACGTGGCCGCTATGAAGGGTGTGATATTCGGCCTCTCTCCGGACGCGACTGTCGTGGACGTATCCCACGATATAGCGCGTCACGATGTAGCCGAGGCCGCCTATGCGCTGGCCTCGGCGTCCATGTACTACCCCACCCATGCGGTTCACGTCGCGGTCGTTGACCCGGGCGTCGGCTCTTCCAGAGTACCGCTTGTGCTGGAAACCCCGCGCGGCGCCTACGTATCCCCCGACAACGGAACGCTGACCCACGTCCTGAACGAATTTGGGGCGCGCTATTCCGCCACCGAGCCTGACGCACCACCCCGCATGCAGATACCGGAAGGCTGCCGCGCTTACGAGCTGGACAAGCCCGCCTACTGGCTCCCGCGCGTGAGCCGCACCTTCCACGGGCGAGACGTTTTCGCCCCGACCGCCGCCCACCTCGCAAATGGCGTTCCCGCGTCCGCGCTCGGTTCCTCCGTCGAGTCGGTGGTATGTCTGCCCAGGCCCGCGTTTACGTCGTGCGGGAACACGACGACCGGAGTAGTAGTGCACGTGGACACATACGGCAATCTCATCACCAATGTCCCGGCGGACGCGCTATCCGCCGACTCCGAGGTACGCATATCAGGCCACGTTATCGAGGGACTGAGCGACTCCTACCAGAAAGCGGTCGGCAGCCTGCTGGCAATCATCGGAAGCCGGAACACGCTTGAAATCGCCGTAGGCGAGGGCGACGCACAGGCATCCCTGAACGCATCCATCGGCGATCAAGTCGTCATTCTCGGAGGCGGAAACTAACCCCAGATCTTGCCCGGATTCAGTATGCCCCCGGGATCCAGCGCCTTCTTAATCCTGCGAGCGGCAGACATTCCCGTCCCCAGTTCGGCGTCCACTAGGTGCGCCAACTTCAGCCCGACGCCGTGGCAGTATTCCATCGTGCCGCCCATCCGCTGCGCGAGAGCCAGCACGCTGTCGACCGTACGGCTGAGACTGTCAGCTCCATCTTCGGCGTCGCCGCTCCCGGTAATCAGAAAAGAGAAAAACTCCGGCCTTCCCCAGACCGACCACTCCCTGACCGCCACCCCCTCTTTCGCCAGAAGCCTCTCACACGCCCGGCGATACTCCAACACTCTACCCGCCGGGAGCGCGACGTGAAGATAGTCCATCCTGTAGGCAGACCTGTTCTTTCGGGCAGTGTCAGGCGTGTCGCTCTCTAGGACGCTCTCCCTGTACCGCTGCGCGGACGCATGGCGGCTCTTCCAGTACCGCTCGACATCCGCCCCGCTGCCGCGTCTGCCGTCGTGCCGGGAGCAAATTGCCGCGGTCTCCGCTATGTCGGACTCTACCCTGCTCTCCGTGCCCTCGAACGCGAGATACAGCGTGGCGGTCTCGCGGCGGCCGGAGCCGTCAGCGGCAAGTTCGTCGCCATAGTCCATAACCGTTGGCCTTATGCCCTGGGCATACATCGCGTTGACTGCCTCGAACCCGGACTCGAATTCCAGAAAGTCGAAGCTGAGCATTTTCCAGCAGGCGGGCATAGGGAAGGCTTGTACGGCAGCCTCGGCAATCACGCCAAACGTGCCTTCTGAGCCGATAAAGATATGGTTCAGGGATGACCCGAAGAAAGATTCCGGCACGGCGCGGGTCTCTATGGTCTCCCCATCGCCCAGCACGACCCGCATTCCCAGCGCCTGGTCGCCCATCGCGCCGTGGCCGGACGCGGTGTATCCAACCCCGTTCGTGGAGATGGCCCCGCCAATCGTGGCTATTGGCCTGCTCCAGGGGTCATGCCCCAGCCTGAGTCCCTGTGACATAAGCGCGCGATGCGCGTCCTCGAGGATGATGCCGGGCTGAAACGCGCCCGTTCGGCTCGCGGCGTCCACGCTAACGACCCGGTTCATGCGGCCCATATTCAGAACAATCGCCGAATCAACCGCCGCAGCCGCGCCCATAACTCCGGTTCCGCCGCCATACGGCACTACTGGAATAGAATTGCGGGTGGCATACCTCAGCGCCTTCGCGATATGCTCCGCGCTCTCCGGCCATACGACCACGCTGGCGCGCTCGTCCAGCCGATGCGCCGACCGGAACGCCCTGAAGACGCCGAGCGCGTCTCCGCCGTAGCGCGACAGGTCGGACTCATCGAACGAGACCGCGCCCCGTCCGACAAGGCTGACCAGATCCTTTGTAAGCGCATCCGCCATCATTCGCCTGTTCGAACCAACAACTCGTTCCTGAACTTTAGTGTAACCGGATGAACCAGGCCGCCGCTGCCGAGAAGGTATTCGACAGTCCTGTCTATGTACTCCAATATGGCCAGGTCAAGGCTGCGCTTCGACTTATCGGCGACCCGTTCAAGGTACGGAAACCGGGCTACTTTGCGCGGGTCGAGCTTGTCGGCGAGAAAGACCACCTTAGCGACGTCACTCATGCCCGGCTTGCCAGTCGTATGGCAGGCGACCGACTCCAAAACGGCCCAGTGCAGCCCCTCATCGTCGGCCACAAGCCAGCGCGCGGCGACAGGCCCGTGCAGCAGAACAGGCTCGTGTCTCTCGACAAACCCAATAGGCACTCCTGTTCGCTCAGCTTCGACCAGGAGGGCCTGCCGGTCGAACGCTCTGGCCAGGTCGTGCGCCGCCGTTCCTATATCGGCATACCGAGCGTCCACATTATGCCGGATGGCGAGTTCCTGCGAAACCACCCTCGAACGCTCGATATGGTCTCTCAGGCCGGAGGGAAGCGTCCTCAGTCTCGTGTCAATCGCATCGGGAAGGTCGGACACGCTCGGCTAACCCAGTCCTTCCAGGCGACGACCGCCGATTACGTGAAGATGCAGGTGCGGTACCATCTGTCCCGCATCTTCGCGTTGGTTCACCACCAGACGGTAGCCCCTTTCCGCGATTCCCTCGGCTCGAGCGGCATCCCTGGCGGCGGCGAACATAGCCCCGACAGTCTGGTAGAAGTCCGGCTGCATTTCCGTCAGGTACTCGAAATGCCGCACGGGTATGACGAGCAGATGCACCGGAGCGACGGGGACGATGTCGCGTATCACGAAGCAGTGTTCGTCTCGGTATAGAATATCGGACGGAATTTCGCCATCCCCAATCTTGCAGAAGATGCAGTCTTCAGCCATGTTTGTCGCTCTCCGCGCTCAGATTACGGCGATGGCCTCTATCTCGACCAGGCACTTCGGATTCACCAGTCCACTGATGAAAACCGTGCTGGACGCGGGGCCGGGATTCCCGAAGAAATCCAGCCTTGCCCCGGCGTATGCGGGATAGTCGTCGGCGTTGACCAGGAACGCGGTAATCTTGGTAACGTCGGCGCGAGTAGCCCCCGCCGCCCGGAGACCCTGCTCCACATTTTCGAGGCACTGCACAGACTGTGCCAGCGCATCGCCTTCGCCGACCAGGTTTCCGTCGGCGTCAACCGACACCTGGCCGGATACAAAAACCATGTTCCCCGCTCGCGTTGCGGGCGAGAAACCCGATGGTTTGTTGTCAGGATTAGGAAAGAAAACTCTTCTGGGCATCTTTCACCCCCTTCGCTTCTTGCTCCTCCGGCTATCCGGGCAGCTGGAGCAGTTCTATACGTGTGTCATCCGGCCCAGCGATAAACGCTATCCGAGGGCCGTTGGGAACGTCTATCGGGCCCTCTTTCAGAACCGCGCCCATCCCGGTCAGCCGCTCCAGCTCCGCGTCCAGATCATCAATGGTAATGCCTATATGCTCCAGGCCCCAGTGAACGTTCGCATTGCCCTCGCCCATTTCCTCGCTCGTGCGCGCGCCCGATATATTTACCGTAACGCCGTCCGGTGTCCTGGTCACTACAAACTGGTCGCCGGACGGCCGCACAATATCGCTGACGATGATGAAGTCGAAAGCGGTCGCGTACCATTCGGCGGTACGGCGCGGGTCGGGCGCTTTCAGGTGGACGTGATTGAACTCGTAACCCATTAAAATCTCTCCTGATTCTTGTTTTGCCACATTCATGCTCGGCAAGAGGCAGTTTATAGCAATCATCCATTCACTGCTACCACACTTGTCAATCCAGTTCGCGAAGAATGTTATACATATGCAGATACAGCTTGAACAACTCCCTGGCGTAAACGGGTGGGCTTACGGCGCGTGTGGGATCCACGTGCTGGAACAGGGAAAACTCGGTGTGGTAAACACCCCCTCGCTCTGAAAGCGCGTTGGCCAGACGGCGAGACTCCTCCGAAGGAACAAGTTTATCCTCCCTGTCGTGCATCAGCAGGACCCGGGCGCTGAGGTCCTGTATTCGGGCAGCAGGCGAAATAGCGTCCAACTCCGCTATCATCGAATCGGGGAGACTCGACACCAGTTCTCTCGCCTCAGAGAGAGTCACGCCCGATAGCAGTCGGTGAACCATCTGCGCCTCGGCGGACATAGAGGATAACAGGGCCTTGTCCACAACCGCGTCACGCTCTATGAACACCCTGCCGAGCAGCGCGCGTTCCCCGGCATCGGGAATACCGCCTACCAGGTGTGATGTCACGACCTCGACGCTCAGCCTGTCCGGCGCCCAGGGTTCGACCACCTCCCCATAGAAGCGGCTTGCGGAAGAAACCGAAGCCGCGAGGTCGCGCGCGTCGTAGTATCCGCCGAAGAAATTTACGAACCGCACCCGGTCGCTAATCCTCGCGTCCTGCGCAGCAACTGTGGCGAAAGACGCGCCTACGCAGAACCCGCCCATTCCGGACCTTTCGGGATCAACCCGTTCATGCGCCAGCAGATACGTATAGGCGTGGACTAGGGAATCTACGTCGCGCGGCGACACCTTCTTCTGAGTCATAGTGTCGGACCATGGAATCATTACCAACACGCCCGACTGAGCCAGCCCTTCGGCCAGACCCACGACTCTCGGGTCGTCCCGCCCAGCGGGATTGACGCCGAGGAACAGCAGCACCGCGCCGTGAGTCCCTGCGCCTGCGGGGATGTAGAGGTCGGCGACCCCGGCTCCGTCCGCGGTCGGGAAGGTCACCTCCTCCATAAGCGGGTCATCGGTAAACCACTCCTGCGGCTTGACCGGAAGAGTGGGCAGCACCTGTGGAAGAAACAGGGCGGTTTTGAGTGCGGTGCGGCCCTGGGCGGTAACGGTGAGGAGCAGCGCCACGACCGCCAGCACGGCCAGGAGAGTTAGCGATATGCGTTTGAGCCACTTGGGCACCACGATTCAACCACCTTTCAGGGTTGGAGACACTGCTATTCACCAGCACATGGGAAAAAAGCGGGGCAGGAACACTTTATCCGGTTCGACCGACACATGAAATACAAATGGCGTTTCAGTTCGTATATTCATTTGATACCACTATAAGCCGATGCAATTCTGAGTGGTGTCCTGTATAATAGCTTAAGTATGCTATCCCGCATTCTGCCGTTTTCAAATTACAATAGTACGCGGTTCTTTTCCAGGTTAGACTGCGAGGCAAGGGTTGCGCCCCTCCCTTCCCGCATGAACACCTTGATTTGGTCAGAGACCCGAGAAATCCGGACCACTCGATGAGAGTGAGAGGGCTTTCTCGCAACAATGGAAGAAGCCTAAGAATGGTCGCGGATATAGTTTCCCGTATCGTTGGGGGCGCTTTCCTGGCCACTGCCGGATGGGGCCTCGGCGAATACATAACAGATATATGGGGACCAGAGCGTTACGTGCTCTGGGTCTTCGGACTTGCCATCTCTGGCGGAATCATCGGCCTTCTCGCAACTCCCTATGCCCTAGGCAGGCTGTATCGAAGTATCGCGGAACAGACTCGCTCGATTCCCACCTCGAGAATGTTATCCAGTGTCGTCGGGCTTATAATGGGACTCTTGGTTGCGCTGCTTTTCTCCATCCTACTGTGGCGGATCCCGGGATGGCCCGGAATCACCTTCCCGATTGTGTTGGGGCTGATGCTGGCATATCTGGGCGCGATGCTGATGTTCTCCCCATCCCGCGACCTCTTCCAGAAGTTCGTACCTGAACCGTCGTCCCACTCTCTGAACGGCGCGCCCCACATACAGGACAATCGGGCCGGCATTATGCTCATAGACACAAGCGCGATTATAGACGGTCGTATAGCCTCTGTATCCCAGACCGGATTTCTGCAGGGAACCCTGGTTATCCCTCGCTTCGTTCTGAATGAACTCCGCCACGTAGCGGATTCCGGCGACTCGATTAGAAGGGCGCGCGGCAGGCGCGGCCTGGAGATGTTGAACCAGATACGGATGGATGGCAAAGTGCGTACCGAGGTTTTGGAAATAGACTACCCCCGCGCCCGCGACGTGGACGCGAAGCTGGTCGGACTCGCTAAGGACATGGGCGCATCCATCGTCACCACCGACTTCAACCTGAATCGTGTCGCCCAGATTGACGGCATAACCGTTCTCAACGTCAACGAGCTCGCCGGGTCGCTGCGTCCCGTCGTTATTCCGGGCGAGAATATGCGGCTGAGAATAATTCAGGAAGGCAAGGAAGCCGGACAGGGAGTGGGCTTCCTGGAAGACGGCACAATGGTCGTGGTCGAGTCCGGCGTACGCTATCTGGACACTGAACTGAACGTCACCGCGACCCGCATATTGCAGACTGCGGCAGGCCGTATAATCTTCGCACAGCCCGCCCGGGACTAGCCCAAATTGGCAAATCGGATGCAGAGCGTTTGTCCCGAAGCAAGCCCGAAGGTGGGAGTCGCCGTTGTCGCCGCGGGCGAAAGTCGGCGTATGGGTGACATTGACAAGATGTTCGCGGCCCTCGGCGGCGAACCCCTGCTGGCACACTGCCTGAAAACTTTCAACGACTCCTCTCTGATTCATACTATATCCATCGCCACGTCCGTGCGGAACGTGGAGCCTGTAATAAGCCTGGTCAGAAGATACAGACTTGAAAAGGTCGTATCGGTCGTGGAAGGCGGAGCGCGCAGGCAAGACTCCGTACTGAACGCCCTGCGGGAACTGAAAGGAAGCGATATAGTATTGGTGCACGATGGCGCCCGCCCGTTCGTTGACAAGCGCACGATAGAAAGAGCGGTATCCGCAGCCGCCGAATCGGATGCCGCCACCGCGGCTGTTCCGGTCAAGGACACAATCAAGATAGCCAATCCAGACATGACTGTGAAGGAAACCCCGCGCAGAGATTCGCTGTGGGCCGCCCAGACCCCGCAGGCGTTTACATACGACCTGATTCTGAAAGCGCACTCGCGCATAGTTCACGACGCCACCGACGATGCGACCATGATAGAGGCCATTGGGCATCCGGTAATGCTGTTCATGGGTTCATACGACAACATCAAGGTTACCACTCCCGAAGACCTGCATATCGCCGAAGCCATCATCCAATCAGGTAAGGGAGACACCCTGAATTGAGCGCACGGACCGGAATCGGAGTGGACGTTCACCCGCTCGTTGAGGGGCGCGAACTCGCGCTGGGAGGCATCGTCATTCCGCACAGTCGCGGACTCGACGGCCACAGCGATGGCGATGCCCTCATCCACGCTATAATAGACGCCTGCCTCGGCGCGGCGAACCTGGGCGACATTGGGACGCGCTTTTCGTCGAAGGATCTGCGCTACGCCGGAATTCGCAGCTCAAAACTCCTCTCCGAGACAACGCGAATTCTCGCCCGTCACGATTGGCGAGTGGAATACATTGATGCTACAATACTCGCCGAACGTCCCACTCTCAGACCTTACATAGCCGATATGCGCGCCGCGCTGGCGAAGGCTTTGAGCATGGACGCGGAATCGGTCAGTCTCAAGGCGACAACCACGGATCATCTCGGATTCGTTGGACGCCGCGAGGGAATTTGCTGCATGGCAGTCGCCACTATAACTAAAGCATGAAACTCTACGACACTTTGAGAGCGCGGGTCAACGACTTCGACTCACCCAACGGACTGGTGCGTATGTACGTGTGCGGCATCACTCCTTACTCGTCCTCGCATATCGGACACGCCATGTCCGCCGTAACGTTCGACGCGCTGCGCCGATACCTCGAATTCAGGGGATTCGAGGTCAGGCACATCCAGAACTTCACCGACATTGACGACAAGATGATAGCCGCGGCAAACGAGCGGAACATAACCGTGTCCGAGCTCGCGGAGGCTAACATAGACGAATACGTCAACGCCATGAGCGCGCTGAACGTAGCCCCTGCCCACGAATACCCAAGGGCCACCCGGGAGATAGACAAGATAATCGAGATAATCGAGAGCCTGATTGACAAGGGCTACGCCTACGATGTTGAGGGCGACGTCTATTTCAGGGTCAGGCGCGATGAGGACTACGGCAAGTTGAGCCGAAGAAGCGTTGACGACCTGCTTTCCGGCGCGCGGATAGAGGTTGACGAAAGAAAAGAGGATGTTCTCGACTTCGCCCTGTGGAAGTCCCAGAAGCCGGGCGAACCCTCGTGGAACAGCCCGTGGGGAAATGGCAGACCCGGCTGGCACATCGAATGCAGCGCAATGTCAATCAAGTACCTTGGTGAAACGATTGATATACACGGCGGTGGCGAAGACCTTGTTTTCCCCCACCACGAAAACGAAATAGCGCAGTCTGAATCCTACACCGACCAAACCCCATTCTCCAGGTTCTGGCTGCACAACGGGATGCTCCGCCTCGGCGCGGAGAAGATGAGCAAATCTCTGGGCAACATCATATCCCTGCCCGAAGCACTCGAATTCTACGACCCGCAGGCTCTGAGGCTATTCTTCCTAAGCTCCCACTACCGCTCGCCCCTATTCTACAGCGAGGAAAACGTCCGCGCGCAGGAACGCGCCATCCAGCGACTACGACAAGCCGTCAACGCCTCGTCCGCCGATGGCCCCCAACTCGACGACGCCCAGTTCCGAGAACGCTTTACCGAGGCCATGGACGACGACCTCAACACCCCCAGGGCGCTCGCGGCCCTTTTCGACCTTGCGCGAGAGATAAACCGTGGACGAGAACGCGGCGCGGACGTCACCGGCGCGCAAGACACACTGCAAGAACTGGCGGGCGTCCTTGGCCTGAAGCTCGGCGAGCAGGAATCCGACACCGGCGCGGAAGCCGCCCCCTTCATTCAGACGCTCGTGGACGTGCGAACCGAACTCCGCTCAGCCCGCCAGTTCCAACTCGCCGACAGCATACGCGACCGCCTCACCGAACTCGGCGTCACGCTCGAAGACAACCCCGACGGCACAACATGGCGCATTGGCTAACACGCTTGCAAAACAGGCAGACCTTAGCTGAGACTATGCAGTGGAAGTGGAGCCAACGGGCGGATTCGAACCGCCGACCTGCGGTTTACGAAACCGTCGAGACCCCACAGGACCAGGTCAAATCAGGTCTATTTTTACCTATCTCACTAAAAGTCGTTTATCTCTCCAGTCTATACAGGTCACTACAGGTCATCCCAACCCACTCCGACTCAAACTCAATGTGGGCAGAATGTGGGCAGAGCCGTTCCCCTCAAACTGACCCTGCCCGCGGTATTTCCCAGAGCACCTGCGGTTTCTCAAGTCTATCCTATAGACAACGGAGCCGGCATAGCCCCGCCGGCATCCCGACGCCGCATCAGTGCATGCGCCTGCCGCTCACATAGACCAGCAGGTTAGCGAGCGCCACAAGCGCTGCCTGCGACGCGTCCCCGCACTTCCCTGCCCTACATATCCTGTCGGCGATCTCGCGCCAGACCTGACTCCGGATGGGCAGCGGCCGTGGCCTAGTGAACGCCTCATGGTGAATCTCACGCAGGTTCGGACTGGTTACTTGGTGGTGGGGAATTTTGAACAAGCCCAGGAGTGCTATCGCTTGTCGATGCCGAGTGTAGACAGGCGCCTTTCGGTAAGCGCCGCCACGTCGGACTGCAGGACATCGATGAGGATGAATCCATGCTGATTGACGGCGGCGACCATTCGCGCGTTATAGGCGAGAGTGCGTTCGAGGAACTTGTCGATCATCATCCGTTCACGAGGAGACTTCAAGCTGCACAGACTTCCAGTGTGAATTCTCCGCCGAAATAAGTCCTCGTCGGCAGTAAGCCATAGCGCGGTGACCTTGTCTAAGTCCAGGCCTGTTACAAATTCGGGCCACAGAGCCGATCATTCCAGGACTATACCGATCGAACAGGTGACACTACGTGGTAAGTTCTTTTACCAAGAAGAAGTGTGCCCTACCATCACTTACTCGGTCGTATAGAACTACGCGTATCTCGTCGCCGGGCGGCAGTTTGAGCGAATGGGCGTAAGAATCCGCTATTTCTGTGCGGCTGAGCGCGTCCATGAGTTGCAACACGAGGGTGAGCGGGCGTAGCGCCATCACCTTGTAATTCATGGTGTGAATGATAGTCATTCACACCATGATGGAAAACACACTCCCCCGCCTTGTCGTACCCGGTCTCGAACAGCGGCTCAGGGTCATGCCAGCCGTGGTTGTAACCGGCGCCAGACAAACCGGCAAAAGTACACTCGCCCACGAGTTGACACCTGGAACTCGCCGCTACCTATCGCTCGACGACCTGGACGTTCTGGACCTGGCTCGACGTGACCCGGGCACTCTTCTTGGCGGAGAACAGCATATCACGCTCGATGAGGTACAGCGTGAACCCGACCTGCTCAATGCGGTGAAACGTGCCATAGACCGCCACCGTGAGTCCGGCAGATTCCTGTTGACGGGATCCGCCAACCTGCTTCTGATGCAGCGTGTCTCCGAATCGCTCGCCGGCAGGGCGAGTTACCTGACGTTATGGCCAATGATGCGCAGAGAGCAGGCAGGCTCGGGCCGATGCGGAATCTGGGAGCAACTGCTTGCCGCGCCGGACACGGACTGGCCGGACATAATAGCCAAGCAGGCTGACGACCTTGAGGAGGACTGGAGGAAGCTGGCGCGTCGCGGGGGATTTCCTACACCCGCGCTGGAACTTGGCTCCGATGCGGACAGAGCGATCTGGTTTGACGGATACGTGCGGACCTACCTGGATCGCGATCTTCAGGCGCTGTCGGCCATCTCCGCTCTTCCCGACTTCCGTCGCCTGATGCGCGCTGCCTGCCTGCGTATGGGGCAGCTCGTCAACCAGACTGACCTCGGTCGCGATGTTGCGCTGCCGCAGCCCACGGTGCATCGCTATCTCAACCTCCTGGAGACATCCTATCTGCTGGTGCGATTGCCCGCGTACGCAGTCAATCGCACCAAGCGTCTGATAAAGGCGCCAAAGATATACTGGGGTGACACGGGAGTGGCCATGCACCTCACACAGGATACGGAACCGAGAGGCGCGCACCTGGAAAACATCGTGCTGCACGACCTTATGTCCTGGCGCGATTCCAGGATAGAGCGAGCCGAACTGTTCTACTGGCGCACGTCCATAGGGGAAGAGGTCGACTTCGTCATTGAGACCGGCAGCAGCCTACTTCCCATTGAGGTCAAGGCTACTGCCAGACCGCGTTACCGTGACACGGCTCATCTAAGAACTTTCAGGGTGGAGTATGGTGAAAGGTCCAGACCGGGACTTCTACTACATTCAGGCGACGTCGTCGACTGGCTGACTCCCGAGGTACTTGCAGCGCCCTGGTGGAAGGTGCTTTAGAAGGAGGGTCTGACTGAATGAGTGGCCAACATGCATTTCGTGACAGTTCATGCAACCGCCGAAGGTGGTGTAAAAGGTGTCGAAGGCCAGCATAAAGGTCAGGGTAAGTGACCAGCAAAAAGCAACCGTCTTGAATGTCAAGGCGTTGCGATAGTCGGATTCCATCGCTCGCCTGTCCTCACCATGCTGTTGAGTATGGTCAGCAACTTCCTCATATATGCGGTGAGGGCTACCTTCTTCGGTCTGCCGGCTTCCAGCAGACGCTGGTAGAACTCATGCAGCACAGGATTGTGCCGACTCGCCACCAACGCCCCCATGTACAGTGCAGAGCGCACCGTGGCTCTACCGCCCCAGACACTGCGCTTACCTCGATGAGGCCCACTGTCTCGACTGAAGGGCGCCACACCGACCAGGGCGGCGATCTGCTTGCGGGTTGCCCAGTTCCGGCAGGTACGCAAGCAGGGTCAGCGACACCTGTGGACCCACTCCGGGAACACTGCGCAGCAGGTTGTCCTTCTCACGCCATACAGGACTATGCAGTATCCTGTGGCGCAGGTCGGTGTCCAGGTCGTCAAGTTCCCGCTTCAGCCAACTGATATGTGCCTCTATGCGAGAGCGAACTTCTGCTGTGGCGCGACCAAGTCGGTTCTTCTCAGCCACCAGGTTGTCCATCACCTGTTGTTTGCGCGCCAGCACAGCTCCGAGCGCCTGGGTGTCGACGTCCCTTAACGGACGTATTGATGGACGTACCGCTTCACCGAAGTGCGCCAGTACCTGAGCGTCCAGCCGATCAGTCTTCGCCAACTGCCCGGTGGACTTGGCGAAGTCGCGCACCTGGCGGGGATTGACGACTGCAACGGGCAGTGACGCCGCCGCCAGAGCCACAACCAGGGGAAGCTCCAGGCCACTGGTGGACTCCGTAATCACTGCGACAGGCTTGAGACTGTTCAACTGCGCCACGAGACTGTCCACACCGGCTTCATCATATTTCACACTCCAGCTTCTGCCAGCGGGTCGAACCGCGACATCAACCTGGTCCTTGGCCACATCGATGCCAACGTAGATGGGTTCCTGAGACGTGCTCACCTCCTTGATACTGGCCCTACCTTGCAGATACGGGCTTGGTTGGCCCTGGCAACTGTTCGGGCTCTGCTGGAATGAGTGCGGCGACCCTCGCTTTATCACGGTCTGCTATGACCAATGTCAGATCGGTCTGCCACACTCCGGAACTGTCTTTGTCAGTAAATTATCCCCTGCATATCAAAGATACAATGTCCGCATGATGGAGCAAGTGACATTGACGCAGACGCCAAGAGCAGGCAAGGCTTCAGGTCCTTAACAGCCTGATGGCAGAGCATATGACGACAGAGCAGGCAGCGACATTGATTGGAGTGAGCGCACGCCACACCAAGCGTATTCTGGCGGCTTACAGACAGGAGGGAGCAGCCGCACTCGCCCACGGTAACCGAGGTCGCAGACCCGCCAACGCCACACCGAACACCGTGATCGCCGAAGTTGTGAACCTGGCCCGTACCCGGTACTCGGGCGCAAACCACTCTCATCTGAGTGAGCTTCTCAGTGAGCGAGAGTATATAGACATAGGGCAGACCCCGGGACGCTGCGGGTCGTAGTCTTCACTGTACAGTTCCAGCACGTCCTCCATTCGAGCCACGAACTCACCGCTCACCTTGGGGATACACCACTCTTTCTTCTTCCAGGGCCCTCAGTTCGTTTTTTTGAGTATCTGCCGAATCGTCTCAAGCGATACGCTCTGTGCAAACTCCATCTCCACCACTTTGTCAGCAAGCAGTTGGAGTGTCCAGTGTGTGTGTCCTTCGGGCGCGTCGCTGCAAGCTATGGCAACCAGATGCGCTTCCTGTCTGCCGTCCAGCTTTCGTTTCTGTCCAGGACGGGGGCGTTCGTTGAGCGCACCCTCCAGTCCCTCCTCACAGAATCGTTTCCGAACCCTGGCTACCGTATCAGCGTTCATGGAAATCGCTTCCGCTATCTTAGGGTCAGACATTCCCTCGTCGGCCCTCAACAGCGCAAGCGCTCGCTTCACTTTGCGCGCTGACGACCTTCCCTTGCTGGTCACCTCCGTCAGACTGGCCCGTTCGGATTGTGTCAACTCAACTTTATACTTTATGGCGGTCATGTCTCGGCGCTCCCTCACAAAAAGATCATGCTCAAGACTAACCTATTTCTAATGACACTGCACAATTACATGGAAACAGTACTAGGAGCCTGTCCGAGTAATACGGTTGGCGAGCTATTGTGGGTAAGATGATGAGACAGCCAAGTGTGTGGAGCCATCAATGAGCAAGACCTACCGCTCCTACGATCCGAACCAGCAGTTTCTGCTTCCAGTGGCGATGCAGGAGTGGCTGCCTCCGGACCACCTGTCGTACTTCATCTCCGACATCGTGGATCATCTGGACCTGTCCGCGATCACGTCTGTGTACGAGCGGGAGAGTCGAGGCGGCCCACCCTACCATCCTCGGATGATGGTCAAGGTATTGCTCTATGGCTACTGTATCGGAGTGGCCTCCTCGCGCCGCATCGCCCAGCGTCTTTGCGAGGACATCGCGTTTCGGGTACTTTCGGCCAACAACACGCCGGACTTTCGCACCATATCCGACTTTCGCAAGGATCACCTCTCTGATCTATCTGAGCTTTTCCTGCAGGTGCTGGTTCTGTGCCAGCGGGCAGGTCTGGTCAAGCTGGGACACGTGTCGTTGGACGGAACGAAGGTCAAGGCGAACGCATCGAAGCATAAGGCTATGAGTTACGGACGCATGAAGGAGAAGTCGGCCCAGTCAGAAGCTGAGGTGGAGGAGTTGCTGCGCAGGGCAGAGGAGATGGATGTAGAGGAAGACCGGCGATACGGCGGGGACAAGCGGGGAGACGAGTTGCCGACAGAGTTGTCCTTTCGCGAAGGTCGATTGAGGAAGATACGTGAGGCTATGGCGGCGCTGGAAGCGGAGGCTCGGACTGATGCGGAGCGGGCGGAGGCTGCGGGTCGTAAGCATCCGGGTGTTCCAGACGAGAGGGCGCAGCGCAATTTCACCGACGCCGAATCGCGCATCATGCCTGCCCCCGGGGGTCGGGCATTCGTTCAAGCCTACAACTGCCAGGCGGTGGTGGACAGCGCAAACCAGGTGATAGTGGCGGCGCGCGCCACCAACCAGTCCTCGGACAAGCGTCAGGCGGTGGGCATGATGGAGGAGACCATCGCTAATGCAGGCTCGATTCCCCGTGAGTTATCCGCAGACGCGGGTTACTACTCGGCAGAGGCGGTTGAGAACATTCACGCGCTGGGAGTGGAGCCGTTCATAGCTCCTGAGAAGACGCGCCATGGCAGGGTGGCGCCGCCTGCTCCCCGGGGTCGAATACCCAGACATCTGTCGGCCAGAGACCGGATGCGCCGCAAGCTGCGGACGAAGCGTGGCAGAGAGCGTTACGCCTTGCGGATGGGAACGGTGGAACCTGTATTCGGACAGGTCAAGCAGTGTCGGGGCTTTCGGCAGTTCTTGTTGCGGGGTCTGGACAAGGTGAACGGCGAGTGGCTGCTGATCTGCATGGGCCACAACCTTCTGAAGCTGTTCAGGTCTGGGGTCAGACTGCCTCCCAGAGCGCTGCTGAAACCACCTGCCGCAGGCATAAAGAACCCGTCTGAGCCGGTGGACGGCACGATGTTCAAGAAACTATCTGGACGCCTAACTCTACGAGCGACAAAGATAGTTGTCGCCATCCGCTGCTTGGGCCATACTCCACAATCAATCACGGATACTCGGACACGCTCCTAGATAGGAATCAAGTTATGACCATCGAGATACTACTAGGCGCGGTCGGAATAGTAGTTGGCGTGGCAGGAATCTGTGTCAGCATCACGATATACAAACGCATAAACGACATTGAACTGAGAAGGTGTGTCGAGACTAGAATTTACGAAATGGTGGTGAAAGGTTGGGGCGGAGGAAACCCCCTGATGGGGGCTGATTGGGCCTTAAGTCCGCCCCATGTGTTCACTGTCCCCGCTATTGAATGGGCAATCAAGGAAATCAGGCGCGGCGGCCTTCCCGAACCAAGCATTGGCGGCAACGTATTCGAACTTTCAGTTGAGAGAAAGATGCAGGAGTTTGCCTCTGCTTATCATCAAGAGGAAACCAGAACTCTATTACCTAGGATCGGCCCCGACAGTTATGCATTGCTATCCAATGGCGGACTATCGAGGGGTATGGAATACGCTATGGAGCGAGTACTTCACCAGGAAGCCCGAATGGACGCTTATGCCACATTATTCCGAGAGATACTGAGTGTAGGTGTCGGTAATCCATTGCGAAATTCTGACGGTGTTATAGTTGGGCGTATAACTAAAACATTTCCATAGTCGGACTGATTTCATGAGGCGCTGTGTGAATTGGCGTCGGTTTTCGCGCCTCGACGGATGGCGGAGACGTGGCCTGTATATCCTCCTCCTTCCGAATTGGAGTGACTACGCCTGCTCCCTGGCGGTCTATGCAGCGGAACCCCTTTCCTGTGAGGAATTTCAACTCCCCCAATGTCAGACACTTCGGAACTGACTGCGTCAGAGGGAGGATGAGTTACGCAAAGATCCCTGCCGGAGACAGTCGAACGCGGTGGTCGCCTATTCACTGCTGCCACTCTTTGAGGATAATCCCACAGGCTGGAACGCAGTTTCTGATGTTCCTGACTCCGCCTTGAAGCTCCACACTTACCTGCGGGAGTGGGCTTCCGGCGTTTCTTCCCAAGACAGGGATTTCGTCAAATCGATACTCGACGTGTTTACAACACGATCCGGCAGTGGTCGGAATCGGTTGGATCTCTACAGCCCAGCTCACCGATAGGTGAACAGGTTACCTTCCGGCATTCGAGCGAGTTCATAATAGACCAGTATCGAGACGCACAGCCTATTCTCCGACACCTCATTTGCCCTCCCTGCTGCTGGGAGATTGTGGCCCCCAGACATTCCAAGATCAGCCGATACTTGCCAACAAGACTGTTGCCAACAAGACTGTTGGTGTGCTAGATTTGATATATCACATAGACAACCGGATCGGCAGAGTGTCCAGACTCCGCCAAGGGGACGATACATGACGGCGACGCTCAGGAAAGCAGGCTCCAACTGGGTGGAGGGAGAGAGGTTCTTCGACCGAGAGGTGGAACTCGAAGCCCTGCGGGAGCGAATCCGGGACGGGACCCACACGCTTCTCACGGCCCAGCGGCGCATGGGCAAGACGAGCCTCGTGCGGGAGCTGCTGCGCCGTCTGCGTGAAGAGGGCGAATATGAGACCATCTTCGTGGACCTCGAAGCGGCTGCGAACGCCGGGGATGCCATAGCGGAGATCGCGTTCGAGGCGAGGTCGATCCAGGGCGTGTGGTCAAATGTCCTCTCCCACTTCTCCAACTTCCTACAGGGTTTCAGTAATCAGGTGGAGGCGGTATCGCTGTCCGCAGGTTCACTGGCGGATCTCAAGGTACAGCTGAGGGGAGGAGTCGCCAGCGGGAACTGGAACGAGACCGGCGACAGAATATTCGCAAGCCTGGCCGAGAGCGACAAGCCCGTCGTTCTCGCCATAGACGAACTACCCATTCTCATAAACAGGCTGCTCAAGGGCCAGGACTACACCATGACGCCGGATCGGCGCGAGGCGGCCGATCGGTTCCTCAGCTGGCTCAGGCAGAACGGGCAGAACCACCGCGATAGGGCGATCCTGATCGTTTCAGGCAGTGTCGGGCTAGAACCGATCCTAAGACAAGCTGGACTCAGCGCCCAGGCCAACATACTATCTCCCTTCGAGCTGAGGGCATGGAGCGAGGAGACCGCGATGGAATGTCTCGATGCCCTCGCACGCGGTTATGACCTGTCATTGTCGGAGGAGGTTCGGGCCGGTATTTGCGGGCGACTGCGCTGCTGCGTGCCCCACCACGTGCAGCAGTTCTTCGATCATCTTCATCTTCACCTGCGGACAATCGGCAGGCATGAGGCCACTCCCGACGACGTTGAACTCGTCTACCAAAGGGACCTGCTGGGCGTGCGCGGCCAGATCGACCTGGAACACTACGAGAGCCGGCTCAGGATGGTCCTAGGCAGCCAGAGCTACACATCTGCACTCGACCTGCTGACCGAGGCCGCGGTCAACAACGGATTCCTCACCTCAGGAGCCATCAGAAGGTATGGCGAACTGCTCACCAATAGCGGGGAGGATGAAGAAGTAGTGATTGATGACGTGCTGTACTCGCTGGAACACGATGGCTACCTGGAGAGTCATACGGACGGATATCGCTACGTGTCCGGGCTGCTCGAGGACTGGTGGCGCGCCCGACATGGCGCGTACTTCACCGGGATCGAGGACAGGGACTAACGACGGGAGGGCGCGTAATGGCGGTTACTGTCAGGAAATACAACCCGGGCTTTCTCACTGACGACGAGCTGGTGGAATCGTTCTGCGTGCGCGCCGCCGAGTTCGATTCCATTGTCGAATCTCTCAGCGACGGCTCTGGAGGTCCCAGCCCGCACACGATAGTCATCGGTCCGAGGGGCAGCGGAAAGACTCACCTTTTGCTGAGAGTGGCCGCTGAGATGCGTCGTAGTGACGGGTTTGAGGGATACTTCCCCATCGTCTTCGCCGAAGAGAGCTACGAGGTGTCATCCTACGGCGAGTTCTGGCTGGAGTGCCTTGGAAGGCTTGCCGAACAGGCATCGGTGGAAGAACGGTCATCCCTGCGTTTGACATATGAAGATCTCAGAGCAGTCGCAGACGACGGTGTCCTCGCGGAGCGCTGCCTGGGAGCGCTCCTGGACTTTTCGGACAAACACAGAAAGCGCCTCGCAATGATTGTCGAGAATCTGAACATGCTCCTGCCGGACATAGCCGACCCGGACGCCGGGTGGAAGCTGCGGAGCGTGCTTCAGACGGAGCCCAGAATCACGCTGCTGGGCAGCGCAACAAGCCGGTTCGAGGAGATAGACCATCCTGACCAGCCGCTCTACGACATCTTCCGCGCCGTGACCCTGCGGTCCCTGAGCACCGAGGAGTGCGCTGTCCTCTGGTCAACCGTGTCTGGACAGCCAGGCGAGCTGGGAACCATCAGGCCACTGCAGATACTGACCGGGGGCAGCCCGAGGATGATCGCGGTGGTCGCCGGTTTCAAGACTACTCAGTCCTTCAACGAGCTCATGAATAACCTACTCGAGCTGATAGACGACCACACGGAATACTTCAAGAGCCATATCGACGCTCTGCCTTCTCATGAGCGACGGGTGTATCTGGCATTGGCGCGTCTCTGGAAGCCGGCGACGACTAGGGAGGTCGCTGACCAAGCACGAATCGACACGAGCAGATGCAGCGCATTTCTGAAGCGTCTTATCGAGCGCGGAGCAGTTACGGAGGAAGGGGGTACGCCTCGTCGCAGACAGTATTACCTCACGGAGCGGCTGTACAACATCTACTATCTTCTGAGGCGCCCCAGCGGCGAAGGGCAAGTGGTGAGGGCTTTGATTCAGTTCATGGTCTGCTGCTACTCATCGTCCGAGTTGCTACGATTCGGTCGGCACATTGCCCAAGAATACGAGAATAACGACGGTCAGTTGAAAATGCTTCACGAGCTTGCTTTCCAGGATCTCCTGAATCTGCCTGAGATAGCCGATATGCGAGCGGAACTTCTGACCGATTCGGACGTAGTCAGCAGTTTTGGTTCAACTGCAACGCCCGAAATCGCTGAAGCAATAGCCACTGAATTGGCAATGAGAGCGCAGGCTCTTGCCGAAGAGGGCCTTACCACCGAGGCAATCCGCGAATATGATGAAATCGTGTGTCGCTTTGGACAAGATGAACTGCCAGACTTGGCTAAGTGGGTGGGCTACGCTCTACTTGGCAAATCGAATCTTATGGGCCAGAACGAAATGTGGGCCGAGGCAGTCTCCGGGCACGACGAAATTCTCGAAAGATACGGCCAGTCGGAAAATCCCATTCTCATAGCCATGGTGGATGCGGCCTTGGTCTTCAAAGGAGGGACCCTCGCGTTCATGGGACGGGCGGCCGAGGGCGTTGATCTCATAACGGGTGCTCTCAAGCGTCAGATTGAAGGGCAACGAGGATTCATGGGAGTGGAAACCCTGCTCACGCTGAGTAATGTGATGTGGATGGAGGGTGATATTGACAGGGCGCTCTATCCTCTGGACTTTGCCATCAAGCTCTGCGACGAAATGGAGGAGCCACGATCAAGTCAGTTGAAGGCGTCCAGCCTTGTTCAGAAAGGAGCCGTGCTGTCGGAATTGGGTCGTGGCATCAGCGAGGATGAGGTCAGATCTTTGCTGGAATGCATTGGTGGAATCTCAGAGTTGCCATCCGGAACCGTGGATGTCCTTATCAAATTCTGTGCCAGCATTGGCGCTGAGCACGCCCTTGCATTGATCCAGTCATCCACTTCCACACCCGAGTTGACGCTTCCACTCGCGACCGCACTTCAGTTAGAGCTTGGGGAACATCCCAGGGTAGCTAAGGAAGTGGAAGAGGTTGCGAAAGACATACGCGAGAGTCTGCGGAAACTAGCACAGGAGCCAAATCGAAATGTCAGTCTCAAAGAAGGCTGGCTATAGTACCTCTGAGAACGAAAAAGCGCCGGAAGCCCATAGGCCCCACAAGTGAAACGTCGATGCAAGATAGAGGACGACCCCAATGTCTGAGGGTAATTGATTAGCGGCTGTTGGTTGGGGATTGCGGTTCTCTGAACATATTCTTATACTGCGGCCATGTGTTCAGGCAAAGACCTCCCACCCTGCCAGCACGACGACCTCATTGCTCAGGTTGACCGCCAGCAGGTTGAAATTGTGCGGCTGCAAGATCGGAACGCTCGGAAGTTGGTGACGATCAGGGAGTTGCAGAAGCGACTCGTCGAGGCTCAGCGAGTGGGGAAGCGCCAAGCCGCTCCGTTCTCCAAGGGCACACGAACCGCAAAGCCCAAACGTCCGGGCCGAAAGCCGGGCAGGGGATCGTTCAGCTACCGAAAGCCTCCTTCCCATGGTGACCTAACGGAACCGATCATTGAGGTGTCGGTAGCCGGGGACAGTTGCCCGGGATGTGGGGGCAGACTCGAATATGAGGGAGTGAGCTTCGCCTATGTGACCGACATTCCCCCGATGCCCAAGCCCGATGTGAAGGGATACAGGGTACAGATATGCCGGTGTCAGTCGTGTGGAAAGCGGGTTCGCGGCCGTCATCGGGATATTGCGCCTGACCAGTACGGCGCGAGCGCCCATCGAGTGGGCAAGCGGGTGATGGCGGCGGCCCATATACTGCACCACAGCGCGGGCGTTCCGGTGAGGAAGATCCCCTCCATACTCAGGACTCTGAGCGGAGTGAGGATAAGTCAGAGCGCGATCACGCAGGACGCGCTGCGCCGCGCGAGGGGAAGTGGGAGACGCTTACCGCAATCTGCGCGGTTCGATACGCGACAGCGCGTTCGTCCACACCGACGACACGGGCTGGCGTGTGGGTGGAGATCCCGCCTTCCTGATGGCGTTCGAGACCGATGAGACGACCGTGTACCAGGTACGCTCTCGCCACCGCAACGAGGAAGTCAGAGAGTTGATCCCCTCAGACTATGGTGGAGTGATGGTTGCGGACAGGGGTCGGAGCTATGACTCCCATACTCTGTCCGGTGTGAAACAGCAGAAGTGTATGGCGCACGTGATTCGTTCTGTCAGTGATGTGGTTGAGACCAAGGTGGGTAGAGGGCGCACCCCCGATCGGAGCCGAGGGCATGGCTTTGGCAAGCGTCTAATGGAACTGCTGAGAGAGGCGATTGAGCTGCGGGAGTCGCAACGGCGCGGTGCGGCGTCTAACTTTGTCGCCGAGTCTGAGCGGTTGAAACGAGAGGTATCCCACCATCTGCGCGAACGTCCGATGCCGGACCCGGACAATCAGCGACTTCTGAATGAACTCGGTAGGCACAACGACCACGGCAACCTGCTGCGCTTTCTGGATGACCCCAACGTAGAGCCGACCAACAATCGCGCTGAGCGGGCATTGCGTGGGGCTGTGATAGCTTGGAAGGTATCTCACTGCTCGAAGAACGACGAAGGGGCTGAGGCGTTCTCGAGTGTGATCAAGACGCTGGCTCGGACGGTTGACGACGAGGCGCTGGTGGATGCGGTCTGTGACGTCTTCAGGGGCGCTCCTGTACCCAGCCGTTCCCTCTGAATCCTTCTCCATCCCCAGCCCGCTAATCAATTACTAGAATGGTATCAGACCCCATGCCTCGCAGGAAGAATATTTGCGGCCGTAGTCAGGCGATGGTCACGCTCGACGGACCGCGATTACCGCTGACATGAGCAAAATGAACAGAAGTCCAGACGTTAAGACGATGCTCAAAACTATTCCGACGGGCTGATACGGGTGGAACAGTGCTGCCAGCAAAACAAGCGCAATGGGGAGGTGTATCCAACGCGGTGCCGTGCGAAGTCGGTCGACATCTGCCGCGAAATCGCTTTTGATGGAGTGCCACACTCCGAGATTGTGCAGTCTGCGCCAGTACCAAGGTATATCTATTCCTTCGATCAAGGGGCTCGCGCACCAGACAAATAGGCGAATGACCGTGAGTCCGAAAGCCAGACTCGGCTCGCCTAAATGCAAGTCACTGCCGACCCCCGCATTTCTCCATGACTCGATAACTGAAAGAATTTTGCAGTATACACGAGTATCCATGTAAAACCTCTTGAGCGCAGCCTGGAGGCCGTCCCTAAATTTGACAAATAGAAACCAAGGACTTAGAATGAGGGAGATTTCAACTTCCCGGCTTCTAAGCCGACCCAAACATCGAAATTGGCTCCGTTACCAGCGGGGCCTTTTCTTTGTCTGGCTGTTCGCTATTGTACCAGAGTATTCATTCGATTTCCGACAGCGGTCATTCCCATCTACCCAACTACACTTCACTCTCGCGGAATAGAGGGAGAGTATGCTGTTTTCGTTGGAGTCGCGGAGTCGTTAGTCGGAGTCGGTGTAATAATTGCCCGGCAGATGAACGGATCCTAAATTGGTGGGGCCCGTCGCAGTAGTATTCATGACCGCTCGGAATGTCTTGAAGTCTCCCGCAGATACCGTAGCGACTCCCGCTGTTTTTCTGCCAAGCCAGTTCTTGAATTCACCCCAAATCTCAGCTACGAAATCGGGCGAATTTAGTTGCTTTACATAGCTGGTTTTAGTACACTCGTCCTAACATAAACAGCCTAAGAAATGGGCCGAAGGAGCACCAACTCCAACGGCCCGGAAAGCCACTGGGCAGGACGTGGACATCCCTTCAGCGGCTCCTTCGGATTTTACATCCGTAGGACCCTTACTACAACCTCCGGCGTTCCCGGATCTTGACGAACAGCGCGAGATTCTCGATAACATCAATCTCCAGCTCCTGGTAGATGCGGTCTCAAGACCCTACCCGGGAGTCGGTCGCAGACCGCACGACAGGCGCGCCATAGTGCGCGCTCACTTCCTTGCGTATCTGTATAGAACCACCATTGGCAGCGTTACGGCGCTACACTGGACGCTGCTCAACAATCCGGCGTTCCGAGCGGTCTGCGGCTTCACCGGCAGGGTCCCGTCCAGGCCCACGCTCTCAAGGGTCTTCTCGGAGATGTCAGAACACCCCAACGTGGTGGAGAGGGTAATGGACGAGGTCGTCCGAGAGGTAATGAAGATCCGACCCGAACTGGGTGAGGATCTTGCGGTGGACGCGACCCCCGTCCGCTCATACTCAGATGGCAATCGCAAGCTCCCATCTGACCCTGACGCCGAATGGGGAATGCATCACAAGGCCAACACCAAGGAGGGCTTCGAGTGGATTTTCGGCTACAAGCTGCACGTGGCGGCTGACGCCAACCACGACTTTCCAATCGTCATAAAGTTCACGGCGGGCAATGCCAACGACTCCCCGCACATGGTCTCGCTGGTAGAGAGCGCCGAGAGGCGGCTGAACGCCTTTCCGAAGTCCGTCATAGCGGACAGGGGATACGACTCCGAGCGCAACAACGAGTGGGTTGACGAACGCGGCGCCGGTGATTCATAAGAGAAAGCCGAAGAGCGGGCTTCACCAGGGCGAGTATATCACGGACGGAATTCCCGTCTGCGAGTGCGGGGAGGCGCGTGAGTACGCGTTCACCAACTCCGCCAGCGGGGTCCACTACTACGGACGCGCCCCCGACTGTCGTTCGGAGGACGAGAACTCGCTATGCTTCATGTCTTTTCTTGTGAATCCCCGTGAGAACGTGAGGCTCTTCGGGGGCGACGTTCGACGCGGCAGCGACGAGTGGGACCTGGCGTACCGCAAGCGCTGGAGCGTGGAGAGGGTGTTCAGCCGCTGGAAGGCGGAGGGTCATCTGAATGACCACCGCTTTCGCCAGATGGCAACGATACGGCTGCACGCGATGTTCCAGATGCTCGCCCTTCAGGCGGTGATACTGACGCGAATGAAGGCAGGTGAAGCCACCCTCGCAGCTTAGGTGGAACGGCCCGCTGGTGTCCTTCACGCCACGAGTCCCTGACTCGACGGAGCTTCTTTCCCCGTGCCACGCGGTCATGTGCGGTATCCAATCATTGAAGACTTCTGTTCGGGTGTCGTGTGGTAAGAAGTCGTTGTGTGATATGGTGTCTGTGTGGAGTCCCTCAGGCGCCGCCCTCAGGCGGCCTCGGATTCTCCGTCCTGACACCTCCCTGTTGGTTCTCCACTCAATATGGATTATGGGCTGCGTCTTTCGTATTCATGACTCTGTTGGCTTGCATAGGGAATCTCACGCAACTTCGGCCCGAGGACTCGGCGGTGAGGCATTTTGAACAGGCCTATAGGTCCCAGGAGCAGCCGAATGCTCCAGGATCCGAGCTCAGATGAATCGGAACAGTATCAAATCTTCCTGTGTAACCAACTCGACTTTGAAGAATGGCGCAGAAAGCGAGACGGAGAGATATCCGGTCTATGACTTTTGTTTCCAGGGAGGATTGCGCCTGCGGTCTTTACGACCGCAGGCGCAAATCATCGGTAATGCCACTCACCTAAATGAACCACAGGTGCACCACTCAATGCGCGCTGTTGCGATCAGCGAAGAAATAGCCATGCTACTTCGCTCGCACCGCTATCCCTGCACCGCCCGGCTCGACGCACTGCACATGGCCCTCACTAAAGAAACCCATGTGTGGATCCGAGCCGATGGAAATGTCCTGCGCCCGGATGTGCTCACAAAAAGCCATGAATAGATAGCGAGGCAGTGCGGTCCGTCAGACGTCCGCTTTCACGACCTCAGGCACACCCACGCCACCCTCCTTCTCTCAGACGATGTTCCAATCCACGTTGTCCAAAAGTGTCTTGGACACGCGAGCATACAAACGACAGTGGACACCTATGCCCACGTAATGCCCGCCTCAGACGTTGCGGCCGGAGATAAAATCGACTTCATTCTGGGCAAAATGTGGGCAGAATCTGCGACCGCCCCAGAGGAGCCGGACGTCACCGACGACAGAATAAATAAAAATGTGGGCAGAAATGTGGGCAGAGCCGAGAATCGGCGCCGATGAAAATGTTCAAAAAGGGCGATTTCGTAGCTAAAATCGTGGAGCCAACGGGCGGATTCGAACCGCCGACCTGCGGTTTACGAAACCGCAATCAACCCAGACAGTCAGAGTCATACGAGGTCATTGCAAGACAATTTAGCTACAACTTTTCAGTCTGTCGAGTCAGTCAGAGTCAGTCAGAGTCAGTCAAAGACGCTCAGGGCGTTGACAGAATGTTGACAGAGCGTTGATGGAGACCAATCGTCTAGCTATACCATATTCCCAAACGCCTGCGGTTCTTTTACCAACCTGACTTACAATAAAGGCAGACACTACGGAGCCACCAACATTGACGGATAACTGCAATATCAGATGCCGGAAGGCAACGAGCTATATATGTCGCTGTTCAGGCAATGACATCTCACACGCGAGCGCGTTGTCCCGCGCCTCCAGGCGCGTCGCGGCCACGCTCTCCACCGACATATAGCCGGATAGCACTAGGGAGCGGTAGGTATCCGCAGGATCATCCCCTGCCCCAGGCAGTTGGACTTCTATCACATAACCGCGAAATGGCCGGACCCCGACCCCGTCGGGAAACACGCCCCGCCGAAACGGCCGATATGGCGACGCCGCGTCAGTGCATGCGCCTACCGCTCACAAAGACCAGCAGGTTAGCGAGCGCCACAAGCGCCGCCCGCGATAAATGTCAGTTCGCGTCCCCAGGCGCGGGCGGCGGCGCATCCCCGCGCGCCGCCCTGCATATCCTGTCGGCGACCTCGCGCCAGACCTGATTCCGGATGGGCAGCCGCCGTGGCCTGGGGACGCCTGGTAGTGAATCTCACGCAGGTTCGGACCGGTTACTTGGTGGTGGGGAATCTTGAACAAGCCCAAGAGCGCTATCGCCTGTCGATGCCGAGCGCCGACAGGCGCCTTTCGGCAAGCTCCTTCACGTCGGACTGCAGGACATCTACGAGGATGAATCTATGCCGGTTGACAGCGGCGACCATTCGCGCGTTGTAAGTGAGAGCGCGTTCGAGGAGCCTGTCGATCATCATCCGTTCCCGGGCCGACTTCGAGCTGTACAGGCTTGCAGCGTGAATTCTCCCCCGAAAGACATCCTCGTCGGCAGCAAGCCATACTGCGGCGGCCTTGCCGAAGTTCAGGCCTGTCGCAAATTCGGGCCGCAGAGCTGAACCTTCCAAGGCTACCCCGGTCCTGGAGCCAGCGGCCGAGTGGGACGCGGTGGTCGCCTCAACCTTCGGCCGGACATTGACCCTGTAATGTCGGAGAACATCCCCCATGAGGTCGTCGATGGACAGGGAGATGTAGCGCTCTGCCACTTCTTCCGTCACCTTCTCCGGCACCGGTCTCCATGGCCGGTCGGGGTGGCGTGCCAGCGAGTCGGTCGATACACAATCCCAGCCCAGAGTCGCTGGCAGGTCCCGCCCGGTGTCTGTCTCGCGCCAGGTGGTGGCCTGGGTACTTACCACGGCAGCCACGTCCGCGAACTCGCCCACCACGCTGCACAGCGCGTCAATAGTATGCCCGCAGGCGATTGTCAGGGTATTTGCCCCCAGCTCATCCTCTCGCTGCCAAGTCCTTCCCGAATCCTGCGACAGTACGCCCTCGCGCATCAGCCGCACGTGACAGGTCATCACCCGGCCCACGTACCCATCAGCCACCAGGTTCCTCAGGTGGACGATGGCGGGATTGGCCCGCGCCTGCAAACCCACCGCCGTCTTGACGCTCCGCTGCCGGGCCGCTTCAGCCATCTCGATGGCCTCGGCGGTGGTGCGACCCAGCGGCCACTCGGTGAAGGTGTGCTTGCCGGCCCGCAGGGACGCCATGGTCGGCTCGTAGTGTCGCGGCACCCGAAGCGAGTCGGTTTCTTCATCGGCTCCATTCCTTCCCCACGCTAGCGAACGTGTTACGGGATGCCAGTGTCCGTTACCGCCTCGACCGCAGCTATGGCCTTACGTTTGGGAAAAATCCCACCAAAGACGCATCCGAATTGAATGGTTTGCCTTACTTGTCGGCGGGCGCGACTCGCCGCTCAACTAAGACGGCTTACCGTTATACCATAGACGTTGATGATTTACCGCCGTTCACCAGGCCTCGCATAGCACAAAGGAGTAATAGAAGACCGCTGCCCCTCCCGGTATTAATATTGCACAGGGGACTACGTGACCATAGGCCGTGTGCAGCTTTGGCTGAGCCCTTAAATGGACAAGACCAGATTGTGTTTAGTGGTTACTATGGGATATCGCTAGCCAGGGCCCCCAAGGATCTTGGGTACCGACTGAATGCCATTTTAAACTCTGAACTTGCCGCCTATCTGATGTTCTTTCTTAGTTCCTTGCTAGGGTGGGAACGTGGTTTAATCGAGATCCGAGACTGGCTGCAATTGCCTTTGCCACCCACGATATTGCAGAGAGACGCCAACGGTGCCTGGGCAGCGATATTGGACCGCGAAAGGTGGTTGCGGACACATTGGAAGCGTGATTCGGACACTTCCGGAGATGATGCTATCCATAGAGTAAAACGCGAACTCGATGACCACATCTCACGGTTATATGAACTATCGGACCAAGAGAAAGTGTTAATGGCCGACACATTGAGATACACGATCACGCCGTTTCTCCAGGGAAACGTGCACCGTGCCGCTACGATGCTTGAGAGACCCACGCGCGAAAAACTCCACGACTATGCGTTTCGCCTGTGCCATCAGATGAATGGCATTCTTAAGCAAGCTGGAATGCAGCTCGACGCAACAGTAATCTTCGGCGGACAACTTGGATTGAATGCATGCCGCTTTGCCTGGCGGCAAGGTGGCGGCGGTCCTAGAATCTCGGTCATGAACGCCGAGGGTATCCGCGACGTTCTAAACCAAATGTCCATCGACCTGCGTGCTACGGTCGCCGAGCGCTTGTACGTGCAGCAAGACTTGCGGGTCTACGATGACCAGGCGTTTTGGGTAATTAAACCATCGCAGGCTCGTCTATGGAGCGAAACAGCTGCCCTTAACGACGCGGATGTTGTGCTGCGTGAGCACATGGATTGGCCTACTCGTGGATAGTGCCGAAAATGGTGTATTGGGTCGGCCTGCACTGCGATTGCGGGAATTATACGTTCCTGCAGTTCTGGAGCAGTTACTGACCGGATCCCACGACCTTCAGACAAAGGGTCTGATTAACTCGTCCATGTCTGAGAATAAGATTAGTGCCCTACTTGACCAACATATGCGCGCCGCCCGGATGGCGAATAACTCCAGCGACATCCTTAGTTGGTTCATGCGAACCTTGATTCCAGAAGACCCCGAGGGGTCGCTGGACCTTGTCGAGCCTGATTTCCTTTTTGTAATTGATTAGCGGGGTATTATTGCGGAAGATGTTCAGGAGGAACGGCTGGGAACGGGACCGCCACCGAACACATCGCAGAGAGCATCCACCAGCGCCTCGTCGTCAACAGCTCGTCTCAGCGTCTTGATCACACTCGAGAACGCCGAGAACGCCCCAGCCCCTTCGTCGTTCTTCGAGCAGTGAGATACCTTCCGAGCTATCACCGCCCCACGCAGAGCCCGCTCAGCCCGATTGTTGGTCGGCTCTACGCCCGGGTCATCCAGAAAGCGCAGCAGGTTGCCGCGGTCGTCGTGCCTACCGAGTTCATTCAGAAGTCTCTGATTGTCCGGGTCCGGCATCGGACGTTCGCGCAGATGGTGGGATACCTCTCGTTTCAACCGCTCAGACTCGGCGACAAAGTTAGACGCCGCACCGCGCCGTTCTGACTCCCGCAGCTCAATCGCCTCTCTCAGCAGTTCCATTAGACGCTTTCCGAAGTTCCGTCCTCTGCCCACCTTGGTCTCAAGAGCCTCACTGATAGAGCGCAGGATATGCGCCATGCACTTCTGCTGTCTGACACCGGACAGGGTACGGGAGTCATAGCTCCGGCCCCTGTCCGCAACCATCACTCCACCATAGTCTGAGGGAATCAACTCTCTGACTTCCTCGTTGCGGTGGCGAGAGCGTACCTAGTACACGGTCGTCTCATCGGTCTCGAACGCCATCAGGAAAGCAGACTCTCCACCCACACGCCAGCCCCTGTCGTCAGTGTGGACGAACGCGCTGGCGCGTATCGAACCGCGCAGCCTGCGGTAGGCGTCTCCCACTTCCCCTCTCACGCGGCGCAGCGCGTCCTGCGTGATCGCGCTCTGACTTATCCTCACTCCGCTCAGAGTCCTGAGTATGGAGGGGATCTTCCTCACCGGAACGCCCGCGCCGTGGTGCAGTATATGGGCCGCCGCCATCACCCGCTTGCCCACCCGATGGGCGCTCGCGCCATATTGGTCAGGGGCTACATCCCTATGACCACCACGAACCCGCTTTCCACACGACTGACACCGGCATATCTGTACCCTGTATCCCTTCACATCGGGCCTGGGCATCGGGGGAATGTCGGTCACATAGGCGAAGCTCACTCCCTCATATTCGAGTCTGCCCCCACATCCCGGGCAACTGTCCCCGGCTACCGACACGTCAATGATCGGTTCCGTTAGGTCACCATGGGAAGGAGGCTTTCGGTAGCTGAACGATCCCCTGCCCGGCTTTCGGCCCGGACGTTTGGGCTTTGCGGTTCGTGTGCCCTTGGAGAACGGAGCGGCTTGGCGCTTTCCCGCTCGCTGAGCCTCGACGAGTCGCTTCTGCAACTCCCTGATCGTCGCCAACTGTCGAGCGTTCCGGTCTTGCAGTCGGTTGACCTGGACAAGAAGGTCGCCATGCTGGCAGGGTGGGAGGTCTTTGCCTGAACACATGGCCGCAGTATAAGAATATGTTCAGAGAACCGCAATCCCCTAGCCGACGCCGCTAATCAATTACGCTATCATATTTCGAGGATTTTCAGCCTGTACAGTACTGCGGCACATGCCCTCTTTGCACAAATGCGCAGCGCCAGCAGACACATTCAGACACTTGTTACACGGAACCAAGCCAAGTTGTGACGCGGTTGTCACGGACTTTGGGGTCCGATTCTGGTATCCATAGCTCACGCGCCCTTTTGCATCGTAGATGAATAGTTGCGTGAGTTCATGGGAACCAGGCACAGGTATCAATAGGTCTGCATCCCATGACAAACATCTGTGAATAGTGCATAACAAATATTGGACGACCCGGTAGGTCCCACATCTGCTGAGATGGGTAATCCCCAAGCTGAGAAGTTATCCGTGCGGACGGAGATGACCACGTCCCCGAAACTGGAGGAATTGAAAGAATTGGAGGACTCAGGAGGCCCGGATATCCAACGGGAGATACGCCGAGCGATATCGGCGATTCAGCTTGCCCAGGAGATACTGGTGGGCTTGAGCGCGTCGGACGACGGATCTACACAGACGCTCCTACGGGAACGCTCGTCGGCGCTCGGCACATGGCTGACAAGATCGGAGCTGGAGGTGATATCGAGATTTCTGGAGGGGCAGTTGCCGGAAGAGATCGCAGAGGAACGGGGATTGTCTGAGAGGACGATCGGCAACCAGATCAGGTCAGGATGTCGAAAGCTGGGATTCGGGGATAGGCGCGAGTTGAAGGGCTGGTGGGCCGCGGCCAGCGGGTACATCCTGACCAGGCCGCCGAATGAATGATTGAAGAAGGTGATGAACAATATGATGGAGAAATTCGACGAGTTCTACAGTCCATTCAGGGAACGCATCGGCAACTTCGGCGTAATTACTGCCGTGATTTCGGTGGTGGTTTTAAGCCACTTCATACGCACGGGCATTTTCGAAGCGATTCTGGACTTCATCGGCATTTTGGGCATGGTCGCGGGCGTGGTCGTTTCCGCCGCCGGAGTCTTCATGCTTGGCATGGAAAGGGGATGGTGGGACAAATTGATCGGGCAAAGCGGACAGGTCGGGAGAGTCCCGCCCGCGCCCGGCGAGTTCGTGCAGCATCAGCCTTATGCGGTAATAGAAGAAGGCGAGCCGCCTCCCTTCGAGGAAATAGAGCCCTCATACTATCCGGGCAGTACCCCTGTCCCCGACAGCATGCCCGCTTCCCCAGCCGGCCCGGCATTCGATGAAAGCATGAATCCAATTCAGAGCGCTCAACCGCATCGCGCGCTACAGATCGCTCCTCTAATGATGATACTGGCAATAGCTCCTGCGGTTCTGCTGATACTGTCCGCGCTGCCGGTGACGCCGTGGTTCAGTCTGGATGTTGAAGCGGTGGGTTACGAGGGTTGGGCGGAAGACCTGGACGCAACGAGGTGGAGTCTGTGGGACACCGTCGCGCAGATAAGAGAGTATGAAGAAGGATATGGTATTGGAAGCTTGGATATTGAGTGGGAGACGGCTTTCATCGCGTATGTGATAGCAATCATAGGAACTTTACTCAATGGTCTCGTCTTCTTCATTTGGCGGAATTCCCATCGGGGATATCAGGCAGAACAGGAAGGAGCGTCGAGGGACAATCTGGACCTCTTCTTAATCACGAGTATCTTCATCTGCTCCATCACGCTTCCCGCGATACTGCATGCATTGCAATACATACGATTCGGCCCCTTGGTGTTCCCCGGATTCGGAGTTTCCTCGGGGTATTCGCTGGGACCTTATCTCTGTGGTCTGGCGGCACTGGGGGTAGTTGGATACCTGGTTTTCCTGGTCACGAACGGAACAACCAAGAGTCGCTTTGCCAGCCTGAACATGCCCAGTATTGTCAGCGTCGCAGGCAGGGTTACACGTCCAACTTTCTTCCTGGTATTAGGGGTGATTACGATAGTCCCGCACTTCGTTACGTTATATATATCGACATTGGCCACCGACGAACTGGTGTCAACAGGACTTACCCTGATGCTTCTTGTCTGGGTGATCGCAACCAGTTGGGTATGGCTTGCATTACATATCAGGCGCTACCACGATCTGGATATGTCCGGCTGGCTGGTACTCATCAATCTTATTCCCGCTTTCGTAATCGGGACAGCAACAGGGCTGCTTTTCGCGGGCATAGGGCCCCCCGGAATACTGAGAGACATAATGCTGCTGTACAGCGAATGGGCAGCTATCGTCAACATACCGTTGCCATTGGCGATCAGCATTTTCCCGGGATTCATAAAGGGGACGCTCAGCCCCAATCTTTACGGTCCGTCTTTGGAATATTTCTCGTCTGGATTGCCCCATCGTGCAGTGTAAACATCACCAACTATCGCGCGTTAACGGGCTCGGGTCAGCCTGCGCCGGTGGCGCGTTCACACGATCAGGGGCGTCCTTCCGCGTGAGGAACAGCCTAGATGCACGGATCAGTTCACCCAGACTCGACTTGCAATGCAAGTACGAATATAATGGCTTCGGAATCTGGGTGAATCACAACCGCGGTGTCGATTCGGAGAGGCACTTTATTATTGTGCTCCACAGGGGCTCAGGTTTTCTCACTGAAGAAGAGCACACTCCTCTGAAATGTCACCCAGACAGGGCAGGGACGGGTTGGTGCGTATCGGGGACGCCTCTGGATTGCCCACCGGTACGTGGCGGGTTGAGCGGATGGTCTGGGCATGGCGCACGAGAGGTCTCAAAGGAAGGACGACACAGAAGAAGAAAGAATCGCAGTTCTGTTCAGCAACGAACCAATCGCCGCGTTGGAATTCCAGGCAGATTACGACATCAAGAACATGAAAGTGGATGGCGAGTTCGTAGTCATCGATGTCACTCGGCGTTTCCGATGAATGGTGACCCAACTCCCGAAAGGTGTGAAAATGCAGGGTTCAATTCTTAGTGTGGGGAGTACAGGCAACCAAGGCATTATTCTTGGCGACGACGGCACTCGCTACACATTCATTCCCGGGGGGTGGATGGATGGTTCCGTGCAGGCCACCGCGGGGATGAATGTGGACTTCCAGCCCGTGGGAAGCCAGGCGGCCAGCATTCGAGTGGTCGGCGGCGCGGGCGCGGCGTGGCCTCCCGGGTCGGCGCCCGGTATTCCAAACCCGCCTGTTTCTCCCGGCGGGCCGCCATACGCTTCTACTCAGATCCCTCAGCGTCCCCAGGCTGTGAGTCAACCTCCCCAAGTCAGCCCGGTTCCTCCAAGTCAGACCCCTGCATCAGAGGCAGACGAATCCACGTCAGGACAGAATCCGTTCAACCGATGGCTCGAGTCCAGAGGAAGTCTGGGAGTACTAGGCATAGACATAGACCTGTGGCGCACTACAAAAGGCTTACTTATAATGTGCCTGACTACGATACTCTTGGGGGTATTCCTTCCCATAATAGGACAACTCATTGGCGGGTTTTTCGGAGGCCGGGTGGCGGGCAGCACCCTTCAAGCGGTTGTGGCGGCGTCTATTTCAGTTGTAGTGACCGCCGCCGCTTTTCTCGTGGTGGGGGGAATACTCCCGATCTTGCCATTGATAGTTGGGGGCATGATATCTGAGTGGTTGGGGGAAGCTTTACCCGCTGAGATTATATTTGCGACGTTTCTCAACGCGCTGCCGATTCTCCTGGGAGCGCTCGCGAGCAACTGGAAATAAGACTACAGGACGACCGCGCTGCCCAACACATGATGATGAGGAGGCGATATGCAAGGCTCCATTCTGAGGACTGCCAGTATGAACGGCCATGGTCTCATTCAGGGAGACGATGGCATTCAATACACATTCACGCCGACGGGCTGGCGGGATCCTTCCGTTGGTCCCGCACCTGGAATGAGGGTTGACTTCGAGGAAAGAGGTTCCCATGCGGTGGGCATTTATCCGCTTCCGGGCGCGTCGCCGACGATGCCGGTCAGTCCGGTCACACCCGCCGCGCCGTTTCAGCCGCCTCCAGCAACTCCGGCTCCGCCGGTCAATCCGGTCCCGCCGTATGCTCCTTCTCAGTCACTCGCTCCACCTGCGGCGCCAGTTCAACCTCCGATGGCCCCGGCCCAACCACCCCTTCCACCTTCGATGCCAGTCAATTCTGCGCCTCCTCCCGCGCCCGCTCAGCCGACTTACGCTTACCAGTCAGGGCAGGGGGCTCCAGTACTGGAATACCAGCCGGTAAAGGAAGGCAGCCTTGGATCGGCGCTGGGAACGATGTTCGGCGTGGGCATCCTGTGTACCATCATAACCGTTCTGGTAGGCTGGATTCCCATTATAGGCTGGATCGTCGCCTTTATCCTGCTGTTCGTTCCGGGTTTCGCGGGTGGCAGAAAGGCAGACAGTGTTGGGAATGCCATGCTGGCTGCGCTGATCCTTACTGTGATCTATGCGGCTTTACTGTTCCTGATCATTTTTGCGCTGGTTGAGGCTTTGCAGAGTCTGCCTCTTATCGGAATGCTCATCGACATGTTGCTGGACATGGTGGGCGGCGCCGTAGCCGTTCTTGTCCTATTGTTAATCTTCATAAGCGCGATACCGCTATTCATCGGGGCTCTGATCGGCAGCGCGACCAAGAAGTAGCACCCAGTTCGGTAAATTCGTCATAGCCGCGCATATTTCGTGCGCGGCTATGACAGCAAGCAAGGCGGCGCGACCGCAGAGGATAGGTGCAGCGGCCCATGCAAGGCCAGATACTAAGCGCGACGGGCGCAGGCAACCAGGGTGTCATTCTGGGCGAGGACGGCGCTCGCTATACCTTCACGCCTCAAGACTGGCGGGCCGGTTCTGAGAGAGCCGTGTCCGGGATGAAGGTGGAATTCAGCGGTCAGGGGTCATTCGCGACGGACGTAATCGTTACCCAGGGCGCTACCTACCCGGCGACTGTGCAGCCTCCGCCTCCGGGCGCGTCCATGCCGAGTAATCAGGCGGTCATTCCGCAGTCTCCGCCTTCGGGCGCAGCAACGCCGACTAATCCGGTGGTCATTCCGCAACCTCCTCCGGCGGCTCCAATGGTTCCGGTCCAGCCTGCCCCGAGAAATCCCGTTCGATATAACCAGCCTGGTCGGAGATCACAACCAAGAGAAAATACATACACATTTGCCGTTCCGAATGCCCCGAGAGAGAGGAAAAGCAAGGCAGTTGTAGGGTTGTTGACGATATTTCTGGGCCCTCTCGGGGCGTTGATAGCGCATATTTATATCGGAACCAAATCCGTATGGATGATGATTTTCGCCGTTTTTGGCGCAATATTTCCACTGACATATATTCTATGGCCGATATACATAATCGCCGGGATAGTATGCCTATGTGTATCCGACAAAACATTTGATAATCATGTACACATATTGCGTGAACACAACGGCAGTGACAAACACGTCAAGAATTGTCTTACCGGCGAGTGTTTAGAGTCAATGGGGCGGAGTTTCCGATTCCGCGCATAACGTGAATGGATATTTTAATTGTCATTGTTCAACAACTCGTCGGAAGAATAAAGTCACTCAAATCCCCTGCTTGAGGTGAATACATGCAGAACACAAGCCTCATGGACAACATCCAGTTCGCTGAGAACCCAGAGCCGAGGTGTCCCGTCGCCCTGATAGTGGACATATCCGGTTCGATGCAGGGCCAGCGCATACAGGCGGTAAACGGGGCGCTGGAACAGTTTAAGGCCGAAATTTCCAGAGATACGCTTGCGATGTTGCGGGCCGAGATCGCGCTCGTGACCTTCAACCACAGGGTGGACTACTACAACTTCGAGTCAGTCCAGTCGTTCACTCCGCCCAGGCTGAGGGCCTACGGCGGAACGAAGATTTCGCTGGCGGTAAACACTGCCCTTGATCTGCTCGACAGCAGAAAGCAGGTCTATCGGGAGAACGGCATATCGTACTTTCGACCGATCGCGCTGCTGCTCACGGACGGTTACCCGGAGCACGACACACCGCAGGAGATAGCGGCGGTGCAGGAACGTCTGATGATCGAGGAGGAGAGCCGTCATATCGCGTTCTTCTCTTTCGGAGTTGACAGCGCGGACATAGGGGCGCTGCGACAGATAATGCCTCCGAACCGTCCTCCGCGTCATATAGGCAATTCGATGCAGATCGCGGGCCTGTTCCAGTGGCTGTCGAATTCAGTCGCCAAGATCTCGACATCGAACCCGGGCGACCGCATACGACTGGACCCTGTCGATGATTACTTGGACTACTAGGAAGGCATGGCAGGCGGTGGCGGTGTCGAAGATAGGCGCCGCCCATGTGGAAGCCGACATACCCTGCCAGGACGCCTCACGCTACTTCATAGACTCGGACACTTTGATAGCCTGCGTCGCCGACGGGGCGGGTTCGGCGCGCTACAGCCACAGGGGCTCGCAGACGGCGGCGGACGAGTTCGTCGTAGCGGCATGGGACTCGCTGTGCGACGGCGATGATCTGGGGGAAGCCGCATTGAAGGCATTCGACAGGTCGCGCAAGTCAGTGAACGAAATTGCGAACGACAAACCAAGGGAGTACGCAACGACTCTCCTGGGTGTGATCGCAACAAGGGACACGCTGTCCGCCATTCAGGTCGGGGACGGCGCGATCGTCGTTGACGGGGAAGTGGTGGTGGACTCCCACTCCGGCGAGTACGCCAACGAGACCAGTTTCATTACCCAGTCGGATGCCAAGCCCATGACATTCTCGGCGTCCAGAGAAGTGAGGCGCGTGGGGATCCTCACTGACGGCCTGGAGAATCTGGCTCTGGAAAACAACGGCTACCAGAGAGTACCTCACGAGGGTTTCTTCGATCCGCTGTACGAGTGGCTGAAGCAGACTGACGAATCCGCCAGAAGCTCTCAACTGGGGGAGTTTCTGGCGTCGGACAGGGTGCGTTCGCGGACGACTGACGACGTGACGCTGCTTTTGGCGATGCGCTGATATGAACCGTTACAGAGACAGTAACGGCGGGCCCGTAGCGCTTGGGCCCGTGTTCAGCAGTGGCGGAGAGGGATTCATCCACGAAGTCCCCGCGCTGCCCAACGTCGTCGCCAAGATATGGAGAGAGCCCAGCGAGCGTCAGGCGCGCAAGCTCGATGTTCTGCTGCGCCACGCTCCCAATCTGCCGGAAGGCGTCAGGGCGAGGATAGAGCTGGCCTGGCCTTCGGCGGCGCTGTACGACGATCAGAACCTCGCGCGCGGCTATCTCATGCCCAGGGTTCCACTGGACCAGTACCACGAACTGGTGTCGTACTGCATTCCGGCTGCGAGACGAACGCTGGAGAGCGCTCGTCGGGCCGCGTTCAGTCGTGAGGAACTGCTGACGATAGCGCGAAACGTGAGTGAGATATTCTGGTATCTGCACCAGTCGGGCTATGTGATAGGGGACGTGAACCACACCAACTTCCTGGTCAGACCCGACGGAAGAGTGTTCATGATAGACCTGGACTCTGTCCAGGCGACCGATCCCGACACGGGCGAGATACATCGCTGCACTGTGGGCAAGGAGGACTTCACTCCTCCGAGGCTGATGGGTCAGAGATTCGAGGACATGGACCGTACAGCCGACGACGACCTGTTCGGTCTTGCGGTGCTGATATTCCAGCTGATGATGGATGGTCAGCACCCCTACGATCCGGTGGACCAGACAGGAGTGCAGGGACAGGTACGCCAGGACAACATAAGACGTGGGCATTCGCCGTATGCGAATCTGGACCTGATCCAGGCGAGGGCGATCCTGGACCTGGAGATCATTCCGGACCCGGCGATACGTGAGCGTCAGAGACAGAACATACTGGCGCTGATAGGGCTGGGGGCGACTGCGGACTTCGACACGGTGTTGGGGCCACGCATGTCGGCATGGCTGGGACTGGAGGCGGACTTTCAGGAGATGTTCCGCAGGGCGTTCGGGGCAGACGCGGTCAACAGGCCCGCATCTATCGAGTGGGTTCAGGCGCTGAACATGGCCGGGGCGATCCGGACGGTAGCGCCTTCCGGACCCTCAGCGCCGACGGTCAGGCCTCATGTACCGACACAACCAACTGTTCCACCGACGGGATCTCCGACTCCCGGACAGCCTGTCGCGCCCCCGGCTCAACCGACTGCGCCTCCTGCCGGCGCTCCACCGCCAGCCCAGCCGACTGCACCTCCAACCGCTCCACTGAGAGGCGGATGGTACCGTTCGCCCCAGGTTAGAGGCCAGCGAGGCAGGCCTCCCGGACAGCAGACTCCGCCTCCTGCGAGACAGCCGTCTCCCGGACGTCCTGCTACACCTCCAACCACACCACCGTCTCCCGGACAGCCAGCTACGTCACCAACGAGCCCGCCTTCTCCTGGACAACAGGCTGCGCCTCCAGCAGGAACCCTGTCTCCCGGACAGCCAGCTACACCCCCAACCACGCCGCCGTCTCCCGGACAGCCAGCTACACCGGCGTCTCCCGCGTCTTCGGGGACTCCTTCGACTCCGGCCCAGACCGGCTCGTCTCCCTCGTCGCCGGGGGCCGCTCCAACTGCAACACCGCCTGGATCTGCTTCGACCGCAGCGCCGTCGGGGTCGGCGGCGGCTTCGCGCCCTCGGCCACCGCTTCAGTCGGCGGCTTACACTTCAATCTCCGCCCAAAGCGGCAGCGGGTTCAGGTGGTCTTACCTGATCGTTTCGGTTGCGCTTGCGGCGGTTGCCATCGGCGCGGTGGTGTTTATCTCCCGAAATGCGGGGAGGGGTTCATCTGATTCGTCGTCTCTCTCGGTCCCTGCCGCGCCTGCGCCTCCGGCGCCCACAAGCACGCCGCCTCCGTCTCCCACAACGATACCGACTCCATCTGCCACCGCTATGCCTGTGCGGACAGTAATAGTTGTCCCTCCAGTGGTAACCGTACCCACACGAACACCGACGCCATCGGCCACGCCAATTCCGATCGAGACATCCACGCCGGAGGCTGAGGAAACTCGAACCGTAACTGAAGAAATAACTGTAAGAGAAGGGGATTTCGTCGAACACATATTTGAGTGGGACCACATTGCGTATGAAGACGCGAGGCCGTCGAAAGTGTCCGAGGAATATGCGAGCGTGTGGTTCTCGCCCGTCAGCCATTCGTTCCAGGAAGCGACCATCACGATAGGCGCGGACGACGACAGATTCGTGAGGGATGGAAGCGCGACGATCCTCATAACAAATGATGCGGGGTCCGTTGAATACTGGCTGATTGTGACTGTGCTGGACGCTGGTGAACCCACACCCACACCCACACCGGCTGTAGCGCCCACGCCCACACCGACTGTAGCGCCCACACCCACACCGACTGTAGCGCCCACGCCCACACCAACTGTAGCGCCCACGCCCACACCAACGCCGATACCCAGCGTTCACAGGTCCGGAGAAGTCCTGATACAAGAGGGTGGAGCTCCTGTTCCGCACACGTTCGACTGGGACCATGCGGTGCATGGCGACGGAGCACCCACCAAGTTTACGAGCTCCGGTTTTGGCGGCGTATGGATGTCTGCGGTTACCCATTCGGCGCGCAGAGCGACGATCACCGTTGGCGCCAATGACGATGGCCGATCCGGAAACTACCAGGCGGAGATTCGGATTTCCAACAGATCGAGCTCGATGGTTTACACGCTGCGAGTGACGGTGATCAATACGAGTGAAGTTCGCAGGCCCACTCCTACGCCTACACCAAGACCGACCGCGACCCTGATCCCGACAGAAGCGGGACGCATCGCGTTTTATTCGAACCGGGATGGGGACTTTGAGATATACGTGATGAACGCGGACGGCACGGGGGCGAAGAATCTGACCGACAACTCGGCATGGGACGCGGCCCCAAGCTGGTCTCCTGACGGACGGCGCATCGTGTTCCAATCGGACCGAGACGGGGACGTTGAGATATACGTGATGAACGCGGACGGCACGGGGGCGAAGAAGCTGACCGACAACTCGGCTAGGGACGCGGCCCCAAGCTGGTCTCCTGACGGACGGCGCATCGTGTTCCAATCGGACCGAGACGGGGGCTGGGAGATATACGTGATGAACGCGGACGGCACGGGGGCGAAGAAGCTGACCGACAACTCGGCGGAGGACTGGAGCCCCGGCTGGTCTCCTGACGGACGGCACATCGCGTTCGATTCGAACCGGGACGGGGACGTTGAGATATACGTGATGAACGCGGACGGTTCGGGGGCGAAGAAGCTGACCGACAACTCGGCTAGGGACGGGGGGCCAAGCTGGTCTCCTGACGGACAGCGCATCGCGTTCGATTCGAACCGGGACGGGGACGTTGAGATATACGTGATGAACGCGGACGGCACGGGGGCGAAGAAGCTGACCGACAACTCGGCGGAGGACTGGAGCCCCGGCTGGTCTCCTGACGGACGGCACATCGTGTTCGATTCGAACCGGGACGGGGACGTTGAGATATACGTGATGAACGCGGACGGCACGGGGGCGAAGAAGCTGACCGACAACTCGGCGGACGACCATTGGCCGCGCTGGGCGCCCGTGAGTCCATCGGCGGACGCGAACTTCACATCCACGCCGGTGCCCACTCCCACGACCGCGAGAGTCACGTCCGCGCCGAACCTGGTACTCGAAGAGTTCGACATCTGCGCTGAAGGGATGGCTTGCTGGCCGAAGTCTGACGACGAAGTCGGGGTTTCCGGCAGTCGCAGGGTCAGCATTACCTGGAGAGTCGCCAATCGAGGCGATGGCCTGACCGAAAGTCCGACGGACCTGAGGCTGTACGCCGACGGGAAGTATCACGAGGAGGAGTATGTGATGGGAAGGGACGCTTTCGTCATACCGATCCTCGGGCCCGGTGAGTCCATCGGCGTGAAGAACCTGACCAAGAAGAACCCTGACGACTTCTGGCCCATAACATTCAGCCTGATAGGACATAACACAATAATCGCGATAGTGGATATTGAGGACAGAGTCGAAGAGAGTGGCGACAACTGCGGAAATCCGAAGAGTTACAGGGACAGGTTCTCAGCCATGAAGTCGGAGTGCGACAACGTGGGTTACGTGAGCGAGCTGGTATTCTTGCCGACCCCGGTTCCGACGCCCACCGCAACGTCAACGCCTTCGAACTGAGCGTAATGCCACCAACGAGCTTACAAAACGGCAGCAACATGTGACTCAGGAGGACGATAATGGGAATCATGCACCTGTATTTCAACCCCTCGGGGAGGATAAACCGATCCACATTCTGGCTTCAGGGCGTCCTGCTCCTCTATGTGATCTGGATCGTAATATGGGGCGCATTGATGATAGCGTTGGTCAATACAGCAGGAGGAATAGATCCCTATGACTTTGTAAGGCTGGGTCTTCATGCAGCGCAATATCCTCAAGACATCCTCTATGTTATAGAAGCTGCACAGCATGAGTTCGGACCATTTGTACTGCTGATCATATTAAGTTGGCCGATATTTCTATGGAGCAATTTCGCAGTCGCCGTAAAGCGACTGCACGACCGGGATAAGTCTGCCTGGTGGATGCTCCTGTGGTGGGCCATCAGTGCAATCGGCGGTATCTTCACCTTCGGGATCGCCTCTCTGGCTGTCGGCGTGTGGATGCTTATAGAGCTGGGAGTTCTCGAGGGGACTCTCGGCAGAAACCGTTATGGCGAATCGCCCCAACCGAACCAATCGATGGCGCATCATCTTGGATACCAGCCGGGTTATGGTCAGCAGCCACCCAGGTACGGCTCTCAGCAGCCGCCCGGTTATGCTCCACGACAGGCGGGCGCACCGCCACGGCCTCCCGGCCAAGTGAGGGCACAGCCGTCTGCACCACGGCCAGTCTCACCGCCCCAGTCCCCCGGTCGCATGAACCCTCAGCCTCCATCGCGTCCGCCCACTAACACAGGCCAGGTGGGAGCCCCACCTCCCGCGCCTCGGTCCGACACGCCGCGAGAGCCGGTCGATCCCACGAAGATGACGATCTGTCCTCATTGTGCAGAAATCGTCGCGCGTGAGGACGCAAAGTGCGTTTACTGTGGTTCGGACATCACCCCCGAAGCTGGAACGTAAAGCCGAAGCCATGCCCGCGACTCGAAGAATCGAGCCGAGAATAAGCGGAGAAGACCAATGCAGGGCGTGATACTTAGCGCGGGAAGGGCGCAGAGCCTCGTTCTTGGAGATGATGGGGCGCGATACACTTTTACCCCTCTCGAATGGGAGAGCGACGAGGTAAGGCCCGAGGTGGGCCTGAGGGTTGACTTTGAGGTCCAGGGGTCCCGGGCGGCGAGCGTTAAACTGGTTCCCGGTGCCACGCCCATGCCTCCGGTCATATACCCTCCAGCCGCGCCACCGATGGCAGCCAGCGTTCCCATGCCGCAGCCGCCGGCCGTTCCGCCGGCCGCGACCGACATTCCCCCCGTCCAGCCGGCTGCTTCGTCCTCGACAAAGAACAGATTCGAGATTAGATTAGATAAGGTGCGGCGGTGGCACTGGGTGGCGGGGGCCGGCGTTCTCATCGTCCTGGGCGTCATAGGCGCGATTTTGCTCGGCATCTTCCCGGCGTTCGGACCTCCCACCGGAAAGGAGATTGCACGCCAGACGCTCAACGGGGAGACTTATACCCTCGTAGAGTACAGAGACGAGCTTGCCATCTTCTCGGACTCAGGCGCGCCCGTAACGCGGCAAGACGCTGCCGAAGATATCCTGCACTCATACGCATGGAGGCAGGTCATCGGAGACTTCGATGTGGAAAAGATGGGAGATATCTCAAGGAACGTTCGGAGGCTCGGTGACAGCGTATCCGGCGTTCGCGACTTTACCAACGGCGTGGTGGATATATTAGACAGCCTGGACTCGATGGCTATGGACGTTCCCTTACTGGGCAGGGTATCGGCAATGGACGTGGTGAGGGAGTCATTCTCAGGAGTGGAAGAAGCCGAATTCCTGATGCGGTCGCTGAATTCCGAACTCGACGATCTGGACGAAAAATCCGACAGGTTGTCCTGGGCGTCCAGAGGAATAGCGGAGCTGAACTTGTCGTCCGTTTCGGGGGAGGAGGCGAAATCGCTCTTCAGCGACGCTGCCAATGCCGCGCGCGACCTGAAGGCTCCCGTCAGGTCCGCGAAGGAGTTAGTGTCAGACATCATAGAAGTGGTCGGGGCCTTGGACAGCGCGCTTGGGAGCGTTTCGTACGATCTGGAAATCGGTGACGGTCGAAGCGTGGGCGGATACGAGTCAGACCTATCCGAATTCTCCAGGCAAATGGAAGGACTGGAGTCGGAACTCGCCGATCTTGAGGAGGATATGCGTGAGGCGCTGGACTCTGCCGACAAGACGCTTCGGGATGACATGAAGCGCTGGCTGTCCGAGCCGTACGATCCCGAGTGGCCGCCCGCAGACCCCGAAAGGCGGACAGACGTAGAGGAGCTGTCGCGTCCGGTCGCGAGCGGGACGGAAACAACGAGAGATACGTAGAGGAACCGCCCGACTGATAGCGCGGTGGAGACTGGATGTCAACTTGTGTGCGAAACGGGGCATAGCAACTCTTATGATCGCCATATCTGCGACGTACTGGTCCTTCGTGGCGAGCACGGCCTGTGGAGGTACGTTGCCAACCGGGGGTGCGCCGTTCGAACTGGACTGGCGGATCTACCCGGAGGCTGTTCAGGATGGCGAAAGTTTCACGCTCGCCGTCAGAATGCAAAATGTCCGGCTGGGCGGCGAGCACGGCGGCATATCCATCTCATTCCCACTGCTCACCGAGACGGGCGTCCCCGGTGGCAGGTACTCATCGGCGGTTGCGGACGTAGAAGCTATCAGCTACACGACCGGCCTTTCGAGGGTGACTCTCTACAGTCCTGGCGAGACCATCTATCACAGAGACAATAACAGGATGTTTCCGGCTGAAAACCTGCTGGTGGAATCTGACGATCCTCTGTGGTCCAAGTCTGACGACAGGACTGTCATACTGGAGATAACGCCAAAGGTAGAAGGGGAGTTTCCGATATGGATTCGGGGCTGGATTTGCGCGAAGGAATACACCAGATGCACGCGCGACCCGGTGGAGAGAGAGGTTACGGACCAACAGGGATATGGGGTCAATGTCGCGACTGTTGGCGTGGGAGATGATGATGAATGACCGATGGCCGATGAAGCAGAATCTCGAGGCCGTTCGTCACTATGGACACGTCGGGGCGGCATACGTTTCTGTGCGGGAATTCCCTGTTGACCGGAAGCATATAGCTTCTAGACGGACCCCGGTTCTTCGTAGGGTGTGGAAGCCACGCGCCGTATGGTGACCAGCAGGTATCCGCCGACCACGATTGTCAGATACACGATTGTTACCAAAGACATCCACAGACTGCCCATCCGCAGCAACTCGACTCCTCGTTCATCGGTATATCCGAGCTGCTGAGGGCTTACTTCGGGCAGGGGAATTATGCGGAAGAAAGCAGCGGTGATAGCAATGTCCGGCTCCAGGTAACTTGAGTACGTGGCGGCAACTCCGAAGGTACATAGAATCGTTATCACCACGATAGCCATCTTGAAGACAAAGTCCACGTCTCTCAGCACCAAGTCGGGTTCATTGAGAGCGATAATGGTCATGAATGCGCCGAACAGTATGCCGAAAACCACCATGAAGTAGATCCATGCCCCCAGATTGGTGAATACGACGATGTTGGCGTACACGAACAGCAGAGGGGGAAGCGTTGCCCAAACCGCATGTGAAAAGGCACTCCTCCCGTCCGCTGAACCATGCTGTCGGTTCCACAACAGGCTCAGCATGACCGAAGCCGCCAGCGACAGCGCGAGGTTCACAAGCATAGTCAGCAGGAACGGCATCGGAGTGTTCATAAAGGCCTCGAACGTGTAGAACCCGAAGTGGTCCGACTTGGTGAGGGCCCCTATCAGCAGGGACGTGTTCAATACGAAGAACAGTGAGATGAAGAACAGTTCCACGATATGATCGCGCTCCGAGCGGTCCCGGCTCGGTTTCAGCCATCTCAACACACCTTGACCTATTACTATGGCAAGGGCGATTGCCACGTAGGCCAGCAACGCGAGCGTTCCGTTCAGTCCCATCGCGTTGAGGACGAACCCCACCACAAGCGCATAGATACCGGGGGGAGCTATGTTCCACAGAGAGTTCCTAATGACTGCTGAGACATCCACAGGAGATTCGGGAGAGCCGGTGGGATCGGTGATGCTGCGAATGTCGCGCTGGAGACTCTCCACTTGAGATTCGAGTCGCCGCGCCGCCGCCAGTATGGCTTCGCGCTGTTCCTCATCACGCAGACTGTCGTAGCCCACGAAACTCAGTATTCTGTCAATCTCGCCTCTTGGGATATCCAGAGCGCGTCCAAAGGCGACCAGGAATTCTCTTGGGGCCGGCCTCTCCCCGGTCTCCCACCGGCTGACGCTGGAGCGGTCGAGACCAGCCGCGAATTCCTCGCCTCGCTCAACCATCAGGTACAGGAGACCGTCCTGGCTCAGCCGACGTCCGTTGCGTCGGGCATCGTCTCTGTAAGACCTGATGAGCCTTCCCACCAGGATGTCGGCACTGTCGTTTTTGCCATGTTCAGCCATGTCCGGCGCTCATTTCGCGATCCAAAGTCAAGTTGTGCGACGCCTGTCACGGACTTTGGAGTCCGATTAGGATACTTTGGCACCACCGACAAGCGCAATATGGTGGACGGTATGAGCGTCCGGGAGGCCTCCCGGGTGTTCGGCCTGCACAGAGACACCGTTCGCAAGACGCTCAAGTACGCCGCTCCTCCCGGCTGCCGCAGGGGCAAGCCCCTCAGAAGACCCAAGATAGGCCCGTGCACCGCAGTCATAGACCAGATACTGCACTCGGACATGAGTCTGCCGAAGAAGCAGCGCCACACCGCAAAGCGCATCTACGAACGGTTGAGGGACGAGCACGGGTTCGACGGTCGGTACACCATCGTCAAGGACTACGTGCGAGAGCGTCGTAAGACGACTCGTGAGATGTTCGTTCCCCTGTCCCATCCGCCTGGACACGCCCAGTGCGACTTTGGAGAGGCGTGGGCGGTCATAGGAGGGGTGAAGCGCAAGATACACTTCTTCGTTCTGTCTCTGCCACACAGCGACGGCATCTTCGTGAAGGCGTACCCAGCGGAGACCACCGAGGCGTTCTGCGACGGACACGTGTCTGCGTTCCGCTTTCTGGGAGGCGTTCCCCAGAGTGTACTGTACGACAACACGACGCTTGCGGTTGCGAAGATACTGGGAAACGGCAGTCGCAGGCGCACCCGTGTATTCACCGAGCTTCAGTCCCACTACCTGTTCACCGACAGGTTCGGTCGTCCGGGCAAGGGCAACGACAAGGGTAACGTCGAGGGCATGGTGGGCTTTAGTCGCCGTAACTTCCTGGTTCCCATCCCGTCGTTCGAGAGCTTCGACGCTCTGAACGCCCACCTTGAGGAGAAGTGTCTGGAGCGCATGGAAGACAAGTTGAGAGGACACACGGAGACGATAGGCGAGCGCATGGAGCGGGACCTGGACGCTCTTATGACCCTTCCAGCCGCGCCGTACGACCCAAGCGACAAGCACACGACCCGTGTCAGTTCGCAGTCGCTGGTCAGGTACGGGACCAATGACTACTCTGTTCCGGTCGCCTACGGACACAGGGACGTTCTGGTGAGGGGCTATGTTGACGAGGTGGTCATAAGCTGCGGCTCAGAGGTCATAGCGCGGCATCGCCGTTCCTACGAGCGAGACGACTTCGTCTTCGACCCGATCCACTATCTGCCTCTGCCGGAACAGAAGACCGCGGCGCTCGACCAGGCCGCGCCCCTCGCCGGATGGGACCTGCCCGAGGAGTTCGATACGCTGAGGCGTCTTCTGGAGTCGAGGATGGGCAGACGGGGCAAGAGGGAGTTCGTGCAGGTTCTCAGGCTTATGGAGACCTTCTCCTTAGAAGAGGTTCAGGACGCCGTGAGGGACGCCATCAGGCTCGGCGCTCTCAGCTTCGACGCGGTCAAGCATCTCGTACTGTGCAGGATAGAGGGGCGGCCGCCGAGACTCGACCTGGAGCTGTATCCATACCTTCCCAGGGTCAGCGTGAGTGCGACGTCGGCGGGAGACTACATGACGCTTCTTACCGGGAGGGCATCGTGAGCGACAGGTCGAAGCTGCTGCTGGAACATCACCTCAAGGAACTCAGGCTGCCTACCTTCCTCAGAGAGTACGACAAGATGGCGGCTCAGTGCGCAGCCGAGGGTGTGGACCATCCCGACTACCTGCTCAGACTGTCCGAACTCGAGCTCATAGACCGCCATCACCGCATGGTGGACAGACGGATCAAGGCCGCGCGCTTCCCCGCAGTCAAGAGTCTGGACACCTTCGACTTCCTGGCCATCCCGTCTGTGAACAAGCAGCTTGTGAACCAACTGGCGCGGTGCGAGTATGTGGAGCGTCGTGAGAACGTCATCGCCGTAGGCAACAGCGGCACGGGCAAGACCCATATAGCGCTGGGACTGGGACTCGCGGCCTGTCAGAGGGGTCTGTCCGTGGGCTTCACCACGGCGGCGGCGCTGGTGCACGAGCTCATGGAGGCCAGGGACGAAAGACGGCTGCTGAACCTTCAGAAGAAGCTGTCGCGTCTCAAACTGCTGATCATAGACGAACTGGGCTTCGTGCCGCTGTCCAGGAGCGGAGCCGAACTGCTCTTCGAGGTCTTCAGCCATCGGTATGAGAGGGGCTCGATCCTTGTAACCACCAACCTGCCCTTCGACGAGTGGACCGAGGTGTTCGGGTCTGATCGGCTGACCGGCGCGCTGCCGGACAGACTGACACACCATGTGCACATCCTTGAGATGAACGGCGAGAGCTACAGGCTAAAGCAGAGCAGGCAGGCCGCGGTGCTGCTGTCTTCGGACTGACTGCCGGTCTCCATCACGAGGACATTTATGCTGAGAGCCAACCGCCCAGGTGGTACACTTTTACTCCGCCCTGATGGCCCAAGATGTCTCCGCCCTTGACAGATATCAGTAATTCTATAAAGTTCGTTAAGCAGGGAGGAGTAAATCTACATGGGCAACGCCGAACATCTGGAACTACTGACCAATGGAGTAGAGACTTGGAACGTAATTGATTAGCGGGGGGAGGTGGCAAAGATATTCAGAAGGAGCGACTTGGCATAGAAGCGTCACCGAAGACATCGCAGACCGCATCCACCAGCAGCGACTCATCATCAACCTTCCGAGCCAGCGTCTTGATCACACTCGAGAACGCCTCAGCCCCTTCGTCGTTCTTCGAGCAGTGAGATACCTTCCGAGCTATCACAGCCCCACGCAGTGCCCGCTCAGCCCGATTGTTGGTCGGCTCTACGTTGGGGTCATCCAGAAAGCGCAGCAGGTTGCCACGGTCGTTGTGCCGGCCGAGTTCGTTCAGCAGTCTCTGATTGTCCGGGTCCGGCATCTGACGGTCTCTGAGATGGTGGGACACCTCACGTTTCAACCGCCCAGACTCTCCTACAAAGTCCACCGCCCCTCCACGCAACTCTAACTCCCGCAGCTCAATCGACTCTCTCAGAAGTTCGGTCAATCGCTTTCCGAAGGCATGCCCTCGACTCTGATCGGGGGTCCGTCCTCTACCCACCTTGGTCTGTACCACCTCACCGATAGAGCGTATGACGTGCGCCATGCACTTCTGTTGTCTGACACCGGACAGGGTACGGGAGTCATAGCTTCTGCCCCTGTCCGTAACCATCACTCCGCCAATAGACTATTGAGGATCTGAAGTCTTGTCTGTTCCCGTTGGTTCAATGTCACGTTCTCCATTGTGACATTGTTGCTGAACAGTTAGGTCATGACATTTATGGTGAGCAATGACACAATGACAAAGGCAGCGGGATATTTTGCTTACTTTTGTTGCACCCGGCCCGCCTCTCCCTAGCTGAGCCCTCCCCTTAAACTCGTCAACCTACCGCCATTCTGGGACAATCCCTCGGAGAAAGTGTCTTTGGGGAAGTCGTGGTCGAAGAGTTGCTACTTACCAGCGCTTTGTGAAGCTGGTTTCGTGTACAACATACATACCTGCAGGTAAGCTCTGGCGGCTCGTAACAATGGCATTTTAGTGTCTATGGCGTCCGCCCTATCTTCCATTTGCTCCAGTAGCTCGTCTGCGAAAAACGACGCGGTGCTCACCCAATTCGCCACCATGACAAGACCCATCAACATAGTCGCCTTCACGTATGGATCAGCAATCTCGGCGGTCCGTGAGATTGCATAAGTCATGGGAGCCGACGCTCTGGTGAAATGTGTGAACTCCTGGCTGAACTTGCTATGTAACCCCTGGTTCATATTCGCCATCTCAAGTGAATCCTGATTCTTTGACCCTGGTAAATTCCTTATCTTCCCCACCACTTTCCGTGGGCTGAAGTCCACATCTCTTGAGCGGTCATCCGCGGCCCGAAACTGCTCAAGGTGCCTCTCCGACTCCATGAATAAGTACATAAGGTTCGCAACTTCTACTATGCCGCGAGTCAGAGACATTGCCTCACTGAGATACCCGCCTAGCAGGAGTCGGATGGCTGCCCTCGCGTTGCTGGCAGTCCTCGCTATCATGTGTCTTTCCAGATGATCGCCATCCCTCTCTTCGCAACCCCATACGCAGGTAGAAACACGATCAAGATGTGAAAGAGCAGCGCCTAGAGTGTCGAATAGGTCCGGGGTGTCAATTGGAGTCTCGGCAGCAAGCCAGCTCATAAAGGCGGCTTCGGATGTTTCCTCGAGGTTTCGGACTCTCTCCAAGAACTCCCTTCCGCCAGGATGACTTCCACTTGCTTCGAGCATTGCGGGATACCTCATTTCCTGGCCGCGGCGTCTAATTCGTCGGCCATCTCCTTCCCCAGCGTCTGTTCCGGCTCGATCTCAGGTAGCGGGCACTCTCTCCAGAAATGTTGGATGTACTCGCAGTACTGCCGCCCGCTCGAGGAGACGCAGTCCGGCCACGCGCACTTCGTCTCACCATCGGCGGTTATCCTGAATGGGATACACATCACTTCCCTGTCCACGTCTCCGAACATTTTAACCAGGTAGAACTCCTCCGGGCGGTGGTAGAGATACACCTTGTGGCATCCCAGAAGATTCTGGACATGGGAGATCCAGCCGGGGACCTCGTCCATGAAGTACCGGTAGTCGGTTTGCCTGCCCAGGGGGTTCTCCGCATGAAGTATTCCGCCCAGCCTGCCGTACACCTCTATGAGCCTGTCTTCGCTCAGGAACCCTTCCGTTCGCTCCGCCGGTTCCTCTCCCGACGCGCTTCCGACTGCGTCCACAGGCCTCGGGTAGAAGTTGGGGTGAAGGCGCTTCAGTTCCCTTATCTTCTTGCTGATGTCCTGGGAGCTCCGCAGTTCCTTCTGCGACTTTTCCCAGACATCCTTGTTGGACACGAGTGAGCTGAAGACCACGAGCTCGAGCAGCATCCTGAGCTGGAGGCAGACCGACTCTACCCGTGTACGGTTGGTAATTCCGTGCATCTCCATCAGCTGGTTGATCGCTTCGATCCTGGCCTTCCCCTCCCGCATGAGGTCATGGTACTGGTCAATATCCAGACGTTCCGCCAACTTCATCTCCCATTCGCAGTTCAGGCACACAATCATCCAACCCCAGTCCACCAGGCTGCTTCCTTCGAGGTCCAGAGAGTCGTCCCCACATCTGGGGCAGGTCTGGTACTCCTGTCCGTCCACTCCCCTGACCGGTCCCTCCGAGTAGAGCTCGGGACTCATCGACGTATTGGAGAACTCTGGTATCTCCCCGCATCTGGGGCAGGGTTCTGTGGGCCGGATGCCGTACATCATGCTGTCCAGCGCCGCCTCCGGGTGACCGTTGGGACACTCACCCTGGGGCGGCTCTGCCACCCGGGGTTCTGCGAACAGGGCCTGGGCCTCGCCGCAAGTCCTCATCCCCATACACCGTTCGATGTTCTCGATGCTTACGCCTGTCAGCTGAAAATCCCGTGTGGCCGGGTCTCCATAATCGTCCCAGCCCTCAAGGGCAATGATGTCCCCAACCTCGGACACTTCCGTGCCGTTGTTAGCGATAGACCAGCAGACCTGCCCATAGAGGGGCGCCTCGCCGGTTGTGAGTAGTTCTTCCAAATGCTGGACCTGCGCCTTCTGCTTCCGACTTTTCTTCACGTATATGCCACCCTTAGTAAGATTAGGGAACTCCGCCCGGCTTCGGTGGACCAAGCGTTGGCACGAGTATCGCAGCCTAGCGGTTCCGGTTCAATACTTGATCGAGGAAGTCCACAGTGCTAGGGTAGATTCATGCAGCGGACTTCTACCCAGAGGTGCATATCCATGAGCCTAAACATCAAGAATGAGCAGACCCACCAATTGGCGAGGGAGCTTGCTCAACTGACCGGCGAGACCATGACAGGAGCGATCACCATCGCGCTCAGAGAGAAACTCGACAGGGAGAGACGCGAGCGCAGCGTCGAGGCCCGAATACAGAAGCTACAGGCGATACGCAAGCGTTGCCGCAGCCTGCTGAAAGACGGGCCATCCGCTGTCGAGCATGGGGACTTCCTCTATGATGAGAACGGACTGCCGAATTGATCCTGGATACGTCCGCGCTGCTGGCCGTACTGTTCGATGAACCTGACGCTGATTACTTCGAGCGCGTGATAGCCGGCGCAGTGCCCTGCCGGATGTCAGCGGCGAATCACCTCGAAGCGGCCATGGTCGTCGAGAGCCGTATGGGTGATGAAGGCGGGCGGCAACTCGACAACTTCGTGGAGACAGCGGAGATAGAGCTTGTGCCCGTAACGCCGGAGCAAGCGCAGGCTGCACGTCTGGCCTGGCGCAGATATGGCAAGGGCAATCATCCCGCAGGCTTGAACTTTGGAGACTGCTTCGCCTATGCGCTGGCAGAGCCCACGAGGGAGCCGCTTCTGTTCAAGGGTGAGGATTTCGCACTCACGGACATAGAGGCCGTGTGACGCTGGAGGATCTCCCAACATGACCACGCAGACCACAACCGTCCAGAGATACCGAAGGCCCAAGGGCCAGTACCCCAGGCGGCAGGAGACAGAGCGTCGCCCGAAGCCGCTGCCCGAATACCTGGAAGCTCACGAAGTTGACGCGCTGATACGCGCCGCACCAAACGCCAGGGCGCGTCTTCTGTTCTTGGTCCAGTGGAGGGCGGGACTCCGGGTGTCGGAGGCGCTGGCACTCGAGGTCCGGGACCTGTCGCTGGACTCCGGCCTGCCGACGATTCACGTGAGGCAGGGTAAGGGCGCGAAGCCTCGTATCGTACCGGTCCATCCCGAGTTGCACTCCGCGCTCGCCAGCTCGCTCCAGTTCGGGAATATAATCCAGGGGGATAGGCTCATCAGGGCTTCGAGATCGACCGCGGACAGGTGGATACGGGCGGCTAAGACCAAGGCTGAGGAGGCAGGCGCTATACCGGCGGGGCAGCGTATTTCGAGCCATACTTTGAGGCATTCGTATGCCCGGCACCTTCTGATGCACGGAGTCCCGATAAACTACCTCTCATATTGGGCCTCAATTGCAGCCGCGCTTGCGGTCTCAGCTTTGGCTATCGCCATTATTTTGCCGGTGTTCAAATCAATTCTTGAATGGATATTTGGAGCGACCCGGTCTTTTCTTTGGGTTTGTCTAAATGGTATGAGGCGATTCATCTGGAATTTGCGTGTATGGAACTGGAGGAGAAAGAGTCGGGAATAGTAGATTCAGTTGTGAACGGTCGAGTTAAAGTGTTCCACGTGGGCGGCTCGATTGCCTGATTGTGGCGGTTGAAAACCGTACCCTCTATCGCCTTCCATAGTGTCGAACCCGACCCGAAGGGAGATGAGAACGATGTACGGCGTGGAACTGCATATGCGTGTCCGAAGATCCTGCATGGTGGACGGAGTGAGTATCCGGTATATGACTCCGGTGTATGGGCCAATCTTGGGGGTCTTTTGGAGGACTTGCGCCTGCGGTCTAGCCACGGTGCGCCTGCGGGCACAAAACCGTCGACACACCCACAAGACCAGGTCTATTATTACCTATCTCGCCAAAAGCCGTTTAACTAATCAGTCTATACAGGTCATCACCAGACATCCCAACCCACTCCGACTCAAACACGATGTGGGCAGAATGTGGGCAAAGAGGCCTGCCCACACTGGATTCTATAGCTGGATTCCAACCAGAGTCTGCGGTTCACTCGCCATCTGGATTCTCGCTACAACCTGCGGTTCTTTTCGCCATTTGCCTTACAATAAAGGCAAATGAACGGAGCCGCGGACATTGACCGACAACTGCAATATCAGATGCCGAAAGGCCAAGAACTACAGATGCCGCTGCTCATGCAACGGCATCTCACACGCGAGCGCGTCCTCCCGCGCCGCAAGGCGAGCCGCGCCCAATCTCTCCGCCGATATACAGCCGGACAGCAGATCCTGGCTCAGAGCGGGCAGAACACGCGGAATCAAACCCATTCGCGTCGAAATCCCCATGCAGAGACAGCTGGATTTCTCACAGATAGCCGCAATATGGCCCGACCCGGAGATTATCGAGGAACCGATTTCAGCGAGATAGACGCGCGACCTAGAGCGTCGCCTCCCCGCGCGCCGTTCTGCATATCATATCGGCCGTCTTACGCCACATCTGATTTCGAATGGGCAGAGGCCGCGCCTTCGATGGAACGTCGTAATTGATTCCCGGGCGCAGAACCGGCGCCAGATTCCTTGGATTCTGCCTGCTCATGTCCATATCCCTCAGATACAGCGCAAGCCGCTCGAAGTCGACGTCCCCGCCCGAAACCACCCACTGGCTGAAAAGCCCCGCGAACAGGTTTATGAAGAGCGGCTCCAGCTCCCAGTTATCGTACCGCTTGAGAGGCAGATTGATTCGCTCAATCCCACCATCGACGATTTCCCGGAAGAGGTCCCTGCTCTCCGGCAGAAAATCGTCGAAGAACGAGAGCGATAGTCGAACCATCTCTCTCTCGCGCTCCTCAGTGCGATAATGAGTCCTGAGCGACAGGTTCGCGTTTCTCCCAAGACCCAGCTGAACGATTGTAACCGCCGTCTTAACGTCCGTCTTGGACAGAAGCCACTCGTCCGCGGTCCTCACCGACGAACCCTTCACCGGATGAATCCTGCCGCCAAGCATCTCCGATTCCGCGGTTACGACGCGAGCCACGTTGTTAAACGGATCCGTGCTGTCGAACTCCAGCTGCGTGAGCTTATCTATCGACTTGGCCTTCGCCATGTCCGCGAATATCTGCCTCTTTCCGGAGGCGTCGGACTCCACAACCAGGCAGAACGGAAGGGAAGCGCCCTGAAACGCCGCAAGCTCCTCTTCCTTCTTACCGCTTGAGAGCGCATGAATACGCCTGGCGATGGCCAGACGACGATGCTGTCCGTCCAGAATGGAAACGTCCCCCTCGATTCGCATCTCGCCATCCGAATAGGACAGCGCGCTCTCCGGCGCGCTCAGAGTTATCGAGGACAGATACCATCCGTGCCTCGATTCGATATACGATACAATCCGCTCCACATGCCGAACGTCTATGGCCCGGTTTGTCTCGGTAATCACGTCGTAATCTTCCTCAAGACGCCTCGGCAGAAGTTTATCAGCCTCGCCAATCGTCATTGAGGATACATAAACCGTTCGTCCTCCCTGGCTAACCTCCAGGGCACGCGCGCTGAACTTCATATTCTCTCCTCAACCAAGCCGTAAGCGTCCGCGCCTTATCTGGATCTCTGACCCTGGGCGCAGGCGTCCCGACCGAATATCACACTAGACCGCCGTTGTCTCGGGCATCCTGCCGATGCGCGAAACCTTGTGCCCACAGACCCCGCAGGTTCCCTGGACAGACGGCCTGCCGTTCTTCATCGCCACCTGCACCGGATCCTTTATCTCCCTATGAGCTCTACAGCCCAGGCAAAACGTCTGCATAGCAATCCTCCATTTCTGCTGAAACATGCCGACTAAAGAGAATAATAGACAAAGGCAGCGGTTATCCCGCCGCCTTTCCACCCGAAATTTCAGCCGTCCGGCAATTCCAAGCCGAACCAGACCGAATCGCTCGACATCTCCACAAGCCTTCCGTCAGGCCCAGCTCCAATCAGCGTTATCGTATAGACGCCCGGCGGTATTGAGCCGCACAGCCCCGCCCCCGGGCACAGATGACGGAGCCCCACCTCAACGGGAACGACAAATCCAAAGGCGCGACCGTCCTCAGAGAACTCGACCAGCGCGAACTCATAGACCGCAGTGTAGAACCTCAGTGGAACCTTCGCCGCCTCAAAGAGCGCGCTCGCCTCCATCTCATCGGCCGGCGCGGGCAGATCCCGCGACCCATAGGGGTCGAAATGCTCCACTATGTCTATTGACCTGCTGCCCACCCGATCAGCCACAATCATCAGCAGCCTACCCCTTCCATAAAAGGACGTGCGCGCAAGCTCTCCGAGAGACAGAGGCATAGGCCCGGGATCATAGCGCACCTCAGCCATCTCAAGCCTGTAGCCGGCCGCATACGCGCTCTCCGTCAATCTCCCCGACGATACCACCCGACCCAGGCTGTCGATGTGAGACACCGCAGTCCCGGTCCTCTCCACAAAGGCGGACTCAAAGACAGCCACAACCCGCCAGTTATGGCTGTCATAGGCAAGACCATGACTGACCACATGATAATCCGGGCTGAACAGAACCGCCGCGTGCGCCGGACTCAATCTCCAGCGCGCGACCGCCTCTGACGCCAGGGCCAGTATGTCATCGGAACTCACGATTCGAGGCGGTCCCTCCCGAACGCAGAAGGAGGTCGTGCCCACCCATACCTCGGCGCTCGCATGTACGCCCCCATCGAGCGCGTATCTCATGTAGGGCTTGAGACCACGCTCGTCCCAGTGAGACGAATAACATCCATCGATCATGCGCTGCGCGTGTTTCTGAGCGACCATACCGCTCCCACGAACGACCGGATGAAACCCAGCGGCGGACCTTGCGGCGTTTATCGCAGCCACAAGCGCCTCTCCGAAATCGCCGTAACTAACGGAGGTGGCCGAAAGCTCCACGTCGAACTCGCCCGATTCAAAGACCTCGGAGTAAATCACGCTTCCAGCGCCGCTCAGAAGCTGGGCCTCTATTCGATAGGGAGGGTCCGCGAAATATCGCCCGCCAGATGCAATGCACAAACTCATATAACCACCAAACGACGCGCTGAAGCGCAGCTTATGGTCCGACAGCACAGGCGCGAACAGAGTTCCCGAGTCACGGGAACAATCCTCATAACCAAACGGGTCGGAGAGACGCAGAAAGAACTTCTCCGAAGAGTCCAGGATACCGCTCACCCCAACGACGAAACTGTCGGAAGCCATGCTCGCGCGCAGAGGCTCAAGATCATAGACAGGCGCGGAACCAGTCTCGGCATACTCCACAGACAAGGCCCCAATCAGCGCGTCCGGAAGCTCATAGAAAATCTCGATTTCCGTTCCCGCCAGAACAATCCTCTCACCGAATTCAGGATCGCGCCGCCAGTCAAGCGCATAGAACCTACCCGCGATCCGCGAGCGGTCGAACCACAGAACCCGAACGCCGCCCGGCGTCGCCGAGAGCGTGCGCGTGAGCTCGGTCATCTCAAGTTCCCCGCCGTCCACCCAAAGACGGACGTTGCCCTCTACCCCGACGCTCTGGGCAAAACAGACCCCCACACGCCTGTCAAGCTCTACCAGCCAGACCCAGGAAGAACCCACGCCGCCAACATCCGTTCCGCACGCGCCCTCATCCGGATCCGCCATAACGGCGATGACCGCGCCCTCCAGCGGCCCCGAGGCTCCGCTGGAGGGCGCAGGCACGGGCGGCGCGGGAACAGTCGCCGCAATGCCCAAAGGCATACTGCGAAACATCACGACAGGAGTCGGCGTCTCATAGAATGGCCCACCGGACAAATCGCCGCCGAGAACGTCCGAACTCGCTTCCGGAGACGCAGAACCGGACCCGGACGGCGTCCCTGACGACCATCTCGGACCAATCGCAGGCGTCGGTGGGACCAGAGCGGGCGCCTGAGTTGGAACCGCCAGGGGCGCAACGGACGGAGACCCGGGCTCAGATGGAACCGGAGCGGCGGGAGGCGAATCCAGCTCTTCCAACACCGCCGCGCTCACCAGCCACACCACCACCATGAGCGAGGCGAATGTGGCCGCGCCCACAAGTATCCAGAAAGTAGGTTTACGACCCATCGCTCCAAATCCCTCTCAGCCACGAACCCATGCTCCATGCTTTCACATAAAAGCGCTCTCCGCCAAATGTCATATCGTAGGCTTCATTGCCGCATATCTCACAGTAGCCGTAACGTTCCCGAAGCACAGAGACCACCCTGCTCCTGGTCACAGCCGGGTCCTTAGAATCCTTCGCCTCGCGGAACTGTCCCACATCGGCGAGCAGCCTTCGCTCCAGATACGTCCCGATCAGAGAATTGCGGTCATACCGAAAACTCTCCATATCTATTGGAAGAGAGCTGTCCCAGCCCGTCTCCGTCCCATCCGAGGAGCGGCGTACAAAGGCGTCCTTACCCATGAGGGCAAGCGCCCTGCACTCGAGGGCATAGACCTCAAAAACATCGTTCTGAAACGTCTCGATCTTATCGTCATCCGACGTCTTGAGAACCCCGAAGTTCCTCATGTCCGCCTCAAAGTTCTCAAGACGCTCGACGTCGTCGCCAGTATTGACCCCACCGGATTCCTTAGCCATCCTGACAAAGCCAAGAGGCCTCAGATACTCCTCAATGAGATTGCGCGCGGCGACATGCTCAAACCGCAGTCCCCCAACACTCCCATAGGCCATGAGAACATCCCTTTCAATGTCGCCGCATAATTCGTCCGACACGCCGGACATGGCCGAATCGTCCAGTCCCCTATCCACAAAGAACATACTGAATCCGACATTGTGGGTAAGACAGTTATCAGTTCCATGAAGCTCCTTCTCTATCCTCTTAACAGCTCCGCCGCTTCCGCCATCGCCGTCCAGCGCGATAATCGAGTGCGCGGCCATAAGCGCCACGCGCGGCGAGACGTGACGCCCCAGAGACCCCGACAATCGATTGATCTCCCTTCCAATGACGTCCGCCATCTCACCATCGTCCTGAGGGCGATGGGACGCAACGACAATCGATCTGTCGCCCGCGAGCTTCGGAATATCCTCACCCCAACCAATCTGGCATACCAGGAGAACATCGGGAACGACCGATACCCCGTCAACATCGACGACCATTCCCCCAGCCGCTATCTCCAGAGCCGCCAGTCCCCCCGGGTCCCAGACGTTCCTCACCTCCAAAAGCCCCCTGTTGGCCATGGCGAACGAGCCGGGAACATCGTCGTTAAGAACCGCATGACGCTCCACGTCATAGGTTCCCACAAGCGCCATCTCCGCGCCGGACGCCCTATATAGGGCGCACCTCCCACAGCATTCGCCATCAACAGGACCGCCCCTTTTTATCGCCCCGTTTAGATTCTCCCGCGCCTCGCCGGAGAGAAGAAGCAGAGGGTCGTCCTTGAACCTGCATTCAAGAACGCAATAACCCCGTCCGCGTGCAAACTGAGAGGCATAAGCCCGCACGCAGGTCATGAGAGCCTGGCTGAACTCAGCGCTCTCATCGCTGCCGTTCACCTGCGCGAAGATAACCCACGGCTTGCGGTCCCCCACGCGCTTCTCCTCATTCTTGGCCGCATTCAGCTCCTCGTCCCACCCCATACCCGACAGCATCTCATTCAGCATCTTAACGACCCCGGGAGACAGCCTGCGGTCAAGGGGACTCTCTTCTCCCTTATTCATGAGCTCAACGGCATAGCCAAGAGCGTTTCGAATAAGAAACGGCGCGCTCACCGGCAGAAAATTGCGGTTTCTCACAGCGCTCAGATATTCGTGCATATCGAACACTTCATGTCCCACGGGACCCGAGAGTCCGACTATCCCCTCGGTGAACTTTGTTCTCTCAGACATATTCCAATCCCTCCCAAATATATGAAAAGCCGAACAGCCAGCGTACAGGCTCACATATAATGCTAATGTAGAGTGGCAGACCTTCCGCCGCCTTTCCACCCAGACAAGGAGAATAAAGTGACGAATCCCAAATCCGGATACAGCATTGGACTCAGACTGCTCACCGCCGCAGCCGGCGCAGAGAATGAAGAGATCAAAACCAGGCTCCAGCAGGAATCCACACACCATTTCCTCAGACACGCCTGCGAGAGACTGGACCATATGTCAGACACCATGGACGAGATACTCCTGAAGATGAACGAAAATGAACCCAGCCACGCCAGGGCCGTCCAATGAAAATCAGACTCACACAGCTCGACGGAAAATTGCCCAACCTCGCGCTCATGAAAATCGCCCACTGGCACAGGGAGCGGGAGGACGAGATATATTTCAGCCGTCTTCCGAGTCCCACGATGTTCGAACCCGAATACGACCGCGTCTACGCCAGCGCCATCTTCGCCTGGACAGCCCCCGTCGCCAGACGACTTCTCGCCTCCTATCCCGACGCCATCGTCGGGGGAACCGGGACCGGCGATTATCGAACCGTCGAGGAGATCATAGGCTCCGAGTACGAGCGATACGACTACTCAATGTACCCGGAATTTCCCCACTCCCTGGGATTCACCCAGCGGGGCTGCCGCCTGAGCTGCGGTTTTTGCGTTGTCCCGAAAAAAGAGGGCCGACCGCGAGCGGTCAACTCCATTCACGACATCTGGCGAGAGAACTCCCCCCAAGAAGATACTGCTGCTTGATAACGACCTCTTCGGACAGCCGGAGGAGTCATGGCGCGCCCGAATCGCCGAGATCATAGACGGCGAATTCATGGTCTCGCTCAACCAGGGCATAAACATAAGAATGGTGAACAAAGAGTCCGCCGCCGCGCTCGCGTCCATAGACTATAGAGACGACGGCTTCACAACCCGCCGGCTCTATACGGCCTGGGATAATCTCGGAGACGAGAAGAGATTCTTCACAGGCCTAAAGCTCCTGAACGACGCGAGCATACCGTCCCGGCACGTCATGGTCTATATGCTGGTCGGCTATCGCCCGAACGAGACAATGGAGGATATTCTCTACCGCTTCAACATGCTGGTAGAGGCCGGATGCAAGCCATATCCCATGCCGTATGAGCGCTCAAAGAGACCGGACCTCATGAGATTTCAGCGCTGGGCAATAAGACGCTACTACGAATTCATACCCTGGGAAGAGTTCAGGAACAGCAGACCGCCCCGTCCCGTCCAGCGAGAGCAGATACCCCTGCTGACCTCCCACAGAAGAGAGACAACAGTGCGGGCAGGCGCCTAGGAGAAGTCCTGAGGAGTCGCCGGGACTGTCTCCACCGCCGGCGCCGCCATCTGAGAGATGTCCACAAGACGAACCCGCTCATGCCTGTCCTTTATCCAGGCCACACGCCAGACGTTCTCCATTGGGCCGGATGCGCGCAGCATATCGTCGGTGGTGCACAGAAAGGGCACCTTCACCCCGCTTCGCTCAATATCGCGCCATACAGAGCGCACAAAAGACGTCTCCTGCTTAATTGAGCCGAATACGAACAGCACAAGAGGAATCCCCTCACAATCGCTGTAGACCACCTCAGAATCGAAGTAACAACGATACGGCATTATCTTATTCAACATATTCCCGGAATACTTCGCGCGACGTTCGTACTCGACCATCAACGAGATTTTCAGGCCGTCATCGGACTCAAGCTCAACCGTCGCGTCCGGTACGACATAGCGGGTTTCCTTCTCGTAGATGAAACGTCTTCTTGACCGGTGAGTCGGAATCGTCATCATACTCTTCCAACCCCCACGGGGGTCGGACCAGAGCCGGTCCAGCAGATAGTTCAGGCCATCGTTATGCTTTATCTCCCTCGCCATCGCGCGAACCGAGCGGCCCCTGAACTCACCGTCGCTTCTCTTCTCCACACTCAGCCTGTTGAGCTTGGCCTTGACCTCCACCCTATCGCGCCTGCAGAGATAGGTAACACCCTCATCTGTCAGCGCATAGCGCTTCCTGCCGCTTCCGGGAACCCGAACCGTACTCACAAGTTCAAGCTCGGTCAGAGTCGTCGCTATCTTGGTAAGACGCGACGGACTCACGTTCATCATGGACATGAAGTGAAACCTCGACGACAGCGGCCACTCGTGAACAATGTCCAGAAAACGCTTTTCCGAGCTGGTCATCTTAAAGGCGGGCGATTCCTCGACAATCTCCCAGTCGTCATTGAATGAGACCCGCCTGTCGCGCGCCGTCCACTCCCAGTACTCCGAAAAACCCCTGTTTATCGCCGTCAGATTCTTGATCCGCTCAGTCAGCCTCGATGCCGGGAGCTTCCGACCCTCAAGGTCCGAGAACGCCCATCCACCCCCCGACTGATGCGTACTCAGAACGTCCAGCTCGCATACAGCCAGAGACGGCAGGTTCATATAGTCTTCCAGCCGCTTGACAGCCTCCTTGCGCTCAAGATCGTCTGAGGTTATGACAAACGTGAGAGGCGGAACCCCGCCGCTCCTGACACTCATTCTCCAGAAGCGGTCCCGCATCACGTACCTGCTCATGGCGTTGCCCTGCCTCAGCACACCGGCCATCACGCCGTTGGGAAACTCTATAAAGGCGTCCCACGGGCCCCGCAGACAGTTATTGACATACACCGGCGCCATACCCGATTCCACCGCAAGAGACGCGGCGAACCTGTATATCGAGGCCATTGAGTCCATGCGCTGTATGAACGACCTGCGCCACACGCGACTCACAGGATATACATCCCTGAGCCTGCCGCTTACGACACTGCTAAGCAGGTCCATCCCCCTGCCCGTCAGGTAATACCTGCGGCTGTTTCTCAGATAGCGAGTCGCGTGTTCGAACCAACCCACGAATCCGGCCCTCTCCATGAGATCCAGATAGCGGTGGCAGGTCGTTGAGGAGATGCCATAGAGATAGGAGAGCTCAAGCCTGTCCAGAAAGGGCATTCTGCCGAGCATGTGATACACGGTGATTCCCATCTCGGCGTCCATGCCCTCATTCTCAAGAGTCGCCTGCGCCTCACCAATAACCCCACTCACAGGGACGACATCAGTCGCGCCCAGACTTGTCTCCACCATTCGAAATCCCTCCCAACCTAAACGTTAGTGTGGCTGTTCTTCACCGTATCCTGCTCGCCCCCGCCTTTCTCAGCCGCCCTCACCTCGCTCCGTCTCTTCTCACGAACCGTATGACTCACGTTCTCCGCCAGAGATAAATCCGTATCCGGCGCCCACGGCGGGGGCGGACCCAATGGCGCGGCGCCATTGAAAGTTTCAACAGTCGTGTCGGCGCCGCCGTCATCGCCGAAGATTATCTGATCGGTCTTGCCAGGCGTAGCAGTATCCATTGCCATATGAACCCGCCTGGTCAGAAGCTCGTCAACGTCCTCGATTCTCTCGGTGTACTTGCTCATGCCCGCCCTTATGCGGGCCGCCAACGCCGGGTTGCCCTCGGACGGCGGACGCACCTTCATGGAGAAGGTGGATACCCCGCCCGGCAGCGATGAGAGCTTCATGTAACACTCATGGCGCGGGAGCGATACAATATCGTACTCCTCCACCTTGTCGGCCCCTATCTCATTTCTCAGTATCCGGGCGTCGCTGGACGACACCTGAAAAACACCCAAAACGCCGATATTGGAGAGTATCGTGTCCATCATCGTCGGCGACAGTTCCTCGAGCTTGGCGAGCGACTGAGTCGCCAGCACCAGCGAGCCGCCGAACTTGCCGACCTCGCTCAACATACCCTCATAGTCCACGCCCGGAATGGATTGCATCTCATCGACGACCACCAGACACCCGCGCCGATCCTTCTCCGGCAGCGTTCCCTGGTTGCGTATCACAGCGTCCACCAGATTCAAGATACACGCGCCCAGAAGCGACGATACGTTCCGTCCCAGATAAGCCTGGGAGGTGGCGACCAGAAGTATTCCGCCGTCCTGTATCGTCTGGCGTATGTCCAGCGTGGACTGCGGCTGGCCGAGCACCCGCCGCGCCCTCTGGTCGGACGCGTAGTAGGCGAGCCGCGTCTGCACCGGCGCGCACGCCTCGACCTGCATCCGCTTATCCCAGCTCTCAAACTCCGAGGTCCACCAGCGCTTGAGATACGGGTCCCTCATGACCCCAAGCATCTTATCCCGAGCTCGCCTGCTCTTTGAGCTGATTCCGAGCATGTCGTGACCGTCCAGCAGCGTGTACTGCTCGGACCTCGGCTCATTGCCAAGCGCATTCGCCTCGTGCATGGACTTGGCGAGATGCTCGAGAATGTTCTGCATTCTCGAGCCCCAGTTGTCCCAGAGTCCCTTCGCCACCCGGACGATGCCGTCGCAGGTGAGGTCCCGGTCGGTGAAGACCGCGGTATCCAGAAGATTTATGCCCACCACGCGCTCGATGTCCCCAAGGTCCACGACGCGCACCTGGTCGGATATCTCAGGCGGGCACAGCTCCATGAGGCCGTGAACAAGGTCGGAGTGCGGGTCTATGACCACTATCGCGTCGTCGTCCTTGCCCTGCGCCTTCTGCTGCATCTTGTGCTCGACGATATGGCGCATCATGGTGCTCTTTCCCATGCGCGTGCGCGCCACATAGAATTGATGGGACGCCAGCGCCTCGGGCGGCAGCAGAATCGGGTTGTCGTTCTTATCGGTCCCGACGAACGCGCCCTCAGTTACCTTGTTATAACGCGGAATCAGTGAGCGCGACGTCATGCGCTCCATTGAATGCACGTCGTCCTCGGACGACGGCGGATGCCACAGCGACGCCGCCTCGAGCGACCCCATGACCGAGGTCTGGCTGCCCGAGGGAAGCAGCAGCTTGAACGCCGCCAGACCGGTCGGAACCTTTGCCGAGCCCTCGAGGCGCGCCAGGGCCTTGATCTCCTCGGGCCCATTGGCCTCCACGTCCCCTATCCGAAAGCGCGAGCCGAGCGGGTTGTCGTAATGGCTGTAGGCCGACGCCATATCGTCCAGTATGACGTTCGCGCGGCTCTCGCCGTCGCCCCGTCCCTGGAACACGTGCAGCTTAATGTCCGCGTCGAACACCGCGCCGGACACCCGTTTCTCCACCAGCCTGGGGTCCAGGTAGACGGGCTTTTTGGGCTTCAGAAACTTGAAGTAGATATAGCCGCCCACAATAGAGGCGCCCAGAGCGCCGCCGCCCACTAAAAAGGCCTTCAGAATATCGCCCTCGTTCCAAGACGTATAGACGTTCAGACCCACCATCGCCGCTCCGGCGATGGGAACCAGCGCGACGGGCGCACCGCCGCCGTTCTGCCCTCGCGGGGCCTCCTGAGACCTCACAGAGTCATAGGCCATCTGGTTGGCGCTGCCCACACCGCTCATGGCATGCGCCATGTACTGCTCCGACCAGCCGTGCGGCTTTCCCGTGAGAATAAGACGGGCGACCGCCCGCTCCCCCCTCTCCAGCGACGACATCGCGCCGAATATGCCCAGAAGCGGGTCGGTTCCAGGCAGAGTCATGTCATCGTCGAAGGTGAGAAGCGGAAGCGCCTCATGCCCGACGACCGTGATGGAGCGCGTCCAGGCTCGCTCATCTTCTCCCATCTTCATGGGGTCTTCCTCCGGCATGATCTCCTCTATATACGACTGCGGATAGTATCCGATGAGCGCGCGGCGGAACGAGGACGCCCCCGTGCCGCCACAGCGCGCCATCAGTCTTATGCCGTTGCCGTCCCCGACTATCTCCAAGCTGAAGATGCCCAGATGACCGAAGGCCGCGAGCATATTGCGCACGCTCTGAAAGGTGCGCTCGCTCTGCCGCGGCAGCCTGATATTGACCAGTGTTGGCATAACCGGCTCTATGACGGGAGCCACAGCCCCCGCGCCACCGGTAAAGGGAAGCCTCATAACATCATCTCCAGACCGGACATCAGTCCGCGCTCTCGCCGAACAGCGTTGCGTCGCGTCCGGCCTTCCACTCGATTATCTCCATTTCCTCAGGCGTAGCCTCTATCTGAATGGGTATATAGGTCTGCGACGATACCAGCAGGCCATTGCCCACACGCGCGCTCACAAGCGCCCTGGCGGTATCGTCAGGCAGGTCGAATGTATCTTTTATCGCATCAATGGCCGCCGCGTCTTGCTTGAGCAGCAGCTTGACCGAAGCATTCTGAAGAAGAGCCCGCCCGGAGTTGGCCACAACGCCGCCCGCCTCGGACTGCGCGAGCAGGTCGTGAACGTCCTGCGTTATGGACGTCACCCCAAACCTGTGCTTTCTGGCCCGCTTGGCCACGTTCAGCATGAACTCAGCGCCAGCCGCGCGCTTGATGATGGCCCACACCTCATCGACTATCAGGCGCCTGGGACGCGGGTCCCGCGCCGCCATCGCCCAGACAGTCTCGGTGCAGATCATCGCCGCGACCGCGCGCATATCGTCCTCGACCAGGTGAAGGTCGAACACCGTTATCATCGGCTCGCTCGCCAGAAGGTCCTCACCCTCGTCGCTCAGAAGATACCGAAGGCTTCCGACCGAGAACGGCCGCAGCATGCTCGCTATCTCCATGCGATCCACCATGGATGAGTCCGCCTCCAGGTAGCGGCAGAAGGAGCGGAACCCAACATCATCCTCATGTATTCCCTGCCTCACGCGCTCATAGTATTCGGTGAGCGCGAAATCCAGCGCGCCACGCTTCATGGCGTCCAGATAGTCCCCTATCATCATCCGCACAACCCTCTGAAGGTTGCCTATCCTGAAGGTGATGTCCTCGGCGTCAAGATTCTCTATCGTGAACGGGTTCATGCCCTGGCCAGCGATGCCCGGGGTCATCACCCGTCCCCCGGCGTACTGCGCCATGTCCACGTACTCACCCTCGGGATCTATGATGTACAGCCTCACGCCGCGCATCATGTCCCGAAGGCCCGCGAGCTTGACCAGAAAGGACTTTCCGGCGCCCGAGGTGGCGAGAACCGCCATGTTGTGATTTGGAAAATCGCTGAATATATCGAACGTGACCGGCGACGCCGCGCGCTCGTCAAGACCGAACAGCGTTCCCGTCCTCTTATCGAGATCCGGCGGATTGAACGGAAAGAGCACCGCAAGATTCGACGTCTTGAGTATGTTCCACTCCCCCACCGGATTGTTGCAGAGCGGAAACACCGCGCGCGCCCCCGCAAGCTGGCGGCAGTAGAGCGTGTCCATCTCACCCACAACAGAGGTGAAGTAGCTTGAGATCATATAGGTATAGTCCCTGAACCGAGCCTCGGTGTCGGCGTAGACCATGATGCTCAGGGAAACGTCGAATATCTTCTCAATGCCCCTCTGAACAGCCTCACGGAGAGCCATGACGTCCTCTATAGCTATGTCGATGGCCGGGTCCACGGACCTGCCCTGCTTCATTGCGATATTTCTGGACGACTCCATGCGCGTCTTCTGAAACTCCAGCTTTGCGGCCGCCGTGGTCCCGTCTATGGGACTCAGGTGCATCGAGATCTCCATCGGAATGCCCATCTGCAAAATGCGCTGGAAGAATCCCAGACGTATCGACCTCGGCCACTTGCGCACCGAGAGCACCCGGCGCATCCTGCCGCGCGAGTCGTCAAGACCGTTCATCTTCACCCGAAGGTCAAACGCCTTCTCAAGGTCGCTGTCCTCAGGCTTTCTCGGAGAGCTTCCGTCCACTATGGAGAAGGCGAACTCTCTGAGAGGATTGCCGGAAAGCATGTTCATCGGCAGGTCCAGCATCCGAAGTTCCGAGAAGACCTTCTCCCTGTCCTCCTCATTGCATACGACGTAAAAGCGCCTGTCGAAGATCCCGTCGCGATGCTCGAAGTCATCGAGCATCTTGTCCAGGGAATCGGCGGCCTCCTGAATCTTCTCAGTGAGTCTCGGCTCGCGACTTGCGCGCAGTCTCTCGCGCATGGACTTCATGGACGGCTGATGCTGACGCACGATTATCTGTATGTTGAAGCTCAGGGTGTTCAGCATTCTCCCGAAGCTGCCCACCGACTCAAGGGAGAACTCCCTGCCGCCAACCTCAAAGACCGATACACGCCTGCCGTCGGTTGCGACCATGCAATTATCCTCGATATGCGACAGCCCAAACAGCTCCCGAAATCCAGGACCCTCCGCCTGAACCTTAGCCTTGGCTTTGGAACGCGCCTTCCGCGCGCCCAGCCTCTTTCCGATACCCAACACCATATGAACAACTCCCCAAACCCCCGTCAGCCCACAGGAACGACAATGTCCCATGGCAGACGGAGACTGATTCCCAGATCTATCATGCTTGCGATTATGTAGCAGCACATTGCGACGATTACACCAACGACAGCCGCCCATAGCAGCTGCTTGCCACGACCCCGGCCCTCCGACGAACCGGCCGATATTATGTGAATGCCCGACCACGCCACGCCAAAGAGGGCGACGCCGACCGTCGCGGCGACGACGAACTCCACCGAGCGCTTGACCTCACAGTTGAGAATGCCCCACGCCTCATCCCTTCTGTAGGGACTCGGCGTCTGGACCGACGCGTCGCATCTCTTTATTCCGCTGGGAACGGGGGCGTCTATATAGAAGGACGGCCCCGGAACCACCTCCTGCGGAACGTATCCCACGTTCTCCGCGCTAACGGGGGGAACCGAATGTCTGTGGGCCCTCGGCCACTGCGTATAAAGCGCCAGGACCTCTGTCCCAGGCGCGTTCCAGCTCGAGTGGGTATGATTGTCGGCGCACTCATGACCAACGTGTCCACTGCCGAGCAGCGCGTTGCCGTCCCCGGTCACCGTATTGAACCGGTCGCAATCAAATATCTCCCCGTCGAACTCGTCGGGCAGAAATATCGGCGTGGGCGTAGGTGGCGGGTCCTGGGCAGACACCGGCGAGACCATGAGCGTCCCGCCCAAAATGGACAGGACGGCCAGGATGACGACAACCCTATGGATTGACTTGATTCGATTTCTCACCTTTCGCATCCGCCTTTCATCTACAGAGAGCAGGGATAAAACTACACCAGTAAACCCTCTCTCAAAATCCATGCTGGAGGTTCCCACAGCCCCCGCAGACGCCCCCTTCCGATAGGAAAGCCTGAGCGCTCTCCCATTTTTCACTTTCAGATTTCACTCAAAGCCAGGCGAAAAGGGAGAACCGACATCCTGAAGATCAACTAAAATCTTTGAAAAGGCTATTTGCGATGACGGAGACCTCAATGACCGACCTAAACGTCTTTAGAAGAAAGAGAAATCCCGCGGACGGCGTCTGCCCGACCGGCATTCACAAATCCTGCGACATTACCGTGGTATCGCCCCGGACCTTTCGCGGAGCGATTTTTATCATTGACCAGTTTCACTTCGAAGACGATGAAAACGCCGTACTCGAGTTCATATGCATCGACACCGAGATGGCTCTCGTCATTCTAAACGCGCATGATATTGGCCTGAAAATCAGCGGCGCTCCGCTTCTCTCAGAGCTTGCGGGCACATCCCAAAAGACCGTCAAATCGAATCCCCTCTGCTCCTGCGGCAACAACCCATCGCCGTCGGACGGCTTCTGCAAAAGCTGCCGCCCGAACCAGCGCGGCCCTACGTCAGACCCTATCCCGCGGCGCAGGGGCCCTGTCCGCGGGACGCCTCATCGAGCTCAAGGAGAAATCCCCCGCTGCCGACGTTCTTCCTGACGAATTCCTCAGGACCCCCGGCCATCTCGACCAGGCAGATCAGAATCCTGCGAGTCTCGGCGTTCTCAGGAGAGCTCGCCCGCTCATTGCCCGGCATAACGTCCCTCTTCCTGGTGCAGTAGGCCATCAGTCCAACACTCGACATCATCAAACCCGGCAGAAGAAAATTGAGATCCGATACACCGCTCGACCGCTCCTCATAAATCACGCGGGTTCCGCGCCGGAGACAGTCCAGCTCCGCCGTCGTGAGACCGGGAGCCACGCTCAATAGCGTATGAACCTTCATCCGTACATCGGGACTCATACAGTCCATAACCTCCTGAAATCCGCCCTCGCCGATAGAATCGAGATAAGTTCTCACAGCCCCATCGCCGTCAAGAACGGGCGGCAGACAGTCCCTGTCCCCCGCCGAGAGAGTTTCCATGAAATTCTCCGACGGCCCGTCGGAAGATTCCGGCGTAGAGGACGCGGGCGGGGGAGAAACAACCCCACTGTTTTCGGGCAGAGCCGGCGAAGGAGGAACTGAGTCCCCAGCGCAGGCCAGCGCAAGAAAAACTGCCAGGGAGGGCGGCTCTGCCGCCCTCGTTATCACTGAAACAGCGGCGTGTCTCAAGAAGAGGTCCTAACTGTCCGGAGGAACATCCGGAACCTCGGGTTCGGACACAGGCGTTGGCGTGACCGTCGGCCTGAACAGGTCGAATTCCTTCCACTTGGCGGGGGGACCCATCCAGAGCGCGCAGTTCTCAGTCCCGTCAGGACAGAGCTTGCGCTCGCTGTAGTTCCAGAATCCCTGGCCCACCTGAATCGCATCCGGCTCACATTCCGGCATATCGAACGGTCCGGAGTCCAGTCTGTGGTCAAGACCCGCGCCTGTACCGCCTATCTCGATCTGGTGAACCATGTCCACCTCGAGATAGACCGCGAACCGCCGGCGCCGGTCCGACTCACTCACAACCCGATAGGAGGGCGGAAGGTCAACCTTAAACGAGCCCACGTACTTATCGTCCGGCCACAGCTTCTCCTCCTCATCTCCAGGGTCCTTATAATCGCACTTATTGACCCCATCATCGGGAAGCTCATAGTCCATTCTCACCGGATCGGCCACAAACGCCGAAGCGTAGGCGGGATCCGGGTCGTTCGTCTGAATTAGCGTATCCACCATCGGATCAAGCGACTTCCACTCACTGTTGACAGTGTCATATCGCTGCTCATAGATGCGGTAGTAGAGATATACGAATACCTCCTGACGCTGAACAACCCGACCCTCAATGCCCACATTAAGGTCAAGACACTCCCTGCTGAGCTGATCGGGCTTGGTCGGGTCACAGACCCCGGACGGCTGCTCGCCCTGCACAAAAGGATGCATCGACACAATCCGCGAGTTCCGCATGAGCATGGACAGGTGATTGAAATTCGCCCCCACGCCCCGGCAGTGCGCCTCAACGCCGCCCGCCAGGTATGTCGGCGTGTACTCAATCGTATTCAGAACAACGGTGAACTCACTGCATATCTCGTCAGGATTCACGCTGTTTCTCATAATCTCGATCTTACCGTCGCCGTAGAGATCCTCAACGTCTCCCTTCGCGACGGTCGGTATCTCCATGAAGGTTCGATCTTCCATGTCGTCATCAATATCGAGCACCCTGAAGTTATGAGGACTCTCAGCGCTGTCCAGGTTCGGATGAACCATCTCCGGCCATCCGCTCAGATACAGCATCTCGGGACTCACAACGAGGTTACCCCTCGGCTGACTCCCGTAGGCCACGTACTCCGGGTCATACGCCGGATAGACCCAGAGAAAGCTGAGACCCGAGAGTTTCCATTCGTACTTGCCGCCGCCGCTTGTCAGATACTCCCGATAGAGAGGACTGTCGGCATACTCCGCCCTCTGGTCCGCAGGCCCACAGAGCGTGCCGACATAGTGGGAATCCGGCATGTCCCTGTCGTAACTCACGACGTCCCTGAACAGAACCTCACTTCCCGCCTCCATGTACACTTCATCTCTATCCACCCCAAAAGCGTACGGCTTGTTCTCACTATCGTACGTAAGACCAAGACCGGTCATGCCCGGATAGTAAATGGCGTCCATGCCATAGTTCCAGGCAAACGGCCATTCATAGCTGTGATAACCCGTGTCCCCCATCTCCAGGTCCAGAAAATCGTCCCTGTCTCCCAGTTGAAACCAGTTCCAGGGCCTGATGCACATACCAGTCCCGTCTCCCGTGCGAATGAGTATCGGCAAATCCTCATAGCTAAGCCGCCAGTCCGACGACTCGCCCGCGCCCGACTCCCCAATGAAGTAGCGGCCGCGCGGCACGACGTCAATGAGGTCGGTGGCCGCGTGAATCGCAAGGTCCACCCCACCGCCGCGCCAGTAGTCAGGATCCCCAAGAGCGTCCAGAACATAGATGCCGTCAAAATCGGGATGCCTCACCCTCACGCGAGAAAGGAAAAGATGCTGTCTGTTGATATGAGCCGCCAGCCGCAGCTCATCAGGAAGAGCATCAGTCGAGGTCGGATGAGGAGTCCACGACGGCTCATTCGAACTGAGCCAGCCGCCCGTGCCCTGGGCCTGAGGCGCCGCGCCCGGAAAGGCGAACACGGAGTATACGAGAAGAACCGAAACCACGCACAGCGCCGCGACGGACGCTATTCTCATCTTCGAGAGACGAAGAAAGCCAACGACTCCTAAATGCCTATCCATCCTCCTTCACCACCTTTCTTTCAAATATCGACAATAGCTTGGACAGCGGGCTCTGATAGCTCTCGCCGTCGGCCACATCAGGATTGCGCGGGGGGGCGTCAAGATAGGAGCCTATCGAGCCCGCGTATCTGCTTGTCGCCAACATATGAGAGACAATGTCCCACAGAAGAGAGACGATATTGCGACCGCCCACCTCTATCATCACGCCGCCCATGCCGATTACCCAGAACATAATTGCCGCTCCGTACCGAACCACAATACCGAAGGACGCCAGAATAGAGCTCTGAAAGAGCACATAGGCCATCGCCGAGACCATGATGAGTATGACTATCTGAAAGAACGTCAGACCCATAAACACCTTGTCCTTCTGGTCCACATGAGTCGGGACCTCCTGCACCATCCAGTCGTCATCGTGTGAGTTCATAGATTACTCCCTAGGGATTTCCGCTTCTGGACGGCGGGTTGAAATGCTGAATGGCGCTCGAGCTTGCGCCCACGCCGGTCATGAACGCCGCGCCTACCCCGCCCGTCTGGGCGGCGGCCGCAATGTTTATGCCGGTGCGCATGGCGCCAGGCAGATGCGCGGCCATGTTGGTGACCATGGTCATCGTCTGCAGGAATCCCTCGCTAATGCCGCCGTCGCCCATCATGCTAGGCAGCTTCCATGTCAGATAGAGCGCGAAGCACCCCAGAAGAAGCGCCCAGAATATGTGAGATTGAGTTATCGCCTCATCGCCTATCGGCATAACCGTCCGCACAAAGCTGAGAGCGAGTCCCAGGCCCACAAGCTGAAGCGCGTGTCTGAACAGCGTGATCAGCCAGAGCTGCACCCACTTGCGGCCCCAGCCCGCCGTATCGGGAAGCACAAACATCGAAAGACCGATGGGCGCGATTATCATCAGCAGGTTGAGGAGAACTATCCTCAGAATCAGCTGCCCCATTATGAGCAGTCCCATCACGAGGAAGAACAGCAGAACAAACAGAACACCGACAAGCAGCAGAGTGTTTCCAGTGCTCTGAGGGCCCGCAAGCACCCCGGGATCGGGAACAAAGGTTATCGTTCTTCTTAAGGCGATCCCAATATAGAGTATGTCGCCCGGATTCACCGCGAGCGCCTCGGCCACATACCGGGATATGGCGTCAGCCAGATCTATGAGAAGCCTGCACCACCAGAACGAGCTCGCCACCGCTATCGCCGCAAAGACGATTCGAGGGGCCATCTCCTTCCAGCCTGCCCCCGTATCCTGAGAGCCGAGCATTGGCTTTACGACAGACGAAATGGCGGCCCAGGCGATAAAGAGCACAAAGAGCGCGAACACAAGGTTCATCATCACAGTCCAGCCCAGAACGACGTACCCGCGCTCATAGGTGACGGACGCCGGAGTCCCCTTGATAAGACCGTCAAAGGAGAGCAGGTCCCTCGCATAGGTCCGGTAACTCTTGATATCCAGAATATCGCCCTTGGCTATCGAGTTGTAGGGCCGGAACGCAAAGTTATTTCTCAGCGTGAGGTCCGCTATGTCATACAGCCGAACGTTGGTGTCGACAATTGAGAAATCGTTCGCGAACTTCCCCTCAGTCGCATCGAACAGCCGGTCACCTCCCGAGAAGCTCGCGCCCACCTGGAAATGCGGCTCAAGACCGTCGGGGTCCGACGGATTCGCCTCACGCCATGCATCATGGACAAACCAGAATGGCGTTGTGGGCGCTCCACTCCCCTTATCAAACCTCTGCCCCAGGTTATCGGCGGCTATGGCCATACCCGCGTGCGGATTCGTATATACCTCCTCAGGTATATCGTAGACAAACGTCCATGTTCGCTGCGCGCTGCCGTCCGTCGCGTTTGCGCTCAGATCGAACCTGGCCGACTCACACTTCCTCTTCTCATATGAGAAGGAAGCTCCAGGACAACCCTCGATTCCCACGAGCTTCATTCTGAGATTTTCAAACGACTGATAGGACGCGGCCTCCGCTATCCTGTCATCCCACGGAATAAGGCCATGGTTTCCCGCGGCAGTCGGTTCCCATGGAACAAAGAACACGGGCTCACTGAAACTGACCTTGATGCTCAGTACCTCAGTTGGAATATAACTTGGCGGAGCGCCAATCGGCGGCGTGGTAATCTTCACCTCGGTCATCGCAGGCGCGTCGGCGGGCCAGGGAGGGCCCACTTGTTGTTGCGGCGCCGCGACCTGAACCGGATAGCCCCTCTCTCTCAGACGCGCGAGAATTGGCGCGCTTTCGCCATTTTCCCCACCACCCAGGGATTCAGACGCTCTTCTCGTGAAGAAGACCTGTCTATCGGCGTCAACCCCCTCATAACCCTTGGGGACGGGGATCTTGATGGTTCCGTCATCATTCACCATTTGCATTGGGGGAACGCCCTCGGAACCCTCGCTCAGCCAGTGTTCAGAACCTTCGGTATGAGGAGGAAAACGAGTATTCTTCTGACATCCGTCCGACTGCACATTCGCGCCATAGGACCAGGCGTCACAGGCTATATCCAGCGAGCTTATTATCGCCGGTTTTGTGATTCCCGCTATCCAGAACATCGGCCTGAGTCGCAGAAGTATCTTATCGAAGATGGACCGGCTCTGATGTCCACTGACACTGAACCCGTCTCTGGCGCTGATGTCGTTCTCGTTCGGCCATGAATTCCAGTTGGTGAAGTCAAGGTCCGTTTCATTTCCCCACGGACTGACCACAGTCGGATCACTGACGGCGGTCGGCTCTTTCTTGATGGCTTCGGCGGTCCATACCTTCACGAACAGCTGCTCAATGCTCGTCACCGAGTTCGAGCCTGTAACAACAGGAACCAGCTGCGTGAATAGATTCTCGTCGTTATCCCAGACGGAATTGTACTTAAAGACATAGTGTCCATCGTTATTGTTCAGACCCTTCGGCTCCAGCATGGGAGTAGCCGTTCCCACATTTCCATAACCGACATCTGCCATCAGTTCTGCGGATTCCGGAAAGGAAACCGTATTGCTGTAGCTGGACCGCTCATGCTGCGGCTTCGGAACATAGTAGCCCGAACTATGAAGCGCATAACCCTGCGGACTTGCGACCGGACGTTTGTCACCGGCAGCGTTGTCCTCCACAAACTCCAGAACGCCATTCACCTCACGATAGACAACCCATCCCCAGAAGTTCGGCAGGCAGTTGAAGATGGGCGAGACCTCAAGACCGCCGTTCTTAAGACGCTTGACCAGCGGATACTCTTCTCCATCCACCCGATACTGGTTGAGAAGCTGGACCGACGCGTGACCATTCTGAGGAGTTCCGGCAACATCAAATCCGGAGTGATGCTGATTGTAGGCGCAGGTCTCCTGGTCCTTGGAGTTCCAATCTCCAAACGGGTCGTCCCCCACCATGCCGGCGTTCGCGACGTCCGACGTCGCAATCGCATAGGCCGTCGCGGGAAGCGGATGGTGAGCCGATACGTCCGAAACGAAAAACGCTCCAGACCCGACCGCGCAGAGAGAGAGAACGACTCCCAGGAGAGGCCGGCGGCGGAAAATCGAGCGCATCAGCGCGCGCGAGTTGGCGGGATGTGTCAACAATGAGATCATGTCAATATATTGGGCGAAATTTCCCGACAAGAAAAGTAGGAGGGAACTCCTCGACCGATTTGGTTTCTGGGGGCCTCTCGGATAGCGGGTGTCAAAATCGTGATTTTTCGGGTCTCTGTTTTTGACCCCGGGATTTCACTCAGGACGCTAAAGAGAGGAATTTGGGAGAGTTGTTGAGGAATTTGAGGAGGTTTTGGGCATGTCCCGGGCATTAAAAAAAGAGCTGCATGTGCAACTCTTCTTTTGGAAGTTAGAGAAATTTAATCGTCGGCTTTGAGCTTTTCGATTTCCTTCTTCAACTTAGCTTGTCGGACTTCTTCCTTAAGAATGTCAGTCCTCATACGGGCCTGTTCACGCTCATGTTCGAGTTCCGACTGTACCGGTAGATCGGGTTGGGAAGTGGGAGAAGCCTTGGGCTCTTCCTTTTTCCCTGAGCGGAACTTGCGGTAAAGACCCCAGAGTCCCACTACTATCCCAGCGAACATCATGGTTCCGCCGATCTCGCCTACCCAAAGAGGGACGAATTCAACGGCTGAATACAACATTCCCAACGTTACCGATGTGATTATGAGCGCAATGCTCAGTTTGAATGAGGTCGGCATGATTACCTCCTGCCGTGCGTGATTGTTTCTAACAATCCCGACTTAGTGCGATACCCAAAGTAATTGAGCACCATGAAACTGTATCCAGATTAACCCCGCTCAGATACGCTGTCAAGTCCCAAAATGACGATGGGAACTCCCCGCAAGCGCGCTCCCTATCGGATGGGAAGACCTCGAAAAATGCTCTGAAATTCACTTTCGGATTTTTCGAGGATTCAGGGGAACTTGCCCAATTTCGCACTCTGCCCTATAATCAGCGTTGCGAGGCGGCGGCCGAGCCGACCGGCAACCATTTTCTAACCCGCACCGCGGGGGGAAGCCGGGGGCGACCCCATGGGACGCTGGCAGAGCCTCCAGGACCCAACAGTCCGGCCCCGCGGCGCGGAAACCGCCGCCGTATACCTCACGAGAGCGGTGAAAACGCCGGGGCCCCGATCATCCGGGGCCCCAGACCTTCCGACAACTTTGCATCCTGTATAATGTAGGCAACTTACAGAAAGGCCGAGATAAAGCCCAACGACCAATGAAACTGACAGACACCTTCAAAATGGAAGACAGAACCTACCGCCTCAGCGAACTCGAGAGAGTCTGCAGGGCCTGGACGCCGCTCATGTGGACGTCCAGGGAGATATACAGGCTGGACGAGAAGCTATTCGTCAACGTATCGCGCTCCCCGCTGCTTCATGAGAGCAATCACGGCGACGTAAAGATCATCACTCAGCTTGGCGCCATAGCCGACGCCATCAGGATGAACGCGCCCGACGACACGCTGCGCGAACTGGGCGTCACCATACATGAGCCGGACACCAGGCCAAAGGACACATTTCATCTGTTTCACCCGGACACAGAGTTCCTCTCCACCGCAAGACGGGGCAAGAACTACAGACGATACCTGGTACATAACTACGACGGTGGACTCATAGATACCAGACTGCTGACCTTCGATTGCCTAAGCTACTCAGGCCAATGGACCAGGCATCTCACCCAGCGTGAGGCGATTCTGTTTTTTATTCGCCACAACAGTTATGGACACACGACCCTCAAGGTCCTTGGCATAGACCTGAAATAATTCCCGCGATAGTCCGCGACATCCCCGGCCCGCATCCTGAGGATGCGGGCCCTCCCCATCCACACACTTCCCCCATCTTCCCATTCAGAGGCCCCATGACCAACCACGCGACACTTTGCAAGATAACCGAGCCGTTCATAATCGGCGACGACAAGTACGACCTCAGCGAGCTCGACAGAATCCACAGGGCATGGACGCCCATGATGTGGACCTCCGAATCGCTCCACAGGATAGACGACGACACCTTCCTGTCCGTATCCCGCTCTCCGCTGCGCCATCGCCAGAACACCGCGAACGTGTTTGTTACCTCGCGGCTCGGAGCCATAGACATATCCATAAAGATGAGGGCGCCGGACTCGGTCCTGGAGGACCTCGGAGTGGATGTGCAGGAGCCCGTCGCGTCTCCCAAGCCGTTCGACCGCACAAGCCTGCGCACCCGGCTGATTGCGGCTTATCACCCGAACTCATTCTGGTTCAACTGCCTGTACATAAACTACGACGGCTCATACGTGAACAACCGGCTGATCAACTTGGAGCCGATTCCAATATACCAGGACTGGAGCAGGCCCTTCACACAGAGACAGGCCATCCAGTTCGCGCTGAAGCGCCAGCGCACCGAGGACGCGCTCGCGCTCCTTGGAGTGCGCTTTTAACTTTCCTCTCCACGCCCGGGTCCGCAGGACACGCCGCCCGGCCTGCGAAAAGGCGGCGGTCGGCCCGGGCAAACCCTCTACTATAATGAAAGGGAGGCGGATTTTATCGTCCGCCGCCGGGTCCCAAAGACCCCCGCACATTAAGAACAGAGTCAACAAACCCTGAAAACAGCAGGGGTCACCCTCAATACTCTAAACGCGGCCTGTCCGATCCCTCAACAGGAATGTGCCAGAGACAGACTGGCACGAGGAGTGTCTCCTGTCGTTGCCCCTACCCCTGTAGGGATGCACCCGAGATCATTGACCAGCGCCGCGAGGATGTTGTTGGCCCTACCCCTGTAGGGATACACCGAATACGCCTGTGCTACTCCTGGAAGCGGAACGTAGGACTACATCTTCCCTACCCACGTAGGGATACACCGGACACTCACCTGTCGCTCATCTCCCCAACAACGGTCTGGGTAGAAAATGGACGACCAGACTAGCGACCCTGGACACCACCCACGATGCCGAAGACCCCCTTACCACTTCCGGTCACAACGGAACTGAAAGAGTTCGTAAGGCTGCAGGTCAGCGACGCAAGAAGCCCACGCCACTACAGACAGCCAGGTGGAAAGCGGTGCAGAAGGCGAAGCGAAAGGGTCTGTCTATTCGTGGGATCGCCCGGGAGTTGGGCATACACAGAGATACTGTGAAGAAGTACATGAACGCTGTGAGTCCACCTACGTCGAGCGGACGCGCGACATCAACTGTTGGATCGTAGTCCGGTACGGTTAATCATGCCTTGAAACAGGCCCCCGAATGGGGGCTTGTTTTGATATGGGCAACGCTGGAAATTGCTGAATTTGGCTGTGCACAGAAATTGCCGTTTAGTACCAATTATTATGCACGAGGATGAATTATTGTGCAGGAAGTGAATTAACAGCCTGCAGTGAACGGCTCTCGGGGCAACTTCTTAGGGGCGACCCGAGGCCCAACAGGTCGTAGTTTGAACCTGGCGCGTATGCGCCTGGGCCCGTACTGTCCTTCCTTCAATCCGCTTGACCGGTAAGACCATCGGAACAGATAACACGAATGACCTGAGGCTCGGCTTCCTGAACGTCATCCGCGTCGTCTCTGGGGTTCAATCTGTATCGCTCACGCAGCGCTCCGAGTCGTCTCATTAGCGCGGTGCCCTCGATTCGCATACTGCGTATTTCGGACAGGGCATTTTCTGCCTGTGGAGACAGGTCGCCAAGGAATATACGGCGCAGCGTCTCAACGGTCGCCGCCTCCGAGGGTTCTACCTGGGCACGAACTATATTGAGTTGACGTGATATGTAGCGACGATTCCGACTGTCGGGGCGGCGCCTTCTTGCACGGCCCAGGCGCCTGCTCAAGTCAGACTGGAAGGCTCTGAACGCCTCCATCACCCTCTCATTCGTGTCCTGGGGCAGCGGCTGGGCCGGCGTGTCTGGGGCACACTCAGCGGCGGATATGAACTGCGCTGGGCTGATGGGCCGAGGTAGAGGATTGCCCTCCTCGTCAACCGAGACAGCATAGCATCCCTTCACATCACCAGTTCCCAGCAAGACCAGTGTTTCGCCTGGCCCGGGTTCATCGAAGGGCGAGGGGCCGGATCTCAAGTTAGATGGCGACATTAGCGGCATCTGCGCGCCGTCTATTTCAAGGGGAACCTGAGAGCCTTCTATGCCGTAAACAGCGCCGGAGGTTTTCGCTGCTAGCGCGGAACGAATCCCGTCGGGCAGGCTCTCGATGGTAGTCCATAGGTCGGGGTCGTCGTCTTGGATGCGCTGGAGAAGGGCTATGGCGCGTTGATTTGCGGCCACTTCGTCCAGACCATCCTCGGCTTCAGGCATCTGTCCGCTGTATATGCCGTACATTTCCTTTTCGTTCAGACGCTCGGATTCGGAGAGCAGCTTGCTATCCAGACCTATGAGGTCGTGGAACGACTGGATGCGATTGTGAAGTCTGTCGGTAAGGTCTAATTCGGCGTCAACCGCCGTGTCCGGCCACATATTGTGGAGATGAATCGTCTCATGCTCAGAGCCGATGCGGTCTATGCGTCCGAACCGCTGTATCAACCTGACAGGGTTCCAGTGCAGATCGTAGTTCAGGATACGGGCGCAGTCCTGGAGGTTCTGTCCCTCGGATATGATGTCCGTGGCGAGGAGCGTCCGTATCTCTCTATCCGGCGATACCTCCTTTGGTCCGGGGTTTGATCCCGGAGCGAAACGCCTGACTATATCAGTCGCTCTATCTCGGGTAGAGCCGGCTAGCCTCGCTATCTTCGGCTTCTTGCCGCCCGGGTTCAACTGTTCGTGCAGGTACTCTATGGTCGTCTCGGCCTCGGAGAATATGAGAACCTTGCCGGACTTCACATCCGGCCTATCCAGGAACTCACGGAGAACTCGCAGCTTGTCGTCATCCATGGGGCCGATGTCTCGGATCCTGTTCAGTATTTCATTCAGCGTCTCGTAATCCGCATCTAGGTCTTCCAGCCAGTTGGTCATTAGGAAGTCCTCAGTGGAGTGAAAGAGTTTCGATGTCGCGCCACTCTCCCGGATGTTCTCTTCCTCAGCTCGCAGGACTTCTAGGGCATCCTCAGCATCGAAGGATTCTCCAGCGAGCAGGCGGGTGGCGGTGCTGCCCACCGGCACGTACCCTTTTTCGAGTGCGTCGCGGAAGTTCCTGTTGCTGCGAATCAGCGAGTTCAGCGTGGAGCGGAAGGCCGCGACGCTGGATTCGAGTCGCTTGAACAGCAGCGCACGCATTAAACGGGCTATCCGGTTCTTCGCCCTAAACAGGTCCTGGTAATCGGGCTTCCGGGCGGCCTCCGGCTTTATGTAGTCTGTTACCCTATACCGCGCCGCCCTGTGTCGTCCCAGTAGTGTCTCAAGCTCCTCGAAGGACCCGGCCTTCGAGTACACCTTGTCCAGACGATATTCAGCGTTGTCCAACTTGGGTTCTGGAAAACTGACAGGTTCGCCCTCTATGGCGGCGTCCGCGTAGAGTTCTTTGATGTCCCTGCGGCGCCGGCGTATGAACACGGGCGTCAGAACCTGCTCAATGTCCGCCCTGGGAACGCTGGGCTTATCCGGGGGAATCGGCGGCGCGCCCTTACGTCCTCCGTCTACCCATTCCCTGGATTCCGTTTTGTAATTCTCGTCCTCGGCGCGATACTCATGCCACCTGATCGCGTTCCTGAAGTAATCCTCCAGTCCGAGCGGTTCTATGTTCAGCCCGTGTTCAGTCTCATCCAGAAACAGCCTGAGTTGGCGGTAGATGTCCCTCGGACCTAGGTTTTGAGGCGTCGCGCTTAGCAAGACGACCCTGTGGTTGCCCGCTTCAAGATAGGAGCGCAATCCAATCGAGCGTCCATTCACGTTGCGGAAGTTGTGGGCCTCGTCCACTAGAACAGGGCCACGGTTCTGATAGTGGCTTTGGAGGACTACACCACGCCCCGATCTGTCGGCGTCAACATAGCGTCCTGTCTCCTCGTCGAACTCCGTGTTCGGAGGGGGAGCTATGACGCTGTGGGATAGCACTTCCGCGCCGAGTCCGAACTCTTCGCTGACCCTCTGCCACATCGGACGCAGACCGGCTGGGCAGAGTATTAGCGGTGGCCCATCCTGTGGATAGCTGACGCGAAGTTGGCGAAGCAGTTCTGCCCCTATGTATGTCTTCCCAAGCCCCACCACATCGCCGATATAGCATCCGCCATGAGTCTCTATCATGGCGAGGCCGCGGCTCACAGCATCTGTCTGGAAGTTTGTCAGTTCGACCGAGCGCGGCGCGAGTATTAGTTCGCTCCTGCCTATCTCAGAGCCGTAGAGTTCACGGAGCGCTTTCAGATAGACGTGATATGGCGGCGTCTGCGCAAGCGGCCAGGAGCGATTCAGTTCAGACATTAGCGCCTCGCTTATGTCTTCAGAGTCATCCCAGAGTCCATCGAACCAACGTCCCAGTTCGTGCATCTCCGCGTCACCTGTGACGCGGACGTTCAACTCGGTGTTTCCCTCGAATCCAGCGAGCGTGAAGTTGGACGAACCAACGATTGCCGAACCCGGCTCGGCGTGGCCTTCGTACCAGCACAGGTACGCCTTGGCGTGGAGCGGGCTTCTGAGATAGGCGCGGACCTCCACGCGATTCACCGTTATCATGTCGCGCAGCCGCGTGACCGCCCTCTCCGAGTCCGCCGTCTGAGGCAGCGCAGCCACGCCATCCGACACGTTGGCGACCGCTCTCTGCGCTATCTCTGCCCGCTGTCCGCGCCGCACCATCGAGTCCGCGTCCATTCGCGCCCTGAGCGCGTCCGCTTGCTGAAGAGCCAGCGCGACCTCTTCCAGGACACGCCTGTCGGTTCGCCCGACGAGTATGCGGACCTTATCCAGCTGCGCCAGGTCGTCCGCCACCGCGTCGAACCCGGACATGAAGAAATATCCCACCGCGATGTCCGCCCGCGCCGAACTGCCCAGCATCTCCCTGAAACGGGTGAGTAGGTCGGGGTCGGTCATGGCGTGGAGGATATTCATGGGTTCAGACGGATATGATGTCCAGCCCTTGCAGTCTGCCGAAGTGCCTTCGGTTATTGGTAAGCAGGGTGAGATTATGGCGTATGGCAGTGGCCCCTATCAGCAGATCCATATCGCCGATGGGCGTGCCCGCAGCCCTCAGACGAACGCGCTCTCTGGCGAATATGAGACAGGCGGCCTCATCTAGCGGTATGACTTCCACGAAATCCAGGAATGCCCTGAGTACACGCTCGTCCTCCTGATGCGTATCCGATCCGAATACGCCGTCGAAGAGTTCAGCCAGGGAAACAATGCTGAGACCAATGCCCTGCGGCAGGAGACCATTGAAACGGCCAACTACTCCTGGGACCGAGTGCAAGTAATCTATAACCCAATCGGTGTCCACAATATACCGGATGTCGGCCATCAGAGGATCGGCTTCTCTCTTGAACCGCTAAGACGCGCTTCGTAGAGCGTCCGTTTGAGTTCTTCTGGATCGTGACTCCCTTTCCAGCCGCCGGCCGCGGACATCGTTCTCTTCATTCGTTCCTCATCAGAGCGACGAGGTTCGACGTCTATGTCAATAGACAACTCCGCGCCCTCCTCTATATCCAGGCGTTCGAGCGGGACGATATGCCCGTTGGTAAACTTGGCTTTTACTCTCGTAATCATGGTCTTGCCTTTCTGAGCGGCAGTTTCAGCCGGTAGGCCAGTAGGGAAATTATCAGCGGCTTTTCAAGATGAGAGCAGGTCCGGGTCAGTCGTGAGGCATGATATTCGTGGTTCTATGTGAGGATGTTAAAAGCTAACAGCAATGCTAGGCTCATTAGAACCAAAAGAGACCACAACGCATTACGAATGGCTGTGTACGCTATTTCCATAGAATCAACTTTCCGGTTTATCACCCATTCATTCTGTTCTATTATATACATAAGATTGGGTATTTGTCGTTGATTATAGATATTAATTGTGTCTGAGTCCTTAGGTATAAGAATGTTTTGGCCTAGTCTTTCATATCCAGACGCCCTCAACCCTTGTAACGTTGCAGTCGCTGCGCGAAACATCTGAATAAATTCATATAATATAGTCAATACGCTAAACCAGATTAAATATGTCGGAACATCACTATTTATGCCTGTCAGATTTGCAGCTCCAATGAAGATAGCAATTGCCAGAGTAGCAAGCAACGATGTAATCCTGAAGAGTGACAGCAGTTTTCTATCAACAGTTTCACTGCGAGACTCAGCTTGTCCCATGCGGACTAACAGCATTTTCTTTACTTCTTCTGCAAGTTCTGCATCTACTTCGCAAATTGACTCACCACGCTCAGGGCGTTTTTCAGGTTCACCTGTGAGGCATGGATATGTGAGGCATGGATATATGAGATCTCTAATGCCTTCTAAAAAGTAACTTAATTGAGCCATAGAGCTATTTTCTCTGCGATGGGGAATCCGAGTTGATATTCCAACCACAACCATTCTCCATTCGGATTAATCTCAAAGAATCTGTATTGCCCTTCCTCGGTAAGTGCAAGGTCAATCGCTCCGAATTCTAATCCGAGTCGCTTTACCAATGTCAGACATTGTATTTCTAATTCGTTTGGCAACTTGTGTGGTCTATGTTCAATATCCGGATCTTCAGTTGCTCTCCAATCGGTCTGACTTGATTCATGAGATTGCGACATTATCTCCGCTGCGAATATGTCACTTCCTATAACTGTGACTCTAATGTCTGATATTTTCTGCACTTTTTCTTGGAATGTGACTGGTGCGAGACACAGTCCGTCTAATTCTTTCAAATCAGTTGGAGCGAGTGTTGTTGTAAACATCGCCCTGTACCCGTTGGGGCTATCAATATAGCCTGAACTAACCGCCTTCGCTATTGTTTCTCGGGTCTTAGCAAAACCCTGTGCGGTGGCATTTTTGTTGGTAACTGCTGTGGGTGGTAGGATGAACCCGAGGTTTCTGGCAACTGCCAATTGGTACATCTTTCGTTCGGCACGCCATATCATGGCTGGATTGCTGAGCCACCGATTGGTTGGTATCGACGCTAATGCTCCTTCTAAGAAAGCCCTGGATTCCCGGGCGCAGAATTCTCGTTCGTATTTATCAATGTAATCAGGGAGTATAGGCGCTACATTTCTTCTATACCATACTGATTTGATTTGGTTGCTGTGTATAGAATCTCCTCTATCCTCTAATGTAAGGCCGAAATGTGGATCAAACGTTGCCTTCACTTCTGTTGGGAAGCGATCAGTATCCAGTCGAAAGTACCGTATCCCGATCTGCTCAAGACGGTCTGATACACACTTCGCCGCTTCGTCATAGGATGCTGTGACTAGCAACACGGAGTCAGCTGTCATCGGTTGTTTCCTGCCTGACGGCTGTATATATGGTTGGTCGTGGTCGCTCCGCTTTAGCTTGAATGTTGTTTCCGTTTGAGTCTTGATGATTTTCGAGTGTGCATTTAGCGAACTTAATTAGGAATGGCCTAACCTGCTCAGTCAATTTCATCCCCCAATATGTCATTTCTAATGAATTATGAATACGCTATTTGTCGTCAGTCGTTTCCTGCCTCACGTCTGTGACCATGGTTCGCCGTAGCTGCGATGTCACACTGTTGGCGTGTGCATGCCCTGTCTGACTTGTAGGAATTTGCCTGCGGGGTTCTCGCGAAAATCTGATAAGAAACGGCTTTTGCTGGTTCATGTTTTCTCCTTTTAGAGACTTTTTACTTGCACGTATCTGATTATGTGTTTTGGAAAATAATTGTAGTCACCTATCTTTTGCTTCGTCCTCCCATCCACCATCCCCCACCAATTCTACCACACCCTCATCCAGCATCATCACCAGCCCCCCGAAGCGTCGCCATCACCTCTTCCATACTGCCGCGCTCGTCGCCAGCGCCTTCCTGCATCGCTCGAACCAGGGCTGCGTCTTCTTCCTCATCCGTCTGGTGTATCAGACCCAGGCTGTGCTCGATTTTGGTCGTCTCTTCCTCGCTCAATCCATACAGGTCATACACCAGAGCGTCTATCTGGACTTCCAGATACCATGTGTCCGCGTCGGGGTCGGCGCTCTTGGCCTCGATGATTTCGTCAACCAGCGCGATGAAATGCCGCTGCTCGGTGTCGCTGACTTTCGGGATGGGGATTTTTGCCACAGAGACGATGAACCATCTGGTTACACCCATCCCTGAAGTGGTAGCGGTGTTCTTCATATGCCAAGTTATCAGACTGGAATTGAGCAAGGCGCACAGGTATTTGACCGATTTTCCAGACATCATGTACACGGTATTGATGCAGAATGCTTTACCGTTGTCATACACGAACCGACCATTTTCGGTAAGATCCATCCAGAATAGCTTTTCTTTGGCAAAATCCTCATGATAGGCGCAATTACGGAGGTTGTACGGAGTTATACCCTTGTCCTGTCTCTTTTCCAGTGTGGGATAGAACATATCCAGGTGCGCTTTGATAGCCGGATAATCATCGGCTGATATGGCAGGAACATTACCGAAGCCGTTGTGCGTATCAATGAGATATTTGCCCGCCCACTTTGCTTGGTAGCGATGAATATCTCTCCCGCGCAATATAGGTCTGATGATCTCGGAAGACCTGGGGTCCTCGGCCACCAGCGCGTCCTTAGTCTTGTTATCAATGATAAAGGCGTCGTTGCAACCTGTTTTGATGCCCATATACATAAACATATCCCACTCTTTCAGAGGCGTTCCAACCGCAATCATCTTGTCCATGACGCCCTGCTCCAGATCGGACAGCGCGCTCCAGGGGGATTCACCGTCGGGGCATATCTGTCCCCACAGGCTATCGTCAGGCGGGAACTCGGCATTGGGGATCCTGTCCATATCAACCGCCGGGAACGGCGCGCTTTCGCCGCCCGTTCGCAGAATCAGGACGCCGCTGTCAACGATGGCGCTGTCGAATACGTCCTTGCCGAGGTCGAGAAATCGCAACGGCGTATGTCGCTCCGAGAAGTGGCGGCGCGTGCGTTTGCCGTATTCAGCCCTCAGCCAACTGTTGGATGTTATGTAGGCCAGCAGTCCCGCCGAGTCTTTGAGCAGCTGGCAGCCGCGCTCGTAGAATAGCTGGTAGATGTCGCCCGTTCTCACGAAGGTGTCATACCCCGCGTCTCTGTACAGCCGACCCAGCCTGCCGCCGTCCTTCTGCAACTGGATATACGGCGGATTGGCGACCGCCACGTCGAAGCCCCCGCGTCCGATGACCTCGGCGAATTGTATCCGCCAGTCCACGCTGCCGGCCGGGGCGTCCGCTTCGCCCAGCGTGTCGCGCAGGTTGGCCTCGACGTCCGCTATGCGCTCGCGCAGGTATGGCTTGCGGCCTGGGCGGTTCTCCCGCATATACTCCGCCTTGAGAGCGCCCAGGTTGGAGTTCCTGATAGCCTCGGTGAACATATTCGCCTGCAGGCTGGGGTTCGGATCCGGCCCCAGAAGGCTGTCCCCGCACACTATCTTGAAGTCCAGGTTGGGCAGCGGCGGCGGGTCGCCGGGGTCGTCGTACTCTATGGACAGCGACAGCCAAAGCCTGAGCATGGCGATGTTCACCGCGAACGGGTCCAGGTCCGCGCCGTACAGGTTGCGGCTGATTATCTGGAGCTTGAGTTCATAGAGGCTTTTGTCGTCTTGCACCACGTTGTACAGTTCAGTCTGAAGCTCCACCAGTTCCTGCATCATTCCCAGCAGGTACGCGCCCGACCCGCAGGCTGGGTCAACCACCGTGACCTCATCCAGCGCGCGCCCTATCTCCCGCGCGTCCGACACCGACACACCCGCCGTGTCCCGCTCGTCCACGAATGCGCGGATGGCGTCCTCGGACAGAGACCCACCTTGGTTTTGCAGATAGCCCTTGAGTGCTTCACGGCACATGAACGACACGACCGGGCGCGGCGTGTAGTACGCCCCGGAATTGTGGCGTCCGGTGACCAGTTCCTCGAAAACCTTGCCCAGCATCTCCGGATCAACGGCCACCTCGATATCGAACGGCGTTGACTCCAATACGGTAAAGTTGAACTTGTCGAACAGGTCATCGAATATCGAGCGGATCACGGCGTCCGGCACGGTCACGTCGGATCGCATGTCTAGGTCGGTCTCCTCGAACAGGCCACCATTCAGGAATGGGACCTTGCCGATGTGACGCTCGGTCTCCGGGTCCGAACTAGTGTCCCTAGATCTGTAATTGTTCAGACCCGCGAAGAATAGAAGTCTCAACCGGTCACTTCGGAAATTGGGTTCTCCCTGCATATCGCCGGAATTGGGGTGGTAGTCTTTCCAGAGTGCGTTGAGGTAGTCCATGTCACCGTCGAAGGACAGCCAGCCCTTGCGCGAGATGAAATAGACGAACATAAGGCGATTAAAGAGCGTTTGCGTAAAGACCTTCTTCGCTTCCTGTTCGGATTCGTCCTGTCCGAAACCCGTTATGCTGTTCAGCGCACGGTCGAACACTCGCTTGTATTCAGTGAAGAACTCGCGAGTGACGGCCTCGACATCAAAAGCAGAATCGAGCGCTGTGTGAAGGCTCCCCGTTTCCCTCCAGCGCCAGTAAATGTTGGATAGCTGCATGACAGCGGTTCTGCGCGGCAAGTCGCGCTCTACCACCATGCGACGCAGCGTGGGCCGGATGCCCTCGAAGCTGGGATATATCAAGTGAATCTGGCTGGCGTCACCGTTGGTGAAAATCATTAGCGGGTCTGCGTCGAGCTGGCCGTGCACCTCCCGGACGGCCTCGGAGGCCTCTGCTTTGCGAACACGGGGCGTGTCTAGGTGGACATATGCCACGCTAATACCTTCCAGACTCGCGATACGAGCCGCGCTGCTCGGAAGACTGATGGAAGCGCGCGCATCTGCGAGGCTGACTTCCCCGGACTCAGGCTCGAAGTCCAGCCTCTCCACGAACAGCCTGCGAATCTCTCGGACTCGCTCTTCGTACGAACCCGCGTGGAATACGCGCACCATGTGTGCTTCAATCTCGGAAGCGTCCTGTCGATTGATGATGGGCATTGACCAAGCTCCCCTGTCATCCATCCGGGGCATCTTATCGCATGGGATCAGCACCAAAGCTGAGGGACTGCGGTTCGCGGAAGAATCCGCCTGATACACCTGATCAGCGACAATTAGATTTGCCGGTACGACTACTATTTTTGCCGGTCTGTTAAGGTGATCATCTTCTACCCAGGAGGTAGAAGATTTGTCACGGACCAACTGGTAGTTCTACTGAGGCAGAAGATTATGATTATGGGAGGTAAAAGTCAACAGACGGCAGCGGCGTCAGCCGCCATGAGCGTGAGATCGGCAAGGAAGTGGCAGCGAGGACCGCTGCCGTCGTAGAAGAAGAAGGTCAGACGAGGTGGAGGCCGAGGCCGGACCCATTCGCTGAAGTTCATATTGGAGGCGTGTGCCACGGGCTTCGGCATATGTGAATGAGACACATGGACAGGCGGAGCCGTGGAGGTAGTGAGGGTATCACGTTGATAATCCTGGGGGTCATATCGGCACTATTGATTGTCGCGCCCGTGGTGTTTAGAGCGTACGTAACTCTCGTCTGCGGAAGCACCATCGTTATGATCAAGCGGGACCGGTGTGTATCCGATCTATTTCTCACGACCCTCTTGCAGTTTGCTAACCGTCGCCAACAGAGTTGCGGCGAGATTCAGCGCCTGTGCCTGGGTCAAGCCAATCGACGTGCCTTTTTCGTATTCCTCGATTTTCAGTACAACTCGGTCTGCCTTGTACCTTCCGTCCACTTAATTGTCCCCGACCTGGATGCCTCTATGAACAATTTCGACATAATTCTTCATTGTGCATATCCTTTCCGCAATGTATTGCACTTCGTCTGGCGGCGGGCTCTAATAGCAATCTGGGGCCAAACCACTTTCTCTTGACGCAGCTATTTCACACTCCTGGCTCGGCTTTGACTTCCACTGAGCCTCTACGTTCGGGGAACATACCACTATCAATGGGGAAATGCTACGCCGCCCGATGTAACAATTCATCGGGCCCATATGCTTCCCTCTCCGATTCCACCGACGTGCGCCGTTACCAGCCTGTACTCCTCCTCCCTTCGTCCACTGACGATAACAACTGCAACTTGGCTCACCTTGTTCGGCGAGTTGCCCTCTGTCTGCCCGCTTGTCGAAGACCGACTGCTCATGCACCTCGTCTCTGGCTGGGTGACTTTAATACCTGGACAATGGAGGCAATGCCCAGCATAAGGACTGACAGCGACAGTACTATGCAAACTCCGAACAGGCCACATATGAGGAGCGCTCCCTCCCAAGTGTCAAAGGTGATGAGTCTTAACTTTTCCTGAGAACCTTCGACGACCGCAAATAACGCCGTAAACGCACCGGCGAGCAGGGCAGAAGCTACGAGAAAGATACCGAACATTATGACTCGCTCGGTTCCATGTTCAACTCGGTCGAGTCTTGCTCCGAGCTTGCGCTCGAGGTTGTCCTCGATCCTACTCACGAAGCCCAGGGAAGCTTCAGCGCCCATGCTGTGTGCTTCCTTCGCGACGATTGGCCCTATGCGTCCTCTCGGCTCAAGTTCGGGGAGTTCTCCGTGAAGCTTGTGGAACTGAACCGTGAATACACGCTCTCCACGCTTCAGCCTAATCGGCTCCACTCCCAGGTTGGACACCCAGAGATACATTCGTTCGTCGGAATATGGCCTCCCGAAGCATGGGTCGATCTTTGGGCCGAAGAGAGGAGATAAGCCTTTCCTTGTATGACTAAACTTGATCTTGATGTCCCCAACGAGGTTCTTGGGCATGCTAAAGGTTTCCATTGTCGGGAGTAGAGCCATCTCTCCCGGCTGGATCGTCATGAAGTTGCCATCATATTTGACGTTTCCCTCATACAGCTTGCCGCCGATTCGGAGAAGAGGTTCAGTGTCCACTCGCAGGTCGTAGGTTGCCTCCTGGAAGGACTCACCGTCCCATGATCCTCCACTGAATATCTCATCCTTTAGCTTGTAGATCTCCCGACCACTCAAAACACACATCTGCATTTCTCCTTTCACACATCTCCTGTTACAGAACCTCTGGTCCGCTACGACTTGCTGACGGGTGATTATCGGGCACGTCCGTGCCTGATCGGCAGGTCTGTGAATCCCCGGAAATCCCGCCGTGATTCAGCCCACTTCAATGTCCGAAGACATCCCAGTTTCAGCTATGAATCAAGCTGATTTTGGTTGCTTTTCAAAGCTAATCATAGTACAATCGTGCTAACGGAAACAGCATAAAATTTGGGCCGAAGGAGCGATAACTCCAACGGCCCGGAAAGCCACTGGGATAGCGTGATGAGCACCCTCACAGCGGCTCCTTCGGATTTTACATCCGCCGGGCCCATACGACAACCTACGGCGTTCCCAGATCTCGCCGAAGAGTGCGAGATTCTGGACAACGTCAACCTCGAACCGCTGATGGACGCGGTCTCCCGACCGTACGCCGGCGTCGGTCGCAGACCGCACGACAGGCCCGCCATAGTCCGCGCTCACTTGCTTGCGTACCTGCACAAAACCATAATCGGCAGTATTACCGCGCTCCACTGGACGCTTCTCAACAATCCGGCATTTAGAGCGGCCTGCGGGTTTAATGGCGGGGTTCCGTCCAGACCGACACTCTCCAGGGTGTTCTCGCAGATGTCGGAACATCCCGATGTCGTGGAGCGAATAATGGACGAGATCGTCCGTGAGGCCAGGAGGATCCGGCCCGACCTGGGAGATGATCTTGCGGTGGACGCCACCCCCGTCCGCTCATACTCCGACGGCAATCGCAAACCGCCGTCCGACCCGGACGCGCGCTGGGGAATGCATCACAAGGCCAACACGAAGGATGGTTTTGAGTGGATATTCGGATTCAAGCTGCACGTGACCGCGTGCGCCAATTACGACTTCCCAATTGCCATAAAGCTCACCGCCGGCAATGCCAATGACTCCCCGCATATGATCTCACTGGTAGAGAGTACTGAGAAGCGACTGAACGGATTTCCGAAGTCTGTCATAGCAGACAGGGGATACGACTCGGCGCGCAATAACGGGTGGGCTGACGGGCGTGGCGCCGCTCCGATCATTCACAAGCGAAAGCCGAAGAGCGGGCTTCACCAGGGAGAGTACACCACCGACGGGATTCCCGTCTGCGAGTGCGGGGAGGAGCGAGAGTACGCGTTCACCAACCCGGCCACTGGCGTCCATTACTACGGAGGAGCTCCGGACTGTCGTTCAGAGAACGAGAACTCGCTCTGCTTCATGTCGATACTGGTGAATCCTAAGGAAAATGTGAGGCTGTTCGGGGGCGGCGTTCGCCGGGGCAGTGACGAGTGGGACCTGACGTACCGCAAGCGCTGGAGCGTGGAGAGGGTATTCAGCCGCTGGAAAGTGGAGGGTCGTCTGAACGACCACCGCTTCCGAGAGATGAGGACCATACGGCTACACGCGATGTTTCAGATGCTCGCTCTGCAGGCGGTGATCCTGACGAGAATGAAGGGCTAATTCAGAATTTGAATGGTCGGGCATGACCAATGTTTCCCCCAAACCTGCCAAATGCATCATCCGAGTATCCTCTGTAGTGCGCTGAATCCAGTGGGCAAGAGTCCCAGGGTCTTTCGGTTATTTTCATAACAATAGTCCGAGCAGTTGTAGAGCGCCGTTGGGTCTCCAGCCTACCCTCCTGATGGCAGCCGCTATATTCTTCTCACCACACATCCTGAGTATGTTCAGCGCCAGGTTTCTCAACGCAGCCATCACCTGTGGCGCTGAACCGGTTCGCACCTGGCTGTTGTCCTCGCCCATTGTAACGTCCCTCACATAGTGCAGACGATTTTCTATAGCCCAATGACCTCGCACCAGACCAAGAAGCCTGTCTGCCGGTATCTGAGTTCCGAGACTGGTTATGGCATATCGCACCTGGCGAGTCTCCTTGCCTTTCACCATGCGCCAACTCTCCACCTTCATCACCTGCCGCTGTCCCGGCCAGTCCAGATACGTCTTCAGCATATCCGTAGCCCACAGTCTGCGACGCTCCCAGCGGTCTCCATGACTGTCCTCGGTCTCAGCATAGGCGTACTTCCCAGACAACGGCTCTTCAAAACAGAACTCTATGTCCTCGTACAGGCTCTTTTGGTTGCCCTTGACTATCAGCAGATAGTCCCCACCCTCGCACACAATCCGCTCGCACAACTGTCGCTGACAGTAGAGCGCGTCTCCGGTTACAACCCTGTCCGAAACAACCACTCTATCCAGCAGATTCCCCGCCATGTTCAGTTCGAACGCTCGCTTCTCCGAACAGTCCCCCCTTTTTGACCCACCACAAGACCCTTGTGATGGGTATAGGCCGCCACCAGTCGAACTCCTGGTATCTGATCCCCGTGTACCCCTCTCAGCGCCTTGACATCTATCGCTATTGCATCCTCCACTATTGCATCCTCTTGCGTTCCCAACCAGGACTCGACCCATTCTCCCAACACTGACTCGAACGCATCGGTGTCCATTCTTGCAAATACATTGTGCAGAGTGGATACCGCAGGGGTTCTGTCTCTTGTAAACCCCAGTTCCTTCAGTGTGTTAGGATCCTGCATCCTTCCCCATTGGGCGATGGCATAAAGACTGCGCGCGCCGCTGACCATCGCGCATACCGACAGTGCCAGGATGGCGCTCAAAGGGTGGCGACGACCATGGGCTGAACGGGGATCGGGAACCTCCTCGAACGCTCTGAGTAGGCTTTTACCCAATCCCTCTGTATTCATACCCTAAGTCTAATACTGTTCCCAAATAACCGAAAGACCCTGGCAAGAGTCCCACCAGACTTGTCAACAGCATTGAAGTGGGAGACAATGAAGATCATCACGAAGCACATATTCGGAGAAGATCGGTATGGATATACTCAATCCAGTCGTAGCGGTCATAGCGGTCGGATTCGTCGTATTGTTGGTCGGGGGATCTGTGTGGCTCAGACAGCAAGGTTTATTAACCACGATGGCAATGTGGTCATTATTGGGTCTAGCTCTAGTCATCGCTGGTGTGCTATATCGGATTTCGGAGCGAGCAACCTAACAGACCCCTTATGGCAATCTAGCCAAAGGTCTCCAGCAGTTAGAGGTGCCGAGACTTCGTGCACCTTAGAGACTACTAAACCAAAGCCAAGGTGAAATGCGCAGGAGCATGGGGTAAAGTTGTAGAGGTACCAGGTTAGTCTGTCTTGGAGGCAGAGAGGGGTTGATGATGGGTGTGAGAGCGATAGAGCGGTTCCTCGAACAATGGCAGATGGATGGGAGGGATTTGCGCCGGCGGATGATTTGGTCGCCGACGCCCAGGGATCGGGAACGGTGGTACGCCCTTCTGCTGCTGACCCAGGGCTGGACGGGTTCGGGGGTGGCCGAGGCCTTGGAACGAGACCCACACACCATCGGCCGATGGGCCGTCGCCTTCGGCGAGGGCGGGCCGGCAGCCTTGATTTTCGAGCAGTCTGGGGGTTCCCCCCCCGCCCTCGGCGAGGCGCAACAGGCGGAGTTGAAGGAAGCGGTGCCGGAACCGCCCGCCAAGTCGGGCATAGAACTGGCCAACTGGAACTGGAAGGTGGTCCGTCAGTTTGTCTCGGAACGGTTCGGCATCTGCCTGAGCCGCAGCAGTTGCCTGAACTATCTGCACCGCTTAGGGTTTGTCCTGAAGCGGCCCAAGAAGCGTCTGGTCAAGGCTGACGAAGCCAAGCGGGAGGCCTTCGTGGCTCCAGTACGCCGCCCTGTGGGACGAGGCGCGGCGTACTGGAGCCAAGATATTCTTTGCCGACGAGGCCCACTTCCGTGCGGACGCTGAAGTGCGGGGCAAGTGGGCGCTGAAGGGAGAGCCGGCCTTGGTGGACTCGAGCAGTCCGCGCTATGGCGAGAAGGCCAGCTACTATTCGGCGGTTTGTTTGGAGACCGGCGAGGTGGAGTGGATGGAGTTGGAGGGGAACAGCAACTCAGGAACATCGGCCGTATTCCTGAGGCAACTGAGAGAGACACACTCCGGTCCGCTAAGGGTGATCTGGGACAACGCGCCGGCGCACCGGGGCGAGGCGGTGCGGGAGTATCTGAGGACACCCGGTCTGCACCTGCGGTTGGTGAACCTGCCAGGCTACAGTCCGGACTTCAATGGCGATGAGGCTATCTGGGGCTGGGCCAGGGAAGAGGCAACGGGAAACCTGTGCCTGGGGACCAGGGTGGCGGTGCAGGAGATGGTCGGCAACTTCCTCATCGGCCTGGCCAGCCGGAAAGAAGAGGTCAAGAGGCGCTGCCGGACCGTCCTACAATCCAGGGCCGAAGGTCTCCTCCGCAACACACAGCCCAATTCCCAACGCCCCGTAAATGCACATCCCACCTTGGCTTTAGTTTAGTACAGCGTGAGCGGCTTCAGGGATCGAGAGCGCAGGATGGACGCCGCAAGCTCCGCGGCGAGTCGCCGGCCGGTCTGCACAGTCACGTTCATCGTGCCGGACGCGCCCATGTAATGGCGGAGCGCGGTCGCCACGTCGAAATGGTCGGCAATGACGACAACCCTGGCGAAGGGGTCATCGCTCTGGGCCCGACTGATAGCGCTTCGAAGCTCAGAAATACTTGAATCGCCGACGCCGGTCAGAGTTATGGGTGAATCTGTTTGAGTCATGGGTATAGGAGGATAGCAGAGATGGCAGACCATTTCTCAAGATATGGCACAGGACGCAACTATTTCTAATGGCGCCCACTGTCGACTGTGGCCTCAGTCAAGGGATTCATCCGGTTAGGAGAATGACTCGCTCCCTCACGTCCCCAGATGCCATATCTGGTTCGGCCAATTGCAAAGGCACGAGGGAGTTCGTATAATCCACGCCGTAGCCAAGACCGATAACGCCGTGCCAAATACGCTCCTCGATCAGAAAGTCGATTGATGGAGGGCTGCGGCGCTGGCGCTCGAACCGTTTACGCAGGTCTTGTTAATCAGTTGCGGGCTGATCTGGCGGGAGTTAGTCCGGTACCACCGGCTGAGTGGAGCGTCACGTAACGCGCAGCGAATCGGATTGCACTAACAAAGATGGACTTGATCGGTATGACAGGACGAGCGCAGCAACGCAGGTGAGACGAGGAATTCAACCGAGAAATGCTTGAGAGGGATCATTCGGCAACAGCGCCAAGGTGCCCGAAATGTGAGTCAGCCATGGCTCGCCGGACGAATCGGAGAGATGGGAGCCCCTTCTGGGGCTGCCGTCGATACCCGGCTTGCCGGGGAACACGCAATGTCGATTCGGACTTTTCAGCGTCACAAACCGAAGCGACAACCGTTTTGCCTCCTAAGACCAGAGTCTTATGGAGCGATGCCACCCTGGACCGAAGTGGGTGGCAATGCCGATATACCACGGCTGGTGGAAGGCTTCGATCTTCCCCTTCTCTTACTGGGATCTCAAGCGAATTTCGCCAATGCTGGATAGCCGCCTCAAGTGTTAACTCCACTGTCGCTCCCGGGGAGGCGCGGAGGGTGACCGGAGCAATCAGGAAACTGATACAGAGAGGTAGCAACCCTCCCATCCATCCGGAGGCGGAACGAGCCGTGCTGAGTCGTCTGGGGCTGGAAGAATTCTTCCACCCATCCACATTGCCAGGAGATCTCAGCGGTCGGTTGGTACCCGACGTCTTCCAAGATCTGTCCGGCCAAATTCTGAGTATGCCTGAATCGGACTTTGAGCCGGACGGAGAAGTAGGTTTCGATTCCGACTATGAACAGCAGTTCGTCATTGATTGGGTTGGTCAGAACCTGGGACCTGGGGCATCCAGATGGTTTGTTCCCCAGGCTTCCTTTGATGCCCTGACTGCTGGCGTAGGAGACCACGGTCCATCGGGCAGGAGGGTTGACTTCCTATTCAGCGCGCCATTTAGAAGACCAATTGTTGTGGAGATTGACGGAATCCAACATCGCGACTCTGTAAACCCAGATATGGAAAGAGATCATTTACTGACGAGCGGTGGCATTGAAGTCGTGCGGGTCCCGACATCCGAAATCGACCGGGGCCGGGGATTAAACTTGGATCGGATTAAGACGTTAATCAACGGCCCGCAGAAGGAGCTGGACAAGAGAACTTCACATGCCATCTTGTTGCCGGTATCACTGCATCGCTTGGCGATAGCTCTGCTCGACGCCATAGAGGCCGGGTTCTTGAAAGGCCAGCTGTGGGTCGTTGAAGTGGAAGGCGATCCAGACCTGGATGCTAGTCTGATCTCGCCCTACATACGCCTATTCCGAGCCATGGATCAACTGTGGGGGGCCTCCATAATGCCGGAGGAGATCCTTCTAAAGACCAAGCAGGGTTGGACAAAGTTCGACGTCCGGACGAAATCCCTACAGTCCGATGCCTGGAATCCCAAGGAAACGAAGCCTGATCTAGTCATCCGGCTTCAGCCTTACCAAACAGGATTCGACAAACTTGAACCTCCCATAGGGATAACTTCTGAGATGGTTGTCAGAAGTGCTCATCTGCCCGTGGTGGTAGGTGATGATCTCTTTGAACCTGATGAAAGAGTGAATGTCGTTGGCGTTAATGCACAGGATATGGAATCGGCGCTCACAGAAGTTCTTCAAGGAGTATTCGCTAAGCAGAGTTTTCGAGAAGGACAGTTAGAAGCCCTTATGCAGATTATGGCAGGGCACGACTGCGCTGTCTTGCTGCCGACCGGTGGAGGCAAGAGTCTCATCTACCAGCTGGCTGGCTTATGCAAGCCGGGCCGAACAATCGTCATTGACCCGTTGATCGCTCTGATGGAGGATCAGCAACGCAGCCTGGCAGAGCATGGCATAGATAAAGTAGTGGGGATATCGAGTTTCCAGGTAACACAGGGTCTCCTAGATGCATTGCTCAGTCAGGTGGAGTCAGGCGACGCGCTCTTCATATTCGTGGCGCCTGAACGTTTCCAGCAGAATCGGTTCAGGAACTCTATCCGCTCACTCGCGCAGGCCACTCCAATTAACATGGCAGTGATTGACGAAGCCCATTGTGTTTCGGAGTGGGGTCATCAGTTCAGGACTTCATATCTGACGCTTGGTCGAGTTCTCAGAGAGGTGTGCAGAGATGCGCTTGAATCTCCCCTGCCAATCCTGGCGTTAACAGGAACGGCATCAAGAGCCGTGTTGAAAGACGTGCTCACCCAACTGGGTATTTTGGCAGACGCGGAGCACTCGATTATCAGGCCGTCAAACTTCGACAGACCGGAGTTGGAGATGGCCACACGCCGCTCCAACCCGGAGGAGGCTTTATCGGTATTAACCGGCTCACTGAGGGCGCTACCTTCTCGCTTTGGAGTTCCCGCCTCCGATTTCTTCAGGTCACGGGCCGAGCGGACCTTCTCAGGTCTCGTATTCTGCCCTCATACAAGGGGGGCCTACGGACCTGTCGCGCTTCAGGAAGCCGCCGCCGCAGTTGTCGGTTTCCAACCGGCTATATACTCGGGAGGGCCCCCTGGTGTAGCTGGGAGAGCTTTATACCGGCCATCGGACTGGGAAGTGAAGAAGCGAGAGTTTTCCGAGAACTTCAAGAGTAATCGAATTCCTCTGATGGTCAGTACGAATGCCTTTGGGATGGGAATAGACAAACCCAATATCCGATACGTCCTCCACTATGGAATGCCCGGCTCCATTGAAGCCTACTACCAGGAGGTCGGCCGCGCCGGCAGAGATCAGAGACAAGCCTATTGTCTCCTCATTTGGAACGAAAGAGACCGAGTGCGTAGTGACCGGCTGACTATTACTGAAGGGCGTCTTGAAGACGTCAGACGTGAGCACGCTTCTGTCAGGAGGATTGATAGCGACTCGATAACGCAACAACTGTTTTTCCTGTTGGATACGTTCAAGGGCGTGGAAGTAGAATTGGCCGAAGTAGAACGCCTGTTGGATGAGAGTGAAGTTCGACCCAATCTCGGAACCCGAACTGTTATCGAGCTTGCCAAAGGAGATCAGGGGGACGCCGGCAAGAGAGAACGCGCCATCTATAGGCTCATGTTGCTTGGCGTAGTTGACGACTACTTGATCGAATCCAAGTTCGTGGTCCACCTGGCCAGCGCATCGTCATCTTCCGTAGCGGATTCACTGCTAAATTTCGTCAGGCGTACCGACCCTGGCACTCAGCGAGAGTCCATAACCGAATTTGTCGCACAAGCTGGCAAAATGGAGCTTCGTGAAGCTATCTCCCAGGCGGCAAGAGAACTCATCGACTTCATTTACGACGTGATAGTCGAATCCAGGCGTCGCTCTCTTCGTGAGATGTACGTTGCGGCGCGAGACGTCTCTCCCGAAGGAGATGGACTCAGGGAACGGGTTCTGGACTACCTTACCCGAGGAGATCTCAGTCCTATCCTGGAGAGGCTCGCGGACTCACCTCACTTTGACTACATTCCCTGGGAGCAGGAGATGAACAAGCTCGGAGGGACGGAGGACGCCCGCGAGCTTCGAGGTAGCGCAGGCAGGCTGCTGGTCTCATCTCCCTTCCATCCAGGATTGCTCTTCGCCAGAGCCTATTCAGAAGTTATTCATGAAGACGGAAACCCCGGAGACTTCGCGGCTAACTTGGAGGCCTCATTGACGTCTGCCCGGGACAGGTATGGCGTTTCCGAAACCTCCCTTGAAGACTTCACAAGTCGCCTCCTCAGATCTCTTGAATCCGATTTATTTATTGGGATTCCCCTAGCTATGGACGTGGCACGTCGGCTTGGTCTCGCAATGAGCGCGATGTATGAAATTGAGGAAAGGGCTTTAGGAACTCCTGGTTCTGATTTGGGTGTCCGGGTACTAGCCTTCGCAAACAAACTCTCCAACCTTTCCAAATCTCTTGATTCGTTTCTGGGAGCGTGACCAATGACAAATGAAAACACGAAGTCGCTGGAACTCGACGCCGTAGTTCGAAGATTCGAGGAATCAGCAGAGACATTGTCCCGTCTAAGAGGGCAGTTGCATGACTTGAATAGACTGCGAGAGGCTGAAGAGAAGGCCAACGCCGCTCTACAGGAAGCTTCGGGTCAGGTCAGCGGCTTCGCTACTGAGGCAGCGAAGATACTCCATGGCCTAGAAGAGGCCCTCGGGACAGCGGCAGAAGTGCTCAGGGTTGGAACTGCCCTGCTTGACGGCACTGAACTGAAGACTATAGCTGATACGGTCACTGCCAATTCGGAATCGATCTCTGGAGTTCAGGGCCGTGTCGACACTCTCGAGTCGTCCGTAACAGAGCTGATTAGCCTCGTAAGGGCTTTACAGAGTACCGTGGAGCAGGGCATACAAGGCCTGAAAGACGACATCCAACGTGTCCACGGTGATGTGAAATCCCCAATCGTCGTAAAGCGTTTCTTTTAAGAGGGGCGCAAGTAGATTCCAGTTATGTTTTCACGTCGTGGTGGGAAATGAAGATTCAGGATCTGACAACTATATGCGTTTCGCATGAATAACTCTAAGTGGACACCCGGTATAATTGCCTAGGAGTCTGTCCGAGTAATACCGTTGGCGAGCTATTGTAGGTATGATGGTGGAACTACCAAGCATGTGGAGCCATCGATGAGCAAGACCTACCGCTCCTACGATCCGAACCAGCAGTTTCTGCTTCCGGTGGCGATGCAGGAGTGGCTGCCTCCGGACCATCTGTCGTACTTCATCTCCGACATCGTGGATCATCTGGACCTGTCCGCGATCACGTCTGTGTACGAGCGGGAGAGTCGAGGCGGCCCACCCTACCATCCTCGGATGATGGTCAAGGTATTGCTCTATGGCTACTGTATCGGGGTTGCATCCTCGCGCCGCATCGCCCAGCGTCTGTGCGAGGACATAGCGTTTCGGGTACTTTCGGCCAACAACACGCCGGACTTTCGCACCATATCCGACTTTCGCAAGGATCACCTGTCTGAGTTGTCTGAGCTGTTCCTGCAGGTACTGGTTCTGTGCCAGCGGGCGGGTCTGGTCAAGCTGGGACACGTGTCGTTGGATGGGACGAAGGTTAAGGCGAATGCGTCGAAACATAAGGCTATGAGTTACGGACGCATGAAGGAGAAGTCGGCTCAGTTGGAGTCTGAGGTGGATGAGTTGCTGCACAGGGCAGAGGAGATGGATGAGGAGGAAGACCGGCGATACGGCGGGGAGAAGCGTAGAGACGAGTTGCCTGCGGAGTTGTCCTTTCGTGAAGGTCGGCTGAGGAAGATACGGGAGGCGATGTCTGCGCTGGAAGCGGAGGCTCAGGCTGACGCGGAGCGGGCGGAGGCTGCGGGTCGTAAGCGTTCGGGTGTTCCGGACGAGAGGGCGCAGCGCAATTTCACCGACGCTGAATCGCGTATCATGCCCGCCCCCGGGGGTCGAGAGTTTGTTCAAGCCTACAACTGCCAGGCGGTGGTGGACAGCGCAAACCAGGTGATAGTGGCGGCGCGCGCGACCAACCAGTCCTCGGACAAGCGTCAGGCGGTGGGCATGATGGAGGAGACCATCGCCAACTCAGGCTCGATTCCCCGTGAGTTATCCGCAGACGCGGGCTACTACTCGGCAGAGGCGGTTGAGAACATTCACGCGCTGGGAGTGGAGCCGTTCATAGCTCCTGAGAAGACGCGCCATGGCAGGGTGGCGCCGCCTGCTCCCCGGGGTCGAATACCCAGACATCTGTCGGCCAGAGACCGGATGCGACGCAAGCTGCGGACGAAGCGTGGCAGAGAGCGTTACGCCTTGCGGATGGCAACAGTGGAACCTGTATTCGGACAGGTCAAGCAGTGTCGGGGCTTTCGGCAATTCTTGCTGCGGGGTCTGGACAAGGTGAACGGCGAGTGGCTACTGATCTGCATGGGCCATAACCTTCTGAAGCTGTTCAGGTCTGGGGTCAGGCCGCCCGCCAGAGCGCGGCTGAAACGACCCGCCGCAAGCGCAAGTAACCCGTCTGAGGTGACGAGCGGAACGATGTTCGAGAAACAATCTGGACGCCTAACTCTACGAGCGGCAAAGATAGTTGTCGCCGTCCACTGCTTGGACCATACCCCATAATCAATCACCTATACTCGGACAGGCTCCTAGGCTACAATTGCTCTAAAATACAGTGATTCGACGCAAGTATGCCATGGCCGCACTGCAGAGGTTGAACAAATCTGCCTGGAGGTTGATAGGCTGGGTGAGGGAGGGAGAATAATGGACGTTCTTTACAAATTGGCGATCAAGGAAGGTTGGCCAATGCCCCAACAGAGCAAGTACTCACTATGCATGATCGAACTAGGCTACTCGCAGTCCTGATCTTCTGGCATCGCGACCTTGGGAAGTGAATTGAACTACTAGACTTTCAGGTTCACTAGCAGGGTGTTGCAAAACTGAGGCTTCGGAGACGAGGGTGATAGGATGGGGTCATCCCATACCCAGGAATCGTCAATGCGAGACAAAGCAGCGGCTCAGGCGACGATGCTACGGTAATAGCCGATGTGCTGGTGCCGTAGGGCCATCCGATCCGACGTATCAAGCCGATGGGGGGACAGCCCGACAATGGCGCTGTCCCCCACATTCAGTCGGATGTACGCATCAACAAGTGCGGCCGTCCATGCCGCCGGAACATCTTCTGAAGGGCTGGCTGCTGCTGATGTTGTTCTCGGTGCGCAGTGAGAGGCAGTTCTGTGGGAGGGTTCCGTAGGAGTAACTATGTGGGATTGGAACGGACCGGTCTATCCGGGGAGTTGGTGGCGACGGCCTACAACCTGGTGAGGATGTCGAACTTGATAGTGGAGCGAGAGGCTGAGGTGCCTGTCTTAGGGGCTAGTGTGCCGTGGGCGAGGTGCGCCCTTCAGACGCCGGTCAGGGCTCTGAGGGCGGCGACTGAGACCAATCTTTGGCCGGAAACCGCCGATATGAAGGAGCCTATGCGGCCGGTGATCCCTCTACGTCGCCCTCAGAGCCGTTCTTCCGCAGCCTGCTAGAGAAAGTACACATTGCAATTGGACCATCCTACTCTGTTAGAGCATTCCCCGGTCGCGATTATCACTGGGTTGAGCCGCCGTGCGGGGCTCGCGGCTATGGTGTCGTTCGAGATGAGGCGCGCTGGATGGAGAGTAGGGCTGACTGGCTGGCCGAGGTATGACTCTAAGATGCCGTGGGGAGACGATCCCTTTGATCGGCTTTCAATATTGGAAGAGCTTGAGGTTATCTCATCTGGTGGGGCCATTTTTGTGGAGGCAGATCTCAGCGATGTAGGGGCTCCGCAGGTCATATTTGATCAAGTGGAGGAAGAACTGGGAAACGTCGACGCCCTAATAAATGTCCACACTCATTCAATGCCGGGCGGCTTGCTAGAAATTAGCGCAGCCGAGTTTGACAGGCACATGGTCGTGAATGCTCGAGGAACTTTCTTGATGTCCGCAGAATATGCGCGGCGTTGGCATGGGGTCCAAGGGAGTGGAAGAATTGTCAATTTCACGAGCTCGCTGCCGCTTACGGGTGAGATAGCATACGCAGCCAGCAAAGGAGCCACAGAGTGGCTTACTGTGGCAGCCGCGAGCGAGCTAGCAGGGAGAGGAATTACTGTTAACGCCGTCAATCCCGGTCCGAACAATACCGGTTGGATGAGCCAAGAGCTCAAACATAGAGTAGCCTCCAAGTCCCCGTTAGGCCGACTAGGGACACCGATGGATGTAGCCAAGCTCATCGTGTTCTTATGCTCGCCCGCAGGGGGATGGATCACAGGGCAGATACTGAACTGCGATGGGGGTTGGGATCGCTTGCGTGGCTAATCCCAACTTTGGGAATCGACAGCCCAATCTTGAATGAGCGATAGTGAGGAGCAAATGAAGAACTCTGAGATCCCTGACACTGAACCAAGGAGCCCTAAGCGAGGCCGTGCACAAAAACCGATCGGCGTGCACAGTTATTGAACCGGAAACTGAGTTTTTGTGCACGGCCGAGTTCGGTTGGCGAACGAACCCCACCATTCCATTAGCAGGCTGCTGAAAATCGTCGCCTGAGCCCCATTCTCCTAGGAGTCTGTCCGAGTAATACCGTTGGCGAGCTATTGTAGGTATGATGATGGGACTACCAAGCATGTGGAGCCATCGATGAGCAAGACCTACCGTTCCTACGATCCGAACCAGCAGTTTCTGCTTCCAGCAGCAATGCAGGAGTGGCTGCCTCCGGACCATCTGTCATACTTCATCTCCGACATCGTGGATCATCTGGACCTGTCCGCGATCACGTCTGTGTACGAGCGGGAGAGTCGAGGCGGCCCGCCCTACCATCCTCGGATGATGGTCAAGGTATTGCTCTATGGCTACTGTATCGGGGTTGCATCCTCGCGCCGCATCGCCCAGCGTCTGTGCGAGGACATCGCGTTTCGGGTACTTTCGGCCAACAACACGCCGGACTTTCGGACCATATCCGACTTTCGCAAGGATCACCTGTCTGAGTTGTCTGAGCTGTTCCTGCAGGTACTGGTTCTGTGTCAGCGGGCGGGTCTGGTCAAGCTGGGACACGTGTCGTTGGATGGGACGAAGGTTAAGGCGAATGCGTCGAAACATAAGGCTATGAGTTACGGACGCATGAAGGAGAAGTCGGCTCAGTTGGAGTCTGAGGTGGATGAGTTGCTGCACAGGGCAGAGGAGATGGATGAGGAGGAAGACCGGCGATACGGCGGGGAGAAGCGTAGAGACGAGTTGCCTGCGGAGCTGTCCTTTCGTGAAGGTCGGCTGAGGAAGATACGGGAGGCGATGTCTGCGCTGGAAGCGGAGGCTCAGGCTGACGCGGAGCGGGCGGAGGCTGCGGGTCGTAAGCGTTCGGGTGTTCCGGACGAGAGGGCGCAGCGCAATTTCACCGACGCTGAATCGCGTATCATGCCCGCGCCCGGAGGTCGGGCATTCGTTCAGGCATATAACTGCCAGGCGGTGGTGGACAGCGCAAACCAGGTGATAGTGGCGGCGCGCGCGACCAACCAGTCCTCGGACAAGCGTCAGGCGGTGGGTATGATGGAGGAGACCATAGCTAATGCAGGCTCGATTCCCCGTGAGTTATCCGCAGACGCGGGCTACTACTCGGCAGAGGCGGTTGAGAACATTCACGCGCTGGGAGTGGAGCCGTTCATAGCTCCTGAGAAGACGCGCCACGGCAGGATAACGCCGCCTGCTCCCCGGGGTCGAATACCCAGACATCTGTCGGCCAGAGACCGGATGCGACGCAAGTTGCGGACGAAGCGTGGCAGAGAGCGTTACGCCTTGCGGATGGGAACGGTGGAACCTGTATTCGGACAGGTCAAGCAGGGTCGGGGCTTTCGGCAGTTCTTGCTGCGGGGTCTGGACAAGGTGAATGGCGAGTGGCTGCTGATCTGCATGGGCCATAACCTTCTGAAGCTGTTCAGGTCTGGGGTCAGGCCGCCCGCCAGAGCGCGGCTGAAACGACCCGCCGCAAGCGCAAGTAACCCGTCTGAGGTGACGAGCGGAACGATGTTCGAGAAACAATCTGGACGCCTAACTCTACGAGCGGCAAAGATAGTTGTCGCCGTCCACTGCTTGGACCATACCCCATAATCAATCACCTATACTCGGACAGGCTCCTAGTGTGGCTAGTGATCACGGGCCGGGGTATGGGCGCTCACTTAAGCCGGATATTCTGTTGGAAGGGGGAAGACAGTTCTTGTATCAGAGTGTCGTAAACAATGGTTCCAATGCGACATTAAGGCTGAATCATTCCCATGGACCTCCGGGGCAATGCGTTGCCGTTCCGGGTAATTTAGGTGGATTGAACCAGACATACCATACGAGAGGAACTAGCAACGCAGCTGCGCTGGCCTCTCGCTGGGCGATTTTGCTCTACGAGTTGATCGAGCGGCTCCGCAGGGAGGAGGGTGCGGAGCTACCGGAAGAGTATGATGCGGTGTTACTGAAAACTCTCCTTACTCACGGAGCGAGTTGGAAGAATCTATTTTCCCTTTATAGGTCGATCCTTGGAAATAGCGGCCATGGTCGAGACTTCAAGAGCTATCTTGGTGGCCTCCTTGGATATGGAATGACGGATCCTCGGAGAGTAATGAATTGTACGGACCAGCGTGCCACAATTCTCGGAGTCGGCCACTTGAGCGACGGGGAGGGGGATGTGTTTACTTTCCCTCTCCCTCCGAGTCTTTCAGCTACAACCCATAAGCGGCGACTCACTGTTACATTGGCATGGCTGACTCCTGTTGATTTCAAACGGCGGAAATATCGTGTTGCTCATCTCTGGTTCGACGCCAGAAATGACATAGCCCCAACCAGGCAATATGCTGACTATCGCGCAGTGCGACGAGGTACGGTACAACACGAGGTTCTCGTAGGAGAAGATGCCTCACCCTTTGAGGACGGAGACAGTATCAATGTCAAGGTTAGTTGCCGGTTTGATGCGGATCAAATAAGCGAACCTATTCGCTATGGACTCGCCGTTACACTTGAGATCGCAGAACATCTCAACCTCCCGATATTCTAGGAGGTTAGAGACAGGGTCGCTGTTCCGGTTTTCTCATAGGTACGTACAACCTACTTCGCGTTGAGTAACTAGTACCACATCCATATGAAGATGCCATACTTCAGCCATCGTCCGTCATTCCCGCGAAGGCGGGAATCCAGGGGTCGGGTGGGGTTCATAAGTGGCAAAACTAACTGGTTTAGGTACTAGCCTTGCGAAATCCTCGACGGTCACAAGGACGGCCGACCCGGACGGTGCCGTCATGTACGATGACACCAGCGGTCTCGATCATGGGCGCCTTGGTTTCACCACAGCGCAGGCTCCAACATGAAGTATCCCCTTGGCCTAGTTTCCCGTTATGCGCATTCCCATATACACGGACAGGTGTAAGAGGCGGGAGTCATTCATCCACGGCTTGGGCGGCAGGTAGGAAATCGGCGTCAACGAAATCAGCAAAGCGATCGGGTAGGAACTGGTCCATGTCGGATACGACGTGTGTGGAGCCTCGGCAGATATAGTCGGCGATGATGCGTCCGGTGATGGGCCCCAGGTGGATGCCCTTGGTCGTGTGGCCGGTAGCTAAAAGGACGCCTTTCCAGCCGGGAACCGGGCCTATGATGGGTCTGCCGTCGGGGCTCAGGGGGCGCGAGCCGGCAAGCTGCTGGATCAACTCGGCGCACTCCAGGTCGGGGAAGACATCTATGGCGCGCTGGAGGAGTTCCAAGCGGGCAGTTGCGGTGGGCCGGCGGTCAAACTCCTCGCCCCAGAAGAGTTCTTTCTTGTCATAATCCCGACCGCCAGTGCTGCCGACGCTGGTGAAACCGTCCAAACGACTGACCATGTGCCCCCGCTTGGGAGAACTGATCAGCACCGGAAGAGGTTCACCGGGATAGTTGAGCAAAAGGCGCTCTCCTTTCAAGGGTCGGACAGGAATGGGAAAGTCCAGCCAGGGAGTGAAGATCCGGCTCCAGGTGCCAGCGGCCACCACCACCGTGTCACAGTGTATGTTCTCGGAGGTGGTCCTGACACCGGAGATTGTGGGACCACTTTTTACAAGGCCAGTCACTTCCCGGTAAAGAATGTTGGCGCCCTTGAGTTCGGAACACTGGGCAAGCGCCAGGTTGAGGCGGTAGCTGTCCAACTGGGCGGACTCGTCCTCATACACTGCGCCGACGACGGAAGGGGAAAGCCGGGGTTCAATAGAGTGGACTTCCCGGGCGTCTATCCAACGCATCTTGACATGAGGTTGCTGCCAGACCATGGATCTCTTGATTAGAGCCGCCTCTTCGTCGTCCAGAGCCAGCCGGAGAGAAGGACGACGCTGGTAGAGCAGGTCCATGCCAGTGGCGGATTCCAGTTCTGGGACGATCCGTTGAAACTCGGAGTAAGAGGCGCGGGCCATTTGAAAGGACGTACCAGGTGAGAACTCGGCGCCCAGCAGGCTGAGCGAACCGGTTGCATGGGCAGAGGCCCCGCTGCCGATGGCTTCACGCTCCAGCAGGATCACGTTTACGCCTTCCCTGGCCAGGTAATAGGCTACCGAGCAACCGACCACGCCGGCGCCAATTACAACTACGTCGGCATTCTTGGGTAAACCCTCAGCTTGGAACACTTTAGCTCCTCCCTTTAGTCCAATCGTAGCGTGGCCTCCAGCCCAGCATTCGCTGCGCCTTCCCCGTGCTAATTACGCTGTCCGCGCCGCTCAACCCTTCCCGTATTTCCACACGGTCGCCGAAGTTGCTCCTCACAAGGTCGATCGTGGGCTCTTCGAAACGGCTGGAGGGCTGGGCGATCATGAAAGCCTCGTACTCTTCTATCTCCGCGTCCAGCGCCAGGACGTGCGCCTCCGCCACATCCCGGGCGTCGGCGAAGGCCCACATCACAAGCGTGAGGGGATTTTCCGGCGTGGGAGCCGGCCAGGGAAACTCCGCCTGGACTTCCGGCGGGGCGACATTTGTGAACCGCAGACTGACGACAGTGGTGTCAGAACTGCGGGCGACCATTCTGCCGATATCCTCTCCAACCTGCTTTGACAGGCCGTAAGGCTCGAAAGGCATCATGGGGTGTTCTTCGTCCAATGGCAGGTACAGGGGTACGAAGGCGTCACCGTCGTGGGCCCACCCCATGCCGAAGGCGCTGGACGAGAACACCACACGCCGCAGTCCCACCTTCGCCGCGATCGTCAAGACGTTGAACGTGCTGGTAACGTTATTGTCGAAGATGACATTCAGGTCTTGCCGCAGAGGTCCGGGGATGGCTCCCATGTGAACGACGGATTCGGCGTCCCTGAGAATATGTTCCACCGCACCGGTGTCCGCGAGGTCGCAGCGCAAAAATTCGGACGGAAGACCGTCGGCATTCATTCGGTCCGTGGCCAGAACCTCTCTGTCTTGACTGACCAGCAGCTGCACCACCATACGTCCCAGCCGACCCGCCGCTCCGGTTACCACTATCATCTCTTCCTCCGGCTATGTTCTTCCGGTTGACGGTCTGATCGGACAACCTCAATACGAATCGCCGTCATCTCATGTATGGCCAAGTCCGTGGATGCCGCGGTAGTCGCTCGTTGGAGGTGATTGCCAGCCTTCCAGGAGTTCCGGACCGGGTTGATATATCTCGACGCCCAGCGGGTGGCAGGTGTCGATGGGATCGTCCGCGTCTTTGCCCCAAGCCTGGACCGACAGATCTCCCTGGGGACAGGTGGAAATGGCGCAGAGCAGGTCTATCTCGGCGAAGAATTCGAAATAGTCGCCCTGCCTGGCCGGCGAAGGCTTGACGAAGTAACGGTCGTCCCGGGTAAGTCCTGTTACCTGAAATATGTTGAGGACGTCGTGGACGTCGCTCTCGTCAAGATGGTATGGAGCGACTGCACGCACCAGGTTCGAGTGGCAACTGTAGTCGAAGTCCTCACCGTTCAGCAGCTTGTGAACGTATGGATCGCAGCGGGTGCCCAGCAGGTCGTGACATCCGGCTCCGTCCTCGTCCAAAGGATAGTCCACCGTGTCCGCGGTGATGGTAAGCATTGGTCGCAGGTATGGGAGGCACGACCATAGTCGGTCGAACGTGGTGACATGGGCCCGATGCAATTGCTTGGTGCGGGCTGCCCAGAACCTTTCCCTGGGATTATTGAGGTTCCAGGCGTTGAAGTCGGCCACCTGCGCTCCTTCCTCCACGACGATGCGGCAAATCTGGCCCGCCAGGACCGGCCAGGCCCTGCCGGAGCGTACCGGTACCAGGAACCGTTGGGCCAGGCTGCGTGTCTCTGTCTCCTGTCCCAGGCGTCCGTAGAACCACCTGTCTACGTCGATGGGGCTGCCGGGTCTGGGCTGGTAGATTACTCTGGGAGCTGGCATCGGACCCTCCACCGGGAATGGACTCGATGAATCTTGCTGGTCACGGTCGCCCACGAGCGATCGGACCTTCTCTCTCGCATGGTGAGCGATGTCAGGTTACCACAGAATGGTCGGGGCGTTGTCGAAGTAGGCGGGCCTCCTCCGCATCCTACAAGCAATTCGCTGGTGTTTGTTGGATCAGTCTCGGGGACGGCATTGCGGCAGCCTGTCTGCGCTTAGGACGGCTGAAGCTGCCGGTTAGTCGGACGGGCACACGCCCTCGAAGTACCTCCTGGGATTTTCGATCATCATCCGGTCGATGACTGCCTCCGAGACCCCGGATTGTATTAGCCTGGGAATTACAGCGCGGCTGAGCCAGAGGTATCCGTCGGGATTCTGCTCCCTGCTGGGCATCCCGGGCGACCCGATGCGGGACAGTACGATGTTCCAATCGTGGGACAGCATCATGTTGGAGGCCAGGCCCTCGTCCAATCGCTCCTTCAGATAGTCGGTCCTCTGCTTCCATGGAGGCAGGTCCGGGCGGCCAAAGGGATTATTTATGTCCCAGCCCAGCCAGACCCCGAGTCGGGCCAACTCCCGGTGATAGTCCGGGTCAAGAGTATTGTTGATGTGTCCCACGTATACGTGATGAGGCTCCACGCCTTCCTCTGTGAGGATTCGCACCTGCTCTTCGCCTATCCGCGACTCGGCCGGTGTGTGGGTTGTAATCGGGACACCGGTGCGAAGGTGGGTCAGGGCCGAGGCCCGCAGCATCAACTCTTCCTGCACGGTAATCGGGTCGCTGGTGGCTACTTTAATGATGCCGGCCCTGATTCCCGTACCCTCGATCCCCTGCTCGATTTCCCGCACCCACAGGTCCGCGATGAAGTCCTTATCCCTGCCCCAGAAGCTTCGCGGAATATCCAGCCAGCAACCGGTGCAACAGATGAACTGTACTCCCGTTCTTTCCGAAACCTCCTTCATAAGAAGGACGTCCCGGCCCAGGTCCATGGGAGAAACTTCGACGACGGTGTCTACTCCGCCGCTCTTGGCCTCATTGAAGGACTCCAAGGCCATGTCCAGGGCCTGGTCTCGGAGTTCCAGTTCGTAGTATGTAGTCCGGATGCCTGCGGACGAATCGATCAGGTGTTCATGGGGCAAAGTGAACCCCAGGCCCGCCGTATCCAATGGCCCTAATACCGAGTTTATGGTTACCATGCCACGCTCCGATTGCTCCATGCAGTCTTGACTGCTGGTATTTCTCTCCGGATTATACAAGCGTCGGCTTCATCCTGCGGTGGTAGAATCGAACATATTGCCCCACCATAGTCAATTCAGTCCATACAACAGGCGAAAGGAGGAGCGAAGTGCCATTACATTTCACTGAGCAGGAGTTGGCCGGACGCAGAGAGAAAGTCGTGGCTGAATTGCAGCGTAGCGGGCTGGCGGCCCTGCTGATATTCAGGCAGGAGAGCATGTACTACCTGACCGGGTACGACACCATGGGCTACTCGCAGTTCCAATGCCTCTATCTAGGATCTGACGGCAGGCTGGTTCTGCTGACAAGATCTGCGGACCTGCGGCAGGCGCGGTTGACCTCCGTGATTGACGATGTTCGAGTTTGGGTGGACAGCGCCGACAGCAACCCGGGCCAGGACCTCTGGCAGATCCTGGAAGAGCAGGGTTGCCGCGGCCGGCGGTTGGGCATTGAACTGGATGCATGGTGCCTGACCGGAAAGCGCTGGGACAACGTCAGAGCCGCTATTGAAGGTCGTTGCGAATACGAGGACAGATCGGAGCTGGTGAGCAGATTGAGGCTGATCAAGAGCGATGACGAGTTGGAGTACGTCCGCAAAGCGGCGGCTCTGGCCGACGACGCCTTAGCGGCGGCCCAACGGTTGGCAAAGGCGGGCACGCCGGAGCAGGATGTGTTGGCAGGGATGAAGTCGGCGATCTTTCGAGGAGGAGGCGACTATCCAGCCTCCCGGTTCATCATAGGGTCGGGGGAGAACGCGCTCATGGTAAGGAATTTCACGGGCTACGGCACATTGGGCGCCCATGACCAACTGCAACTGGAATTCGGTGGGGCTTACCGGCACTACCATTCCTGTCTCATGCGGACCATCCTTACCGGAGAACCAAGCCAGCTACAGCTTGCCATGCACTCCGCGTGCCGCGACGCTCTTCAAGCCTGCAAGGACGCCGCCCGGCCGGGTTCCACTTTCGGCGATATCTTCTCCGCCCATGCCGACTCGCTGGACCGGTCCGGTTTCGGGGAACACCGACTCAACGCCTGCGGCTATAGTCTGGGGGCGCTGTATCCGCCAACATGGATGGACTGGCCCATGATATACAAGGATAACCCGGTGGTGTTGCAGCCCAACATGGTGATCTTCATGCATATGATCCTGCTGGACTGGGATCGCAAGCTCGCGATGTCGGTTGGGGACACCGTGCTGGTCACCGAAGACGGATGCGAGACGCTGACGAAGATGGGGACGAATCTGATAGTGAATTGACCATCGGCACCGCAGCCATCATGTTCTGTTCCTCACCAAGTGATGAACAGGACGCTGAACTGGCCAAGATTTTCATTTGTGCAAGTGGGCGGCGATACAGCGGGAGTCATCTCTATAGGTCTCCATAGGATTGAAGGGCATAAACAAGGTTGACAGGCCGGAGAGGTGACGAGTTACCACACATCCATGTGCTCAGGCCCAAGTCTGAAGGAGCATGACCATGAATCGCCAAGAGCTTATACAGATGCTGGAACAGGAGCTGTCTGGCGAGAGGGCTTTAGAGTCTGCAACTCACTTGACCCAGTTCTACCGCTCACCGGGCGCTTCTGGATACCATCGGGCCACGGACTTCGCGGCAGACCTCCTACGGGCCAACAGACTGGACAACGTATGGGTGGAGCGGTATCCCCTGGACGGCGAGACGAAGTTTATGAATGTTGCCATGCCGCTGGCATGGGAGCCGGTCAGCGGCGAACTGAGAGTCGGGTCCCCCACGGGCAGGCTCCTGGTATCCTACGAGGACGCGCCGTCATGCCTCCCCTGGTGGACGCCGTCCACTCCTGAAGGTGGAACAACCCTGGAACTGGTGGACGTCGGCACTGGGGAGCGAGTCGAGGACTATCAGGAGCAGGATGTGCGTGGCAAGGCAGTCCTGATCCGCGGCACAACGCGGCCAAGCGGCTTCGGTCATGCCGCCACCTTAGCCATGGAGCAGGGCGCCGCGGGTATCATAACCGACTACCTCCTGTACCAGACATCCCCCTTTCGCACGCGTGAGTCGCTGCCTGAGCCCGTGCAACTCCTGCGCATGCCCATCAACCTGCCGAGCGCCTGGGCGATAGCGGTTAACTACCCCGCAGCGGAGCATCTTGCCTCATTGGCACGTCGGGGCGCTGCCAACATCTGGGTCGATATCCGGGCCAGGACGTTCAAAGGAGAAGCTCAGAACCTGTTGGCGGACATCTCCGGCGCTGACGAGTCCGGACAGATCATTCACTTTGTGGCCCACGCCACGGCAGGGACCAAACCTGGAGCCAACTGCGCCTCTGGCCCCGCACTGATGGCGGAAATGGGTCGTGTTATATCTGCCCTCATCTCCAGCGGACACATACCCCGTCCCAGACGTACAATTCGCTTTCTTATCAACGTGGAGGGTCATGGCACCAAGCACTATGTACACAACCATAGAGCGGAAATTGATCGGACTATTGCCGCAATAGCCCTAGACAGCGTGGGGCATGACCAGAACAAGTGTAAGTCGGCGCTCCTCTTCTATCACTCTCCTGACTCCGTACCCTCCTTTATCAATGACTATTACGTGAGCCTTATGGAGTCGACACCGAAGGAGACACGGTGGGTGTTTAGCGAAGGCAACCGCATTCCATTCGTTAACTTTACTGACCTGCCCTACACCCCGTGGAGCGACAACCACTACTATCCTGCCTATGGGATACCATCACCCCTTCTCATGTCCTGGCCCGACCTGTACTTCCACACTGATTTCCTCACATCGGACAACCTCGACCCCATGGTCTTCCGCAGGTGTGGTATCACGACGGCCCTGGCAGCCTTGGAACTGGCTTACGCCGGTCCGGCTGAGGTTCAGGCCATAATGCGAGAAGTCGGTAACCGCAGCCAGTTTCGGCTAGGTCGCATCGCCCTGGAGGCAAGAGCGAGCGCTGACAAAACTCGGACACGCAAACGACTCATTATGCTAGCCCAGCGAGACCAGAAAGCGGTGGAGTCTGCACTGGTACTGGCCAGTGCTAAAGAGCGCAAGGAACACCCGGAACTGGAGTCCATCAATAATAATGTTCAGAAGGAGATTGCAGACCGGTTGCGGCAGACATTGGGTTGGCTACAGGACGATATTCCCGTTCCTGATGAATTCCCTCCCGGTAATACGGTGCCCAAGCGGTTGATAGAGCGTGACGCTCCCGGACTGGCGGGCACGGACTACTGGGTCCTGGTTCAGATGGCTCGTGAGATGAATGCCAGGGATCCGAAGATGAGATACGACTCACTGCGTATCATCGGAGACGAGATCTGGAACTTTACCGACGGCCAACGCAGCGTAAACGATATAGCCGACGCTGTGGGCGCCGAGTTCGACTTCGACCTGGAGCGTCGGCATGTCCTCAAGCTGTTTCGGGGGCTGGCCGGCCGGGGATTCGTGAGCTTATCTGAGACCGGCGATTAGCGAGTGAGCGTAGTCGCTCGAGAGCCATGAGGACTGCCAATACTCCGAGAAACAGGGGAGGTCGTACCATTTGTGCGGAACCCGCAAATCGATTGAACCCGAAATCGTCGCACATGCCTGCCCTTCTCGGCTTACACATGTCTTGGCTGTTGGCACTTTGTTTCAAGGAGGCGCCTGACAATGGACATACCTTCGACGACTGTAATCAAGGCCAAGACATTGATAGACGGCACCGGCGGGCCGCCTCTGGAACGGCCCATCGTTGTGGTTGAGGACGGCAGGATCACGGCGGTTGGTTAGCAGGGGTCGGAACGGCGCCGCCGGGCCTCAAACAACTGAAGCCGGGCGCGAGTTCGAGGAGCGGCGGTAGCAGGTCTGCCAACCCGTCCAGCCGCGTTGGCAGACCTGCTACCCGATTATACCTTTGAGCGGCGCGCGAACAGCCTGGGAGACAATCGCATCACCTCTTTTCCTCAGTCCCACGATCAGCGCGACGAGGCGCTGGCCACACACGAACTGCTCAGCAGCCCGCTCATCTACCTGGCCGCGCCATACACGCATCCTGACCCCGGGATCAGCCGGCGCAGGCTGCAGCGGGTGAACAGGTATGCCGCTTACCTGCTCAGTCTACAGAAGCTCGTGTTCTCTCCCCTTTCCCACGGCGCGCAGCTGGGTTCCGCGGACATTCCCGACAGCGTGTGGTATGCGCTCGGACTGCGGATCATGGAGGGCTGCGACGAACTGCACCTGCTGGCGCTCGACGGCTGGGAGGACAGCGACGGCGTCCGCATGGAGCTCGAGCGCGCATGGGAACTGGACATCCCGGTGTATGTCGTCAATCCCGACACCCACGAGGTCCTGCCCAGGGAGATGACGAATGTCTAACGTCGCGGCCAGACCGAAGGCGCGCCCGCTGCACGGGGTGAAAACCGCCCGGCTGACGGTATATTGTCGGCCGACGGCGACGCCAAGCCCAGAAGCGCTGGGAGGTCTGTGATGACCAGCAAGACCACTGCAGCAGCCGGGACGGACAGGGAACTCGAACGATTCCCAGAGTTTCCCCCGCGGGACGATATGCGGAACTGGAAATTCCTCTACCAGAACGCCCAGGCCGCCGCGCTCGCGACGCATCTGGGCAACCCTGAGACCATCACCGTGGTGAGCGAGACTCCGGTGGGCCCGAATCCGCGAGATCAGGGCAACATTAGAGTTCCGGACCTCACTGTGTCCCTCGACTCGAAGCCCGAACTAATCGACGAGGACGGCGGATATTCGATTGACCGCCAGGGCAAGCCCCCGGACTTCGCGCTGGAGGTGGCGTCGCGGACCACGGGCGAGACCGACTACACCGACAAGCGTATGGACTACGAACGATACGAGATAGAGGAATACTGGCGATTCGATCCGTCTGGCGGTGAATATCACGACGCGGCGCTTGCCGGGGACCGCCTGGTTGACGGCGGCTATGAGCCGATAGAGATAGAGTGGCCCGACGAGAGGCGCTGCCGCGGTTACAGCGATGTCCTGGGCCTGTATATCTGCTGGGAGGACGGTGAGCTGCGCTGGTTCGATCCGGTGGCCGAGAGCTACCTTCGCACCTTCACCGAGGAGATCGAGCGGGCGGAACGCGCCGAAGCCGCGCGCCGGCAGGCCGAGGCCGAGCTCAGCAGGCTTCGGGAGCGGCTTGAGGCGCTGCCGCGGCTACAGCGATGTCCTGGGCCCGTAGCATCCGCGTCCCGAGGTAACGCCATAGCTGAACTCAATCTGCCGCACCTGCAATTTGGGATGCAGAAGCCCTTGAACGTGGACGAATCTCTCAACCGCCCCACCCGACTGGCGTGTCCGATGAACTTGTAACCTTAGCTGTCCATGGGTACGGGTGACGCGCCGAAATGCCAGACGATCTTCTCGGAGATCAATGAGAGCGGGTTCGGCAGTTTTAGGAATTGTTCATCCGGCGGCGTTCATGGAAACCCATCAGCCTTAGAGGTGGGGAGGTAACCGGCTATCCAGCTATGAATGGGTAGTTTTGTTTCATCAAACTGTACTAAGAAACTATCTCAAAACCCCGTTGGAAAGAATTTCACCCACATCTCAGTCCTATACCGTCAAGGTAGAGGGGTTATTTTCTCCAAGCCATTCGCTTCCATAAAGAGTTTTGAGATAGTCACTAAGCTCGACTTTGTACAAAGATAGAAATGGCATGGAGATCTCCGAGCCTGTTCAAGCTGCGTAGATCAGAGATTCCACGAGACGATTAAACAATGGTGGTGGGACTTTTGCGATGTCCGACACCGATGTCGACAGTGAAAAAGTCTCAGAAGCGAACCACAGATGGCGACGCGTCAAGGCTATGGCGTCAATGAAGGTTGGCTCCTTCTTAGCGTACCACGCGGCAGCGCGTGGGGCTGGCTGACCCTCACGCCGCAACAGCTTGGCGGCGAGGGTAACCCAGGAGAACAGTCCCATCAGCAACGGGGTCGTTCGAGCGATTGCCTTGTCCGACCACTGCCGCTGGGTCTCCACTCCCAAGTGGGCGCGAACTTCCTGGAATGTGACTTCGATCCGCCATCTTAGCGTGAACCACTGTATGACCTGAACCGGGTCAGCGTCGGTCTCGGTACACAGCAGAGCCTGAGAGTCCAACTGTCCGAGTGGGTCTCGGATCAATACCCATCGAATGGGGACAGGCGGCTTGCCGCAGTGGTACCAGCGCGCGGTATCAGAACACAGTTGAAGCGTACGGGTCGCGCCGTCTTGCCAGACCACGGACACACGGTTCCATTGTAGGTCGTCCTGGTCGAGAAGTTGGATGAGCGAGGGCAGACGCTGGCCCTTGACGCGGGGGCGTCCCATCTGTCCGGGTATTCTGGCAGGCGCCGGTTCGTAGAGCGCGGCGTCGAGTCGAAGCCTGGTGATGAAGGTTACGGGTTGAGTCATGGATCGGCAGAAGTGGAGGAGGTCGAGTGCGGCGTAGCTGCTGTCCGCCACCACGACGATGGAACGGTCTGGCAGCCATCGGCGCAGTTGAAGTATCATCTGACGCGCCCAGTCGGTGATCTTCTTATGGGCTTTACCCATCTTGAGGTGGTAGCGTTCTGAGGGAGCGAGCGCTGTCAGAACCGGCAGAGCCCAGATTCTATGCGCCCAGGGAATGTTGACCAGCCACATCAGGCTTATCCAGTGCAGACCACTGGCCTTGACCAGATGGCTGTCGCTGGAACGAACCGCGTCTCGGTAGATGCCCCTGGCATTGATTCGCCTGCCCCGCCGCCGCTCAATCGTCTCGTCTATACCGAACACAAGCGGTTCATCGTCTTGTCCAAGGCACTGGATGAGAAGCGACAGCAGAACTCCGCTCAGTTGGAGGGAAGAGAAGACCGCGCGGTTGAGGACATGGTGATACTTTGCGAAGCCTGAGTCGTCGCTGAGTCCCATGACGCGAAGCGCGGAGGTGATGGTGCGCTTTCGTGGAGCGAGGATGGCTCCGACTAGAAGAATCTGAGCCTTCTGCCAGGTTCTCTGCTGGAACAGAGTTGAGAAAGGCAGGAGCAAGGGTATAATGGCGTCTGGCGGGGTAAACATGGTCGGACCTTTCGTGATTGGCCGGTCCGGTTAGCTTACCCTGCTTTCATGTTCTGTCCAATTTATGTACAAAGTCGAGCTTACCTGTCAGCAAGTTCGTTGTGCCGCCGTCCTACGGGATAGAGGACTTAAAGTGCGACACCGAACCTGTTCCCGCCTCCCGCTATGAACTTCCTCTGCGAACAGCCCAGTAAGGCAGGCCATTTCAGCGGATCAGGGGCTCGCCGACCAGACTCCAGTAAGGTAACGCGAGGGCGAACAGCGCTCCGATCGCCACAAGGGTCATGATCACGCCGAAGCGGAAAATCTCCGGGTTGCGTATGTTAGCCCGCTGGAAAATGAAAACAGCCCCAACGCCGCCGGCGCTGTAATACACCGCTGAATCACCCACCACCACTGCGGCCATTCCGCATACTAACGGGTTCAAGCCCAGCGTTGCGCCACTCCCCATAGCGACCGGAATCACCAGCGCAAGGTAACCGGCAATGTTCGGCATCAGCATTCGCGCAAAGGCAAAGCAGCAGCAAAGCACCAGCAATACCAGCAATGGACGATCCTGAAATTGTACGGCGGCGCCCACCAGCGTTTCCGAGAACCACACCGCCGCTCCGGTGGTTTCAAGGGCTTGGGCCAGCGACAGCGACGTTGCGATAACGAAGAAATTGCTCCAACCGACGTTGCGCTCAAACTCCTGCCAGCCGAGAATGCCAACGTGGGGCATCAGAATCAGGGTAAGCGCAATCAGCGCAGGCACCGCCGGATGCAGGCCGTGGGCGAAGTCGGTAAACCACAGTAGCGCCGTCATTGACACGATGGCTACGGCCCGGTATTCCACCGCAGTCATCGGCCCGGTGGACGACCGCCCCGCATCCGAGATGTCTCCCAGTTTGAAACCGTCCCGGTAAAGCAGGTACAGGACGGTTCCGCCCACTATCAGGTTGGCATAAAAGGGCAGGCTCATCAGGACGAACCATTGCGTCCAGGAGAAGTCGCCCAGCAGGCCCGACGCCACCACCGGCGTTAGTCCTCCCGCCAGCAACGCCGTGGAACCGAGGCGATTCAGACTGCCAAGGGCCAGCATCATGGTCTTGTAATACCGGTGTCCCTGTGGCACGTTCCAACGGGCCAGCGCCTGCTCGTAAACGTGTACCATGATGGCGCCTCTGGTACTGGCCGAAGGCAGCGCGAAGGTGAGGGCGGCGAAGGAAAACAGCATCTGGACATAGAGAAAGCGAGGCTTGCCTGCCGCGCCCCAGATCAGAAACGTGGCCAGGCGTTCCGCCAGACCGGAGCGCTGAACCGCAAGCCCCAGCGTCAGTATGCCGATGAGGAAGTAAGCGACCGGCTGTGAGAACCCGTATAAGCCCGCTCCGACGTCCGGCGCGACTCCCAACACCACCAGCAGGATGACCCCGCCGATGCCGGGTACCGCGATGGGCAGCGCCTGGGTGGCCCACAGCACCACCGCCAGCAGCATCACCGCCAATGCCCGCTGTCCTTCGGTGGTCAGGCCCTGCGGCGCTGGCATCAACAGTATCGCCAGAAACAATATCCCGGCCGCGCCGAGCTTGATTGCAGTCATCCGGTCCAGGAGCGCAACCGGGGCAGCGCCTCTGATCTGCGAATTTTGGTCTTGTGCCATAGCGGTGTCCCGGGCAACGTCGCGAGAATATGCGGCCCGAATAATATCAGCCGTCGCTCATCCCGGATCGGCAAGAGGGTCTGTACGGAGGTATGAAGGCGGTCGAGAAAAGATAGTATATTGCCGTGAACAATTGCGCAATCTGCGAAGACGACCGACAGGCTGTGGCGCAGAGTGTGGCTGGATATGCAGCGTCCAGGGGCAGCGCGCCCAGTTCCTCAGCGCAAGTTGGCCGCGGACCTTATCCAGCGGTTGGCGATTGGCTTAGACTTTTGGTTCACACTATTATCATTATGTAAACCCCACCAGCTTTAGACGCTCACGCCGCCGTTGCCATTATGGAAGACTCCGGACCGGTACGTTTTCAGCCGCCCTCAACCGGCGGTCGAGCCGCCCGCGTGGGACAGTTTCGCTCCGCCTTTTACAACTATACAGGGAGCTGATGAACAACCCCGCTCTGAGGGCCACCTGCAGGTTCACCACCCGCGTACCGTCGCGCCCGACGCTCTCCAGGGTGTTCGGCCAGATCAGGGAGATACCCGGACTTCTGGATGGATACCTAGCCAGCGCTGCGGAGAGACTTTCGGAGTACCTGCCCGATCTCGGAAGCGAGGTCGCGGTGGACTCGACGATGGTGAAGACCAACTCCAACCGTAAGCGCGAACCGTTCAGCGACCCCGAGGCTTCCATGGGTAAGCAGCATAGCGCCCAGGAGACGAAGGGCTGGAAATGGGTCCTTGGTTACAAGGCCCATGTCGTCGCCGACGCGAACCACGGCGTACCGCTTGCGGTGATCGTGACGACCGGAAGCGCGAGCGACATGAACTATCTCATACCCCTGGTGGAAGAGATGGAATGGCGACCGGATGTCGTCATAGCGGACAGGGGAAATGATGGTGTCTGGCGTCAGGAGGGATAGTGATTAGGTAGGCAAAATGAAGATTCAGTTAGTCAATCCGCTGAAGATATTCCAGAGTGTGATTAACCCTACACACATGTAGGGATACACCCACACCCACACCCACCGTGAGCGTCGTTCAGGACACCCGCGATGTATTGACCTTATCACATATTAGTAGGCCTGCTCATAATTGACCGTCGCCGACTGACAGGTACGAGCGCTTGTGAGATTCCCTTAATAAGCGAGCGGGAGTATGAATACGAGAAACGAAGCCTAGACTCCACATTAGCAGGGAATAACCGACCCGGCAGGAATGGGATAGAAATTTGAGACATCTTCTCTCGAACTATCCTGACTGTCCTCAGCCGCAGCTTCTCCCTGATAATCGAACAATCGTCGCCCAGAAACTCACTTATGCGATTGGACTCCCGCCTCGGCCTACACCCTCCTCTTAATCGCGGTCCAAGTCCATTTCTCACCTGAACGCGCGTGAGATCATATGGCGGTTCCGGACCAACATATCCGTGTGCGAGGGTGTCCACAGGACCGCGTATGGGCATTTGCCCAATCTCGCTGTGGTACAAATGCCCATACGCGGCCGTGTTGTTAAGCCTTACCAGCAACGCCGGATTTCCGCTATCTTCACGCCTGATGCGATTTTACAGGCTTGCCAAGAGCCTCAATATTCATACACAGGTTTGAAGGAGTTACCATGCGCCATGCCAGTAGACGACGGTTCCAGGTCCTGCCTGCCGAGCCCATCGTCCCGTTGGAGACTCAGGAGGATCCGGTTTCAGCCAATCCGACTGAACTGTCCTCCGAAGTCTTCCGAGACCTGGCGGCGATCAGCTCTCACAGGGTCAGGATTTAGCCGGTTGTTCAGCATGAGCATGTTGCGGACTCTGGTGTCGGCGTCTGGGACAGAATGCGAGAGAAGCGGCCTCATAATCCTCTACTACACACTCCGTCTCCTGGCCTGCGTTCCTCCTGTGGTGGTTTCGTTCACCCGCGCGGCGCCGGACTCCAACCTCCAGTTCGGGCCGGCTCTGGTCATCTACGTCGTGGTTCTGGGTGTTGCCGCCGCCACGGCGTACACCTGGCTGCTCAGGCCGGTAATGTTGCTGGAGGGCGACGGCAATAAAACTCCCAGGACGGTTGTAACCACTATCTCCATCGGAGCAGTGGACATGATCGGCGGTCTGGTCGCCATCATGCTGAGCGGGGGATGGGGAAGCCCCTTCTGGCACTTCTGGCTGACCTCACTGATCATCCCCTGCGTGATCGTCGGCATGATGTGGTCGGTGGCGGTCGCCGCGGTCTGCGCCGCTCTGCTCACCGTCGCCATGGCCCTGGCCGGCGACGGAGTCCCCAACGTGTGGGCGGGAAGCCATCGGTACATGTACGTGGGCTCGATGGTCACTCTCTTCCTGCTGTCCGGCGTGGTCGGCTATCTCGGGGATATCGGCTTCAAGCTTCACAAAAGCAGGCAGAGGGCGGAGACCGCGCTGAGCGATCTGGGCGCCATACTGGAAATAACGAGAGCGGTGGCGGTCATCACCTCCAGCGTGAACGAGATGCTGAACAGGGTGGCGCGGACCATCGGAGAGCGCCACCACTACGACAGCGTGGGCATCTACATTGCCGGGCCGGACGCCGGGGACATGACACTCGCCGGCTGGACGGGCAACGCTGACGACCTGGAACGATACGCCCACCAGCCCGACCACGTGATACACCAGGCGCTGAATGAGCGCGCCTCTCGATTCGTCAGGGAAAACGGCTCTTGGAGCATGGCCATACCTGTACGCGACGACGGTTCGGTGATGGGCGTTCTTCTGGTCTCATCGGACGGCCCCCTGAACAAAGAGCTCGGCGATTCGAGCATCGGGAATGCGCTGGTCAGCCAGATCGCGGTCGGCATCAGGATAGCCGATCTCAGGCAGCGATTTGAGTACGCGCGCTCCCACCAGGAGTGGGAACTTCTCACGGGTCAGATCCATAGTGGCATCACCGGCTCGGCCCACGCTTTGTCCCTGTTGATCGAGGCGTATGCGGACACGGCGAGAAGAGAGGACAATCCGCTCGCCGACCGTCTGACCGGTCTGGTGCCGCCCTCGAAGCAGTTGCTTTTGGAAACTCGCCAGTACCTGTATCACCTGCTGCCTGTTCTGAGAGGACACGGTGGGTTTGACACCGCCCTGGAAAAGATCGCGGCGGAGTTCGAGGCGGCAACCGGGATTCCGGTGGCACTGACAATCGAGGGCGACAGAAACGTCGATGTGCCGGATGTAGTTGGATTCTACATGATGGTCCAGTACCGTCTGGCCGATATTCACAGGAGCGGCGTCGCCTCGGAGGTGGAACTGTCCCTCGGCCTGGCTCCGGGGAACATAAGACTTTCTATTTCGGACAACGGTTCCGTGGGAGAGTCCACCGAGGCGAAGGATGTGGGAAATCTGGGGAGGATACGGTTGCTGGCTGAGGACATGGGTGGCGTCCTGCGAGTAGGTGATTCAGATAATGAGAGGATCCGGGTCGTATTGGACCTGGAACTGCGCGATGGTGAAATGAGACTTGACAACCCTGGTAATCGTCAACAGCAGCGAATTGCTGAGGCTGGGTCTTCGGACAGCGATTGAGGCGGGGGGAGACATTGATGTAATCGGGGAGTTCGATTTGGACAGAAGAGTTGTCGAGAGGGTGGTGGAACTCGGGCCGGATCTCATTCTAATGGAGTCCGGATGGCCCACTCTGGAAGGCATTGCCGCCTGCAGGAATATCCTGGACGCGTTGCCCTCAGTCAGGGTGGTGATGATGTCGGCCACGGGAAGCGAGGAGGAGACGGTCGCCGCCATGAGGGCCGGAGCGTCCGGATGCCTGCCGGGGACCGCATCGGGAGCGGACCTCGTTAGGGCCGTTCGAACGGCGATCAACGGGGGACTGCACTTCGACCCGGGCTCGCCTCGGCCTATGCCCGGCAGGTTGCAGGGCGTCAGAAATGCACGGGATGGGTCAGGGCTGGACACGCTTTCGAAGACCGAAACTGCGATACTTGCGATGGTGGGCGCCGGATACGGCAACGAGGAGATAGGCCTGGCGCTCAATCTTGCCACAGGCACGGTCAGAAACAACATAACAAGGATCCGGGCCAAGCTGGACCTGCACTCTCGCACAAAGCTCGTCAGATTCGCCATCGAACAGGGACTGCAATACGACTCAGAGATATGAGTTTCTAATGGTTATTGCGAGCTGTTAGCACACTGGGAACCCAAATTAGCAGAAGGGCAGCCTAATTAGGCTGCCCTTCTGCTTTCACAAGAAACCTTTTAGCACCGTCCGGCGATTAGCTCATTGTCCGCTAGATTTTGCAGGTCCATGTACTGAATTCCTCCCGCCCTGACCGCCCTTCAATCCATTTCTGGATTCTTGTGAATTGGCCGGTACCTCAGCCCAGAGAGTCCGATCCAGGCCTTTTCACCAAAAGTAGTGACCTATGTCACCCAAGATCGTGACTAAAGTCACTACTCCGAATTGGGGCGCTTCCCTAAGCTCATTGCCGTCCCGCGCTCCTTGTGGAGTGCATGGAAAACATTGATTTGTTTCATGCACCCTGCGGGGCGTTGGTGGACACTCATAGAGCATAGCAGGAGGAACCCAATTTTGCTGAATCCGACAACACGAAACATATTCTATATCGGGCTGATAAGCGCTGTAGCGCTGGGACTGACAGCCCTTCTGATAATGATGGTTCCGGGTCACGCCCACGGACAAGACCCGGATAATTCAACATCGACATCATCGGGTATGGACACATCCACTCCCTCCAGCGAAAGCAGCGCGACGTCGACTGACGAGAGCGCCTCCGACGATGATGATGAGGAATTGATCATAGTCGAGGAGTGCGAGGAAGATGTCCTGACCGGCGCTCTCGACTGCGTAGAGAGACTCGCTCAGCCGGACGGGGGAGTGAGGGGGCAGTCGGACACGATGTCGGACGAGGAGAGAAAGAGGCGTGGACTAGGACCACGCGAGGGGGAGACCATAGTATTGTCCGGTCTGGGAACGAACCTGTCCATTGGAAACAGTGACTCATTCTCGATCACCGGACAGAATCTTCTGAGCAATCGGGCATACACTCTTGAGGTGTCTCGAACGTCGGGCGACACCGACGTCGGCTTCAACAGCGGGTGCGACAGCAATAGGGTGTCGTGGAGTTTCGGCACCGGGTACACGTCTATCTCCAGGGGCGCGACGCTGCATGCCTGCAATGCCGGCGGGGCATATGTGACGGCGAAATTACTCCTGGGAACACAGGTTATAGCTTCACAATATCAGTACGTATCCGTTCCCACGCCTCCTGTTCCCGACTCCGAAATATCCATATCAGGGCTGGTGACGGAAATGGAGGAGGGCGAGAGCGATTCCTTCACGGTGTCGGCGTCCGACATGTCGTCCTCATACAGGTACACCATCAGAGTCACTGTGGGCGACGACGACATGGGACTGAAGAGCTTGTGTACTGATCTGGAGGACGAGGTGTCGGTGCCGTTGGGCAGGACATCCTACTCCAGAACCTTCACCGTGTATGGATGCGAGATTTACGGCGCTCGGATAACCGCGACACTTCTGCGCGGTTCGACCACCGAGGATACGGACTCGCAGTATGTCAGCGTAACCGCGTCAGTGAACCCGATGATTTCCATATCCGGCCTGGTGTCGGAACTGGAGGTCGGCGAGAGCGACTCTTTCACCGTATCGTTGTCCGATCTGTCGTCATCTGACATCTATACAATCGAGGTCGCCACGAGCGATGACGATATCAGATTCAACAGATCGTGCACTGATGTAGAGGAGAACGTGTCGGTGCCATCAGGCAGCACCTCGTACTCCAGAGACTTCACCGTGTATGGCTGCGACACTTCTGGAAGCTGGGTGACCGCGAGACTGAAGCAAGGGCAGATCACCAGGGATGCCTATTATTTCTATGTCGGCGTGGAGGAGCCTGAGCCGGACCCGATGGTTGAGTTGTCGGGACTGGCTGACGAACTGGAGGAGAACGACAGCGACTCTTTCACTATCCAAGCCTCGGACCTCGATTCTTCATATACCTACGACCTCCGGGTTACTTCCAGCAACGGCGACCTGGGGTTCGACAACTCCTGTTCCGACCTAGAAGAGGTGTTTGACATCCCGTCAGGTCAGACCTCCTATTCGACCTCAATCACCGTGTATGGATGCGACACGTCAGGAGCCCGTGTGACGGTGACTCTGCGACGGGGCTCGACCACGGAGGACAGCGCGTCGCAGTATGTGCGTGTGAGAGATCCCCAGATTTCCATTTCTCTGCTTTCGTCGAACCTCACAGAAGGAGGCAGCGACCGTTTCAACGTGTTCGCCTCAGACCTGGTCGCTTCCAACGACTACACGATAAAGGTTTCGAGCAACCACAGCAACTTGCGATTCAACTCGGACTGCACCCTGTCATCCAGAGAAGGGTCGCCAATTTCCGGCGATCTGTCCATTACAGAGCAATTTACCGTCCATGCCTGCGAAACCCCAGGGGGTACAGTGACGGCGCAACTCCTTCGCGACGGAACCGAAATAGCCAGCGACTCGATGGAAGTAAGTGTCTCCCCGTCAACGATCATCCCCAGCCCGGAAGTATCATTCACCTACTCCACGTCCACGTTACAGGTTGGTCAGAGCTATTCCTTTGGTGTATCGGCCTCCAATCTGGTAGCCGCCAACAATTATACCATCCGCGCAAGTGTGGATGACGCTCAGGACTTGGGGTTCAACAGTTCATGCTCAGCAGACTCACCGTTGGACCACAACATACCCTCGAACAAGTCGAGCTACAACTGGTCATTTACGTTGTACGGTTGCCAGATAGACGGAGGCAACGTGACGGTGAGCCTCCGTAGGGGGACCGGGACGGAAGACTCTTCCTCTGTACATGTAACGGTTACCAACGCTTCGACTACGCCCACGCCAACCATCAGGATAGACGGCCTGGCCGGTACGATTCAGGTAGGAACTGATGACGACTTTGACGTGGTCGCGGAAAATCTGGACGCGGGCGTCAGTTACAGCATCTCAGTATCTACGTCCAATAGAAACGTCGGATTCGGCAGTTCGTGCTCAACTACACCGCAAACAAACCCGACCACTATCCCGAGCGGAAGAACCTCGTTCACCGCTTCGTCCTTCATGCTTAGAGCGTGTGGTGGTAACAGCGGTTCCGTTACGGTTCAACTCAATGGGAGCAGTCCCGCGGTCACCGATACCCATACTCTTCGGGTTCTTCCGGCGTCTCCCGCTGGACAGATAAGCATTGCCGGTCCCTCGGCTGATGTCGATGAGGGAGCTACGATGAGGTTTATGGTGTCTGCGCCCACCGGAGGTCACACGATAGGGATTTCCATAAGTGGCACCGCCTCGTCCGGTAGAGATTACACCAGTCCGGGATCGTCGGTAACGCTGGGTGACACCGAGACGACCAAGTACGTCGATATTCCTATCCTGGCGGATACAGCCACCGAGGCCTATGAGACGGTCGTAGTTACTTTGGACAGGGTCATAAGCGGAAACGGCGTTATCGACAGCGCCAATGACACGGCAATGGGTCAGATACGAAACACCATCGTGACGTTCAGAGTTCGAGACGACTCCTCCACCATTCATGTGGTTACTGTCCCTAACGAAGAGACAAGCCGGATACTATTGAGTCTCAACACTTCCCAGCCCCCGGGCATTGGCTCCTTGATAGGTGAAGGTTCTGCGAACAGGGCATATGTCATCAATGTGAAGGCCAGAGAAGTAGCAGGTTCGTCAGCGGAGGAGGAGGCGCGGATCAGCTCTGTTATAACAACACCTACTATCACGGGCGCCAACTCAATACGCCACCTGCAGACAGGTCAGGTCGCTTGGTGGGAGTCATCAAGTCCTCCCCAGACTCGATACATTTTCCTTAGCGTCTCAAAGCCCACGTCCACCGGCCGCATATCAGAGTATGTTATTACCGTGTCCAAGCCGGATCTCGCGTTCGTGACTCCGGTCACTCAGGTTGGGGAGGATCTTTCAGTTACCGTTCGGAATAGTTCAGAGGATAGCCTCGGTGTTCTTGCTGAAATCTGGTGTGGAGGATATTCGAACCTGGGTTACCGTTCAACGGAGTTGAGGCCTATTGCCCGAGCTACCAATGCATCGCTGACGCTTTGCAGGGGCAGCCACTACTCAAGAAATACACCCGTGAATATAGTCATGAAACTCCATGGCACAAACAGCAACAATGTACAGCATGCTCTGTCGAATTCAGTGTCATGGCCTTTCACTAGAGACACTCTATGGAAGTCCTATAGAAACCCTACAGGTACCCCGGTCGTTATTGGAGGAGTCCAGATCGGCTCCTCGACGACCGCGACAGAAAATGCCCCGGAATGCACCTCCAGCTTTACATTAGAACGCCACCGACCTGGATCCAGCAGTAATGTCACAACTGTATCAACAACGGCTCACTGCACTGATAGGGGGCACACCTGGAAGCAGGGCCCTATACCGCTCAACGCAGCCCTCGCGAGCGTCGACAGCATAGCAACCAATCCCTACGTGCCAGGCAATTTGAACTGTAACCTCAGTGGACTAGGGGGGCCTGTTACTGCCAACTGTCGTAAGGCAGACCAAGCATTCGCAGGTCTGTCAACTTCGGCCACCACATCAATTGGACAAATCTTCAAGCCCCGCATACAGAACCCTGAAGCTGAATGGTACACGTGGAGAAGAGAATACTTTCAGGAAGATAGCTCGGACAGAAAATTCCGCATTGTTGAAGCCCGCCCTCCTCTGTCTGGTGACGTTTTCCATAAAGTAGGGCGCACGACCGGGTGGACAAGCGGGGCGGTCGCCGAGGTGCCTGGAACTATGGATCCCCATTGCATCGGTAACGAATCTGGGGAAATGGATAACTACCTGGTTCATCCGGTAACTGGTAACATGATCATTGTCGAATGCTTAGTACATACACAGATTCTTGCAGATGGGGGCGATAGTGGTTCGCCTGTATTTGTCCAGACTGACGTATCCGGGACTGACGACATTGAAGTAGTCCTTGTCGGTGTGATAATCGGCGGCAGCAATGAGCGAGGCGTCTTTGTTCCGATAGACCGAATATACGCTGAGTCAATACTGGGCGGCTATGACTGGTCAATTGACGCTCTCAAGCCTCTTCCAGTATTGGACGACCCCATGGAATCCATTGCCACGTACAGTTCGGACACTCTCATCATCGGCACATTCGATCGCGCTGAAGTCAGCCGTGCATTAGGATTGAGGTATGAGGCTGGGCTATTCCGAGTTGGTACTGGGGACGCAGAGACAATTGTAACGGGCGTCAATAGTTCTCCTCTTGTCTGGGAGGTAACAGAAAGCATCCCTGGCGCAGGGTTCAAGTTCTCCGACATTGCCTCCGCGCAAAGAGGCGGTGAGTACAGAATTAGGGTGAGACTATGCGTAGACAGGGATATTGGCAATCCCAACAGTACATGGGCATGTGGGGACTATGGCTCGTCAGGATCCAAGTCGATAAAGATACCGCCCGCTCCACAGATGTTCGAACACCAGTCTGTTACAACCCCGTCAGGCAGTGTGCGACTTCAATGGACTGCCGTTCCCGGCACGAGGGGCTACGAGTTCGACTACAAGCAGAGAAACGTCGATACCGAGTGGCAGAGCGTCGACAGAGCCGTTCACTCCCCAACGGCGCTGATCACAAACCTGGTCTGCGGGGCTACCTACGACTTCATCGTCAGGGCTTATGGCAACGGTAGTCAGTATGACCTGACCTGGGGATTCTGGTCGGATACGCTCAGCGTGATGGTTCCCAATTGTTCCGCTAGTCCTCCTGGCAATCCCACCGCTCAAAGGAGCGCCGAATCAGGTGGATACGCCACTGTAAGGTGGGACCCAATCGCCGACGTGGAGAACGTGGATCATTACCTCGTGGATATTCCGGCAGCGGGTTACTCGGCAACAGTGTCAGCCACAAGCACACAACACAGGGCGCCTGCGTCTGCGCTGTCCGGGCACAAGGACGAACTGAAGGCGAACATATGGTACTGCTTCGACTCGGGCCTGTGCGGTCTTCACCAGGAGGTAACCGTCCGATTCGAGGACACCACACGAGGCAGTCGGATGCGAAGTTCTGCCACCGATAACGTCATGCCGGCAGGCTCGGCAAGTGCCTTCGTACACCGATTCGGGAACTTCACACCGGCCGGAATAGGAGCGCGATCCAACGACGCTCAGGTCGGAGGAAGGTCGGCGCCATTATGACTCTAGCTTCGTGTACACATGCAGTAGTTATCTGAGGATCGAGTTCAGTAAGGGATTTAACCCAGCTTACGGCCCCTCCACATCAATAGATTATGATGTGGAGGGGCTACGGAGGAACCGAGATGACAAAGCTAACGACCAAGAGTCTCACAGCGGGAAGAGTAGTGTGTATCGGGATGGCGGCGCTGGTCGCCACGTTCATTCTGGTGTTTAACCACACACACACTCCGTACATCAATGCGCAGGAGCCGCAGGCCACTCCTTCCCCGTCGGCGGCGCCGCCGCTGGGCGACTGCTTTTCGGGTGCGCTAAGGGACGACCCGCTCCACTGCTACGTCCTGGAGCAGGCCCAGCGAGATGGGACGATAGATATAGAAGCCATGTACATTGCCGACGGCGCAGGAGGCACAAGGGCTCTTCACATCTATCTCACTCAGACCGAACCCGTAGGAAACGCGATCGGTCAGGCATTCAAGCAAAAGGCCACCGCCTTTATGGACCAGTGGCCTGAACTGGCGTTCCTAGACCATAGCGCTCATAAATCCTGCCTCTCCCAATCTCAACAGAATACAGATGCAAAGTGCCTTCTGGAAATAAACACGCCTTGGTCTGTGGGGGTCCTTCTTCCAGTATCCCGCGCTGTTGAGCAGATACTGGTTCACTCCGGCGGAGCGGAGGCGAGGAAGTCCAGGGGCGGATGGTCCAGCTACCGCCAGGTGTGGCCCTCAGCCGCTCGATCCTCAGCGCCGCGGTCGTCGACGATTGACGTGTCCGGTGTCGATACCACCACCATTCCCGAAGTGGAATGCGTAAGTACCCTTAACAGTGATTTCGGAGAGGGATGTGGACGTTCCAATATTTTTAAGTGGGTGGGTCTCACACGAACCGAACTGGCCGGCTGGGTGAGCGGCAGAGACTCGGCCGGTAATGATATCGGCTATGTGCAAGTCAAGGCGCCGGGCGGAGACGAAGAGAAACTTAGAGTTGCCAGAGAGGATATTGGGACCATGCTTCCGAATCTCATAGACGACGTCGATAGCACCGGTCGTCTGGTTGTGATTCCGGTCGAACACAGTTACGATGATTACTGGCGATGGACGATTTTGCTGGACCGGTTCACTCGTACATCGGGCAACACGATGGGCATTACCTCGGCACAGCTTAGCGGCAATTACCTTGTTGGACTACGGGAAAGCGACGCTACTCTGAGGGGAGGGATCTCTGAGGCGCAGATCCATGAACCGGAAGGTTACCGCACGACGATAAGGCTGTGGACATTGAACTCACGGGCTACATTGGACAACCTTCCCCGGCTCCTGACCGCGTTGGGTATCCCGGACGATGCGGTCGGAGTTGTCGTGCAGCAAAGATATTCCTCATATACACCGGCCTTATTGTTGGCGTCAGACACGACGGAATCTGCTGTGATGGGCATTGGGCATGACGCATCCATCAGTGAACAGTTGCGAGTATTCGACCAGAGAGAGCAAGAGACCCAATGGTACATAATCGGAGGCAGCGTCCTGGCAATTGGCATTCTGGCGTCGGCGTCGGTCATAGTATGGAGAATAAGGCGACGCCGGAACAGCCTGGGACATACACGACTAAAGTGACTTGCTGATTCAACTGGGCAGATAACTTCAGAGGAATCGGGGCTCTCTCGGCAGTAACTGTCGCTCTATCACTCCTTGTCCTTTCGACACAGAGGCAAGGCTTCATAGCAGCAAGTCAGTACGGCAACAAGCGTGGACGGGACACACGAATCCATCGGTGTCCCGCCCATTTTGATTTCAATGGATGGCAACCCTGCCCGAAGAGTCCGACTCATCCCTGTTTTCTGGATAGAGCGTCCGGAGGCGAGCTCCATCCCACGCCTGGCGCCGTTGTAAATGTCTTGGTCGGACCCATCGCCAAGCGCGAGTTGCTGACTCAATACCCGCCTGCTCTTCCGAAGGATACGAGATAATTCCAGGCGAGAACTGAGAAGAGGTTCGACCGGGTCGATAAGCGATTCGACGAATCGCGCCGCCGCCGCGTCGAGAGCCTGTGACGCTTCAGCGCCGGATCGCAGCCGTCGCTGAGATCGTCCACCCCGGTGACGAAGCGCCCCGCTCGACCAGCATGCCGCACATCCTCGCGCCGATGAACCCGGCGGAACCCGCAACAAGGTATCTGGACACCCCGGCCCCCTGGAGCGGACGGAGAACCTGCCATGCGCGGCGACAAAACGACGGTCGGCAGGTCGCGCAGGCCATTGAAAAAGCGCGCGGCGGCCATGACGCCGTCCCCGGCGCCCAGCCTCATGACGCCCAGCGCAATGGAGGCGACGCAGGGAAACGCCATTATGACCGAAACAGGCGTGTTCAGAATTCCCCATCGCCGGCCAACTGGTCCGAACGTGCGTGAGATTCGCTACACCGGACAACACAAGCCGAATTACGAAAGTCGGAGCCTATACTCTACATGGAGAAGAATAACCAGATAGGCGAGGTCAGGCAGGAAATTGGGGACCGCCGGGCGGTGGCGAGTACCCGACGCCTGGAGTTGCCGCGAAGCGGGAGGCGCTACCGGAGGCCTCACTGACACAATCTGCCGCAGCTTGAGTAGCGCAATCAGGATGACGCGCTCTTACACCGCATTATGGGACTTGACCTGCCGCATTCTCGTTTGGACTGCCCTTCGAGCCTGAAAACTACCTTGAATCGGTCGTTCCGCCCGATCTGTGAAAAGGCTGGAGGCCAGGGTATGGGCAAATGCCTACGAGAGGCGGGGTTCACAAGCCCTTGATGTCCTCGGTTCCCAAGACTAGACTACTGGAAATCAGCGACTGCCGGACGGGTATTTCCACTCAGTCGGTTTGACTTCCTCGACCCCTTCCTCTCGAAGCTGGGCCCACCGCCCCGGGCGGAGGGACATATCTCGTTCCGGCCGCAATCCGCCGCAATCCAATCTGATGGAGAAAGACGGAGACGAATCCTGAATCCAGTTAACGCAGCAGCCGGCGCGTTTCCGGCCTTCCCGCGGAGCCTCGACCTGCCGGAGACGGGCGAATTGCGCCGCGTGGCCAGGGTCTATGTCTGGGGACGCTGGTTCGTCCTGTCTCTTGCCACGTTCGCCTGGCTGTACCCGCCAGACGCCGCCGACGCGGGATATCCGCCGAACGTGGCGCTCGCGGCGCTGCTGCTGGTCACCAACGGATACCTGCACCACCGGCTCGCCACGCAGAGGACCGTGTCCTGGCAGTGGATGCTCGCCTTCAGCGCCCTGGACGTGGCGATGCTGAGCGCCGGCGTCTCGGCGCACCGCGGGTTCGAAACTCCCTTCTTCGTGGGGTACTACCCGTCCCTCGCCATGTTCGCGGTGGTCTTCGGATCGGTCAGGCTCACTCTCGCCTGGGTTACGATGACGGCGGTCGTCTATGCGGCGCTCTGCCTCGCGGTCGATCCCGGGCTGGACTTCTCAGTGGACGATGAAGAGGTACTGCTCGTAAGGGTTGCAGGGATGTACCTGGTGGTGGTTGTCGTCAACCTGATCTCCAGGGTGGAGCGGATCAGGAGGATGGAGGCGGTGGAGAGGGAGAGGGAGCTTCACAAGGAGCGCGTCGAACTCTCCCAGGCCATCCACGACACGACGGCGCAGTCGGCGTACATGATCGGGCTGGGTATCGAGAGGGCGAGGGAACTTGCCGACAGGTCGAACGAGGAGCTGATGTCCGCGCTCGAGGAGACTTCCGCGCTGTCCAGGTCGGCCATGTGGGAGCTCAGACACCCGATCGACATCGGGGGGATCTTCGAGGGCATGGACCTTGGCGGCGTGCTGGAGTCGCTCGTGGCGACCTTCTCGACCATCTCCTCCATACCCGCCGACCTCGCGCAGACGGGCGTCGAGCCGCCGCTGCCCACCGCAACGCGGGGCGCGCTGTTCTCCATCGCTTTCAACGCCCTGACCAACGCGCTGCGCCACTCCAACGCCAGTCATGTCCGCGTCGACCTGGACTTCGAGCGCGACAGCGTGAGGATGTCTATTTCGGACGACGGGATCGGTCTCCCCAATGACTACGCGACGCGCGGGCGTGGCTTCAGGAACATGAGAGAGGAGGCCGAGCGTATGGGCGGCGGGCTCGTCGTGGAAACCGGCGGAAGCGGTGGGAGAACCGCGGTTATCTGCGTGATACCCTACGAGCGTACGAGAGGAGGGATCTGAAGTGCCTTCGACACCGATCAGAGTCCTGCTGGTGGATGATCACCCGGTGATGAGGGACGGTCTCCAGCAGCTGTTGGAGAGTTCCGGCGAATTCGAGGTGGTGGGAGAGGCCGGAGACGGCTGGGAGGCGGAGCGGATTGCGAAGGAGATGGTCCCGGACGTGATCGTCATGGACGTTCTGATGCCGGGCAGGGACGGCATAGAGGCGTGCCGGGAGATCATTGACGCCCTGGCGGACGTCAGAGTGCTCATGCTGACCGCTTCGACTGAAAGGAACGCCGTCATAGAGGCGGTGGCCGCCGGGGCCGCCGGATACCTTCAGAAGTTCACCGGAACGGAGGAGCTGTTAGCCACGGTCAGGGACGTCGCCAGGGGCGAATACCGGATGCCGCGCGAGGCCATGAGACGCGTGTTCAAGCGACTGCGCAACGCCCCGGAGCGGAATGAGTCGCCAAAGCGGAGGGGGCTGACACCGAGGGAAAAAGAGATACTCACACAGTTCGCGAAGGGGATGTCGTACTCCGCCATCGCCGAGTCCAGGGGCAACAAACCTGTGACGATCCGCAACACCATCTACGGCATACAGAACAAGCTGGGATTCGGCAGCAAGCAGGAGATCGTGGTCTGGGCCGTACGGAACGGGCTGCTGGATTGAAGTCCGAATCGATCCCCATCCCGGCTCCGGTCCTGGACCGTCATGCGTAAGGAAGTTCCGTTCCCGCGCCGGAGGTGGTGTGGCGTCCACCGCAAGATCATCTCCCGGTCGGGCCGGACCCTCCGGGCCTCACGGACGATCTCGTCCATTATTCGCTCCACGACTTCGGGATGTTCCGACATCTGCGAGAACACCCCGGAGAGTGTGGGTCTGGACGGAACCCCGCCGTTGAATCCGCAGACCGCCCTGAACGCCGGGTTGTTGAGCAGCGTCCAGTGCAATGCCGTGATGCTGCCGACGGTAGTGCGATACAGGTATGCCATGAAGTGAGCGCGGACGATGGCGCGCCTGTCGTGCGGTCTGCGACCTACTCCCGCGTAGGGCTTGGAGACTGCCTCTATCAGCGGTTTGAGGTTGACGTTGTCCAGAATCTCACGTAGTTCGGAGAGATCCGGAAACGCCGGAGGTTGTAGTGAGGGCTCTGCGGATGTAAAATCCGCAGGAGCCACTGTATGGATGCTCACGTCCGGCCCAGTGGCTTTCCGGGCCGTTGGAGTTGGCGCTCCTTCGGCCCAATTTGGATGCTATTTTCACTGGCACTAATGTACTACATTTAGCTACGAAAAGCAACCGAAATCAGCCGAATTCATAGCTGAAATCAAGGCTATTTCGGAAGCTGGCTGAGATATATCATCCCTCGATTTCTGCTGAACCGGGATAGGGGCATCAAGGGTGGCCCTTAACACAATCCGACCGAGTCGTCGGATGCCTGGGCGACCAACAATCATCGCGTCTATCCGTACGTCTTGAAAGTCGTCCGACGCATCGTCCACAATCACGGTGAACCAAACAAGTCACCTTAGAAGCATGAGGGACACGGAAGTATGCCGGACAGACAGGACGTGTTCAATCAGTATTGCGAGAACCTGCTTGCGCGGTACAACCGCAGGAATACCGCGGCGACAACGAGACACATCAACAGTCTATGCAACGTCCTCAGACACGAGGGCTGTGAGGTGATCCAGACCATGTTCGGTGGATCGGTCAGGAGGCGCACCTACGTGAACGGACTCAGCGACGTTGACGTGTTGCTTATGGTCAACCAGTCCTCCCTGGTAAGCAGACCTCCCGCACAAGTCATCAGTCATGTCGAAGAGATACTCAAGCGTCGGTTTCGCAACAACCGGATGGATTTGACTAAACTAAAGCCAAGGTGGGATGTGCATTTACGGGGCGTTGGGAATTGGGCTGTGTGTTGCGGAGGAGACCTTCGGCCCTGGATTGTAGGACGGTCCGGCAGCGCCTCTTGACCTCTTCTTTCCGTCCGGCCAGGCCGATGAGGAAGTTGCCGACCATCTCCTGCACCGCCACCCTGGTCCCCAGGCACAGGTTTCCCGTTGCCTCTTCCCTCGCCCAGCCCCAGATAGCCTCATCGCCATTGAAGTCCGGACTGTAGCCTGGCAGGTTCACCAACCGCAGGTGCAGACCGGGTGTCCTCAGATACTCTCGCACCGACTCGCCCCGGTGCGCCGGCGCGTTGTCCCAGATCACCCTTAGCGGACCGGAGTGTGTCTCTCTCAGTTGCCTCAGGAATACGGCCGATGTTCCTGAGTTGCTGTTCCCCTCCAACTCCATCCACTCCACCTCGCCGGTCTCCAAACAAACCGCCGAATAGTAGCTGGCCTTCTCGCCATAGCGCGGACTGCTCGAGTCCACCAAGGCCGGCTCTCCCTTCAGCGCCCACTTGCCCCGCACTTCAGCGTCCGCACGGAAGTGGGCCTCGTCGGCAAAGAATATCTTGGCTCCAATACGCCGCGCCTCGTCCCACAGGGCGGCGTACTGGAGCCAAGAAGGCCTCCCGCTTGGCTTCGTCAGCCTTGACCAGACGCTTCTTGGGCCGCTTCAGGACAAACCCTAAGCGGTGCAGATAGTTCAGGCAACTGCCGAACCGTTCCGAGACAAACTGACGGACCACCTTCCAGTTCCAGTTGGCCAGTTCTATGCCCGACTTGGCGGGCGGTTCCGGCACCGCTTCCTTCAACTCTGCCTGTTGCGCCTCGCCGAGGGCGGGGGGGGAACCCCCAGACTGCTCGAAAATCAAGGCTGCCGGCCCGCCCTCGCCGAAGGCGACGGCCCATCGGCCAATGGTGTGTGGGTCTCGTTCCAAGGCCTCGGCCACCCCCGAACCCGTCCAGCCCTGGGTCAGCAGCAGAAGGGCGTACCACCGTTCCCGCTCCCTGGGCGTCGGCGACCAAATCATCCGCCGGCGCAAATCCCTCCCATCCATCTGCCATTGTTCGAGGAACCGCTCTATCGCTCTCACACCCATCATCAACCCCTCTCTGCCTCCAAGACAGACTAACCTGGTACCTCTACAACTTTACCCCATGCTCCTGCGCATTTCACCTTGGCTTTGGTTTAGTTCCTACTGCGGACGCTCCAATCCTTGAAAGCCTTCTGCAACGGCGCAGGCCGCCCGTTGATTACGACATCAAGCCACTGCCATCGCCGCAAGACCCATTGGCCGCCGAGCGCGAGGCGGCGGTCGAAAGCGCAGTATCCCGGATGCCATACGATGACGGGGACGCATTGCCAGAAGGTCAATATGTGGTGAATGAAGACAGACTGTTCCGAACCGGCACCGCTGAGGCGAAAGTTGGCTGGCACGGAACGTCCGCCCCGACAGACACAGCCATTGACCTGGAACCACGCGCCCCGATGGTAGATGGACGAGAGCATCTCCGGGTGGTTCCCGCGATTTACACCACTCCCAAGCCACTGATTGCACAGGACATAGCCTTCGACAAGTGGCGTAGAGCGCGCGATAAAGGCAAGGGAGAAGGTCAACGCCCTCAGATGTACGAAGTGGTAGTTGCACCCAGCGAGACGGTGGAGTTGGGTGATTGTAAGGACGCCTCTGCTGTGAAGGGGGCAATCGAGTTGGGAGCCGATGTCCTCGAATGCCCAGACTGGGTGACGAAAGGCGGGAAGGAGGTGCCAGAGATGGTCATTCTGAACGACGATGTGCATTACACTGTCCGCGCTTTGCAAATCAACGAGATGCCTGACCGGGATGTATCCAAGGCGGTTGTGAAGGCTGAACAGACTTTGCGCGCGGACAGTACGCTTGGCCCTTCAATCAAGCGTCCCAGAGGAATGCCGCGATACACGAGGTACAAAAACCTGCCAGTGAAGCTGCAGAAGCGGAAGGCAAGCAAACCCAAGCAACATCCGTATCTGGGGAAGGGAAGATAAGGTGCGCCCCCAGGATTCTCCTCCTGACTCCCCGTCGGCCTATTCCACTCACCCGCCCAGAGACGGACTTCAGCCTATCGCTTGGTTGCAACCACGGTTGAATTGACCCGCTGGCCTTGCAGGGCGCATATCAACATTATAACATACCGACTAACCCCTACTGGCTAGCAGGGTACTGCATCTGTTTTCAATCCTGCGGGGAGGGTATCCGCCGCCCCGTAAGATTGGGTTTTCCACACGTCATCGGCAGTCCGGGGATGTCAGGGGACTAATGAAATTTTCTCCAGTCTAGCGTATATCGTGGCGTCCCTTCAAGACAATGCGGGCGGAATCTATTCCTGAGAGAGTACCGGGAGCGTTCAAAGATGTGTGTCTTAACAGGAAAAGAGATATTCAAACGCCGCAACTCGATATTCAATCGAGAGTCGTGGTCATGTGAGTCATTTCAGGAAGCCTCCTACGACTTGCGTGTTGATACGGGGCCAGTTCTCAGAATCGGGGGGAAACTGTACGAGAATGACATCAAGTACAAGGGGACGCTTATGAAAATCGAGCCGGGAGAAATGGCCCTGCTCCCGACCATCGAGTCATTCAATATGCCTTGGAACCTAGTAGGCGACATAAAGATTAAGTTCAGCCATTCAAGGCAAGGATTGACCCCCCTGATAGGCCCAAAAGTCGACCCGTTCTTCGGGAGAGAGCATAAGGATGAACGCCTGTATCTGTGGGTGTCCAACCTTGGGCTGTCTCCCATCACCATCCAACGCGGTGACCGCGTGTTTACGCTTCAGTTTCATACACTGTATGGAGAGATGCCTAAATTTGAACGCAAGAATCCGACAGCGGAAACGGTGGCACGGGAAGCATACACTATGGGTGCTGACCGGTCCCTAGGATTCGTTGAGCGAATAAAGGGGGACGTTTCGAGCAGCCTCAGTGACCGACTCTCGCGGGTTGAACAGGGGTCAGAACGTGTAGTGCTGTTCGGGGTGTTCTTGGTGGCTTCGGCTGTTCTGGTCGGCGCATTCACTACTTTGTTTGTACTATCGCCCGAAATCCGCACTGATATGTCCACCGTTGATATTCGGCGGGGCGATCCCCTCTTTACTTTCCTGTATTGGGCATCTTTGGGGGCGGCACTCTCAGTCTCAACCCTAGCCGCCACCATTATCATCACATCCCTTTCTCCGATGATTAAGGGTATCTTCAACGGAGTCAGGGGGTTTGCGCGTGAATGGCGATGGAAGAGACGGAATCGAAAGCAATAGGCAACATCCGCTACCGACTCTATCTCAGACCTCCATATCCAGTGCATGAGCACTGACGTAGAGTTGCCTGTGATTCATTTGGTGCCTCTCTTTCTGAATGCTATTCCGTTTGGTAGTAGTGGCTGGGGTTACTCTCTATGTCCCTCTGAGGATGCGGATAAGGTCTTCTACGTGCTGACATCGGAATTGGTATTCGTACCCAGTCCCGCCGCGGTCGTGTAGGTATATGTCCTCATCTTGAGCATAAGCCAGTAGCTCGGCGCTGTTTGGTAAATGTCCTCTATCCAGCGCGTTGCGCCTGATTCGGGCGATGTCAGGACTTCCTCTACGAACATAGATTGTTGCCCCATTACTGTTCCAGTGGAATCTGTGGTCTATGCTCGATGGGCCACGAAGCCCAACGGCTCCTTCAGGCACTGGTTCGTCAAGCGCAATATATTGGTCGGGGAATGCTTCCCGAAGTCTGTTCAAAACCATTTCCCCTTTTCTCCTTTCTGTCGTATCTCCGCTATCTGACCACCTTAGCGGCGGCAACCGCCTTTCGCTTCCGCTTCTTGGGAACTGAGGATGGAACATTCAAGACCTGCCTGTTCCGTTTACGATTCGGATTTCATTCGTCGCACAGAACCCCGCCGACCAGCGGGGTTTCTTCATTGCCTCTGAATCCTACCCAGCGCGTCGGGTAACAGTCAACTTGTGTCAACGCTCCGACCTATGCTAGCAGGGTCTTTCGGTTATCCAGATTCACCGGTTCAATGACCACTGGATTCCCGCTTTCGCGGGAATGACGGTGGTGGAGTGCGGGAATGACATATAGGCGCGGGCTTTCCGATTCGCAAATAACCGAAAGACCCTGACTCATCTTCCGAAAACTTGCCAAATCTCTGGTCTATGCTAAACTAGCGCACCAAGAATGACGTTGCGGTTTTAGCAGGGGGTGAGTCCAAGATGCGATTCATTGATCTCTTCGCAGGCCTTGGTGGATTCCACATGGCCCTCAGGGACCTGAAGCACACCTGTGTGTTTGCAAGCGAGATAGATGAAACACTCAGGGATCTCTACGAAAAGAATTTCGGTATGCGGCCAGCAGGCGATATTAGAGACATTCCCAATTCAGAGATACCACACCACGACATTCTTTGCGCTGGCTTCCCGTGCCAGCCCTTTTCTAAGGCTCGCAAGCGAAACGGGAACAGCGACCCTGAACTCGGCGAGCTATACCAGGAGATCACGAGGATAATCCGGCATCATCAGCCAGGGTACATCATAATGGAGAACGTGCCAGATCTTCGAACGCACGATGAAGGCAAGACGTGGAGTCGCATCAAGGCGGATCTCGAAGATGCTGGCTACGTGGTTCCGGAGCCTGAGCCTCTTTCACCACACGACTTCGGCATCCCTCAAATTCGCAAGCGCATTTACATCGTTGGCAGCCGGACCTCGCTTGAGGGATTCAAGTGGCCTAGTCCAAACCCGGAAGGCCCTCTTGACATCAGAAGTGTACTCGATTCAACGCCGACCGGCGCCAAGTCTATCTCGGGGTCTGTAAAGCATTGCCTGAAGTTGTGGCAAGATTTCCTGGACCAGATTCCGAAGGACGAGAGAATCCCCCTGCCCTTATGGTCAATGGAGTTTGGAGCAACGTATCCCTACAGGAATACCACACCACACGCCTCAACAACAGAAAGCCTTCGCCGTAACTTCCGAGGCTCATACGGGATACCGCTCTGCGAGGCGCAGACACGGGAGGAGGTGTTCGCACTGCTTCCCTCACATGGCCGTACTGAACAGGATGTCTTTCCCCGCTGGAAAGTGAACTTCATAGAAAAGAATCGGCGATTTTATCGGAGGCACGAGGGGTGGCTTGACGACTGGATTCAGGAGATCAGAAAGTATCCATCAAGCTTTCAGAAATTTGAGTGGAACTGCAATGAGCCTGACCCTCGCAGCGAGGACCGCAGGATTTCCAGATACATGATTCAAACTCGCCCGTCAGGCGTACGAGTCAAGCGCCCTACGACCGCGCCGTCACTGGTTGCCATGACCGCGACTCAAGTCCCAATCATCGGATGGGAAGAAAGGTACATGACTCTTGGCGAATGCATACAACTACAGAGCCTTGACGAAGACATTCATCTTCCTGAGACACCCACAAGGGCGTACGCGGCCCTCGGTAACGCCATCAATGTAAAGGTGGCGAAGCGAGTTGCAGAAAGCTTGCTGGACCATTCTCCGGAACAGGAGGACTTGACCAGACGTAACCCAGGCGACTTGACAGCGAAGCAACACCAGACAGACAAGAGCGTAGAGTCATTTGCCTATGCCACCTGATGGAAACACGCTCAGGCCCATAAGAAGAGTCAACATTCGCCCTGGCGTCAGCATCCTCTCAATCCTCAGGCATCTCAACTACCGAGCTTGGTTTGCGCTTGCGGAGTTTGTAGATAACGCTATTCAGAGCTACAGGACGCGCGAGGACGAACTCAGGAGCCTTGATGGCTCCAGCTACAGGCTTCGCGTTGAGATCGACATAGACACTTCCAGCCCATCACGCATCTCCATAAGAGACAATGCCGCGGGGATTTCTCACTCTGAGTTCCCCAGGGCATTTCGACCAGCTGCAATCCCTGAAGACACGTCTGGCCTCTCTGAGTTTGGCATGGGCATGAAGAGTTCCGCCTGCTGGTTTGCACCCAAGTGGAGAGTGCGAACTACTGCAATAGGTGAGCCGGTGGAGCGGACTGTGTACTTCGATGTAAACAACATCGTTCAGGACCAGATCGAGGAACTTGAAATAAATGAGAACCCCATCAGTCCTGACTCCCACTTCACAGAAGTGGTTCTAGAAGACCTTCACCATGTTCCCCGCGGGAGAACCGTTCCCAAGATCAAGGATCATCTCACAGACATATACAGGGTATTTATCCGCGATGGCTCGCTAGACCTCTTCTTCAACAACGAGAGGCTGACATATGAGCAGCCCTCCATTCTTAGTGCTCCCTATGCCGAAGACTTCAATGGCCCAACGCATCGCTGGTCCAAGCAGATTGACTTTGACTTCGGAGATGACCTATCAGTGTCAGGATTTGCGGCGCTCATGGATCCCGGCAGCTTCAACCAGTCAGGCTTCGCACTCTTTCGAAGGGGCAGGCTGATTCAGGGAAGCGCCGATGAGGGATACCGCCCACGGGCAATATTCAAGAACGCGAACAGCTTCCGTTCCCTACGCCTGTTTGGAGAACTGCACCTGGAAGGCTTTGAGGTGAGCCACACAAAGGATGGGTTTAGGTGGGATGAAAACGAGGAACCCTTTCTTGAACTTCTTGAAGAACACTTAAACAGCGAAGACCTGCCGATCCTCAGTCAGGCGGATAAGTTCCGGGCTCGTGTCTCACGTGGCGAGCGAAAGAAGGTTGCTGAAATTGCGGTTGACAATACAATTTCAGTAATGAGGCGTCACTTGGTCGATGTACTGAGGCGTGTTGCCGATAAACCGCTTGTAGAGACACAGGCGGAACCACTCCCCATTACCCCTGAACTCGTCTCAAGAGACCTGCCAATCCGCTTTCGTGAGCAGGACTGGGTTGTCAGAATTGAGATGACCGATGACCCTTCCGAGGGTGAATGGCTGTCAGTCAGCAATCAGAGTCCGTCTGACGACAGGCCTGAGTTGATAGAGATTCGACTTTCCATGGCCCACCCCTTCATGGTGAGGTTCGCACAGACCGAGCCCGAAGAAGTCGAGGCGCTGCTAAGGGTTGCTGCCGGCCTGGCACTGTCGGAGAAGTTGGCGAGGCTGGCAGGCATCAGGCTTGTAGGCACGCTGCGGCGAAACTTAAACGACATCCTGCGAGAAGCCATGTCTCATCCTTGATCGGAGAGAGACATGGACAGAAAATACCGAGGGAAAGTACTTCGATGGTCAAGTCAGACGAGATTATCACGATAACCCCGAATGCTGCAGACTTGCGCGGGACAGGGCTAATTCGCTGGCAACCCATAGTCGGTGAAGAGGCTACGGCAGTTGTAAGTGAAAAGTTGCCAGGATCTGAGGGCGATGCCGTTCTCGATGCGGCAGTGCGCATTCTGGGACGTGGCTTGTCCCCCCTCCAGACTAACGGCCGCATCGCTGGGCTTGTAGTAGGACATATCCAGAGTGGGAAGACTCTTTCGTTCACCACCGTCGCGGCACTTGCTCGGGATAATAACTTCCAGCTCGTGATTGTCATAGCTGGAACCTCTAACCCCCTGCTTGCCCAGTCCACCCAGCGGCTACATAGCGACCTGCATGTGAAGCACATCGCCGGTAGCTGGAAGTGGAGCACCTATACCAATCTGGTCAACGATGAAAAGACCCGCAGGTCCATTCGCCAGGAGTTGGAGGAATGGCAGGATCCTGATGTTCCAATGTCTGAGTGCCCCACTGTTTTGATTACGGTCATGAAAAATCATCGGCACCTGGAAAACTTGAGCTCTCTTCTTCTTCAACTGGACCTAACCGAAGTTCCAGCGCTAATTATTGACGACGAGGCAGATCAGGCCAGCCTAAATACCCTTGTGAAGCGGAGCCGGCAGAGCACTACATACCGGCGCATAGGAGAATTGCGCGATTCCGTGCAGGCTCATACATTCCTTCAGTACACAGCCACGCCCCAGGCAACACTTCTGATCAGTATTATCGATGGTCTTTCACCCGAGTTTGTAGAGGTTATCGAGCCGGGAGGAGGGTATGTAGGCGGACGAGACTTCTTTGCTCACACTCCCAATCATCTTACCCGTGTAATCCCAGATCAGGACATTCTTTCAGATCACAACCCCCTTCAGTACCCACCAGAGTCTCTTCTTGAAGCTCTCAGAATTTTCCTGACCGGAGTTGCGGCAGGGCTTGTCAAGGGACGCAGCACCGAAAACTCACGGCGGTCCATGCTTGTCCATCCGTCACAGAAGACAGCACAGCACCGGGAGTTTTACCAGTGGATAAGCGCGGCATTCAATGAGTGGCAGGAGATTCTCAGGCTGCCGGAATCAGAGCCAGACCGGATTGACCTGCTCAGCGACTTTAGGGACGCCTATGACAATCTCGCTCTGACTGTAAGCGACCTGCCCAGCTTTGAAGACATCAAGCGGTCTCTGCCACGCGCCTTCCGCAACACAACCTTTGAAGAAGTCAATGCTAAGTCGGGCAAGACGCCCGAAGTGGATTGGAATCGCAAGTATGGATGGATCCTGATTGGTGGACAGGCAATGGACCGCGGATTCACAGTCGAGGGACTGACGGTAACTTACATGCCGCGCGGTACGGGGGTGGGAAACGCGGATGTGATTCAGCAGAGAGGGCGCTTCTTTGGATACAAGCGCTCATACCTTGGATACTGTCGCATTTACCTAGAGCAAGATGTGCTGAATGCCTTCCAGCAGTATATTGCGCATGAAGAGGGAATGCGCGAGAGCCTAAAGGAGTTCAGTAAGACGGACGAACCCCTGAAAGAATGGAAGCGGAACTTCATTCTCTCGCCAGACCTGAAGCCTTGCAGGGACAACGTCATTGAATACGGCTATGTGCGAGGAGCCTACTCCGATGACTGGTTCTTCACCCAGATGCAGGGTAGCGAGGACGAAGTGGAGTGGCATAGGTATATCGTTGACGAATTCTCGTCCAATCTGAACTTCAGCGGCGACGAGTCATACATCTCGAACGAGCCAGCTCAGCAGCATCTGGTATGCAGGGACGTGCCACTGGAGTCTCTGCTCACTGATCTCTTAATTCCGTGGTGGGATTTTTCCAGCGGGGAGCATGCCGAGGAAATAACGGGACTCCTGATGCAGGTGTCCAAGGCTCTTGAACAAGACGGTGGAGAAACTGCGGTCGTGTACCGGATGCGGCCACAGTTCCAGAGCAGACGCGGTGTCTATGCAAATGGCAGAATTCGCCAAGTATTTCAGGGTCCAACAAGAATGCCCGGCAGTAGCGCTGAGCGCTACTCCTATCCAGGAGATCGCGAATTTCTAGACCGAAGTCGCGTGTCTGTCCAGATACATTACTTTAACCTTAACCGTAATAAGGTGCCCATAGCGCACAATCGACCAGTAATCGCAATATGGGTGCCGAAACGCATGCACCTGAACTGGCTGGTGCAGAATCAGTCGAGTTGAAGATTCAACTTCATGGAACCAGCCCTGACAGAAATACTGTCTTCTATTCCAAAGCCGCCCTCGAGTGGCGAGGCACGGTACTACGTAAGGCGTGTACCAGGCACATCGTCCCATTTTTTTGGATGGAGCGGGGAAGGCTTTCCATCTCTGCTGCTTGCCGCAGAGGGAACCATAGTACGCTCTCCACTCAGACTCGCGGGCATTGAGGTTCACTTCTCCATACCCTGCGGAATTGCCTTGCCAAGCGGGAGCGAGTCAACTAAGACCTTAACGGCAATCCGGTGCAGTTCTGAGGACTCCGTCGTTCAGGGGTATTTCGCTAATGTATGCGAGTCCATAATCCGGATCGTTGGAGACCGGCCAACTATCCAAGGGGTTTCAGACGTCGTCCGGCATCTCATCGGTCTCTTCCAGAAGATTGCCAGCCCGCCCACCAGGTCCGTGAGGGGGCTGTTTGGCGAGTTGTATGTGATTCACATTAGCGACTCACCGGCGACTTCTCTACGAGCATGGCACAGCGCCGCTGACGACAGGTTTGACTTTTCCCTTGAAGGCGTCAGGCTCGAGGTCAAGTCCGCCGCTTCTCGACGGCGCGTACACAGTTTCTCACTGGAGCAGTGTATGCCACCTCCGGGCACTCTCGGGATTCTTGTGTCGCTGTTTGTCGAGTCAAGTGGCGGTGGTCTATCGCTTCTCGGTCTCATGCAGCGAATCGAGTATCAGCTTGCCGGTTCTGATGACCTGATCATGAAACTGCACAGCGTGATAGCTGAAACTCTTGGTTCTGCCACGACTTCTTCACTGCCAATGCGGTTCGACGAGGAACTAGCGCAGTCTTCCATTGAGTTTTATGAACTGGAATCCATTCCTGCGATTCGCGGCTGTGTGCCCAGTGAGGTGAGCAATGTCCGATTCCAAGCTGACATATCGAATGCTTCAGCCGCCGACAGAGTTTCGCTGATCTCCCAGAATCGGGTCGCATTTGCGCTATTGCCGGCCAACCCTTAGATACCCGCATCGCGGAGAGTGCCATTTCCATTCATGAGACAGTCGGAAGATTTCACCCTATTGCCCGCGACGAGTGGACTGCGAACTTGTCTGGCTAGGAGCGTGACGGAAGAACTCTCCTAATAAGTTCCACTAGCTCGGCAGAGTCTTGGGTGTCGCACTCCCATATCACTACGACCTCCCAGCCATCCTGCTGCAAAGAGGCATGCGCTTCCCTGTCCCTAGTGACAGTCCGCCTAAACTTCTCTCTCCAGTACTCAGTATTGGTTCTGGGCATTGTTGAGAATCGGCATCCTTGATGCTGATGCCAGAAGCAGCCGTTTACAAACACCGCTGTCCTATGGCGAGGCATCACAATATCGGGTCTCCCAGGCATGTCCGACACATGGAGTCGGTATCGATACCCAAGCCCGTGCATTGCTGAGCGGACTCTTAACTCGGGGGACGTGTCCTTACTACGAATCTGACCCATAATCCGACTGCGCTGAGATCGAGAAAGACTTCGTGGCATCACCAGTTCCTATGATACGTCTAGGGGAACCACCCAATGTTGCCGTTTCACCTGTAGAGGAGCCACTCAACTCTCGGCTCAAGCCAGACCGCCAATGCCTCACGAAGTTCTTCGGGAACCCACATTTCCTCCGAGACACTTCGTGCTAGAAGTCTATATCTATCCAGCAATAGTGCTCCCGCTTCGTTAGTCCTATTTCGCAACTCTCTATCTCCAAGTGCGAATGGAAGCGAAAATGCCTTGGATGGCTTGACGGCGAAGTCAACTATCTTCATCCACTGCCTAAGATTCGGTTCGTGTATTTTGCTGGGCCAGTTCCTCCCGCTAGCACACTGAGCAAGATATACCGGCGCCCCCGGGCGCCGGTCTGCATCAGACGGTTCAAATGGAAGGTGCCAGACGAGATCAACGCCCACCTCTTTGGCGTTTCTCGAAAGATAGTCATCATATCCGCCTTTTCGTTCACCCAGGAAAGAAGTCAACTTGCCTATGACAGTTGATAGAGTGGACGCATTATCCCTGCTCCAGCCAGTATGAAAAAACCGCCAGCCATTGAACTGAGCCCTCATTGCCGCTTTTGTGATGAGTTCAAATAGACGGCCTTGCTCGTCGTAGTCAGGGCCGAATTTGTCATGCCATCCTTCACATCGGGATCCGAAAGACACAATCAGACAGTAGCTGTAGGCTGGAACATCGTTCCAGGCTAGTTCTCTGGACATTCTCCTATCCTCAAAACTAACTGGAGAGTACTCGCCCAACCAAGAATGTCTCCTCTTTAATTCGCCCCACTTTTCTGATACGTACTCCAATGCGAAGTCCTGTTCGTCGTAGAGATTCATGTCAAGCAAATAGCCCACGACATCTATATCGGAGAGTTCATCATGTTCCTCCATCAGAAGGTTGCTGGCCAGCACCCAGTCAGAAAAGGACTCACTCTCAATTCTATGGCAATTCACTGAACGGGGGAAGGTGTGAGGTAAGCTAAGCATCGTCGCCCCCACCAACTTTAAGTTCAATGTCGGATGCTATGTCGGGAAACTGCGATATAAGTACCCTAGCACCTCGTGCAAGTCTTTCGACTGCCTTCTTTATTTGCTCGGACTCCACATGCAAGTGTACTCGCCTCAAAGCCGACTCAATCTGATTGCTGGCAGCCATAATCTGGTTTGCGAGTTCTTCTACATCAAGACCTGCATTCTGTAGAGCGATGTCGAAACTCGGATCTTCTGACGACCGTAGGTATTCCACTGCTTGCGGTGAGGATAGTACTTTGCCAAAGGAACCTATGTCTCGTGAGTCCCTAAACAATGCCGGTTGCTTGTTGGTACCAAAGAGCCACTTTGCGAAATCAGAAAGGTTGCGCATCTTTCCCTCAGGCACTGGGTCCTGAGCTTCTTCCGGTTCAGCAGACGTATCGATTCCAAGGAATTCCCGTACACCCTCTTCCCTCAAAGACAAGAAGAGTACGCTGAAACGGTTTTCAAGTCCCTGCCTGGAGACTTCTACATCGAGCGATTCGATCAGGAGGAGGATATTGTAGGCTATGTAATTCCTTCGCACAGCTTCGACTCGACTCCCGATTCGCCTTCGCACAGCATCGTACGTCATTAACTGATTGTTAATCATGTTGGCAATGAATTCTGCCTTTTCCGCCGGCGCCCATTGCTTTATGCCGGTTACGTGCCTGAAACCGATAAAAGACATTACGTCCTCGCGAGTCTCGGCAAGCAGATACGGTATTCGAGTGAACAAGAGATCATTCTGTTTGGATTCCTCTCCGTACCTCATCCAAGTAGGTGAGGCGGAAGCGCCTTCAATTACTCTCTTCAGATGCTTGAGCGTAGCGATACGACGATTTCCCTCCACCACCACGAAGCGGCTATTGACTTCGTCTTGATCCTCCCTTACAACTATTATGGCTTCCTGCGCCCAGAAGCCACTTTCCAGGAAGGAGACAGCCAACTCTTCCAGACTCCAACCAAGCATCAATTTCATCAGTTCGTCTTGAGGCAACGCGCGGCCAGTGTGAACCCGCCCTAGCCTCGGGTTCTTAGAATCGAGCAGGAATTTATCAAGTGCCGCAAATTGAATTTCATGGAATTCATTCATGATCTGTTCCTACTGCTTAGAGAGTTGATGATGCCTCATCATATGCGGATTCTACATCGTCCCATAGGTTTGAGCAATCTGCGAACGCCTCCCAGTGTGGTAGCCAGCCGTCTCGTCCTACCTCGGACTTATTACGTTCTATGAACGTCTCCCGGAAGCGTGGGTGTTATCAGGAAACCAAATATCCCTTATCCGAAATTCGACCCCACCACCTGACCATTCGAAGTTAGGCTGGGAGTAGATCGGGCGTTTCTGGCCCAAATCCCCACAATACCTGGACCAGCCTATACCGAGACGCGCATTCCACCTAGTACCATGACCAGTTAGTTTTGCCATGCATAATCCTGCCCCAACCTCTGGATACCCGCTTCCGCGGGAATGACCGCTAGTGGCTGGAGTATGGCATTTTCACATGGTTATTGTACTAGTCTGCGAGCCGGATCCCGGCTTGAAGCATGACCGAGCGCCCACGGGCGCATTCACAGAAAGGAGAATGACTATAGCAAATAAGACCGGACTGACCGAGAAGGGCTTCCCTGACTGACCCCATGTGCGGAAATGTCGAGGACATCCTGAATAAATCCGCTTCCATGCCCCGGAACACAGAGATGGAAGCGCCGCCAGGAGGAACAAGCCTTCTGGCGCACAGTGGGGAATCCGGGTTCCCCGACTTAATCGACCTCAGACTGACATTAAAGGAGGTGGGCATTACGCCAATCGAGAATCTATTGACAAGACCGGCGGGAAGCAGAGGCCGCAGGCCGTACCCGCGAGGCCCAATGTTAAGGGCCTACCTCTCCATGCCCGTTAAGGGCATTGCGGACATATCAGCTCTCCACAGGGAGCTGATGAACAACCCCGCTCTGAGGGCCGTCTGCGGGTTCACCACCCGCATTCCGTCGCGCCCGACGCTCTCGAGGGTGTTCGGCCAGGTCAGGGAGATGCCCGGACTGCTGGACAGATGCCTGGCGAACGCTACGGAGATACTGTCGGAGTACCTACCCGACCTCGGAAGAGAGGTCGCGGTGGACTCGACGATGGTGAAGACCAACTCCAACCGGAAGTGCGAACCATTCAGCGACCCCGAGACCTCCATGGGCAAGCAGCACAGCGCCCAGGAGACGAAGGGCTGGAAATGGGTACTTGGATACAAGACCCACATCGTGGCGGACGCCAATCATGGCGTGCCGCTTGCGGTGATCGGAACGACCGGGAGCGCGAGCGACATGAACTATCTCATACCCCTGGTGGAAAAGATGGAATGGCGACCGGATGTCGTCATAGCGGACAGGGGATATGACTCGAGGAACCACAGTGAGTGGCTGAACGAGCGCGGGATCATACCGGTCATTCACAAGAAGAGGCCGCCGAAGGGATTCCACACCCGTGGGCAGGGACGAAGGCAGAAATACTACTCGACGAGTGGAACACCGCTCTGCGAGTGCGGACACGAGAGGCCGTTCATCGGGACCGATCCTGAGACCGGGGAGCGCGTGTACGGTCCCGCGAGGGACTGCAAGCGCGAGGACCGGCTGAGGGGCTTTTCCAGGTGCGACTTCGAGGTCCGGGTAAACCCCGATGACGACATTCGACTGTTCGGAGGGCCGATCCGCAGGGACGGCCCCGAATGGAAGAGGATATACAGGAAGCGCTGGAGCGTCGAGCGCGTGTTCAGCCGCTGGAAGGACCGCAGCGTGCTGGATAGCCACTCGTTCAGGGGACTGGCCAGGGTGAGGCTGCTGGTTCAGCTGTACGCCATCGCGTACGTCGCCGCCAGGATTGCGGAGGTGAAGAACAACTACCCGCTGCCGATGGCGGCGTAGAAACAGGCAAATAATGCCCCTCATTTAACGACCCATATTTGGGTCGGCGTTGGTGTTTATCCTGTTTTTCAATCAGAGTCGGCTTTTGAGAAGACGCCTTCGGGTCGATACGTGTGGGAAACCCCATCTCAAACTCAAGCAGGATAACGTCATCATGTAGAGTATGATGTGTCTATCCCCCGCGCGATTTTAGGCAGAATCAATTATGAACAGGCCTACATATTAGGGATACGCGAATTCGTCCCAACTTCCGACGGGCCGTCGGAAGATTATGGCGGCGGTCGAGATATTATCCATACCATTCAGCATTTAGGCTCAGCCTTAACGCAAGTAGAGATGCACCGTGGTCAGACGAGCGGACCAAAGGCCCCCGTGACTTGGCCCTATGCAAGTAGGGATCCACCAGATCCACCAGATGCACACCTGAGCCATCGCCTCTCCCAGCTACCGACGGCCCGTCGGAAACTTGGTCCTACTGCTGTAGAAATCCACCCATTCCTACATAGACCTGCTCCTACTTACGTAGGAATACAATTCTTGAAAAGCCGCCCGACAATCCTTGTCGGGCGGCTTTTTCTTTCCGACGGGCCGTCGGAAACCAGGTCTAAAGGCGACCATACCCCTCAAATCCGGCCTGGCGCCCGCACTGTCCAGAATCCTCTCGCCAGTAGCAAAAGCGGACCACATCCCATTCAGCGGCGCCGATTTACCGACGGGCCGTCGGAAGATTTCCTCGCTCACCCATGCTCACCCATATAGCGCCAGGCAATTCAGAGGCGTCGAATTGTCCAGAAAGACCCCTTCTCACCTCAAAACGCCGATTTACCGACGGGCCGTCGGAAGATTCACCCTCTATTTTCAGTTTCCAAGGACCCACGCGAAAAGCCCAGCGGTGAAAAATCAAGACTACGCTATGGTCAATACATAGGCCTGAAAAAGCGGCCTGAAATCATCAGGAAGGAGATACTATGTACAACCTACTCGATAGGCGAGTCTTTCGCGTTCGACTCGCCGGCGGGAAGGCAGACAGACTTAGCCTGCCCCAGACAATGGCCGCGCTCGCGTCCGACGACATAGAAATGTTCAGCGCGCTCAGATCCCACCAGGGACACGCCTTTCACTCCTTTTTAGTCCAGCTTGCCGCAATGGCCATGTACAAGGCCGGAGAGTCGAAGATGCCCAGGGACAGCGCGCGGTGGAGACAGACGCTCACCGAACTCGCGGGGTCCGAGACCCCATGGAGTCTGATAAACGACGCTGTGGAATCCCCCGCATTTATGCAGACCCCCATCCTCAGCGAAAAGTTGGAGGAAAAGTACAAGAGCGTCGAGCCAACCCCGGGATCGCTCGACGTCCTCATGACCTCTCGCAACCACGACGTGAAGGTCCACTCCGGATGGGACTGTGAGCCCGACGACTGGATATACGCGCTCATCTCGGTTCAGACCGGCGGGGGATACCCGGGCAAGGGGAGCTATCAGGTCTCCCGCATCAACAGCGGATACGGCAGCCGCGGCGCGATCAGCCTCTCCCCGCGCGGACGCCCGGGAAGACGAATCGTTCGGGACGTAGCCGCGCTGCTGTCGAGACGCGACGAGATACCTCGGGACTATCCCATGAGAGACGGCGGAATACCCCTTCTCTGGACCCAGCCATGGTCGGGAGTCAAGGGCGACATCATCGAACTAAGCGAACTCGACCCCCTCTATATAGAGGTCTGCAGACTCATCAGGCTCCGCAGGGATGAGGACGACCGCATATATGCGGTCAGAGCGCTCAGCGAGGACGTGAGAATCAATGCCCGCGGCAGAAAGGGCATCGTCGGAGACCCCTGGCTTCCGTTCAATCAGAAGCGCGGCGCGGCGCTCAACATAGGAGAGGGACTGTTCGGATACAGCCGCATGGCCGAATATCTCACGGACGAGAACTGGGCGCTGCCGACGCTGCTCAGACCGACCGCCGGGGAGAAATCGTGCGCGGGGGATATGGAGATAGTCGCCCGCGGCATGAGACGCGGGAAGGGAAAGACACAGGGATACCACGAACGACGTCTTCCGGTTACGGACGCGCTCATGAGGGCTCTCGGCGACAGCGCCGAGAGATTCAGAATGGGTGTTGTCGCGGCTGAACGCATTGGTGAGGTCGCCGCAGTCGCGGGCATTCTGCGCATTGCGCTCAAGGTATATATGACAGTCCGAAACGATGAGGACCCGGACCGCAGAAAGGACGACCGCTCGCTCGCGTTTGAGAAGAAACTCGACGCCGTGGTGGACGTGGACTTCTTTGAGTCCCTTGCCGAAGAACTCTCCGCCGAGAGCGAGGACGACGCGCGCGAAATCCGCGTCGAATGGGTTCTCAATCAGCTGATAGGAAGAGCCCGCCGGATCCATAGAGAGGGACTCGACACGCTGCCCGTCCCCATCTCCCACAGAATGAAGGCGAGAGCGAGATCGACCTCACTCTTCGAGGGAGCGCTTCGCTCAGAGAAAAGCCGTGTCCGATACGCATATGAGAGGGACCAAGAGGATCAACATGACACAGATAAAGATACAAGCGGAGAATCCCGAACAGAATCAGACAGAAACGACTGAGCGGGAGGAACGTCCCGACAGGCCGTGGGAAGCCGCCACCTTCTTCGGGTGGCTGTTCTCACAGACCAGCTTCGACCGCGGAGACCTTGCGTCGCTCCGGCGAATGGACCCCGAAAGTCCCGTAACGACCGCCTACTGGCGGCTCATGAACCATAAGGGTCTGCTCAGCGAGGATCCCCGACCGAGGCTGGAGCGCAAGTGGGCCGTGATTATGAAGTCTATCGCCATTATGAGCAGAAACGCTCCGCCCGTGCTGTGCGCCCACGACCGGAACATATCGGTCGGACAGGCGCTCTACGGACCCCGCAGGGCGCCGCTCTACAGCGAGCGCAAGGTCGAGAGGTTCCTGAGAGTCAGGGACGACACCTTCTACGAAGCGGTCATATCGTTCAGCCGCGCCATGCGCGCGGCCAACGCCTCGATGAACTGGGGCGAAATGGCCCGGCTCATACTCGGCGAGGGCATGAACGAGGTCGCGTCCCAGCGGGCGCGAACCAACATCGCGCGGGATTACTTCCGCGCCCAGGCGATGACGGACTGAGGAAAGGAGAGACAGTGGCCCAAGGGGAACGGCCCTCCCATACCAATATCGACGAATCGAAAGAATCAAAAAGGAAAAGGAACAACGCACATGGCAGTAAAGTCGCGCTTTATACAGATACACAAGATGGATTCGTTTCCCGCCGCCCGGCTCAACAGCGACGAGTCGGGAACGGCGAAGAAGATCATCTTTGGAGACGCCTCGAGGACCCGGATTGCCTCGCAGGCGATAAAGAGACGCTGGAGGGTCGCCAACGACCGCTACGCTCTCAAAAACATCGGCATTCCGGTCGGATACCGCTCCCGGGTGGCCGTGGAGAACAGGATAACGGACGGACTCACAGCGGACAGCGAGGAGGGCCGCAAGGTAATCTCCGAGATGATCCTGGCGTTCGCCCACGGACTCTACGGCAAACGCGCCGACACGATACGCGGACGCCAGGCCCTGCTGCTGGGCGAGCCGGAGCTTGACTTCCTGAGGTCCCAGGCCGAGCGGATCCACAGCGCGCATTCCGACGACGCCAAGTCCGCCGTCGCGGAGATCGAGAAGCTCTTCGCGGCCAAGGGGACCGAGGGAGCGAATTTCAGGGCGTTCCGAGAGAACACCCAGATGTCCGCCGGCATCGAGGCCGCGCTGTTCGGGCGCATGGTGACCTCCGACAACGCCGCCTCCATCGAGTCCCCGGTGCATGTGGCTCACCCCTTCACCGTACACGGCGAGGAATCGGAGTTGGACTATTTTACGGTTGTGGACGACCTTCTGTCCGAGAACGAGAGCAGTTCGGCGCATATCAATGAGGCCGAGCTCACCTCCGGCCTCTACTACAGTTATGTCGTCATAGACGTTCCCGGACTCATATCCAACACGGAGGGACGTCCCTCCAGAGAGTGGGAGAGCGCCGACAGGAACCTCGCCGCCAAGATCGTGGAACACCTGATACACCTCATGGCCACAGTCTCACCCGGCGGAAACAAGGGATCCACCGCGCCCTACAACTACTCGAATTTCATACTCATCGAGGTAGGAGACCGCCAGCCGCGCTCGCTCGCCGATGCCTTCAGGACCCCGGTTCGCGCGCGAACGGACGAGGCCATAGCGGCGCTCACTTCCCACCTCGGCACAATGGACAACATATACGGCTCGGACGAGGCCCGGCGGTTTCTGTCCATATTCGAAACGTCCGTGCCCCGCGCGAGCTTCCTCAATCTCTCGGCGCTCGCCGAGTGGGCGGCGCAGTCCGTAAGGGACGGGAAGGCGAACTATCCATGCGCCACATCATCCTCAACCTAAGTGGTCCGATGATGTCCTTCGGGGCGGTTGTCATCGACCATCTCTATCCGACCCACGCGTTTCCCATGCCCTCAACCCTCACGGGCATGGTCGCAAACGCCCTCGGCTGGCAGCGCGTCGATGGGAAACTTCTGAACGACCTGCAGGAGAGAATGGTATTCGCGGCCAGAATGGACCGGGAGATGAGTGGCAACGGGCCGCTCATCGACTACCATGTATCCCAGCTAGACCCAAAGGACGTCGGCTGGACCACCTACGGACAGCCCGAGGGTAGAACCGGAGCGACAGGCGGCTCACACCTCTCCTGGCGTGAATATCTGTCCGACGCGCGACTCACAGTCGCGCTCAGACTCACTTCGCCCGGCGCGCGCCCAACCCTGACCGACGTGGCGCGCGCCCTGGAGCGGCCTGAGCGGCCGCTCTACATCGGCCGCAAGTGCTGCCTGCCCGCAGGCCCGATATACGGCGGCTTTCAGGAAGCGGACAGCTGCCTCGGCGCCCTGCTATCCGTTCCAATCAAAAATGAAAAGAACCCGACGAGCGTCCGCGTCCAGTGGATGGACGCGGATCGCCCGAACGGGCTGTCAGACTCGCGCGAACTTGAATATCAGGGCGGACTCAGAATGTGGGAAAGCCGGATGCACGGCGGAATCGTCAGAATGCGCGCAGCCACCATTCCGGCCTCGCGCTTTGTCCACCATGAGATAGAGGAGGAACCGTCATGACCCTATGGCTGATACGCTCAGACCTGTCCCAGCGCGACCTCATGCGCTGGACAGGTCTGAGGGGATACTCCGATACCGACAGGGCCATGCACTGCCTTCTCACCGAGAGCTTCGGCGATGAGATGGCCCCAAGACCGTTCAGAGCGATAATCCCGAGGCATTCCAAGCTCGGCACCCTCTACGGCTACAGCGCCGAACCACTCGAACGGCTGCTCGAACAGCAGGCCATGTTCGCAGACCCGCTCCAAAAGCGCATACTTCCCGAGGAGAGCTTCGATTCCAAGGAGATGCCGGACGCGCTCTGGACAGAGGGAAAACGCATGGGCTTTGAGATCCGCGTTCGACCCCTCAGACAGACCCACGCCACAGAAGCGCGGGAACGCGACGCCTATGAACGACACCTCAAGAACTACCCGGATTCCAAATTATCCCGAGAGCAGGTCTACGCCCATTGGCTCGCCGAACGCCTGGAGCGAAAGGGCGCGCTGCTCGACATGGACAGCGTTCAGATGGCGTCCTTCCGGTACTGTCCGATGCACAGACAGAAAAACGGACCCGACGCCCTCATGCGCGGCAACCTGATGGTCACCGACTCTCACCTGTTCCAAAAGGCGCTCTCAGTCGGAGTCGGACGCCAGCGCACCTTCGGCTACGGCATGCTCATGCCAAAACCGTTAATGCTGAGATAGGAAGAAATCCCGCTCCTCTCCCGAAGGGGCGGGATTTTCCAACCGGCCCGCCCACTCAGGGCGCGGGCTGTCTCCTCTCAATTCTCCCCGACATCCAGACACGCGGCTCGAACAACCCGCATACGCGAAGGTTCATCCCCACACCCCTTCTTAAGAGCCTCAGTCAGACAAGAGCGTTCCTCCAGGACGATGGACAACGCGAAGGCGAACATAGCCGGGCGAACATCGTCGGGCGAACATCGGCTAGACTTGAAAGACAGCGTCCAACGGGTAACGAAAATTAAAGGAGGAGACAGAACGATGAGCGGCGGGAATCGGATGGACGCCGACTTGAACGCGGTCATCAACATCCTCCGCAGGGTACAGGAGCGTGGGAAGATTCGCCCCGACGTAAAAACCAGAACAGCAGCATAACTTCGCCTCGTCAAGTTTTGTATGTAATTCCCACGATAGACCACCCTGCTTCAGCAGGGATACCCCCCCCTAGGAATGCGCCCTACGCCATGGTGAAGCGCTTTACGCGAACAACCTTACTCCTGCCACACGCAGGAATTCACCCCATCGCCGCGATTGACCAAGCGTCATCCTGCCATCCGCAGGAACAGACAGTCCCTGATCATCCCGTCTCAAGCCGTTCCGACCGGCGACATACCCAACCAGGCATCGTCAAGAGATTCCTCGCATTTCAGAGAGCAGAAGACCAGACCCTGAATGTCCCCATCGCTCGTCACCATCACATCGGACGGGTGAACCAGACGAAGCCTCACCCGTCCCTCGCACTCTGAGCACACAAGGCTCTCAGCCCTCACGCCGTCGTCATTGACGCAAACCTTCATTCGACGCCTCTCCCGCAGCTTTCTTCCTGCCCACAAGCTCCCGGACATATCCAACGCACGCCGCGCAATCGTCCGTCGCGGCCCCAGGATGTTCCTGCAACTCGTGCACCCTGGCGAGCGCGGCTCTAAAAAGCCGCCTTGCCCCGAGCGCGCGCATCAAAGATTCCGACATATCTCAACTCCTCATAAGGGTACAGTCATCCCCCACTACCTAACCGTCCCCATAATTATCTCCGCAAAGCCCGCGTTCTGAGCCCCGACAATCACTCCAACATATCCCATCCTCGAGGTGAACAGACAGTCCGCGACATTGTAAAAACCCCCACTCACAAGCAGACTCACCTCATACTCCGCCATCGCGCACACAGCCCCCGCGTCCGAGACGAACGTCCGATACGCAGGCTCACTCACGAGCGTGGGATTCATGCCGACAACCTCATCCCTGTACACCTCCGCGGCCGACGCCAGCCCCACATCCCCGTAATCGTAACCAACAATAAAAATAAAGGGCGTATCCCCACCTGAAAGCGTGTCCCAGCCGAACCAGCCCCAGGCGAACTCCGTTCTGGCCGATGAGATCCCCCCGACCAGTCCCTCCGCCACGTCCCGAACTCTCAGACTCTCAATATTCCCCTCACCATTGAGGAACACCGATCCATTCGACCACATCACACGCCATGTCTCCGGAAGCTCCAGCGTCAGGGCCACGCCCGGCATCTCATAACCCCTCCAGCCCGCGCGCTCCGATGAAAACTCGCGCCAGACGGCCTCACCCCCAAGAATCCCCGCCAGGTCCGAAGGCTCCGGGGTCAAAGCCACGACAGCAGGTGAGGATACAGTTACGCCGGAAGCTGCGGCTTCCGGCGCCGCAGCGTCGGGAACCAGGGCAACCGGCGTTCGAGCCAGGGCGGCCGCTCTCCGCGCGACCTCCGCCCTCTGGGTTATCTTCCCGACAAGAATCGCCGCGACCTCGTCATCAACGGCCACCGCGTCCGCAGGAATGGCGGGACGAACCCCCGGACGGTCATGGCCCGAGAGGCTCAGGGTGATCTCCTGCCCGGCGCCGTAGGGGATGAACACAAACTCATCCGGCACGAATTCGTCCGCGCTCATAGAGATGATGTACTGCATTGGATAGTCCCTCCCCGTCCGAAGGTTCCACGACAGACCCATCCGTTTCATGAACTCCGGCTCCACAAGCCCCGAGAGACGCCACCTCAGGCCCCCGCCGTCCATTATTATCTCCGAGTTCACCTCGCTCAGAAATTCATCTACAGACGACAGAAAGAGGCCCGGGTTCATGTGAACCACGCCCGCGAGCGGTTCAGCGGACGATAGTTCCCGCCACTCAAGAAACGCCGACTCATCATCCCCGCCGTCCGGCGCATCGGCTTCTGGCGCATCGGTTTCCGACGGCCCGTCGGAAGACGCGAGCGCGATGAAGACCCTGCCCGCGACCAATCTCACATGGGCGAGCGTCGCGTCGTCCCCTGTTCCCGCCACCTCAATGGAGATGAGCGAAGGGCGCACGACAAACCCCCTGTTCACAACGTCGCTGCCCGTGAGCCGCGTCTCAAAGACAAAGCTGCTCACAGCCTCAAGCTCCGCAATCGCTTCCTCAAGCGCCCAGCGGGCGTTGGATACCGGAGTGGGCGTCGGCGCGGCGGTCGGGGTCGGCGGCGGAGGCGTAACCGACTCCTCCAGACGCGACCTCACGGCCTCCTCGATGAGCGCGTCGGGCGTGCAGGACAGGTCCACTCCGGACGTCGCAAATACGTAGGACGCGAGCAGAATAGCCGCGCATATCACCACCGCCCTGTGAGCGCTCATATGCCTGAACCATCGACTCATAACTAACCTCCAGTGTGTCAGCGCGGCGCCGAACTCTTACCGACATCGCTATTGTACCCTCCAGCAGCGCGGGCGCCGCCCGCCTTATCGCACGGTTGACAGATATTTGCGACACAAATAACATCGGGATATATTCTGAGGAGATTTTGCCTTGACCACTCCCAGCCAGACCATGACCGCATGGACAGAGCAACTCGTTCATCGCTACGGACACAGAGGGGCGGCCGAGAGACTCAGTGTCTCTCAAAGCGTCATCGACCGCTTTGAGATAGACCGCCAGGCGAATCTCACCAGCTGGCTGGCCGAGCGCATAGACATCGCCATGAGGGAAAAACCCCAGCTCGGGAATGCCAAGACCGGCAGGGTTCCGTCCGACCCAAGAAACAAGGGCACCCTCCCACTGCTCCCCTATCCCGATGAGCCCCTTTTCTTCGGCGAGAAGATGACGCTCAAGGCCAGCAAGTGGAGGGAGACCGCCGAGCGCGTCGCCACGCTCTCTGTTCAAAACCCCAGGGGGATCGACACGCTGCGCCAGCGCGAGCTGCTGCTCACACTTGAGATAGAGCTCCTGAAGGACGACAACATGACCCTCGCGAGTGAACAGATGCACTCGCAGGCCGTGAACTCCCCCACCCTCAGACGAAGGGAACGATGGGAGTGGAGGGAGAACGACCTCACCAAAATCAAAGCGGAGAGAGAGGCGTTAGAGGCTAAAATGAATAGAAGAAAACTGATAAGGAGGCTATTCAGCCCACTGATACGATCAAAGCAATGAGCCATAAGAAAACCATCTTTCAATCCATCCTAATCGCCCTGCTTGCCTACAACTGGTTCGTGGGCCTTGTTCCCGCGCTAATCTTCGGATTCGCGGTCTGCTATCTTCCCCGCCTCATCCAGGCGAGGTTCGCGTCCCGGCTTCTCGCCACATGCGCCCTTCTCATAACGGTCGGCCTCACGCTCATTCTCACCGCCGTCATAAACAGCGTTGCGCCGGGCGCCGGACTGATAAGCCTCTCGGGCGATCCCCTCGCCTTCACCTTCCTCGTGGGCGGCGTCGCTTTCGTAACCGGCCTCGCCGCCGCGACGTTCCATCTCCTGCGGATGAGGACCGCCCTGATTATAACCGCCCTCTCCATGGGACTCGGCATCGGCGCGATAGCCGCGGACAGCGTCATTCGATTCCCATTCGATACGCAGGATATTCCAAGCTCTCTGGGCATTCTTCTCGCATCCTACGGCGTATTCATGCTTCTGATAGCGCCCGTCAGGGCAATCTATCTCTGGCGCGAGCGCAGGGGAGACCGGGCGAAGGGCACAACGGCCATGACCGCCCAGCCGCCCACCAGCGGACACGTTCCCGCCGCCCCCGCGCTCAGTCCCGAGGAGAGGCTTGTGTCGAGCGCGAAATTCAGGCTTGCGGCCCTCAGCCAGCGCGACGATCCCACGAGCATAACCTACGCCGCCCAGTTCAGCCAGGCCATCAGCCTGTCGGACCACGGCGGCATGAGCGCTGTCCTGAGAGACGAGCGCGCCGCGTTGATAGAGACAACCCTGAGCGGACTCAGACCATACCAGCCCTCCGGCGGCAGACCGGAGATGATGGAACTCTCGGACTACCTCCAGAGGCAGGCGCAGAGCGCGGCCAGCCCCGAGCAGCAGGCCATCTTCGAGGCCGGCATCGCAGGCGAGACGCTTGTGGTCGAGCGACTTGAGGGAATGCTGGACGAGTCCTGGTCCATAGTGTCGGGATACCAGAACGCGAGGGGCGAGACCGACGTCATGGTGATAGGAACCTACGGGCTGTGCGCGCTGGAGATAAAGAACTATCAGGGCGTCATAAACGTTCAGGGCTCGGACTGGATAAGAACCAGATACGACAGGTTCGGCAACAGAATTCCCGGAGAGGCGCCCGCGCCCATACAGGACGCGGGCGGACGCTCCCCCGCGGACCAGGGTCAACCAGATCGCCGACGCCCTCGAGACCGTGTTGGCCCGACGCTTCGACTTTCCGATCACCATTCGCCGCGCTGTCGTTCTGACCCACGAGCGCTGTGAACTCGGAGATGTTCGCAATCCGAACCTGGACGCCATACTCAAGACCGACCAGGTGAGCCCAGCCTCTATCTTTGGGGGCAGAAACTATGACCTGAGCGCGGACCAGGTCGAAAGACTTGTCCAAATAGTAAAGAGCGACCACCGCCAAAGCGCGAGGCCCTAGGGCCCACAAACGTACGGATTTCCGCCCATACGCGAAAAACCGCCATGGCGCCGCTAAACAAAAAGGCCGAGAATGTTGGACATTCTCGGCCTTTTCAGGCCAGGGAAACATCCATGCCCGCCCGGACATGCGAATCAAACGGCGTGCAGGGAGACCTCCAAAATCAGGAGAACTGCTACACTCGCGGTGTGAGTTGAACCCTCACCAATCCCCCGCGGCTTTGTACAAAAATCTAGCTTATTCACTGATATTACGCACTTAGCTATGAATTCCTAAACGAGAATGAGCCAGATCAGCTACGAAATCTCTCTCAACTGCGTATTGTGAGGAACGGACTTAATGTACAAAGCGTCAACGTCCAAAGATCGCATTCACAGGGCCGTCACCTGGGAACTGATGGGATACGACCATATGGCCCCTGTGTGCGGTTCGCACCGCTCAGAACCGACATCGGTAATGCCCTCCGGATACAACTGTCCCGACTGCCTGCGGATTACCCCCGGACTTCAGCTGCGCGGCCAGCTTGAGGCCGCGCTGTCCAATATCGATGTTCTATCGGTTCCCGAGTGCGTGAGAGCGGGTCTCCAAGAGATAGCCGCGCAGCTTGGCATCGAACAGAATCCGGACTAACAGGGAAGCCCAGGCCATGACTGACATACCAAAATATCCCAGGACGCTCTACTGGCCGACAAGCCCGACCAGTCCGAACGATGGCCGCCGCCTAAAAACCCCCAAAGCGTTTGTCGGACCCGAGGTCCTCATTACCGAGAAGATAGACGGCGGCAATACCCTCCTGCATCGGGGACAGGTTTACTCACGCTCCACCTCCGCGCCGTCAACAGCCCCCTGGATGGCGATGGTGAAGAAGCGCCACGCCTGGAAGACGACCAACATGGACTGTCTGCTATACGGCGAGGACATCTATGGGGTTCATTCGATCTCGTATGACCCCGTTGCCGAGGACTCCACATTCTACGCGTTCGCGCTCAGGCGCGATAATCGGTTCGAGTCCTTCGATGCAGTGAGACGGCTTGCCGACTCCCTGCGCGTTCCCACAGTTCCACTCATCTGGCGCGGGAGATTCCGCTCCATCGACGCAATCGACGAACTTTTGGCAGATGCCCACGCGCGCCCATCCCGGCTGGGCGGAGAGCGCGAGGGCCTCGTCATTAGACTCGCCGACGCCTTTCGCGCAGACCAGTTCGACTCATCCGTGTGTAAGAGCGTTCGAGAGAATCACGTTCAGACCGACCGGCATTGGTCCCGAAACTGGCGGCCCTGTCCGATGAAGCCGGCCCCGCGCATATCCGCCTAGAGCGCGGCGGAGCGCGGGGCCTCAGGACGCCCCGACATCGCGGCGTCAATCGCCTCACCCAGCCACTCGAGCTGAAGTCCGGTGTCCTCCTGGAATTTCCTGCGAATGAGTCGTCTTATGACATCGCTCGGATCCGACCCCTTCGGACATCGAATTGCATATACCCAAGCCCTGCCCCTACTGCGCCAGTGTCCATTTCTCTCAACGATGTACTCGATCTCGACAAGACCGTACGGCATCGGCAGACGCATCTCCGTCCACCTGGGCGCGGGAGCCCCCATCTTTCTGACGAACAGCGTCGCGTGCCACCGGCAGTGAATGAAGAACTGCTGCGGAGCCATACAGCACTGATGCGAGAGTCCACAGGCGCTGCAGTCCGGCCATAGGCATCTGGACGGCGCCGGATAGTGTCTATCGCCCCATGGAATCACCGCACTCCAGCATATTCTGTCCGGCGGGCGAGTCTTGCCCGCCATGCCCCGCCTGGAATTGTCCTTGAGATTGCTGAACTCACGCAGCGACCCCTCATCCCCCTTGCCATGGTCCCGCGAGTTTCCGCACATCAGACAAAGCCTGTAGCTGCCATACTGGTCGCTCCGAGCGACCATATACCCAGTTGGACATCGCTGACACCTTCTTTCGAACATGGATTTTTCACTCCTAAAATTCATTGTCCCATTCCCGCGCCATTTCATTCTATCCCAGAACGGACCGACGCCCGTTCAAACAGGCTTTTAGGACAACTCCACTTCGCCAATAAAGCTCCTATCTATCCACGCGGCAATGGAGACTCCCACCCTTCCGATACTCGCCTATAATCAAAGGTAGTTCCAATGCCCGGCGACTCCATGACGACTGGACATCTCTCCACTACTACTTATCAGAAACCGCGGGAGAGCCGCAAAACCGACGCGACCCCACCAGTAGATAAGAACCAGTTGAGCCTTCATAACGAAGAGATGACATCGCCATAAGCCAGTATGGCGATACCGAATATCGAAACCAACGACATCTGATCAGGAGAACGTAATGCTCACACTAATTGACGGTCCAGTCGCCGGAGCATATATGTGTCGCCGCGCGCCCATCTATCTCAGGGCGGTCATCGACAGAAACGCCAAAGGCCGCGACAACAGGCCAAAGCGGGACGTTCTCAACGAAGTGAGCGACACCCCTGAGCCTGACGAGGAGATTCACGTCTATCGCATCGAGGGAGAGCCCTCAAGCCTCTTTGCATGCGGGCGAGGCGGCCTGGGCGGACTCTACGTCCGCGCCACCTACAGACATATAGCCGACGCGCACGGCGAGAGTCTCCGCGCCACCAAGGACTGGCGGGACTGGGTAATGGCGCGATACTCCGCCGAGACAGATACCCAGTCCCGCCAGTCCCGCTGAACCGGACAAAAAATCCGAAGGCCGCGCGCCTGAGAAACTTTCTTCCGACGGGCCGTCGGAAGATCCGACATCACCTTCAATGCCGAAGATTTCTGCACAGGCCCCCGCCCCTTGACGGGAATATACCCATGCTGCGCTACACTCATTACAGCGACCATCAACAAAAAGTCCATTCAAGTCGCAGATGCTTCACTTAGGGAAAAGCCATCAGCAGGGTCAGGATATGACACAGACTAAAAATAAGATGCCGGAAACTCTCGACGGCATCGAGACATCGAGAAACGGAAAGAACCAGACGGGTTCCTTGGGAAGCAGAGCCTGCCCCCGATGCAGGACAGGCTATCTTCACCAGATGAAGGACATCTACGGCGCCTACATCCAGTGCATGTCCTGCGGACACTCCATCGACAACCAGTCTATCCCCGAAACCGGCGAAATCCCGAAGGAACAGCCGTCACCTCAGATTCAAAAGCTCCATGAATGGAGCTCCGCCAGGAAGAATCCCGAACTAAGACACTGGCAGCGTGTGATTTATCATTTGAGCAAGAAATATCCTAAGCCACGAAGCTGTCTGTGGCCCGAATGCCAGAAATGCGAGACCAACCACAAGTGCTGCATCATCAACAAGAGCGCGCAGATTCTCTGCCCAACGCATGAGAAGGCCTATATCCAGGCCTTCGAAGCGCCGTCGCCCGAATGGTCGGAGATGAGTCTGCCCGTGTCATACGGGATAATCTCCATCAGCTACTTCGTCGAACGCGTTGGAAACGCGCGAGACAAACAGAAGGCATGGGCCAGCGTCGTTCAATGGAACCATAACGGCCGAGTTTCTGCCACAATCCATACACAGGTCAAAAAACTGTTTCTGGCCGAAACCGGACTTAAGCTGGAATGGTTCGAGGACGCGCTGGCGGCATCTGAAAGTAAAAATGGCCGATAGGGCTTTGTACAATATCTGACTTATTGTGAATAAGTCAGGATTCCTCACATGGGGACAGAGACCGCCTCGGTTCTCAGACCGGATGTCGGGCGCAAGACGCCCGGGGCGTCTCTCGAACCATTCCAGCGCAGCCCACGCCGATAAACAGCGAGGCAAACAGCAGCGCGAACAGCAGGGTCATACCCACATGAAAGACAACCAGAACCTGTCTCTTAAGCCTTCTCATCGGGAGAAAATCCTTCCCACCAGGTCCACCGCGCTATCAAGGCCCAGAGTTACCATCTCCGCCATCTCTCCATCCACCCACGGCCATACCCACCTGACCAGCGCGAACAGAAGCATTGTCATAAAGAGGATGAAAATGGACCGGGCCACCCACCTCATACGCCTTGAGCGGCTGCCCTTTGCCGCAATCCTGCGGCGATAGTCCCACGGACGCTCCAGATTGACATGTCCCCATAGCCCGCGTTCCGCGGACCTTGCCCTGCGCTCAAACTCCTCCACCCCACTCAGCGTTCCATAGCGCGTGTAGGCGTAGGCAAGACCCGCCTCGACCATCTTCAGATTCAGATTCCGGGAGCCTTCCCTGTGAAGAATGCCAACCCGCCGTCCGTATCTGTCGGTACTGAGGACCTCAAGCTCCAGTGTCCCGTCCGACATCCTCTCAAGACCGTTTCGAGAATCCCATCCAAAGGGCTGCCCCATCTCGGGCGCGTCTATTCCATAGAGCCGCACCGAGAAGGGCTTGCTCGAGCGAAGAAAGGACAGAAATCCCCCCGCCTTTGCCACAACAACTGTATCGCCGTCCACAACCCGGCGAATCCGAACCCTCATCATTCACCTCCAAACCTTCACAAGCGTCCCAGAACACGAACGGCGAATTAAGAGACCGTCAGTCGCGTTATCATTCAGAACGAACTCCTCAGCGCGTCCAAAATCGCACCCAAAGGCCATGACCGAAACCACCGCCAGCGCAGTAGCCAACAAAAGCAAACGTCTCATTCGAACAACCTCCCCTTATCTCACGCTTTTCACCGATCATTCGCTCACTGTGGCCGATACCCGCTGTCGCCGCGCCGAAGCCCCGGAGTCCAGGGCGGCACGACCAAAACCCTCACCAGACCCCTCGGATTCTCATGTATTTCGGTTCTGCCAGACAGCCCGGCAAGCGCCTCACGCGCTCCCTCCTGCCACGGCTTGAAGAACACCTTGCATCCGGAAACGGCCGCCAGCACCCGCGGGTCGTCGTAGTCCTCGATAACCTCGGGCCGTGGCCCATCCGTCACATAACTCCAGACCACCAGATCCATAAGATGTCCCTCGCTGCCAATAAACAGCGTGTCGTCACCCCGCTCGCATACATCCGATTCCCACGCCCTCACCGCAAGCGTCTCCGGCATATAACCGCCGAGAGCCTGGGGAGTAACGTACTGAAACCGAAAGACGTTCAGACCAATCACAAACATCGCTATCACACAGACCGCAGCCACCTTGTAATACCTGCCAGCGCTCATATGCCTGAGCGCGGAGTCCACCATGACCCCTGACAGAAGCGACATGGGCAGAATCGCCGAATGCATCCTTGTGAGCGGAGCCTGGGGATAGGGCGCCAGAAGCGCGGTTGGAACCATCGTTACAACCAGCCACAACAGCAGGAACTTGTGAGGAGTCCGCCACTGAAGCAGCGCCGCGCCGATTCCAACAATCACCATCGTTCCCGACACCCTATCGAGCAGAGAACCCGACGTGTAGTGAGTCGCATGGTCCGGATTGAGCCACCATATGGCCAGGTTATCCAGATTCCCCACGACTCTCGACAACGACCCCCCTATCTCACTGCTATATATCGAGTAGGGGGAGATGGTATCCCGTCCCATCACGAGAACCGACTCAAGACGATTCTCCACAAGGTAGGGTATCGCGCAAGCCGCGAATCCCACAGCCACCGGCCAGAGTCCGAGAAGCTCAGCCCTGCTCCGGATCTTCAGCAGCGCCCAGCAAATAAAGAGAACATATACAACCCGCGCCGGAAGCGCGGTATAAAGCGCCAGGCCTGCCAGAAGACCGGCGACAAACAGGAGACCAGAACTCCTCCGCCCAAGACCCGATATGAAAGCAAGCGCAGCCCAAGCCGTGACCGGAAGAGCGTCCAGATGCGTATAACCCGTATGGGTGAAGGCCATAATATAGTGGCTTCCGAGCGTTACAACCGACGCAATCACCCCTGCGGAGCGCCCGGAAAATCTCCGGCCCAGCATATAGATGGGCGGTATCGTCAGAGCCAGACTTGCGACAGAAGAGAACTTCCAGCCGAACGCGCCCCCGCCGAATATCGAGCTGAACAGCGCCTGGTAAAGACTGTTGAGCATGGGACTGTTGTAATAGACCCCGGCCACTGTGAACGGGTCGAATATCCCACGCTGGAGTATCTCCCTGACCCGCTTATAGAAACCGAGGTCGTCCCCTATCGCGGCATAGTACCAGTCCCTCAGGTCATGAGCGTGAAGCGCGAGAGTGAGCGCCATCAGCCCCCCGATGATGAGCAGGTCGGCGCGAACAGCCCCGCCGGGCATACCGAACCGGATATTGGCGTTTGGCGCGAAGAACAGGGCCACAAGCCCCATACCCACCAGCCAGAGAGCAAGGTCAACTCCGGTTCCCTCGCCGACAAGAATCCGGCCGACAAGAATCATATAGACGATTCCCGCCCCGGTCAGACAGAAGTATCCAAGTCTGCCCCGGCCCGCCGTTAGCGCGAATCCCACGCGGCGAGGAGACCCGCTCATCATCAGCATCGCCCCAAAACCGATGATGCCCGCGAGACAGCTCGCAGTCAACGCGACAACCATGGGAATCCGCGGAAAGAGCGCGAACGCCAGGTTGAGCGTTCCCGCGCTCCCGACGAGACCAACCAACACCGGACCCGGAACGCCGCCGTCAGAGGGATTGTCTCCATCGCCCAAAACGTTTCCCATCACTCCACCTCCGAGAGTACGGAAGATGACTCACCGTCACCTGAGGCCGCGCCGCGCCAGTGAAGCTGGGCGTCAAGGCCATCAAGGTATCCCCCACTCTCCAGCGCCATGGCTATCTCCCGATATGTCCCCTTCCCAAATCCCCTGAGCATGAACATCTCATCCTGCGTGAGTGTGAGAATGTCCATTATCGAGACGACACCCGCCCGACTGAGAATATTCACAGCCCGCGTGCCAAGCCTCAGGGACTCCACAGGCATCTGCAGGCGGCGCGCCCCAAGCGAATTCGTCTTTGAGTCCATGTCCGACCTGAGCGCAAGCGCGTCCAACCCCGGCCTTGCGTCAACAAGCCTGACGATTCTGCCGAACGTACTCCCGATGCGCTCGGCGCACAGGAATATGGCGCCGAGCGCGTTCACAATCCCATTGGTGCGAACACTGACAATCAGCTTCTCAAAATTGGTCTGGGCGCCGACCCTCATTCGCTCAACAACGTAATCCACCCTCAGAACCGGACTGAACATCCCATCGGTGAGATAACGTCCAATCTCCGTATTACTCGAGTCGGGAGCAGTCAAATAACCGCGCCCCCTCATAAAGGACACGCTCGCGTTAAGACGGGCGCCGGGAATGTCCGAGAGCTCAGCGACCGCCTTATCGGGATTCACCACCTCGAAGTCGTCGCCGCAGCGCAGGTCGGCAAGAGTGACAATCCGCCCGGGACCGCTTGCCGACAGCCTCATTACCCCGCGTTTAGGAGCGGTATCTGCGGGTACGCGCGTCGCTATGCGGGCCGCGCGTACCCGCAGAACAATATCCTCCGGCCGCGACTTTGTTCCCAAAAGGAAGCCGTCCCCCGTCAGTCGGTAATTATCAAAGACGATGCCAACCACCGCGTAGCCGTCGATTCCCCTGTAAAGAATCCTCCGCAGCGGATTTCCCAGCGTCACTCCATATCCCTGCGGAAGGGGCCCAAGCGACACCTGCGCATAGCTGCCCTCATTCACCTCGACGACAAGCGTCGGCTTCACCACCCTCTCGGGTTCCTCACGATACATTTCCTGAAGATTATCGAAATCCAAAACTCTCAAGAGACACCTCCCAGATGTCATTTCAGACAGCCTAACCAACTTCGGGGAAACCGCCGCCGCCTTTTCAGCCAGGCCCCGCCGACTTTCAGGATGGGCGGATTCGCGTTCTGATTGGAATGCCGATGTGAAATCCAAAACGCACCTTGAGAAAAAACCGGACGGCGGAATTTCAAAGCTCCGCTAGACTTATAGGTAGAAGGTTCAGACCAACCGAAAATCAGGCGAAAGGGTTCCCACCCTATTCGCCCAAAAAGCGAATCGAGAGTCTAATCAGAAAAACTCAGGTGGAGGAAAAGCCAATGAGAAACAAGCTGAAGTACCTAACCCTAATCATCAGCGCGGCGGCGATTGCCGCGGTCTTCGCGGTCGGCGTTATGGCGACCGTCGATGAGCCGGACGCCGTCAGCGCCATCAGCGCCACGGACGTCGAGGCCTGCGCGGGACCGAACCCCGACGTTGAGGTCTGCAATCTCCAGACGCTGATCTCCCTACTCGACGAGGCCGCCGAGCGCGATGTGATAAACAACCACATCGTGAGCATGTTCACGCAGGTAACGGCGAACATGATAGGAACAGAAACCGGAGAGAGCCGCGCAGAGGTCATAAGCCGCGTATCGCAGAACCTGAAGGTTTCCGAGGCAGACCGCCCCCAGTACACCTGGATATGCGAGGCCTATAGCCCAAGCGGGTCCTGCCTGATCTACGGCAAGGCACCGCTGAAAATAGTCAACTAACCGCCCGGGAACTCCCGGACAGAGCAAAAGAGGCGGCTCCCGAATCAATCGGGAGCCGCCTCTTTATGTTCAAAACGCCGAATTTACGCGATTTCGGCCTTAAATTCAAATCCTCAGTGGAATCCAAAAAGCAATTTTAGAGAGATTTTCTGCGCCCTGATTTATCCCCTATCCGATAGCCCCTTTTCGAACGCCTGAAAAAGCCTCCCCGATTTTCGGCAAAAACCGTATGAGGGGTTGACAATCGCAAAGACTGCATTTCTTAAGAGCGCGGGGACGGTCTTTGTGAGGATATGAGCCAAAAATCCAAGATAATAATCTCCATCACGAGCCTCAGCATCCTGCTGATTCTTGCGCTTGCCTCCATAACATCATTCGAAAACTCGCCATTTCCCGTCGAGACCATTCTGGCGGACAACGGACATCCGCCATGGGAATGCGAGGCGCGCGACGACTACGGCATTTGTATTGTGTGGGTAACCGCGCCTCACACACATTCAACGAATACGCCGCGTCCGACAAGCACGCCGCGTCCAGACGACGATGACGATGATGACGACGATGACGACGACGCAACAAGTACGCCGCGCCCGACGGGAGATGGGCCACACGACCCACCGCGTAACTGTGAGTACCATGGACACTCATGGGGCAGCACCCGCTGGCACTATCACAGAAACTATGGAACGATAGCCTGCGACCCACCGCGTTCAACCAGTACCCCAAGGCCGCCAACATCGACTCCAACAATCACATCCACGCCGCTGCCGACATCAATACCGACACCCGTTCATGCCCATGCTTTCTGTCAGACACATTACCACTCGTACAATACTCTCACGAGTTCTTACGGACACAACCACCGTTCGGGAAATACATACATCTGCTATAACGTGGTCGTTATCGAGTCAACAGCGACAAACACGCCAAGACCGCCTCCAACGCCGACGAACTCACCAACTGCCACGAGAACATCAATACCAGCACCTATTCATAACCATGGAAATTGTCTTACCCACTATCACGGCTCATACTACGGACGACATTATCACCACAATGGGAACCGACGGTCCTGCTACGTCCCACCATCGAATACGGCCACACCAACTCTAACCTCAACACCCACGGGTCCAACTCCAACTCGAACGCCGCGGGCCTGGGAACACTATGACTGCCAGAGCCACTTCCACTCTGGTGAAGGTGTCACCCTGCATCATCATTATATTTTCTTTGTAATCTGCGATCCCCCAACAAACACCCCAACAGCAACACCAGTGCCGCAGCCACCTACCGTCACGCCAACACGGACGTCCGTGCCGCCAACGCCGACTGCCACCCCACAGCCCCATAGACACACACCCTGTCAATACCACTTCCACCCATTGGTGGGATTCAGTTCTCATCGACATGACAGCAGCGGGAGCAATACCTACGTTTGTGCCTTAAATACCCCAACGTCAACCCCGACACCGACCGGCGGCGGTAACCAGCCGACCTCTACCCCGACACCAACTCAGACAGCTACGCCTACGCCTAACCAAACAGCTACGGCGACAGCCATGGCCACGGCCACGGCCATACCAACACCAACCATGACCGGAGACGGACAGGATCCACCGATACAGGATCCACCGATACAGCCCATACAGGACCCCGACACACCAACTCCGACATCAACGCCCACAGACGATGAGGACGACCCGCCCGCCGAATCCAAGCTCGCGGATATATGGCTTTGGAACACACCCAAGCCCACCGACCTCACAGAAGAGCGGGAGATAAAGATATTCAGCGTGATGCACAGCACCAAGCTAGAGCCCTTCATTGTCTATCCAGACCGCGTGCCGCCAATCAAGGGGTCGCCGAAGTGGACCGAACTCATGGACTACCCGATACCCAACTATCCAACGCCAACGACCACGCCGAACATTCCGATGTGGTTCATTCCGGCCACGTCCACAAATCCGAATCTGGCGACCCCACGTCCCGCCACACCCACCCCAACCCCCGTGTCACCCTCCTAGCGTCCGGCTCTCCCGCGCTTGAATCCCTACCCGAAGAGCCAGACGGGATAAAATCCCCGCTGGTATAATTTTCGGACGAGAGAACTCAGATTCCGGCAGAAGGGAGAGCCATGGCGGACGCCTACCACATAGACACAAGCCCCATCACCACCCACGGCATGAACCCATCGTTCCTCATCAGCCGGCGCATGTGCGCCGACTGCCTCGATAAGAGAACGACTGAGGAGTTCCTGCTGGGCTCTCCCGATACCTTCATAGACAGCATCTACAACTGCTGCCGCACAAAGCATGACTTCATAAAGGGTTACGAGCCCCTCAAAGAGATCATCTTCCGGACAATCCTGGCCCACAGAAATCGTCCGGCGACCGCGGACGAAATAGCCGTGCGCGTCAGAAACGTTCGGAACCACCGAAACGTTCGAAACATAAACGAAAGAGTAATCTCAGTCATTATGGACGCCGACGACTACTACGGGTTCATAAAGACAGAAAGGGAATAGCCAGATGCCCATCATCGAACACATACCGACAGAAGAGGCCAAGCTCAATATGATGCTTGCCGCCGAGGACGGCGAACAGCTCTTCCAGATGCTGAAGATGCTTGACGACCTCGAGACCGAAAAGACCGCCAGGCTCACATTCGCGCCGGACGAAAGCGTGGACGAGACGCTGAAGGTACTCGGCAAGGCGACCCGCCTCAGGTCCCTCAAGGTGAAAAAGGAAAAGTACTTACATACGAAACTTGACGATATGTAGCAGTGATCTCATGTCAATATATTGAGCGGAAATCTCCAACAAGAAAAGTAGGAGGAGTCTTCAGGGAATTCCTGGGAGATTCGGGGCATATCGGGGAAAATAAAGAAGAGCTGCATGTGCAACCCTTCTCTTAGAAGTTAAGAAAGTTTAATCGTCGGCTTTGAGCTTTTCGATTTCTTTCTTCAACTTAGCTTGTCGGACTTCTTCCTTAAGAATGTCAGTCCTCATACGGGCCTGTTCACGCTCAAGTTCGAGTTCCGACTGTACCGGTAGAACGGGTTGGGAAGTGGGAGGAGCCTTGGGCTCTTCCTTTTTCCCAGAGCGGAATTTGCGGTAAAGACCCCAGAGTCCCACTACTATCCCAGCGAACATTATAGTGCCGCCTAATTCGCCTACCCAAAGAGGGACGAATTCAACGGCTGAATACAACATTCCCAACGTTACCGATGTGATTATGAGCGCAATGCTCAGTTTGATTGAGGTCGGCATGATTACCTCCTGCCGTGCGTGATTGTGTTTAGCAACCCCGACTTAGGTTTGATACTCCTTTATTTGAGCACCATGAAACTGTATCCAGATTAACCCCACTCAGATACGCTGTCAAGTCCCAAAATGACGATGGGAACTCCCCGCAAGCGCGCTCCCTATCGGATGGGAAGACCTCGAAAAATGCTCTAAAATTCACTTTCGGATTTTTTGAGGATCCGAGGCGATGGCATTCGTATTGTAAGGCGACGCTGGCCGGACTTTTCGGCAACGAAAATGCTGACCAAGGATTCAGGCCGAACAAGTCAGACTCCATTAAATCGACTCCATAAGATACCCCGCGCTGTGTTCGAGTCCGTTGACCTTACTGCCCTTTGAGCCTGAATCGGCCTGCTTCGTCAAGAATGCAGACCCCCTCCTCTATGTCGTTGTATTGGTCCGCCGTAAGTCCGTCTGTGAATGCCTTGATGTTCCCCAATGGAGCATCCTCACCTTCCAGATGACCGATTGTCCACCACACCATTGAGAAGGTGGCATTCGACCAGTAGTCGGACTGGCAGACCGCTCCGACCAACAACTGACTGGCTTCGGCAAGGTCATCAATGTCGCCGTAGATTATGTCGGTTACTTCCCGATAGTCCTCTTCTCTTGCTTCATTGGCGGCCTTAATCATCCCTCGAAGCGTAATTGATTAGCGGCGGCGGCTTGGGGATTGCGGTTCTCTGAACATATTCTTATACTGCGGCCATGTGTTCAGACAAAGACATCCCACCCTGCCAGCATGACGATCTCCTTATGCAGGTGGACCGACTGCAAGATGAGAACACGAGGCTGCAAGAGCGGAACACTCGACAGTTGGCGACAATCAGGGAGTTGCAGAAGCGACTCGCCGAGGCTCAGCGAGCGGGAAAGCGTCAGGCCGCTCCGTTCTCCAAGGTCACACGAACCTCAAAGCCCAGGCGTCCGGGCAGAAGGCCGGGCAATGGCCGGTTCAGCTACCGAAAGCCCCCTCTGCCGATGACCTGACGGAACCGATCATCGAGGTGTCGGTGTCCAGGGAGAGTTGCCCGGTATGTGGAGGCAGGCTCGAACATGAGGGAGTGAGTTTCGCCTATGTGACCGACATTCCCCCGACGCCCAGGCCCGATGTGAAGGGATACAGGGTACAGATATGCCGATGCCGGTCGTGTGGAAAGCGGGTTCGCGGCGGTCATCGGGACATTGCCCCCGACCAGTACGGCGCGAGCGCCCACCGTGTGGGCAAGCGAGTGATGGCAATAGCGCATCCGCTTCACAATGGATTGGGCCTTACGCAGCGGAAGGTTCCGGCGGTACTGAGGACTCTGACCGGCGTGAAGATAAGCCGGAGCGCGATCATCCAGGACACACTGCGCCGCGTGAGAGGGGAAGTGGGTGACGCCTACCGCAGGCTGCGCGGTTCGGTGCGCTCAAGTTCGGTCGTCCATACCGACGACACGGGCTGGCGTGTGGGCGGAGAGTCCGCTTTCCTGATGGCGTTCGAGACCGATGAGGTCACCGTGTACCAGGTACGCTCTCGCCACCGCAACGAGGAAGTCAGAGAGTTGATTCCCACCGACTATGGTGGAGTGATGGTTGCGGACAGGGGCCGGAGCTATGACGCGCGTACTCTGTCCGGTGTGAAACAGCAGAAGTGTATGGCGCATATCCTGCGCTCTATCAGTGAGGCTCTTGAGACCAAGGTGGGCAGAGGACGAAGCTTTGGCAAGCGTCTAATGGAACTGCTGAGAGAGGCGATTGAGCTGCGGGAGTCAGAACGGCGCGGTGCGGCGTCTAACTTTGTCGCCGAGTCTGAGCGGTTGAAACAAGAGGTATCCCACCATCTGCGCGAACGTCCGATGCCGAACCCGGACAATCAGAGACTTCTGAATGAACTCGGCAGGCACAACGACCACGGCAACCTGCTGCGCTTTCTGGATGACCCCAACGTAGAGCCAACCAACAATCGGGCTGAGCGGGCACTGCGTGGAGCAGTGATAGCTCGGAAGGTATCTCACTGCTCGAAGACCGACGAAGGGGCTGAGGCGTTCTCGGCGTTCTCGGCGTTCTCGAGTGTGATCAAGACGCTGGCTCGGACGGTTGACGACGAGGCGCTGCTGCTGGATGCGGTCTGTGACGTCTTCAGGGGCGCTCCTGTACCCGGCCGTTCCCTCTGAATCCTTCTCCATCCCCAACCCGCTAATCAATTACGGTCAGACGCTTCGTTATGTCCAGTATGAATTGTTCGCCGAGTTCGGGGTGTTCGCCTGCTACGCGCCGGAAAAAACGCCCTACCGTGCGCTCGCTTGGCACTCTGCCGAGTCCGCATATCTCGCGCAGGTCGGAAGATGTTTTCAGCCGCTCGACAAGGCTCAGGTTGTAAGGCTCATTGAGCAGGTACTTCACGCAGAGCATCCGCCACATGACGACAGGCGGGTATCCCGGACGGGTGTTGCGCCGACTCAGGACGATGCCGCCGAGCATCCCCTTCACCTTTTCCAGGGATTCAAGCGCGGCAAGGACGTACTTAATGAATCCGAGTCCGCGCTTAGGAACTTGTATGCTGTCCCAATCATCGGTAGAATAGTAAACAGTCGCAGGGTCGTTTGAGTGAGTCATCCAATCCTCCCTAGTGGCTACGGAGGTCGGGAATGTTAGAGCATTCCCGACCTCAACTTTTTGATTTCAGCGCTTCATTCCTATCTCCATTTCCGTACATATATTCTAGCACAGGCGTACTTGTTTTAGCAACGATTTTAGCCTTGATTTTGGCGTTCTCAGCTTCAGTCTGATGCCTTTTCGGTAGCAGTCCGCAGACCCTCGACTACACCCTCGATGGACACCTGCGGGCTTGCTTCGCTCACATCTTTCTCTTTCCTGACAAGCGACGGCTTCAGTCTCCAATTGCCATGTCCATCGCTCTCAAATCGGGGGTCTGCGCTCAGTCTCGACCCGACATTGGCGACTGTATGCTCGCCCTCGATGACAAACCCGCGTTCGACAATGGGTTTCACGATCCATTGCCAGAACCGACCGCGCCGACAATCCAGAATTGGAGTTTGGAAGATTCCCTGCCACTCACACACTTGCGCGAATGAATGAGTCCAGTGTACTCTTATTGCACATTTTAGGACTGCAATGCAGTCCTAAAATGTGCAAGATTCATTACGCAGTGATTTCGGAGATAATCAGATGGCGGTAAATCCTAACCCGACAAACAATTGGAATGTAGATGTGGAGTATCGGCTGAGTAAACTCGGCTTGGACTCACCGACGCTGGAAGATGTTTTCGTAGCGGCACGCAACCACGCTCTGACACTTTCACCCTACGACCCGCCGGCCAGTCGAGGAAACTCGGTATGGCGACACCTGAATCGCGCACTGCGAATTGGTCTGGTGAGTAAGGGTGAGGGCTGGCAGGTGTCGGATAAGAGCTTCTTTGCGGTAGTGCTGAATGACGACCTGAATATCGCCCTATACATTCTGCGTGGAGATGACAACACTGGTCGGGGAAAACCAGTCCCTAGTAACCGCTATCGCAAGCGAGACCCCAAGAAACGCGGAATGAACGCGGCACACCTGAAATGGGCTATCCAGACCAACAGGGATTCGATTCTGTACGACCACGGTAATGACCACAGTACAGAATGGTTCGAGGCTATGGGGATAGGAACAAGCGGATGGACATACCAGACATGGATACTACTGCATACCGTCTCCCCGAGTACCAACGACCTGAGTGAAATCCGAGCAGAAATCTCAATGCCGATAAGTATGCGGGCTGGTTATATCACAGAATGGGCTGACCGCATTATCCTACCGAGTCTCGATGATAGCCGTTCTGAGACACTTGCTATCACGCCTGCGGATGGTGGCGACGAAGGCGCTGTTGTCTCAGAAGTGAGGATTGCGCCAAAACAATGAGGGATACGGAAGCATTCAATCCCGCACGTCTTGAACTTGCAAGACAGAGGCGCGGCATGACCAAGGTCGCGTTGGCGCAGGGTGTGGGGCTGTCTCGACGAAACTTGATGTACATATTCAACGGTAAGCATCCACCGAACCCCGATGCTATTAGCAGGCTCGCAGACATACTCGGCTTTCCAATTGAGTTTTTCTTTGGCCCTGAACTCGATATGCCGCCGATAGAAGGGGCGAGTTTCCGCGCTTTCAGTTCCCTCTCTGCCAGAATGAGAGATAAGGTCATGGCGGCGGCGACACTTGGAATCAGCCTGTCAGACTGGATTGAACGGAAGTTTGACGTTCCTCAACCCGACGTGCCTGAGTTTGAGGTTTATGACGACCCTGAAGTTGCCGCCGCCGAACTCCGCGCACTGTGGGGATTGGGTGAACGTCCTATCGGTAACATGATTCACCTGCTTGAGAAGCATGGCGTGAAAGTCTATTCACTCGCGGAAGATACTCGGTCTGTTGATGCCTATTCGTTCTGGGTCAATGGCGTACCGTATGTGTTCCTGAATACTATGAAGTCTTCGGAGCGCAGTCGTATGGACGCGGCGCACGAATTGGGTCATCTAGTCTTACACCGTAGCAAGCCAACTCAGAGTCATAGAAATGCAGAGAAGGAAGCCCAACGCTTTGGTTCTGCATTCCTGATGCCCCACGACAGCGTTGTCGCCCGTGTCCCCAGATATGCCAGCGTTGAGGACTTGATAGACGCTAAGACTTATTGGGGTGTGTCGGTGTCCAATCTCGCCTACCGAATGGGCGAACTCGGCCTGATTTCGGAGAATCAAAAGCGGTGGATGTTCACCAGAATCGGGCAGTTGGGTTTCCGTACCAAGGAGCCGAATCCGTTAGAGAGAGAGAAGTCGGCAGTCTTGGCTCAGGTTTTTGATTTCCTCAAAAGCCAGGGTCAGACTATTGAGGACGTAGCGAAAGACCTGTGCATCCATGCCGATGAACTTGGCAAATTGGTGTGGGGCAATGTCAATTTCTTCGTAGTGGTCGAAGGACATGGTGGGCACGAACAGGACGACGATAGGCCATCAAATCCGACCACCCCATTTCTCCGTATCGTCTAGTCTGGGAGAGGATGCACTGTCAGGAACATTGAACGAAAGAAAGGCAATGAGAGGGAGCGTACCGAAGTGAAGAGAGACCTTGACGTGATTCGAGAGATACTACTAGAGGTGGAGAGTCTAGGACTCGATGAGAAGATGAGGTACGACAGTGCGACAGACAGCCCTGAAAAGATACATAACATCTACCTACTCGACGACGCGGGATACATCGTCTCGCAATATATGAACTTCGCTGGCGGTAGGCGAACAATCATAATAGACCGCCTGACGAATAACGGGCACGACTTCTTGGATTCGATTCGAGACGAACGTGTGCTGGCAAAGGTCAAGACACGACTCGCCGAGGTTGGAGGACAGGCGACCTTGCATGTCATAAAAACACTAGCTGACCAAGGCGTTGCGGAGATATTGAAGTTGGGAGGGTGAAACCGCAAGGCGTTCCCCACCTTCTGCACCTCGGCCAGTCGCCGCCCCTAGCCCGATTCCCTTATTGAGACTCAGACTGAGTTTTGCAACATGCTAGGTACGTCGCGCTCCACCCTCATACAGCCTGCCGACCTGCGGGCATTTTCTTACTCTCAGAGCGTCCGTTTCCGAAAGGAAGCCGACGAATGGAAAAGCGTTGCCTCAAAATACTAATGCCATCGCCTCGAGGATCCAGAGGAACTTGCCCAATTTCGCGCTCTGCTCTATAATCAGCGTTGCGAGGCGGCGGCCGAGCCGACCGGCGACCGATTGTTTAACCCGCACTTGCGGGGGGAAGCCGGGCGCGACCCCATGGGACGCTGGCAGAGCCGCCAGGACCCAACAGTCCGGCCCCGCGGCGCGGAAACCGCCGCCGTATACCTCACGAGAGCGGTGAAAACGCCGGGGCCCCGCGTCATGCGGGACCCCAGACCTTCCAAGACCCAGGCATCCTGTTATAATGTAGACAACTTACAGAAAGGTCCCGGAGACAGAGACCAACAACCAATGAGCTTCAAACTAACAGATACCTTCAAACTGGATGACAGAACATATCGCCTTGACGAACTCGAGAGAGTATACAAGGCATGGACGCCGCTTATGTGGACGTCCAGGGAGATCTACAGACTGGACGAGAAATACTTCGTCACAGTATCGCGCTCCCCGCTCCTCCATGAAATTAAATATGGCGACATCAAGGTCTGTAATCAGCTTGGCGCCATAGCCGACGCCATCAGGATGAACGCGCCCGACGACACGCTGCGCGAACTGGGAGTGACGATACATGAGCCGGACACCAGGCCAAAGGACACATTTCATCTGTTTCACCCGGACACAGAGTTCCTCTCCACCGCAAGACGGGGCAAGAACTACAGACGATACCTGGTACATAACTACGACGGTGGACTCATAGATACCAGACTGCTGACCTTCGATTGCCTAAGCTACTCAGGCCAATGGACCAGGCATCTCACCCAGCGTGAGGCGATTCTGTTTTTTATTCGCCACAACAGTTATGGACACACGACCCTCAAGGTCCTTGGCATAGACCTGAAATAATTCCCGCGATAGTCCGCGACATCCCCGGCCCGCTCCCCCAGGATGCGGGCCCTCCCCATCTACACATATCCCCCACATCATAGAGTCTCAAACGCCATCCCGATGGGTTGGGTCTGGTCAACCAAGAGCGGGATGATGATGTATTTGCGACTTTAGGAAAAATAAAGGACTTACATACGAAACTTGACGATATGTAGAACGGAAGTTGAATGAAGACATACTCGACATACCAGTACCGCGGGTATTGCACACGCAGGGGACATGAGCGTCTTGACGCCATTTTTGTGGAGTGTTCGATCCTGTACAACGCGGCGCTCCAGGAGCGAAGGGACGCTTACAAGATGGCAGACAAGTCCATCTCGTACTACGACCAGGCCACGGCTCTCACACAGATTCGCAAGGACATCCCAGAATGGGGATCCATGAGCCTTCAGGTGGGCAGAGGCGTTCTCAGGCGCGTGGACAGGGCCTTTCAGGCGTTCTTCAGACGAGTCCGCCAGGGAGAGAAGCCAGGCTTCCCCAGGTTCAGGTCCCGCCACCGATACCAGACCATCGAGGTGGCCGAGACCACACCCGCAATGCTCAAATGCTCTCAGGACGAACGAAGAGCCCATGTCAAGATCAAGGGACTGCCCACCATAACGCTCAGGACAAAGAGGCCATTGCCGGAAGGCAGTCCCAAAACCCTGATGATAACGCGCCGGCCAACCGGCATCGTCGTCAGCATGGCCTTCGAGGTCGAGAGGAAACCGCTTCCGGCCAACCCACAGGCAGTGGGCATCGACATGGGCGTGACCAAGCGCATGACGCTCTCGAATGGTGGAATTGTGGAGCGAAGGACTATTGGTCGTCGAAGGGAAAACAGGCTTCGTCAGGAAGTTTCCAGATGCAAGAAGGGCAGCTCATCCAGAAAGAAGCGGGTACGCTCCCTGGGCCGCGAGACGTACAGAAATAAAATCCGTAACCGCAGCGCCTGCCACGAAGTCACAACCGAGCTGGTCAGGAGCTACGGCATGATCGCGCTTGAGGACTTGCGTATAGGCAACATGACACGCTCGGCGGCGGGTACGGCTGAGACTCCCGGTAGAAACGTGGCCGCCAAGAGCGGACTGAACCGGAGCATATTGGAACAGACATGGGGCGTGATACGACAGCAGCTTAACTACAAGGCAGAATGGGCCGGTAGAGAGCTTGTCGTCGTGGATCCCAGGCACACCAGCCAGACCTGTTCGGCCTGCGGCGTCATGGACGCCGCCAGCAGAACGGGCGAGAGATACGAGTGTGCTCACTGTGGGAAGTTGATGGACGCCGACGTGAACGCGGCCATCAATATCCTGGCAAGAGCGCGGGGGCGTGGGAATGTTCGCCCCGGCGTAAAAACCAGAACGGCAGCATAACTTGACTTTGTCAAGTTTTGTATGTAATTCCCAAATAAGGTCATCCTGATTGATCTCACGGACTCTCCGCAGGCCAAAGGCCGCAGGAAAAACGAGAGCCAATAATCCTAAGGACTCCAAAAAGTCCGGCGCCATGGCCTCATCTCCGGGACCCCACCCGCCCCGAGAGTTCCAAAAGTTCACCCTCGGTGACCCGCCGCCAGTTCGTTCCCCTATCCTCGCTCGCCATAATCCTGGCGGCTCCCTGCAGGGGACCGACAGGAGGAGCGGCCATGCCGCCGGCCACTAACCACGCCCCTCGCCGCTCACAGCGAACCAGCCGCGTCCACCGAACTCGGACGCCTGATCGGCCTCAATTGAGATCCCCAGCGCCGCAAGCTCGGCGGCAAGCACCCGAAACGACTCCGGACGGCGCGGGGACAGAGCGCCGTCCCCCTCAAGGATACTTGCGTACGTGGCGATCCTGCCCTCCATGTCGTCCGACTTGACCGTCATGGTTTCAAGCAGGTTGTAGGCAGCCCCATAGCTCTCCAGGGCCCAGACCTCCATCTCACCCAGGCGCTGGCCGCCCCCATGACTCTTACCACCGAGCGGCTGCTGCGTTATCTCCTGATACGTTCCGACCGAACGCGCGTGCATCTTATCGTCGGCCAGATGGGAGAGCTTGAGCATATACTTCACGCCCGCCGTCTGACAGCCCGGAAGATAGTCCCCCGACCGACCGTCCCTGAGCCTGAACTTGCCGGTGACCGGCGATGGATCAGACAGATCCAGCTCCCGCCTGCGCGCCAGTGAACTGAGCAGCTCAAAGCCGCTCTTCTCGTCAACGTCCTCGCCACGCGCCGAGAGCCACTCCAAAAGAGCCGCCCGGGCGAGACTTCCGTCTCCGCCCGCGCCCGGAAGAGACGCCGCCCACTCCATCCAGGCCGAGAGCGCGGGCCCATCGCCCGCGAAGCGGCTCGCCGCCGAGGCCTCGGCGAGCGCGTCCTGTATCTGAAGCCAGGACGCGCCGTCGAACGCCGGAGTCTCGGCGTAAAACCCCGCCTCGGCGGACGCCATGCCCAGGTGAACCTCCATGAGCTGCCCCAGATTCATTCGCGACGGCACCCCCAGGGGATTGAGAACCACGTCCGCCGGCGTTCCGTCAGGCAGCGTCGGCATATCCTCGACCGGCAGAACCACCGAGACCAGCCCCTTATTTCCGTGACGCCCGCTCATCTTATCGCCAACGGCGAGAGGACGCGCCCGCGCGATACTGACCCGCGCCATCGCGCGCGCTCCGGGCGGCAGCGGATCCCCCGGCCCGCCCGTCACCATGCGCGAGTTCACAATAACCCCATGGTCCCCCTTACCGGCAAAAAGCGATGTGTCCCGCCATTTTCCGATGAGCGGGTCGTCGGATATGCCTATCAGAAGAGCCTCCTCGCTCGTCATATCGGCCCGGGGCGTTCGCTTACCCACCAGAACGTCCCCGGGGGAAACCCGAACCCCGACCATCACCAGTCCGTCAGCACCCATGTTTCGAGCGTCCGCTCCGGCGATGTTTGGAACATCCCTGGTTATCTCCTCGGACGATTCCTTCCTCAATATCACGTCATGGTCCTTAACGTGCATGGAGCGAAACCTCCCGGACGAGATAACCCGCTCACTCACGACGATACTGTCCTCATAGTTAAAGCCCTCCCAGCTCATGAACGCCACAAGAACGTTCTGGCCCAGGGCCATGCGCCCGCTGTCGCTCGCGTAACCGTCCGCAAGACAGTCTCCGGCGCGAACGAACTGTCCACTCCGCACACGCGCCCTCTGGGACATGAGCGTGTTCTGATTCGAGCGCGCGAGCGCCGTCAGCGGATAGCTCAGCGTCCAGACCGAGTCCCCCTCAACCGAGGAGACGCTCACCATATCGGCGCTTGCATGAACAACTGTACCGTCCCCCACGGCCCAGACCGAGTGGCCCGGACTGTGGGAGATCTCTCCCTCCATTCCCGTGGACACGCGCGGCGCGTCGGGACTCATGAGCGGCAGCGCCTGCCGCTGCATATTCGCGCCCATCAGAGCGCGGTTGGCATCGTTATGATTCAGAAACGGTATCATCAGCGTGGAGACGCTGAACATCTGCCTGACGCTCAAATCCACATAGTCCAGCTCCGACGAGTCGCAGACCACGACCTCCCCGCCATAACGCGCCTCGACAATGCCCGACTCCACCTCCCGCAGCCCGTTATCTCCCACAGTCGCCTGTCCTATCCTGAAGAGCTCCTCATCGAAGGCGCTCAGCCGGACCACCTCATCCGAGACATACGGCGCGACAGCGACCTCAAACGCCGGACGAATATCCGAAAGCTCCGCCGCCGCGTCGCCCGTTATCCGCTCCCCCGCGCGCGCCAGAACCTCCCCAAAGGGAGACAGAACGTCCTCATCTGCCGTTCGCCCCACGATGTCCGCGGCGCCGGAGCGAGCCGTGTCCTTGACTCTCAGATAGGGGGCGAGTATGAACCCGTCCCCATCGAGAGTGGCGCCCGCCGCCAGAGCGCTCACCAGGCCGATATTCTGGCCCTCAGGCGACTCTATCGGACAGACCCGACCGTAGTAGCTGTGATGCACGTCGCGCACGTCTATGCCCGCCCTGCGCCTGTCTATGCCGCCCGGACCGAGCGCCGTTATGCGCCGCTTGTGAGTTATCTCGCTCAGCAGATTCGAATTGTCCAGAAACTGGCAGAGCGGCGACGAGCTGAAGAACCCCCTCACGGAGCGCTCCACCTGGTCGAACGAGACCAGTCTGCCGGGCGTCAGCCTCATCAGCTCCTCTGTATTCATCCCCAAAAGCCTCTCAACCGTGGCGCGTCTGCTCGCCACCAGTCCCTGCCTGAAGGACTCCGCTATGAGCTCGCCGGCGCGGCGCACCCGCCTGTTTCCCAGATGATCCACGTCGTCTGCATCCCGACCGCCCATCTGAAGAAGAGCCACGTTTCTGAATATGGCGAAGACGTCCTCGGCAGAGAGCGTATCGCCTCCCCCCGAACCTTCGCCATGAACGCTCTCGTTCAGCCTGCGGCGTCCGAGTTCCCCAAGACTCACCCGCTCCGGAGACATGAGAAGAGAGCGCAGATGCTCACGCCCGCGCTCAGGCGAGGACGGCGCCCCCGGCTCCAGAACGCCCAGCAGGTGCTCAAGACACGCATCTTCGCTGTCGAGCGTCCCGCCCGCGGCGTTCAGCGTCGGCGTGAGCCACTTGCCAGAGGGGTCCAGCCCCGCGCACATCTCCTCGATGGTATCCCTGGAGAAGCCAAGAGCGCGAACCAGCGTCGCGGCATTGAAGCGGCGTCCGCCGTCGAACTGCGCGCTCAGAACCCGCTTGCCGGACATCTCCATGAGCAGACGGGTTCCCCGCCTCGGCAGAAAGCGCGCCTGCGCCAGCTCATCCCCGGACTTCGGGTCATACAGCATCGAGAAGTAAACGCCGGGAGCGCGAACGAACTGACTCACTATCACGCGCCGCGAGCCGGAGATAATGAAGGAACCGTCCTCCGTCATCACCGGTATCATGCAGACCCTCACGTCCGCGCGCTCGGATATTTCGCCGGTGACGAGGTTTCTTATCCGCATCGAGCACATGAGCCGCGCGTTGTACGAAAATCCCAGGTCAACGCACCGCTCCACCGACAGCTCCGGACTCCCGAGCCGTGGGGCGAACAGGCTCATCTCGAGCCTCTCACCCCCATCGCTGAACGTAACCTCCGAGAGCGCCTCCGAGATGCCCACGGACGCCAGCCACTCAAACGACTCGACCTGGTGTCCCAAAAGGGCCGGCAGCTCAAGCGACGACGCGCTGCGTCCAAAACGCCTGCGACCTGCCTCCCTCAACGAAAGGTGTCCTGATCGCCGAACTCGGCGCCGCTCGCCTCCCCGTCTCCGTCAATATCGACGCTGAGCACCGGATACTGAATCCATGAGCCCATGTCCCAGGGACTGTCCCCCGCCGAATCGCCGTCCACCGAGATGTTCCAGCGCTCGTATATCCCGACGTAACTGTCCGGACGCTGAAGAACCTCTGTGTCGTATCCGCTGACTCCGGACGGATCGCCCACCGCCGCGCCGTTCATAACGCCGGACAGACGGGTATCCCAGATAACGGCGGACGGCGCGCCGTCGTTTCTGCCGAACGCCCCGCCCGTGAACTCAGGGGCGTTCTCGCCATAACCCACCCGGGATATGGCGTAGCTGACCTGGGCATGCTGCTCATTGTGTCCTATGAGACCGCCGAGATAGCCCCTGCCGTGCACCTTGCCCAGGCTGTAGACCAGCCTTATGTCACCCAGGTTGCGGCCGACCAGACCGCCGCCGTTATAGCCCGAATTGAGAAAGCTCCTGGCATACCCGAACTCGATGCGTCCGTTCAGGTCGTTAAGACCCACAAGACCGCCCACGTCCGAGATGCCCGTCACCTCCCCCACCGAGTAGACCACGTTGCCGAAGCCGTCCTGATTGTATCCGACAAGCCCGCCGACCCGGCGCCAGCCCCAGACGCGGCCCTCGAACCCGGACGCGCGGACAACGCCCCTGGGCAGATTCCGCCCGATCAGGCCGCCCACATTGTTGCGTCCGGTAATCGTTCCGTCAGCGAAGCAGCCTATCACCCGGCCGCCGTTCTCCCCGACCAGCGCGCCGGCGTCGTCTATGCCCTCCACGCGCGCGCCGCGCAGACTCACGTCCCTTATGACGCCCCCCCTCGCGCCCACCGAACCGAACAGTCCCGCCGACGTCGCCCGCATCTGTCTTATAAACAGGGAGCTAATGACGTTTCCGTTCCCATCGAACATCGCGTCATATTCCTCAACCCCGTCCCCAATCGGTATCCAACCGTCATGAACCGAGTCTATCCACTCGTGGGAGACCGTCCCGTCCGAATAGGATTCGGGGTCATAGAAGTCCAGACTGGCGACCAGCTCATAGCCCACGCACACATTTTCCGGACAACCCATTCCCGGCGCCCCGCCCTCAAACGACGATAGGTAGGCCATGACGTCGGACGGATATCCGTCGCCGTCGAGGTCGTAACGCACAGCGTTCAGATGCTCCAGGTAGGTTATCTCTATGAGACCGTCGTCATCCACGTCGTAATCGAGAAGGACCACATTCGTCTCAACTGACCCCTCCTCGAGAAGAGCCGTGGCGGGCTCATCGTCCAGATACATCACCGCATTCACCTCAGAGAGAAACTCCTCCTGCGGCGGCGGCTCCTCGTCGGACGCAAAGGGATTACAGCCCAGAACCAGCGTCAGGGCGAGGACTAACGTAATAACCAGAAGGCGGCGAGCGAACATGAATGACTCTCCATCGGATGATAGCGATTTTCCGCAAAAACGCGGTTACGCCAAAATAGCTTACCATGTCATAACATCATGCGTCGGCATCCGCACAAGCGGGCGGAGCGCGCCGCATACTCAAAACAGCATGAAAACACGCTCGCGTTTTCACATCCCAATTCCACCCAGACACAATTCAGCCCACATTCACAAGCCCGAGCGCCTCACAGCCAGACCCTGGGCTGGCGTGACGAGAGGGCAAAAGACACGCCATCAGCGAATGACCCAGAACCCGAAGCTGCACACCGCAGCTGCGGCATTCGAACAGGTCGGCCCCCCGCGCAAGCGCCAAACAGCCCGACCCCGACGATACGCTCAGAGAGCCAGCGGCGTCCGAAAGAACGAAGTGGCCCCCTGGCCCCTCGCCCTCACGCGCCCAGACCGGACCCACCCGAACCGTCTCCCTGACGCCCCCGGAGCCCAGCGGACCGCAGCCCAGGGTATAGAGCCCCCTGCCGAGCGCGAGGGTCATGTCGAAGCGGCGCGATCCCCCGACAGCGCCGCCAATATCCACGAACCGCCCGCGCGCGTCCCTCAGCCACCAGCCCCGCGCCTGCCGATAGCGCGCCATGGAGCGATAGACTCCGGCGGCGATAAAAGAGTCGCTCACCACCCTCGTGAGGCCGTCCGGCCCGCCTAGAACTTGCGCCACTTCTTATACAGCCAGTACACGACTCCGAGCGCGACGCAGAAGACCGGCCAGACCCAGAGTGGAATCCTGTCGATAAATCGAAGCGTGAGCACAAGACCCATGACCAGCAGTATTCCCATAAACAGATACTTAGTCGCCGCCTGCATAAAAGCCTCCCGTCCGTTTTTCCAAAATTCACCTTAAAACGCATTATAGAAAAAGATCGTCCATACGCCGCTGGCTGCCCGGAAAGCCAGCGGGCGCACGCAGGGCCTACCCTATAATTCTATAAGAACAGGCGCGCGAAAGCGTCCGCGCAGAGGAGAGAAGAATGACAGAACCCAGACAGAGATGGCTCTTTGCCCTCACCACCGCGCTCATGGTCGCGGTGGGAACGGGCGGATTCATCGGACTCGCCATGAAGGTTCCGAGCGGCCATCCCATCGTCGAGATATGCGTTGAGCTCGCCATGATGGCCTCCTCGGTATCCCTCGCCGCCCACTTCGTCCCGTCGTCCCGCGAAAAGGAGCAAGGACAGACGAACTGGCGCTCAGTCGCCGTCGCCGGAGCGCTCTGCGCCGGGATGGGATATCTGACCTCAGTCACCATGGACAGCCTCGGCATACTCGCGGTCATGGGCTTTAACGCGGGCCTCGTCCTAACCTACATCGCTTTGCTGATTCCCACAAAATGGATTCTCAAACAATCGCAGGCAGGTTTAGAGGACCCCGTTCGGCGAACCGAAAGCGACAAACAGCGAATTCAATAGCCAGACAGGAAAGGAGAAACACACTCTTGTCCAAGCACCTCTCCAAAAACCAGTCGCGAATACTCAAATGCATTCACGCCTTCATAGACAAACACAACTACCCACCGTCCGTTCGGGACATAAGGTGGGCATGCCAGATAAGCTCCACCTCAGTCGTCGCCTACCATCTCGACAGACTCACGGAGCGCGGATACATCAAACGCTCCCCCGGAGTCTCCCGCAGCATAACCCTCACAAAAAAGGGATTCCCGCGCCGTAGGGGAAACATCGTAAACGTTCCCATCGCGGGCGAGCTCGTCGCCGAGAAGAACATCTATCTCGACCCCACCGACCCCGATAACGACACCATCGGGGTGGCCGCGCAGATGATTCCCACAGGCATGGACCCAATGGCCATAACCGTGGCCGACGACTCCTTCGACTACGCCCTGCTCGCCTATGGAGACACACTGCTCATAGACCCGAACGAATACCCCCAAAAGGACGCTCTCACGCTCTTTTGGGCGACTCCCCAGAGACGCCTGTTCATCAGCCGGCTCAGTCCCGACCAGGACATGGTTGCGATGAGAGAGCCAAACGACCCACAGGTTCCCATAAATCGCATCGAGGTCAAGGGACAGATAATCGGAGTAATGCGAATCATCTAGACGCGCCTGCGCCCCATCCAAGGAGGTACTGTGATGAAATCCCTCGCATACGCACTCGACCTCGACCCCAGTCCCACCAGGACGGGGTCGGCAACAGGCTTTGGTGAACTCAACTATCCCATATTCATACATGAGAAGATAATAGACGACATAGCCCGGGCGCCGTTACTCAGGCGCAAGCTCTCCCTTACCCTCCAGAGGCTGGCGTCCACGGGGCAGACCAGCGTGGTCAAGGGATGCGCCCCTCCCAATCGCGGCTGGAGACGCAGTCCAATGGGCGGCTCAGGCGGAAACAATTTTTACCTCTGGTGGACCGTCGGCGGCGGACGCATCGTTCCCTCCGAGGTCAACGCCAGGCTCGGACTCAAAAAGAGCGTATGGGTCAGAAGCCTCAGAAATCACGGCGACATGCGCCCGCTGTCGGCCGGAGACACAGAGGCCGAATATATGCCGCTCAGACAGGCTGAGATAACCGGAGAGGACGATGCGCTGGTCGAGAGCCCCTGGACCGAGCAGCAGACGCGCTTCATCGAATCCCACGCCGCCGTCAGAACGGTCTACGGACATCCCGGCAGCGGAAAGACAACCGCGCTCTGGCGGGCCGTCAGCGCAAGAAGCGGGGAGAGCACACTCTATACCTCATGGTCTCCGGACCTGCTGGCGGTGTCCATGTCGTATTTCCACTCCTTCGCGCCGAGCAGCGCGCGCATAATCGGATACGACTTTCGCGCGCTGCTCGGCCTTTTGTGCGGACGCGACGTTCCGCGCATAGATCCCGCGCGCCGAACCCGGCTTCTAAAGAGCGCTCTCAGCGCCGCGCGCATATCCGCCCGCGACCTCGGCCCATGGGCCGGACGCTCCGCGGAACTGGCCTCAGAGATAAGAGCGGTCATACTCGGAGACGCCCTGGAGGACGCTCCCACAATGAATATTCCAGGGGGAGGACTGCGTCTCTCGCGCGACGGATACCATAAGAGCAGAAGCGCAGTCCTGGACAAAAGAGCCATCGACTCAACCATCAGAACCGTGGCGCTGCTTGAAAGGACCGGACACCTGCAGAGAATATATCCCGAGCTCACATACACAATCCATCAGGCCCGGGCGCGCCTTAGGGCAGGACGGGTGCCGGACGGCCTGGAGACCATAGACAGGTTCGTCATAGACGAGGCGCAGGACCTCACCCTCGCCGAAATAGACCTGCTTCTTCAGATGTGCCTTACCATCGGCGGACGGAGCGGCAGAACCCCATGGATTCTCATATCCGCAGACGAAGGACAGACAGTCTCTCCCTCCGGATTCGACTGGGGTCCGCTCAACAGACTCCTCAGCCAGCGGCTCAGGCCTCCAGAGGAGTTCGGCATGGAGCGAAAGCTCAGAACGCCCGCGCGCATATCCGAGGTGATAGACAGAGCATCGGAACTCTATCGAACGCTGGGACGCGAGATCAGGCCCGCCAACCAGTCCCAGGGCGACGCTCCGGACGAGGTACAGGCCGAGATATACCACGCGGTTGTGCCGGAAAGACAGACCGCCGCGCGTCTTGTGGACGAACTCTCAGACGAGGGCGAGACCGTCGTCATAACACTCACGGAGAACCCGCCCGAATGGCTAACTCCCAGGAGCGCAAAACTTGCGCTCACACCCACCGACGTCAAGGGACTGGAATTTCGCGCCGCCTGCATAATAGACCCGGGCGCGGAAATAGCGCGCATAGGCGAGTCTATTCCGGAGCGCGCGCATTCGCCGTCGCTCGACTATCACGCAAAGCGCACAAAAATCGACCGCCTGAGAGTCGCGATAAGCAGGGTGGTCGAAACACTCATATTTCTGGACGTCGCCGCAGACCAAGACACGCTGCGGCTCAGCCGCGACATGCTCGGAGAGCACATATCCTGCGGCGCAGGCGACCTCATGGAACACATGAGAGCGCACGACTCCGGTCCCGAAGACCTTGCGCTATCACGCGTCAGAGAATCGGAGAGACTGATAGACAGCTCTCCAATTGCCGCATGGAACAGGGCTCTTCAGGCCGCGCGGATAATCGGGGAACCCGGACTTCCCGGCGGCGTGAAGGACGCGTCCATAAGAGGCGCTGCGCAGACCAACCTGCTGAGAGTCGGGGCAAGACTCATTTCGGACGGAGCGGACCCCGACGGCTCCATTATCTCAGAGTGCCGAAAGACCGCCGCGCGCGCCCAAGGAGCCGAGCGCAGCGCAGCGGCTCTCAACATACTCCAGGCCTGGATACGGAACACTACGGATTGTCCCATCCCGCTGCTGCGCGCCGCGCTCGACCTGGACGAACCGCCCGGATGGCTTGGCCCCTCGCTGATCCCCCACTACCAGGCGCTGCAGTCGGGACTGGACGCCGCGGCGGCGAGCCCCGAGACCGCGTCCCTGTTCACAGAAGATGTCCAGCGGTGGCTCAGCCTCTCCGGATACTCCGGAGACACGGCGCAAAAGACCCTGAGCGCCAGAATCACGGCTCTAGGGGCCCTCACAAAGGCGGGACAGTGGACAGACGCAACAATGCTCGCCAGTAAAATACCTACGGAAAACCTGAGACAGGAGGCCGCAGAAAGAGTCAAGCAGAACCGGCACCTGGAAGCCGTCCACATACTTCGCCATATAGGGGAGAAGAGGGAGGCAAAAAAGAATCTGTCAACCTACCGGGACATCCAGGTGGACAGGGCATGGAGACTGATAAAGGAGAACAAATACAAAGAGGCCATAGAGATATGCGACGAGGGCGAACGCCTCATGACCAGAGTCGCCGGTCCCCCTCTCCACCCGATAGTCGGAATCAGTCTCGTTCGAGCGCACGCCAACTCCAATCTCAGAAAATACGGCGAGGCGATAAGCGGCTACGACAACGTCATAAGATTCGGAAAATCCGAACTCGTTGTCGCCGCAGGCCATCTCGGACAGGCATACATACACTACAAGAGCGATGACTTCATCCGCGCCCGCAGAAAGGCCGTGGCGTCGATGAACCTGGACATCGACGGCATAATCCCATTCGCAATGAACGCGTTTGAAATAGCCATGTTCTCAAGCCTGCGCCTGAACCAGTATCAGAGCGCGGCCGCGTACGGATTCGTCTCACACAGGAGAAATCCGAACCACATGAACGTCATAAAGGGGCTCGTCTCATCCCTGCACAAGCTCCGTCAGCACAGCCTTGCGCTCAGATACTGTGAGAACGGACTGAACCAGGATACGGACGACAATGCCCTCTGGTATCTGTACTCACTGACCCACGCGGCCCAGAACAACTACAGAGAGGCGGCCCAGAGCATCGAGATGCTAAGCGAAAACAGCAGCATAGTGGACGATAACCTGAAAAACCTCTACCACGCCTATTTCCTGGGACTCTCGGGCCAGTACATCGAATCAATGAAAAAGTTCGAAGTGTGTATGAAGGAGATGGGCGGCATGTTCACCGTTCCGCTCCTGTGCAGAGCGGAGGTCCAATCGGCCAGGGGATACCGTCGCCTTGCCCTGAACGACACCATGGACGCGACAGCCCAGATGGCGGACGACCTGGAGACGCACATGATTCTGCTGGAGACCTACTACGAAAACTCCGAGACCTCGCTGGTGATAAACCAGTGCGAGAGAATCATCGACAACTTCAGTCCGAGCGACGAGGTCTACCTCGCGCTCGGAAACGCCCTCAGCGCGCGCGGACAGGAGCAGGACGCCTGGGAACAGGGGTTCACCAAGATGAACCCCGAAAGATGGTTCCCCAAGACCGACAACACGGATATGAAACCCGGGAAGCTGAAACCCATCCCCCCTGGACTCCGCGTCAGGCGAGAGACCATCAATATCCTACTCGGAATAGAATCAAGGACCGGCGTGAACAGAAATCTCGGCATCCTTCTGAGCCACGAGAGCGAGTTCAATAAAAGCCTGATCGCCGATAAGAGAGACGCAGTCAGATGAATCCGCAGAATCCTAACAAACCAGCGCTCATAACCAAAGACGCGGCGAATATCGAGAGAGCGCCCGCTCCACCCGCGACGTTCAGCCCCGATAGAAAATACAGGTATATCCTCACCAGACGCTGCGGCTTCGGCGAAAGAACAGTCCTGTTCGTCATGCTCAACCCATCAAAGGCAGACGAGCTGCGCGACGACAACACAGTCAGCAAGGTAATTCGCATATCCAACCGCCACGGATACGGCTGGCTGATAGTAGCGAACCTCAGCCCCCTGCGCTCCACCGACCGAAGGGTCATGCTCGCGGCCGGCCGCGAGCCCAAGCCTGTGCGGGAGTCCAACCTCACCGCCATAAGAGAGGCCGCGGCGGCCGCCGATACAGTCGTCATCGCCTGGGGCGCGGACGGCGGGGCCGAGGGACGCGACACACGCGCGCTAGGGGCGCTCAAAGAGATAGTCCAGGACATTCACTGCCTGGGCCTCACAAAAGACGGGCATCCAAGACACCCTCTCTACCTGAGAGAGACGACCAGGATCCGGCCGTATATGGGACCACCATGCTAATGACAGAGACAAGTTCACCGATTCTTGGTTACAGAAGCAACGTCCTGATACCAAAAATCTCCGACGGGCCGTCGGTAGCTGTGATGAGTTTAATCTTCCAAAGAGCGCAGGCGCCAGTCTCAGACGCTGGGCCAATCCTTCTGTCGTTAAACGCCGCGCCGGAAGATCCGGCGACTATCGGATTCACCCATCTCATATCCCAATTGATCTGGCCCAGCCTAACTCATAGTTCACAGACAGCTATCCAAACGAAAAGGCGGCAGGATATTCCCGAAACCTCAATATAATAGAAGATAATCGAACTTTAACAATAAAAAACATCAACGCCCAACATGAGTTGTCCCACAAACTCGGGGATACATCCTCATATTCGGACACAGATACTACTACATTCATAGGAAATATAGACGCTTCCGACGGCTTGTCGGAAGCTCGCGGTGAGGCATAAACATCTCTCTCGCGAATGTGAAGACCACCGAATTATTCAACATTTAGGGTTGGCCCTACATATGTAGGGATCCACCGTAGGGATTCACCTAGCGCATTCAGCGCGTCGTAGATCGTCGAGCAGTTGGCCCTACAGATGTAGGGATCCACCTCATCTCTTCTCACCTTCCTTTTCTGTGATAAAGTTGGCCCTACAGATGTAGGGATCCACCGAGGAAACGCATTTCCCTTGTTGGGGTTCCATCGTTGGCCCTACACATGTAGGGATCCACCTGGATCTGGACAAGGCCTTCCTCAATATGGTGGGTTGGCCCTACATATGTAGGGATACACCGTCTGCAGAACTGCAGATACCTCTGCCAGCCGTGTTGGCCCTACACATGTAGGGATCCACCCCGCAGCGCCAAGGACCAATACACCCTGTTTTAGTTGGCCCTACACATGTAGGGATCCACCGAGGACTCCTGGAACGACAGTTGGCCCTACACGACACGGTCGCTGCCGCCGTTGGCCCTACACATGTAGGGATCCACCACATCCATCGCGGGCCACCTGAAAAAGGTCCATGTTGGCCCTACCTACATTAGGGATGCACCCTTTCCATCGGTTTTGCGACTGTTGGCCCTACACATGTAGAGATACACCAACCATCCCCGCACCTAACTGAATTATCGAGAGGTTGCCCCTATCGCATGTAGGAATACACCTAGGAATACACCCGGCGGTGGACGACACGTACCGGTCATTCGATATGTTAGCCCTACACCAGTTTGTCGATGAGGTCGGATTAACCCTGCTGATGTAGGAATACACATCCCCCTCATCTTCGGGATTCTAAGTGAACTATATATTAGCCCTACCCCCAACATGGGGATAAGCATAAGGAGTTAAAGCATGGTTAAGAAGAAACGCTACCGCTGGCTTTGTACAATATCTAGCTTATTCACAATAAGTCAGAATTTCTCATAATAAGTTGAGGAGTACTTTGTACAGGGCACAGTCTGGGCCGAGTAACAGTTTGGAACAACTCGGCCACGGCGTGCGGTCGGCAATCAATGAAGACGTCGGGGTGCCTCGCCAGCTTCGACCTCTCAAAGCCCTGCGGGATGAAACAGCCGCAGAGCAGCGGAATCCGACCGCCAGCCCTTGACGAGGCGACGTCCGCGCAGGCAATGACTGGGCCTGCACGAACTTACTCTCTTCGGGGAGATTTTACAGATAGAGGTAACTACATGAAACGAATAACTACAGACCCAACTAACCCGGTAGGCGTACCAGTCCTGGACAGCAAGGACAGGCCCCTCACGCCCACCCGTCCCTCCCGCGCCCGCAGGCTGATGCGGAGCGGCAGAGCCAAAAAGATATGGCGCAGGGGGATCTTCGGCATCAGAATGCTGGACGTGTCCACAGACGACCCCAAGGTCGTCGTCGATGGCGTGGAGGTAAACATAGACCCTGGAGCCACGGCGACGGGGATCGCCGTGGTCAGCGACATGCCAGGGGTTAGGCAACCTCATGCCCTCATAGAGATCAGGCACCGTGGAGGTCGCGTGAGGAACAGGATGGACAGGAGAAGAAGTCTCCGTAGAAACAGACGAGGAAGGCTGCGCAACAGGCCGCCACGCTTCGACAACCGCACCCGCTCTTCGGACTGGCTCGCCCCCTCACTGGAGACAAGACTTGCCAACACGCTCACCTGGGTAACGCGCCTGTCGGCGCTATACCCCGTCAGACTTGTGAGGGTCGAGACCGCAAGATTCGATACCCAGCTCATGCAGAACCCTCAGATATCCGGAGTGCAGTACCAGCAGGGAAACCTGCTGGGCTGGCAGCTCAGGAGCTACGTGTTTCACCGCGACGGCAGAGTATGCGCCTACTGCGGAGACCGCAGGGCTGAACGATACGAACTGGACCACATCGTGCCGAGGAGCGCGGGCGGAACCGACCGCGTCTCCAACCTGGTCGTGTCCTGCCATGACTGCAACATAGCCAAGAGCAACATGTCTGTTGAGAAGTTCCTGGCCGAAGACCCCGGGAAACTGAGGGCCATAGGGCGCATCCGGCGCGCTCCACTCGCGGGAGCGGCCCAGATGAACGTCATCATACCGACGCTCATCAATAGACTGGAAGACCTGGGCTTCGCGGTGTCCCGGCACGACTCCTACACGACGTCCTGGACACGAGGACGCCTTGGGGTTCCCAAGACGCGCGTGAACGACGCGCTCTGCCTGGGCAAACCCGTATCCCTCAACCTCCTGCCGGAGCGCAAGCTCATTGCGCAGGCCGTGGGGCATGGCGACCGGCAGATGCTCCGTCCAACAGACAAACACGGCAACCCACGCGGCCGGGGATACCGAGAATACTGCGCCCTCGACAGACAGCGACAGGGCTATACCAGGTGCCCCGGGCATCGCTTATCGAAGAGCCGTGTCGCCGGTATCGGGTCCGGAGACCTCGTGCAGTTCACACACCGAAAGCACGGCACACTGCGAGGATATGGCGCACTTGCCAAGAACACCCGGCGCATGGCTGTAATGCATAAAGGAAAACCCGTCAGTGTGAAGGCAACAAGCTCAATTCTACTGACGCGAAACCACGGATATAGACTCCTCATGGCGGAGAATTCCGCCTGAGGAGTTTTTGTGAGAAATCACGACAAATTGTGAGAAACGGACTTTTTGTACAAAGCGGCTACCGCTAATGCTTTGCCTGACCGCGCTACTGGCGATACTGGCCTCAGCCTGTGGTGGCTCCGACGGAATAGCTGTTTCTATCGAATAACTCCAGCCTGAGATACTCCCAGACATGCTTGAGAGTCAAAAGGCCCGACAGCTCGGAGAACAGCCGATATAGCTCAGGCCTCTCCCCCATCAGCGGCCCCGCGAGCGAGAGAGTCTCACGTCCCCACACCTCCATGAGCCCGTCCGTCGCCGCCCGCGCCGCGGGCATGACAATTCGCATAGTCTCGTCAACATCGTCCCCATAGAGCCGGAGCGTTCTCCTCGGACACATAAAAATACCAAGAGACCGCGATTCCTCGTCAATCATCCTCTCCTCAAGCTCGGAAACCTCGCATATCCGGCAGATTTTATATTCGCCGCCAAACGTGCATATAGCGAAATCATGGCGCGGACAGACGAACTCCTCAAGCGACCTCTGAAAAGGGAGCTCGACCGGCTCTCAGGGCAGCATCCCGTCATATTGATCCAATTCCACGAGATTTTGCGAGACCTCATCTTCCAGTCCCCCAAGTCCCATGGAGTACATCGCCGGAGGCGGAGAAATTATCCTTCCCTCACGTAACGCCCGGGCGTCGTCGCTGTTATCCTGCGCCGTTCCCGCATAGAGATGAGACGGTTGAATACAGTATGGCCGATTGCACAGGTGACTTATCTGAAGCTCAGCGGGAATCGCGCCCGATGTCTGAGCGTAGACCATTCTGTGGGTGCGCCTCTCCTTTCCATGAATCCTGAAAACCCCGATCAGTTCCCAAAAGACGTCCCTGCGCCCAAAGCTAGACGGCCCATATACGGCCAGTCAAAAAAAACAGCTCCTTTCGAGAGCGAAAAGGCGGAGGTCGGCAGGAGAGACCGACATAGAATGAATGGAGTAAAACCCCCATCTAAGCACGGAGGACAGAAATGACCCAGCGCGCCAGAGAAAATAAAGAGGCCAGAAAGGAACGCGAGAAGATCGAGACCCCGTCACGAATGAACATTCAAGTTTCATTCCTGACCGTGAATCTACTTATCACGCTCATAGGAGTCATCTATCTCGCGAGCGGCGTCAATCGGATAAGAGACAACCTCAGCGAGGTAAAGGAGTACGTCGCCCAGACCAATATTGCCCTCACCCAGGCGAACGTTACCATCTCCCACATTGACGAGCACCTAGAATTCGTTCAGCAGCGTCTCGATGACATCCACGCCAGAATAGACGCCGCCGCAGGAACTTCCGACGGGCCGTCGGAAGCCGCGACGAACCAGCTCGCCATAATCCAGAGCCTGGAGGAGATGGACGGCTACTTCAGCGCGCCCTGGCCCATAACCCTCCCATGTCCCAATACCGACGCCTACGGCGCGATATACGAAAGACAGGAGGACCTTAAAGGGGCGTTCGGACAGATTGGCGGCTGGAACATCCCGACAACCGGAATCGATCCTGCACGCGAGGAACTCACCGCCTGGCGCGACGCCTACCTCGCCCTTCTGAACGACGCCGAATCAGAGGCGTTCGCATACACAGGCCGTCTGCGAGCGGATAGCTCAGGCGAACAGATGACAGCCGACTGCCAGCAGAGGGCCGACACCATAACCTTCAGGATCAGACAGACGCTTGAGCGCGTGGACTGGCTGCTGCAGTAACCGCTGGCAGGAGAATTAGCAGGCCCGGCTCACAAGGGAAGGGTACCCTCTCCAAAGCGGAAGAAGGACCAGTGGTCAGGACGACAGATACACCCAGCTCCACTGACCGTCCTCATCCCAAGAGCGCAGCAGTCCCCAGACCTCCATGCGCATGACCTTGAGGAAGAGCCTTATCAACAGTAGGACCGTTCCCACCGCCACCGCGGCCGTAAGGGCCCAGCCCAAGCAGCATGCGGAAAAAGTAACCATTCAGCCTGTTGTCGAGCGACGGCGGCGCGTCCTGAACCAGCATGACAAAGGCTGTCACGCCGCACAGATCCATGCCAGCAACCGCGCACCGAATAAACACAATCACGAAAATCTCCCGGTCCCCGGCAAAATCGCCGGCGCGCCTAAGGCTCCGGCTCCCAGATCTCCCGCGCCCTGTAGACCGCTGCGGCGAACTCAATGAAGTCGGCATCCTCACTCATAAAAGGCATGAGCGCCGAGACGCCCGCGACAACCGCGTCGAGGCTGCCGTCCCTCGCCCAATAGCTTCCCCTCAGTATCTCCGCGAATTCGGCGACAAGCGCCGCCTTGCGAAACGCCACAGAAGCCGAGTCAAATTCATCCGCCAGCGCGTCCTGTCCAATATCCAGGCTTCGCTCGATTACCGCCCCGTCCCCCTCACCCATGACGCCGCCAATATCCTCGTATCGAATGAATACCGAACCCAGGGGACCGTCCCCCGCCCCGTCCTCCATCTTGAGCTCATAGAGCGCCGTCACCTCATGTCCGGCCCCTATCTCGCCGGCATCCACGTCATCGTTTCTAAAATCCTCATCGGCCACGTCCCGATTCTCGTATCCCAAAAGCCTGTAGGAACGCACGACGTCGGGATTGAACTCAACTTGAACCTTCGCCTCGCGCGCTATGGTCTCAAGCGTTCCCGTCAGTCCCTCGGAGAACAGACGCCTCGCGTCGTATATCGAATCGATATAGTGATACGTGCCATTCCCATCGTTCGCGAGCCGCTCCATGAGCGTATCGTTGAAGTTACCCATGCCAAAGCCAACAGTCGTCAGGGTAATTCCCCTATCGACCTCACGCTGAATCTGGCCCAGAATGGAATCGGGGCCGGTCCGACCTACATTGGCGACGCCGTCCGACAGAAGTATCACCCTGTTGATTCTCTCCATGCCGAACTCACGAGCGGCTATCCTGTAGCCAAGCCTGAGTCCGCCCTCAACGTCCGTCGCGCCGGACGTATGGAGATTCTCAATCGCGCGCCTCGCGCGCTCGCGGGACTTGCCGAGGGTCGGCTCAAGCTCCACCCGCACATCGCCGCCGTAGGACACCACCGCGACGCTGTCGCTGTCCCGGAGCTCGTCTAGCAGGAGATACAGCGACCTCTTTACCAGTCCCAACCTATTCTCCCGCGCCATCGAACCGGAAACGTCTATGACGAACACAAGGTTCGCGTCCCTCCGGTCCTCTGCCCTTACCTCCCGTCCCTTGAGACCTATCCTCAAAAGGCGATGCCTCTCGCTTCCGAATATGGACGGAGCCCCGTCCACGTAAATCGTGAAGACGGAGCCGTCCACGGGCTTATAGCCGTAGTCGAAGCTGTTCAGAAACTCCTCAACCCGCACGCTGTCCGGCTCCGGAAGATAGCCGTCCCCGATAAACCGGCTCGCTATCGCATAGGACGCCGTGTCAACGTCCAGAGCGAATGTCGAGAGATTATCCTCATCGGTATCTACAAAGGGATTCACGCCGTAATGTTCAAAAAACACCAGGTCATAAGGCGCGTCGTTCACTATGGATGTGCCGCCCGCCGAGAGTCCCTGATACCGCAGGCTGTCCGGCGATGAATGAACCATCGGAACAGGACCCCTCCCCGCAACCTGCCCGACCTGAACCGTTGCGACCCAGCTATCGGGGGTCGGTTTGCTCGCCGCGACCTCTATCGGCACGGATTCGCGTCCCGCCACCTGACTCACCGCAACGGATTGACTCGTAGATCCTTCAAGCAGATCATTGACCCCAGTTACCTCGCCTACCTCATTGAGAACCGACTCACGGGTCGGCTCAGGAGTGAGAGAAGACCTCATTTCCTGAGCCATCTTCATAATCAGCTCCATCGGAACCTCCGTTGGAGCGGGCGCCGCAGGCGCGGCCGGCTCTGCCGGAAGCGGAGACAGCGGCTGAGCTCGCGCCGCCACAGAAGCGTCGGGCGACGGAGCCGGGGCGGCCGCTGCGGCCGGCTCAGGCTCGCGCGGCCGGGCGGGGGATCCGGAATCCCCACAGCCCCCCAGAACTATAAACATCGCAACCAGTAGATAGATAACTCGCATCAGACGCCCTCCACATAGTTCAGACAATAAAGACGGACAGACCCGCGCGTGAGCAATTAAGCCCAGACCACGCGCGGTCCCGGGCGCGCCAGCCATCCAAAGACGAACGACGCGCCATATCCCAGATTAACCCGCGCCGCGCCAGACGCAAAAATGAAGAGAGGCATATCCATAGCGAAAAGTGGGAAACCAGATAGGAAACATCGAGAATAATTAACATTCAATAACCACTGAATATCAGAACTTACGCACAATGGGCGAAAAGCCAGCAGCCAAAAGAGACAGATACTCTAAAGTCATAGAAAACGGGATAAGGGAAAACGCAAGCCCGGAACTCGCTGAGCGCAAGCTCCAGGAGCTCGGCCAGGCGTACTTGCTATTCGGAAGCGACTTCTCCCTCGCCGAACAGCAAGAGCTGACGCCCGAGAAGATAATGTCCCCGCAGGCCGGCGGGGACATAAAGCGCACCGCAGAGAAACGCGCCGTACCTGCGCTTGACTCAGAAAAGCTGGCCGCGCTCTGGCACATGCCCACCACAGAAGAACGCGCCCAACTCACTCAGCCCATCAGATGGGCCGGCGATGACCCTCCCGTGAGTTTCGGAAGATCCCGATACGCCTATAGCTCAAAGTTAAGCCACAACCGTCCAACCAACGGACAGGTCAAAAACCAAGGCTGAACACGAGTCCAAAAACCCACCTTAACAGCCGAATACAAACGGGTGAGACAAGATCTCTCACCCCAAAAACAGCTCTGCGGATGCAGAGATACGCCATGTTTTCACATCGAGGTCGGTATTCTCTACAATTCCCTACACAGACGTAGAGACGCACCATAGAGCCACAGCTGATGTACCTCCTCAACGCTGTTGACCCTCCTGATGTAGGGATACGCCTGGCCCATCGGTAGCTGAGACATATATTTCCAAGTTAGCCCTACCCTACCGTAGGGATACGCCTTTCTCGGTCAACCCAGAGCAATTGACCCTACTTCCAAATATGAATACAGCCATGACTACTGGCTGCAAGCGCGTACTGATCGACTCTATCTAAATCGAGATACTCCATAGAGATACTCCAGCGCAGAACGCAGTGGTCAATCACAGCCCCATCCACCCTGCCCCAAAAACGCAGGGATACCCGGAACTAGGGTCTGTACACACCTAAACGCACAGCCGACTCTACTATCGTAGAGATCCACTTTTCACTGGACGTCTGTCTCGGAAAATCCAACGTCGAGACCAGGAACCATAGCTAAAAAGTTCCGACGGCCCGTCGGAAACCAACGGTCAAGCCGACGAGAAGAGCTAAGATTAAATAGACAAAGCAGGCATCTGTCCATGAGTTCCGACGGGCCGTCGGAACTCATGGACAGATCAATCTCGACCACAGAGCCAGCATCGCTCAGGAAAAACCAATGCCACTCGTAGGCTTTGTACAATATCTAACTTGTACACAACAATTTGTGAGGAACGGACTTAATGTACAAAGCACCACTCGTAACACAACTCTCCACAAAAGGCTTTTCAGATATGGCCGACAGTCGGGCCGAGACCTTCGGTCCGCTGAACTTCATGCTCGCAAGATCCGGCAAAAGGTTCAGTCCGGCGATGAACACGCTCGCGGCCATAAGCTACATGAACAAGTGGGACCCGAGCCTCAGCGAGCGCAAGCGAGGCATCGACTTTCCAGAGAACGCCACAGAGAACGAGCCGGGCGAAATCGAGCTCCGCATCGAAACGCCCTACACAACAGATACGCTGCGCATCGAGACCAAGATAAGCCTCGATAAGGACCGATATACGAAGCGGCTCAACATCGTTCGCTCAACCATCAAAAACGCCGTCTTCGACGGAGACCAAAGAAGCGTTTTACGAATAAGACGCGGGGACTGGCGGGATATACCGGACTGGGACAGAAAAGGCTTTACGAGCGAATTCCTCGATGAAAGCGGCTCTCCCATCCCCATATACACCGGACGACAACGCGCGAAGCAGGCCACAGAGCTTCTGGACCGCCACATCCAGAGCTGGGCATTCTACCGTATCCCGGACCTTCGCTCTGAGATAAAATTCTCTGACGAAAACTCCCTGGACAACCTGAACGGACTGTCCACCGACTTCACAAACCTCTCATACTGGCTCGCCAGCCTCGCCAAGAGCGACCCGGACGCCCTCAGTCACATAAGCGAGATCTTCCGGCATTACGCGCCGCGCTTCGGCAAATTCAGGTTCTTCAGTCCACAGAGAATCGAATGGACCAACGAACCCGGCATCTACGCAGTCGCGCAGACTCCAACGAATACCGAGCTTCAGATACTCTGTCTATGCGTGGCTCTGAACATCCCGGAGCCCAAGACGCCCGGACTGATCGGAATAGACGGCCTGGACATGCGCTTTGGATCAAGGGACATCGCGGCCATGACGTCCATGATGAGGTCGGTATCCGAAAAGACCCAGGTGTTTATCGGATACGACATGCGCCACTGACGAGTAATTCAGGTATTCCTACATACGTAGGACTAACGTGTCAGGAATCGAGATCCTGGTCTTATAGTCCGGTACATTCCTACATAATGTAGGGCCAACCACTTAGCATCCCAAAAGGGGTTTTATTCGCAGGTACATTCCTACTTGAGTAAGACCAACGCTATCTGGACGTATCGCAGTATATCAGGAGGAGGTACATCCCTAACATCTGTTAGCGTAAACTATTTGCCAGTAGAAGATATTAACTCCCGTTAAAAAACACCTCCCGCCTGAATCTTCCGACGGCCCGTCGGAAACCCGCGCCGCGCCCCAACCGATAAGACAACCATCCAAAACAATATCTCAGGTACACTTTTCCCAACCATTACCCAGGAGAAGCATATTGGGAAAACCATACCTTGAGGACATAGCCAAACTGCCGGAGACCGCCGAGGCGGCCGCCAGCGCCGACATATCCAGACTCACAAAGGCTGTCAGAGACGTGAGCGACAGAAACCTCAGCTGCGTCTCGTCAGGCGGGGGAGTCGCCGCCGCCGAATTCGCCGCCCACCTTCACGAGGCCACTACAGGACACATGGCCCGCGCCATAACCCCGCTTGAGCTGATGCGCCGTCCAAAGCTCAGCGGCGAGGCCCATACGCTTATCTCCGGAGGCGGCTCAAATCCCGATATACTCGCCGCCGCCGGATTCCTCTTAGGACAGGCGGACGCCAATGAATCTGAACGATTCGTTATAAGCCTGTGCGCCTCAGCCGACAGCCCTCTCACCCGCCTCGTCAGGGAGAGGGGCAATCCGGACCTCGCGATTGAGGAATCGGGCGCCGGACACCGGGACGGCTTTCTCGCAACCCACTCACTCATCCAGAATATGATCCTGCTCGCCCGCGCGTACTCGGCGACCTTCGAGTACGCCGGACTCACGCTCAGCCAGGACCTTGCGGACATCGCAAACGAGCCCCTATGGTTCGGAAAAGTCGCGCTCGACAGGGCGCTCTTTTCGGACATGACCATCATTGCGCTATCATCCGGCCTCGGACGCCCCGCCCTCACGGACCTCGAGAGCCGATGCCACGAGTCGGGCCTTGCGAACATTATGACCTGCGACTACAGAAACTTCGCCCACGGGCGCCACCAGTTCCTGGTCGAGCGCGCTGGGAACGAAAGAACCGTAATAGTCTCGCTCGAGCATCCCGCCGTAAGACAGGACGCCGCCGACCTGCTCATGCTGCTGCCCCCCGAACACACCCCGGTAATAAGGCTCAGCACAGACAGAACCGACGTCTCCGCAGCCATAGAGCTTGTCATATCCTCGATGATTCTCACCAGGGAGATCGCCTGGCATCTGGGCGCGGATCCCGGACAGCCGGAGGTATCAGACTTCGGCAGACGAATGTACGCCTCAAAGAGCCTGATGAACCAGGCCTCCCGGATTTAGCAGGCCTGACACCACCCCGGACATGCCCTAACCTCTCGTCCAAATCTTCCGACGGCCCGTCGGAAAGAATTGGAACGCGGGCGGCCCACCGCCGCCCGCGGGCAAAATGACGAGAGACCATCGCCATGATTCAGAGCATTCCTGCGGAAGCAGGACGAATCATGTTCACAAGCGTGATAGACAGACACACGTCAAGGAGCATTCCTACTGTAGTAGGTCCAGCCATAACGTCTTCACTCATCAGACCTCGGCGTATCCCGGCGCATCCCTACGGCAAAGTAGGGCCAAAGCCGACTGGCATTTAGGCGAACCGAAACTGACAGGCGCATTCCTACAGGGTTAGGACCAATCCCAAACACCGAATAATCTGGTCTCTCTCACCGACGCGCAGGATTATTCAAGCCCTCAGCGCACGGTAAACCATCCAGTCAAAAGGCGTCAAGACTCCACAGTTTCCGACGGGCCGTCGGAAACTGCGCCCATAACACAGAAAGGCGACGGCGCAAAACGAGACTTCGGATACAATGTTTCCAAGCCACCGTAAAAGTCCAGCCAAACCAACCAGGGCCAGACAGTTCATAAGGAACGGAGTCTGCGATGCAGAATCAGTACCCACAGAATGCCGAACCCGTCCCAGCAGACGACGAGTTCTGGGCAGACGATAAGTTCTGCTGCGGCCTCTTTATTCCAGATGAAGAGACCGGCGCATCCCTGCGCTGCGTGGGACCCCCACAGCAACCTGGACTTCTATATCACGCTCATGTGGGCCAGACTCTTCCATGAATTCCCAGAATCCTATCATTTAGCCGAATACACCCAGTCCCGCAAGAGGGGAGAACGCCCGCCATGAACAAACCCATTCAAGTGGAGACCGAGAGGCTGATATGCCCCAATCACCCGCAGAACCCCGGAGACCAGCTCTTCTACATGGTTGAGACCAGCGACGACGACAGCCTGGTCATCTGCCCCAGATGCGATTACGCCTGCCAGAACTTTCTGAAGTATCCCACAGCCGAAATATACAACAGAAGCTCGAGGGAATTCTACATAAAGAATATGCTCACTGGAGAAATCATTGAGAAGAGCCGAAGGTCGGAGGAATAGAAACATTCCCGGACCGCTGGCGGAGAGTCAACCACATCCCGCCACAGCGCCAGGACATCACGACAGCGAGCGGCCAAAAGCCCGGTTGGACACCTGGTCGCAAAATCTCAGACAGAGGCGAATCCATGGAAAAAAGAGTAAGAGAGATGAACAGGCTCATAAGAATCAATCCCGACAACCCTCTTCTCTACTATGAGAGAGCGGGCGTTCATCATGAGAACGACGAGAGCCATCTTGCGCTTGAGGACCTCGACATCGTTGAGAAACTCGACCCCAACGCCGGGCCCGCGCTAATCATGCGCGCCCTCATACATTACGACCTGAACGAGTACGACAAAGCGATTGAGACGCTGTCCAAACTGATCAGAACCGAGCCCGACCATCCGGAGGCCCACTTCTACAGGGGCATAACCCTGCACTACCGGGACGAGAAGGGGGACGTCGAGCGCGCAAGCGCGGATCTCGAGAGAGCATTAGCTCTGGATCCCTCCGACCCCCGATTCAGCTACGGCATCGGCCTCTCCCTGTTAAAAAGAGACAGACGCGTTGAGGCCCTCGAGAGTGTCAACGCCGCAATCATCGGGGCGGCGAAGTGCCCCCCGTATCAGCAGCATCCGATGTACGACTACTACCTGCTGCGCGGCAGATGCAGAATGCTCCTAGGAGAGCTCGAACTGGCGGACTCCGACTTCAGACAGGCGCTCACCCTGCGCCTAACATGGCAGCCGTCCATGAGAACATGGCCTAGATATAGAGCCTGACCGGCTTTGTACAAAAATCTAGTTTATTCACAATAAATTGCGAGAAACAGACTTAATGTACAAAGCGCAAACTCTCCATAAACGCCCCCAGAGAGCCGAAAAAGCCCCCACAGGCCCCATCACCCCAGAGAGCGCCGAAAAACACGCCTACGGGGACGCTGGCGAGTCCGGTTTTGGCCCAGCGCGCCCAGAACCGCGCTGGGGCCGGGAAAACAACCCGCCTCTCCGTGATTTGCCCATCTATCGCAGTAGGCGCATGCCCTCTGCGGTAAGACCATCAGTAGGCGCAGGCCTGTTAGCCCACAGAGGCCAATCGGCGCAGGGCTGCTGAGGTAAACCGGCCTGTGAACAGGTTTCTGAGGCAATTCGAAGGGGCCTCGTTCAAGGTAGGGGACGGTCCCTTTAAAAATGCACCAGGAGGGACTCCGGTTGTATAAAGCCACCTACACTTACTTTACAAAATCCGGACCATCTTCGCTCAGAAATATACAAAGAGAACATATCCAAAGAGAGACAGAACCATGACCGACAGAACAAAAATAGCGGAGAAGCTGAAGAGTTCACCCGTGATGTGGAAGAAGGAGTACGCCGGCATGGTCGGCCAGCCCGGATGGGTAGTCCTGGTGGACGAGGACCCCGATCCATTCCCCTGCCTGCGCGTGGGAGAGGAGGATGGACATCCCGCCGAATGCGTGGAACGATGGGCGACAGCCTTCGGCCTGCCCGCCGAGACCCGCGAGCAGGCGGAGCATGCCCGCGACCAAGGCGACTACATCGGTTCGGAGGAACATATCTCAGAATGCGAACTCACCGAGGATAAACCCCCGGAGTGGATGTGATGCCTTATCATATCGCCGGACCGACGCGCCACCGCATGGGCGCGGGACCCGGGCGAGGCGCTCATAGCCTCATCCTCGGTCTGGAGCGAACAGCCCTCAGAATGGGACGGAAAATCAGTCCGTCACCTGAAGCGTCTGGAGACCCACAGGCGCGGATGCCCGCTCTTCGAGGAGACAGCCGCCGACCCCGACGCCTGCTCCAGTGGCCCGGACTGCCTGACGCTGAAAGACCTTGAGCTCCCCAACTTTCTCATCGCCCAGAATATTCGCGCGATGATAGCCGAAAGGACCGGCACGGACGGCTCCGCGCCACATCCCCCCGGCCCAGAAGGCAGAACCATAAGATGACGCTCAATCTGCTGCGCTATCCGGAAGCCGCGTCCCTGAACGCCTCTGAGTTTGGAGACAGAAGAGACAGAAGCGGACCCGTGGCCCTGCGCAGCCCGCAGGGCGAATACATGGCCATCGCCGAGAGCGGAGCCCAGCCCAGTCCGGACGCACCCGCCCCTGAACCCGTCGAGACGTCCCTCTGGCAGGATGTGGCGCAGGCCTGCGCCACATCCAATGGAACGCCGGACCCGATCGCCATGGAGATAATCTACAGGTTCCAAAAGACCTTTCGTCCCATCGCCACCATGCTGTTCGGCTCCCGCGCCAGGGGAGACCACCGCGCCACATCGGACATCGACATCATATTAGTGGACCCGCATCCAAGATGGCGCCAAAACGAGAGCCCACTAACCATCATCGACGATTTGGTCGAGAGCCACTACGAAAGGCCCGTCCACGCCGATATTCACTACTTCTCATGGAATCAGTACGCCAGATTCTCCGAGTGCGGCAATATCTTCCTGGCCGACGCCCTGCTCAACGGCATCGTCTTTGGCCTCGGCATGGGCGACTATCCCGACTACGACAGAAACCGACTTCTCACAAAGTCGCTTTCGATCAGCCCAGAGGACTTCGTGTCGTCCTACGCATCAGACAACCCACCCCCACCCAAATACAACTGGGCGGAGTACAACGAGTTTCTCAGATGGGCGCGCAGCGCCAGGCGCATAATGCATATAATGAACACCGGCGAGATACCGCCGGGACGGGTAGACAAAGATACCCGCGCGTGGGGGGAAGTCTGCGCGAAGTCAGTCAGGAAGCCCGAAGACCCGGAAAAAACCGTTATATCATCGCGCGAAGGACAGAACGCCATGAGATATACGCTCGCCGCCCTGCATCTCGCCAACAAAGGACACATGCAGAGGAAATCGGACGAATTTCTTTCCTACCTGCTCCGGATGCTGGATGACAGATTGTCATCGTCAGGAATATCACCCATGATTCCGTGGACAACCTACGCAAGCCATGACATCCTCCGCAAAATCCCGAGAGAAGAGCTCATAGAAGGCGTTCAGAGCGATACCCAGGCGCTGAGAAAGCTGGCAGGCAGTCTGAGACGAACAATAGACGGGACAAGACGCAGATACGAACAAGCCCTGCCCCGGGAAGAATCATCGCCACGGCGTTGGCGCCATAGGGACCCACCGGCCAGCCAATAAATAAGGAAAGGGCATGCAGCAACTACGCGCCATAGGATATATCCGCGTGAGCACCGCCGGACAGGCCGCCGAGGGACACAGCCTCGCCGAACAGCAGAAGCGCCTCGAGGCCGTGACCGTCTTCAAGGGCATAGACTCCCTCACGCTGATCGAGGACTCCGGCATGAGCGCCGCAACGCTCAACCGCCCGGGCATAAGAGACCTCTTGGAGAGCGTCAGAAACAGAGACACCGACTACGTCCTGGTAACAGCGCTCGACAGGCTCACACGCTCCATCAGAGACCTGCAGACCATCCTTGACCTGTTTCAGGAATCGGATGTGGAGCTGATAAGCGCAGGCGAGTCGCTCGACACATCGACTGCCGCCGGACGCATGGTTGTCAACATAATGGGCGTATTCGCGCAGTGGGAGAGAGAAACCACGCTGGAGCGGACAAAGAACATTCAGAAAGAGCTCAAGGCCGAGGGAAAGGCCATTGGACCCCCACCCTACGGCTACTCCACCGACGAGGGCGGATACCTCACGCTAAACAGGACCGAGCAGAACGCGCTCGACCTCATGCGCTCGCTGAAAAGCGCGAAGATCCCGCTCATCAGAATAGCCGAATCGCTCACCCAGAGGGGCTATCTCAACCGCCACGGAAGACCGTTTTCGGTCCAGGGAATATTCTACCTGCTAAAGCGCGGCGCGGAGGTCGCCAGCCGTGAGCGGAAAGAACATCCCGCAGACCAAAACGGGGCGGACGCCCCGCCGCCAGAATATCCATGACGACAAATCCCAAGCAAGCACAGCAGCCCGATATTTCAGGAGAAATCAGATGACCCGCCTGGAGAAAGCATTCAGAAACAGGCCCAACCTCGCGCCCCACGCGCAGATGATAACCGACTATCTGAAAACCAGAATGTCCAACCAGAGCGTCATCAGAATGAGCCAGCGTAATTGATTAGCGGCATTCTCGTGGGATTGCGTCGGGCCGAGCATATTCTTATACTGCGGCTATGTGTACGGACAAAGACCTTTCTCCCTCTGAACGCGACGAACTGACGTCCGCGGTCAACCGGCTGCAAATGCAAGTTGCGCGGCAGATGGCGACGATCCGAGAGTTACAGAAGCAACTCGCTGAGGCTCAGCGAGCGGGAAAGCGCCAGGCCGCTCCGTTCTCCAAGGGCAAGCGAGCCGCAAAGCCCAGGCGGCCGGGCCGAAAGCCGGGAACAGGGTCATTCAGCTTCCGAAAGCCCCCCTCTGCCGATGAACTGACAGAACCGATCATTGACGTTTCGGTGTCGGCGGAGAGTTGCCCGGGATGCGGAGGCGCCCTCGAACACGAGGGAGTGGGCTATGCCTACATCACCGACATTCCCCCGATGCCCAGGCCCGAGGTGAAGGGATACAGAGTGCAGATATGCCGTTGCCGGTCCTGCGGCAAGAGGATTCGTGGTAGTAATCGGGAAGTCGCCCCTGACCAGTATGGCGCGAGCGCTCACAGAATGGGCAAGCGTGTGATGTCGGCGGCCCATGTACTGCATCACAGCGCGGGGGTCCCGGTGAGGAAGATTCCATCTATACTCAGGACTCTGACCGGGGTGAAGATAACCCAGAGCGCGATCACACAGGACGCTCTGCGCCGTGCAAAGGGAGAGGTGGGAGACGCCTACCGCAGTCTGCGCGGTTCAGTGCGCTCAAGTTCGTTCGTACACACCGACGACACGGGCTGGCGTGTGGGCGGAGAGCCTGCTTACCTGATGGCGTTCGAGACTGATGAGGCCAGCGTGTACCAGATACGCGCTCGCCACCGAAACGAGGAGGTCAGAGAGTTGATCCCCTCAGGCTATGGCGGAGTGATGGCTACGGACAGGGGCCGGAGCTATGACTCCCGTACCCTGTCCGGTGTCAGACAGCAGAAGTGCATGGCGCACGTCATACGCTCTATCGGTGAGGTGGTTCAGACCAAGGTGGGCAGAGGTCGCAGCTTCGGAAAGCGGTTGATCGAACTTCTGAGAGAGTCGATTGAGCTGCGGGAGTCGGAACGTCGTGGAGAGGCGGCGGACTTTGTGGGTGAGTCTGAGCGGTTGAAACGTGAGGTGTCCCATCATCTGCGAGATCGTCAGATGCCGGACCCGGACAATCAGCGACTGCTGAACGAACTTGGTAGGCACAACGACCGTGGCAGCCTGCTGCGCTTTCTGGATGATCCGAGAATAGAGCCTACCAACAATCGGGCGGAACGGGCCTTGCGCGGGGCTGTGATAGCTCGGAAGGTGTCGCAGTGTTCGAAGACCGACGAAGGGGCCGAGGCGTACTCTGCGTTCACGAGCGTGATCAGGACTCTGGCGCGGAAGGTTGATGACGATACGCTGGTGGATGCGCTCTGCGATGTGTTCGGCGGCGCTCCTCTGCCGGCCCGTTCCCTCTGACTCTCTTCCGCCCACTCCGCAACCCGCTAATCAATTACGAACAATACATCGTCGCCTTCATGAACTGGACAGAGAACGTCGATTCAAACGGAGAGCCCAACAGCTTCAGACTGCCCATTGAGCCGGAGACGATACTGCGCTGCGCCAGATGCCTCCAGAACAGAAAACTTAAACCGTCGACCGGCTTTGTACAAAATCTAGCTTACGCACAATAAGTCAGGATTTCTCACAATAAGTTGAGGAATACTTTGTACAGGGCACAGTCTCGGTCGAGTAACGGTTTGGAACAACTCGGCCACGGCGTGCGGTCGGCAATCAATAACGACGGCGGAAGGAGTTCACCCTGTCTATCGAGCTCTCAAGTTCATAGCTGAACCAATACTCTACTGGTGCGGAGGGGTTTTGGATACTGTGCAGTGTGGCGGTAAAATATGTGCCGGGATACGCTCCGGGCGCAACATTTCGAAGGCATACCTTAGATTCTCTGAGAGAGGGCAGGGTCGGTAGGTCGTTGACTGAGAAATGCCATTCATGCCCAGGTGAATGTTCATCCGATGCCCACCAGTGATTATCGACAACCTCGACCAAGTAGTCGAAAGTTCTGGTGTTATCGTCGGAAGTAGGCGGATGGCGCTCGGGACGACCAGCGTCGTTTAAGAAAAAGTCAGGCGCTGAGAGCATCCTGACTCTGAAGTCATAGTGGAAGCCGTTTGGGACCTCGACGCGCAACTTCAGCGTCAAGTCCCCCCAGAACCATACAGCACTCCCGGAGTCGGGAAAATACAATCCGTCAGGAACATCGTCAGAATAGAGTAATCTCGCTTCCAGGCGGCCATCGGATGTCTGATACAGAGTGACATGCTCTGCCTTGTAGAAATCGTCGTCGTGGGCGAGGCCACCCTTGATAGGAATCCCCCGCTGCCGATGATCCATTCTGAAAGGGAAGACTTCGCCAAAGAACTTCCTCAATAGGTACATCTCACTTCTCTCACACGTAAGCGCTAGTGCAATAGCCTGCTGGATTGAAACCTCTCCATCGTGCCACTACAGGTGGTCCGGCGAGGTCCTCTAGCTCTGTCTGCCAACTCCTCTCGGTTAGTAACAATCCCTGCACAGACACTCCCTTGCCGATCTTTCGCTCGTGACGCCCACAGCCGCTGCCTGCCATACCTTTCCCCATCAGCTTCTGTCTCAGCAGAACTGTCTGTTGGCCTGTGATCAATCTCGCACCTCGGCCAAGGGTGACAGCACCGCGTGAAGCCAGGTAGGGGCGAAGGCTAAGTCGAAGTCGATTCCTGCTGGGAGATTCTGGCGTTGACTGGTTGTGGGCTCTCCACGGACTCAAGGCGCAGCCTCAGCCCCAAGGCGTTGGTGATCTTCAGTAGCGTTGCCAGGGTGGGGTTGCCGTCTTCAGAGAACGCTTCGTACAGGTTGCCTCGGTTTAGTCCGGTGTCGCGGGCGAGGGCGCTCATGTTCTGCGTCCGGGCGACGTGCTTCAATACAGCTCGAATCACGGCCCCGTCCCCATCGTCCTCATCCGCAGCTGCCCTGAGAAGCCCTCGGACATCCTCTTCGCCCTCTACGTAGTCCGCTGGGTCAAACCTTCGATATTCCTCAGACATCAGCTCCTCCATTCTGTCGCCATTCTCTTGGCCCGCTCGATGTCTCGACGTTGGCTGTCCTTGTCGCCACCGCAGAGTAGGACGATCAGTTCAGCGCCTCGCGTGATGAAGTAGACCCGGTACCCAGGTCCGTGCCGAATCCTCATCTCGGACACGCCATCGCCAACAGGTCTCACGTCTCCGAGATGTCCATCCTCGGCTGCCAGTAGCCTGGCGACGATGCGGTTCACCGCCTGACGGTCCCGCAGCCTGCCCAGCCACCGGTCGAACGTCGCGCTGCGCAGGATCGTGTACATAGCCATATTGTACGATATAGCATACAATATGTGAAGGGGATTCGAGGGAGGTGAAGGCATGAGAGACGCTTGCCGCCACACATGCCGTCCTGTCACCGTGCCAGCGATGTTACCCGGCAGTTGTTGATTGTGACCTACGTACTGTAACTAGCTAGGAGGCGAGCATGAACAGTTCAGAGCTGGCGGAAATGAAGGAGGACAGGCTAGCCAACTTCGCGGTTGCCGCCTTCCTTGGTTCCCTTCTCATGGGCCAAGCGTTGGACATGTGGGAAGGCTCTCAGGGCACCACAAAATTGCTCATGTTCACGGTGCCCGACTATCCGAGGTTCGTGATCTTCACCTTTATGGCCAGCTTTTTCGTCTTGTCACTGTTTCTAGCTGCGGCATCGATGTTGACGCCTCTCCACCGTTGGGGACTTGCTACAACCCGTTCAGTTGCACCCATCATGCTCCCCATCGTATCGGTTTCCTTCATCTTAAGTTGGCTATCTTCAACCTTGGAATTGCCCGATGACCAATGGTGGACACCCGTTCTGTTCGTTGCAGGATTCGTGATGTTCCTGTTCATAGGGTTCAGACGTACACTGACCTCTTTGTTCAGGTTTGTGCGCCAGAGAGTCCGATTAATTCCCGGCAATAAGCCAGTGGCTAACGCTGAGCCCGATAGCCAGAGCAATGGGATACCTAGTGGGCCGCCTGAACGAGTGGCATTCCCTAAATGGATGCGTAGCCTCCGCGGATTTTTTCGGGTAACGCAATCCGGGGAGTTCTGGATCGCCTTGTCAGTGGTTGTCATGGTTGTGGAGGTCCTGCTCGTGGTCGTGCTGTGGGACTGGCTAGCCAAAGGCGAGTCTGGAAGTGCGACCATACGCAACATCGGATTGGTCATTGCTGGCTCGCTAGCCATTCCACTGGCGATTTGGCGCACCGTAGTAGCCGACAAACAGGCGTCATCTGCACAGTACCAAACTACCATCGCTCAGCAAGGTCTGCTGAACGAACGCTATCAGAAGGGCGCGGAGATGCTCGGTAGCGCTGTTCTATCGGTTCGCCTGGGCGGCATTTATGGCCTTGCGAGTTTGGCCGAAGATCATCCAGATCAGTACCGTGTCCCGATCTTCCAGTTGCTTTGCACCTTCGTGCGCCGACCGCCCGAGGAGGGTAAGAGGGACGAAACCGAACAAGTCCATCGGGAAAAGAGCGACAGCGATTATGAATTGCGTCAGGATGTTCAGGCTGCCATGACGGCAATCAGCGAACGTAGCGAAGCGGGCCTTGGCTACGAAAAGGCGACAAGAGGATTTCTAATCGAGGTTACCGATTCCGTCGCGGAGGGCGTCACGGTCCGAAGGGCAGGTCTCTTTTGGGTGGATTTAAGGGGGGCTAATTTGAAATACGTGGATCTCTTGGAAGCAAAACTGTCCTGGGCAAATTTTAATGACGCAGATTTGTCCAATTCGACCCTCTTGGAAGCGAACCTGTCCCACGCGAGGCTTTGGAAGGCAAATTTGTCCCACGCGAGGCTTTGGAAGGCAGACCTATCTAAAGCAGATATCTCTCAAAGTGCAATCCTGTCTAACGCGGACCTCACGAACGCAAACCTGTCTGACGCAAACCTCTTCCTGGCAGACCTCTCCGGCGCAAGCCTGCGGGGAGCAAACCTGTCTGGCGTAGTCCTACAGAGAGCGAACTTGACCGGTGCTGACCTATCCGAAGTAACCGGGTTGGAGCAGTATAGTCTTAATTCGGGCCGCGCCGACCCTAATAACCCACCGAAGTTGCGCAACGCCTTTGACGCCAAGACCGGCAAGCCGCTGGAATGGCACGGAAGGTCTTGACGTTTCTTCACGCTCTGCTCATGCGCCGACTCACACACCCAAATTATCAGCAACTTCCAGCCAATCACCCCAGGCACCGCTACATTCTATCCGTTATGCGCATAGTTGCCCGCCAAAGCTCCTTCCCTCGCGTGCGGAGGAACCGTCTTGCCGACGGTCAACGACGCGATCGAATGTGGTGGGCGAGACCGAACTCCAATCTATTTGAGAATACGAAGGTGCGAAGCAGGTTGTTGTGGCTTGGGGTGCCCGTTGGCTCCACTATGGATCCTGAGACCTTGCCACCCTGGCGCTGCCTAACAGGAAACTCGTGAGCGAAAGTTCTCGACTTCTCCGGTTGGTGGCCCCAACCGTCACAAGACAGGAACCGATAGTCCTCTGTGTTTTGACAGGCTCCCGAGCCACATCTCGAAGACGGTGGTATCTACCGTAGGCGTTGGTGGGCCAGAGTGTACCGTACTGCGAACTTTCCGTTGGGAGGTCCTGATATAAGGGTCTTCGCCTCCTCAAGAGATACGCCGTCCAGTAGGCGGACTATCACTTTGCCCTGAGAAGACAGCCCGCCCAACTTTTCGGATGAGATAGTATGGCCGTCCACGTAGCGGCGAGTCAGCAGGGCCGCTTCTTCGGGATTATTCAGGACCTCAATCAGCTCGGTGGCAAGAACCTGCATGACGAGCCAGTCAGGCTCCCACGGACACTGCTCTCCTTCGTAGACTACGGACCGGGAAGTCGCCTGGAGTAGCAGTGTCTCCGCATTGAAGTAGGGGCCAAAGACATTGACCAGGTAAATCTGGTCTCTGATTCGGCGGTCGGCAGCAGCCATCAAGGCGAAGGCTGCCCCGGCGGAGAACCCACCTATGCCGACCCGTTCCGGGTCCACGTAGTCCTGCTCCGCCAGATAGAGGTATGCCGACACCAGTTTATCAGGTTCGTCGGGGTCGAGTTGATGGCGCAGGACCATCTCCGGTGACCAGTAGATCATCACGACTACGCCAGCCCGCGAAAGTGCGCTGCCCAGGTTGACCACGCGGGGATCGCTAAACCCTTCATTGGCAACTCCTAGAGAGAGCACCACCGCAGGCTGGGGATTCCCGTCGGGCAGACGGTACACTTCAGCCTCAGACGCGCCGCTGGAGGTGGGGAAGTGCACTCTATGCCGCAACGGTTCGTACGTAAACCAGGACTGGGCCTGCACCGGCATCTCCAACACCTGCATGACGAACAACGCGGTATGGAACGCGGTCCGTCCCTGTGGAGTAAGAAGGATGAGCAGCGTTAGAAGTACTCCGACTACTGCCAACAACGCTACTGCCAACAACGACAACCTGGCCGCCTTCATGGTCAGGCCTGGGCCACGTATGAACTCCCTGATTGCGATGCCTGCCTCCCGTCTCTCCCCGGTACGACTTGTCGCTACAGTGGTGATTGAATAACTGACCTTACGCAGTTGAGAGAGATTTCGTAGCTGAGCTGGCTCATTCTCGTTTAGGAATTCATAGCTAAGTGCGTAACATCAGTGAATAACTTGAACCGCATCTAGCCCGTCCAGCAGGGGTTCGGTTCCGGACTGGTGACCCTGAGTCGTGGTCTCTCGTCCGCCCACCGGACCCTCGTCGGTGCGACGACGTTATAAGACATCAGTGGGAATATGTCAGTACAACCGTAATTGATTAGCGGAGTAAGAGGGGAAGTGAAGAGGTTCAGATGGAGCGGGCGTGGACAGGCGCGCCGATGAACACACCACACAGACCGTCCACCACCGACTGACCTCCACCGTTCCGAGCCAGGGTCCTGATCACACTGGTGAACGCACTGAACGCATCTGCACCAGCCTCATTCCTGGAGCAGTGTGACACCTTACGCGCTATCACCGCACCGCGCATCGCCCGCTCTGCCCGGTTCTTGGTCGGCTCTATCCCAGCACCGTCCAGAAAACGCAGCAGGTTCCCACGGTCATCCTGCCAGCCAAGCTCGTTCTGTAGCCTCCAGTTGTCACGATCAGACAGCGGACGGTCCCGCAGATGATGGCTCACCTCTCGTCTCAACCGGTCCTTCTCCTCAGCATAGTCCATCGCCTCTCCACGACGTTCCGACTCCCACCCCTCTCTCAGGCCGGGCTGACAGGGGTAGGTATTCGGTGTTTCAGGTATCAGGATAGTAGATGATCTTCAGGTTGGGCGATGGTTCGGGCCAGGCTTCAGGAAGGAGCCAGACCCTCCGCCACAGTCTACCTTTGAGCAACTGACGACTCAGCCAAGTGATGCCCTGACGCAGTACGCTGACGATTCGTCTCGGTCTGCTCGCAGCGCTGCGATGTGTGGGCGACAGAACCTTGGGCGGCGCTCTGAGACGACCGGGGGCTTTGCCCAAGTCAAACGCATCTTCGACTCTGGTCCCATATGCCAGCACCAACAGTGTTGCCACAGACAACACCAGCCAATGACGACTGACTCGTTGAGGGTCAGTCCTTCGAGTCTTCTGCCATTGCCACCCGACACTCTTGAGCGCCTTGAAGCCCAACTCTATCCAGAAGCGAAGTGCATACCAGCACACACCTGCTTCAGCAGGTCGCAGGTCCGTCATCACCACCCATGGCTCGTCCTGGTCGACGTCCCAGACCACGATCATCGTTCCACGACGGCGTCTGCTCGTGTCCCTGAACGCTGTCCCGTGCCCCACATATGCATGACCTGGGCCTGGTACGAGAGTCTGCGCTGGCAGCCGAGTCCACCAGCGCTTACGGTAGATACCACTATCTTTGAGATGTGGCTCGGCAGCCTTTCGACGCATCAAGGCCTCTCGATTCCTGTAGTTTGACGCGTCGGAGCGGAGGAACTAAGGACCGCAACTCCGTAATCTCGAAGTCTACCTACCCTACCCCCCAGACAATTCAGCAACTGGTGGACGGCGGCCCAGGGAGCTGTTGTTGACCGGCTGTCTCCGTTTCTGCGGCTGACGGCTTACCCTTGGGCACCAGGCAATCCACGAGAGGCTCTACCGGTCTTTCTCACGTAGACCTTTCATCGCTTCCTCGCGTCTGGCCATCGCGTTGCTCTGACCCGGCCACGGGGCCAGGGAGCGGTCAAAGCCTTCGACGGACTCGGCGTATCGCCCCAGCCGCAGGAGCGCAATCCCCGTGTTGGTCCCCCTGCTCTGGCGAGGCGCCTGAGACTTCTCCTCTCCGCTGTACGCGTGAGAACATCTTGTGTTTGGCGGTCACGGCAGTGTGGTCATGACTACTAATCTAAGCCACTTTCGTTTATGCCGGCAAGAGCGAAAAGTTGCAGAAACACTCTCCCTCAGCGCCAACAAATTTGGCGCTCAAAAAGTGTGATTTGACACTTACCAAATCGATGCAGAGTCTCTAGTGTTTTCATGGGTATATGCGTAAGAAGAACCACAGGATAGGCGGAATCACAGGCCGCCGCTATACGTGCGGACAGCGGAGGAGGTCGTAGGCTCCGCTCATGCCGATCGTGGGAGGAAGGCATTCACATGGCGCTCGACAGACCGGTCCATGCATCTGAGACGGCGAACGGAACGATGGCCCCTGCCGTCGCTGCACCGGTCGCACCGGCGTCTGTCGCGCGCGGCGCCTTCGCGCGCCGTTGGCAGATCCTGCGCACGCACAACGGTCACCCCTTGAGACAGACCGGCAGCCATACCAATAGCGACGGCGTTACCACCATCAGCTACGAGTACGACTACAGCCGCTTCGCCTACGAGGTGGGGAATGTCGCCCTCTCTATCAGCGCCAGAACCTTCACTCACGGCGCCAGCGACGGCCTCGACCCCGGTCCCACGGGTGTTGAATCTCACGGTCGGATTGGCGGTGTTGGCGGTGCAGTCCGCCGCTACCCGCGCGTCGGAATAAATGAACTCCACTCTGGCGCGCAGTCCCACCTGGGCGGCAAGCTCGACGACCCAGGCCGCGAACCGCTCTTTGTTCTTATCCGGCTTGACGCTGACGACGGCGGCGGGCGCGCCCCTACCGAAGACCGCGGCGGCGCTTTTCAGCCCGCACAGGTTCCTCATGTTCTCGCGCTCCGCCGGACTCATGCTTCGCGGATGTAGTACCTCATATCCTTCCTGAGCGGCTCTCATTACCGCGTCTTTATCCGGGCTCCACATGACCACCCGCCTACCATAGCGTCGGCTGATGACCTCCCGCACAGCCGCAGCCTCAATGCGCTTGTCCTCGATGCCGGAGCGAATCCATGATCCCGCCGCCTGCTCTCCGGTCAACTCCGAGTAAACCTCGTTAAGCACTTCCGCCGACACCGCGCGCAGATAGGCGGAGCTGACCGTATTGCGATTCGGATTCAGAGGCACTTTCTGAAGAACGTCAACGTCGTAATCCAGATTTATCTTCTGGATCGGTATGCCCATCTCGAAGAGCGTCGCCTGTTCCCTCACGGGCTTGAGAATGTCGATGTACGTCATTCTCCTGGTTCTTCTGAGCGGCTGGCCGGGCTCGTCCTGAATTACAGATGGCAGTTCCACCCGGCGGCACGCCTTAACCTATAATGAGGACAGAACTCACGCCCTCTGAAGAAGGCGAGACAGGAGATTCAAATTGAGAACTACCTACGAGAACCGCGTCGCGGCCAGAATATCCGATGTCGCAGGCACAGTCGTCCAGGAGCCCCGCATTCCCTACAGGGCGCTGCCCCACGTGCCCGAACGCTCAGCGTTCAAGACACCCGACATCATCGTAACCAAACCCAACGCTCTGATCGAGTGTACAGAGCTCCTGCCCGCCTACTCGCACATAAACGTCCAACAGGGATGGCACCACGCATGCGGTCCAGACTCCCAGTGCTCCCGTCTCTACGATAAACTAGAGACCAAGATGAGCAAATACAGGGAGATAGCCACAAGGCTAAGACATCCCTACATCGTCGCCGTCAACAATCTGAGCTGCGGAAGCGGCCACGACGGGGTCATGGAAGTGCTGTTCGGCAACTGCGTCGAGTGTCTGATGACCGCGAAAGCGCACGGACATGAGAGGGGCCACATGTGGGACACACCCGGCCTCTTTACCCAGAGCGCCAACGTCCATGTCTCCGCTGTCCTTCACGAAAACGAGTCCGGCTCTATCCTTGTCCCAAACCCGAGAGCGGACATAGCGGTCCCCGAGAAACTATTCCCATTCGCCAGGTTGGTCAAGCCGAGCGAACCGATATGGCACAGACAAGCCGAGCTCAAAGCGCCCAGGCTAACGCCAGAAGCGTCGCTCCACGCCATGGCCGCAGACTAACGGCTGCTTCCCATAGAAAGCTAAAAACGAATCCGGTTTGAGGGAACTGTAGTAATATCTGAGTGAGGAGACCCAGACGTCCAAATCATGGCCTCCTCACCGAAGCGGCAACCCCGCTACATACGTAACGAGTTGCTGTATTTATAGCCTAGCCGACAGAATCAATTTGCGCAAGCAAACGTTTTAAGCGCTGGGATGCTACATATAGAATCACAAGCAAAAACGGGATTCTTGCCGGAGCATTATAATGACATAGTGATATTCCTCGAGAGATCAAGCCATCGGTGCAGTCAGTATGTTAGCGAGACCGGCTTCAACCGCGTCTCTGGGATTGGCCATGGGAACGGACTCATCTCCGAAATCCAGTTTGTGAAGAATCACGACATTTTGTGCGGAACGGACTTAATGTACAAAGCTCATACGACACCAAAATAGGCGGTATGGGCCTTGCCACAACACGGCCAACCTCCTCTCCCTCATGCACCGCGAGTTCCAACTCAAATATAGTTCGCCGAACGCCATCCATCTCTATCGACATCCCTTTCGGTTTACGCCGCCCAAACCTCTCGCCAGCAAACGGATTGTTGGTTAGAAACCATCCAAGCGAGCGTGGAGACACCATAAGCGTGACCTCTCAGCTTTGCCCGCATACGAATCACCCACGCGCGCGTAGAGATACCAAAGCTGAACATCTGCCTTAATGTCCTCTTTAAGAACCACCCAACGCGCGCGTGGAGATACCCCTCCACGTTTCGATGAGATGTCCCACATACTCGAACCACCCACGCGCGCGTAGAAATACCCCTTCCGGCGCAGGCCCACGCGAGACGCGGAATTCTGAGCGCACGGGCCAAAAGGCCCGTTAAACGAAGCGCGCCGGCGCGCCCCCCGGGAAACGATTCACCCGGGCCGAAGGTCAATACACCGGGCCGACGCACTTTCAATCTAACACAAATCCCAGGGCATACGCTCCGGGCCAGCTAACGAAACATATGGGACTTACATACGAAACTTGACGATATGTAGCAGTGATCTCATGTCAATATATTGAGCGGGAATCTCCAACAAGAAAAGTAGGAGGAGTCTTCAGGGAATTCCTGGGAGATTCGGGGCATATCGGGGAAAATAAAGAAGAGCTGCATGTGCAACTCTTCTCTTAGAAGTTAGAGAAAGTTTAATCGTCGGCTTTGAGCTTTTCGATTTCCTTCTTCAACTTAGCTTGTCGGACTTCTTCCTCAAGAATGTCAGTCCTCATACGGGCCTGTTCACGCTCATGTTCAAGTTCCGACTGTACCGGTAGAACGGGTTGAGAAGTGGGAGGAGCCTTGGGCTCTTCCTTTTTCCCAGAGCGGAATTTGCGGTAAAGACCCCAGAGTCCCACTACTATCCCAGCGAACATCATGGTTCCGCCGATCTCGCCTACCCAAAGAGGGACGAATTCAACGGACGAATACAACATTCCCAACGTTACCGATGTGATTATGAGCGCAATGCTCAGTTTGAATGAGGTCGGCATGATTACCTCCTGCCGTGCGTTACTGTGATCAGCAGTCCCGACTTAGTGCGATACCCAAAGTAATTGAGTACCCTAAACTGTATCCAGATTAACCCCGCTCAGATACGCTGTCAAGTCCCAAAATGACGATGGGAACTCCCCGCAAGCGCGCTCCCTATCGGATGGGAAGACCTCGAAAAATGCTCTGAAATTCACTTTCGGATTTTTCGAGGATTCAGGGGAACTTGCCCAATTCCGCGCTCTGCCCTATAATCAGCGTTGCGAGGCGGCGGCCGAGCCGACCGGCAACCACTGATCAACCCGCGCCGCGGGGGGAAGTCGGGGGCGACCCCATGGGACGCTGGCAGAGCCTCCAGGACCCAACAGTCCGGCCCCGCGGCGCGGAAACCGCCGCCGTATACCTCACGAGAGCGGTGAAAACGCCGGGGCCCCGCATTGCGCGGGGCCCCAGACCTTCCAAGACCCAGGCATCCTGTTATAATGTACACAACTTACAGAAAGGTCCCGGAGACAGAGACCAACGACCAATGAGCTTCAAACTATCAAATACCTACACACTGGATGACACAACCTATCGCCTTGACGAACTCGAAAGAGTCTATAAGGCATGGACGCCGCTTATGTGGACGTCCAGGGAGATATACAGGCTGGACGAGAAGCTATTCGTCAACGTATCGCGCTCCCCGCTGCTTCATGAGAGCAATCACGGCGACGTAAAGATCATCACTCAGCTTGAGGCCATAGAGGACGCCATCAGGATGAACGCCCCCGACGACATACTGCGCGAGATGAGCGTCACCATACATGAGTCTGACACCAGGCCCAAGGACACGCTTCACACGGCGCATCCAGGCACAACGCTGATCGCATCAGCAAACACATCCAGAATCCACGCCCATAATCTCTATAGGAATTATGACGGCGCGTTTATCGAGTCATGGCTCGTAGTAATCAGCGCTCTTTCCTACGGAAACCGATGGGAGAGGCGTCTCAGCCAGCGCGAGGCGATCAGCTTCACGCTCAAAAACCTTTACTACAAAAACGCCCTCGAGGTTCTGGGCATAAGCCCAGCCTGACCCCGCGATAGTCCGCGACATTCTCCGGCCCGCCCTCACAGAGGAGCGGGCCCTCCCCATCCACACATATCCCCCACATCATAGAGTCTCAAACGCCATCCCGATGGGTTGGGTCTGGTCAACCAAGAGCGGGATGATGATGTATTTGCGACTTTAGGAAAAATAAAGGACTTACATACGAAACTTGACGATATGAGGAACGAAGGTTGAATGAAGACGTACTCGACATACCAGTACCGCGGGTATTGCACACGCACGGGACATGAGCGTCTCGACGCCATTCTTGTGGAGTGTTCGATCCTGTACAACGCGGCGCTCCAGGAGCGAAGGGACGCTTACAAGATGGCGCGCAAGTCCATCACATACTACGACCAGACCACGGCTCTCACACAGATTCGCAAGGACATCCCAGAATGGGGATCCATGAGCCTTCAGGTGGGCAGGGGCGTTCTCAGGCGCGTGAACAGAGCCTTTCAGGCGTTCTTCAGACGAGTCCGCCAGGGAGAGAAGCCGGGCTTCCCCAGGTTCAGGTCCCGACACCGATACCAGACCATCGGGGTGGCCGAGACCACACCCGCAATGCTCAAACGCTCTCAGGACGGACGAAGAGCCCATGTCAAGATCAAGGGACTGCCCACCATAACGCTCAGGACAAAGAGGCCATTGCCGGAAGGCAGTCCCAGAACCCTGATGATAACGCGCCGGCCAACCGGCATCGTCGTCAGCATGGCCTTCGAGATCGAGAGGAAACCGCTTCCGGCCAACCCACAGGCAGTCGGCATCGACATGGGCGTGACCAAGCGCATGACGCTCTCGAATGGTGGAATTGTGGAGCGAAGGACTATTGGTCGCCGAAGGGAAAACAGGCTTCGTCAGGAAGTTTCCAGATGCAAGAAGGGCAGCTCATCCAGAAAGAAGCGGGTACGCTCCCTGGGCCGCGAAACGTACAGAAATAAAATCCGTAACCGCAGCGCCTGCCACGAAGTCACAACCGAGCTGGTCAGGAACTACGGCATGATCGCGCTTGAAGACTTGCGTATAGCCAACATGACACGCTCGGCGGCGGGTACGGCTGAGACTCCCGGTAGAAACGTGGCCGCCAAGAGCGGACTGAACCGGAGCATATTGGAACAGACATGGGGCGTGATACGACAGCAGCTTAACTACAAGGCAGAGTGGGCCGGTAGAGAGCTTGTCGTCGTGGATCCCAGGCACACCAGCCAGACCTGTTCGGCTTGTGGCGTCATGGACGCCGCGAACCGGGCAGGAGAACGATACGAGTGCGCTCACTGTGGGAAGTTGATGGACGCCGACGTGAACGCGGCCATCAATATCCTGGCAAGAGCGCGGGGGCGTGGGACTGTTCGCCCCGGCATAAAAACCAGAACGGCAGCATAACTTGACTTTGTCAAGTTTTGTATGTAATTCCCAAACAGATCGATATTCGGACGCACCGGCGGGTCCGTCAGAAGCACCCGCACATCCGAACCTCCTCTGAAGTAGTTCGTCTCATCCGGCTCAAAGCCACTGTCGATCAGCCCCCGAATCAGCACATGATAGGCCGCTATCAGATCCACGTCACCCCTGAACTCACAGCTCAGACAGGTGAACTCCCGCCCAACGAGCGTGAACTCCCCCACCGTCCCACAGACCGGACAGATCTGGCTTATATGCTCCGGAGAGACCCGGGCGAACAGGTATCCCGCCGCCTTCGCCTTATAGGCGAGCTGCTCCGCCATCGCTCCCCAGTTCTGCTCGGCGATCCGCCGATTGAGCCTGGTCTTACGCTCGACGTCACTCCCAGGATTCTCCTCGTTCCCACGCGCAGACTTCATCATATCGAGAGTATCGAAGTCCTCAATGAATATGCCGTCGTGAGACGCCACGACAGACGCCGTGAACTGGTGTATATCTCCCATATTGCGGACATTCTCGCGATGTCTCAGCCGCACGTACTGCTCCCGCGTCTTGCCATAGCTGTGAGACCAGACAATCCACTTCAACTTGTAACGACGCTTACCAGTCTTGCGATTGAAACCCGCATGTTCCATGACAGCGCGCCCCTCACTGAGCGCGGCGTCACGCTGACGCTGCATCTTGCGGAGAAGCCTGCGCTGCGCCTTCAGATTCTCCGTGCGGTCACAGCTCGGCAGAGCGTTGCCGGTCGTCATGGTGGCCCGCCTCACGACACCGCGGTTGATGCCGACCGGAACCTCCGGTCGCGTCTCACGCATGAGCGCGTCCTCAAACCTGAAGGACATCCCGATATAGACCCCATTGGGCTTGCGGGTAATCGTCATGTTCAGGGGCTGGCTCTCCTCGGGGATCCGCTCAGTTCGCTTGATCCTCATCCTGGGCAGACCCTTTATCTGAATCCAGACCCTTCCGTTATCCCCGCGCCTCAGATACCTGCTACTCCCGGAGTAAACCTCCAGTGTTCGAACATGCCTCGTCTCATGCGGAAATCCCGGCTTCTCGCCACGATTCAGGCGCGAGAACGCGCTGTTATAAGCCTTATTGAGCCGCATGAGCGTAGCCGCCTGCACCCGCCTGTCCACATCCTCATAACGCGGGTCATGCGCGCGAACGTCGGTCAGCTCACGCGACTGCGCCTTGAGGTCCAGCCTCACCCGCGGACCCTCATAGGCGTAACGCCTGTGCTTCAGCGCCGAATTATAGAGCTCGCGCTGATCGGCCATGACCGAATTCAGCTGCGCGTGCCCCTTTTGCGAGAGATAGGCCCTCTCCTGCACCACAAGAACGCTCATCGGTAAAAACCCTCCATTCCGGTTACGGCAGAGCGGAACCCGCTCGCCTATCCCAATCCTAAACAGAAGTCTCAAAACCGCCGCCACCTTTTCACCCGCCCGTCCTCCCGACAACAAACCGGGCCTAGAGATACCTGTACCAGCGCAGGTCATGCTCATGAGACTCATCCTTACATCGCCGGACGTGCAGCACATAGTAGATGGCCGGAACCACAGTCAGGCCAATAAGCGCAATCGACAGCACCTTGAGCCTGAGGAGCACTCGTCCAGACACCAGCCCCCAGCCGAGAAACCGGCGCCCGGCCCTCAATATATCCATAATCCAAACTCCTCCGGCCCTATGGCCCAGACGACGCGCCAGAGCGCCGCCTCACTAAAAGTCTAGCGCCCCCGGCCGAACCCGCCGCTGGCTTTTCGACAGCCGGACCACTACCACTCACGCAGAACGTCCAGATACCCGATACGCGAGTCCGCGCCAAGCTCGTCGAGCAGCGCCTTGGCCGAGTCCAGAGAGACCCATTCGTATTCGGCCCAGATGGCGTTACCGCCCTCATCGGCCGTCGCCACCCGCAGGCCGTAATCCTCCGACAATCCATGGACCAGCTCGGGATCCCATCCAGCCGACGACAGCCGAATCTCCAGATTGTTCAGCACATCCCAGCGTCTTTCCGGACCGCCGGACCCCCTATCCTCGAGAACGGAAGCGCGCGGGTACATAAAGAAATGCAACCCGTCCGCAGAACGCAAGCCAACCTCCCCGGACGCCAGAATCAAAGGCTCCTTCATCTCAATCATGATGTTCGACCCACCGAACACAACCGCCGTCCGTGAAACCAGAGGCGTGGAGACGTCCCCAGACGGAGCCGGCGACGCGGGCTCACCACTCCCGCAGCCGACCAGCAAATACAAAAGTGTCGTCAGGCCAGCCAGAAACGCGTATCTCATATGGATTCTCTCCCTGAAACTCCAGGGCCAAAGCGGTGTTCTGCCCATTTGCCCATATCGCTATATAATGATTTCATTATAAACCCAAAGAAGTTAATATGTCCCTATACGTGGACAACGCCCGCATACCCTACGGACGCATGAAGATGTCCCACCTCATCGCCGATACTCCCGAAGAGCTCAGGGCCGCCTGCGCGACCGTCGGACTCTCAGCCAGATATATCCAGCATCCCCAAAGCCCCAGGGAGCACCTGGACATATCGCTCACAAAGCGCGCCCAGGCAATCTCCAGACTCGGCGCAAGGGAGATAACCAGCCGCCAGATAGTTGAAATCATCCAGTCCAAAAGAGAGGAAGAAATGAGATAGTGAAGGACAGCGCGACTCTAATGACAGAATCAAATCAACAGGCTCCTGTATCGAAACGACAATGCGCTATCTGCGGCAGATTCGTGTCCAGTGAGAGCATTAGAATGAATTACACCCCTGATTCGACGTCTGCGGCAGAACGCATCAGGTTCATCCGCAGACGATGCGAAGACCCCGGCGAACAGCCCTGCGATACGGCTCCAACGGCGACTGACCCGGACAACTCCGGGCATCCCTCAGGCATCCCCGTCCAGTCCGAACGACGCCCGAATACGGGCGCTCGTCAGGCGAACCCTGCCGTAGCGCGCCCATCTCTCCCGAGCGGCTCTGACCGATTTGACGCGCCAGCCGCGCATGAAGGGACGCTCCATGCGTCCGTCATCGCTGTGCCAGCGCTCACCGCAGCTCAGACATGTCCAGACAGCGCCGCGCCACGCCTCCAGCATGTAGAGCATCCTGCGCCTTCTCTCGCACGTCGGACAGAATACCACCGGCTGTCCGACCTCGAGATACTCCGAGCCGCAGAGCGCGCCGAAAACAGCCCTGTCAGAGGACATCCTAAAAATCCCCGTCGGCTGCGAAGCTGAACCAGGCCACAAAACCAGGCCAGGATTCAGTAACGCAGCCGAGTCGCTCGGCGTCCGGCGAACCGGACGTCGCCTCGACAATAAGAAAATCCCGAGCCCCATACTCACCCCAGTCGGACGCAGACGGAATCGACGCCGACAGAAGAGTGTCGACGTTCGGCAGAGGGCCTTTCCACGACTTGAGCATGTCCCATGAAATACCCTCGGGATCGAGCAGCATGTGCCCTATGTGATATAGACGCGCCTGGCTGAGCGGTATCCAAAGAACCCTGTGGCCGTCGCCCAGGACCCACCTGACAAGAGCCATCTGCGTTCCCGTCCTGCCCCAGCCCGGAGGCGCGTGAATAGAGACCATGCGGCTGCCGGACGCCAAAGACGTCCGGATATTCTCCATGACGACGTTCTGATAATCGTTCAGATCCATAAACGCACCTCTCAGCGATTCACCCCAAAGCTACAACCTCACAAGAACGCTGGCAAAACGCGCCCGCACTAACCCTTATCGTTGTACACTATAGATGGAACAAGGACAACAACCCCTGACCCCGAATATCCATCTTTCGCCAGACGCAGGAGAAATCAATGACGACCAACGGCGACTACAGCGCCCAGGACATACAGGTCCTCGAGGGAATGCAGGCGGTCAGAAAAAGGCCGAGCATGTACATAGGAAGCACCGACCAGCGCGGCATTCACCACCTCATATACGAGATAGTCGATAACTCGGTTGACGAGTTCATGGCGGGCTACTGCTCCACAGTAAAAATAACCATCAACGAGGAAGGCTCCGTAACCGTGACCGACGACGGCAGGGGCATACCCGTGGACATTCATCCCTCCACCAAAAAGAGCGGCCTTGAGACCATAATGACCACCCTTCACGCGGGCGGCAAGTTCGACTCCAAGGCATACAGCGTGTCGGGCGGACTCCACGGCGTCGGCGCCTCGGTGGTAAACGCGCTCTCGGAGTGGACACAGGTGGAGGTCAAGAGATCCAAGAGAATCTATCACCAGCGCTACGCCAGAGGCGTAACCCAGGACGAGATACGATACCGCAACGACCCCAGGAATGAGCGACCCACAGGCACGTCCATAACCTTCATGCCCGACGGCGAGATATTCGGGGAATTCGCATACGACTTCGACACGCTTCTCAACCGGTTCAGGGAGATGGCCTATCTCAACAAGGGGCTCACAATGATATTCAACAGCCCCTACCATGACGACCGCTGGCCGAACAACGTCCAGACCTTCTACTTCGACGGCGGCATATCCAGCTTTGTGGCGAACCTGAACAGCGCGCGGGAGGTCGTCCACCCTGACCCCATCTACGTCGAGAGACAGAACGACGAGGGAACCATCGTGGAGGTGGCGCTCCAGTACAACGACAGCTTCCGCGAGAACATACTTGCCTTCGCCAACTGCATCAACACCTCAGACGGCGGAACGCACGTCACCGGCTTTCGCTCCGCGCTCACAAGGGCCCTGAACGAGTACGCCAAAAAGAGCGGCATGATCAAGGAGAAGGAATCCAACCTCGCCGGCGAGGAGACCCGTGAGGGACTCACCGCCGTCATCAGCGTCAAGCTCCCGGAGCCGCAGTTCGAGGGCCAGACCAAAAACAAGCTCGGAAACGCCGAGATAAGAACGCAGGTGGACAGCATACTCTTTGACGCGATGAGAATATACCTGGAGGACAATCCCACCCCCGCCCGGCAGATAATAGAAAAGTGTCTCACCGCCCAGAAGGCCCGCGAGGCCGCGCGAAGGGCCAGGGACCTCGTTATAAGAAAGAACGCCATGGACGGCGGCGGACTTCCGGGAAAGCTGGCCGACTGCTCTGAAAAGAATCCCGCCCTGAGCGAGATATATCTTGTCGAGGGGGATTCGGCGGGCGGCACCGCAAAGTCCGGCCGCGACCGCAGAACCCAGGCCATCCTGCCGCTCTGGGGCAAGATACTCAACGTCGAGAAGGCCAGAGCCGACAGAATGATCGCCCATGACGGCATAAAATCAATGATAACCGCCATAGGAGCGGGGGTCGGCGAGTACATGAATGTCGAGCGCGCCCGCTACCATCGAATCATCATAATGACCGACGCCGACGTGGACGGCTCACACATACGCACGCTCATCCTCACGTTCTTCTTCAGACACATGCCGCAGCTGCTGGACATGGGCTATATCTACATAGCCCAGCCGCCCCTCTACAAGATAACGGCGGGGCGTGACATCCACTACGCCTACACCGAGGACGACAAAGAAGACGCGATGTCCAGGATGAAGAACAAAAAGAGCGTCAAGCTCCAGCGCTACAAGGGACTGGGCGAGATGAACTCAGAGCAGCTCTGGGAGACCACCATGGACCCCAGCAGAAGAACCCTGCTGAGAGTCAATATAGACGACGCGGAAATGGCCGACCGCACCTTCTCCATGCTCATGGGAGACGAGGTAAAACCCCGACGACAGTTCATACAGACAAACGCCCTGGACGTAGCCAATCTCGATATATAGACAGCAAACCCGCTCTGCCCCATGAATAAAGACACCTACCGCGCCTACCGAGGCATCGTGCAGTACGTCCTCAGACCCCTGAGGGCCCGCGGCGAGCGCACCCTGACGCTCAAGGGCAGCCGCGCCGCCCTCGGGCGCCTGTACGGCCTCGGAAAACGCGGCGCATGCACCTGGTGCCATAAGCCCGCGCCCACCCGCCGGCACATGTGGCATCCGACCTGCGCCCTCTACGCCGCCGCCATGAGATGCCAGATAACCGGCAGCTACTATCACTACTTCAGCTCCCTGAGCCGCAAGACACCCCTGAGCCAAACGAGGAGATCCACGTCTATCGCATCGAGGGCAAACCATCGAGCTTTTTCATATGCGGACGCCGCGGTATGGGCGGACCGTATGTCAGCGCCACCTACAGACACATGGAGGACGTGGACGGCGAGGTCCTCCGGTCTGCCGAAGACTGGCGCAGGTGGGCATCCGCGCGATATTCGGCCGAGACAACCCGCGGTTCCTCGAGTCCCACTGACATCGACGAAAGTTCCAAGCCCCGCTCATGAAACAGGTTTCGGTTCACCCGTCCCGGCATCCCAGCCGTCTCCCGTCTGAGAAGTTTTCTTCCGACGGCCCGTCGGAAAAACCAAAAAGCGGACGACAATACCGCTCCGCGCGATGTTCCAGACAGCCGCATTCAAGAAATATAAGAAAATCCGTTGAGGGCGGATATTCGCCGCAGAACCTCCGGCCCAAGTCCTCCCGCCTTCAGATGGGCAAATTCCTATGTTGCGCTACACTCATTACAACGGTCATCAATTGCAAATTATTCCACCATGGATACCTCAGTTAAAGGCGCATCAACGGGTTGAAACATGATACAGACCAAACAGAAAATGCCAGAAACTCTCAGCAAGACTGAGATGACGAAGAATGGCGCGGACCGCATCAATTCCATCAGGAAGAGAATGTGTCCCCGCTGCAAAACCGGCTATCTACACCAGATGCAGGACATCTACGGCGTCTACATCCAGTGCTTGTCGTGCGGACACTCCATAGAGAACCAGTCTCTTCCTGAAGGCAAAATTGCAGAGGAATATATTCCGCTTCAGAATAATAAGCCTCACGAATTCAACGCCGCGAAGAAGGGTCCTGAACTGAGACACTGGCAGCGGGTAATTCACTATTTCGCCAAAAAGCATCCGAAACCACGGACCTGCCTATGGCCCGAGTGCGAGCAATGCAAGATTGACCACAAGTGCTGCATAATCAACAAAAACGGACAGATCCTCTGCGGAAGGCATCAGAGGGCCTACATTCAGGCCTTCGAAGTATCCCCTCCCAGATGGTCGGAGATGAATCTGCCCGTGCCATACGGAGTCATCTCCATCAGTTACTTCGTGGAACGCGTCGGAAGCGCGCGAAACAGACAGAGGGCATGGGCCAGCGCCGCGCAGTGGAACATTCACGGCGCGGCCTCTCCCAAAATTAAGGCGAAGGTCAAAAGACTGTTTCTAGCCGAAACCGGACTCAAGCTCGAATGGCTCGAAGACGCCCTGTTGGTATCTGAAAAGCAAAAAGCCGGATAGATTCAAAAGGGACTTACATACATAACTTGACATGAAGATTCACGTTACATACCAGACCCGCGCCTACGTCTCCCGTGCCGGGCGCCGCAGGTTGGATGGGGTTCTGTCGATGTGCCGGAGTCTGCACAACGTCGCGCTCGAGGAACGCCGCCACGCATACCGTATGCGTCGGGAGAATCGCACCTACTACGACCAGTGCAAGCAGCTCGTGGGAATCCGGGAAGATTCGGCATGTGCCTAAACCAAGTAGGCACTCTTGTTTGGCGCAGAGACTCTTGAGGTAGTTCTTGCTCCCGGCAATCAAATCATGTGTCACCTCCAACCTTAAAATGGATCGGTATCGCCAACTTAGACTTGACCTACACTTAGAGACTATCTCAAAACGATGGTGAATGTTCAATGCTTCGATTAAGCTGTACGCAGAACTGAATCGAAGGAGGACACACAATATGTCCGAGCGGGATACTCTCGATACGATATGGGAAACGCCGGATGACCTTTGGGATGAGATAGAGGTGGTGCTTGAAGAACTCGATCCCCCAAAAGCGACCGGACGCAAGAGACAGGACCCTCGTAAAATGCTAAACGCAATCATCTTTCGGATGCGCTCAGGCTGCCAGTGGAACAGGTTGCCCAGCTATCTCGGTGATGACAGCACAATCCATCGCACGTTCCAGAGGTGGGAAGCGGCGGGGGTGTTTCCCAGGATATGGGTGATCATACAGTCCCACTGCGAGGAGTTGGGGGGTGTGGACTGGGAGTGGCAGTCGGCGGACGCTTCTATGGGTAAAGCGCGTATGGGGGGGATGCGGTAGGTAGGAACCCGACTGACAGAGGCAAGCCGGGGAGCAAGCGCAGCATCCTCGTGGAAGCAGGGGGGGGGTCCATTGAGCATTGTGGTGTCAGCGGCGAATGTCCACGATACCAAGTTGTTGGAGGATACTCTGGCGTCTATAGTGGTTGAGCGTCCTGAACCAAGTGAACAGCGACCTCAGCATCTGTGTTTGGATAAAGGATATGACAACCCCACAGGTTGGAGGGCAGCATCGCTGTACGGATATGAGGCGCACATCCGGCGGATCGGAGAGGAGAAACTGGACTCATCAGGGCAGAAACGCTATCCTGCGCGGCGCTGGGTGGTGGAGAGAACGCTTGGGTGGCTCTCGAAGTGTCGAGGCATCCTGGTCAGATATGAGAAGAAGGCGCGGAACTACCTTGCCCTGATTCAACTGGCGTGCTCACTGATATGGTATCGCCGTTGGTGGCGACTCAAGTTTTGAGATAGTCTCTAAGTCAACTCGGTCCGGGAATATCCTCCAAGAAGCTCCCATCCAAGCTGGAGAATACCTTGGGGTACAAGAGGTTCCGGCTCTTCATCGCTTCACTTAGTTCGTGTTCGAGACTCAACGGCAATGCGCGTTGAACTACGTCTTGCAATGCAGCTATCAGCCGTTGGCTGAGCTCGTGGAACTGCTGCAACTCTATGACCTTCATGTCTGGCGACGGGCTTGCCTCCTTGGAGGGCGGAAGTAAGGGCCCTACGAACGTCGGAACGATCTGCGAGACCTCATGGTTGTCCTTCACCCACTGAATGTGATTGTGTAACTGCCCCACGTCCTCTTTGCGGTAGGATGAAGAGCTTTGCTTGTCGGTCTTTACCTCGATACAGGCAGCATGCCCCTCTTCCGACATCCATAGGACGTCGGGCCCAGTCCCATATTCCTTGTCCGGTCTTGTGGACCTCAGGCCAAGGTACTGGCCGAGACAGCGTATGGCCTCCTCGACCTGAGCCGACGATCCATTTCCATTGAGCGGCGTGAGGTCTTGGACAAGCGTCCTGGGCGGTTGAACAAGAAGGGAATCCGAGTGTCCGATTCGCATTTGCTCGGAGATGCGGGTCACCTGTGCCGGAATCGAGGTGCCTGTGCTGGGTGTGAGCGAGCGGGGCCGGGGCATGTTCGATTGGTTCGCGCAGGCTTTCCGGTAGAAGTAGGACGCGTTCTGATGGTCGCCGCTCATATCCAAGCTGTAACCCAGCCAAAGGCTCAGCCATGCTCCACTGAATTGGCTGAACTCGAAGGCTTCTTCAAGGATAGCGTTCAGAGCAACAGCGGCGCCCCCATAGTCCCTATTCCAAAGGGCCTTTCCGAAGCGAGCCTCGGCCAGTGCGATATCGAGAGCTTTGTCCTGGCCGGTCGATGCACTGTCGGAAGGCAAGTCTCTCATGTTGTTGGTGTAAGCCTGGACCCACCCGGGATTCCTTGCCAAACAGGCAGAGGCGATGGACTTTAGGTTGCCGGTGCCTGATGCTCCTTTGGACAGCTGCTCCCCAATTTCCATCTGCTTTTGTAGGAAGCGCGGCAACAGTGCGCGGTTGCGGGGAACGAGAAGCCATTCCACCAGTCCCTTCCCCGTGAGCAGCACGACTCCATGGTCGCTCATGCCTCTTGAGATGCGTCCGAAGCTCTGCACAATGCGCGACGCCAGCAAACTGCGAAGGCTGTTCTGCATATTGAGCCGTTCCCATTGGAACCGTTCCAGAGGCCCCGCGCCTTGCGGGAGTTCGTCCAGCACCATCGTCCGGCAAGTGTCACCCGGCAGGTCGAGCCCATCATACCTAGCGGCGAGCGTCAGCTTCGCAGGTGGTTTGGCCTCCCGAAACGAATCTATGGCCTCCGAAACGCTCTCCCTGGGTGGAGGCTCAGCAATATCAGCCCACTTCTCACTTCTGTAATAGCTGGGGACCAATATCAATGCCTTGTGGTCCACGATGACCTCTTTGGCGGACGCTAGGTCATCGTCCACTCCCTCAACGGCACGCGGAATCAGTATCATCCGCTCGCATTCGCCAGCAGTGGTGGAGGGAGATATTATCTCGTCGGGCTGCCGGCCAAAGGCTCTGACAAAGCTGTCAGGAGCACTCAATGTTGCCGAAAGATAGACGCGCCTAACTCCGTCCCTGAAATAGGGCAGCGAGAAGACAGGCGCGACCGGGGGCGTGAGCGTTACCTCCCTATTGGAGATCAAGAGACAGCACAGGTCTTCGTGGTCTCGAATGTGCTCCCAGGCGAACGTCGTGCTTATGTGTTCGCTAAGACCGGCCTCAACAAGCAGTCGGCGCAGTTCTGACAGATTGCGCTGTATCTCGAATGGCGGGACGAGAAACTCGCGGGAAGCCTCACCATTGATAACCTCTGCGAAACTGGAGGCGAGGCCCACCGAGTTGTGATACGGCTGAAACAACGCCAGTATCCGGTCGAAGGTCTCAGTCATCTCACCGCGAGTAATCGAAAGCGAAAACTGGTCTCTCAGAATCTGGTCGGCAGTGTGGGCATCGTCGAAGATGATGGCGGCTATGTCGTCGGACCTGAAACGGCTCCTTCCGTTGAACAACGCCTGGTAGGTGGTCACGCAAGGCGCCTCGGCGCGGAGGTACAAGTCGACTTGCGAGAAGTCCCGCCGGTAGTACGTGGCGGCCGGCAACCCGTAGCCTTCAGCTTTGGTAGCGGTCTGTTCGACGAGTTGGATGGAACTGCACGCGTAGATTACCTGTCGCCTGGTCTCGTTCACCAGTGACTGAGCAATGAGCAGTCCCACCAAGGTCTTTCCGGCTCCCGTATTCAGGACCACTGCCACATCGTCTTTGTCTCTGCAGTCGTGCCAATCGCGCAGAGCATCCCCTTGGCCGAGCCAGAGGTCGTTGATGTGGCCATCGGTGATGGCGGCCCCCTGGAATATGTCAATGGGGTGGGTTGGCCTGGCCTGCTGGCCGCTTACGTTGAGCTTTGAGAAGTCGAAGGTCATCTCCCTTTGCACCGATTCCGTGTAAACATGGGCCGCGGCTCATCGTGCCCGTATTGACTTGTGCGGTTCTGTGAGTCACTTGTCAGGCACTCTCTCATCAAGCGCAACCCCTCCGTCGTCCAGCGCATCCATAGGGCCTCCGTTCCAGAATACCAATGCAAGGTAAGCCCCGAACTCGAAGGGCTCTCAGTTGACAATCTCGAACGTACGCCTTCCCACCGAGGGGACTCCGAGCTGCTGGATGGTCGCGCTGGATAAGGCCAGCTACCCGATATACCCTGTGTAGAGCTAGATTTCCTACTGCGCTCAACTTCGTCACTCGGCTACGCTTCCTCTGGACTCTTCTTCTATCAAATGCTGAGAGAATTCAAAACTGTCAACCAGGTTGAATCCTGTGGTCGTCACACCGAAAACCTCTCCTTTCGATGCGTCATCTTCAACTACAAGACCGAAATCCACGAGTTCCTTTAGGGCCAACTCCCATGTTGGTCCTGATCTCAAGTCTTCGAGGCCCCCGAAACTCTTGCCATTGGTCTTGATGACCGTACCGTTTGGCAAGGTTTGCCGTTGGATGACATGCAGCTTGCTGTTCATTGCTTCGATCAGAAGATTTGCTGCATCACCCGATATTGCCACGGTTCCACCATAGGTAGGCTCTCTGATTTCGGCCTTCTCCTGCACGTCGCTTTCAAATGAGGGGGCAAGCGCAGCTTCAAATTTGCCTGCCGAATGCCAATCGGTGCCTTCCAGTTTTACGCTGCAGCCTGCCCGCTTCAATCGCTGAGCTAGGTCCTGGCGTTTTTGAGTACTGTCATCGAGTTTAATAGTGTGGCGTCCGGCCATGTCGCTAAAGGGCCGCAACCTACCCAGTTCCACCAAGACCGTGCGCGGCGCGTCTCGACCCATCGCCATTCCCGCTTCGAACAACACGTTTGGCCTCGGTTGACTCCCGGCCACTGTCTCATAGGGAGCGTCACCCTTATTCCAAAACTGCTGCTTTAGCCGCGCATCGTCATCAGGTGTCAGCAGTACTACGACAGCTTGTGCTACATCGAATGCTGCATCAAGAATTTCGCCAATGTATGGCGACGCACTTCCCGTAGCTCCAATAGCTTCGGACCACTCCAATGGATGGAGACCTATTGCTCTCAGGAACTCGAAGAGAGCATTTCGAGCTTCATCGTTCCTCCCATGAACGACGAAAACTACACGAGGATCTGCGGGAGCTTGAGATTTTCCAGTTTGGGGCTTCTCTTCCAATGCGTACCCTGGAGCAGCGGCAATGAATTGATTCGTGACATCAACTAACTCCCTCTTGGGCAATTCTGCACGCGTGCCCAACTTCTGTTCCGTTAGGTAAATTCTGATCCGATGAAGGTCATCGATTGGGATCAGTCTGCCTCTGATCACGACTGATTCAGCTTTGCTATATGGAATGATGAAACGTCTCTCAAGCTCATCAGCCGAGAGGTCGGTCTCATGCTCTACTCTTCTATGGGGTGGCTGGAAAGCCTTTGGTGTAATCTCTACGTGGTATAGCGGTGCCAAGATTTGTCGGCTCCTTGTTGATCGTTCTAGGTCCAGTAGTCTGTTCGTTCAGAGTATTTGGCTGCCTCGATTACTCTGCGCATCTTGTCATTTGTGACAAAGATTAAGTTGTACTGCACTGCCACACTAACGATCCAAAGATCATTTTCCTGGATACCAAGTTGTTTGCCAGTAGTGCGATCAACTAGGTCCTCGACGTACCTCCTAGTAAGTCTTCCACGACCCTTCCTAGGAGAGTGCGTGCGAAAGAGGTCGGCCCGAATCTCTGCATAGATCTCAGCTGTATGCCTGTCAACATCTAAGACATGGTAACTAGCCATCGCACTCCTAACTGCGGCCTGCCTTTGAGTATCAATGAGCGGCGCTGTTTGAAGTCCATACTCGACTTCAGCAATTGACACGGCCGCGACACTGACAGGTGCATCCCCAAGCTCCCCCAGTCGTTGCCTCACATACCTGTGGTTTGGAGCGCCGTAGTCCCAGGCTGCACTGGCAATGTTTGTATCCAAGAGATAACCCTCGATAGATTCCACCTAGCAACCCTGTCACACGTGTTTCATTGCTTCTGAGATTAGTGGATCGTCAATTACCGGCAATCGGCCAAGGGTCGCTGCGGCTGAGGCTTCCCTCATCTCTCCCGACAAGAATCGGTGCCAGGGCATGTGGGGCTTGAACCAGCTTGGGAAGTACTCAGTGAACTGGACAGGCCCAGGGCGCTCTTGACCGCTAAAATAGTCAAGGAGAAATCGTTCGGTGCGAGGGGACAGGTCGTATGCCTTTAGGACTTCAGCATCAATTTGCTGAAGCAAGCTGCCACATGTATCGTGCGCCTCCCTATGCGCAAGAGTTCCATCTGCCCACTGTTTACGGACTTGGATGTACTGTTGAACCAAAGACGAAATCGTCCTGTCTTGGTCAGGATGCAGATCCGGGACAGGGATGCCCTGAAGCGTCCGTTTATGTACGTCTCTCTTCCCCTCCCTAGTTGCCACGTACGCGTTTGCGACGGGGCCGTTCAGGATCGCTGCTAGGGATTCGAGCGAAATTGAGTCCTTAGGCCAGACGCCGTGAAAGTTTTGGTAGCAAGTGATGCCGATATGGTCTATAGACGCGGCTATGGGCCACGCTCCTCGCGTCCTTCGCGCTGCATTCACAACCAGCTTTCGCTCTTGCCACGGATGCCTGTAAGCCTGCCCTCTCATGTGGTCGGGCGATACATTGAGATACACCATCTTGCGGATCAGAAATGGCTCTACCGAATCCTTCACCTTTTGAATACCCAGCCTAAAGCCCGGACTAGCTGTTTCCGATATCAAAGCGCTTTCGTTTGGCCGAAACGGAATATTGAATTCAATTCCCCTATGAATGTCGGCTACATCACTGAGCCGTTGCAATCGTGTGGTGGCTTTCCAAACCTCTTGAAGAGCCGGCAGCCAGATGCTCTTTTCGAAGCTAGACGAAGATGCTTCAAAGTCGTCCTCAGACTGTCGAGATGGCTGATGGGTAAGGTAGAAGTTCTCAAGATCTCCCCTATCGACAACCGCTGTTTGGAGTCTTACCGTCCGACTGCCTTTCTTGGAAGCTAGGAGGAGCACTGCCTCCGCATCGGAGTGGCGGAATACTTGGTCCGGAAGGGCAACCACTTCTATTGATGAGTAAGTCTGCCCGATGTGTGAACGAACCTCTTTGTATCCTCGCCCCATCAAAAATGAACGCGGAAGCACGAATCCAAGTAGATCAGGCGGCTGTTGAAGAACTCTGCGAAGGATATGTGCAGGCTTCCTTACGGAGAATAGGTTGCCATAGTTCAGCCTGTCGTTCGCATCAAAGTCTTCGAATGGAGGGTTGCAGAGCACAATCTGAGCAGCGTGTAGCTCTTGTTCGAAGAGCTCAGATGCCAACGCGTCGGTCCCGTGCAATCGCCACCCATCTGGATTGGGATAGTCGGCTAGCATTAGAGATAGCCGAGCCACTTCCCTGGCAAAATCATCAATTTCAATACCCGAGAGCATATTCACGAAGTATCTATGTCGCTGTGCTGAGTCCATGTCGGGCGGCATGAGCTCCCGTAACCGCTGCATGGCGGCAACTAGGAACACTGCGTGTCCCGCGAATGGCTCGAAAATTCGGCGCTGGTCAACTGGCAGGTCTTCGAACGGAAGCTGTCGAGTGATGTACTCGGCTATGGCTGGCGGCGTGCTGTGAATGCCGAATAGTCTTCTTGTGTCGGGAGCGACTAAGGTGTTCTCGTACACATATGCCAGGGAGTCCACTGAGAGATTCTGAAAATGGAAGGACTTCTTGACCCTTTCCCAAGCAACCAATTGAGTTTGGGGGTGGCTCAGTACAGCCTCGGGGATAGACTCTTTAAAGTAAAAGGACTGCACAGCGTTGATCGTGAATTGCGGATCATCTCCAAGCCAATCACCTGGTTGTCCCCGGTCGGCTAGAACTTTAGCGGCAATAAGCCGAAAGAGAAGACGAAATAGAGGAGGATAGTGACTGTCCGAGAACGCGGAGTGCCGCTGAAACTCTTGCCTAGAGAGCTCCACAGTTTCCTGCAAAAGCACGTCGAGCTTGTGGCGCGCCTGATGTTCCAACAGAGGAAGAAAACCCAAGTCGAAGAAATCGAGTTGGGATGCCATGCTTCCACCAGCAGACTTGGCTCTCAGAATCCGCAGTGGAGACCAGTCTTCCCGATGACGCTGGAATACTCCTAGGACGTCCGTCGCCGACACGCGCTCAAGGAACTGCGGTTGCCCGTTCCCGGTCATCTTCCAACGGTTAAGGTAATCGGGATGCAGCTCAAGAATCTGAGGAGCGCCCAGGGAGCGGCAACTTCCTACTAGGGGAGGACCATTCGCACCGTTGGCCAGTACGACGCCGAAGCACGCATTGCGGTACGAAGGGGGATCTTGCGCGAACGCAGCTAAGGGAATTCTCCCTACAGAGTAGTCGTCCGCGAGTATGTCGGCAAACTCATAATTCTCTTGAATCAAACTCCCGACATACCCTGTTTCCGTAAGCCCCTGCTTCACCCGCCTGTAGAGTTCCATCTCAGTGCTATTCTGCATTGGAACCCTTCCCATGGTGAGGGCTGCCGTGTTCCTGAGTGGTGTACTTGGCAACCTCCTCCTGAGCTGCCCTTAGTAGGATCATGCCGCCTATATCGCTTAGGCTTCTATTCCAGTACGGGCTTTCCGTGCATTCTCTCAATTGGTCTAGGAGATCCCGAAGGTCCGGTTGGTCCCCTACTAAGTAAGATATTGTCTGTCGTCTTCTAACCATTAGGTGCAACACTCTGGTGTGATATGCATCAGAATGAACCATAGTGAGTCAAATGTCAAGGCCAACAGGGTGGTCGCGTATGACAGCCAACTCAGTTTCAGAGCAATGGGCACCCTTCAATTGACTGTGACATCCGCTTGTGGTTACCCATCGCCTCCCGGAGAGGCACGTGCGCCTGCGCGAAGGCGGTCGCGACCCGACGATGGCTCCACCTAGATAGTGTGGGCTCAGGCATAGGCATGTCTCTCCCAATTGGTATCTCTTTTCATCTCGCCGTTCGCTCGCCCCTACCCCCGATAGTTCCTCCCGAGCTCGGACACGTACCGGCGCCCCAGGCCGTCCGCGTGTTCCTTGAGCCAGCCACCCAGCCTTGTCATACCGGTAGGAGGTGCGTCAGATGTCAGCAGTCCGGCCATCAGGCCGTCGATCTCGTCCCTGGCCAGGGCTAGGTCTCGCATCAGCAAGCCGACCATCGCGGTCAGGGCGAAGCCCACTAGCGGCGGCGTGGGTGCCAGCAGCCTGCGCACCCCCATAGAGGATGCAAGGAGGCGGAGCAGTTCCTTGAAGGAGATGATGTCGGGCCCGGCGGCGTCTGCCACTGAGCTTTCGCCCCGGGAACCGGCCTCCACGGCCTGGGCCGCCAAGTCCTCTACGTAGACCGGCTGCACCGTGTACTCCCCGTTCCCGTAGAGGGGGAAGACAGGGAAGCGCCGGAGCGCGCAGGCGATGTTGTTGAGCAGCAGGTCGCCCTCGCCGAACACCAGCGTGGGCCTGATGATGGCGTAAGGGACTCCCAGGCCCATTAGCTCGTCCTCCACTTGGGCCTTGGCCCTGAAGTAGGGCAGCCGGGATAAAGGCGATGGGTTGCTCACCGAGAAGTGCACTATCCTCTCGACACCTGCCTGCCGAGCTGACTCGAATAGGGTCCGGGTGTTCTCGGCGGCGCGGTCGAAGCTCATGCTGCCCCGTGCGAACCGTATCCAGTAGGTGTTGTAGAGGACGCCCGCTCCGTTCATCGAGCGGCGCAGCCCGTCCGGATCAGAGAAGTCCAGTGGGGCCGCTTCTACCCGGTCGCCGAAGGGATTGAGCTGGTCCGGGCGGCGGGTCAGGGTCCTGACGCGGACGCCCTGCTCAACTAAACTAAAGCCAAGGTGGGATGTGCATTTACGGGGCGTTGGGAATTGGGCTGTGTGTTGCGGAGGAGACCTTCGGCCCTGGATTGTAGGACGGTCCGGCAGCGCCTCTTGACCTCTTCTTTCCGTCCGGCCAGGCCGGCGAGGAAGTTGCCGATCATCTCCTGCACCGCCACCCTGGTCCCCAGGCACAGGTTTCCCGTTGCCTCTTCCCTGGCCCAGCCCCAGATAGCCTCATCGCCATTGAAGTCCGGACTGTAGCCCGGCAGGTTCACCAACCGCAGGTGCAGACAGGGTGTCCTCAGATACTCCCGCACCGACTCGCCCCGGTGCGCCGGCGCGTTGTCCCAGATCACCCTTAGCGGACCGGAGTGTGTCTCTCTCAGTTGCCTCAGGAACACGGCCGATGTTCCTGAGTTGCTGTTCCTCTCCAACTCCATCCACTCCACCTCGCCGGTCTCCAAACAAACCGCCGAATAGTAGCTGGCCTTCTCGCCATAGCGCGGACTGCTCGAGTCCACCAAGGCCGGCTCTCCCTTCAGCGCCCACTTGCCCCGCACTTCAGCGTCCGCACGGAAGTGGGCCTCGTCGGCAAAGAATATCTTGGCTCCAGTACGCCGCGCCTCGTCCCACAGGGCGGCGTACTGGAGCCACGAAGGCCTCCCGCTTGGCTTCGTCAGCCTTGACCAGACGCTTCTTGGGCCGCTTCAGGACAAACCCTAAGCGGTGCAGATAGTTCAGGCAACTGCTGCGGCTCAGGCAGATGCCGAACCGTTCCGAGACAAACTGACGGACCACCTTCCAGTTCCAGTTGGCCAGTTCTATGCCCGACTTGGCGGGCGGTTCCGGCACCGCTTCCTTCAACTCCGCCTGTTGCGCCTCGCCGAGGGCGGGGGGGAACCCCCAGACTGCTCGAAAATCAAGGCTGCCGGCCCGCCCCCGCCGAAGGCGACGGCCCATCGGCCGATGGTGTGTGGGTCTCGTTCCAAGGCCTCGGCCACCCCCGAACCCGTCCAGCCCTGGGTCAGCAGCAGAAGGGCGTACCACCGTTCCCGCTCCCTGGGCGTCGGCGACCAAATCATCCGCCGGCGCAAATCCCTCCCATCCATCTGCCATTGTTCGAGGAACCGCTCTATCTCTCTCACACCCATCATCAACCCCTCTCTGCCTCCAAGACAGACTAACCTGATACCTCTACAACTTTACCCCATGCTCCTGCGCATTTCACCTTGGCTTTGGTTTAGTGCCGGACCCGACAGGGAGTTTGGCAATGGTGCCATGAATTTCTGGACGTGATTCCGCACGAATGCTAAGTGAGAGAAGATGAGTTATAGAAAGTTGAGCACGCTGAGAACATCGGCTCTCGAATACGGTTTCTGAGAGAGTCGCGTAACGTCTCGCTTCCAGGGTGGCGGACGACACCGGCACAAAGCCCGCGTACATCTACGACTTCGAGCGCGGTGGTCGCGGCGGCGACCGCGTTCAGGTAGTCCTCTTTGTCTGTACGCTCATTTTGTCCTCCTATGAGCTATAAAGGGCCTGCCATCTTCAGGAGCGGTAGGCCATCCCCGCCCGACAATCATCCGCGTTGTTTCGGCTGCAAAAGAAAAGGACCTGCCGGTGATTGGCAGGTCCTCGATGGATTTACTTATTTCGAGCGGTACGGTTCAACCGAAAAGCCCCGTGTTGAAAACGGGGCTTCTCGGTCAGGTTGCGCGTAAAGGGTCGCTACTTGCCTGCGGCGTCCCTTTCCTCGAGCTTGGCTTCCGCCTTAGCAGCCCTGGCCTCGGCTTCGGCTCTGGCCTTGGCTTCAGCTTTCGCCTCGGCGCGCGCCTTCTTCAGGTCGATGAAGTCCTTTATCACTCCGGACACCTCCACTGCGATGATTGCGACTATAATCCCGAGCAGCCAGCCTATGGGCAGGCCCATCAAGATGTTGTTGATGGTCTCACGCGCGGAATCTCCGTCCGCCCAATCCCACTCTATCCACACCCTAGCGATCCCGAAGCCCACGGTCAAGATCAGCGAGTTCAGGGCGAAGGGTGAGCTTATTCTTCCTCGTGTCCCGACAATTAACACTCCCATCTCACAGGCAGCATAGGGTGTGATGGCGTTTCAATATGATCAATACGAGAGCGACGTGCAGCAATTGCGGGTGGACCGACTTTCAGGCCGGCCGGACAGTGTTGCACGGCGAGCGCCGAAATATCATGGCGCGCTTCCACTACACTCGTAGCGACACTTGGAAACGACTTATGGCAGGGGGACATTCTCCAGACCGCCTTCCTGGTAAGGTCCGACGCGGCCCTCGATCACAAGGCTTTCTCCCGCGGATCATAATGCCTCTTCAAGAATGTATGCTTCTGTCGTAGGCGACCTTCACGCAGCTCTTGCCTCCGGCAGCTTGTTCGTGTTGGGATACCCACAACTGCGGGACCACGAGCTGCCCGCGACAGCGAGACTTCGTAGCTGGTCGAGGCCTAGGCTGCGGAAGCTGCTCGCGTGGGTATTCCGACGACTTTCACAGACTTCGGGGCGGGACTCGCCGGAAGAGTCTTCAGAAATCGCCGCCCAGGTACTACGACCCATCCGGCCTGAAAGCAGAGGCTCCACAGGCCGTTATGGAAGTCGGTCTGGTCGCTCGAACCCCGAATTTCGGCGGTTTAGACGTCTTCGATACGGATTTACGGATGCTGCTGCACCCCCGACGGCAGGTCATGATGTGGCGGCGGCCGCCGCCGCAGGCGCTGCGTTCTCGATCCTTCCGCTGAAAGCGAACTCACAGGAGCACTTCAGAGTCTCTCTGCTGGGCGCAGCCTAACCGTATGATCCAGTAGCTCCGGTAGCCGAAGTACCGACCATCCCCGACATGCAACCGCCGCCCATTACAAGCGCCAGGAGTTGGTGGTCTCGTCATGATAGGTAGCGACGTGGTAATATTCCTTATACACTGTACGTAAGACATCACAATGATTCGAGGATTCAAAGACCGAAGGACTGAACGGTTCTTCGGGGGGCAACTGGTGAGGGCCTTCCAGGGGTTTGCTGACCAGGCGACGCGACGTCTCACGGTATTGGACAACGCCGCGTCCCTGCAAGACCTGGCCGGGTTGCCCAGCAACAGGCTGGAGAGCCTGTCCGGCGACCGGGCGGGTCAGTACAGCATCAGAATCAACCGCCAGTGGAGAATATGTTTCCGCTGGGGCGATGACGGGCCCTACGACGTGGAGGTCGTGGACTATCACTGAAGTGGAGAGACATATGACTACGAGCAACGGAATGAGGCCGGTCCATCCTGGGGAGATACTGGCTGAGGAACTCGATGAGCTAGGGCTGTCGGCTAACGCACTGGCCAAGGCCCTGGATGTGCCCACGAATCGAATCACCGCAATTCTGAGGGGACGGCGGGGAATCACGGCAGACACCGCCCTACGCCTTGCCCGCTACTTCGACACCTCGCCCCAACTATGGCAGAACCTTCAGAAGGCCTACGAGCTGCGAGTAGCGGAAATCGAAATGGGGCCACAGATCGAAATGCGTGTGCAGCGGCGAACGGCGAACCAGAGAGCCGCTTCTGTTCAAGGGTGAGGATTTCATTCTCACGGAATTAGAGATCGCAAGATGCCCGGGACCGCACCATGAACACACCAATCGCTGCCCTCCAGAGATACCGGAGGCACAGGGGACAGCGCCCCAGGCGGCGGGACTCCGAGCCCAGGCCCAAGCCGCTGCCCGAGTACCTGGAAGCGCACGAGGTTGACGCGCTGATACGCGCCGCCCCGAACTCGCGGGCGGCTCTTCTGTTCATGGTCCAGTGGCGGGCCGGTCTTCGTGTGTCGGAGGCGCTGGCGCTCGAAGTCCGTGACCTGCCCTTGGACTCCGGGCCGCCAACTATCCATGTGAGACGAGGCAAGGGCGCCAAACCCAGGATCGTACCAGTCCACCCTGAGCTTCACTCTGCGCTATCCAGTTCGCTCCAGTTAGGAAGCCGAGCTACCAATTAGCTCGTTTGAGCCTCAGGGATGTCGAGACCGGACTCTTCCATGTCGATTGAGCGGCAACCCTTCCCACCAGCACGATTGGGACGCATTGCCCCAATGATCTACCCCGCACCCTGGCGAATACAACACCCAGCATTGACGGATGGCGATCCCGTATCACGTCTCGTAGGGACAACAGAGGTGTTTACAATAACTTAAATGTTGTGCATCATTGTGATTAGGGGAGGGCAAAATCCCTTCTCCCTTGATGGGGCAAGGTTAGAGCCTGTCCTGAACTCGATTCAGGAATGGAGGTGAAATCCTCTGTGCAGACCATAATCAACGAACCTGGCGACTTCTCCTATGTGATCGGACCGTACAAGCAGCCCGTCGCTACTGTTTCGCCGGGCGAAACCTTCATCGTGGAGACGGCGGACGCATTCGAGAATAGGATTACCTCGCCGGACGACGACATCACGCAGATAATCACGCTGCCATACGTGAACCCGCTGACAGGCCCCATCTATGTCGAAGGTGCGGAAAAGGGAGACACGCTCACTGTGACCATCCACTCCATCGAGGTTACGCGCGATTACGGCGTCAGCGCGCTCATCCCGGAGTTCGGCGGACTGTGCGGCACGGTCTTCACACGCACGCTCAATCCACCATTGCCGCCACGCGTCATGCTGCATCCCATCAGTTCCGGCGGAATCACCTTCTCGGAGGACCTCGACATCGCGGCTATTCCCTATGAGCCGTTCTACGGCACAATCGGCACCGCTCCGGAGCTCGAAGCAATATCCTCGCTCGCGCCCGGCTTTCACGGAGGGAACATGGACGCAGCCGATGTCTGCCCCGGCAACACCATACACCTACCCGTCAATGTGCCCGGCGGTCTGCTGCACGTCGGCGACGGACATGCCGCGCAAGGCGATGCTGAGGTCTGTGGCGTTGCCACCGAGATACCCACACGTGGCACTCTCACTGTTGATCTCATCAAGGGGCATCATGTCGCCACGCCTCGAGTCGAGTCCGACGAGTTCCTGATGACCGTAGGCAGCGCCCGCCCGATGGAGGACGCAGCCCGCATCGCCTTCTACGAACTGGTGATGTGGTTGGAATCAGCATACGGCATCGAGCGCCTTACGGCATACCAACTCTGCTCGCAGGTCGCGCGTGTGCGCCTCGCCAACATGGTGGACATACTCTACTCGGTCGTCGCTAAGTTCCCCAAGCGCTACATCCCCCGAAGATAAGGAGCTTAGTGTTCCCTTCCCCCGTTAAGGGGGAAGGCTGAGATGGGGATGAAAGTGGCTGCCAACTACCTTCCAATAATCGCGTCTGCTAATTTCGCAGTTGGGTGGTGCATCACAAGGTGGCGGGTGAGCATCCGCATCTGCGGGAGTTGCCTCCGGCCCGGAGTCCGAGTACGTTGACTACCGCGCACGAGTGTGCAAGTGGAGCACCATCAGGGTGAACAGCAGGACCTACTCGATGCCCTCCAAGGGGCACTTCGTGGAGAGAATCGAGCGGATACGAGGTGCGGGCGAGGCGCGCATAGACCACCGTCACATTCTAGGATCTCTGGTGCGTAAGCCCGGTGCGTTCGTGCGCTACCGCTCTTCTAACCGCATTAGATGCACCACATCCCTTGAGGTGGTGCATCAGACAACCAATTGAGGGACAACAAGCCCAGCGCCAGTTATGATTGAGCACCAACCAAGCGACTGAAAAGGTTCCCGCCTCACCTGCTATAATCGGCGGCAGCAATTGAGGAGGCCGGGCTGATAATGGACTTGGAATTGAACGGCAAGGTAGCGATTGTGGGCGGCGCCAGCAAAGGTCTGGGACGCGCATGCTCGGAGGTGCTGGCAGAGGAGGGCGCACGGGTGGCGATGTGCGCGCGCACGGCGTCAGACCTGGAACGGGCGGCGGACGAGATACGAGGCGCTACGGGAACAGAGATTTTCACCTTTGCCGGCGACCTAGACAGGGAAGAGACCATTGCCGAGCTGGTGGCAGGCACGGTGGAACGCTTTGGGCAGCTGGACATCATGGTGAACAATTCCGGGGGGCCACCGCAAGCCTACGCCAAGGATTCCACCGAAGAGCTATGGCAGGTGTCGGCGAATCGCTCGCTGTTCTTCTTCGCGCGGATGACACGGGAGGCGCTGCCGCATCTGCGGGCCCAGGGTGGCGGACGCATCATCAACATCCTGGCCAGCACGGTCTATACGCCGATACCGAACCTGGCGCTGTCGGCGGCAACGCGGATGGGCGTCATCGGGTTTATGAAGAACCTATCCGACGACATCGGGCACGAAAACATACTCATCAACAACGTGTGCCCCGGCAGCATCATGTCGGAGCGGATGATGGAGAACGTGGAGGATCGGGCGCGGGCGCAGGGGATTTCCATTGAAGACGCTCTGGAGCAGCGGGCGGAACAGTCGGCGTTGAAGCGCATCGGCGAGCCGCGGGAACTGGCGTACCTGGTAGCGTTCCTGGCGTCGTCGCGGTCGAGCTACATCACGGGCACGACGATGCTGGTGGACGGCGGGCTGGTGCGGTCGGTGATGTAGATCACCCTCACCCTAGCCCTCTCTCATCAAGGGAGAGAGTATCGGAGAGATGCTGGTGCCAAGTCCGGCATTCACTCCGCCAAGTACTTGGAACGGGGCAATCGCTAAAGCCGCAATGGAGTGTACCAGCGGACGATTGTCGACTAAACGGCGGCGATTGAGCTGGACGCGGAGTTCGCCGACGCCTGGGTTCAACCGGGGCTTGTTGTGGTACGAGGTGGGCGATTTCCCGCAGTCGATTGCAGACCTGGCGGAAGTGAATCGGCTGAACCCGAAGGTCTTCTTCTCTCGGAGTTCGTTGTCGTACCTGTTCAACGACCAGCCGAAGGAAGCGCAGGCGGACATGTCCGCCTGCGAGGAGATACGGCTGTGGGCGTTGAGGTGATGCAAGCAGACGGCGCCGCACGGCAAGTTTCCGATTACCGAGCTGATTCCCAACGAGGAAGTGTAGGCGGTAATCAGGGAGGCGCGACAATCCGGTCCTTCAACAGGAAGTCGAGCGGAGCTATAAGGGATAGCTTGGTCTAGAAAGCTCTTCTTCCGGAAAGCACTTGAAGCCTATACAGATTCAGACCTGTCTCCAGATCGCATTGCGCACCATATCCAAACCGAGAGAGACTCTACCGCCTCGGATCAGCGTTCTGATTTCTTGGTCTGGAATCTGAACAGCAAATGCAAGAAATCCGGATATTTTCTTGCGGAGGCCTGCAAAACACATTCGATACCTTCAGTCCCTGCCTGCGACGCCTGATAATCGGATAGTTTCGGCCTGACTTGATCAACGTGTCGCTCGCTACCTTCACACATCTCTGTTTCCGCCTCTTACGGAGGCGGTGGTGTCGCTGTAGCAGAGAATAGTGTGTAGACGCCGCCGTTAAAATTGGCGAAAACGCGGACGTTCATCGGAACTCTGGGAGTGTCGGGACAGGAACCGCCAGCGGGTGCAGTGCGAACTGACACGAACAGAAGTAGTCAAGACTCCCTTTCCCAAAGACCATGTAATGCTCGCTGCGAGACGATTTCTGAGGGACGTCCCTTTTAGTCTCGGGGACAGGAGCCATCCTACGCGAGATACCAGCCCAAGTTATACGATTGCGGTTTCCCGGACGCAGCCGTACACTGTCAGGGTTTGGGTCCCGGCGCACAGTAAGGAGGCATTCGATGAGCGAACTTGACGAACGCTACGAACGGGGGCAGGAAACGCGGAGTATGTTCGGCGGAGGCCAGATCACCGCCGGGTCTTCACCGGGAGCGTGGGAAATCGCGCCTGACCTGGAGAGGATACTTGGCGAGGCGCTGTTCGGTACTATCTGGAGGCGGCCCGCGCTGACCCCGGTGCAGAGGGAGATGATCACCCTGTCGTGCCTCATAGTCATGAACCGCGAGGTACAGCTCAAGCGGCACTTGGGCAACGCGTTGAACGTGGGACTGACGCCGGACCAGATCGTGGAACTGATCATTCACGACACCTGGTACGGTGGAGCGCCCGCCGGCATCCAGGCGCTTACGCTGTGCAAGGAGGTCTTCGAGGAGCGGGGGATAGACTTCACGCCGGTCCGCGTCCACGATACCGGCGAAGACCCCGCCAGCCTGTTCCACCACGGCGAGGAACTGCGGCGCGGCTATATGGGAACCACTTCTCCAGCGCGACCTAAACCGCCTACCGACGCTGAGAGGGAACTGGGTCGCATCACCGGGGAATACTACTGGGGCGCGACCTGGACACATCCGGGACTCGATCTAACCAGCCGCTGCATCTGTACTATGAGATGCCTGGCGGCTTTGGGCCGTGAGGGGCCCCTGCGGAGTCACATCCGGGGCGCGCTGAACATCGGGCTGACGCAGGACCAGATCATCGAGGTATTCGGCCACATGACCCTGTACGCGGGCATACCGTTCGCCCGGGGCGCGATGGATATTGCCAACGAGATTTTTGCGGGCGCGTGAAGACGTCGCAGCCTCCGTTGGTACTGCGACCGGCTACAATAGTGCCAGTTCTCGTTTCAAGATACGACGCCTCCGGCCAAGGCATCTAATGCGACCTATGCTTCTGAACGGTCTTAAATGGTCTGGATGCAGTCGGTCTGACGTACCCCGATCCGCCTAAGTGAAGTGATTATTACACACCAATACCAAGATACAAGGTGCGCAAGCGTGTTGAGTCGATCTTCGGGTGGATGAAGACTGTGGGAGGGTTCCGTCGGAGTCGGTATCGTGGGGTAGAGAGAACCGGACTGTATGGGGAGTTGGTGGCTACTGCGTACAAACAACCTGGTGAGGATGTCGAGGTTGATAGTCGAGCAGGAGACCAAAGTCCCCGTCGTCGCATGGCCTTCCCTGGGCGAGGTGCGTCTGTACGACACTGCATAGGGCGATAATGGCGATATCGACGGCCTGCTGAGGGCCGAAAACACCGAGAATGTAGGCTGTCACGCAGCGGTCGTCTCTAGGTTGTGTTGACATTTCATTTCAGCCATATGAGAGTGCCGACGAATTGAAGGAATCCCATATATCTGTCCGCCAGCTTGTCGAATCGAGAGAAGATGTGTCGGTAGTGCTTTATCTTGCCTATGAAACACTCCACAAGATGTCGCTCTTTGTACAGGTGCTCATCGTATGCGCGAGGCTCCTTGCGGTTCGACCGGGACGGAATCACCGCCACCGCGCCGCTGCCCACGATGGACTCTCGAAACCTGTCCGAGTCGTATCCCATGTCCGCTATCACATACTCGCTCTGCTCTCCGTCTATGAGTCTTTCCGCCTGACTGACGTCGTGCTTGTGTCCTGCGGTCAATATGTATCTCAGTGGATTGCCCAAGCCATCCACACTCACGTGAATCTTTGTACTGAATCCGCCCCGGCTTCTGCCGAGCGCCTGGGATTGCTGGCCCCCTTTTTCACAGGCGCTCCCGCCGCACACGGGTGAGCTCGGACGATTGTGCTGTCTATCATCAGATATTCCATGTCAGGGTCCTCAACGAAATGATCGTGCATCCGTTCCCATACCCCTTCATCGCACCATCGCGCGAATCGCTTATAGACGCTGTTCCACTTGCCGTACTCTGCCGGAAGCATCCTCCATGGCGCACCCGACCTGCTCATCCAGACCATAGCCTCTATGAACCGCTTGCAGTCGACTTCGGCTCCGATATACAAGTTGGGCTCGTCCCTGAGAAATTCGAGCATCCTTAACCATTGGTGTGGCGATAGTGTTACTGCTGACATGTTTACACTATAATCCAAATGTCAACACGACCTAGTGACATGCAAGCAGGATTTTGGCCTGGAATCGAACCTTTTAAGATATAAATGAGAGAAGTGTCATCTTAAGGAGAGACAACAGGCCGTAAGAATGGTTGACGTGGATCAACGTCCAAGATGGTTGGTATCAGCCCATCGCCAAACGCGAGATGGTGGGTGTCTCACGCAGGAGATGTGCCTTCAGCTATGGATCACTCGCTTCTAAGAGCGTCTTCCAGCTTGTCCTTTAAGGTATCTGAACTCTCTGGCCACTGCCAATTGTCCTTCTGGACCGCTTTCCCTAGGACATCCCACATGCCAGTCTCCTCAGCAAGGTCGGTATCCGGCAACAGCCAGGTCAGTCTTGCATGTTCGAGTAGCCTGATTGGGAGTTTCGGCAAGTCGGCCGCCTCCAATTCTCTGTTGAAGTCGCCGTAATCCCAGAATTCGATCTCGTCACTGAGGCCGTCGAGGAACGACTGGAATTCCGCCCTAGACCTATTGGGATTGAACAATCCCATGAAAGGCCCGGAACCGTCTGATGCTGTGCCGGTCATGTCTCCGATTTCAGCCATTGATATAAAGACTGCAGACACCGTTTCGATAGAACCGGGGCATCCCAGGGCTTTCTCGACCGCCCTACGATTCTGCTTAATCCGTTGAACCTTGCCTATGAACTCCTCGATCTCCTCCCGTAGTTGTATCTGGTTAGCTGATCGCCTCTTGACTTCCACGACTTTGCACTCGCCGCCTTCATCTGACTCTTTGTAGCCGATAGCATCTATCTCCCCGATGCCATTCAGTTCGAAGGTGGTCATGACAGCAGAGTAGTTCAAGCGACCGAGCAACAGACCGGCCAATAGCTCAGGGATGAGTCCTCGCAGGTGAGTGTTCAGATCCTTTTGCGCCTTCCACTGACGGGTGACATATTGAAATGCCCGGTCACAAAGACAGAGCAAGTATTCGGTACTTATACCCGGGACTTCTGTTATCCTCACGCGGTCTCCCAATCCATCAAGGAACGGCCAAACCCGGGACTTCATTCGTCCGACGGCGTCTATGTAGTAGAACATGTGCCAATCACGTCCTACCAGGACAGCTAGGGATACAGGCGGATGGGTCTCAACAGGTCCGTCGGCGTGCTCTATCCGCAACACTTCTATAGGCGCATCTGCAGTTTCAGCCCTCGCTAAACCCTCGATGAGAACTTGAAAGTGAAACTCAGCATTACTGCTCATGCCACTCACAAGAAAAGCACTTTCTCCAAGCAAGGCCTTGAGGCGTTCTTGCGCGTCTGGGGGCGAAGTTTCGGGCATCATTATCTCCTTCAGATCTTCCTCTGGCGGCCCGTTCTGGAATGTCAGACCGTATCGCATGCTGGGCCACTTGCCTGCCTGGAATTCTTCAAGCATATCACCGAACATATCCCCTACGGTCGGCAGTTCAGCATCGTCTCTGCGGACGCCTCGATGTTGCCCTGTTAATTCCTGTATTGCAAAAGTCAAGGCAGCATTGATTCCCAAGCCCGAGAACTCATGCGGACCGCGCCGTCGGCGCGGTATGGTAACGAGGCCATCTCTGGAAGTCTCTACCGCGGGCATTCCAAGACCTTCTACAATGCTGCCTTCTATCAACTCCAGACTCCCGGTACTGGTGTAGTCGAATGCGTCGCTAAGCGTGTGATCTCTATCGTCATAGAGAACGTCATATAGGTATTCGGCCACACACAGCATCAGAGCATGATCGATGTCTTGCTTTTGGTCTGAACCATCTTCCCTTATCACTGACAGGCGACAATTCCTAGCAATCGACATCACCGCTCGGGCGAAAGACGAGATCTCAGCGGAGGCTTCGGTGAAATCCTTCAGCCGATTACCAGTGCGGTCCACTCGCAGCAGAATATCGTTAATATAGCTAGCGATAAGAGTGGACTTTGGAGCGTCTGAATCTGTAATGCCTCCAAAGCGACGCGCGGATTTGTCTTCTGAGGTCAACCACCACCAGCACAGCTCTTCGTCTACTTGCAGATGCAGTATTCCTGGACATGTGACAATCAGTTCGATCTGTCTGTACAGGATTGACTCTACGATCAGCTTGTAGCCCAGAAGCAACCCGGCACTTTTTCGTCCATCGGAATAAGATGAGTATTCCTTCGACAATTTCTCCATTGCTTCAGAATCGGTTAGCGCTTTTAGTAGCAAAGCGATGGCAAAAAACTGGATTCTACTCGTGCGATCCAAATCATCCATCCCTTATTCCTCCACATCGTCCGCATACTGCCCGTAGCCCAACCCACGCACATAGGGTTCTTGATGCAGTAGTTGTCGTGACTGAGCCATTTCCTCGGCATCCCAACCCATCGCCTCGGCTACTGCCTCGTCCCAAAGGCGGCGCGCATCACATTCGCCGTCTCGGAACTGCGGCACTACCATGTTCTTTGTGCGCTCCCAACAATCTGAGAGAATTCCGCGTATGCGGTCGTCTTTGATATTAGGGACTCTGATATTGCTGACTTCTGCCACGCTGTACTCAGGGAACGCTAATTTCCGACCCGGGTTGCGCATGAGTTGCAGGCGCCCTGCCACAGAGTTAATAAACACAGCTATTGCTCTTGCTTCATCCGGCGACAATCCGGTAACTGGCATCCAGCCGTTACCAACGTACGCTTGGTCAGATGCAGTAGCCGTGAGTCGGGCCGTGCTATTGTCCTGCCCTGCAGTTATCAATAGGTGTCCAGCTTTCTGTAAAATCCTATCTGCTTCAGGGTAAGTGCCTCCATTGAGTTGGCGTATTTCGTCATCATCTTGCTTGGGGAGCCAGTGCTCGTCGGGAGTGCTCACTATAGCCATCTGGCCTTGCGACCCCTTCGACTTCAAAATCGGGAAGTTTCCTGGAACATCAAGGTCTATTGGCTTAAATGAATTACGAAGAGAACGTCCTGTGTCATGGATTAAAACGCCAGGGAGGTCGTTAATGCTTCGTAGTTCAGTATCCCTGACAAACTCTGAGGCAGCCAGTGCAAGCTCTGGTGACCTCCAAATAGCTGCCGTCCAGTCTCCAGCCTCCATCAGTTTGGCGGGCCACAGCGACACTTCACCCCATCCGTTCGCCATAAGCCCTTCCTCACAGTCCAGCAGACATCGGTGAAAATCGGCAACATCGCCGTCGTCCGCTGGCATCCTGTCAAGATTGATGAACCGCGTCGTCCTCCTGGGGCCGGCGTGCCGCCGCATCACCACGATGCTCTCATTGATAGCCGTATGCTGGCTCATGTTGAAGTTCTGAGGCTGGTGGGAAGTCAACACGGTGTGAATATGGAATCGCTGGGCAAGCGCAAGCCGCTCACGCTGACCGGAGGACGCCGTGAGCGCTATTGTCGGATTGATCATCGTCAGCGTCCCATCGGGCCGCTCTACACAATGGTCTGCAAGGCCAACGAAGAGCGGTCCGATGGAGTTCTTGCCTGCGAACCCCGTCAGACCAAGATCGGCTTGTGTGAGTTTCTGATCCATCAGGTTGGCACGGGCGCGTAGAGCCGTCTGTGTTTCGGCGGGAAACTTTTCACCCATCTTCGCGCGGTTGGTGAACGGTGGATTCATAATCACGATGCGGGCATTCCTCGCCGCGTCAACCGCGTCCTCAAGGTCTGAGGAGTCGGTTGACACCCAGGTAGGCTGCGAACCGATAACGTCGTCGCCCATATCCAGTTCCGCTGGTCTCGATACGACAGACCTCTGTCCCAGCAGTTCGAGCGTTCCCACCGACACCCTGTCGGGATTGTCTCTGTCGGGTCCGTAGGGCATTTGGTGAAGTCCCATTCTGCGGTAACTGACTCTCTGGTTGCCTGCCGTCAGCTGGGACGCGGCGAGCTGCAAGGAGACCGGGTTTATGTCCAGTCCTTTGATGACATCCTCGACTGCCAACTTCTGAAGTTGCGTCAGTGTCTCCGTGTCCGCGCCCCTCTCTGCGGCCCGGCGCTTCATGTCGGAGAGCATGGCGGCCAGCAGAGTTCCGCTGCCGCACGCAAGGTCCACAGTCTTATGATTGCGCCATACATTCGGGTCGGACCAATCCAGGTCTCCGCAGACGTCCAGCGTCAGACGGGCGGCGAGTGACGCCGCTATCGGTCTGGTGAAGAACGCGCCATCCGACGCCTAGTTGCCCATTACCCGGTTAAACAGCGGCCCCGCGTGGTCAGCGCCCATGTCCGCGTAGGTCTCGGCGATACGCTCCGCCTCCGCAGCGATGTGATGCAGAGCGCGTTCCAGTCCGGCGGTCTTGCCCGTCCCCTCGATGGCATAGACGGACTCCAGGGCGGGTTCGAGCACCGGACGGAAGTCGTGGCGCATTATGCGCTCCCACTCGCGGCTCAGCTTCTGAACTACATTGACCTCGTTTTTGATGAGTGAGAGGTCGCTTATGCCCGGAAGCCAGCCGCCATTGCTGATGCGCTGGTGCAGCATGGCGGCGTTCATCATCAAAAGCGCGGCTGTGGTGCAGCCGTCTGCCTGCTTCTTGTCCGTCTTCCTGAGCCTGTCCAGTCCGAAGTGGCGGTTTAGCGCGGACAGCAGGCCGTCGGCGCGAATATGGTGCGCCGCTTCGCTGACACTCGACTCCAGTATGTTCAGGTCGCGCATCACGCGATTGTCGCTCAGCCCGGACTTCGCCAGCAGGTTCATCTTGATGGCGCTACCGTGGTCTTCCAAGCCGCTCAACTTGAGCATCAACTGACCCTTTTCCTCCGCTTGTTCTTTGGCGGTTTTGCGGGGCTTGCGCTGACTGCCTGGCTGCACGCGAATACCGCCCTCGCCGACGTTTATCATCTTCCGAGCCTTGGCTTTGGTTTTCTGGATATTCACAACGCCGCGCGGCTCGCCCGCTTTCGGCTTGTCGCGGGTTACTGTGTCCCTGCGGAGTTCAACGCTTCCGTCTTCGTTCTTCTTCCCTGTGAAGACCTGCGTCACCTCCACATTGTGACCGGCGGTCGGCCCGCCCGCTTTTGGCTCGTCGCGGGTTATTGTGTCCCCGGGGAATTCGACGCTTCCATCTCCGTTCTTCCCTGTGGAGACCTGCGGCGTCTCCACACCACTGTAACTGTCGGGCGTTTCGGCTATGCGCTGTATCCCGGACTCGGCGCGGCTCTTGCCTTTCAATGCCTCCTCGACCGCTTCCTGCGCGGCGCCGGGAGGACCCACGACCTCCCCGTACTGTATCCGCTTGCCCTCGTCTATGGCGACCGCCACCAACGTGCGCTCCACCGGCGGCGGCTTGGGGATGTACAGGTGCAGGAGTTCCTCAAGGTTTTCCTCGATGCGCTGGTCGTGGGCGCGCAGAGCGAGAAGTATCTGTCCCAGCTCCTGCCACCCTTCCTCAGAGTCGCTGTTGCTCAGCCACTTTTCAGGATCGGCGGTCGGCGGAATCAGAATGGGACAGACGATGTAGCCCAGCTCCTTGTCGGGCGCGGTTCGCATCGCCCGTCCGACGGCCTGCACGACATCTATGGGACTCTTTCTAGCTTCCAGAAACGCCACTGCGCTCAACGACGGCGAATCGGTGCCCTCCCCGAAGATGCCCACATTGACGATGCCGTGAGGGTTCTCCGAGTCGGCGGCGGCAAGCCGCCCCTTCGCGGTTTCGCGGGACGCGGCGTTGCTCGAAGCGTCCAGGTGTTCAAGGATGTAATCGGAGACAGCGCGACCGTCCGCATTCTCGCTGAGCCATCGGGAGACCCATTTCTTCACATTGTCTGTTTGGAGGTCCGCCGCCATGTTCTTGGATTTGTCCACCGTGTTCATGAAGGCGATGCACGACCTGATATCCACCTCTTCGCCCTGGGTCGCCCCACCCATGGTGAGAGCGAACGCCAGGCCGTGAAGGTAGTCTGTGGTCGTCAGCTTGCTGCGTCCTTTGCTCATAGTATTCTTCGCCAGGATGTTCGCAGTCTCAAACGCATCCGGGTCGTTGATCCCCATGGCGATGATGCGGTAGTCGGACAGCCAGCGGTTGCGAACGGCTTCCAGGTAGCTCTTGCGGTACAGTTCCACGCCGAAGGTGGTCTCGTCGTCCATCGAGCGGACTACCCAGTTCGGATTGCCGGTGGCGCGCCTGCTGTCGTAGATGCGCGGCGTAGCTGTCTGATAGACGCGGTATGTAGCGGGGAACCTGTCGCTGTCATGGCAGACGGTGAAGTCTCGAAGACGCTTCTCCTCTTCGTTGGCGGCGGTGGATTTGGAGTTCTTCCGCTTCAGTCCCGCCGTTCTGTGCGCTTCGTCGGCAATCAGAACGCGCGCCCTGACGCCGGCGCTCAGCAGGGCTTCCGATACCCTGCCGCTGCTCTGGTATGTGCCTATCAGCACCTTAATGCTCTCACCGAAGGCGATCCGAAGCATCCAGTCGGCTATTTTGCCGGCGTCGGTGGTCACGTTGCCTATCACCTCGGACGCGCTGACGTTGCTGTTATCGACCGTTGGGTCGAGGGTGGCGTTGCGACTTCCCTCTTTCTTGGGGTCGTAGCCAGCGGTGACGTCCGAGCAGACTGCGAGCGCGTCTATCGGAACGGATGCGTTTTGCAGATACTCGCGCCTTATCTGGGATACGAGCGCTATCGACGGACACAGTACGATGGACAGTTCGCCAGGAGGCGTCAGCTCTTCGATTATCCGAAGCGATATGCGAGTCTTTCCCGTTCCGCAGGGCAGGATGATCCTGCCGCGGGCCTCGCCCACCGGCAGACCTCCGCTCTCCGAGGGTTCCTGCTCTCTGAGTATGCGGACGCTGTTGGTGACGGCTTCTCTTTGCATACAGGTTTTCGTCTGCACCCGCTCACTACCGTTGGGGTTTGGCTCGCAGTGCTCGCACTCCTCGTCATGGACGTTGGCCTGGCGCTGCTGGTGCAGGTCATTTGTGACGTTCACCAGCTTGATGGGCTTATCGTTCATGGACGCTGCCTGCACTGCGCCACTGGCAAGCGGACTGTCACCATTGGTGACGATCCAGCGTTCAGCCCAGAGGTCTCCTGACGATGCGGACGCGAACTTGGAGATCTCATTGCTGGTGATTGAGGAACCGCGCCCATCGTCATCGAGCTGGCGGGACTTGCACTGAATTGCGATGTATTTGCCATCGCTGCGCCGCACAGCCACCGCGTCTATTCCCACATCCAACTTTGTGGTATTTGGGTAGCGCTCTTCTCTGTCCGGCCACTTGCCCCAACGCCAGCACTTTTCGATGTCCCACTCCTTGATATATGGACCGGACTCCACAGTGACGACTTCAAGCCAGTCGCCATCGGTCTCCTGTGGATTCATCTCGGCTGTCTTCTTGATGGCCGTTTCGATGATGTCATGTGTGATCTGGGTTATCATCGTGTCTTCCTCGTATCTTCCTCGGCTGGGGAGTGGATTCAGTGACTGGATTTCTGTCTCGTCTTAGCTGGCGGATATCATCAAAGTCGACTTCAATGAGTCTATGTTGGCTGCCACGCTATGGCTTGGGATCGAATGCTAATCGAAATCTTGAGGAAAAGCTAATTCTTGAGGGAAGCTGGAATAGGGATCCGGATAAGCCTCGTGGTCTGAGTGAGTGGGCAACATTTACTCGCCAGACACCGTTCATTTTATCTGAAGTCCGCGATTCACCCCCTGTTCGGGCCGAGTTTGCGTATTGTAAAAAACTTGTGGAGGTGTGGATATAACGATGACTCAAAAGGTCGGAAGGACCTGGTGTTGGAGTTATACCAGGCTGCAAAAAGCGCTGCCTGTAGCTTCCCAAAACCACGCTGGGATTCAGCCTTATCTAATATCCGAAATCACTCTGGTTTTAGCTATAAATCAAGCTGATTTTGGTTGCTTTTCAAAGCTGATGGTAGTACATCAGTGCCAACACAAACAACACGAAAAATGGGCCGAAGGAGCGCCAACTCCAACGGCACGGAAAGCCACTGGGAAGGGCGTGAGTATCCCATCAGCGGCTCCATCGAATTTTACATCCGCAGGACCCCCACGACAACCTCCGGCGTTCCCGGGGAAAGTCCAGGGGGACAGGGGATATGACGGGAAACTTAACTCCGAATGGGTGAACGAACGAGGCGGGTCGCCGATCATACACAAGCGAAAGCCGAAGAGCGGACTTCACGGGGGTGAATACACCACGGAGGCATTCCCCTCTGTGCGAGTGCTGTAAGGAACGCGAATACGCGTTCACCAACTCCTCCAGCGGGGTCCACTACTACGGATGTGCTCCAAATTGCCGTTCAGAGGACACCGACCCCCTCTGCTTCATGTCGTTTCTGGTGAATCCTCAGGAGAACGTGCGGATGTTCGGAGGCAATGTTCGCCGCGGCAGCGACGAGTGGGATCTGGCGTACCGCAAGCGCTGGAGCGTGGAGAGGGTGTTCAGCCGGTGGAAGGTGGAGGGTCGTCTGAACGACCACCGCTTTCGCCAGATGGCGTCGATACGGCTGCACGCGATGTTCCAGATGCTCGCCCTTCAGGTGGTGATACTGACGCGGCTGAAGGCAGGGGCTGTGTCGCTCGCCGTATAGACTGTGCGGATCTGTTGTCCCTCCCCGCATTCAGAGTCCGGTCTCGATAGAGCGTCCAGCGTCACACGGGGCTGCGCAGTCATGTGAGCGGTGTCCATCGGTTGACGACTGTAACTGAGAATCTTTCATAAGGCCCTGGTGATGTATAGACGAAAAGGAAAGTGGGGAAAACCCAGATGGCAGTTACGACCGGCGAGCCTGGTCTGGTTGTGTTTCCAGGTTAGGAGGATGAAGGAGTGATGGTCAACGAACTAAAGCGAGACCCATGCAAGAGATGTAACGGAGTAGGAAGGTCGGAGACACCTATCACCCCTCGCTTCTGGCCAGGGCTTATAGAGAAGCGGAAAGAAGTCCATGTGTATGGGGGTGCCCCGGATGAGTTCCTACGCAGGCGTGCATACTTAAACCGCGTGCTGATCGGACTGGAGAGTATCTCTGGACGAACGAGGAATGGTTGTGCATTGTTTGGCGTGAGGTAGGTCTTTCTACCTATTCCTAGATAATGTGGCGGATTAGGTGGCACTCAAGAAACAGCCATTGCGGTCGTTTCTAGGCCGCTTTTATCGGAGTGTCCCATTGTCGCTACTTCCCGGTGATACCCGAATGTTGGAATCCCACACATGGCGAAACGCCTGACCCACTCAGCCGACTAGAATCGTAATTTTGCAAGATTCTCGTAATTCCCCTCGTATACACCTGCTGAACTCGCGCGTCAGAAAATGAAAGGGGGCGGACACTAGTGTCCGCCCCCTTTCATTCGACCCCGCTCAGGAGCTCTTCCCTATCCTGAACATCGTCGCGCCGCACTTGCCGCAGCGACCCCGCGTCGCGGGACGACCATTCTTCATGATAACTTCCTCTGGATCCTCTATCTCCCGATGGTCCTTACACTTCATGCAGTAACCTGCCATCCGATTCTCCCTTCTCCCTTCCCAGCGCATTAGCAAGCTGAGAAAACTATACAACGTCTAAGAATTATACCAGTCCTCCCAATATACCCCGCTCGCTACCCGCTCGACCGATAACGCTTTGGCATAAACCTGCCGATCACGCCGAACGTCGCAAGCGCGAACCTGTCCGAGACTCCCATCGCTGCCGCAAAGGGCGGAACCCACAGGATAGCCATCCTTATACAAAAGGAGACCGCGCCAAGCTCCAACCACTGAGGAAACGCCAGGAACACACTCATGGCATGAAGAGCCGCGCAGCCCACGATATGCCCCCGTATCAGCCTATCCCCATGAACAGGGGAAACCCTGTCCAGCGCCGAGAGGCTGAACAGAACAACCCCCATAACCCCGAACGCAAGCGCGGCCGTCCAAACAAACTGCCGCGCGACAGCCCCCGAAGATAACTCCAGGGCAAAACGCGCTCAAACGTCATAGTCGCTATTCCATATAACCAGCTCCTCCACCTTCCGCTTAAACGTCCAGCAGACAATCACCATGACTCCAGCGAAAGTGAACCACAGAGGAAGCGTTCCGAACACAGAGGCCCCACGTCCCATCTCAAAGAGCGCCCAGGCCACAAAACTCACAGCAACCGAAAACCCCATAAAAAGGGTTATCAACATGTCCGCCTTGGCCCCATGATCCATCTCAAAAACCTACTCCCTCACAAACTCGCCCGGACCGAAGCCGTAATGAACCCCCCGGCCCTCCGCGTCCCTTATGAACGAGCCTCGACTGAAGATAAACCTGTCTATGCGGTCCCCGGCCGCCACGAACGGCATCTCAGCCTTGTCCCTCGGCTCCCCGGTCCAGTAGAAGAAGCGCAGCTTTCTGACAGCGCGGTCTGGAGAGGTCGGACATTCGTCCACCCTCGGTATCGCCCCGACCTGGTTGCGGCACAGAAGCGTTCCCTTCCCAAGCACCGACACCCCTATGTCCCCAGATACCCACACGGGCTCGGAGAACACCACCTCCACCTCCGTCTGATGATCCGGCGCAGAGTCGCGGTCCAAAAATCCCACGACGCTCACGACCCGCGCGGCGCGGCCCTCGAGATCGAACTGAGGCAGCTCAAGCGCGGGCTCGTTCAGCGCCAGATAACTCACCTCGGCAACCTTGCGCTCCCTGTCGTAAACATAGATCCAGTGCCGCCCGACCGCAGCCCTTGAGCCCGGGGACGCCCCCACGACGTATCTCACAGTCCAGCCCGTCGTTCTCGACGGGGCCGACATCTCGAGCTGCCCCCGGTCATACGCGAACCCATCCTCATACACCTCGACAACATCCAAAAGAAGCGAATTGTCCGAGTGCGAGTAGTCGTAGCGATAGCGCAGGTACAGGCTCAGCCATCCGGAAGAACCCCCTGCGACCACACTGTCGAGGTTCTCCACGCCGTCATAGGAGACCGCCGCGTCTATCACCAGACCGTTTATCGCCCAAAGAGCAGGATCCGGAACCGACAAATCAAGCCTGCCCACATCGAAGGACACGCTGCCGTCCCACCAGCGGGGTATCACCCCCTCACGCGCCACAGGCGCAAAGTCGAACGCCCTATAGACGTCGCCCATATCGCCCCTCCGTCCATGCTCAGTCAGTATGATATGGAGACGCGACAGACCGAGAATAAAATCCCCGTCGCTCAGATTCAGGTCGAGGTCGTGAAACAGCCTCTCCCCAAGCGACCGCTCACAGTCCGGATACGTCGAGATCCTTATGTCCTCCAGCGTCTTTATGTCCCGCGCGTAACCGCACGGCGCGTTCCTGACCCAGAGCGCGTCATCGCCATCCTGACGCTCAGCCACCCCCGCCATGTACTCGGCGAGACCAGTGTCCAGCCACTCCGCGTTCCCGTTCCAGTAGTAGCGCGCCATCGCGCCCGCAAGGACACCGAGCGCGTCGTCGCGCGCCTCGGCGTCGTAGCCAGACCGCACCGACACCTGATGCCCCTCGAACGAGACGTCAAGGCTGTGGCGCATCCTCGGCGTGAACACCACCGACACATGCGAGGTCGGGAAAGGACGGCCGACCACCGTCTCCGCGTTCCTCACGGCCGCTTCCAGCCTGTCCATACTTCCCTCATAGCCATAGTCGCTCCTGACCACCGACAGGCGGACGGCGCCCGCCAGCGGCAGCTCTATCCACCTGTCCACAACCGAGGTTATGGCCGGAACCAAAAGCTCCTCGTAATCCAGCGAGTCGCGCCATATCTCAGGACTGAGGGCCCCTATCAGCGGCGTTTCGAAATCGTCTATGCCGTCCGAGACCATCTTGTAGCCGAAGATGTCGTCAAGCTCCTCAGGATGCTCCTCCGCCACCATTCTCAGAGACATCAGAGCGCCCAGGTCCGCCCGCTCGACGGACTCCATGAACGGCATCTCCAGAAGCTCAAACAGAAGCTCGGAGTCTACGGTCCCGCTCAGAACGAGGATCTCGGCCACCACGTCCGCCTCGACCGGGTTCACCCCATTATCAAGCCAGTGGAGACGCGCCACATCCTCCGTCCTGTGAATGCTCAGAGACGACAGCCTCCCCAAAAGCTCGACCACCCCCACCTCGCTCTCGGACGGGCCGTCAACGAACCAGGGCGAGCCCACTATGTGGAGCGCGGTGTCCTCGTCCCAGCGCGCAAGCTCGCCGAACGCAAGTATCGCGTCCGCCTCGACCTGATTCAGACCGTCCACGAACCAGTCCTGGATGGATACCGAAGACGATATGCGCTTTTGGGAGATGAACATGACGAAAAGCCTGCCCAGACCACTGTGCTCGGGACCCAGCGTTATCCCGTCGCGCACCCACTCCATGTTGGTGATGTACTTATAGACGCCGGGCTCGTTGAACTTCACCCAGTCATGATTCGTAATATCCTCTATATCCACAAGGCTCATGTTCACCGGAGTTGGCGTGAGCTCCGGAATACCCGGGACCAGCGAGAAATCCATGTACGGCTGAACCGGCGCACTGGTCGGCCTGGGGGTCGGAGTAGAGCCGTCGGCCGGACTGCAGTCCACATAGAACACGCTTCCGTCAGAACCATGCACATGATCAAACTCGCCAAGCACCACCTCATGATAATGCCTGTGACATTCGGTATGATTGTGCGGACGCGCGGTTGGAGTCGACGTTGGAACGTCAGGAACCACGGGCGTCGGCGGCTCGACGCGCGCCGGAATGTCCGCGCACTCAGAACCCACGTAGCTTTCGACCGCGACATACAGCAGACCATGATCGAGCGGGTTCAAAGAACCCATGCGCGCGCTATTCAGAACCTCGCAGGCGATAACCCGACTATCCGACACCGGCGGAACCTGGGCGCTCGCCCCCGGCCCGCCCGTGAGTGATACGACCAGCAAACCGACCGCAAGAGACAAAACCATCAGAAAGACAATGAGCCTAGCGTTCAAGAAACATGCTCCCAACCCAGATTTCAACAAGGGCGCGCTCCCCACGGGAAGCGCCCGCCCAGAAAGGGCGCGAGCCAAGCATAGAAATCCAAAACCGCTCCGCCAATTTCTATCGGACGAATACAGAGCGGGTTCATGCTATGAACCCGCTCGTCTTTTTCACATCGGAATTCCAGCGGTATTGAAACCGATTCCCAAAAGCGCCCAACAGCACATCTCAGACAGACCCGAAATCGCAGACAGAAACCGACCAGAACTCTCTATCATTGCCCAAAAGAAGCGAGAGTCAAGATGAATCAATCACCGTCCCTGCTCACCGACAGGCTCATATCCGTTCGACTCGCCGGTTCTGTCGAAGAACGCCTCAGCCTGCCCCAGATAATGGCCGCGCTCGCGCTCGCCGAGATAGAATCATTTCCCATCGCCCGCAGACACCAGAGATACCCCCTGAAGGCATTCCTAGCCCAGCTCGCCGCCGTCGCCTGCCAGAAGGCGAACGAAACAGCGCTCCCCACAGAGGAGGAGCGCTGGACCCGGATGCTCAGGGACCTCAGCCCCGGTTATCCCGGTGACGAACCCTGGCTGCTCTACAACGAAAGGCTGGACGCGCCCGCCTTCATGCAGCCGCCCGTCCCCGGCATAAAGATCGGGGACAGAAACCTCAAGAAGGCGCCCACACCAGACGATATAGACATCCCCATACAGAGCCGCCGGTTCGAATCCCGCCTGAGAGCGGACGTCGCACCATCCCCAGACGCCTGGATATTCGCGCTCATAACCATCCAGACCCACGGCGGATTTTTAGGAAACGGCAATCACGGCGTGGCCCGCATGAACGGGGGATTCGGAAGCAGACCCCACATCGGCCTGGCTCCATCCCCAGGAATAGCCGCGCAGATAAAGAGAGACGCTGAGCTGCTTATCAGTCACGAGGAAATGCGCTCAGACGCTGAAACTCTCGCCTGGACCATTCCGTGGAGCGGACACAGAGACGAGATGATTGATCCCCGGCGAATGCACCCGCTGTTCATAGAGGTATGCAGAATCATAAGACTGAGGGTCCGACCAAACGGACGCCTCGGAGCGCTCAGAAAAACGACCGCCGCGCCCAGAACGAAAAGAGACCAGAGCGGCTCGCGCATAACCGACCCCTGGGCGCCAAGATCCAGAAAAACCGGAACGTTCCTGACCATCGGGCCCAACGGCTTTACCGAAAATCTGATGGACAGCCTGCTCCAGAGACCAGACATATGGGAGCTGCCCGTCCTCGCCATCCCAAGCACGCGGGAGACGAAATCGAAGAAGGACATGATCCTGAGCGCGGGCGCGCTCGCCCGCGGCAGGGGCAGGACCCACGGTTACCACGAAACAAACATGCGATTGCTGTACGACGACCTCATAAAGCTCACCGCAGCAGGTCCCGCGGACCCCGCCGCCGTCCGAAGGCGGAACGAAGAACCCGGCGCCGACGTCGCGCTCAGCCCACTCAGAAGGGCCGCCATAGCGTACATGTCGGGCGGCCTGAACCGCGAATCGCCGCCCGCAAAAAGAGCGGCGGTGGAGATAGTCACCGCCATCCACGATTCCCTGAAGCGCTCAGAAACCGACCCCACAGCGCGCGCGCGCCGGGCGCTGGAGATACTGATGAAAAACCACGCGCCCCAGTCCGCCGACAGGCCAAGGGCGCGCGCCCAGGCCCGGGCGTTGCTCGCCGCCGAACTCGGCAGAGAGAAAACGCTCCCGAACCGACGTACTGTATAATGTTATGACGAAGAAATTTCCGACGGGCCGTCGGAAGATTCTGACTGTCATACTGATGACGTTCCCCTATAGTCTCAGCCACACGGCGCATCAGGTCGTTCACATTGGAGGTAATAACCGCGACTGACGTGGCAATCTCCAGCATCGTCCCAAGGTTGCTCAGAGCGGTCTCTGCCCTGACCCTGCTGTGCTGAAACTTGAAACACATGTCTCCGAGATACCCGACGACAGCGGATAGAATGAACAGAGTTATCATGGCGCCGATGTACAGATAGCGATGGAATTCCATCCAGACGCCACCGGCGCCGCTCGCGGTGAAACTCAGGGCGGCGGTGAGAACAGCGATGTAACCTATGGCGACAACCAGGGACCACCGCATGCCCACAATCAGGCAGGGGATTATCAGTGAGGTCAGCCATACGTGCCAGAAGGGACTTCCCCATCCACCGCTGAGCAATATCGCGATGAGGCCGCCAACCATGTCGATTACGCCCACCACAACCACGACGACAATCGACCGGGGTCTTTTGATACCGTCGTGCCCCCTTGTCATAAATGCCCGCAGAAGCAGGGTGTAGGCGGTGGCTACAGCCAGGCTCAATACCACCGCGTAGAACACAAGTCCGGCGCCGAACACTAGGTTTTCCTCGGGCGCACCCTGCGTGAGTGAGACAACCACCGGAGGGATACAGGTCAAAAGACGAAGAATGTAGTAGAGGCCCAGGGGACAGTGCGCCGCCACCATTCGTCTCAACACAGTTAAACTCGGCAATGTGGTTAAGCCTTTCAACGAGCCGGATCCTGATCTAGCGGTTTGAGGTTCTTTCGGAGAACGTTGGATAATCTATCAGAGCGGATTAGGCGGTCGCAAACCCCAGCACTCGGTTCTGGCGCCATGTGGGGGTAATCATCACAGCCCGCCGACACAACTGTGCGCCTTGTCTCCCAGCGAATACGCGCGAGAGAACCTGTCTGGCTACCGGAACCCGCAATCGTCGTGGGGTCGAGGCGTACCCGGGCGCCACGAACTCGCGACGATCTGGATTCCCCCAAGAGAACTCCTGGCATCGCAGCTCCCTGATGGCGCGGGAATCGTTCAACGATATGCGACACATCCTGATTGTCCGAGGGACTGCAATAGGCCGTCACCACTACGGACAGCTAATCAGACCGGAGTTCGACCGCATATGTCGGGAAGTGAGAGTAGGTCATTGACGGCCTCAGACGGTATTGGGACTATGTAGCGCGATGGAGGTGGATTCGCTCAGTTCGAGTCTTTCAGCGCGCCTATTTCGGGTACGAGAAGATGCAGTTCGTGGAAATATATCATGCCCCACCATAACTGGTTACCCCCAGCGCCCACAACAATGAGGTCGAGGTCTGTCGCCACGCAAGACCCTATCAACACCGACGACTTCTCATACTCAACCGTCCGGGTCTCGAAGGGAGCGCAGATGTCGGTATAGAGCTGATGAACATCCGGTAGAGTCCCATCTCTGCTGTTGCCGCCCGGTGAAGGAATATCCAGGTATGAACTGTTCCACCTGAGTGTCAGTTCATCCGCGTTTCGGCCCGCCGCCTCACGATCCGCATAGTGCAGACCAATCACATTTCTCTCCACGCCGTCCCGCACACTATACCCCAGAACCGCAACTGTGTAAGGTTCCATAGTCCCCCAAGTCTCTGAATACGAAGCGAACTTGCCCGGAGAAGTCTCTACCCTTCTGAGACCCGAATCGTTCCAAGCTCCGGCAACGAAATCGGGCTTGAGGAACGCTCCGGCCAGCAGTTCGTCGCCCACGGCCTGCGCAAGCTCCCGGTGTCCCCGGTCGTCGTGGAGACTGGGCAGGTTGCCTTTATGCACGTCAATGAACTGCGGCATATCCTGTACCCATCTGCGGGCAAGTAGAGTATCTCCCACCACCGCAAGAGCGTTCCATTGCCGGACGTCATATTTGAACGGACTCTGCCTCTGGATGGTGGCGGAAGGGAGTTTATCGGTCCAAAAATAATAGTAGTCCGTTCCACCGTGATTTGCGGATTGGTAACCGACCTTCATGAGTCTGTCGCCCAGGTTGACGGAATCATCGACCAGACCCGTGACGACTCTGAATGTCGGAGAGCGAAAAGGCTGCGGTTCGGTCCATATGAAAGTGTCGGCGACCCAGAAATCGAGGCCCGCTTCCTCGTAAATTTCGCCCCTGTAGGAGCTCACACCAGACTCTCCAAACATAGGTACATATGTCCACGGGATACTGTCGAACCCCTCGGCGAACACTGTTGTAAAACCTTCAAATCCGGCGGCGTCCGCCACAATACGAGCGGCTTCATAGTTGGCGAACCTCAGATATGTGAGACCGTAGTCCAATGGCACGGATTGGGTCGCCTCCGACAGCCAGGATTCTGTCGGAGGCGTGATGCTGCTATTATCCTCCGAATCGGAGCGATTGCAGCTGAAGAGGGCTACCAGGGAGACCGAAATTAGCCCAAGTAACGCAGTGGCGCGAATGAGGGACCCGACATAATCCCTCATTCGCGACGGTCGTGCTGAAACGCTTTTGGGGATGGTGTCAATCACCGGCACACCCGTCAGCCTCCGATACGATATGAAGGGTCGCTAATCATCGAACGACACACAGTACCCCACGCAGTCGTCTCGACGATGGAGATCGTCTCCGAAGGACATATCCCAACCCATGCCAATATCCTGCCCTGCCTCCCCAGTATACACACGCGACATTACAATCGTGCTTCCCTCGGCGTGATGATCGACCACTGCGCCATCCCAATGGCCCCAATGATGCGTATGATCACTGCCTCCATCATCTGTCTCACAAAGGTCAGGTTCTACCGGCAACGTCACAATGTCTAGTATCCCATCTGCCTTTACTCTTGCTTGTGCCGATTGTACACACCCAGAGATAACTTTGGAATACAGGTAAACATATCCCAATTCTACGGAGTCCTCTGTGTAATTGTCGTAGAACAGGTAAGCCCGGGTCTGGACTTCCACATCGCCAGGTTCATGAGTCGCTAAGTCAGTCCTCCAAAATTCATCAGCATTTACGCTGTTGGACACCCACAACAGTGATGCAGCCAGCACAATCGCTAGCGTGATCGCATTCAACATCATTGGAACAGCGGACAGTCGCAGGAATCGTGATTTCACAATATTGCCTCTTCTCCTTCTAGTACGGCGTCCAGTTAGTTTTGCCATTTGTAGGATCTGTCCCCACTCCTGGATTCCCGCTTTCGCGGAAATGACGAGTGGCAGGTGGAGTATGGCAGATTTATATGGATGCGGCACTAGTGGGAGGATTGATTGACACAAGGCGGCGACATGACGGATACTTTTGTACGTACAGAGATATACGTACAAGGAGATTGAAAATGGCACGGCTGGATGTACGGCTGGATGATGAGCAGAGGCGACGGTTGGATGAGCTAGTGGAGGCGAGAGGCGCGCCCATCTCGGATGTAGCACGCGGTCTGATTGACGATGCCTATGAGGATGTCATGCGAGAGCGGCGTAGGAAAGCGGTGGAGCGGATGGTGGCGATGGAGATAGATGTACCGCTGGATCCTGATGAGTTGTCGCGGGAGTTGGAGAGAGCTCATGAGCCGGGGGTCTTGATTGACGCGAACGTCCCCGTTTGTGCCGCGGGCAGGCCGCACTCGAATAAAGAGCCTTGCGCTCGGATTATGGAGATGATTGTCGAGCAGCCAGTGGCATTTTTCACGGATGTGGAGGTTCTCCAGGAACTTGTACATCTTTATAACGCGTCCGGGAGATGGGCGCTGGGAAGGGAAGTTCTGCGAGATTTCATAGAGGTGATGCACGACAGGATAGAACCTGTGTATGTGGAGGATATGAATGTTGCGGCAATTCTGGCTGACGAGCATCCGGGGGTCAGCGCGCGAGACCTTGTACACGCGGCGGTTATGAGGCGCGTGGGGGCGGATATAATCATATCTGCGGACTCGGACTTCGACCGGATACCGAATATCAACCGGCTGTATCCGGCTGAGATGGGGGAGTGGAGCAGTCTTGTCTTGGCGGACTGATCATCGGTCCACGCCAAGGCGCTAACTTAATGTGCGCCGAAGTCCGAACATTCAGAGGAGGAACATGATGGAAGCATCCAACGACCATAAACTGAAAGACTTGCTGCGCGAGGCCTACACTGATACACATGAGAAGATGAATGTCCCGGCGATGAGCGAGGTTGTCAAGGATGGATTGCTCATCTCGTATGGACCGCCGATTTCACGGCCAGATATGCTATTGATTTCGTTTCAGGGGGGAGCTAACACTCATCGGGACATTCATGATACCTGGCCTGAGAGAATGCTCTACCTCGATAGCCCCTATAAATTTGGTAAGAAGCTTCGTCAGTTGTGTCGCAACACAGGTCTGTATCACTCTCTCGACCGCTCGGCTATGGCGTTACCTGCCGTGTTCCCACAAGCTCCGGACAGAGAAGCGAATCTCTGGAAAAGAAAGACCGGGCCTCATGCTGATTGGAGGACGCATTCAGTAGATTGGGTGAAACGACTCACAAGGGAGATTCGGCCCAAAGTGGTCGTCGTTTTCGGCAGCAGCACTTCAGATGCGCTCGGCATAGACTGGCAGCAAACGGAGCACCGGCACAAGCAAGGATGGCTGACATTTGGGGTCTCTACGTTCAAGGGGTATCCTGCCGTGTACTGTATGCACTTGTCACGTCCTTCAAACGACGCTGTTAAGAAGAGTTTCAGACATGCAAAGAGAATTATCGAGGCTGGATAGTCGCACGGAAGTTCGCGCATTCAGGAGGTTCAATATGCCGATTGACAAAACTGCATACCGCAACCTGGAGCAGCTTTTCAGAGACCAGGTTGAAAAGGACGGGGCAGCCAGGGCGGGGGGGGTGTACCTGCCCTTTAAAGAACCGGAAAGTCAGGTGGACTATATCTTCGTCGGCATGGAACCGAGTTTCGGACGATGGGCCACGAGCATTGAAGAAGCGAAGAAGAAGATAGCAAGGGGATTTCGGAACGGCGCCCCGGCCAGATTCACGCGGTCCATCAAGCGGTTTCTCTGCCAACCCGGAGAGACCTACCACCTGACAGATGTGTCGAAAGGAGCGATGCCGGTGAAGGCGGCTGCCCTCAACCGTGAGCGCCGGTATAAGGAGTGGTATCCCCTGCTACTGAAAGAGATCGAAATCGTGGGTAAGCCCGGCGCTCCAGTCATCGCCATTGGTAAGGATGTGGAAAATTTTCTCAAGCAGCGTGACTTGAAGGGCCGGCCTTTCTATGCCGTACCACACTATTCGTACCAGAATGGTCGACTTTTCAAGAGGGAGGCAGAGAAGGACTGCGAAGGCTTCAAGAAGTTCACGAAATCGGAATATGGTGGGCATAGCCCCATCACCAAGGAGAGACAAGGTTTCGTTTACAAGAAGCGATTCAAGGCCATTCGGCACAGCCAACGCCAAGCGGTCGCCTAAGACGAAGGTAGGTACGACCTCCTCACTCCACCTTTCTGAGAATCGAGCGGTACACCGGCCCTCTTGGGATGGCTGCCTCGATCTCGAGAGCCACGGACGCGCCGAAGGGCTCGTCGCCGTTGGGAAAGCTGGCCGACGTCATTCTCGCCGACGGGCATATCGCCGGGCGAGATCATCCCCCAGTACTCGATCACGGCGACCTTTTGGGTGTCGTCCTCCTGCAGCCTGAGCATGGCCCAGACGTGGCAGGGCAGTTCGTCATAGAAGATCTGGCGCGCGCTGGGCGTGGTTGTTGATGTAGTACTGCTCCTCTCCGCCTACTGATTGACACCGCGCAGATCGTCTTGGAAGCGGTACAAGGCGCAGTCGATGCGGCGCGTGAGTCGCTTGACAGTATCGACCAGTCACGTTGCAGCTAGTACCATGTCCAGTTAGTTTTGTTGTATGCAGTGTGGCTTCAACTCCACACTCGTCATTCCCGCGAAGGCGGGAATCCAGGGGTGGGGGGATGTTCACTGTATATCAGAATTACATGGACGCTGTACTAGTATCTAATCCAGTAGGTCACCGACATTCGCATCCAGTTCGCAAGTAAAATGGCTTTCGACCTCAATTATTTCTATTTCCGTTAGGGACCCCGAGATTGACCTTCACCAGCCAGACTATCCAATCGAACATTCTGGAACACAAACGGACCCGATACTTTTCCCCCGCCTTGCAGATTGACCGTAAGAGACGAAGCCGCTGCATCAGGCATTCCGTCGAATATCCAGTGTTGCCAGGCAACTACCCTACTATCGGACGACGTGGTCCAGCGTGTGCTGGTTCCAATCCATTCGTAAGAGCGTCCCGAGTCGTCCGTCAGAGTAATCTGTGCAGGACCACCTGCTCCCAACTCCATTGCCTGGGCAGCCGGATTGGTGGGAACCACCTTAAGCCAGAAGCCGTCCTCAGTCGATGTGCGGTCTATGATTAACTCACGGCTGCACGCGATGTTCCAGATGCTCGCTCTTCAGGCGGTGATCCTGACGCGAATGAAGGCGGGCGAAGTCGCGCCTATCGTTTAGGCTGGTCGGTTCCTATACCGTCTCTCTCACCTTCAGCCTCTGACTCGACAGAATTTCTCCCCCGTACCGCGCGGTCATGCGCGGTGTCCGACCACTGACGATTCCGATTCGGGCTGAGAGAAGTCTGGGGTCGCTTTCTGATAGCGTATCCGTGTGTCCTCGCAGACTTGCCGTCGCTCAGCGACTCCGGATCTCCTCCTGGACTACTCTGTGTTGGTTATCCACTCGACATCGAATATGAACTGCGTCTTTCGTAATCGTCCTTTCGTTCCCTCTCATAGGGAATCTCACGCACGTTTGGACCAGTTGGTCGGCGATGGAGAATTTTGAACAAGCCTACTCAAGTTGGTCCTACCCCACGTAGGAATGCACCCGAGATAACGGAGATCTCTCCAATTCTGAAACTCCGCATCCTACCCACGTAGGAATGCAAAAACGGCGCGAAGCGCCGCGTCCCAAAATCTACCGACGGCCCGTCGGACTAGGGAAAAAGCCTAGGACCGATTGCGCCGAGCATCCGGCGCACATGCCTACAGAACTCCGGATTCAGCTCAATGCCCACCGCAGGCTGGGAGCGCTCAAGCGCCACTCTCATGGCGGTCCCAGAACCGCAGAACGGATCCAAAACCGTCCCGCCAGGCGGACACCCCACGTCCAGACACCGGGCGACAAGCGCGTCGGGAAACGGCGCGCTGTCCCGCACCGCCCCCGGCCTCGGCCTCGCGGAAATCCGCCAGACGTCCTCAGGCTCACCCTCGAGCAGGCCATCGCGACTGAAGTAATAATCGGACGAGCGAACCAGCAGAAATATCCGCTCATAGCTCCGAGACGGCCTGTCCCTCACACACTCCCCCAGGGCGCTCTCCCTCACCCAGATTATCTCCGAACGCAGCGTCCAGCCCCGCTCGCTCAGCGCCATGGCCACACGCCAGGGCATTCCCATCAGCGACTTTCGCTGAAGACCCATTCCCATTCCCCCACTCTCGTCCACCGCGCGCATTCCAAAGCGACGCTTGCGGTTCTTGCGGTCCACCCCACGGCTCATGCCGCGCCCCGAGTAGTAGGTATCGCCCAGCACCAAGAACACGGTCCCCGACGGACGAAGAACACGCTTCACCCCATCCATCACCCCCGCCACCGCGTCCACATACTCCCCCACACTCCCCTCAAGCCCAATCTGGCCCGACGCGCCATAATCCCTGAGCCAGAAATAGGGCGGCGACGTAACAACGCAGTCCACGCTCTCCGGCTCAATCAGCCCGAGCGCCTCATCCGCCGCTCCGCCATAGAGCGTCCAGGCGGGCGGACCCTCCGCGCTCCATATCCTCACGTTCCCACTCACAACCACATCCTCGTCAATCAAACCAGGGCCTCCCAAACAATACAGCCATATCGCTGATACGACGGCCAACGCCTGACCTATAATGATTATATTATAGCGCCGCGCATTCCACCCCGAACGACGGGGCGACAGCAGAAAGCGCGAACGGCAGGAATCACATCCGAAAAATGAAAGCGATCACTCTCCACCAACCCTGGGCAAGCCTGATAGCCGCCCAGATAAAGCTCACCGAGACCCGCGCCTGGCCCGCGCCCGACAGCCTCATAGGACAGCGCATCGCCATTCACGCCGCCAAACGCGCGGCCAGATTCACCGAATGGAACAAGGGAACATCCCTGATGTCCCTCAGCCTGCCCATGCCCCTGGGCGCGGTCGTGGCGACCGCCCGCATCGACGGCTGCTCCCGCGTCCTAAGCCGCGGATACCATCCCATAATCGGCGCCGAGGCAGACCCGGGCAAGGTATGGGTTCTTGACAGATACGCCGACGAATCCAAAGATACGCGCCAGCTCGACACAGACCCCCACGGCGACTATTCCGAGCTGCGCTGGATATGGCGACTGTCCGACATAAAAACCCTGGAAAATCCGGTCGGCGTCAGGGGATTTCAGACGATATGGACGCTCCCAGACGATACCGCCGAGAGCGTCCTCGCCCAGGAAAAGGCCGCGGGCAAGATCCAGGCCGCCGCCGGCTGAATCGACGCGCAGAGAGAAAATCCGCACATCAGCGCAGCCGCCAAAAGCGTCCTCCTCAATCCTCAGACCCAGGCCCTGATTCCAGCGAAGAATCCGTTTCGCCCTCATCCATCTCCGAGATCCTTATCCGAATCACAACCAGAACCATGGCGAAAAAAGAGACCAGCGTCAGAACCCAGACCAACCAGTTCATGCCGCTCCCCGACCATCCGAATATGGACAGAGACATGGAGGCCACAAGCGTAAACAGCCCCAGCGTAAACCAGGCGTGCGGCTCCAGCAGGTCGTCACGAACCTCCTCGGCAAGATCCCCGAAAATCGGAAACCAGCGGCCGCACACAAAGAACAGCGATGAGAGACCATGCACCATAACCAGCGCGGTCACGTATCTCCAAACAAGCTCGGAAACCTCAAACATGAAAAGAGCCTTCGGCATGACGCCAGTGACGTTCGACTCAGACCACGACGCCAGAGTCATCATTATATTGACGCACATCATGCCGAGCGCGATCTTTCTTATATCGCTCCTCATCCTCTCCGTCATCACAAGACCATCCTTTACTCATTATCGACTGCGGCGCAGAAGCGCGCGGTAGTAGTCGGACGTCACCTTATCGGCCAACGTCCCGAATTGGGGAGCGCCCGAAACCGACCCATATATCAGAGCCCCAACCTCTCCCCAGTCCACCCTCACACCGGCCGAACCGAGCGCTGAGACAGCGCCCAGAAAAGCCCGTTCAAACGAAAAGCCCGAGCGTTCGGCGAGTATGAGAGAGAGCGAAAGCTCACTCACCAGACCACTCAGGCCAAGACCCAGCGAGACCCTCGGGTCGTGCGCGGAGACCAGTGGACGACTCATAAGCGCCGCCCCCAGCGCCCCCAGCGCCCACGGCCTGACCAGAGCGTCGTCCAGCGAAAAGGAGCGCGCGCTCTCCGAACGTCCCACAAGCTCCCAGAGCAGCGCCGGATACGGCCCCCCGACCGGCATTCGCCGCAGCTCGTCGAGCGCGCGGACCGGAAAACCGGACGCCGAAAGACGCTCACAGAGCCAGAGCAGCGAGCGGACAAAATCCTCATATTCCGTCTGCGGCGAAAAGGCGGACATCCCAATCCTCACCTCCAGTACAATTATCTAAAGACATTTTAAGGACGAATCAATATGTCACCGCTGGCTTCCCGCTTTATACAGATACACCGACTCCAACCCGACAGCTCGACCCTAGAGAAAACCGCGCATTCCACAATCATCGACGGCGTCCGCCGCCGCCGCATCTCCAGCCAGTCAATGAGGAAAAGGTGGACACAACACCCACCTCCACTATCATCATTTGAAAGACTTTTAGAGAGACATCCACATGGCGCCCCCAACATCCCGCTTCGTTCAGATACACACCCTCCATCCCTACAGCGCCTCCCTGCCGAACCGCGATTCGCAGGGGCGCGCAAAGCGCATAACCGTTGGGGGCGTCCCACGCCTTCGCATCGCCAGCCAGGCCAGAAAGTACGCCATCAGAACCAACCAGGGCCTGCACGCCATAAAGGATATAGAGGGCGTTAGCCCGTCCCTTCGTTCACGCAGCCTCATTGAACTGCGCGTCACTCAGCCGCTCAGAATGAAGGACAACGCCGACGAGGAGAAGATAGACGCCATAGAGAGCCGGATGAACGTTGGAGTCTACGGACCAAGAGCGAACGAACCTGCCGCCAGACAGGTCATAATGCTCGGACTTGCCGAGATAGAGTGGCTCACCGCGGCCGCGCTCAGAATCTACGAAATCTCCGACGGGCCGTCGGAAGCGCGCGAGAGAACCGACGCGCTCTTCGCCGCCAGAACAGGCGGCTCAAACATTCGCGCGTTCCGCGAAAACACCCGCCTGGCCGCGGGCATAGACACCGCCGTCTTCGGTCGGATGATAACCGCCGACCGCACAGCGAGCGTGCGCTCCCCACTCACGTTCGGACACAGCTTCGGCGTATCCGAAACCCAGACCGAGATAGACTACTTTCAGGTCATGGACGACCTCGCCACACAGCCGGCCGGCGCGGCCGCCTACGCCGGAGAGACAGAACTCACCACCGCCATATACTATGGCTATATCTGCATAGACACGCCCACCCTGGTGTCCAACCTCGAGGGGGTGGAACCGAGGCTCTGGCTCTCAGCCGACAGAACCCTCGCGGCGGAGATAACCCGCCGCCTCATAATGCTCGCGGCCACCGCGCAGACCGGCGCCATGAGAAGCCAGACGGCCCCGCACTCATACGCCAGCGTCCTGCTCATAGAGATAGGGGAGAGCCAGCCCAGGCAGCTCTCCGGCGCGTTCATAGAACCCTGTGCCCCGGTCCCACGCGCCGCCGCCGAGAGACTGTTCGCCCATCTTGAGGACATGGACCAGACCTACGGACAGGAAGAGAGAAGAAGGCTCGCGTCCGTAGAGAACGTCCCCTGCCCGGGCGCAGCGCGCGTGAGCGCGGCGGCCGCCGCCGAGTGGGCCGCGGAGAGCGTCCTGAGAGGCGCTGTGGAGAGATAAAATGAAGGACCATCTCGTAATCCGCCTCTCGGCGCCGCTCATGTCGTTCGGAAGCGTCAGGATAGACAGGTTCGGACCCACGTCCCGCCTGCCCCACGTCTCCATGATCACCGGCCTACTCGCAAACGCGCTCGGCCACAGTTACCCCCGGGAAGCCCAGAAACTGGACGCGCTACAGAGCCGCCTCTCAATGACCGCGCTCACCACGGAGCGCGCCCACAGAGCCCCGACGCTCACAGACCTGCAGACCGCCGGGGCGCCCAAATCGCGGGACCTCTGGAGCCCGTCCGGCGAGAGCGAAACCATAACGACGGCGCTCAGCGGACCGGGTGCGCCCCCGTACCTGCGCGTCAGGGAGTACCTCGAGGACGCCGAAGTCCTGATCGCCATCTCCCTCTCCCCCGAAGATCCCGCCCCCCGCATAAACCGGCTTGCCGCCGCGCTCAGAAGGCCCGCGAGAACGCTGTTCATCGGCAGAAAGTCGTGCGTTCCCCAGACCCCGATATTCGTGGCGATAGAGCGCGCCCCGGACGGACCGGCCGCCGCTCTCAGACACCGCCGGCTGATCGCCGAACCAGGCGAGCCGCTGGTACTTGCGTCGTCCGGAGCAGAGCTTCCCAAAGTCCCCGGGAGCGCGCTCGAGAGCGCCGAGACCTCAGAGAGAAACTGGGAAGCGGGCGGACTTCACGGCGGGGAGATGCAAGCCCTGACCTTTACAATCAGGCCGGAGCAAACAGATGTCCGCTGAACTCCATCTCGTCTCGACCAACATAGGCGAAAGGGCCTACGGACGCTGGGCCGAGCGCCCCGCCCACACAGGCACCGACCCCAGCTACCGCATCCACTGCCTGCTCTCCGAGACCTTCGGCGGCAGAAGCCCGCTCCGCCCGTTTCGCCTCATAAGCGAGCCCGGACGCCCGAGAATCATTCTCGCCTACAGCCCAATGAGCGCCTGGCTGATAACCCAGGCGGCGGAGCGCGCATTGAGCGAAAACCCCGGGCGATTTCCGAAGAGCGTCCTGTCGCTGGGCGACCTCAAAAGCGTCCCGGCTCCCAGAATGGATCGGGGAACGCGCCTTGCCTTCAGCGTCCTCGCCGTACCCCACAGGAGGATGGACGGAAGCCGCGAGATGGACGCCCACAGCCTCGCGCTGAAGAGAGCCCGGGAGAGCGGACTGAAACCCCCCACCAGGGAGGCGAGCTACACCGAGTGGATGACCGCCCGCATCGAGAGAACCGGCGGGGCAATCGTGAGCTCCGCCTGGATAAACAGGTGGGAGAGAGCGTTCGAACTAAGAAACAAAAACCGCCCTCCCGCGCGGATAACCCGCGCCGACCTCGGCGGCGTCCTGAGCGTCCGGGACCCCGACCTCTTCACCGGACTCTTGGCCCGGGGAATAGGCAGACACAGGGGCTACGGCTATGGCATGATAATGATCGAGGGCATCGCTCCAGAGAATAACTGAGGGCGACCCGACGACCCGCCCCGGGCGGGTATGGCGCGAGAAATCCATATCCCACACTCGCATCGCTCCGCCTCAGCGGAGAACCGCGGGGGCGGCTCAGACCGCCCCCGAACCGTGCGAACAGCCCATCAGCCCGAGAGTATACATGAGCGCCATCAGGGGCGCCGAGACCTCCGTCATATCCAGCCCCGCGCGCCTCAGAATCATACAGGAAAAACAGTACTGCTCAAGACCGTATCGCGCAACTATCTCCGGCGAAACCCCGCGTCCGCACTCCACGCAGAACTCGGCATGAAGGTCCCAGAGCATGAACATCTGAAGGGACGCCAGACGGGCGATATTGAGCGTCATCGGCGTCGCCATAAGAAGCATACGCTCAGATCCGAACCTACCCGATTCGAACACGCACATGAGACACAGAATGCCCTCCGGCCCGGCGTCCACCATGTTGTAGGACGACAGGTCCGCATCGCAGCGCGAGCAGCCGAAGAAGCACTCACTGGCGGCCACGATTCCGAGCCGCTCGTCGCACAGCGAACACGACACGTCCAACACCCCCGAGAAGTCCCAGAGCGGCCCGGACATGAGACTAGAGGTCCCAGTCGTCGGCGAACACCACCTCGTCCCCGGCGCGCGGCTCCTTCTTCCTGTCGACCGACAGGAAGGGCAGCGCCGCGCGGAGGGTGTCGCCAAAACTTCTGAGCGCGTAGGTGACGCAGAACAGCTCGTCCACGCTGTACACCGACAGCTCCACCTTGGGGTTGAGTATCCGGCCCAGGCTGCCGCCCCCGTCCGGATCGGTCATCTCGTCGTAGTCCATGACGACGATGAGCCGGGTCTCGTCGCTCACGCCGGAGCTCCTGCCCATATTCACCGCCACGCGCCCGTCGGCGAACACCTCGACCACCCTGCCCGGCTCGCGCCTGCCTGCGCCCCTGTTTCCGTCACTCATGGCAAAACCTCGCCCCACTTACGTTAGTAATCGGTCTACACTAATTGTAAACCAGCCGAGAGGGGGCGAACGCCGCCTTTTCGGACGCCCTCAAAAAGGGCGATTTCAGGCCCTGCTAAGGGGGAATCCCCTCACTATAAAGCAGTCCAATTCATAGCACAAATATACTGTTTAGCTATGGCGGGCAAAATCGCCGACCGAAAATTCCAAAAAGTCGTATTTTCCCAGACGCTCAGAGGGCGCGTGTTTCCCAATATATTCATACGGATACACCGCCCTTAACCCCACAGTTAGGACGCATAACGCCATAATATCCCATAAACAAGAGCGTTTTTTGCCGATTGCCCAGACCACCATATGACCTTATATTATAAGTGACATAGGGGGAGCTACAGGGCTCTCGGGGATACCTAGCGTATTCCACCCCATCCGGTCCATCACGGCATAGCTGAGCTCATAGCCAGCAAACCGCGACAGACCCGAAGGGAATCTATCGTTTGGCCCAAAAAGCTGAACGAAAGCGGAAGTTTTGAGTGTATTTATACTCTCAGAGGTAAAGACTACCGCAGCGGCGAGATGAAAATCTCAACGCGCACTCTGTCTCAACTGAGACAGAGAAGGCAGACCAATTATGGACGACAGCGCAAAAAGACTCATTGGTCGAAAAAAGCGCGACAATCCAGAAAGGTCCAGACAAAGCGTTGGAACAGACGCCTGACAGACGGAAATACTTCCGCCAGTCAAAACGACCTCAAAAAGGTCGGGTTCCAAAAGGGTCAACTGCCCGCCAGCGTCCCCATGGGATGCGGGCGAAGCTACCATGCCCTCGCCTGCCCGAAAGGGCGAGCGAAAGCAGAGGCGATGAACCTCGATAGGTTCACGTTGCGCCGCTGTGCTGCCCATGGCAGCGCAGAACGCATCAATTTGCCTCGAAAACAACCCCCAACGGGGGATTCTTTTGTTTTCCATGCCCTGCGTTAGCCGCAGGGCTTCACCACTCACCACATGCCCGGACGTATCACGCCAAGAATTTTTGGCGTATGAACATGACGCCCGCCGCATCCGACCAGGCAGAATAACCCACGCTCCCTTCATTTAAAAACCACGCCCGCCCGCATAACGCGCGCGGGCTTTTTTAATGCCAAACCCAAATCGCTTGTGCAGGAGGTACAGACATGAACGCCAACATCTTCCCCATCGACCACGGCACGGATGTCAACGTAAAAACCAACTCCTTCATACAGTGGGAGAACCGCAGACCCATCTTCAGGATGTGGTTTCCGGACAACGAGACCATGGGCGCGGCGATCCGCGAGAACTTCTCCGACCATCGCCAGTTCGCCACGATATTCACGGGACCGAACGGCAGGAGAGGCGTCCAGATACATGGCGATGGACGCATCACAAACACCGCCTTCGTCGATGAGTCAGGCCGCGTCATAACGGCTGAGGAGATGAACGCCATCATCACAAACGCGCATCACGTCATTTACTACCCTGCGCGATCCTGAGCCACTTCCCAGGATGAATAACACACGGCCCGCCCGACATTTTTCGGGCGGGCCTCTTCAGTTCAAAAAGGACAATAACAATGAACATCATGCAATACATAGGAATCATCATCATGGTCGCAGCGACCATACTCTTGATCATATGCCTCATGGGCCTGTGGAAAGAGTTCAAGACGATAGTCCTCACCCCAAAGTTCGTTCTGTCAAACGACTGGATGAGGTCGGTCATGGGAGTCCAGCAGTTCAGTCATATCGCACGCGATATATACATCGGCCACTGCCGGGACACCGACAAAAAAGTGTCCGGCATCGTGGCTCACGTCCATATCGGCAACGGGAACGACATATGCATCTTCCATGCCCGTTCACTAATGAATCTGGAGTGGACGCTCGCCCACGAATGGGCCCATATCATCGCCTTCAGGATGAACCGGACCGGCTCTCACAATGAGACCTGGCAGAGCGCGCTGAACCTCATTGGCTATGCCGAGGAGTGGACAAACCACATCAGCGGATACAAATCCAGGCCGCATGAATCGAGAGACTCGAAGTTCACGATACTGGCGCATGCCATCATGCCGGAGATAGCCAAACGCACTCCAACATTCCACGCATGGGCGACAGGGAAATACCTTTTCCCAATCGCTCGATACCAACCGAAAACGCGACGAAGCCGAGGATAACATCGCGTTCGGCCAGGCGGGACGATCCCGCTCCCTTCCTTTATAAACCACGCCCGCCCGCATAACGCGCGCGGGCTTTTCATTGACGAGAAGCTCACAGAACACAACGATTCCCGCCATAAAATAACGAGTGGGAACGAGAGGAAACACCATGAGGTTCCTGAGCATACTGGCCGCCACATTCGCCATCATCCTCTGCTGGACGATGGCCGGGGGAGTTGTATAACGAACCCCCCACCCGCCACAGATATAGCAGGATGATATTTCAAAATAACTCACACACCCTACAGAGAAGATAAGGAACGACTCATGAAGATACTCGCGATAGCCGCCGTCCTCATACTACTGCTGACCGCCGCCGGGTGCGCGGCCGAGATTCAGACCACCCGTCTCGATACATCCGCCAACTCCAACCAGACCACGAAGACAACTCTCCAGAACCACAAGACAGTCCAGCGCATCGCCTGGGGCGCCGTTCCATACGACCGAGACAAATACGCCTCGGCCGACTGGAAGTCCGTTCGCGACCGCGTCTGCGGCGCGCCCAAACTCTTCTACACCGGACGCGATAACACCGCCTGCGAGGCGGACCATGTAATGAGCGTGTCCGAGGCGCATCACCGCGGCGCCCACCGCATGACCGACGCCGAAAAGCGCGCGTTCTATACCGACGCCGACAACCTCGTCGCGTCTCAACCAGAGGTAAACAGGGACAAGTCCAACAGGAGCCCCGAGCAGGTTGCCGGACGCTCCAAACACTCCTGGAACGCTCCGGGAAACGACTGCGAGTACGTCCGAATATGGACGGACATCGCCGTCAAGTACGACCTGGACATCACCCGCGCCGAGCGCAGTAGCGCCGTCCGATTTCTGTCCGGATGCCAGGACTGAAGCGGATACAACCGATTACAACACACACCCGCCCGACACCATTCGGGCGGAATTTTTAGCGGACACCGAACCGGATAATCCGGCCCCGCCAGAACAACATAATCCAGTATTCATTTTTAATAATCATGCACGCCCAAGGAGGACAAGCATGAAAATACTTATAGTGATAATAACGATTGTAACCGCACTCATGGGACTCGCCGCCGTCGCGCCGCGCAGCGAGAAGAAGGAGAAGAACGCCACCCCCGAATCCATCAACGCCACGCTCATAGCGCTCGCCGACCAGGTATTCGGAAACCTTCCCGAATACCACGACGAGACAGGCGTCGGACGCTCACGCATCGCGGCCAACTGCCTCGACGAGTGGAGAACAACCAACGCCGAGGCCAACGACCTCGACCACAAGCGAGACCTGGCCTACGAGGTCTTTAACACCTCCCCGGCCAGACTCGACAAGATATGCGACGCGCTCATCAAAGCCAAGAAGGCCGAGAGCGAGGCGTTCGAGAAACTCTGGCTTGCGCTCTACCTCGATCCCGAGGGTTCGCAGACCTCAATGGCCGCCAGACTCAGGTCCATAGACCTGGGCCAACCGGAACAGCGGCGCGTGGTGGACGAGGACGACACCCTCTACTACCCTAGTATGTTGGTCGCGGCCGACTAACGCTAAAGAACAGGCGATGGACGCTTTAGATAACGTCCATCGCCTGTCCAAAATTCAATACCAATAGGATTCGAGGGCAACGAGGTCAGGGTAGCGGTTCGCCGCCCCGCCAGCAAGAATCGCAAACCCCGCAAGTCCACGCGCCGCGCTAGCAACAACTGGCCGAAAGACTGCGCCGCCTGCGACGGAGCGTCGAATTTCCGACATACCTGCTAGACACCCGCTGACGAGGCCCCACCGCCCGGCGGGGCCGAAATGCCAAGAGCGTCCGGGATTCCGCCCGAATCAAGAAAGGACAACCAGATGAATACCAGCTACCGCGAGATAGACCGACAGACCGACGAATACTGTCAGCACGTGACCAGCCGCGTCGTGGATTTCGTAGACGCCATATCAGAGCATACCCGCTGTCTCGAACCAGCGGTGACGGTCTGCCCCAAGTGCGATGAGGCAATCGCGGACACGAGCAGTTTCCACACCAGCTTTTCGCCCGTCCACGCTTCGCTTTTACCCGTCCATCAGGCGCGAGGTAGCTTCCGCGTCGGACTTTGCGGACAACATTCCGACAACATCCACTATCGCCATAATCAGCTACACACCAGTCAGCCTAGTGACGAAATGGAGCCACGCTCCAACCAGCCCACCATCCGCGAGACTTACGTCCGAGCAGTTGACCTGCTCGGACTCTAGCGAGGAGACAGACGTCTCCGAGCGAACATAGACCACAAACATTCAGAATAACCGCGCCAGAACCAGCGTGGTTACAACCCAAATCAAGGCAAAGGAGAAATGCCTATGGTGTCTGTAATCGGAATCACCCACGCGCGCGTAGAGATACCCCTTCCGGCGCAGGCCCACGCAAGACGCGGAATTCTGAGCGCACGGGCCAAAGGCCCGTTAAACGAAGCGCGCCGACGCGCCCCCCGGGAAACGATTCACCCGGGCCGGGGACTTAAAACCCCCGGGCCGACGCAGAACAAGAATACATCATTCACCCGCAAGCAACAACAGGCAACAACCTCAAATAGAAAGTAAGCTATCATCAAGAAAAATCAAAAGTCCATACAGGATCCGCGCCGGCTCAACAGATTTGTTGGCTTTCCCGCGCGAGATGACCCTGGGCAGCGATTCTCAACACAGGATACTGGCGTGAGCGGGCGTCCATTCAGGCTACACAGTTCAGCCGGTGAAGTTATGGTTGATTCCAGTTGGCGGGGGTGACGTTCCCAGGTTCCTCCAGCGCCTCAAGTATGCCTCGCGCGCAGTAAACCCGGTGGCGCCGCGCGTCCCCGGCCAGTGAGACGATGCCCAGCGCGTCCAGACGGTCTATGGCTCGCTGAGCCGTCGTGAACGCCACTTCCAGCCTGTCGGCCACTCTGCTCACGCTCCAGTATGGATTCTCCGCGAACAGGTCGAGTACCCTCCCCGGAAGCGGCGAGCGGCCACGCGACAACTCCCGCCGCCAGGGAGATAGCAAATCGTCTATGCGCTGAATCCTGGCGACCACGTCCTCACACTGGAGCGCGACGCCTGTCAGAAAGTATTCGAGCCACTCCTCCCACTCCCCTCGCTCCGTCACTCCCAGCAGCCTTGAGTAATACTCTTCCCTCGTGGATTCAAAGTACGCACTCAGATAGAGCAGCGGAGAGGGGATTATGTCTCTACTGACGAGCAGCAGCGTTATCAGCAGGCGCCCAACCCGGCCATTGCCGTCCAGAAATGGATGAATCGCCTCGAACTGGGAGCGCGCCAGGGCGGCGTGTACCAGGGGAGGAAGCGTCTCATCATGCAGGAACCTCTCCCACGCATCGAGACACCGCATAAGCTCGGAAGTGGGCGGAGGGACGTAGGTTGCGTCATTCAGGACACAACCGGGAGGTCCGATCCAGTTCTGGCTGCGCCGGAACTCACCGGGCGTGGCCGCGTCGCCGCGGACATCGCGCATCAGAGATTCGTGGATCTCTCTCACCAATCGCAGCGACAGGGGGAGATCGCTCAGGCGTTCCAGTCCGTATTCCAGGGCGGTCACGTAGTTGCCCACCTCACGCAGGTCGGCGGGACTCCGCTCGACGGCGGCCCCGGCCTCGGCGGCCAGAAGCTCTCCGAGCGTCGCCTGGGTTCCCTCTATGCGACTGGACATAACCGCTTCCCTGCGTATGAAGGGTCGAATCAGGAGATTGGGATTGGGCAAGCGTCGTCCTTCACCCGCAAGCCTGCCGATGGCTCTATCGGCGGCGGACAACTTAAGGGTCAGGTCTGCGCTCCACCTCAACGGAGGTGGCAGAGGGTATGGCACATATGCCCGATAGCCCCCTGGGCAGTTCACCAAGCGCCCGTGAGGTTGGCGCGCCTGTTCGTCGTATGTGGAAGTCATGCCATTCCTTATTCGCGGATATGAAAACAGACAGCGCTGTTATTATCGGCCACTCCACTAACCGAAAACAAGGCTGACCGAAGGGACGCTTACAAGATGGCGCGCAAGTCCATCACATACTACGACCAGACCACGGCTCTCACACAGATTCGCAAGGACATCCCAGAATGGGGATCCATGAGCCTTCAGGTGGGCAGGGGCGTTCTCAGGCGCGTGAACAGAGCCTTTCAGACGTTCTTCAGACGAGTCCGCCAGGGAGAGAAGCCGGGCTTCCCCAGGTTCAGGTCCCGACACCGATACCAGACCATCGGGGTGGCCGAGACCACACCCACAATGCTCAAACGCTCTCAGGACGGACGAAGATCCCATGTCAAGATCAAGGGACTGCCCACCATAACGCTCAGGACAAAGAGGCCATTGCCCGAAGGCAGTCCCAGAACCCTGATGATAACGCGCCGGCCAACCGGCATCGTCGTCAGCATGGCCTTCGGGGTCGAGAGGAAACCGCTTCCGGTCAACCCACGGGCAGTGGGCATCGACATGGGCGTGACCAAGCGCATGACGCTCTCGAATGGTGGAATTGTGGAGCGAAGGACTATTGGTCGCCGAAAGGAAAACAGGCTTCGTCAGGAAGTTTCCAGATGCAAGAAGGGCAGCTCATCCAGTCGGTGGAATAGCGGCCATGGTCCTCGTTGTAACGAGGCATCCGGCCCTGTTCCAGTATCTGGTCGAGGAGGGGATTATTCCCTCCGACGCCCGCCTGCTGGAGCATGCCACCGCGGACGACGTTCGCGGCAAGCATGTCATCGGGGTGCTGCCCCTTCAGTTCGCCGCTGAAGCCGCCAGCATAACGACGATACCACTCAACATCACCCCGGAGCTCCGGGGCGTTGAGTTGTCCGTCGAGCAGGTTCGCCGCATCGCCGGCGCTCCCCAGCTCTTCATTGAATACAATGAAGAGCTGGCAGACAGGATGAGAAAGGTTCTCATAGCCGACGGCTATCTGGACTATCCCTTCATCCAGACTGCTGAAGTGGGAAAGCGCTGGGGTATGCAGCGTAAGGCGTCGGGGTAACCCGATCTTCCTTTCCATGATGCGGCGTAGCCGAAGATGCGGCCGCATCCGGTCCGGGGGGACGCTCTCCCCCCCCCGCAGCTTATTAAATTCAACCCACAGACGCCGTCCGACCAGACGCCGCACAGGGCTCCTTATATCAACATTCGGACGAACCCGCGCGTTCATCTATATTTCAAAATTCTCACAGGGTTCCGGCGCATGAAACTACCTCCTGCCGCGTCGGAACCCATCTCAAACCTTTTATATCAACAATCAAAACACGCCCGACCGAAAAGGCGGGCACCGTAAACAAGGAGATGAATATGATAAGCGCACTACAAATCGCAAGCAGAAGGATCTGCGTCGGATGCAGCGTCGAGATAGGAACAGTCCACGAGCCGGACTGCGCCAATGCCGACACGCACTGCGACTGCCTCTCGGGAACCGGATACCCCCACTACCGGGGGTCGGTCTTCGGAGTAAGCCCCTGCCCCGCCTTCAATAACGAGAGGGTGAGGAGCTAGGGACAATCGCCAAACGGAACTGACCCAGACCGGTCAGTTCCCCAATCCAAAAAAGCTCGCATGGGAGGGACTGAGGACAGAACCCGAAAGGGTTCGTCGGTCAGTCTAAGGCCTTATCCCAAAGAGATAAGGCCGAGATTGGGCAGAGCCATGAGTAGGTATTTTCCGGGACGGGGACTCTCGGAAAAGGGACACAGGAAGTGAGCCGACCGCAGGGGAACGCGGCCGGAGGGATCTGGACATGGGCGCGAGGGAACCCATGTCGCACACCGTTTTATAAATCTATAACCAAGCCAGAAGCGTAGGCTTCACGCCATCCGCTCCGGCGCAGAAAGGACAGGACGGAACGCCCAGGCCGACAGGGGTGCCATAGAAAAACCAGACCCGGCAATACAGGCATTTTAGTACCACAAAACACATATCTCCATAGGAGGAGAAAGTACAATGGCGACCCAGACCAACGACAAGAACACCCCCGCAGTCAGGACCGCGACGATCAACGTCACCAAGGTCACCAAGACCAGGTACGGAGTCGAAGCCGAGGGCCAGTACGCTCACCCCGCCTACTTCTCCCACAAGACGCTCGGCGACCTCACCATCGAGGTCGGCATGAAGGTCCAGGTTGAATACGACCTGAAGGACGGACGCGCCGGCAAGTACGCGAACATCACCAAGGTCATCAGCGTGGTCGGCCAGGAACCCGTCGAAGAGGTGGCCGCCGAAGAGACGGCAGAGGTCGAGAAGACCGAGTCCGCCGCGCCCGCCGCGCCCAGGACGCGCAAGCTCGACCGCAAGGTCGAGGGCGTGAAGAAGATGAGGACCGGCCTGAGCCTGGACCTCGGATACGACGCATCCGCGTACCTCGCCCGCTCCGTGCACAGCGGCGAGGGCGTCGAGGTTGGCGTCCGACTCGTCGGCGCCTACCACATGGACGAGCGCGACGGTGAGACCTTCGCCCGAGTCACGGAGGTGACCGAAGTTATCTCCGGGTAGTTGAGCCCGAGTGGAGACAGACCGAGTTTCTCGTCCGTCCCCACGACATCAACGCGATGAAGCGCGCGGTCCGACATGGGGACTCGCGCGCTTCATCTATATATCAAAACTATTCCCCCCACAGGGCCCCGGCGCACGAAACTACCTCCTGCCGCGCCGGGGCTCTTTCATTTTTTCACCAAGCAGGAATTTCCAAGCGTTCAAAATCGCCCGAAAGTAGGGCGATACATAAAGGAGAGCCGCCGCAGAAAAGGCGGCAGAGGAGAGAGAAAATGTGCATGGAATGCAAGAAATGCGGCCACAACTGGATGGTATCAGAAACAGCCATAGAGAGATCCAGAGCGCCGTTCATCTGCGCCAAGTGCGGAGCCGAGGCGGACCTCAGCCTGGCGTCGAATGCGCCAAGCTTTACAACGCTGATGAAGAATTCCTACCCAGAAAGTTTCAGCCCAAGCCCGGCGAGGTCAGGCTAAAAAGCAAAGCAGACCCCCATCTCCGCGTCCAGATAATGGGACGCGGAGATGGGCTGCTATTTATCAAATCTGTTTATCGAACAACACATCCAAGGAGGACAACAATGCCAAATATAAAACACCAGCCCAACGGAAATTGGCGCGACAAGCTGAATAGCGTCGCCATGAACATCGGTATAGTCGAGGACCCGACCGCCCCCCGACCAATGGGGCGGGGCGAGACCTACTGCCTCAGGTGCAAGGATGCGATGCCGATAGCGCCGCAGATCCACACCCCGAACCCCAACGGCACGTTGACCGTCCGCGGTCGGTGCCCCAAGGGGCATAAGGTGTCGCGGTTCATGTCCCGCACGGACTTCAGCCGCCTCATGGGTGACCTCAACAGGGTCACCGGAAGCGAGCGCTCCGCCCGCGCGGTCGGAACCAGGAGCAGGAGCAGCCGGCGCGGCCATCGCCGCGCCGCCACCACATCCTAGGCCCCCGGCGACACCCCTCGCCCTAATCCCGCGCCCGGGACGGGCGCGGCTTCCTCACTGCAATCTACAACCAAGCCAGAAGCGTAGGCTTCACGCCATCCGCTCCGGCGCAGAAAGGACAGGACGGAACGCCCAGCCCGGCAGGGGCGCCATAGAAAAGCCAGACCCGGCAGAACAACCCAACACAACTTTATCTCCACAGGAGGAGAAAACAATGGCAAACCAGACCACCAAGAACACCCAGATCCGCACGGCCGAGCTCACGGTGAAGAGCATCGAGAAGATGAGGACCGGCTCCAAGATCGAGTCCGACCACAGCAACCCCGCCTACCTGGCCCGCTCCGTCGCCGACAACGTCCGCGTCGGCGACGTCCTGACCGTCGAGTACACCATGGACCAGCGCGGCGACAGCAAGTTCGCCCGCATCACCAAGGTCATCAAGCGCGTCGCGGCCAGCCGCGGCGGCTCCGCCAGCCAGAAGGCCAGGCAGGCCACGCGCACGGTCGAGAGCGCGACGAAGATGCGCACCGGCTGGCGCCTGGGCCTCGGATACGAAGCCGACGCCTACCTGCCCTACTCGGTCTACAAGGCCGAGGTCAAGGTCGGCTCCAAGATGTCCATCGAGTACTCGATGGACAAGTCCGGCGACAGCCCCTTCGCCCGGATCTCCAGGGTGCTGAAGGTGGCGGCCTAGAACATACCCCGCGGGGACGCCGAATATTCAGGTCTCCCCGCACAAAGCGCATGAAGCGCGCGAAAGTCCCCCATGGGATCGCGCGCTTCATCTATATATCAAAACTATTTCCCCACAGGGCCCCGGCGCATGAAACTACCTCCTGCCGCGCCGGGGCTCTTTATCTTTCACCACAACAGAAATTATGACGAGTTCAATTCCATCCGAACCACCGGACGGAAAGATACAAAGCTGCGCCCAAAGAGAGGCGCGAGGAGAGAAATGATGAACAACGGACACTGCAACGAATGCGGACACTGCTGGGCCCTCAGCAACAGAACCGTCGAAGAGGGACGAGCGTTCTTCTGTCCCAAGTGCGGCAACCGCAGCACGCACGTCATGTGCGGATACAACCCCAACGCCACCGGACGCCTCTCGAGCATCGTTCTCAGAACGCTCGCGCGCGCCTAGAGACCACGCTCCCACACACTCAACGAAGAACACCCATCAAACAAGCGACCAGAGGGCGCGGGCAATATTGCCCGCGCCCTTTATCTACACAGACGCCACGCAATGAAAAGCGTGGCGAAACGCCTGAGGAGGCAACATGAGAAACTTCTGGAAAGAAGTCCTGACAGACATAGGCCATCAGATGGAAGAAGCGGAAAAAAAGGATGAGTCCAAAGACCAGACCCAGTGCTTCAAGTGCGAGGGAACCGTCAGGCTCGCCCCGCAGATCTATACCCCGAACAAGAACGGTACCTTCACCGTTCGCGGCGTGTGCCCGAAGGGACACAGGGTCTCGCGCTTCATGACCCGCGCACAGATAGACGCAATAGTCGCAGACCTCAACAGGGTCACCTCCAGGGCCCGCGCCAAGCGCGGCGGCTCCATATCCCAGAGCAACGAAAACGCGGGGCAATCCAAGCCCCGCGTTCTGATGCAGGGCGACATAGTCGAGACCACCGTCCGAAAGGACGGAAAGGTCAAGGTCAACGGAAACATTATTCCACTGCTCTCAGACATCAAGATGTCCCCGACACAGCGGGTCAAGGGCTACTACCTCGGACTCTCCGGCGTCCGCGCCATACCGGCATAGAGCCCCCACTCAGATGCCATGGGCCGCGCGGTACCGCGCGGCCCTCTCACCGACAAGCAATAAAGTCCACAAGGAGGCGCGCCGACCCACATGACGCCGGAACCCATATCGAAGCGCAACGGATAAATCTTGATAAACACATTTCAGAAAAAGGAAAAATAAACATATGGCTAGCAAAACCACCCAGAACACCCAGACCCCCAAGAACACCCCCGTCCGAATTCTCGACCGCCGCGTTGAGAAGATAATCGTTCGCAAGAACGGCCTCGAGCTGGACCTCGGCCACGGAGACGTCCACGCCTACGTGGCCGGCAAAAACCTCAACGGCCACGACATCGTCGCCGGAGCCAGGATCCTCGGTTCCTACAGAATGACGGGCAAGCCCGACAACCGCTACGCCGAGATCATCGAGATCTCCAAGATAGTTCCGGCCGACGCCGCCATGATCGCCGCCCCCAGGACAGCGGCCACCGAGATCCCGGCTCCCAAAACAGCCGCTCTCAGGACGCGCCAGCTCCGAAGGCGCGTGGACGCCATCGAGAACCTGCGCCACGGCGACAAGGTCAGCTTCGGATACACCGACAAGCTCGCCTACGTCCCGAACAAGCTCCACAGCGGCGAGCTGAAAGTCGGCGACACGGTTGTCGGCCTCTACCAGATCCGCGGCGAGGGCGACAGCGCCTACGCCCACGTAACCGAGATCTCCGAGATAATCCCGGCCAGGGTCCCGAGGACCGCCGAGAAAACCGTCGAAGAGATAGAGCAGGTGATGTGGCTCGTGACGGCCACATCGACCCTGAGTTCCAACAACCGCTTCACCGCGGAGATGAAGAACGGCTCCAAGGTGGTCGTCCAGGCCATGGGGCGCTGCGTCATGTACGCAAAGTCCCTCGCCAAGACCGGCGCGGAGCTGGTAATCACCGGCTCCCGAAACGATAACGTTTCGGGAAACGCGGACTTCTTCTTCGACGCCGTCGGAGTGCATAAGTCCCAAAACTAAGCCAAACCCCAGGGAGCGGTGCACAGACCGCTCCCATAGTCTCCTAAAAACCCGACACATCCGCCGGAGATCCAAAATGTAACGCCCATCGACCCCGCCGGGCGCGGTTATCGCCCAAACGCTCTCCGCGTGAGACGTACAGCCAAATAGAGGGGGCCTATCCCAGCCCCCTCATTTTTTCCAAGACTATTTTCCGGTCCCACTATTCGGGGCCATCTCAGATAGCCATATATAAATACACGCCAGGAGGCGCAATCTGCACCCATATCAGCGGACACCCACCCCAGAGCGCTAACCAGCAATAAGAAAGAAGGAAAGAAATGACAGCCACAGTCAAAAACATCAACGCCAAAGTAGTCAGCATCGACAAGAACAGCGGAAGCATGATCCTGACGCTGGACAAAGACAGCGTCGCCAAGGCGTCCCACAGGATGCTCGGCGAGCTGAAGCGCCTGCTCGCCGTGGGCGTCACCATCGACGCCGAATGCCGCGATGAGGACGACCACCTACGAATCGTCTCCATCAACAGCATCGTCGCCCCCGACGACGCGCCCGCCACCGATGGCGACGGTGACGTCGAGGCCATCGAGCAGATGGTACTGGAGATGACGGCCGGAAACGGCCTCACCTCCAAGCGCCGCTTCATAGGCGAGACCGACGACGGCAAGTCCGTCGTGGTACAGGTACTCGGGAGCGCGGTGATGTTCGCCATGCGCATCGTAGCCGAGGGAAAGAGAGTCAGGATTACAGGCAAGGTCAATCCCGACATCTCCGGCAACGCCGACTTCTACTTCGACGCAAGCCGAGTCGAGAAGGCGGCCGCCGCCTAAAACGCATCCGCCTGGGGAGCCTCATAAAGACCGCTCCCCACCATATTCAAATGGTATCACAGAGCATCCTTTCACCAGGAGACCATGAAATGTAACTCCCTTCGGCCCCGTCAGGCGCGTTTATCGCCAACGCGACCTCAACGCTCAAATGGAGGGGGCGAACAATCGAATAGAGGGGGCCTACCCCAGCCCCCTCATTTTTCCAAGACTATTTTTTACGAGCCGCCAGCCAAACCCGGCGCTCAGACAGAGCGCAAAAACGGAGGCAATTATGTCAAACCCCACATCGAAGAACATCGACGACATCGTGGTCGAGATACTCACGTCCGACCACATGCCAATGAGCCTAAGCATGGAGCTGAACATGGATATAGCCATTCAGGTGGCAGGCCAGATGGAGACACGCTGGGCGGACTACGATTCAGAGAGCGCCTACAGAACACTCTCAAGGCTCTCCGGCTCAATAGCCCGCTCCATCCCGGCCAGACTCGTGGAGCAAACGGGCGTGAATCTCGACTCCCTCATCAAAGGAGACGAGGAAGCCACCCGCCGGCTCAATAGACACGTCCGTAACCTGGCGAAGACATGCATGAACAGCATGCGCATGAACTACATCAAACACTACGGATTCGCGGTCATAACCGAAGAATCCGTGGAGTGGATGACCAGAAACCTAACTGGACATACCGTCCTGGAAGTAGGAGCGGGAAACGGCTATCTCGCAAGGAGACTGCGCGACGCAGGACTCCAGATGACCGTCACAGACGCCTGTGGCGACCTCAAGGACAACTCCTACGCCCTTGGGGACTCATACCTCTCAGAGGTCATTCAAATGGACGCCGAGAGCGCCATCGGAAAGTACGGCCCATCAGCCCTCATATGGTCATGGCCGGTAAGAAGCGACGAATCCGGCCGCGCGTTCAGAACATTCGACGGAGAACTCTTCATCTATATCGGAGAGCAATACAACGGATGCACCGGCGGCGACCTCTTTAGCGAGGTCCTGAATGAGAGATATGAACACATCGAGAACTGCTTCATACCCTCATTTCCCAGCGTGAGCGACTGGGCCGCCCTCTACAGGCGAATCAGATAAGAACACGCTCTTACCAGAAATCAAAGCTCATCCGAACGCCCCGCAATACCGCGGGGCGTCCTCTATATCAAAACTTTTCTCACGAGGGCCCCGGCGCACGAAACTACCTCCCTGCCGCGCCGGGGCTCTTTATCTCTCACCGCAGCAGGAATTTCCAAGCGTTCAATTCCGTCCGAAAAGACGGGCGATACACAGAGAAGAGCCGCCAAAAGAAAGGCGACAGAGGAGAGAGACAATGCATATCCACTGCCAGAACTGTAGCCACAACAACTTCCTCAGCATGAGAACACTTGAAAATGTCACAGGCATCTTCAAGTGCGTCAGGTGCGGAAGCGCAGACGTCAATATCTCACACACCCCCACAGGCGTCAGGATGAGCAGCATCCCGGCCCGCGCGTGGTCCGGCATCACCGGAAAGACGAGCGGAACACGCTCATAGAATCCACGCCGTCCCCGCGCTTCTTATGAGCGCGGGGACGGCCTCCGTATAAACATTCTTCTATGAAAGACCAATTTCCTTCAGTCTTATACGCCCAACCAAATTTCGCAGAGCAGGAGACGCCATGCATGAATCGATAAGCAGGTAGATAATCATATATAATTGGGAGGCCTAATGACCCAACAGGACATCATAGACGGTTTCATACAAAGAATCAGACAGGACGAAAATCTCAGGATACAACTGATGAATACGCTCATAGACGAGAAGCTCATCGAACTTCCCAAAAAGTTCAGTGAGCATGAACGGGAGCATGACCGTTCTCTCAACTCCATCAAGGGAACCCTGATGGAGGACACGGCGCGCAAGAAGGCGTACCGCATAATCGACAACCTGGGCCTACATGATTTCGAAATCATTGAGAGCCAGCGAATCATTCAACTCTCCCATAACGCGACGAACCGAGGCCTAACCCGGGACATCACGCATGGGGACATGGAATCCTTCAAGGATATCGACATCCTGATAGAGGCCAAAGACAAGGATGAGAACAGGATATACGTCGTGGTCGAGGTGTCATACACCGCAGACCAGCGCGATACCAACCGGGCGCCCAGAAACGCCCGGTATCTCACCAGATTCACAGGACAAAAAGCGATACCAGTCATCGCCAGCGTTAGACTGGACAACAAGGTCCGACATTTGGTCGTGGGAAAGACAGCGATACTTCCCACCGATCCAAACACCCCAGAGTCCTGCGCGGTTCCGGACCACTCACTGCTGCCCGAAGGCAAGATCTTCTGGCAGCAGATGCCTGAACCCCGATAACCAACCCCCCGATAACCAACCCAAAGCCAAAGCCCCGCCGGGACACAGCCCGGCGGGGCTTTCTGCGTCACCCTCCAAGGAGACAAAATGAAACCATATAACGAAATACGCGAATTTTATGAGGGGGAGAGGATACAAACCTCTCAATACGACAAACCCCAGAGCCCCAAACCCTTCCGCGGCACAGCCTCCGGCAGACCCCGTCACAGGGGCTGCAGCTGTGAATACAAAAGAGAAGACGTCTGCAGCGACTGCCTCTTGATATACAGCATTCAGGGCAGAGAAGAACACGACGAGCGCCAGTACGACGGGACAGACGAGAATATCTGCGAAACATGCAAGATATACAACGCGTCGCAAGATTTCTCAGACGCTGAAGAGGCCATGACCGAGCCCTTCGCGATAGAAACCTGGCACTCAGAATACGCCCCATCCGTAACCCTCTCACCAGCCGCCGTTCTATCCCTATGGGGCATGAACATCGTCGATCAGGACGAAGTCAACAAGAATCGAAACCAGAGCGCATGGCATGAGATGAACATCGAAAGACCCGCCACCATGGCGGACTGCCTCGCCCTGCTCAGCAGCGGAAAACTCGCGTCCGACGACCCCGCGCTCCAGGAATGGAGCGACAAAAACGAGGCGTTCACACAGATCGCCTCGAGCGACGAATTCCTCAATGAACTCTGGGAACAACACTCCAACGATGAAAACGACAAGATAGACGATGTTGAAGATAAAGGTACATTCTTTGAGTATCAACACTTCAACATCGTCTGCTGGAATAACTCCAGCGTAATAATCGAACACCCACACGGCGTATTCAAAATACATCACCCCTAAATCCCAGAGTCCCAGAGTCGATGAAAGGAAACATCATGGGAGCGCCAAACACAGTAGACCAAAAGATCTCCGGATACACGGAGATGGCGATGGGTTCCTTACGGAAGGACCTCGCCAAAATAGAGCAGAGAGTCAACCTGCTCTCAACCACGTCATCCCCGGAGACACGAAGAGAGGTAAGAACCGCCGCGTCCCTCGAGCTCATAAAGCTCGCGGCGCATCTGGGCTCCTAAAACCCAATCCACCGAATGAGAGGATATTAGAGGTCTGCTGAAGGGTTGAGAAGGCGCTCCTTTGAATCTGGGATAATGGTTTTTACACGGAAAACCAAGCCCGAACAAGGAGCACCCAATAGATGCTATCACCTGAGCGTCCCGACCGCATCCACGTAACCTTCGATGATCACCGCCTGGTGGCCAATGCCGGGCTAGTGCTGCCGCTCACCCTTGCGCGGCGCCTTGGTCTGGGTGAACTGGTGGACAGTCACCTTGACCTGGGAGATGCGCCGGGGCGCGCTAACCCGGCAGACAAGATGCTGACCCTGGTTGCCTCGGCGCTGGCCGGTGGGGACTGCATCGATGACGCCGACGCGCTGCGTGCCGGCGGGACCGGGCGGGTGTTGGGCTGTACAGTGAAGGCGCCATCCACCCTGGGGACCTTCCTGCGCAGCTTCCGGTGGGGGCACGTGCGCCAGTTGGATCGGGTGAGCCGGGAGTTGCTGGCGCGGGCCTGGGCCGCTGGCGCGGGTCCCGGCGATGAGCCGTTGACCATCGACCTGGACTCCACCATCTACGAGACCTACGGACTGGGCAAGGAGGGCGCCCGCCGCCACAACTACACCGGCCAGAGAGGCTATCACCCGCTTGTGGCCGTCGCCGCAGGAACCGGCGACGTGCTGATGGCCCGGTTGCGACAGGGTCGAGCCAACACCGCCCGGGGCGCAGCCCACTTCCTGCGTGAGACGGTGAGCCGGGTGCGCTGCGCCGGGGCCACAGGACAACTCACCGTACGCGCCGACAGTGGCTTCTACACCCATGACATCGTCTCCGTATGCCGAAAGACAGGTGTCCGCTTCTCCATCACCGTCCGTCAGCACACCCGACTGCGCAATCTCATAGAGGCCATACCTGAGGAGGACTGGACTCCCATACCCTACTGGATGGACGGCGCAGCAGACGTGGCTGAGACCACCTACACCCCCTTTCGGAACGAGCCCGATGCCGCACCGGTGCGTCTCATCGTCCGCAGGGTGAAGCCCACGCCCGGTTCACAACTGGCCCTCTTCGTCGACTACAGCTATCACGCCTTCATCACCGACCGACAGGGCGACACCCTCCAACTGGAGGCCGACCATCGCCGCCACGCCGAGATCGAGAACGCCATCCGAGACCTCAAGTACGGTGTCGGGCTGAATCATCTGCCCTCGGGGCGCTTTTCAGCCAACGCCGCCTGGATGGCCATACAGGTAATGGCTCACAACCTGGCCCGCTGGATCGGACGCATCGGTCTGCGCGAGCCGGTGGCGACCACCAAGACCCTCAGGCGGCGCTTCTTCTCCCTCCCCGGACGGCTCACCCGCAAGGCGCGTCGCCTCACTTTGCATCTCCCGCAGCACTGGCCCTGGGAAACACAGTTCGGTCGCGCACTGACCAGACTGCGAGCCATTCCTCTGCCGGCCTGACGGCAGTGTCTACTACTGACCACCGTACACACCACAGCCTGTCTTGTCCGTAAGATCGCTCCGGACCGGACCGCGGGTGTCCACTGTTGCCCGCAGATTCGTCAAACTCGCCCCAAATCGCCACTGTGGGCCTCCATTGGCGTCCAAAATCACGACCGCGGACCTTCAGAACGACCCAGGCGCTGACATCATAACCGCACCGCCACTTTGACACGTTCCTCGCCCACGCCCCGACGGCGATACTAACCCTCTTCGGTGGATTCGGGCTAAAGCAAATCATGGATGGGCCGGCTCCATAAAGGACCGGTCCACCCCCAAACAACACCTTGGGCCGGACGGCGGCGCATATCTCTAATGCGCCGCCGTCCGGCCTAATGTTTTAAGACCCCACAGACAGGAGGAACCCCCATGTGGAGCATAATAATCGCGCTGATCGTAACCGCCGTCGGCCTCAGTGCCGACATCATCCAGCGCCCGCCGACCACGCCGGGCATGAACATAACCGTCCGACGCGCCCGACGCTACTCCCCCAGAGTGAAGATACTGACGTCCAGCCAGCCTGCCTGCTCCACCGCCATGAAGCTCCATCACTCACCCGCCATAAGGGCGGTTGAGGAAAAGCTCGACCTGTGGCTTGGAGTAATCAGAGTAGAGAAGATGATCTGCGCCATCAGACACCTTCCCGACAAAATAATCATAGACAGAAACACAACCTTCACCTTCGAAGGCGGCGTACCCCAGGCCCGCGGCCACCTGCCCGCGTTTCAGACATGGATAGGACCCGCGTCCCTCATAGGTACGGACGGCCCCTTCGGACGCGGATGGACAGCTCTCATCAGAAACATGGCCGTTCAGCATATAGAACAGAGCGTCCACGCAATAATGAAAGAACTCTCATTCGATCAAAATGTCAAGTACGTCATCGAAGGTGAGTACATACGATGGGCGAACATCATCATTGGCAGACTCGACCCCGAGTTCACCGCGCGCGAGCGGTTCTGGCTCGCCCGCTCCATCAACAGCATGGCAAGGCCCAGCCTGCTCGACCAGCTCAGACTCTTTGGAGACTGGGTTGATTCCGACAACGCCCCAGACGACGCGCCCGACCGCATTCTCGCGGACATGGCTCAATGGGAATTCAACCCACTGAGACTCGGCGAGAAAGACTTCACCACAGTCTGGAGCTACGTCTCCCTGCAGCGGGATATTCTCCCCTACGTCGAGTACGAACTCGAGGGGACATGGCAGGCCAGGACGGTTGAGGACATGAGAACCCAGATCCTCAACTACGCCACAAAGTTCGACGGCGCCACCAGCCGATACTCCACCTGGATGGCTGAGGAAGCCAACCGCCGCCAGAAACTCTCCATCGGACCCTCTGCGCCTCACATCCCAGTAGCGCCGGCAGCGCCGCCCGCTCCCGCCATAAACGGTGTTGAGTGGAACGGAAACGACCAGGACTACATCGAGTACGACCTGCTCGACGACGACCTGGAATTCGAGGACGACAGATACCTGGCGCACGGCGCGTCCCGCGCGGAGTTCAAAGAGCTTCCGAAGCGCGACAACCTCGACCGCAGACTGCGCGCTCTCAAGCACGCCCCCAACAAGCGGGACGTAAAGAGCGCCGCCGCCATCAGGCGCCACGCTCGCAAACTCGAGCGCGAGCGCGAGCGACTAAGCGTCCCGAACATTGACATCGCGGAAACCACCCCAGCCACCCACACTGTCTAACCGACGTGGCCGCCCCACATGAGGGCGGCCACGTCCAATCCCACAGAAGGAGAGAACAATGACACTCATGGAGAGAACCGCGTCCACCGGATCCAAGCTCACAATACCAAGGGTCCGCAAAACCCGCGTCCTGGACATGGATGCCTTCAAGATAGACCTGCAGAAGGCCCTCGGACACTCGGACATCATAACCAGGAAAGACGACACGCCCGAGAACACAGAATCCGCGCCAAACCCGCCCGGTCCAAATCGCCGGCTTCAGATGGACATAGCCTACGTTCAGAAGGCGATGTTCCTTGCTCATAACAGGAGCATGAACTCATTTGAAGTTCCCATCGAGGTACGGGACAGCCTAAAAGAATTTATCAACGAAACCAGGTCCGAACATCCATGGTAGACAAACCCGCTCATATGGCCCCGACTTTCGGTCGGGGCCAATTTCTAACCCCGCATATATACAGAAAACTATTATTCACAGGTAATTTCACCAAAGCCAGGAGGAGAAATTGGTCAAGATAAAAGACAACAATATGAAGGACATAGAATTCATCACGCCAATGATCGCCATCATATACGGCGATACAGCAGGAGGAAAGACGACATTCGCATATGCCGTTGGAACCGAGACAATCAGACCAAAGAACCTCTGGGAATTCGTGAAAGCGACATCTCCGGATCATCTCAGAGAAGAGGGGCCACGCGTCCCTCGCGACACACATACTCCGAGACCCCGAAACGGGAGACGCCGAGTAGTCGAGGCCGGAGGTCGCGGTCTCGTATTTCGTGCCCGCGACCTCCGGCCCGATCAGTCTCAGTAGACGCCATGATAGAAACAACCCCGTCCCTGAAACGCTTCAGAGAATAAACCCCCGTAAGACAAGCGGATTTTTAGAGCAGCGCCCTCCATGCCGGAGGGCGCTTTTTTGTGGAAGGATAAAGCCATGACCACACTTATAAACAACAACATAGGAATCCTGAACCCCACAGCATTCGCGTCCGCCCTCGGCTCCGACATAGCCCGCAGCGCGGCCAAGTTCATGGCCAATGACCATCCCGTCATGAACAAGATAAAGAGTATCCAGATAAACCTGGTCCTCAGCCACCTGAGCGGCCAGTACGTTCAGATAGAGGAGAAAGACCTCACAGAGGTCGTTATCTTCCTCAGCGACTGCCGAAAGGCCAGCGGAGCGGACACAATCCCCCGCAACATAGCCGAGTGCCACGAGCTGCTGCACGAGGGCATCATAACCCCCCACTCACAGGACGCGCTCCGCCCATTCAACCAGGACGCTCGGCTCAGAGACGAGCTGAGAGACGCCCAGGACAGAATGAGCGACGCCCACTTCCTGAGGCAGCTCAGCTCACCCGAAGAGCAGCACCCGATGCTCTTCCCGACAATCACCGCCTGGGACTACGACCATGTGGTTTTGGAAGTATCCGAAAACCACTTCAGGCTAATGGACTGGCGCAGCGCGGTCGCGCTCATAGAGAACGCCACAAGCAGCTACAACTGGGCATAAACCCAAGACCCCAAGGAGAGAAAAATCCACTATCACGCCAATCTATATGAACTTGGTGTGGAGAACGCCCTGACCCTCAAGAAAGAGGGCCAGGCGTTCTCCACACGCGACGAGGCCGAAGCCGAAAGCGACCGGCTGAGTCGCGCCATGCCCGTCGAGGCAATCGCCTACTACGAGTGGGAAGTCAGGCCATGCAACCAGAACTACTGCAAAAATAGAAAACTACAGAAAGAAGCGCCAATGTCCATAAAAGGATTCATAACCACCGCCGAGGGAGTCAACATAACCCTCGACGGCGGAAAGATAGACGACGCCAGACACCTCAACGAAGCATGCGAGCGCCAGCAGAACGGAGCGCCCTGCCAGAGCCGCTCCGAAAAGAGCGTCTACTACCATAAGGACGCCGTCCTGTACCTCTGCGAACCGCATTTCGATGAAGCAGTAAATAGAGACATAGTCGCGATAACAATCTATCCCGACGCAGCGCGCAGCACACTGAAACTCGCATCCGACCTCGCGGCCCATCCCGGCGCGAGCATACGCCTGTCAAGACTCGAATGGATAGCGGAACTCATATCGGAAACCGGCGCGAGCTCAGAAGGACAGATAACGTTGCCCGTCAAGAGAGAACTCACCCTCGATGACCTCGCCGAAGCGGAAAGATCCGCGCCCGACGAGACCAGCATTCAAATAAAAGCTCTCAGCGCACTCATCAGAGCCGCCTGAGACATCCCTCACAGGCCCACGCGGCCAATGAGAGAACAGAAGAAACCAACAGCCACAGTCTCCGGCGTCTTAATCGACGCCGAAATCCACTCCGAGGGCGCCCAAATTACGCTCTCGGACAGTACACACACAACCATAATAGCCGGAGAGGGCCTCGCCAAAGCACTCGCCGATAACCACATAGGCAAGCACATTCACCTGGCCGGGGAGAGAGACGAGGGCGGATTTACCGCCAACGCAATACTCCCCCAGCACCAGGCGAAGAAACACGTCGGCGAGGTTATCCGAACGCTCCGTAACGGAACGCTCAGAATCACCTTGACCGACGGCCGCGGATGCACGAGTGTGCCGTCCACGGTCAAGGCGCGTCAGACAAGCGCGCCACTACGCCCAGGGGACAGGGTGTGCGCGGTCGGGTTCGAAATAGAACCCTCCGCCACCCAACCCCAAAAGCGTAATCCCAACAGGGTCTTTCTGGACGCATTTTATGTCCGAAAGATCCGCCAGTAGGGAAAGTCCCGCCCCCGCCGCGCTGGAACAGGCGGCGGGGACGGGCAGCTCCAAAGGAGACTGAAAGACCAAAATGTTCAACACCCCAAGGCAGGAGAGCCTTATTTCCGGCGGACCAGACATGTCCGTCTCCTTCTCCAGGTCCATGCAAGACGCACATGGGCGGAGCCCCAATTTCAAAGCTATCTATTTTGTAGCTCGGGCTGAATTCACAGAACTTACCGCAAACAAAAACGCCGAACACGGCCAGCAGTTAAACGTCAAAGACATGAGTATCTCGAATCTCATCATTCAAACTCTCATAGACACTTTCAACATCTTCAACAACATCAACATCCTCATCTTCAACAACATCACCTTCCCCATCACCACTCCCAACTCTCCCCCTTCACTCCCCATCCACATCCCCATCCCCAGACAACCCACATCCCCAAAACCCCCACCTCCCGCATAACGCGGGACCACGGCGCGCTCATGTCCAGTGGCCGAAGGGCCAACAGACAGGCGCGCCGGCGAAAGCCATGCGGTCGGACGTCCGTCTCGTAATGAGACGGACGTTTGACGCGGTCCGCCCGGGACCAAGCCGAAAGGCGGTCCGGGCAGTACCCAACGACGCCCTTGGGGCCCGCCGCAAAAAGCGGCGGGCCCAGAAATGCCCCATGCCCTGCCCAACAATGACTTATATAGAAAACCATATCCCACCTAACAGAGAACGCCCAGAACCAAATCGGAGACCAACCCATAAGCTGAAAGGAAAACCCCAAAGAGGACATTTCAGATGCCCAGAATGAAAAACGGAATAACCTATTCCACCGACGCCACACTCAGCGACGACCCCAGCGATGAGCCGGTGAGCCGAGGCGCGTTCATACAGATAACCCGCCTCGCGAGCGGCACCGTCATCTGCGCCTACTGCGGCTCAAAGGAGGTTCCCCAGAGAACCTCAGACATCTACGGCGGACTCATGATCCGGATGGATCCCGACAGAAAGAACACCCCCGAGGAGTTCAACCTCAAGGAATACAAGGACGAGATAAAGAGCGCCGCCGCCGAGTGGATAAGAGCCGAGACCGCCAGAAAGGGCGCGAACGACGACCCCGAACGCCTCAGCAACATAGAAACCATGATGAGCAGACGCTTCGCGACCACCGTCGCCTGCGGCGACTGCATGACCATAGGCGAACAGCCACAGACATAATTCCCATACCCCGCCCCCCGACCCGAAGCCCTCTCCTCTCGGGTCCGGGGGCGGCTTTCATAAAAGACGAGCCAAAAGCCCCGCGGCGCAGGTCGCCACTGAAAAGCCCGACCATCCCGAATCCAAGTAGCCCACAAAAAGGACATGACATGAGAAACACCTTCACATACCTCCCGGACGACACCTTCAGCGTTGAGCAGGTCGAGAAAGAGATAAACGCGCTTATGAACGAGGACAGCACGCCCATATTCGAGGCGCGCCTGTCCGTGGAAGCTGCGCCAGGACACGAGCCCGAGGCCATCGAGACCGCGCTCGGAGCCCTCGGACGCATGATGCCACCCCTCAGCGCCGCATGGTGGAGAACCTGGGGAGGCGTGAGCGTGGAGATAAGCCAGCCGGGAATCGGCCGCGCCGTCAACTCCCTGGAGCTGACCCCTCACTAGAGTACATACCACCCACAAAAGGCCACCGTCCCACAGGCGGACGGCCCCCACATCCGGACATAAACCCCAGAAGAACAGTCCCAAGAACCCACGGGAACAAGGAAAACATCATGACCACACAGACCAAAGACACCCAGAACGTCCAGACCACCCGCAAGCTCGACCGCCGCATCCAGGGCGTCGAGACCATGAAGACCGGCCTGCGCGTCGACTTCGGCCACGAGGCCCCCGCCTATATCGCCCGCTCCGTACACAGCGGAGACGGCGTCGTGACCGGGGCCCGCGTTGTGGGCGAATATCACAGCGAGAGGGACTCCGGCGGCGACACATTCGCGCGCGTGACCAGCGTCCAGAGCGTTATACCCGCCCCCGGCGACAGCCCCGACGCGCCCGCCGAAGAGCGCATAACCCACAGCGCCACGGTGGACATAAAGAACATCCAGCAGGCGGACTCCGGCTACCTCGTCTGGTCCAAGAACCAGGGCCACCGCCGCCCGACGTTCGTTCCCTACCACCGCCTCGCCGGCGTGAACATCTTCAGGGCCCAGGTGATGGACATCGAGTTCTACGAAAACGGCGCCGGACGCCTGATCGTCTCCGCCCTGAAGGTCGTATCCGAAAAGTAGTGCCCACCAAAGGAACATAAAACACCGGCGCAGGCAAGCAAAACCTGCGCCGCACAAACCAGCGCAAACGAGCGTAAGGAGAAATATATGCTCAGAATCACCGGCAACATAGTATCGACCACCGTTCACCCGGACAGGGTGGCAGGACGAATAGCGGCGGGCGGACGCTCCACAGCCGAACCGCTGTTTCTGTCCTTCAACACCTTCGGACAGTTCGCCAGAGCCGCCATGTCCACCCTCAAAAAGGGCCAGTACGTGACCCTGGAGGGCATGCCCATAACCCTGCCCGGCAAACAGAGGCCAGGCCGCCAGCCCGAACGCAACACCATACTGAAGGTGGAGTCTCTCATAAAACACGCCGACGCCGGAGGCTCCGCAGTCGGAAGAACCTCCCACGTCCTGTTCGGGCGACTCGGCGTGACCCCGTCCGTAAACCCCGTGATAACCAGCGGCGAGGGCGCCTTCAGCGCCGCCAACCTGAGCGTCGCCGAGAACGTCACCTACGTACAGAGACAGACCGGAGAGGTCGTCGAACGCACACAGTGGCACAACGTCTCCGTATACGGCGCGCCCAACCACAATCCTGCCTCAGGACTGGCGGCCGGAGACCCGGTCCTCGTGCGCGGACGCATCGAGTCCGACAAGTACACATCCCTGTCCGGCGTCCGCGTCGGGGCGGTTAAAACCGTCGCCGCCGAACTCGTCTGCGGTGAGCAGCATCACCAGAGCGTCGAGCTGATCGGCGTCGCAGATGACGTCGAATACGACCACGCCAGAAACATCGCGACCATGTCGCTGATGATAAACCCCCTCAGACAGGACCCCTTCAGAGTTCCGCTCATCGTTCACGGACGAAGAGCCACCGACATAACGAACGGACGATACCTGCTCGCCGCCGGCATAATCGAGAGCGCGCCCAAAAAGAGCCGCCGCGTGCGGGCGGAATACACAGACGTGACCCTGCTCGATACTCCCGCCGCCCCGGGCGGAACGGGAGTCGGCAAGACCGACCTCACCATAATCGGCTCACTAGCCGAAAAGCCCGAGGCCAGACTCACCGAGAGCGGCGGCCAGCCGATAGCCGTCGCCGACGCGACACTCGTCATTTCGGACAACAAGAGCCCGCTCACCATCGACGTCTCAATATGGAGAAACGCCGCCGAGATAGTGAGCGAGTACGCCGAAAAAGGAGACCGCATCCTCATGCGCGGCTCACTCGGACCGGACAGTGAGCGCGCCCTGAGCGCCCGCGTCAACTACGTGCGGATGATATAAACCCCACCCCCACAGGGGCGCGCAGAGTGAAAGGAGAAAGCATTCACTATCCCGACACAAGTCAACTGAAATGGCGACTGACCAGCGACAACTTCAGCGCCCAGGTAACGGCGTTCCTCATAGAGGCGACGCCCAATCCAAAAGATCACGCCCACACCGCGCACATGCTGACCATGGCCGGACCAGAGAATGCCGTGAGATCCCTCACCGCGTTCTGCGTGGGAAGCATGTCCCACAATTCCGGCGCCCTCTCGTCCTTCGACGAAAGGGGCGCGCGCGTCGAGACCTTCATGATAAAGAGACCGATCCATCGCTCTGAGAACGACCCCCCAGTGGCCGAATGGAGCAGACCCACGCCCATTCAAATCAGACCGGGACTCTACGAGGGCGCCGCCTACTCACGACTCATGGACATAAAGTACGTTCCCACAGACGATCCCGGCCATACCTTCATAGTCACCGCAGAACACCAGGACGAACTGCCCGGCATGTTCTACAAGTGGGCCAAGCTCCGCCTGCCCGCGCCAATGCTTCCGCAGTGGGCAGAACCCATCTACCGGCAGGGAATCATGCAGGGACAGATAAAGGAGCTCCACTCCCACGGCATGGTCGGAGTCCTATCCGTCTGGAAACCGGACGACCTGCGCGAGACCGTGAGAGTTATGGGACTGCTCGGCAAGCTCCCCAGACCGCTCGCGCACGAACAATCTTCCGACGGGCCGTCGGAAGATTCAGTCGCGCCGGCGTGTCTCGCGCAGCTTGCGGCGGCGGACTAGACCATGGCCCGACTAGCCTCTGAACAGCTGATGGGATTCTTCGCCCTGCCCAACGCGCTCGCTCCACTCATAGCGGAGCGAATAGCGCTTGAGGCAGACGGCGAAGACACCCGGCCCTACAGAATCATAGACCCATGCTGCGGCGAGGGAAAAGCCCTCGCCGATATAACCGCCGCTCTAAGAGAGCGCGCCACCGCCCCGATAGAAACCTACGGCATCGAACTTCATCCCGGACGCGCAGGAGCCGCCGCCGAGAGACTCGACAGAGTCACGCAGGGCGATATATTCGCGGCAGAAACCGGAGCCTTCAGCGCCGTATATCTAAATCCCCCGTACGTGAACGGCACAATGGAACTCAGATTCCTGACCCGCTCGCTCGATATGATGCAGCCCGACGCCCTCCTCATCCTGGTCATACAGAAGAAAACAGTCAGGAACTGCGCCCGACTGCTCGCCTCCAACTTCCAGGACATAACCATCAGGGAATTCCCGATGCCGGAGCGCGACATGTTCGGACAGATAGTCCTCACGGCGCGTAAGAACGACTTCGTAGCGTCGGACCCCCAAACCGAGGAGAGCCTCAGGCTCTACGCCGAGTCCGAGTTCGGAAACCCCGCGCTGCAATACAGCCCGGACGACGTTCCCCTTCCCATGCGCCCGTCACGTTTCGTCCAGACCCCACACGTGCGGGTGAGAATACACTCCCCCGAACACATCGTCCAGATATCAAGAGCGTCCGGGTTCTGGACAGACCCCGACATCCTGAGCGCGCAGCGCCCCACCGAAAGCGGGGTGAGCGGCAGACCGCTCGCGCCCCTGAGAATGGGACACCTCGCCCAGTACTGCGCCGCGGGACTCATCAACAACACCCTCATTGAGGACTTTGTCATATCCGGCACCGCCACCAAGACAAAGGTAACGACAGAGGAGGAGAACCAGACGGTCATCACAGAGACCATGAAGCTCACGCTCATGGCGCTGGACCTCAAAAACTGGACGACCTACCAGATCAACTAAGCGTCCGAAAGGAGGCCTCGCCATATACACAATCCCAACAACGACAACAGCGCTCATCGGACGAATACTGCCCGAGAAACCCTACTGCGCGGAGACCATAACGGTCGCCCGCGACGGATACCCCGAATATCCCGGGGCGGGCTCCGCCCTCCTCATGCACTACGACAGCGACAGGAAAGTCGCCGAGCTGGTCGCGGACGGAGACCTCGCCACCATTGACCCCACGACCGGACGGCCAACGCCCATGCCCGGCCAGCGGCGACCGCCCAAGACCATAGACCTGGCGAAAATCGAACCCTACGAGATCAAAAAGAACTCCGGACAAGGCATAGACCATATCTATATCTACGATCCGAGAACAAACGAATGGGAATGCCGGTGGAACTATGGCGTCACAGAACCCCTCGCCCTCAAGCCCCGCGACTTCAAAAGTCGCGGGGCAAGAGAAAATGACCTCCTCGCGCCCAAACCGCGCGAGGAGGTCACCGACGAGGACGGAACGGAACCCGACCACTACGTCTCCGAACTCACCGACATGACCCTCCAGAAGCTCCTGGGCGAGTCTCGCTACAAAAACCCGATCATCGACGAGATAATCCGCCAGTACCCGCCGCTCTACGGCGAGGCGGACAAGGAACGCCTCGCCCAGAAACTGGCCCAGATGATGCGGGGATTCGGAAGAATCCCCATGGCAGGACAGGCGGACGGCATACTCGCCTGCGCGCTGTCCATCCAACAGCGCAGAGGCACCACGCTGGTCGGCGAGATGGGCTGCGGAAAGACCACCATGTCCATAATGACCGCCCGGCTCACCGGCATGCGCCTGATCGAGGTGGTCGTGCCCGTACAGCTCACCCGCAAGTGGCGCAGGGAGATACTTCAGACCATCCCGCGCGCGTCCGCGTTCATCATCGAGAACATACGCCCAGTCACCGGCGTGCGCTCCACCCCAACCCAGATGGACCTGGAGACCTTCCGCAGATTCGTCGACAGAAGAAAGATGGCCGGGCTGCTCACCCCCGAACGACCCATATACGCCATATTCCCATCCACCATGGCGTCCCTGTCATACGCCGGAGAGAGTACCGAGTTCAGCCGCAGCATCTATCGCAATGAGAAAAGCGTCTATCCGACCAGGGCGCTCGACCATGCGGGAAACAGCATTGTCATAGAACAGCCCAGGCTCGAGAAAATCCAGAAGAAGATCGTCACCCGCGACGCCTACGGACGTGAAGTGAACTCCAGATACGTCAGCGCCAGGGGCCAGGCGTGCGTGGACTGCTTTACACTCATTAAGGACAGGGACGGCGTTCCCTACGAGAGCTCGGAGAAATTCTGGGACCTCAGAATCAAGTGCCCCAAATGCGACGCTCCACTGTGGTCCGCGAGAAAACTCTCAAAGGACAAGGAGATGTACATTCCCGTCATCGCCGCCAGGGAGAGAAAAGAACGCGCCGAAAAGCCGGTCAGCGAGTGGACAGGACCCCGCGAGCAGAGATGGTCAGGCAAGGCGCGCTACGCGCTCGGCGACTTTGTGTCCAAGAAGATGAAGAACTTCTTCGACCTGATGGTCGCCGACGAGGTGCACGAGTACAAGGGCGAGGGCGCCGCCAGAGGCATCGTCGTCGGCAATATGTCCCACGCCGCCAAAAAGACCCTCACACTCACCGGCACCCTCATGGGCGGATACTCCTCCAACCTGTTCTTCCTGCTACAGCGTTTCAGCGACCAGATCATCGACGAGTTCGGCTATGGCGACGAGAAACGATGGGTCCAGCGCTACGGCTTCGAGCAGACCATCAAAAAACGCGAGGACGCCACACGCTACAACACCCACTCGCGCGGCTTCAAGTCGTCCAGCACCAGGGAAAAGCCCGGGCTATCGCCGCTCGCGCTGCCCCTCATCCTGGGCAACGCCGTGTTCATAAGGCTGCAGGACGTCATCTCCGACCTGCCGCCCTACAGAGAGAGCGTCCGGCTCATTCCCCTGGACGATACCAACCTCAATGGCGGAACAACCCAGAGGTCGGCTTACCAGACCCTGCAGGACGAATTCAAATCGGCCATCGCCAAATCCATGATGGCGGGCTCGCACAAGATGCTCGCGAGCTACATGCACTCGCTGCTCGCCTATCCCGACAACCCCGTGGTCGAGGAATCCGCCTTTGACGCCGAGGGCGAAAGGATAGCTCATGCACCCGCCCTCGACGAGGACTTCACCTATCCCAAGGAGGCCGAACTCGTCAAGATAGCCCTCGAGCAGAAAAAGCTCGGCCTTCACACCATGGTTCTCATCAACTACACCAACAGGCGGGACATCGCCCCCCGCCTCAAGGACATCCTCGAAAAGAAGGGCCTGCGCGTCGCCATACTCAGGTCGAGCGTCAAACCCAAGGACCGCGAGAGCAGGATAGAGAAGTGGGTCAGAGAGGGCGTGGACGTCCTCCTGTCCCACCCAAATCTCATCCAGACCGGCCTTGACCTCATCGACTTCCCCACCATCGTCTGGTATCAGCCAACCTACTCCACATACACCCTCAGACAGGCGTCCAGACGCTCCTGGAGAATAGGCCAGAAGAGACCTGTGGACGTCATACACCTCATATACAGGGAAACAATGCAGGAGCAGGCGCTCAACCTCATAGCCAAAAAGGCGCAGACGTCGCTCGCCGTCGAGGGAGAACTCCCAGAGGAGGGACTGGCCGCCTACGGCGACGACCAGGACAGCATACACCTGGCTCTCGCAAAGAGCCTCGTGTCCGTCGAATCCCAGAGACCGTCCGGCGAACACGAGCTCGAGAGGTCCCTTTCGGCCGCCGCCGACAAGGACTCGCTCGACGCGCTTCACATCGTGTCCGAGGCCTGGATGGCCATAATCTCCTTCAGGCCACCGAAGCCCGTCGAGACCAAACCCACCGAAAAACCGGAACTCACCCCCGCGGACATAGCCATGCTCTCCGAACTTGACGGAGACCTCAGCACCGAGGAAAAACCCAGCCTGTTCAGCGCGCTGCTGGGCTGAAGCAATGGAGCGCCCCGCCAGGCTGGCGGGGCGCTCCACAACCAATAGAAAGGAGCCGCCAGTGAAGAAACTATTCCTGAACGGCAATGAAATAGGAGAGATTGAGGCCAGAACCATCTCCAACCAGGGCCCAGGCCACGTGAGAATATACGTTGGGGGCCGCAGGGTCCGCCCGGAGGACGAAGAAACCAGCGAATATGACAGCCTCTACCAGATGCATAGCGCCGGAAATATAAGATTCCGACGCCTTCCGGCCGACATGACCGGCCCCCGGGACTACCCCGATCCCACTGAAAACGCAGGCAACCGCCGAACCCAAGTGGATGTTTACCTGCGCCAAGACGTTCCCAAATCGGTGATAGACGAACTCCTGGACGAGCATGGCTATCTCCACGATTCCGTTCTCATAAGAGCCATAAGGCACGTCGCCTACGGCCAAGTCACCGAGATAAGCCGCGACGGGAACAGCGACGTCCATCTCGATGAACGAACCCAAACCGACATGATCCAGGCAGGCCGCATTCCGCCAACCCCCACCTTCCCAATATACGAGGAGTGGACACCAACCGCCTTCAGGCAAAACGACACCCAAAGGGGAAGAGCCGTGAGGGCCAGATACCCCGTCACCCTCAACGAAAGCAGAGAAACCAGAAACAGCAACCTGTCCCTGGCCCGGGCCCTCCTCAAATACACCAGGTACACCCCCGTGAACATCCCGATATTCATGGGACAGAAAATGTCCTACCTGCCCGTCGCCCGCGTGCGCGCCGTCTCCTGCCGCACCCAGAACGGAGAGGTCATACCCGGAACCGACCTGAGCGAACACCTTGCGCCAAGCCACATCCTCATAGACGCGAGCGTCGAGTCCCCCGACGGAATCATAGAGGAAACCATATCCGCCGACTTCTTCCTGGACGACTCCCGTCTTCTCAAAGCCTACACCAACAAGGGCGGAACCCTGCTGGTCGCCACCATCAGCATGACCGACCCCGAGGAAACGATAGAGAACGTAACCGGCCAGATACAGCGTCTACTCGGAAGCTCAAACGCCGCCCGCTACAGGACATCCCTGGCCCAAATGCTATTGCCCCCCGAGAGGGCCGCCACAGCCGGCATGGAATACATCCTGAGAGGAACCGAACGCGTCCTCAGAGATTCCCAAAACGTCATCGGAGACTCCATTCCGCCCGGAACGGAGATCCGCAACGGAGACTTCGTAATCCGGTACGAACCAAAAGGATAGTTGTAAAAGGAAAGGAGAGAGCAGAACGAACAGAACACACGGCGACATACCGTCACTTCTGACCACCAACGCAGACGGAGAGCTAGTCCCGGCGACAATGCGCGAGATCCAAATGCCCGGCGGAAGAACGGTCATACTGCCAGAAGACACAAAGACACACAATAAGCGCTGCCGGTTCTGCTCCCTCAGAACCCGCCAGCTTCCCTGGAGACTAACCGTCGCCGCCGGGGACAGAAGGGCCGTGAGCGTACTCATATCAGACCTGAGAGAGATGCTGGGCGACCCGAACGCCACAGGAGAACTAATCGTCTCCGGCATCAACACCAGGTCCCAGAGATGGCGCGCGCTCATTCCGGCCAGCATCGACGACGCCCCGGACATTACCTTCAGCCAGCGCTCCATACACGACAGGACCGCGCTCATATCCGCGCTCGCAAACGCCTGCGCCCCGCGCTGGCACAAACTGCCGGGAGGCGCGCTTCGCGCCTCGGACGCAGAGGACGAGGACCCGCGGCCGCGCATACTCGTTCTAGGCCCGCCCGAGGAATACTTCGGCTGGGGCGACTGTGGCTACTGCGAGACCTACAGATACGGCTCCATGAGGGTGCAGCCCCACATCCAATCGGAGAAGGCCATAATCGGCGCCCGAATCATAAGAAGAGTGCGCTACTGCGACATAGAACTTCTCCTGATGAAACGCTCGCCGCCGCTCGGCTCCGGACAGAGCGCCGACGCAGCCCACAATCTGCGCGACCTGCTTCACGCGCTCGGCCTCGAGACCCGCGCCCACTCGCCCGAGATCCGCCACTCGGCAATGGCCGACCGCGACTTCACCTACATATATCCGAACAGAACCCGCGGGCGAAATTAAATCCCCTGCGCCAAAAAGTGAAAAGGCGGCGGTGATTCCGCCGCCTTCGCCTAAAATGAAAGCATACTTAGAAGGGAGAACATAAAACATGTTCAACAAAATCACAATCATCGGAAACCTGGGGTCGGACCCCGAGCTCAGGTACACCACCAACGGCGACGCCGTGACCAGCTTCTCCGTCGCCACCAACCGCTCCTATACCACCCGCGACGGCGAGAGCCGCCAGGAGACCGAGTGGTTCCGCGTCAACGTCTGGGGACGCAGCGCCGAGGCCTGCAACCAGTACCTCGAGAAGGGCCGACTGGTCTACGTAGAGGGCGGACTCAGCTCCCGCACCTGGCAGGGACAGGACGGCGAGACCCGCTTCTCCAACGAGATCCGCTCCTCTGAGGTCAAGTTCCTCAGCGGCGGACCACAGGCCGATGGCGAAGCGAGCGACGCTGCGCCAGCCGCCGCGACAACCGCCGCGGCGGCAGCCCCCGCCGCGCCCGCGGGCGACACACCCAAAGACCTGCCCTGGTAGAGGCAAGGGCCCGCCCACAGACCCACACCGGATCGGGGCGGGCCCGACCGAATAACCAGCGCGGATAAACAACCGGCCGGGGCATTCGCCCCGGCCCCTTTCATTTCAGGACATGAGAATCCGGCCGCCAGGAGCGGCCGCATACACCGAATCAAACCTGAAACCGAAAGGAACCACATGCCAGCAGACCTAACGATAACCAACGGCAAGGCCGAGATGTTCTACACGGGAAAGACCCCGTGGCACAACCTCGGCACCCAGCTGGACAACCCCGCCACAGCGGAGGAGGCCATAGCGGCCGCCGGACTCGACTGGACCGTCGAGAAGAGACAGGCCTACTTCTTCCACGACGGCGTCTACCGCCCGGCCAATAACGAATTCGCCGTCATTCGCAAGGACGAGAACAAGAAGACCGGCAAGGTCTCCGTCCGAAACTTCAGGGTGCTCTCAGCCGCCTACCAGCCCATCCAGAACAGCGACGCCTTCAAGTTCTTCGACACAGTGGTCGGCGAGGGACAGGCCATATACCACACGGCCGGAAGCCTGAAGGGCGGCCGCATAATATGGATACTCGCGCGCCTGCTCGAACCCATGACCGTTCCCGGCACAGACGACGTGCTGGAGAAATACATACTGCTCTCCAACAGCCACGACGGCTCCACGTCCGTACGCATGAGACCAACAACAGTCCGGGTCGTCTGCTCCAATACCCTCAGCGTCGCCCTTGAAGAGAAGGCCAAGACCGAGTGGCGCTCCAGACACACCGGCGACATCATGAACCACGTGACCCAGGCGAGAGAAATGCTCAAACTCCAGAACACGCACTTCGAAACCATGATGCAGAACATCGAGAAACTGGTCGACGAGAAGATGGAGAGCTGCGACCAGGAGAAGTTCTACCGCTCCCTGTTCAAAATGGACGAGAAGGAGGACTACACCGAATCCAGAAGCGTCGTCAAGGTGTCCGAACTCTTCCGCACCGGAACCGGCAACTCCGGCGAGTCCAGATGGGATATGCTAAACGCAGTCACCGAATGGGTGGACCACAAACGCGGCACAGACGAAAACCGCCTGCACTCCGCCTGGTTCGGAAGCGGCGATAAGTTCAAGCGCCGCGCCTGGGACCTGCTGACCGTATAGAAAAGACCCTCGCCCGGCACAGCATTCCCGCTGCGCCGGACGCGGGTCCCCAAACGCTCAAAGGACCACTACATGATAGAAGAACTCACCCTACAGTTCAGAAAATTCAAAGACCCCATAACCATACGGTTCAGCCCGATAACCATTCTGCTCGGACCCAACGGCTGCTGAGACGTCCGGACAAGAGGCGACTCCGCAGGGCCGTGTCCAAACAGGCCGAATCCCGAAACATCACCATCAGAAACGGAGTCGAGATAATCAGGCCGATTGCGCCGGAAAACAGCAGGGACGAGGCGTTCGGCGTCGCCCTCTACGACTTCGCAGTCGCCATGGCGTCCATGGACGCCACACTCAGCCGGCACCAAAGACGAAATGGCAGACCCCAGAATCGAAAGGACACATAAAATGAAGGAACGTAAGACACTCGTGAGAGTGCCCAATTGCTTCAGCGAACCCGAGCACGGACAGATGCTCCGGCGTGAGACCCGGAGACAGACCTACGAGCAGAAGTGGTGCGGCATATGGTACGACTGCCAGACCTGCCACTCCACGCTCCTACTGCCGAGCGAGGAACTGACAGAGCAGTCCAACCGCCTGCTCGCCCAAAAGAACGAACCGCTGAGAATCCATAACGAACTCGCGCTGTTCGCAGGACGCGACTAGAAAGCGCTCAGAGAGCGAGAAATGACAGAAGCCAAAGACAGAGCCAGGAACATGAGCGACGCCCAGCGCCTGGAGCGCGTCCAACGCTTCTCCGCCGCCGTCTTCTCCGAACTGTCCGCGCTCAACATCCTGGCGACAGCCTACATAAACGCGGGCCTGATAAACCGGGGCCTCATGATAAACGACTTCCTCATACACCAGTCGCTCGAACGCTCAATGCACGCCGAAAGAATCATAAAGAACGGTCAGTGGCCAACCATGAGCGGCAGGGCCATAACCCCGGAGGTGATCGGCGCGCTCGCCGCAGAACACATCGAGCGCTCCCGGAACATACCCCGGGACCTGAAGGACATCCGCGAGAACTGGCGCTTCATACGCGTAAGACACGCCTCACGCGGCCAGAGCGTCCAGACCCGACCACCCGCGTTCGACGATCCAATACGCATGAAAATGTCCAGAAAGGAAAATCCCAGAGCATGAGCGTGAACAATAACCCAGCAAAGAAAATACTCCTGTGCGAGGACGACGACTGGATGGCCGAGGACATAATAAAACGCCTCAGCGCCATGGCCGAGGAGAACGGCCTCGCCATAAGCCTCGAGACCACGCCCGACCCGGACGACGCGGAGAACGAACTCTCAGACTACGACCTGATCATCCTGGACATCCTCGGCCTGGTACTGATGTATACCAGGGACAACGACGCGGTCGCGCTGCGCATGCGCGCCGTCCGCAGCAACTACACCGGCCCCATCATCATATTCTCCGGAATGGACGGATGGTCCGCGTACATCGACGACCCCGACCTTCACGAGGTCCACAAGTACAGGGCCGACGGACTCGCCAAGCTCGCGCTCATGACCCACGACCTGCTCGTCTCAAACGGCGGACGCATACGCGACGAGAAGGAGCGCATAGCCCGCGCCATGAGACTCTCAGAAGCCGCATTAGACGAGATGGAGGCCATCGAGAGCTGGCAGAGCAAACTCAGAAAGCGCAACTACAAAATCCGCGACAGGGCCCTGGCCGAACTGCTGGCAAAGACCGCGATCGAGAGAACCGAACAGATCCGCGAGGTAATGCAGACAGGCGAATGGCCCACAGTGAACGGCAAAGCCATAACCCCACAGGCGATAGACAAACGCGCCGCCCAGAACAACTGGGACGTGGACATAATCCGCCCACACGGCCTGTAGCCAAACAGAAAAGAGCGTCGCAATTGATACATCACAGCGAAAAAGACGGGATAGAGACCGCCATCAGCCAAGTCATAAAAAGATACGGCCACAGCTCACCACCCGACGACATCGACCGCAGATGGACCAGCGTATTCACAGACACCAAAATCTCCGTCCAGAGATACAGGGACATAAACGAACACGGCGTCGGATTCGCCGCCATGGTCGTCGCCCCCACCGGACACAACATTCTGGTGTACCTGCGCGAACCCCAGGACGAAAGTCCCAGAGTCCAGCGGCCCGGACTCTGGATCCAGTACCTCAGCCGACTCGGACTCGAGACCCTCAATCAGAACGAACGACGACGAAACTGGGAACTCGCCGAACCACACGCCCCGGACGGCTCAGACCTCGCCCCCATAGAAGATTCAGCCATATTCAAAATCTACGAGAGCAAGCCCAACCATGAATGCGAACGCTGCTTCGCCCTATATCACTCAAGAAACCACGCCGAGGAGTGCTGCCTCGGCACAAACGAGGCCTGAACCAACCGGCATAACCCGCCACGGAGAAACCCATGACGAAAGAAAAATTCAAGATAAACATAACCCCGTCCCTCATGCTCAACCTTGGCCTTCCAGCCCAGCTGCGCGCCACCTACGCGGGCTGGAAGGCCAGGGAGGACATATTCTATGACGAGCGGGGCGAACGCATCAGCGCCGTCGCGCTCATAAACCGGGCGGGCGTTCGCGTCGATACCGTCCCCATCGCCCCGGGGCAGCTCCCCCGCCGGATATTCGAACAAGCCCTGTGGCAGAACGCCAGAAAACGGCTCACCAAAACCGAACCGGCAAGCCTTCTTCCCAATACCGAGAACGCCGTCGCCTCCGCTGTCCTCATAGACATACAGCTCAGGGCCCACAGGCGCTCAAGGGCAGACATAGAACAGGCCGTAACGGCCGAAGCCTCGCTTCACGCAGCCGCGTCAGGCGGCTCAAGCTCCATGTGGAGAACATGCCGACGACACGACGGCGTCCGCATAAGAATCGAACCCGACTTCATCGACCGCACAACCAAGAAGGTCATCCAGACCATGCGCGAGATTCCGGACATCGAAGAATCATTCCACGCCGGCATCCAGACCTTCACGCTGCCCATGACCGCCGAAAAGGTCGAGCGCGCCGCAAGGACCGCGCTCGGATAGAAAACGAGAGGAGAATAACAATATGAAAGACTTCAGAGTCGAAATGTCCCACCAGATGGAGGCCATGCAGGGCGGCGCCGAGGAACTGTCCGCCATGAGAACCCTCATGGACGACGACGACAGGTGCCAGTTCTGCGAGTGCGCAGCCGCCTTCCACGCGCCACACATAGAGCGCGTGCGCGGCGAACCCATACTCATATCGCTCGCCTGCATGGGCTGCGCCATCGAGCGCAACATTCCCATGTCCACCTGCTATCTGTCCCCGCAGAACGTCGTGGACGCCACACCCGCCGCAAGGCTACAGGCCAAAAAGACCCTGTCCACGGAGGACGAGCGCTCGCTCATCGGCGTGACCAGGTCCCTGGCTGCCATGGCCGGATGCCACTACGACCCGGTAACTTCCTGACCCATGGGAGAAAACGCCAACATGAACGACACCTACACCCCGGACGACCAGTCCGAATACTTCGTCGGCTCCGGCATAGTGACCGACGAGAGCGACATCGTGAACTGCGTTCACTGCGGCTGGACGGTAATGCCCTGGATGATAGACTGCCCCGCCTGCGGCAAGAACCACCGGGTGAAAGAGCCCGAGTACGGCTGTCCCGTCTGCGGAGACCGCCACCATGAGGCAGAGGACGCCCAGAACTGCTGTCTCTCGGAAGACGACGAACCATGGGACTGACGACCAAAACCCCAGCCGCCCCACACCCGCAGAAAAAAGACCCAGAGAAAAACCCGGTCAATCCCGCAAAAGCCAGGACAGGCCTGCCCACATACCTGGTTGCGGACCTCTTCTGCGGCGCCGGAGGCACAACAACCGGCGCCGCAAGGGCCGCCGCGGACATCAACGCGGAAATAGACCTAGTGGCCGTCAATCACTGGCCCATCGCAATCGAGACCCACAAAAAGAACCACCCGAAGGCCCGACACTACGTGCAGAACCTGGAGGGAACCGACCCCGAGGAAATCGTGCCCGAGGGAAGACTCGACCTGCTCATGGCCAGCCCCGAATGCCGCTTCTACTCCAGAGCCCGCGGCGGCAAGCCCATGAACGACCAGCAGCGCATGAATCCATGGATAATCCAGCGCTGGCTCACATCACTCAACATACGAACTCTACTCATTGAGAATGTTCCGGAATTTGTTGATTGGGGTCCGCTCGATGAGAACAAAAAACCCGATAAGAACCACAAGGGACTCTACTTCGAGGAGTGGGTGAGGTCGCTGTGGGGCCTCGGCTACGAGGTCCAGTGGCGAAATCTCAACGCCGCCGACTACGGGGAGGCCACCACCCGCGTGCGCTTCTTTCTACAGGCCAGAAACGACGGCAGACCCATTGTGTGGCCCGAAGCGTCCCACACAAAAAGCGGAGACGCCAGCCTCCTCAGCCAGATGCCCAGATGGCGCGGCGCGCGCGAGATAATCGACTGGTCAAACCCCGGACGCTCCCTCATAGACGACCCCAAGTACAGAAAGAAGCCGCTCAGCGAGAATACCAGACGCCGCATAGCCCGCGGCCTCAAACGCTTCGGCGGACCCCTCGCGCCACTCTATATAAGACTGCTCGACCTACCCGACCACTGCGATGAGATAAAGATCGAGACGCCTGAAGAAACCCCGCAGACAGGGATATTCCACGGCTCCGACCGCAAGAACACCGCAGCCCGAAACATCGCCGAACCCGTTCCGACCATAACCACCCTGACAGGGGGCGGTTGCTACCTCGTACAGGCCGTGGCGCAGCCCATGGAGAACACAAACGGACACAACCTGCACACAGACAGAGACGCCGAAAACACGCCGAGAACGGCCGAGGCCCAACCATTTCTACTGGGACAGCAGAGCGGCGGATCCCCCCGCTCAACGGACGAACCCATCCCCACAATAACGGCGGACGGAGCCATCTCCCTCATCCAGCCAATGGTCTCCGAATACTACGGAAAGGGGGAGTCGCGCAGCGTCAGCGCCCCACTATCCACCATAACGACCAAGGCGCGCCACGGCCTCACACAACCCGTTCTCATAGGACTCAGAGAACAGCCCCGGGCCGCGTCCACCGAGCCGGAGAAGAAGGCCCAGAGGCCCCACACCTTCGTCGTACCGAACTTCGGTGAGAGAAAGGGCCAAAAGCCCCGGGTGCACGATATAGACAGGCCAATGCCGACCGTCACCAGCCGCGGCGCGGGCTCACTCGTATCTCCCGTCATGGCAAGGCCAACGGCGAAACAGCTCAAAACGGCCGACCCGAAGAGAATAATCCTCATAAACGACCGCCCGTACCTGCTCGACATTCGATACCGGATGCTCCAGAACCCCGAACTTGCGCGCGCAATGGGATTCAGCGACGAGGAGAGCGAGTACGAATTCGTCGGCAACATAACGGAGATAACCAAGCAGATTGGAAACGCAGTTCCCGTCAGGCTCGCCGCCGCTCTCGTCAAGGCCATCCTGAAGCAGGACTCACCAGAGAAGAACAAGCCATGAAACAACTGAACAGCCACAATACCAAAACCCCCACACCCCACGACATGAAAATCCTTGAAAGCGACCTTGTCGAGGCCGCCCAGTTCATAACGGACAGCCGCCACGAATACGAGGACTACAAGGACAACATGACCCGGGGCGAGGACGGACACATAAGCATAACCGTTCACACCGACAATGACAGGAATAAACATATCGCCTTCGTCGTCTCGATAAAGATCGGCGACATCGAGCTCATAGTCTACGAACGAATATGGAACGCGGAAGCCCCGCGCATATTTCGGAAGGGACTCTGGACCGACTACGTGTCGGCCCTCGCGTCCGAGCGCCGACACGCGGACAGCCGCAAGCGCAGGTTCAGAGAGGCAAACCCAAGCCTAGCCGACATAGACTGCATAGATGACCGCGCGATCTTTGCGGCAGTGAACAGGAAGGAAAACTAACTTGCCAGACAATTCATACACCGGTCGAAAAGCAAAGATACTGAAGAGGAACGGAACCATAACCGTCCAGAACGCAGCGGCGCTAAACTGCCGCCGCTCACTGTGGTACACAGCGACCAACCAACCAAGAACCGACCTGCCCGACTCAGACGCCATACTGCGCATCAAGATGGCGGGCGCACTCACCGGCGTCGTCAGAAGCGCCATGGACAAGGACGGATGGGTGATCAGCGACAATCAACTCTCGCTCTCACAAACCCTGAAGGTGTCCGACAGAGTAACTCTCGTTGGACACTCCGGCGACGTGATTCTCCACGACCCAACACTCCCGGAGACCGAGGACAAAACCCCCCAGGAAAGCGCGATGCTGAGCATCAAGTCCCGCGGCTCAAACGGGTTCAGAAAATGGCAGGCGCTCGGCGCAGAGCTCAGCCACCCGGAGGCCGTCGCCCAGGCCGCCGTCGCCGCCTTCGGCATGTACGGCGAGGCCAGGGACGTCGTCATAGCCACCCTGAATACAGCCGAACGCGTCTGGGAGACCGAGAGAATACCAGCCGAGCGCGTCGCCCAATCCTTCGAGAGCGTCAAGAAACACCTCAGCGCGCTGGACGAACACATCGAAAAACACGGCCCCAACCCCGACATACTGCCCCAGCGCGACTTCAACAGAGACGACTGGCAGTGCCAGAACTGCCCGTTCCTCACGTCCTGCAATCCCCCGTCAGCGGACGGACGGAGCCGGCAGGACGACGACGAGGACGAGCCGGAGTTCATAAGCGAATCCGAAGCCCAGGTCGCCATCGAGGCCCATATCGCCGCGAGCGCGGCGATAAAGGACCCCGAAAAGCGCAAGAAGGAGGCCGCCGCGCTCCTGAAGGCCTGGATGATTCAGAATGAGGACAAGAAAATACGACTCGCGGGCCACTCCGTAACCCTCGTATCCTCCAGAAGATTCAACATCAGCAACAAAAAGCTGAACGAACTCGTCGGCCCGGAAACAAGGTCCCAGATAGTGAGCGAGAGCGAATCACAGCACGTTCGGGTCAGCTAAGCATCACGCGGCGCGGGCGGGCAGTTATGCCCGCCCCACCCCCGCGACGAATCTCCGTTCGCGCATAATCGCATTGGTAGGAAATAACAGATGACAAAGAGCGAAACCACATTCGACATCATCGGCTTCCGCGCCGCCCTGGACTCCACCAGAATCGCCAGAGACATCACATGGAAGCAGGTGGCCGAAGAGTCAGGCGTAAGCCCATCCACCCTCACCAGAATGGAACACCATGGCAAATACTACCGCGTCTTCGTTCACCCCAAAGAGGATAAAGAGGCAATCAGACAGATAGCCTTCGTGGACTCATGGGGCGCCGCCCTGGGCGCCACCCGGAACCACCCCTGGATCGCCCGAGCAGACAAGAGAAACACCGGAGACCAACACATGAGCGAACACATCATCAACATCGGCCCCGGCCAGATGGACGACGACGCCATAGCGCGGCTCAAGGCCATATGGCCGGACAATAACGTCCACGTCGGAGAGCGCATATTCACCCTCGACAGCAGCTACGTCTACCTAGGAGACGTGAAGTATTACTACGAAAAGACCCTGCCCAAGGTCAAGTTCATAACGGACAAAGGCATCGCCCTGAAGAACTGGGAAGAACTGTCCGAACAGACTATATCCGACCTGGGAACCAACTACGCCCCGTTCATCAACTTCCCCGAGGAGTTCAATGAGATGCTGGAGGAATTCGACTTCCTTCTGAACCAGATAAGAATGGATCCCGCATGACCAAAGAAAAAACATCCCAACAGGCTTTGTACAATATCTGGCTTATTCACAATAAGTCAGAATTTCTCATAATAAGTTGAGGAGTACTTTGTACAGGGCACAGTCTGGGCCGAGTAACAGTTTGGAACAACTCGGCCACGGCGTGCGGTCGGCAATCAATAACGACGTCGGGGTGCCTCGCCAGCTCCGACCTCTCCAAGTCCCGAGGGATGCAATAGTCTCGGGGCAGCGGAATCCGACCGCCAGCCTTTGACGAGGCGACGTCCGCGCAGGCAATGACTGGGCCTGCACGAACTTACTCTCTTCGGGGAGATTTTACAGATAGAGGTAACTAACCCGATGTGCGGGTTTAGATTCAGTTTACCAGCTTAGATATTTGCAAAGGAGGATTGCCCTGAGCCTGGTTCAACATGAAGGCCATGGTATGGCTGAGCGTTTTTCTGAGCAACCGATTGCTCAGATGCCACATATCCCTGGCCCACACACGCTTGATCAGGTAGCGATCCACCAGTTGACCGAACACCGTCTCTATCCTATATCGGAAGCGACTGAGCATCGCGCTTCTGCGCGGCCAGGGTTCGGTGGAAGCCCTTTTGAACTGCGCCTGAAGGTTCAGATTCTGATGGGCCAGTTCCTCTTTGAGCCGTGGACTCCAGTAGTTTCGGTCTCCCAATATGGTTCCCGCCCGTCCATTGACCAACTCGGCAACCATAGCGGTCTCATGGACTTGTGCGGGGGCTATGCCGAAGCTGACGATGACACCCGGCCACGCCACTAGCGCGTGCAGGCGAAAGCCGTAGAAGGTCTGGCGCGCAACGGTATCGTGTCCGAAGCCAGCCTCACCTCTGAACCTTTGGCATCTGTATGCGCGAGCGAATTGACAGACAGGAACAGCGAAACTGTCAACCAGTTTCAGAGATGGGTCATGTCTGATCTGTTCGATCAGACTCTGCCATATCATCTCCTTGACGCGCCACAGATTGGCTGCCTGTCTGACGAACGTGGTGCGATGTATCTTTCCCATTACAGGGAACAAGTGTGTGTAGTGTCTGCGGAAGTAGTCATAGATGGCCTTGTCCTGGTTCAGGGACAGATACTCTCCCACTATCTCCATGGTGAGAGTCTCGCTGTCAGAGAGCGCGGGCTGCGGCCCTCTCTGTCTGAGGCGTGTGTTTTCGAGAAGCTGTTTCATGGTGTCGTCAATTATGCAGAAAGCGGTTATGATGAAATCGTCCAGGTCCATGGCGTCCTCCTTGGAGTTTGATGCAACCCCATTACAGACGCTATCACCTGGACTTTCAACCGCTTCTATCATTCGTACAAAACTTGCACACCGGGTTAACTAGACTATGGAGACCAACTTCGAGTGTCAACGCAGTTTCCGTACCGCAACGAGATAGTGGGACATTCTGCCCACAAATGTCCCGCTCGGTGTTTTGATGCAGGTCGTCCTCAAGCGCCTCTACCAGCACCTGTCCAGTCGAATACCTGCCTTTCAAATTCTAAGTTCTGGACTCGCCGGCAACAGAGAGGAAAGCCTGGTCGAAGGTCTTGACCCGGCTTATCCCGCGCCTGCGGCAACTCGCCAGGCGGCACAGGTCCCGCGCGCTCAGCTCAGGATATTGCACGTACAGCTGCCGGGCCAGCTCAATATCCTCTCTTTCAAGAGGCCACACTTCGGCAGTGGATCTATCGACGAGTTCCATGGCAACGGCAAAGGTATCCATCCTCCCTGTGGCCTCATACACGTGCATGAGTTCCTGCAGCGCTTCCGCCGAGGTGAACAACCTCAGATGGCTGTCGGCGGCTTCGGCAAAGAAGTCCTGGGCCGCATCCTGCAGCGGATGCGAACGGCCCACCGCGTACATGAAGACATTGCTATCGACAAAGATCACGAACTGCCGGCACCCGACATCTTCGACTCGTGGAGTGTCTGGAGGTGTTCCTCCCAGTCGGGTTCTCGACCACCCGACTCACGCTCGTCATATGCTCGAAAGAAGTCCCTGACTTCCTCAGACGACGTGAATGGCTCGAGACGCTCTCTCTGCTTGAGACGCTCTTCTGCGACCGCCCTCAGCCACCCGCTCAGGGACATCCCTTCAAGACGAGCCTGGTGAACGAACCTGTCGCGGTCCGCGTCGGGAATTATCAATTGGACCCTGGCCATCGTGTTCGCTTCTTCTCCTAATGATGTGTATCCATCGTACACATCGAGTATCGGTCAGTCAATTTCAGAAGATGTCGGTCTGAAAAGACGTGTAAAGCTCATAGCAAGAGCCCCGGAGGACCCGCGACGGAGCGCGCAAACGGGGAAGCGGCAAGTGCGGCCCGAAATCTTCGATGGAGACCGTGAGGGTCTGTGCAGGAATATCGCCGCGAACGTCATCTGACCGACCGTCTAGGTCCGATCATTGTCTCCGTGCTTTAACATAGTGTGTCTCAACATAGTGTTAAGATATCCGGTGAACCCCCACTGAAAACGTCCGAAAGATGACCCTGATACCCGCCGCCTGCCACTCCCGCATGGTGTTAAAGTTCGATGTGGATAGACATGAAGATGTTCTGTGTTAAAACACATCGCGTTAAAATCCAATCTGCTTATCCACATTCTGTAAAGACATGGCATGTCCTGGAGGAGGAGGCACATGATACTGACGGCACTTGCCGAAAAGGGCGGAACGGGCAAGACGATGGCGGCGACGAACCTCGCGGGCATGAGGGTCGGAAGGGGAAGAAGAGTCCTGCTGATAGACGCGGACCGTCAGGGAAGCTCCGAGCGCTGGGCGGATCTGCGTTCTGGTGACGGGCTGCTCCGGGTGGAGTGTGCGCCGCTGTACGGCGCGGCTCTCAGGCGGTATCTTCAGACCCGGATCTCCCAGTATGACGACGTCGTGATCGACGTGGGCGCCGGGGACAGCGACGAGATGGAGATCGCGCTCGCCGCGTCAGACTGCGCTGTCGTTCCCGTCAGGCCCGCCGCGTCAGACGTGTGGACGATGACGCTGATGGACGGCCGCATTGCGGAGGCCATGTCCGCCAATCCCGGCCTTGCGGCCTGGGCGCTCATCAACCTCGCCTCGACCAATCCCAGGCAGCCCGCCGCCGAGGAGACGCGACGGTCGCTGGAGCGGGGATGCTCCGCGATGCGGGTGGCGGGCCCCGTCATCTGTGACCGGGTGGCCTTCCAGCGCGCATTCTCCGTGGGGCGCACAGTGGAGGAATACGACACCCGGGCGGAGAAGGCGGCGGGCGAACTCGCCGCGCTGTACGAGGTCGTGTTCGGGGAAGCGCTCACGCGCGCCGGTTCGGAGAGAGCGGCCTGAGTGACATGTAGCAGAAGAGACAGGAGAGAACGACATGGCAATACAGATGGCGCCGCCGGAATCGTCCGGCAGCGGAAGGGGCAGCGGCCAGGGGATGAGAGGGACCTGCAAGGAGCCGAGGAAGTACATAGCGTTCAGGCCGCCCGAGAGCGTGGCGCGCAAGATACACCTGGTCGCGACCGGCAGGGGAATGACCCCCACCGACTACATCCTGGAGTGTATGGGGGACCGGATCGACCGGGACTTCGCGCACCTCGCCGCGCAGCTCCAGGAAGAGGTAGGCTGATTGAGGCGGCATGTCCATCGACTCCTTATATAGAGGGGACGATTTCAAAAGTTCGTCCGGCTGTCGACCGAAGGATCGATACCTGTCAACTGTCTTTCAATCGTGCTAAACTTGCATTCCAACGTCAGTCGTGAAGGAGAGCCTGCCATGGTGGTACAAACCTCTCAAACAGACCAACAGGCTTCACAGTCCGTCTTTCTCACCGAGGAGGAAGAACGGGCGGTCATGGAAGATCTCGCTCAGGCTAACTTCAACATGAGCCTGGAGGATTTCGCCAGGGCATGGCGAGCCGGGCAGTTCGACGATGATTACGAGAGGCACAGCGACGTCATCAGCCTGGCAATGAGGCTCCCCGAGTACTGGAACGATTGATAGAGGAAAAGACCGACTATGCGGCGGTCATGGAGTACCAGCGCCGCATTCAACGCCTTCTGTCCTGTATAGCCCAATCGGTCGTCAAGGTAGCGGGTGGCTATGACCAGAATGCGTCCCGCCCCCATCACTTGGAACTGCCCAACGGACATCCTGTCGCGCTGGCTGGCGCACACAGGCTGATGTTCAACCTGGAGCCCTACTTTCGTGTCCGCAGGGACGAAACTCAAGGGGTCCTGTATCACGTTGAAATCGTGGGGTACAGCTACATTGTCCATGACGGTGAGCGCAGAGAAATCCTGGCCTATCACTGGCATCCCGGGTCAAGAGAGTTCGTTCAGACGCCTCACGTCCATCTGGGCAGTGGCGCAAGGATTGGATTCGATCCGCTGGTGACGAAAGCCCATCTGCCGACGGGATACATTACCCTCGCTGAGGTCATCAGGTTCCTCGTCCGCGACCTGTCTGTTCAACCCGGTCGCAGTGACTGGGAGGCTGTGCTCCTGGACACACTTGAGCCCATCCCCGGCCGGTGCCGTTAATAACGACCCGGCCACCTCGAAACGGCATTCGCACTGAGGGGCCCTGGACTTCTCATCTCGACCGGATGCGCCAGCAACACCGAACTCTAGAAACCGTCTTCATATGCAGGGCATTGATACACGCGCCTGGCGAGTGGTGAATCCAGGCTGGGGAAGTCGTGGGTGAAGTGATCGCCGGTTCAGGGGCAGTGCCGTCTTGTCTGGAACTCCATCCGCGCGTTGTTGAGGTCGGTATTCGGTGTTATTGCCAGATTCTGGCGGCGGTCCAGTCCTTATAAATCTCCGGGCTCAAGACCTTCCATTTGACCCTTTCATAAACGTAGTTATGGTATATTCTTAATCGCTTTCCAAGATTTCTCCCAAATAGGAGTTTTCATGACCCGGGAACTGGTCAGAACCACCAACTCGGGACTTCCGGCGCAGATCGCAGGCCGCCTTCCGCCGATGATCGCAGTGGACGAGCGCACCGCCTGGAGGTTCGTGGACTTTTTCGCGGTCACCATCTGCAACCCGAACACCCGCGAGGCCTACTACCGCGCTGTCTGCCGGTTCATGGACTGGTGCGAGAGGCGGGGGCTGCACGGCCTCGACGAGGTCATGCCGATCCACGCCGCCGCGTACGTCGAGCAGCTGCCGCTCTCAAGGGCCTCGATCAGCAGGTGCTTCGACTGTCTGGTGTCGGGAGGAGTCCTGCAGACCAATCCGGCGACCTCGGTCCAGAGGCCCAGGCACGTCGTCCGCGTCGGCAAGACCCCGGCGCTCAGCGATGACGAGGCGAGCACGCTGCTCGAGTCCATATCTGTGGAGAAGGTATCGGGACTCAGGGACCGCGCGCTAATCGGCGCGATGCTCTACACCTTCGGCCGGGTCGGGTCGGTCATCGCGATGGACGTAGAGGACTACCGGATCTCCAACCACCAGCGAATGTTCCTGCTGCACGAGAAGGGAGGCAAGGAGCGCCAGGTGCCCGCCCACCACAGGCTGGTCGAGTATCTTGGAGAGTACATGGATACCACGGGGCTGTGGCACACGCCGAAGGCGCCGCTGTTCCAGGCGCTGGACATCACCAGGCGCCGTCTGAAGGGGACACGCATGAACAGGCAGATAGCGCTCCAGATGGTGAGGCGTCGGGCCAGGGCCGCGGGTCTGCCGCCCACGGTAAACTGCCACAGCTTTCGGGCCACCGGGATCACCAACTACCTGTCCAACGGCGGTAGCCTCGAGGACGCTCGCGCCATCGCCGCGCATGAGTCCTCGCAGACCACCAGGCTCTACGACCGCACCGGAGACAGGATCACGCTTGACGAGATCGAGAGGATCAGGTTCTGATCGGTTCTGTCATCCCATATTCCAAAAGTTTGGGAGATTCTTCAACTACTGAACAGCTATGTGTAGTTTCGAATGAACCGCGATATCCAGGAAGCGCTTCTGGTACAGAATGAAGAACGGCCGCCGGCACCCAGGGGCAGGTGTGGCGAGTGCGGTGCAACGACGTTCAGGACAGTCAAGACATCCTGAACGTTCCACCTATATAGTTCCGAACGGTGAAATTCTATGAAGTTCTCACGGAAGACTCTGCCCACATTTTTGTCTCTGGCAGTCTGGTGTATAATAGGTGTATGGTACGCACAAACGTTGACATCGATGATGAGGCCTGCGTCGAGGTGATGCGGCGCTATGGCTTTACCACCAAGCGACAGGCCATCAACTTCGCACTGCGAACACTGGCAGTCGAACCTCTTTCTGTCAATGAAGCTCGCGAGCTTCGAGGCATTGGCTGGGAGGGCGACCTTGACACAATGCGCTCCAGTCGTTTGCCGTGATACTGATAGATACCTCGGCCTGGGTGGAATTTCTGCGCAACACCGGCTCTCCGGTCTGCGGTCTCGTGGACGAACTGCTTGCGGGGGACGTCGCCGTTTGCGACGCCATACGAATGGAGGTACTCGCCGGCGCGCGGGACGAAGCTCATCTGGGAAGCCTCCGCAGGCTGTTGGCGCGGGCAACTGTCATTAGGACGGAGACGGCGGACTACGACGATGCTGCAGCTCTGTATCGCCGTTGCAGAAGGCAGGGAGAGACGGTTCGAAAGTTGATTGACTGCCTGATCGCCGCTGCCGCCATACGCGCAGATGTGCCTATTGTTCACAACGACTCCGATTTCGACGCGCTTGCTCGACACACCGAACTGATGGTGTATGAAATCCGAGGACTTGGGAATTCAGGTATGCGTCGGTATAGCCGCCTACCATAAAGTTCCGGGATTGGGGTCGAGCGCATCGTCATCCACCCACACATGCTTCACATGCCTGCGCGTCTTCTAATCCCTGTGTAATTCGCCTCAGAGCCGTTATGTATACTGAGGTGGAAGACCGCACTCACGTCCCTTACGTCAGATTAGAGAGGGCAATAGATGAAGTTCCACGAAGTCTGGAAGCCCTTTCTATGAGTAGAATCCCTGGAATTCGGGCGTCGGCGAATCGTAATAGACACCTATTGACGGACAGGTGTAAGCTCTCATTGAGATTATAGCTCAGGGGAGCATATCCTTGGAAAAGTTTGACGTTGGGTACCGCATATCCGGTCATTTCTTGAGATTTGCAATCAGTGCGTTGGTTCTGCTGGTGGCTTCCGCCTGCGGCGACACTCCCGCTGGAGTCGCAGAAACCCCGACTCCGCCCGCCGGAATGTTCTCCATTCTGCCCACGACCGAACCTCCCGTAGTCGGCGACCAGTTTGGGATCGTAATAGACTTGGCGACGACCCCCACTCAGACACCCGAACCGACCCCTACCCAGTCGCCCGAACCGACTCCTACCCAGACACCGGAGCCGACAGCCACGCCCGAACCGACTCCTACCCAGACACCGGAGCCGACAGCCACGCCCGAACCGACTCCTACCCAGACACCGGAGCCGACAGCCACGCCTGAGCCGACCCCTACCCAGACACCAGAACCGACTCCTACTCAGACACCCGAACCAACCGCCACGCCTCAGCCGACTCCTACCCAGACGCCCGAACCCACATTCACACCCCAGCCTACATACACGCCTGTGCCCACTGCTACTCCGTACCCGACATCCACGCCCTATCCTACACCAACCGTTCCGCCAACGCCCGAACCCACATTCACACCCCAGCCTACATACACGCCTGTGCCCACTGCTACTCCGTACTCGACATCCACGCCCTATCCTACACCAACCGTTCCGCCAACACCCGAACCCACATTGACGACGACGCCAATTGCCACAGCAATACCAACTCAGGCAGCAACACCCAATCCGACAGCCGAACCGACGGCTACGACTTCCACATCAGCCTCTGGCAATGGCCTAAGCCGAAGACTTTGCAAGGCGGTATATGATTCTAAGGGGGAGATAACTCAAACTCTCATCGCCGCGGGCGCTGACGTTGATGCAGAGTGCGAAGGGTACAGTGGGGGAACGCCGCTCGGGATAGCAGTATATTGGGGTGAGTTGGAAATGGTTCAAACTCTCATCGCCGCGGGCGCTGACGTTAACGCTAACCCACGTACTACGCTTTGCAAGGCGGTATATGATTCTAAGGGGGAGATAACTCAAACTCTCATCAATGCAGATGCTAACGTTGATGCAGAGTGCGAAGGGTACAGTGGGGGACCGCCGCTTGGGATAGCAGTATATTGGGGTGAGTTGGAAATGGTTCAAACTCTCATCGCCGCGGGCGCTGACGTTAACGCTAACCCACGTACTACGCTTTGCAAGGCGGTATATGATTCTAAGGGGGAGATAACTCAAACTCTCATCAATGCAGATGCTAACGTTGATGCAGAGTGCGAAGGGTACAGTGGGGGAACGCCGCTTGGGATAGCAGTATATTGGGGTAATTCGGAATTGGTTCAGATGCTCGTCGATGCGGGCGCTACCGAGTAGATTTGATTTCCCGCGGACTGGACCACAGTCAATCCCCACGCCCCACGGACTCCACGGTGTGGGCCGGCATCCAGCCCCTGATCGTGCCCCCCGGCAAGGCGACCTCGAACCAGCCATGCCTTGAATCGACCAGCCGGACCTCCGCGCCGCTATGCAGATTGAACTGCTCATCGTACTGGAATCCAGGGCCGCTGTAAGCCTCCACCGCCTCTGCCGTGACTACGCCTGTGCTGTCATATGGATTAGCGTAAATCATACACATCAGGAGCGCCAGGGAGAAGAACGCACAAGCCAGGATGACGCTTCCGACGGTGCGGAGCGAGACTCTGAATAAGGCGTTTCTCCAAGCGATCAGAAGCCCCATCGCCAGGGCTCCGAAAGTCCACAGCATGAGCGATATCGCCCCCAACTCTCCGGGCGTGACCCACCGGCGTCCGAGGTAGGACACGCTCTCGACCAGCGAGTCTCTCTCGGTCTCGATCCGGTCCTGCGTCATGGATCGGGCCAGACCCAGATTGGCCTCTATGTCCTGATTGCGAGGGGAGATTTCCTCGGCCCTCAGGTAATTCGCAATGGCCCGCCCCAGGTCGCCGCTTTCAAGATACGCGTTTCCGAGGTTGTAGTACAGCGCGGTCCCACCGTATCCCCTTGCCAGGAGGCTCTCGTACAGTTGGACCGCTTCTGCAAACTCCCCACGCTCGAATCTGCCGTTCGCATGTGTCATCACTTCGGCTGCCGGGGGCTCCTGTGCGGAGACGCCGGTCGTGAGCCACCAAATCAGGCAGAGCGCTGCCAAAGACGCAGCCAGAGTTCTCAGAGAGCCGCTCATCCCTCAATAGCCTCTTCGAGATCGGTCAGGATCTGGATTGCGCGCTCGATGTCGGACGACGTACCGACGCCATGTTCTTCCTCCGGCGCGAACCTTGCCTCTTCCCCTCGGGCAATTTCACCCGCGACCCGGTCCGCCAAGTCGTGAGGCGCCCCCACGGATTGAATCCTCAGTCCAACCCCATCGCTCGTAAGGCCGGTCAGGTTCTCACCGAGGCGGTCCGACAGGTAGGAAAGCAGGGAATCCGCCGCGACGACTGCCGGGTAGTCACCGCTGCTTACAGCGCGCGCAAGAGCGGCCCTGGCGTTCGCAAGAGCATTGCGCTGGCGGGACTCGAGCCGAGCTGTTTCCAGCGCATTCTGTCTGCGTCTCCACATCAACGCCCCAACAATAAAGAGCGCGGGTACGAGCCAAGCGACCCAGTACACAGGCAGGTCAGTCAGTTCTCTGCCGGCCCGATTCATAGAAGATGGAGACGTCATGATAGGCCTCGGCTCCGGCCTGGATTGATCCACCACCCCGACACCCCCGCCGTCCTGGACTACGGAAGATTCTCCCGTGTCCACCACGGTGACGATGACCGGGGCTGTCTTGGAGCTGGCGTACCTCTCAAGTTCCGGGTCGAAGTATGCGTATTCCATAGCCGGAATAGTCAACTGCCCCGCATCCCGCGGCGCCAGCGCCACCTCATAGACTCGGATACCTGTGAGCCTCCCATCCGAAACCCGACTGTCCGCATGGGACGGCGCGGTGATGAGACGCCAGTGTTGAAACTCCGGCCAATCAGGCTCGGGCAGAGCTTCAATGTTACCCTCACCGGAAATCCTCACCGTCACCTGCGCCGGTTCGCCAGCGCCGATGGTCGTTGTATTCACCTCGACGGCGATTTCGAATCGTCCAACCGCCCCGGTAAATTCGGGCGGCGCGCCAGTCGGTAGAGGGCGGACATCAACGAATACGAAGTCGCTTTCCAGGATGCCTGCCGGGCCCGATAGTTTGGCGGGCCCGATCTCGATTGCGCCGGCAATACTGGGGAACAGGAGCGTCTGGAGTTCCACGACGGAATACTCTTGCGAGCCGATGGTCTTACTGTACTCTCTGCGCTCCGAGACCTCGCTGTTCCAGAAGCCCGCGAAGCTCGGCGGCTCGTAGCGCATTTCACCCGCGGGAGGCGAGTAGTCCGAACGCCTGTAAATCCTGAACAGGTGAGCTGTCTGCTGGCCTATATATGGTCGGTCGTCGTCCACGGACGCCTCGACGAACAACGGCTCTCCGGACGGTGGTTCCTGGGCGACCACCTCAGCCGCGAAGACGGACATCGCTGCTGAGAGAAGCGCGAGACTTCCCAAAATGGGCCGTATGGCTGACATACTCTTCACGTCAGTTCCTACCAGTCGTACTCACTCGGTGGGTTTGGCGACACCAGGACCTGACCCCGCCGCTCCTGGAGGGTCTGTGCCTCTTCCCCGACCGATTCCAGAATTTGACGCGCTCCCGCGTCGGACATAGAAACTTCCCCCGCAGGCGGCGTCTCCCGACTATCTTCCCGGCCCTGCTCCTGTTCACGTTCCTCCCGGCTCTGTTCGTCTTGCCGGTTGTCCTGAGACTGCGCGGAGGGTTCCTCGGCCGTATCCTGCGCGCGCTCGGACTGATCCTGCTCCTGACTCTTCTGGTCTTGGGCCTGATCCTGATCCTGTTGTTGGGCATCCTCCTGCTGGGCTTGCGCCTGCGCCTGTGGCGGAAATTGTCGGAGCGTGAGCTCCAGATTGTGCTTGGCATCCGCGTCGTCCGGGTTGATTCGCAGCGCTTCCTTGTACGCCTCGACCGCCTCGGCGTACTGACTCATTTGAAAGGATGCGTTGCCCCGATTGAAGAACCCACTGAACCTGAGATCGTCCTCCGCATCCTGGAGCGACTCGTCGTATCGCTGAATGGATTCTCCGAACTTTTCCATTCGATACAGGGCGTTTCCCGTGTTGTAGAGTGGCTCGGCGGTGCCCGGGTCGCGCTCAGCGGCTCTTTCATACTGCTCCAGAGCCGAGGCGTAATCTCCACCCAGGTAGGAACCGTGTCCGGCGTTATTGACGTCGGCGGGCGTCTGCCCGCAGCTTGCAATGCAGAGCGCGAGGACAATCAGGGAGATAAGAATTCTAGGGTCACGCATCTGAACTCTCCCCGGATGCCCGGCGCAGTCCCTGCCGTAGAGACAGGTAAAGCCGGTCCGTCAGAATCTCGGCCAGGAAGAGCGAGAGAGCGCCAAGAAGGAGGAATAGCTGGAAACGTTCGACTTTTCTCTGGCTGAACTCGCTCCGAAATACGTCATCCTGGAACGTCTCGATCTCGTCGGCGATGTCCGCGACACCTCCGCTCCCCCCGGCCCGGTAGTAACGCCCTCCTCCGGCCTCGGCGACTTGCTGGAGCAGAGATTCGTCAAGTATTGACACAACCGGGTTGCCGTCCTTGTCCAGGTGGCGACCAATGAGGTTGCCCTGCACATCATGTTTGGGAACGGGAGCGCCGTCCGGTGAACCGAACCCAACGGTGTAGATGACCGTCCCGTCTCCCGCGGTCTGGCGGGCCGCCTCTATGGGATCGGGAGCATTCTCCTCCTCGTGGATCTCCCCGTCGCTCAGGATTACGATAACCTTCTGGCTCTCACGCTTGTCGCTAAATCCTATCATCGCGGTTTCAATCGCCTCGCCAATAACCGTTCCCTGCCGCGTGATAGAGCTCGGGCGGGCATTGTTGAGGTACGCGCGCGCGGTTGCGTAGTCGGTCGTCAGAGGCAGCTGTACGAAACTTGCGCCTGAGAACAGCGTGATGCCGACCGTGTCGCCGTCCAGGCGTGAGATCAGGTCCGCAACCTCTAGCTTTGCCCTGTCGAGGCGCGTTGGCTCAATGTCGGTGGCCAGCATACTGCGCGATACGTCCAGGACGATCATGATCTGCAGCCCGCGCATCTCCACGATTTCGATGTCGCTGCCCCACTGCGGCCGCGCCAGCGCTACGATTAATAGCGCGACACCCACAAACCAGAGCCCAGTACGGACCCTGCGCATTGGCCCATCTGCGGCCACGCTCAGCAGGGCTATCAGGGCGGGCTCGCCGATTCTGCTGATCGAGGCCGCCCGGCGCCTGGAGGTCCACCAAACCAATCCCGCGAGCGCGGGAAGCGCGAGAAGGGCAAAAAGCAGATATGGCGTGCCGAAACTCACGATCCCTAGGGCAGCCTTCTGAAAATTGTGTTCGACAGCAGCAGCTCGAGTATCAGAAGGGCGAGCGCAGGCGCGATGATCCAGACCGCAAGTTCACGGTGACGGACGAACCGAAGTGTCTCAACTTCAGATTTCTCCAACGCGTTGATGTCGGTGTATATGTCTCGCAGATCTTCAACGTCGGTGGCGCGATAGAACTTAGCGTCCGTGATACCTGCGATCTGCCGGAGAGTGTCCTCGTCCAGGGGACTCTCCACGGAACCGTCGGCGCTGCCCACGCCTATCGTATAGACCCTGATGCCGAGCGCTCCCGCCGCGGTCGCCGCCGTGACCGGGTCAAGGTTGCCCGCATTGTTCACGCCGTCCGTGATCAGTGTTACGACCCTGCTCTTCGCCGTCGAGTCCTTAAGCATATTCGCGGCAGTCGCCAGTCCGCTGCCCAGGGCCGTCCCGTCCTCTATGCCCATCTCGTCCGCGAGGTGCACGTCGTTCAGAAGCCGCAGTAGCGCATCGTGGTCCAATGTGGGCGGGCTCTGGATGAAAGCCTCACGCGAGAATACGACGAGGCCAATTCTGTCGTACTGGCGATCAGTGATGAAGTCGGCGACTATCTCCCTTGCCGCTCCAAGTCTGTGAGGTTCGAAGTCCGTCTGTCCCATGCTGCCGGATATGTCGATTGCGATCACTATATCCACGCCCTCTCCCCGGATCACCTCCCGCGCGTTGACGGCCTGCGGTCTTGCGGCTGCCACGATAATCAGGGCAAGGGCGACAAACTTCACCGCCGACACGAACGGCATCGCCTGCAGACGAAGGGACTGGCCCCGGACCGATACAAGGCCGATGTCGGCGTACCTGATACCCACCGGTCCCATGCGCCTGCGCCACAGATACGGCGTCAGGGCGGCCAGGACAACCACGGGCAGTAACAGAAGAAGCAGGGGCGCTCCAAACGTGAGGTTGCTCATGCCGGCGCCTCCTGCCCACCTGGAACGCCCTCACCGGGCAGAGAGACACTTTTGGGCGCGTCGTGATAGACAAATGTCCGTGCCTTTTCCAGCGCCTCACGAGCCTCGGATGCGGACGGCGCATAGCCGGAGTACTTTACGACATCGGCCTCATTCAGCAGCTCGCTGACCAGCCCATGTCGCCCTGGCTCCAAAGAAGACTGGTCCAGAGAAGTTTCGATTTCGTCCGTCGTCATGCGCTCGGTGTCCAGCCGATCCGTTTCATCAAGGTACGTAGTTTGGAGATAGGCTCGTATGAGTGCGGAGACGAGGGTGTAGTGTTCTTCGAAGTTGTCGCTCCCAGGCAGGTCGAGCCGCTCGATTCGGTTTAGCTCCTGGGTCGCAATCTCGTAGGGGGTACGCGTGTCTACGACTGGCTCTTGAGTCGTCTCCACTTGATGGAGGCGTTGTCGAACGAAGAAGGCCACAGCACCTATGGCCGCAAGAGCGAACAGAGCGGCAAGAGCCCTGGTAGTGGGCCTGGACCAGAAACCTGTGGAGAGATCTGCGTGGGACCGGATGTCCCGCAGGGGATCGTCAGGCCCCGACAGGACCGAATTGACTGTCAGGAGCGCTGTGGGTGCGGATACTTGCGTTACGCTCCCGTCCGGCGTTCGTACAGACACGGACAGGTCGGGGGTCTCGAATTCGCCCGGCGCAAATAGCGTCGCCTTATATTGGCCGTATGTCGTCCAAACGCCATCTCCCCTCGCTACCGTGCGCGCCGGCGTTTGAGTCCTCACCTCGAACGGTCCCCATTCCGATTGCAGCTTCGGCAGTACCACTATGTGGTCCGGCGGATGGGTTGCTTCCAGGGTCAGAGTAACAATATCCCCGATGGTCAACTCTTCACGGTCCGCGACGAGGGAGACTCGAACATCGGGAACGGTGGGTTGCTGAGCCACTGCTAAATCAGGCATCCCGACTGACAGTCCCAGCAGGGCGCACGCTGCGCACATCCACATCAAGTTCGGCAATGCGCCCCCCGCCTTCATCGAGTCGACCTGCGCAGTCTGTCCCTGAAGAACGCTCCGACCTGCGCGACGTAGTCCGTACCGGTGGTCACGCTGACGCGGTCCACCCCGGCTGCAGCGAATACGTCTCTCTTCTGTCTCTCCAGTTCAGCGACTCGCTCACCGAATCCCCGCCGCCACTCCGCGCTTCCTGTGTCGACCCAGCGCAACTGGCCGGTCTCGGCGTCCTCGAGAGCGACAATGCCCACGTCGGCGAAATCGTGCTCCAGTGGGTCGCCCAGGTCGAAAGCCGCCAAATCATGCCGCCGGTTCGCGACCAGTATGGACTGACGGTACGACTCCGGATCGGCCAGAAAGTCCGACACGAGAAAAACGATGCTGCGGCGCTTGAGAAGGGCATATACGGTATCCAGGGCGAGCCTTATGTCTGTGCCCGAACCCTCGGGCTCGAACGCAAGGAGCTCCCGCAACATTCGCAGGACGTGCTTTCGGCCCTTCCGGGGCGGGACCAGCAGTTCCACCCTGTCGGTAAAGAGGAGCAGCCCAACATTGTCGTTGTTCGTGGTGGCGGCCAGGGAAATGACCGCCGCCAGTTCTACGGCCAGTTCCCGCTTGAACCTGCTCCGCGTGCCAAAATCCGCTGAACGGCTGACATCCACAGCCAGCATGACCGTCAACTCTCGCTCTTCGATGTACCTCTTGACGTGAGGTTCCCCTGTGCGCGCCGTCACGTTCCAGTCTATCGAGCGCACGTCGTCGCCCGGGCTGTACTGTCGGACTTCGTCGAACTCCATCCCTCGGCCCTTGAATACCGACCGGTACTCGCCCGAAAATCCCTCGTGGACCAGCTTCCGGGTGGTTAACTCGATGCGACGAACCTTCCTGATGACCTCATCGTCCAACATCTCAGGGTATCTCCAGGTTGTCGAGGATGCGCTGTATGATCTCTTCGGTCGTCACGTCCTCAGCCTCGGCCTCGAATGTGGTGATGATGCGGTGCCTGAGCACGTCGGGAGCAACCTGCTTGATGTCGTCGGGTATGACGTATCCCCGGCCCCTGATGAAAGCGTAAGCCCTGGACGCGGCGATCAGGAATATGCCGCCGCGTGGGGACGAGCCATATTCGATGAGGTTGGCGAGTTCGTCAAGACCCACCTTGCCGGGATCGCGCGTCGCCACCACCAGGTTGAGGACATAGTCCATGATCCTCTCGTCCACGTGGACCTGCCTGACGATCTCTCTTGCGTCGAGGATGTACCCGGCGTCCACCACCGGCTGAACGTCGGGGGCCGGGCCGGAGCTGACCCGGGCCAGCATCTCGCGCTCCTCGTCGTACTCGGGGTAGTCGACCAGGACCTTCAGCATGAAGCGGTCAATCTGCGCCTCGGGCAATGGGTAGGTGCCCTCCTGCTCTATTGGGTTCTGGGTCGCCAGGACAAGAAAGGGGGCTTCAAGTGGGAACGTTTCGTCGCCAATGGTGACCTGCCCTTCCTGCATAGCTTCCAGCAATGCGCTCTGCACCTTCGCGGGCGCGCGGTTGACCTCGTCTGCGAGGATCAGGTTCGAAAAGATCGGCCCCTTCTGGACGCTGAAGTCGGCTGAACGTGGATTGTAGATCCGCGTCCCGATGAGGTCCGCCGGCAGGAGGTCGGGGGTGAACTGTATCCGCGAGAACCCGGTCTGAATCGCCTGTCCGACCGTCTTGACCAGCAGCGTCTTCGCAAGGCCCGGCACTCCCTCCAGGAGAATGTGGCCGTCGGCGAGTAGGCCAACCAGCGCCCGCTCGACAAGCCGGTCCTGGCCGACGATGGCCTTCCTGATTTCGGACAAAAGCAACGGCACAAATCGAGCCTCTCTCTCGACCAGTTCGTTGATCCGGCGAAAGCCTGCAAGGTTTGTCATGATAGTTCATCGTCTCCTGATGCAAGTATCCCGGCAGTCCGCCAGCGGCGTGGGCCAGGTTCAGTGGCTACCCTGCGGCTCCCGCGTCCCTGAGTATCTGGGCGATCTCTTCTGTGCTTCTCCGGAGCGCGACCGAAAGAACCGATTCACCGGCGGAGGTACTGGCATTGACGTCTGCGCCCGCATCCACCAGAATTCTCACTGCCTCCACATGGTTTCTCCAGATGGCAGTATATAGCAATGGGTCGCCGTCGGAGTCCCTGGCGTCAACCTCAGCGCCTGCATCCACCAGTATCTGTGCGACCTCCGCGTGATTTCTCCATATCGCCTCATATAGCATCGGATTTCCATCGGAGTCTTTCGCGTTCGCGTCCGCGCCCGCTACTACCAGGAGACGCACTACTTCGATGTGCCCACGCCATATGGCTTCATGCAGTATCGGATTACCTTCCGCATCTTCTGCATTTACGTCCACGCCCGCTTCGATGAGTAGACTGATGATTTCGATATGCTCCCGCCACACCGCCTCGTGCAGTATCGGATTTCCATCGGAGTCTCTGGCATCGATGTCAGCGCCGGCGTCCACGAGAATTCGCACGACATCGAAGTGGTCTCGCCAGATAGCCAGGTGAAGGAAGGGGTCTCCGTCTGTGTCGCTAACGTTCACGGCTTTTCCAGAATTTATGATGGCTTGCACATCTTCAACGTCGCCACCCCGGACGGCTCTGTTCAGATCAGCGTCTCCCGCCGGGTAGGGCGTAGCTTTCGGAAGGGGCGCATAGGTTGGCTTGGGATTCGGCGTGGGAGCGACTGTCATTCCTGGCGTGGGTGGATTTGGTACGAGCGTCGGCGCGACCGCCAGCGTAGGTTCGGAGGAGTCAGTGGATACAAGTATCCCGTACACGGCAATCCCAGCTATCGCCGCCAGAAACAGCGCCACGAGACCAAGGCCTAGAACGGTCGCCTTGTTGTCCAGCCGAACTCGAAGCAGGCCTCCCGTAGGTAAGCGCCGTAGCGCCGCACCTACAGAGAGTCCTGTCGATTGCCGGGACTCGGTATCCTGTCCCCTGAGCAAGCGCCGAGCCAGGAGGACGGCTACTATCCCCGTAATAACTCCAAACACACCAGCGACGACAGCTATGACGAGAAATATCTCGAGTAGAGCTGCGCCGAAAATAATCCATATGAAGCCTTCCAGCGCCCCTTCTGCCTCGGACATGGAACTTTCCACTGCGCCGAAAGCGGTGACCGCAAAGACTGCGGCGGTCAAGGGAAGGGTGAAAGCGGCAACTGAGTACGCGATCGCGGTGCGGCCGAATACTCTCTTGAACTCGACCTCTCGCACGGTATAGAGCGTCGCCCCGCCCCAGACAATCCAGAAGAAGATCGTGGAAAGAGCTTCTCCCAGGTTGATCGCGAGCCCCAGGCTCACTGCGGCGACAACAGCGACGGGCAGACTCCCCAGTATTGCAATTAATATACGTTTAAGCATGATTCAATCCCTCCTGAACCGGCAACTCCGCCTTTACAGGAGCCGGCATGGTCCCCACGTCGTCTCTACCAGGTCGTCCCGGCCTTGGCCATGCGCGCCAGCACTCCAGCAGGCGGCTGGCGCTCCAGACCTGCCTGAGTTCCCGGAGTCTGGGCAGCAGGACCAAGAACCGGAACGAGCCTGATACTTAGAAACTATCTCAAAACTATCGCCGGAAACGAACGACAAGGGTAGGCAAAGTCCCTTCCCCCTTGGCGGGCTGAGAGAGGTAGGCATTTTTAGTCAGGTTGAATGCTCTCAAACCAAACAATAGTTCGGTCTATGGTTAATAAAGCTAAAAACTCAACTTTGGGGCAGTCCCATTGCTGTGTCCGAGCAATATCAGATTCTTCCGTCTCTCAAAGGTTTTATACCTAATTTCAGACTTTGCCTACCCCTATCAGCCCTTGGCGGGGGAAGGTTAGGATGGGGGTGGAATCCCTTCCGATTGGGTTTTGAGATAGTCACTTAGTCCCTTCTTGTCCGCCGGCCGGAATATTAGGCGCCTCGGATGCAGGCCAGTGTGGCTCTCGCCAGCGCTGCGACTTCCTGCGACCTTAAAACCAGGTCTTCCGACTCTCCACGTAGGTATCGTGGAAGTCCTCGTCGGTCTTGGGCAGGTAAAGGATGCCCTCGATCAGGCCGATGGCTGCGCTGACGGGAGCGGTTATGACGAGTATGGTCAGGACGATATGCACTATACCTGTGCCGGTGTATCCCAGGTAGAACTTATGAATCCCCAATGCCCCCAGCAAGATTCCCAACACTCCCGCGACTACCTTGCTCTTCGTTGGCCGTGTACTTTCTGAAGTCACTCCTCTCCTCCCTGAATCATTGTTGTCTCTTCAGCAGGGAGTCACGCATCTGTTGAAGGTTACTCACTCTCGCACTTCCACACGCACTCCTGGATGTTGTCCGATTCATTCAGCGCACAGTCTCTATGTTCTCCAGAGTGTCGCTGACCACGTTCCCATCATCTTCGTTCTAACGTCCCGGACCTGTGAGAACACTCTATTTACGTGGCGAATTCGGCTTATATTCGCTCTGAATTCACACGACCTCAGCGCTGACCCTCGTGGCATTGCTCATTCTAGGACGCTGTAGGTGTTCCCCAGAGGCAAAGAGCGCTGGATTAAAGAACGTCAGGCGGCGAGCGTTTCTCGTACACTGCCCTGTAACCTCCTTTCTTTCGCACGTTATTACCAGCAGATCCCATGAGCAGCGCATGCCTGCGCCTCGGGTGGCAGCGACAGCCACCACCTAATAGGATCCTGGTGAGGGCACGGTCTCGATGCACCGCAGCCCGCATGTGCCTTATATTTTGGGTCCGCATAGATGGCGGCGACATGCAGGTGCAACCATCGACGATGCGCCTCTTCCGGAGAATCTGGGAAATTCAGGGACGATTGAAGCCCGGGGACTGGTGTCGGGGTTGGCCTCAAGAAACCAGGGGTAGGGACAATAGTCGGCCTCTGGGTAGTCGATCTGCCTACCCAGACGGGTCGTGCCACAGCGCATCCATAAGGCCCCTGCAGTGCATCGGAACAGGCCCGGATGAAATAGTAGTTGGTATCCTGTCGCGGTGTGGCGTGCACATAAGACATTCGCTCTCCCTCACTTCCCCACAACTTGCCCAGGAGACTGCTACCCAGAATGTTGTTGAAGTAATTATGGTACACCTTGTAATAGTCGGCGCCGACAACCGCGGTCCAACTGATTTCCACTCTTCCTGGGCCGACAAACGCAGCGCGTACGTCAGCTGGAGGGGAAGGAGTTGGAGTAGGGGTAGGCGCGCCAACGGTCACCATCACCGTATCGGAGCAGTTATTCGTAGTGTCAGACTCGTAGGGCCGATAGGGCCCATCCACACAGGCATAGTAGTAGTAAATCCCGGACATAGACGGCGCACGCGCTTCGGTCGGTGCAGACCTGCTACCCGACGGCCCCAGTTCGTACGTCCAGTCATCCCAATCATTCCATGAGGAGCGCGTGGCGTAGCTGTTTTCATTCGTGTCATCCGATCCTGTAGTCGTGGAGTCGTCCGTCGAGCGATAGAAATTTATCCAGGCGAAGTTCGCCGGTCCGCTGCCCTGGTTGCGTATCACGGCATTCAGCGAGAAATCCTCCCTCACGGTCAAAGCGCTGTCACTGACCGTGAGCGCGTCGACCACCAGGTCGGGTTGGCCCGTCACTTCGGGTGCAGCGGTGGCCGTCGGAGTCGCTGTCGCCGGTATAGACGTGGACGTGGGAGTGGGAGTAGGCATCAGTGTGGGCGCGCCGACGAGAGAAGAGCACCCATTACTGTTGCAAGCCTTTACATAGTAGTGGGTAACCTCCTCATCACCGGCAAAAGCTAGCATGGTGTCCACGTAAGACGTTCCGGTGACCCTGATGGCCTCTTCCGGGCATAAATAGTTTCCGGGATTACTGCAATCGGCCCAGTAGCTGACGTACACCTTGTAATAGTCGGCACGCTCCACCCGGTCCCAGTCAACTCTTGCCTCGCTCCTTCCCCGGCCATAAACTGCCCGGAGGTCGGTCGGAGGAGCCGGCCGGCCGGCTTGCTGTTGTGCGAGGGGAGTCGGCGTCGGCGTGGACATGGCTGTCGGGGTCGCTGTAGCCGCAGCCGCAGGCGTCGCTGTCAGCGTAGCTAAAGGAACCTGCGTCGCCATCGGCGTCGGTGTTGGGGTAGGCGTTGGTGTCGGAACCGGCGTGGGAGTGGGACCGACGAGCGAGGGAGTAGCCGTGGGCGTCGCCGCGCCATCGGAGGCTGCAGGGGGTACCCTGACGCCGTCCTCCTCCGAACACCCGGCCTCGTTGCACGCCACCACCCAGTAGTAGTTGGCGTCGTCGTCCGGCGTTGCGTGAAGATAGGATGTCGCCGACACGGACGCGAGTTCGTCGCTGAAGAACGAGTCGGCGAAGAAGTCGTCATAGAGGACCTTGTAGTGGGTGGCGCCGGACACCCCGTTCCAGCTGACCCGCACCGACGAACCCTCCCACACGGCGCGTACTCCCGCAGGCGAGGCTGGCGGACCCGACTGCTGAACCGACAGTGGCGTCGGCGTGGCCTGAGCGACGGGGGTCAGGGTCGGAGCTGGCGGCTGTGGCGCTGTGGGCGTGTGAGCTGGCGGCTGTGGCGTAGGGGTGGGTTGAGCCAAGGGTGAACTGCTGGACCCTCCCCTCCCTTCCGTGTAGCTCCCGGTTGCGGAATCGTGGCCGTATTCCCTTACATTGCCGGAGGCGCTCTCATCATAAAATCGCAGGTGAGTTATTCGCAATCCGTCCCAGCTACCGTATCGTCGGCTGGTCGTTCGGCACACTGTCTCCGACGAATAGCCAGATTGGCGCCCCAGTTTCTCGATCCTGACATAAACCCTACTGCCCCTGTCCACTTCCGCGTCTGCAAAGCCGCAGCCTTTCACTGCCCCAAGCAGCATGTATGCCGCAGTGCCGCGGCCGGAATCATCAGTGTGTTTGGATGGAACGCCCCACACGGTGCTTCCATGACTCAGTTCAACCCTTGTATAGCCCGGAGGAGTGGTCGCCTCAAAAGACTGTCGGGACAATCCGGTACCTGTTTGCGCTGTCGTAGGCGTGTGAGCTGGCGGCTGTGGCGTAGGGGTGGGTTGAGCCAAGGGTGTAGTAGCAGGCACAGGTGTAGCCGTCGGTTGCTGGGTTGCAGAAGTCGGCGTCGGGGTTGGATCGTCTTCCTGTGAGGAACCGACCGGCTCCACCGGATTGACGCCGTCCTCCTCCGAACACCCGGCCTCGTTGCACGCCACCACCCAGTAGTAGTTGGCGTCGTCGTCCGGCGTTGCGTGAAGATAGGATGTCGCCGACACGGACGCGAGTTCGTCGCTGAAGAACGAGTCGGCGAAGAAGTCGTCATAGAGGACCTTGTAGTGGGTGGCGCCGGACACCCCGTTCCAGCTGACCCGCACCGACGAACCCTCCCACACGGCGCGTACTCCCGCAGGCGAAGCGGGAACGTCCATCTGCTGAGACGAGACCGTCGGAGTCGCGGTCGCCACCGGAGCGAACGTGGGTGTTGCCAGAGGCGTCGGCGTGGGGATTGCGGCCTGCGTCGGGACCGCCGTGGGAATGGTCGTCGGCGTGGGCGTTGCCAGCGGAACTGTGGTCTGTGTCGTGGTGGGCGTCGGATCTGCCGAGGGTGCTGACCCTACAGCATTGACAGCCCAAGACCCGTCGTCTCTGGCGCTTGCCATAAACGTGTACGTCACACCACTGACGTCGGCGTTTGCGATCGAGATGCTCATAAGTGAAGAGGCGAAGAGGAAACGCCCCCTCCCCGATGAATCCACGCTGAAGTCAGACGATGTCCCAGGATAGGTGCATTGTTCTCCTTGATCCACAACGAGACCCACATAGCAGTCGACATTCTGAGCAGAGACCGGCACCGTCCCAATAGGTTGTCCAGCGATGTCCAGCAGCAATAGACTCGAATAACCCCTCATCCCCAGGAGGATGAGGGCCCCCTTGAGACTGAAGGTATATCTTTCGTGTTTGGTATTCATCCTGAGATAGCCTTATGCAGTCCCGCCTAAGTTGGTTCAGCATCCTTGGTTCCACCATATTGCCGTTTCACGAAGCCTACTGTAAGGTTCGTATTCATCTTATCAGAAGGGTATTTATTTGGGAATTATATACCAAAGTAAACGAGCCCCTGTGAATAGGGGCGCGTCAGTAGTGAGTTAAATTCGATTCTAGCTAGTCAGCGAGTCTCCATGAGTCTGGGCCAGCGTCGGGCCTGTCATTGGTCACCTCGCCCTTGTTTTCCATGATGCTCAGAATGTACGCGCATCCTTCCGCGCGGTATTCATGTGACGGAAACCCTGCTCTGGACAAAACTTGTTCCCTGGTAAGTGAGTATTCGCCGTTTCCCCGAGCTTCCACTAGAACGTCATAGACAACTTCCTCAATGGAACCAAGTCCAATAGCCATTCGCCGCCGGCGTTCGTTAGCGTCCATATACCTACCTGTTTTTGTCTGCCTTGTGCGCCTTCTGGTATCGCCACTCGCCTTCCTTCTTGGGCTTGGAGTTCAACACCATCCGGGCCACATTGGTTGGCGTGTCTGGTATCATGTCGGGCATTTTCAGGGGCGGACGCCCGACCGGACGCTTCTCCTCGTTTTCCTTCGCCATAGCTTTCCTCCTAGCCTCCGACTCGCTCGGAGACGTTGCACTAACAGTATCCGCCAGTTTGACAACTTGTCAAGGACGGCATACGATTCGCCTGCCACAGTAGCTTTACGCTTCAACATTGCTAGAACCATTGCTTGATGCTGAGTAGGGGCGCATCGCGCCCCCTTGTCGGTCTAGGAGCCTGTCCGAGTATAGGTGATTGATTATGGGGTATGGTCCAAGCAGTGGACGGCGACAACTATCTTTGCCGCTCGTAGAGTTAGGCGTCCAGATTGTTTCTCGAACATCGTTCCGCTCGTCACCTCAGACGGGTTACTTGCGCTTGCGGCGGGTCGTTTCAGCCGCGCTCTGGCGGGCGGCCTGACCCCAGACCTGAACAGCTTCAGAAGGTTATGGCCCATGCAGATCAGTAGCCACTCGCCGTTCACCTTGTCCAGACCCCGCAGCAAGAATTGCCGAAAGCCCCGACACTGCTTGACCTGTCCGAATACAGGTTCCACTGTTCCCATCCGCAAGGCGTAACGCTCTCTGCCACGCTTCGTCCGCAACTTGCGTCGCATCCGGTCTCTGGCCGACAGATGTCTGGGTATTCGACCCCGGGGAGCAGGCGGCGTTACCCTGCCGTGGCGCGTCTTCTCAGGAGCTATGAACGGCTCCACTCCCAGCGCGTGAATGTTCTCAACCGCCTCTGCCGAGTAGTAGCCCGCGTCTGCGGATAACTCACGGGGAATCGAGCCTGCATTAGCGATGGTCTCCTCCATCATACCCACCGCCTGACGCTTGTCCGAGGACTGGTTGGTGGCGCGCGCCGCCACTATCACCTGGTTTGCGCTGTCCACCACCGCCTGGCAGTTATATGCCTGAACGAATGCCCGACCTCCGGGGGCGGGCATGATACGCGATTCAGCGTCGGTGAAATTGCGCTGCGCCCTCTCGTCCGGAACACCCGAACGCTTACGACCCGCAGCCTCCGCCCGCTCCGCGTCAGCCTGAGCCTCCGCTTCCAGCGCAGACATCGCCTCCCGTATCTTCCTCAGCCGACCTTCACGAAAGGACAGCTCCGCAGGCAACTCGTCTCTACGCTTCTCCCCGCCGTATCGCCGGTCTTCCTCCTCATCCATCTCCTCTGCCCTGTGCAGCAACTCATCCACCTCAGACTCCAACTGAGCCGACTTCTCCTTCATGCGTCCGTAACTCATAGCCTTATGTTTCGACGCATTCGCCTTAACCTTCGTCCCATCCAACGACACGTGTCCCAGCTTGACCAGACCCGCCCGCTGACACAGAACCAGTACCTGCAGGAACAGCTCAGACAACTCAGACAGGTGATCCTTGCGAAAGTCGGATATGGTCCGAAAGTCCGGCGTGTTGTTGGCCGAAAGTACCCGAAACGCGATGTCCTCGCACAGACGCTGGGCGATGCGGCGCGAGGATGCAACCCCGATACAGTAGCCGTAGAGCAATACCTTGACCATCATCCGGGGGTGATAGGGCGGGCCGCCTCGACTCTCCCGCTCGTACACGGATGTGATCGCGGACAGGTCCAGATGATCCACGATGTCGGAGATGAAGTACGACAGATGGTCCGGAGGCAGCCACTCCTGCATTGCTGCTGGAAGCAGAAACTGCTGGTTCGGATCGTAGGAGCGGTAGGTCTTGCTCATCGGTGGCTCCACATGCTTGGTAGTCCCATTATCATACCCACAATAGCTCGCCAACGGTATTACTCGGACAGACTCCTAGCGAGATTGAAGGCTACTGTGGCAAGTACCACTATTTCAGCATCGCAAGGGGGCATCCGATGAACGCCGAACACGAATCGCAACCTCGCGGATATCCTTGGTGGCAGTGGGTGTTGGGAGTCCTTACCTTCTGGCCTGCGATTGCCATGTTAGTCGGAACTCTGAATCCTCGGCTTCGGCCAACGCTCACACCCAAGCGTATTTGGGTCGGATACTTTCTGTTCTTCTCGGCAGGATTCTTCGCTTTGGTGGTCTTGGCTATTCTGGTCGGCCCGGAAAGTCCTGCTTCGCCAATGACCAATGAGCTTGGAACACCTCTACCTACGTCAACACCCAAGCCAACCGCGACTCCTGAACCGCCCGACTTGTCGGATTGTTTCAGCCCTTGGGATGGTAGTCACCGGAAGTTCACCGAATTGGTCAAGACGAAACTGAATGACCCTGGGAGCCTTGAAGCCATAGACACGAAATACCGCATCTACCCAGACCGCAGTAGTGGGCTCCACTACGTCTATATGGACTTCACGGCCAAGAATGCCTTTGGCGGACGGGTAAGGCACTTGGCAAAGGGATGGTTCCATCCAGAGACCTGTGAGGCTAGCCTGATTTCGATTGAGTGACCAGATTGAGTTCCGAGCCCAGCCTAGGCCAACTCTACCTTATACCATTCCAGGCTGATGTTGGCGTGAAGGAACTGGGAGGAATCTGATACTTCATCTATGCTCAAGCCAGTTCAGACGTTGGAGGGCAGCAGATGATTGGACGCCCGTTCAGAATGGAATGGCATGAAGAAGATACACCAGCAGCGCTGAAAAGGACTTACCTGTCCCAGAGAGATGTGAGTATTCGCAGCCGACTGCACGTACTGTGGCTGATACGCTGCGACTGGCAGATCAAAGCGGCGTCAGAGGCTGTGGGAGTTCACTATCGCAGCGCCCAGAGATGGGTGGAGTGGTACAGAGAAGGCGGCCTCAACGAAGTTGTGTCCCGCAAGATGGGAGGCGTGGGTCAGCCTCGTTATCTGAACTCAGAACAGGAACGCAAGCTGGAGGAGGAGGTTGGTGGAGGACGGTTCAGAACCGCCGGAGAGATCGCGGACTGGGTGGAGTCGGAGTATGGAGTGAGATTCAAAGGGAACAGCATATATAGTTTGCTGCAGCGGCTGGGATGTTCACCGAAGGTTCCCAGACCCAGACATGAGAAGGCGAACATGAAGGCTCAGAAGTCCTGGAAAAAGGGGGGCTCGGGAGTTCCCTTCGGAGAGCGGGAGTGAGTTCGGGAACGCTGATTGGGTTTGCCGATGAGATGCGAGTGGGGCTTCGTGGTATGACGCGCCGGGTGTGGGGAGTTCGTGGGGTGAAGGTGGTACAGCGATTGCAGTTGGTGTATGAGTGGAAGTACCTGTTCCTGGTGGTGGACTTTATGCGTGGCAAGCTGGAGTGGGCGTGGATGGACTCGATGAAGTCTGAGACTGTGGCGCGCGCGGTGTTGAGTGTTAGGCGATACAGGGAAGTGAGAGCGCTGGAGTGGGACGGAGCGCGGAGCCATCGCAGCGAGTTGGTGAAGAGTATAGCTGGGGTGAAGACGATAGTTCAGCCTCCGTACAGTCCTGAGTTGAATCCTGCCGAGCGGGTGTTCAAGGAGGTTCGGAGGTGGGTAGAGGGCCGGGTATATGGGAGCATAGAGGAGAAGGTAGCGGCGGTGAACGCCTGTCTGAGCAGGTTGGAATCTGATCCCGAACGAGTGAAGTCTCTTGTGGGTTGGGAGTGGATCAAGCGGAACATTCAGGGGCTGCCCGAACACTATGCGGCTTCATCAAGCTGAAATGGTATTACCTTAATGCAGTTACGTTGTTTTCTTAACCGGAACGGCTCGTAGGACCGCCTTCGACACTAACGCCTTTTTGATTCTAGCAGTCTTTTGACCCACTGCATCACAGTGCCCGTAGTTATTATTCGCTCTGTCAGGAGTATGGTCCACTGTCTGCTTCAATTCTCTATAATCTTTAGCTCTGAGCTGAACTACTCCAAAACCATCATGACCATACAGCGTAGACTCTTCTGACGCGTACCTTTCCCAATTGACGGAATGGCTGTTTTCGCCTTTTCTGTTCGCAAATGCCCCCGGCTGAATAGTCCTCTTCACGTGATTGAAGTGGCCGGGGAACACTCGTCTTAGCAGTACGGCATCGTCAGGAACGTCAAGCACCTGCCAAGATTCTTCAGTCAACGAGAAGCCTCAGAATATAACGAAGGTGGAGGTCGTGTTTTATATCCCCTTCGGTTTCTTCCCGATCTTCGTCTTCGTTGAACAAATCTAGGGCATAAGTAGGGGGCTGATTGGGCAGTATGTCTATGTATATGTCCCCTTTCTCAGTATCCCACGTGATACCCACTGAGCCATCAGACCCGGGAGCAACCCAAGGGTCGGAAAGTCCTTCCGAAAGGCCGATCCGCACGACCTTCTCCCCTTCTGCTATCGGGCCTTCCTCGATGGGGCCTGCATCGTAGCCGTCCCAACCAGGAGGAAGATTTCTAATCTCGTTAAACTCTTCCTTTAACTGCTCTGTAAGAACCGGCAGTGAGAAATGAATTAAAACGAACCTTCTGGACTCGGGGAACTCAGGGAAAGATGTAGAGACCCTGGTCTCTGGAGAGAAAAACGTCCACGTCCACTCTCTCCCAGTTTCCAAAGCAATTGGGTGCCTCCTAGTATCCGACGTGCCTACTCTGCGTCTTACCATAAGATTCGAAGGGCTACCGATTTCCTCGTTAAGAAATACACTCAGAAAATCTTGCCGTAGAGTGTCAGCGTTTTCGTATCTGGTACTCTCTATGAGCGTCACTGAATGTCTCCTTTATCTGCGATCTCACTGGCTATACCGACGAGTTCGTACAACAGACCAGGAATCTCACTTGTCGGCATGTCGCTCGTTTCCACAGTTGTGTTTATATCCATCGCAAGTTTTCTGATAGTAAAAGGGGTATCCTCCGAAATGGCAGGGACTCCTGAAGGAGTCACCCTGAATGATATAGTGCCCCCTTCTTCGATAGTCCAAGATGCAAGTCGATTGATGCGAACGTATGGAACCACTTGGGATGGGCGTGTCCGGTTGACCCGGTAATTGAAGTCTCCACCATCCAGCGTGTCTACATCTATATGGGGAATGTATCTCTTCATCTGGTCCAGCCCTGTGCGCCGGTCAGGCACAACTCTGAGCAAAACTGGAGCGAAAGCAAGTCTTTCTACACTGTGTATGGCCCTTAACGAAGCATGAAGGGCCTCATTAAGTATTGGGATTGCCCCTTCTACACGATACAGAGTAAGCGGACTACTTGAATGACCTCGTGGAGGAACAGGTGTGATATGCCAGTCAATACGCCCTTCTTGGATAGATATGAGAAGCGTGTTACCGTCCACGACTCCCCGCAACCTTGTGATGCCGTCTCTTGGACGAATATCCACAGACTCAGGAATCTGACCTGACGCTCCCTCCCATAGCTCCCTGTATTGATCGAGACTGTTGTAATCCAAGGAAGCGAATATGGATACCCGAATGTTTTCCGTGTCCCAATCCTCAATTGGCCATCGAATCTCAGGCATCAACTTTTATCCACTCAGGCATGAGTTTATTCCCCACCTTGACAAGTTGCTAAAAAGAGAGCTACGCTTGTGCGACAAGCATAAACACACTTCCTAATTGTAAGAAGTGCGTGACTAAATTCTATTGCCAACTTGTCAACTTGTCAACCTTTTTGCAGAGGCTAACATGACAAGGCTCAGGCGTTCTGAGGCTGAAGTTGCCCGTATTGGACACATTTCCCTGATCTTAACCCTGCCGGATCAGCTCCGAATACGGAAGCCGTATCCCAATCACACATCGGTTCAGATGCTTGGGGCTCACGTATGAGATTCCCATATCGTCGTCCATCATCAAAGACTTGTGCAAGATACTCACGCAATCAGGTCCTCGTATCGGAGTCGTTTCCAGCGCATCCCGCGGACCATCTCGGACATCTGCTCCACCGTGTCCAGCGGACGGTTGTTGTGTCTCCCCTCGAACTCCTTCACATACCGATGCAGGTGCTTGGGGCTCATCTGATGATAAACGCCTGTGAACCCGCGCTTCAACAAGGCCCAATGCGATTCCATGCCGTTCGTGTGAGCCTGTTCCCTGACATACTCGCCCACGCTATGCCGGACGGATTCATGCCGCCTGGGAAGTCCTGAGTATGCGCTGGCCTCGTCAGTATAGACTTGGGTGTCGGGTTCGGTATTGTCCACCACGAAGCCTTGGAGCGTTGGCTTGTCCGTGCGAGCGACAACCTCAGTTCTGACATGGTTCGTCTCCCGGTCTTTGATCCCGACAACGGCTGTCTTGCCCACAGTACCGCGCCCAGCACGTAGCTTCTTGGATTCGTGCTTGTTGCCTTCCTTCCCGCCGATGTAGGTCTCGTCCGCTTCCACGGGTCCGATGAACGTGTCGGTGTTATCCTCCCAGGTCTCACGGATTCTGTGGATCATGTGCCACGCAGCCTTCTGGGTGATACCTAGGTCGCGGTGTAGTTTCATCGAGGACACACCTTTCAGGTTCGTGGTCAGTAGGTATATCGCTATCGCCCACTTCTGATAGCCGATCTTGGAAGCGTGCATGACCGAGTTGGTCTTGACGCTGAAGAACTTGCGGCAATCTCCGCAGTGGTACGGCATGGTCGGATGATTTCCCTTAGCCCCGACATTCACGCCGTCACAGTGGGCGCACTGGAGGCCGTCAGACCAGCGGGTTTCGACGAACCACTTCTCGGCGGTAGCATCGTCCGGGAACATCTGGAAGAGCTGAACCAGCGTGACACCCTGTCTGAAATGCTTGCCCGGAGCCGCCTTAGCCATATCATTGTACCCCTCTGAATACATGACTAATAGTAAACGATTTAGCTACGAAAGTCAAGCATTTTAGCTATGGCTCGTTTACTTTGGTATATAATTCCCATTTATTTACCCCGTTGAAGGCGATGAATACAGACCTTGTCATTGTAATCCGGCGAAATATACTGAAGGAGGCTGGCCTTGAATCCGCAGCCCACAGGAAATTACCGGCTGGCGGAATCCGGTCAGGCTCATGAGGGAAATGATCCGGACGATCTGGGCTACGGCATAAGGATTTCGGTATGGGTGCGATGGTTTGTTGTAATAGCATGGCTGGTCCAGCTGAACTATCGCATCAACTTCGACCATCCTGCCTACTTCGGGCACACGCTGTTCGCCGCGCTGGCGCTGGCGCTCAATTGCTACGTTCACTACCGCATAGAGACGGACCGGACCGTAACCTGGAGATGGGCGGTCGCTTTGAGCGTGGTGGATGCGGCCGGCATTACCGCAGGCCTGGCAATCTCAGGCGGCTTTTCGAACACCTTCTTCGTGCTGTACTATCCGGCTCTTGCCATGTTCGCGGTCGTGTTCACGTCTTTCAGGCTCAGTCTTATCGCCGTTACGGTGGTGGCGCTTGTTTACGCGACGCTGAGCCTTATGGTCGCGGCGGGATTGGACTTTGCTATCAAGGAGGAGAAGGTCCTGTTCATGAGGATCATCGGTATGTACGCCGTCGTCGCGGCGGTGAATCTGGTGTCACGGTTCGAGCGGGCCAGGAGGAGGCAGGCGGTGGAACGTGAACAGGAACTTCAGCGGGAGCGGATCGAGATGTCGCAGACCATTCACGATACCATGGCCCAGTCCATGTACATGATCGGTCTTGGTCTCGAGACGATGAGGGAGATTGCGGAAGCGCGGAATGAAGAGGACCAGGACCAACTGATCGCCAGGATAGAGGCAACACATGAGCTGTCGCGTTCGGTGATGTGGGCGCTGAGACACTCCATAGATACCGGATCGATATTCGAGGGACGGGAATTGAACCGCGTGCTGCGTTCGCACACCTCAACGTTCACGACAATCACTTCGATCCCTGCCGAATTCGTCCAGACCGGGGAGGAGCCGTATCTTCCGGCGGTAACCCGTGGTCTGCTGTTTTCGATAGCGCACAACGCCATGACGAACGCACTCAGACACGCTGGTGCGAACAGGGTCGCCCTCGCGCTGGACTTCGGGAAAGATCTTCTCCGAATGTCGATATCTGACGATGGTATCGGCCTTCCGAACGACTACGCGACCCGCGGCCACGGTTTCAGGAATATGCAGATGGACGCGGAGCGTATGGGGGGTACGCTGGAGGCGACGCCATGTGAAAATGGACATGGCACGACGGTGACCTGCAAGGTCCCTTACAACTCCAAGCTGGGAGGCTTGTGACATGGGCCGGGCGCAACCGATCAGAGTGATGCTCGTGGATGACCACGAGATCGTGCGGGACGGCCTGCGAGAGATTCTCGAGCTTTCGGGAGGATTCGAGGTCGTGGGACAGGCGGCCGATGGCGAGGCGGCAGTTGAAGTGGCTCAGCGAGTCAACCCGGACGTGATAGTGATGGATGTAATGATGCCGGTGAAGAACGGGATCGACGCCTGCCGGGAGATCGCCGATATTCTGCCCGACACGAGACTGCTGATTCTGACCGCCGCCGCCGAGGAGGACGCGATGATGGAGGCGGTCGCCGCAGGCGCGACCGGATACCTTCAGAAGCACTCCGGGAAGGAGATTCTCCTGCGCACTCTCCATGAAGTCGCCGGTGGGGAGTACACTATACCCGCCGATGTGATAAGACGGGTGCTCGCCGGACTGCGGGCGGGGAGGCCGCAAAGAAAGATGTATGATCCAGGCAAACTGACGCCGCGGGAGAGGGAGATATTGACTCTGTTCGCCCAGGGCAAGTCATACGCCATGATCGCTAAGGTCAGGGGCAATCAGCCGGTCACCATCCGGAACGCCATCTACGGCATCCAGGACAAACTGGATATCGATACGAAGCAGGAGCTGGCGGTCTGGGCTGTGCGAAGCGGCCTGCTGGATGAACCAGGGTTGGGCCTGTGATTCGGTGCGAGATATGGCAATGCGTTGATTTGAATACTTTCGCGTCGAGGGTTGTTCAGGTACCCCTCAGAACTTGAGGGTGTTGCCAAAGTCAAACTCAAGGATACTTGCTGGTAATGATCGCTGAATACACAAATGTACTTCGCAGTTACGCGGTCTTCAACGGCCGGGCCGGTCGCTCAGAATTCTGGTGGTTCGTCCTGGCACAGGCCGTCATCGCCATTGCCGCGAGCATCCTGTCCTCTGTAATTTATGAAGGGATCTTCCTGCTCTGGTTCCTGTACTTCTTCGGCACGCTTCTGCCGTCCTTAGCCGTCTGCGTTCGAAGGCTGCATGACACAGGACGCGGCGCCTGGTGGCTCCTGGTGGGCACCGTGCCTACGCTCATCGCCTTTCCACTCGTGGTCGCTGGCCTCTCTTTCCTTGCCTTTGGCCTCGCAGGAGGTCTTGTCGGTGGCCTTGCCTATGGCCTCGCTGAGGTCCTAGGCGGTGGTGGATCGGCGGACCCCGCTTTGGAAGTGTTCTGGGGATTCGTCCTTCTGGGTCTCGCCCTGACCGGCATCGGAGCGATTGGCATGATCGCTGCTGCGATATCCTTGATTATCCTCATAGTATATCTGGCGAGTCCCGGCGAAGCCGGTCACAACAGATACGGCCCACAGCCGACATGATCGTGAAACGGCGATAGCAGACAGCGGACTTGAGTCGCCTGGTTGCAGAGTTCAGTGCCTCTCGAAGCCCGGTTCTCACTATGGGATGGTCGACCACCACCATCACCTTGATCGGCCTGTTTATGGAATGAAATATGGATATCATGGTCTCGATCAGAGCGGTTTCGTCAATATTTCAGAATTGCGCCGGATTCCATGGGCGGGCAAGCCGCCCGGAGTTCTGGTGGCCTTTCCTGTTCATCGTGGTTCTACAGGTTATCCCGATCGTTGGCTTCGTCCGGCTGTCACCGATCATTCGAGGGCTGTCCTTGATCATCATATGGGCGCCGATCGTTGTGCCTTTCCTGGCTGTCCTTGTAAGGAGGTTGCATGACACGCGCAGATCAAGGCAGTTCATTTACATGTTGCTCGCGGCAGCGATGCTGACCCTGATCGTTGCGATCTTCGTCGCGTTCGCTGATATGGATATGTCTGACGGGTATGCTGGTCTACAGGTAATAGCAGTGATCCTTCTTACCGCAGTTGGCTGGATGCTGCTGCTGGGCATTTACCTAGTTGCGATACTGATCCTCACCTCGTTGGGAGCCGACATGGATGAGCACCGCTCAGTCATTGGGATATTGAAGCTGCCCGGCCTGAGGATATTGCTTCTAGTGGTGGCAGGCGTCAGCGTCTGGCTACCACTAGAAGCAAGTCAGGCAATCGTGGCCTCCATAATTCATGATGAGTCTGTCTTCGGAGTCTTCGGCGGAGCCGTGTTGGTTGTATTGATTTCGTTCCCCATCGCGCTGCTGTTGCACCTTGCGTCTGGCAGCGATCCGGAACAGAATCCTCATGGGATACCCCAAGCCGACCGAGCATAAATCCTGCAGGTGTTGAACCAATAACCCCTTACCTGCTCGCGCCGTATAGACAACCCGGGAATTAGTTGAGCATGGCAGAGATAGAGCTGAGTGTGCCTGGCAAGCAATGTCTTACGTGCCACATCGCAGTAAGGGGGATGCCGTACATGACCGCGGACGATGAGCGGTAAGCGCCTTCAACTTCCTCTACGCTACCCCGAAGGACGGGGTGCATAACCGGCTATCTCTGCCCGATCCTCGAGCGCCGCGGCCCAAGACGGTGGGCGCAGTTCGACACGTTCAGCGGCGACGCGCTGCAGTACGCAGGGTAATTTACACGGACCGAGCGCTGGCTCATTCGCACTAGAGCCGTTATGTCAACTCATAGCTAGAGAGGCTGCGGAATGAAAGGGGAGCTCTGAACTTCTTGTACGGATTACGGGCAAGCGAGCCACGCGCTGTGACACCAAAGGATGATTCACCACATTGCCGATACTGAGGTCGCTCGGAATCAATAGGAATCGAGCGGGGCAACATTGGCCTGTTGACATAATCAGATTAGTGCGAACCAAGGAGGGGGTCTGACCGGGCGTATCTTATGTAGGTTCGCCCTATAACTTTTATGTAAAGTTAGAAGATAGGGGGTGGAGAGAAGTTGCACCCCACAGCATGGAAGACAGTCATCAGCATCGGACTGTTCTGGTTAGCCGGCTTTCAACTGCCGAAATCAGAAAATCGTGCCACCCACATGATCCTTTTTTCTATCTCGGATTAGTATGAAACGCTCTCCGAAGATTGGGCGACTGTGGCGATTGTCGTCGAAAGAGGCACACACATTGACTGTATTGCAGACTGCACAGGGGAAGCTCTCAGGGAGACGCGTCGGTTTGACGGTGGGAGAGTACGATACGCGCCCTCCCACCACTTGCAGAGCTTAGCGGGTGTCTATGGCCTTGCGTCTATGACCTTGGACGGAGCTCCGATCAGTGTTTCGAACGCCGACTCAGTCGTGAGCTGCTCAATATCCGCGGACTCTGTCTCCGACTCGCAGAATGGCAGAGGCGGATCGAGGTCTTCGAAGTCGTTGTGGCGAACGTCCTCCAGGGCTGCGGGTATGCATCCGGTTAGCTGGTTGCCGCTGACGAGCAGAGTATTCAGCTCAGTAAGGTCGCCCAGTTCTGCCGGAATGATCCCGGTCAACTCGTTGTCGCTGACGGTCAATGCCTCCAGGTTGGCGAGATCGCCCAGTTCCGCGGGGATCGTGCCGCTCAACTCGTTGTCCCTGAGAGAGAGCAGTTCCAGGTTGGCGAGATTGCCCAGTTCCGTCGGAATCGGACCGCTCAACTCGTTGTCCCTGAGGAACAGACCCTCCAGACCGGTGACGTTGCTCAAGTCGGACGGTATGGATCCGGTCAGGCCGTTCTCATAGAGCAGCAGCCATTCCAGGTTGGCGAGATTGCCCAGTTCCGTCGGAATCTCTCCACTCAAATCGTTGTCCCCGAGGTGAAGTACCTCCAGGTTGGCGAGATTGCCCAGTTCCGCGGGTATCTCACCGCTCAAATCGTTGGATCGCAAGTATATTCGCTCGATGAGTTCGAGATCGCCCAGTTCAGGTGGAATCTCACCGCTCAGTTCGTTGTCCTGGAGATATAGCACCTCCAACTGGCCGAGTTCGCCCAATTCCGCCTGAATTGGGCCGGTCAGACCGCTATCGTGGAGCATCATCCATTTCAACTCCCCGAGATTACCCAGTTCGGGGGGTATGGGACCGGCCAACTTGTTTCCGGCTAGCCATAGGACTTCCAGTCTTGTGAGATTGCCCAGTTCGGGGGGTATGGGACCGGTAAAGTTGTTGTCATCGAGGTCCAGTCTTTTCAGATTGGTCAACTCATCCAGCCAGGCAGGTATCGTGCCACTCAAGTCATTCGAGTAGATCATAAGCGTTTCCAGATCGGTCAGGTTGGCAAGTTCTCCCGGTATCTCCCCGCTCAAACCGGTCCCGTACAGGCGCAGCGTTCTCAAGTTGGACAGGTTGCCCAGTTCGGTGGGAATCTGGCCGTTCAGTGGGTTGCTGCGAAGGTTCAGATTCGTCAACTTGGAGAGGTTGCCCAGTTCGGCGGGCAGCGTCCCGCTCAAATTGTTGTCGTCCAACTCCAACTCCGTGACCCGGCCCGTAAGGTCGACGGTTATGCCGTACCATTCGAAGAGCGGCTCATCACTCAACCAGTTATCGCTTTTCTCCCAGTTCGGGCCGTCCGTGGCGTTGTACAGCGCGACGAGCGCGGTCCTGTCCGCCGCCGGCCCTTCGACCGCGACCCTATATACGACCTCTTCTCTGGTCTCGCCCGTATTCACCGTGATAAAGCTGTCAATGAACAGGTTGACCAGCAGGCCGCTCAACGTGTCGGACAGGTAGCCATTTTCGTATGCGTCATTGAGAATCGCGACCAGCAGGCCGAACGGGTTTTCCTCTATCACTTCGTCCACGTTGATAGGCTCGGGCGTCGGTGATGGCGTTGGAACGCTGGTGGCGGTTGCCGTGGCAGTGGGGGTGGGCGTTGGCGAAGCGACCTCGCCAGTGAAGTAACCAGACGCGAATATGTACCCGTCGTGCCGAACCGCCCATACCCTTATCCTGGTGAAGCCCGCTTCCGTGCCTCTGGGGAACGCCATATGGAACCAGTAGCCGTCCTCTGTCGTGTCTAACAGCGCCTGTCCAACATTGAACCCTTCCGGATCGGCCAGGTCTGTGACATTCGCGCCCAACAGGTTTGGAGACAGCCCATGAGCCAGCAACGTTTCATCGTCCGCGCTTGCCAGCATCAGATACCACTGATTGTCCAGGCTCTCACGGCTGTTGTAGTAGGCGACCGTCGCGTCCAGACCGTCGCTATCGTACAGGTCTATCGCCTTTTGCACGTAGCCCTGGGTGTACGTTGCGGGTTCGCCGGGGACGGGATAGCAACCCGACGCGAATACGTATCCGTCGTGCCGCCTGGCGTAGGCCACCTTCGGAACCTCGATACGAGTCACGGATGCGGCCACAGGTACTCTATCCGGCGACCTTCCTCCGTCGCCTTGGCGATATCCTTGCCCAGCTCATATCCGGTCGAATCAACCACTTCCTTGATGTCCGTGCCGATGAGTCGGGGGAACACAGGATGAACAACGTATATGTCGTTCTCGTCTATCGCGAACAGATACCACTCGCCTTCGAAACTAGCGTCGCTGTTGTGGTAGTCTCTCATCGCCTCCAGGCCACGCTGGTCGTAAAGGTCTATCGCGCGGTCCACGTAGTCCACCGTGTAGTCCCACCAGTTCGTATATGTGAGGGTGGAAGTTGACGTATCGGACTGCTGATTCGGACCCGCGAGGACAACTCTATCAATACCTGCCACTGATATAATTGCGACTAGCAGCAGGATAAAAGCGGTCGTCAACAAAAAACCTTCTTTAACGTCATACTACATCCTCCATTGTGGCGAATTAGGGGTCATCAAATGAGCTGATTGCTGAGGGAATAGCATATCAGAACACGGCGTTGCCGGTAGAGTCCCCGGAGGTGATGTAAGAGAAGGTGGCTTGGCACAGATAAAGCCACCGCGTCATGCTTAGAGAAGTGGAGGCTCGATGCAAGGACGACGACGATGGCAAGAGATAGTATGGACATTGATTACTTTCGCCCTTTTTAGTCGGGCTGGTGGCGGTCCTGTATGGCAGTGGCTGGATGGAGGCGTCAACAAACTCGGCGCAGGATTCGGATGACGACACGCTGGCGCGCGCGTATGTGGAGGGGGCGTGGTAATATTACCGGGCAGCAGGCTGTATTCAGGCGTTACAGCGACAAAAGCAGCATCTGGGCTGAGCATCAGCTGACCGTGACGGACCCTGAAACCTGGACCGTTCTGGCGGTGCTGTTCCCTTGATTGTCGGAAACAGATCATTTGCGCATGGCCCGAGCGGTTAGTTCGCAGGTGAGACAGAGCGGGCTACGAAGGAAAGTCATTGATTCGAGTGGCTGGAAGCCAACCCGGTAACAGGTCCCAGAACTCCTTCCTATGGTGACAGATAATGCTTCGTCATGAACCAGAGGAGAATTGTCCGCCGACCCTGACGCTGGTTTCCGCATTCCAGATATTCGTCCCGAATACGATAAGCGTTATTCTTCTCACGACGATTGTCGTACTGGCGTCCGGTCTTGGCAACGATTATCTGGGATGGGCAATATTTTCGGGGCTGATCATCACCGGAGCCAGCATAATACTCCACTCGTTCCGTTTCTGGCACATCGGGTTAACTACATGAAACGAATAACTACAGACCCAACTAACCCGGTAGGCGTACCAGTCCTGGACAGCAAGGACAGACCCCTCACGCCCACCCGTCCCTCCCGCGCCCGCAGGCTGATGCGAAGCGGCAGGGCCCAGAAGATATGGCGCAGGGGGATCTTCGGCATCAGAATGCTGGACGTGTCCACAGACGACCCCAAGGTCGTCGTCGAGGGAGTGGAGGTAAACATAGACCCTGGAGCCACGGCGACGGGGATCGCCGTGGTCAGCGACATGCCAGGGGTTAGGCAACCTCATGCCCTCATCGAACTCAGACATCGTGGAAGTCGTGTGAGGAACAGGATGAACAGCAGAAGAAGCCTCCGTAGAAACAGACGAGGAAGGCTGCGCAACAGGCCGCCACGCTTCGACAACCGCACCCGCTCTTCGGACTGGCTCGCCCCCTCACTGGAGACAAGACTTGCCAACACGCTCACCTGGGTAACGCGCCTGTCGGCGCTATACCCCGTCAGACTTGTGAGGGTCGAGACCGCAAGATTCGATACCCAGCTCATGCAGAACCCTCAGATATCCGGAGTGCAGTACCAGCAGGGAAACCTGCTGGGCTGGCAGCTCAGGAGCTACGTGTTTCACCGCGACGGCAGAGTATGCGCCTACTGCGGAGACCGCAGGGCTGAACGATACGAACTGGACCACATCGTGCCGAGGAGCGCGGGCGGCTCGGACCGCGTCGCCAACCTGGTCGTGTCCTGCCATGACTGCAACATAGCCAAGAGCAACATGTCTGTTGAGAAGTTCCTGGCCGAAGACCCCGGGAAACTGAGGGCCATAGGGCGCATCCGGCGCGCTCCACTCGCGGGAGCCGCGCAGATGAACGTCATCATACCGACGCTCATCAATAGACTGGAAGACCTGGGCTTCACGGTGTCCCGGCACGACTCCTACACGACGTCCTGGACACGAGGACGCCTCGGGGTTCCCAAGACGCGCGTGAACGACGCGCTATGTCTGGGCAAACCCGTATCCCTCAACCGCCTGCCCGAGCGCAAGCTCATCGCGCAGGCCGTGGGGCATGGCGACCGGCAGATGCTTCGTCCACCCGACCGGCATGGCAACCCACGCGGCCGGGGATACCGAGAATACTGCGCCCTCGACAGACAGCGACAGGGCTATACCAGGTGCCCCGGGCATCGCTTATCGAAGAGCCGTGTCGCCGGTATCGGGTCCGGAGACCTGGTGCAGTTCACGCATCGAAAGCACGGAACACTGCGGGAGTATGGCGCACTTGCCAAGAACACCCGGCGCATGGCTGTAATGCATAAAGGAAAACCCGTCAGTGTGAAGGCAACAAGCTCAATTCTACTGACGCGAAACCACGGATATAGACTCCTCATGGCGGAGAATTCCGCCTGAGGAGTTTTTGTGAGAAATCACGACAAATTGTGAGAAACGGACTTTTTGTACAAAGCGATCCCAACAGATACTCAGAGTCGAGATCGCGCAGACAGACGAACATCTCATCATGCTCTGCGGACAGGGATTCTACATACTTGGCGAAAGAGCCAACAACCCCACCGGACTCGCCGACATGGAAACCTCGGCGAAAGAGGAAAGCGAGTCCGAATGGGAGAGCGCCCTCGACTACATAACCCCACGTGGAAACCCCGAACTCTACATGAAGACCGCAACCGAATCGCTCACCATAGCGGTTAGAGAGCCAGACGGCTCAATAACTCTGAAAACCCAGAGTATGAACAACACCGCAAGAAAATACTTCGGCCTGCCGAAGCCCGCCGCAGCGGTCGCGACCGACAAACACCAGTAAGTGGTCATAAGCGCCCGGGTGGGCGAGCGCAGCGAGTCCGGCTACCCCCGAAACGCCACGCTGATCATGGACGAAAAACACCTGGCCGTCGAGCTCGACGGCAAAACCCACCTTTTCAACCACCACAATCTCAGATACGACGGCCCAACCAAAACTCCCCACCGGCCCAAAATGGGCGCGGCGACAACATTCAGTGTGGAACCCGACACCGGATACCACCTGGACGACCTCTCACTATCCGTCTATAAAAACTCCATTCTGATCGAATCAGGCGGAGAGGCCTGGTCCTTCGACGCCCGCGGCCTGAAGCTCAACGGCCACGGCCAGGAGATCTAGACCCAACCGACCCACTACAAGGACACCAAGGAGAACAAACCCCAGTGCAAGAAGTAAAAACGACCATCGCCCAGGCCCCCGGACAGCTATTCCTCACACACGACAAGGGCCTCTGGATACTTGATTCCAAAGAGGGCCCACTCGAGCCGGACGGCAGACTTCTAATGAAACTTGCCGCATGCGTTGAGGGCGCAATGACCCTCAACGCCGACTACACCTATCTGAGCGCCGCATACGACCGAAAACTCCACGACGCCACACTCCAGCGCGCCGTGACCATCGCGGTGAGAAACCCGGGCGGCGCACTACACCTGCCCACACAGGAGATGAACGATCTCGCCTGCATAAAGTTCGGCCTGCCCATAGAGAAAGACGCCCCAGAACCCGAATACGCCCCGTTCCTCATGCCCATAACGGCGCAAATCGGAACCCGGGCCGAATCCGGCTACCCCCGAAACGCGACACTCGTCATGGGACCGAAGCACCTGGCCGTCGAACTCGACGGCAATGCCCACCTGCTCAGGCACACCGGCCTGGAGTACGACCGCACAGTAGAAACCCCCTACTCCCCCGACAAAGGGGACGAGATGGAGATATGGGTGGATATGGAAACCGAGATTTCCATAAACGGCCTCACAATCTCGCTGAGCCCCGGATCCATCAACCTGCACTCAGAGGGAGAGGACTGGGCATTCGATCCGGACGGCCTCGAGATCCACAGCCACGGCCAATGCCTGTTCGTCCTTCCCGAAGAGATCCGCGCAGAATGAAGCCCATCGCCGTCTACCGCGATATAGAAGCCTTCTACGACGACCGCGGCGGCAGGTTCATAGGAGAGGTCGACAGTGGCAGGTTCAATCGAAACAACCTCGACTGGACTTCCGACGGCCCGTCGGAAACCGGCGTCTCGCGCGCCAGCGTCGGCGGACAGCCCGCCCTCGCCTTTCAGCCCGCGCACGCCGGACTCATGCGCGTGTCCACCGTCAAGACCACCGGCGATACATACGCCGTAAACGACGCGGCGCAGGGGTCTCCAGTCGCGCTGCTCGGAACCATCGCCCTGCCCGATGTGGACGATACCTACAGCCATATCAACATGGTCTTCGACGGCTACGCGGAGGGACCAACGCTCGGAAAACCCCTGAGCTGGTTTATGAGCCGCATCAAAGAGCGCGGCAAATAGGACCCGCGCCTGAGAGACCTTCCAAAACTCCAAGGAGAACGACATGACCCAGACACCGACTGACAAAAAGCACCAATGGGCCCAGGTCGGAGAGGGATACGGAGTCGGAGACCCCACCGGCAGACAGTCCAGCGTCGGATGGACCGAACGCTGCGCTGTCTGTCTGACGACGCGCCACATGGGAAAGGCCCCCGCCGGCCCGCCCCATGAACGCTCCTGGGTCCCGACCGACCCCGCCTGCGACGGGCCGGCGCCCGAACACGAGCACGCCATGACCGCCTATGAGGACGGAGACATATCCGCCGAGGAGGCCTTCGGCATACCGCCCGCCCCCCGCTGCCAGGCGATGAACCAGAGCGGCAGACCCTGCCAGGGGGACATGAGCCAGAGACGCGGCAAGACCCACTGCCATGACCACGAATAACAATCCCAATATCCTGTGCTTCCCAAGAAAGATTCTTCCCGAAACCCGGGAATGGTCCGATTGGCAGGAAGCGCAGGAACTCCGCAGAGAAATCCAGCGCAATACGGTCTTCCTGCCAAGGTCCAGGGCCGAAATCTCCCGGATATGGCGCCAGGCCATATCCTGCGCCATCATCAAAAAACGCGGCGCCCGCCGGTACATGATGTTCGAAACCTCAAGAACCGATACCTACGATGGGTACGGCCCCGCCCGCCTCATAATCGGAGGCCACGTGGACCATAATGACCACGGCGCGTCTCTTACCATCCGGCTTGAGGTCTCCCTCAAGAGAGAGACTGAAGAGGAACTGGGAATCCTCAGCCCATATCCGCTCACCCCTATCGCAGTAGTCACAGACCACTCCTCACTCAGAAACTCCAGACACGTCGCGTTCCTGCACGAGATGGAACTGGACGAGGAGACATCCCCAATAAGCCCTGAATTCGTCTAGACCTCCGAGTTCTCCGGAAAATTCCACACGCCCACACAGATAGCGGAGCGCAGAGACGGCATGGACCCCTGGTCGAAGATCATCCTCGAGCGCCACATCCTAAAAGAGAATCCGTGACGAACCGTCCAATCCAATATCGCGATGAACTCCACCGCGAGCTGCCCCATATAATCAGGTTCTCAGGCGGACGCTCAAGCGGCATGATGCTCATGCATCTCGCCGAGACAGGCGCACTCTCACACCAGCGGGGAGACGCCGCCATATTCTCCAACACCTCAGCGGAGCATCCCGCCACCTACAAGTTCGTCGCCGACTGCAAACAGCGCCTTGAATCCCAATACGGCATCCCCCTGTTCAGCGTCGAGTTCGCCACCTACGAGGACTCAGTACGCGGGGAGTGGGCCCGCATCCCCTCCTACAGACTCGTGAACGACAGACCCATCTCCCCGGACAACCCGAACGGATACCGATTCAGGGGAGAGACATTCAGAGAACTCACGTCCTTCAAGGCATTTATTCCCAACCAGTTCAGACGAGTCTGCACATCCGGCCTCAAGATAGAGCCCACCCGCATGTTCATATCCCACCTGCTGGGCGGCAGACCCCGCACCAAGGCCAGGGGACTGAACTCAGACCACTCAGTCGTGGAGACCGACCGCGCATACCGCAGATACCTCCGCCGCGGCGGCGGCTCACCGGAGCACATATACCGCGCCAAGAGGATATACGTCCTCTCATGCCCGCCTCACATTCCAGCCCAGAACCTGGCCGACTTCTCAGCCGCCTACAGACCCCATCGAAACGCCCTCATATACGAGAACGTCTTCGGCGGCGTCGCCAACGTGAAAAGACACGTCCAGTACCTCTCCCTGATCGGACTCAGGGCCGACGAGGAGGGACGCGTGAGCGCCATACACACAAGAGAGGCAGAACCCACAGACCCGAACGCGTACACAGGAGAGCTGGTCTACACGCCGCTCGCCGACATGGACATAGAGGCCCAGGACGTCGCCGACTTCTGGTAGAGCGCCGACTTCGACCTGGAGCTGGACCCTGCCAGCAACCTTGGAAACTGTACATTCTGCTTTCTCAAAGGTCCCAGCGCGCTCAGAGACATAAGAAACGTCATGAGAGCAGAGGGTTTCACCAATACCGACGCGCCCACCGCCATCGAATGGTGGACGACACTCGAGCGCGACTACGGACGCGACCTCAAGGCCGAATCAGGCGGACAGAAAAACCCAGAAGCCTCCGCCCACATCGGATTCTTCGGCGCAACCGGCCTTGACTACCAGGACATCCAGAACTCGGACGAGAACACACGCCTGCCCGCATGGGCCGCACGGCCCTGCATCTGCACCAACTGAAAGCCATTCAAAGGCCCCGCAACTCCAACAGGCAAGTTTGCGGCCAGAGCTTGAGATTTCACCACATCACGCGCATATTCCCCGACACCAATCACATAAAGAGCGTCGGGCCCTAAGCTCCAGGCGAAAAGCCAGCGGCCTATAGACACGCCCTCAATATAATCAAAGGACACGAATGCAACCCTACAGGATATGCAATATGAAAACCAATAAAGGGGACCCAAACCTCCCCAAAAACCCCACCCACAGAGTCCTCTCCCTCGGCGGCGGCAAGCAGTCCAGCGTGATGCTGCTCATGGCGGCCGAGGAAGCCTTCGGCCCCACGCCGGACATAACCATCTTCGCCGACACCGGCTGGGAACCCCAGAGCGTCTACCAACACCTTGACTGGCTGGAGTCCATCTCAACCCTGCCAATCGTCAGGGTATCGAGCGGCCGCGACCTCAAGGACGAGACAGCGTCCTGGACAAGCGGACCCGAAAATCCGGACATACTCTCCCTACCGGTATTCCTTATGGACCAGACCGGCAGGCGCGGTATGCTACAGCATCGCCAGTGCACCGATCACTTTAAGCTCCAGCCCATCCAGCAGTACATAAGACGCGAGATATTCAAACTCGTCCCACGCCAGCGTATGCCAAAGGACGCAATGATCGAGATGTGGCTCGGCATCTCCACCGACGAGGCCTCCAGAATGCGCGACAACCATAATCCCTGGGCCGTCAATCGCTATCCGCTCATAGAGGCGGGCATGAGCCGCTCAGACTGCGAGCGATGGTTCGCCGAGAGATACCCGGAGCGACAGCTCCCCCGCTCCGCCTGCTCAGGCTGTCCGTTCAGAAGCGACGCCGAATGGCTGTCGCTCAAACAGACGAACCCCGACGACTTTACCGAGGCCGCCCGGGTGGACAAGGCACTCAGAGAGGTCGCCCCGGCGCGCGGACTCAGGGGAACCCCCTACCTTCACTCGCGCTGTGAGCCACTCGAGGACGCCGTCCACTCATACGAAAGACACCTGGAGATGAATCCCATGCTGCCCGGCCTTGAGTCAGGAGCGGAAAACGACTGCACCGGACTCTGCTTCGCCTAGAATTAAACTAGGAAAATCCCAACAAGCGCTACATGCCCTCCACCCGAAAGTTCAAGGGTCAACGCAATCTGTCCGACCAGCTCCAAGAAATTCGACCGAACACAGACAGGAGACATCCAGATGACCAACCAACCCCAGCTCGCAGGCTTCGGCCCCGCGCCCATAGCCAAACGACCCGAAAATATCGGGAAGGCCCAGATAAGCTATCGCGACGCCGGCTCCATACTCGCCAGGGGCACAGGGTTTCTCAGCTCCTACGACTTCACCCTCAATCCCTTCACAGGCTGCACATTTTCCTGCACGTACTGTTACGCACAAAGCTTCATTCCAGACGACAAGGCAAGGGATGATTGGGGCAACTGGGCCATCGTCAAACAGAACGCCATGGAGCTGATCGCCCGCCGGCGCGACGGCTCACTGGACGGCAAGAGAATCTATATGAGCTCAGTGACCGACCCCTACCAGCCCATCGAGCGCAGCGTCAGACTCACCCGCTCCATACTGGAGATTCTGGCTGAAAGACACAGGCCAAAGCTGGTCGTTCAGACCAGAAGTCCAGACGCCACCCGCGACATCGACCTCTTTAAGAAGATAGAAGAGCGCGGCGGACGCGTTCAGGTCAACATGACTGTAACGACAGACGATGAGGACATAAGACGCGCGTTTGAGCCCGGGTGTCCCGCCAACCACGCGCGCATGAAGGCCATCGGCGAGATAGCCGCCACCGGAGTGCAGACGGCGGTCACCCTCACGCCCCTGCTGCTTGTGTCAGATCCCAAAGCCTTCGCCGCATCCCTGCTTGAGACCGGCGTAAGACGCTTCATTATCCAGGGATTCAATATCAACGAACGCAACCAGTTTGTCGCACATACCCGCGAACTCGCCCTGTCGGTGCTTCGAGATAAGCTCCGGTGCCCAGACGTCCAGGTGCTTCCCCTCTATCAGGAGAGATACGAATGGACGAAGAAGATACTCATGGAGGCCCTTCCAAAAATGGGAGAGGGACGTGAGGGCTTCGCGCCGCCGTTTTAGACCCAATCCCAAAAGCGCATCAGCCAGAGAGGCTTTGTACAATATCTGGCTTATTCACAATAAGTCAGAATTTCTCATAATAAGTTGAGGAGTACTTTGTACAGGGCACAGTCTCGGCTGAGTAACAGTTTGGAACAACTCGGCCAACACGGCACACTGCGAGGATATGGCGCACTTGCCAAGAACACCCGGCGTGTGGCCGTGATGCATAAAGGAAAACCCGTCAGTGTGAGGGCAACAAGCTCAATTCTAATGGCACAAAACCACAGATATAGACTCCTCATGGCGGAGAATTCCGCCTGAGGTTATGAGAAATCAAGACATACATGGAATACAACATGAACGAACATCAGCGATACGACATGAACGAAACCGTGAAGGACGTCCTCATGGAATACGCCCGACAGACGCCCTATCTCACGGACATAAAGAGCGCGCTCGATAGGGCGGCCACGGTCGCGAGAGAAAGAACTCCCGCCGACCCCAGGACCGGCGACCTTCTCGCACAGACCCTCGCCCAGATGCCCACCGAACTCCTGTCCGCCACGCCCGTCCACGTGGCCCGCCAGGAGTTCTACGCCAGCCCAACCATAATCGCCTACGCATTCATCGCAGATGCCTGCGAGTCATGGTTTGGCGCCGACCCCGCCAATCACCCGGAGAACAACAACGCACTGGAGACCTACGAAAAACTGCCCACGCATGACCACACAGACGATTCCTACCTTCTGGAGACAGCCGCCGAGATAGCCTCAGACGAAATAGAAAACGCCAGAGACAGGGCCTGAGCCCAGACCATGACCAACAAAAAGGACAATCTCATATCAGAGCGCGGACTCACCAGAAATACCTGCCGCCTGCTCAGGGGACTACAGGCCACCGGCGCGACAGTCGAGCCCAGAAGCAACTTCGCCATACGAAGAGACCGCGGCCAGCCCAACATGAACAAGGCGGCCGGCGAGACCGCCCCGACCTGGCATCTGGAGGCGGACGTAGGACATAAATTCGGCAGAATAGTCTCCTATTCGTTCGTTCCGGTAATCATTCACCACCAGGGCCGAAGGTTCGAGGGAGTCCAGTCCCACCTCCCCCTGACCTGGATCCTCAAGCATGACCCATCCGAATGGGGCATCGCCCGCGCCGAAGTCGGAGACGCCATGGAACTGCTCGTAAACGACAACCCGCCTCACTGGACCTGAGCAGACAGGAGACGCCGCATGAACAGCAGAGAGTTCAACAAGCTGACCGCAAGGATTGTAAACCATATCGCAGACCGCCGAACGCGCAGCGACGGTCAGCTCAGCTTCTACCACGTCACCCGCGACGTCGAACGCTTCCGCGTCAGACGCGCGATTCTTCTGAAACTCGGAGATTCCGCGCCCGCCCTGCGCCGTGTCCTATCGGAGAACATCCCCAGCCTCACATGGACCAAACCCGGGGAATACCCACCCATAACACTCCCCCACAACGGACGCGCGGGGCGTTTCGACCCGCGCGAGGAACTCTACGGCGAGGAGTTCAAGAGGACAATAACGAAGGTGGTGAGACACATCGCAGACGAGCGTCTGAGAGACGACCGACTTGCGGGCGGCTCCGAATACGACCGCAGACTCACAGCTGCCGCAGACGCCAGAAGGCGCATCCTCTACGAACTGGGCAGAAATCACCCTGAAGTCAGAAAACTGGTCCCCAAAAACGCCGGCGTCCGTTGGACCGACCCGGACGAACCCGTTCTCATCGGAGAAATCCCCCGAAACAAACAACGTCCATGAGCACAGCTTCATTCATAGCAATCGAGGTCGAGGGCGTGAGCGGCGTTCACTGCGCCTACGACGGCTATCCCACGGACCATATGGCGTGGGCCATATACTCCATCACCACTATCAGAGCCCCCACAAGATACGGGAACTGCTGTCTTACGGCGAAATCGCCACACTCGCCCCCGAGATAGGCGACGAGCTTCTAATGAACTTCTTCGAGTTCGTTACCAAAAAACTGAACCGCAAGCAAACCTACTTCTACGCCAGAAACGGCGGACAGAAGGAAGAATGGCTCAAGCCACATTACTTCAGAACCCGCCAGGAGATGGAAAATCGCATGAGACAAATGAGTCTCATGCACTGCTACCTCTTTACCCACGACAAAGGCTGGCTCTACTCATATTCGTTCGAAGATACAGAGATCTCCTGGCGGCCACTGACCGAAGAACTCGCCAATCCCCGAACCCACAGACAAATCCAAACGAGGAAACATGACAAGATACGACACACACGACATGAATGAAGTGGTGCGGGACGTTCTGGGCGGACACGCCTATGAAACGAACGTCCCATACCTTCCCGCCGTCCAGAAGGCGCTACAGAACGCCTCCAGAACGGCGGAGAACGCATCCGGACCCCGCGAAAAGGACCTGCTACAGCAGGCGCTCGCGCACATCAACGACGACCTCATAAGCGAAACTGCCGAACACCTCGGACGCGGGGAGTTCTTCGCGGACCCCGAGATATACGCCTGCTACCTGATCGCCGAGGCATGCGCCACCTGGTTCGAGCAGGACCCAGCCTACGGCTCGGACCACAACAGCCCGCTCCAGGCCTACGAGGAAACACCCGGACGCTGCCACGAAAGCGACGCCTATCTTCTCGATGAGGCCGCCAACGCGGCCAGCCAGCTGATCGCAAATTGAGCGACGTCATGTGGAAAGACCCCCACGCCAACATCAGAGGCCATTCCCTCATGACGGAGGAGATAGCCCAGGACATCCCCACACTGAACGCACTGGACGAAATAAGCCTCAGCGAGATGATGAGCCTCAGCCCTCACGCCAAGCTCTTCAGTCCAATGGGGAATTGGACCTGGTACATAGCGACCATGAATCCCCAGACCGGCCTATGCTTCGGCCTCGTGGACGGAATATATCTCGAGTGGGGCCTGTTCGACCTCGGCGAACTCGCCGAGTCCATAGTCGCGGGCATTATCCCAGCCGTCGAACGAGACATCGACTGGCAGCCCAAGACCTACCGCGAAATAGAGACTGAGGTTAAAAGCAGACCCACAGAGGCATCATGACCAGCTCATCCAACATCAGACGCTACGACCCCGCGGAATGCGCAGTCTTCAGGCGCACCCGCGAGCGGTGGGGCGCTCTCTCGAACTTCGCGCCGGCGCGCATTGAGGTAAACGGCCTGAAAACCTACCATGCAGAGGGACTCTACCAGGCCACCCGGTTTCCACACCGCGCCGACATCCAGAAGATAGTCTGCGCCCAGAGAAATCCCATGAACGCCAAGCGAACCGCGCACGGCAGCGTCCAGCACACCCGCAGGGACTGGCAGAACGTCAACATAGACCTCATGCGCTGGGTACTCAGGGTCAGGCTTGTCCAGAACCCCGAGACCCTCGCGCCCGCGCTCGAGGGCTCCGGGGAGATGCCCATCGTGGAGCACTCGCTCCGCGACCACTTCTGGGGCGCCGGATATGAGGACGACGGAAGGCTGGTGGGCGTAAACGCGCTCGGCAGACTGCTGATGGAGCTGCGCGCGGAGCTCGGAGCCGACCATGAGAAAACCCTCTCGGCAGCGATGCCCCCGAACGTCTCCAACCCCTTTATGAACGGCCTGAGAATCCCAACCATAAGGACCGAGGGCGCACGGGAGACGGCCGAGGAACCGGCAGCGTCTCCAAACGGACGCGTCGTGAACATCAAAGACACAAAGAAATACGACGTGTTCATAGGCAGACCGTCAAGACTCGGCAATCCCTACAGGATAGGGCCGAGCATCAGCAGGGCGCAGGCCATCGCCCGGTTCGAGACCTGGCTGCGCGACCAGATAACGGCCGGACAGTTCACATTGGGATTCGTCGCAAGCCTTAGGGGAAAGACCCTCGGCTGCTACTGCGCTCCACAGCCCTGCCACGGACACGTCTGGCTCTACTACGCGAACTGGGCAAGCACACTGAGCCACGGGCGGATACGCTCACGCCCCGAACTGCCGGAGCGCATGACCCAGGCCGCATGACCCACACCAAGACATCACAGACCGAGGAGTTCAGATGAAAAGCATTACGATAGAAATGGCGGGAGGCCCCGGCGAGTACATCGTCAACGTAGACGACAAACTCGTCGGCCACATATCCCGCAACTACCTCCACGGCGGCTACGACGTCACCTCCACATTCGGAGACGAGCTGCCCGAGGGCATCGGCGACCAGGTGACGATAACCGTCCCCGCCTACTCGCTCGCCATGCGCGTGGCCACCGCGCTCGCCAGCGTCGGACGCGGCTCCGGATTCGGCGACATAAGAGAACTCGCCGACCAGACCTGCTACGTCATGAACGTTCACCCAGGAAACGAAGAGACCGCTCTGAGCGGTTACATGCCCAACCCCGAAACCGCCGAGTACATAAGTCGCATCCTCATACCCGTCGTCAATGCCGTCGAGGGACCCGCCCGCCACCGCGCCACCGAAAGCGCGGGACAGTCGGCCAAACTTCCGGGAATCTAAAAATCCCGGTGAAACCCTCTGCAATCGAGAACCTGCGGGCCAAGAGCCCCGTGTTTCTCGGCGAACGGCTCAGACAGCTCCGCAAGACAAGGGGACTCTCCCTCAGACGCGCAGCCGAGATACTGGGACTGTCAGCCCCGTTCATAAGCGACGTCGAACGCGGCCGCAGGGACCCAAGCGACAGAAGACTCGCCCAGCTCATGGCCCTGTACGACGTGAAGTACGACGACATCGCGCCCCATGACAGCCGAATGCCCACAAGAGAGATAAAGGCGCGCGCCGATACGGACCCCGCGTTCGCGCTCGCGCTCAGAAGCATCATAAAGAGCGGCGCAACCCCACTCGATATAGTCGAGATGACAGACGCCATAGAAAAGGAGAGAACATGTCCAGACAAAACGTCGTAACGGAATACCTGCCCCGAATCACCCACACCTTCACCATAGACCGCGCCATAATGCTTATGAACGGCCAAGAAGTCTCGGATGACCACTCAAAAGAGAACCCGGTCGGCCAGTACGTCATGCAGCAGGTCCGCCTCCGACACGCGCTCTGCCCGGAGACAGTACGGAAATACGCCCGCGCCTTCAACCCAAACAACCCAGAGTCCGACTACGAGACAACCCCCGAGCGACTCATCACCGTCGCGGGCAAGGTCCCAAAAACAGATGAACGGATCATAGACGCCATCTGGATGGAGGACATCCTGCGCGCGGTCACCCAGGTGGACCCAAACTGGGACGAACAGTGGATCTACACCGAGGAGACCGAGGAGATAATGAATCTGTCCTCCGGCCAGGACCCCAGGGTTCCCGACCGCCTCCCCATGAAAGTCAGAGAGGCGCGCATCGTCGAAAACTTCAGAAAACTCGGCATAGACGCCTCGTTCAGCGGCAAATACGACCACCCGGAGACGCCCTGCGCACGGGACGGCCACTGCTGCGTCGACTTCAAACCCGCAGAACTCGCCCAGTCCCCAGAGCAGTGCATTCCCAACCGGCGCCACTTCTTCGCGGCGGCAAACGCCTTTGGCCGCTTTGAAAGCAACACAGCCCCATCCGTAAGCGTCTCCGAAACCTGCCTGCGCTGCGGGGCCCAGCGCAGCACATCAGGCCCCGTCCCAGGCGGCAGTCCCACAGCCACGTTCGAAAACTTCCGCGCATACCTCCCCCCGGGCGTGACCATCGGTCCATACGTCCTGGTGACCGGAGCGCCCGGCGCCCAGATGCTGAACACAGATCCGCCCGGCGCCTTCAGCGCGCTCGTCAACGGCGCGTTCCCAGACCGCGCCGTCATGACGCTCGACGAACGCGACGTATCCCACCTCACCTGCGAGAAATGCGGGCTGTGGGTCGGAGACCCCAGCGACCCGGACATAGCCCACGTCTCGGCGCGCCACCAACCCAGCGGCTGTCCAGCAGAACCAACCGCCTGAGCGAAACCCATCCAGAACAGCCGAGAGTTCCGACGGGCCGTCGGAACTCTCGGCTCAACAACCAGACAGGAAGGACAGTCCAATGAAAAAACAAGGAACCCAGACACGCAGCCAGCAGGCCAGAAGAGAGCGCAGGGCAATCAAGAAAAAGAACGGCAGACCCCAAAGACTCGCGTCCGCCCGAAACGGACGACTCCGAAGGTCAGGCCACATTCCCGCGTCCGACGCACAGAGACGCCGCGAGACACTAAGCCCATTCGATCCCGAAGCATTCAACAACCTATACGCCGCAGCCGCCATTTCCACAGCGATGCGGCTAGGCGCCCGACACTGAATCCCGCGCCCGACCACGCATCCAAAAAACCCGTCCAGATCCCCTTGTCCATGCCCGGACTCCCCGAAATCCCCGACGGCCCGTCGGAACTCTCCGCCTATGACCTCATAGTCATAAACACCTCAGGCGGAAAGGACAGCCAGACCATGCTCAGACAGGTCGTCCTTGCGGCCGATGAACAGAGCGTGCCCAGAGACCGGCTAATCGCCGTCCACGCCGACCTCGGCAGGGTGGAGTGGGATGGAACCAAGCAGCTTGCCAAGAGACAGGCCAGAACGCTCGGCGTCGAGTTCATGGCGATCAAAAGGCCACAGGGAGACCTCCTTGATCACGTTCGGAAACGCGGCATGTGGCCAAGCCCAGCCGCCCGATACTGCACGTCCGACCACAAGCGCTCACAGATAGCCAAGATAATCACACGGCTGGACCGCGAGAGACGCTCAGGCCCCACCTTCAGCGTCCTCAACTGCATGGGGATAAGGGCGGAGGAATCCCCCGCCCGCAGAAAGAAACGGCCCTACGCGCCCAACAGATACTTCTCCACACTCACGAGAAACGTCTGGGACTGGCTGCCCATTCACGACTGGACAGAGGACATGGTATGGGACGATATAAAGAAGAGCCGAATCCCCCACCATCCCGCCTACGACCTCGGAATGCCCAGACTGTCGTGTATTTTCTGTATCTATGCTCCAAAGAGGGCGCTAACGCTTGCGGGAAAGCACAATCCCGAACTGCTGGCCGAGTACGTGGCGGTCGAAAAAAGCATAGGACATACACATTCAGGCCAGAACTCTCAATGGCGGACGTTCTCGCCGCCGTCGAGAGCGGAGAGAGCGAATCGGAGGAAGTAGCGTCATGGCGAATGTAAAGACGGCCATGCCCCTCACGATGAAGACGACACAGCGCGGCGTTCGGGAGACAGATGCAATCGTCCTGAAGCGCACCGGGCAAGAATAGCCGCAAGTCCCAGACACAGCCCAAATATAGTCCTCGTCAGGACATCCACGTGACGGGGACTTCCTTCACGCTTCAGCAGGAGACATACAACGATGATCATAACCCCAATGAGACAAACCGAAACGGCAGAATACATCAGGCCCGTAACCGACCTCCTGGAAGACGATTCCATAAAGGACCTCACCTGGACGGTTAAGTACGCCAAGCGCTCTCAGACCTGGACCGCGATGTACGTAGAAGGCGCGCGTCTGGAAACCTACCAGATAAGAATGAGAGGCGACTCAGAGGCGATCCGAATCTACTACAGGGCGCCCGGAAATACGGCGCTGGTCAGGCCAGCGCGCATCGCCTCTGTCACCTCCATCTCACTGGCTCTGATATGCGCCGAAGACCATCATCGTCGAATCATACTCAGCCGCCGATTCGACGAGGCCGAGCAGGGCCAGACATTCGCCCCAGGGAGAGACAGGCGCCCCCACAACCGAAAGGAGAGCCATGCTTCCATACACAAAATACTACCTGGTCAGGGCCAACACCCTGATAGACATAGACAGGCTGCTTCCCACCCGCGACGCCAGCGTCGCCGCCGATGAACTCCAGAGCCTCACGGCCAACGCGCCCGGAGACGAACTGGGCGCAAGCGTATTCGTCAAGCGCCTCACCGAGAAAACCCCGGGACCCCTGGGCGCCGAGACTGTGAGAAAACTGGCGGACAAGGAGAGCGGCATGGACCTCATGGAGTACACAGACTCCAACACCGGCGAAATCAGCTACCTGATTCCACAGAAAGGCGAGCTGCGGGACCTGGGCGACATGATAGAACCGATGGACATCCGCGCCGCGGCCGCATTCTATGAGGAACTCGACATCCTGTTCAACCACGCCCGCATGGCGGGTTCACCCGCAGGCGTCCGCCATATCACGATTGGACAAAAGCTGCTGGCGGACGAGCCGGAGCTATATCCGGCGCTCGTCCACCTGGCGTCCGCCCATACGGAGAGCGAGCGAACAGACTCACTCACCGTCCTTGAATGGACCGAATAGAAAGAGGGGGAGGATTAAGAAACCAACCCCCATAATCAGGCGGCGAAACCCGCCTCAAAATAAACTCAACATAAGCGAATGCGAAAGGAAAATAGATTTGAAACTGTCCTGCGACACCGCAAAACTCAAGATAGCCCTCACAAACGCGCTGGGCGCCGTGGACAAGAGATCCCCGCGCCCAATCACGCAGAACGTGAAGATAACCGCCGAGGGCTCCAGCCTGAAGGTGACCGGAAGCAACGGAAGCCTCTCCATCGAGACCACCATACCCGCCAGGGTCGAGTCCCCCGGAGAGACCACAATCGTCGCGCAATTCTTCAGCGACTTCATAGGCTCCCTATCGGAAGAGAGCATCGCCATCGACACCGAGACCGAGGCCAAAAAGAACATGGCGCTAATCTCCTACAGGAGATCCGAGGCGCGCATATCCACCAACAGCGCCGACCAGTTCCCGATTGCCCCCGAGACCCAGAGCCGCGAGATAACCATCTCCGGCCTCGAGCTCCGCGCCGCCATCGACAAGGTCGGATTCTCCGCCAGCAAGGACGAGGTGAGACTCGTTCTGACCGCCGTCCAGATGGTCGTGAACAAAGAAAACCTCAAGTTCACGTCCGCCGATGGATACCGAATGTCAATATACACAGCCCCCCGCGAACCCGACCCGGCGGGCAGCGACAACGACGAAGACGAAAACTACGTCATGATCCCCGCCATCACCCTCAGAGCGACTCGCAAACTGTTCCGCGACGCGCCCACTGAGGTGACCATCGGACTCGACGAGGACAAAAAGCACATATCCTTCACCGAGGGCGGACGCAGGATCACATCCTCGCTCATGAACGAAAAGCCACCCCTGTACGAATCGCTCGTTCCCGAATCCCACAGCACCAGCGCGTCGATTCCGGTGACCGAAATGCTCAGCGCAGCCATAACAATTTCCACCCTGCGCGACAACCAGCAGCCAACCGTGAAGTTTGAGCTGCTGACCAAGACGGACGACGAAAATCCCGACTCCCTGGTCATGTTCGCCAGCGTCGCCGAACGCGGCGATAACTTCGCCGGACTGAACGCCGCGGTCGAGGGAGACGACAACAAGGTCGCCTTCAACAACGGCTACATCCTGGACATGCTGAAGGCCATGAAGCCCAACAGCGCCCTCTCCCTGACCATGACCGACTCCCAAACGCCAGTCATGTTCACAGAGAAACCCAAGGAGGGCCAAGGCTCCTTCAGGCATATCATCATGCCCATGATGATCGACTAGGACAGCCAGCCAGAGAACAATCCGGGGCGGGCGGAACGGCCCGCCCCCAACCGACAGACAACGGAGATAGGCCATGAACAGCATCCAGACGACAGAAATATCCGAGAACTGCAAAAGATGCGGAGGAAACATCATCTACCGATGGGACCAGTTCGTCTGCCTGCAGTGCGCCAGAAGCCCCGAGGGCCAGACAGCTCTCCGGGCAAGACTCCGACACAAAGCCCCCATGGATCCCGCAAGACGCGCAAGACGCGCCTACTACCGAGGAATAGCCGTCTCGGAAAAGAAAGCGAAAAGGCAGAAGCGACTCTGACCGAGTTCGGCACAATGAAAGAGAGCACACAACATCCGACAAACGACAGAAACCGGAGAAATACATTGACCAGCCCAGCCGACAGCATACTGAGCGACCTGAACAAACCCCAGAGAGAGGCCATACTCGCCACCTCCGGAGCGCTGCTCATAAACGCGGGCCCCGGGTCAGGAAAGACCCTGGTGCTCACCCGAAGAATCGCCCACATCCTGAACTCCGCGGACATATCCCCACAGCGCATCTGCGCCGTCACCTTCACCAACAAGGCCGCAAACGAGATGAAGACGCGCATAACCCGACTGGTCGGCTCAGACGCCTCACAGATAACCATGAGCACCTTCCACTCGCTCTGCGCCCGCATACTCAGACAGCACGGCGAGCACATAGGCGTCCCGCCCGAATACGTCATATACGACGAGACCGACACAAAGCAATCAATCAAGAGAATCCTGAAGGACATGCTCGAGCAGACACCCGACCCCGGCATGGTGGACGCCGCCATAACGTCCATATCCACGGCCAAAAACCTCGGCCTCACGTCCGAGAGCGCCGACATGGACGAAGACATGCGCGAGATCTACGCCGCCTACGAGGAGTCCCTCTGGCGCTCCGACGCGCTCGACTTCGACGACCTTCTTCTCAGAACCGTCCTGCTGTTCGACAACTCCCCCACCATAGCCGAATCCCTGGCAGCAAGGTACGTTCACGTCATGGTGGACGAGTTTCAGGACGCAAGCTCCCTCCAGTACCGCATAGCCGCCCGCCTCGCCCGCATACACGGCAACTTCTGCGTGGTCGGAGACCCAGACCAGAGCATATACGGCTGGCGACAGTCCGATATAAGGAACTTCCTAACCTTCCGCGAGGAGTATCCCGACCGCCGCGAGATAATGCTGGAGACCAACTATCGCTCCACCGGCGCCGTCATACAGACCGCATCCGACCTCATGAAGAACGCCGTCTATCCCGAAGGATACGGACGAAAGTCCCTCTCAGGCATAAAGCCGCAGGGAGAACCCGTCAGCTTCACCTTCGCCGAGGACGAGGACGACGAGGCCGAGGACATAATGAGCGTCGTGAGGTCCCTCAGCGATGAGCGCCGACTGAACGATATAGCCGTATGCTACCGCACCAACTCCCAGTCCCGCGCGCTCGAGGCCGCCGCCAACAGGGCGGACATCCCCTACCGAGTCGTCGGCGGCCCAAAGTTCTACCAGCGCGCCGAGATAAAGGACGTGATGAGCTACCTCAGGCTGCTCGCCAATCCACACGACGACATGAGCTTTCTGCGCATAATCAACACCCCAAGGCGCGGCATAGGCGCAAGATCGCTCTCCAAAGTCATGGAGGCCGCGCACATGATGGGCGTCTCAGCCTACAGCGTCGCATCAGACCCCACCGCCATAAACAACGCCGGACTTCCCAACAAGGCGTCCAACTCCCTCGCCGAGTTCACCGAAACCATGGAATGGCTCAGCGATATGATGGAAGAACCCGAATCCACGCTCTCAGGCGTCTCCGCGCAGGTCATAGACCAGACCGGATACCGCGACTATCTCTCCAATGTGACGGACGAGCGAGCCGCCGACCGCCTTGAGAACATAGACGAGCTGCTCGCCCAGACCCAGACAATAACAGGAGACAACGCCCGAGACTCCCTCGGCCAGTTCATAGAGCGCGTCTCCCTGGAGAGCGACGATACCGACACCGAGGCCAACGACCGCCTCACCCTCACGACCATTCACCAGACCAAGGGCATGGAGTGGCCGGTAGTGATGATAGCCGGCATGAACGAGGGCACCCTACCCCACCAGCGCTCGCTGAACGACGGCGACATCGAGGAGGAGAGACGCCTGTGCTATGTGGGCATAACCCGCGCCATGGAGAGACTCATGCTGTTCAGACCCCTGAAAAGGCGCATGACCGGCAAGGAGAGACAACTCCCGTCCCGCTTCCTGAAGGAGATGGGCATTGCGGTCTCCCGCCTCAACGGACGGGCCCCCGGCCCCCGGGGCCACAACGGACAGGGCCGATGAACAGCGCCCAACGCATCCAGCGGCTTCTCAAAAACGTCCAGCACAACATAAAAAACGCCGACTCACACGCGGCGTACTCAGGCGCCAAACGCGCCCAGGCAGAGCTGCGGCGCTGGCGCGACTACAATGCCGGCGGCTATGGCTCAACCCACCGCGAACCCGAATCCAGAACCGCCGTGACCGACCCGCTCAGGGACGTTCCAACAGACAAGGAGAACCGATGAAAGGCCCCAGGTACGAGGGCTTCACACCCTCATACTACAGAGCCCATACCCTGGAAGAGGTGCTGAATCACCTGTTCAACACAAACCGACCACAGAGCGCCCTGTCCGTAACGGACAGGGCGGCGGGCTCGTCCATGCTCCTTGAGCGCCGAACGAATCCGACCAGAATAGTAATCGCACACAGAACCCACGGCGGGGAGCCGAATCCCGAGAGATGGGGCAGACCCGCCGCCGCGCTCTGTCGCCTGGATAGACTCATATCCGAAAAGAAGACAGGGGCCGCGCACGACTTCATGCGCGAAGAGGGTCGCGAACTCATCGTCTCCTACAGACAGATGCTCCGCGACCGAAACGCCATAGCCAAGTCCGTCATCAGACAGATGGCGAGGCGAATGAGAAAAAACGTCCGGGGCCCCATCGTCATAGAGGGACCCATGGACCCCCGCGAGATGAACCTCGACAGAATCATCAGCGCTGACGACCCAGACGACCTCGCCGCCGCGGTCATCGAGCGAAACGCCCACATGACCAATCCCTTTCAGAGGAGACGCGCCGCATGATAAAAGCAGCGAAAGGCAGTATCTTCACATCCCCGGCCAATGTCCTCATAAACCCGGTCAACACCGTAGGCGTTATGGGCAAGGGACTGGCCGCCGAGTTCAAAAAACGCTACCCAGCGCACTTCTCCAACTATCAGAGGGCATGCAGAGACGGACGGCTCAGACCCGGACGGATCCTCGTCTGCTCACCCGAACACGGCAGAACCATTATCTGCCTCTCGACAAAAAGACACTGGCGCGAACCCAGCCGACTCGCCTATATCAAAACCGCCGTCGCCGCCCTCTCCGAGGAGATAACCCGCCGCCAAATAGAGTCGGTCGCCATTCCGGCGCTCGGCTGCGGACTCGGACAGCTATCATGGAAAGAGGTAAGGCCGGTCATCCAGGAGGGCCTCGCCGAGGCCGCCGAGACAACCGACATATACCTCTATGCCCCCGGCGCGGAGCGCGGCATAAACGCCGCGCCAAGGCCGCGCTCCACCCGCCGCCTCATGGACCGCGCCATAGGCGACATGAAACGCGGCCGGCCCTGAGCGCCGTGAGAGACCCGGCCAAAACACATAACCGAAAGGAAAAACGGCATGACAACCCAGAACCCCCCGGAGTTCCATCTCAGCGACGGCCAGAGAGCCCAGGCCGCGACCATGGGCGACATCGCCCTCGACGTGGCCGAGAACCTGGCCCAATTCAGCATGGGCGACGGCTCAAACCAAACCCTCCATGTCTACGAGGACGAGCGCATCACTATCCAGCGCAGCCGGCGACACAACTCGCTGACCGCGCTGGTTAAAATGGACGACGACGCCATAACCGTCTACTTCGCCGACGCCGACAACCGCGCCGACCCACACATATTCAGACCCGGCGCCTGGATGGACTATATGTACGTCCTCGGCGAGAAGACCACCCTGACCCGCGCCGAGAACGAAAAGAAGACCGCCCAGTACCGCGCGGCCAACCACGACGAACTCTACTCCCCAATAGACGACGCCGCGCTCTTTGAACTCGCGGACAGCCCGCCGAAGGAATAAGCCAAATGACCCAAAGCCACATGAACGCGACCCAGGCCGCCACAGCAAAAGCCGGACCGCTCCAGAACGATAGCCGCGCCCGGGTCCACACGGTCTCCTGGCGCAAGCTCGACGCGCCCTGCGAAAAATACGCAAGGCCACACTGCGAGAGCCCAGGCGAGGGATGGGTCATAGACACAGACAGACCCCCACTGTTCATAACAGTCGCCTACCTCTGCAGAGAGCACGCCGCCCAGTCTGTCCAGAACAGAAAAAGACTCGGAACCGAATCCCGGTTCACCCCCGGCAGAACCGACGAGATAGCCAGAAGCCTGGACATCGTCTGGTACATACCCGAGAACCCGGACGCGCCCCCACAGGAACAGACGCCTTGAACGCAAACATCGCGCCCACGCCAGCGGACCTCACCGAACCCCTCTACAAGTGCGCCGACGCCGCCTACGGCGACTGCGGACCGCTCCCTGCGCACAGGCTCCAGTGGTTCGGCGGCATGAAAGGGACGGACGGCCAGATGAACGTCCGTCCCGGATGGCGATGCACGCCCTGCGCCATCGCCATTACAAAAGAAGACGACCCGGGCAGAACGGAGACTCCAGTCAGCCTGGCCGACTTTCAAAGAGACAACTTCAGCGCCGCCGCGAGAGTCGCCGGACTCGTGAAGATCCCGTTCATCTACGTCGCAAGCCCATATACCCTCAGACCCGGAGAACCGGACGAGCTGATGGAGCAGAGAATCAGGAACGCCGGACGCGTCGCCGCCATGATGATACGCGCCGGACTCAAGGGCATCGCCCCCATACCCTACTTCGAGGCGGGCGCACGCGCCTATCACCACGAGGAACTCCACCCGCCCGAGGGCTACTACAGATACGACCTGGCGATACTCAAGAGATGCGACGCACTGCTCATAATCGACCTGCCCGGATGGGAGAGATCCAAGGGCGTCGCCCTCGAGAGGGACAAGGCCCTCTGGCTCGGACTCCCGATAAGACACATATCCCTTGAGAAACTGGACACCCTCAGCCCCGCCCAGCAGAACACCCGACTCATCCGGATACAGGACTCGATGATAAGGCAAATAAGCCAAAGCCCGTCCGGAGTCCCACCCCAGGAGAATAAATAGTGACCACATCCCAAAACAGCGAAGACGCGAAACGGGAGAATGTCAGACACCACAACATACCCGATCCACTGCACCGCTACGACTGGCGCATTCAGCCACACCCGGACCAGGCCGCCCGGGAGGTGGCCTGCCAGCTGAGCGCAAGATGGTCGGACGGCATGGACCTCTACGGACCCTACTTCAACCAAGACCCATTCGACCACGGAGACGAGGAGGCCCACGACACCATCCACTACCTCAGGGCCGGCAGAAGAGAGAGAGACGCCTACCTGCTCGCGCTCACCGACATACGAGACATCATTGCCGAAGGCGGCGACCACGCCCTATCCCTTAGCGAAATAAGGCGCATAACCACCCTGGCTCTCTCCCAGAGAGAAAGACAGGAACAGACCAACCGACAATCCCACAGCACAGAGCCCATCGCCCACGCCGAGGACTGCAACCAGGTCAGAACGGCCCGCGACGAGGAGCAATACCTAGCCGGGTACCCCGGAGTCTGCCGCAACTGCCTTGGAACCGGACAGACAGTGCAGTACAAGACCCACGGCTCCACCCACGGCCCGACAGAGGCCATCCCAGACATCTGCGGATGCCTGGACTCCGGCCACTGCCCCAGATGCGGCGCCAGCGTTCAGACAGTCCAGACCGACGCCGCCGACTACTTCAGATGCGTTGGAGACCATAAACCCAACTCCCTCGCCCCTGAACTCCCGACAGACACCGGATGCGGCTGGACCGACTCCCCGGACAGCCCTGCGCCCAAACCCGCGCCAGTGGGTCTTCCAGACGCCTGGCGAACCTGCACCTGCGAAGCGGGACAGAACCAATGAAAATACTGGTATGCGGAGGCCGCGAATTCGGAAACGACCCCAAAGAGCGCGCCGCCCTGAACGCCGCGCTCGACCGCACACACGCGCGCCGGCCGGTCAGCGCGCTCATACACGGGGCCGCCAGGGGCGCGGACACCGCCGCCGCCGAATGGGCCCAGGCCAAGGGCATCGAACTGATAGCCTTCCCCGCCGACTGGAAAACACACGGACGCTCCGCCGGACACCTGCGGAACGGACGCATGCTGATAGACGGCCGACCGGACGGGATAATCGCGTTCCCAGGCGGACGCGGCACCTCAGACATGGTCAGAAAGGCCCGAAAGGCGCGCGTCCGAGTCTGGTTTCCACTCGGAGACGACTGGCTTACCAAATAGACAAAGTGCGGACGACCCAAAAAGGACGCCCGGGAAGAGAAGACAAAACATGACGCCAACAGCCGAAATCGAAATTCCAGGCTGCACGACGTGCGGCCGCGAGATAGCGACCGAACCAATCGGAGAGATAGTCCTCAGCGCCGACTACTGGGACTGCGACTGCCTCTCGGACTTCATACACCCCAAGAGCCTCAAATCCTGCGGCCGATGCGGCGCCGACCTCGAGCGCGACATCATGCCCGACTCCCGCCTAAGCGAGATAGAACAACTCGTCGCGGGCCCGCGCTGCCGCGACTGCCAGTAAAACCCCAACCCCACCCCCACGGGCGGAAAGAACCAAAATAACGCTCGAACAAAAGCCCGGCGACTCTCCGAGCAGCCTGATAAACAGGCTGCTCGACAGCGCCTGCGGCCGACGCTCAGGTCCCTTCTGGACGGACATCCGCCAAAGCCTCACCATCAGACAGAGAATCGCCGGGCATATCTACGGAGACCGCGAACAGAGGCGCGAGACCAGAAACTGAAAAGCCAACGGCGCGCATGGGCTTATCACCTACCATAGAAGAAGGACGGCATTACGGTCCGTCTGGATGACGACAGGCGATGACCCCCAATCCCCGCCTGTCGTCTCATGGGAGAGGAGCATCATCTCAATGGAAAAGAAGAGCGCCATAGAACCCGACCCCACCGACAACCCCGACCCCACCGACAACCCTCACCCCACGACGCTGACCAGCGGCGCCGCGGCCATCGAGAGCCTCAGAAACCGGATGGTCAGACAGACCTGGGGAGACGGGGATAATACCTTCTGCATCATGAGCGCGCTCGTTCCGGGTGCGCTCTCCGTGAGCGACTGCGCAACCGCCGGCTGGCCCTACTGGCTCGCCGACCTCTGCGCATGGCTCTACGACCTGGACACCGGAGCGGAGGACGAACTTGCCGACGCCGTCGAGTTCGCGTCCCGCGTGGCGGACGCGCTGAGCCGCCCGGTGAATACACGGCTCGCAGAACTGAGATTCATCCGAACCATTCTCACCGACATAGCGCCCCTTGACAAAATCGGCGTGGTGAAAACAGCCATAGACTTCACCCAGAAAAAAGAGCGCGGCGAGGTCATAGACAGATCCGCCGTCCTCATGGACATGGCCGACATAGCCGACATACCCCACAGCAACCCCACCGTCGGCAGAAGATTCACCCCACAGAAACATGTCCACATGGCCTGCCATGAAGCCGTCATGCAGCATCCCGTGGATACGCTTCTGCGCGCCGGAGCCGCAAGAGAGCTCAAAAAGCTAATCGAACGCGGCGGACGCGGAACAATAACAGTTCCCAACGTCATTCCGTCCGAATACCGGAGCGCCCTCATAAACGCCCTGAACGAAAGCCAATAGACCCCCCGCAAACGCGGAGGAGACAAAGCGGCTAGGCCATATGAATCAGACCGAAACACAGAAGCCGCAGTACGACTGCCGCCACGACCTGCGCGACATCGCCACGCGGGCCGGAGGCGTCATACTCAAAAGATGCGTCCGCTGCGAAACGCAGCTGATCCCGGCCAGCGCGGGCTGAAAAACCCGCATTGGCCCCGGACGTCATATTCTTCAGAACCACACTCAGTCCCAAGGGCGCCCTCGGCGCGGACGTAACAGCCCCGCCCAGACCGGGATGGCTCTTCGGCGCCCACCTGCTCTCCTATGTCAATACCAAGGACAACCCCACCAGGGGACTCAGCCTGGCCGAGATAGTCGAGCAGAACGAAGAGCACAAAAAGATGAGGCCCTCGCAGCAGAAAATGCTTCCACCAGACCGCCGAGCAGGCGCGAGAGAGCTGGGCCAACGACCGGAGACGAGCCACCGAATTCGTTAGCTGGCGCCGAGAGTACTGGGAGAAACATCTCCTGGGCGAGCAGAACGAATCGCTCACAGTATTCATAAGCGAGAACTGAAGCCCCCATATGGACAGGCTCAAAACGCTCGCCACAGAGAAGTATCCCACCCCAAAACGCGCCGGCGTCATTCCGCCGCGCGGCTGGCTCAACAAATACGCCAGCCACTGCTGGGTGGACCAGCGCGGCGCGCAATAGTGCGCGCCGGACACAATCGCAGACACCCCGTCGGAAAAACAGGATACGCCTTGACCTCCGCCGAGACAGACCGCCAGGCAGGCCGCGACAAAACCCACTGGTACAACAACACCAGCCGCAGCGCGGAGACCGGCGAGATAACCAGCCCGCCGCGCGACGCGCGCACCAGATGCAACATCCCGCTCTACAGGAAAAAGGCCATAGGCCGAAGCCACGTCAGAGTCGAGCCCCGGCCATACTTTGGGGGAGACCCCATTCGCATACCCGAATTCCTATCCATGCCCAACAGGTGCCGCATCTGCGGCAGGCTCCTCAGAACCGATACAGGCCTGCTCGCAGGGGCTCCCGACTAAACCCGACACTCGAACGCTCCAGCAGAACAGCCAAATGCCATCCCACATACCCACGAGAAGGGGCGGAAGCCAGATACATGGCCCCCGCCCCCTTTTCATATCAAAACCTATCGGAAAGCCAGCAGTTCCCAATCTCATATCGCCTGAACTGAAATGGAGGATAGAAACTGACCATTAACTACAGGGCAAACATGGACAAACAAGGCGCGCATCACTGTGCCCACCTGTCCCCGGACCCAGCCCAAAAGGGATCAGAACACAAGGCGAAGGACCATGAACACACTGTGCCTGCTCAACCATGATTCCTTCTCCATAGACCATGTGGAGTTCGCCCAAGGCAACCGCCACTACCCGGCGGACGCGACCATATGCGGACAACCTTCTCCTGTAGAAAACGTTGTCGGAACATACCGCGGATACCCCGGAGTCCCGCCCGTCTTCAGATGCCCAGAATGCGTCCACAAAATGGCCCATAGCGTCGCCGAAGGGAGAAGACCCCTGAGAGCCATAAGCGGCTGGGCCGTCTGGAAACGCCACTGGTTCACCCAAAAGCCCACAAGGGCCATAGCCCGCGTGAAACTGAGACGGGCAAGCAACGAAAGAAGCAAGTCCGCCGAACGCGCGGCCCGAAGACTATACGTCTTCGACAACATCCTCAAAGGCTCAAACATCCCGGGACCCCGTCAAAAGACATAGGCCCCGGCAAGATCCAACATCAGGCGGTAACGCCCGCCATGAATAAGGCCACGACCTGACCGACGAGAAATAAAGAAACGCCGCCATCTAGACCAAGGGGGCGGGGACATTTAGAGTCCCCGCCCCCTCTTTATATCAAGAAATATCGAAAAGCCAGCAGACCCAGACTTTATATCCCCTAAACTGAAACGGAGGACCGACATTGACCAATATCCACAAGGAATCCGAAAACCGACTATTCCCCACTCCACTGCCGCCGGCAAGCCTGGTGACGAGCGTTATGAAGACGTCCGCCTACGAAGACGCGCTCAGAGACACCGCCGATATATACAAAATCCACGACACCACCGAGAGCACCCTGTTCTTCGGACTGGGCATAAAGGACAACCCACTCACATTCAGCAGACTCGATGGCGGCGCCATCAAGTGCTCAGAGCAGGGATTCAGGCTGAGACAGCCGAAAGACCCCAAAAACGACGAGTTCCAGAACATCTGGAAACTCGCCAAGACAGTCGCCTACTCCAAGCTCACAAAACAAATATCGTCCCACCTCGGACTGGGCGATTTCTCGGTCCTCAACTACGACTACGATAAACACCCCGAGGTAACCACAGAACTCAAGAGAACAGTATCCGGCGTAAGGGCGAAGATGGGCATCGGCTACGGCATAAATCCGAGCAGACTGATGCGCCATATACTCAACAAATTCCTCGACAAAAAGACGCTCAACCTCGCGATCAGGTACGGGGGCAGCACCGCCACCATAGATACCTACAACGCCGCCGCGCTCTATCCCAATACCCTGAGGAGCGCATACGACATCAATCCCAACGCGCTCGTCGTCTGGATGGGAGACCGAACCCGCGCCCTTCACAGCCTCCAGCAGGGCATAACGCCCGACGAGATAATCGAAGACGTCAAAATCGAAAAGAAAGACGACTTCGACCTGATCACCAACCTCAGCCCGAAGCTCATCAGGGAGATACATCCCGACACCAGAAACTTCTGCGCGCTTCTCAAAACCCTCGAAAAGATGGGAACAATCCCAACCTATTCCATCTGCCGGGTGATCCTCAAATACAACTATCCATATTTCCCCGACCACGGATACCCCGTCATGAGGGAGATATTCCGACTCAGTCACCTGAGCCCAAAACAGAGAGGCTTCTCCCAAAAGGAGCTCGCGCGCCAGGCCAAGGCCGTCATAGGCGAACTCATCAGTCTAAGCAAGAAGAATACCGCGGAATGCGGATTCACAGACGACTCCGAACACAAGCCCGACTGGAATAAACTAGCCGCCAACGTTCTCGCCACCCAGAAGGAGCGCGCCCAGACAAAGCCAAAGAAAACCCGCGCCACAAGCCGGTCCAAATTCAACGAACGCCTGCCCACCTTCGATGAATTCGCCGAAAGACTGGACGAACAGACACTCGCCAGAATCAACAGCCTCATCGCAACAGACCAGCCCGTCCAGATAGACCCGGGCAAAAGCGTCCGCCTGACGGCCCACAATCAGACCGAGAGCTTTCTCGAGATGACAAAAACCCCAACCGGATTCATAAGGACTAATCCGGAGTACGTGGACTACAGAAACATCGCCTCAGCAGACAGTCCCGACGAACCCCCAACATACAGACAATGGACGTCCATGGGCTTCGGCAAGACCGCGCTCGCCACAGTCATAACAGCCGCCGTATCCGAGTCCTGGGACCTGAGGGACGGAAGAACCACAGTCTCCCCACCCCAGCCCCGCTCCATAGTCATGTGGACCGACCGCATCTCACACCTGCTTGTCGGAACCGACAAATACGATGACGCGCTCATTACAGAAAGAGTGCGCTCCGGCGTCAGGTCACTCGTAAACCCGGAAACCCTAAACAGAACAATCAAAATCTTCGGCCCACATCCCAAGGTCTGGGAGTACAACAACATCTCCATGGACCACAGCCCCATAAGAGACCTGGCCAAGACCAATCCCATCGTTGCGGTATGGCTCTCCCAAGACCACCAGGCCTTCCGACAGATAACCGACTTCAATCACCCGGGCGAATTCGTATCCGCAACCAGGTCCAGAATGAAGTCCATGGGATTCGACCTGCGCGACTGGAAGGCAGTCAACAGACTTCCCATAAAGACCATCAAAAAGGCGCTGGACGCAAGGAGCTCCACAATAGAAAGAATCTTCATCATCCTGCAGGCCACCGCCCATGCCGGACACCTTCCCCACGACTGGGTTCTAAACCAAACCACCAGCTTCAATAGAGCACTGAAGGAACATCCAAGCGAGAACCTCAAAAAGACGCTCCGCCTCATGATAGACGAGAGCGTCAGAATCAACGTTCAGGACCCGGACGACAGCCAGGACCAACTGAGATCCGACTACCTGAGCACCCTCGACTACACTAATAATATGGACGACACCGAGAGCAGGATAATGTCCAAGACATGGTCCGGACTCATGAAGAAGTGCGAACGCTGGCACAGACAGCAGAACGCCAATAGCTATAAGCATATCTTCACCGACGTCCTGTCCAGAAACGACAATAAATACAGGGAGTGGAACTCACTCATCGAAACCATGAACATAAACGGTCACAGGGTCAGCCCACTCACAAGCGACCTGAAGCTCTTCCATGAGACCGTCGAAATGTCCCACTGCGTAGCGGGCTACGGCGGACAATGCGTAAGGGGATATAGCCGTATATTCGCCATATACAAGGGCGACAAACACGCGGCCACAGGCCAAATCCAGCTGAGCGACGACCAATGGACAACCACTCAGACACAGGGACCGCACAACCATCACCCAGGCCCCGAGAGCCACAGAACAATGGAAACCCTCGCCGACATATACACCGAACGATGGAGGAACACGCCCCAAGAGGAGCGCAATACGGTCGCCATGATTCCGTTCGAAGGCGACCCCATCTACAAAAAGGCCGTCGAATCCGACGCCATACCCATAGGGTAAAGACCGACATGACTCAGCCCCCCGAAGAAAGGAACAGTCAGACATGATCTGGATAGTCGAATACGTGAGAAACGAAGAGGAACTCCACAGCGTCTTCCACGACGAGCAGGAGGCGCGCGAGGAGTACCTCTACCACAAGGACGCCAGCGACGCGTCCTTCCTCTACACCTGCATCGTGACCAACACCGAGGGAGAATACCCCACCGAGACAAAGGACACCGAATGACCAACCCATTCACCCCCCAGCAGACAGATGCCATAAGACAAATAGTCCGCGACGAGCTTGAGAAAACAAGCGACCGCGGACCCAAGATGGGCAGATGCGCCTACTGCGAGGGCAGCTTTCCCGAGAGCGCCCTCAACTATCGCTCCGGCGACCCCGCCTGCGCAGGATGCCAGGCCACCGTGGCCCCGAACGGACCCATCAGAACCCGGGGCCGCTACTTTCCCTAAAACCCCACAAACGATACGGTCCCGGAAGGAGACCCCACATGAACGAAATAGTAGAAGAACTGCTACCGAACGGCCTCACCATAATCAGGGTGACAGGCTCCCGGGAGCGCTACTACCAGGTGCTCGACCCCAACCGAAGTCCGCTCTGGTTCGAACCCGTCCCCGGCAGGGAGAGCGACCGCCTGATCTCAACCACCAAGATAACCGGCTTTCCCGACAAGTCCGGACCGCTAACATGGTGGGCCGCGGGCGAGGCCGCCAAACACTTCGCCGCGCAGATGAAGGGCATCGCCCCAAGAACTATCTCAAACGGAAACATGGCGCAGGCCAAGCCCTACACCATGCTTCTCATAGCCGCGAGAGACTGGCTCCTGTCCGGCGAGAACATAGCGGCGGTCAGAACCAAGCTGAGCAGCCTGAACGCCGCATTCAAAGAACCGCTTGACGACAACAGCCTCAGCGCCCTCACCGCAGACGCCGAAAAGGCCGCACAGGCGACCATGAACAGATTCAACGGACAGCTCAGCGCCGTCTCCCGCGCCGCGCGCGCCGCGCACAACCGGGAGAAGAACAGAACCTCAGACCTCGGAACCAGGGTACACAGCTGGGTCGAACTCGATATGAAGGGAGTCGTCCAGGAGATACCCGACGATATAGCCGCCCCCATCTCCGCCTACAAAAAATGGCGCAAGACAGAGGGCATCGCCTCCATAATCGCCCTCGAGAAGATGATCTATCATCCAACCGGCTTCGCAGGCACCGTGGACGCCGTACTGCGCCTCACGGACGGACGCGTCGCCGTCGTGGACTTCAAGACCTCCGCATCCATATACGACAGCCACATCCTCCAGATAGGCGCCTACGCCCGCGCGTGGGAGCACGTCCACGGGGATCCGGTTCCCATAGGATGGGTCGCCCGCTTCGGAAGAGAGGACGGCGCCATGGAGACCTTTCCGGTGAACACAGAACCCGCCTGGCAGGCCTTCAGCGCCCTCATACCCGGATTCGTGCGCCACAATACCCTCAAGAAAGATACGCGCGCCCAATAGGCCCGCGACTTTTTGTGCAAAGCGAGAAAGGAGAAATCCATTGAATCCCAGCAGACGCGGCTGGCACAGCCACCCGCACCTGCCATTTGAAAATCCCGTCATACACAACGGACTAATGACCGGCGTTCAGACCGGACGAGAGGTGAGCCACGGCCATGAGTACGGACTCACCCAGCACGAGCACCCGCCGAGCGACCAATACGCCGCCCACCGCGTCGATATAATCGTCGAGAAACAAATAGTGGGACAGGTCCGATAAGATGTCCCAGTCCACATCCCAAACCACCCCGGCTCTCGTCGCCATCACAGCGCTCTACGATAGGTACGCCGCAACGCCCCCACTGTCGAAACATCCCGAACTGATCCAGACTCACGGCCATATCGACAGGGAAATCCTCGTCAAGGAGGGCAGCGACGCCATAAGCGCCGAGTTCGCCGTAGACCAGGCGCACCACATGGACGCCGTCCAGCGACAGATATACAAAAGGCGCAGAGAGACGTCCCCACACATCGCCTCGCTCATACAGCCCAACCTAGGGGTTAGATGGAAAAGCTACGTCGAACTCATACACATGGACGGCTACATCCCGCCCATAGACGTCCAGGGACGCATAGCCGCGCTCAAATGCGCGGAGGACATCAGACTGGGCGGCGGTCTCATCATACCGTCCCCGAACGGAACCCTGAGAAGCGCGCCCGGCACAGCCTTCAACAACCTGTCGAACATGAACAGCCATGAACTCGACAAAATACACAGCTTCATCAAAAGCGATATCCTCACCCAGTGCAGGGACGAGATAGGACAGACCACAGACGCTCTCATTATCGCCGCACACCATACGGACGAGGCCATGGCAGCCTACGGCCTGAACGCAGAATGGATAGAGCGAAAGAACGCGGCCATCAGCAACCCAAGAGCCCTGAAGATGCTGAAGGACCACGTCATCCCCAAGTACGCCACCATCCAGACGTACAACACGATTGTGCGCGCTCTCAAACACCTGGACGCCCTCTCGGGCGGCTCGGCGAATGCCGTGAACATCTGGCTGAACTTCCTAAACCACATCCACGAGAGCGACGAAGCGTTCATCGCCGACTCTCCCGCGGACATCATAAGAAACATACGCGATATTCTCGACATCTCGGACGCCGCATGGAGAAAACTCGTGCGAATGCCCGAAAAAACCCTCATGCGCATCCTCTCCAAACAACACGGAGACGACCGTCCACGGGTGAACAAGGCCACTCATACAGGTGGATACAAAACGGTCGGAATGCGCTACCAGCCGCTCATCAGTAGCCTCAATCGCAGGACAACGCTCGGAGAGTCCAGACATAAGGGACCAAACGACCTGCTCGACAATATATTCTCGACCGGCATGAAGGCCCGCACCCGCCCATGGCGGAGATTCAGAGGAATCATATCCGAGTACATCCGCATGACCAATACGACGCCCGCACAGAGGGGATGCACACTCTCCTGCATCGGCAATACACTCAAGACACTCATCATTCACCACGACAAAAACGTCGAGCACGCCAGCGTTCCCATTATGAAATGGCCGCAGTACATTACCAATATGCGCGCCGAACAGAACCGAAGCGAGCTAAACATCAAGACCAGCGTTCGATACGCGGACAAAGAGATTCCCCCACGCATGGAGCGGATAATAGATCCCTACACCAGCGGCGACATTACCGTAACCCCCGTCGAAACCCTCGAACAATTGACCAACCTTCAATACCAGTTCCGTCAAAAGGCCTCCGGCCACTGGACGCCGGAGTGTCGCCTATTCCTGACCTCCAAACATTTCAACACCCCCACCGGAATGATCGTCATGAGCGACCGACTCGGCCACGGACGCTGGACAATAGAGACCATACACAACGATAGAGAGGACCACGACCTCATCTCACAGATCGCGCAGGAGACAAGAAAACGGATGAGAGACGCCCGCCACAAGCGGACAGAGCGGAGAGCCGCATGACGATAGTCGAAAGCGCGGCCATAACCGGCCACGCGCCATACCAAAAGGCCCGGCCCAAAAGCGGCCCCGAACACGATATAACCGTGCGCGCCGCTCTATCGAAGGAGGCGCTCATAGACGCCGACATGGACATGCCCGAAGATACCGCCATGCCCATAGTGAAGGCGTTCCTCGCCCATCCCATGAGCCTGAGCGCCGTCCCATCAAAACTGCGCGCCGCCATCGCCATACTCGCCAAAACCCTCGCCGCCGCGCGCAAAAAACACGCGCTCGGCGAGAACATCCCGAAACTCAAGAGCTTCGACGAGTACCGCACGACACTCAGCGGTTCAGACTCAGCTCACACCGAACTCCTGAGCGCGCTCGACGCCGCCCTCACCGAGGCCGACAGACTAATCGCCATCGGCGGACTCGCCCGCCAAAACCCGGACGGCACAGTCCACCTGCCACAGACCATACGCGGCCCCGACGCCGTAACCGCCTCCGTCCGCTCCATATCGGCGGCGGAACTCATAGCCGCCAGGGAGAGCGTCGCACGCTCCGCCCGGAGCGCCGACCCGTCCCTGAGCGGCAGGGACGCGCTCAGTATGGCCGAAAACACAGCAGAAAAGGCGGGCCTCACAACCCACTGGACCGAACGAAAAAACGCCGACATCCTATGCCCATCCACCCTCGAACTGATGGATAGCGTTCGCCCGTCCAGAAGGTCCGTCGACATCTACAACAGACTGCTCCCGATAACCCCCATAGTCATGAAGGTGATAAAACTAACACCGGCCGTCGCCAGCCTGTGGCTCGACACCATCGGATACGCGCGCCGACAGGGCAAGGACCTCTCCGACCTTCTGGACATAGAAAGCCCCGGCGACATCGTTCGCTCAATGACCGCCATGAGCGGCCTGACGCGCAGCGCCTGGAAGAGACTCGCCAAGTCGGACCACAAACTAATCGCCGAACTCATAGACGAATGCCGCAGACCGGACTTCCATGAGGGAAACTCGCCAGAGCCCATCCTGCACGAACAGTACAGGTGGCGAAAGCCGATCTACGACCTCATGAGACTCCAGGCCGCACATGGACGCAGCGTGCATCCCACAGCCCAGAACACCGTCTGGAACGCCCTGTTTCAGATGAACGACCACGGCGAATATCCAACCCACCCCGACGCATACCAAAATCTCGCGCTCGCGTTCTTCAGACACGCCGACATGACACAGAAACCCAGCAGACAGGAGTTCCTCAACATACTGGACTGGGCGAACCACCAGATAAACCAGGTAGGACTCGCCGAGGTCCCCAAGAGAACCTGGGAACACTACAGACTCATGTCTGAGAGATGGCACCTGGAGAATAATCCCTTGCTCATATACAAAATGAGCAAGGAGGAGAAGAGAGAACTCTCCTGGCGCTCCGCGCTCAAAACCTTCACCACCAATAACTACACCGTCCGACCCCTCACATCGCAGATAGAACTGGAAAAAGAGGCCCAGACCATGAAGAACTGCGTCGGATACGGATACTACGCGGGGAGATGCAAACAGGGCGTCAATCGCATCTTTCACATCGAGAGAACCGATAAGGACCACCAGAGTCCCACACCCGTCGCCACAGTCCAGATAGTCGACAACGCCAAGAACGGAAAATGGCGCATCGGACAGATACAGGGACCAACCCTCACAAAGAAACAAGTGCCCAAGAGAGCGAAGGAGATAGCCGCCGAACTCCCCGCGAAATACGCCGCGGCAGAGCGCGGCCTCACCACCTGAGACGGCCCTCCACACCAACCCCAAAGACCCCGCCGTTTGGCGGGGTCTTTCTTATTCCAAATAGAAAGGAACATCAGCATGACAGCCCAGACAAAGGCCAACACCCACAGCGAACCGCAGGCAGAACCCTTCGATGTCCAGAACCACGGTTCCATAGCCACCCTCATCCCCCTTCACCAGGGCGCAGTCGACTGGCTCAACGACAACGTGGACCTCGACTTCAACGGCCCAGCCAGACTGAACAAAATGGTGTACATGGAACCCAGATACTGCCTCGACCTGCTGCGCGGCTACTACGACATAGAGTAGCCCTCCAAAAGATGAACGAGCGACAGTAAGAGATGAACAACAGAGACTATGCGTCGAGAGCCCAGCTTCAGCGGATGTCCTTTCCGACCAGCAAGCTGATAGTCGCCGCAGACTGCCCGGATGACAGATTCGAGCGACAGAGCGAACGCTTCTGGAAGATATACGGCGAACTCGCGACCATAACCATATGGGACGAGAGAAACGAACGCGCCTCCATAGCCGACGTGAGAGTGACCGGGAGCGTCGCGGGCTTCAACGAATTCTGGGACAACCTTGCCCAGATAGCCTGGAGCCCCGAGGAGATGCTCCGGCGCGCGCATCCCACAAACCTGCTCACCCGCGCCGCGCAGACGCCCGACTCCCCATCTCCCACAACGCCAGAAGCCAAAACCCCCGGCGTCTACATCATTCAGGGAAGCGTAACCCTGACCTGCTATCAGAGCAGTCCCTTCGACGATACCAAGATCCTACATATCGAAGGCGACGACAAAGCCGTGGAGAAGTTCTGGCAGGACCTCGCCGAACTAGTCCGCCAGAACATCTGATACACCCGGAACAGACAAGCGGGCGCGTAAATGCCTCCCTTTACGACCAGACCCGCCCGAAAGACCAATGGACAGGACGCTCACGAGTGCTCCAGACCATCAAGGAGACCACATTGGCAAAGAAGAAAACCCGAAAGCAATACGTCCCCAAGGGACCCCGCGTCTCCCCCAAGGAGAAGATGCTCACAGCCATTCGCCTACTTCTGGACGCGCCGGACGCCGAGAGATGGATGGCCGACTATATCGTCAGGCCCAGAAGGCCCATGAACGTCAGATACATAAACTCCACCCGGCCGCGCCACTACAGCGGCTTCAACTGGCTGCTCCTCGGCCTCACAGCATCCGCAAACGACTATGAAACCGACTACTGGATGACCTACCCCCAGGCCAGGGCGCTGGGTGGACACGTCAGAGAAAAAGAGTCGGCGACCCCGGTGAGGTTCAAGAATATCTACGAGGACGAACGAACCGACAAGAAAACGGGCACAACCGAGAAGGTCATGAAAACCGGCGGCGGAGCCCACTACGTCTTCAACCTCGCCCAGACCGAGGACATCGAACTCGCCGATATAGTGAACGATTACGAGGAAAAGGAATCCCACCAGCCAATGCCATTCGCCGGAGACCCCGATACCGACCCGCTCGCGCGCGCCGCGCTCGCCCTGGAGAATATGACCGACGCCGCCCAGATACGACACCTCGACACCGAGATCCCTCACTACACCCCCAGAACCGACCGCATTATAATGCCGCCCCCAACCAGCTTTCCCAGCCCCGAGAGCTACACCCTCACCATGCTGCACGAGGTGGCCCACAGCACCGGCCATCCCCAACGGCTCGACCGTCCCGGATTCAGCCGCATGATAGAGAAGAACCAGCAGGTCCCCCACGAGCGCGGCCTTGAGGAGATGACCGCCGAGTTCGCCGCCACCATGCTCGCCGCCACCTTCGAAATCGAGGTCCCCGACATGGCGCGGCGCGCCAGCCAGTACATCAGGCACTGGCGCGCCGCCCTTGAGTCCCCTGAAAAGAACGAGGGCATCGACGACGCCGTAAAGGCCGCGCAGGACGTCATGAACTACATGCTCACAGACGCCGCCGCATCCCAACAGATGGAAGAGCGCGAACTTGAGACAGCCGCCTAGACAGCCCCTCCACCCAATGAGATACGAATGCGTCACAATAACCGAGACCGGGGGTGAACTCGCAAGCGCGAGCGCCCCCGCCAACAGCCCGGCGAGCATCGCCAAGAGACTCATCAGGCTCACCAGAAAGCACGTCCAGAGCCCGGACGACTACTGCATGACCCGCATACACGACAGCGCGAACGGAAGCATCTCGCGCGCCTACTATGACCAGCGCGCCCACTTCATAACCCTCGACTACGCCACACACCCGCTGGAATCCAACCTCACCATAGACTCCGCCAGCCAGACCCTCGACATCTTCATGAAGGGCGCGCTCGGTCTCACAGAACCCAGTGAGACCGACGCCGCCCACTGCACACTCTGGCAGTGGTTCACCGCCGCGCGGCGCGACATAGAAAACGCCGCGCACGCATTCGCCGCCCGCGACGACAATACCCTCACACTTCTGAGAAACATGGCGTCGGACATGACACGCTCCATACCCAACCTGAGCGTCCATGTACGGGGACCCGGACCGGAGCCCGGCTCACTCGCCAATATCCTCACCGAACTCTCCGAGACCGAGTCGGCGGAGAAACTGGCCGAGACAGTGGACCGGCTGCTGAACGGCAGATACAAATTCCTTCGCTATGAGAAAACCCGCGAACAAAGATAAAGGAGAACCGGCTTTCAACTAACTTACCTTCTCATGCGAACGCTACCGCCGGTTGTGGAGTTGTGCACGGCGTAGGCTCCTGCTGACTGTCAGCCACCGGCACCAGCTTGTAGCCCAGCTGAGCGGCCCTCCTCTTGGCGTTACCCAGTGCGCGCTTGCGGTACTGTTGCTCATAGTACTCCGCGCCCGCGTCAACGTACTTCTGCCCGTACTTCAGCATCGAGTATATGATCCGCGCCAACTTGTGCGCCGTTGCCGTTATCGCCTTCGGGGCGCCCAGATGAGCCTTCTTCCTGCGAAGGAACGCCCCCAGCGCGCTGTCGGAGCGATGCAACGCATTGGCGGCAAGGCGCAGCGCGGCCGCAGCCCTGTTCGCGCTCGGATTCGTCCGTGAACTCATCACCCTGCCGCCGCTTACCTTATTATTCGGACTCAACCCCAGCCAGGAGGCAAAGTGTTTCACAGTCGGCCAGCGACTCATGTCCGTTCCTATCTCACTCACCACTTTCAGCGCCGTGTACGCCTCCACCCCGTCTATCTCTGTCAGGTCCACCCCAGTCATCCTGTACAGGTGTGTTCTAACGTCGAAGCGCGGCGCGTTGCCCTGATGAGGATTCGCGCCGCGCCTGTTGGCAAGTGTGCCACCGTCGCTGCGGTCATCGAACCTTCCAAGCCGCAACTCTATCTGTCGGTCGCACTCTTCTATCTTGCGCTGGTACTCTCTGTATAGCTCTAACGCCTGGGTCAACTCGAAGATGTGCTCCTCCCTCCAGTGACCGCGCAGCGACTTCGCTATCTCCTTCTCATCCGCCTTCATCGTAGGATGTCTGAACCGCGCCAGTTCGCGCGGATCGCGCTCGCCTCTTACTATCGCCTCAATGATCCGCATACCCGTCTTGCCGGTGATATTGCTCATGACGTGCTGAAGCTTTATGTTCATCTGCGTCAGCGCCTTCTGCATATGCTGGATATGGTGAGACGCATACTCCACCAGCATCGCTCGCTGACGCAGATAGCTCCGAAGGCTTCTTATCTCCGCCTCAGGTCTGAACGCTCCCGACAGCAGACCGTAGGTGTGCAACTGCTGTAGCCACTGACAGTCCTGCACGTCGGTCTTGCGACCGGGCACGCTCTTGAGACGCCTCGGGTCCACCAATAGCACCTCCAGCCCACGCTCCTCCAGAACCCCGAACAGCGGTATCCAGTACACACCGGTTGACTCCATCGCCACCGTCTCCACTCCGCACTCAACCAGCCAGTCTGCCATCCGGTACAACTCCGCAGTGTACGCCTCGAACTCACGCACTGGCCGCTCGGAGCGCCCTTCGGAGACCGCCACGAAATGGCTGCTCGCTCCCACATCTATCCCCGCAGCGTTCAGGTTCACCCGCGACAACTCCTGCGGCAAATCCCTCGTTTGATCTCTCTTAACTTTCTTTCGTCCTGAACTTGTCTCGTGCCTTTCCATCGCGCCCTCCGCTACTATCGAGTAGGCGTGCCACCGCAGGGAATCATCGACTTCGCACAATCTTTCAAACGGGAGCCTGCCCTGATCGGAGCGTCACCAATGATGCCGTCGTAAGACTCCCGGACCATGCTTTGTACCGGGCAATAAGCGCCAATGCCAACTCCGGTCTCTGTACGACGACACGCCTCCCTATAATCTTACACGGCATCACAAGGCGATATAGTTAGTCGCCTCTGCACGGCCCGGAAAGGGCATACGGATGCTTTGTACAAAAATCGAGCTTAACACAATAAGTCCGAGTTTCTCACAAAATGTGATGAGCGCTTTGTATGAGGCACAGTCTGGGCTGAGTAACGGTTTGAAACAACTCGGCCACGGCGTGCGGTCGGCAATCTATAACGACGTCGGAGTGCCTCGCCAGCTTCGACCTCTCCAAGTCCTGCGGGATGCAATAGCCGCAGGGCAGCAGAATCCGACCGCCGGCCCTTGACGAGGCGACGTCCCCGGGCGCGATATTCGAGCGCCCTGGGACATACTCTCTTCGGAGAGATTTTGGAAATTAGGAGAAACGCATGAAACGAAGAAGTACAGACCCAACGAACACAGCGACCGTGCCCGTCCTGGACGCTGGCGGCGGGCCACTGATGCCGACTCGCCCATCTCGCGCCCGCAGACTTCTGCGGGCCGGACGCGCCGAGAAGATATGGCGAAAGGGGCTATTCTGCATCAGGATGCTGGACAGAACGAAAGGGGACTCGGTTGTGGACGGTGTCGAACTGAACATAAACCCCGGGACCACGGCAACCGGAATTGCGGTGGTGAGCGAGAGCAAGAGCGTTCGACAAGCGCACGCTCTCATCGAACTCAGGCATCGCGGCAGCCGCGTGAGAAAGAAGATGGATAGGAGACGCTCCATGCGACGTTTTCGCAGGAGCAGACTCCGCAACAGGCCGCCACGCTTCAACAATCGCACACGACCGTCAGGCTGGCTCGCGCCATCGCTGGAAACGAGGCTGGCCAACACGCTCACCTGGGTAACGCGCATCTCGGCCCTGTACCCAGTCAGGCTCGTGCGGGTTGAGACAGCGCGGTTCGACACCCAGCTCATGCAGAACCCGGAGATCTCGGGCAAGCAGTACCAGCAGGGGGACCTGCTGGGCTGGCAGCTCAGGAGCTACGTGTTCCACCGCGACGGGCGGATATGCGCCTACTGCGGGGACCGCAGGGCAAAGCGATACGAACTGGACCATATAGCCCCCAGGAGCACAGGCGGGACCGACCGCGTCTCCAACCTGGTGGTGTCCTGCCACGACTGCAACATAGCCAAGGGCAACATGTCTGTTGAGAAGTTCCTGGCCGAAGACCCCGGGAAACTGAGGGCCATAGGGCGCATCCGGCGCGCTCCACTCGCGGGCGCTGCGCAGATGAACGTCATCATACCGACGCTCATCAATAGACTGGAAGACCTGGGCTTCGCGGTGTCCCGGCAGGACTCCTACACAACATCCTGGACACGAGGACGCCTTGGGGTTCCCAAGACGCGCGTGAACGACGCGCTCTGCCTGGGCAAACCCATGTCCATCAACCTCCTGCCGGAGCGCATGCTCATTGCGCAGGCGGTGGGACACGGCGACCGGCAGATGCTTCGTCCAACAGACAAACACGGGAACCCGCGAGGCCGGGGATACCGGGAATACTGCGCCCTCGACAGACAGCGACAGGGCTATACCAGGTGCCCGGGGCATCGCTTATCCAAGAGCCGTGTCGCAGGTATCGGGTCCGGAGACCTCGTGCAGTTCACACATCGAAAACACGGCACACTGCGGGGGCATGCTTCTTTGATGAAGAATACCGGCCGAGTGGTAGTGAAACACGGAGATCAACAAATCAGCGTAAAGGCAGCAAGCTCAACTCTGCTGGCACAAAACCACGGATACAGACTCCTCGTGGCGGAGAATTCCGCCTGAGAAGTTTTTGTGAGAAATCACGACAAATTGTGAGAAACGGACTTTTTGTACAAAGCCAGGAGAACCCATAATCAAAACCCTCACCCCAGTCCCTCACCAGGAGAGAATGAGGCCCAGGACGCACCCGCACCCGGGCATCACGCCCAGTCCGAAACAGGACCAAGATGCAGGATAGGGCCGTGCGCAGACGACTGAAGCACGGCAGAAAGCCTGACCAGCCCGTCAGGGCGGCGGCAAGACGCCGCCGTCTCCTGCGGCGCCGCAGACCCCTTCTACTCTCAATACTGCTGGGCGGACTCATGACCACAGACCCAAACCCACCCAAGTCCCCCACAAAAGACGAGCGAAAGAAGAACCACGAATGTACAGCCATAGCTGGGAAATAGAGCGGAGCGTAACCCCGGACGACCCGCGCTGGAAGAATATCATCGCCGACGCCGCCCGCATAATCTCCAGCTCCGAACTGGAGCTGACCGGCGACTGCGACTCCACCGTCCCACCCGTCATAACCAGTAACGAGATAATCATAAACGGCGGACCCCCCGACCGCTGGGACACGGACCAGAGCGGGGACTGCCTGAACCTGCCGCTCTGGACAGTTCCCGACGAATTCTCGTCGAGGTCCCCGAACGACAGGGCCTACGGATACTGCAAGACCTCCCGCAATCCCTACGACCAGGTCGTCTGCGCCATCCTCATCTCCGTAAAACGCCACCTGAGGGACGACATCCTGATCCACTCCAACGGCGAGCTGAACACGGACTGGCTCAAGGGGCCAGCCGATAGAACCGGGTCCCCCATCCGCATGTACACCCACGTATTTCCGGACCGCCACATCCCAGACCCACTGATAGAAAATCAGACCCTGCTGGCTGAAAACACCCCAAGGCCCGGGGAAGAGCCTCACAACAAACCCCTCTTCCAGGGCAAGCTGATATGAACCGACAAGGATAGGATTCCCTGGGGAACCAGACACAGACGGCGCGGGACACAGAGACCCCCCGCCGAGGCGGGTTCAACTCAATCCTCGCGGCCCTGAGCCGCGCCATGAACTCCATCGGCGAGATAAACCTCAGAGCCGCCGAAAACGGCGCGGCGTATGTCGCGCCCCGACGAAAGACAGCGTCAGTCCGAGAGGAAACCATATGCTGAACGACCGACACACAAGCGAAAGATACATCTGCGCAGGCACGCGCGATGGCGCGCTACTCACGTCGCGCAAAACCCTGGGCTCCGCCATGAGCGTCCTCAAGCTGTTGGACGGAGACAATCCAACCCTGAAGATCCACGACACGCACAATGGCTGCGCATTCGCAGTCGAAATAGACCGCCCAAAGAACAGGGCCACCATAACAATCCTCAGAAACGTCCAAATTGACGGCGGAGAGGACCTAAAGATACGCGGAGAGGACATGGTAAACCAGTTCGTCGAGGACTCCTCCCGGCCCATGCGCGACTACGACCGCGTAAGGCGCGTCGAGTTCAGCGTCGGCATGCTCGGAAAGTCCGCCCGCGCAGACCAGCTATTCTGGCAGGACGTTCAGGAGAACCACGCCTACTGCCTGCGCGAGGTGGCCAGCCACCTCAACGCGAGGAACGCCCACACAATCCGCGTGGCCAGACGCGCCAAGCTCCTGGCGGAGGCCAAACTGGGCGTCCCGACAGAAGCCCTGCCAATTCAGAATCCCGAATGGGAGACCCGACTGCTCAGACTCGCCGAGAAGAAAAACGCCGAGGCCTTCATATCCGTCGCGCTCGAGTACGCCCGCGCCGACGCCCTCACGGCCGCCGCATAAGGAAAATACCGTCATGAACGCACCACAGACGCCAGACAGCATGATAACCAAGCGCATCAGAGCGCTCCCCCACCTCTTCGAGTCGCGGAGCCTTCACGAACTGCGCGACTGGCTCCAGGCCAACAGCGACAACCCCGACATACCCGGCGCGCTCACCCCCGAGCTGATGATCGAACTGGGCTTCAGCGAAAGAACGCTTGAGGACGAGGAGAGCTACATCGGACAGGACGAATCCCACAAGCTCGCCCGGCTCCGCAACATAGCCACACCCAAGCAGATACCGATACTCGACCGCGCCCCAAGGCCAATCGCCCAAAACGAGGACGAGATACTGGTCATGGAGAACAGCGAATACCGCGTGGACAGCTGGGGAGAGTACGGCTGCGCCGCCGCCGACGTCATACGAGACCTCATAGACCCCGCCCACTACGGCGCTGAGGAATACGTCCGAATGATGAGCGGAGAGACACGCGGCATCGTCATATAGACGGCCCATGCCGCGCCAACTGCTACGCTGACTGCATAGCCAGCGCGCATCAGGCCGCCACCATATTCAATCAGCCCCTCCAGCAGGGCGCACGCCACGGCAGGCGGACCAGAAGCCGCCTGCCCAGACCATCTCCGACCGGAACCCAAGAGAAAAAGGAGAAACAACGATGAAAAGAGTATTCGTGTACGACAACCGCGAATTTCCAGACCCAGACCCGGGCATGACCGTAGACCAGGTCAAAAACACCCTCGCCGACTTCTACGGCGAGATAGCCAACGCCACAGTCAAGGAGACCAAGCGCGGCAACGACAAGGTGTTCGAGTTCCAAAAGCGCGTGGGCACCAAGGGCGGGCCCATAGACGCCAACGCCGCCATATAGACAGGCGCATGGACAATCGGACGCTCACAGAGCTGCTTCGCTCCGTCCCGCCCGCAAAACTGACGATCATCGGCCTTATGGATGAGCTGAGCCAGCCGGACGGCTCAATCGACCTCAACGCCGCCGCCACCCGCCAGGACGAGGTGAGGGCGGCGGCGACCCAGGCGCGTTCATATACACTCGGAGTCGAGCGCCTTCTCAGGAACCTGATATGGAAAATGAAAGCCCCCCAAGACTGAGCGACCTCATCGCCGCCCTCACCGTCGGACCGCCGGCCATAGGCCACCTGAGCATCCTCCTCACCTACACCGAGGACTACACCAAATTCACGGACCTGATCAAAGCCACCATGCCGGACGAACTGTCCAGCATAACATCCGCATCCGGAACCTGCGAACAGCTCAGGACCTTCTTCAGCGCCTTCAGGGAGAAATACTTCCCGATCATGGAGGACAGCATCGAATACTACATGGAAGACGGCGAGGAATCGCCCTACAAATGGCTCCTCCACGCCATACCATTCAAGCTCTACGGCTTCGGATACGACGAACGCCACGACATCTGGAACCAATACAATCCAGACCTCGCCGTCTTCTCCCTGCTCAGCCGGCCAACGCCCCCGGATTTCTATAAAGAAGAAGAATCGGTGTCATGGATAAACCATGACACCGAAACCGACGAGATACACGTCGCATGGATGGAAAAAGCCGCCGGACACATTCCGAAGGAGACGCTGCTCAGAGTTCCCAAACACGGCGTTCCGGTCGGACTTCTCGACCAGGCGCTGACCGGCACCCGCTTCGCGGCCGCGGCAAGCGCGGGCGCGTGGATATGGAACGAGACCGATAACTTCTTCCTCGACGCAAGCTACGATGACGGCATCGAGATAATCGACCCCTGGGACATGGAGACCATAGAAATAGCCAGCGTCGAGTGGCGCAAGGCAAAGAAACTCATGGACTCAGTCGATAAGCTCAGCCAATGGCTGAGTTCCGACGTTCCCGGACGCTTCGCCGAGATGCTCGACTTCATACTCGAGCGACTCGACGCCCAAGAGAAGAAAGAAAAGACACAATGACCGAAAACGCCGACCTCATCCAGTCCGCGCTCCCAGACGGGCGTCTGCAGTACATAGACACCCTCAAGGCGCAGCTGGAGATCTACCAGGAGAGCATCCTGCTCAGAACCTTCGACAATAAGACAACATCCGTCAGAACCATATCGGCCGACGAGATAGCCCACGCCTTCATCGAGCACATGGGCATGACCACCGGCATCCTGCCTGAAAACGCCGTCTGGTGGAACCAGGGACCGAACGGACAGATGGTGGCGCTCTGGAGAGAGCCCCGCGTCTGGCCCGTCGCGCTCCAGCGCGAACCATTCGCGCCGCCCGACAGACTCAGACTTCCCATGCCCGGCCTGCTGTTCCTCTGCTCACCCGCACGCGCCCCATGGCTCTTCGCAGCCACCCAGAGGCCAACAGGAAGAGAAGACATCCTCTATCACGCCCCAACCTTCAACATCTTCGCGAACGGAAGGACCTGCCCGGGCAGCCACAGGTTTCCGATGGACATAAGCCTCATACCCGAGTCCTTCTTCGAGTCGTTCTTCTCGATGACCGGAAGCTCACGCGACCGCTCCCAAAAGCATCCCACCAACCTGCTCGCCCTATGGGACGAGCTGAACGGCGCGGACAGCTACCCCACAGACGACCTCGTACCCATAGGCACCGTCGGGGGCGCGCTCGCCCTCTCGGAAAACGGACGCCCCGAATATGCCTGACACCCCATTCCAACCGGTAGGACACCTGATAGCCGCGTCCGATGGAAGCATCGAGGGCGCGCAGGGCATCGGCTACGACTACATCATGGCCGCGGGCGGACTGTACGTTCAGTCCCAGAGCGACGACATCGTCGCCCGAATCAACATAGCCAGAAGAAACATACGGGGCCTCGGCGCGATTGACGAGAAGATACAGCTCACAGACGGCCCCATACCCGGACATATGATAGCGCTGGGCCTGCGCTGGTTCAGAACAAACCCCGACACCGAGCGGTTCTTCGCCATACGCCGCGGCACAGAGGGCTATGAACTCGTCATACCCGAGCAGGAGGGCCAAGCCCTCTCCCTCACATACACCCCCGAACCCAGGGCCATCGCCGAGTTCCACTCCCACTCCCGCGCCCGCGCCCTCTTCTCAAAGACGGACAACGCGGACGAACAGGGCTTTAAGATATACGGCGTGCTCGGACGCGCCCACCAATCCGTTCCCGAACTCAACCTGAGACTCGGCATCTACGGAAACTTCGCGCCGCTCATCTGGTCAGACGCGTTCTCCGGCCCAACGCCGAACGTAACGATGATAGACCAGACAGAACAGGACGACAGAAACCGGCGCTCCGGAAAAGACAGCGTGAGAACATAGCATGAACTACCGAATCAATAACGAGTTTCTGCTCAACAATCCCTACATAACCGTGGTCGGCGCGGGCGGAACCGGAGGCTTCGTCGCCGAGAGCCTCTGCCGCCTGTTCACCGGACGCGCAGCCACCATAACGCTCGTGGACCACGACCGCGTCGAACCCCACAACCTCCTGAGGCAGAACTTCTACCCGGAGAACGTCGGACAGTTCAAGAGCCAGGCGCTCGCCGAACGACTCGCCAGAAACTACAACCGACCCATCCGATACTCCCTTCACCCGTTCATGAAGTACAAGTCCTCATCCTACGCGACAAGCTATCCGGGACTGCCCTCACACGGCAACCGCCTGATAATCGGATGCGCCGATAACGCAGCCGCCCGACGGGAGATGAACGACACCCTGTCCTCCAACTCCAGAATATGGCTCATCGACGCGGGGAACGACACAACCTGGGGACAGGTGCTGATCGGGAACGTCGGAGACAAAGACCACTACATACACAACCCGCCATTCTCAGGCGAAATATGCAACCTGCTGCCCGCGCCAATCGTACAGAGACCAGACCTCCTGACCGCCATCCCAACCACCCCACCCAACATCGACTGCGCCGCCGCGCTCGATCTCACCGACCAGGACCCCACCATCAACCAGATGATGGCGTCACTTGTAATCGGGGTTGTAAGACACATGGTGGCGGGCACATGCCCCTTCATGAGCCTGTATCTCGATATGGACCTGGGATCGGTCATTCCGTCCTACATCTCTCCAGAGGCGGCCCTGCGCGCCGCCCGAAACAACCCGGAGATAACCGAGATATTCGAGATTCCAGAAGGAAAAACGCGCTGAAGCAGAGCGCGCCCACACAAGAAGGCAAGAAAGGAGAACAACATGCCCAGAAAGAGAAAAACGGACAAGACCGCAAGGGCCGCGGCGGACAAAACCCCTGAGAGCTCCGCGGCGGATAGGACCGAAGAACAGGTCCACGCAGACGCCCCAGAAGAACAGCCGCCTGTGAGCAAAGCCCAACCAGCGGAACAGTCCAGAGAGGACGTCGCAGAGCCGAACGCGAAAGCCCAGCCCGAAGAGGACAGCGACAAGCCCAAGGCAGACAAGCAGTCCACGGAGAACATCGCCGCAGCCAATGACCCCGCCAAAGCCGAACCTGAGGCCGAACCCCAGGACCAAGAGCAGTCTCCGGATGGCTACGGCGTTGCCAATGACAACGCCGCAGCCGAGGACGCCGCCAAGCCCGACGACCAGACCCCCGGCAGCGAGCAGTCCCCCACCGAAAGTGACGAGACCGCCGGTCCAGACGCCGAGAGCTCCGCGGACGAATCCCCGCCCACAGCCGAGGAACCGGCAGCTGAGACCGAGTACATAAAGGTCATCATCTCCCCAAGGGGCGAGATGACCACCATAGGCGTGCAGCTCCCGTCCTCAGACCCCTACATCGAATCCTTCCCGGGAGACGACATAGAGAGCCTGCTGCCCAGCGTCATGCCCATCATCGAAAGGGCGCGCGCCTCATGGAGCGACGCGCCCAAGTACCCAGACCACAAGAAACCGCCCGTCCAGACGAACCGACAGACCCCCCGGCCGAGGCGGCCCAACCGGCCCGACGAAGAGGCCCCAGCCAAAGAGAATGAGCGAGAGCAACCCAAACTCTTCTAACAAAACGGGGACGGCGCCTTCAGCGCCGTCCCCCATGCCCCACCCGCGACGCGGAAAGGAGAAGCCGACATGATGGAAATAAATCAATGGACACAGAACAGGTACATAACGACAATGACGGCATCCGCATCAGATGAACCAATGCGACCTGCGTCCGGCTCCGTCCCCAGCCCCCAGTTCCTGCTCGCCGAGGCCCTCAGAAAAGAGGCCGCCAGAACGCTCGTCCACGACCAGACGCTCAGACTCACATTCGAGATGAAACTGGACCCCGCCAAAAGGTCACTGACGCTGGTCCACATAGATGGACCGGACGGCATGAGCGCCGACCCCACTCGTCTCGCCATCCTGAACGAACTCGCCCGCTCCGCCGCGCTCATGATCGACGACTCAGGCGCCCGGGACGACGCCATAGAATCGATAATCGACAGCCAGCCCATATCCCACATCAGAATGTGGACCTCACAACAGGAGCAGCGGGCACACACGGCGCTCGGCTGGCTTGAGGAGATAAAGGAGCAGATGAACCACCACTGCCCCGAATTCAGGATAGAAACCCGCGGCGTCGCCATACCAACATCCGGTCCCGCCGAGCGCGCATACGCGCTCTCCCGGGCCCAGAGCCCAAAGGAGATATACCCCATACTCTGGGGCATTCGCTCAGAGATGCTGAAGGAGACCAAAAGCCCCTCACAGAGGTAGACAGACAAGACAGCAGCGCCATAATGCGAGCGAGGCAAACGAAAAACCAACAAGCAGAAAGATGACACGCTTGACACAAAACCCATCAACCGGCGAAAAACCGGACAAGATAGATGAAAAAACCCAAAGCCCGCTTCCCAACATATGGCTTGAGGTAACCGGCTCAGACGGCAGAACATCCGCAGACGTCCCATTCAGCGTCGAAATATCCGCGCGCTCCATACTCCTCATCCGGGACCCAAACGCCGAGAGCCGCGCTGAGAGCCCACAGGACGCGCTCCGACGACTCGGAGCCCCCGCCGCGCTCATAGAGTCGCTGGACGCCGTCCTGAGCCTGCACCAAAAGAGCGGTACACTCGCCCCACGCATAGACTCGATCCTCATACGCTCCGTGGGCGAACCCATACTTCCCCAACTCTCACGCCCCACCAACGGACGACAGACGGCAAGAAAGGAACATGCCCGATAGAAACAATCCACGACTCAGAGCCACAGGAGTAAGACCCATATGACCAACGCCCCAGAGGGCAAACTCACCTCATATCTCGAAAACGAGCGACAGGCCGCTCACATGACCCACATCGCCTTCCACTACGCCAGAGCCCTGGACATAGCCGACCGCGGCGATATAGAGGCATTCGCGACAGAACTCACCCTCTGCTACGAGGCCCGCTGGGGCCTGCTCGCCATGATGAACCGCGAGAGGGCCAACCACAGCGTCGCCCGATGGAGCCAGGAGGCCAACAAGGCGTCCCGAACCATGTGCGACGACCTCGCCGCCAATATATGGCCCGAGCTCGCCCCCGGGGCGCCGACGCCCAACTCAACCGGCGCGTGCGGAGCCATCTGTCCCGCAAGACCCGGCGCCCAGAGCGAAGCGAACGCCCTGCTCGGACACATGGCCGCGTCCTACGCCATGTCCCGCATCAGCCACATGCTCCGACGACCCAAAGAGTTCGCCGAGGAGGCCGAGAGCATGAGCGCGCTCTCAGAGGAAATCAACAGCGCGCTAAGGAGAACGTCCCCCGACAAGAGCGAAACCGCGCGGACCACCCCGCGCGCGCTCAGAAAGGGCCCGCCGCCGGACCCCGACCAGATGGCCAGCGTCATAGCGCCCGCGCTCAGAAGAAGAATCGCCATCATGGCCGCGGACCTGGGATTCGATACAGAGGACATCAGAAGAATGTCCACTCTCACCGGACACAGCGGCGACCGGCGCAAACCGCGCGCCGCATAAGTCAGCGGGGAGGGACGGCGGAGCCGTCCCTCCCCCAAAAGAGCAGAACCAAGGAGGCAATATGACCTTCAAAATCAATTACACAACAGACGACGGACTCCAAAGAGTCCTGCCGGACCTTGAGTTCGAGAGCGCAGAGCTCGCCATCGCCGCGGCCACGGACATGACCCAGGCCCAGGCCCGGACCAGCTCCAACCCAATCGCGCGCATCGCCACAGACAAGCGCGTGACCGGCATGAGGATTCAGAAAGAGTTCCCCTACTCAAACCTGCTGCTCAGAGGCGATGAGATAAAGGATACAGACGACCCCATAAAGCTCGTCCCCGCCCTCTTCGACAGACTGGACGAGCATCACGAGGCGTATAACCCCCGCCTCGATATGGACGAGCCCGGCAAAAAGGGCATCATCGAATTCTGCGAGGCGCTCTTTCCCATCATAAACGACTTCTGGGACAGCGGCTTCTGCGACATCCAGGTCGAGAACCTCGAAGCCTACGACGAGAAGACCAAAGGCTTCATCCTCTACGATTATCCCGGACAGATAATAGACACGGAATCCCCCGAGGGCGAGGAGTACATAAAGCAGCACAAAATCCAGTGCACCGAGGAGGTGGCCGGCCAGGAGTTCGACGAGAAGCTGCGCGAGTTCGAGGCCTACGACCTCGATGACAACAGCGGCAACATCCAGTACTGGATAAGCCTGTGGTTCACGCCGGAAAAAAGACTCCGGGAACTGGCGAAGTCAGAACCCGCGGAGATAACCCGGCACGCCCAGACCCTGCTCGGACTCACCGACGAGCAGATGGACGCGCTCGTAAACCCCCCGCGCCCCGATGACGTCCACTTCCACGCCAGACCCGCCGGCGTCGCCGCCGCGGTCAGACGATTCATCGACACCGGCAAGATGAGCTGGGCCGGACTCGCAGAACCCGTCGAGTGCTGCGAGGAATTCTAGAACGGGCCGTGCCCACAGAAAGTTCGAATCAGGGAGAAGAGAAAATATGACCGGCAACAAGACGATAATGGTACTGGAGACACGCAGCAACAACTACTCCCGAATCCACTGGGGATTTGAGAGTCACGCAGAGGCCAGGGCGCACGCAAAGGATATAGTCGAAGGAACCGAGAGCACCGCCTACGTCGTGGACATGGTATCCAGACACTTTTACAGATCCGCCCACGAGACGGAGGACGCGCGAATTCGGGAGATGGAATCCGGGGGAGTTCCCGGCTGGGAACAGCCTCCCTACTAGCAGGTCGGCTCAGTGAACTGCCGCGAGAACCCCCATGATGGGCTATGCCCACGAGTGGTTCATAAACCCACCGACAACAGATGAGGACGAGCGCTGGACCGACGTCCTGATAACGCCCGCCGGCTCTCCACTACACCTCTAAATACACGTCTCGCCAGATAGAGAAATCCCCCGAAACCTCCTCGGCGAGGAACCATCCTGACCCCACGCAAGCCGCCGCCGCCCGAAAAGGCGGCGGCGGTCTGCGTGAGGCCACCTAAACTGTAGAAAATACAGCAGATGAAAAAATCGACCAAGGAAAAGACGAACAGAGCAATATGTGGAAATTCGAAAGATACAGAGCCGCCACCGGCATAACGAACCCAACCGTAAGCGTTCACGATTCGATCCTCTCGATAGTGGACAGCGACACCGCCGGCTATCACAAGATAACCGACCTCATAAACAGTCTGCACTTCTCAATAGTAGTCTCGGGTAACTTCATACCCCAGAGCCGCTGCCGGCTCAAACTCATTGAGCCGCCCAGGGCGCTCGCGCCCTCATGCGACGACATCGAGCGCATGAGGGAGCTACTAAAGGACCTCGGCAACGACACAGACCCCGGAGATACAGACTACCAACAGGAGTTCGAGAAGAAATTCACCGACCATTATCTCCCGCTCCTCCGGCAGTGGACGGAAATGCGCGCCCAGCACGCCAGGACAACCCGCCAACTCATGGCCGACGTGGTGGTCGAGCTCTCACTCGCCGGATACGCCGTCTCCATGACAGAGCCCGAACCCCATCCCTACCCAGAGGACATGACCGTCGCAGACCTTCTCGCCATAGACAATGCAGACGACCGCATCGGCTATATCGTCGAAAACAGGATAGGCAGGAACTAGCCCTGCCCCCGGGAGGATAGAACCCCAATGAACACCGACATCCCACGCCAATCCATACCCATACCTCCACTGCCACCCATACCCGAACCACCAGAAACGCCGTACCCGACAGACCCAGAGGAGCTCCGCAGGTTCTCCCCCATCTCCCTCGGAGACTGGCTCACCGCCTGCCAAAACGCGGACGTCCCCCTCGTCCCCGCGGAGCGGGTAGCCACCATCGAGCGGGAAGACTACCTCAGCTTCGACCAGCCAGGAGAACACCGGCAGAGACTGATCTACGCTCTGAACCAAGTCCGGAGCGCATCCCTCCCAGACCACATGGTCCGATTCGACTGCTGCTCCGGCCTGGACATAAAGTACCGCCTCGCCAAGGGAGAACCCCACTGGCGCAAGGAGTTCTCAGAGCTCATCCTGGACGACCCGAGAACGTTCGACATCATCCTGGAGTACCCGCGCCCGACCATCCCAATATGGCGACGGCCATGGATACGCCCCCAGATAATAGAGAACTATCCCGTGGAATATCGCGCCTACGTCTACGACGGCGCAATAGCGGGCATCAGCAACTACTATCCACAGAGGGAGTTGCCCAGCTTTCCCGAACAGCTCGCCGCCGTCCGCGAATATACCGCAAAACTCATCGGCGCCCTAAAGCCCCCGTTCCTCTGGCATCTCGTACAGACGGAACAGAGAGTCTCCCCGGGCGGCCTGGACTTCACGGCGGACTACATAGTCACTGCAAACGGGAACATGCTCTTCCTCGAGGGCGGCCCGTCCCACGAAACCGGAGCGCACCCATGCTGCTTCAAACCGAACAGCATAGACCGCGTCGCGCTCAAAAACCGAAACGGATAGGAAGAAACACAGCCATTCCAGTCCAAGAGGAAGCCAAGTTCAAAAAGCGCGCACCAGCAAACAGCGAACACCAGCGACCAGATGGAGATTGGACAACATGAAGCCACAAAAGACAGGCAGATATAAAAGCTACCTGCGAAGCGCGGAGTATAAACCCGGGATTCTCCTTGAGTTCCAGGCAAACGCCTACGCCATGGAGCAGTTCCCAAGCGTCAGAGCGCTCGGAGAGCGCATCCTCAACATGGAGGACGAGAGACCCGCAATGCTGGTGCAAGACACCCTAACCGACAGCTCCAAGACGCTCGAACTCGACCGCAGCGCCCGTATCATAAGGGTCTCCCACAACACACATCCCAACCGGAACCGTATGAGTGAGGACATTCTCATGACGTCCCTCAGACTCATCGACCTGAAAGAGACCGCAGAGAACATCCTGGGCTGGCGGCCCAGAAGGCATGTCTGGCGGGAGTACATCCCCGCCGGCAGACGACGCGCCGCCAGAGCCGAGCTATGGCGGCTCGTGCAGAAGCAACTGCCGGGCATCAGAAGATGGCGCGATTACTTCGAGGCCAGGGACAGAGAATCTATGCGCCTGCTCAGAAGCATGGCAGGACAACTACGCCGCACCCACGGCGTCAGAACCAAGGTGATTGGACCATATATCCGCGATGACTCCCACGAGGCGATCATACGCCGCATAGCCTCCGCGAATGACCCAGACGAACTCGCCGACATAATCGTGGGTCCCCAACGAGGCCTTACCCCCAATTGTTCCTGCTGCATCCCCCGCAGGCAGATAGGAAAAACACCGCAGCAGACTAACAGAACGGACGGCAAGAGCCGCCCCAGTGAAAGAAGCACATGGCCTACCTGAGCGACAGAGACATCAAAAAGCGGCTCGCATCCGACGACCCTGACTTCCGCATGGAGGTAACCCCCATAATGAAGGACGCCGTCCAGCCAGCGAGCCTAGACGTGAGACTCGGCGGCGGACTGCTCCAGCCCGACTCCCCGCCGGGCGGCATAGTCAGGCCATCGGACCCCTCAACCGGCTTTGTACAAAAATCGAGCTTAACACAATAAGTCCGAGTTTCTCACAAAAAGTGGGGAGCATTTTGTATAAGGCACAGTCTCGGCTAAGTAACAGAATTTACGGACATCCCAGCCTGGACTCGAAGTACCAGGGGGACACCGAACCCACCGGCTCAAAATACTACATGAACATCAAGAAGAATCAGAAAGAGGGAGAATCGGCAATGGCTTTGTACAATATCTGAGCTTAACGGACAATAAGTCCAAGCATTTCTCACAAAAAGTGAGGGAGCATTTTGTATAAGGCACAGTCTCGGCTGAGTAACAGTTTGGAACAACTCGGCCACGGCGTGCGGTCGGCAATCAATGAAGACGTCGGGGTGCCTCGCCAGCTTCGACCTCTCCAAGCCCTGCGGGATGAAACAGCCGCAGAGCAGCGGAATCCGACCGCCAGCCCTTGACGAGGCGACGTCCGCGCAGGCAATGACTGAGCCTGCACGGACCCACTCCCTTCGGGGAGATGTTACATATCAAGGTGATACATGAAACGCAGACAGAACAGACCCAACCAACTCAGCGACAGTACCGGTCTTGGGCAATGATGGCAATCCCCTCACCCCCACCCGTCCCTCCCGCGCCCGCAGGCTGATGCGAAGCGGCAGAGCCAAAAAGGTATGGCGCAGGGGGATCTTCGGCATCAGAATGCTGGACGTGTCCACAGACGACCCTGAAGTGGTTGTCGAGGGCGTGGAGGTAAACATAAACCCCGGGACCACGGCAACCGGAATTGCGGTGGTGAGCGAGAGCAAGAGCGTTCGACAAGCGCACGCTCTAATCGAACTCGGGCACCGCGGCAACCGTGTGAGGAACAGGATGGATAAGAGACGCTCCATGCGCCGGTTACGCCGGGGCAGACTTCGCAACAGACCGCCGCGTTTCGACAATCGCACACGACCGCCAGGCTGGCTCGCGCCATCACTGGAAACGAGGCTTGCCAACACGCTCACATGGGTAAAGCGCATCTCGGCCCTGTACCCCGTCAGGCTCGTGCGGGTTGAGACAGCGCGGTTCGACACCCAACTCATGCAGAACCCGGAGATCTCGGGCAAGCAGTACCAGCAGGGAGACCTGCTGGGCTGGCAGCTACGCAGCTACGTGTTCCACCGCGACGGGCGAATATGCGCCTACTGCGGCAGGAAAGACGCCAAACGCTATGAGATGGACCACATCGTGCCAAAAAGCGCGGGTGGCTCGGACCGCGTCGCCAACCTGGTCGTGTCCTGCCATGACTGCAACGCTCGTAAGGGCAACCTCTCTGTCGAGGAATACCTTGCCGAGGACCCCTGGAGGCTTGCGGCCGTCAGGCGTACCCAACAGGCTTCGCTGGCGGGCGCTGCCCAGATGAACGTCATCGTGCCGCAACTTGTCGGCAGACTGGAAAACCTGGGCTTCGCGGTATCCCAGCACGACTGCTACACGACGTCCTGGACACGCCACAGGCTCGGTATTCCCAAGACGCGCGTGAACGACGCGCTCTGCCTGGGCAAACCCGTATCCCTCAACCTCCTGCCGGAGCGCATACTCATCGCGCAGGCGGTGGGACACGGCGACCGGCAGATGCTTCGTCCCCCCGACCGGCATGGCAACCCGCGAGGCCGGGGATACCGAGAATACTGCGCCCTCGACAGACAGCGACAGGGCTATACCAGGTGCCCCGGGCATCGCTTATCGAAGAGCCGCGTGGCCGGCATCGGGTCCGGAGACCTGGTGCAGTTCACGCATCGAAAGCACGGAACACTGCGGGGGCATGCTTCTTTGATGAAGAATACCGGCCGAGTGGTAGTGAAACACGGAGATCAACAAATCAGCGTAAAGGCAGCAAGCTCAACTCTGCTGGCACAAAACCACGGATACAGACTCCTCGTGGCGGAGAATTCCGCCTGAGAAGTTTTTGTGAGAAATCACGACAAATTGTGAGAAACGGACTTTTTGTACAAAGCGAGCCCAGCCGAAGAAATCAGCCACATACTAAATAGCGACAAGTTCCCAGACAATATCGACTGGAACGCCGCCTATGCCCTGCTGACCGACAATCACAGCCCCCAGAGCATGATCCCGGACAGCCTCTGGATAGAGGCCCTAGAGTACGAAGGCCCGGGCATAAGCGATATGCTCAGAAACGGCGACACCTATCACGCCCCCATAGGACCGATGAACCAGCTGGTCGGCTTCACCTTCACCTTTGGCATCGACCCACGCGGCCGCATCATCGCGACCGGCACATGCCACTCCGCATACGAGGACGTCAGAGGCGACGTCCACACACTCTTCGACACAGCGCTGGACACCCAGAAGATAGCCGTCCTGTTAAAGGACGAACTCTCAGAGAGGGTCGCGACCACATGGGTCAGAGAGTGCGGCCTCACTCCTGAGAAACCCGACACCAGACCGCCAGCCGACGCCCATGAGATAGAGAGCGCCACCATGAAAAGCGAGTTTCCCGACGACCTGGACAGAAACGCCATGTACGGACTCATCCCGCGCGGTCCGGGCGAAAACGGACCCATAGAAGCCTCCGTCTGGGTATCCGCCATAAAGCGAAACGACACCGACGCCTTAGACACCCTCACATCCCCCGAGACCGACATCATGCTCATCGGCCCGCTCCAGGCCCCCGTGGGATTCAAATTCGAATTCGCAACAGACCAGCGTGGACACATCACCGCCATCGGCGCATGTTACCCGGCAACCAGAGACCTCGGCCATGGCCTATGCGTGAACGAAGACAACCCGCTGGACAGCAGACAGATAATCATACTGCCCAACAGCGAGAGGACCGAGACCCTCATCAGGGAGTACATCCGAAACCGCTGAACCCCACCCACCCTCAACAGAGAGGATAAAAGCCATACCCAGATACGTCGCCGAGACATACATCGAGAGGGAGCTGCGCTACCGCGAGTACAGATCCGTGGCCGCGCTCATAGCAGACATCGATGACTGGAATCACCCCTGCGTGCGAATACACGACAGAAAGGACAACAGCTTCAAGAACGTCTCCTACCATCCCGAGACCGAGACCTTCGAAGTGAAACACGGACTCCACGGAAGCCCAGAAGATACAGACGACCTATCCGCCATGCTTCGCTCCGACAATATCATCCGAAAGCTCGAGCGCATGGCCACCAAGACCCTGGGCCAGTGGCGCGACCATGAATGGAACGCTCATCCCGATCCGAGGCAGAGCACAGCCCGCCAGAAAATCTGGGAAACCTACAACAAAGACACCCACCGCAGCGCCCTCCGTACAGCAAGCGCCATTCTCCAAAAGAGGGACGCCGTCGCCGAACGAAAGCTCAGGGTCATAGCGCGCGCCATCAGAAACAGATGGCGCAAGCAGGTCATTATCAGAGGACCCCGAAACGACCCCTCACCCAGAGAGGCCATGATCCATGCGCTCACAGTCGCCCACGACCCCGACCAGCTCGCCGCCGCCCTGCTCCCCAGACATATCCCGACCCACATAAGTCCCGCAGACTAAACGTCAATGGAGAAACCCACATGATCCAATCGGCCGCGGCCAACCAAAAACCCAACGTCATCGCCCGGCGCGTCCCGCTCAACTGGTGGAATATCACCACACCGCGCTTCGTTATGGCGGCGACAGACGACGCCGCCATAGTCAGACGCATCGGCGTCGTGAGAGCCACAGACAAAAGTAACGCGGTCAGATACCACAACGCCCACAACAGACGCGAGTCGGAGCGCTCCACCACCCTGTGGCTGGACTGCCACGACCCCACCGTCTGCGAATCCGCCAGAGAATGGCTCAAAAAGGAGCGCGGACCGGACATCCCCAAGAGATGCTCCGGATACCTGAGCGGATGTCTCACAGACCTCTGTAAGGACATAACCGCGGATCCGGTCAGGTAACAGACTCAAACCAACCCCAAAGAAAGAGAGAACAAATGGCAGACAGCGCACAAATCACATATCCAAACGCCTGCGGCGCCCACATGACCGAGTCCGACCGAAACGGCAACTGCGTATACTGCGGAAGGCCTCCGAACGACGCCGGCGGCAAACCCCGCCGCACCCTCGAGATCTGGAAGCTAGGCTACTTCCCATTCACCCTCGGCGGCCCGGTGCACCGTCCCGTAAAGACCACCGTCACCGTCGGCGAATCAATCGACCTAGGCGGAGGATACAGGGGCTACGTCATAGGAGAGCCGGACAGGGGGATCTACTATGTCGCCGAGGCCCAGAGCGGCGCCATAGTCGGCCATAACGTGGAGTCCGCCCGCGCGGACATAGCGGGCGGCGATCCCGAATTCATGGCCGCCCAGGTAGAGGACGGCATCGAGAAGAGAAAGAACGCCGAGAGCATAAGCCCAAAGAGATTCTTCTCCCACTAAGGCCAGAGTCCCCCAGAGAAATCCCAACAAGAACCGGCCCCGAGGATCACAGCTCCCGGGGCCGTCCCGCGTCACCGAACAAGCGAAGGGAGAACCCCATGCAAGCCAGCCCGACAGCAATCAAACCCGAACGGCTTCACACGTTCCTGATAGCCGACTGGCGCGCCCAGCCCCGCTGCCACGTCTGCTGCGGCGGCGCCGCCTACTACCAGTGCCGCTGCTGCGACAAGGGCGTCCACCCAGAGTGCCTGGACAAAAGCCACACCACCCACACCGCCACCCACGACACCGGCTGCGTGATAGCCGGATGCGACGGCCGAACCAGGATGATAACCATCCTTCCAAACGAAATGAGCCTGCGTCACTGCGGCGGCCACTGGCTGGAGTTTCTGGCAAGAGTCTGCCCGCCGAGAGACCGCGCGCGGCCCTAGACCGAAAAGGCAGGCGCCGAAACAACCAAACTAAGGGAGAATGAATACATGACAGAAACGACCCCCACCCAGATAGACGCGCCCGCCCGCGCGAAATACCACGTGAACGAGTACCTGATGGACCAGGCCTACGGCGGTCCCGAGGAGGGCGGATGGTGGTATACCACCGGCCGGTTCGTGGCCTGCCTCGGAACAGCCGACAGACTTGAGGACGCCTGGAAAATGAAGGACGAGCACACAGCCCGCATAAACGAGCTCAACCGCGGCCTTCCATCGATAACCTCGGTAATCAGCCAGGGCCGAAGCGCCATCCAAATAGATGATGAACCGGGCGCGGACTTCCCGTCCGAGCGACCCTTCTACTCCTAGACCGACATTCACGCAGATCCCGAAAGAAGAGGAAAGACAAATGGACATAGGAAAAGTAAGCATAGAATACCTCAGCAACGACCGCTACCCGCCGGATCCCGCCCTCGGGTTCATAAAGGACCTGCGCGAGAACTGCCAGAGCGTCTGGCGCGTCGAGAGCGACGGACACCTGTTCATGGAGATAGGCCGGGACCAGATGAACGGACTTCTCGACAGATACGCCGGGAAACAGAACCTCCCGCCCGACAGCCAAAAGGAAATAGCCGACTGGCTGAGCGAGATGTACGACGGCGAGCCCGCCCTCATGCTTCACACAGCCTGACGAAAGTCCCCGCCAGAAAGACCGACAGGAGAGAACATCAAAATGATCTCCGAAACGCCAACCACAACCAACACGCTTGAAACAGGCGCGAAGCCTCCCGCCATAGACAAGACCCGGGTTCTCGACATGGAGACATTTCGACTGGACCTGCAGGAGACCCTAGCGCAATCGGACATCCTCACGAGAGAGGACGACACTCCAAAGCCGCCCAAATCCAAAGGCCCGAACGAAGGCAAGAAGCCGAAGCCCAGCCCGCCCGGACCCAACCGCAGACTCCAGATGGACATAGCCTACGCGCAGAAGGAGATGTTCCTCGCTCACAACAGGGGCATGAAATCCTTTGAACTCCCGGTCGAGATGCGCGCCAACCTAGAGAACTTCATCGAGGACGTAATGAGAGAGGTCAGGTCCGCATGACCGCGCAGATGCACAGAGTCGTTACGGCGCTCGACGCAGACGACATAGAGCGCATCTGCGCGTTTATCTCAACGCCCGGCCCCACTCCCCCGCGGCAGAGGCGCGAGGACGCCGTCATCCTGCGCCTTCTCTACAACGCCATGCTCACCCCCACCGAGCTGTCGGAGTTGACATGGGCAGACATAAAGATCAGGCCGGACGGGGAGTCCGCTGTGCAGATAGACCGCGGAGCGGCCCAGCCCCCCGAGACGCTCGCGCTCGACAAACGAACCGAGAACTCCCTCAGATGGCTCAGGGGCGGCGCAAGACCCGCTGAGCGCGTGATAGCGCTCAGCGCGCAGCAGATAGACGACCGCGTATCCGCGGCCGCCGAGAGCGCCGGATTCGGCCCCGGATTCGGGGCGATAAGCGTAAGGGCCGGAGCCGCCCAGGACATGGTGAAGGCCGGCGCGCGCTTCAGCGACGTACTCGCCGCCTCCAGGGACCACACCCCCGTCATGCCCGGCCAGTCCAGAATGGACATATGACCCGCGCGCCCGAAAAGGCGGACGCTCAATATCCACTTCCGCCCTATCATAAAGATGACGTATAAGAAAACGCCCCGAAAGGAGACCAATTGACCTTCAGCGTCAACCTGTACGAACAGCGAATGGAAAACCCCGAACAATCCCACGAGTACAAGCTCGACCACTACATCCTCAGCCACCCCGAACCCGGCTGCTGGAGGATAGCCCTCGATCAGGCAGAACCCGGACGCGCTCTCTCCGACATCATGGCCGTGAGCGACGGCTCAATAGACGAGCTCGGCTTCGAGCATGCGCGGGAGACCCCAAAATACGACGTCATGGACGAATCCCAGCAGAGAGTGATGATCGCCTCATTCAACCCCAGAACGCTCTTAATGACCGTAATGCCCGACGCAATGAGCAGGCGCTCCGAGAACTACTTCGGCCTCGCCTGAGGCCACACCAAAACGCATCCCAAAGGAGAAGAGAAAGATGCCCAAGCTAAAAACCCCAAAGATATACCTGGTGAGCCGCCCGTCCGTGGACTGGGAACAGATGACGGCGTTCCTGACCGACGAGGAACTCCCGCCAGTTCCGCAGTCCATACGAGCCGGAACGGACGGCGCCGGGGCCATAATAGAGACGTCCGCGCGCCTGTGCTACATGAGCTTCGGACGCGGACGCCGAGACATAGAGGCGTTCGTCAACAACCTGCTCGGCTCAAAGGACGGCTCGGTATTCGAGCACGTCAACTACGGATTCGTTGCGACCGGCATATCCCGCAGCCTGAGCCACGAGCTGGTGCGCCACCGCGCCGGCTTCGCCTACAGCCAGCGCTCACAAAGGTACGTGGACGAGGGCGAAGCCGCCTTCATACTTCCCCCTGCCCTTGAGGGCGAGGGCAAGGAGGAGGCCGTGAGAACCTTCACAGCCGCCCTGCGCCATATCGAGTACGCCTACGATGGGCTCGTAGACTCACTGGGCGAGGTGCACAAGAACATAAACTACGAATACGCCACCGAGACCAAGATGTTCATAACGGCCAACGTCCGCGCATGGAGACACTTCATCGAGATGCGCGCCGCCGCCACCGCGGACCTCGAGATAAGGCGGCTCGCCCTGATGATCCTCGAAATACTCGCCAGGGAGTCCCCGCTGCTCTTCGGAGATTTCAGCGTCTCGGAGCTTGCGGACGGAAGCAGGATAGCGACCCCCAAATACTCCAAGATATAGACCCGACAGAGCTTTGTACAAAAACTGGTTTTCACACAGAAAGTCAGGGTTCCTCACAATAAGTGAGGCGCCTTTACACTGCACAGTCTCAGGCAGGTAACGGACTTTAACAACCTGACTCCGGTGTGCGGTCGGCAGGAATAACGACGTCGGGGCGCTTCGCCACCTCCGACCTCTCCAAGCGACGTGGGATGAAACAGCCGCGACGCAGCGGAATCCGGCCGCCAGCCATGGACGAGGCGACGTTCCCGGCGCGCGATGTCCGAGCGCCCGGGAATCTACTCCAACAGGAGATCTTATAGATAGATGAAGACAATCAAGACAGACCCGACCAATCAGAACATGGTCCCCGTCCTGGACGCAGAGGGCAGACCGCTCATGCCCACCAGGCCGTCCCGCGCCCGACGCCTTCTCCGCCAGGGCCGCGCCGAGAAGCGCTGGATAAAGGAACTGTTCGCCATACAGATAAAGGACGTCAGCGCCGCCGATCCAGACACCGTAGTGGACGGCGTTGCCCTCAACATCGACCCCGGGGCCTCAGCCACCGGACTCGCCGTAACCAGCGAGCAGGGAGATACGCGCCGCCCCCACGCCCTTATCGAGCTCAGACACCGCGGAAGCCGTGTCAGGAATAAGTTGGAACGCAGACGCTCAATCAGGCGTAACCGCCGCTCCCGTCTCCGCAACCGCCCGCCTCGCTTCGACAACAGAACCAGACCGAACGGCTGGCTCGCGCCGTCGCTCGTCAGCAGACTTGCCCATACCATGACGTGGGTCGAGCGCCTACGGACGCTCTACCCCGTAAGCCATATCCGCGTCGAGACCGCAGTCTTCGACACCCAGCTGATGCAGAACGCCGGGATGACGGGCACTCAATACCAGGAAGGCGACCTGCTCGGATGGCAGCTGCGCTCCTATGTCTTCCACAGAGACGGCCATGTCTGCGCCTACTGCGGACGAAGAGACGCCGAGCGATACGAGCTGGACCATATCGTTCCGCGCAGCCGGGGCGGCTCGGACCGCGCATCCAATCTGGTGGTGGCCTGCTCAGACTGCAACAGCGCCAAGGGCAATGCACCAGTTACCGAGTTCTTAGCGGACAACCCCGACACGCTGGCCGCCATCCGGCGTATCCACAGAGCGCCGCTATCGGGCGCGGCGCACCTCAACATCATTCTTCCGGAGCTTCTGAGACAGCTCAAAGAGCTTGGTCTTCCTGTCAGCGCCCACGACGCCTACACGACGTCATGGACAAGACAGAAACTGGACATCCCCAAGACCCATGTCAACGACGCGCTCTGCCTGGGCAACCCGGCCGCCATCGAAGGAGTGCCCCAGACCATCACGATGGTCCAGGCCACCGGCCACGGGGACCGGCAGATGCTCCGGCCGACCGACCGCCACGGCAACCCGCGCGGCCGCGCATACCGCCTATACTGCGCGCTCCCGCGCCGAACCCAGGGCCACACCCGCTGCCCCGGACACCGCGCCCCAAACAGGCGCACCTCCGGCATCGCGTCGGGAGACCTCGTCAGGTTCCAGCATCCAAAGCGCGGCGTCCTCACCGGATACGCCACTCTCACCAACAACAAGACCCGCGTCGCCATTCCACACGGCGGACGCCAGATAAGCGTGAGGGCGGACAGGGCAACCCTGACCGCCCGCAACAACGGATACAGAATCTCAGCCGCGCAAAACGACGGCTGAGATATTGTGAGAAATCCCAACATATTGTGAAGAAAGGACTTAATGTACAAAACCACCCGACAGGAAGATAAATGACAGAACTCAAGGACTACCGCATAACGCAGGAATTCCGCCTATGGGCCTCGGCGACAGTGGAGGCCGAATCCCTTCAGGACGCCGTCAGAAAAGTCGTCGAAAGAGACGTCATCGACTGGGACTATGAGACCGGCGACTCCGAACCCATCAGCGACATAACCGTCCACCCGCCCGACAGAGACGAGCCCGAGGTGGAGGCTAAGAAATACGCCAGGGACAATAACATCGTCGTCCAGACCTGCGCCCGATGCAAAAAGGACATCAGGATGAACGACGAGATGACCGAGCAGCGCCAGAGGGCATACCCCCACTCGTCAACCTTCATACACACTGATCCCAGAGACTGCACAGCCAGTTCAGCTCATACACAAAGATATGGAAATCCATCGAAAACAGATGGCAGTCCGCAGTTCGCGACTGCCGACTGCTGATCTCAGAATCAGGACTGGACGTTCTCATACAGGAAGGAAAGCAAGAAGCGCCCAGAAGCTGGAGGGGGCGGACTGTTCTGTATCACGGACAAGAACGCGCTTCTAATCGACCAGTCCTTCAAACGCCCGGCGGACCTCGCTAAGGAATGGTTCGCGCTGGACATAAACGCGCTCATAGACAGGCGCGCGCCAGACGGTTCAGTAAATCTGAGTCAGGAGTGCGACACAGGACAGAAGACCTACGACCCACTGGTAGGCACCTGTCTGATCGCCCTCAAGCGCCATCTCGGAGACAAGGTGACCATCGAGAGCGACGGGGCCTGGGACCCGAACTGGACCAAGGGCGTGGCCAGGCTGCCGGACGGATACACTCCGGCAATAAACCACACTCCCAGCCCCGTTGAGCTCTACGGGAGAGTCTTTCCCGACAGAAAGATAACGAACATCCTCAGCGAAAGAGAGAATAGATTAACGAAAAACTAATAACCCCACACAGAAAGGACGAAAGCAGACAGATGAGCATCATAAGACTCAACGAACTCGCCCGAACGATGTCCCAGGCCCACGCGTCACTGCGCATGTTTCTCATATCGAGAAGACTGTCGAAGCGCGAGGTCAACATGGTCATGGCGACAGCCGCCGACAGAAGCAGACGCATGGACTGGATAGTCTGGAACCTCATCGACGACGAGATGTCCGGTCCCGACGTAACCCATACCAGGGACCTGTTCAGAAACTACACAGAGGCGCGGGAGAACCTGACCGCGCTCATAGACCACTCCCCAGGGACCTTCGCCCCCGGCGAGTCCACAACTGTGGGAACGTTCGGCGACGAGGAGGACGAACCACCCGCGCTTCTTCTGGCCGCCCATCGCGCGCTCGACCTTCCCCCGACAGAGCGGCAGACGAAGAACCTGCGCGAGCTGGTCGTAATGGCGGGCCTCGCGCATCCAATGAAAGCCGACGAATACACGGACGAGCAGGTGATAAACATCGTCGAGCTCATATGCGAGCCCGACGACGACGCGGACGACCAGATGCCGCACCGTCTCAGGCTCGCGACCATAGGGCGCATACTCGCCCGCGCCATCGCGGCCAGGGCCGAGGGCCAGATAGCGCCCTCATGGACGATGGTGCGCAAAATCCTGATAGAGACCGTCCCAGAGCTCCAGCTCTACGCCAAGGACAACGACATGAAGGACCCTCCCTGGTTCAGCGATTCCTACCTCGACGAGTTCGACAGGCTGATAGCCCGGGCATAACTTCAACCAACAACACGGCGGGCGGGAGTCCCCGCCCGCCCAACAGAAATCCCCACACGCCAAAAGGACAGACGTGAACCGACAGATAAACAGAGAGATATACGGAATCATGGGAGACATACTCGTTGTCGCCCACATCGATAGGAGCCCTGAAACGGACCTCTGGCAGTACCGCGTGGTCAACCAGAGCGGCATGGGCATGAGAGACATCGCCCACGGCTCGGGATACGACAGCGACTACGCCGCGCTGGTCGGCCTGGTCGGATTCGCCGAAAAGACCGGCCTAAAGCTCGGACAAGCCTTCAGCGGCCAGAGCGAACCGGACTACCGCGAGCGCAGGGAGACCTTCACGCGGCTCCTGTCAGAGCTCGAGAACAACAGACATCCCGCAACCGCGTTCATAAGGCGCGACTATCACGACACCACGCTCATAAGAGCGGTCATAAGACACTTCGCGCAAATGCGCGCGGGCGGACTCAAAGAGATCCAGAGCGTCTACACCGCGGCGGGCGGCAGCCTCGCCGCCCTGGCCGTCGCCACGTTCGCGGACATGGACGAACTCCAGAAGATAACCGCCAGCGAGAGCGGACTTCACGCAAGGGTCATCGAGAAGGCGTCCGAATACCTGTGGCTCACTGAGGGACAGGCGCGCGCGTTCTTTCTCCACCAGCTCTTCTCAACCCAGTTCGAGACAAGGCTCGCGGACGGACATGTGAGCTTCGCCGACACCCTCAAGGTCTGGCGACACTACCTGCACTCCGGCGAGATGACCTGGGAGATAGTCGCGCCCAAGCCCGCCGACATGATGAAGAAGATCATCATAAACTCGGCGAACATAGAAAATACCCACTACTGCGAGGCCAACCGCCTCGCCGAGAAGGCCGCCACAGAGCGCGCCGAGAAACTCGGCGACCTCGCCGCCGAGGCCGCCGAGTACACAGAGAAGAGCGGCGACCTGATCTACGACTGCGCCGTCTATGACGGCTCCATCAGACTGCTCGCCGAGAACCCAACCGGACGCGTTCGATGGAAGAAATTCGCGTAAACCCCGAAACCAAAGGAGGACAGATGTCCACCAGAACGCTCAGAGATGAGCGAGAGAAGATACAAAAGAACATAAACCGCAGAATAAGGTCCGTCGTAAAGACCTTCGGAACCAGCACGCCGGGCGGCCGCGACGTCTACATGGACGATAAGCTCCGCGTCTCACTCGAGAGCCACAACTCCATGACCATGACGGTCAGACTCATGGAAGACGAAATGCCGCTTGTGTACGGCTCAGGAAAAGTCCATACAAACCCCGAGCCCACACTCTTCACCCACAGACCCGGACTCTGGGAGACCTACCTCACGGACCTCGCCAAAAGGGCGGATGAGGCGCACCCAAAGACCACGCCCGTAGAGCAGATAGAGCGCCGCCGCTCCGTCCCCAGCGAGGAGGACGCCTTCACGAGCGTGAACGACTCAGCCCTCTTTACCGAGCTGTACCAGAGCGCCGTCGTCGGCCCGCTCATAGGCTGGTGCGAGACCCTGCTTGAGAGCGGAGAGAAGTCGGAGAGCACGAAGCATCCGGACCTGCCCTACCGCCGCTATGAAGACGACCGGGTCATAATAACCGGACATACCAATATGATAATGAGCCTGAACGTCTGGGCGATAGAACCCGACTCGTCCAAAAGCCGACTGGTCCTAATGATCACACAGGCGGAGAACAAGGACGACATCGTCAGCATAACCCCAGGCCCGTGGATAGAGCACATACGCCTGGCCGCGCGGGAGCTCAGGCCGGAGAAGTCCGACCCGAATCCCGGCAGAGCGGCCAGACGCCGCCTGAGACACACGTTCCTGAGGGCGCACAGGTCCGAACACCCGGGCAACTCCCACGTGAGACGCGTCGGGGACAACGCCTCCTACTTTCTCACCATAGGCTCCACCGCCCAGCGGGACAGACCCCACGACCCGATACGCATGCTGGGCATATTCGGCGCGACCATCGCCGCCCTCATAGCCGCCACCCTGGAGACCCCGGAGGACCTCATAGCCCTCGGCCGCGTATCCGATCCGGTGGAGCTCTCCATGAAGCTCGTGAGCCTGGCGGCAACCAGACTCGATATGAATATCGAGAACGCGCACAGACTGACGCTCACCCCGGGTCACCTGAGCGAGCTCGCCGAATCCAGCGCATGGAGCGGACGGCTGACCTATGAGCACGCGGCCAAGGCCCTCGACCTGTACGAGCGCGCCGGCGAGTTCAGCTGGGACCGCGTCATATCGGTCTCACTGACCGATATAGCCAGGAGCGTGAGAAAGCAGATAGAGCGGGAGAGCGAACGCGCAGCCAACATGGGCCCGTCCATACCGGAGCTTCACCATGAGGCCGCAGCCGCCATCGCAGAGGACGCCATAGACAGAATCGCCGAAATGCCCGCCGATTACGTCCTCCACAGCGCGAGCGTGACAGGACTCAACGTCAGTCTCACAACGACAAAACCGGGCGACGCCGCCCCAAGCGTCATAACGCTCGAGCCCCGGGAACTGGACGACACCAATCTGCTCCAGACCATGGAGAGCGTCTTAAGCGAAATCCAAAACGACCCCAACACAGACCCGCGGCGGCTTGAGAGAGCCTCAAGACACATGGAGGAGGCCAGGGCCAGGCTGAGAACACTCAGAGAGCGCCGAAGGCTCAGGACGCTCTACATCGGCAACCATGACCTCCAGGGCTATTTCTTCATGGTCAGTGTCCCGTCCCCGGACGGTCCCCTCATCAGATGGATAGAACCCCACCAGCCGTTCTGTCCCTGAGATAACCGACCACCCAAGCTGGACTTTACGCATAATTTAACAAGAGTATAAGAACAGGGTAAGCTGGCGTGACCCAAATCTCACTCGAGGTCCAGCCATGCTCACCCTGCCCCATGCCATTGTAGCTGTTCTCGTTCCCTTCGCAACGCTGTTTGCCAACCCGACCTGGCAGAAGGCTCAGGTCCTGCTCGTCGGCGCGATACTGGCGCCGGGCCAGCGCACCGTTACCGCAGCACTCCGTGTCATGGGCCGCAGCGACCACCGAGACTACGCCCGCTACCATGAGGTGCTCAACCGGGCGGTCTGGTCGCCCCGTCAGGCGGCCCGCATCCTGCTGTTGCTCCTGCTTCAGTACCTCGACCGCGGCGACGGCCCACTAGTCTTTGGCATCGACGAAACCCTGGAGCGGCGTCGCGGCGCCAGGATCAAGGCCCGAGGCATCTACCGGGACGCGGTACGTTCCAGTCGCCACCAGTTGGTCAAGGCCAGTGGCCTGCGCTGGATCTCTCTGATGTGGCTGGGACAGGTGCCCTGGGCTGGACGACATTGGGCGTTGCCGGTGCTCACCGTGCTGGCGCCTTCGTCGCGGTACTACCAGCAGCAGGGACGCCGACACAAGAAACTCACCGACTGGGCCAGGCAGATGGTCATGCAACTGCGCCGCTGGTTGCCCCGTCGCCCCCTGGTGCTGGTGGGCGACAACGGTTACGCCGTCCTGGACCTCCTCCACCGCTGCCAGTCACTGCGCGAACCCGTTACCCTGATTGCGAGACTGCGCCTGGACGCCGCTCTCTACGCACCAGCGCCACCCCGTCAGTCGGGTCGGAATGGCCGGCCAGCGCTCAAAGGCCCACGGCGCCCCTCTCTCAAAACCCTCCTCGACCAGGCCGACGTGTTGTGGGCCAGTGAGTCGGTGGCCTGGTACGACGGCGCCACGCGCGTTGTGGAACTCACCTCCCAGACCGCCGTGTGGTACCGCTCGGGCAAGCCTCCCGTCACCATACGCTGGGTCCTGGTCCGAGACCCCCAAGGCGCTTTCGATCCCCAGGCGCTGCTGTGTACCGAACCCTCGGCAGACCCCAGCCAGATTCTCCAATGGTTTGTGCTGCGCTGGCAATTGGAGGTCACCTTTCAGGAGGCACGCACCCACCTGGGCATGGAAACCCAGCGCCAGTGGTCCGACCTGGCCATCGCACGCACCACGCCCATCCTGCTGGGCCTGTTCTCCTGGACCACCCTGGCCGCCCACGCCTTGCAGAAACATCATCCCATCACACAGCGTACCGCGGCCTGGTATGACAAGCCATCGCCGACCTTCGTGGATGCCATCGCCCTGGTGCGACGCCACCTGTGGCTGGCGTCTGAGGGTTTTTCACTGTCGGCCTCCGACCCCGATGTTCAGGAACTCCCCGTCGCTCTGTTCCAACGACTTGTGGACTCCCTCGCTTACGCCGCTTGAATTGCGTAAAGTCCAGCCAAGAATAACCATAGAGACGCGCGGCCCGGGCATTCCCGGGCCGCAGCGTCCATAGCCATACGGGAGTTTCCATCACGAAAATATCAAGGACACAACACCAAAAACAGATGGAGAGAGACCTGAACAAGAAGCTCCACAGCATCGTCAGGGCCTTCGGAAAGTTACGCCAGATATACGACAGCGTGTACAGCGACGGAAAGATACGGATAACCATACGCTAAAAGAACCCCTCCAAAATCGAGCCGTTCCAACGAACGACGGTCACGCTGCTCACAGGGGAGACGCCCACGGTATACGAATCAAGCCCCTGCAACAGCCCGTCGGAGACCCTCGTTCTCTACAGGCCCGGATTCTGGGAGATACACATCCACGAGCTCGCCGAGAGAACGGCCGAGGTAAACGCCGAGAGAGACGAGATGAAGGAGGCGGTACACGCCAGAGAAGAGGCGCAGGAACGGGAGCGCGTCTTCGGCCCAATCGACGACGCCGCGCTCTTTCCGCAGATAGCGGAGCGCGCCCTCTGCGCAGACCTCATCGAATCCGCCAGAACGCTGCTCGAGAGATCCCTATCGTCAGACATAGACCCCTTAAACCGCCGCTTCGAGACCGAACTCATCGCGGTGACCGGACACGCGAAGAAGAGCGTGGACATCAGAATACAGGCCCGCGAGAGCGAGACGACCGGCATGAGAAACGTGGCCCATCTCAGAGACGACGGAGAGGGAACCACCGAGTACAGCATGGAGACCGGCCCCTGGACGGACCGGCTTATAGAAATAGCCCAGAGGAGAACATCCCCATGGCGCAGACCCGAACAGAACTGAGAAAGTCGGCCGAACAGGTCTACGTTCTCGCCAGAAAGATAATCGCCGCCGGCGACGATACACCCGGAGACAACGACGGCCACACAGACGACCTTATCTCCATAACCCTCGACAAGGAGACGATGGACATGTCCATCGAGCTCACCGGCGAACATCAGAACAATCCGGTGTTCCTCTACACCGCCGGCGTGTACGCGCGGTTCAGACCCGGCTTCTGGGTAATCCATCTTCAGAACCTTGCGGAAGAGGCGATAAAGAAAATTCGCGAGCACACCGAATACACAGACAGTTTCGGCCCCGCATACGACGACAGAATGTTCGACGACATCAAAAAGAGGTCGGCCGCGATAACGAACGCTGCCATACGACTTGTCAGACTCTGCGGCGAACGCTCCGGGGAGGAATCGCGCCAAGAGTGGAACGGACGCGACGAAGAGACCCTCTTCAGCGTGTTCACAGACCACCCACGCATGAAGATATGGCATAAGCCAAAAACCGACAGCGTGGAGATAGGACTGGACATAACGGCAGACGGAAGCTGCCGTTACGTCGCGTTCGCAGCCTACGACGGGAGACTGAGGCCCCCACAGACATTCATATACGGCGACTGGGAGAAATATCTCATCGAGCTCGCCCTAAACACGAACTAACCAGGACACAGGCGCCCGCCGCCGGGCGGCGGCCCTCACGCCAGAGCACAACCAGTCCAAGGAGACTGCATTTGACAACAACCTACAGAGGATATTACAGAGGATACCTGGGCGACATACACCAGGACCTCAGACCATTCGCGCTCGAGCGCGTCCGCATGGACGCGCCGCAGCTGGGCGGAGCGCGCATGCCCGCGCTCCAGTACACCTGGTCCGTGAGCCGCGACAAAGGCAGGTCCTTCCACCATCCAAACGAGGACGAACGGAAGAGATTTTACGACCTCATCCGCCTCATGTGCCGCGACTGCGGGGACGCCGATACCGACGACCCACAGCTCACAGCGCCGGTCGGCTTCGACTGTGGACATATCGCCCACGCCGAATGCCATATAAGAGACGATGGACTCGGCTGCCGCTACGCGAACAGTTCCGACCCAACCGTCAGATACCCGCTCCCGAAAGTGGAGAGACTCGAGAAAGACGAATTCGAGGCATCAACATGACCGAGAGCGCAAGCCAACTCGCATTCGACATGACCACAGAGCCCAAACAGGCTCCGCCCATAGAACAGGCCGCGGACATACGGCCCGCGCGCTCGGCGCCCGTCCAACAGGCGGCGCCGCCCGCGCCGACAATGTCCGCGCCCAGGTCCGACGGCCAAGAGCGCGCCGAGGAGCTGCGCTCAGACCTTCGCGAAGCCGACGCCGCATACCACGGCGGCGACGGCCGTCCGACCATGAGCGACGCCGCCTACGACGCCGAACTTACCGAACTGAAGGAACTTGAGGATAGCGCAGGCGACGTCCCGCCCGACTCCCCAACGCAGACCGTCGGAGCGGCGCCTTTCGGCCCGTTCGGCAAGATAGCGCACGACCCACCGATGCTCTCACTGAGAAAGGCGGACAGCTCCGCCGACCTCTCGGACTGGATGACGCGCCTGGGCGGACACTCCATACCGCTCGACGTCTCCCTCAAATACGACGGACTGAGCCTGGCCCTTCACTACGAAAAGGGCAGACTCGTTCGGGCCGCCACACGCGGCGACGGGAGCTTTGGAGAGGAGGTGACCGAGTCCGCCATCCTCATACCCAACATCCCACAGAGCCTCCGGTTCACCGAACCCCTTGAGGTGCGCGGCGAGATAGTCGCCATAAACGAGCATTTCGAGACCTATAACGCCGGCTGTGAGAAGCTGGGCATAGAGCCCTACAGCTCACCCAGAAACTTCGCGTCCGGCACGCTCCGCTCACTCACCCCGGACCCCGCGCGGCTGGGCATACTGTTCTTCCTGCCCTACGCCCAGATGGGCATGGGCCTCAGCAGACAGAGCGAGACATCGGACGCGCTCTCCGCCCTCGGCTTTGCGCCGCCGCGCCTGAGCGCGACGGTCGCGACGCTCGCGGACATAGATCGGGTCTTTCAGCGCATGGAGACAGAGCGCCCGTCCATGCCCTACGATACGGACGGCATCGTCGTCCGCGTGGACGACCACGCCGACTTCAAGGCGCTCGGCGCAACGTCCAACACGCCCAACGGCGCCGTCGCCTACAAGTTCGCCGCGTCCACAGCGCGCACCGTCCTGACCTCAGTTGAGTGGCAGGTCGGACGCACCGGCGTAATCACCCCCAGGGCCAACCTGGAGCCCGTCAGGGTCGGCGACGTCATGGTGGAGTCCGCCACGCTCCACAACATGGACCACATCTCAAAGCTGGGCCTCATGACCGGCGATACCGTGGTCATAGAGCGCGCGGGCGAGGTCATACCCGCCGTCAGAACCGCTGTTCCCGAACTCAGGGACGGCGCCGAGCGCGAGATAGTTCCGCCCGAACTCTGCCCCGCCTGCGGCGGCGGGCTAACAGCCGAGGGCCCGGCGCGCATCTACTGCACGGCCGAACACTGCCGCGCGCAGGCGACGCGCCGCATCGAGCACTTCGCGGCGCGCGACTACATGAGAATCGAGCAGCTGGGACCGGCCGTCATAGAGCTGCTTCACTCAGCAGGCTTCATATCCGACCCGGCCGACCTCTATGACCTTGAGAGCCGCGCCGAGGAGATAATGGAACTTCCCGGCATGGGCCAGGCGAGCGTGGAGCATCTGCTATACGCCATAGACTCAAGCAAAAGCAGACCCCTCAGCAGGGTTATGGCCTCTCTCGGCATAAGAGAGGTCGGCCGCACCGCCTCAAAGGCCATAGCCGGGGCCGCAGGCGATATGAGCGCCGCCATGAGCATGACCCGCGGGGAGCTTGAGTCGCTCCCGGACATGGGACCGGTCATGACGAACTACTACCTCGGATACATGAGCGACCCCAAGTCCCAGGACCTCATAGACAGGCTCAGAGCCGCCGGCGTCAATATGACCGAACCGCGTCCCAAAAGGCCTTCGGCCCCCGCGCCCTCGCTCGCGGGCAAGACCGTGGTCGTAACCGGAAAGCTCACGCGCTTCACACGCGCCGAGATAAACGGGCTCATAGCCGCGCGCGGCGCGAGGGCCGCAGGCTCGGTGAGCCGCAGAACCGACTACCTCGTGGTCGGCGAGAGGCCGGGCTCAAAGCGCCAGAAGGCGCTCGACCTGGGCATACCCATACTCACAGAGGACCAGTTCATGGCAATGTCCGGCTGAGACCGGAACCAAACTCCCCCAGGAGACACATCCATGCGAATGTCCAGGTCCAGACAGACCTGGCAGCGGCGTGAGGCCAAGCGCGCGAGCAGGTTCGCGCTCGAGGTCCACTGCCGCCGCTGCCGAAAGATGGAGAAGGGCGAATCCCACGTCGCCCAGAAACCCGGGCTAACCGGCGCAAGAGGCCGCTTCAGAATCGCCGCCGCGCTGAAGAAACAGGGCGCCTAGAGAACCGGGGCACGGGCAAAATAGCCCGCGCCCCGAAAAGGCGGACATCAAAATCCAGCCATGGAGGATAATCAATATAGATAAAAGGAGCGAAGCCATGAGCGCAGAGCGCGATACCCTCGCCTACCGCATTCTTAACGAAAGCGGCAGGGAAACGTGGCGTCCCGAAGAGCGTTCCGTCCGGGTTCACCCGGGATTCACGGACGTCTCCCGACGGGGCGTCCCTGTCATTCCCCACAACCAGCGCGACCTTGAGGACGCCGTCTGCACAATCCGCATGACGGCCCCACCAGAAGGACTCCGCGACAGACTCAACATCTGGGAGGTCAGCGTCGGCTACATAGACCATGACCCCGACGACAACGACCCACAGTACGTCCGCGCCTGGCGCGTTCGCCACCTGCGCACGGTCAATCACCGCGCCAATACCGTCTCCATTCTGATGGAGACCATGGAAATAGAGGCCCACTACGGCAGCGAGAGCAGGCTGAACCCGCCGAACGTCCACGCCCTCGACGTCATCTGGATGCCCCAGAACTACGGGAAATTCAGAGAGTATCTATCCAAAAACCCATGCTGCGCGTTCTGTCCCCCACTTGAAAACGAGACAGAACAGCGCGCCGGCATCCAGTCCACAGAGGGCTATAGAACATCCCAGCACAGGAAAAGAAACACATGACCCAGACGAGACCCCTGATACGCCTGTCCAACCCCAAAGTCCCGAGCGTCGTCATAAAGGACGACCGCGCGCTCGCGCTCATCAACCCGACTGCGCTCAGAAAATACATAACCGCAGCGGGCTGGACATGCTCCGGCAGCTCAGAGGACGCCGGCTGCTCGTTCTTCAGCCACCCGAAATCCGAAAGGCAGATAGCCGTCTTCGACGACAGCCACACCCCGGCAGACCACGCCTACTCCAACAGCCACGCCCTGAGCGCGCTGGCCGAAGTCGCCAGCCGCTCCGAGCTGCTGGTCTACTGGGACATCCTGGACGCCGGCGCATGCGCCCCCACAAGAACCGCCGCCGTGGTGTCCGGCGAGACGCTCAACGAAATATACCGCCTGCTCAACGTGAACGTGGAGGGACTTGAGTTCTGCCATGAATGCGACTGCCTGGACAGAGACGACTGCTCGGCATGCGACGAGTGCCGCGACGACGAAAACCTTGACTGCGACGAGCTGAGACAGACCAATGAGATACTACGGATAATCGGCTCGCTCTCATATAGATCCCAGGCATAAGCCCACAGAACCCTCACCCACACGCCGGACATATAGGCCGACAGGCGCGCCGCATCACCCACAAGTAACCAGAAAACAGGAGACACACATGAACCCCAAAAACACCGTCTCGCAGGAGACGGCGCGATGACATACTACATACAGACCAAGAGGGTCAAAGGCAAGCTCGCGTTCCGCGTTAGCTACGACTCCGACATCCAGAACCCGCGCAAAGACGCGCTGCCAATGACCACCGTGGTCTCCTGGTCCAAGAAGTACAGCTTCTCCGACACCGACGAGTTCAAAACGCCGGAGGACTTCCTCGAGACCGTGCGCGAGAGCGACACGCTCAGACCGCTCTACATGTACGACCACGGCGGAATCTCGCTGTCGATGGGCGGCTTCAGCTGCCCGTGGGACTCCGGCCAGGTGGGCTTTGTGCTCGCCACCCCGGAGCAGGTACACGCCGAGGGCCTTGACCCGAACGACACAGAGGCCGTCGAGCGACGCATGAAGAGCGATGTGGAGGAACTCAGCCAGTACATAAACGGGGAGGTCTACGCCGTCTCGGTACACGAGATATACAAAGAACAGATACTCCCGGAGCCCGAGGCGTGTTTCGGCTTCATATGGAGCCTCGACGACAAATGCCTCGACGACTGCGCCGAGGAACTGCTCCGCGAGGTCGAGGACGAGCTGACCCGCGGCATAACCGCAGGCGACATAGCGTCCGCCGATTGGAGAGACGGCTCCAGATGAGCGGCGTTCTCGACATAACAACCCCCGTCACGGTGGCCGAGAGCCCAGATGAGCTCCACATCGCGGCGCACCTCGGCTACTGGACGCGCGGCGAGCGCTATCCACAGCGCGACTCACTTAACGACCGCGGCCCTGAGTACGTCCGGTTCGCTCTCTCAGAAAGCGACATCACGGACGCCCGGGGAACAGCCACACTCGATATGGACGGCGAGATCCGCCTCAAGACCTACCAGATGAGTCGCGAGTCCCGCGAGTACTTCCGCATGCAGGGCCACGGCCCATGAGCGTGTCAGGCTTCACAATAGGCGTGGCCAGCGGATACCGCTGGCTGGACAACCTCGCGGACCCCGACTTCTTCGAGCGCGGCCTGGGGCCCCACTTCGAGGGAGAGGAGAACCTCGCGCACATCAGCCTCGGCGAGTTCCAGTCGGCTCTCGCCGACTATCGGCGCAAAGAGACCGACCCAGAGAAAATAGAGTGGGCGCGACGGCTCGTCGCCGAGATAGAGGCCTACTGGACAGAGCGGGAGCTCGGCCCGGACGACTCGCTCACAATCCAGTACCACTAGGAGAGAGCATGAGCCTCAACATAGGCGTCGCCACCGAATACGTATGGCTCGGCAGCCCGGGCCGCGACTTCTTCGAAAAACACCTGGCCGGACACTTCGACGGCTCAGACGGACTCGCCCGCCTGAGCCTCAGACAGCTGAAAAGCTCACTGAGCCTCTATGAGCAATCGGCGCCGGACCCCGAGAATCTCAGAACGGCCCGGAACTTCACCTACAGGATGGAGGCCCACTACAAAGAGTGGGGCTACACCGACGACGACGCCAGAACCGTCGCGCTCGGATAGAAAACAGAAGAGCGGGGGAGACGGTGTCTCCCCCGCAGAGAAACAGAGCCCACAATGCACAATATGCTAATAATTCACCAGACACCCGACAACCAGCTCTTCGCCACCATCGCCGGCGAGAAGGACTGCTGGAGCGTCAACCCCTACGGCGAGCCATCCGGCCTCGCCGACCTCACAGATCTCTGGGACGGCGCGCAGGACCAGTCCCGGGTATATCACCAGAACCTGCCCCTTCCGTCCCCGGCCGCCGTTGTGGCACACATGTATCCGGGCGTTCTGACGCTGCTGCCGGACAATATGTCGGTGTCCACCAAACGATACTTCGGTATACCCCAGGAATAGCCCAACAACCAAATCAGGATAAGAGAGACCACTTGACCGAAAAGAAATACCTCTTCCAATTCAGGACCCACGGCGGTCCACACACAATAGACGGCGAAATCGTAGAAGACGTTCGCACGCTCTCCCTCACGGCGTCCATGACCGAAGCCGCGGCCCAGCGACTCGCCAACTCCATGCTGGGCCGCGACGCGCTTGCGGCAAAGCGCCACGCCGCGGCATACGTCGACCCCGGCAGCCGCACCCTGGCGAACAGGCTTCTCACCGAAGACGACCTCGACAACGTTCTCGAGACACTCGCGTTCTCCCACAGCGACGAAACCGGCCAGTCATGGACTGAGCGAACCGCCAGGGAACTCGACATCAAGACCATCGCCGCTCTGCTCGAGCTCATGGCCAGGGACGCCGAACTCGATGAGAACTACACTGTCTCATACGACGAATTCGACTCCCGCTCGGCCGCAGGCGCAGCAGAGGCGGCCGGCGTGAGGCTCACCGATCTGATGTACCTCGCGCAAGACGCCGACCAGAGCGAACAGGACTGACGGAAAATCGCATGGCCCCAAACATAGGACTCGTAAACCCCGCCCATATCGGCTGGGACCCGCCCACCGAATACCCCGAGGAGATAGACCCCGGCTTCTACGAGCGCGCCCTGAGGCCGCTGATCGAGACGAAAGAGAGCGTGACCCTCGAAAAACTTAGGCTCACACTCACAAACCTCGCGGCCCCCGCCGGGCCGGCCATCCCGACCGACCCGACCGCGCTACAATCGGCGACCGCCTTCATGGGCTGGGCGGAGAACGTGTGGCGCCAGCGCCGCCTCTCCCCCGCCCAGCCCATGGCGCTCGTCATCGACTGAAAGGAACTCGACCATGGGACAAGCCAACACGACAGCGCTTACCCTCATAGCCAGACAGTCGGGAGCCGACACCGACATGAACGTTAAGGACAACCGCATAAGACTCCAGCGAGTCATATACCTCGCGCAGGCGGCGGGAATGCCCAAGATATACACCTTCCGCTGGTTCAACAACGGCCCCATGAGCACCCGACTCAGCGGCGACATCGAGGATATGCGATACACAAACGGAGACGCGCCCGACAACCCAACGAGCAAAAGACTCAGAAAGAGCGCGCGCGCAGCAGTCTCAACCGCAAGAAGCGTACTCACGCCGCCGCCCGACCTCAAGGCAAGGCGCACGGAGTGGGAGAAAGTCGTCACCTACGCTATGTACATGTACGACATCGGAAGCTCCAGGCGGACCGCGGAGATATGCGGCACAGAGGCCGCCGAACTCGTGCCCGCCGCCATGCTAAAGCTCAGAACGAACGGAATGCTCTACGACTGAAACCACCGGCCTTACACATCAGTGGGCCCGCTCACAACTCAAACCCACACAGGCTCCGGATCAACACCGCAACCCCATAACCACGGCGGGCCCACACCCACCCCATTACGACCGAGAGCGTGCAACACCCCCATTCCCTACCAAGAAAGGCCTCAGACCATATCATGACCGAACAAGCAGTACAGACGCGACCCTTCTGCGGCGACTGCATGAACGTAACAGAACCGGACCCGAAACTCGCCAGACTCGCCGAATCCAAATTCGAAGACCTCCTGGCCGCCTACAGACAGCAGAACGGCGAGCCCACCGCCGATATTTACGACGAGGACGAAATAATCCCGCTGGACGAACTTCACTACTCCATCTCCTGGCGCTCCGGATGGACGTCCAGAGATGGATCCGAAGAGACCGAATGGAATGAGGCGCGCATAACCCTCGCGGGCGGCGGAGCGGCCTGCTGGCTGCTCGCCAGCCTCGCGCTGGACGAGGTCAAACACGCCCAACTCGTCTGCCAGGACTGGATGAAGCCCGCCATGGTCTACCGAGAAGACCGCGGCGGCATCCTCTGCAGCATCGCCGAGACGATCCTCTTCTGATCGCAATAACACCCGCGCCGGGGACAGATACGGCCCCGGCGCCACCCCACCTCTATACAACCACCATAAGGAGAACAAACATTGACCATAGACATTGGAATAGCGAGCAGCTTCACCAGGATGCCCAAAGCGGGCCCCCTCTTCATAGCCAACAGGCTGAGCGACGAGTTCAGCCCGGACGGACTGCGCAACATGCCACTCATGACCATTTTGGCAATCGAATCCGAATACCTGGCCTACGACTCCCCCTCCCCTGACGACGCAGCCGCCACCCGCCGGCTCATTGTCGCGCTGGAAAACCACTGGGTCCACCGCGACAGGCCCATCGACAACTACATGGCCCTCACCTTCGACGGCCAGGACGTAAGCGCCGTCAACGGCTACCTCTGGCCCCAGCGCCCACCCACCGACTTCTTCGACAACCAAATCGCGCCGCTCTTCGACCGCGACATGGACGGCGACCCCTTCGACTGCGTAGTCGCCGAGACCAACGTCCCAGCGTTAGTCGACGCCTTCCTAAACTACGTCCGCGAGGACAACCCATCCGCCACAGACATAGACACCGCCGCCCTCTTCGTGGCCGACGCCTCAGCCGTGTTAAATCAACGCGAAGCCCCACATTCCGAAACCCTGATAATCACACAGGCCAGCTGAACCCAACACACCACCCATCCCGTTCAAGGACACACCATGACCAAAAAAGTAACTATCACACTCGATAAGCAGTGGCTGGACAAGGTTCTCGACGCCGCCTACGGCTATGCCGACGACTCCGGCGACAGGGAACTCAAGGAATGGCTCACCACCATCTCCCAGACCGCCCAGACCGCCTGCGAACCCATGAATTTCGTCGTCTCCCTCAGGGTCTCGGGCACCTCCGTCGGCCTCAGCAAATACAGCGGCCAGGACCTCAAAACCCTCGGCGCAAGACTGATCAGCGTGGACGAACGCTCCACCATGCGCGAACTCTCCTCTTGGGTCGATGGCCCCGAACTGAAGGTCGCCTACGTCGAGGGCGGCGACCGCGACTTCGCCGCCTACGTCGGACGCCCACACTGGTCCGACCAGCACGTCCGCTCCGGCGGCTCCAAGATGCGCGCCTCCCATGCGCTCATCCTGGCCGAACTACTCAAGAGACTCAATACCGCCGCCGCCTGCCACAACAGACCCCCTGTACCCACACTCAAGCCAGCCCTCACATACCGCCAGCTCTAATTCCGATCAGAGAGGCCCTGGCCCTCTAAAATAAAGTGGCGCGCGAATTCGCGCGCCCCACCATCGCTCCGCCATGTCCATACAGGAGAATATACCCTGAAATCATCCATCACCCCCATCACCCCCAACACCGAGATCCAACATAACATCGAGACTGCCATCCGGGCCTTCGAGTCCCTGGAACAACACCACTCCGAAGACCTCCCGCGACTGCTCATGACCAGCCGGGGAGAGGACGGCATACGCGAGCTTAAACGCATCATCGAGCAGCGCCAACTAGCCTATCGCAACCACGAGTGCACCCAATGCTGCACCCTTGAGAATCTACCCGACTACGATACAGCGCGCGGCGGCTTCATCGACCCAGACGACCCCTCAGTCATTCACGAACCCGCCTCACTCAAAGGCCAACTCCAACTCGCCAACCATGTCCGAAAGTGCCATGAAGCCCAGGCGCACTCCGAGTTCACAGAGGCCCTCGAACGCTTTGAGTCCGGCGCGGAACTGCCCGACGACCTAAGTACCGCGGGCTGCGCCGCGTACTGGGTCAACATCTGGCTTGCCCCCGAAACCGACCTTCAACCAAACCCGTCTCAGATCGAGCGCAACAGCGCAAAACTACTGGGCATGAACTCCGCTCAGATCTCCGCATTCGTCGCCGCCACCAACCAAAAACCGCTCCACGCCCACGCCCGTCCCACACACGCCGCAGCCGTACTCAAAAAGTACCTGGAGACCGGCGACGTCTCCTGGGACCCCGTAGTCGTGGCCTGCGACGACCACGACTGCGAGGACTGCTACCCACACTACGGCTACTGCAATCACCCCGACTGCCCGGAATTCAACTGAACGCGCCGCCCTAAAATAAGGACGGGCGCGCAAGCACACTCGTCAGGACATTCCCGTCAAGGAGAACACACCCATGAAATCATCCATCACACAAAGAGATATCGAAGAGACACAGGACTCCTTTCTCACCGCCCTCACCGCCCTCTCCCAGGATCCCAGTCCCCACGTCGCAGCCATACGACCCAAGGGCTGCGATGCAGACTTCCTCAGAGACCTCGTCGCAGCCGACCACTATGATCAGACTCCCCAGGGAACCCAGCCACTCACGTTCGCCGACTCACACGCCGCCTTCGGCGCCTACGCCGGCACCCTCGCCGGCCTCGCCATCTCCCGCTCCAACATACCGACCAGCGTCATAGACGATATGCTCGACAACCACGACTACGACCTCAGAGACCGCGTTCTATTCATGGCCGCCGAAGCCCTCGGCCTCTCCCCCACACAGGCGAACGACCTGTTCCTGGAACACATCGCATCCCCAGACGTCGAGATCGCCCTCATAAGAGGCGACGTAAACTACCATCACGCCGCCGGCGTATTCTCAAACTTCCTTCAGCACGGCAAAATAGACTGGAGCGCCGTCCTCTAGACTCCTACCCCAGGCGCGGGACTAAAGCCTCCCGCGCCCACAACCACCATCGCCACTTCCAAAAGCCACAGGCGAACCAAAGAATACTCACATCAGCGATAACACCGTTCAACTCACCCTCGTGTAGGCCGACCTCGACGACGTCCTGCGCACCCCCGCCCTCGACAAACTCGCAGAATGGCTCAATGAGAAGGTCGCCCTGGGCGAGGACCCAGACGACACACTGGACAGCGACAAGCTAAACATAGGGTTCGATACCAAGGACTTTATCGAATGCGTCCCCTCAGACGTTCTCGAGATCCACACAAGACTCACTGAACTCAGAAGACTCACCACTTCCGATACCCAGCGCAATATACTCAATGAACTCCGGCTCATAGCCTTCACCGAGAACGAAGGCCTCTTCAGTGTCCGCGGACTGAACAACAGCAAACACTACGTCGCCGATAACTGGCACGCCTACTCCGGTGAGATCAGAAACCTCTGCGCGGATCTCATAAACCCCGATCACTACGCCCCCGACGAGTATATCCTGATGATGCGCGGCCCCATTCGACACTGCCTCTGCTGAAACCTCACCAAAACCCGCTTATCAAAGAGGCCCTGAGCAGCAACCTCGTCATAAGCTCCATTCCGGAGATAGACCAATACCTCACCAACCTCGCAGACGACGACTACCACGGCATACGCGCCGTTCGCCTCGCAGAGGCCGCCATAAACGCCGCCGATGAGGTCCTCGTCTGTAATACAGATACCCTCAGACCCGCCACCGAACACCTCATCCACTGGGCCGACGCCTGGGCCGATAACCCCACCCCCGTCAGATACGCCAGACCCAATCCACATGGCCGCCGGATCTGCCGCGAACGCGCAGAGCTGCTGGGAGAATCCACAGAGAACTGAAGTCTCCCACCCAACCCCATCCCGAAAGGAGACTCCCGTGGACATCCTGCCGATGAACTACTCGCCACTGCTCAGACTTATCTCCTACTACAAGAAACTGGGACCCGATAACATCGATTTCCAACGTCTCAACGTCGACTTCCAAGGCTATATCGAACAGGCAGGACTACTCGACCCCAAACTGCGCTACTCATGGAACGATAAGAAACGAGTCGTCGAGATAGCCGCCGCACCGAACCTGCCGCGCTGGCAATCTCACCGCACCGCGCTGAAAGCAATGCTCAGCGCAGATGGCCGCGCTGAACTCATTCCAACGTGCGACGGCGGCAATGAACACGACATCTATCCCTCAGACTTCATATACCATAACACCGGCTGCAGCTTCGACCTGTGGAGGGAGTGCGGATGGGACTATAACCACCTCATGAAGTTTATGGACGTGGTCGTCAGCGATACCATTAGAAACGCCGCCCTACCCACTCCCGTCCAGAACTCGCCAGCCTCAGGCTCCACTCCCAAGAGCAACCCTTCCTGAAAGCGGCGACCCCGCCAGAGAACTTAATAATGAACGCGCGTCGCCCCAATAGACCCAACCCAACCCGCTCACCCCCGGTCTAGACCCGACATCACCAACCCAGTCTAGACCGCTCAATCCAAAGCACAGTCTAGACCGCTCAATCACGGCCCGCTCCACTGAGCGGCAAGCTATCCCCCCCAATCCCACCCCTAACAAGCGAACCAGCGCCACAATAACCCAGCCGCATAATCACACTGTCCCACTCACCCACCACATACCCTCATACCCTCATACACACCCACCCCCAATCTGAGCCGTCCTATGCCCTTTTCTAAAGGACGTTTCCACTTAGGGACATACATGGCGGCCCATCAGTCAGCCCCTAACAGTGATTTAGCCTAAATCAGCCTGGAATCCGAGTGTAAAAAACAGGAGAGAGTGTTTTAGGGCCAAATCACCCTACCCGCCGCCAGTAAAAACAGCGGCCCGATTTCCGTCGCCCCCTATGGGAAGGCGAGACGGACGAAAAAGCCCGGTATTTGGGGTCTGAGTCCAGAGTCCCAGACAACCCAAAAATATAGAGCTTTTCTATATCGGCCCACTCGTTTTCCTGCATTTCCGCCAAGCTGAACCCGACCCCCGTAAACAGCCCTGAACCAGCCCCAGACCAGGCCGAAAACAGGCTAAAAATAGAACAGAAGAGCGAGTAAAGCAAGCGCATCGAAAGGGATCCCGAGGAAAGCCGGCGGGCCCCTTCCGACGCGCACGAAAACCCATAGATAAACTCACCCACAAGACAGGAGAGGCTACATTCCACAGATAAGCGATAACCTGATCGAAAGAGTCAAGACCAGCTACGACATCGAGGAGACCGCCATGCGGTTCGGCTTCGAACTCACGACCCGGAGAAACCTTCGCGTCGCGCGCTGTCTCCTCCCACAGCATGAGGACACCCACCCCAGCTTCACCATATATCCGGACCAGCGCTTCCACTGTTTCGGATGCGGAAGCACAGGAGACGTCATAGACCTCACCGCCATGATGAGCGGCCAATCCCTGAGCGATACGCTCAGGGACATGGCCCGGACAGTAGATACACAACAACTGCCTCCCGCCGCGCCCAGGCCCCAGCCAAAACGCCTCAAACGTCCCTTTAGGCCGGATATCCGGTCACTCACAAGGGCCGCGGGTCTCTACTCATGGATACTCAAAAGCCATCCAGCAGGACAGCCCGGACGCGACTATCTCCACAGCCGTGGAATAGATCCAAACGCCCGCGGTCTCATTGGACCGAGACTCGGCTACTGTCCCGACGACGACCGCATGAACGAAAGACTCGCGGCCGCGTCCCTCAGCCTCATGGACGCCAACCGCGCGGGCATCATCATAACCGACGGGCCGTCGGGAGAAAAAACGGAACGGTTCGCAAGAAGAATAGTCGTATCCGAACTCAGTTCCAATGGACGAGTCGCGCTCTACATGACGGGCCGAAGCATAGACGACGCAGACCTCAAATTCGACGCGATTCCGGGCAACAAAACGCCCCTGGGACTGAACGCGCTATCACTTACGACAGCATCCCAGCCTGTCTACCTGACCGAGGGCATATTCGACTGGCTCGCTCTAGCCCAATGGGACCTCACCGCAGTCGCCACACTCGGGGTCAACATCACCGACAGGATACTCGACCTCATGGCAACCCGCCTTGCCCAAAGAAATATCGCCATCGCGTTCGACGCCGACAGCGAGGGAGTCAAAAAGGGCCGGACACTCGCCGAAAAGCTGCTTGAGCGAACGAACAGCGCCGTCAGTCTCGTCACCATGCCGGACGAATGCAAGGACGTGGCCGACCTCGCCGCGCTGCACGGAAGAGACGGCATAGAAATCCTGGCGCGCAGAACCGCGCCCATATAGAGAACGCCCGACATACCCCGTTCCCGCGCCCCCATCTCCATCCGAAAAGCCGGAGGCCGGGGGCGCGCCATCCAATACAATCAGACAAATGAACTAACAAGGAGACAGAAATGACCCAGTCAAGAAAGCAGAAGAGAATAGTATCCATAGTCGCCAGGAAGGGCGCGATAGCCCTTGCGCCCTATCTGGACGAGGAGATAGGAGCCGAGAGCATAACCGCCAACACCAGGCGGATCTACATCTGGCTCGTCAACCAGGCGGACGCAGAGGTCGTCCGCCTCACAGAGGCCGGCGTATTCGCCGAGAACGACTCCATATCCATAAAGTACCAGGCCGCGCTCAACGATGTTCCAACCTACCTCGCAGTCAGACAGTCAGGCCACAAGATAACCGTCGACATCGCACTCGCGCTCGCCGAGCAGCTCTACGGCATATCAGACGCGCTTGAGACCATCGACACCCTCCCAAAGACCGACGACAAGGCCTTTGAGGACGCCGCCCGCATAAAGGCCGAGGAGAACGGAATGCCCTATCCCTCCGAGGACCCGGACGAGGTGGACAACACCCCAGCCGCCGACCCAATTGAGACAGCGGACGCCCAGGCCGGCCCAGACGCAGACGACTCCTACGATGGATACAACCGCATGGCCGAGGAGCGCTACGACCGCATAGCGGAGGAACGCGGTATGCTCATCAAGAGAATAATCGAAGCGGGCAAGATACTCGGACAGGGAACCAGAGCCGAGATAGACCAGGCCATCACCAACGCCGAGACCACCTATCCGGGCAAGAACAGCCTCAACCAGCTGTCCATCGAAGAGCTCCACGTGCTCATAAACAGCATGGACACCGCGATTCTCAGTAGAGACGCCGCCAAGTCCTGAAGAAATGCCCCGGGCGTCCGGAAGCCCGACGCTTTCCGAACGCCCGGCGGCACCCCAAAAAGCCCCCCTCAAAAGAGACGGACGCTCCAACCATTCCTAAGATAAACCCAGGAGAAGAGGCCATAATCGCCACAAAAAGGACAAACCTCACATCCCACAAGACCACGCCGAGGCACAGAACTTCCGGACGCGACAGCAGATTCCGAAAGGAGCCGAAAGAAAGATGACCACCAAGATATTCCCTGAATTCTCGCCCAACGCGCGCGCGATTCTGGAAAGACGATACCTCAGAGAGGGAGAGACCCCCGAGGATATGTTCACAAGAGTGGCGCGCGCCGTCGCAATGGGCGAACCCGAGCCCCTGCGCGCAGAGGCCGAGACACTCTTCCACGACATCATGCGCCAGCTCAGGTTTCTGCCCAACTCCCCCACACTGGTCAACGCAACCGTAATCGAGGACGAAGGCGAGGACGAGGACCAACAAAAACAGGCTCCGGGCAGCCTCTCCGCCTGCTATACCATATCCCCACAGGACGATATGAACTCCATCATGCGCATCGCCACAGACGCCGCGCTGATCGAGAAATCAGGCGGCGGCGTGGGCTTTGGCCTGTCCAGACTGCGTCCGAAGAACGACGCCATCCGCACCACCCACGGCTCCGCCTGCGGCCCCGTCGCCGTCATGAAGCTATACTCCACAGTCGGACAGACCCTCACGCAGGGAGCCTTCCGGGAGGGCGCGCATATGGGACAGCTTCCGGTGAACCATCCAGACATACGGGAGTTCATTCACTGTAAGGACAATGACGACACGCTCGCCAACTTCAATATCTCGGTACAGATAACCGACGAATTCATGGAGAAGGTGCTCAGCGACGACGAGATAGACCTCATCAACCCGCGCGACAGGGGCAAGGGCCCGGAGAACACGCCAGCCGGCAAAATCCGCGCCAAGGAACTGTGGAACGAGATCATCCAGTCCGCATGGAAGACCGGCGACCCGGGCGTGGTATACATAGACCGCGTTCACGAGGCCGCCCCAAATCCGCAGCTTGGACAGATACTCACCTCAAACCCCTGTTCCGAAGAATTTATGGAGGACTACGGCAACTGCTGCCTGGGTTCCATAAACCTCGCGGCGCATGTGAACCCGGAGACCATGACCATCGATATGGACATGCTCAGAGACACCGTTCAAATCGCGGTCAGATTTCTGAACGACGTAATTGAGGTCAATACATTTCCGCTGGAAAAACTCAGGGAGATGAACCAGGCCACCCGCCGCATAGGACTGGGCGTTATGGGCTGGGCCGACGCGCTCGTCATGATGAACATGCCCTACGACAGCCTCAACGCAATCGACCTCGCTCAAAAACTCAGCGAATTCATCACCGACACCGGATGGAAGCAGTCGGGAGAAATGGCCAAGGAGAGAGGACCATTTCCCGAATGGGAGAACTCCGCAGTCAAAGACAGACTCCCGTTTCCTGTTCTCAACAGCTCCCTCACAACCATCGCCCCGACAGGCACCATAAGCCGCATCGCCGACTGCTCAAGCGGAATAGAGCCGCACTACTCGCTCATCTACCGCTCAAACGTCCTGTGGAAGGACGGCGAGAAAAGCGTTCAACTCATGGACGCGCCCGCCCCCCTGCGCGCGCAGATAGATCGAAACAGCGCGGGTGACCTGCAGGCCATACTCGCCAGGCTGTTTGAAAACCCAGAGGATATCGAGAGATACGTAAACCCGTCGATCTTCAGGACATCCCACCAGGTGGCGTCACTGGACCACATCAAGATGCAGGCCGCATGGCAAAAGCACGTCTCAAACGGCGTGTCGAAAACCATCAATATGCCCAACTCCGCGACAGAGACGGAGGTCGGCAACGCATACCTGGCCGCATGGACACTCGGATGCAAAGCCATCTCGGTATACAGAGACGGCTCCAAGTCCCAGCAGGTGCTGGAGACCGCCGAAACCCAGGCCAAAGAGGGCGGCGAGCCCGCCCCGACAAATTACTACGTAAAACCCGCCGACAGGCCCAAGTCACTCACCGGACAGTCCTACAAGATAGAGTCGTCCAGCGGCAGAATGTACGTCACCATCAACGACCACGAGGGCAGGATGTTCGAGACGTTCATCAATCTCGGAAAGACAGACCCCGGCGAGCAGGCGCACCTGGAGGGCATCTCCCGCCTCATCAGCCTCGCGCTTCGCTCCCGCATACATCCCGAGGAGATAATCGGCCAGCTCGCGGGCATCACATCGACCCCAATCTGGTATGAATCAACCCTGATACGCTCGCCCGAGGACGGCGTCGCCAAGCTAATGGCCGCACACCTCGACAACAACGAACCATCCGGAGACGACTCGCGGTTCGCCGCGCAGCCCAACTCTCTTCAGGGCAGACTGCCCGGAATGAACAGCGACGACAAAATTCAAACCCCAAAAATGTGTCCACAATCCGGATGCTCGGGCATCGTTCTACACATAGAGGGCTGCCTCACATGCCAGAACTGCGGCCACAGCAAGTGCGACTGAAAAGACGCGCATAACCGTAAGAACCAGGAGCGGAGATGACCTGCCCAAGTCAGGTCGTCTCCGCCTTTTAAGAGAGAGAAACGATGAACGCACAACAGACAACCAGCGACCTACACCACTTCGACGTGGCCGCGCAGAGTCTCATGCGCGGCCGCAGAATACGGACACCCAATCAACTTCCCGCCCTCACCGAATACATTGAGCGAAACGCGGCGCTCATCGAGAGCAGGTTCAACGAACCCGAAATGGGACTCGTACCCCCGTCCGCCGGCGCGAACGCCACCGACGCCGAGACCATAGGATTCCTCAGGCGGCGCTTCCGCGCCGCGCTTGCGGACGGACTCAGACTGGCAGCGCTCGCGCGCAGAACCGACGTCGGCGCCATCGAGACCAGAATGAACCGCATCGTCCAGCGCGCCAGAGCCGCGCTCGGCGAGATAGAGATGGGAGACTCAGGCCGGTTCGCAAGTCTGCTCCCATCCAACAGAGAACAGGAGAAAACCGATTGAGTGAAACAGCCGCCACCTACGCCGCGCCCAACAGATTCGAAATAGACGCCCACGGCATGAGGGCCCTGAACGGGAACAGAGAACCGTGGGACATCCTGAAGGAACTCATTCAGAACGCCTGGGACGAGGCGCCGGAAGCGACAGTTTGCAAGCTGACCACAAAACAGAACAAACACGGCGAGACCGTCGTTGTCGTAGAGGACGACGGCGCCGGATTCGCCAATCCCCGCGACAGCTATACCCTTTTGGGAGACACAGCCAAGAGGCGCGACCCCAAGAAGCGGGGACGCTTTAACATAGGCGAAAAGGAAGCCATTTCCGTCGCATTTGAGGCCACCATAGAAACAGTCGGACAGACCATCGAGTTCCCCCGCCTCGGCGGAAGGGCCATAAGTCCCAACGACAGAGAGCGCGGAACCAGAATAACCCTCGTCATGCCCTGGACCCAGCGGCAGATGGACGACAGTGTCGACAAACTCTCCCTGTTCAGGCCGACCGACTGCGCCCTGACCATAAACCGCAGAAAGATACCCACCCGCAAGCCCCTGACGGTCCGCAAGTGCACACTACCCACAGTGCTGCAGAACAGCCCGGGCGAACCCATCAGAAACACCAGGCGTAAGACCGAGATACACATCCTCGCCCTCAGCCCCGAAAGAAAGAGCCTCGATCCCGAGACCAGAGAATCCAGCGGGGGCTGGATATTCGAGATGGGCATACCCATCCAGCCCATCTCCACGGGTTACGACGTGGACGTGCTTCAGAAGGTGCCCATGCCACCCAACAGGACCACCGTCTCCGAGTCCTACCTAAAGGACATCTACGCCGAGCTGCTGAACGCCATGGCCGATATGATGGACGCCAGCGAATTCACCGAGACATGGGCGCGCACCGCCGTGGAGAACGAGCGCCGCGCCGAACTCACGCCCGTCAGAAACTACTTCGAAAACAAGTACGGCGAAAAAAGCCTCATCATGTCCTCGAACGCCAACTCCAACATGAAGGCCGTGGAGAGCGGGTTTGAAATCATCAATCCCCGCTCACTCAGCCCCGAGGAACGAAGCCAGGCCAAGAAGATAGGCATGCAGACCACCCATCAGCTATTCGGACAGGAAAAGCTGGACCTCACCCCAGTCAGAACCACAGATGAGATGGACAGCTTTGCCGAGTGGGTCGTGGTCCTGGCGAAACAGGCCGGCATAGAGAGCCCAACCGTCAGCTTCATATACGACCCAACCAGCAATATGCTCGCCTGCTGCACCGCCAACAGACGAATCAATCCAACCATCCGATTCAACACCGCGCTGCTCGAAGATACCTTCTTCTCTGGGCGCGGACAATTCCAGTATGAGATAATCGTGCACGAACTGGCGCACGCCTGGCAGGAAAAGGAGATGGAGCACGGACCATCCTGGGGAAACGCCTGCTGCACCGTCGCCTCAAAACTGCTCGGCATGAGCAACCCACCTTTCTAACAGACCCCATATGCAGAAGAAAGGAGCATAAAACATGATGGAGATAATCGGCATATCGCAGAACCGAAGCCTCTCCGGCGTGCCCCACGTCTGGAACATCACAGACGATGGACATGCCGAATGCCACATGCCAGGCGACACAAAACTCACGCTCAGACGCACTCTCACCGGAGACTGGCACCTGGGCGGAGCGCCCAACCATCGCATGTACTTTCAGGCCGACTCCATTGAGTCGGCCATCGGAATCGTCATATACAGAAAGTTCGCGAACCATCCCGACAGAAGGATTCGCGCATCCCAGATAGCCCGCTCCATAACCCCCGGCCAGCCAATGGAGACCGCCCGCCTCGGCGACGAGCCACTGGACTACATGCTCATACCGAGCCAGTCCAAGGACGGCACCTTCTACATGGTGGACAGGCAGGAGAAAACCTGCACCTGCCCGGACCACCAGTACAGAAAGGTGATCTGCAAGCACCTGCTCGCCGCCATAGAAATGCTGCCGTAAAACCAAGCCCCCGGCCGAGACCCATCCATACCAGCTCAGGGTCTCGGCCCCAAGATGATCGAATCGCGCCACGAAAGCCCACGCCCACGCGGGGGCTTTCAATCCCACGCCACAGGCGCGTCCGACTCCCAAAAAAATTTGCCCGCAGAGTCAAGACCAGCCTCATATATTTCCCCATCCCAACATCCCGGTCCACCAGCGACCAGGCCAGACACATCCGGCCCAAAAAAATTTGTCTCAGGACCGCTTTTCGCCGCCACCAGCGCGAAAAGGCGAAGGCCAAACACGCGACTGTCTATAAAATAAGAGAACATCCGCCCGAAAGAGGGCGATAACTCAGCCACGCGACCAAAAGAGCATGACGACACAACGCATCAGACATCCGAAACGCGACGACCCAGTCGCAAGATTCATGCGCCACCTGGAGACCATTCCCTCCTACAGAAACGCCGTGGCCTACAGAAAAACCATCCCCCCCAGGCCAGCGCGATACCAACGCCTCGCCCAGACGCTGCCGGACGATATAACCCGAATCCTCAGAGCGTCCGGCGTCCAGAGATTCTACACGCATCAGGCCGAGGCCATAGACCTTCTGAGAGAAGGAAAGAACGTCGTCATAGCCACAAGCACGGCTTCCGGCAAGTCCGTGTGCTACCAGACGCCCACCATAGAGACGCTCACAGCCCGACCGCGGACCACCGCCCTGTACATATTTCCGACCAAGACACTCGCCCAGGACCAGCTTCACTCCATCAGAGAGATGCTCCCCGAGGAGGCCTCCATCGAGGTCAATACCTTCGACGCCGATACCCCCACGAAGAGCAGAAGAGAGATCAAGAACCGCTCCAGAATCATAATCTCAAATCCAGACATGCTTCACATGTCCACACTGCCCTGGCACAGGGGCTGGGCAAAATTCCTCTCAGGACTATCCATAGTCGTCATCGACGAATCACACACCTACAGAGGGATATTCGGCAGCCATGTCGCCATGATCATGCGCAGGCTCAGAAGACTCTGCGCCATGTACCGCTCAGATCCCGTCTTCGCGCTCTGCAGCGCGAGCATCGCCAATCCCATCGAGCACGCCGAGAGTCTCATAGGACTCCCATTCGATCTGGTCGATAACGACGGAAGTCCGGCCGGCGCAAGGGAATTCGTGTTCTGGCGAACCACGGACGAGCGCGGCAGAAAACTCCTCTCCATGAACAAAGACGCCGCAGACATAAGCTCCGACCTCATAGAGAGGGGCATACGGATAATGACGTTCGCAAAGACCACACGCGAGACAGAACGGATATACGCGATGAGCAGCGCCAACCTCAAAGAGGGAGCCCTGGACATATCAGACTCCATCATGCCCTACAGGGCGGGATACATGCCGGAATACCGCAGGGAGGTGGAGTCGCGCCTCAAGACCGGCGACATAAACGGAGTCATAACCACCAACGCAATGGAGCTGGGAGTGGACATAGGACATCTCGGCGCCACCGTCCTCGCCGGATACCCGGGCACCGTCGCGTCCACATGGCAGCGCGTCGGACGCGCCGGACGCGACGGCAAGACCTCAGTCGCCATTCTCATATGCTCCGACCACGCCATCGACCAGTTCATGATGCGCCATCCAGGCGAACTCTTCGGCTCAACCACCGAACACGCCAGAATATCGCTCACAAATCCCACAGTGGCAACAGGCCATATCCTCGCCGCGGCGTCCGAAATCCCACTCGGACGCGCCGACTTCACATACTTCGACGAACAGACCACCCGGGACATAACGGCCGAGCTCATGGAGAGCGGCAAACTCACGTTCAATCCGCATTCCAAAACGCGCAGACCCTCGCCGGGAATCGAAAACCCCGCCTATCACATCAACATAAGGTCCGTGTCCGGCGACTTCTACACGATATGCGACGCCCGAACCGGCGAGATAATCGAAAAGGTCCAGAATGAGACCGCCTTCAGGGACATCTACCCGGGCGCCGTCTACTCCAATAAGGGACAGACAAGAGTGATAAAGAACGTGAACAAAGGAAAGAGACAGGCATCCGCAGTCGCCGGACTCGAGCCCAACTATCTCACCGAGGCCGATATAACAACCGAGATAAGCGTTCAGAAACTCACCAGACAGAGATACATCATAGGAGAGCGCGCCGTCATACACCTCGGCCAGCTGAAGGTGACGCACACACGCGCCGGATACGTGAGAAAGAGCCGCGCGGATGGCAAGCTCATCTCCCGCGAGACCTTCCGCTCACCAGCGAAGAGGTCGTTTCAGACCACAGGACTCTGGATCAATGCCGACCCCGCAACGCTCAGAACCCCCATATTCGCCGGGGACGAAGAGTCCCTCCACGCCATAGAGCACTCCGGCATAAACGCCCTCACGATTCTTTCCATGTCCGATCCCGGCGACCTCAAGGGACTGATAGCCCCGGCGCCGGGTTCGACTGAGAACAGCGTATTCCTGTTCGACAGCCACGAGGGCGGAGCGGGCATAACGGAACTCGGATACGAAAACGCTGAACGCTTCCTGTCCATCGCGGGCGCGATCATGGACGACTGCGGATGCTTCAGGGGATGTCCCCTGTGCGTGGAGACCTACCACTGCGAGTCCCAGGTATCCCCCGACTCGCGCGGAGGCGCCTCTCTCATCAGGTATATCCTGACCGGCAGCGTCAATACGCCCGAAAAGAAGAACAGATCGCATACCCCACCCCCAAACGGGAAGTACGCACAGGGCAGACTCAATGACATTTAGGCCGAGAGACTACCAGACATCGGACATAAAAAGGATAGTCACACGACTCGGACCGCGCAGGAAGATCATGTACTTCCTGCCGACCGGCGGCGGCAAGACCACCATAGCGACAGAAGTCGCCCGCAGGTGGATAGCCCGCTCACCCCTTAACAGAATCCTCTGGCTTACCCACCGCGCCGAGCTCGAGATCCAGAGCAAAAAGACGCTCCTTGACGCCAGGATACCCGAAACCAAGATAAAGGTCATATCCCCCGTCAGGCTGATGAACGCCATGAACAGGGGCGATCTGAGCCCAGCGGAACACGACCTGCTCATAATAGACGAGGCGCATCACACGCCCGCCCGGGTCTGGACATGGTGCGCCAATACCTGGCCCGGCCCTACGCTCGGCCTCTCCGCAACGCCCTGGCGACTCTCCAGAAAACAGGGATTCGACCACATATTCGAGGCCATGATATACGGCCCGACAAAGAACCAGCTCATAGGACGCGGATACCTCACGCCCTCTCTCGTGAAACGCCCGCCCGACACAAGCCTCATACACGGCGTCGGCTCAGACGGCCGCGGCGACTACTCCGTCTCACGCACCCTGAGCGGTCAGTTCCCGGGCGTCCTCATAGAGAAGGCCGTGGACTGGCTGGCGGCCTGGGAGAGAATATACGCAAGGAAACTGAAGACCCTCATCTACTGCCTCAACATAAACCACGCGGCCGCCGTGGCCCGCTACGCCACCTCGATAGGCATACCCACAGAAACCCTCTTCGCCACAACCCCAAAGACCGAGCGCGGCGAGACGGTGAGCAGATACAAAAGCGGCGAGATAAGCGCTATCGCAAACGTTGGCATCCTCACCGAGGGATTCGACGCGCCGAACACCGACTGCGTCCTCTGCCTGCGCCCCACCCAGAGCCTGTCCCTGTGGGTGCAGATGGCGGGCAGGGCAAACAGGCTCAGTCCCGGCAAAAAGTACGGACTCATACTGGACGGCACAACCAACACCGAAAGACTGGGACATCCCGACACGGACTTCGACTGGACCCTGAAACCCAGGGCAGCCGCGAAGATAGAGGGCGCCGGGGAATCCCCCATGCGACGCTGTCCGAACGACGAATGCGAGACGCTAAACGCGTCCGGGGCCAAAAGATGTCTCGAGTGCCAGGCGCCGTTCGGACTCGACTGCCCCCTGTGCGGCTGGGTCTTCGGAACCCCGACAGCCGATGGATTCAACCTCCCCGAGCTCGACCGGCTCGGACGATGCGAGAGATGCAGCCTGAGCGCCCAGGAGAAGCGGTTCGGAAGACCGATACCCTCTCTAAGCGAGTTCAGCGCAATGTTTACGTCCAACAAAAACGACAACCTCACCTATACGGACAGAAACTCCAACATGCACTTCTGGATAAACCCGGGATTCGACGACGAGAGAGGAACCGCCAACTCCCGGGGCGGCGTGTACCTCGAAGACCCGGAGATAGCCCGACTTCTGCCGGACGGCGTATCAATCGCCGACAAAAGCCATAGCGGCAGATTTCCCCTGACCTTTGGGAAAGAGCGCAGCCACAGCAGCAGAAGACCTAACGACGTGATGAGCTTCCTCTATATGAATGTGTACCAGCCAGCAATGATGAACATGACCAGAACACAGGCTGTCAGAACAGCGCCCGAGAAACAGGCAAGAGCGAAATGATGAAAACGGCCACCAGACCGTCTCCCACAAGAAAGACCAGGCAGATGTGCCGCCTCTGCCACCTGCCCATCGTTCCGTCCAGCCAGTATTACAGGACATCCAACGGCATGATACGGCTGGGCAACTGCATGTGCCACGAGTACACGTGCGATGAACATACCAGAAGATGGTCGATCATAGAGGGCACAAGACCAATACGCCAGCGATACAACGACGACAGAACAGGATTCAGGCGCGGCAAACAGAATCGACACAAGAGAATGGACGACAGCCTCATATACTGCGTCAACTGTCGCGGGCGCATGATCTACCGCAAGGAGTACAACTCCATAAGAGGATATATCGGCCTGTTCAAGTGCATGGCATGCTCCCGGGAGCAGCACAACGACTGACCGATAAAGTTCCGACGGCCCGTCGGAAAACGAACTTTACCATCCCAAAAAGCAACTATAATGAAATCCCAAAGTGAATTTTAGGAAAGAGGTAAAACCATGATGGATACCGAACAGACAGACATCGCCAGACTCGGCGACGACATCATAAAGATGCTCGAGGAGCCCATAGATCCCGGCGTCGTGCAGTACAACGACTTCAACGCCAAAAAACCGGACTTCGAGTACATAGACCGGGAGGTCGTTATAAAGAACGCCAACCGGATATTCGGCTACGACGGCTGGTCCTACCGCATCGTGGGAGACGTTCCCTTCATCGAGACGCCATCCAGAAAGCGTGACGGCCAGGACATAAGGCAGGGCTTCTACAAGGCCATCGTATCGCTGCATGTGGACGGCGTGGGACCAAGGGACGGCGTCGGAACCTGGGAGATAGCCAGCGACATGCCCAGTTCTCACGATACCGCAGCCGCCGCGGCCGTAACCCGCGCGTTCAAGAGGGCCTTCAGCACCTTCGGCCCGCAGTTCGGCCTGGAACTCAAGTCCGAATCCGGCAAGCGCGCGTCCGGACGCGGACGCTCCCCCAGAAACGCGGACGCGGCGGCGCCCCGCAGGATGGGCGCCGCCCGCGTCGTCAAGGAATGGATCGACGCCGACGAGAGCATGACCATCCCAGCCGCCTGCAGCCTCATGGGCATAAACGCCCTCGGCGACAGGGAGGTGACGCAGTTCATGTCCAGTAACGGCATAACCGAACCCGAACAGATCCCGGCGGCTCTGAACAAGCTGAAAGCGGCCTAAACCAAAGAGAACACCACCAAAGCGCCGCGACACTCCCATAGACCCGCGCCCGATAGTCGGGCGCGGGTCTATGCTGTCACCTATGAATTCCCAAGAGCGCAGACAGTATATTATCAACCAGGTCCAAGAGAACCCCAGAGTCAGAGCAAAAGAGATCGCTCAGACACTTGGAATTACTCCCCAATGGGTCTGGCAAATAATCGCTCAAAGCGAAGCCCGAAATCAAAATAACGCTCCGGCCTATCAGAGAACGAGAGTCTGCCCCTCATGCGGCAATCCCAAGCATATAGACGCCACCCAATGCCGACGCTGCCACTCGCGCGCCCGCGCGTCCAAAAGAACCTGTCCGTTCTGCGGAAACCGTAAATATACCTCATCCAAAAGATGCGCGAAGTGCCACGTGCAGTATAGAAAGTCCAAGATCGCAGGTCTTGGACACGCGATGTCCCTTACCTGCGGGATATGCCACAGTCCCTTCGAGAGAAGAACGTCGGAGATAGTCAAGAGAAAGGGCAACCAGTCCAAAATGGTCGTATGCTCGACACGCTGCCGGGCGATAAACGCCGCCCGACACAGAATAAAGGAGTAAAACAGATGCCAAGCGTAACCGTAACACTCGAGAACGAAAAGCTCACAACCAAGACAGTGCGTTTCGATAACCCCGAGATCAAGAGTGAAGTGGTCAACAATCTCTACGTCGGAAAATCCGTGTTCGGCGTGGACAAGAGCGACAGCAACGACAAGAACGCCTATCCCACAGAAGTTAGGCTCACAATAGCCTGGGACTAGCGAACATTGTCCACCGAAACAATCCTGTTCGCGCTTCGCTATATCGCCTTCATGCCAGCCATACTGCTTATCTCAGTGGCCATTCACGAGGCCGCGCACCTGCTCGCCGCCAGGGCGCTCCGCATACCGGCGACCGAGTTCGCGATTGGCTTTGGGCCAACGATGCTGGAGCGCAGAACCCGCGCCGGACTATGGCTGAGGGCGCGCTGCTTTCCCCTGGGCGGCTACGTGCGCCTGGACGAGCGACTGTGGCTCGCCGCCAGCCTCAGAACCCGCATCCTCATAATGCTCGCGGGAATCGCGGCGAACTTCGCGCTCGCGTCCGCGTTCATGTTCGTCCATACCATCGTATGGCCGGGCGCAGTAGCTCTTGAGGACGTCTACATAACCGATACCGCCATAGACTCCACGTTTCGCGCAGGCGACCGCATCGTCGCCGCAAACAATAAACGCCTGGATATACGGATAGACAACGCCCGCCAGATGAACGTCGTCCTAAGAATATCCGAGGGACTCGACACCACCTTCATCGTCGAGAGAGACTCAAGACTCACCAAAGTCCGGGCCGTCCCCCTGATGGGCGGCATAGAGGGCGTTCACAACACCGCCACATTCAACTACCGCTCCACCCAGAACCCCCGCTCAATAGTCAGGGCGGGCGAACACGCGCTGCTGTTCAACCCGGTGATGGTGGCCACCACCATAAGAAGCGTGAAAGCCTACTTCCAGGAGGGAACCGCGCCGGAGATAACCGGCATTATCGGCATAGCCAAGTTAAGCGGCCAGATAATAGAGCTAACCGGCGCGTCATACGCGCTCATCATAGCGGCGTCGCTGAACTTCTCCATAGCGACCCTGAACCTGCTGCCGCTGCCCATCCTGGACGGCGGCAAGATGCTGATCGCGCTCATAGAGCGCGCGTCAGGGCGACGGCTCAAACCCAACACCATACAGGCCGCCAACTACCTCTCAATAGCGCTCATAATCGCCGCGCTGACATTCACGCTCATATATGACCTGAACAGCCATATCTTCTGAGCAGGAGACCCCCAACATGCCGTTCGACCCCACCAAGAAGATCCACGGCATGCGCGTCTCCATGATGAGCGCAGAGCAGACACTCGCGCTATCGTCCGGCGAGATAGAAAGCTCGGACACCATGAACCACCGGACCCTGCTCCCAGAGCCCGGCGGACTCTTCTGCCAGCGCGTGTTCGGACCGCTCATCGACTTTCGATGCGCCTGCGGCAAGACCCGCGAGACCCCAGACGAGCCAAGGCGCTGCCCAAGATGCAGAGTCGAGCGAATCGAATCATCCGCCCGACGCACGAGATTTGGACATATTAGACTCACCGCGCCTGTCTGCCACATCTGGCGTTACAAGGGTGCGGGCAACCATATATCCCTGCTCACCGGCATCGGTCCAAAGAAGCTGGACAAGATAGTCCACTACACCGCGGACGCCGTCATATCCATAGACGAACCACTCAGAAAACGCGCCACAGAGCAGGCCGAGAGCCAGGGACCGCAGGAACTGGCCAACCTGCTCTCCAAGATAGAAGCGCCGAGCGCCATCCATCCCCAGAGCGCACGCGTCATCGAGATGAACGCGCCCGGAGCTCTCAGAACCGGAAGCGGCGCGGACGCCGTCCGCCAGATACTCACAGGCCTCGACCTCGAGGCCGCCCTGGCCTCCACCATGAAGGAGCTTCCCGACACGTCCGGCAGGGACAGAACCAAGGCCATCAGAAAGATAAGACTCATACAGCAGATACTGAGCAACCACACCCGCGTCATCGACATGATACTGGACATCGTCCTGGTGCTCCCGCCGTCGCTCAGGCCCATGATGCAGATGGACTCCGGACAGTTCGCGTCCTCAGACTTAAACGACCTCTACAGAAAGGTCATAAACAGAAACAACCGCCTCAGAAGATTCGTCCAGATGAACACCCCCGACATCATTCTGCGCAACGAAAAGAGACTGCTGCAGAACGCCGTGGACACGCTCCTGGACAACTCTACGGCCGCGCAGCCCGCGCTCGGACCGAAGGACAGGCCACTGAAGTCGCTGTCCGACCAGCTTCGCGGCAAGAAGGGCCGCTTCAGGCAGAACCTCCTCGGAAAGCGGGTGGACTACTCCGGACGCTCGGTAATAGTCTCGGGTCCCGACCTGAACCTCGGACAGTGCGGACTTCCCTACGACATGGCCGCCGAGCTGTTCCGCCCACACCTGATCAGAAAACTTCTCATGGCGACCGACGCTCCCAACAAGCAGGCCGCCTTCAAACTCTCCAAGAAGACCCACCTGCCGGTGGTCCGAGAGGCGCTCGACGAACTCGCAGGCGAGCGCGTGATCATACTGAACCGCGCCCCCACACTGCACCGCCTGAGCATGCAGGCGTTCAACCCCACACTGTCGGACGACAAGGTGATAAGACTGCATCCACTCTCCTGCGGCGGATTCAACGCCGACTTCGACGGCGACCAGATGGCGGTCCACGCCCCCCTGTCGCGGGACGCGCTCGCGGAGGCCATAAACAATATGCGCGGCTCGCTGAACACCGTATCGCCCGCGGACGGCTCGCCATCGGCGCTGCCGTCCCTGGACATCATACTGGGCATATATCACATGACGATGCTCGACCCAAACCTGACGGCGCGCGCAGCCCCCAGATTCCTGTCGCCGCAGGAGGCCAGCCTGGCGCACAACTCAGGGGCCATAGGACTCAGGACACCAATAGAGGTAAGCGGGATAGACGGACCAACCAGCGTGGGACGCATACTCTTCAACCAGGCCCTGCCGGACGGCACGCCGTACCAGAACACGGACGCCGACAAAAAACTGATGGGACGCATTATAATGGACATGTACGAGTCCGACGATTTCGGCCCAGCCGACATCGCCCAGACGCTCGACGACCTGAAGAACCTCGGCTTTCGCCACGCGTTTCTGTCAGGACTGTCCATAGGCGTATCCGACATGATAACCCCCACAGGAAAGCCCGCCGCCATTACCGAGGCGGAGTTCCACGCCGCCAGGATAACCGAGTCGTTCCTAAGCGGCCTCATAGACGAGTCCGAACGCCACGAGCACATCGTCAGGATATGGCAGCAGACATCCGATAGCGTAAAGAGCATGGTCGAGGAGATATTCCCCCAGCTCGGGGACCTTCACCTCATGGCGACGTCCGGAGCCAAGGGCAACATCGAAAACATACGCCAGATGGTCGGAATGAGAGGCCTTATGTCCGACCCATCGGGTCGCACCATAGAGCGTCCCGTAAAATCCCACTTCGCCGAGGGCCTGGGCGTCTTCGAATACTTCATATCCACCCACGGCGCGCGAAAGGGACTTGCCGACACAGCCCTCAGAACCTCCGACGCCGGATACCTCACCAGGCGGCTCGTGGACGCCGCACACCACATATACATCTCAGAAACAGACTGCCAGAGCGAATACGGCCTACAAAAGGAGAAGGACGAGCCCGACTTCGCCGACAGCCTCTCAAGGCGTCTGCTCGCCGCGCCCGTCGAACTCTCGGACGGAAGCGTTCTTGAGCCCGGAACCCGCGTGTCCCCATCGCTCGCCCAGAGACTGAGCGACGACCCGAAAGTCTCCCTCGTCTCCGTAAGAACACCGCTTATGTGCCGGACCGAGACCGGAGTGTGCGCGGCCTGCTACGGCGACTCACTCACCACCCTCAAGCCCTCGCCAATCGGACTCACAGTCGGCGTGATAGCAGCCCAGAGCATCGGTGAACCCGGCACCCAGCTGACCATGAGAACATTTCACAGGGGCGGCGTCGCCGGCGCGGACATCACCAACGGACTGCCCCGCGTCGAGGAGGTTCTGGAAGCGCGAAAGCCCTCCCTGCTCGCGACCATATGCAGGGAAAGCGGCATTGTAACGAGCGTCAACTCAGACCAGATACGGATTAAGAGTCTCTCGAACAGCTCCGAGATAAGCTATCCCAAATACTGGCAGAACGCGCGCTTCACACGGGATGAGGGCGACATAGTTAGAACCGGCGACATACTCTCCAGCGGCTCGGCGGACCTTGCGGAGATACTCGAGACGGCCGGTCCCGAGAGAACCTGGAAGTACGCGACATCCGAGATACAGGCCGTCTACCAGGGACAGGGCGTCAACCTGCACAACAAGCACATCGAGGTCATACTCAAGTCCATGTTCGCATTCTGCGAGATAACCGACCCGGGAGACACCGAACTCATCGAGGGCGAGGTGATAAGACACTCGCGTCTCGCCACACTCAACAGATCCGCGGTCCAAACCGACCGCAGACCGGCAGCGGCAAGACCGCTGGTCTGCGGAATAACGACGTCCGCGCTCATGGCGGACGGATTCCTATCCGCCGCGTCGTTCCAGAGAACTACCAGCATACTGGCCGACGCGTCGCTCACCCGCTCCGAGGACCGCATGTGCGGCCTGAAGGAGAACGTTATCGCGGGCCAGCTCATACCGACCGCACCGTCTCCGGACCCGCTCCAAACTTCCTAAACGCCCTCGGAGCGCCCGAAAGCCCGCAGAGCCGTTAATACCAATAACCCACCCAAAAAGCGCCCCAGACGCGCTCAGGGCGACAATCCAGCGTGGGCCGAACTCCACGCGAGAGACAAATCCCATCGCAGGAGGCAAGCGACGCGAAAAACAGCGAAGCGGCTGTCGTATACCCCCTGTCAGATGAACCCCACCCCCTCCCCCTCCCCCTGTAACCCCCTCCCCCCTCCCCTTACCTAGTTACTTGGAGGCAAGGGGGAAAGGAGCAGCTTGAGAGAGGGAGGGAGAGAGGAAGCGCAGAGGGGCTAGATCCCTAGGAATTTACTGGGGATTGCCCATGCGCTTCGATACCAGCCATCGGTCGGTCAGTCGTATCATTGCGCGCCAGACCCGGGCAGATTCCGGTCTGACGTCTCGTCAACTTCCTCTCGAGCAATTTGCGCTCGGCTGACAACGGTTCCGAGATTAGGGGTCCGCCTGCCGCTCTTGTCAGTTCCCCCCAGTAGCGGCGTTCTGTGGCCCGTCCGATCCGGCGCTGGTGGGCGTGCTCGTACCACCGGATCTTGCCTCTCACGTGGACGCCCCGAGGGGCGCCGACTGGGGCCAACATCATTACTGTAAAACATATCGAAAAAACGACCGCTGGCTTCCCGCCCGATTTTGCGGCATTTTCAAAAAATGCGAAAATAGGGTGGAAAGCCAGCGAATAACCGGCGAGACCGAAATAACGGCACGCCGCCTGAAAAAGAGAGGAATGCGATGTCCAATATCAAAAAGCTTCTGTCCATCATCAAAAGGAAGACGTCCCCATGCGCCGAGAGTACGCCGGACGATAAGGACGCCAGCCAGCCAGCCGGCGTTCGTCCAATCGTCCTGGACCTATCCGACTATCCGTCCGCCGCGGCCGCGGAGGAGGAACTGGCCGACGTGCTGATAAATGTGAAGGTTAGACGCCCCACTCCCAAAAGACCCACGTCCATTCTCATACGCGTCGTAGATACGGACGCCGAGGTCAACGGCAACATCGATATGTACCCCGAACCCGAGGACGACCTCTTCGACCATCCGGACGACCCAAAACCCGGTCATCCCGACCCACGCGCCGCCTTCAGGGTATTTCTGAAAGGTGTCGTCGTTCAGAATAGAAGCCGCGAGCTATCCACAGAACGCATCTGGAAGCGATGGGCCGCCATACACAGGACGTCCAACACCCACAAGGTCATAGCCGGCATCAAGAGGGCGCACGTCGCCCCGGACTTTCGAAAGATGTTCAACGCGCCGCCCGCGCACAGAAAACGCGTAGACGGGCGCGTTCAGTATCTCTGGACTGGATACTCGCTCGTGAACGAAAACTAAGGGAATTCGTGGAACGAAAAGGCGGGCGGGGAAGATGACACTAACCCCGCCCGCCTGTGAAATGCCGTCCGGCACGCCACCGCTGAGCGCGCGCCCTGGACATTCCACATAAGAGGTGCGCGTGAGCATAAACTCATCGCGAAACCCATTATACTAAAAAGTCCGCCTCTTTCCAAGCCAAAGAGCTAAGAAGGAGAGACTTTATAAAGTCCCTCCTCTTCGCATATGTATTGACCATGACTTGTCTTATGGGTAGTATGGGTATCATGAAAACCACGCTTGACATCCATGACGATCTACTGACCAGGGCAAAGCGACATGCGCAGAAGACCCGTCGCCCACTCCGGGCGGTGGTCGAGGAAGGACTCAGGTTGGTCCTGTCGAAAGAGACGCGTCCCGAGTGTTACATGCTCCCGGACCGCAGCTACGGCGGCCCCGAGATTCATGACCCCATGGCCTCCTATACATGGCCTGAACTACGCGACATCATCTACGGCGACGATCCTGGATCGTGATTGCGGTTGATACCAACATACTGGTATATGCCCATCGAGCAGACTCGCCGTATCATTCGCAGGCAGCATCTCTAATTGCGTCTCTGGCGGAGAATGATATCCCATGGGCTATACCGTGGCCATGCTGCTATGAATTCCTCAGCGTGGTCACCAACCGGCGTATCTGGGGTGACAGGGCAACCCCGGTCCAGCAGGCTTGGCAGCAGGTCACGGCCTGGACTGACTCACCGTCCAACCGGCTCATCGGAGAGACTGAAGACTTCCTCGGCGTCCTGCGTAGATTCGTCGACAGACCCCACATTTCAGGTGGCGTCGTCCACGATGCGCGTATAGCGGCAATTTGCGTGGCTCATGGAGTAGAAATACTGCTCACCAAGGACAGAGACTTTTCGCTGTTTCCCGAGGTGCATGTCCGCGACCCACTACGCATGGTGTAGCCTGCACGGGCTTCGGAAGGAGACGCAACTCAGTGCCAATTCAACCTCCGTCTCATCCTGGATAGGCGCATGGAAACGATATTGGCAACTGAACTTTTGAAAGTCTCTCCTAAGAGGCGACGACCGGCAATTCCCCGCGTAACCGCTGAAGACTTTTGGAGAAACTATTGGGACTTACATACAAAACCTGACAGGGCCAGGTCATGCTGCTGTTCTGGTTTTTACACCGGGGCGAATGTTCCCACGCTCCTGTGCCCCGCGAAGGATCTTTATGGCCGCGTTCACATCGGCGTCCGTCCTGAGAGCGTTTGAGCATCGGAGAAGAGACCTCGGCGACCTCAATGGTCTGGTATCGGTGGCGGGACCTGAACCTGGGGAAGCCAGGCTTCTCTCCACCGCGTACCCGGCGATAGAACGCCTGGTACGCTCTCTCGACCCGCTTCAGGACTCCGCGCCCAACCTGGAGGCTCATCTCTTCCCACTCAGGCAAGTCTCTACGGACTTGGGTAAAGGACCTGCCCTGGTCGAAGTAGATTATGGACTTTCCCGCCATGCGCCAGGCGTCCCTTCGCTCCTGAAGCGCGGCGTTGTACAGGACAGAACACTCCACGAGGGTGGCGTCAAGACGCTCATGACCTCTGCGTGTGCAATACCCGCGATACTGGTATGTCCTGTGCTGAGTCATGGCTGTTTGAGTTCTGACGACATGTATCGTCAACCTTTGTATATAATTCCCAAACTATTCCTCCTCATTATGAATTCCCAGCGCCCGAGCGTCGGCAACCGATAGAAGGGTTATGTTGATGGAATTCAATTCAGAAAAAGGCACGCCTTCAAGCGTCTCATCCTTGCGAACCTGCATACCGCCCTCCTCACCAGAGAAGGTGTAGTAATCGTCATCCTCACCCGTCTTGTAGAACGTCACGTTTACTGTATCAGACATAGCCATGTCTCCATTCACAACTGATTGCGCTTGCTGCTCATCAGGAGAGAATCCTCCCCAACACTAAAATCCTACCAGGTGACCGACATCGGCATAATCACATGCAGATAGGAGAAGTCCTGATCATCGGCCACAGGCCTCAGAACCCCGGGATTGGTCGGAGATCCCAGCTCTATCGCTATGTCGCCGCTCAGAACATCCAGAACGTCACGCAGATACTTCGCGCTGAAGGCCGCCCGACCGTCCGAGCCCTCAAGCCAGACCGGCATCTCCCCGCTGCCGAAGCCCAGCCCCTCGGTCTGCCCATCGACAGTCAGAACGCAGCCGCCATCCCCGTTCGACTTCGCAACCAACCTCACCTGAGGACTCTGACCCCTTTCGGTAAAGACCGACACCGACCTCACGGCGTTCTCCAGATCCCTTGTCCCAACCACAACCCGAGTATCCCAGGAATCGGGCACCAGACGTCTGTACAACGGAAAGTCCCCGGATATGACACTGCTCGACACCTCAAAATCGCCCATCCGAAAGATCACGTGGGCCGCAGTGACCGAGACCTCCACATCCCCGCTCTCCGCGCTCAGAAGCTTTCTCAGCTCAAGCGCCGTCTTGCCCGGAATGAGAATTCCCCTCACAGCGTTCTCATCAGCCACCGAAACATCCTCCAGAAGCTCAGCCTCGAAGATAGCAAGCCTGAAGCCGTCCGCGGCCGCAAGCGTGAACCTGCTGCCCTCCATCTCCATCTTCATGCCCGTCAGAACCGGACGGGTATCGCGCGACGCGATGGCGGGATACACCCGCGTTATCCCACTGGCGAAAACCTTTGCGCTAACCCGCACGCTGATGATCTGGTCATCGACGCTGGGCGGAATCGGGTAATGGTCGGCATCCTCGCAGCTGAAGTGACTGGTCGTACGACCAGAGGTGATCCTCACCCGCCGACCGCCCTTACCCACATCCTCGGGCTCATCGCTCACCTCGAGAACCCCATCGGCGAGAGACCCCACAAAGCTGTTGGACATCTTTGCCGGAATGACAACAACCCCGTCCCTCTCAACATTGGCCTTCACCACGCAAGTTATCGCTGTCTCAAGGTCGTTTCCCGTTATCATAACCCGCCCGCCCCGCGCGCGAATCAAAAAATTCGTGAGCACAGGCAGGGCGGTCCTTCCGGGAACAGCGCCCACAGCGCTATTCATTCCCTGAAGCAAATTGGCCCGAAGACAGCTGAACTTCATTCGATCCTCCAGAGTCGCTAATTATCCACACGAAAATTGTAACAAAGGGCTATCATTTCAGAGTTCAACCTTCAAAGAAGCCCCATTATTTTCGCGCCGGCGCCAGGGAACGACTCTCATGTGAGACACCGAAGAACTCCTGAATAAGGTCTATTCCAAGACCCAGGACCCCAAAGGATACGCCCACAACAAACATTCGACCCAGGACCCAACCGAAATCGCTCCTTCACCTGAATGACTCACGCTTCATATCAGCCTGTGCGCCTTCACATAGTCCACCGGAGATTCATAACCCTCGTCCGGCTCCAGTTCCGCGGTCCCTATAGCAGAGGACGCAAGCGCGTCCGCGCGCTCGTTCCCCTCATTGCCCGAGTGTCCCTTCACCCACTGAAACTCGGTGTCATGCCTCTGAAGAACCGTCAGCAGCCTGTCCCACAGATCGGGATTCATAACGCTTCCCTTGCCGCCGCTCTTACGCCAGCCGTAGGCCTTCCATCGAAAAAGCCATCCCTTGCTCACAGCGTCCACGATATAACGCGAGTCGCTCACAACCGTGACGCCACAGGAATCCTTAAGAGCCTCAAGCGCCGCTATAACGGCGTAAAGCTCCATGCGATTATTCGTCGTGAGACGAAAACCTCCGCTCAGCTCCTTGTAGTAGCCGTTGTAATTCATGACCGCGCCAAACCCACCGGGTCCCGGATTTCCCTGGCACGCGCCATCCGTATATATCTTCACTCTTTTCAAGAGAATTAACCGCCAAGGCTAAATAAATGTTGGCCTACACAGCCTTATTGTACAACAATAAGGCCCATATCAAAACATTTATCCTTGACAATAGTTAAACAAACTCAAATTCCGGACTCACAGACGACCGGACTCAGGCGATGCGCAGGGCGCCAAACCAAAGACTCAAACAGAGTTCTCACAGAGATAAACCCAGAAGCCACACAGGAAAAACCCACCGGCTCGATACTCGAGGGCGAAAAGGTCATCGTCATAGAACAGACCGACACCTTCGAAAGACACGAATTCACCCGGGACAACGTCCCATCCACCCTCATAGACGAGAACGCGAGCGTCGGGGGACGAACGGCGCTGAACAGATCCGAACTTGAGGAATTTCTGGACAGAAATCTCAGCAGCTTAAAAGGCGGCCTGCTGAGCAGGATGCTCGGCAGAAAATAGCCCGCATTCCATCCGCCCCAAACGGGTCACTCAGCCTCCATCCAGTAGCCGTAGAACAGCTGCGGATAGAACATCGGACAGCTTTCATCAACCAGCATCGCCCTCAGGCTGATGCGCTCATCGAGCGTCAGTAGATCGAACGGCCGCGAGATGAGTTCGTCCGCCAGTAGCCACATATCCCGCATCTCGGACGGATAGCCACTATCGACATAACCGGGATAGAACTCCGCTATTCTGTAGTTCACCTCAAGGGAATCGATACAGGAAGAATACTCCCAGTTCCGGCTAAGACCCGTATCGCTCGACGCCGAGGTGCGCGACAGCGCCCTCATGCACTCGTTTCTGGTCATGGCCTCGCTCATACGCGGGTCCTCAGACACGAACTCATTCAGATTCGACACCGCGAACGAGTAACGCATCTGATCGCCCTCCGCCAGGTGAAAGGCGCAGCGCTGAAGGTCATTGAGCATCGCTCCCCGCGACATATCGACCACAAACGGCTGAAGACCCCTTCTGGCGGGCAGGCCGCCGTCAGCGGCGTCCGTTAGAGCGTCCGCGTCACTAAATCCATACACCTGCACAGGCGAGAGCCAGAACGCCTCCTCCCTATAGGCCTCGGGAACCTCAAACAGAAGATTATCCACATAACTCCAGTCCCTCATCGCGTTGAGCGATTCCCAGGCGAGCCGCATCTCCCCCGTCTGCCCCCCACTGTTTCGCGCGAGCAGCCGGAGATTCTCACTGAAGCGGACATTGGTCGAGAAGAACACCCTCACGGACCATTCCTCGGCGCGCGTCTCCCTAACATAGGGACGACTTCCGCCCACGCTCGAACCAAACAGTCTCTTTTCGACAACAAAGCTCTGCGGCGTGAAATCCAGCAGCGCGACCGCCTCGTCCTCAGAGACCACACGGGCGCCGTCCAGAGTCCTCAGAGACATCGCCATGACCTCGCCGCCCTCCTCCATGCTGTTGATGTCGAATATCAAAAAGTACTCATAGACATCGGGATCCGTTCCGGGCTTGATGCCCAGCGCGCCCTTATTGGTAACCAGCTTGACCTCTCCGCCCACGACCCGCACCGGACGGTCGAACAGTGCCTCGACATGCCCCGCCTCATTGCGAAAGACTCTGAGAAGCACCGGTGGAGCCATATCCTTCGGCTCCACCACGGCATCCACAACAGCCGGAGTATCGTCTATGACAAGCACGTCCGGCTCAGCGGTTTCGATTATCTCGACCACCGGCTCAGGATCGCCCCCGCCGATAAACGGCAGGGAATCGCATCCCATAAAAAGAGCGCCGAAAGCGAGCGCCATAGCGACGCTCATAACACGCTCCATAGACATCCATGCCGCTTTTCTCATAGCAATCACCTACCCATTATCTCAGTCGCGTCGAACTCAATGGACGCAATAAGGTTTCCAGCGCTGACCACAATGCCATCACCATCGATTCTAAAGACGACATCCCCAACAAGAGGCGTCGACCGCGGCATCTCAGCCCGATTCACCCAGCCGAACGCAAGCGCTCTGCTCGCGGCGTTAGGAGTCGCCGGACACTCGTAACACTCAACCGTCAGACCCCCGCTGGTCGAAAGATGCAGTCCGCCCCCCGACACCCAGACGGGTTCGGAGAAACTGACGCTAAAGAGATCCCCGGGGCTCATCGCGGTCCCATCAGCGACAGTCGCCGAGACCCCGATGACCACCGGATAACTCGCCCGTGTGAACGGCGTGAAATCATGGTCCACCGCATTTCCGTCCAGGTCCCTGATGGAACCGTCATCGTCACTGAACACAAAGCCGCTCACAACATCGTCCAGAGCAAGCTCCGGCATAGAGAATTCAAGAATCCCGTCAGAACCGTCGCACGGCTGAACGCATCCGACGAATCCCTTGAGCAGAACCCGCAGAAAAACCCCGTCGGCCGCCGACACCCACACGGGCTCGGAGAAACGGACGTAGAGCGACCCGCCGCTGTACTCGACTCCCACGACCCGGGGCGACTCTCCCGGCCGCCCAGCGTCAACATCCGACGCCGCTGTGGCCAAGCGGGAACCATCGTCCCCTATCGAAGAGCCAAACCTCATATCGCCCACAAACTGCCTGAAAAGCCTGTCGTAATCAATGCCCTCGCCATCATCCACATCCGCCTCCATGAGAACCTGTATCACATCGTGCTCACGGAGAAAGAAGACCAGCCACTCAAACGTATCGCGCGTGGTCTGATACTTATAGAGCCGACCGTCGTAACCCTGGGAGTTTTCGATGACCGACACCGCCCAGCCCCTGTTCACCAGGAGCTTATGCTCAGTCTGCCTGGAGAATTCGGTGTGGGAGAATGTATCCAGTCTCACGCCGTCGGGCGGCGTCTCATGCCGACTCAACACAATGTAGGGCATTGCGTCAAACCCCTCCAGCCCCACAAGATGAGGCTGAGGCTCGGATCCAAAGGACTCCCTCAGACCATCCTCGATTCTGCTTCCTAAAAGCTCTCCAAAGACGGACGCGTCAAAGATAAACCAGTCTGTTGGAAAGCGCGCCTCATAGCCGTGTGAGAGAACCCTAACCAGCAGAGTATCCGAATCAGATTCAGGGTCATCCACGATTTCAGTCAGAGGAACCGGCGTCGACGTCTCCACAATAGCGGGCTCAGCAGTCGAAACAGGCGGTATCAAAACCTGCGGAGGAGTCGGAACATCCGTCCCCGGAGTCGGCGGCGCAGGAACCACAACAGAATCGGCGGGAACAGGAGACTCCACCGGCGCAATAACCGTTGCAACAACCACCGCCGGCGCAACAGCCACAGGTTCAGGATCCACTATCTCAAAGTCCCCGTCGTAGAGCAGCTGAAAGCCCAGACGAACCGACATCCAGTCGCCTTCCCCTGTCTCCAGAGGAACGCGTCCACTCAGATTAACGACCTTGAGAAGAGCTGTTCGAGCGTCCACGGTATAGATGACATCCACGTCACTACCGTTCAAAAAGCCAACCGGCTCTCCCAAGAGCCTCTGCTTCGCCTCGATTCTCACATCAAGCTCGCCGGATTCCACAAACCTCGCGTCTGAGAAAGACGCCTTGCCTGCCGAACACATCAGAGTCTCGCAAATATCCAGCTCGAGCTGGATATTCTCGTACACCAAATCACCGCCCACGTCCGCGTCACTCTCAATATATCTTCGCTCCCCAACGCTGGTTATCTTGAAGTTCAGCTCGCCAACATAGGATTCGTCGAACGGGTCAAACACCCACAGCGCCTCATAGAAATCCGGCCGGATTTCCTTCACGCTCAGGTGAAGCGGTATATAAACCTCGTTCCCCGATACGCTGATGACGTACTCGATTATACCCCTGGCCTCATAACGCTCCTGAGAGCCGAAGAGCGCATGAGAAAGCGCTATCGCGTCGCCCGCATCGTGAGGCAGATGGACAGACGGCGCATCCAAGGGAATACCCACGGAAACGACAGCTTCGATAGAATCCGCTGGAAACGGGGTGGGCGGAGCGACAGAGGAAACAACCGGCGTTGGCTCGACCACAATGGCAACCGGCGTTTCCACACTCTCAGCAAAGGGTATACTGAGAATCGGCAGCGTCTCGACCCCCACTGTCGGGACCTGAGTCGGCGCCAGATTGGGACCCGGGAACGCTTGCTGTCCGGAGAATCCGGCCTGGGGAGTGCCAAACAACGGAGTCCAGTCCTGACCCGTTCCAACCGGCGTGCCCGAAGGCTGCTGAGCGCCGGGCTGGGCCGCTGGCTGAACGCCCGGCTGGCCCTGAACCGGTGCATCCCCGCCGGCGCCCCGCATCTCGAAAGCCGACTCGACAGAAACCTGCGTGGGCTCAAGCGTGGGCACAGGCTGGGCAGTCGCCGCCGGAAGCGGAGTATTCGGTTGCAGGCTCACCTCAGGAGTATCCTCCCCCGTGAGCATACTCATCACGAAAGTCCCCACCATGGCGAGCGCCAACACGCCGACGAAGCCCCCACCCAAAATCAGTAGCGTTTTACGATTCAGTCTCATGACGAAACTCTCCAGTCAGACCGCGCGCGACGGCCCAGAATCAGGGCTTACAATGAATAACCGGCGTCGGCGAAAATACGTATATGGCAGGATTGCCGTCCTCATCCTTGAGTGACGCCCCAGAGCCAAGCAGAAGGTCCTCGATAATGTAAAACTCAGGAGTCCCGGCGCTAGGACAGGTCAACGCCAAAAGTGCATCCGGATGAGCGAACCTGATACTCTGGGTCTTACCACCTGGTGAAATTTCTTTCACCCCTCCCAGCCCATATCTATCACTCCGAATATGTATCTTCTCTTTATTCACGACATGCACAATTTCATTGAAGACTATCTCCACGCCATCGCTTCTATCTCTAGTTGAGCCAGTATCCCTATACGAGCTCACCCTCACCACCTCCGGTCCATCCAGACCCGAGGAATCCGTTCCTATCAGCTGTCCTATCTGAATCCCGCTGGTCGTATCGCCAATGAGCGAGATAATGGTGTTTACCATCGTGAAGGCGATCAGAATAAAGACAATTCCAAGAAGGCTCTGCTTCATCGCCTCCTTCGCCTCCTCGACCTTCTGGGCCGAGCCGGACGACGATATATACTTGTAGGCTCCCAGTATGAAATACCCCACACCGACAACACCCGCAAACGCTGCGAGGAGCGATACCAGCTTTGAGAATGTCGGTATCAGTTCACCCAACGCTTCACCTGCGCGGTATCAGACCCGCGTGTCGCATCAATCGGATATAACCGATTAGAGATAAGAAGCGTCATTCAAAAGACCTCGGGTACGGAAACACGGAGGGATAGCAAGGACAACTCTGCGACAAACGAATCAATCACGCACAGACCGGCGAGAAACCGGCGAGGCAATCGCTCCGTTTCATATCGCAGGTCCACCTTCCCAGCCATGAGACTGGAACCGGCGTTCCCGGGCTGACGGATAACAAAATCCACCAGCCGGGAACGCCATGAGCCGCGCGCAAGAGCGCTAAGAAGACTCTACGGAACTATATATGGCTGGAAGGCGTAGAGCGCAGGATTGCCGTCAACGTCCCTGATCGTCGCGCCCCTGCCCAGGGCGAACTTCTCAACGACCAGGTCCTTCTCAACCTTGAGGGCTGTCGTTCCAGACATCTTGAGCACATTACTCGCTGTGGCTACCGTTATAGGACAATCGGTAGCATTCGCACACTTGATCACCCCCTTATTTCTTATCGACAGAGCCACCGTTCCAGTAACGTAAACGGGCTCAGAGAACGTGATAGAAACCGAACCAGGAGTCACCGTACTCGAAATAATGCTAACGACCTGCGGGGCTTCGAGTGAGACCGAGTCGCGCCCTGCCACCTGGCTGACCTGGACGGAACCACCGGACCCGCCGACCAAGCTAGTAACCGTGTTCACGACAGTAAATGCGACCAGCACCAGCGCGACTCCGATGAGCGCCTGGACCATGGCCTGTTTGCCCGTCTCCGCCTTCTGAGCGTTTCCCCCGGACATCATGAGCATAAAGGCCCCGTAGACAAAATAGAGCACCCCGACAACACCGACGAATGCGATGATGATACTTACTACTGTGCTAAAACTCTCAATAAGTCCAGTCATTTTTCAATCCTCCTGGAATTTCCGATTGCAGGAGTGAATTGAAAATGAGAGTCAACCCCACATCAAAAAACGGGAGGGTCTTTTATCGGTTATCAAAGTCAAAACAGGAGCGAATTTCTCCAACGCCCCTATCCGATAGAAGAGTGCCCAAAAGAGCAAAATAACCCGATTTCTGTTTTTCTCTTTCGGATTCCACTCAGAATTCGAAAGAGAAACCATTACGACGTAATCCGGCATTCCAAAGCGCCGCAAAAGAGAAGGACGGCCAGTGCGTCAGGAAACGGAGGATTGCCGACATGAACGCACGACCGCCCATAAAAATCACGGCGACGCGCATCTCCTCACCCACATAGGATGAGAGAGGCCGCGCCGCCGTCAGACGCTCTCAAAAGAGCGTCAAAGTCAGGGAATGACAAATGGCTGGAAGGCGTAGAGCGCGGGATTGCCGTCAACGTCCCTGATTGTCGCGCCCCGTCCGAGAGCGAATTTCTCGACAACGTCAGACGCCTCAGGATTAAGAGCTGCCGTACCAGTCATCTTAAGAACATTATTCGCGTTGCCAACTTCATCAGGACAGTCAGTGTCATTCGCACACTTGATAACGCCCTTGTTTCTTATCGAAACCGCCACAGTCCCCGTGACATACACGGGCTCTGAGAAAGTGATCGTAATCACTGTCGTAGTCGCGCTTGTATCCGCCGTGACACTCACGACCTGCGGGGCCTCAAGGGAGACCGAGTCGCGCCCGGCCACCTGTCCAACCTCCACCGCGCCGCCCGAGCCACCGACCAAGCTGGTAACCGTGTTGACGACAGTAAACGCCACCAGCACCAGCGCGACTCCGATGAGCGCCTGGACCATAGCCTGTTTGCCCGTCTCCGCCTTCTGAGCGTTTCCCCCGGACATCATGAGCATAAAGGCCCCGTAGACGAAATAGAGCACCCCAATAACACCGACGAATGCGATGATGATACTTACTACTGTGCTAAAACTCTCAATAAGTCCTGTCATTTCTCAATCCTCCTGGAATTTCCCATTGCAGGAAGGAATTGAAAAGCAATAACCAACCGGCTATCAAAAGAGCCGGGTATATTTCACTCCCATCTAAACCACACGAAAAAGTCCAATATCCCTATCGGATAGGGACACAGTCAAAACACCCCAAAATCCAATTTCTGTTTTTCTCTTTCGCATTCCAGCCAAAGCGTCTTTCACAGCGTCAGACAGCCGCTTCATGTTTTGACGCGCGAGACGCCATCCACCTTTAATGCCCTAAATAACGGACAATAAGTCTCAACATATGGAGAGACCACATGACATCAGTCAGAGCTCAAATGCCTCACATTCTCACAAGCCTGGGCGCGACAGCCATACACACCCGTCCAGTCGCCATAGAACGGCTCATGGGCGCGCTCAGTACAATAATCGAGCCATGGGACATAGAGTCAGTAAAGATCAAGTCATCTCTCAGGTCCCACAGCATCACGCTTCTTCTCACAGACGGAACCAAACACACCGTCAGAGGAGTCAAGGTAAAGGACGCCGAGAGAGTCAGAGAGGATATTTACCTGATGGCGAGAGAGCAGGCGTCCCTACTGGAGCGAAACCTCACCCGCGTCAGGCAGAATCTTCCCCTCATTCTCTCCCCACAGAAATACATCAGGCACAGAAAGGCGCAGGACATCCACTTCAATATAAGATTCGTCCTAACCCGCGCCAGAGGCATCGTGGGAGACCAACTCTCCGACGAGCAGTCCGAACTGCTCGACTCGCTGGCGCACCTCAAATCCCCCGAGGTCTTCAGCGCCGAGGTGGAAAGCATAAACGCCCAGCGCGTCTCATCCAACATCCCCAAGATAATCACCGCCGTCAGGCTGACGTCCGGCATAACCCTCACTGAGGAACAGGCTGCGGCCATAGCGTCCAACGAGGAGACCAACATCCTGCGCGCCGGGGCCGGAACCGGAAAGACATCGACCATAATCGGAAAGGTTACCCACCTGATAGAAAATCAGGCGGTGACGCCCAATGAAATACTCATACTGGCCTTCAACAGAAAGGCCGCCCAGGAGATAAGAGGCCGCCTCAACCCACTCGCCGACAGCCTGAATATCCACACATTCCACAGCTTCGGACGCATGGTTCTGGGTGAAGCACTATCAGCCATTCCCACCATCTCGAGTATGTCCACAGACAACGCCAGATACATCTCTACGATAAAAGACATTCTCTCCAAGATAGCGTCCGACCCCGAACAGGCCCCTGACCTAATCGAATTCCTCTCATATCATCACCGCGGCGAGACATCGCCATTCGACTTCGATAGCCGCACGGCCTACGAGAGCGCAATACGCGCCCAGAGACTCAGAAGCCTGAACGGAGACCTGGTAAAGAGCCACGAGGAGCTGCTGATAGCCAATTTCCTCGTCTCAAGCGGTATCCGATTCACATATGAGGGCGACTACGAGCGCCCAACCGCCACATCGAAATACCGCCAGTACCAGCCCGACTTCTATCTGCCGGAGCAGGGCATCTACCTTGAGCATTTCGCGCTCGACCGGAAGGGCAACCCGCCACCGGACTGGAAAAACTACGCAGCCGGCGTTGAATGGAAGAGAAAGACCCACAGGAAATACGACACCCGCCTCATCGAGACCCACAGCTGGCGGCGCCAGAACGGAACACTCCTGTCATCGCTTGAAAAGGATCTTCGGGCCTACCACGTAACATTCAATCCCATTCATCCCGAACAGCTCGCCCCGCAGTTACCCCCGGAGCGGCTGACCCCACTCATCACGCTCATGTCAACATTCCTGAATCACGCCAGGGGCGCGAACCTATCGGACGCCGAGCTGCGTCAGAACGCCGCGCGCCTCGATCAGCCAACGCGCGCTCGGGCATTTCTCGACCTGTTCAGACACCTCAGGAACCGATATGAAGACGCGCTCGCCGCCGAGAGCGCCGTGGACTTTCATCACCTGGTCAACCTGGCCACGCACCACATATTCAGGGGAGGCTGGACTTCTCCCTATCGCCACATTCTCGTGGACGAGTTCCAGGACATCTCCGCGTCCAGACTCGACCTTCTCAGCGCGCTCAGAACGCCCGATACCTCGTACATGCTGGTCGGAGACGACTGGCAGTCCATATACCGATTTGCCGGAAGCGATATATCTCTCATGAACTCATGCGGCTCCCGCCTGGGCTATGTCAAAGAGATGAGCCTGACCCGAACCTTCAGGTTCGGACAGAGCATAAACGCCCCCTCGAACCGCTTCATAACGAAAAATCCGGACCAGAGCCAGCGCCAGATGATTCCCAGCCCAGACCCACCGGACCACGGAATCACCGTCATAGCCATCGACGAACCCAGAGAAGCGGTGAGCGTGGCCCTTTCGGAGATCCACGATAAGACGGGCGGACAGGACGCAACCGTTCTCATACTGGGCCGCTACCGCAGCGACCTTGAGAAACTCCAAAAGACGCCAGCGACAAGACACTTTCCGAGACTCAGCATTGAACTCTCCACAATCCACAGCGCCAAGGGAAAGGAGGCCGACTACGTTATAATCTGCGGCCTCACAACCGCCGGCTGGGGATTTCCATCGACCATCGAGGACGACCCGCTTCTGGACCTTGCGCTCCCGCCCCGGCCCGACTCCCAGACGCACCACGCCGAGGAGCGACGGGTTATGTACGTCGCGCTCACCCGGGCGCGAGCCGGAACGTATCTCATAACCAACCGCCGCACGACCTCGCCATTCGCCCTAGAGCTTCTGAGCGATCCCTCCGTACGTCAGCTGGGGGACATCGAGACGAGATGTCCAGAATGTAAAACCGGATACCTCAGTCATATAGCCAGCAAACACGGACCCTTCATGGGCTGTAGCGAGTATTCCTCACGCCCACGCTGCCTCTACACACGTACAAGAGGCGGCTGAGCCACACAGGTGTCGAAAGTCCATCAGGCAGACAGAAGTGAGCATAGAGACCATACTCGACGAACTCACCTTCATGGACCTGTTCACGCTCTGGACCTTTCTGCCCGCTCGCGCCAAGACGCGAGCGAACAGCGCAGGCAGAGCCGGAACGCGGTCAACCTCCATAACCAAAAGAGCTACAGTCCTAAACGACAACTTCTCAGTCCAGCAGAAAAATGCCCACACAGATGACGACGATAGCGCTTCCCGTCACCAGGAGAAACACCGCCATAAACGCCAAAGACCACGTCGTGGATCGCCGGAGCGGACGGTCCACAATCTCCGCAGCAAGCGCGGGACTAACGCTTAGACCAACGAGCGCGATTGAGCTTTGATCAGAGGTTGAAACCTCGATGTCCAGACCGGACATGAACACATCCGCCATCTCAAGCTCGAATTCCTCCGCCAGACCCGGCTGCGTCGTGTAGAACAGCTCCTCATGAAGAAGACCGTTTCTCTCACCACTCACCTTTCGCAGTCCAACATCCCTCGCCACAGCCTGCATCTCAATCACAGCCGCATCGAGCTCGCGCCCCGGCATCTGTTCCTTCTCCCAACTGACCATCCCTGAGAACATGACGATGAACGCCGCCCCATAGACCCCCAGAGCCACAACGGCCAGCGCCCCACAAATAACCGACATACAAACGCGATTCTTCTGAATGCTAACCATGAGAGCCTCCAAGACAAACCATGCACCCTTGAATTCTAGCATCCATCACTCTCAGCAGAGTCGATGAGGATACTCCAGTCCCCATATCAGGACCCCAACACCGCTTGCCCGTTTATCGTCTGCGTGATAGAGTGCTTTCCATACTTATTGTTCCAAAAACACCGACTCGCAGCGAGGAATGAATGATAATCGCAATAACAGGCGAGAAGGGCGGCACCGGCAAGACCACCCTTGCGGTAAACCTGGCGGGAATGAGAGCGAACTCCGGTCACGACGTCATACTCATGGACGCCGACCGACAGGGAAGCGCGAGCTACTGGGCCGAGACCCGCGACCATACCAAATCCTCCGCCAGACCCGGCTCCGCCCTGGACAGCATCTCCACAGTAGAGACCGTCCAGAAATTCGGCTCCACACTCTACCGAACCGCTCTCAGCCTGGCGCAGAGATACGACGACGTCCTGATCGACCTGCCCTCCGGCGAACAGAAGGAAATGCACTACGCCCTCGACATCGCTGACGTGGTCATAATTCCCCTTCAGCCGTCCGCCTTCGATTCATGGACCATCGGAGAGATGGACGTGAAGGTCAATATGAGAATGCGGGACAGGCCGGACCTCAGGGCCTACTGCCTCATAAACCGCGCGTCCTTCCATCCCCAGAGCCGAGACAAGCGCGCCGCCATAGCCGCGCTCAGCCAGTGCATCGCGCTCACCTGTCCGGACGCCGCGATCACCGACCGCGCCGCGGTCCGCCGCGCCTCCGGCGCCGGACTAACCGTCGCCGAGTACAGACCGCAGAACAAAAAGACCACCGCGGAGTTCCAAAAACTCTATGAGCTGGTTTTCAGAGAACAGATCCAAGCCCAAAGGAACGGCGCTCGCCCATGACTGAACAACACATGAACATCAGAAGACCGACCGAGACCAACGACATGGGAAGAGGACCGGGCAGCGGACCCACAGCCCGCTATGACGGCTCCAAACGGACCGCCATCAAGGTCAGCAAGTCATTCTCCATACCTGAGAACATCGCCAAGGCCCTCAAGGTGGCGTCCGCCCTTTCAGGACGCGAACAGAGCGAGATATTGGTTGACGCCATAACGCCCGTCATAAGACAGATCCTGCAGGACAATCGCGAATCGCTCGACATATAATCCCAGAGCCGAGAACCGGACGAACCCCCGACGGTCCCGGCGAAAGCGAACGCGGACGGAAGTATTTCCGTCCGCGTTCGCTTTCCACAGAAGAGCTTATCCAAGCCCCCATATCAGTTGAACATCACCGCGCATTCAGCCGCAAGGTTCGCGCCCGCGACCGCATCCTGAGCCATCGACTTCTCGGCCTCCGTGCGCTGGGCGGCAGGTTTGCGAAGCGCCCCGAGCTCATCCTCTGAGAACCCGGACGACTCCGCAAGCTCCACGCAGTCCAGTACCAGCTCCCCTACATCCGAAGTCGGAATCGTACTGAGGAAAGACGCGCTGATGAGGTCCGCGTCCCACGACTCAACCGACTGGGCATTGTAATCGATGTTGAGAAGGAACGGCAGCCAGGCGTCTATCTCCCCACTGCCCGCCTCACCCTCAACATCGAACTTGGCCCTACCGATAACCTGGACGTGATATACGCCGTCCCCAACCTCGCCAAGAGAGCGGTAGCTCCAGGACACTGACTCTTTCACCTTCGTCTTAATCCAGGCGTCCCCCTTAGACGCGGCATCCCAGCTGCTCCCGGTAATATAAACCGTTATCTCCTGAGACAGCGGGTCGGTATTCAGATCCACCCACTGCCCAGCCACCTCGACCACGTCAACCTTCGGGGAAATAACTCCGGGAAGAGCTATCCATGACACCGCCGCGAGAGCGAAGGCCATGCCTATACCACAGACCCACAGCATCGTCGTACTGATGGAACGACTCTTCTTGACATCAACATTCGCCGATTCTTCAGACATAATATGCCCCTTTCATTTCAAAATCCGGGCCTCAGGCCATACAGACCTCAGCCCACCGGAACCGATTCATATTTTCGCCGACTGACGTCGCCCTTATTCTCGATCCACGTCTCAGCAGCCTCATAAGGAAAGCGCCACTTGTTCGGCTGCTCCCGAACTATCATGCCGCCCTTGATAGGGTCCTTGGACATCATCCTGTCGAGTCTGGAGCGGCTAACGCCCATGACCTGGCACATCTCCTTCTTCATCATCGTATGAGACGCCGACAGACGACGCTGAAGAATGTCTATCCGCTGAGCCCTGCGCTGATGCCTGCCAACCTCACTGCGGATCCTGCGCTCCGATGGTTTTACCCTCTCCGACATCCTCTCCTCACCGCAGGCCAGGCACATGAGAGCGACCTCAAAACCGTCCCTCTCCACAATAGCCATGGCCCCGGTCTCACAGCGTGGACAGACAATCCGAATACCCCATTCCGTCCTTACGCTAAGACGCGCCATCTCCGTTCTTAAACTGTGCATCGACTTCCTCCAGAAAAAGTTGGACAACATAAATCCGGCTGACCACAAGACGGGTCAGCCGGTCCTATTCTTTAGAAAATCTCCCAGGGAGTCGCACAGGGCTGACAGCCCGGCGCTTACCATAAAGTCGTTCGCATCCCCCAGCTCAGGGGGAAGCCAGTATGGAAGGTTCGAGCGGCGCGCATAACGCTCACCCGCCGGTTCGACAACCCACCTCGAGGTACACTTCGGACATCGCTGCCGGCCCCAGGGCGCGCTCCACTTCACCCCACAACCCCTCACCGCGCACCTGTACATATCCCTGTCGGCGACCACAACGTCCCCCGCGCCACAGACGCGCGCGCTCACATTCTCGATATTGGCGGCCGCAAAGCAGACCACGACAACATCCTCAAGCAGACCCATACGCCTCACGGCGGAATGAACCGACAGCGCAGTGGCTATTCCCTCACAGAGCCACTTAGGGCCGCGACCAGACCCTATGGTGTGAGTAAGGCCGCCCGCCCGACTGCCCGGCAGAAACCGCTTCTCTCCACTTGCAAGTATCGTCTGCACTGACCAGACGCGAAGGTCCTGAGCGTCTCGCATCGGCACCAAAAGACGCTCACCAAGAACGGGCATATGAAAGTCTTCAAAACCCTTAGCTGCCAGATAGCCATGCGTCTCCATACGAGAGGCGCGGAGCATCGCCTCAGCCTGATCCGCAGCCTTACGCTGGCCCCTGACCACCCTGTCGCGCTCCTCACGACGCTCAGCCTCAATCCGCGCTCGCTCCGCCTTGCTGATCTTCCCCTCACCCACTATATCGCCCGTCCAGCCCCACTGACGGGCGATATAGAAGAGGCTTCCGAGAGTGACCTGCCTGCCCGAACCCTCTTTGGCCGCCGAACGCCATGTCCTGCGCGCGTGGGACTCCCGATAGTCGCTCCACTGACGCGACCATTCGTCCCATAGCGCGAATCCCTCAGTCTCTCCAAGCTCACGCTTGAGCGCCGAGGCCATCCGATACCATACCTCACGGTCGTCAGGCGGAATGGCGAACAGGGCCGAGCGAATCGTCTCATAATTCATGCGACATCCTTCTTCTTATACGCCCGAAGATGCCTGAATATCCGCCTCTCAACACGCTTGTCCGCAGGCGCGTAATCCAGCTTGAACCTCTCCCTCGGCCACTCGTCATAGAGATTTTTATACTGCGCCAGGGCGAAACCGCGCATACGCGCATGGTCCACCTGACGGTATATCTGAGTCGCAACCCGGCATATCTGTATCCATGTCCAGCCCTTGTTCTCCATCCACTTGCGCGAGCCCGGAGCGACCGCAAGCTCCTCGAGACGGCCGCGAACCACACGCCGTTCATCGGACGTCGGCCTGCGCACCCTGCGCCCGCAGCCCACGCAGAACCCGTCCCGCCTGTTCACGAACAGTCCACACAAGCAGGTGATGGACGTCCTCTCCATACCCTCCTTGCGGGTCGGCTGCATACGCTCCCTCTGGCTGAGAGAGCTAACGCCCTCCTCCCAGTAGTCCATGACGGCGTCATACCAGCCGGAGAAGTTTCCGGCAAAGTCCAGATACAGACAGTAGTCCTTACCCTCACTCGCTCTCATGCCCCTGCCCAGCTGCTGCAGAAAATTTATCAGCGAACTGGCATAGGGACGCGCGCCAATGATGCACTGCACAGTGGGAACGTCGAAGCCCTTGGTAAACCTATCGACGCTCACCAGTCCCAGAAATTCGTTCCGCTCAAAGCCCTCAAGCATCGCGACAGTTTCATCGAAGGAATCGTGATAGGTGGACTGGCGAAAATCGTATCCGGCGCGAACGAACGCCTCGGATATGAGAGCGCCGTCCTCTATATCCGCGCTGAAGACGAGACTCTTGACAGGACCGCCAAAATGCTTCAGCGTCATCCGCTCCCACTCCAGGACCATCTCGCCAATGAGCTCTCCCGACCGGCGTCTCACCTGCGACGCCGTCCACTCGCCGCCCGTTCCCACGGGCTCACCGCTCATGTCTATTTCTCGCATCTCATAGACTCTGAGGGGAGACAGAAGATTCTTGGCCAAAAGCGCATTCGCACTCACCGTATTGACGACCCGGGAGTAGATCTTGCCCAGGCCCTTGCTCAGCGGCGTCGCGCTCAAGCCGATGACAGGACCGTCCCAACCCATCAGAAAATCAATCACCTTCTCACGCCACGAATGGGCCTCGTCGATGATCAAAAGGCTCATATGAGGAGAGAATTCACGCGCCTCCACAGTCTGCGCGCTGCATACCTGAATGAGCTGTTCGGGATCCTCAGGAGTTTTACCCTGAACTATCCCGTGACGTATCCCGTACTTGGCGAACCGCAAACTGGCCTGACGCACCAGCGGCAATCTATCCGCCAAAAAGACGACCCTGGAGCCGCGCGCGCTTGCCATGTCACAGATCATCGCGGCCATCTCGGTCTTGCCCGAACCTGTAGGTCCAAAGGCTATCTGCCTCTTGTACCCGGCCAGAATCCCAGCGCCCAGCTCGTCTATCGCCGCAGTCTGGTCCTCACGAAGTACAAGCCTATGAGTGCCGAAACTCTTGCGGTCCGCCACCCCATAACCCCTGCCATAGACCATCAGTCGGTCTTTCCCGATGAACCGCGCCGCCCGCTCTGTCTGGACGAATCAGACCCCAAGGGCCTATATCCATTTGGACGTTCATGACCGTGAGGGCGCCGGACCTCACCCATCTCGCCGCCCATTCGCATCTGGCCGTAGCCCGACGCTTCCGACGGGCCGTCGGAAGCCTCTTCGAATTCCTCCTCTCCATAGGAGTCGTCCTCGGCATAAATATCGTCTATGTTATCGAACCCGTCGTCCATATCTTCCGACGGGCCGTCGGAAGATTCCCGGTCCATCATTCGCTCGAGCGTCCTCGGGTCGTTCAGGTCCATGTTGTAGAGCCAGAGATCATCCTCGGGGTCGCTCATTTCCTCAGCGCTGGGCACCTTCTCCACAACATCCACTATCGCGCCCTCTCCCGTGTACGCGCCAGCGGGACCGGATCCCGGGCTCGGCGCCGGCGGAGCGGACGACACCGCCGAGCCGCTCTTGAGAACAATCGGCGGCGGCTCGTTTTTATCCAAAAAATCCAGCACCGAGTCAAGATACTCGGTCGTGGACGCCATGGCTCCGTCCACCTCACGCTCCAGCACGTCCATCCGGTCCACCTCAACAGCGTCACGGGCGGACGGATGATACCCCATCCGACGGGCGTTGCTACGCCAGTAATCACGCGACCGCATGATGCGCCTGTAGTGCTCCATCCACTGATGAGTGGAGTCGCGAAGGGTGCTGATCATGCGACGCTGCCCACCGAACGTCTCCCTCACACGCTCGCCGTCATCGTCGTCGTTCAGACTCCGAAGGAAGTTATTCTCATCCTCGAGCCGGTCGATTTTCTGAAGTGTGCGCTCCATCTCACGGCGCATGAGGGATAGCTCAGCGTCCAGTTTGTCCGCGCGCGAGAGCGGCTTACGCGCTTTAACTTCACTGACGGCGTCCTCAACAGTAATGTCGCCACCCTTCAGGTCTCTGGCGATATCCTCGTGCGCGGCTATGTCGGCCGCCAGATCAACCCGAAGCTGACCGTTTCTAACCATATCGCCCAGACCCGCCTTGTCAGCCCTCAGAGCCCGCATCATCGTGCGAGAGGAAACCTCCGCCTCCTCAGCCAGGTCCTCGATCTCCTGTCCGCCTCCATTCAGCTTTACCCCTGAATACGTTCGGGCGTCTTTTATAGCGAGCGCCTGCTGTCCGGCGCTCAGATGACGCCGATGGGCATTGCGGCGAATCACAAATGCAACGGGATCACTTCCCGTGTACTCGATAAAACGCGGCGTTATGCCGAGTCGGCAAAACTGGATATATCTCTGCCAGCCGTCCAGCACCATACCGTCGAGCGTATGGATATCCAGACCCATCTCATCCACTTCATTTTCGAATCCGCGCGCGAATTCAATCGCCTCGTCTCCGGAAATATCGCCCCAGACTTTACTCAGCGAATGACGCTGAAGGGACACGATAATCGATGAGCTAACTTTATCGGCAACAGCGGTAGTCATCTTTTCACCTCTCCTGATTTACTATCCCATTTCGTCCATCGCCCCCGGCGAACCCATACCGGCCGCCCCAGAGGGCAAGTAGTTCTTAATATCGTCAGAGAGAGACCAGCCCAAAAGCCTGGCTATCGTATAACCGCTAAAGCGCCGCTGCCCGCGCGGCCAGAGCGGCATGATCATGCCCTCCGCCACCCGGCGATTGAAGGTCCGAATATCCATACTGAGCAGCTCCGCGGTCTCCCGCGTGCTGTAGGCACGATCTATCATGAGTCCAACGCTTCCAACACTAACGCGTTTCATACAAGATACCTCCGTTAGCAGACATCGCCGCCCACCGTGGCGCGCTTGAGCTCGACAAGCGTCTCAGACTCAAGCTCCATAACCTCTTCAATACTGCGAAGCGCCCTATCGGTGATAGTCTTACGTTCATGCATCTGATGAGAAAAATGAGTCTCACTCAATCTCGCCTGGCGACACAGCCATGCCTGGCTCCGGCCGTTACTCTTAAGCCATTCCCCAACGACCTGCTGCCACCCGCGCTCCTCACCGCTCTCCATATCCTCGCCCCTAACCCAAATGGCTAAGAATTACATCTCTCCAGCAACCCCACACCCTCACCTTATCGCCAAGTATAGGCGCTGATAGTAACCCATATAAATAGCCTAGTCAAGACCCCCCTCGCCGGATTTCTCAGGATTTATTTTTCATGCATTATTGTCCCATCGAGCGTCCTCAGCAGGAAAAACACCGATAAGGGTTACTCTACTGTCTTACGGGAACCTATATGGATATAGCGGTCTAGACTGAGTATTGACAAAATGACTAAATAGAAAAGGGTCGCACATGATACAGCCAGTACGAACACTCGGCACGCGCCTAAAAGAAGCCAGACTTAACAACGAACTCTCACAGGAGGACGTTGCAGAGGTTATCGGCATACACCCTGTCACCATATCGAAATACGAGAGAGACGTTCAGGATCCCAACACGAAGACCCTCTCGGCACTCGCCGAGATATATAAGGTCTCAATAGACTGGCTCATAAACGAACACAGCAAATTCATATATCTCAACCTGAACGAGAATGAAAAGGTGATGAGGCTGGTCATGTCCTACCCACACCTTGTCATGCGAGTGAGAGAGGGAACCCTCTCCGAAGAGGCGATTGACGACATCTCTGAATTCGTGAGATTCATTCAGAAACGCGACGAGAGAAGAAGAGCGAAAAGCTAGAGAGAACACAGAGGAAAATCTCCCTACCCAACAAAAGAAACCATGCCTCCACAGAAGTCTGGTTTTCATCACAGATAAATAACGCATAGGAGCAGGCGATGTCCAGCGGCCATATGAGAAGACGCGGCCCAAACCGATGGCAGCTTATCTACGAAGCTCCACGGGGGCCGGACGGCAAGCGCAAGCAGAATAGCCAGACTATTCAGGGCAACAAAAAACAAGCTCAGGCTCGCATGTCCGAGATACTCCACAGTCTGAACGAAGACAGGTATATCAAGCCAACTCACCTGACTGTCAGCGCTTATATCGATACCTGGCTCCAGGATTATGCCGAGGTCTCAGTTCGCCCTCGCACACTCCGCGGCTATCGCAGCATCGTAAAAAACCACATAAAGCCCGCCTTCGGCTCCATACGCCTCAGAGACCTAAGCGCGCGGCGGGTCCAGTCATATTACGCCAACTGTATACGCTCCGGACTATCTGCCCAAACAATTCTCCATGTTCACCGTCTATTCAGCGCCGCTCTCAAGCAGGCAGTCAAATGGGACCTGATGCGCCGCAATATACTCGAGGACATAACCCCGCCAAAAAGACAAAGACCCAACATTCGTTTTCTATCGCCAGACGAAGTTCACACGCTTCTCGATGAATCCCAGCTCACAAACTTCTATATTCCGATTCACCTCGCCGTATCCACAGGACTGCGCCGGTCCGAAATACTCGGTCTGAGATGGAGCGACATAAAACTGCGCTCCCGCACCATCACTGTTTCCAGGACAATGGTCGAAATCGCGGGTAACTCAGCCCACATAGACAGACCCAAATCCCACAGCTCAAATCGCACCATACCGATAGGGACGGAAACAGTCAAAACCCTGAACGTCCACCTTGAACTCAGGTCCTTACAACTTGCGGAGATGGAGATAAAACTTACAAAGGATTCCCAGGTCTGCATACGACCGGATGGAACCCTACTTCGTCCAGACCATCTCACTAAATCCTATAGGAAAATAGCTACACGTTGCGGACTAAGCGACGTTCGCTTCCATGATCTCAGGCATACTCACGCCACCCTGCTGCTCTCCGCCGGCATACCCATTCATGTCGTTCAGAAGCACCTTGGCCACGCCAGTATCCAGACCACAGTGGACATATACGGCCATGTTATGCCCGAGTCCGAGATCGCGGTCGCAAAGAAAATCGATACGTTGGTTGACAGAATGTTGACAGAACCTAAATTTCGCGTCACCGAAAATCCCGAAAAAAGGGCGATTTCGTAGCTAAAATCGTGGAGCCAACGGGCGGATTCGAACCGCCGACCTGCGGTTTACGAAACCGCTGCTCTACCACTGAGCTACGTTGGCTTTCATAGCTAAATTTGGCATTATTTGTGGTACGATTCCCGTTTTGCTAACACTTGTGCTAACCAACGTCATCAAACTGCCTCTCGAACGCCTCCGCCGCATTAACGTCCATCTCTCTCATAACGTGAGAGTAGATATCCATCGTGGTTGCAATTGTACTATGTCCGAGCCTCTCTTGTACAACCTTCGCATGAACCTTCGCCCCCAGCAGTATCGTCGCGTGCGCATGACGGGTGTCGTGCAGCCGCACGTTCGCAAAACCCGCTCTCTTCGCCATGCGTTTGAACGTGTGGCTGAGAGAGGAGGGATTGTAAGGTTTTCCCCGGTCGTAGCAGAAAAGGTGACAATCCTCTGTCCACGGAATCCAAAGTTCCTCGAACATCTCCATCTGAGCTCGCAGGTGATGTGACAGGCCCCACAGCACGTCGTGGCTGAGCGACACAAGCCTGCGACTTGATTCCGATTTCGGCTCTCCCTCGATACTTCCTCCTTTAACTGCTACCCTGGCCTTGTCAATCGTTATGCAGCACTCCTCGGTGTTGACGTGCCGCCACCTCAGACCGCACATCTCGGAACGCCGGAGGCCCGAGTAGAAGGCCAGGTAGAGTGCCGCATGCCAAGGCGTAACCTCCGCCTGTTTCAGGATGAGACTCGCCATCTCGGCAGTGACGATCTGCGGCTCGAATCGATGCATCCTCGGAGACTTCACCCTGCTGGCGGGATTGGACTTTATCACGCTCATGTCCACCGCGTGCTCCAGAGCCTCCGACAGCACCCGAAGGTGGTTTCGCACGGTGGTGGGAGACAAACCTCCGTCTCCACGCACTCTGCCGGACTTCAGCATCCTGGAGACGTACTTCTGTATGTGAAGAGGCCGGAGGTCCTGCACAAGATGGCGTCCCAGGTGGGGCACGATGTTGCGGTCGATCATGCGTCGGTACTCGGCCGCGGTGGACTCGCGCACGTTATGGGGCACGTAATCCTCTTTCCACTCTTCCAGGTACTGGGCAAGGGTCATTCTGCTGGACGGTACGTAGGTCCCCTCCTCGAGAGCGCCGATCAGCTTTCTCATCGCGCTCTCGGCCTCCTTCCTGGTGCGGAAACCGCGCTTCTACTTCTGCTTTCTTTTTCCGGTCGCCTCATCGCGTCCCAGGTCCACCGTGTAGTACCAGGACGTTCCCCGTTTTCCCTCTCGTTTTCCTACATGACCTCGCATCGCGTTCCTCCCTGTCTGACTTAAAGCGGCGCATAAGATAAGGCCAATTTTCCGAAAGGCCTGAACGCCAATGTGATGCCGCCGGGTTTGGAAGGGCCATTCGGGCCCTGTTTTGAGTCCTGCGCTATTGCGGCATCCGCGGCTTCTGCACACAGCGCCGCTCGTTCTTCACATCGATCCTGCAGAGGGCTCTCCGTATGATTTCCTCGATGGACGCCGCGTCCTCGAGACCATTGACGAAGGCCCACAATCTCATTTTTCCTATTCGATACTGTCTGCCGACTTTGACGAAGGGTAGCTCTTTGGTGTGTATGAGGTCGTAAACTTTATCCTCGGTCAGTTGTAGGATCCGGGCAGCCTCCCGGACTGTGTATGTTCCATTCAGGTCGATCTCGGCGACCGGCAGAGTCATGGCGCTTCTCTCCTTGCGTGATGAGAAAAAGCTAGCACCAAATCTGCCCGGGCCAAATTCCTCTGAGGAGCCCCTGCGCGGTTTCACATCGGAGTCTCCAAAGCTGTGGAGGCTGGGATTGAGAGAAGAGGTGGGTGACGCTTACCGCAATCTGCGTGGTTCGGTGCGCTCAAGTTCGTTCGTCCATACCGACGACACGGGCTGGCGCGTGGGCGGAGATCCCGCCTTTCTGATGGCGTTCGAGACAGATGAGGCCACCGTGTACCAGGTACGCTCTCGCCACCGCAACGAGGAAGTCAGAGAGTTGATTCCCTCACCGACTATGGCGGAGTGATGGTGACGGACAGAGGCCGCAGCTACGACGCGCATACTCTGTCCGGTGTGAAACAGCAGAAGTGTATGGCGCACGTTCTGCGCTCCATCAGCGAGGTTGTACAGACCAAGGTGGGAAGGGGACGAAGCTTCGGCAAGCGTCTAATGGAACTGCTAAGAGAGGCGATTGAACTGCGGGAGTCGGAACGGCGTGGAGAGGCGATTGACTTCGGGGCGGATGCGGAGCGGCTGAAACGGGAGTTGTCCCACCATCTGCGCGAAAGTCCGATGTCGGACCCGGACAATCAGAGACTGCTGAACGAACTCGGCAGGCACAACGACCGTGGCAACCTGCTGCGCTTTCTGGATGATCCGAATATAGAGCCGACCAACAATCGCGCTGAGAGGGCATTGCGTGGAGCGGTGATAGCTCGGAAGGTGTCTCAGTGCTCGAAGACCGACGAAGGGGCTGAAGCGTACTCGGCGTTCACGAGTGTGATAAGGACGCTGAGACGAGCTGTTGACGATGAGTCGCTGCTGGTGGATGCGGTCTGCGATGTCTTCAGCGGCGCTCCTATGCCGAGTCGTTCCCCCTGACTCTCTTCCGCAGACTCGAACCCGCTAATCAATTACGATCAAAGCATCGTAGTCTGATACCATCGCAGCTAAGCGGGTGACATATTCCCTGAACAATTGGGCGGACAGAATCCCTGAACAATTGGGCGGACAGAATCCCTGAACAACGACACTACGTGGCACATTATTCCTCCGCCGTTCTTACTGCTGCACGGCAACTGCAAAGTGGTTCGAACGCTCCGCAAATGTTTCCTGTCTCCGGATTACTTTGAACTCTTCTGTTGGCATCGGCTAAATGCCAGCCCTCTCCCGATCGGTGCACAAATTTATGAATGCTCGAAATGCTATCGGGCTATAGTGAGCGACCTCGTTCCTCACATTCTTTGACTGTAGAACTAATTCCCCCAATGACCGCTTTTGGTACAAGTCGTGACGAGGATTGTGGATGGCTAGTACCGTGTCAGTGTAGTTTTGTTGGTAGATATGTCGGAGTTTGGCGCGGGCGTCCTGAGTTGAACCGCCATATGGTAGCGCAGGAGGCGTTACGCTCACGCTCGAGGGCCGCTATCGTCTCCGTAGAGTCTCTTCATCACCGATGCGGCCCTTCAGACACGCCTGCTTCAGTTCTTCCGCCTCAGCCAACTCCCGTGCTTCGGCAGTTCAAGCCTTCTGGCTATGCGCCGAAGGCTCGAACGGTATAGCGAACCGAACTTGTGGGTGTTCAGATTGTCCAGTACCACTCTGATTGTCTCCACATCCGGATACGCCTCATCCACAAGCCACCTCATCTGCTCAGGATCGGCGCTCTGTAACTTCCAGGTGTCTCCACCCACCCTTGGGTTCGCAGAACATAAACAGGTTGCGCGTTCCGTTCCTCTTGTACTCTCATAGCGCTGAACCCGTCCCGGTTCTGCGACATCGGCTCTTTTGTATCCTCAATCAGTTGTTTGGATGGCGAAGCAGAACCGGACGCAGGGTCAGTACAGGTCCAGCCCTTCCTCCGAACTCCCCACTCACCTCCGGGATGTTCCTACAGGGTTTAGTTCGTTTTTTTCAGGATCTGTCTCCTGTGAGCAAATCCGCAAGGCAGCGTCCAGTGAGTATGTCCTTCGGGCGGGTCGCTGCACGCTATGGCGACAAGGTGCGCCTCGGTGACGAGGTCTCGTTCTCCAGTCCCTCCTCACAGAAGCGTTTCGCACTCGCGCCACGGTTGATCGCGAGTCCTTCGGTAGTGATCGGTTCTCAAAACTTTATCTTGCGAACCTCTCCGGTTAACTGGTTTGTTCGGCATCTGTCAGTTCAACTTTATACTTGCTCGCAGTCATGTTGCCACGTCCTTACGATTTGCTAGCAAGACTAACCACTTTGTTGCAAAATCAGCTGGTTGCGGCTAGATTCTGGAAAAGATAGTTGATATGGCCAAGCTCAGCGCCGAGAGGAGAACGTTTCACTTCCTCAATCTCATCATCTCTCGAAGGGGGAACCCACCGGATTGGCCAATCAGACCAAAAAGTGGATGTCAATGCCTCGCAGACTCTCAGGCGAATCTCATTGACGAGAGGCAACAACAGCTCAGACTACCCCCTCCACAACCTGTGTTCTACACTAGTCCGTCGGTCCCTGTGAGCAAGCAAGGCAGGGTGAATCTCGAGTCCATATTCTGGTGTATAAACAAGTCGTCCGTTTGCCCACAACGACCGCAGGTTATCGGGTAACTGTTGGCCAACGACAAAATCTCCTCTGTAGACATTGATAAGTTCGTTCACTTCCTCGATTGAAGCAATCGTTTCCCGTTGCTCTAAACGTAATTGATTAGCGGCGTCGGCTTGGGGATTGCGGTTCTCTGAACATATTCTTATACTGCGGCCATGTGTTCAGGCAAAGACCTCCCACCCTGCCAGCATGGCGACCTTCTTGTCCAGGTCAACCGACTGCAAGACCGGAACGCTCGACAGTTGGCGACGATCAGGGAGTTGCAGAAGCAGCTTGTCGAGGCCCAAGCGCCAGGCCGCTCCGTTCTCCAAGGGCACACGAACCGCAAAGCCCAAACGTCCGGGCCGAAAGCCGGGCAGGGGATCGTTCAGCTACCGAAAGCCTCCTTCCCATGGTGACCTAACGGAACCGATCATTGAGGTGTCGGTAGCCGGGGACAGTTGCCCGGGATGTGGGGGCAGACTCGAATATGAGGGAGTGAGCTTCGCCTATGTGACCGACATTCCCCCGATGCCCAGGCCCGATGTGAAGGGATACAGGGTACAGATATGCCGGTGTCAGTCGTGTGGCAAGCGGGTTCGCGGTGGTCATAGGGATGTAGCCCCTGACCAGTACGGCGCGAGCGCCCATCGAGTGGGCAAGCGGGTGATGGCGGCGGCCCATATACTGCACCACGGCGCGGGCGTTCCGGTGAGGAAGATCCCCTCCATACTCAGGACTCTGAGCGGAGTGAGGATAAGCCAGAGCGCGATCACGCAGGACGCACTGCGCCGCGCGAAGGGAGAGGTGGGTGACGCCTACCGCAGGCTGCGCGATTCGGTGCGCTCAAGCGCGTTCGTCCACACCGACGACACGGGCTGGCGTGTGGGCGGAGAGTCTGCTTTCCTGATGGCGTTCGAGACGGATGAGGTCACCGTGTACCAGGTACGCTCTCGCCACCGCAACGAGGAAGTCAGAGAGTTGATCCCCTCAGACTATGGTGGAGTGATGGTTGCGGACAGGGGCCGGAGCTATGACTCCCGTACTCTGTCCGGTGTGAAACAGCAGAAGTGTATGGCGCATATCCTGCGCTCTATCAGTGAGGCTCTTGAGACCAAGGTGGGCAGAGGACGAAGCTTTGGCAAGCGTCTAATGGAACTGCTGAGAGAGGCGATTGAGCTGCGGGAGTCAGAACGGCGCGGTGCGGCGTCTAACTTTGTCGCCGAGTCTGAGCGGTTGAAACGGGAGGTGTCTCACCATCTGCGCGAACGTCCGATGCCGAACCCGGACAATCAGAGACTTCTGAATGAACTCGGTAGGCACAACGACCGTGGCAACCTGCTGCGCTTTCTGGATGACCCCAACGTAGAGCCGACCAACAATCGCGCTGAGCGGGCTCTGCGTGGGGCTGTGATAGCTCGGAAGGTATCTCACTGCTCGAAGAACGACGAAGGGGCTGAGGCGTTCTCGGCGTTCTCGAGTGTGATCAAGACGCTGGCTCGGACGGTTGACGACGAGGCGCTGCTGCTGGATGCGGTCTGTGACGTCTTCAGGGGCGCTCCTGTACCCAGCCGTTCCCTCTGAATCCTTCTCCATCCCCAACCCGCTAATCAATTACCTCCGATAAATCGGCAACGGACGATAAGAAAGTCGGGACAGCGGATTCCCATTCCGGGGCATCCGCTGCCAACTGCTCCAGATAGTATAAAGCCAGTTCCAGGACATTATCTTCCAAGTTGTCATCCATTGGAGAAACCTCTTCCTCTAGCGTAGCCTCAGAACCGACTGGCATTTTGCCCGCGACACAGCAAAGCATCAAAGCCACTTCGTCTTCATCCAGTTCCTCATCTGATTCCATTAGCTTATCGCGCTCGATGTTCCAATCTTGATAGGACCAGTATCCGCTAAGAAGACTCTCTCCAAAGTCGGAAGAAACACCAACGACATTTCGGTCTCGCAGGTGCTCCACGGCCAGGTCGTGTAGACTTCTCCGCGATAAGCACCATGTCCTGAGTACTGCGTTCGCCAGTGCCTCGGACCCGAGGACATCCTTGAGTATGGCCTGCTTGAGCATCCCTGGTAACGCCCTTTCGGGAAATCTCGGGAATTGAGGAATTTTCAGTTCCTTGTTGAAGACCAAGTCAAGCTGGTTCTTGATTATGTCGGCCAATTGATTCCTGTGTCTGAGAACGTGGGTAATCACCGACTCCTTGAAGTCTTCATTCATCAGTGCGATGAGAATCGTGGCGCGTAAATTCTCGGCGGCAGGGAGACCGTCTTTAGGTATTGTAGCTGACATCTGAACGCTCCATTGATTGTAGGTAACTCGTCGAGTGTTAGGCTCCGTGTGTCATTATCACAGGACTACTTCTAATTGGCCAGGGCCTTTGCAAAGTCATGAATTATTGAGGACGATGGATGGTTGTGCGCAGAGTCTTTGAGACCTGCCCGAGAGAGGTTCCTGGCAAGACCACAGAGAACACACTCCCCTGAGCAAGCTTACCGCGACGTTCCGAAGCAGGCTGAGAATTTCTCCACTGCTATGTTGGTGCATCACGTGTCGATCTTCCCCGAAGCTGTCGTCTTTGACATGGAACAGGCTGTTTTCTATGCTCCAGTGTCCTCGCCGCCCTTGAAGGAGACAGTTCGCACAGACTGCTCACAGCGTACTGGACGCTTTGGACAACCCGACCATCTTTGAGATACTCCACCCGCTTTGCAATCTTGATAACGCTCGCCAGTCCGGGAAATTCGCTGTAGCCACACAGTTGTTCAGACACCCACACTTTTCTACGCTCCAGCCTCCCGTGGCCTTTGTTAGTCGCACTCCATGTCGGGTTCGGTCGGCTCTGAAAAGAGCAGTTCTACGTCTTGATAGAGTTGAGGCTGGTTTTTTTGAGCTTGACCACGTAGTCCTTGCCCTCGGCCAATATCGCCTCGGCAAGGTCTGCGTGCGCATAAAGCGCGTCGCCGGTCAGAACACGTAGACCCGAAAAGCTCCCCGACACCCGCTTCACCCACTCCAAGGCCGCCCTCGGTTCGTCAGCGTGCGATTCTATCTTCATCTGGTCCAGCGCCAACGCTCCCTCTCGACTGAATACGTGCAGTGTCCTAAGCTGATCTCCTTCCTCCCTGACCCCTCTTACTGTCTTTCCGTCCACACATGCCACTGTCTCATCGCATCCGCGCAACCTCACCAGTTGTCTCATGAAGTTCAACAATGCCTCACGCGCTTCGCACACCGACACCTTCCTGAGCAGCCTCGACAGAGTGGCAACGGACGGACTGCGCCTCAACTCTAACGCACACAGTACAGTTGGGTGAGTATCGCCAAATCTGTGAATCGCGCTCAGAGAGCGTTGACCGCACATCAGAGCCAACATCGTCAGCGTCAATACTCCGCCAAGAGGGTGGACCGTGCCGCGTCTATGGCGTCGGTCGGGGATCCTTCCCAGTTCCTCCCTCAAAAGACTGAACTCATCCGGCAACGTTGACAAGCGTTCCATCACTCACCTCCATCCCGCTATGTTCTTACTTTTCTTGGACTTTGAAAAGGCCCTGCTAATTGACAACCGATCAGGTTTTGTCCACATAATATCATTTCAGTCTGAATACGCCATACACCGAACTTTCCCGTCATTCCCGCGAAAGCGGGAACCCTCGAAGGGGCTCGCCGCTCGGCAATCCAGAGATGCCGACGGTCTGATACATGGCAGAAATACACGGAAACGGTATAACTTGGGTTGACCCGCCACCCCAGTACCCCTAATATCCCGCCCAGAGAACAGTCTCAATCCATCCTCAAGGAGGTATAGTGATGGCAAAAGGTAGGTCTGGCGCCGGAAAGAGCGGAAAGGGATCCATGACCGCGAAGGCGGCATCGCGGATCCAGTCCGCGGCGGCGAAGTCCGGCGGGGGCAGGGTTTCCAAGGACGGCTTCGCTTCGCGGGCACAGAGCGCGGCTGCGAAGAACACCCGCTGATTCAGAGGGGCCGGACCGACCGGGCTTAGAGGGTGTCGTCAAATGAAGGAAGGGATGATAAATTGACGCTGCAATAGTGAAACAGGAGCGTCATATGTCAGCATCACATCGCCGGCACGATATATCAGACAGGGTCTGGGACTGTTCGGAACCCCTTCTGCCGGGAGGCGCTGGCAAGGTCGGCAGACCCGCCTTCAACAACCGCCTGTTTCTGAATGCCGTATTTTGGATCTTACGCACCGGCGCGCCCTGACGTGATCTGCCCCCAGACTATGGAGACGGCAAGAATACCCATCGCCGTTTCTGCCGTTGGCTGGACCGGGGCGTCTGGGGAAACCTGCTGGATGAGGTGATTGACGAGCCGGACTTTGAGTGGTTGATGATAGCTCCAGCCACGTCAAGGTACATCCCCACGCGGCGGGCGCTGTGGGAGGAAATCAGGAGATGGCGCGTATAAAGGGGGGCTCAATACCAAGCTGCGCCTGGCGGTAGATTCCCATGGTATGCCGGTTCGTATGATTCTGACAGAGGGAACCGCGGCGGACTACTCTCAGGCAATTCCATTGATCGAGGACATCGAGGCGGAACATCTGTTGGTGGACAAAGGCTATGACAGCAATGAAATAGTGGAAGAGGCGTTGTCCAGGGGGATGAATCCGGTGATCCCGCCCAGAAGCAACCGCAAGAATCCCCGGGCGTATGATAAGTACCTGTATAAACTGCGGCATCCGGTGGAAAACGGCTTCCTCTATCTGAAGCAATGGAGAGGGGTGGCAACACGGTACGCTAAAAAGGGAGATTCTTTCCTGGCTATCTGCCAGATCCGCACTCTTGTACTGTGGACCAAATTGTTTTGACGACACCCTCTAGCGAACTGCACTAAATTTTAGTGCAGTTCGTGGTATTTGACAACTTGAGAAGTTCGCTATTACCTTTGGCACTCGGTACTTTCTCAGGAGAGCATGGTTTGCAAGGATTCGTGGCATTTGACAACTGGAATTTCGCTATTAACTTACGTACGGGTACTTTCTCAGGAGAGCATGGTTTGCAAGGACTGGATGTCAACTGGGAAATATCGGTTAACCACTGAGGAGATGCGCTGTGTCCGAAAGACCGCTGGAGGGGAAAGTAGCGATAATCACCGGCGCTGGAAGTCCCATTGGGATTGGACACGCGATTGCATTGGGATTAGCGCGGGACGGGGCCAGGGTGGCGCTGACCGACACAAACCAGGAGTGGCTGGACCAGACCGTCAACGAGATACGAGAGATGTGTGGCGACGACCGCGTCATCGGCATCGTATCCGATGTAACCGACCCGCAGGCGTGCCAGGATGCAGTGGACGCCACCATGACGCAGCTGGGCGGGCTGCATATCCTGGTAAACAACGCCGGCACCAACCCCAGGGCCGCCGGACTGGGGACCACCAGTGGGGCCACCCCCACCAACTTCTGGGAGAACTCTCCAGAGGCCTGGAGCCATGTGGTGGCGGTTAACCTGAGTGGCAACTTTTACATGGCCAGGACGGCGGTGGTCCATATGCTGGACCAGGGATGGGGTCGCATAATCGGAGTGACCACCAGCATGGACACCATGTGGCGCAAGGGTGGGGCTCCATACGGCCCGTCCAAGGCGGGACACGAGGCGCTGGTCGCCATCATGGCACAGGAACTGCGAGGAACTGGAGTAACCGCCAATGTTCTGGTTCCCGGAGGCGCCACATACACCAACCTGACATACAGCGGCGACCCCAACTTGAGAAACCAGCTAATCCAGCCCGAAGTGATGCAGAAGCCGATGGTCTGGCTGGCCTCGGATGATTCGTGTGAGTTCAACGGTCGGCGCATAATAGCCTACAACTGGGACGATAGTCTTCCCCTGGCGGAGCGGCTGGAGAAATGCAGCGCACCGGCCGCCTGGCCCCAGTTGGGGCAACAGGCCATCCGCCTTGACCGGTGAGAGGTGACCTGGGATACCCGCATCATGTCCTGATCCGTTCGTGGTGAGCCTGTCGAACCGCCTGCCTAACTTAATCTCAAGATTGCTCAGGGAAGAGGCTCAGGTCTCACGAAAACCAGAAAGCGACTGAGGTTCACCTACAAATGCCAGTTTGAGAAAATCCCCAAAGCTACTGAAGTTTTGTTCCAGGGCTAGAGTCCCCGCTATTGGATACAGGTTCTAGTCCATTAATCCTCCATGCGACGAAACACCAACACATACAGGGATGACGTAAGCCCGTGCCCCCAAGCTTCTGAGATGTATGTCTAGCGCCCGGGTGGAACACTTTATCTCCGCCGTTCACACACGATCGAGCGGTAGGACTATTCTGTCCGGCGCTCCTGTGAGAGAGGCGTGCAGCTGTCAGCCCGGGCCGCTTTCAACTACCGGAGCCGAGGATGAAGCCCTCATAGCCGTTGTCCGCGATCTCGTTGCATTTTTCGCGGTAGGTTCCGAGGCCACCGGCATACGGCATGAACACACGGGGCTTCCCCGGTATATTAGCGCCCAGGTACCACGAGTTTGCCAGCATGAACATTGTGGGTTCAGCAACCTCGTTCACGTGGGATACCCATGCGGACTCGGCATCGGGAGCCGCCTCTGCTGTCTCAATTCTGTGTTCGCGCATAAACTCAAGTATGTTAGAAATCCATTCGATGTGCTGCTCGATGGCGACTGGCATATTACTGAGCACGGAGGGGCTCCCAGGTCCCGTTATCATAAACATGTTCGGGAATCCCGCAACTTGCAGACCAAGGTAATTCTTGGGTCCATCGGACCACTTTTCTTTGAGTGACAGATCGTTTCTGCCGCGGATGTCCATCTTGAGGAAACTGCCCGTCATAGCGTCGTATCCGGTAGCGAAGACGATAATGTCAAACTCGAAATCTTCGTCTTCGGTCCGTATCCCCTTCGGCGTTATCTCATGGATTGGCGAGTAACGAATATCGACCAGCTCGACGTTCTTGCGGTTGTATGTCTCAAAGTATTCGGTGTCTATGAGAGCGCGCTTAGAGCCGTAAGGATGGTCGGTAGGCAGGAGTTTCTCGACTGTCTCAGGATCCTTCACTATCTCCCGTATCTTGGAGCGTATGAACTCGGCCACGGTGTCGTTCGCCCTTCTATCCGTGCGGATGTCCGCGAATGTACCGTGCAGGAAGTCGAACCCACCTTTGGCCCAGAAAGTTTCATATGTTTCCAGACGCTCCTCCGCTGTGACATCCAGAGCAGAGCGCTCGTTGGAGTCCACGGGAAAACCGGACTTCGACCACTTCGCCTTTTCCCATATCTCATCATAATTCGGTTTCACGTCTTCCTCGATGAACCTGCGGTCCACAGTTTCGTGGCGAGCGGGGATGGTGTACTGTGGCGTTCGTTGGAAAACGGTGAGGCGCTTGGCTTGCCTGGCGATCACGGGTATCGCCTGTATTCCGCTTGAACCCGTGCCTATGACGGCGACACCCTTACCGGAGAAGTCCACTTTCTCGTGTGGCCAAGATCCCGTGTGGCGCCAGATTCCCTCAAAGGATTCAAGTCCAGGAATGTCCGGGACATTTCCTGTTGAGATGCATCCGATACCGGTAATAAGGAATCGGGCCGTGACGCGATCTCCCTGATCTGTTTCGATCAGCCAATGGTTGGTGTCTTCGAGGAACTTCAAGGAGGTTACTCGGGTATCGAACTGGATGTCGCGGCGAAGGTCGAAACGATCCGCGACGTGGTTGAGGTAGGACAGTATCTCCGGCTGTTCGGGATATTTTCCGCTCCAGTTCCAATCCTGAAGAAGCTCCTTGGAGAATGAGAAGCAGTACACGTAGCTTTCGGAGTCGCAGCGCGCGCCAGGATACCGATTCCAATACCAGGTACCTCCGACCCCGGAGCCCGCCTCGTAAACCTGGACGGACATACGGAGTTCCTCCCGCAGCTGTCGAAGCATACCCATTCCGGCAAAGCCAGCGCCGACTATCACCGCGTCAAAGTCCGGGGATTTCTGTGAGTTAGCCGCCATCTTTTTCTCCTGGTACTGCTTCGTCCAATAGGACACTTGCCCTTATCACTTTACGGATTGAGCTTTGCGCTCTTTCACAATACAGGCTCTGACCGCCTTTACAATCTGTTGGAAACCGAGTTCGCTGCCGGGCAGCATCAGGAGGCTGAAGAATCCATGAATCTGGCCGACACATCTCTGGAGATCAGCCGGTACGCCAGCTTCCCGCAGACGTGCCGCGTAAGCCTCGCCCTCGTCGCGTAAGACGTCATGCTCCGCGGTAAGAATAACGGCCGGTGGAAGCCCATTGAGGTCCTCGGCGCGCAAAGGGGAGGCGTCGGGCTCGCTACGGCGATATGACTCCGGCAGGTATTGATCCCAGAACCAGGCCATAGCGTCGCGAGTCAGCAGTTGTTCGTTTTCGGGGTCTAAGTAGGAGGGACGGTCGAAATCAGCGTCTGTTACAGGGTAGATGAGCGCTTGTAGAGCTATGGGTGGTCCACTGCGGTCGCGGGCGCGTATAGCCGTTACAGCAGCGAGGTTTCCGCCGGAGCCGTCCCCAGCTACGATCAATGGCGCCTCGTGTCCAGCGATATCGCTCAGGCGCTTCCCCACCCATTCCAGCGCCACGTATGAGTCATCTAAAGCCGTTGGGTAGCGAAACTCTGGCGCGAGCCGATACTCTACCAGAACGACTGCGCAAGACGTCCGCTCTGCGAGCTTACGCGCGACCGTGTCATACTCGTCGGGCGATCCTGTAACCCAACCGCCTCCGTGGAAATAGACTAGGACGCCGCGCGGGCGCTCGACAGGGACCAGAATGCGAAGTTTCGCTTCACCGTCCGGGCCCTTTGCAACACGCTCCTCCACACGTTCCATTGCCGGAGCAGGTCCGGCAAGTTCCGCGATCCAAGACGCAAATGCACGCGCCGCTTGTGGAGCGTTTCCGTCTGCAGGCCTCCTATCTTCCTTTGTGATCTCCTCCAGGAATCTGGCTGTGGCGAGGTCAAGCGCCATGTGTTTTCTCCTCGTTTACGGTACTCGGCACAAAATTTACTAGCGCTGAACTAAAGAGCCCAGGCGGCGCTTCCGTTCCACTCTAATGCATGGGAGGTTACTGGCCTCGACACTAATATCCCATGAACAATTGAATTTACCTGAGATTCAATTCCCTATAACCATTCTGCGCGACCTCTTCACATCGGCGTCTGTAGGACGGTTGACCACCGGAATACATGGCAGTTATTCGGGTCTGCCTACCCTCAAGATTGATGTTGACGCCGGTCTGCCAGGAATCCACGTCGTTCCTAAGCAGATCTTTGCCCTGTTCCACTACGTATTCGCGCCAGCCCTCCTGGGCTTCCAAACTGGCCTCGGCGCGGGTCAGTCCACGGTCGTTCATGTGCCTGACGACCTCCGTTACCCAATTTACCTGGTACTCAATGGCGCGCGGGTTGTTCCCCGCCATGGCGTGGGGTCCCATTATCATAAACATATTTGGGAAGCCGTTTGTCTGAATCCCCAGGAAGGTCGCCAGTTCATCTTCCCACTGTTCCTTTAGCCTGCGTCCATTAACGCCGAGTATATCTATTCTATTATAGCTGCCGAATATCGCGTCGAAGCCCGTGGCATAAATGATGAAGTCAAATTCGAACTCCCTTTCAGTGGTCAGAATCCCGTCCTCGGTGATTCGAAGAATGGGAGTCTCACTAATATCAATTAGCTCGACGTTTTCCTGGTTATAGGATTCATAGTAGTTGGTTTCCAGGGGTACCCGCTTGGTTCCAAAGCCATGATCCTTTGGGATTAGCTTTTCCGCAACCAAGGGGTCGTTCACACGTTCCCGCATCTTACCCGCAATAAAGTCAGAAATGGCTTTGTTGGCTTTGGGGTCGGTTAGTATGTCTTTGAAATTGCCTTGCCATATCCCAAATCCAGGACTGGCATAAAGCTTTTCCCAGAACTCATACCGCTTCCCATCTGACACTTCGAAAGCGCCTCTGGGATCAACATCATGTATGAATGCGGCTGTAGTTTTTGCACACAGTTCAAACATTTCGTCGTAGCCATCTCTGATGGCCTTCATTTCATCCGGCCCAATTTTCGAGTTGTGGAGAGGAGCGCACCACTCGGGTCGAAGCTGGAAAACGGTGAGATGTCCGACAATCTTGGCTACTTCTTGGATTGTCTGTACTCCCGTAGCCCCTGTACCAATCACTGCCACCCTCTTGCCCGCGAAATTAGCGGGTGTATGAGGCCATCGAGATGTGTGGAAGGACTGTCCCTTGAAAGACCCGATCCCCTTGATTTTTGGCAGGGTAGGTTGGGAGAGGATGCCAAGGCCCGTAATCAGGAACCTGCTCTTGTGAGCACTCCCATCCTGTAATTCGATTTCCCAACTCCGAGTAACTTCGTCATAAACGGCGGACTTAACTTCGCTGGAAAATTGAATGTCCTTAAGGAGATCAAACTTATCGGCTACATATTGCAGGTACCTCAGAATCTCAGGCTGTGAGGCGAATCGTTCGGACCAGTCCCACTCGTCGAGCAATTCCTGCGAAAAGGAATAACCGTAGGAATAACTCTCTGAATCAAACCGGGCGCCCGGGTACCGATTCCAATACCAGGTGCCTCCCACGCCTGTCCCCCGTTCAAAAACTCTGACACTTAAACCCAGTTCCCGCAGTCTGTACAACTGGTACATGCCTGAAATACCCGCTCCGATCACGATAGCGTCGTAGTCGAAGTCACTATTCGAAAGAACCATTTCAAACCCCATCTGGCTTAAGAGATTGGAACAAAATTAAATTGAGGGTCGGAAACCAGCCGCAAGTTGTTGACTGGCCGGATTCACTGGGATTATACCCAAAAACATTGGCAGTCAGCCTGCGGCATAGCTTACATCTAGGCAATCAATGAAGGTAGATTCCAGCCCCACCCCCTTTCACCTCATGAGGCGCTCGTTATTTCGGAATCATGTGGCCGAGATTTGGAGTCGAAACCTTTCCAGCGACCTAACGGAAGCATATCTATGGATGCCGCCGTAGCTTGTTCCCGCTGTCCCGACAGCCTGCGGATCCACGTAACCAAGCCCCCTGAGGAACTCGGCCCCGGCAATAGCGTCCCTCAAGTCACTGCCACCCCAGTCCCTGTCGTTGAGTTCTTCGAATGCCTTGGCGTAACCGGAGCTTCCCCGGACGTTGGGCAACAGCACAACGTATCCGCGCTGCACGAAATACTGAACATATGGCTGGAAATCATCGATGAACTGATTAGTGGGCCCACCGTGGATGAACAGCAGCCCCGGGTATTTCTCATCTCCCTCCCGGCTCCTGGAACTATAGAGATACGCGTGGATGACGAGACCGTCAAAGCTTTGGTAAGTAATCTTTTCGGGTACGGTCAGGTGCTCGGTCAGCGCAGGGTCAACTCCGGCGCTGGTCAGCTGCCTTGCTCGGTCGTCTTCCAGGGAGACGACCCAGAGGTCCATCGGAGACGTGGGAGTCCCATATCGGAAGACTATTTTCGAGCCGTCCGGTGACCACTGCGGCGCCGAGCATACGCCCACGCCGGGCGAAAAGAGCACGCGGGACTCTCCGCTGGAAGTATCCACCACCCCCAATTCAAGCGTGCCGTTGTAGTTGGACGTGTAGGCCGCCTGCTGTCCTGCGGGAGACCAGACGGCGTGATCCCGCTCCGCATCCTCGAGAGACAGTGGCTCCGGCTCACCGCCGGCAACGGGCGCCGTCCAGATGTTTACATGTCCGCTGCGCTGGCTGCGAAAGAGGATGTAAAGGGTGGAAATAAAATGGACCATGTAGGCGGCTCGATTGCCTGATTGTGGCGGTTGAAGACCGTACCGTCTAATGACTTCCATAGGGTCGAACCCGACTCAGAGGGAGGTGAGAAGGATGTACAGCTCATCGCCAATAACTGTCCGGTTGGAGTTGTCTAAACGGTGGCCAATACAGTAATGCGCGAAGATGCCATTGGCGGCGACGGTTTGGCGACAAGAGCCTGTGTGAACGGCGACACCCCGGTGGTCCAATGTCCGCCCGCCCTCGACAATTTTACTTGAGGCAACGCGCCGGCCGAATTTGTTGACGTGGATCAGCGAGGACTGGATCCGGGAATCGCTCTGATTGCGCCGTAGGAGAGGTTTCAGACTAGGAGAGTTAGATTTCCACTGAGTGGCCGCTGTCCATCCACTCTGCGTAGGAGCCGTCGTAGAGTCGGACATCGTACCCGGCCTGCTGCATGGAGAGGTAAGCCAGTGAAGCCCGGACCCCGCTGCGGCAATATGCCACGACCGCATCGCCGGGCGCGATGCCGGCCACCGCCAGCCGCCGATGCAACAGGTCTGGCTGAATGAGCAGTCTTCTTACGGCGCCGGCCATCTCCGAGTGGGGTAGGTTTACGGCGCCGGGAATGTGCCCGGGGCGATGGTCCGTCTCCGTTTGTCCGAGATACTCTTCCGGGGTACGAGTATCCAAGAGCTTCGATTCGCTGTTGGTGACCAAGTCGTTCATCGTAACCCGAACCGACGTGTTGAGGCGAGGTGCAAAAGATCTAGGCTCCTTTGGGACGGGCCGGTAGAGGACCTCACGGCCCTCTTCCTTCCAGGCGTCGAACAGCAGGTCCATCACGTGAACGTTGTTCCGGCCCAAGTATTCCAGGACCCAAGCCGCCATGGCGGCGTTGCGGCCATCCTGATGGTCGTAGAGCACAGGGGTAACGCCGTCGCCCAGCCCTGCTTCCCCAAAGGCGGCAGCAAGCTGCTCCGGCTGGCCAATACGTCCGTCCGTCCCTTGCAATTTCTTGAAGGGGATGTTGACCGCCCCTCTCAAATGGCCCATCAGGTAGCGCATGGCCGACCGGGGGTCAATTATCAGGTATCCCGGCCGGTCGATATGTTCAGAAACCCAATCCGCGGAAACAAACGTGACCATTAACCAACCATTTCAAATTCGGTCTCGACGGAGGTTCGGTTGGCTACAGACTGGGTGACGGGAGAGCCCTCCACCGCCAATCGCCAGATTTCCTGCAGGGTGTCCCAGTCTGCGTCGGCGCGTACGAAGCACTTGGCCGATATCCTGCCATAGCCGGGGTTACCCTCGTCCTCCACCCCGGCCCACTTGCGTATATTGTCGAAGTACCCTTCCACAGCCACTTCCAAGTCATGGATACGGACGCCTTGCTTAGTGGCGTTGACCACGAATCCGACGGTCATGCAACTACCGATAGCCGACAGCAGCTGCTCGTGGGCGCTGGCGGCGACGTCGGTGGCGGTCAGGTCGCCGGGCTCGTCCATGTCAACCTGGTGATTCCGCATGTAGGCGCGCGCCCGCATCCCGTCCTGCCAAACCACCCGCGACTTCCATGGCCCGGTTACCGCATTGAATACGTCCGGGTCACGAAAGGAATCCAGGACTTCGGCCAGCTTTTCACGGGGCAACCCGTTGAGGTCTCTCTCTTCAGCCATTTCCAACTCCTTTGTGAGCGCCGATTGATCGCAATTCGTCGAGAACTCTGAACCCCGACACTACCGACACTCCGACCGCATTTGTTCGGCGGCGGCGGCGATTACCTGCATCTTCTTGAAGGCCATCTCGTGGGTGTTGACGTTTCTTTCAGCGAAGGTGCCAAATCCGCAGTCGGGGTTGAGATATATCTTGTCCGGGTCGAAGTACTGGAGGAGCTCCTTGACCCTGGCGACGATCTGCTCCGGCGATTCGATATCGTCCGACCGGGGGTTCACTACTCCAAGGCCGATTTCCTTCTCGTTCGCGTACTCCTTGAAGACCTCCATCTCTCCTGCCCTGGGCGTGGCGCACTCCAGCACCAGCTGGTCGATGTTCATCTGGGAAAGGTAAGGGAGCATCGGCCCATAGTTGCCCGTGAGCAGCACGTCTTCCCGCCGGCTCCAGTTGCCGCGGCAGACGTGCACACCGGTCTTAATCCCGGTGATTCCCTCCGTGGTCTGGTTCATCAGCCGCACTGCAAATTCCAGTTCGTCCGAGGGGTCCCTGCGGTTGGGCAGGGCGGCACACATAAAGGTCTCGGTGCTTTCCTCGCCAAACACCACCTGGCTGAGGATGGGCTCGTCCAATTGCACAAAGTCGCAGCCCTGGTCACGCAGGGCGATTATTTCTTCCCGGAGGATCTCCACCACGTCGGCGGCCAGGTCTTCGGGGGAAGGGTACACACGGTCGGAGAGGCCTTCGAACCAGCTGGAGCGAGTCAGCATGTAGGGGCCGGGTAGAGGAATTTTGATTTGCCGGTCCGTGTGTTCCCGCAGGAAGGCCAACTCATCACGAGCCAGGCCCTGTCGTCTCCCGAGGCGGTCAACCGCGATGGGGCTCTTGATAGCAAAGGCCGGCACGTCTAGGGCCCGCAGCATCTCTTCCATTCGGGCTCGATCCCGGGAATAGTCCATTACTTCCGACACCTTCATCAGGCGCATTCCGGTCAGCTTGTCCGTCACGAAAGAATAGAAGTTGTCCCGGCGTAACTCTCCGTCGCTGATGATGTCTACTCCGGCTTCTTCCTGCGCCCGGATGCAGGCCAACACTTCGTCGTCGGCCACAGCGTTGAATTCGTCCAGGGTACTCTCGCCGGCTTCCTTGCGGCGCAGGGCCCTGATCAGCTCGGTGGACCGGGGCCAACTCCCAACGACCGTTACGGGGAACAAGGGGGCGTTTGCCATTCAGTTTCCTCCAGGATGTGGGTAACGTGAGTATCTGCTGCCTACCCTCGCAGGCTGAACTAGTGTATACCAAGGTGCCACCCGGAACAAGTTGCGAACCATTTACCCCAGGGTCTTTCGGTTATTTTCATAACAATAGTCCGAGCAGTTGTAGAGCGCCGTTGGGTCTCCAGCCTACCCTCCTGATGGCAGCCGCTATATTCTTCTCACCACACATCCTGAGTATGTTCAGCACCAGGTTTCTCAACGCAGCCATCACCTGTGGCGCTGAACCGGTTCGCACCTGGCTGTTGTCCTCGCCCATTGTAACGTCCCTCACATAGTGCAGACGATTTTCTATACCCCAATGACCTCGCACCAGACCAAGAAGCCTGTCTGCCGGTATCTGAGTTCCGAGACTGGTTATGGCATATCGCACCTGGCGAGTCTCCTTGCCTTTCACCATGCGCCAACTCTCCACCTTCATCACCTGCCGCTGTCCCGGCCAGTCCAGATACGTCTTCAGCATATCCGTAGCCCACAGTCTGCGACGCTCCCAGCGGTCTCCATGACTGTCCTCGGTCTCAGCATAGGCGTACTTCCCAGACAACGGCTCTTCAAAACAGAACTCTATGTCCTCGTACAGGCTCTTTTGGTTGCCCTTGACTATCAGCAGATAGTCCCCACCCTCGCACACAATCCGCTCGCACAACTGTCGCTGACAGTAGAGCGCGTCTCCGGTTACAACCCTGTCCGAAACAACCACTCTATCCAGCAGATTCCCCGCCATGTTCAGTTCGGACGCTCGCTTCTCCGAACAGTCCCCCCTTTTTGACCCACCACAAGACCCTTGTGATGGGTATAGGCCGCCACCAGTCGAACTCCTGGTATCTGATCCCCGTGTACCCCTCTCAGCGCCTTGACATCTATCGCTATTGCATCCTCCACTATTGCATCCTCTTGCGTTCCCAACCAGGACTCGACCCATTCTCCCAACACTGACTCGAACGCATCGGTGTCCATTCTTGCAAATACATTGTGCAGAGTGGATACCGCAGGGGTTCTGTCTCTTGTAAACCCCAGTTCCTTCAGTGTGTTAGGATCCTGCATCCTTCCCCATTGGGCGATGGCATAAAGACTGCGCGCGCCGCTGACCATCGCGCATACCGACAGTGACAGGATGGCGCTCAAAGGGTGGCGACGACCATGGGCTGAACGGGGATCGGGAACCTCCTCGAACGCTCTGAGTAAGCTTTTACCCAATCCCTCTGTATTCATACCCTAAGTCTAATACTGTTCCCAAATAACCGAAAGACCCTGCCATTTACCCAGGGTCATTCGGTTATCCTCCTCACCATAGACTCTCACTCTGTTTCCCAGGTTTCGACCTTTGATTGAAGGCGTCTCTTGCCCTGACGAAAGAGGATTGGGCAGGGAATGACTGATGACTGAAAACTTATAACCGAAAGACCCTACCATTTACCCCCCCCGTGTGCAAGTTTTATACAAAGGCAAGGAACAGTTGAAAGTCTAGTACCACGACCAGTTAGTTTTGCCATACATAATCCTGCCTCAACCTCTGTATTCCTACTTTGGCGGGAATGACCGCTAGTGGCTGGAGTATGGCATTTTCACATGGTTGTTGTACTAGGAGCCTGTCCGAGTAATACCGTTGGCGAGCTATTGTGGGTATGATGATGGGACTACCAAGCATGTGGAGCCACCGATGAGCAAGACATACCGTTCCTACGATCCGAACCAGCAGTTTCTGCTTCCGGTAGCAATGCAGGAGTGGCTGCCTCCGGACCATCTGTCGTACTTCATCTCCGACATCGTGGATCATCTGGACCTGTCCGCGATCACATCCGTGTACGAGCGGGAGAGTCGAGGCGGCCCGCCCTATCACCCTCGGATGATGGTCAAGGTATTGCTCTACGGCTACTGTATCGGGGTTGCCTCCTCGCGGCGCATCGCCCAGCGTCTGTGCGAGGACATAGCGTTTCGGGTACTTTCGGCCAACAACACGCCGGACTTTCGGACCATATCCGACTTTCGCAAGGATCACCTGTCTGAGTTGTCTGAGCTGTTCCTGCAGGTACTGGTTCTGTGTCAGCGGGCGGGTCTGGTCAAGCTGGGACACGTGTCGTTGGATGGGACGAAGGTTAAGGCGAATGCGTCGAAACATAAGGCTATGAGTTACGGACGCATGAAGGAGAAGTCGGCTCAGTTGGAGTCTGAGGTGGATGAGTTGCTGCGACGAGCTTGTGAGGTGGATGAGGAGGAAGACCGGCGATACGGCGGAGACAAGCGTGGAGACGAGTTGCCTGCGGAGCTGTCCTTTCGTGAAGGTCGGCTGAAGAAGATACGGGAGGCGATGTCTGCGCTGGAAGCGGAGGCTCAGGCTGACGCGGAGCGGGCGGAGGCTGCGGGTCGTAAGCGTCCGGGTGTTCCGGACGAGAGGGCGCAGCGCAATTTCACCGACGCCGAATCGCGTATCATGCCCGCCCCCGGAGGTCGGGCATTCGTTCAGGCATACAACTGCCAGGCGGTGGTGGACAGCGCAAACCAGGTGATAGTGGCGGCGCGCGCGACCAACCAGTCCTCGGACAAGCGTCAGGCGGCAGTCATGATGGAGGAGACCATAGCCAACTCAGGCGCAGTTCCCCGTGAGTTATCCGCAGACGCGGGCTACTACTCGGCAGAGGCGGTTGAGAACATTCACGCCTTGGGAGTGGAGCCGTTCATAGCTCCTGAGAAGACGCGCCACGGCAGGATAACGCCGCCCGCTCCCCGGGGTCGAATACCCCGAGATCTGTCGGCCAGAGACCGGATGCGACGCAAGTTGCGGACGAAGCGTGGCAGAGAGCGTTACGCCTTGCGGATGGGAACGGTGGAACCTGTATTCGGACAGGTCAAGCAGTGTCGGGGCTTTCGGCAGTTCTTGCTGCGGGGTCTGGACAAGGTGAACGGCGAGTGGCTACTGATCTGCATGGGCCATAACCTTCTGAAGCTGTTCAGGTCTGGGGTCAGGCCGTATCCCGGAGTGCGGCTGAAACGATCCGCCGCAAGCGCAAGTAACCCGTCTGAGGTGATGAGCGGAACGATGTTCAAGAAACTATCTGGACGCTTAACTCTACGAGCGGCAAAGATAGTTGTCGCCATCCACTGCCTGGGCCATACGCCACAATCAATCACCTATACTCGGACAGGCTCCTAGGTCATAGCGTCTGTAATGGGGTTGCATCAAACTCCGAGGACGACACCATGAACCTAGACGACTTCATCATAACCACTTTCTGCACGATTGACGACACTATGAAACAACTTTTCGGAACCACCCGTATCAAACAGAGAGGCCCGGCCCCCGCGCTCTCAGACAGCGAGACGATCACCATGGAGATAGTGGGAGAGTACCTGTCGCTGAATCAGGATAAGGCTATCTATGACTACTTCCGGCGACACTATTCACACTTCTTCCCAGCTATGGGAAAGATACATCGCACCACATTCGTCAGACAGGCGGCTAATCTATGGCGGGTCAAGGAGATGATATGGCAGCGTTTGCTCAAACAGATCGAATGCGACCCCTCGCTGAAACTGATTGACAGTTTCGCTATTCCCGTCTGTCAGTTCGCCCGCGCATACAGATGCCAGCGTTTCAGGGGCGAGGCTGGCTTCGGACACGACACCCTGACGCGACAGACTTTCTACGGCTTTCGATTGCACGCGCTGGTGGCGTGGCCGGGTGTGATAGTCAGCTTCGGCATAGCCCCTGCCCAAGTCCATGAGACCGCTGTGGTTCCTCAGTTGGTCAACGCACGGAGTGGAACCATCCTGGGAGACCGAAACTACTGGAGTCCACAACTTAAAGAGGAACTGGCTCAGCAGGGACTGAATCTTCAGGCGCAGTTCAAAAAGGCTTCTTCTGAGCCCTGGCCGCGCAGAAGCGCGACTATCAGTCGCTTCCGATATAGGATAGAGACACTGTTCGGTCAACTGGTGGATCGCTACCTGATGAAGCGCGCGCGCTAGGGATATGTGGCATCTGAGCAATCGGCTGCTCAGAAAGACGCTCGGCCACACCATGGCATTCATGTTGAACCAGGCTCAGGGCAATCCTCCTTTGCAAATATCTAAGCTGGTGAACTGAAACAGCGTGGAGTCCCTGCTATGGCGGTCGAGAGGATCGAGCATCTCGGTCTTCTCCTGATCTGTGATGCTCGTGCCATTTTATTCCCCGTCCATATCAGCGATAACAAGGGCTTTTTCAACAGGCCCATCGCCCCGCCCTTGACACGCGACGGGAAGCGCTGGAGCTGGTGAACACGGATCAGAGCTACGAATAGGTCACAAGAGGTCAGAAGGCATGGCGGTCGGCACGGATTCGTGCGGACGTGGTACTTATGGTGTTGCCTTCCACTACATCGTACCATCACGCCCGTCGCAACTTCGGCGCGGCCACCGTCAGCACAAGCACCAGCGTAATGCCGGTGAAGCCCACCACTTGCGCCGCCGTGGGCGCCCCCCAGACTCCGGCGATGGCCCCGGCGGCCATGCTGCCGAAGCTGTAGGCCAGGATGGCGAAGGAACGCAGCCCCATGATCCTGCCACGAAACTCCTGTTGCGTCGTGCGAAGTAGAAGCGTGAGTATCAGCACCTGCGTGGACGCGAATGCCACACCCACCAGCACGAACAGGCCCATGGACAGGTAGAAAGACCGCGACAGGGAGAAGAGCAGGACCATCGTGTGCCACATGATCACGGCCACGAACAGCAGTCTACCTGTGTGGGGCAGGCTGGGCGCCATCGCGAGGCCCAGTGACCCGCTCAGCGCTCCGACGCCGAAGGCTAAGAGCAGCAGGCCAAGCCCGGCCGAGTCGGTGCCCAGTACGTCCCGTGCGAAGATGGGGGCGAGTCCGGTGTGTACCGTCCACCCGGCCAGGTTGATGATGACTGCCGCAGTCAGCACGGCCCAGATGACCTGGTTGCCGGCGGCGTACCGAAGGCCGGCGGTTACCGTGCGCATCACCGACTCGGGACGGCTGGTTCTTTCGGAACGGTCGATCCTGATGCCCACGGCAACCATCCCGCTGGCCAGGTACAGCGACGCAATGGCCATATAGGCCCCCTGTGGTCCGAACCCCTGGTAAAGCAGGCCGCCGATGACCGGGCCGCACAGCATGGCGATGTTCATGGCCACTGTGTTGAAAGCCGCGCCGTTGTTAACCCGCTCCCTGGGCAGAGTGTCGCCCACCAGCGACTGGGCGACGGGCATCTGGAAGAGGCGCACGACGCCCATGAACAGTGTGATAGCGAAGATGTGCCAGACTTCCAGCTGGGCGGTCAGTATCAGCGCCAGCATCAGAATGCCCATGAGACCCATCACGAATTCCACCGATATAAGCAGCAGGTTGCGCGGCAGACGGTCGGCGATGGCGCCGGTGAACAGGGCCAGAAAGTTCAGCGCCATGCGCGCCGCGGCTATGGAACCGACCAGAAACGGGGAGTCCGTCAGCGAGAGGACAAACCATCCCAGTACCGCCGACTCCATCTGCGTCCCGATGCCCACAAGCGCGGTGGAGCCCCACACGAAGGCGAAGTTGCGGTGGCGGAAGACGCCCAGAGGCGTGGAAGCCCGGGTCAGCGTGCCGATGAGTCTCAAGCTAGAATCCTGCGCCGGTTAACTTCGGCGGACATCCATCCTAGCACGCAACTGTCGAATGATATAATCCTGACACGAGACCCGATGCTATCCCAGATTGGTAGCCGCGCGCTATAGGATGAAGGAGTCCCCTCTCCCTTGATGGGCTGAGGGTGAGATCACCGCCTGCAAATCTGATACAGCCTCCCGGTATCGTGGGGCCTAGTGTTCAGTTCGCAACAATAGACGAATCGCATCCCTCTGTCTTGTGCTGATACTGACAGGCTCTGTTCTCCAAATCATAGGCGTTGCACTCTATTTGCCAGAAATGCGAACTGTTGCAGTTCAGGATAGATGTCCTGTCAATCGACGTGTCTTCGAGCCTCTCTGCCATTCGCACTGGAGCCGTTATGTCAACTGACTCAAAGTTCGCCCTATAATGGTTATGTAAACTCCACCAGCTTTGGACGTCCAAGCCGCCGTTGTCATTACGGAAGACCGCGGATCGGTACAGTTTTCAGCTGCCCTCAACCGGCAGTCGAGCTAGCCACGCGGGACAGTTTGGCTCCGCCTTTTACAATCATTGTCAACTCTGAACTCCACTGCCCACAAAACCGTCGCAAGGCCACAGTGCCGGAAATTCCACTAAGGCTGTATGACTCATTCGTGGATTGGAGATGCCCGTACAGCCTGTACGCTCACCAGAATTATCGAAGTCGTGTGGGGAAACAACATACGACAGTATCTTGAACCAATCGTATCCTTAAGATACTGATCTTCAATGACCAGATGGGTTACCAGCTCGCTGTCCCTGACAGTTGGCCCAAAGAGGAGAGTGTCCGAGTTCGATGGACATTGCTAGACAACGCGCCGTATGTATTGCAGGGTGTCCATTCCAACCTGAGAAGTTATTAGCCTTGTTGCCGCGAAGGAAAGGGAACCTGACTCAAACCTGCAGATGTGATTGCAGATATCTGAAGGGGAAAGTACCCCGTGAGCGGTGACCGTGGCGGTGAATCCGAACCGTTCGCGGGCGATCTCCAACACTTTGATGAGAGCCTCCTCCACGCGCTCCCGCATTGAAGCGACGAAGTGCAGAAACCGCAGTTCACGCAACAGATAGTAGTAGTAACTCATCGGGCGGGACGACTGTAGCAGTAAGCCTTCTCGAGCGGTCCAACCTATTGGCGCTGCCACCTCAAGTATTCGAAGTCTCTCTATTCGGTAGGCCTCGGTATGGTCGAAACGCGGAGCGCCGGGATACTGGCCGACCGCCTGTTTCAGCGCCCAATCTGGTGTAGAAAATATGTCGATCTTTTCCAGCTCGGACATGACCGGCCCGATTAGCACGTTCAGATACGACTCCGGCAGCGATACATGAACCATAAGGCATGGATCAAGCTCGACCGACTTCCCCCATGCCTCGTCTTCGGGATACCAGTCGGGCAACTCGTCGCGGGTAGGCAATTTCTGAGTTATTCTGCCAGATGGCTCCCGATGCACTCCGCCGACTATGTCCACCTAGAACTGCGTGGTGGACTCTTCCACAGAGTCAAAAGCCACCTCCAGCCACACTTCACTGTCGATAAATAGATGGGAAGCAACAGCACGGATGAAGCCTCTTAAACCCGGCCTATTCTGGCCGATCGTCAGAGACCCGTATAGAATTTGATGGGGAATACCAGACACTGTCAACCTGTATGCATCACCCCTGTGTAGATGCGGCACAACTTTATGGCCGAAGTCCTGTTTTAGGAAATAGGCCTGGGAACCGAAATCCGACCTTCTGTTATCACTTGGAATCGGACGAGAGAGACGCTTTATCATTCTGAATCTTCCTCTAGGTCGTTGTCTCCGTCAATATCTGATGTGGGATGGTCGTCCGATTCAGCGTATCGGTCTAGCGACTCGTAGTATTCTTGAAGCGCAGGGCGCGCCCGTAGTTGTCCATCTGGCTCACCACTCAGCGGGCCAAGCATCTGACCCGCAAAGATTGCATAAGGGTCGAGATTGACCGTCAGGGGCGATTTCGTGACGCCCAGCACTTTCATGAGGAGAGGTGCAACCTATACAGGGGATTCCTCAAATGGGTTGTACTCAGGTATCGCAAATCCCTTTTCTACAATTTTCTGGGCGACGTGAGTCTGCCAATTAGTGCGCATTATGCTCAATGGCGCGAAGCCACTCTCGGCCCGGTCCAATATGTCTAGAATCTGTGTGGCGAAGCCTGCCTGACTCCCACAAGAATCGCTCTGGGCCTTCCAAGCCTCTCGGACCGATTCCGCTGACCCGTCACTTCGGGTCTCCTCATAGATTAACGCCAGTCCGGAGAGTTCGAGCAAGTCCAGGATTGGATTAAAGTTTGCTGGGGTAAACTCATAGGTCGGTGGCCTGTACGTCATGTTAACGTGATCATGCAACTTCAGTGAAGCTGTCAGGACGCTTGGAAATACACTCTCAATGACCCCAATATCCCCGTTAGACATTGCCTGCTCCATGTGGTAAAGAAGAGTGAAGATCGTCTGCCCGAAGTAATCGGGGCTGGATTTTGATTGCGCGGGCCGGAGTTGCTCTGCGGCTTTCCCTAACTGTTCAATGACAACCGATCGGAGAGAGTCTACTCTCTCTACCTCCGGCACCGAAGTTGGATTGTGTCCCTGTTGCTTGGCTTCCAGCGTTTCAACTGCGCTCAGTATGGTTTCGGTGAGAAGCTCGGCTTTGCTGAGCATTTGGAGGGCTTGGAAGGTAGTCGTCGCAAGTGCTTCCGGTGAAACCCCCACGAGCTCCCTGTTATCTGCGTAGTACGGAAGTATTTCCAGCAGGCTTTCGACAAACTCACTGAGCGAGATGATACACTCACTCGCTAGAGTCGACCTCAAGTACCAGGCTGGGGTGATCCGAGTCTTTTCGATTGCGTTTTCAGCATGGATTTCAAAGAGCAAGACGTGAGCCGCACGCCGCACGCGTGCTGTACATTGAATCTGCGCTTGCCGGGTATTTGGATTATCCCAGTCGGTATTCTCGACCACCCGGTCAATCTCTTCAGGCCACGAGGAAATCGCGCTTTTCCATCCCAAAAGGATTTCCGTCATTATGATCGGAGGCGCGGATGCTACAGCATTCGCGGTCTCGTTCTGCTCTGAAGGATTCCGGCAACTATCAGCAATGATTCTTGCAAAAGCTGTTGCCTCGGCAAGTCGGGAGAACCTAGCCAGAGCCCCCGCGGCTTCTCCGGCCGTTTGGGTGATTGCATGCGCAGCATCCGTGTGATCCGATATTACGCATGCCTCCAGTGCAGAGGCGACAAGCTCCGCCGCGCGTTGCTCCAGCCAATCCGGTACCCCCGACAGCGGCGTTGATGTCTCCAGAGCGATGGATACCGCGCTGGCGTTATATTCGACCCAGCGCGGGTAAGAGATCTCAAGAGTGAACCAGCCGCTTTCATGGGGAAGACGATGCTTGTTTCGCGCATAGACTTCAACCTGCCCCATGAGGAATCCAATCCTCCGGGCGAGTTCAACGCGGTCAACCGACCTTCGTTCATTGGTGAGTCGAATGATCTCAGCTAGTGTCTTTAATGTCTGGTCCACCCTCAGAGCTGCACTTATCAGTACAACATCGTTACGAGGGAGCCTCTTGGAATCAAGTTGCCTGACGACACGGTTGAGGATGCGAAGAGGCTCCCGACTCAGCTCAATGGGGTTCAGCAAGTTGAATGCGCCGAAAGCGAGTGCCGCAAAGGACCAACCACTGAGGCAGACAAGAAGGGTGTAAACTCCGATCACAAGGTACCCATTGGCAAGAATCTCGGCGCTATGTAAAGAGGATGATGACAAGCCCGGCTCCGATGGACATACCGATAACGCCCAAATAGAGCCTGGTACTGGCATTGTCTAAAATCAGGCCTCGCACGGACTCCGATACATTGTGATACGCATTGCCCAGAACAATTCCCACCGTCGCGAGATAGAATCCAAGGAATGCCGCCAGCACTTGGACGGCAATGGCAGGAAATGTGTCCAGGGACACGTTCGGCTCCGATGGGAAGAGTTCAAGGTTGAACCTGTTAACAAGCTCCTTCTCAATAGTTACTATTGCTATGAGAAACAACGCCCCGAGTAAGGACGCTTTCAGCGTGGAAGTTATCGCGCGTCGAAACTCTCTCAAGTCCTGCCGCATGCTCGACGCGGAGTTTTTGAGACCAAAGAGCAACATGAGAGTTTTAAGTCGCCAAGTTCCGGCTCGCTCACGACGGCGCCAGAACTTCTCGGTTGGTAGTTCCGCAAACTCACGACGCAAGTTTCGACGACCTAGCTTTGAGAATAATCGCGCTTTGATCTTTCGCAACTGCACTCTCAATAAACTACCTCGTATGCTGATGCCTCCGAATAAGTGACAGGTCGTGGAGGTTCTAACATATCGCCAAGACAACTCCAACGTCTAGGGTGTCGAAGTTCAGGATAAATGTCCGCGGAAGTGACCAGCATCAATGTCACCTGCGGTGTGGCGCAAGCCGTCCAACGCTTAATTGGCGCCTAACCACGAACGGAGCGCGGCGTCAGCGCCAGCGTCATCTGAGAGTGGAACGGCAAGCGTGACCTGGCGCCAATGGCGATGACAACGGACTATGCCTCAGCCCCGCTTCACAGCCATTCCAGCGCCTTCTCGCCCCTGGTGTACCTCGCGGGCATCTGTGGCGACTTCCAGCGTCCGTGCGTCTGCACCGCCTGCAGCGGAGCGCCCCGCCGGGTCATGCGGATAGCCAGCCCCACACGACCGGAATGACCCGAGTACCCGTCGCCCAGACCGGCCGCCCTGGCCATGCTGTCGACGCGCCTGCTTATCTGAGACATCGAAAGACCGAACACCGACGCGTCGGCGCTGGGCATTGCGCCGGAGTCGCGCCGCAGCCGCTTCAGAGCCTCAAGCGCGTCGGGCGTCACCGCCACATACGCTCCCTCGCCCGCCTGGTCGGTCTTGGAACGCTCGATGAACACTAGGCCGGCGTCGGTCTCGGTATCCAGCACATCGCGCCACCGCAGCCGAGCGGCCTCGGAGACGCGCAGGCCCGCGTCCGACAGCGCCGCCGACAGCGCGATGTCCAGCCGACAGCGCCTGGCGGCGGTGTCTTCCGACTCGAGCGACCCGCCCCGCGACCTTCTCGGCGTGAACGCGGTCGCTCTTATCGCCGCCAGCGCGTCGGCGTCGAGCGGCTTCGCCTGTTTCTGTCCGGCGCCCACCTGTCTCGCCAGGCCCCGCAGGGTCTCGCTGACGCCCGCGTTCACTGGGGACTCCAGGCCCGCGCGTCTGTGAGCGACCGCGATGGCCGCGACCGCGAGCCGGATGGTGGACACGCTCCTGCCCCCGTCGGCCAGCTCCGCGGCGTACGCCGCGACCATCTCGGGGAACGCCGGAATCGGCTGGTAGTTCCCGCGCTCACACCACGCGCGGAACCGCCGAAGCTGGCTCCGGTAGTTCCTGCGCGTGTTCTCCGCGCGCGCTCCAGGGCGTCCGCGACCCGTCGGCGCTGTACGTCGGTGAGAGTGGCCGGGGCGTTCGCCGCGCCGCGGGTCTGGAGTGTCATGGATCGCCTTTTCTAAATGCGTGATAGCAGTTATTATAAAGCAGTTATATGGCCCAGAAGTAAGTGCGGAAACACCCTCTCAGCCGCACCGTGTGGTCCGCGGCCTCAGGCATGGGAAGGACCTGGCTTCTTTCCACGAACACCGTGTCGTCTTCACTGTAAGGCTGCAGTTTGACGTATGTGATGTCCAGACCTGCGTCGCTGAGCCACAGGACGCTGGTGGTCAACTCCGTGGAGAAGTTTGCAGAGGCCAGGATGATGCGCGGGTAACGGGTGGAGATGCTGATTTCCTTGTCGGATGCTCCCAGGTGGTTCCGGATACGAGATGCGACCCGAATCTGGTTCGCACTATTTATCTTATGTAACTGACCTTACGCAGTTGAGAGAGATTTCGTAGCTGAGCTGGCTCATTCTCGTTTAGGAATTCATAGCTAAGTGCGTAACATCAGTGAATGATTGACGAGCATTATACTCAAATCGACACTCTTCCCTATGAAGAAGGACAGCAAGGCTCACTCCGTAAACTCCCCCACATACCTCTCATCCGTTGATGGATGCAAGATAGAGTCGAACCCCTCAAGGGTACGTGAAGGAGAAAGGCGCCATACGGCCCCCGCTTTTCAGGCCTCCCTTCCTGCGCTCAGCCACCCTCACACCAGGGAGGTCTGTTCCGACCGCCACCGGGTATTTTATGTCGGTGTTGACTTCCAGTGGGGAAAGTGAACAGACTTTCGCCCAGATCAATATGGGGTACACTCCCGAAGACTAAAGGACACCTTACATATGCCTAATTTCAGCAAGAAGAGAATCGACCTCAAGTCCGTGGGGGATTCCGTTTCCAGGCGGGCGAAGTCCGCGAGAGACACTGCGGCTGAAGCGGCAAAGTCGGCCAGGGACACCACGACCGAGGCAGCCAGGTCCGCCATGGACTCGACAGTTCAGGGAGCTACCGCCGTCAGGGACAGCGGAGTGGTCAGAGGTGCCAGGTCTGCAGGTAATGCAACTGTGGAAGGAACGCGCGACGCAGTCGCCAGAAGTGGAGAGGTGGCAGGGCACATTGCCGACGCGAGTGGGAGAGTTGTTGGAGAAGGAGTCGAATCCGTCAGGCAGAGGCTACCGTGGGACGGCGTACTGCCAGATGAAGTCCAACGTAGCCTTTCCTCTTCCATTGAATCATCCAGGGAACTGAGCGCGAGTGCCAAGCGTAAACTGACTGCCAGGATGGGACCTGCCCTTGAGGCGCTCTCCAAGAAAGGCGTGGTTACGCAGGAAGAGGCCTTCGTCCTGGTGCAGAGCCTTCTGGCCAATGCTGAGACCTCCGGTGCGATAAATGGCTGGCTCCAGAACCTAGTCAGTGGTTCTCCAACCATTTATGACAGGGCGATGGACGCCACCTATAACGCGACTCATATTGGTGGCGGATACCACAGGCTGTTCGATGGCGGACACACCATTCCGGGCGCGTTCCAGGCAGTCAGGGGCGCATCTCAGGACGACAGCATCTTCGAAGAGGCGGCAGGATTCCTGCAGGCGCTCGCCAGAGATGGGACGACGCCAATGGGACTCCCAATGGTCAACTGGAACCAGGACACCTTCAATGGGCTGGCCGATACCCTGGGAACCCTTGGAATCCCAAGGTCGTGGGTTGCGGACATGGTCAGCTACGACGCCGTGGAAGTCTTCGGCGCAGCGCTCGGCGTTGTCGCTGTGGCTCTCAACTGGAATAACGACGATGTGGAGGCATTCGCAGGCCTGGTGAGCGGAATGGGACTGTCCGCGGTGGTCGGCGCCAACCCGCTGCTGCTCATCGTTACGGTCGTCGCACTGGCGAGGGCATTCCACATTGCGAGGAAGACGGGCGAATGGAAGGAGTTTGCCGACGGTCTTGCCAAGGGGGGGATATGCACCGGGGCCGTTCTGGTGGCCACGGCCCTGATGCCCGGCCCGGTAATCGTGGTACTCCTGACCGGCATCTGCGTGGGAATCATCATGAACCTGGCCACCAGGAGAGTGAGTATTGTCGAGATAGGCCAATTTATCGTGGTTCAGGTGTCCAATGCGCCGACCACGGCGAGAAACGCACTCGATTCAATTGGAAAGGGTGAGCTTCTCGGGACCGGAGGAGCATGACTTATCCGCGCATACTGCAGGTGTTTCCACAGGATTTGCTCTCATGAAAGAAGGGGTTATTGGACGGAAGCGCGACGGATAGCCGACATAGTTAGCGTCCTTGCTAACAGTTCAGCAAGACTTCGAGGACATGATGAGCCTGCGCCTCGGCGTAGCATCTTCAGCGTCCACCACAGCATCTCCGTCGGCTGAGTTTTGTAGCCTGAGAGGACGCCTGCTATCGTCGGAACCTGGAGTTGAGAATCGGCCGCAGGGCCTTCTCGCGTGGGAAAGCCCCCAATTCGCCAAGTTGCCCTATGGTGAGCGCAGAGGCGTTCTCCAACAAGCGTATGGACAAGCAACTGTCGGGGAGATGCGGCCCGCTTCTGGTTCGCACTACTATTATTATGTAACTGATGTTACGCACTTAGCTATGAATTCCTAAACGAGAATGAGCCAGCTCAGCTACGAAATCTCTCTCAACTGCGTAAGGTCAGTTACTCACTGATGTTACGCAGCCTTTAGGAGTTGCAGTTCGTCAAAGGCATATCGGACAGCCTTTGAGATACATCTGGGTTCTCAATGCAAAGTGATTCAGTTTATGCCTCACACTCAGCCACTCCAGACGACAGGCCGAGTAGATGGACACGAAACAGTGATTGCTCTGTGTCCGAACCGTCTTGGTCGGCGATTTGGCAAGCGCGGCGTTGCTCTTGAGCGTCTTGTGAAACGTCTCCACTTTCCACCTTTTGTGGTAGATCGTTTTGATGGCCTCTCCTCCAGCGTCCAACTCGCTGCAAGCCAGATACAGTGTACCTTTGCTTCCGTCTTTGTTCGTAAAGACCTGGCGAATCAGTAGAACCGGAAAGTCCAGTCCTCTCAGCCAGCCGCGCACAGGTTCGCCTTCCGGCAAAGCAAGCGTGTCTATCCGGTCGAATCCGCCTTTCAGTTTCTCTTCATAGCTCAATGTCGCCGTCCTGTTGCTTTTCAGCGCGATAACGAAATGTCTTTTGAGGTCTCGCCGTATGAAGTTCATGTTCTCCTTGGACGAAAACCAACTGTCCGCCAGAACATACCGATACCTGAGACCATTGTTCTCACAGACTCTCAGCATCCGACACATCAACTCGTTCTTTGAGACCTCGCTCCTGCGCTTCTGCTTACCGCTGTCTTTGTCTGTGAACACTATCGGCTTGCGGATTATCTCGTACGCCACCGGCAGTGAGACTCCATCGGCGTGGTAAACGCAGTTGAGAAGGTTGACGCTCTTGACGCTTCGGTTCTTGCTGTGGTCGAAATGCCAATTGATTATCTCGTTCTCATCCGTATGAGGCTTCTCCTGTATGGTGTCGTCGAATATCAGTACCCCGTCAGACTTCTCTATGGCGCGAGCCATTGGCTTGACCAGTTTCCACAGGGTTCGAGAGTCATAGACCTCTGTGGACAGAAAACGGGTTATCCTGTCATGGCTGACTTCGCCTCCCAACATCGCGGACAGACCTGTCGCCGTGGTGGCTCCAAACGAACTCAGCAGGTAATCGCTATACAGTTCAAGCAGTTCTTTGTTCATGCCTCAAGAATATCAGCTCCTTCTCTATCTGCGTAACATCAGTTATGTAAACAAACCTAGCTTTGGACGCTCACGCCGCCGTTGCCGTTATGGAAGACCGCGGGCGGCGCTGTTTTTCAGCCGCCCTCAACGGCAGTCGAGCCGCCCGCGCTGGACAGTTTGGCGCCGCCTTTTACATCCGGCAGGCTGACGCTGTTCGTCTAAATCGTATGCGCTAACCGGAATGGTGACTATATCCTATTACATTAGTTAAGTCTGCACATAGGTAATAACAGTGGCTTAACATAGGATTATTCTATGTATAAACTTATTTATATTATTCGTAGGCACACAAAACGATTTTAGGAGAGCCATGATGAGATTAGTGAACCCGGCCCGTATTCTGACTGTTATACCATTTCAGCTTGATGAAGCCGCATAGTGTTCGGGCAGCCCCTGAACGTTCCACTTGATCCACTCCCAACCCACAAGAGACTTCACTCGTTCGGGATCAGATTCCAACCTGCTCAGACAGGCGTTCACCGCCGCTACCTTCTCCTCTATGCTCCCATATATCCGGCCCTCTACCCACCTCCGAACCTCCTCGAACACCCGCTCGGCAGGATTCAACTCAGGACTGTACGGAGGCTGAACTATCGTCTTCACCCCAGCTATACTCTTCACCAACTCGCTGCGATGGCTCCGCGCTCCGTCCCACACCAGCGCTCTCACTTCCCTGTATCGCCTAACACTCAACACCGCGCGCGCCACAGTCTCAGACTTCATCGAGTCCATCCACGCCCACTCCAGCTTGCCACGCATAAAGTCCACCACCAAGAACAGGTACTTCCACTCATACACCAACTGCAATCGCTGTACCACCTTCACCCCACGAACTCCCCACACCCGGCGCATCATACCACGAAGCCCCACTCTCATCTCGTCGGCAAACCCAATCAGCATTCCCGAACTCACTCCCGCTCTCCGAAGGGAACTCCCGAGCCCCCCTTTTTCCAGGACTTCTGAGCCTTCATGTTCGCCTTCTCATGTCTGGGTCTGGGAACCTTCGGTGAACATCCCAGCCGCTGCAGCAAACTATATATGCTGTTCCCTTTGAATCTCACTCCATACTCCGACTCCACCCAGTCCGCGATCTCTCCGGCGGTTCTGAACCATCCTCCACCAACCTCCTCCTCCAGCTTGCGTTCCTGTTCTGAGTTCAGATAACGCGGCTGACCCACGCCTCCCATCTTGCGGGACACAACTTCGTTGAGGCCGCCTTCTCTGTACCACTCCACCCATCTCTGGGCGCTGCGATAGTGAACTCCCACAGCCTCTGCCGCCGCTTTGATCTGCCAGTCGCAGCGTATCAGCCACAGTACGTGCAGTCGGGTACGAATACTCACATCTCTCTGGGACAGGTAAGTCCTTTTCAGCGCTGCTGGTGTATCTTCTTCATGCCATTCCACTCTGAACGGGCGTCCAATCATCTGCTGCCCTCCAACGTCTGAATTGGCTTGAGCATAGATGAAGTATCAGATTCCTCCCAGTTCCTTCACGCCAACATCAGCCTGGAATGGTATTACCCTGCTTTCATATTCTGTCTAGCTTTTGTACAAAGTCGAGCAGAGGCCATACGTATTGAGAATCATGCGACCGCGCTGCCGCTGTCAATACGCTATAGGGCGCAGACTCTTATCCAAGCCCAAACTTCGTGTCGGGCCTCAAAATCAGGAGGGAACGCGCTCCTGACAAGGAACGAATCTCTTCATCTCCTTCTTTGTGCAGTTTTACGGACTGATAGGGGTGTTTCTGGCGGTTTTTAAGCGGCGCGGACCACACCAATGGGCTAGTCGGTACAGGAAAGTGATCGTCTGTCTTATTCTCCACGATAGTGTTGACACATATCAGGGCTTAGCTTAGACTAATCCACAGACTTAGTGTGCAGTTAATCGTATGGTTAGGGTAGGTTGCCAGGATCTCCGATCCTTCGTTAAACAAGCGTGTTCGTATATGCTCATCCGCCTTTCTAGGGCGGCATATCAGGAAGTTCGACGATGCAGACAGCGGCATCCAATCCAGAATCTCGAGCTGACCCGCACAGGCGGTCTGTCAAAGTCGCGCCATCGGGCGAATACGCCGAGTATGTGTCTCGATCCGTTGTCCGACCAGCCTTCGTTCACAGAAGGGGCAGGAAACCTCTGAACTTACATTGGCGATTCAACCTGTTCGCCCTCGTGGCGGTCGCAGCGGTGGTTACCATATCGCTCTTGTTCCAAGCCTGACCCTTTCAGCCAGCGGCTTGCCTCTGATGCGGTTCGCGTAATAGGGGATGGGAGAATATGGGGAAAAGCGCTTTCCCTGATCTATGAAAGGCAGAGATGAACACTCAAAATTCGTTCGCCAAGACTCTTGCTGTCCACCGCCGGCTCTGAGTCATCCAGTCCGCTTTGACAATGAGAGGGCATTGGGATTGCTTCCGAAACGCTCGCCGCGCCCTGGTCGGGAGTGTTACAAACGGGCGCCGCATATTGATGCAGTAGTGATATAATGCATACACCATGCCAGCCGCGCCCAAATCACGCAGACAAAAGTCTCCCAACTCCGCGGATCGCCTCTCCATGGCGACCGAGAATTACCTGCTGTCCATTTTCCGGCTGAACGAGCAAGGAACGCACGTAACCCTGACCATCCTGTCCGAGCATCTCAAGACGCTTCCGACGGACGAGGGACTGGGAACGTCGCTGCCCTCCGTCGGCGGGATGATAAGGCGCATGGCGCGTGAGGGACTGGTCGAAACGAAGGCGAACAAAGAGGTCGTGCTTACCGCAAGCGGTCGCAAGTCCGCAGAGAGCATCGTCCGCAGGCATCGCCTCGCCGAAAGGCTGGTCGTGGACCTGCTTGGCATGGAACTGCAAGTGTCCCACGTGGAGGCCCACCGTCTCGAACACGCCATATCCCCAAACCTCGAAGACCGGATAGTCGCGGTATTGAACAACCCCGATACCTGTCCGTTCGGACACCCCATACCCGGCAGCGGTTACAAGCCCAACAAAAACGCCAAGCCGCTGGATCTGGCCGCGGAGGGTGAGGATATGATCATAGACTCAGTGCCGGAAGACGACCAGCCGCTTCTCGAATACTTTGTAGAGAAAAACATACTCCCCGGCCAGAGAGTCCGCGTCCAGGAGACTGCTGAAACCAGGGGCGTAATCACCCTGGACTGCGACGACGACGAGGTGGTCTTCAGCTACGACATAGCCGCCAAAATCCGCGTATTCCCCGCCTGAACATTCGTGGCGGGCTTTCAAGCCATTGCCGCCGCTATCTCCGTCCTTACCTCCCTGTACACTCGTCGAAAGGCAGGTACACGGCAGATGGACATTTCAGCCGCAAACAAAGTGCGCTCTTTTGGTGCATCCGGCCATACTCTCCAACCTGAGCCACTTCCTTAAACCTGAACTGAGCGCAAAGATGATCTCATTAGCGCATAGGCAAGCAACGGGCGGGGAGATGCGGTGCGAATCTGGTTCGCACTAGTGATATTATGTAAACCCCGCCAGCTTTGGACGCTCACGCCGTCGTTGCCGTTCACGACTCGCCGGCTTCTGTCAGCGGGCTGATCCGCCGCCGCGTAACCGAATGCGTGAAGGATACGCTCGCCGCTACCACGAAGCGGACATACAGGCCCAGTACCTCACTGGGACCGCGCCAACGACTGTCGTTTATCCACTCGACGGCGACAGGCTGATACCAGTCCTCAGCCAGGTGGCTCCCACCAGAGCGTCGTCGCCATACTAGCCGCGCAGAAACGACGGAGCCTGACTCTGTGTCCAATAAGAAAGGGGCTGGGCAACCTTTCGGTCACCCAGCCCCTTTAGCCGAGCGGACTCCAGCGTTACTGGTCTCCGTTCTCCTTCTGGCGTGTCAGCTCCGCGAGAGCGGCCTCGGCTACATCCGCCCTGGCCCGCTCTGTCTCCGCTCTGGCCTCGGCTGCATCCGCCCTGGCCTCGGCATCCGCCAACTTCTTATCCCGCCGAGCCTGTAACAGGTCTGCGATCATTTTGTACACCTCCACTACGTATATGCCGGCTATCACTGCGATTAGCCACGAGACCGGCAGTGCGACCATTATATCGACTGTCGTCTCGTTGGCCGAATCGTGATTCTGGACGAACAACTCCAGCCAAATCCTAAGGCCCAGATCAAACGGTCAAGGGCAGGGAGCACGCAGAGAACAAACCCTGGTACTCGGCCGGATAGGAATAAATCGGAATCCGCTTGTCCTTGTCTTCCATTATATCCTCCGTCAAACCAAGAGGGGTGAGCGGTATATTCGCTCACCCCTACTTTATCGCTGCGCCGATATGTCTCATGGTCTCCGCGCAGCAAGCGATGGGGCCTGATTCTGCGTCCAATGAAAAAGGGGCTGGGCAACCTTTCGGTTACCCGGCCCTCTCTCAGTCGTTCTATGCCCTAACAGGGGTCTGGCGGTTCCATTTCCTCCTCGCCGAGTTGATACCAGAGCGCGGCGTTCTCATCATTCGCCGCAAAAAACTCTGCGACATCATGAAACACACTGTTCTCGATGTTCGGGTTTATTCTCACTCCCGCCACAACAGCGTAAGCCTCCTGTCCGGTCGCGCATCGCAGAATCTTGGCGTGGTCGGTCGCCCTCAGCAGGTCCTCAGCGTTTCCGGTGTAAGAGGCTTCTACCACGATGTAAAAGCCCGAGTTTGCATCTCTGCGCTCCAGTACCTCGGCAATAAGGTCGGGGTTCGGGAAAGTGCGCCATGCTCTCTCCCGAAGATGCAATGCCACTACAGCTTCCAAGTTCGCGTTGAGTATGCTGTCCAGGTCATCTTTAATCAGTAGTCTAGTACCGCAACCAGCTGATTTTGCAATAGTTTAAGAAAGCGGTTAGTCTTGCTAGCAAATCTTCTGTAAGGACGTGGCAAGACATGACTGCGAGCAAGTATAAAGTTGAACTGACAGATGCCGAACGAAACCAGTTAACCGGTGTGGTCCGCGGAGGCAGGTCGCCCGCTCGCAAGATAAAGCGCGCGCTTGCGCTGTTGAGAACCGATCAGGGTCTATCCGATAGGCAGATAGCCGAAGGACTCGCGATCAGTCCGGCTACCGTGGCGCGAGTGCGCAAACGCTTCTGTGAGGAGGGACTGGAGAACGCGCTGAATGAGCGACCTCGTCCGGGACAGAGGCGAAAGCTGAATGGAAGAGCCGAGGCGCACCTTGTCGCCATAGCGTGCAGCGACCCGCCCGAAGGACATACTCACTGGACGCTGAAGCTGCTCGCCGACAAGGTGGTTCGGATGGAGCTTGTCGAGAGCGTCTCCCCTGAGACAGTGAGACAGATCCTGAAAAAAACGAACTCAAACCCTGGAGGAAGAAAGAGTGGTGCATCCCGGAGGTGAGTGGGGAGTTCGTGGCTCGAATGGAAGATGTGCTGGACCTGTACGAGGAGGAGTACGACCCTGAGCGTCCGGTGGTCTGCTTCGACGAGACATCCAAACAACTGATTGAGGATACAAAAGAGCCGATAGTCGCAGAACCGGGACGGGTTCAGCGCTATGACTACGAGTACAAGAGGAACGGAACGCGCAACCTGTTTATGTTCTGCGAACCCAAGGGTGGGTGGAGACACCTGGAAGTTACAGAGCGCCGAACCGCTGTGGACTTTGCTGAGCAGATGAGGTGGCTTGTGGATGAGGCGTATCCGGATGTGGAGACAATCAGAGTGGTGTTGGACAATCTGAACACCCACAAGTTCGGTTCGCTATACGAGGCGTTCGAGCCTGCCGAAGCTCGGCGCATAGCCAGAAGGCTTGAACTACACTTCACGCCGAAGCACGGGAGTTGGCTGAACATGGCGGAGATAGAACTGAGCGTGTTCAGCAGGCAGTGTCTGAAGGGCCGCATCGGTGATGAAGAGACTCTACGGAGACAGATAGCGGCCCTCGAGCGTGAGCGTAACGCCTCCTGCGCTACCATAGACTGGCGGTTCACCACTCAGGACGCCCGCGCCAAACTCCGACATATCTACCCAACAAAACTACACTGACACGGTACTAGTCTGTATGTATCCCATGGAGAGTTCCCGGGCGAAGAGTTCGGCGATCTCCATATCATTCTGTCTCGCAGCATCGATGGCATAGTTTCCCCGGAATCTTTCGACATCCTCGTGCTGCCGTCGGTACATACCATGCATCGCCTTTATGTCTCTGCTAGTCCCCTGCTGTGTTTCCAGCATGGAATTCTGTGTCTGCCGGAGGCTGGCCAGGTCTTCCAGCATGGCGGCCTGGGTCTCCAGCATGGCGGCCTGGGTCTCCAGCATGGAGTTCTGAGTCTGCCGCAGGCTGGCCAAGTCTTCCAGCATGGCGGCCTGAGTGGACTGAACATCGGCAAGCTGAGCAGGCATAGCCAGCAGTTCGTCGCTGAGGACAACGCGCCTGAACTCGTCAAGCAGTTCTTCGTCCTGCCGCAGCAGCCTGATGAAGAGCCTCGGATTCTCTCTAATGACCCGAATCACGTCGGCGTCTGTGTACATAACCATCTCGGTCTGTCTCCTTCCGTTATTATACTGACTTCCAACAAAAAGGGCAGTAAGTAATCTGACTGCCCTTGGTTCTCCCGCGCCATCCATGTATGACCCCGCCGCCGCGCGAAAGCAATGGGACCTAATTCTGTGTCCAATGAAAAAGGGGCTGGGCAACCTTCCGGTCACCCAGCCCCTTCAGCCGAACGGAATCCAGCGCTACTGGTCTCCGTTCTCTTTCTGGCGTGTCAGCTCCGCGAGAGCGGCCTCGGCTGCATCCGCCCTGGCCCGCGCGTCCTCCAATGCCTGCTCCCGCTCAGCCTGCTTACGCCTGTAAAGTATTGTCATCACCATTGTTTTCCCCTCCAGTATGGATATGCTACCAACAGTTGCGGTGAGAATCCACCCCCGGCATGACTGTAATCACGCGGAGCCATCTGGCTACCCACGGAGAACACAGCTCTTGTGGAAGCTAATCTCCACGCCGGGCTCTCTCACCAATAAGGTGATTCTCTCTACCATAGTGTCCGCAGCAACACAGGGCGTCGCGAAGATCAACACCCATATCGTAAAGCCCAACTTCGAGTGGCGGTAGGTTGATAAGTTTAAGGGCTGGCTCAAGCTCGGAAGCTATTTCGTGCAGAACCGGACAGACGGCGTTTCCCAGTTTGAGAACCGCGATTCCCGATCTCCGAGGTAGTCTGCCGGTCAGAGAGTTATCCTGAACCTGAAACGCTCCCAGAGACCCTCGGATACCCGACCGGCTCTCTCGGTCAGGGTGCGCCTGTACCCGCACATCCGGCAGACTTCGGTCCTGGTTATCAGCGCCTCGTCGTCCTCGACGCTCTCACTCGTGTCCAGTATGTCAGTCAAGGCGTGTTGGCAGTTCCACGGCATCCTGTTCTCCCTGCTCTTTCATATAGAACGACTGTACTGTACTGATTATACAGATGCAGCGGGGGATGAGATAACGGGCGGGTTTGCAGTCGTCGGCGTCGGCAATGCCGTGGTCAGCTGACAGCCGGGACCGGTGGCCCTCGAACACCCCCCAGGTCGCACGGATTGGGGAGTGAGCGCGGACTTACGGACTCTCAGGCATGGGTGTAGTCCGGCCTGAGAACAGCTCCTCTACGAGCCTCCTGTGGACTCGAATATCCGCCGGTCCCGTCCAAAACGGCGTTTTAGGCTCTTCGGAAACTCTTCGAGCAAAAAGAGTACCGGCGTCGTCTTGCAGCTCGCGGGCCTCGATTCCGTCCCCCGGCGTTCGACATTGGCCCCCTCTTCCCGCCGGCATATCCGTATAGCACATCTGCCCGGGCAACACGCGGTCTGAGCGCGCTCCGAAGTGGCGCGGCATGAACCGCGATGGACCGCCCCAGTAGGCAAATTCACCAGCTTCGGGGGTTAGCTAAACGGACGTATATGCTAGTATTCGGACTATCCAGAATGCAAAGAAATGGCCGCCGGTGGTGGGACATCCGGCGGCCTGATTGCCGAGCAGATCTGACATCGAATCAGCCGTTTGCTGCGTGCGGCTTTATCTATTCTACGGTCTTATGTTCGACGGGTCAATGAACGGCGCAGGATTAGAGACTTGTGAGTATTTGCCCCGTCGCTCCCGACCTCATTGCCTCCGACACGCCATCGGCGCAGGTGCGTTGTTCAATCGGATGATTGGGGAGATTGATAAGCTTCAGATGGTCGTAAAAGGGCAGAGTCCCATCACTGAGAAAACAGCTCTCGGCATAGACCCGGGCGCCAACGTTCTCCGGTCCGGCTTCGGGGTGGGTAACCATCTCGTCGAGCCGGGGAAATAGGCCCTGTTGCATTTTTGGATTGCTTGTCAGGAAATCCTCGTACCTTTCCTTGAACTCCAGCTCAGCATATTTGTTCAACTCTGGGTCGGGAGTCACCGCGAAGGTGAAGAGACTCTTACATTTAGGTAAATGCACCGCGTCCACGCGCAGAATGCCGTTTCTCTCAAAGCACTGCTGGACGATTTCGGCCTCGACGTTCGCGGGAAGATTCTGGGCCCTAACATCATCCGCAGTGTCGGTTAACTCGTCGAGGAATGGCGGCAGGTCCCAGGGATTCGGCCATGCAGGGTTCTGCGCGAGTACCTCTCCCATTCCCGGCAGCGCGCACAGACAGACGATGGCCGTCGCCATCGCCGTGCGGAACCTGGGAATGGAGAGGCTGAAAGTCATGGGGGACATCAATAGTTCTCGCCATGCTTGTCGAGGAAGGACATGATTCGCCGGTCGAGGAGCTCGGCGAGGGGCGCCGGGCTCACGATGGGTTCGAGGGTGACAATCGACTCCAGAACGATGGGATGTTCGATAACGATTTGAACGACGAACCGTTCACGCCTGAAGAGCATAATGTCCTTGCGGTACATCTGAAGGTCGGGCGCCTCCCGGCGCCAGGAGCCATAGACGTACCAGAAGTCGCTCTGTCCGGTCCCCTGCGCTGGCTGCGCATCCACGAAAAAGTCATCGCTGACATCGGCGGGCGCGACAAATGTGTTCCTCAGCGGGTCATACACAAGGTTGTGGGTGGTGTTCGCGAGGAATGGGTCGAACAGCCGGTTAAAGGCGGAGCTGCGTCTCGCCGCGACATCAGCGATGTGCCGGTCCACATCGTCCGTCGGCGCGACTGAAACGGTCCCGTGTATCTGGGCGCCATACGCTCCCCCGGCCCGCGGACCAACGACACCCCACAGGGGATGGTCTTCGGTCAGCGCCGGAATCTGCCACCTGAAGGTGGTTATCACCCGGCTTCCGGGGTAGGCCAGTACGGACTGGGCGTATTCCCAGGTTAGGTACTCCTCCACCTCCCGCATATCGTATTCAAGAAGATATTCGCTCCAGGAATAAGGACTGCCGGACGCATCCTCCTGTTGGATCAGAAAGCGAAGCATCGGGGACGCGGGCCGCGAATGAACGCTTGTTGACGGCTTTTGCCCGTAGTAGCCTAGTGTAGCAACATCATTGAAATGAAGGTTTGTCAGGTATAATCTTCTGGAAGTTGCAATCATACATGGTTGCAATCAAGGAGGAATCATTATGTCTGCCAAGAAATACCATATCAGACTGACAACGGACGAACAACAGGAATTGAAGGCGCTGGTGTCGCGCGGACGGAACGCGGCGTACAAACAGACTCATGCGCGCATATTGCTGATGAGCGACGAGTCTCGCGCGGACGGCGGAATGAAGGACACGGACATATCCGGCGCGCTCGGAGTTGGTCTGTCAACTGTGGAGCGAATACGCCGACGCTGTGTGGAAGAAGGAATAGAGTCGGCTCTGAACCGCAGAAAACAGTTGCGTCGGCGTCAGAAGGTACTGGATGGTGAGGGAGAAGCGCGCCTTGTGGCGATAGCCTGCTCTGAACCCCCATGCGGTCGCGCGAGTTGGACCCTGAAACTGTTGGCCGACCGTCTGGTGGAATGTGAGATAGTCGAGAGCGTCAGCACAGAGACGGTTCGAAGGGTGTTGAAAAAAACGAACTGAGGGCCCTGGTTGAAGAAAAGTTGGTGTATTCCACCCGGTCAGAGCGCGGACTTTGTGTGCGCGATGGAAGATGTTCTGGAAGTCTACCATCGGTCATACGATTGCGATGAGGCGCTGGTGTGCATGGATGAAACGAGCAAGCAGCAGGTGAAGGAGACGCGAGTTCCACGTCCTGCGGCTCCGGGCTCAGTGTCGGCTTACGACTACGAATATGAGCGCAATGGAGTTAGCAGCCTGTTCATGCTGTTTGCGCCGCTGGAGGGATGGCGTCGGGTGGAAGTCAGGGAGCGTCGCACGAAAGTGGACTGGGCTCACGTGATAAAGAGACTGGTGGATGAGGACTATGCGGACAGAGAGCGGATAGTGTTGGTGATGGACAACCTCAACACGCATAAGTTCGGCTCGCTGTATGAGGCGTTCGAGCCTGCTGAGGCGAGGCGTATAGCAGAGCGTCTGGAGATACACTACACACCCAAGCATGGTAGTTGGCTGAACCCCGTATCGAGTACGGGGCAGGCTATGGCTGAGATAGAGATAGGCGTGATGGCTCGTCAGTGTCTGGAGCGTCGCATTGCGGGTAGGGATATTCTGAGTCGGGAGGTGGAAGCGTGGCAGGATTGTCGCAACAGAGACGCCGCGCGAGTGAACTGGCGATTCACCACCGAGGACGCGCGCATCAAACTGAAGTCTCTATACCCATCAATACAATGATTTCAGACTACTAGGTCGGTGACGTCAAGAGATGGCAGTTCATTGAAGATTCGCTGTCCCCACTCGCTCGCCAGCATACCGTCATACTCGGGATACGCGTCCGACGGCGTTATCTGAAAGAACTCGTCGAAGCGCGCGTAGTCTGTCTGATTGGCGATGGTGAGTTTCTGCGCGAGCTCGTCCGCATGGATCCTGAAGCCTTCCTCGCGTTCAGCCCAGTCCGAATCGTCGGCGGGCAGAAAGCGCAGGTCTCCGTTGTCGGCGACAATGGCGATGGCGGGGTCGCCGCTCTCGCGGTAGAGTCTCCAGTCCAGCCCGTCGGCCCTGGGCCTGCTTCTGAAGAATTCGTCATAGTAGGCATCGTCGAGCTCAGTGTCGAGCCCCCCTGCCTCGCGGTCAAGGAACATCACGATACGGCCCTTCTGAAGCTCTTCTATCGGACGCTGGCCGAAGCCGGTTCCGGGCGGGTCCACGTAGAGATGCTCGTCCGCGAAGCGCTGGAGATTGCGGACATAGACCAGGTTGATGGCGTCGAGCGCCGCCACGAGTTCTATGGAAGTCATATTCGACGTATCCACACGGTTATCTCCAAATACGCTTCTGGGAGAGGCGTATTAGAAGCCGCCCATATCGAGGCCCTCGGTGAAAAGGCCCTTATGCGCCAGCAGGTGGTTGTCGGGATTGAAATTATTTCCGAAGACCCACTCGAACGCCGGCGGTATCCAGAGGCCGCTGTTGACCTTATCGGGACCGAGCTCATAGGGCAGGTCGAGCAGGAAATCCTCGTCCAGGAGCTGGCTCAGCTGCCGTATCCGCGCTGTGTCCTCGGGCGTCGGCTCCAGGATGTATTTCGGAGCGAGCATATGATAGCGACCCTGCGTGTCCATGCGGAAGGGCCCGTGGTCGCGGTCGAGCCGAAAGAGGTCCTCATATATGGGATACAGAACGCTGTCGGGGGCGCGGTTGTAGTCGAGAACCCCGGAGACTATGACCTCCGAGCGCTCGATCAGGTCGTCGATGTCGCGGAACTTCCGCTGGCCGTAGATGTTCGTGTCGTCTCCCGGCAGCGCGTTTCGGGCGGGCCTTGACTCCGGGGGCGGTCCTGGCGTGGCCGCGGGGGTCGGTGTATCGGCGACGAAGACCCCAGGCTGAATGACGGAGGAACCCGGAGAGGGGCTGTCGTCGGGCAGGGCCGGACGGGAGCGGTCGGCCTGCGGTGGAGGCGTCGGATAATCGGGCACAACGGGTTCGGGCGTAATCAAAGACGCCTGCTCGTCGATTATGTTCCTGATCTCTTCTACCTGGCCGAGACCGAAAAACACGGCTCCGGCCATAATGACAATCGCTATGAGGGCGGCTATGCCGATGGGCATGAGCCAAGCCCTGACGCCTCCGCTGAACATGGAAACTCCTTATATATGCGCTGGTTTCGGATTCTACCACACGGGCTTGGCTTCTCTAAGCAACTGTTCAGTGAACGCGGGTATCGGGACGCGCAAGGTGATATTATGCGGATTGACGCGGGAATACAATTCTCAGCCGCGCGCCGGATATGCGATTACTTATGCGCCTACACGATTCGGAGCGTAAAGTTGTCTTTAGAGAGTCGCAGAGGTCGGATGAGCCCCATAAAATCAGAGCGTTTTCGAGGGGCATATTCGGGTCTAAACGGCAGGCGCCAAAAATGTTCTCGACAACGGGGGGTAGAGAGGGATATTGGAAGAAAGGGGAAATTCGCGGAATGTGGGAAACAAATTCTCAATATGAGAAAACATATCCCAGGAGAGATAAGGGGAATCCCTTATCTCTCCTCCTTTGGGGGAAAGACGCGCGAAAAGCCAGTAATGTAAAATTCTCAATATGAGAATCCAAAAATGACCTTTTACCATTGTAAACCAAGCTGTTCTCAAAATGAGAACCTCCGAATAAGCTGGCGAGAGAGACTTGAAAGGAACCTTTCAAGTCGTCTCAGGGAATATCGGAACAGGGAGGCTTAGGCGGTTATCGCCCAAGCCGGAGTCAGTTGACTGAGTGGGCAACACTCAGTCAAGAACCGGAGCGCGATATGTCGGAATCAGAGGGCATGATAAATCACGAGTTCAAGGTGCAGTTGGCGGTTGACTTACTCACTGATGTTACGCACTTAGCTATGAATTCCTAAACGAGAATGAGCCAGCTCAGCTATGAAATCTCTCTCAACTGCGTAAGGTCAGTTACTCAGTTGGGCGCAGACATACGGGTACGCGCAGGTGAGTGAGGTATTCGGTCTGAGCCACCACACCATCCGCCGCCCTAGCCGGGACGTTGCGGACAATCCTGGCTCCTACCTGCCGCCGGGCCAGCTCCGCAACGATTTCGTCGTGCTGCGGAATCTGTCGGTTCAGGCGGGTCTTTCGCTGAGCGACCCAGCGCTGCACGCTATGTTCCAGAGCTTCATGGGCAGGGGGGGGTTAGCCCGACCGCTGAGACCCCCGTGGAACTGCCCGCCCAGGGAGAGGAGAACGTCTGCGGCATCGGGACCTAAGCCTTCGCTGAGAGACAATAGCTGCCGGGAATCGAATGGCTGTTTTCCCTTCGGCAATATGTCTGACTCGGGCTATGATACTTACAGCGATTGTCGATGCGGCTCTTGAAAGGAGGGCGGGGAGATGAGAGCTTTGACCCTGCATCAACCCTGGGCGCAGCTCATGGTCTGGGGGGATACAAGAATGTCGAGACCCGCGCCTGGGCCGCTCCCAGGAACCTCATGGGCCGGCGGATAGCCATTCACGCGGGCAAGCGCGAGCCGCGGCCAACGGAGTGGAGCGTCGAGGTGCAGCGCGTCGTCCTCCGGCGCGCAGGCGGCTCCCACTCAATGCCGATGGGCGCGGTTGTGGCGACCGCCCGGCTGATAGAGTGTATGCGGGTGATGACTGAACCGGATTCCGGCGGCCTGGTCGTCTGCCGCGGCTTCGGGGAGCTCGGTGACGAACCCAAATATGAGGCTGCCATCAGGACAGACCCCTACGGGGACTTCTCGGTGGGCAGGTGGCTCTGGGTATTTCAGGATGTGCGGTCAGTTGAGCCGGTTGCCGTGAACGGGCGGCAGGGTGTGTGGACCCTGTCTGATATGATCGAGGAAGCGCTGGCGCCAGATTAGGCGAACCGGTTCGGACGATATGATTATGACAGGCGGGAGATTAATCCGATGAAGGCAACCTGCGAGAAGCCGGACTGCGGCGGGCCCGCCGTCGCCCAGGCAAGGTTTGGAGAAGTTACCGTGGCGAGGGCCTGCGCGGACCACGAGCCCGAGTTGCTGGAGTTTATCAATCAGCACATGATGGCTTCCGAAACCGGGCTGGCGATACGGCCTGTGGATCAGGACGGGTCGAAGCATGGCGACGGGCTGAAAACCGATGGCTGACGTATGAGACGGAATTCGTCGTTTTGCAAAAAATGCGCCCGAACGTCACCGATCTGCCGGAAACATCGGAATCACGAATGGGAAACCCACGCGGCACTGCGCCGCCATTGAAAGCCTCAGCTTTGACCTGGGCCCGGGTACTGGACCCCGCGGCGGCGGCGTGGGCATTCCCACAGTTGACATAACAATACTAGTGCGAACCAGTATCGGCCCGAATCTCCCCGTCCGTTGCTTTACTATGCGCTTATGAGAGAACATTTGCATTCAGCACAGGGAAACAGGGCCGATTTGTGGGCTGTCCCGCGCGAGAAGGCCCTGTGGCGGCGATTTTCAACTCTGAATCACGGCGCAAGCGGGCGTCCTTTCATGCTACAAGTTCAGCCGGTGGGGACGCTGTGATGTGGGCACTTAAAGAAACCACGCATGACCATGTCACCGTCGTAAGAACGGAATCGGTGCTGATGCACAATGCCCGGCGCTCAGCATGAACCGAAGGCCTTACGATGGCAAAATTGGGCATACGACCTCTTGGGATGCACCCGTCCGATGGTATCGGCGCTGAGTTGTGAGACTGTTGAATCTGTCGCACCCAATTATACTCGGCCTCATTCCAAACGCTCATTCCTCTATGCCGGCGTAGGGGTCTCCATGTAAGCACTTGCACAGGTCTCGGAAGTTATCCTTAATTCCAGGGGTATGTGTCGACGCCACCCATTGTCGGACAGACGCAGGTCTACGACGCGCCCATTTTTGTCGGTTATGATGCCACTCCACTTTCTCCCGCTGACTCAGACTGACAGGACTCATGAAAGATTTCCGTGGCACTACCCAGGCAAAAGCACGCCGTACGGCGTGCTTTTGCCCACTAAATTTCTTTCAGATATGAGATAATTCTCAGAAATTTCGGGCATTGATGTGGTGGTTACTGGAGTATTTGCAAAAAAGCCGGTTAGACCCCAATATGTGACAAGCCGTTACCTGTAGGAGGATTCATGCCATGAAACTTGAGTTGCGGCGGCCCGCTAAATCCCACTCGCAACAGGATTCAGAAACAAACGGCCGCGTCACGGCTGCCGAAATGTACCAAGTGCAAGATTCGTACGTTCGGTTCAATCAGAGAGACCATATGGGCTCGCAGATGATTTGGGATGCCCGATCCAAGGCTGAAAGGGCCAAACTAAAGGTCAAGCAGCGACAGCTTACAGAGAAGGGACGCGCCGGATTCGAGGTCACTGCGTGGAGCCTAGTACCGTGTCAGTGTAGTTTTGTTGGGTAGATATGTCGGAGCTTGGTACGAGCGTCCTGAGTGGTGAACCGCCAGTCTATGGTAGCGCAGGAGGCGTTACGCTCACGCTCGAGGGCCGCTATCTGTCTCCGTAGAGTCTCTTCATCACCGATGCGGCCCTTCAGACACTGCCTGCTGAACACGCTCAGTTCTATCTCCGCCATGTTCAGCCAACTCCCGTGCTTCGGCGTGAAGTGTAGTTCAAGCCTTCTGGCTATGCGCCGAGCTTCGGCAGGCTCGAACGCCTCGTATAGCGAACCGAACTTGTGGGTGTTCAGATTGTCCAACACCACTCTGATTGTCTCCACATCCGGATACGCCTCATCCACAAGCCACCTCATCTGCTCAGCAAAGTCCACAGCGGTTCGGCGCTCTGTAACTTCCAGGTGTCTCCACCCACCCTTGGGTTCGCAGAACATAAACAGGTTGCGCGTTCCGTTCCTCTTGTACTCGTAGTCATAGCGCTGAACCCGTCCCGGTTCTGCGACTATCGGCTCTTTTGTATCCTCAATCAGTTGTTTGGATGTCTCGTCGAAGCAGACCACCGGACGCTCAGGGTCGTACTCCTCCTCGTACAGGTCCAGCACATCTTCCATTCGAGCCACGAACTCCCCATCACCTCCGGGATGCACCACTCTTTCTTCCTCCAGGGTTTGAGTTCGTTTTTTTCATCTGTCTCACTGTCTCAGGGGAGACGCTCTCGACAGCTCCATCCGAACCACCTTGTCGGCGAGCAGCTTCAGCGTCCAGGAGCGTGTCCTTCGGGCGGGTCGCCCGCTATGGCGACAAGGTGCGCCTCGGCTCTTCCATTCAGCTTTCGCCTCTGTCCCGGACGAGGTCGCTCATTCAGCGCGTTCTCCACTCACAAAGCGTTTGCGCACTCGCGCCAAGCCGGACTGATCGCGAGTCCTTCAGCTAGATCGGATAGACCCTGATCGGACAGCGCCGCGCGCTTTATCTTGCGAGCGGGCGACCTGCCTCCGCGGACCACACCGGTTAACTGGTTTCGTTCGGCATCTGTCAGTTCAACTTTATACTTGCTCGCAGTCATGTCTTGCCACGTCCTTACAGAAGATTTGCTAGCAAGACTAACCGCTTTCTTAAACTATTGCAAAATCAGCTGGTTGCGGTACTAGACGCCGCAGCAGATTCCTTGCTATCTCTTATGGACTTCTCAAAGAACCAGGCGGATACGAGAGCTAATGCATGGCAAACCAAATTGGAGCCCGCGCCCACGGCTCGACCCAAAACTTCCGCTAAACAAGCCTCGCAGATTGTGCGGAAGGCCGCCCAAATGTTTGGGGCGGACCAGGTTGGCTTTGCTGAGCTAGACCGTCGCTGGGTGTATTCCCATTACTTCGACGAGGAGACGAAGAAGGACCACCCCATCAAGTTCTCCGATGATCCCGGGTACCAACAGTATGACCAGCCCATTCGCCTTGAAGATGGGACTCGGGTCATCCCGAAGGAGATGAAATATGTGGTGGTGATGCTCCACGAGTGGGGCAAGGATATGGATGGCACGGAGTATGCACCGACCCTTCTTACTGAGGGACTCAGTACACTGGCATATGCCCGAATGGCACCGACGCTATGGATGGTGGCTGAGTTCATACGAGGGCTGGGGTATAACGCGATCCCCGCGGCTAATGACACAGCCCTGAGCATCCCACTGGCTGTCGACGCGGGCCTCGGCCAGCTAGGGAGACACGGCCTTTTGATCAATCCTAAGGTGGGGTCGCGCTGCCGTATTTCCAAGATATTCACCGACCTTCCGCTGGAGCCCGCTGGAGCCGTGGACTCCGGCATCACTGAGTTCTGCAACGCATGTCTGAAATGTGTCCCGAAGTGCGGTACCGGAGCCATCACAACGGGCGACCGAAGCTTCGAGCCCTTGGACGAGAGCAATTCAACGGGAGTACTTTCGTGGAAAGTGGATGCAAAGAAGTGCATGACGTTCCAGATCCGTGTCGGGAGCACCTGTAGCACGTGCGTCCGCAGGTGCGCCTGGACCAAGCCGCCCCGCAAAATGTATGCGATACCACGCTTCTTTATCAGGAACTTCCGGTGGAGATGGTTGAACAAGACCTGGGTATGGCTCGACGATCTGGCGGGAAACGGAAAGTTCAACAAGAGGGCTGATGACTTCTGGATGGCGGATCGTTGATAGGTCCACCGCACTCTGAGGAGCAGCGTGTGCGGCCGTCGCACAGCGCAAGTCCGTGTTTCAGGTATCGATCAACTCTCTCCCGTCTCCACCACCCGCAGAAATGACATTCCGGGGGGACATCGCATTCCTGCCGCACATGCTGGGGGTAACTAACGCCCAGGACATGGTGGGAGTGGTCATGCCCCACGGTATCCTCTTCCAGAGCGGTGCTGAGGGCAAGATTCGCCGCCGCATCCCAAAAGATTCCAGTAGGCTCTGTGAAGGACTCATAGTCCCATCCGCAACTCGAAAATGGTGCTGGCTCCAGTAAACTTAGGCCCACCACGACGTACTGAACTGCGAACCCCGCCACCAGGGTGATCGCCCATTGAAATCACTGCCTGGGACTATGCCAACCCAAGCCACTCAGGTGGTCGGAGCCGCAGCACGTCTTTCTTGCGATTTCCCAGTATAGAGGGAGGCCGTCGGTGCAATCCGACGGCCTCCCCAGCGCACTCTCTGGGTTGGTTCCCAGATCCGTTCTATCCGCTCGGCCCGCTGATGGTTAGTGTCACTTGATTGGACAGCTTCCTGCCGTCGCTTGCGCAGATGGCTCCCTGTGCGGCACAGTCCGTGGTGACGGGCAGCACTATGGTCACAGCGACGGCGGACGGGCCGACGGTGATCTCCCACCTGACGTTGCCCGGCGGCTCCAGTCGTCGTGCCTTGATCACCTCGCCACCGGTCACCGTGAACGCGTGGTCCCGGAGGGTCGTGTAGCTGAAGCTGTCCTTGGGCGTCTCGCTGAACCGTAGCTCGAAGGTGAACACGGAGCTCCCGTCGTGGGACTGAAGCTCGGTGAACACACGGGTGCGCCTGCGACTTCGGTCTCCCAGTATCCTTGCAACCACAAGCGTCGTGTTGTCGTACAGTACGCTCTGGGGAACGCCTCCCAGAAAGCGGAACGCAGACACGTGGCCGTCGCAGAACGCCTCGGTGGTCTCGGCTGGGTACGCCTTCACGAAGATGCCGTCGCTGTGTGGCAGAGACAGAACGAAGAAGTGTATCTTGCGCTTCACCCCTCCTATGACCGCCCAAGCCTCTCCAAAATCGCATTGGGCGTGTCCAGGCGGATGGGACAGGGGAACGAACATCTCCCGGGTCCTGCGCCCACGCTCTCGGACGTAGTCCTTGACGATGGTGTACTTGCCATCGAACCCGTACTCGTCCCTCAGACGCTCGTAGATGCGCTTGGCGGTGTGGCGTTGCTTCTTCGAAACGCTCCGGGTCCTCCAGTATGCGGTCTATGACCCCGGTGTATGGCCCGATCTTCGGTCTTCTGGGAGGGAGCCGCCTTCGGTAGCCCGGAGGAGTGGAGTACTCGATCATCTTGCGCACGGTGTCTCTGTGCAGGCCGAACACCCGGGATGCTTCCCTAACGCTCATGCCGTCCACCATGCAGGCTCTTCGGACGCGCAGATAAAGTTCCACGTGATACATCCATGATCTTCCATAGGGTTGAGTTCAACCCTATGGAAGATCATGGATGGTACGGTTTTCAACCGCCCTCAACCGGCAGTCGAGCCGTCCACGCGGTACAGTTTAGCTCCGCCTTTTACAGTACAAGTCTCAGATTGTGAAGCGGTATGAGCGCACGAGCGGACAGACGCGGGGCTGTTCCGAAAGCTGTATCTGGAAGGACTTTCAACTGGCGACTTCGAGCCTGTGTTTAGGGAGTTGGTTGGAGAGACAGCAGCATTGAGCGCGAACGCCGTCGTGAGACTGAAGAGCAGGTGGGAGTCTGAGTATCGAGCGTGGCGCATGAGGGGTCTGGACACATGCAGGTGCGCCTACACATGCAGGTGCGCCTACACATGGGCGGACGGGGTATATTTGGGAGTAGGCGGGGATCGTGAGAAGACGGCGCTGCTGTACGTTGTGGGAGCTGGAGAGGATGGGGTGAAGGAACTGGTAGGAATGAAACTCGGATACCGGGAGAGCGCGGAGAGTTAGTCTGAGGTATTGAGGGGACTGAGGGATCGTGGCATGTCGGCTCCGACGCTGCCGAAACGGTCATGAGGGACTGGGAGTCGTTCGTGAGCTTCTACGACTTTCCGACCGAGCGCTGGGCGCGTCTGCGTACGACGGATCCGTTGGAGTCGATATTCGGCGCTGTGCGTTTGAGGAGGGACGCCCCGCGCCGGATGAAACGTCGGGACACCGCGTTATACCTGGTGTTCAAGGTGGTCAGGTAGCCGACATCGGAGACGCGGGCGTTGAGGTCGCCCAACACTCCGCGCGGGGCGTTCTGAACGCGGCAAACAAGGCGGAGGGGAGCGTGGAGAAACTGGCACACGGCGCTCTCATGGGGATCTCCAGGGCCCTGGACAGAACCGCCTCGGGTTCTGTCTATGCCATAGAGGGAGCCGCTCACGGGATAGTCCAGGGCGCGCGCGAGGCGGGGGTCAGTCTCTATCGCGCTGCTGCGGGCGCTATCGACAGCGCCCGGCAGGTTTCGTCCAGGCTTGGAGTTTCCGAGAGCGAGGCGGTGGAGAGCGTCGTTGGGAGCGCGCTGAATGCGGCTGAGGAAGTCGGCCCCGAGGTCGTAGAGGAGGTCAGAAGGGCCATATCGTTGGCAGCCGATGGACATGATGTATAGTGGAGAAGCCGCTGATTCTCAGGCGATGGAGATCCAGCCTGAAATATGGTCAGAGGCGCCGGACCCAGGAGGATGGGCGAGTGAGACACCGCCCATCGGATACGCTGGACCGAGAATGGAGAGTAAGTGATGGCAAGCAGTTTAGAGGACAAAGTGGCGATCATCACCGGCGCCGCAACGGGGATAGGCAAGGCGACGGCCGAACTGTTTTCGAATGAAGGGGCTTCTGTGATCGTGGTTGACAGAAACGACATTGAAGGCGAGAGAACGGTTGCTGGCATCAATGACCGAGGTGGCCGCGCCGCATTCCTGGAGGCCGACGTTTCAAAGACTGTCGACGTGCGGCGGATGGTGGTCAGAACCCTGGAAGGATTTGGCCCCCCTGATATTCTGGTAAACAACGCGGGGATTTTCATGCGTCTGTCGCATCGAGTTCACGAAGTCAGTGAAATGGAATGGGAACTGACGATGCAGACCAATCTGAAGGGGGCCTTCTACTGCTGCAAGTACATGTTGCCGCACATGATGGAGAAGGGCGGGGCAGTTGTATCGGTATCCTCTGTAGCCGCCCTTGGCGGAGGGGGCATGGCCAGTCCATACGGCATCAGCAAGGCCGGTCTGATCAGTCTGGCAAGAGCGGTCGCAGACGAGTATGGCGAGTTCGGGATACGTTCAAATGTCGTGCTCCCCGGCCTCACCGATACACCGCAGGCCAGAGGATCAACTGGCAGCGCCGAACACTTTGAGCGGAGAACCAACGAGATCCTCCTGGGTAAGGCGGGAACGCCCGGAGATGTGGCCCGCCTTATTCTCTTCCTGGCGTCCGATCAATCCTCCTTCATCACCGGGGCGAGCTTCGTAATTGATGGCGGTGGAAATGTGTCCCGGTAGGTGAACGCTGGACTAAACTGAAAGAAGAGATTAGTGTCGGCGGGATATAACGAGGGCGGCTCACGCCGGCCACATTCCGGACGGAGGTGGCAGCGTCGGAGACTGGACCAGTTTGAGGTCCGAACGCTGACAGAAGTTGAGGAGGACCAGAGCTCGTGGAGAAATTGAGAGAACTGATAGAGATGGCTGTCGCGGACTATGGGTTCAGGCTGGCCGTGATGTGGGGCCCGGACGACGTCATCGCCATGTCGTCACTGACCGACGAGGAGGCGTCAGTGCTGAAACATGATCTGCTCCCCGAGTTCAAGGTGCTGCCTGATCCCGTGGAACCTGTCGACCGACCGAGCGTCAACAGGCGACTGGTTGAACTCGCGGAGAGGAAACTGTTTTCTTCCTGCTGACGCCGTAGGAGCGGCGGGCCAGTCGTCTGGAAGCCGAGGCAGAGGTCCGTAGGCTCAGGGAGCCGATCGAGGAGCGTGGCGGGCCGGAGTGGCCGCGGTCACCTTCCCGGAACCTCCGCTGTCTTGTCTGTGCTGAAACCGGCGTCCAGCAGGTCGGAGCGGCGATTCTGAGCTGAGCGGGAGAAGAATCAGGCCGCGGGAGCGCAGTAGGAGCGTCTGTTATCGGGCCAGGCTACCCAGGATGCTTGTGACTCCTGATATTTGTTGTTGCGCCGCTCTCCGCTCCATTACGCGCTATCTCTGAGCGAACGGAACACCTCTTATGCCAATGCCAAAACTACATGGACCTGGTACTAAGTGACTATCTCAAAACCTCTCGCGGAGAGTGAGCGACAAGGACAAAGAGGGCCTCCTCTCCCTTGAGACGGGTGATGCACATTACCAAGTGAAGAACACAGAAAGCGTCAAGGAATGGTGTACGCTGGCCTTACCCGACCAAAGGAGGCTGGCGATGACCTTAGACTTTGACGCTTTCCTGACGGCATTGTACACGATAGTTGACGACCTCTATAAGCGACATTATGTCTGCCACAAGCCAATTCGTCCCGGCAGACGCCCTGAACTTTCTGACAGCGAGGTTCTTACTCTGATGCTGTGCGGTCAGTGGTTTGGGACTTCTGAGCGCGCTTTCGTTCGTCATGTGTCAGAGCATTGGCGAGGCTACTTTCCCAACATGCTCACTCAGAGCGCGTTCAACCGTCGCAGCCGAGACCTGTGCGGAGTTGTTATAGCATTGTCCGGTGTGGTGGCTGAGGAACTGGGAGCCTATACCTCAGCCTACCAGGCGATAGACAGTGTTCCTGTGCCTCTGGCTCGGATGTGTCGAGGAGATCGCCATCGTCTGTTTGGAGACGAGTCGGCCATAGGAAAGGGTGGAAGCGACAGGCGCTTTTACTATGGCTGCAAACTGCTTTTATCGGTATCGCGCCGGGGCGTGATAACCGGCTTTCTGATCGCGCCAGCCAGCACAGAAGACCGCTGGGTGGCGGAGAGTTTTCTGTGTTGGCGCAATGACTGGATGGGAATACCCCGCCAGGCCCAGGACCTTCCCATCCGACGAAATGGCAACAGATATGTTGGAGTCACCGGCCCTATATGGCCCAGATATGCCGAGGCCAATCTCAGAACCTTATCTTGGAGACAACGGCTTCTTCGGATCCCTGTGGCAGACGCACTGGCGCCAACAGTATGGAGCGAGAGTGTTGACCCCTAAAAACCATGTCGGGAGCGAGTCGGAGGCGGCCAGACGGCGGCACTGTAGCCTCAAACAGGTGGTGGAGACCGTCAATGGACAGTTGGAGGAGGTGTTTGGCCTTCAGTTCCCACGCGCCCGCAGCAAGTGGGGACTGCTGAGTCGAGTGGGGGCCAAGGTGGCCGCTCTCAACGTGGGGATCTGGTTGAATCGCCACTTCGGTCGTCCTGACCTGGCGTTAGCTACGCTCTTCAATTGTTAAAGGACTTACACAATGTGCATCACCCGTATCAGGGAGAGGGTTGGGGTGAGGAGGAGGGTGATTTTCTTCTGAATACCTACTCCTCTCAGCCCTCAAGGGAGAGGATGCATAAGGAACCACCTTCTCAGACACCCCCTGAGTAAACCGGCTGGGTGATTCTGCCGCTCCTCTACTCGGCGTCCTCGCCGGGCGGCGCCTCGTCGAACGGCTCGTTCCGAGCCCGGGCGTCTTCCCATTGCCTGTGCCACCCCCGCTCGGCGCAGCCCGGCTGGACTCACCCAATGACGGACGACGCGCCCCTCATGCCTGTCTTTCAGAACGGACCTTCTGAGAATCGTTTGCAACATACAAATGGCGATGGCGGGAGTGCGGCATGACGGTAGTTGTGCGAAGATCTCCTTTCGCGGAAATGGGGAGCAGTGGTTCGGAATCCCGGACACGCTGAACTTTGCGTAAGCCTTCCCTGTTCAGGAATATATTCTCCTGAACAGACATTATTGACATACCCCCCCGTATGTTTGAATGGGCGCAATTCGGGCTGATGCCCATTTTGAGTTGAGGAGACAGTGTTATGCGTTCCGTTCATTTACTTCGTTGGGTACTAGTGGCAGCGCTGGCGGTGGCACTGATGATCACCGCAATGGCTTGCGGTTCGGCTGAAGAACCCGCGCCGGCCCCCACGACGGAAGACATGGCTGCCGCCATTCAGCAGGCCATGGCGGCCCAGCAGCCCGGAGTCACGGCGGAAGACATGGCTGCCGCCATCCAGCAGACCATGGCGGCCCAGCAGCCCGGAGTCACGGCGGAAGACATGGCTGCCGCCATCCAGCAGACCATGGCGGCCCAGCAGCCCGGCGTGACCACAGAGGACGTGGCGTCGGAGATATCCAAGGCGCTGAGGGCGCAGCCCGGCGGAGTGACGTCCGAAGAGATGGCTGCTGCCATATCCAATGCGCTTTCGGCCCAGCCCGGCGTGACCACACAGGACATGGCCATGGAGATATCCAAGGCCCTATCGGCGCAGCCCGGCGGAGTCACCTCTCAGGAGATGGCTGCTGCCATATCCAATGCGCTTGCTGCCCAGCCCGGCGTGACCACTGACGATGTGGCGGCGGAGATAGCCAAGGCGCTTGCTGCCCAGCCCGGCGGAATGACCGAAGATCAGATGGCGATGGCGATAGAGAGCGCTCTGAAGGCGCAGCCTGGAGTAAGCCAAGAGGATATTCAGATGGCCGTCGAATCGGCCGTCGAATCGGCCGTCGGAGCGGCATTAGAGTCACGCCAAGCATCTGATGAAGCATTGGCCAGAGCTGTGTCTGCCACCGCGCCAATAGTGGCAAACCCGAACGCGAAGTATGGCGGCACTCTCAACCTCGGGGACTACGTATTCCCCAACCTGGCTTTCGCTCCGTACGAAGACAACGGCACCTTAGGCAAGGATATCGGCCCAATCCACGGCGGGCTTATTGAGTTCAATGGCGAGACCGAAGACATCTGGGATATAAGGGGTGACCTGGCCGACAGCTGGGTAGCGGGCACCGATCTAAAGAAGTACGCCTTCACTATCAATAAAGATGCCACCTGGCACGACGGAAAGCCCGTCACCGCCGAGGATGTGGCGTGGAGCCTGAACCATTTTATGGAGCCGCCACCGGCATCAAGGGCCACCAGTAGAGCAATGAGGACCTATCTATCGAAGGGGGGTGCCAGGGCGGTAGACCCGAAGACTGTACAGCTGACCCTCGATCTCGCTTCGCCAGAGTTCTTGCCCACTTTCGCTATGTCACACTCTATCCTATTTCAAAAGGACCATTCCGAGGCGATTTTGGCGGCTGGAGGGGATTTCACATGGGAAAATCAAATGGGCTTTGGCCCCTTCACGGCTGGAGAAAAGAAGAACGACGTCTCCTTTGAGGTGTTCAGAAATGAGAATTACTGGAAAGAGGGCCTACCCTACGTTGACAGAATCATGATGTTCACCATGCCTGAAGGCCCCACCATGATAGCGGCCTTCGCCACAGGGCGGATACACGCCAATTCCATGCACCAAATCACCCCCTACAGCAATAAGGAGGCGGCGCAGTTGAAGTTGGATCACGGGGACAAGTTGAACGTGGAATTCTTTGCACCCAACGGGCCCGTGGGAATTTACATGGCGGTAAACCCGCCCTTCGATGATGTGAGGATTAGGCAGGCCTACAATTTAATCTTTGACCGCCACGAATTTGTGGAGGTATTCGGTGCGGGCCCCGGGACAGATGCCGTCGGGCGAATTTTCGGGGCGGACACATTTTTCAGCTTCACGACGGAAGAGTTGATGGAGATGCCCGGCTTTAGACAGGGCCCTAACGGTGAGAAACATCCTGATGATATAGCCGAGGCCAAAAGGCTCATCGCCGAATGGGAAGCGGACCACCCGGATGGCTTTACTAACACAGTAGCCACCGACACGTATACCTACACCCCCCTGAGAGGGGTATGTATCTGTTGCTCATGGTGGTGTATGTTGAATGATCTTCATTCCGGGTGGTGGTTTGGGCCATTCTTCGGGAAGCAGCCACACTCTCTTCCATACTCTACCCCTGTTAAGAAGCCGTCTCAGCCAGGCCGTGCCGAGTCTCAGCACACTGACGCTCCGACCAGGACTGCTGTGGGCGCTGCGATGAGTCGGCGATAGACACTTCGGCGGCGCTCTGAGGTTGCCCGGCTCTCGCCCCAGATCGGCGGCATCCTCGACTCGGCTACCGTACGCCATCGTCAGCAGTGTCGCCACCGACAACACCAACCAGTGTCGACTCACCCGCTGAGGGTCTGTCCTTCGAGTCTTGTTCCACTGCCAGCCCAGACTTTTGAGCGCTCTGAAGCCCAGTTCTATCCAGAACCGAAGTGCGTACCAGCACACTCCGGCGGCGTCCACAGCCAGGTCGGTCATCACCAGCCACGGCTCGTCCGCTCCGTCCACCCACACCACGATCATCGTTCCCAGACGACGCTTGGAGGTGGCCCTGAACGCCGTGCCGTAGCCGACATATGCGTGATTGGGTCCTGGAACCAGATGACGCGCTCTGATGCGGGTGCCTCCCTGCGGACAGAACACGGTGTTGATCGACTGTCTGACGTACGGATGGAAGCCCACAGAGCATATCTTCTTCCACAGTCTCGGACTCCTCAGTCCTCTGTCGCACATCACCAACACACTCATATGGTTGGGCACCGCATCGGCCAGCAGATCGAGCAGCCTCATTGTGGGCGCTATCCACTCGCCCGGTCTGTTCGCAGCCAGCACGTGCCAGGCCACCGGAATAGCACAACTTCGATAGACCACGCTTATGACTATCGAGTTGAGCTGGTCTCCCTTCATCGTCGGGTCTATTGCCAGCGCCAGTCTGTCCGACTTCCACAGACACAGCACCCATCTCAACAGCGGAGCGAAGCACGACTCCACGTCGATCTGTGTCGCTGTCGGTCTGGGCCTGTGCTGACCGTCGTACAACCACTGTCTGAGATACTGGCGCATGGTGTCGAAGCTGCCCATGAACGAAAGCGCTGTCGAAACTGCGTTCTGACAAGCGCTGCCCATGACAATAGTGCCGTACACCCACAGGGTCAGACCCAGCGACTGAGACTCTCTGAGGTGCGGCAGATGGTATTGTATGGTCTGAGCGATCTGGTAACATTCGGGCGGGAGGCGCATGGCGAATCTGTGGCAACCTTTCTGTTTGGTACCAAAAAGATGCCACAATGCCACGCGCTTTCCAACTCCTCATACCTGTCCTTCGACTTTACATACCCCTGTCAGCCTACACCCCCGGAGGGGGTCATAGCTTTACCACTATGACCAGGATATCAGGCAACAAGGTAGCTTGGGCTGAGCTGGCGATGGAGCAGCTCAACAGGTTCTTGGGCTTTGACGCAACCCTCATCCCAATAGATAGCGCCGGTGGCTCTGAGCGCTATCGAGACGGATTGGGCCCGGGTGGCGCAGGAAGCTTCTTTATCGCAGGCCAGGACTTAGGGTTGATGATGATGCCGAACGTCATTACGTCTGCTATTAACGGGATGAGCCACGGAGCAAGCGGATGGCATTTAATGATGCCCCAGTGGTTTGAAGATGCACTTGTAGCACAGAGCGTTGAGGCAGACCCAGCAAAGCGAATAGAACTGCTTCGGAAGATGCAGAGGTACTTGATAGAAGTGGACCCCGGTCCCCTGCTTACGCTCTACCAGCAATCTAATTCCGTTACGTGGAACAAAAATCTCAAGAATTTCAATGTGCCCCCCAACCATTATGCCAACATGGAGTGGGAGCATGTCTGGCTCGAAGAGTAATTGCTACAAGCCATTTCATAAATACCGATCACACCGTAGGGGCGTCCCTTGTGGGCGCCCCTATCCCTCTCCCCCAGGGCTCACAGGGGTATCTAAGGCGTCCAGTCAGCTTTGAATGCCAAGCAACTGACCCCCTCTCCCTCAGGGCTCACAGGGGTATCTAAGGCGTCCAGTCAGCTTTGAATGCCAAGCAACTGACCCCCTCTCCCTCAGGGCTCACAGGGGTATGTATATGCGCGGTCAGCTACGAATGTCAATCAACAGACCCTCTCCCATGAGGGCTCACAGGGGTATGTAAATGCGCGGTCAGCTACGAATGTCAATCAACAGGCCCCCTCTCCCTGAGGGAGAGGGTTGGGGTGAGGGTGATTGGATTGTGAATGCCTACCCCTCTCAGCTCCCTCAGGGAGAGGGTTGGGGTGAGGGTGATTCTGCCAAGTACATACCCCTCTCAGCCCTTGATGGGGGAGAACTAAAGTGGGGGTGAGGGGTAACCGACAGCCTTCGATGTTAAGGCGCCGACTAGCTCGGCGCCTTAACAGATGACCTAACAACAATTCCAGAACACTCAGAGATTCTGTGATTAGAGAGGGTATGCACACTTATATATCAAAAAGAATCTTGCTGTTCATACCCACGCTTGTGATAGTCACGCTGCTGGTATTTGTCATGATGCGTATTGTCCCGGGCGACCCCGCTCTCTCTATGCTGCTTGGGGGAGATATGGACACAGTTGTCACTCAGGAAATGATTGACGCCAAGCGGGCAGAGCTGGGAACAGACAAACCCCTCACGGAGCAGTACCTAAGGTGGATATGGGGTATGGTCCGGGGTGATTTCGGTATTTCATTTTTTTTCAACGAGCCTGTCAGTGAGACCCTGGTCAACAGGGTCCCCGTTACCATACAGCTGGCTGTCATGGCGCAAATTATAGCCCTGGTATTTGCTTTGCCTTTGGGTGTTTTTTCTGCTATGAAGCAGGATACATGGGCCGACTACGCTGCCAGGGTAGTGACCATGATCGGGGTGGGGTTTCCCACCTTCTACATGGCCATACTTATGGTATTTTTCCTTGTCTTGTTCTTTGAATGGGGGCCTCCTTTGGACTATGCATCCCCGTGGGAGGATCCGTTCCGAAACTTCCAGCAGATTATATTTCCGGCCCTCGCCCTGGGTTTCTATACTATGGCTGTCACAGCCCGGATGACCCGCTCTTCCATGCTGGAGGTGATCCGGGAGGACTATATCCGCACGGCCAGATCCAAGGGCCTCCGGGAGAGACCGGTTATCATACGCCATGCCCTCAAGAACGCCGCCCTGCCTGTGCTAACCATTTTCGGGTGGCAGTTCGCGGCGATGATGGCCGGCTCGATAACCACAGAGGCGGTCTTTCGTGTGCCTGGACTGGGCAGGAGTTTGATCGACGCCATCTATCACCGGGACTATATCATGATCCAAGGCTTAATCATGGTAGTAGCGTTTATGATCATGTTGACGAATCTTGTGGTTGATGTCATCTACGCCTGGGTGGACCCAAGGATCCGTTACTCGTAATACCGGGACGACCAGCGCGCCCTTCAGGGTGCGGTGATGTGCCCAAGGTGGACAAAGGTGGAGAGATGAGTCAGGAGAGACTCGGAGCAACAGGCGGCGGCGCGGAGAGCATTACACTAAAGCGTGAGATATGGCAGAGTATAGGCAGCTTTTGCAGACGAAAGCCTCTGGGGGCCTTCGGGGCGATGGTAACCATATTTGTCATATTCGTTGCTATCTTCGCCAACCAACTCGCGCCTCACAATCCCTTGCGAGCCCATACCTCTCTTAAGTATTCTTCCCCAGGGGCGTTGGACGATAGAAGGGACCCTCCGGTTAGGCTATGGTTGGGGGGCGACAGGCTGGGCCGTGATGTGTTAAGCAGGTTGATCTTTGGGGCAAGGGTCTCTCTGTATGTGGCTCTACTCGCTGCCTTGTCCGGAGTTACGGCAGGCGCCTTTATAGGGATCGTGAGTGGCTTCTTTGGAGGATTGACAGATCTCATCGTCCAGAGGGTTTTGGACGCCCTAATGGCTGTTCCAGGCCTTGTCTTAGCTCTGGTCATCCTATCTGTCTGGGGTCACGCAGGTGGCCAGGGATTTGGAGGATTAGAAGGGTTAGAGAAGGTGATATTAGCGGTGGGCGTGGGGTTCTTAGCCCCTACCACTCGTACCATCCGCTCCCAGACCCTGAGGCTAAAAGAGGCGGATTTCGTGCTGGCGGCGAGAGCATTGGGCGCCGGCAACTTGCGCATCATGTTGCGCCATATAGCGCCCAATTGCCTTGCCGCCTACCTTATTATTTTTACTATCGCCATGGGCTGGGCGGTCATAACGGAGGCTACCCTCAGTTTCCTGGGTTTGGGCATTCCTCCGGCCTTCCCCTCCTGGGGAGGAATGTTGACCGGGGCGTCCCAGGTTTGGGCGAGCACGTCGCCATGGCTGGGCGTGTTCCCCGGAGTGGCAATAATCACTGTTGTGTTAGCCTGGAACTTCCTGGGCGATTCGCTCCGGGACGTCCTGGACCCCCGGATGCGCGGAACAGAATAAATACTCATATTGAGACTAAAGGCGATATAGAATGGAGCAGAATAGGCTGAGACTGAGTGGAAAGGTTGCCATCGTCACGGGGGCCGGTTCGAGTGGACCGGGCTTCGGCACAGGGAAAGCCACCTCGATACTATTTGCCCGCGAAGGCGCCAAAGTGCTGCTGGTTGACTTGGTAGCCAGCCGCGCGGAAGAAACACTGGCCATCATCGAGGAAGAAGGCGGCGAAGCGTCCGTGTTCGAGGCCGACGTTACCCGATCTGACGACTGCCGGGCCATGGTGGACGCCACCCTCGAGCGCTACGGCGCCCCAAGCATTCTGTTCAATAATGCGGCGGTGAACGCCATAAGAGGCCACACCGTGGCTGATCTGGAGGAAGAGGAGTGGGACCGCGTACTGGGCGTCAACTTGAAGGGCGTCATGTTGACCAGCGGACATACTGTTCCGGCCATGGTCAAGGGCGGAGGCGGCTCGATCATCAACGTTTCGTCCACCGCGGGCATCCGGGGGGGCGGTGAAGTATCCTACGCGGTGGCCAAGGGCGGCGTTATCTCCCTGACCTACTCCATGGCGGCCCATCACGGACGGGACAATATCCGGGTAAACTGCCTGATCCCGGGACACCTTTGGACTCCCATGGTTTCGGCGGGTACCAACAGTCCGGGGGGCGTACCCATAAGCGAGGAAAATCGTGACCGCCGCCGAAAGGCCGGTGCCCTGGGCACCGAGGGCACCGCGTGGGACATCGCCTGGGCGGTGGTTTTCCTGGCAAGCGACGAGGCCCGCTGGATTACAGGGGCGGCCCTACCGGTGGACGCCGGAACATCGGCCATGCTGCCGGTCCAAATGTTCCGATTGACGTGACGCGCCGACGGACCGGCAGCCGGGCCAGGTCACGCCCGCCGAGGCTGAGGCAGAGGAGGGCCGCAAAGAGTGACCAAACAAGCGGCCGGGCGTTACACGCCGGTGGAAGCCGGCTTCAGGCAGGCGCAGCCCCCGGGGAGCAACATTTACGGAAGTAGAAACGACTGTGAAGAATCGAAGATGAACGTTGGAATACAGATCCCCCTACCGGCCTACACCATAGACCCGGTATTCATGGCCAAGAAGGCCGAAGACCTCAGCTTCGAGTCCCTCTGGTATGCCGAGCACCCCGTGATGCCGGTCCACAGCAACACCCCCTTCCTCCCAAACGGTGAACGGGTTCCCTGGACCTACTCCCACTTCACCGATCCCTACATCGCCCTTGCCCGGGCCTCCGGCGTCAGCAGGAAGATCAAGCTGGGCACTGCCATCACACTGGTGCCGGAGCGCAATCCCCTGCTCCTGGCCAAGGAGATTGCCAGTCTGGACCTGTTCAGCGGCGGCCGGTTCGTCTTCGGCGTCGGCACCGGATGGCTGAGGGAAGAGACGGAGATTATGGGCGGCGACTTCGACCACCGCTGGACCCAGACCCGGGAAGCGATCGAAGTGATGAAGGAGCTCTGGACCAGGGAAGAGTCCGAGTACCACGGCCGGTACTTCGACTTCCCCCTGGTCAGGTCCTATCCCAAGCCGGCGCAGAGACCCCACCCGCCCGTGCTCCTGAGCGGCCATGCCAGGAACGTGCTGCGCCGGGTGATAATGCACGCCGCCGGCTGGCTGCCGGACTCCTGGGTCACGCCCGCTGAGGTCGAAGAGGCGCGCAAGAAGCTGGACGCCATGGCCGTTGAAGCGGGTCGAGACCCCGGGTCCATCACCATCTCGGTCTCCGGCCAGCCCCCGGAGCGGGACATCGTCAACTCGATGTTTGACGCCGGCGCCGACCGGGCGCTGCTTATCACCAAGCACGTGGACACCGAGAAAGAGATGGGCGACCAGTTGGAGAGGATGGCCGAGGCAGTACTCCACTAACACAACATTTAAGGAGAGGACATGGAATTTGATTTTAATCCTGATTTCATTAAGCAGGTTGCTCCGGCCCTTGCGGAATACAACCAGAACATACTCTGGGACGATATATGGGAGAGACCGGGCCTGTCCAAACGGGACCGGAGCCTCATCACCCTCGCATTCGTGATCTCCCTCAGCCGCCCGGACGCGCTCGCCTTCCACGCGGTTTGGCCTGCATAACGGGCTGACGAAAGAGGATATCGCCGAGGTGATAACCCACATGGCCTTCTACGCCGGGTTTCCCGCGGGATCCAATGCCACCAGCATCGCCGCGGAGGTCTTTGGCGAGGAATAACGATAGCTGTCGGCGTCGAGATGAAGCATCACGAAGTGCATGGAGCCGGAAATCCTGTCATGGATCTGCCGGGTGAGAAGCTCCCACTCATAGTTGGTCATCACGACCTCCGCCCGCTGGCGAAGATCGGCTATCCTGATGCCGACCGCAATCTTACTGACGAGGGCGTCCCCCAGGCCGGTCGCGCTGGACACGTCCTTCCCCGGCTCCTCCGAACTGATTAGCAGAACGCCCATCAGTGAGTCGTTGTCGCGTATCGGTATCGCAACGCTCCATGATCGGCCGCCCTGAACAAAACGCAGATCCAGGTCGTTGATGGCCTGGTGTATCAGGTGACCGGACTGCCGCGTGTACTGTTCCAGGTTCTCGAAGTCTCCCATCCAACCGGACAGCCTCATATCCTGGCCATCGGGGCCTGAGAGAGATATCCCCACGTTGTCGTACTGATGCCGCTCTCCGATGGTCCTCGCCATCCGGCGCATCATCCCGTTCACGTTGGACGTGATGACAGCCACCGACCGTGTGATCTCCAGCATGGTGCCGAGATTGCTCAGCGCGGTCTCAGCTCTGACCCAGCTGCACTGAAGCTCGAAGCAGACATCCCCGAGGTAGCCACCCACACCGGACAGAAGGAAGAGCGTGATCATGGCGCCGACGTAAAGACTGCGATGGGATTCCAGCCAGATTCCGCCGGCCCTCCCCCGTTACGCTCAGAGCGGCGGTGAGGACAGCCACGTAGCCAACCTCCAGGAGCCGGGACCAGCGAATCCCAGCGAACGATACCGCGACCGTCGTCGGTTTCCTCGCGGATAATCTGCTGGAGTTCTGAGTAGGGAGTCATTAGTGATCAGTCAGTAACAGTATATATGTTCTTATTGGGAATATAAGGGATGGTGAGAGTTGCGTCAGGGGGTTCTGTGATACAGGCACAAAAAACCGTCCTACCCTTGCGGCATTACATATAACCGACTAATATAAACTGCAAGATTATGTCGCAGCCCAAGAACGAATTCACCAGCGTATCCAGGCTTCAGGCCGAGGCTTTCGGCGAGCCGGGCAATAGAACGTTTCGTATGCAGGCGGACAGCGCCAGCAGTTCCGCCTCCGTTTGGCTTGAAAAAGAAGACCTGTTCCAACTCGCGCTCGCGATTCAGCAGATTGTCGGGTCTCTGCCCGATGAAAAGCTCTCACTCTCAGGCCCACCGACCGAGCGAGAAGCGCCGGGCCTCACAAGACTCGACTTCAAGGCCATGAACCTCGCGCTCGGACACGACCCCAGACGCGGGCTGTTCGTCATAGACGCATACGACGCCACGGACGGCGAAGACCCCACCATTCGCGTCTGGCTGGACAAAAAACAGATGCTGGACTTCTCAGAGGAAGCGATGAGAGTGTGCGCCGCCGGACGGCCTCTGTGCCCGCTGTGCGGCAGAGCGATTGACCCGGACGGACACAGATGCGCCCGGCTCAACGGTCACGCCAAGCTCACTCCCGAAGACCTGTCCGAAGACCAGAGTTCCGAATAACACCGACTGCATACCCTCCCGAAGAGGTTTCTTTGCCCCGCCGCAACAGACAAGACCTCAATATCGTCTTTCCAGCTCCCGAAGGCGCTGCGCCAGTCTCTCTCGACGAGAACGAGACCCGGCCGTTGCTGGAATCCGGCGAGATAACCGGCGGACACCGGATGCCCTGGGGGTCCAACTACACGTTCCTGGTGTGGATAGACGCAGGGCCCGGAAAGTACCTCCGCGCCATATACAAGCCCCGCGACGGAGAACGTCCGCTCTGGGACTTCCCGCTCGGCACCCTGTACCGCAGAGAACACGCCGCCTTCATGCTCAGCAGGCTCCTCGGCTGGCCGAACATCCCGCTCACGCTTGTACGCGAAGGCCCATACGGAATAGGAATGTTCCAGAATTACGTGGACTGCGACCCCAGTGTAACCTACTTCGATATGATCGGAGACAACGACACAGACGAACAGCTTTGCCAGATAATGGTGTTCGACCTGATTACCAACAACGCGGATCGCAAGGCGGGCCACTGCCTGATGGGTGAAGACAGCCGTATATGGAGCATTGACCACGGCCTGACCTTTCACCCGTCTTTCAAGTTGCGCAGCGTAATGATGGAGTTCTGGGGCAGGCCAATTCCCGGCAACATGGTGAACGACCTCACCCGCCTGTATGACAAACTCGACACCGAATCAGAGGACACCACCCCGCTCCTCGAACATCTCGACCGCCGCGAGATAAAGGCGCTGAAGAAGCGAGTCCGCTTCCTGCTCAGAGACCGCGCCGTCCCGAATCTCAATCCCAACTACAATATACCCTGGCCCTTCGTATAGAATCGCGCTGGCTTGACTACTGTTCCAGTCCCCGATGTGATTCAAAGACCAGGATGGAGAACCTGTGAAATCATCCCCCAATCCGCGACGAAAGGGCGCGTCGCGTCGCGCGGACATACCCATTGATGTACTCGACGCCCTGAACAATGGCTTCGACGAGACCATTACTCTCGTCGAGTGGCTCGCAATAGATATGCCCACACTACTCGGCTCTATACTGCCCGGAGTCGGGCTTGCGGACGAAGCCCCCGCGCTGGTCGAAAACGCGCTGAGTCTGGCGAACGCGGGAGTCACGGGTCGAATGCGCGGTATAGGGGCCGCAATCCACCACGCAATGAACAACAGGCCCGACCGCGATGGCATCTTCGAGGCTATGACGTCCCATACCTCGGACATGGTAAGAGCGTGGTCTAACTACACTCTGACTGCGGATCCAGCTATTCCATTAGAAGCCAGGCTGGAGCGCACAAGAAGGTTCGCGGATGACCACGCTATGTCGGTCAGGGAGATAGCGTGGGATTCATTCCGGCCATACGTGGCGTCAGACCTGGACACGGGTTTTCGCCTACTCCATCCCTGGGTACACGATCCCAACCCGAACATCCGCCGCTGCGCCATCGAAGGCACGAGACCGCGCGGCGTGTGGACGGCGCACATCGCCGCGCTGAAAGAAGATCCGCGAATGGGGCTGAGATTGCTGGAGCCTGTCAGGTCGGACGACAGCGACTATGTACGTCGGGCGGTGGCGAACTGGCTGAACGATGCCAGCAAGTCCCGTCCCGACTGGGTGATTGAAGTTACCGCCCGCTGGTTGTCCGAGTCTCCAACCAAAGAGACTCGCTGGACTGTCAACCATGCGCTGCGAACAATAAGAAAGAGGCGCCGGTAGCTAAATTCCGGCTTAGTGGACATCTGGCGCGGGGTATCCGCCGCGCGGCTCAAGTCCGCAGACGCCTATGTTTCCCACATAACTGCGCGGACATTCCCATGCCATGCTACAATATATACCCGAAACTGGCCACCAAGAACTGAAGGTTGACAACAATCCCATGCACGTCAGCCGCTGCAAATCCAAAATCCCCATTCAACCTGATACACTGCACCGCATAAACGGAAAAATTCGGGAGGTACGGACAATGAAAATAACCGACATTCAGGTAAACCAACTCAGGCCATCAAACAGCGTGGCCGCCGGAACCCCGTTCGTGGGAAGGCCCGGACGCCTGCTCGTCCGCGTGTTCACGGACGAGGGAATCGTAGGCATATCCGAAGGCTCGCGCGGACTTGGCGTCTTCCGCGCCTATCTCGAAGAGATAATCAAGCCCCTGCTCGTCGGCATGAACCCTCTCCAGCCCCGACAGATATGGGATATGCTCTCACTCGGGACCGGCGAGCGCGCCACCCGTCTGCCGTCCCAGATCGTCGGCTCGATAGACGTTGCGCTGTGGGACATTATGGGCAAGGCTGCCGGAATGCCGGTGTACGCGCTCCTGGGCGGAGCCGCCAGAACCGAGATACCGCTCTACTGGAGCAGGGGCAGCGGATGGCGCAAGTCGCCCGGCGAGATGCTTGAAGAGGTTCAGGAAGGCTACGAGCGCGGATTCCGCGCTTTCAAGATACGTATGGACTGGCGGGACTACCGGCAGGACAGCGACCCCGAAAAGGACTTCGCCATATTCAGGGCGTGCCGCGAGTGGCTGCCATCCGACGTGCCGCTCGGATTCGACGCCAACTGCGGCTACTCGGTCTCGACCGCGATTATGCAGGGCCGCAGGCTGGAGGAGATGGGCGTCGCGCACTTCGAAGAGCCGCTTCCGCAGTACGACTTCCCGGGTCTGCGCCAGGTCGTGGACGCTTTGGACTGTCCCATTTCGACCGGCGAACAGGAGATATCCTCGTGGCGGTTCAGAGACCTCATGCTGCTCGGCAACCCGGACATCCTCCAGCCGGACATTCTGAATGTGGGCGGCGTGTCGGAGATTATGCGCGTCTATGAGATGGCCGTCGCAAACAACAAGGTCATCATGCCGCACAGCCCGAACATCGGCGCGAACTCGCTCGCAAGCCTGCACGCATACAGCACGGTGACCAACGCGATACGGCCGCACGAATTCTCCGAAGAGTTCACCGGCCCGGCGGAAAACGTAGCGGAGCTTTTTGTTGAACCGATCATCCCCGAAAACGGGAAGATACAGCTGGCCGACCGCCCCGGGCTCGGTCTTGAACTGGATGAACGCGCCCTGGCCGCCGCCATAGTCGAGTAACTTCCGGCGTCAGCGTCCGGGATGCCGGGAGATGTGCCTCGCATCCCGGGCAGATGCTAGCAATTACCCTGGCGGGCAAGTCCGATATAGCCTCGACAAAGGAGAATAGCCATGAAAATGCGAACATTGGGTTTCGGATCCTTGGTCGGAGTAATGCTGACCGCTCCGCTCATAGCGATAATGTACGTCGCCCAGAAGTGGATCAAGCTGTCCTTCTCTCCTTTCGACGTGTTCGACTGGATTGGTCGCGTGCTGCCGGGCCCTGTCGTGACTTTCGGCATTGATTTGATGATAGATACGCTGCTGATGTTTGGAGCGAGCGTGTCCGGGACCGCCAAGACCGCCGAACAGATCATGGCGGTCACCCTCTTCTTCATCGGCGTGGTAATCGCCACCATCTGTGTCTTCATATACATTGCGCGGCGCGACATAGGCGAATGGCGCGGTCTCGGACTGCTGGTCGGCGCGATTCTGGGCATTCCGATAGCGCTCGTGGCCGTGGTCATGGGGCAGTCGTCGCTAAACTCCGTCGTCAACTTCATCTGGGTATTCCTGCTCTTCATCGCTTGGGGAAGTCTGGCGGTGAAGTCGGGCCGGAAGCTGCTCGCGCCGCCGCCCCCGGACCTGGCGGATGAGAACGGGGGAATACAGGAGGAACGTTCGGTTCAGGTGGTGGACAGGCGCAAGTTTCTCATACAGATGGGCGTCGCTACAGCCACGATAACGGTCGCGGGCGCCGGACTGGGCCGCACTCTTGCGGCGTCCGAGCGCGAACGCCTCGAAAACGAACTGGCGGCGATCCAGTCTCAGAAGATGCCCGATATGCCGCCCATGATCGAACTTCCGAACGAAAACGACCCGCTCAAGCCCGCTCTCGGCACACGCCCGGAGTACACCGCGGTCAGGGACCATTACCAAGTATTTATCCGTTCCGAGCCGACCGTAATTAACGGCGACACTTGGGAACTTCCCATCACCGGACTGGTGGACAACCCCACGATTCTGACGCTGGAAGACATTCGGAACAACTACCAGGCCCGAAATGAGTTTGTGACCCTGTCCTGCATATCCAACCGCGTTGGGGGGAGCCTGATAAGCACCACCTACTGGACGGGCGTGAGTGTGCAGGACATTCTTGCCGAAGTCCGGCCCATGAGCAACGCGCGCTACATGATTATATCCTCGGGCGACGGGTTCTATGAGACGGTTGACCTCGAATTGATAGAGTCGGACGAACGCATCATGTTCGCCTACGCATGGGACGGCAGGCCGATACCCTTCGACCACGGATTCCCTCTGAGGATATGGCTTCCCGACCGCTACGGGATGAAACAGCCCAAGTGGATAACCGGAATCGAGATAGTGGATGAGTACAAAGAGGGCTACTGGGTAGAGCGCGACTGGGACGAGGTTGCGCGTGTCAGGGCCACCTCGGTCATAGACACCGTGGCCGTGGACTCGGTTATCGAGAAAGACGGTCAGAAACTGGTTCCAATTGGCGGAATCGCCTATGCAGGAGTGCGCGGCATCTCAAAAGTAGAGATTGAGGTGTTCAACACAGGCCAGTGGTATGAAGCCCAGCTTCGCAAGCCTCTTTCGGAGGCGTCCTGGGTAATCTGGCGCGTCGACTGGCCCTTCTCCGAAGGAAACCATGACTTCCAGGTGCGATGCGTGGAGGCGGACGGCTCCTCCCAGATAGAAGAGTTCAACTCGCCAAGACCGAGCGGCGCGACCGGACTCCACCACAAGAGCGAGAAGGTGGAGGCGTAACGCTTCCACGAATGAGAATTTTCACTCGATTCCGAAGGCTTGAACATGAACGACCTTGTTAAACTCACCGCCAGGCAGGCGGTGGCCGAACTGAAGCGGGGAGCGGTCTCGCCGCTCGAACTGATAGACGCCGCGCTGGAGCGCATAGACGAGACGGGCGGCGACGTGAACGCGCTTCCCACGATCTGCGCGGACAAGGCCAGAGACTACGCGGCGCGGCTGCCCGACCTTGACGAATCTGATACGCCGCGCGGCTATCTTCACGGGCTTCCGATAGCGATAAAAGACCTGAAGGATGTGGCGGGCGTTCGCAGCACCCGCGGCTCGCCGATATTCAGCGATCATGTGCCTGACAAGTCCGACCTTCTTGTCACCAACCTCGAATCCAGGGGCGGGATAGTTCTCGCCAAGTCCAACACGCCCGAGTTCGGCGCGGGCGCGAATACGTTCAACGAAGTGTTTGGCAAGACGCGCAACCCGTGGGACACATCCAGGACCTGCGGAGGCTCGTCGGGCGGTTCTACCACCGCGCTGGCGTCGGGACAGATATGGCTGGCGTCGGGCAGCGACTTCGGGGGCAGCCTGAGAATACCGGCCAGTTTCTGCTCGGTCGTCGGACTGCGTCCCACTCCGGGGCGGGTGGCGCATGGGCCTAGTGGAGTCCCTTTCGCAACGCTGTCGGTCGAAGGGCCGATGGGCAGGAACGTCGGGGATGTCGCGCTGATGCTGGACGCGCAGGCGGGCGCGTATCCGGGCGACCCCCTAAGCCTGCCATCTCCGAGTCGTTCCTTCGTGGACTGGGTGGACAATCCCACCCGACCCACAAAGGTCGCATACTCCCCCGATCTTGGCATTACGCCCGTGGATTCTGAGGTCGCCAAGATATGCCGTAGCGCGATTGACCGATTCACCGATATCGGCGCAGAGGTGGAGGAAGCCGCTCCCGATCTTGGAGATGCCGAGTGGATATTCCAGACATTGCGAGGCGCGCAGTTCGTCGCCTCCTTCGACTCTCTCTTTGAAGAACGCCGCTCAGACCTCAAGGAAGAGGTAATCTGGAACGTCGAGCATGGCCTGAGCCTTTCCCCAAGAGACATAGCGCGCGCCGAACTCGGGCGCGGAGCCATAATCAATCGCTGCGCGGAATTCTTCCAAGACTACGACATCCTCGTGTGCCCCACCGTTGTCGCTCCGCCGTTCGACGTGGACATCCGCTACCTCACAGAGATAGAAGGCCACGCCTTTCCGACCTACATTAGCTGGCTCATACTCACCTTCGCCCTGACCCTCACCGGCTGCCCTGTCATATCCGTCCCATGCGGATTCACCAAGTCCGGCCTCCCCGTCGGCATCCAGATCATGGCCCCCTGGAAGGAAGAAGGCTACCTCCTCGGCGTCTCCGCCCTCTTCGAGCAGGCCGTCGGAATCAGCGGGCTCGTGCCCCTGGATCCTCGCCCGGGTTCTGAGTAGAGAAGCGATGACTAGCAGAAACATCATAGATAACGAATCATCTACTGTGGCCGACTACCTGCGACGGAACCTGCCGGGCGCTGACAATTTCAGCCTTGTTTCGGCCTACTTCACTATCTACGGCTACGAACTGCTCGAAAGCGCTTTGTCCAAGGTAGGCAGTGTTCGTTTTCTCTTTGGCGATCCGGCGTCAGTAGAACAATTGGATCCTGCCCGCAACGAGCCAAAATCTTTCGAACTTACCGAAGACGGCCTGATTCCCAATCACACTTTGCAGCAGAAGTATCTCGCTAAACGATGCGCTGAATGGGTGTCCAGGGATTCGGTAGCCATTCGCTCCGCAAGCCAAGCCAATTTTCTGCATGGCAAGTTGTACATCACCGAATCGAAGAAGATAGTCCCAAGCGCAATCGTCGGGAGTTCCAATTTCACCAAACGCGGATTGGGCGGCAGCGACCAGGCCAACTTGGAAATCAACTTAGCTACAACCCACGAGGACACAATCGCCGAGTTGCAGGAGTGGTTCGACACTTTATGGCGTAACAAACAGCGCACAGAGGACGTCAAACAGCGCGTCCTGGACGCCCTCAAACGGATCGGAAGTGACCACGCGCCGGAGATCATCTACTACAAGACCCTTTACGAACTGTTCCGTAAGGAAATTGAAGCGCGACTGGCCGGTGACGACGGCATAACCGCCACCGGGTTCAGTGATAGTCAGATATGGAACAAGCTGTACGAGTTTCAGAAGGATGGGGTCAAGAGTGTCATTTCCAAGCTGATGGCACACAACGGCTGTATCCTGGCCGACAGCGTGGGTCTGGGGAAAACGTACACCGCGCTGGCTGTCATAAAGTATTTTGAATTGCATAACAAGCCTACATTGGTTCTCTGTCCCCGAAAATTGTACGATAACTGGTCACTTTATCCGGTCACCAACGGACATATAGATAACCCCTTTCCGAATGACCGCTTCGCTTACGCTCTTCTCGCTCATACCGACCTGTCCCGCGAATCGGGTATGTCGGGCAGCGTTGATCTGGCGAGCTTCAACTGGAGCAACTACGACCTGGTAGTCATTGACGAGTCACACAACTTCCGCAACAGCGACGGCAAGCGCTATCAGAAGTTGCTGGAAGAGATCATACGGCAAGGGGCTAAGACGAAGGTCCTGATGCTCTCAGCGACACCGGTCAACACCTCCCTGATTGACCTGCGAAACCAGATTTACCTGATGACGGACGGACGCGAGGACAGCTTTCAGGAAAGCCTGGGTGTGGGCAGCATCCGCAATGTGATGGCGGCGGCCCAGAAGCAGTTCAAGGAATGGGAAACCGGCCAGACTGCCGGGGGACCACGCAATAAGACCAAGTTGCTCGAAAATCTCGGCGCCGACTTTCTGCGACTGCTGGACGGCGTGTCCATATCCCGGTCCAGACGCCAGATTGAAAAGTTCTACGCCGCTGAAATGGAACGGGTCGGACAGTTTCCCAAACACGAAACGCCCATCAATCGCTATCCCCAAACCGACCTGCGCGGTCAGCTTTCCTTTGAGGATCTTGCCGGACGAATTCGAGAGTTCAAACTGTCCTTATACCAGCCTAGCGGATACGTCACCGATCCAAATAGGCTGAAAGAATTGGAAGATACACGCTCCAGACAGAACTTCAACCAAAGAGACAGCGAACGCTTTCTTGTTGGCATGATGCTGACTAACTTCCTGAAGCGGCTGGAAAGTTCCCCAAAGTCTTTGACACTCACCCTTGACCGCACAATCGCCAAGATAGATGGCCTGCTGGATAAGATAGATCGGTACGAAAAGAGCGGGCGCGTCTCAAGCGGACTCACGGACGACGACATCCTGCCGGACGACGATCCCGACGACGAGGAATTCGAGGTGGGCGGCAACCGCAGCCCCTACCGTCTTGCAGAGCTTGACCTGACCCGCTGGCGGAATGATCTGCGGCAGGACAGGGCAACCCTTCTGGACGCGCGCGAACAAGTAGCTACCATTACGCCGGAGCGCGACGGGAAACTGAGAGAGATTAAACGGGAAATCCGAAGAAAAGCGAAGAAGCCTACCACTGACTTAGACGGACGAACCAATCGCAAGATGCTGGTGTTCACCACCTTCAAAGATACCGCGCTATACCTTTACGAAAACTTGACCGACCTGGCCCGCGAGTTGGGGCTGAACATGGCGATGGTCTCCGGCGACGAGACTCGAACCACCACCGGACGAAACGACTTCAACGCCATCCTGACCAACTTCGCTCCTATGGCTCGCAATCGCGGTAAGTCCAACGCTGCGTCTGACATTGACCTGCTGATTGCCACCGACTGCATATCCGAGGGGCAGAATCTTCAGGACTGCGACACGGTCCTCAACTACGACATACACTGGAATCCGGTGCGCCTTATACAGAGATTTGGGCGGATTGACCGCATCGGCAGTCGCAGCGACTCCGTGCATATGCTCAACTACTGGCCCACTTCGGACATGGACGCATACCTGAAGCTGGAGAGCAGGGTGCAAGCGCGCATGGCGCTTGCCGACATCGCAGCCACCGGCGACGAAGACCCCTTTACCGAGACGGACGCGCAGGCCGAACTCGACTTCCGAGATCAGCAGTTGCTCAAACTCCAGAAGCAGATAATGATTATGGACGACCTGGACGACGGCCCCGTACTCGGAGACTTCACTCTGGACTACTTCCTTACGCAACTGCTGCGCTATTTGGAGGGAAAGAAGGACGAACTGGAGGAGATGCCGCCCGGCGCCTACGCAGTCACCGAAGCAAACTCAGACATCCAGCCGGGCGTGATATTCTTTCTGCGCCAGCGAAACGCCGCCAACGACCGCCGCCAACGACCCGCCAGCCCGGTGCATCCCTACTACCTGACATACATCCAGGACGACGGCGGAATCCGTTTCGGCTGCGGCAGCGCGCATCAGATTCTCGGCGCGTTCGACGCCGCGGTGATGGGCAAGACATCCGCCATTACCGACCTCTGCGACCTCTTTGACTCCGAAACCGATCAGGGCAAGGACATGGGCCGATATGATGAACTGCTGAACGACACCATCGCCCACATCCGACAGTCTCATGGCGGTAGTCAGGCTCGTCAATTGCGGATGGGTAGCGGCGCGCGCGATTTCGTGCTGCCGACAGTATCCGAAACTCCTGACGAACCCAGCGACTTCGAACTGGTGACTTGGTTGGTTATCAAGGACACGCAATGACAACGCAAATCATCACGAACTCCATCCACGACGCGCTTGTCGCAATGAACGGCGGCGATTTCTCTGAGGCCGCCACCAACTTGCTTGCCACGATGGGCTACCGAAGCCAGCGCATTCCAGCCGGACAAACCGGGGAACCCAGAGACTTTATCCGACAATACAACGATGACAAACCGGATACTAAGTCCAGACAAGCTTTCTTGGACAACGCTCGTTCAGTGCGTATCCTGTTCCAGTATACCGACGCTGAAATAAGGACCAAAACTCAGGGTTCTCTGTTCGAGGACGCCGACTTCTACTCCGGCAACGCCCGCAGTTTCATTTTCGCGGCGGTGGAACTCCAAGACGATACCTACCCGCGCGGACAGTACGCCATGTTTACGCGTGAATTGAACAAGCTCATCCAAATCCCCATAGTCGCGCTGTTCCGCACTCCCACAAACCGCGTTACGCTCGCCTTCGTCCACAGACGGCCCAACAAACTCGACTCGACCCGCGACGTGCTGGGCAGGGTCTCGCTCATTCGGGAGATTGACGCCGCCGACCCACACCGCGCCCACCTGGACATACTCGCCGATCTTTCCCTGGCCGAGCGGCTGAAATGGATGGACAATCACGGCAAACCCCACAACTTCGACGGTCTGCTCGACGCCTGGCTGGACGCGCTCGACACCGAGGAACTCAACCGACGCTTCTACCGCGATCTGTTCGGCTGGTTCCAGGCGGCAGTCGAAACCGCTCGATTTCCGGCCAACACCATCCCCGACGAAGAACACGTCATCCGGCTCATCACTCGCCTGCTATTCGTCTGGTTCATCAAGGAAAAGGGCCTGGTCGCCGAGGATCTGTTCATCGAAAACCAAGTTAGTGAGTTGCTGAAGGACTACGACAGGGCTGATGGTGACTCATACTACCGCGCTATCCTCCAGAACCTGTTCTTCGCTACGCTAAATACCGATATAGGCGAGCGAAGGTTCAGCCGACGCAACTACGATGACCACCGTGATCCGTCTCTTTATCGCTACCGAAACGAAATGGCCGACCCCGACCGGCTGATGACGCTGTTTCGGCAGACGCCCTTCATCAACGGAGGTCTCTTCGATTGTCTGGACACCTTTGAAGGATCCAGAGCAGGCGGTGTGCGTATAGACTGCTTCACCGACAACGTGAACGACCCGAAGCGTTTAGAGTACCGAATTCTTTCTATACCCAACCGACTGTTCTTCGGCGACGATGGTCTGATCACTCTATTCAACCGCTACAAGTTCACAGTTGAGGAAAACACACCCGCCGATACCGAAGTAGCGCTGGATCCGGAACTGCTCGGAAAGGTATTCGAAAACCTGCTCGCCGCCTTCAACCCCGAGACTCGCGAAAACGCCCGAAAGCAGACCGGCTCCTACTACACCCCGCGCGCCGTCGTTGACTACATGGTGGACGAGGCGCTAGTCGCGTCCCTGCTTCAGAATGTGGACCCGGCAAACAAGGACACCGATTGGTGGGAGGACCGCCTGCGCTACCTGCTTGACTACACTGACGGAGAGGACGCCTCGGAGTTCTTTGTGGAAGGTGAACGTAAGCGAATAATCAACGCCATCGCCGGGTTGCGAGTCCTTGACCCTGCCGTCGGCTCTGGCGCCTTCCCCATGGGAATGTTGCATAAGCTCACCCTCGCTCTCCGCCGCCTTGATCCCCACAATGAAATCTGGGAAGACCTGCAAAGGAAACTCGCGGGTAACCGAGCCTCTGACTCCTTTTATACATCCAACCAAGCCGAGCGCGACGCCGAACTCCAAGAAATCAGCGCGACCTTCCAGCGATACCGCGATTCCGACCTGGGACGCAAACTCTATCTCATCCAGAACAGTATCTACGGCGTGGACATCCAGCCCGTAGCCACGCAGATAGCCAAACTGCGCTTCTTCATATCCCTGGCCATCGAACAGCAATCCACAGATGATGCTAACGACAACTACGGCATTAAGCCTCTACCCAACCTAGAAACGAGATTCGTAGCCGCCAATACTCTGATTAGGCTTGGGAAAGCTACACAAGTCCCCCTCGGTGGTCGGAATAAGGTCACGGAGTTGAATGACCAGTTGCGCCAGAACCGCGAACGGCACTTCCATGCCGGTACTCGCGCCGAGAAGTTGCGACTACGGAGAGAAGATGCTCGACTGCGTGAACTATTGAAAGGCGAGCTTCGCAAGGCTGGGATGTCCACTTCAGACGCAGGCAAGGTCGCTGGTTGGGATCCCTATGATCAAAACGCCAGTGCGAACTGGTTTGACCCTCAATATATGTTCGGCGTAAAAGACGGGTTTGACGTGATAATCGGCAATCCACCATACATCAACGTCCAAAACCTGTCCAACGACATGCGTAGCTATCTGTTCAGCAACTATCAAGCCTGTGAGAAGCGGACTGACATCTACATCGCATTCCTCGAAAAGTCGCTGGCATCTCTTGATGACATAGGTACAATGTGTTTCATACTCCCGTCAGCATTTACCAAACAGCAGTATGCCACTAAAATGCGTCAAACTCTAATTGATAACCACACAATACGAGAGTTAGTAGATGCCAGTAGTTATCGGATATTCGAGAACGCGGTCGTGTACAACGTAGTCCTGACTGTTGATAAGAAAAAGAATCAAGTACCTACTAGAATACGCATACACCATAGCAATTCCGATTTTGAAGAACGCAAGGGAATTGAGTTCGCAGCTGATCAAATGTTATTTAGAGAACTTAAGGATTCGCGCCTTGATACCAACCCCTCTATTGAGGATGCCATCGGTATTAAAGATAAGATATGGCAAAGCTCGGTTCGCTTCGACCAGATCTGCTTGGTTGCTTATGGAGCTAGGTTGAATAGTCCATCAAAGAAGGTCCGCAAGAATCATTACATCAGCGCAATAAAAAGTGCGGGCAGTAAGAGATTTTGCGAAGGTAGAAACATAGAACGATACTCTTTCTCTCAAGACGGCTGGCTGAAATATAGGCCAGATGAGCATTACAACCCGATGTTCCCGGAACTGTTTGAGAATGACAAGTTGATGTTCATCAATGTAGTATCTGATAAGCTACGGTTTGCCTATGATAAGAGCGGATTCTACAATAGCCATACAGTCGTTAACTGCGTGCGGCTGGACCTACTAACAAAAGCCTCCCACAGGACTGCGACTCGAGCGGTGAGGAACGCTGAGTTGTCATTTGCCAGCAAGTTCGACTACAGATTCCTGATAGCTATACTGAACTCTCAGTTAAGCAATTGGTACTTCCTAAACTTTCTAAGCGAGGATCTACATTTTTATCCCAATGATGCCAAACAAATGCCCATCCCCAAAATTCCCGCCGCTGAACAGCGTCCGTTCATCCGCCTGGTTGACCAAATCCTGGAAGCCAAAGCCGCCGACCCCAACGCAGACACTTCCGAATTGGAAGAATCAATAGACTGGTTGGTCTATGACCTCTACGACCTCACCGACGAAGAGACGGCGGTAATCGCGGACTACTTCTGGGACGGCGATATGAGCCAGGAAGAAGAGGATGCCGTCTTTGTCAAGATGATGGAAGAGGCTCTCGAGGAAGAAGGAGTCATCAGCAGAGAGGAGATTATGGCGATTCTACGGGGTGAGGATGAGGGTTAGGTACAAGCCCAGCTTCAGGCGTGACATCAGGCGAATACGCGACGCAGACCTGCACCGTAGAATCCGGCGCAAAATCACTGAAATCGAAGCGGCCGCAACTATCAATGAAGTCTCAGGCATCGGCAGACTCAGGTCTGCGAGCGGAAATCACTACCGCGTCAGGATAGGCGACTATCGCTTAGGCGTAATCGTGGAGGGAGACACGGCAACGCTGCTCAGTTTCTCTCACCGAAGCGACTTCTATCGCCGGTTCCCCTAGCGCGTCCCAATCCCAACCCAGTCCAGCATCCAAGACGGCCAGCCCCCACCAAGAGACCGGCCGTCCCGGTTATCAGCCGCCTATCCTCCCTGCCCTATCAACTCCGCAATCCGCTCACCTATCATCATCGTAGTGACGTTCGTGTTGGCGCGAATGCAGTCCGGCATTATGGAGGCGTCCACGACCCGCAGGCCCTGGAGTCCGCGCACCCTGCCCTGCTGGTCAACGACCGCCATCGGGTCATCGTCAGGCCCCATCTTGCAGGTGGCGGAGATGTGCTGCCCGGTGGTCGCCTCGCGCATCATCCAGTTGTCGAGCGCGTCGTCGGATTCGATGTCCGAGTCGAGCGGCTCGATTCGCTCCGCCAGAACGTCCTTGAAGTCTTCGTGTTCGGCCAGGTCCAGCACCTTGCGTATGCCCTCGCGCGAACGTTGTCTGTCGAACTCCTCGGCGAAGTAGTTGTAGTTGAGCTGCGGCTGGACATTGATATCCGAGGAGGTCAGCTTTAACTCGCCCGAACTGACGGCCAGGTCCAGAACGACGGACATCCGCACGCCGATTGGTTCCATCCTGTCGCCGCCGCGGTTGATTCGCTCGGTGGCGAAGTTCTGCATCGAGATTTTCATGTCGTTGCGAAGTTCGGATCCGGTCGCGGTGTATCTGAGCATAAGCTGGCTTCTGGGAGCGAGGCCGTCCAGTTCGATGTGGGGATGCGTCCTCCATGTAGCCCAGACCACCGGATGGTCGCGCAGGTTCTGTCCGACCCCCGGAAGATCGTGCACGACTGGAACGCCGACTTCCCTCAGATGGGCCGCCGGACCGACGCCGGACAGCAGAAGTATCTGGGGCGAGGCGATTGCGCCCGCGCTCAGGATTATCTGGCCGCCTTCGACGACGAACTTCTCGCCGCCGCTCTCTACCTCGACGCCGGTGGCGCGTCCGTCGGATATGATGACGCGGTGAGTGGTGCAGTCGCCCCGGATTGTCAAGTTGAGCCGGTGCCTGGACATAGACAGGTAGCCGACGTTGGTGCTCCATCGTATGCCGTTGGGATTGTTGAAGGGAGTGGGGCCGATGCCGGTGACGTCGGGGTGGTTCTGGTCCGGGCCGTCCGGGAATCCGGCGGCCTTGGCGGCGTTGTAGAACGCGGTCTGCGCCGCAGGCCAGGTATCCTGAGTGAAGCGGCGCGCGATGATCGGGCCTTCCGTGCCGTGGAAGTCGCCGCTGAAGTCGGTGTCCGTCTCCAGCTTTCGGAAGAAGGGCAGTACCTTCTCATAGCCCCACTCGTCGTTGCCGAGTGATGCCCAGGCGTCGTAGTCCTCGGGCATTCCTCTCAGGAAGACCTGCCCGTTGATCGCGCTGGATCCGCCGGTGACCTTTCCTCTCGGTACCATCATCGGCTCGGCCAGGGCGGTGGGTTGGCCCCAGAACTGCCAGTTGTGGTCGCTGGTCATAACATCCATGCCGGTCGCGTAACCGTGCCTGACCTCCTCGGGCAGATCGTCAATCTCCGAGCCGTAGTCCGGCCCCGCTTCCAGTAGCAGAACAGACGTATCTGGGTCCTCCGAGAGCCTTGTGGCCAGTATTGATCCCGCTGAACCCGCGCCTACGATAATATAGTCGTATCTCATGTGACAGCCTCCATATCAGGGTATCTGAACGTGAATGGGCGAATCCTATATCCACAAATAGAATTCGTCAATAATCTTTCAGGTTTGTAAAAGAATTGCAAAAGCCCCCTCTCCCTTGAGACGGGTGATGCACATTGTGTAAGTCCTTTAACAATTGAAGAGCGTAGCTAACGCCAGGTCAGGACGACCGAAGTGGCGATTCAACCATATGCCCACGTTGAGAGCGGCCACCTTGGCCGCCACTCGACTCAACAGTCCCCACTTGCTGCGAGCGCGTGGGAACTGAAGGCCAAACACCTCCTCCAACTGTCCATTGACGGTCTCCACCACCTGTTTGAGACTGCAATGCCGCCGTCTGGCCAGCTCCGACTCGCTCCCGACATAGTTTTTAGGGGTCAACACTCTCGCTCCATACTGTTGTCGCCAATGTGTCTGCCACAGGGACCCGAAAAAGCCGTTGTCTCCAAGATAAGGCTCTGAGATTGGCTTGCCAACGGCATATCTTGGCCATATGGGGCCGGTGGCTCCAACATATCTGTTGCCATTTCGTCGGATGGGAAGGTCCTGGGCCTGGCGGGGTATTCCCATCCAGTCATTGCGCCAACACAGAAAACTCTCCGCCACCCAGCGGTCTTCTGTGCTGGCTGGCGCGATCAGAAAGCCGGTTATCACGCCCCGGCGCGATACCGATAAAAGCAGTTTGCAGCCATAGTAAAAGCGCCTGTCGCTTCCACCCTTTCCTATGGCCGACTCGTCTCCAAACAGACGATGGCGATCTCCTCGACACATCCGGGCCAGCGGTACAGGAACGCTGTCTATCGCCTGATACGCTGAGGCATAGGCTTCCAGTTCCTCAGCCACCGCACCGGACAATGCTATGACAACCCCGCACAGGTCTCGGCTGCGACGATTGAACGCGCTCTGAGTGAGCATGTTTGGAAAGTAGCCTCGCCAATGCTCTGACACATGACGAACGAAAGCGCGCTCGGAAGTCCCAAACCACTGACAGCACAGCATCAGAGTAAGGACCTCGCTGTCAGACAGTACAGGGCGTCTGCCAGGACGAACCGGCTTGTGGCAGCCATAATGTCGCTTATAGAGGTCGTCAACTATCGTGTACAATGCCGTCAGGAAAGCGTCAAAGTCTAAGGTCATCGCCAGCCTCCTTTGGTCGGGTAAGGCCAGCGTACACCATTCCTTGACGCTTTCTGTGTTCTTCACTTGGTAATGTGCATCACCCGTCTCAGGGAGAGGGCTGGGGCGAGAGTGATCAGGTTAGGCGCCAGCCACTACAAGACGGTGAACAGCGTCGTAACGAGTCTTTTGCAATCTTCTCGTACATCACGCCGTTAGAACGTTCAATCGTATTTATGATACAATATACACTACATGACAGGAATCACTCGATTCCCGGTCCCGACCGGACAAGACTTGCGGATGACGCGATTGGTGCGAATCGGATCATATTTGATTCACTATTCCTGCAACCATAAATCAAGATATAAGACATACATAAATTTTTCTTATCTCAGGGTGCAGGTTAGGGCAACTTTAGGGCAGAAAATACCCCAAAGTGACCCCGCGATTGCCCTTGGTTTATAGCTGGTAGGGTCAAAAGGGGCAGAAAGTGCAGGTTTTCTGAAAACTTTTCTCCACTGAGTCTATTTTCAGCTTTTATGTCCGATTGTGATAATACTATATGATACGAACCATATCAATATTCAAGAGACCGACTCTGAGTCTCAGACTCTGTCTCCGCGCCAGCCCCGCGCCCGGACCAACAATCCAGGGTTCCGCAGGTTTGACCTGAATACGCGCCGCAAATATACTCGGCTGGAGATATTCAATAAATGCGATATGCGGAGCGACCAATGACCACTACTCACACCGGCCCCAATCATGACACGCGCGAACTGACCACCCATGACGTTCTCGGCGGAGGCGCGCCGCAGATACTTACCCACGCTCGCGGACCGACTGGAACGCTCCCGTTCACGGAGGACTTTCTAGTCAACGGCGCAAGCGGCGACCACTTCGGGATGACGCAGAACGCGGGTATGGGCTGGAACCCGGTCGAGCTTCTCAGGAAGCAGTTCGTGATTCTGTCCACGGCGGGTGGGCTGAGAAACCCTGACGGAACTCCGGTCGCGCTCGGACTTCACACCGGCCATTTCGAGCTTGCGACGATGGTGCAGGCAGCGGCCCTGGAACTGCGCGAACAAGGGGCGATCCCGTTCGCGCTCTTCTGCTCCGACCCGTGCGACGGGCGCACACAGGGGACGACCGGGATGCTGGACTCGCTCCCGTATCGCAACGACGCGGCGCAGGTGTTCAGGCGGCAGGCGAGATCGCTGCCCACCTCGCGCGGCGTTATGGGCGTCGCTTCCTGCGACAAGGGGCTGCCCGCGATGATGATGGCAGTCGCCGGACTGCGCGCCGCGCCCGTCGTCGTCGTGCCGGGCGGCGTGACCCTCGCTCCCGAACACGGCGAGGACACCGGAATGATCCAGTCCATAGGCGCGCGCTTCGCGCAGGGTGAAGTTACGCTCGAGTACGCGCAGGACATGGGCTGCCGAGCGTGCGCCTCTCCGGGCGGCGGCTGCCAGTTCCTCGGAACGGCCGGAACGTCGCAGGTGGTGGCGGAGAGCCTGGGCCTGGCTATAACGCACGGCGCGCTGTCGCCTTCCGGCACGGGCGCGTGGCTGGACATAGCGCGGCGTTCGGCGCGCGCGCTGGTAATGTCCGAGAAGCGTGGTGTGTCGTCCCAGGACATTCTGACGGACGGCGCCTTCCAGAATGCGATGGTCGTTCATGCCGCGTGCGGCGGCTCTACGAACCTGCTGCTGCATATGCCAGCGATAGCCCACGCCGCGGGCCGCGCTCGCATGGGCCTCGAGGATTGGAACAGCGTCAACAGGGAGACGCCGCGCATAGTGGACGTTCTGCCCAACGGCCCGACCGGATACCCGACCTCAGTGCTTTACGCCGCGGGCGGCGTCCCGGAGGTGATGCTGCATCTTCGCCGGATGGGGCTGCTGGACACTTCCGTCCTCACCGTAACCGGCCAGACGCTGGGCGAGAACCTGGACTGGTGGGAGGACTCGGAGCGGCGTCGGGACGTTCGCCAGTACCTACGGACCGAGACCCGCGTTGACCCCGACAACGTGATAATGACGCCTGATAGAGCCAGGGCAAGAGGTCTGACCAGTACAGTCTGCTTTCCTGCGGGAAACCTCGCGCCCGAAGGGTCTGTGATAAAGAGCACCGCGATAGACCCGTCCGTCGTTGACGACGACGGCGTGTATCGCAAGGTCGGCTCCGCGAGGGTGTTCCGTTCGGAGAGGGCCGCGATAGCGGCTATCAAGAGCCGCGACGACGACGAGATGATAAAGGCGGGCGACATTATGATTCTCACCTGCGGCGGCCCGCTAGGCACCGGGATGGAAGAGGTCTATCAGATAACCGCCGCGCTCAAGCACCTGTCCTACGGCAAGCAAGTCGCGCTGATAACGGACGCGCGCTTCTCGGGCGTCTCGACCGGGGCGTGCATAGGACACGTCGGCCCGGAGGCTCTGGCTGGCGGCCCAATCGGCAAGGTCAGGGAAGGGGACGTGGTAGAGATAGTGGTGGACCGCAACAGTCTGGAGGGCGCGATAAACCTGGTCGGCGAGGACGGCCGGAGCTTGGGCGCGTCCTGGGGTGACGTGGAACTGGACAGCCGGCCCGATCCCGACGACCTCGAACCGCATCCAAGCCTGCCAGACGATTCCAGGCTGTGGGCCGCACTTCAGAATGCGTCGGGCGGCACCTGGGGCGGATGCGTCTTCGACGTTGACGCGATTATCGAGACGCTCGACGCCGGAATGAAGGCGCTCGGAAGGTCGGAGTGAGGCTGGGGCGGCCACGCTCCCGGGAGCGTATAGCAAGTTTTACGGGGCAGCGAATCTCCATACGAGGATGGCGATGGAAAAAGAGAGACTCGACCGCGAGATAGTAGCGATGCGTGTCGCGCGCGAACTTCAGGATGGCGACGTCGTGAACCTGGGCATAGGCATACCGACCCTGTGTTCGCAGTTCATACCGGAGGGGCGCAGCGTGACCTACCACAGCGAGAGCGGGGTACTGGGCTACGGGGCTATGGCCGAACCCGGCGAGGAGGACGTTGACCTGATAAACGCGGGCGGGCAGTTCCTTGCGCTGAATCCGGGTATGTCCTTCTTCAACTCGGTTGAAGGTTTCGCCATGATCCGCGGCGGGCATATAGACGTGGCGGTGCTGGGCGCGATGCAGGTGTCGGAGCGCGGCGACCTCGCCAACTGGATGCTGCCTCAGCGTGGCATCGGCAACGTGGGCGGCGCGATGGACCTCGCCGCCGGAGCGAGACGCATCATCGTCGCCATGGAACACACCGACCGCAGTGGCAGCCCCAAGATAGTCACGGAGTGCTCGTTTCCCCTGACAGCTCCCGGCTGCGTCAGCCTGATAGTGACAGATATAGCGGTGATAGCCGTGGGCGAAGACGGTCTGATACTATCCGAGGTCGCGCCGGGCTGGTCGGCGGACGACGTACAGGCGCTCACCGAGGCGTCGCTGACCGTTTCGACCGACCTGCGTGATATGGAGCTGTGACCGTCTATCGGTAGTGCCGGTCCAGCTCCGATGCGTAGCGGACGCCAAGCCGCGCGGCGTTTTCGTCCAGCCAGTCCGACAACCGCGTCTTGCCGGGCGGCGGCTCCCCGGACTTGGATACCAGCAGGTCGCCGGTCAGCCCCTCGATCTCGTCGCGGCTCAGCACGATGTCCCTGACAAGCGCTCCCATCAACTTCGCACCCAGCATGGTCAGCGCGGGGCTGGCGTGTACCAGCCTGCACGACACACTGGTCTTGCTCATTATGAGCCGCACAAGCTCTTCATAGCTGAATACTTCGGGGCCAACCGCGTCAATCTCGATGTTTTCGTCTCCGGCGCTCATGCGGACGGCAAGGTCCGCCATGTCACCGGCATACACCGGCTGCACCCTGTATTCGCCGGAGCCGGGTATCGGGAAGACCGGAAACCTTCTCAGCATCCACGCTATGTTGTTCAGCAGGATGTCCTCTCTGCCGAATATCAGGGTTGGCCTGAGAATGGCATACGAAAGTTCGCGCTCTTTGAGTGCCTTTTCCACCTGCGCCTTGCCCCGGAAGTAGGGCAGCGGCGAGTCCTCGGTCGCGTTGGTTATGCTGACGTGCACGATGCGCCGGACGCCCGCATTCTCAGCGGCGTTGAACAGCGTGCGCAGTTGGCCGACCACCCGCTCGTGGGTCATGTACTTGTAGGCGAGGCGTATCCAGTATGTGTTGAACAGCGTGTCGGCGCCCTCAAGGCTGCGGGCCAATTCGTCAGGGTCGTCGAAATTGTATGGGAGCATCTGCACGCGGTTGCCGAATGGGCTGGGACGGTCAGGATGCCCGGTGAGTGAGCGTACTTGCGCGCCGCTTTCCAGCAGCCTGTGTGTTATGTACCTGCCCGTATATCCCGATGCGCCCGTAACGACGTGCGTAAGGGCCATTGTCGTACCCGCCTTTGTTGCGAAAGAGATCAGGTCCAGACTATCTCGAAAGTCGAACCCATCTCAGTCTTCTGTACCTCGATGCGCGTGTCGAATGCCTCTTTTATGCCCTCAACGTGGGTGATGACGACTATCTTGTCGAAGTCGTCTTGGATGGACTGTATGGCTTCGATGAGACGCTCCTGGCCCGCCGAGTCCTGTGAGCCAAAGCCTTCGTCAATGAAGAGTATAGGCAGCGGAGCGCCCGAACGCCGCGCGAGCAGCCGCGACAGCGCGATTCGCAGGGCGAAGTTTATCCTGAACGACTCGCCGCCACTGAATGTCTCGTATGCCCTGGTTCCCATTTCGTCGGATATGTCTATGCTCATCTCCTCGGAGAGAGCGTCCGATCCCCTGATACGGCGGCCCTCTATTAGCTGGAGTTTCAGCGACATTCGGTTGTCGGTCAACCGCGCGAGAAGGTCGTTGGCGTCGTTCTCTATTTGGGGCAGAGCGTCCTCAATGATGAGCGCCTGGATCCCGTTTCGCCCGAACGCAATGGACAGTTCTTCGTACAGGCCGCGCTCCCTGATATGTTCGTCGCGCTTCCTGCCCAATTCGGCGGCCTCGCGCTCCATACGCTCGCATCGTTCGACGGATTCCCGGGCAATTCCCAGCCGCACTCTCGCTGAGGTCAGTCGCTTTTCCAAATCGTCGAAACTCAGCCTGCTTTTCGACTCGTTTGCCTGCGCTTCCGGCAGGTGCGCAACTTCATCTGAGAGCCGCTCACGCCGCTCTCTCATATCCGACAACTCGGCGCTGAGGTTGCGCGCGTCGAACTCCGCCTGCGTTAGCTGATCCCTGTCCCATTCGACCTGTCCCAGAGCCGCTTCCAGCTGCTGGCGCAGCTTGGAAAATCCGATAAGATCCATGATTCTTTCACGCACCTCGTCGTGCCGCGCGGCGTGGTAGCCGAGTTCTCCGATTTCCGCTTCCAGCTTATCTGCCTGAAGACGCGCGTCGTGAGAGAAGTCTCCCGACTCCAGCGCGGATACTATCGGGTCCAGTTGGGCCTGCGCAGGCTCTATCCCGTCACGCGCCTGTACTGCCAGGTTCATCCTGTGCCTGATTTCACTCTCCGTGTCATCCACCTCTGCCCTGAGTTCGTTCAGGTCATCCTGGGACTCCCTGATGTCATCCGTAATGCTGCGGTGTTCCTTTGTGAGTTCGTCCAGGTCGCGCGGATCAAAGTTTATGCTGTCCAGGAACTCTTTAACCTCCGCAGTGACTTTGCGCTCTTGCCGCATATAGGTTTCCTGTTCAAGAGTCGCCTTCAGTTCCGTAATCTCCGACTTCAGTGAATCTGCCCTGAGCTTTGCCGCCTCCGCCTGGTCAATTCGCGCCGACAGCCTTCCCTGCCTGTTCTGGAGCTGACGCGACGCGACGCGGTACTCGGAATCCATCTGAGCGAGACTTCGGGCGAGCGGCTCGCGCTCCCGAGAAAGCGCGGCGATTTCATCCTCGTTGTTCTGGAACTCCGCCTTGCTCCGCATACCTATATCTTCATACTCCGCTCGCAGGTGTTCACGCCCATCGCCGTCAAGTTCCTGTCCGCACAACGGACATTCGAGGTCACCGCTTTCCAGCAGATCGAATTTCTGGCGGGTATCATTCATCGTCCGGCGCAGACGCTCATTCTCGCCTTTGAGGACAATCACGCGCTCATCAATCGAGCGCATACGCTCTCGGCCGTCCTCTATTCGGCTTGCCAGCGATTCCAATTTCGCCGCCTCAGCATTCAGGCGATCCCCTTCTTTCAGCAGTCCGGGCAGAGTTTCGGCGTGCGGGCGTATCTCTTTTTCCAGGGAGGAGGTAAGGCTTTCCAACTCCGATTCCAGCCGCCGCTTCTCCACGAATATGCCGGTTTCCATCTCCAGCATCCGGTCGCGCATCATCTCATACTCCGCGCGATAGCCCTCCATCTGCTCCAACTGGTGCCTGGTTTTTTTCTCCCGCAAACTGAAACCTTCGATACGCTCCTGGAACTCATCTATCTTCTTGCGCTTGGGGAGCAGTCGGGCCAGTAGATTTTCGAGATCGGGGATGACGCTTGCCGCGACGCGCATGGACTCTATCAGCTTGGCGAGTTGATCGCGCTGTGTGATTAGACGCTCCCTCTCCACGGCGATTGTCTGACGATGTTCCGCCAGGAGAAGTTCGATCTGGTTCTTGGAGTTGAGAGCGCGGTTCAGTCTATCATCCTCTTCCTGAACGGCTATCAGTTCCGAATGTCCACTCTCTATTTCAGCTTGTCTTGAGATAAGCGCTTCGGCCTCACTCACTCTTTGGCGGTATCGCTCCGCGCGCTCCGTCGTCTCCCGCGCCTGCGTCTCTATATGCGGTATGCGACTGGTCAACCCGTCCAGTTCGTTCCTATTGCCCTCCAACTCGGCGACCAGTCCGGTCGCGGACTCCAGACTCTCGCGCGCCTCCGCAAGCCGAGGTTCCATGACGGATATTTCGCTTGACACCTCGTTCAGCGCCTTCTCATGCTCAGTCTTCTGTGCGGCCTCGCGCTCTCGAACCTCAATGTCGGCGTCCAGCCTCTGGGCCTGGACGCGCAACTCGCTCACCTTGTCTTTCGCGCGCTGTTCCAGGCTGTCATAGTAGGACAGGTCCAGCACTTCGGCGAGAATGCGCTTGCGGTCGGCGGGCTTGGAGGTGGTGAACCTGTCCGCGTCGCCCTGCCGCAGGAAAGCGGTGTTCACGAAAGTCTCGTGATCCATGCGTATCCGTTCGGTGATAAAGTCCTGAGTGTCCCTGACTGTATTTCCGGTTATGCCGCGCCAGTCTCCGGCACTGTTGTTGATGAAGAATTCAAGACTCGTCCGCCCTTGTGAACGTCCCCTGGAGCGGCGGCGCACAACCCGGTATCGCTCGCCCGCGGACTCGAACTCAAGCTCGACCAGCATATCGCGCTGGCCTTTGTGTATCAGGTCGTCGTGGCCGCGCTCGCCGAGCCGCGAACTTCCCCACAGCGCGAAGGTGATGGCGTCCAACAGTGCGCTCTTGCCGTGCCCGTTGTCGCCACAGAGACAGGCCACGTGAACGCTCTCGAGGTCGAGCGTGGGCGCATTGTCCCTGTAACACAGGAAGTTCTTGACGGTCAGCTTTAGGGGTATCATAAGAACCTGTCCGAATGAATTTTCAGTGACATTCTAGTGCAGTCCGGCGCGATGCGCCATATTGCGGCGTCGTTACCAGTGTCTTTCGGTCATAGGTTTTCAGTCATCAGTTATCAGTCATTCCCTGTGTCGTTTGACCTGCTGACCGCTATCGTGTACAACCTGTGTATTCACATCTCTATTCATTGCGGTCAGCAGCAGGGCATGGAGGCGGCCATTGGCAGTTCAGACGGAAAGGATCGAAGAGAGGGTTGCGCGGGATGTGAAGGAGATGATAGACGACCTGCCGCGACTTTCACGCATTGAAACGCTACTTGGAGTTTCTACGTCTGCACTGTGATCCGGTACTGAGAAGCATGGATGAAGCTCCCCTGGAAGCCGAAGAATTGAGAGAAGAAGTCATTGCCTCGCTCAGGGAGGCCAAAGAGGACTTCAAAACGGGCAAGGCGCTCTCAACGGATGAAATCAGGCGAGACCTAGGGCTATTATGAAGTACAGGCTCGACGCCGCGAAGCGTTATATACGGCACCTGCTGTATATGCAGGGAGTTCAGTCGAGCATATCGAAAGACGGAGAATAACCTTGACCGCTGAACGACGGACAGTTACGAGGCAGGAACTCAAGGACATGGTGGATAGTCTGTCCCCAGCAGAGCTTTACGCGGCGAAGCGATACCTTATGTTCCTGCGATACCTGGATGATCCGGATACGCGTGTCGTGGTAGAAGGGACGGATGAGCAATTCATGCCGGATTATGACGATGCCGTGCCTGGAGAGAACGAGTGACAAGCATATCTTTCAATGAATATGCAACGCGAAACAGAGGAGAAAACCATGACTACCACACACGATGAGAACTGGGAATATGGCTTACGAACTGAAGGCCACGAGGTAGGAGCGGAAGGCGCCGTCATACTTGGCGAGGGCGACTTCAGGTACGAGGTTTCCGGCCTCGACTGGGGAACCCTGCCAGAAGGCTGGACGTACAAAGAGGCCACTTCGGTGGACGTGGACCCCAACGACCGCGTCTATGTGTTCAACCGCGGCACCTGCCCGATGATCATCTTCAACTCCGACGGCAACATCGTTGACACCTGGGGCGAGGGCGTCTTCGCAAACCCGCACGCCGTTACCATCGCGCCCGACGGCAACGTCTTCTGCGTTGACAACGGCGACAGCACGATCCGCAAGTTCACCGCCGATGGTAAGCTGCTCATGACGCTCGGCGTGGCGCATGAACCGGCTCCCAAGATGAGCGGGAAGCCTTTCAACAGACCCGCCCATGTCGCGATAGACAAGCGAAACGGCGAATTCTACGTGGCCGACGGCTACTCCAACGCCCGCGTCCACAAGTACTCCCCGGACGGCGACTACCTGTTCTCATGGGGAGAGTCCGGCACCGATGAGGGCCAGTTCAACATCGTCCACAACATCACTACCGACTCCGAAGGCTGGGTTTACGTAGCCGACCGCGAGAATCACCGCATCCAGATATTCAGCGACAAGGGCAAGTTCGAGACTCAGTGGGTTAACCTGTCTCGCGCCGCAACCATCTACATAGACGACGGCTCTGGCGAGGAACTGGTGTACATCGGGGAATACTTCGCTGGAATCGGGACCAACGATATAGGCACCGACCTCGGCCCGCGCGTCTCGATTATGAACACAAAGGGCGAACTTCTGGCCCGTGTCGGGCACCAGAGCTACGGAGACCAGAGCGGCCGCTTCTACTCGCCGCACGGCATAGCCGTTGACTCGCGCGGCGACATATACGTGGCCGAAGTCTCCTGGAGCGACTATGGCAGCAAGATGGACCCCCAGCGCGAACTTCGCTCGATGCAGAAGCTGGTGAAGGTGTAAGTCAGGGCCGGATGCGGGCTGGGTCTTTGGCCACCCGGCCCGTGCAAATCGAAGAGAAACAGGAGCGAGAGCGCAGTATGGCAGGGATACCAACTGAATCTGGGTCCCAACTCCGAATGGGCATATCATCAGAAAGCAGAGGGAAGCGGCGAGTCCAGGGCGGCGTTTCTACCAGCGACGTGATCACTTCGGCCCATGTCAGCGGGAATGCGGACGTGTTCCCGCAGATACTTCAACTGCACGTCCCTCACGGGGCAATCGTAGCAGACGTAACATGGGGCAAGGGTGTTTTCTGGCAAAGGGTGGATGAAGGACTCTACGATCTCAGGCCCACGGATATTTCTATGGGCGTAGATTGCCGAGACCTCCCTTATCATGATGGTGAAATTGACTGCGTGGTGCTCGACCCGCCTTACATGGAAGGGTTTTATAGAAACCATGGAAGTCAGAAGGCCGGAGGTGGCAGCCATTCGACTTTCCGGGAACACTACTCGAATGGCGACGAACGTCCGGGGCGGTCAAAGTGGCACGCCGCAGTGACAGAACTCTATCGTGAGGCCGGACTTGAGGCGCATCGTGTTCTCAAGTCCAACGGTGTCCTCATAGTCAAATGCCAAGACGAAGTAAGCGCCAACAAACAGTGGCTAACGCACGTAGAGATCATCAACGACTACGAGGCGATGGGTTTTTACACAAAGGACCTGTTCGTTGTAGTCCGCTCCAACAAACCGTCCATAACCAGGTTGAAGAAGCAAGTTCACGCCAGGAAAAACCATTCGTATTTCCTGGTGTTCGTGAAAATGATTCGTCGTTGATACAGCTACGCGCCGTTTAGCTCGCGTTCGATCACTATCTGGTCGAGTATCTCCTGTAAGCTGCTTGTGAAAGGCAGCCCAGGAGGCCACGATACGGATACAAGACTCGCAATCAATTGCTCACGAACTCGCGGTGAATACCTGCTGTAAGTACTTCGCGGCAAGTCACTGTTCCTGGCAAACACGAAATTCCATTCCTGTTCGAACGCAAAACAATTTACTACGAGAATGTCGAACTCTCCAACCATCAGCAACGTCGTCTCAATCCGGGTCCCATCTTCCAGGATGATGGAACGGCGGTCACTGGCGTCAACCTGCGCCTTGCCACGCCAAGTATCTCCATCCTTCTCCACCATCCGTGATTGCAGAGACTTGCTTTCAATCACAAACCGCTGCCCCTGATATTCGATAATATGGTCGCCCTTACTGGTTCGGTCGTGGTCATCAGGCTTGCCAATATATTTGATACTGTCTTCTGAAAGCAGTATTTCTTGCAGTTTGTACTCTGCTACATAACCCAATAGGTAATTGATTAGCGGCATTCTCGTGGGATTGCGTCGGGCCGAGCATATTCTTATACTGCGGCTATGTGTACGGACAAAGACCTTTCTCCCTCTGAACGCGACGAACTGACGTCCGCGGTCAACCGGCTGCAAATGCAAGTTGCGCGGCAGATGGCGACGATCCGAGAGTTACAGAAGCGACTCGCCGAGGCTCAGCGAGCGGGAAAGCGCCAGGCCGCTCCGTTCTCCAAGGGCAAGCGAGCCGCAAAGCCCAGGCGGCCGGGCCGAAAGCCGGGAACAGGGTCATTCAGCTTCCGAAAGCCTCCCTCTGCCGATGAACTGACAGAACCGATCATTGACGTTTCGGTGTCGGCGGAGAGTTGCCCGGGATGCGGAGGCGCGCTCGAACACGAGGGAGTGGGCTATGCCTACATCACCGACATTCCCCCGATGCCCAGGCCCGAGGTGAAGGGATACAGAGTGCAGATATGCCGTTGCCGGTCCTGCGGCAAGAGGGTTCGTGGTAGTAATCGGGAAGTCGCCCCTGACCAGTATGGCGCGAGCGCTCACAGAATGGGCAAGCGCGTGATGTCGGCGGCCCATATACTGCACCACAGCGCGGGGGTCCCGGTGAGGAAGATTCCATCTATACTCAGGACTCTGACCGGGGTGAAGATAACCCAGAGCGCGATCACACAGGACGCTCTGCGCCGCGCTAAGGGAGAGGTGGGAGACGCCTACCGCAGTCTGCGCGGTTCGGTGCGCTCAAGTTCGTTCGTACACACCGACGACACGGGCTGGCGTGTGGGCGGAGAGCCTGCTTTCCTGATGGCGTTCGAGACCGATGAGACGACCGTGTACCAGATACGCTCTCGCCACCGCAACGAGGAGGTCAGAGAGTTGATCCCCTCAGGCTATGGCGGAGTGATGGTGACGGACAGGGGCCGGAGCTATGACGCGCGTACTCTGTCCGGTGTCAGACAGCAGAAGTGCATGGCGCACGTCATACGTTCTATCGGTGAGGTGGTTCAGACCAAGGTGGGCAGAGGTCGCAGCTTCGGAAAGCGGTTGATCGAACTTCTGAGAGAGTCGATTGAGCTGCGGGAGTCGGAACGTCGCGGAGAGGCGGCGGACTTTGTGGGTGAGGCTGAGCGGTTGAAACGGGAGGTGTCCCGCCATCTGCGAGATCGTCAGATGCCGGACCCGGACAATCAGAGACTGCTGAACGAACTTGGTAGGCACAACGACCGCGGCAGCCTGCTGCGCTTTCTGGATGATCCGAGAATAGAGCCTACCAACAATCGGGCGGAACGGGCCTTGCGCGGGGCGGTGATAGCTCGGAAGGTGTCGCAGTGTTCGAAGACCGACGAAGGGGCTGAGGCGTACTCTGCGTTCACGAGCGTGATCAGGACTCTGGCGCGGAAGGTTGATGACGATACGCTGGTGGATGCGCTCTGCGATGTGTTCGGCGGCGCTCCTCTGCCGGCCCGTTCCCTCTGACTCTCTTCCGCCCACTCCGCAACCCGCTAATCAATTACCCCAATAGCATACCGCGCAAACTCGGGTTTTCACTGACTATATTCGTCAGTATGTCAGGCGTCAGTTTCCACACTTCAAGAATGTTGGGCGGCCCTGGAAAATCTTGACTGACCATGATCCGCTCCAGAACATCACGAATATCCAGTTCAAGAATTCTGAGAATCTGTAACAGTTCGACCACGTCTAGTCGCCGTTCACTTCGCTCATACTTGGATACGAAGGACTGAAGTACTTGAAGATGGGTGGCAACTTCAGATTGTGTCAGTCCGCGCGCGTGGCGAGCTTCAACGAGCAATCGTTGCAGTCTGGAATAAGGAGTGGCGAAAGATTGAAGCATTGGATATGATGAGTGTACATTGGCCCAATCTGATAACCCAAAATGGGTTATCAAAGAAAGGTAAAATCGTGACTACAACGCAAGACACCAGACAGTCCCTGACGGTTGGGGACATCTCAGGCTTCAGCGACGACTTCGCGTCCGACGCCCGCAACCGCCTCATGCAGAATACCGTTACACAGCGCGACGTGAACGAGGTCGCGCTCGACCACGCCATCGCGACTGATGCCACGCACACATTCTCCACGCTTCTCGACGACTGGACGCCAACCCACCAGGGAAATTCAGGGCGATGCTGGCTTTTCAGCGGCCTGAACCTGTTCCGCGTGGACACGATGAAGTCGCTGAATATGCGCCAGTTCGAGTTCAGCCAGAGCTATATGATGTTCTGGGACAAGGTGGAGCGCGCCAACTTTGTCCTGGAGTCGGTTATCGAGACCGCCGACCGTCCCATTGACGACCGAATTATCCAGCACCTCATGCTGGCCCCAGTCGAGGACGCGGGTCAGTGGGATATGTTCGTCAACCTGGTGGACAAGTATGGTGTGGTTCCCAAAGAGGCCATGCCCGAGACCGAGAGTTCGGGCAACACGCGCCAGATGAACTCGATGCTCTACTACCAGGTTCGGCAGGGCGCGGCCAAAATCCGCAGTCTGTACCAGGAAGAGGCCGGCCCCGATGCGATGCGTCAGGCGAAGATGGACACCCTGAAAGCGGTCTATCGTATCCTGTGCATTCACCTCGGCAATCCACCGCCCGTCCTGGACTGGCAGTGGCGCGACCGAGAGGGTGAGTTTCACCGCGACGGCGAGTTGACTCCGCTCGATTTCGCGGAGCGATATATATCCACCGACTACCGCGACATGGTCTGCCTGGTGAACGATCCGCGCCCCGACCACCCCTACTTCCAGACTTACACCATCTCCTACTTGGGCAACGTCGTAGGCGCGAGGTCGGTGCGGTACCTGAACGTTCCGGTCGAGGTGATGAAGGACATCACCCTGCGCCAGCTACTGGATGGGCGGCCCGTGTGGATGGGCTGCGACACCGGAAAGCAGAACCACCGCAAGATGGGTCTTTGGGACGCGAACCTGTTCGATTACGGGGCCGTTTACGGTTCGGATTTCGGAATGGACAAGGCGATGCGTCTCGAATACGGCCAGACGCAGATGACCCACGCCATGCTGTTCACCGGCGTGGACGTGGTAGAAGGCAGCCCGAGGCGTTGGCGCGTCGAGAACAGCTACGGCAGCGCAGTCGGCGACAAGGGCTTCTTCCTGATGAACGACTCCTGGTACGACGAGCATATGTTCGAGATTGCCGCTCCAAGCCGCTACCTGTCCCCGGACTTGTTGAAGGCCCTCGAAACCGAACCCATCGCGCTCCCGCCCTGGGACCCAATGGGCGCGCTGGCCAGATAGCGACTAATACATAGCTGCGATGCAAACTGACCGCACTCTCACAATGGGAGATGGGCAAAGTATGGCTCAGTTTGATTCCACACAGAAACGGCGCAGAAATTCGACCGAATTCGGCCAGTTTCGACATGACTTCTGGACATACTATGTTGATCGACACCCTCATGACGGAATTCCCCAAGGTTATGCGGCTTATAGTCCCGATTTTTGTATTCAGGGTGTCAAACTCAAAATTCGGCGGTACCTCACTCGGAAGTATGTGGCATTATGGATAACTACCGAAAGACAATTGCTCGATTCAATGTCGAAACTTGTAGAACCCTACTTGCCCGCTCTGGCAAAGGAACTTGGTGCTACCCAAGAAGAACTATACAACGGGGATCCTGGACACTTACCCGGATACGCTTACACGCAATTACAGATTAACACCACCGAACGCAATAACTGGCTACAGGCCGCAGACTGGCTTCATAAACATCTGTCAATTTACTGCCGTGTACTCTCAGAGCCACCCGATCATCAATCCTGAAAATCCCTTCATCCCGTAAATCCTGATTCAGACAACAGGAGAAGACCATGACCATCGGAATCTCGACACCCCTGCCCGCCTATAAAGTGTCCGCCGCCTTCACGGCCTCGAAGGCCGAAGAACTCGGCTTCGAGTCCATCTGGTACGCCGAGCACCCCATACTGCCCGTCCACTCCACAAGCCCATTCCCCGGCTCGGAAGACGGCGTTATCCCCTGGACATACGCCCACTTCGCCGACCCGTACATCGCGCTCGCTCAGGCGTCCGGCGCCACAAGCACAATCAAGCTCGGCACCGGCATCACCCTCATTCCCGAGCGCAACCCGCTCGTCCTGGCCAAGACGGTATCCACGCTCGACTTGTTCAGCGGCGGCCGCTTCATCCTGGGCATCGGCACAGGGTGGCACCGCGAGGAGACCGAGATAATGGGCGGCGACTTCGATCACCGCTGGACGCAGGCCAAAGAGTCGCTTCTCGCCCTGAAAGAGCTATGGACAAAAGACGAGGCGGAGTTCCACGGACGCTACTACGACTTCCCGCCCGTTCAGATGTACCCCAAGCCCGCGCAGAAACCCCACCCGCCGATTCTCATAGGTGGCATGGCCCGACGTGTGCTGCAACGAATCGTCGAGGTCGGCGACGGCTGGCTCCCGAACAGGGTCACGCCGCAGGTGGTCGAGGACAGCCGACGCCAGCTCGACGCGCTCGCCGAGGAACGCGGACGCGACCCTGAGTCCATCACCATCTCGGTCTATGGACAGCCGCCCGACCGCCAGAACGCGCAGGACTATCTGAACGCGGGCGCGAACAGGGTGATAGTCCGCCCGGACTTGAAAGAAACTGAACAAGAGGTGGCGGACGAGCTCGAGCGAATCGCGGAAGCGGCTCTGTAGCCTACGTCGTGCCTCTCAGCCTGGGGTCGAGCGCGTCGCGGACACCGTCTCCGAATAGGTTGAAGGCCAGCACGGTGAGCGTAATCAGCAGACCGGGGAAGGCGACAAGCCACCACATCGGGTAAAGCGTCGGATTGGCGTCGCCCAGCATCCGTCCCCAGGACGGCGTGGGCGGCGCGATACCGACACCCAGGTAGCTCAGTGACGCCTCCGCGATTATCACTCCGCCTATGTCAACCGTTATCAGCATGATAAGCGGCGCTATGCACTGGGGCGCTATGTGCTTCCACACTATCCGCGCCTGGGATGCGCCGATAGTGAGCGCGGCGTTCACGTACATACTCTCGCGCACGGACAGCGCGACCGAGCGGATAACGCGTACTACGGTTGGGACGCGAGAGATAGCAAGAGCGCCGATCACCGTCCAGAAGTTGGCGCCCAGTACTAGCACCAACAGGTAAGCTAGAATCAGACCGGGCAACGCGAGAAGTATTTCGACAAATCTCTCGCTCAGGAGGTCGAATCTCCCGCCGACATAGCCGCTGATAAGTCCCCAGAATCCACCAATCAGCGTACCCGTCAGAACCGAACTCACCGCAATGAACAACGAGGCTCGCGCGCCGTATATCAACCTCGATGTGACGTCCCTACCCACGATGTCGGTGCCTGTCCAGTTCTCGGAGTCCGGGGGCAGGCGCATCCTATTAGTGTCCGGAGCGATAGGGTCGTATGGCGCGATGACGGGCGCGAGCGCGGCCATGGTAACGAGCGCGATTATCACGATCCCCCAGAAGGCGTGCCAGGGACTCTTGCGCACGAACATATTGATGACGTCCATGCTCCTGGACATTCGCGTCTGAGACGCTCTGGCAGCTAGTGTTGACTCCATACGGTCCGAAACCATCGCTTTCCTGGACGTTTTGCCGTCCGCCGTTCCAATACTCCGCGCAGCGTCGAATTATGCGAGCCTTATCCTCGGGTCTATCCATCCATACAACAAGTCCACTACCATGTTCACCAGTACGAATGTCACTCCGTACAACAGAACAAGGCTCTGCACCACGTTCATGTCGCGCTCCCAGGCGGCGCTGACCATCGTCTTGCCGATTCCGGGCGTACCGAACGCCACCTCGACCGCGACAGACCCCCCGAGCGCGAACCCGAGCATGACCCCGCTGAGCGTTAGCACGGGCAGCAGCGCGTTCGGCACTGCGTGCCGGAGAATCGTCATTCTCTCCACCAGGCCCTTGGCTCTGGCGGTTCTAACGTAGTCCTCACGCAGCACCTCGAACAGGGACGAGCGCGCCATCCGCGCGATGATGGCCGCCATTGAAGTTCCCAGCACCACTCTACCGGCCAGACGACAATCTGGAAGTTGGTCCATGGATCCTCCCAGAAGTGAACCCCCACGAGCGGGGGATGGTATCCCCAGAAGGTGACGGTTACCAACACGATGAGCAGTCCGAGCCAGAAGTTCGGTATGGCCAGAAACAGCACCGTCGTAGTGCTAACCCCCATATCAGAGAGTGAGTGCGGTTTCAGAGCGCTGATTATCCCAACGGGTAAGCCTACTACCCACGAGAAGATGACCGCCAGAACCCCGATCTCCATGCTGATCAGGTCCCTGCTGCGTATCGTGTTGATGATAGGGTCGTTGCGGTGATGCGACCTGCCGAAGGATCCTGTCATGACGTCGCTCACCCAGTCCCAGTATTGCAGTATCAGCGGACGGTCGAGTCCGAGGTCAGCCCTGAGACGCGCAACCTCCTCGTCTGTCATAATCTGGAAGTAGTCCCCGGTCATAAACGTGCCGAGCGGGTCACCGGGCAGGATGCGCATGATACCGAAGATCATCAGGGTAAGACCAATCATCGTGGGAACGGCCAACAGAATTCTTCGCGTGAGATACCTGTGCAAAGAGACGCTCCAATGTGGTTTTCAGGGGAGGGTGAGGTTGGGCAGGGAAGGATGAGGCAGGGCTTAACGCCCTGCCCTCGAATGCCATCCGAGCTTGTGGTACAGGCGACCGGGAGAGCCGTCTGTATCCCGGTTTTATCTAGCGGTCCAGCCAGACGTGGTCCCACTTGTTGGTTATATAGACACCTCTGAACTCGGTGTTGTGGGGCATATAGCCCTTAACCTCGTCATTGTAAACGTGGTACGTGATTTCACCAGTGTCCCACGGCACCATTATCATCTCTTGGGTGAGATAGTCGGATAGTTCCTTGGAGAGCGTGATTCGCCTGTCGGGGTCGAACTCGAGCTCCAGCTCCCTTATCATCGCGTCCAGTTTCGGGTCGTCGTAGTTGAAGATGTTGGCGTTGCAGGGGCCGCCGCCGCACTGTCCGAACGCATTCTTGATGTAGTATTCGGGAGTCGGCACTCTCATGCTGGAGTTGACTTCGGGGAAGATGTCGAATCTCAAACCCCTGACGTCATCGCCTACCACCGACACCTCAGCCAGCCTGATTTCGGAGTCTATGTTGAGGTGCTGCTTCAGCCAAGCCTGTTCGAGCACCAGTACCAGTTCCCACCAGGGTCCGTCCGCCCTGCCAAGCAGGTCAAGCTTCGGAATTCCCTCGCCGTTCGGGTAGCCTGCCTCGACCAGCAGCTGCTGGGCCTCAGCAATGTCTTCGGGGGTCGGGCTTCGCCAGTACTTCTCTTTCCTGAGCTGATCGGTCGAGAGCGCGTAAACTCCCTGTCCCTCACCGAACCAGCCTCCCGCGAACAGCAGCGCCTGTACCTGGCTTCCTCCCTCGATAAGCGCTTCCTGGTCGAATACAAGAGCTACCGCCTTGCGGACACGCACGTCGTCGAACGGCGGCCTTGTCAGGTTCAGCGGTATCAGGTGATACGTGGGTCGCAGGTGAATAGCCACCTTGAACTGCGGGTCCTCCAGCAGTGTCGGAACGTCTCCGGGTGGAATGAACATACTCCAGTCAACGCGGTTCGCCGCCAGCGCCGCGGTAATCTGCGGAGTCATAAGCGGCAGCCAGATGTGCTGAATCGTGTCTATGTAGGGCGCGTTTGGATTCCAGTAATTGGGATTGGCCTCCTGGATCACGTAGTCGTCCGTTCTTTCCTTTGTAATGAACGGGCCTGTGCCCGAGACTTCAGTCGGGTCGGCGTCCCTGAGATTACCGTCGTACTCGTCCAGTACGGAAGCCTGGCTTATCTTGACTCCCTGTTCGGAGGCACCCGCCATCACCCAGCCAACACTGCGTGGCTCCTCCATCACTATATCAACGGTGTACTTGTCGGGAGTGTTTATCTCAGTTACTTTCGCAGTCTGGAATATCGCTTGGTAAGCGCTCCTCAGACCTGTCGTTTCGAACCTATCCAGGAAGATGACTCGCTCCAGAGTCCTCTTGACATCCTCGGAAGTCATCTCGGCGCCGTTGTGGAACTGTACTCCCTCGCGCAGATTGAACGTGTATGTGTCAAGGTTGTCATTGGCAGACCAACTGTGAGCAAGGTCGGGAACTATAGTGACGTCCGGTGTTCGCGTATCCTCACGCAACAGGTTGTCATACATGGGAGTCATCCACCCATGCCAGGTGATCGATCCGGATACGTAGAAGTCAAAGTGACCGGGCGGCCCGTTGTTCGATGTAATCAGAGTCCCGCCGCGATTCGCCATAGGATCCAGGGTCGTCATAAAGAACCGCTGGTCTGCCGGGCTGGGAGTGGCTATCAAGGTCTTGGTCAGCAGTCAACTTATTATGGAATTTGGCTTTATGAATTATAACTGACCTTACGCAGTTGAGAGAGATTTCGTAGCTGAGCTGGCTCATTCTCGTTTAGGAATTCATAGCTAAGTGCGTAACATCAGTTATAAGTATGGAATGATAGGCGTGGTGGGATTCTTGTCTATGATAGGCGCTAGTTTCAGAGCTTTGAGTGTATGCTGCTCATCTGAAGTAGGCGGATCGGCGGCGCAACGAATGTTGTGATGCGATACAATCAAGATAGGTGGGTCTGGTCGGAATTCTTCGCGCTGGATTGCCAGCGGGGTTGGACGTTGCTACCCTTCACCATCCAGTTAAACTCGAGTAAACTGAGGACAAGGAAACTTATGAAAATACTTGGCATATGCGGAAGCCTTCGGAAAGAGTCGTGGAACCTCAAGCTGCTGCGGAACATGATGGACAAGGCGGCAGGCCGGGGCGTGGAGACCGGAATCTTCGATCTGAACCCCGTTCCTATGTTTCACCCCGACGTGGAGGCCAGCAAAGGCATTCCCGCGGAAGCCGAGAATCTGCGGACAGCCGTTCGTGACGCGGACGCCGTGATAGTCGCCTGTCCCGAATACAATGGCTCCATGTCCGGCGCACTGAAAAATGCCTTAGAATGGCTGTCCAGACGGGGCAATATGCTCAATGGCAAGGTATTCTTCATTATAGGCACCGGGCCGGGGCGGTCGGCGTGCGCCAGAATGCACATACACGCCTCGTACAGCCTGGAGTCAGAGGGCGGATTCGTTCTGCACCAGCCTAGGGTATTGCTCCCGCAGGTCGCCAACTTCATGGACGAGGCAGGCAATATCACCGACTCCGAGGTCGGCGACCTGCTGGACCAGGCGGCTGGCCAATTGATCTGGTTCTCGGAGCGGTTGGGAGACACAGGCTAACCCACACGCCCCCACGGACCTGCCACATTTTCGTTCTCCATATACAGGTTAAGTCCATTCCATCGGAGAACGGGCGCCGGTATCCACAGGACTGCCTAAATAACATCCGGGAGATACTCCATTGAGCGATCTGATGCTGATGTTCGGTGTAATAGCGGTGATTCTCACCGTTACTGCCCTGGCGTCCGGCATCGTGGAAAGGTCGCCGCTGTCACTTCCTCTTATATTTCTGGGCTTGGGCCTTTTCCTGGGAAACAGCCAGGTCGGCATCCTCCGCCTGGACCCTCACGACCCGATTCTGGAAGTTGTCGCAACGCTCACTATGGCTCTCGTCCTGTTTCTGGACGCGGCCAAACTCCAAGTTGACGAGATGGGTCGGCGTTGGCTGACCCCTTTCCTCGTTCTGGGACCCGGAACAGGGGTAATTATCGCCCTCGGCGCGGCGCCATTGTCCCTGATGCTGGGATTCGGTTGGACAATCGCCTTCATCGGGGGTGCTGTCCTGGCGTCCACCGACCCCGTGATTCTGCGCGAAATCGTCCGTGACCATCGTATTCCACGCTCAATAAGGCAGGTTCTCAGAATAGAAGCCGGGATGAACGATATTGTGGTACTGCCCATCGTACTCGTGCTTATAGCTGTTGCCAGGCACGAGGTTGGAGGGCTTGGATCGTGGCTTGGGTTTCTGTCAAAACTGCTCATTCTGGGGCCTGCTATCGGCTTCGCTGTCGGAGGCGCCGGGGCGTGGTTGATGAACCGAATGGACAGACGCTTCGGAGTTCGACAAGAGCACCAGGCTCTCTACGGAATTGGCCTGGTACTGGCGGCATACACTGCGGTCACGGCTGCGGGGGGTGATGGTTTTTTGGGAGCGTTTGCGGCAGGTTTTGCTGTTGTAGCGCTGAACCAGACTCTTTGCGAATGCTTCCTGGACTATGGCGAGACCACCTCAGAGGTCGCCATGTTGTTATCTTTTGTCCTGTTCGGAGTGGCTCTGTCGGGGATGATAGGCGATGTGGACATAGTCCCTGCCGTGGGTCTGGCAGTTATCGTGATATTCATTGTTCGCCCCGGAGTCCTGAGCGTCGTTCTACTTGGCGCTAGAATGAGTTGGGCGGCCAGGGGATTCATCGCGTGGTTTGGCCCAAGGGGGTTGAACTCTTTGCTGCTGGCTTTGCTGGTAGTGCAGGCCCGAATCCCCGGCTCTGAGATATTGCTGGCCACCGTGGGAATCGTAGTAATAGCTTCAGTCGTCATACACAGCGCCTCCGCAAGACCACTGTCAGCATGGTATGCTCGACGGGCCGCGGCAAGTACACTCGATGAAGAGCGCGAAGGCAGCGCCGCCGCTCTTTTTGCCGAATCCGAAGGCGAAGCCCCTTATGTTACGCCTGAAGAGTTGTGGGCCGGCCTTCAATCTCACGATATACCCATAATCCTGGATGTCAGAACCAGATCCGGCTATGCCGCGGACGTAGCGCGCATACCCGCAGACATAAGAATCTTGCCTGACGAGGTGATAGAATGGGCTTCAGACAGGCCCAGAAATAGGCCGATAGTCACTTATTGTACTTGACCAAACGATATTACCAGCGCCGGTGTGGCGCGGAAACTACTCGAAATGGGCTTCGACGCCGCATTTCTCAAAGGAGGTTTCCATGCATGGCGAGAACGTTACCCGGTAGAGCCGATTGTGACAAAAGTATGAGGTAGAGCCTTGCCGTAGGTAGGGTCATACCCGCGCTATTAGGAGCGGATCACGTGCGATTCGGAGTTTTTTGGCAGGTTCCAGGGTTTGTGGACTCATCTGTGCCGCGCAAACACTGGGAAACGATTGAGCAGATAGCCTTGGCCGACAAGCTCGGCTTCGATACGGCATGGCTGGCAGAGTCGGTCTTCTTCCCCGCCCGCCCGATGTCCAACCCGCTGATGGTGGCCTGCGCCGCGGCTCAACACACGGAGCGCATCAGGTTCGGGACACTCGCCGCGCAGTTCAACCTGCACCATCCGCTGCATATGGCGACCCAGGCGGCCACCTGCGACATCCTGACCAACGGCAGGCTCGATCTCTGTCTGGGCGGGCGTTGGGGTTCTCCGGCGGGACAGACATTCGGCCAGGCGGGGGACATCAGCGGGTTCGAGAGCCGTGAGCGTGTGGCGGAGGGGATAGAACTGGTGAAGATGGCCTGGACGCGCGCGCGGGTGAACTTTCAGGGCAGGTACTGGAGCGTGAAAGACCAGCCCGTGCTTCCCACGCCACAGCAGCGGCCACACCCGCCCCTTCTGATCGCCGCCAACAGCGACGAGACATTCCCGTATGCCGCGAGACTGGGAATAGGGGTCATTGGCACCACTCTCAGCCAGCCTATGCCGCGTATGGTGGACAGACTGCGAGAGTTCGAGGAGGCCAAGCCTGAAGGGGGCAGCCACCAGCCGCAGCCTTTCAACGTCAATATATCCTTCTTCGTAGCCGACACCAGGCAGAAGGCTCACGACCTCATGCGCCTGAACTGGCGCGACGAGGACGTGGTGCATACCGTCCCCGACAGCAGCGCGTCATCGGTCGGAACGGCCAGGCACAGCTTCTCAAGCGGCGTCGGCGGGTGGGCCACCTGGAACTTCGACGAAGCCCTGAGCTACTCGATATACGATGACCCGCAGGGATGCATAGAGCAGTTGCGAAGTCTTCAGGAGCAGATGCCCGGTATGAACGAGTGCATTCTGGAGTTCAACCGGCGCGGACGCATCCCGGACGAGCAGATAAAAGAGTCCCTGCGCCTGTTCGCCGAAAAAGTCATGCCTGAGTTGCCATAGCCATTACCGGCTATTGCTTGTAGCAAGTGAGCATTCTGAGGAGGTAAGTAATGCCTGATCTGAGTTCCATGGCCGCAACCGTAGGCCAGCTATTGAAGGACAGGGGCGACACAATCGCGGTGTCCGAGTCGTCCTGCGGCGGCCTGCTGTCCGCGTCGCTGGTCGCGATTCCCGGCGCGTCCGCGTACTACCTCGGCGGAGCGGTCGTTTACACCCACACCTCCAGAACAGGGCTGCTGGGCGTCCCCGACGAGGCTATGGAGGGCATGAGAGCCAGCACCGAGGAGTACGCCGCACTGAACGCGGCCAGCGTCCGCGAACTGCTTGGCACAACCTGGGGCCTGGGAGAGACGGGCGCAAGCGGGCCGACCGGCAACCGCTACGGCGACGATGCGGGCCACGCCTGCATAGCCGTCAGCGGCCCCGTGGAGCGCGTCATCACGGTCGAGACCGGAGACTCCGACCGCGAGGCCAATATGTGGGTCTTTGCCGCCCGCGCCCTCAGCCTCCTGGAACAGTGCATCAGCGAATCGCAGTGAATCAACCTGCTTGAGGCAGAACCTTTCCAATTTGGGCGTAAGACCTACCCTCTTACTGAATCCGCTTACCAAATTGATACGGGTTTATGCAAGCGGCGGCGTTGGTTTCTCGCCGCGTCCCACTGTATAACTGTATAATAGATGCGTGGAGAGTCCGCAGAGAGGTTCAGACATGACTGCGCCCACGATTGAACACCAAATTGGAGACTTGCGCGAGCAGATTGGCGAGTTGCGGGGTGAGTTGCGGGGCGAGGTAAACGGCCTGAATCGCCGCATGGACGATATGCACCGCCTTATGATGGTAATGATAGGAGTTGCGGGCGCGGGTCTGATATCAGGGGTGGTAGGCGTTATATTGCAGATTGTGAAGTAAGAGTGAAGTAACCATACAGTAGAAAGAGAGAACGATGCAGGCGGAATTCTATAATTCCATTTATGCAATTTTCTTATTCAAGCAATCAAATTGACGCCGAACCCCATACATAGTAGAATTTACATGAATTCCAAAATTTGTATTCGGCCACAGTATCAGTTTCTTCCGGGAGCATAGGGTAATGACAACACAGACAATGCCGTCTCCGCTGACTATTAATATCTCTGAAGAGGCCGCCGACCATGTGCGGGTCTTTGCCGCGCAGTCCGGCAAGCCGGACTCCAATCTGCGCGTAGCAGTCAAGGGCGGCGGATGCGCCGGCATGACCTACGTGCTCGACCTTATAGACGAGCCGAGGGAAGACGACAAAGTGATCGAGGAACACGGCATGAGGCTGTACGTTGATCGCAAGTCCTACATCTTCCTAGCTGGCACGGTGCTTGAATTCTCCGGCGGACTCAACGGCAAGGGTTTTGTATTCAACAACCCGAACGCCAAGACAACCTGCGGCTGCGGCACCTCGTTCAGCGTTTAGCGTCAGGACAGGACCATCCAATAACGAAGCGCCGCGCCCACAAAACGCGGCGTTTCCGCTTTCAGGGAGAACCATTGTGACCACCACTGCCACGGCACCGCCCACCCTTACGTCGAGCCTTCTGACACAGGCGGCCCTGTTCGATATGTCGCACTTCGGAAGGCTGGTTGTGTCCGGCTCCGACGCGGTTGACCTTCTGAATCGCCTCTCCACCAACGACCTGGAGGAACTCGAACCCGGCCGCGGGATGAGCAGTGTCTTGACAACCAACAAGGGCCGCATCATAGACCTGCTGCACGTCCTCCATCGAAGCGAGGACCTCCTGGTTCTCACCAGCCCCGGAACCCAGCAGAAGGTGGCTGAGTGGATCGAGTTCTACACCTTCATCGAGGATGTAATCGTAACGGACATCAGCGCAGCGACCTCAGAGCGACTGTACATAGGCGGACAAGCCGCGGAGTTGCTGGCAGAGGCCGGCTATCTTTCCGGCCCACTCACCAGCAATCTCACTCACGCGCAGACCGGAGACGGCGATGCCCAGACCACTGCCGTACGCGCCGACCTGGGTGAACTGCCCGCATACAGGGTCATAACCCCCGCAGGCGGGCAGCTACCGGACTTCGGCCTGAAGACGCTGGACGCCGCCGATTTCCAGGCTATCAGAATCGAGCAGGCGATTGCCGCCTACCCCGCCGAAATGAACGAAGGACACAATCCGCTGGAGGCGAATCTCAAGCCCCACATCAATTTCAACAAGGGCTGCTACATAGGGCAGGAGGTGGTGGCGCGGCTGAACACCTACGACCGCGTTCAGCGTTTCATGTGCCGCCTGGAGCTTGATGACGGGACAGTCGTCGCGCCCGGCTCCTCAATTGTCGTGGACGGCAACGCGGTGGGCGAGGTAACGTCGTCCGCGCCCTCCATGGCCCTGGCATTCCTGCGGAAACGCTTCTACCAGGACGGCGGCGAGGTTTACATAGAGTCCGGCGATCAGTCCATATCCGCCATTGTCAGAGACATTCGCCCGCCCGAATACAACGACTAGCCCAGACTCGGACTACCCGTCCGACTTCAGCGTCACGCCGCCGTCAACAACTACGACCTGGCCGCGTATCATCTCCGCGTCCGGTGAGCACAGGAACGCGACCGTCTTGGCTATGTCTTGCACGGTGACCATGCGGCCCACGGGCGTATTCCTGCCCGCCTCCAGCATCTCCTCTTTCGTCGGAAAGTGGTCGAGCGCGCCGGTGTCCACGTATCCACCCGATACCGCGTTGACCGAGATGTTCAGCGGCGCGAGTTCCACCGCCAGATAGCGTGTTATCGCCTCCAGCGACGCTTTCGACACGCCCACTGAGAAGTAAAGCGGCAGTACGCGGCGCGAACCCTCGCTGGTAATGTTGACGATATGACCGCCGTCCTTCATCAGCTTCGATGCCTCTACCGCGCACAGCCAAGCAGCTTTGGCGTTGACGTTGATGGCCCAGTCCCAGTGCCTGGATTCAAGTTCCAGCGCCGGACGCTGGACGCCGGACGCCGCATTGTTGACCAGAATGTCCAGCCTTCCGAACTCGGCGCCGACCGACTCGAACAGGTCCGCTATCTTAGCCTCGTCGCCCAGGTGTGCCCTCACCCGGAGACAGCGGACGCCGAGCGCCTCTATCTCATCCTGGGTCTCGCGGGCGGCGCGGTGGTTGCGGAGATAGTTGAACGCGATGTCTGCTCCGCGGCCCGCGAACTCCAGCGCAATCGCCTTTCCGATTCCGCGCGACCCGCCGGTTACAAGCGCGACCTTGCCATCCAGTCTCAAGCGACCGCCCTCATATAGCCATTCCGCCGTCAACGCTGACGACCTGGCCTGTCATATACTTGGCCTTCTCGCTGGCGATGAACGCGACCATGTGCGCCACGTCGTCCACCTCTCCGAAATGCCCCTGCGGAATCCAGGTCATAATCCGGTCTTTGGTCGCCTGCGGAAGCACGTCGACCGTATCCGTATTTATATAGCCGGGGGTAACGGTGTTGACCGTAATGCTGCGCGAGGCGACCTCCTTGGCAAGCGCCTTGGTGAATCCGATAATGCCCGCCTTGGAAGCGGAGTAGTTGACCTGCCCGATGTTGCCGCGAATTCCGACCACGGAGCCTATGTTGATAATCCGGCCCCATCTGCGCCGTATCATCCCGCGCAGAACCGCCCTGGTGCAGTAGAACGTGCCGTTCAGGTTGGTATTTATGACATCTTCCCACGCCTTGTCCGACATCCGAATGAGCAGGCTGTCGCTGATTATTCCCGCGTTGTTGACAAGTATGTCTATCTGGCCGAAACGTTCGGTCACCTCGTCAACCATGCTCGATACTTCGTCCAGGCTGCCCACGTCACCTTTCACGATGAACGCATCCACTCCCTCGGACTTCAGGACGTCGGCGGTGGCCTCTGCTTCCGCCTGTGACCTGTTGTAGTTGACGGCCACATTCACGCCCTGCTCGCCCAGTCGCAGCGCCGATGCCCTGCCTATTCCCTTCGACGCGCCTGTTACCAACGCGAACCTTCCGCTTATATCAGACTTGCCCAAGATTCCTCCTGCCAACCTGTAAACAGTGCTGCATACACATCCGTTCGTTCGCCCGCGAACCAGGCGTCCGCGCTACGCTCCGAGCCTGGAATCCAACTCTTCGAGCTGCCGGTTCATCTGCGGAATGAAATCGGTCTCCACAGCCATTTTCGCGGTGCCAATCGCGCGCTCCACCGCGTCCGCGCGCGCCGAGCCATGTCCCACCACGCTGACGCCGTTGACGCCGAGAAGTGGTCCGCCGCCCCGAGTCTGCACCACGTTGCTAATATCGTAAATATCATCCAGCAGACCGTTCAGGTCGTCTTCCGGCAATTTGCCGCTCAGGCGTTCACGCAGATGCTCATTGAGTTGCTGCCCCAGTCCTTCGGTCAGCTTCATCACGATATTGCCCACGAAACCGTCGCAGACTACAACCTCAGCCGCGCCCTTCGGGATGTCATTGGCCTCGATATTGCCGATGAAGTTCAGACCGCTCTTCTCGAACATCTCGGTAGTCTCACGCACCTGCCGATTGCCCTTGCCTGCCTCCGCGCCTACGCTGAGAAGCGCGACTCGCGGGTTGTCCAGCCCCCAGAACGAGCGGGCGAAAACGTTCCCAATCGCCCCGAAGCTGAGCAGCTGGCGCGGGCGGCAGTCAACGTTGGTTCCAAGGTCCACGATACAAGTATTAGGAGCTACACCGACCACAGGCCCACCCAGAACCGGACGCTCCACGCCTTTAGCGAGTCCGAGAATCACAGCGGAGGCAGCCATAGCCGCGCCCGTCGAACCCATAGTGACGCAGGCATCCGCCAGTCCACGCTTCACCATTCCGGTCGAAACCAGAACCGACGCTTTCGGCTTCTGGCGCAATGCCAGGGCAGGCTGCTCGCCCTCACGGATGACTCCCTCGCTCGGAATCACGCGGATTGGAAGCCGCGAAGTATCGTATTGGGACAGCTCGCTTCCCACGACCTCCGGGTCGCCGACGAGCATCACGTATCCCTGACCGCCGGACGCGAACTGCACAGCGCCCCTGACCACCTCGGACGGCGCGTAATCGCCCCCCATCGCATCCACGGCTATTCGCACAATTCCATTTTCAGAAGTCAAAAGCGCTATCTCCTTCGACGCTTATTTCAAGTCTTCAGAAAGCCTTACCTCGGCTTGTCCCGATATTGCCGTTTCGCCGTCATCCTTGACCGCCGATACCGAGCAGGAAATTCTGACCGCGCCATCCGACGCGCTCACCCGCCGGACGCTGCCCTGGGTGATAATGCGCTGGCCGGGCTTTACCGGCGAACGAAACCTGATCTTCATACTGCCGCTCTCCGGCCAGTTCCGCCCAAAAGCTGCCGCCATCATCTCCGATATGGTCGCCGCGACCATCATGCCGTGTGCGATAGTTCCGCCAAACCGGCTCGACTCCGCGAATTCGCGGTCAACGTGTATGGGGTTGAAATCTCCAGAAGCGCGGGCATACTTCTCGATCTGGACCTGGGTAACGACCTTCTCGATAGTGGGGAGCGAATCTCCTTTTCGCATCACTGTCCCACCTCACGCGGACCGAGTCCCGCCGGTATCATAATGGTACTCTTGCCGTTCATCACCTCAGTCTCGTCTTCAACCGATACCAGGCACTCAACGACGAGAAAGCGCCAGTCCCCGCGCACCGAGTTCTGCGCGAGCGTAGCCACACAGTCCAGAGCGTCTCCAACCGCAACCGCGCCTGAAAACTCGAACTCCTGGCCTACGTGGAGCGTCCCGCCCGGGATTCTCAGGTCCACCACCACTCCTCTCATGCTGAGAGCCGCAACCGCCATGGCCGGAACAAGTTCTCTGCCATTGTCGTCGAGCAGCGGCCCGCTATCGTCCTGAACCGCTTCAACGTAGTTGGACACGAGCGCGGCGTCCAGGTGATAGTGGTGTCTGGAAACTTCCTGTCCGGGTTCCAGTTCTCCGTATTCCAAAGTGGTTCGACCTCAACGGTGCAATAGGCGAATTGGAAAAGATTATAGTCGCAAGGTGTGGTCAAAGCAACGGAGCTATTCGGCCAGGTTCCTCGCCCCGCGCTGCATATCCGCCTCTTCCAGAAGCCTTTCGAGTATCACGTAAGCCGCGTCCTCGGAATAGTCCAGCTGACACACGCCCAGAACGCGGTACAGAACTCCTGTGGACACCCTGGCGATGACCGACTCCCCAAGCGGCGGCAGGCTCACTCCCAACGCGCTGGCCACGAACCCCCCGGCCAGCATCCCGTTCGGAGTGAGAAAGCATCGCAGAAGTTCCCTGTCCAGGTAGGTCAGCGCCAGACCGCGCTCATCCTGCGCCAGTATCAGCCGCAGATGCGCGCGGGGCGTCTCGATAAGCTCGTCCGCGTACTCCGATACCCATGTGTCGGCTTTGGGCATAACAGTCGTCTCCGCTCCGGTCAGCGTTTCGATTAGCGGGTCGCGCCCGCGAATGCGGCTGCCCTTTCCGTGATTGCATAAAAGCTGACAATTCGAAATGGTGGTTCAGGTTGTAATTGCGTACTACCCAAGCCCGGTCACCCTCACATAGACATTATAGCCCACAAGACACCCGCGCCACACCAGGGTATTTTCATTTTGGGCATGGCACAGTCTTATAGCGGTCATTCCGTAATAACAGCTGTCTGGATTGACGATTTGCCCATAACATCACCCAGCCGGAAGGGTAGTTCTCAGCCTTATGTGGCTGACTGAACGAAAAATGAAAAGACCCTGGAATCCGTGCCAAGGCGTTTTCAGAGTCGGTAATCAATCTGCGCGGTGAAACCAGCCCGAACATGAGAGAAAAGCGCGGTTCGATGCGGTTGCATATACCTGGGTTTATAATTATCGAGTGATCCGCTGGGCATACGCTGGGTGGTTGACAGGGGGACGCTGGGGGACGCTGGGGCAGTTTTCTCCCAGCGTTTCCCAGCGTTTCCCAGAGTTTATAGCTAAGACAATTTTCCCCTCGCGCAGGGGAACGTGATTGATAAAGCCGGATTTATGGATAGTCTATCGCGAAAGTTGTTCATCATGCGTACATTATAGCGCGTTGGAGGTATGTTTGTATAGTAGAAGGGAAACTCAGGCCGACTTTGAAAAGACCCTGCGCGCCACACCCGACCACTTGCGCGCCAGCCGCTCCTGTCAATAGAATACTCCCATTCAGAGATGTAAAGGAGCGGCGTCAAATGACCACGATTTTTGAAGAACTCGGTGTCCGCCCGGTAATAAACGCGCAAGGCAACCGCACACTGCTGGGCGGCGGAACCCCATCGCCCGAGGTTCGGGAGATGATGGACGCCGCCGAAGAATACTACGTGAACCTCAGCGAGCTTATGGACGCGGTGGGAGGACGCATCTCGGATATGCTCGGCGTCGAAGCCGCGCTGGTTACGTCCGGCTGCTCCGCCGCGCTCGCATATGCCGCCGCCGCCTGCATAACCGGAAACGACAACGACAAAATCGAGCGCATCCCCGACGTGTCGGGGATGTCCAACGAGATAATCATTCAGCGTCAACTCCGCGTAAAGTACGACCGCTGCATGACGATTCCCGGCGGCCGGCTGGTCGAAATCGGAGACGACGACCGCACTACCTCCGACCATCTTGACGAAGCCATAGGCCCCAACACCGCGGCGATTCACTATCTCGCGCCGGGCAACCAGAATCCGGGCGCGCTATCTATCGAGGAGGTCATCGAGATAGGCCACTCCCACGACGTTCCCATTATCGTGGACGCGGCGGGCCAGGTCTATCCCACCGATCTGCTCAGCCGCTACGTGAAGATGGGCGCCGACCTGGTCGCATACGGCGCGAAGTATTTCGGCGCGGTCAACTCCAGCGGTGTCCTCACAGGAAGAAAAGAGATGGTTGACATCGCCCGAGCGCACAGTTTCATCGGATTCGAGGCGTCGGCGCTGCGCTCCTTCGGACGCCCCATGAAGGTTGACAGGCAGGAGGTCATAGCGGTTTATGGCGCTCTCCGGGAGTGGCTGACCATGAACCACGAGGACAGGTTCGCCGCATACGAAGCGCGGGTCGCCGCGCTCAGGCCGGCGCTCTCCGGCATAGACGGCATATCCCTTCAGGACTTCACTCCCGACGGCCCGCTGGAAGGGCTGGCCGTCATATCCGACCCCGACGTCACCGGCATGACCGGCGCGCAGATAGTCGAGGCGCTAAGGGACGGCAATCCCAGCATCTGGGTCAGGGAGAGCGACCTCGGAGACAGGTTCGCCATTCGGATGATGACCCTGAAAGAGGGCGGGGAACAGGTCATTGCCGACAGGCTGCGAGAAATTCTGGGGTAGATGCTTTCTTATGATCTCGATAGAGCTTATTCGACAGAACCCCGACGCGGTAATCGAGGCTATGCGAAAGAGGGACGCCGATGTCCCGATTGACCGCATCCTGTCTCTCGACAAGGCCCGTCGCTCGATCATCTCCGAGACCGACGCGCTCAGGGCGAGACGGAACGAGGTCAGTCGCGAGATGGGGCGGTCGAAAGAGCGTCCGCAAGAGCTGATAGAAGAGATGCGAAGCGTGGGCGGGCGAATCAGGGAACTCGAACAGCGACTCAGGAACACCGACGACGAGCTCGACACGCTGATGCTCAGAGTCCCGAATATCCCCGACGAGTCCGCGCCCGTAGGCCCTGACGAGTCCGCCAATATAGTGGTGAAAAACGTCGGCGAACTGCCGTCCTTCGAGTTCGAGCCCAAAGCGCACTGGGACATTGCCGAGAACCTAGGCATCGTGGATTTCGAGCGCGGCGTTCGGCTCGCCGGATCGCGCTTCTTCGTTCTCAGGGGATTCGGAGCAAAGCTCCAGCGCGCCCTCATCTCGTTTATGATAGATATGCACGTCGAACGGCACGGGTACACCGAGGTCTATCTGCCCTATATGGTCAACCGCGACACCGTCCAGGCGAGCGGCCACCTGCCCGGCTTCAGCGAGGAGATGTACCACGACGCGGAAGACGACCTCTGGATGCTGCCCACCGCCGAGGCCGCCATCACCAGCCTGCACAGGGACGAAATACTCTCCGCCGAAGACCTTCCCATGTACTACGTCGCACACACGCCCTGCTGGAGGCGCGAAAAGGCGTCCGCCGGACGCGACACCCGGGGCATAATGCGCGTGCACCAGTTCGACAAGGTGGAGATGTACAAGTTCGTCCCGCCCAAAGACTCCGCGCGCGAACTCGACTCGCTTGTCGCCGCCGCCGAGGACGTGGTGAAAGCGCTCGAGATCCCGTACCGGGTGCTGGAGCTCGCCACAGGAGACATGGCCACCCCCACGGCCAAGGCGTTCGACGTGGAGATGTGGGCGCCGGGCGCCGACAGGTGGCTCGAAGTAAGCTCATGCTCCAACTGCACCGACTACCAGGCGCGGCGCGGCAGGGTGCGGTACAGGACAGAGCGCGGCGCGAGACCCAGGCTTGTCCACACACTCAACGGCTCCGGGCTTGCCCTTCCCAGGGTCATCATCTCCATCCTGGAGAACTATCAGCGGGAAGACGGCAGCGTAGTTATTCCCGACGCGCTGCGCCCCTACACCGGGTTTGACCGCATAGGCTGAAGGCCCTAAAGGTGGCCCAGCGCTCGTACCAGCCGTTGATTCACCGGATCAACCGTGAGCATCAGGCGCTCCAGGGTATATGCGCCCAGAAGGGGAGTCACGTCTTCGCTTCCAAACAGTACCACTGTGGATACCTCTCTGCCGTCCACCCTGATGCGGGTCTCACCCAGACCGAAGTCACGGGAAGTTCCGTCAGCCAGTTCAAAGGACATGCTCTCTCCCGGCTCCACTCCGAGTCCGTCCAGGAGTGAGGCCGGAACCATCGTGAACGACGCGCCCGTGTCCACAAGCGCGTCAAGTCTCTCGAAGCTCCCGCCATCGGGGTCGCCTATCTCTATCTGAACGCTGAACACGCCCATCGCTCGAATACTCCCGCTCAGCCGCCCGCTTACATCGGATAGCTGTGCTCCTCTCTGAGAACGCGCTTGAGAACCTTGCCCAGCGGATTTCTGGGCAGTTCGGACAGAACGACCACCGACTCCGGCTTCTTGAAACTGGACATACGCTGGCGGCAGAACTCTATCACGTCGGACTCGTCCACGTCGCAGCCGGGCTTAGCCACAACCAGCGCCCTGACGCGCTCCCCCCAGTCCAGGTCCGGCACGCCGATTATGGCCGCCTCGTCAATATGCGGATGCGAGTGCAGCACCTGCTCCACCTCTTCGGGAGAAATCATCTCACCGCCGCGCTTGATGAAGTCCTTCGCCCTTCCCGCAAGGAATATATAGCCGTCCTCGTCCATATAGCCCAGGTCGCCGGTGAAAAGCCAGCCGTTCCGAATCGTCTCAGCCGTCGCCGACTCCTGGCCCCAATAGCCCTTCATCAGCCTGTCGCCCCTGGCGACTATCTCCCCAGTCTCGCCTCCGCTCACGTCCGCCCCGATCTCGTCAACTATGCGAACCTCCACGTCCGCCAGAGGCTTTCCTATGGACGCCAGCCGCCTCAGCTTGCGCTCCACCTCGTCGGGATCGCCGTCCAGGACATGATCCTCCGGCGGCAGCATCGTTATAGTGGCCGCCGTCTCAGTCTGGCCGAAGGCGTTGATGAACTGCGCGTTGGGGAACTCGACTATCGCCCGCCTGATTACCTCCACCGGCATCGGCGCGGCCCCGTATGTGATAACGCGAAGGCTGCTCATGTCGCGCTTGTGAAAGTCCTCGTCGTCCATGAGCATCTTCAGCATCGTCGGAACCACCATCGCGCGGTCCGCTCGCTCGCTCTCCACCAGCCGCATCCACTCCTTGACCTCGAACTGCCTCTGGATAATCAGGCTCCGACCGCCGTATATCGCGCTCATCATCGCCTGCATACCAGCTATGTGATACAGCGGCACGGTCAGGATGTTCGACTCCTCGCTGTCCGGGTCCGCGGGCGACACGTTGCTCAGAATATAGGACGAGAAGCTGTTGTGGCTGAGCATTACGCCCTTCGGAAAGCCCGTCGTTCCCGCCGTGAACATCAGCACCGACAGGTCGTCGTCGTCCGACATGGGCCAGAGGTCTTCTTCTTCCGCTCCCTCTATCATGTCCGCGTATGAGAGCCATCCCTCTCTGGGTTCGTCCATGGCTATGAGATGTTCGACGCTTCCGAGCTGGCCCGAAATTGATTCGACTATCTCCCCGTATCGTGAGCCTGCCAGAAGCGCCTTAGGCTCGGAGTCGTTGACCATGTAGGCTACCTCATCGGCGCGCGCGCGGAAGTTGATCGGCACGAACACCGCATCCAGCTTGGCCGCGGCGAAGTAGGTCTCGATAACAGCGTCCGTATTGACCTGGAGAACCGCAACCCTGTCGCCCGCCGACACGCCGATAGCCCCCAGCGCGGACGCCAGGCGATTGACCCTGCTCTGAAGTTCCTCGAATGTGGTGCGCTTCCCCTCGAACACCATGGCCGTCCTGTCGGGGACAATGGCTGCGGAAATCATGAGGAACTCGGATGTATTCATATCGCTGCTGTCTCTCCCTGCCAGTCTGAACAGCCGCGCCGAGTGTCTGTCGGGAACTGTCGTGTTTCGCGGATTCGCTGTCTGTCAAAGCGCAAATAACATACCACCAAACGATGGCTGAATTCCACTTCACAAGCCGAACCAGCAGAGTCTTTTCAAAGTTCGCAATCAATCGGAGTGAACGATTCGTGTCGGACAGGAGCGAGTGGGCCAGAGCGGTTGCGCGCCTAGCATATTCGAGTTGACCCGCCTTTGGATTACAAGTAGAATCTGGTTTAGCGTGATATGCTTGCGCCATCCAAAGAAGCGTGTTAACGGAGGCCGTGCTTACGAATGAATCATCGCATCAAACCGGAACGAGCTGCCCTCCTGATATTGTCAGTCGGCTTTTTCGCTGTCTTAATGGCGACACTGGCATTGTCGTTGCCCGTATTTGTTTTTGCTCAGACTGCTCTCCCAAAACCTCCAACCAGCTTTTTAGCTATTGTAAGCTATAGCGGCGGGACATCCATACGGTTGAGTTGGACTGCGCCGACCACCAATACTAACAACGATCCCATCACTGTTAGCGGCTACGGTATAACCCGCAGTTCTTCCGGTACCGCAAGTCGCACTTTCTCAGTGGGCGGCGGGGCCACCAGTTATAGTGACACCACTCTTCCGAAGTGCGACGAGGGCTATACCTACAAGATAAAAGCGAAGGTCGGCAGTCTTTCAAGCGCAGAGGCTGCAATCTACTACTATGTGGAACCGCACACGTCGGAGGGGGATCGGTGTACAATTGGTACCCTCGAAAATACCGCCACCCCTACCCCTACTGCGACCTCAGGGCCGACTCGCACGCCAAACGCCACCGCTACCGCAAGGGCCAGAATCACCATGACCGCCAGAGCCGCGCTCACCGCCACCGCGAGGGCAAACGCCACCGACACTCCAACACCCACCCCGACAATAACTCCTACCGCCACGACGACGCCGACCATGACTCCTACCGCCACGACGACGCCGACCATGACTCCTACCGCCACGACGACGCCGACCATGACTCCTACCGCCACGACGACGCCATCTCCCTCCGCTACCGCGACACCGACTCCCACTGAGACAGCCGTCGCTACGGCGACAGCCACGCCCACACCCACCGTCGCCGCAATGACCGGCGGTTCTTCCCAACGCGCCATCCCCAAGAATACCCCTACTCCTGTTCGCATCGAGAAGGTGGACGTTACCCCGGTTGAAGGCGCGACCACCATTCAGCCCGACGTCCAGACGGAACTCGCCGCTGGCAACGTGGTCGTCAAGCTCCCCGCGACCTCCCGCGCCCGCACCTACCAGGCGATGGTCACCGAGTCCGACGACTGCGGCGACGCGGCCCTCGCTTGCGTTATGGTCAGCATATACAACGCCGAGGGCGAATCGGAGTCCGACGTGAGGCTCATTTCTCCCGCCGAGATAATTATCACGCTAAGCGCCGAGCAGGTGGAGGCGCTCGGAGGCGCCGCGGTCTCGCTCCAGACCTACGCGCTCGGAGGCTTCACGCTCCAGGTCGCCGACGATGCCGACAGCGACTGGAACAGCATCCCGTTCGAGTTCGATCTGAACCCGGACGGCAGCGCCACCGTCACCGCCATGACGCGACGCTTCAGCATATTCGCGCTGGTCGCGGACGCCAATGTAGTGGATCAGGCCGCGCTGCTGCTGAGCATGGCGCTCGGAACCCCAACCGCGACAACCATCCCCCCGACCGCGACAACCATCCCAACCGCGACAACCATCCCGACCGCGACAACCATCCCGACCGCGACGCCGGAGCCGACAGCCACACCTGAACCAACGCCGACACCGATACCGGAGATACCGGATGTGGGTGACCCCTCCATTCCGTTCGCTCTGTTGCTGGCGATCACTGCAGCCGCCGCGCTGCTGGCCCTGTTCGGCGCGGAAGTAATAACACGCGCAAGACGCTAAACACGAGACGACAGACGCCGATTCTCACAAGGCTTGCCCATATATCTCACAAGGGCAGCCTTGTGAACCGTCGCAACCTGCCTCAGTTCAGTCGGTATTCCGTTAGCAGTGGCTTTACAACCGCCACTGCCATTCCCCGCCCACTCTCCCCTCAGACACCCCCGCCCCCCGCCACCATCCCGTACATCCCCATATCCCGCAAATCCTGATTCTGACAACCACACCCCAATCACACAACTCACAGTTCAGACACCCCTCACGCCACCCACAGACATGCTGCGCTTGAAGAAATGAAGCGCGGCTGCCCACCGGCATGGCTACTGTGGAGAAAATTGCAAAAGCCCTCCATCTCGCTCACCCTTATTTCCGCAAAGCTCGTCCTCGTGGAAACGGGGAGCCGGAATCCAGAGATTGGCGGCCCCTCGACTGCTATAATTCCACTTATGCAATTTCCTTAACTGTAAACTGTATGTTGAAAGTCAAACCCTGCGGTAGTATAGTTGCGGAATATAAAATACTGAATCTTTCGACTTGTGTTAGCGCCGTAACCGGCGGCGGGCTTGTCGGTTGAAAGGAGAGTGTAATGTCCAGCAGCGAACTTGCTCAGATGGCCCACCTTTTCAGGAGGGCGGGTTTCGGAGCGACAAGAGATGAGTTGGAGCGGCACGCGGCCAAAGGCTATGAGGAAACGGTCGAAGACCTCGTAAACCCGGAGCGCCGCCCCGATGTGGATGAGGATATAATCATACGTTACGTTGACGGCGAGAACCAGGTCATCTGGTCGGGAACCTGGATATATCGAATGGTGGTGACCGAGCGACCGCTGGTCGAGAAGATGGCTCTGTTCTGGCATCATGTCTTCGCCACCGGCGCCAGCAAGGTCGAACATCCCCCTTCGATGGTCGGGCAGATTCAGATGTTCCGCAGGCTCGGACTCGGAGACTTCCGCACCCTGCTTGTCGAACTGTCCAGAGACCCCGCGATGATCTTCTGGCTCGACAACAACGAAAACCGCAAGGGCGAGCCGAACGAAAACTACGGGCGCGAACTGCTCGAACTGTTCTCCATGGGCGTCGGCAACTATACCGAGGACGACATTAAGAACGCCTCGCGCGCCTTCACCGGATGGACGTTCACCCAGCCCATCCCCATATACCCGCAGGGCCACTACCCCTCCAGGTTCGTCTTCAAGCCCGAGGAACACGACGACGATGACAAGACATTCCTCGGAACCACGGGCAATCTTGACGGCGAGGACATTATTGACATCATCGTCAATCAGGAGGCCACCGCCCGCTTCATATCCAGGCACCTGTACAACTTCTTCGTCGCCGACGAACCACAGGTGCCCGCCTGGCCGATAGAGCCTCCCCAGGACCCCGATGCGATAGACCAACTGGTCAAAGCCTATTTCGACAGCGACGGAGATATGCGCCACATCATGCGGACGCTGCTCAACTCCGACTTCTTCAAGAATGCCATGTTCAAGAAGGTCAAAAGCCCCACTGAGCTTGTCGCGGGCGTCCTGAAACTGGGCGGTACGTTCGATTTCCCGCAGCCTGGAATGACCACCTACACCCAGGCGACCACGCTGATGGGACAGATGCTGCTCAACCCGCCCACCGTGGAGGGCTGGCACACCGGCAAGGAGTGGATTGACGGCGGAACGCTGAACGAGCGCATCAACTTCGCGGTCGAACACATCGGCGACGATGAGAAGCCCGGCGTCCAGGATATTATCGAGCGCATGGGCGACGACCCCCTGTCTCCACAGGAGTTCACCGACGTATGTCTCGACCTGCTGGGGCCGGTGGACGTGGGAAACCAGACCCGCGAAACGCTTATGGAGTACGCCGAATCCGGCGGCTCTCTCGACCTTAGCGACAAAGAGGCGCGTGAGCAGAGTGTCCCCCGGATCCTGCATATGCTCCAGATGATAGTGTCCAGCAAAGAGTATCAGTTCGCTTAACTAACGAGGAGACGCGAAAATGGCGACAAACGGAAAACCCCACGTCATGGTGGTCGTGCAGCTTACGGGAGGCAACGACTTTCTGAATACCCTTATCCCGTACAACGACCCGAACTACTACGACGCTCGCCCCACGGTCGTCATCCCGCAGGATCAGGTGCTGCCCATAAACGACCAACTGGCGTTCAACCCCAACATGGCTCCGATGAAAGACGTGTACGACGCGGGCAAAATGGCCATCGTGCAGGGCATCGGCTACGCCAACTCCAGCCGCTCCCACTTCAGGGCCATGGACATATGGCACACCTGTGAACCCAACAAGGTCGGCACCGAGGGCTGGCTCGGTCGCGCCATCCGCGACATTGACCCCGACAAGGAGAACGTGCTGACCGCCGTCAACATTGGGCGCGGCCTGCCCCGCGCGCTTGTCGTGCGGGGCGTTCCCGTCACCTCGGTCGGAGACCTTGACAACGTGGGCCTTATGACCAGCATCGAGGAGCGCGAGAGGCGGGAAAGAGCGCTCGAGATGTTCAAGAAGATGTACGCCCCCGCAATCGGTTCCGGGCCTGTCTCCGAGTACCTCGCGCAGACCGGATCGGACGTACACACCGGGGCGGACATACTCAAGCAGGCCCCCCAGATGTACTCCTCCGACGTGGAGTACGCCGACAACCCGATAGCCAAGAGCCTGAAGGATGTCGCACGCATCCACCTCGCCGGACTCGGAACGCGCATCTTCTACACCCAGCACGGCGGCTATGACCACCACGCCAACGAGAACAAGACCCACCCGAAGCTCCTCCAGGAGCTTTCGGGCGCGATAGTTGACTTCTTCCAGGACCTGCGCGACCACGACGCTGCGGACGAGGTTTCCATGATGGTGTTCACCGAGTTCGGACGCCGGATGCGCGACAACGGCAGCGGCACCGACCACGGATCGGGCGGCGGCGCGTTCATCATAGGCGAGCGCGTCAACGGCGGACTCTACGCCGAGTACCCGTCCGTGGATCCCGCGCAATGGCTCAACGGTGAAGACCTCGACTGGAAGATTGACTTCCGAGGTATATACTCCACCATGCTCGACCAGTGGATGGGACTGGACCCGGTCCCAATCGTTGACGGACGGTTCGAGCAGATCAACCCGTTCAACTAATCAGACAGAAATCGGGCATCGGGTTCGGGCAAACGCTTGCCTGAACCCGATGTTTCATACCCCAAAGCCTACACCGGGGAGGTGAGAAAATGGGCAGACCATACGGATTGCTTAGAGCCGGTTATCCATTCCTGAAGACGCTCGGAATGCGAAGGATAACCAATTTTCCGAACGACGTCGCGATAGGCGACGAAGGGCGCGTCTATATCCTGTGCCGCAACGACGGCGCTGCGGTTATCAGGGTGTGGCATTTCGACGACGCCGAGAGACTGACCGACGACCTCGTTGGCATAGGCGGCTACGGCAAAGGCGAGGGCCAGTACACCTGGCCGGTCAACATAATCCTGGACGAAAACGAGAACATCCACGTCTCCGACGAGTCGCTGCACCGCATATCCTCTTTCGACAGGGAGGGCGAGTTCCTCAGAAGCTGGGGCGAGGAGGGCGATGGCGACGGCCAGATCAAAGGCCCGGCCGGAATGGTGTTTGACGCGGACGGGAATATGTACGTCGTGGACTCGCTCAACCACCGGGTGCAGAAGTTCACCGCGGACGGCGAGTTCATCATGAACTGGGGCTGCCAGGGTGACAGCCCGGGACAGTTCAATATGCCCTATGGGATAACCGTTGACGAGGTTGGCGACATTTACGTCGTGGACTGGCGCAACGACCGCGTGCAGAAATTCAGCGCGGACGGCGAGTTCATCCTCGCGTTCGGAACGTCCGGCTGCGAAAACGGCGAGTTCAACCGGCCCACGGGGATTGCCGTTGACCAGTACGGCGAAATCTACGTCGCGGACACGGGCAACGACAGGGTGCAGCTGTTCAACGAGGAGGGACACTACGTTCAGAAGTTCCTCGGCGACGCGACCCTCTCCAGGGTCGCCCGCGACTATATGCTGACCAACGCATACCCCAACCGCCTGCGCGACATGGCCAACATGGAAGAGGCCAAACTGCTCCGCGCGCCCAAGTCCGTGCGCCTGGACGACGAGGGTCGTATGTATGTCCCCGACTACCGCTCCTACCGCGTACAGGTCTATCTCAACGAGGCCATCCCCCTAGACGAAAGCCAGATGTCGGCCCCCATGCGCGCGCCGACGTTGGCGACGGTCTAGGGATTACATAACAGTCTGGCTGAATTTTGGGCGGCGTTCCTCTGGGGACGCCGCCTTTGCCGTCTGCATGAATACAACTCATCTTATGAACTGATGTTACGCACTTAGCTATGAATTCCTAAACGAGAATGAGCCAGCTCAGCTACGAAATCTCTCTCAACTGCGTAAGGTCAGTTATGAAGAAAAGAACAAAATTGAGCACCTTGCGAATATCTGCTAAAATCATATAATCGCATCTGCCACAATCTCTCCCATATAAGGAGCTATGTGCCTAGATTTCGGAAATTCACTTTGCTGCAATGGAGATGGCTAGAAATGGCAACGGAAACATTTTTTGAAGAGAGTCTCAGCTCGACTTTGTACATTCAAGCTGCATAGGCTAGCGATTCTATGAACCTGTTGAACAGGAGAGTCGGGATTTGTTGCATATCGGGTTTTTGCGACGACGTGCAGAAAGTCGCTGAAGCATTCCATAGGTGACGACGCACCAGGGCTATGGCGTCAACGAAAGTCGGCTCCGACTTGGCATACCAGGCGGCTGATCGTGGAGTCCCCAGACATTGATTGCCCAGCAGGTGGGCTGCGAGAGTTATCCAGGAGAACAGTCCCAACAGCACAGGAGTAGTACGTGCTATAGCGAGGTTCGACCACTGGCGTTGGGTCTCCACTCCAAGGTGGGCGCGAACTTCCTGGAAAGTAACTTCAATCCGCCAGCGCAGCGCGAACCAATGGATGACCTGAACAGGGTCAACCGTGGTCTCTGTACACAGCAGAGCCTGTGTGCGCAACTGTCCGAGAGGGTCTTGAATGAGTACCCATCGAATGGGCACAGGCGGCTTGCCCGCATGATACCAGAGCGCTGTTTGAGAGCTGAACTCCATAGTCCGAGTAACACCGTCGTACCACGCGAGCGCCGCGCTCATCCAGCGTGTATCGGGACAGTCCAGGAGTGTCCTGAGTGTGGGCAGACGATGGCCCTTGAGACGCGGACGCCCCATCTGGCCGGGCCGGCGAGGCGGAGCGGGTTTATAGAGTGCGGCGTCGAGACGCAGTCTGGTAATGAAGGTGACCGGATGAGTCATAGACTGACAGAAGTGGAGCAGGTCGAGGGCAGCATAGCTGCTGTCGGCGACCACCACGATGTGTCGGTTGGGCAGCCAGCGGCGCAGTTGAAGTATCATCCGGCGCGCCCAGTCGGTGATCTTCTTATGGGGTTTGCCTATCCTGAGATGGTAGCGTTCGGAGGGAGCGAGCGCTGTGATGACAGGGAGCGCCCAGGTTCGATGCGCCCAGGGAATGTTGGCGAGCCACATGAGGCTTATCCATCGCAGTCCACTTGGCCTTGACCAGGTGGGACTCGCTGGAACGAGCGGCGTCTCGGTAGATGCCTCTGGCCTTGATTCGCCTGCCCCAGCGCCGCTCAATGGTCTCGTCTATGCCGAACACCAGAGTCTCATCACGCTGTGCGAGACGCTGTACCACAAGCAGTAGCATAACCCGGCTCAGTTGAAGGGGAGAGAAGACAGCGCGGTTTAGAACGTGGTGGTACTTTGCGAAGCCTGAGTCGTCGCTGAGACCCATGACACGGAGCGCCGAGGTGATGGTGCGCTTGCGCGGACTGAGGATGGCGCCGACTAGAAGAATCTGAGCCTTTGTCCAGGTCCTCTGCTGGAACAGAGTTGAGAAAGGCTGGAGTATAGGTACAATGGCATTTGGCGGGGTGAACATGGCCGGACCTTTCGTCGTGGTTTGGTCCGGTTAGCTTACCCTGCTTTCATATTCTGTCTAGCTTTTGTATAAAGTCGAGCTCAGACAGTCTGAGATAAAATCAGCTATTGTGTCCAAATATTTCGTAACTTGGGCAAAAATTATAGTTAACTCCCAAAAGAAGCTGGGTGGTGAAGACAGAATAGGTTACATAGATCTATACGCTGGCCCGGGCACTTACTCCGATGGCACTGATTCGACACCACTGTTAATATTGAAAAGTGCTATTCAGGACGAAGACATAAGAAACCGCTTAGTAACAGCATTCAATGATGTGAATAAATCTAGCACAAAAATACTTAAGCAGAACATCAAAAATATTCCCGAAGTGATGAACCTCAAACACAAGCCTACTGTATCGAATTTCGAAGTCGGTGAAGACGTAATTGATTAGCGGCGTCGGCTTGGGGATTGCGGTTCTCTGAACATATTCTTATACTGCGGCCATATGTTCAGGCAAAGACCTCCCACCCTGCCAGCATGGCGACCTTCTTGTCCAGGTCAACCGACTGCAAGACCGGAACGCTCGACAGTTGGCGACGATCAGGGAGTTGCAGAAGCGACTCGTCGAGGCTCAGCGAGCGGGAAAGCGCCAAGCCGCTCCGTTCTCCAAGGGCACACGAACCGCAAAGCCCAAACGTCCGGGCCGAAAGCCGGGCAGGGGATCGTTCAACTACCGAAAGCCTCCTTCCCATGGTGACCTAACGGAACCGATCATTGACGTGTCGGTAGCCGGGGACAGTTGCCCGGGATGTGGGGGCAGACTCGAATATGAGGGAGTGAGCTTCGCCTATGTGACCGACATTCCCCCAATGCCCAGGCCCGATGTGAAGGGATACAGGGTACAGATATGCCGGTGTCAGTCGTGTGGAAAGCGGGTTCGCGGCCGTCATCCCGAAGTCGCCCCTGACCAATATGGCGCGAGCGCCCATCGGGTGGGCAAGCGGGTGATGGCGGCGGCCCATATACTGCACCACGGCGCGGGCGTTCCGGTTCGGAAGGTTCCCTCCATACTCAGGACTCTGAGCGGAGTGAGGATAAGCCAGAGCGCGATCACGCAGGACGCGCTGTGCCGCGCGAAGGGAGAGGTGGGTGACGCCTACCGCAGGCTGCGCGATTCGGTGCGCTCAAGCGCGTTCGTCCACACCGACGACACGGGCTGGCGTGTGGGCGGAGAGTCTGCTTTTCTGATGGCGTTCGAGACCGATGAGACGACCGTGTACCAGGTACGCTCTCGCCACCGCAACGAGGAAGTCAGAGAGTTGATCCCCTCAGACTATGGCGGAGTGATGGTTGCGGACAGGGGTCGGAGCTATGACTCCCGTACTCTGTCCAGTGTGAGACAGCAGAAGTGTATGGCGCACGTGATTCGTTCTGTCAGTGATGTGGTTGAGACCAAGGTGGGTAGAGGGCGCAGCTTCGGTAAGGGACTGATTGAACGTTTCAGAGAGGCGATGGAACTGCGAGAGTCATACCATCGTGGAGAGTCGGATGACTTTGTGGGAGAGTCGGAGCGGTTGAAACGGGAGGTGTCTCACCATCTGCGCGACCGTCCGATGCCGGACCCGGACAATCAGAGGCTGCTGAATGAACTCGGCAGGCACAACGACCGTGGCAACCTGCTGCGCTTTCTGGATGACCCAGGCATAGAGCCGACCAACAATCGCGCTGAGCGGGCATTGCGTGGAGCGGTGATAGCTCGGAAGGTGTCTCACTGCTCGAAGAACGACGAAGGGGCTGAGGCGTTCTCGGCGTTCACGAGTGTGATAAGGACACTGGCTCGGAAGGTTGGCGATGAGGCGCTGCTGGTGGATGCGGTCTGCGATGTCTTCGGTGGCGCTTCTATGCCAAGTCGCTCCTTCTGAATATCTTCGCCACCTCCCCCCGCTAATCAATTACGAACATCACATGGCAACGGTACGATACATCGTGGAAGATACGGACGAGAGTGGGAGCTTCTACGTCCAACATCTGGGCTTTGAACTTCTGTTTAATGTGGGGCCATACGCGCGAATAGCAAAGGACGACCTCACGCTATGGATCAGCAAGTCGGAGTCATCGGCAGGCCGGGCCATGCCCGACGGTCGTGTGCCTGAACCCGGGGGCTGGAATCGAGTTGTGTTCGAGGTCGACGACATTGAGGCCGTGGTTGCGCCAATGTCGCAGGCAGGTGTCAAGTTCCGTAACGACATCACCAGCGGACCCGGTGGGAAACAGAGGACCCCTCCGGCAACCCAATTGAACTGTTCCAGGCTGGCTGACGCTTCGCTACCCCCAATTGCCATGCTTAGGCATCGGAAGCCTTGGAGTATCCGTTGCCGTGCTGTCGGAGCCGCCCGATTGTGGCCTTCCCGAAGTCGGCAACGTGTTCTCTTATAATGATGTCCACCGTGGCGCAGTTTAGCGTAGCCGCATTATCGCCTTGTAGATGGTTCCATCTTCAGTTAACCTAGGTCCATCAATACCCCTATCGAGGAATACTGTGTTCAACCCCGAGTCCGTAAGATGACCCCCGTTCCAGGGCCCGTCGCGCGTATCGCCGACACTATGTCTACCTTCCGTTCCAAGTGGGCGCTCTGCGGCGGCTGGGCAGTAGACGCCTGGCTCGGTCGTCAGACCCGCGAACATGCGGACGTCGATATTGCTGTCTTTCACGACGACATGCAAATGCTCTTCGAACACTTGGCCGGTTGGCAGATGATCGCCCACGACACTCCTGATGCCGATCACAGCGATCCCTGGGATGGGCGTCCTCTTAACGCTCCCGCCCACATTCATGCCCGCGCTCCCGACGCCTTCAACCTTGAGTTTCTCCTCAACGAGCGCTCCCGTCATAACTGGATACTTAACCGCACGCCTCAGATTGTCATACCATTACGCCGGAGCGTCAGGCAGTCCGGTTGGCATATGCCCACGTTGGCCCCGGAGGTCCTTCTTTTCTACAAGGCCACTGCGTATGATGACCTCCGGCCCCAGGACGAGTTGGACTTACTCGCTCTACTCCCTCACCTAACCGGAGAGCAGAGGCACTGGCTTTGGGAGGTAGTCTCCATTGTCGAGCCCGGCCATCCGTGGCTAGCTCGCCATTCCCACTAACGGCTCAATACCACAAACTCAGAGTCTGCAGTCCTTGCACAAGTTGGCCCGTCTTCTCGGTCACTGTGGGCCGCAGCGTCAACGTTGGCAAATGGGAATCGCGCACGACGCTCTCGGCAATGCTGCCCAAGACCGACCGTGCGACCCGCTCCCGGCTTGCATCATCATCGTCACCACAGGCCGCCCTCTTCTTCAAGCCTCTCCCACCACTCCACGACCTCGTTCCAGTATCGCCGGTTGGCTTCGTGCATGGTATTCATTGGTTGGCTCCGAATCACCAGGGGTTGGTCGCGTCCATCTCCCACTTGACGATGTCCGTGACACGGATGGGCCTGTCCTCGGTGAAGAGCCTGAATCCCTTGCTGTCGTCCCTGGTGGGATAGACCCTCTGGACGATGCAGATCCGGGAGTTGATGAACATCTCGATGACGGAGCGATCTACGAATACGTTGATGTCCAGCCGCGCTTCGCTCTCCAGAGGGAGGGGCACGATCTGCTGGCGGACGCCCCTGGTGTAGCCCTGAGCGTCGCGGCCGTAGGTCAGCTCCCCATCTTCGCTGCCCCTCTCGAAGTTGACCACGAACTGATGCCGCTCAGCGTCATAGGTCACGACCGTCTCCTCTTCGCCTCCGGGCGAGCACAGCAGCTTCATCCCGAACCGGGCGGCGTCATTAGGCTCGATGGTCAGCTTGATCTCCATGCAGTCCGACTCGAACCCCTCGACCGTCCTCTCCTCGCCCTCCAACAGGGTGACGTCGCCGTGCCGCCGCTCATCATAGCGCAGAGAGCGCAGCTCCTCGACGGGGTCGATAAGGAGGCTGTTGTCGCTGGCGGGGATGAAGTGCCAGGGCAGCGTCATCATGCTGTTCCAGCCGTACTTCACCCAGTCGTCCCCCCGCGCCTCCCTGACCCAACCCCAGAATATCCTCCTGCCCCTGTCGTCCACCAGCGTCTCTGGGCCGGCGACCAAGCTGCCCAGATGGCTCAGTTGCCCGTTGGTCTCGGGGTAGAACTGCTCGTTCTCGTACCGCCCGATGTAGTACTGGGCCTTGCCGTAGGGCAGGTGGGTGTGCATTAGCAACATATGCTTGTCCCCAAATGGGAAGAAGTCGGAGTCCGCGCAGTCTTCGATCTCCTCCGTCCACCTTCTGTCGGACTTGTAGAAGGGGCCGACGTACTCCCATTCCCTCAGGTCCCTGGACTTGAACAGGCTGGTGGAGTCTCCCTCGTAGCCGGGTCGGTGGTTCTTGTTGCCGACCAGGGCGTAGTAGATGTCGCCCTCCTTCCAGCCGCTGGGATCGAAGATCACGCACTCCGGCAGCTTGCTGGAGGACATGGACCCATCACCCTCTGGGGCCGGGTCCAGAGGTATGACGGGGTTCTCGGCCAGGGGGACCCAGTTGTCCAGATTGTCGTCGTGGCACTGGTAGATGCAGATGCCCCGTCTGGGCATGTTGGCGATGATGGTGGGCACATCCGCGCCCCTCATCACGTCGCCGCTGTTGAAGTAGTCTCCTCTCTTGCCCTCCAAGGGCTCCCGCAGCGACGCCTTGTGGTAACGCCAGTGGAGGAGGTCCCTGCTGGAGACGTGCTGCCAGCTCGAGAAGTCACGCTCACCGGGACCGTTGGCTATCTTCTGGAGATAGCCGATGTGGTACCTGCCCTTCCAGAAGACGGCGCCGTTGATGTCGTTCCAGCGGCCCTCCGGCGGAACGAAGTGGTACCTCGGCCTGAACTTGTCCGCGACCAGTTTCTCCCGCATCTCGTAGGACTCCATCAGATAGTCGTCGAAGTCTCTCATCTACATCACTCCATGAAACTATTGCAGTGCACCCTCGGCAGGGGTGTGCGACCTAACGGCGGACAGACGGCTGTGTGAGGTATGATACCATCACGACGCGATGTAGGTGTCCGTCTGGTGCGCAATAGACGTGAGCCGCAGGCGACGATGCTGGCATTCGTGGATCTGGAGAAGCGAGTCCCAAATGATCGTCCTCTACGGACCATCAAAGCTGTGGCCGACGAGTCGCCGGAGTGCCTTTCGCCCGAGTTCGACCGCATGTACTCAAGGGTCGGCCGGGCGTCGGTGTCGCCGGAGCGCCCGCTGAAGGCATCGCTGCTCATCTCTCTCTACCCGGCTCGCAGCGGGCCAGCCTTCTGCGAGGAGCTCGAGTACAACCTGGTGTTCCGCTGGTTCCTGGACATGAATCTCATGGAGCGCAGCTTCGACCCGACGGTGTTCACGAAGAACCGCAGGCGTCTGCTGGAGCACAGGACAGTACAAGCGCTGTTCGACGAGGTGGTGGCAGCAGAGGCAGACCGTCAGGGACTGTTGTCGGACGAGCACTTCAGCGTGGACGGGACGCTGATAGAGACTGCGGCGAGCATCAAGAGCTTCAGGCGGCGAGATGACCAAGAGCCGCCGCCCGATGATGACCGGGGTAACCCGTCGGTGGACTTTCGTGGAGAGATGTTGAGGAACGAGACACATCAGAGCAGGACGGACCCTGAGGCGAGGTTGATGCGCAAGGGCAAGAGGAGAGAGTCCAGGCTGGTGTTCATAGGGCACGCACTCATGGAGAACCGCGACGGGCTGCTGATGGACTTTGTGGTGAGCGGTGCGACGGGTACGGCGGAGTGCGACGCTGTACCTGTGCTGCTGGACGATGCCCGGCAGCGAGGCTTTCGTCCCAGGACGCTTGGAGCTGACAGGGGCTACGACACTCGGCAGTGTGTGAAGGATATGCGTGATCACGGAGTGACGCCGCACGTAGCGCAGCGAACTCAATCGGCGATAGATGGACGGACTACACGCCATTCAGGCTATGGAGTGAGCCAGAAGATTCGCAAACAGGTGGAGGAAGACGGTAGGCGGGTTCCGCCTGACTCGGTATCGGGGAGTTGAGCGAACCGGGCTGGCCGGGTACTTTGTGGCTACCGCCTACAACCTGGCGTGGATGGCGAACCTGTTGTCGTGTCAGCGGACTTGGGCCGTTCAGTCGGTGTGATCTGCTCGGGGCGCGGTGCGCCCAAAATGGCCTGACGGGGTCTCCGGGCCCTCACCGATCACCTCCCGAACCGTCCGCCGGGGTCTCAAGTCCACCTTCACTCTCGCGAAAACGCCGTCACTGCCCACTCAACCAACTACGTCGAACCGGCTAAACCCATTCTTCCGCCTCCTGCTAGAGGTCTGGCCGAAAAGTATCTTGCAGGGTCTATACTTATCGCTATCCGAGATAGTTGAGAGTGTCGATGCTAGGAAGGCAATCAGATCAGAGGGGACTTTGGGAAGCCGACAGGTTGTACATAGATCACGTGGGTCGCGGAAGCTTCTACGGCCTGCTCGCCTCGATGAGAGGGAGGTTGTTTCGGGACGAGGACTTCGCCGAACTGTACTGCGCCGACAACGGTAGGGACAGTGTGCCGCCGAGTCTTCTGGCGACAGCGCTTCTGCTCCAGACCTACGACAGAGCGAGCGATGCCGGGCCAAGCAGAGATCGGACTTCGACATACGCTGGAAGGTGGCTCTGGGCATTGAGATAGGGGACAGGCCGTTCGCCAAGAGCACGCTTCAGTTGTTCCGGACGCGCCTGATACTGCACCAGAAGGCTCGGGATGTGCGAGCGCAGTCTGAGATTCGCCAGGGAGACCGGATACATGAGGGGTCGTCGCATGAAGGTGGTCCTGGACACGACCTACGTTCTGGGTCGCGGCGCGGTGAAGGAGACCTACAACCTGCTTTCGGACGGGATAGTGAAGTTGATGCGCGCCTTGTCGGAAGTGGCGGAACGCAATCTTGCCTTAGTGGGCGACGGCCAACGGATACCAGAGGTACATCGGCACGAGTGTGAAGGGGGAGGCTTACATAGACTGGGACAACAGGAGCGCTCGCTCGGCGTTGGTCTGGCGACAGTGGAGCGAATACGCCGACGCTGTGTGGAAGAAGGAATAGAGTCGGCTCTGAACCGCAGAAAACAGTTGCGTCGGCGTCAGAAGGTACTGGATGGTGAGCGAGAAGCACGTCTGATAGCGATAGCCTGCTCCGAACCCCCATGCGGTCGCGCGAGTTGGACCCTGAAACTGTCGACCGACCGTCTGGTGGAATGTGAGATAGTGGAGAGCATCAGCACAGAGACGGTTCGAAGGGTGTTGAAAAAAACGAACTCACGCCCTGGCTGAATAAGAGTTGGTGTATTCCACCCGGTCAGAGCGCGGACTTTGTGCGCGCGATGGAAGATGTTCTGGAAGTCTACCATCGGTCATACGATGGCGATGAGGCGCTGGTGTGCATGGATGAGACGAGCAAGCAGCAGGTGAAGGAGACGCGAGTTCCACATCCTGCGACTCCGGGCGCGGTGTCGGCTTACGACTACGAATATGAGCGCGATGGAGTTAGCAGTCTGTTCATGCTGTTTGCGCCGCTGGAGGGATGGCGTCGGGTGGAAGTCAGGGAGCGTCGCACCAGGGTGGACTGGGCGCATGTGATAAAGAGACTGCTCGTCAGTGTCTGGAGCGTCGCATTGCGGACAGGGACATTCTGCGTCGGAAGGTGGAAGCGTCGCAGAGACGCCGCAACAGTGATGCCGTGCAAGTGAACTGGCGATTCACCACCGAGGACGCGTGCATCAAATTGAAGTCTCTATACCCATCAATACAATGATTTCGGACTACTAGCTTAACGCTTATCTGCTAAACTCTTGTGAGAAATCCCGGAGGAGGTACTGGCAGAGATATGACACGCATCTATGTTCTTGGAGCGGGTACGCCCACGCCCACGCCGACCAGGTTCGGAAGTTCGTTCGTCCTGCATACGGGCGATGACCGGATAATGGTGGACTGCGGTCCGGCGGCCACTCACAAGCTGGTGAAGGCGGGGCTGTGGCCGACCGAGATTGACTACCTGTTTTTCACTCATCACCACTTCGACCACGATATAGATTACCCATGCTTCCTGCTGTGCCGCTGGGATCAGAGCATCGGAAAAGAGAACAGGCTCCAGGTTTACGGCCCCACTCTGACCGAGAAGATTACCGAGGGAATTCTGGGCGAGGACGGCGTATTCGCCCACGACTGGAAGGCGCGCGTCAATCACCCACTGAGCCAGCAGATTTTCGTCAACAGGGGCGGCACTCTGCCCCGCCCCGCGCCGGACGTGTTCGCCAGGGACATTGGGCCGGGCAAGGTGTATTCGGGCAAGGACTGGGAGGTGACCGCGGCTCCCGCCGAACACGTGCAGCCGTATCTCGATTCGCTCGCGTACAGGTTCGACACCCCGGACGGCAGCATTGTGTTCACCGGCGATACCCAGCCCTGCGACAGTGTCAGAGACCTCGCGCGGGACGCCGACCTTATGCTGTGTATGTGCTGGGACGATCAGGACGTGATGGATGAAACCGGAGAGGCGGGCGGTCAGTGCGGCACGCTGGGAGCGGCGCGCATGGCTCAGGAAGCGGGCGTGAAGAAACTCGCGCTGGTACACATAGGCCCGCATCTGTCCGGCCACGGCCCTATGGAAAAGGGGATCGGCGACGTGAAAGACATCTATGGCGGCGAGTTGCTGTTCACCGAGGAGCTTACGTCGTTCGAACTCTGATTCCGCGCCTCTCTCGAACGCATCGCGTCCCATTCGTGTCGCCATATTTCCATTTTGATGAAGTCTCGTCCACTGCGGCGGACGGGGGCGACGTCGCTGAAGCCCGCCTTGTGGAAGCTCTTCTGGGCGCGGTAGTTCCACGAGAGTGTGTGAAGATAGACGCGGTTGAACGGGTATTCGCCAAACATATGGTCGAGCAGCAGGCCGACTGTCTCGGTACCGAAGCCCTTGCTCCAGTAATCCTTTTCACCGATCATTATCCCAAGTTCAGCCTGTCCGCTGCGAAGGTCTATGTCGTAGAACATGACGTTGCCGATGTGCTGACCTTCGGTAGTATCCACCGAAAGCCGCTTGGAGCGTGGGGATGGGTGGGACATTTCGTCTTTCGACAGTCGCTCAAAGTCCTTATAGCTGAGGCGCAAGGGGCGTGTAGCGTCCAGTTCGGCCAGTTCGGGGTCGCTGCGCCACTTGTAGTCGTCCGGTATGTCCGAATTCTTCTTTTCGCGCAAGACCACCCGGTCGCTGCTGATGTTGACGTTATCACGTCGCCTGTTATGTTCGGACTTGCTGCCCGACCATGGAAAGACCCTTCCGAACAATATCCACCTCACTTTCGTAGGTGAGAGAATTGCAGGCGTCCTCGACCGGCGCCCATTTCACGAAATCGAACTCGTGATCGTGCTGTGAAATATCACCACCCACCGGCTTCATCAGGTAGAAGTGCACCACCTTGTGGCAGCGCATACCGTCCTGGGCGCGCACGAACCAGTACTCTATGCTGTCAATATAGTCGTCAGACACCACCTGAAGCCCGGTCTCCTCGCGCACCTCGCGCAAAGCGGTCTGTATCACCGTCTCGCCAGGGTCCGGCGTCCCCTTCGGGAGTCTCCAGTTCTCGGGATTGAGCAGGCCGCATATCGCCACCTCCACCTGCCCGGCGCCGTTGACGCGATAGACCACACCCCCGGCGGACATCAGATTCTCAGTATTATCTTTTCTTGCCATAGGTCACAACCTGTTTTCCGGGTGCAATTCTAGGTTCTAAGCTCGAAAAACGTCAAGCGGGGCCGGCCCAGCGCCTGGAACTTTCGATTTTCCAGGAAATTCTGCCGAAACAGGTTCGGAAATTGACCGTAAGCAAAACCGACGCTACACTCAGAAAAACGCGGGGAGACGTATCCCCATGAACGCGGCACGCAGGAGGCTGCATTATGGTAAAGCCGAAACAGCTTGGACACCTGGTTATCAGGGTCAGAGACTTGGACAAGTCGGAACAGTTCTACTCCAACGTTCTTGGACTCGACGTGACGAACAAGCGGCCGGGCCAGATGGTATTCATGAGCGCGGTTGACAGATCATCCCACGAACTGGCGCTGGTGCCGGTAGGAGCGGACGCGCCCGGGCCGGAGGAGAACAGGGTCGGCCTTTTCCACTTCGCGTGGGAGATGGAGTCTCTCGACGACCTGAAGCAGTTGTACGCTCGGATGAAGTCGAACGACGTGAATATAATGAGGGTGGGCGACCACGGCATTTCGCTCGGCGTCTATTTCACCGACCCTGACGGAAACGAGATAGAGGCTTACTACGAGATGCCCAAGGAGCAGTGGCCCGAGGAGGGCGACTTGTTCGAGGGCGAATTCCCGGGCAGACTAGAGGACTGAGCGGAGCGCGTCAGCGCCTGCGTGTGTTCTGAGCAGTTCCACGAACCGCCGAACCTTCAGCGAACTGTTTATGCGCGCGCCCATAGTCAGGTCGTTGAGCGCCGACATTGTGGAATCAGTGTCGGTCTCGACGACCATCACTGGCACCTCTTCCTCGCCTGCCTCGTAGGTTATGTATTCAATGGGTTCCAGGCCGCCGGTCAATACAAGGCAGGAAACCGAGGCGTTGAGCGCGGACATCTGAATGTCGGGGCGGTCGCCGCGCACTATGACCGCGTTATTCTGATACAGCCCGAACCGGAGTTCGCCCGGGTCCAGGCTCATCGCGCCCACCTGGAACCACTCGATGGGCGCGTTCAGGTCGCCCTCTTCCACCACGTAACGGCCATTCAGACCGCTCCGAACTTCTTCCACCGAAACCGACAGCATCAGTCTGTCCTCCGGTATGAGTCCGATCAGGGGAATCCCCGCCTCGCTCAGCGAGGGTAGCAGATAGTCGTTCGCCTCAGTTCCAAGATAGCGGGTGAGTCCATTGACCAGAACGCCCGCGAGCTTGTCGCCAAGAGCGGCCTGCCACTCGCCCAGGTCTGTCGCGCTCAGGTCGCGGCGGTAGGAAGCAACCAGCAGAGTATTCGCGTCCCAGGCATTCGCCAGTTCGGCCAGACCCTCTGGCCCGACCACGCTCGGTATCTCCACAATCGCGAGGTCGTCGCCCGCGCCCGCCATGGACAGCGGGTACGCCGCAGCCGCTATCTCATCGTGCGTTGGCCCCGAATCGCCTATCCGAATCGGCCATCCGTCGGGGGCGGGATTGGCGAGTTCGGAGTAAACCGCCTGGTCGGGGTCTTCCTCTCCGTATGAGAACGGCTTGAAGGCGGATGTCTTCCTGCCGTTTTCGTTTGAAATATGCGCCAGGGCCAGCGTGGCGGCGGTTTTCCCTGCGCCTAATAGGTCCGACGCGATAATTAGAAGAGACATGGAGCACTCCTGCTTGACGGTGGTGTAGCTTCAACGCCGCCGATTATACCAAATCCTGGTTTTCAGTTCTCAGCCGTCAGTTTTCAGGGTCTTTCCAAAGTCGGACTGAGTTTCCCACATCACTACATATTCACTTCCTACTGTGCTACAATACACTCTAGGACTAACAACTAAAAACTAAGAACTATAAACCAGAGGTTATCAATGACAACCCGTTCAACTGAAAAATATCCTCCCCAAAGCTAAATGCTGGTAAATACAGGTCAAATACAGGTACCAGCACTCACTTGTAGCCACCTGTTAAGGTCACCAGCACTCACCAGCACAACTATAAATGACACTATATGAAACCGTTCCAATCCGGCCCACTCGCCGCTGTTCGATCCGAATCGTTCACACAGATGATTCAGACTTTGCGAATACCCTGCCCTGTTCGGACGCATGGCAGCTATAATAGGTTGTCTGAATCAGGATGCGCCGGATTTCAGGATTGGCAGGATAGAGATGCCCTTAATCGTGAGCAACTACTCAAGCCAGTTGTCCGGTATCATAAATCGGGTGAGTGAGCCAATTCGTTGATTCCGATTCCCTGTGTAATGCCCAGATATTTCCGCCATGCGGCAGTCTGCTGTGCCTTCTGGATTCCCGCTTTCGTGAGAATGACAGAAAATGATCGGCGGTTGGAATCTTCAGATGGATACGGAGCTAGAGCGATAGCCGCTTCAGTCCTGATAGCAGTCATGGCGTTGAGCCACGCCTGCCTGACTACCACCAACCCGGACGTGCCGGAAGCGGAGCGCAGGGCTTCTGCGCTGAACAAAGCCATCATGTGCCCGGTCTGCCCGGGCGAGTCCATAGACCAGAGCCAGAATGCGCTGGCCGTGCAGATGCGCGCGATAGTGGATGAGAAGCTGGCCGAGGGCTGGTCGGAGCGGCAGATAAAGGACTTCTTCGTCGAGAGGTACGGTCCGAGCGTGTTGTTAGAGCCGCCCGCTGCCGGTTTCGGTATCGCGGCCTGGCTGATACCGCCCCTCGCGTTCGCGCTGGCGATAGCTTCACTTCTTCTCACACTTCGATGGATGCGAAAGAGTTCGGAGCCGCGCACGGAACAAGAAACTGAGGACGCCGAGCGAATGCGCTATGTCAGCAGGCTGGAAGCCGCGACTCGGAACGATCCTGAGAACGCCGGCGAAAGCCAGCGAGACCGAGGGGATAGAGTATAGTGATTGTAGAAGCCGGTCAGATTGCCCTCGCGCTCGCGTTCGCCGTTTCGGTGTACGCGGCTCTCGCGTCATTTCTGGGCGTGGCGCGTCGTTCGCCCGAACTTCTCGTTAGCGGGCGCTTCGGGATGTACAGCATACCCGCGCTGCTGGCGGCTGCTACGGGCGCGCTAATCTACGCCTTCGTCACCAACGACTTTTCGGTCCGCTACGTGGCGGAGAACAGCAATTTCGCCATGCCGAGAGCCTACACGTGGGTGGCGTTCTACGCGGGGAACGCCGGCTCTATGCTCTACCTGGCCATCGTCTTCGCGCTGATGGCCGTGGTGGCGGTCGCCTCTATTCGCAAAAGGCTGCCCTATACCTCTCCCTACGCGGTGGGGATAATGGCCCTGGTTCTGGCGTTCCTGCTCGGCGTGATGGTGTTTCTGGCCAACCCGCTCGCGCGTCTGGAAGTCACGCCCATGGACGGACAGGGAATCAACCCGCTGCTGGTGCACTTCGGAATGTTCATACACCCGCCTCTCCAGATGGCGGGGCTGGTTTCGGTGGCGATTCCCTTCTCCATAGCAATGGGCGCCCTGCTGGCCAACAAGGGCGGAAACGACGAGTGGGTTGACCAGGGCCGTCTGTGGGGGATGCTGTCCTGGCTGGTGCTGACCGTGGGCCTTCTGCTCGGCTCGTGGTGGGCGTACACGATACTCGGCTGGGGCGGCTACTGGGCGTGGGACCCGGTCGAGAACTCCGCGCTCATGCCCTGGCTCGCTATGACCGCATTCGTCCACTCCATCATGGTGCAGAAGCGGCGCGGTATGTTCAGAATGTGGAACATGGTGATAATCATCGTCGCCTTCACGATGGCGCAGCTCGGGATGTTCATAAACCGCGGCGGCCCGGTTCCGTCCGTGCACTCATTCGCGCAGTCATCCATGGGTTGGCTGTTCCTCACGTTCATGGCGGTAACGCTCGTCGCGTCCATCGCTGCGTTCATATGGAAGTCCGACACTCTCAGGAGCCGCGGCAGGCTGGAATCGCTGCTGTCGCGCGAGAGCGCGTTCCTGGCGCAGAACGTACTGTTCCTCACTGTGGCGTTCGTAACGCTGTGGGGTACGGTGTTCCCCATCTTCTCAGAAGCGGCCAGCGACACGGTGGTAACGGTTGGCCAGCCCTTTTTCAACAGGGTAAACGGGCCTGCGCTGCTGGCGATAGTGATGCTTATGGGAGTCGGGCCGATGCTGCCCTGGCGCAGGGCCGCGCCGCGCAACATTCTCCTCATGCTGCGCTACCCTGTGTTGACTGCGCTTGTCGCGGGGGCCGCGCTCGCTGCGGCGGGCATAACCCGCCCGGTCGCGCTCGTCGCGTTTATGACGTGCGTCATGGTCGCTGCGGGTATCCTGCAAGAGTGGCTGAGAGGGACTATCTCCCGGCGCCGGCGAGGCGAACCGTATCACACGGCGTTCGTGAAACTGCTGTCGGCGAATCGGCCAAGATACGGCGGGTACGTCGTGCATCTCGCTATCATAATGCTCGCGGCGGGCGCGATAGGATCGTCGTTCTACTCCGTTCAGCGCGATTTCGTGATGCGACCGGGCGACACTCAATCACTCGGCGAGTACAGATTCACCTACATAGGGACGGACCACGCATCCTTCCCCGACCGCGAGGAGGACTACGCCCGTTTCGAGGTATATTCGGGTGGAAGCTACCTGGGCGTAATGGAGCCGTTCAGGGCGGAATACCCGTCCTTCCGCATAGCGTCCACACGGGGCGCGATCCACAGCACGCCAGTCGAGGACTTCTACATAGTGCCGTCCGAGTTCACCGGTGACGGCGAGGCGGTGTTCCGCGTACTGATAAACCCGATGGTGTGGTGGATGTGGGCGTCTGGGCCGATAATTGTACTCGGCACGCTGCTCGCGCTGTCGCCAAGACGCAGCCGAGTTACGGCCAGGGCGTCAATGCCGGCGGGGGTGCAGGCGGCGAGGGCTTGATTGCCGAGCGGGGATCTTGCGCGGTTACTCTCGGACGGATAAACGCTGAATTGATATAATCGGCCCACGATAAAATTTCATAGTGAGTGATAGTTAGGTGATACCCACATGAATCAACTCACACTCAGCGGATTCGATGACGAACTCATGGACAATATGAGAAGACTTGCGAAGCGCGAGGGAGTATCTCTGAATCAGCTTGCGCTGAGACTACTGCGCGAGGGAGTAGGTACGGCGAACAAGACCGATAGCAAATCCACAGTCGGATCTTCACTGGATCACCTGATTGGGATATGGACTCCCACCGAGGCAGACGAGATAGACGCTGCGCTGGAGGATTTCGAGATAGTTGACAAAGCAGTGTGGCAATGAGGCTTTTACTGGACTCGAACGCCTACTCCCACCTCATGCGTGGAAACAGCCGAGTCGCAGAATTGGCGAGGCAGTCTGAAGAGGTACTGCTTTCAGCGATCGTTGTCGGCGAGCTTATGTACGGATTCAGAGGAGGGTCGCGCTTTGACAGAAACCTCACCGAGCTTCGCGCTTTTCTTGATAATCCTTATGTGTCCTTCGTACCTGTGGGACGTACAACCGCAGACTACTATTCCAGAATAGCGGCGATACTTAGGGCGAAAGGCCGTCCCATTCCAACGAATGATACATGGATAGCGGCTCATGCCATGGAGACCGAATCCGATCTTGTGTCGGCAGACCGACACTTTGAACACGTTGATGGGATCTCTTGGATCAGACTGCGATCAGGGTGAGGATTGACTTTGCTCGCGCTGTCTCCACAACGCAGCCGCGCGGTGGCGCGGATGTCCTTACCGGCGAACGTCCAGGCGGTGAGGGCTTAGGCCGGCAGAGTCGTCTGAATCAGGATTTACTGGATTCCAGGATTGCCGAGCGGCGAGCCTCTGCGAGGGTTCTCAGGATATGGATGCCCATCACTTCATTGCGCCCCTTGCAAGTATGAACATTAACTTAAAGCTGCCCGATTAGACAGGTGGGTATGCGGGTAACAGGACGGCGAGGTCACGAATATCTTCCGTATGAGTCTTTTCCTGATATGAGTCGCTGTTCTATGATAGCTCCCAGCCGATCATTGGCGGCGCGGATGGCTTTGTTCACGGCGTCGGTGGGGTCGGAGGCGATTATGATGGCGGAGTCGGCGTTCCCGGATCGGGAGAGTTCCCAGGTTTCCAGGCCGATGACGGGGATGTCTTCGGCCTGCGCATGACCTATTTCGGACAGGGTGCCGTAAGCGCCGCCCACCGCGATAACGGCCATGCCTGTCTTGACGACTATGACGTTGCGAGCGTATCCCATGCCCGTGAGGATGGGAATGTCTATGTAATCGTTGTACTCGAACGGATCGCTGCCGGGAAGAATGCCTATTGTCGTACCGCCCGCGGACTTCGCTCCCCGGCACGCCGCCTCCATTACGCCGCCCGTGCCTCCGCAGACAAGGGTTACCATCCTCTGCGCCAACTCGCGGCCCACCTGTTCCGCCAGCTCTGCGATGTGCGGGCGGGCGTTGCTCTCGCCGATTACCGCGATTATCACCGTTCTTGTTCACTCCATACTGATTTCCGTGCGCTTCGGATTATATACCACCGGACTGAATTTCAGGTGTCGGGAATCAAGGAGGTCTCTGTGACGCTTATCACCGAGAGCAGGACGATTGCAAAGTCAAGGTTTTTGTCCGGACAGACGCGCGATAGTCTGTCTGGGTCGGAAGGCGCAGGTCTTGGCTCGTAGGGGCATGGACATTGTGGCAGGGAACCATCCTTGCAGTCGCAGGACGTTCAGACTGAGGTTCAGCAGGGTGGCGAATACTTCACCCAACCCCGGACTGCGCAACGTGTGGCGGTCCTCATCCCAGTTTCGGTCTTTCACATGATGAAGGCTGTTCTCTACGCTCCAATGATTGCGGAACAGACGGAGCAGCGCGTCGGGGGCGCATCGTTCGGGCGGCAGGCAGGGCGGCAGGTAGCTGGGTTGTGTGGATACTTCGCCTGTATCTATATCCACGCTCGCCTTCTGCACCATTGCGGCCTGCCGCGCTCCGGGAAACCCCAGTTCCTCTCGGACATGATCGGCTAACCGGGCGTCTGAGTAGAGCCGCCGCATCTCGATTTTGCCCCCTTTTGTCCACTGTCTCGGCTTGCGGTTTGTCCACTCCAGCCTCGCCAAACCCCTCGCACAATGCGGCTAGGAGCGTTGGACGATTGCCTTTGACCCGCACCAGATAGTCCCGTCCGTAACTCACTATCGCCTAGCACAGGTTCCGTTCCGCATAAAGCGCGTCCATGGTCAGCAGTCGCAGACCCGGATAATGCTCAAACAGCAACTCTGGCCGACAGCGCAATACCGCCGGTTCGTAGCGCTTCTCAGTCATCGGCCACTGCGCCAGGCACAGCTTCAAGTCATGCGCCGGCACATTCACCATCCCGAGCGGATTTCCCCAGGCGTCTTCCGGCTGCTTGGCCCACTTCCCGTCCACCGAGACGGTTACCCGATAGTCTCCCACTACCCCCTTGACCCAATCAAGGCATCAGTCGCTCGAATGGGACTCCGGCCAATACACGGGAGATAGTGGTGGCGTGGGGAGCGCTCTCCCGCACAAAGCCCAAAGGCTCCTTCAACTCCGGCCAATGCAGTTTCCCGAACAACGCTATATGCGCCATGGTGGTTTGACCGCTTACCAGTCCCAACAGTGTCAACCGCACTATCGCCTGAAATGGATGTCTGACTCCCCGCGCTCTTCTCGGGTCTGGTATCTGTTCCAAACTCTTGAAAAGGGACTCTGCCGCTGCTTCCATAACTCCACCCACCTCCTTCTCTCTTTTACCCTCTTTTACTACCACTACACCGACTTTGCAATCGTACTGATCTTGGGCCAGTGGATCCTTGACGGGGGCGCTGTAACGCGATCCAGGTTCCCAGCACACCGCCCAGCTATGCCCCTCCGGTCCGCCCGGGAGACTCGGCGGGTCCGGTACGGGAGGCCCGGGGCTCCAGCCGCCGGGTATGGCCTGAATCTCTTCCTCCCTCAGCTCTTGAGACTCCGAGGGCGTCTCCTGCCCCAGCTCCACGGACATATCCGCAGATGTATCTTTCTCGCGGTCACTCATGTCTGCCTCCTTACTCAATCTCTTTCGCAGGCGACACCAACCTGCTATCTTCAACGACAGCCCACTAAAACCAGATGGTCAATCCATCCTTGCATACGGAACTGGAGATGAGAATATGCTGCTAGGCGCTGCGGGGCGAATCCCCGGAGATTGGCGAAACATTACCCCGGAGCTGCTGGCGGAGGCCGCAGGCGAGGGGTTCGGAGCGCTGAACATCATCGTTCAAGACCCGGTCTCGATAACGTCGCAGGACGCCGCTCGGCTGAAGGCGATGTTCGAGGAGGCCGAGGTTTTGATAGGTCAGACCAATGGCGCATACGGCGGTGGACTGGTGAGTCCGGACCTCAGCGAGCGGGAGGCCGCCATCGAGTTCGCAAGGCGTATGTGCGGACTGACGGCCCAGCTTGGCTCGCCGGACACGTACCTGCGACCGGGGAGCCTGAACCCAAAAGGGCCATGGCTCCCACATCCGGGCAATCGGAGCGCCGAGGTGTTCGACAGGCTGGTGGACTCCGCGCGGAAGTTCTGCCGAGCGGCAGAAGACCAGGGTGTGATGGTCGCGGTGGAAGGCGGCGCCGTCTCTCCGCTCTACTCCGCGCGCCGCGTGCGGGACTTCATCGAAGCCGTCGGATCACCCGCACTGGGCTTCAACCAGGACCCTGTGAACTTCGTCGGCGGTCTGGAAGACGCCTACGACATACCCCGTTTTCTTGCTGAGTTCTTCGATCTGATCGGAGACCACACGCTCGGCGCACACGCCAAGGACTTCACGGTCGTGGACCAGCTCATGGTGCGGTTCGAGGAGGCAGAGATCGGTTCGGGTATGCTGGACCACGTGACGTTTCTCCAGGGAATGCAGCGGGTATGCCCTACGGGTCACGTGCTGATCGAGCACCTGCCCCCGGAGCGCTACGCTGCCGCCGCGGTCGAGTATCGAAAGTATGCATCGCTGGCAGGGATCGAGTGGGACAATCAGACAGGAGAGAATCATGGCGAATCTTAGTGGGAAGCGTGTGCTCGTTACAGGGGCATCAACCGGCATAGGCCGCGCCACCGCGATCCGTATCGCGTCAGAGGGCGGCCGCGTCGCGTTGTTCGACATCAACGACTCCGACGCGGAATCCACGCTCAGGACGATTCGGGACTCCGGCGGCTACGCACGCTACTGGCACGTGGACGTGACCGAGGAGCAGCAGGTCAGTCACAGCGTTAACGAGGCCGCCGACTGGCTGGGCGGCGGAATCGACGTTCTGGCGCATCTAGCCGGGATTCTGAAGGGGTCCGGACTCGAGGTCACCCATGTTGACGACTCCACTTGGGACCCCGTGATCGAGGTCAATCTCAAGGGGTCATACATCGTCGTCAAGCACGTCGCCAGATACATGATCTCCCTGCGAAGCGGCGTGATTATACTGACATCGTCGGTCGCCGGAGTGGTTGGCGGAAGCTCGTCCGTGGCCTACGGAGCCAGCAAAGGCGGCACTCACGGATTGGCGATGACACTGGACACCCACTTGTCCAGACACGGCATCAGGGTCAACGACGTGCTGCCGGGAAGCCTGGAGACACCACTGAAGATTGGCGCGACCGAGGAGCAACTAGTCAACACCGGGGACCGCGAGACTTACGACAACATAATGACTGGGCTGTCATCGCCTGACGGGGTCGCCGCAGTCATCGCGTTCCTGGCGTCGTCCGACGCGGATTACGTTCGGGGTAGCATCATGACGATCTAGGTTTCCAAAAAGTACCTGGACCGTGTATGGGGATGTTCGCCTTCACCCGGATAACGCGTCCCCCGCTTGTTCTGGCGAGGCCATCCCACACGGGACCCTTTCTCGACCAGAAGTCGCTGAGGCGGCGATGCCTGAGGCTCACATTCAGAAGGTCCACAAATCATCATCTCGGTATTCGGCGAAGTCATCCGGTTCCAGCTAGGAACGCCACACGATGAACACGAGGGCCATATCATCCCCAGCCAGGAGGCTCTGCCCCGTCCGAATGTCATTCGCAGCGTCAACGGACACTCTTCACATACGCCGCCGGACCGTAACGGCCTGGGTAGTCGCTGGGCGACGGCTCTGGCGTCTGTCGATAGGGAGAGAGCGGAAGAAAACGTCTGCGAAGCCGTCTATGACGACGGTTCCGCCAGGATCCGAAAGAAAGAGACGCCCTCACCAAGGAAGCCCACTCCGAAGCAGATAGCAAGATGGGAGGCTGTTCATGAAGCGAAGCGCAAGGGCCTATCCATCAGAGGGATAACCCGGGAGACGGGCACCCACAGGAACACAGTGAAGAAGTACCTGAAAGCTGAGAGTCCGCCAACGATGCGCTCTCCACGCTCTCGGGTGAAGTCGGAAGCATCGTAGTCTGATACCATGACAAGACAAGCAGGTGACATATTCCCTGGACTTCGACACGCTAACAATGAAGTAATATGATAGAAAACAGTCCAGCAGGCTGGCGACGGCAGTATAGCGTGGGCAAATCTGACCGAGCGGGAGGACATCATGGCATCAACCATAGGCGCAGGCGACTTCAGGTACGAATACCAACCGGGATGGGCCCAGATGCCGAGCGGTATGTCCTTGCAGGAGCCCAGCGGCGTGGCCGTCGACTCCATGGACCGGGTGTACGTGTACCAGCGCCAGGGACCGCCGGTCCTGGTGTTCGACCGCAACGGGCATTTCCTCGAGGCTTGGGAGCGCCGGAACGGCGTCCCTATGGACGCCCACCACATCCACGTCGGCCCCGATGACACCGTCTATCTCGCCGACCGCGACGCCCACCAGGTTCTGATCTACGACACTGTCGGCAATTTACAACGGTCGTTGGGAACACGGGACCGGGCGGCAATGCAGGCGCCGTTTAACCACCCGGCCGACGTCTGCGTGGCCCCATCCGGGGAGCTATACGTCGCCGACGGCTACGGAAACTCCAGCGTTCATCGGTTCAGCGCCACCGGAGAATACATAAGCAGTTTCGGCAGCCCCGGCAGCGGCCCCGGCCAGTTCCGGGTGCCCCACAGCGTCCGCGTGTCCCAGGACGGCCGGGTCTATGTGGCCGACCGCGAGAACCACCGGGTACAGGTGTTCACGGCAGAGGGCGAATTCCAAGCCGAATGGACCGATTTCAAGTGCCCCATGGGCGTCCACATAGACGCCAACCAGGTGGTGTACGTCACTGACCAGATCCCCCGCATCAGCATATTCACCCTTGACGGCGAGCTGCTTTCCCGCGGCCGAACCTTCGAGGGAGCCCACCAGGTTTACACCGACTCCCAGGGCAGCATCTACGGCCTGGACACTGCCAACCAGCGAGTCCAGAAACTAGCGAAGCTCTGACGGGACTCTTCAGAGGGCCTGTGGCGATTCCCCTCGCCCAATGAAACAGGGTTAGACCCTACTGTCACGAATGCTATGAGGTAGGGCGCTGCACGCTGGTGGTGAGCATACCGAACCACCCACCGTGGTGGACTCGAATCAGTAACAGGCCCACTTCTCTCCGCTGGCCCCATGCCTTCCGAACCGACGGCCGAGGCGAATCCACCACCCATGAGTACCGCAGTGTTTAGAGGGTGTCCAACGGAGACAAGCTCACTGCGAACCGAATGAAGAAGCGGGGTATGAGTTGGACCATACGGGGAGCGCATCGTATGGCCAAAGTGATCCAGTTGAAGCAGAAAGCGTCCTCAACACCTGTGTTTGGATAAAGGATATGACAACCCCACGGGTTGGAGGGCAGCATCGCTGTACGGATATGAGGCGCACATCCGGCGGATCGGTGAGGAGAAACTGGACGCATCAGAGCAGAAACGCTATCCTGCGCATCGCTGGGTGGTGGAGAGAACGCTTGGGTGGCTCTCGAAGTGTCGAGGCATCCTGGTGAGATACGAGAAGAAGGCGCGGAACTACCTTGCCTTGGTTCAACTGGCGTGCTCACTGATATGGTATCGTCGTTGGTGGCGATTTAAGGTCTTGAGATAGTCTCTAAGCGCTTCTTCTATACAACCTGCGGGTGTTGGCACACGGGGATCAAGCATCCTTCAAACCGCTTGCTCATCCATGCCAATTCGCCTTAGCTAGACTTTCAACTAACTTACCTTCTCATGCGAACGCTACCGCCGGTTGTGGAGTTGTGCCCGGCGTAGGCTCCTGCTGACTGTCAGCCACCGGCACCAGCTTGTAGCCCAGCTGAGCGGCCCTCCTCTTGGCGTTACCCAGTGCGCGCTTGCGGTACTGTTGCTCATAGTACTCCGCGCCCGCGTCAACGTACTTCTGCCCGTACTTCAGCATCGAGTATATGATCCGCGCCAACTTGTGCGCCGTTGCCGTTATCGCCTTCGGAGCGCCCAGATGCCTTCTTCCTGCGAAGAAACGCCCCCAGCGCGCTGTCGGAGCGATGCAACGCATTGGCGGCAAGGCGCAGCGCGGCCGCAGCCCTGTTCGCGCTCGGATTCGTCCGTGAACTCATCACCCTGCCGCCGCTTACCTTATTATTCGGACTCAACCCCAGCCAGGAGGCAAAGTGTTTCACAGTAGGCCAGCGACTCATGTCCGTTCCTATCTCACTCACCACTTTCAGCGCCGTGTACGCCTCCACCCCGTCTATCTCTGTCAGGTCCACCCCAATCATCCTGTACAGGTGTGTTCTAACGTCGAAGCGCGGCGCGTTGCCCTGATGAGGATTCGCGCCGCGCCTGTTGGCAAGTGTGCCACCGTCGCTGCGGTCATCGAACCTTCCAAGCTGCAACTCTATCTGTCGGTCGCACTCTTCTATCTTGCGCTGGTACTCTCTGTATAGCTCTAACGCCTGGGTCAACTCGAAGATGTGCTCCTCCCTCCAGTGACCGCGCAGCGACTTCGCTATCTCCTTCTCATCCGCCTTCATCGTAGGATGTCTGAACCGCGCCAGTTCGCGCGGATCGCGCTCGCCTCTTACTATCGCCTCAATGATCCGCATACCCGTCTTGCCGGTGATATTGCTCATGACGTGCTGAAGCTTTATGTTCATCTGCGTCAGCGCCTTCTGCATATGCTGGATATGGTGAGACGCATACTCCACCAGCATCGCTCGCTGACGCAGATAGCTCCGAAGGCTTCTTATCTCCGCCTCAGGTCTGAACGCTCCCGACAGCAGACCGTAGGTGTGCAACTGCTGTAGCCACTGACAGTCCTGCACGTCGGTCTTGCGACCGGGCACGCTCTTGAGACGCCTCGGGTCCACCAATAGCACCTCCAGCCCACGCTCCTCCAGTACCCCGAACAGCGGTATCCAGTACACACCGGTCGACTCCATCGCCACCGTCTCCACTCCGCACTCAACCAGCCAGTCTGCCATCCGGTACAACTCCGCAGTGTACGCCTCGAACTCACGCACTGGCCGCTCGGAGCGCCCTTCGGAGACCGCCACGAAATGACTGCTCGCTCCCACATCTATCCCCGCAGCGTTCAGGTTCACCCGCGACAACTCCTGCGGCAAATCCCTCGTTTGATCTCTCTTAACTTTCTTTCGTCCTGAACTTGTCTCGTGCCTTTCCATCGCGCCCTCCGCTACTATCGAGTAGGCGTGCCGCCGCAGGGAATCATCGACTTCGCACAATCTTTCAAACGGGAGCCTGCCCTGATCGGAGCGTCACCAATGATGCCGTCGTAAGACTCCCGGACCATGCTTTGTACCGGGCAATAAGCGCCAATGCCAACTCCGGTCTCTGTACGACGACACGCCTCCCTATAATCTTACACGGCATCACAAGGCGATATAGTTAGTCGCCTCTGCACGGCCCGGAAAGGGCATACGGATGCTTTGTACAAAACTTAGATAGAGAGAACAGGGTAAGCTGACGAGACCCAACACCTCTGAAAGGTCATGTCATGCTCACCCCCGTATCAAGTACGGGGCAGGCTCTGCCCGATACCATTGTACCCCTACTCAATCCGTTCGCGCCGATGTTTCAGGCCAGGACATGGGCGAAAGTCCGGGCGCTGCTGGTTGGCGCAATCCTGGCCACGCGCAAGAGGACCGTCACCTCCGCTCTCTGGGTAATGGGACTCAGCGACGACACGAGCTTTGCCCGGTACCACCACGTTCTGAGGCCGCGCTGAGTGGTCCCCCCCTTCAATTGAGCCGTGTGCTGCTATCTCTCTTGGTACAACACCTCGATCAGGGCGATGGTCCACTGGTTTTCAGCATAGACGAGACCCTGGAGCGGCGGCGTGGCAAACGGATCAAGGCCAAGGGGATATATCGTGACGGAGTGCACTCCAGCGGGAGTCACTTCGTCAAGGCCTCCGGTCTGCGCTGGATAAGCCTGATGTGCCTGCCCATCATACCCTGGGCACATCGTACATGGGCCTGCCGGTGCTGACCGCACTGGCGCCGTCCGAACACTACCATCTCAAGATCGGCAAACCCCATAAGAAGATCACCGACTGGGCGCGCCGGATGATACTTCAACTGCGCCGATGGCTGCCAGAGCGTTCCATCGTCGCGGTCGCCGACAGCAGCTACGCCGCCCTCGACCTGCTCCATTTCTGTCAGTCCATGACTCGTCCGGTCACCTTCATTACCAGACTGCGTCTCGATGCCGCACTCTATAAACCCGCTCCGCCTCGTCGGCCCGGCCAGATGGGTCGTACGCGCGTCAAGGGTCAGCGCCTGCCCACACTCAGGACACTCCTGGACTGTCCCGATACGCGCTGGATGAGCGCAGCACTCGCGTGGTACGACGGTGTTACTCGGACTGTGGAGTTCAGCTCTCAAACAGCGCTCTGGTATCACACGGGCAAGCCCCCTGTGCCCATTCGATGGGTGCTCATTCGAGACCCCATGCAGCAGTTCGACTCACAGGCGCTGCTGTGTACTGATGCTGCGGTTGTCCCAGTGCAGATCATCGAGTGGTTCGTGTTGCGCTGGCAGGTGGAGGTTACCTTTCAGGAGGCACGGGCCCACCTGGGAGTGGAGACTCAACGCCAGTGGTCGAACCTCGCTATAGCACGTACTACTCCTGTGCTGTTGGGACTGTTCTCCTGGATAACTCTCGCAGCCCACCTGCTGGGGAACCGACAGTTGGCGACTCCACGATCAGCCGCCTGGTATGCCAAGTCGGAGCCGGCTTTCAGCGACGCCATAGCCCTGGTGCGTCGTCACCTGTGGAGCGCTTCAGCGACTTTCTGCACGTCGTCGCAAAAACCCGATATGCAACAAATCCCAACGCCGCTGTTCAACAGGTTCATAGAATCGCTAGCCTATGCAGTATGAATGTACAAAGTCGAGCTTAGCTCTGGTCTCCACACGACCCGCCCGTTTGGAAGTATGCTCATACGATGGAGGTTGTTCACCTGTCCAGACCGCTTCAATATCCTCACGCAAGTTCTTCTGATTGTCCTTGACTACGAAAAAGTAGTCCCCCCCTTTGAGACTATCGCCTCACAGTCGCGTCGCTGGGTGAATTGAGCGTCTCCGGTCACCACTCGACCACCGATGTCCACCTCATCAAGCAGTCGTCTCAGAGCGCTGAGTTCACCGCCTTTGTCTTTGACTGATTGTTGACCTATTACCACTCCACTCCGGTGGCTGAAGGCCGACACCAGATGAACGCCTGGAATCTGTTCGCCATGAATCCCGCCAAGACTCTTGCCATCCACCGCCACCGCCTCTGAGTCATCCAGTCCGTTTTGATTCATCCACTCTCCCAGAACCCTCTCAAACGCCTGTCTGTCCAGTCTGCTGAACACCCTGTGAAGCGTGGCGACACTCGGAGTCTGATCTCAACTGAATCCCAAAGACCTGGACATTGCGGGGCTATGGTCGCGCCCCCACTGGCTGATTGCGTACAGGCTGCGCGCTCCGCACATCATCGCGCACACCGCCAATGTCAAAGTAGCTCCTAAGGGATGGCGTAGTTCGTGTCTTCCGCGAGGGTCAGGCACTCTGTCCAATGCCTCTCTCAATGTCATGGCTGCTTTCACCCCCTGAGTTTTGACCATCATTATAGTACGTTTTGGAAAATGAAAAGACCCTGAACAGGTCCGGGAGATTGTGGCATACTTGTGGCAAAGCAGATACCATAAAAAGAGACTGGAGATGGACATTCCGGCTATTGCCGGTCTTCTTCAGAGCATCCCCAACAACATGGATGGACAGGATTAACAGGATATTCATCCCTGAATCCTGCCTATCCCCCTTCATCCGTGTTTAGTTGTTAAGTAGAGAGGTGATCCATGCGACTTGAAGGCAAGGTTGCGATTATTACGGGCGGCGCGAACGGGATGGGCGCCGAGGAGTGCAGGATATTCGCGAGGGAGGGCGCGAAGGTGATCATCGCGGATATTCTGGAAGAGGAAGGAAGGAAGGTGGAGGCTGAGATTGCCGAGGCCGGGGGCGATGCCGTATTCATGCGCCTGGATGTTACCAGCGAAGGGGCATGGCAGGCGGTGGTGGAGGCGACGGTCGCGCGCTATGGGAAGTTGGATGTGCTGGTGAACAACGCGGGCATCGGTGGGTCGCACAGCGCGGGCGAGCTGAATACCGATGAGTGGGACGCCTTCATGAACATCAACGCACGAGGCGTGTTCCTTGGGATGAAGCACGCCATTCCACAGATGCAGGCGGTGGGCGGCGGCTCCATCGTGAACATATCGTCCATCAGCGGCATCGTGGGGCAGAGCGCAGTTCACATGGGCTACAACGCCTCAAAGGGCGCGGTGCGCACGGTCACCAAATCCGCCGCCGTGCAGTATGCGAAGGACGCCATACGGGTGAACTCAGTGCATCCGGGCTTGATGCCGCCGATGAGAAGGACGGCGATGACCTGCGGCTCGGAGAGCCGGCGCGAGATGCTCTCGAATGTGCCGATGGGAAGGGTAGGACAGCGCGAAGAGGTGGGGTATGCGGTGCTGTTCCTCGCGTCGGATGAGGCGTCGTATATCACGGGGGCGGAACTTGTGGTGGATGGGGGGTTCACCGCTGCGTAAAGAGAACTAAGAAACTATCTCAAAACCTCGTTGGAAAGAATTTCACCCCCATCTCAGTCCTATACCGTCAAGGTAGAGGGGTTATTTTCTCCAAGCCATTCGCTTCCGTAAAGAGTTTTGAGATAGCCACTTGGCGCGAAACATATGTTCGGCTACGGCAAGGTGCGCTATCGTAGTCTGGCTAAGAACAAGGAGCGTCTGGCGTTGCTGATGAGACTGGACAGCCTGCTGACGGCGGAGGGTCGTCTGACTGCGTGACGGGGGAGAAGCGCGTCCGAAGCCGTTCCCGGAGCGCCGATAGGAGCGGAATCAGGGGGCTGAATATTCAAGGAAACGGGTAGAGAGATGCTTGTTTCCGTGAATGCTGCTCAGGTTGCCAAAATCTGATTATTGTCAGTCTTGTTCAGAGGGTTCCTAAATTTCGGCATACACTTACTTCCATTCAGGTTGCAGAAGAACTGGGAGTCTCGACCGAATGCCGGAGGCCCCGGGAGACTCAGCGTGGGCATACTGGACTTGCCTGTTCGGGAATCATTCTGTAAGAGCGATGTTATAACCGACACGGAAGCCGCGATGACTATCGGCATTGTCTCAGTGGCGATTCTGTCCATGTGGGCTGTGAGTGGATGGCTATCAGGAAGGCGAGAGCGGCACTGGCCTGCGACCTGACGAGGAGACATTATGGCAGCTTCGGGGCTGGTACTCGGAATCATCTCGCTGGCGCTCATTATCGCGCTGACGCTCGGGCTTATGTTGTTGATAATCGGGCTCATGCCTTTCTTCGTGGGCGCGCTCGTTGTAGTGGTCAGCATCGGCTTGGGGTTGCTCCTGTCTGTGCTGGCGCTTTTCAGGCGCAAAGGCAGGAGCGTCGTGATGCCATTATCGGCGCTCACGGTCAACATAATTGCGCTAGGCGCGGCGCTAGGCGCCGCCGTCATAATCTTTGGCGCGAGCGAGCCATCCTATGATGAGGCCATGTCCCATCTTGTCAGGGAATCGGGAGTGGGAGCGGTTCAGAGAATAGGCCTCGACCGTCCCGCTCTGCTGGCGCTGCCGTCGGGATACAACCGGGGCCCGTTGGACCTGCGGCCCCCTCTCCCTCTGGTCCTCAACCTGCACGGCTACACGAGCCACTACATGAGTCAGGATTCCTACTTTGGGATGTCCGAGTTCGTGAACTCTTATAACTTTGCCCTAATACTGCCCAACGGAACGAGGGACGAGAAAGGGAGCCGATTCTGGAACGCCACGGATTTCTGCTGCGGCGTTTCCGACAGCAAGCCGGACGACGCGACGTATCTCATAGGACTCGTCGAGGAGGCTGCCGAGCATATCAACATAGACCGCGTATATGTGGCTGGTATGTCCAACGGCGGGTTCATGTCCTATCGCCTCGCCTGTGAGGGTATGCCGGGACTCGCGGGCATCGTCGCTCTCGCGGGATCGTCCCATTCCGACGCGATGCGATGCGATTCCGCTCGTCCCATCTCAGTTCTGCATATTCACGGCGACGACGACAATACTGTGCGGATAGAAGGGGGTTGGAATCCCGAAATCGGTGAGGGAAGCTACCCGGCCGCAAGCGAAGTGACACAGCGCTGGGCCAGACGCGCGGGCTGCGACCTGTCCGCGGCGGAGACGCTCCCCAATCTCGACATAGACGCGGGGGTAGGCGGCAAGGAGACAAGTGTTACGCGCTACCGGTCCGGCTGCCGGGACAACGTAGTGGTCGAATTCTGGGAGATGAAAGGGTCCTCCCATGTCCCCAGGCTGTCCGGCGAATTCGGACAGAGTATCCTTGACTGGATGTTCGAGGGTCCAAGTTGAGCTACCTGGATAGGACATAAGGATATTTCACAAACTTAATATAAATGCCGTTTCGATGTGGGTATCTTGTCCAGACGCCGGTTGATGCGCTTCCACTTCCAGGGCA